>OZ257257.1:0-3625802 GCA_965279705.1 Stagnimonas sp.
CCAGTTGATGATGGATAAATCCTTCGTCTCGGTGCACCCGGACGATCACCTCATCGTGCAGCAGCTCATGCAGCGCCCCGCCAACGAGCCGCAGGTTGCTGAAGCCCGCTACCGCCTGCGCACCGAGCAGGATGAATGGAAGTGGGTGCAAGTCGCCGCACGCGCCATGCCCCAGAGAGCCGATGGCGTGATGGTTTGGAACGGCGTCACTCTGGATGCCACCCGCCTGGTCGAAACCGAGATCGCGCTGCGTGTCGAGCGGCAACGCCTGCAAGATCTAGCAGACAGCCTGCCCGGCGCACTGTGGCGCCTGCGCCGCACGATGGAAGGCAGCCTGAAGTTCGACTACATCAGCGAGGGTGTGGTCACGCTTGCCGGCCGTACCGCGCAGCAGATCATGAGCGGCGAGGCCAATCCTCTCGATGAGATTCCGCAGCCGCATCGGCAGGAAGTAGCCGCGCTGCTCGAAGCTTCGGCCCGCACTGGCGAGCCCCTGGAAATCGAATACCCGGTGCGCGCCGCACATGGCGGCACCGAGTGGCTGTACGCGCGCGGCACTGCACGTATCGAAGAGGGCCTGCCGGTGTGGAGCGGCGTCATGCTCAACGTCAGCGAGCAGCACCACTTGCAGCAGCAGCTGGCCGACGTGCGCGGTCGCATTGAAGACATCGCGGCGAACTTTCCCGGTGCCATCTTCCAGATCGTGCACGGGCCGGATGGCCGTGCCCGATTCACCTATGTAAGCGCGGGCATCACGGCGTTGACCGGCCGCCCACCACGCACCGCCGATGGCCGTGAATGGCTGGACGACGACAGCAATATCTACCCCGAAGACGCCCCCCGGCTTAAGCAGGTGCTTGAACAATTGGTGCGCGATGGCAGCGGCACTCAGCAGCTCGACTACCGGCTGCTGGACGCGCAGCGCAAGCCGCGCTGGGTGCACAGTGCCATGACGGCGCGGCGGCAAGCCGGCGGCAGCACCACGATCAACGGCCTGCTTCTGAATGCCGAAGAAGCCAAGCAACTCGAAATCGAGCTGCATGCCGCACGCGACCGCGCCGAAGCCGCCAGTCGCACCAAGAGCCGCTTCCTGGCCAACATGAGCCATGAGATTCGCACGCCGATGAACGCCGTGATCGGCCTCGCACACATCGCCATGACCAGCGAGACCAACCCCGTGCAAGTCGAGCGCATCGGCAAGATTCACAAGGCCGGCAAGGCGCTGCTGAAACTGCTCAACGACATCCTCGAATACTCGAAGCTGGATGCCGGCAAGTTCACGCCCACATTGGCACCGTTCGACCTGCGCGAAATGCAGGAGGGGCTGCGCCTGTTCTGCCTGCACGCCGCCGAGACCAAGGGGCTGCGCTTCGAGATCGACTGTCCGGCGGACTTGAACATGCACTGGCAGGGCGATGCGACGCGCATCCAGCAGGTGCTTCTCAACCTGCTCACCAACGCCATCAAGTTCACCGATACAGGCCACGTCAAGCTATGCGTGCGGCCGCTGCCGGATGGCGTGCCGGGCCTGCGCTTCAAAGTGTGCGACACCGGTATCGGTATGTCGGCCACCGAGATTCAGCGCGTGTTCGAGGCGTTTGAACAGGCGAGCGGCCACATCGAGCGTCGCCATGGCGGCAGTGGCTTGGGGCTGTCGATCTCGCAGGAGCTGGTGCATGCCCTGGATGGGCATATCAGCGTCGAAAGCACGCCCGGCAAAGGCACGGAGTTCACGGTCGATCTGCCGCTGCAGGCGGCGGCATCCACGGCGGCTACCAAGCCGCAGGGCGATGTCGATTCGCGCTTGCAGCGGCTCGCAACCCAGTTGCAGCAGCGCGATGCGACCGGTGCGCGCAACAGTCTTTCAGCATTGCGCATGGTGCTGATCCCGCAGGGCCGAGATGGCGAGCTGCATGCGCTGGAACGCTTGCTGGCAGGCTTTGATATCGAGGCCGCGCAAATCGAACTCATGCGCTTAGGCGCGCGCTGGGGAGTCTCGATTCTCTAGTGCGATAAAGAATTCGAGTGGGTATGATCCCAGTCTCACGCCTCAATGAATCTGCGTGCTTTTGTTCAGGTTATTCAAGGAGGTGGATGTGTCAGCCGAGGTACGCAAAGCGACGATTCTGGTAGTTGCCGAAACCGGGCTACACACCGATGCGCTGCGCGCGCTCATCACCCGCCTGCAAAGCAATGCGCTGGTGATCGGCTCGATCGAACTTGCGCCGGTGCTGGAGTTTCTCGACCCGCCGCCCGAACTGATCCTCTACGACGCCTCCGAGTTCGACTTCAACAGCGTCGAGATTTGCCGCCGCCTGCAAAGCAACCTGCGCACGCGCTTCGTGCCGGTTCTGTTTTTCAACGCGCCGGCCGACTCCGCACAGGAACTCGCTGCCTTCGACGCCGGCGCACAGGACTATCTGCGTGAACCGTTCGATGAGGACGTGACCTTTGCGCGCCTGCGCCTGCACCAGCAGCTGCATGTGCAGAAGCGCCAGCTCGCCACACTCATACAGACGCGCACCAAAGAGGTGAGCGCGGCCAACACCGAGCTAGTCAGGCGCCTGCGCGCCGCCGCCGAGTTCAAGGATGACGAGACTGGCAGCCATATCGACCGCATGTCGCGCATGTCGCAGCTGCTGGCCCGCGCCGCTGGTTTGAGCGAGGCGGAATCCGAACTGGTGTTGCTGGCCGCACCGATGCACGACGTCGGCAAGGTCGGCATCCCGGATCGCATCCTGCTCAAGCCCACACCGCTGACACCGGACGAATGGCGGGTGATGCGCATGCACCCCGGCATCGGCGCCGGCATCATCGGCAAGCACGATTCGCCGCTGCTCAAGATCGCCCGTCGCATCGCGCTCACCCATCACGAAAAATGGGATGGCACCGGTTACCCACGCGGATTGAAGGGCGAAGAGATTCCGATGGTGGGGCGCATCGTCGCCCTCGCCGATGTGTTCGATGCGCTCACTAGCGAACGGCCGTTCAAACCCGCCTGGCCGATCGAAAACGCCACGGCGTATATCCGCGAGCAGACCGGGCGGCACTTCGACCCGCGCCTTGCCGGGCTGTTTCTGGAGCTGTTGCCGGAGCTGCTGAAGATTCGCGCCGAGTACCCCGAGAAACCCTCGATGCTGTTCGACCTGCGCACTCGGATGAGCGAGACGCTGGTCTAGGGCGTGCTCGCCCTGCGGCTGACTTAAACTCCCGCATCTTCTTTCCCAGACGACCTTCGCGGTCGCTCCGACGCCTCATGTCCCCTACTCAAAAAGCCCACTGGCAGCTGCACTTTTGCGTGCTGCTGTGGGGCTTCACGCCGCTGCTCGGTGCACTCATCAGCCTGCCCGCGCCGCAGCTGGTGTGGTGGCGCATGGGGCTGGTGGCGCTGCTGTTGCTGGCCTTCCCCGGTGTGATACGCGGCATCTTTGCTCTGCCGCGCCGGCTGTTTTTCATCTACGCCGGCATCGGCGTGATCGTGGCCCTGCACTGGCTGGCGTTCTACGGCGCGATCAAGCTCGCTAATGCCTCGATCGCCGCCACCTGCCTGGGTGCGGCCACCGCCTTCACCGCCGTGATCGAACCGCTGGTGACCGGCCGCAGGTTCGTCGCACGCGATCTGTGGCTCGGCTTTGCGGTCATTCCGGGCGTCGCGCTGGTGGCAGGCGGCCTCACCAGCGGGCAGATCACGGGCTTCATCGTCGGCGTGCTGTCGGCATTGGGCGCGACGCTGTTCACCAGCTTCAACAAGCGCTTCATCGACGGTGCCGACCCCAAGGTGGTGACGGCGCTGGAGCTCGGCGCGGGCGCGCTGTTCATGACGCTCATATTGCCTCTGCTGCCGCACGACGGGGCGATCTACCCGCTGCCGGCCGCGCGCGATGCCTGGCTGATGGGCATCTTCGTGGTGTTCTGCACCGCACTGCCGTTCACGCTGTCGCTGGTCGCACTCAAGCATCTGTCGGCATTCGTGGCGCAGATGGCGGTCAATCTCGAACCGGTCTATGCCGTGGCACTGGCCGCCGTGTTTCTCGGGGAGAAGGACGAGCTGACCACACAGTTCTATCTGGGCGTGGCGATCCTCTTCGCGGCGGTGTTTCTGCCGCCGCTGGTGTCGCGCATCCGGCTCAGCCGCCGCAAGGCCGATGCGGCGACGGTGGAGACCATGCCTTGAGCTACCAACCCGCCGAAACCGATCCGCAGCTGGTCGCACTCGTCGCCTCGCTCAACGAGGCACAGCGCGAGGCCGTCACCGCCCCGCCCGAGCATCGCCTGGTGCTGGCGGGTGCGGGCAGCGGCAAGACCCGCGTGCTCACCCATCGCATCGCCTGGCTGATGGCGGTGGAGGGCATCAGCGCGCATTCGATCCTCGCCGTCACCTTCACCAACAAGGCTGCCAACGAGATGCGCGGGCGGCTGGAGCAACTCGTCACCGTACCGACGCGCACCATGTGGGTCGGCACTTTCCACGGCATCGCACATCGCATGCTGCGGCTGCATTACAAAGAGGCGAAGCTGCCGCAGACCTTCCAGATTCTCGACAGCGATGATCAGTCGCGCATGGTCAAGCGCCTGTGCAAGCAGATCGAGCTACCGGAAGATCGCTTCCCGCCCAAGATGGTGACGGGCTGGATCAACGCGCAGAAGGAAGAAGGTCGCCGCCCGCACCACATGCAGGACACCGGCGACTTCATGCAGCGCCAGCTGGTGCGCGCCTACACGCTCTACCAGCAGCAGTGCGAGGCACAGGGGCTGGTGGATTTTGCCGAGCTGCTGCTGCGCGCCTACGAGCTGTGCCGCGACCACGAGGGCGTGCAGACGCACTACCAGCAGAAGTTTCGCCATGTGCTGGTCGATGAGTTTCAGGACACCAACACGCTACAATACCTGTGGCTGAAAGTGCTGTGCGGCAGCGAGGGAAAGATCTTTGCCGTCGGTGACGACGACCAGTCCATCTACGGCTGGCGCGGGGCAAAGATCGAGAACTTGCACAAGCTCACCCGCGAGTTCGTCGGCACTGAAATTGTTCGACTCGAACAAAACTATCGCTCCACCGGCACCATCCTCAAGGCGGCCAACGGGCTGATCGGCAACAACACCGGCCGCCTCGGCAAGAACCTGTGGACCGACGACCGCGAGGGCGAACCCATTGCGCTCTACGCCGCCTACAACGAGTACGACGAGGCCGAGTTCGTCGCCAATCGCATGAAGGAGTATTTGGACGGCAAGGGACGCCACAGCGACCTTGCCGTGCTCTACCGCAGCAATGCGCAAAGCCGCGTGCTGGAAGAATCGCTGATCCGCGCGCGCCTGCCGTATCGCATCTATGGCGGCGTGCGCTTTTTCGAGCGCATGGAGGTGAAAGACGCGCTCGCCTGGCTGCGCGTGCTGGTCAACCGCGACGAGGACGTGAGCTTCGAGCGTGCGCTCACTACGCCACCGCGCGGTGTCGGTGCGACCTCAATCGAGCGCCTGCGCCTGTTCGCGCGCGAACATGGACTCTCGCTGTGGAAAGCCGCGCGCCACGGCAGCGGTGCGCTCGGTCGCACCTCGGGTGCGCTCACCGCGTTTCTCGACACCATCGACCTGCTCGATGGCCAGACGCGCACATTGCCGCTGGCCGAGAAGATGGAAAAGGTCATCAATGCCAGTGGGCTCAAAGAGCACTACAAGAAAGAGAAGGGCGAGCAGGCCGAGGCGCGACTGGAAAACCTCGACGAAATCATCAACGCCGCCAAGTCCTTCGAGAAGCCGGAAGGTCTGGCCGAAGGCGCTGATCCGGTCACCGAGTTTTTGATGCACGCCGCGCTCGAAGCGGGTGAAGGTCAGGCCACGGTGGGCGAAGACGCCGTGCAGCTGATGACGCTGCACGCAGCCAAGGGCCTGGAGTTTCCGGTGGTGTTTCTGGTCGGTCTCGAGAACGGCCTGTTCCCCAGCTTGCGTGCCGTCGAAGAAGGCAACCTCGAAGAAGAGCGCCGTCTTGCCTACGTCGGCATCACCCGTGCGCGCGAAAAATTGTTCATCAGCTACGCCGAGTCGCGACGCATCCACGGCGTCGAACAGATCTGTGCGCCCTCGCAGTTCTTGAAGGAAATCCCCAGCGACTGCACGGTGGAACTACGTCCGCGCGCCGGCGTGCTGCGCTCGCAGTTTGGCGTGCAGTCCGGGCGCAGTGGCTTTGGCGGCCCGGTGCGCATGGGCTCGGGCTACAGCGAACCCAATGCCTGGCGCGAACGACAGCAGGAGGGCTATGGCATGAGCCGCCCCAGCGTGCCGACGCGCATGGCAGAGACCAGCGGCACGATGGGTTTCCGAATGGGCCAGAGCGTGCAACATGCGAGTTTCGGCGAAGGGGTGATCCTGAGCTTCGATGGCGAAGGCGAGCGTGCAAGAGTGGAGATTCGCTTTGCCAAAAGCGGCACCAAGTGGCTGATGCTGACCTTGGCAAAACTGCAAGGCATCTGAGCTACTCTGCAACTGCGCAAGGGAGCGCATCACCAAGGGGGCCATCACATGAACTTCGCAGAAGTCTTCACTCAGGATTTTCTCTTCACCTGGCAGGGGCGCATCAACCGCCAGCGGTATTGGGCCTTCTTTCTGGCTTATGTGGGCATCGCCATTGCCGCAACCATTCTCGATGCCATCCTCGACAGCTCGCTGCTGAGCATCGTCGTCACCGTCGCGATGATCTATCCGTCGATCTGCGTCTCCATCAAGCGCTGGCATGACCGCGACAAGAGCGGCTGGTGGATCCTGATCAATCTGGTCCCCGTCATCGGTGTGCTTTGGGCGCTGATCGAAAATGGTTTTCTGGCTGGCACCGCCGGCAGCAACCGCTTCGGCAACGACCCGCTGGCTGAGGTCAACACGCCGGTCGTGCAATAGATCATTCAGCCCACCGACAGTGGCGGCGGCAAGCCTTGTCGCCTGCCACCACGGTCTATCCACCATGAACCACATCTATCTCGCGCTGGTCATCATCGTCGTGCTCGGCCTTGCGGCCACGCCGATCACTTATTACCTGCGCAGTCGTCGCAACCCGGATAAAGCGCCGCCGACGGCGACACCCAAGACCTTCAAGGAATGGAAGGACTGAGCGCCTTGGTCGTCGAGTTCATCGTTGCCCTGTTGGCCGCGATTGTCGCGGTGCTGGTGTGGCGGCAACGGCGCGCCAGCCGCTTTGATGAAGAGGCGCTGCCGCCGGAGACCGTGACGGCACAGGCGCCAGTTCAACTCGACTGGCTGAGTGCCGAGCAGCAGGCGCGCTGGCAGCAACAGACGCAGCGGTTTCTGCGTGAAAAACACTTCATCGGCTGCGCCGGTTTGCAGGTCACTGCCGCGCATCGTCAAACCGTCGCCGGGCTCGCCTGCCTGCTGCGCGTGCAGACGGGCGCTGAAGCCCAGCCGCTGTTCCCCGCCGCAAGCGAAATCCTGCTCTACCCAGATGCGTTTCTGGTGCCGCCGCTGCACGAGGCGATTTCGGAAGAGGGACTGGAGCTGGTCGACGACCATCCCGATGAACGCATCGGCGAACACGGCCCCGGCCAGGTGGTGCTGTCGTGGGCCGATGTCGAAGCCGCGCTGGCGGGCGATGGCGTCAACGTCGTCATCCACGAGTTTGCGCACGCGCTGGATAGCGAAAACCCCGATACCGAAGGCGCGCCGCCAATGGCCGACTACGGTGAGTGGTCGGCGGTGATGGGTGCAGAGTTCGCGCGCTTGCGGCGGCACCGTCGCCCGCCGGTGCTCGACCCTTATGGCGCCGAATCACCGGCCGAGTTCTGGTGCGTGGCCGCCGAGGCGTTTTTTCAGCAGCCGGCGGCCCTGGCGAAACACCATGCCGCCCTGTTTGCGCTGCTGGCGCGTTACTTCGAGATCACGCCGCCGACCGAGACCCACCCCGAACGCCTTGCGCCCACCGACACGGCGGCGTAAACCTAAGCCCGTCATTCGCACCCTGGAACTGCTCATGCGTACCGCTTTTGCCCTGTTGCTCAGCCTTGCCGCCCTGCCGTCTGCCGCCGGCAACGTCTACAAATGGAAAGACGCGAGCGGCCAGATGCACTACAGCCAGACGCCGCCGCCCGCAGGCTCGGTCAGCGTGCAGCCGCAAGCCGAGGTGCAGCCAGGTGTGACGATGAATGCCCCACCCGCTCCGCCAGCACCCGCAACTGCCAAGCCCGCCGACCCCAAAACCGCCGCGCCTGAAACCAAGGAGGCCAAAGCCAAGCGCTGCACCGATTCGAGAGAACGGCTGGCGTTTCTGGAAGAACGTACCGCCCGCCGTCTGATGATCGCGCAGCCCGACGGCAGCGAGTCGCGCATGACCGAAGAAGAGTTTGCCCAGCGCGTCGATCAGGCCAAAACGGCTGGCAAAGGCTGCTGAGCCGACAACCTGCAGACATGAAAAAGGCGGCCCGGAGGCCGCCTTTTTTGATGCCGAACGAAGCTTTACTTCTTGGCTTCGGGTGCGGCCGCGGCGGGCTTGGGCTCGCCGAGTGACAGCAGTTCAACCTCGAACACCAGCGTCGAATTGGGGCCGATCTTGGCACCCGCGCCGCGCTCGCCATAGGCCAGGGCGGAAGGGATCACGAACTTGTATTTCGCGCCCGGCTTCATCAGCTGCAAACCTTCGGTCCAACCCGGGATGACGTTCTGCAGGGGGAAGCTCACCGGCTGGCCGCGGTCGTAGCTGCTGTCGAAGGTCTCGCCGTTGATGAGCGTGCCCTTGTAGTGCACGGTCACGGTGTCGGTGGCCTTGGGCGAGTCGCCCTTGCCTTCGGTCAGCACTTCGTATTGCAGGCCGCTGGCGGTGGTCTTCACGCCGGCTTTCTTGGCGTTCTCGGCCAGGAAGGCTTCGCCTTCGGTCTTCGCCTTGCTGGCGGTGGCGGTGCGCTCTTCCATCTGCTTCTTCTGGAGCTTTTCGGCAACGGTGTTCTTGATCTGCTCGCGGGTGGCGTCGTCCAGCACGGGCTCGCCGCCGGCGAACACGGAGTCGAGGCCAGCTTCGAGCGACTTGATGTCGACATCGTCCTTCACGGGCTTGAGCGACTTGGCGAGATCGACGCCAATGGCGTAGCCGAACTTCTGCGCGTCGGTCTTGAGGTCTTCAGCCGTGACGGTTTTGGGCTCGTCGGTCTTTTTGCAGGCGGTGACAGCGAGCGCGGCGGCGATGGCCAGCGCAAAAGCAGAACGTTTGAACACGGACATGAATGAATCCTTGGAATGAGGGGCTAAGTGGATCAGCGGCGCAAATTACAGCGATGTGGCGGGTTTGGCTAGCCGCAGCATTAACCCACGGCGGGTGTGGCTGCGGCGTGACGGCGTGAAAGTAGTTGCAGCAGCGTCTGACGGCTTTCATCCGACAAGAGTTCCAAAGATCGTTCGGCGATGCGTTCAATACGGGCATCGACCACCAGTTTGCTGTCGGCATCTACCCGCACCAGGCCGACGCTGATCAGGGTATTGAGATAGCCCTTGAACAGTGCTGGGTCGAAGAACTCGGGCGCTTCTCGGCCGGTAAGCACGGCCATGCGCTCGGCCAGCAGGCGGCAGTCCTTTTCGAATTTGTCGCGCGCGAGGCCGGTGTTGTTGCGGTATTCGTCGGCGAGCAGCAGCGCGGTCATGCCGTAGCGCTCCAGCGTCTCGCCCAGGATGCGGCCGAGCATGGCGAGGGTGGAGAACGCCGGTGCGGTCACGTCCGGTCGCCAGAAGTCATCGCCCTCACGCCGCAGCAGGCCGATGTTGGTCATCACGGTAAGCCAGCGGCGCACGACCGGCTCCAGTTCCTCCGGCGACCAGCGCAGGAAATACTCGGTGCGCAGGAAGGGATACAGCGCCCGGCAGCCGGTGACGATGGCGTCTTCGGTCAGGCGCGCGCGGGTGCGGAACAGGTTGGCGATGAACGACGGGATCGCGAACAGGTGCTGGATGTTGTTTCGGTTGTAGGTCAGCAGCACCGCGTCGCGGTCGGCCGCACCCACCAGCGCGCCCCACTCGTGCGGCACGCGCACGATGCGCGACACCGGCATGGCCCATTCCAGCACCGCCCGCGGGTTGGCGTCGGGGATCACCATCTGCTCGCTGTAGGGCTCGCCCTTGAGCAGCCAGGCGAGATGGCCGATCTGCTCGACGATCTCGTCCTCGCTCGCCGCACCGCGCGGGCTGGCGAGCAGCGCCGTCGCCGCCAGACCGCAGGGGTTGACCACCGCAGCCGCATTGATGCGCCGCGCGTTTTCCTCGGCCAGCGTGCGCACGAACAGCGCGTAGCCATTGGGCCGGGTGTCGGTGCCGGGCATGAAGGCTTCGCGCCAGCCCGGCAGTTGCGCATCTGCATACGGGTGCAACAGCAGCGGCTCGCCGAAGTTGAGATAGGCCTTGCCGTGGCTCTTGCCGAGAATCTTGGTGGCTTTCAGCAGGCCTTCCACCGATTCCTTCTCTTTCTTCGCACCCTTCAATTCCTTGAAGTAGCTGCCGACTTCCCAGACCTTGTCGTAACCGATGTAGATCGGCACCAGCGCGACCGGGCGCGTGCGCTGTCGAAGCGCCGATTCGACCACCATCGCCAGCAAGCCGGTCTTCGGTGCCAGCAAGCGGCCGGTGCGCGAACGCCCGCCCTCGGGGAAGAACTCGATGGCGTAGCCACGCGCGACCAGTGCATCGACATAGGCGCGGAACACCGCCGTGTAGAGCGCATCCCCCGTGAACTTGCGGCGCATGAAGAAAGCACCGCAGCGGCGCAGAAGCCCGCCCACCACCGGCATGTTGAGGTTAATGCCGGCAGCGATATGCGGCGGCACCATGCCGTGGTGATAGAGGATGTAGCTCAGCAGCAGATAGTCCGCGTGCGAGCGGTGGCTGGGTAGATAGATGATCTCGTGGCTCTGGCTCAGCTCGCGGATCGAATCCAGGCCGCGCACGTCGATGCCCTTGAAGACTTTTTCCCAGACGAAGATCGACAGCAGGCGCTCGACGAAATTGATCGCCGCGCTCGAGTAGCCCGCCGCAATCTCATCTGCCAGCCGTCGCGCGCGCTTGGTGGTCTGTTCGAGCGTCTTGCTCTTGGACTTGGCTTCTTCCTCGATGGCGCGGCGCACCAGCCGTGCGCTCACCACCTGTTCGATCATCAGGCGGCGTGGCGGCAGCTCCGGCCCCAGCACCGCGGTGCGCGCGCGCAGGAAGTGGAAATGCACGGCGCGGATCATCTTCTTCACCGCGCGATTGGGGTCGGCCTCCTGAACCACGTAGCCGCGAAAGCCGATCGGCTGGGCAAAATTGGCCAGCATGTTGCGGGCGTTGACCAGCATGATGAACAACTTGCGCACCGCACCCGCCTGCGGGTTGTCGGCGAACACCAGCTTGAACAGGCTCTGCTCGCTGCCGGGGTCGCGGCCCCAGAAGATGGATACCGGCACGATCTGAATGTCGAAGTCCACATCGCCCGCCGCGGTCACCAGCACCTGCGACAACGGCGTCTGCCGCACCCGGGTTTCGAGCAGCGCCGGCAGGTAGACGCAGCCAGCGCGACCGGCCGAAGGCAGGCTCAAGCCGGTGCGCTGGGGCGTGGGCAGGCCGAGACTGCGGCAGACCTTGTCGAGGGCGAACAGGTCGATCCACGAGCGCTGCGGCAACACGAAACAGATCGGCTTGTTGAGGTCGAGCTTGAGCTGCTCGTGCAGATCACCGGGGGCAACCCGGAACTTGACGAGTGCCAGGAGCGGCCTGAACAGCAGCCAGGCGAGCCAGTAGCCCAAGTGGGAAAGTGCACGCATGGATTCAGAAAGGGTGTGTGAAACTGACCCCGAGTGTAACGAAACCACATCTCTCGCCATGCCCGAAACCATATCCACGCCCCCAACACCCCCCGATGCGCTGCACCGGGTGGAACGCATCGCGAAGGTGCTGGATGAAGCTATTCGCATCCCCGGCACCCGCATCAAGGTGGGGCTGGACGCAGTGATCGGGCTCATCCCCGGCATTGGCGATGCGGCCGGCCTGGCGCTGGGCAGCTGGTTCATCTACGAGGCGCATCGGCTCGGCGCACCGGCTGCGCTCAAGTGGAAAATGGCGCGCAACGTCGGCATCGATGCTGTCTCGGGCCTAGTGCCGGTGGTGGGCGATCTGGTCGACATTGCCTACCGCAGCAACCGCCGCAACCTGGAGCTGTTGAGGGCGCATTTCCGACCGTCCACACCCCTTCAACCCGCCGCCCGTCCGTGGCGTGCAGTCGTTGTCATCGCAACCGTGCTTGGCGCGTTATGGCTGGGCTACTGGCTGATGAAGCACTGAAAGCCGCTGTAGCAAGACAGTAAAGTCCAGCGTTTATCTTGGACTCTGGGGCAAATGCAGACTGGGTTCCCGCAGCATCCAGTCCAGCAACATTTCGGGTATCGCGCGGGCTACTACCGGTTACAACCATGATCTCTTTTGCAATGGCAGTGCGTGCTTTTCGGCTTTTCCTGTTGAGCGGTTTCGCCGCACTGGCGTTGTGGGGATGCGGCGGCGGCGCGGATGCGCCCGCCTTGCAGACCATCGAGATCAGCCCGCTGAACAACTCGCAGCCGGTCGGCACCACGCAGCAGTACGTGGCGATGGCGATTTTCTCGAACAACACGAAAACCGATGTGACGGCCAGCACCACCTGGTCGTCCAGCGATGCCACCACCGCCAGCATCAGCGCCAGCGGTGTGGCCACGGCCATCAAGCAGGGCAGCGTGACGATCAGCGGCAGTTATCAGGGCCAGAGCGCCAGCACTGGTCTCACGATCGGCGCCGCCGTGGCGCGCTCGGTGTCGGTCACGCCGGCCAGCACGACGCTGAGCAAGGGCTCGACGCGCCAGTACACCGCCACCGCCACCTTCAGCGACGGCATGGCGCGTGATGTCACCGCGTCCGCCGCATGGACCTCGGCCTCGCCAGCGGTTGCCACGGTGGTCGACGCCGCCGGCAACAAGGGTCTGGTCACGGCAACGGGCGTCGGCAGCAGCACGATCGCCGCCAGCTTTCAAGGTATCAGCGGCTCCACGACGCTGACGGTCACCGCCGCTGCGCTCAGCAGCATCCAGGTGACGCCCAGCGACTCGTCGCTGGCCAAGGGCACCGCGCGGCAGTTCACCGCCACCGGCGTCTACACCGACAACACCACGCAGAACCTCACCGCCAGCGTCACCTGGGCCAGCGCCGACGGCGCGATTGCCAGCATCAGCAATACCGCCGCCACCAAGGGCGTGGCCAGTGCCGTGGCCGTGGGTTCCACGGTTGTCTCGGCAACGATGAATGGCGTGACCGGCCGCACCAACCTCACCGTGACCGCCGCCGCTCTGACCGCCATACAGGTCACCCCCGCCACCGTCTCGCGGCCGAAGGGTGCAGTGCAGCAGTTCACCGCCACCGGCACCTATAGCGACCAGTCGACTCAGGACCTCACCAGCACAGTGATCTGGTCGAGCGCATCGACCACCGTCGCGACCATCAGCAACGCCACCGGCAGCAGCGGCCAGGCCACCGGCGTGGCCGAGGGCTCGACCACCATCACGGCGGCGTCGGGCGATGTTTCGGGCTCGGCAGCCTTCACGGTGACGGCAGCCGCGCTGATGCGCATCGACATCACGCCATCGCAGCCGTCGATCCCGGTCGGCACCTCGCAGCAGTTCACCGCGACGGGCGTCTACACCGACAACACCACGCAGGACTTCACCAGCACGGCCACCTGGGCCTCCTCGAACACCAATGTGCTGGAAGTGAGCAATGGCAGCGGCCAGCGCGGCCTTGCCGTGGCCAACACGCAGGGCACGGTCACGGTCACGGCCAGTGCGATGGATGTGACCGGCAGCACGGTCGCCACGGTCAGCGCCGCAACACTGACCTCGATCCAGGTCACGCCGTCCAACCGCAATCTGGCGAAGGGCTTCAGCCTGCAGTTCACCGCCACCGGCAGTTTCAGCGACAACACCACGCGCGACATCACGGCGCAGGTCAGCTGGGCCTCCAGCAACGTGGCGGCGGCCACCATCAGCAATGCCGACGGCAGCCGCGGACTGGCCACGGCGACCACCACGCCGGGCAGCACCAATATCAGTGCGTCGTCGGGCAGCCTGACTGGCAGCACCAGCCTGACGGTCACCAATGCCACGCTGACCTCGCTTGCCGTGACGCCGGCGAACCGCACCGTGCCGAAGGGCTTGAGCGGCAACTTCGTCGCCACCGGCACCTTTTCGGATTCGTCCACGCAGAACCTCACCGAGCAGGCTAGCTGGTCGTCTTCCGACACCAGCAAGGTGACGGTGAGCAACAGTGCCGGCTCCAAGGGCTTCGCCGTGGCGGTGGCGGTGGGCTCCTCCACCATCACGGCGTCGGTCAGCAATGCCGTCGCCACCACGGCCGTCAACGGTACGACCATGGTCACGGTGTCGGCAGCAACCTTGACCCGCATTGCCGTGACGCCGCCTTCGGCGACCGCGGCCAAGGGCACGCAGCAGGCATTCAAGGCCAACGGTACCTACTCGGACAACAGCACCCAGGACATCACCGGCACGGTGACCTGGAGTTCGTCCGACACGGCCGTCGCGACCGTCAGCAACACCAGCCCGAACAATGGCGTGGCGACGGCTGCCGGCACTGGCATGGCCACCATCACCGCGACCTCCGGCAGCATCAGCGCCACCGCCAGCCTTGAAGTGACGGCGGCGGTACTGACCTCGCTCGATGTGACGCCCAAAACACCGAGCATCGCTGCGGGGCGCACCCAGCAGTTCGCGGCGACCGGCACCTACAGCGATGGCACCATGCAGACCCTCACCGCAACCGTGAGCTGGAGCTCGGATACCCCGGCTGTCGCCACCGTCAGCAATGCCGACGGCAGCCGCGGCCTGGCCAGCTCCACCACCAAGGGCACGGCCAAGGTGAAGGCCGCCAGCGGCACCATCAGCAGTGCCGAGGTGACGCTGACCGTGACCGACGCCGTGCCGGTTTCGCTCGCCGTCACGCCGGCCAGCCAGACCATCAGCAACAAGAGCAGCTTGCAATACAAGGCGACCGAAACCTTCTCGGATGGTTCGACTTCCGACCAGACCGCTGCCGTCACCTGGTCGAGCAGCAACACGGCCGTGGCGGACATCAGCAATGCCGTCGACAGCAAGGGTCTGGCCACGGCCAAGACCACCGGCGCGGTCACCATCACCGCCACCGATGCCAGCGTGACGCCCAACATCACCGGCAGCACGCCGCTGACCGTTGGCCCTGCGACCTTGCAAAGCATCAACGTGACGACCGTTCTGGCCTCCCTGCCAGCAGGCTACAAGGTGCAATACAAAGCCACCGGCAATTATTCGGATGGCTCGACGCAGGACCTGACCACCAGCGTGAGCTGGTCCACGCTCAACACTGCCGTAGCCACCGTCAGCAGCGACACCGGCAGCAAGGGTGTGGTCACGACCGTCGCGCTGGGCAGCACTTCGGTGCTGGCCAGCCTCAACGGCGTCAACGGCAGCGCGGCCGTCACCGTGACCAGTGCCACGCTGAGCAGCATTGCC
Organism: Stagnimonas sp.; assembly: GCA_965279705.1. GTDB lineage: Bacteria > Pseudomonadota > Gammaproteobacteria > Nevskiales > Nevskiaceae > Stagnimonas. The sequence continues at coordinate 15,531 of OZ257257.1, forward strand.
GTGACCCCGGCCAACGCCACCATCACCGGTAACGACACACTGCAATACACCGCCACCGCCACGTTCTCGGATGGCGGCAAGCTCGACATCACCACGCAGGTGACCTGGGCGTCTTCGACCACCAGCGCGGCGACGATCGACCAGACGGGCTTGGCAACCGGTGGCGCCAGCCCGTTCCCCGGCAGCTCCACCATCTCGGCCACCCGCGGCACCCCGGCGGTGACCGGCCAGACCACGGTTTCGCACACCGCTTTCTAGCGGTTCAAGGTAGTGCGCGGCACCCGAAGCCCCGCAATGCGGGGCTTCGGCGTTCTGGCCGGTGTTTTGCGATGCGGGATTGACGCCTTTGCACTGTCGCAGGCAAGGTCGAGAAAACCTCAAGGATCAGCTCCATGCAACACGCCCAATGGCTGGGTCACCCCCGTGGCCTGGCAACGCTGTTTTTCACTGAAATGTGGGAACGCTTCAGCTACTACGGCATGCGCGCCATCCTGGTGCTGGCGATGGTGGCAGGTGTGGAAGGCACCAATCCCGGCCTCGGCCTTTCACGCGAGATGGCGACCGCCATCTACGGCCTCTACACCTCGGCCGTGTATCTCGCCTCGCTGCCCGGCGGCTGGATCGCCGACCGGCTGATCGGCCAGCGCAACGCGGTGTTCTGGGGCGGCGTCATCATTGCCAGCGGCCACTTCACGATGGCCTTTGCCACCCAGTCCAGCTTCTACATCGGGCTGATCCTCATCGCGCTCGGCACCGGGTTGCTCAAGCCCAACGTCAGCGCCATGGTGGGCCAGCTGTATGCCACCGACGCCGGTGCCCGCAAGGACGCGGGCTATTCGATTTTCTACATGGGCATCAACACCGGCGCGTTCGTCGGCCAGCTGATCTGCGGCATCCTGGGCGAGAAAGTGGGCTGGCACTGGGGCTTTGGCGCGGCCGGTATCTTCATGACGCTGGGGCTGATCCAGTACCGCTTCTACGGTAAGTATCTGGGCGAGATCGGCATCAAACCCGCCAGCACCGGCTATGCCGTCCGCGATGCGGCGACGCGCAAGAAAGGCTGGCTGGTGATTGCCATCACCCTGCTCGGCCTGGGTGCCGTGGTTGCCGCAGCACTCACCGGCGCGCTGCTGATTGACCCGGTGCGGCTTGCACAGGGCACGGGCGTGTTCATCGTTGCGCTGGCGCTGGCCTACTTCAGTTTCGTGATTTTCTTCGGTGGCCTTGATGCCATCGAGAAGAAGCGCGTCGGCGTGATCGCCATCCTGTTCGTGGGCGCAGCCATGTTCTGGAGCGGCTTCGAGCAGGCGGGTTCGAGCTTCAATCTGTTCGCGCAGGACTACACCGACCGCATCGTCTTCGGCTGGGAAGTCCCCGCCTCCTGGCTACAGGCCGTGAACCCGCTGTTCATCATCATCCTGTCGCCGTTCTTCGCGGCACTCTGGGTCAATCTGGGCAAGCGCAACCTCAACCCTTCCACCCCGCTCAAGTTCGGCATCGGCCTGGTGCAGATGTCGCTGGGCTTTCTGGTGCTGGCCTGGGCTTCGGCCTATGTCGCGCAGGGCGAAAAGGTGGCACCGACCTGGTTGATCCTCACTTATCTCTTCCACACCACCGGCGAGCTGTGTCTGTCGCCCGTTGGCCTTTCAGCGGTCAACAAGCTCTCGCCGCAGCGCTATCAGGGGCAGATGTTCGGCACCTGGTTCATGGCCTCGGCGCTCGGCCATCTCATCGCCGGCCTGCTGGCCGGGCATCTGGCGCAGGACAAGGATGTGGCGGGCATGTCCGGCCGCTTCGTCTTCGTGTTCATGACCACCGCTGGTGCGGGTGTGGTCATGCTGCTGCTGACCAAGCCCATCCGCAAACTGATGGGCGACATCAAGTGAAGCGACCCACCAGCACGCCCTGCTCGTGTATCTCCCTATTTTCGGTAACCAGAGGAACGCTCATGTCGACACGCCTTCTCATCCCGGCCGCTGCGCTGCTGCTGCTTGCAGCCTGCGGTAGCAAGCAGGAATCCACCCCAGCCGCCGCGGCGGCTGCACAGCCCACGGCGGCCGATGCCGATGCCTTCATCGCCAAGTACAACGATGAGTATCGCAAGATGTATCCCGACATCGTCGCGGCGCAGTGGGTGCAATCCAACTTCATCACCGACGACACCCAGCTGCTCGCCAGCCGCGCCAACGAGCGCTCGCTGGGCTTTGCCGCCGAGATCAGCCAGGCGGCCAAGCCGTTCTATGCGCTCAAGGATCTGAAGCCTGAAACGGCGCGCGCGCTGACGCTGATCCGCGTCGGCGCTGCCGCACCCGAGAACCCCGCCGAGCGCGAGGAAGTCGCCAAGCTGGCTTCCAAGATGGAAGCCAATTACGGCACCGGTAAGTGGTGCCACAAGACCGCCAGCGGCAACGAGGAATGCCTGACGCTGCCGGAGATCGAGAAGATCGTCGACAACACCGAACTCAAGAACACCCCGGCGCAGATCGCCGAAGCCTGGGCCGGCTGGCACGCCACCGCCCGGCCCATCCGCAAGGACTACGTGCGCTTCATCGAGCTGCAGAACCATGCCGCCGAAGCGAGTGGTTACAAGGACATGGGTGAGATGTGGCGCGCCGGCTACGACATGACGCCGGCCGAGTTCTCGGCCGAGACGGAGCGTCTCTGGGGCCAGGTGAAGCCGCTATATGACTCGCTGCACTGCGCCGTGCGCACCAAGCTCAATGCCAAGTATGGCGACGCGGTGGTGCCCAAGAACGGGCTGATCCCCGCGCATCTGTTGGGCAACATGTGGGCGCAGCAGTGGAGCAATCTCTATCCGCTGATGGAGCCGTATCAGGGTGTCTCCAACCTCGACGTGACCGGCGCACTCAAGGCGCAGCGCGATGCGGAGCTGAAGAAGCTGATCGCCGCCTTCAAGGGCAAGCCGACGCCGAAGGACATCGCCGAGATGGAGCACAAGGCAGACGCAGCGATGAGCGTGAAGATGGCGAAGACGGCGGAGGACTTCTACACCTCGCTGGGCTTCCCGGCGCTGCCCGCGAGCTTCTACGAGAAGAGCCTGCTGACGCAGCCGCGCGATCGCGATGTGGTGTGCCATGCCTCTGCGTGGGATCTCAATCTCGCCGGCGACGTACGCATCAAGCAGTGCATCGAACCCACCGAAGACCAGCTCACCACCATCCACCACGAGCAGGGTCACATCTATTACTTCCTGATGTACAACGCGCTCGCGCCGATCTTCCAGAATGGCGCGCACGATGGCTTCCACGAGGCCATCGGCGACACCATCACGCTGTCTCTGACGCCGACGCATCTGCAAAAGATCGGCCTGGTCAAAGACGTGAAGACAGACGAGAAATCCGTCATCAACTCGCAGATGAAACTTGCGCTCGACAAGATCACCTTCCTGCCCTGGGGCAAGCTGGTGGACCAGTGGCGCTGGAAGGTCATGAACGGCGAGATCAAGCCCGCCGACTACAACGCCGGCTGGTGGAAGCTGCGCGCGGACTACCAGGGTGTGTCACCGCCGCTGGCCCGCACCGAGGAAGACTTCGATCCGGGTGCGAAGTACCACATCCCCGGCAACACGCCCTACACGCGCTACTTCCTGTCGTTCGTCTTGCAGTTCCAGTTCCAGAAGGCGCTGTGCGATGCCGCTGGCTTCAAGGGGCCGCTGCACGAGTGCGACATCTATGGCAACAAGGCGGCGGGCGAGAAGTTCATGGCCATGCTCAAGCAGGGTGCCTCGGAACCCTGGCAGGACACGCTGGAAAAACTCACCGGCACGCGGCAGATGGATGCCTCGGCGATCATCGAATACTTCACGCCGTTGATGGGCTACCTCAAGCAGCAGAACGAGGGCCAGAGCTGCGGCTGGAGCGAGGCTGCTGCACCGCCGGCGTGAAGCGTCCCTGATCGCAAACTGCGCATCCTAAAGCCCGGCACGGTCACGACCTGCCGGGCTTTTTTTGTGGGCGCGACTGTCGAGTGACAACTTTTGCCCGACACTCCTAAACTGAACACCATGCGACCTACCCCTGCCGAGTTTGCCGCCATCCGCACCACCCTCGCGGAAAGCCCCCTGTTCTCCGAGCTCGCAGGCTTTGCACTCGACACTCTCGCCAGTTGCGCCGAGTGCGTGACGGTGCGCGGTGGCGAGGCCCTGTTCACCATCGGCGACGAGCCGAAAGCGCTGTATCTGGTCGCCGCCGGGCGGCTTCACGCGGTGCTGCCCAACGGCCAGATCACCGGGCATATCGGCCGCCTGGAGCCCATCGGCGAGATCGGCGTGCTCTCTGGCGAGCCGCGCGGGGCGACGATCATCGCCAGACGTGACAGCCTGCTGTATCGCTTCAGCCGCGAGAGCTTTCATGCTTTCGTGCTCGATCATCCTGCCGCCCTCTTGGCGATCAGCAAGGTGCTGATCGCCCGCCTGCGCCAGAACGCGCGCGAAGCCAAGCTGCAAAACCTGCGGCAAACCCGCACCTTCGCCGTCATCGCAGGCGATGCCTCGATGTCGACCGCCACGCTCGTGACCTCGCTGTGTCGCGAGTTCGCGCCTTTCGGCAAGGTAGCGCGCATCGATGCAGCCAGCATCGATGCTGCTCTTGGCACAGGCATTTCGGAGACCCCGTGCACCACCGGGCCGGCCGATGCCCGCTTGCTCGAATGGCTGAGCCGGCTCGAGGCCAGTCACGACTATGTGGTCTTCGACGCCAGTGGCAATGCCGCCTGGCAGCAGCGCGCGCTGCATCAGGCTGATCGTGTGCTGGTGCTCGGCCGCGCGCACCAGCAGCCAGACGCCGCCTACGCCGCCGCCTTACAGTCACAGCAATTGCGCGCGCCGGTGGATGTGGTGCTGCTGCACACCCACAGTGCCGCGGCCTGCCTCGCCTGGCGCCAGGCCTATCGGGCGCAAGGTCACTACTACCTGCGACCCGACCACCCTGGCGACATCGCCAGCGTCGCCCGGCAGCTCACCGGTCGCGGTCTGGGCGTGGTGCTCGGCGGTGGTGGCGCGCGCGGCTTTGCACACGTCGGCTTGTTGCGGGCATTGGAGGAACTGGCACTGCCGATCGATCTCATCGGCGGCACCAGCATGGGCGGCTTCATCGCTGCCCTGCACGCCTTCGGTTACGACTGGCGCAGCGTCAGCGAGGTGCTGCGCGAAACCTTCGTGAAACGCAATCTGCTCAACGATTACATGTTCCCGCGGGTGGCCCTGATCGAGGGCAAGAAACTGCACCGGCGGCTGATCGACATCTTCGGCGAGACCCAGGCGGAGCAACTCGCCAAGCCTTTTTTCTGCGTCACCACCAATCTCACCAAGGGTGTCGCGATGGTGCACAGCGAGGGCCCGCTCGCCGACTGGATTGCCACCACCATGTGCATCCCCGGTGTGGCGCCGCCGGTGGCCTACAGGGGTGATCTGCTCGCCGATGGCGCCGTCGTCAACAGTCTGCCCACCGATGTGATGCAGGCACTCGGACGCGGGCCGATCATCGCGAGCGACGTATCGACCGAAGGCAGTGTCGCCGCACCCGGTGTCGAGGGGCCGGACTTCGCGGCGGTGTTCCGCAGCAATGGCGGTGCGAAGCGGGTGAACCTGATCGACATCCTGTTCCGGGTCTCGACGCTCACCTCGGAATCCGGCGTGAAAGCCCGCGCGGCGCGCGCCGACCTTTACCTGCGCATGCCCGTGGGCAGCATCCACACCTTCGACTGGAAGCTGCTCGAACAGATCGTCGACAAGGGCTACCGCCACGCGCTGGAGAAAGTCACGCCCGAACGCGCATTGTTCGCGCCGCTGTAACCCGCGATCACGCGGGGCACAAAAAAGCCGGGCCGATCTTTCGATCGGCCCGGCTTTTTGTTTCTACTTACTGCGCCGTGATCTTGAACTCCACGCGGCGGTTCTGTGCGCGACCTTCTTCCGTCTCGTTGCTGGCGATGGGGCTGAACTCGCCCTCGCCTTCGGCCGAGATGCGGGCGGCATCGACACTCTTGCCAACCAGGTAAGCCATTACCGACTTGGCGCGACGCTGAGACAGCTGCAGGTTGTAGGACTGCGGACCGAGCGCGTCGGTGTGACCAGTGACCAGCACCTTCACGGACGTCTGCGCCAGCAAGCTCTCGGCAATGCCATCGAGCAAGGTCTTGGCACCTGAGGTCAACTGATCGGAATCGAACTCGAAATTGACGTTCTGTAGTGCGACGGTCTGTTCGACCATGCAACCCACCACGTCCACCTTGAAGCTCGGCGGGGTACCGGGGCACTTGTCGAGCTCGTTGCGCACGCCATCGCCATCCAGATCCGGGTTGATGCCGGCAACGGGCGGCGGGCAGCCGGTGCCATCAACGATCGTACCTGCCGGCGTATCGGGGCACTGGTCGATGGTGTCGAGCACGCCGTCGCCGTCGGTATCAATGACAGCAGCCGGGCAACCGCTAGCGTCGACGACCGTGCCGGGCGGGGTGTTGGGGCAGAGATCCGAAGGATCAAAAACGCCATCGCCGTCGGTATCGACCGGTGCCGCGGGTGCGCCATAGCCGAAGCCATAGACCAGACCGACGTTCACGCGCGGCTCGATGAAGACATCCTTGTTGCGACCGGGTGCGCCATCCTTGTTGAAGTCGACCACACCGCGCACTTCAGCACGATAGGAGAGCGACGGCATGAAGGAGAAGCTGCCCATGAAACCCGCACCGATGTTGGCATAGGGGGCGATGGATTCGACGTGGCTGATGTCTTCGCGCAGTGCACCACCACCGACGAGCAGGAAGCTCGCGTATTTGTCGTTGCGCTGCATCACCAACACATCGAGGCCCAGGCCGTAGCTCAGGTCGGCCTTGTCATCGACGCTGCGTGGCATGTAGGTGCTGAATGCGGTGGCTTCAAGATTGAGAGCCTCCGACACCGGCAAGCCGTAGGCAAACTGCACACCGTAGGCGTCTACGTCGCCATAACGCACCTTGTCGAGATGCTGATAGCTGCCCATCGCGGCGACATACGATTTGCTGAAGTCGAAGTTCAGCGGTGCGGCTCCCGCTGCACCTCCCAAGGTGGCCAAAGTCAGCGCCATCACGATTTTTTTCATTTCGCGTCTCACAAGCTAGTGTGGTTATAAGTGTTGTCTGACGGAGCACGGGTCGCAAGCAACCCGGTGATCTGGCTGACATTAGTAAAGTTGCCTGCCCTGATACCGGGCAGAATAACCGAGTCCATCCCTGTTTCCCGAACTCTAGCAAGGAGCGCACCAGCTCGCACGCCGGTGCGATGCGCCATGTCTTTTTTCACACGTCCCACCTTGGCCGCGCTGCTGTTGGCCCCTGCATTTGCCATGGCCACTCCGCTGACCTACCCCGACACCCCCCGCGGCCCTGTGGTCGATGACTACTTTGGCACCGCCGTCGCCGATCCCTATCGCTGGCTGGAGAATGTCGATGCACCCGCGACGCTCGCCTGGGTCAAGGCGCAGCAGGCACTTGCCACGCCCTTTTTGCAGGCCCTGCCCGAACAGGCGGCGCTCAAACAGCGCCTGACGCAATTATGGAATTACGAGCGTCGCTCGCTGCCACGCTTCGCATCCGGGCAGCGGTTTTTCAGCAAGAACGACGGCCTGCAAAACCAGTCCGTGCTGTTCGTACAGACCGGCAAGTCCACGCCGAAGGTGCTGCTCGACCCCAATTTGCTCTCTGCCGACGGCACGACCGCACTTACCAACTGGGAGCCCTCCTCGGACGGTAAGCGCATCGCCTACACGCTGGCGGAGGCGGGCTCTGATTGGGAGTCGATCCGCTTTCGCGATGTCGCCAGCGGCAAGGACGCGTCCGACGTGTTGAATCGGGTGAAGTTCACCGGCCTTGCCTGGACCGAAGACGGCAAGGGTGTCCTGTATTCGCGCTACCCCGATGCACCCGTCGCCGCCAGCGCGGAGCAGGCCGATGAGACCTTCGAGAAGCTCGAAAACCATCGCCTCTATTACCACCGCCTCGGCACGGCGCAGAGCGAGGATCTGCTGATCCACGCCCCCGAGCAGCCCAGCTGGTTTGCCGGCGGCGGGCTCACCGACGATGGCCGTTACGCGCTGGTGCAGATCAACCAAGGCTCCGCCGACGGTAACCGCCTCTACGTGCATGACCTGCAAGACCCGCTGAAGCCAGTCTTCGGCGGCAAGCCGGTCGCCTTTCTCGGCGAGGATTTCAAGAGTCTGTTCCAGGTGGTCGGCAATGTCGGCCCGGTGCTGTACGTGCTGACCACGGACGGCGCGCCGAACAAGCGCGTGATCGCCATCGACCTCGCCCAACCCGATGCCGTGCACTGGAAGCAGATCGTGCCCGAGGGCCGCGATGTCATCGAATCGGTGACGCACGTCGGCGGCCAGTTGTTGGTCAAGCGCCTGCACGATGCCAGCTCGCAGCTGGCGCGCTACTCGCTGACGGGCAAGCTCTTGGGCAACGTCAAATTACCGGGGCTCGGCGACGTCAACCTGATCGCCGGCAGGCCGAGCGATAGCAGCGCCTGGTTCCAGTTCACCAGCTTCAACCAGCCCGGCAGTCATTACCGACTGCCGATGAAATCGGGCGTCGCCGTCCGCGCCTGGGGGCCGACGCTGCCGTTCAAGCCCGAGGCTTACGTCACCGAGCAGGTTTTCTACGCGAGCAAGGACGGCACGCAGGTGCCGATGTTCATCAGCTACAAGAAAGGGCTCAAGAAAGACGGTAGCAACCCGACACTGCTCTACGGCTATGGCGGTTTCAACATCTCGCTGCCGCCTGCGTTCTCACCGCAGAATCTGGCCTGGATGGAACGCGGCGGCATCTACGCCCAGCCCAACCTGCGCGGCGGTGCGGAGTATGGCGAAGACTGGCATCGCGCCGGCACCAAGGCGCAGAAACAGAATGTCTTTGATGACTTTGCCTACGCCGCGCAAACGCTCATCGCGCAGAAGTACACCTCCGCCAAGCATCTCGGCATTTACGGCCGCTCCAACGGCGGCCTGCTGGTGGGCGCAACGCTGAACCAGCACCCAGAGTTGTTCGCCGCCGCCGTGCCCGGCGTGGGCGTGATGGACATGCTGCGCTTTCACCAGTTCACCATCGGTGCCGCCTGGCGCGACGACTACGGCAGCAGCGAAACCGCCGAAGGCTTTGCCTATATCTACCCGTATTCGCCGGTGCACAACGTCAAGCCCGGTGTGGCCTACCCGCCGACGCTGACGATCACCGCCGACCACGACGACCGCGTGGTGCCGGGGCATTCATTCAAGTATGCGGCGGCGATGCAGTGGGCCAATCGCGACAATCCCAACCCGCAGTTGATCCGCATCGAAGAGCGCGGTGGACACGGTGCCGGCAAGCCCGTGAGCAAGAAGATCGACGAAGTGGCCGATGTGCTGGCGTTTTTGGTGCATTACACGAAGTAGTCGAACGCGGCGTCGCTTTGCCCTGCGGGCTGGGCACCGACTGCGACCGGCAGTCTGTGCCCAGCTCAATGTCACGCAACCGCAATCACGGCTTGGCACCCTTGCGCACCGAATTAAACCCGCAACGGAATCAAGGGAGTCACGATGTCGAACAACGCCGTCAAAGCCGCGCTGCTAGCGGTTGCTGCGCTCAGCGCCACCGCCTGCGCCACCAAAGGCTCGTACATGGGCGTAGAGAAAGAAAAAGCCTACGACGCCGAATTGGCGGTCGCGCGCCTCACCGAAGTGGTCAACAACGACGACTACTTCGAGTTGCGCAAGGACAACACCATCTTCGTGTTCACCGACCCGAAGAGCTACAAAATCTGGCTGGCCACCGACGAGATTCCGCTGGTCGTGACCAAGTTCCGCGTTGGTGCCAACGGCGAGAAGGGCAAGTTCCAGCTTTCAAAGAACGACGGTGCCGCGATGGGCACGCAGGCAGGCTACAAGGGCGCTTCTCAGAAGATGTATGAAGGCGCGCTGGAAGGCACCACCAAGGGCTTCTTCGGCTTCGTCTACAGCGAGACTGCCAACAGCTACTTCGTGTTCGACAACTGGAACAGCCTCAAGGCCTTCAAAACCAATGGCGGCACGCCCAGCGGCTTCAGTGCCGCCGGCCCCAAGGGCTCGACGGTGGTGTATGTCGGTGCCAGCAGCGAACCGGCCGAAGCCGCCAAGAAGTTTGCTGCCCTGCACGACGGCAAGTAAGCGTTTCAGGCTTCAAAAAAGCCGCCTTCGGGCGGCTTTTCTTTTGGGCGCGCAAGCTGCCAGCCTCAGCCACTGTTCACTCGGTTGAGAACAGCCTTGCGTCCTTTGCGCGAGAATCTGCATATGACTGCCACGCCTGCTGACACCGCCTTGTTCGATGCCGTCATCGCCTGGCGCGACCGAACTGCACACCCAGACCTGCGCGGACTGCCAGTGGTCAACGTGCCGGCGCTCAGCCGCGTGCACAAAGTCGTGCCGGAAGGTGCTGCGCGACGCACGCTCGCCGCTGCCTATGCGGCCAGCGTCAGACTGTCACAGCCCAATGCCCTGTTGCGACAGGCCGGGGTCGAGTCGATCGAGTCACTCCGCTCAAAACCCCTGCCGGACTGCGATGCGCTCGCGCGCAAGACCGCTCGGCAATCGGGCTGGCTAGCCGGCAGCTCTGGTGCTGCCTTGGGCGTGACGGGTGTCGTAGGGCTGGTCGCCGATGCGCCTGCGCTAATGCTGATTGCGCTGCGCACGCTGGTGCGTATCGGCTATTGCTACGGCGAGCGCCCGTCGCCGGCTTTGGTTGCAGCGCTGTTCGCACTAGCCTCCGCCGATACCGAAGACGAAAAACAGCTTGCCTGGCAGGCAGCACTGACTGCGCCGGCGGGACAAGACACGACATCAGGTGCGAGCACGCCAGGCATTGCCGATGCCGCCGTGCGCGATGGCCTGGAGCGTGCCGCCGAACGCGAGTTTGCCAAGCAGGCGCTCACCGGCAGCCTGCAAAAGCTGACTTCAACCATGGTGCAGCGGCTGGGCATGAAGAAAGCAGCAGGACTGCTGCCCTTGGTGGGTGCGGTCGTCGGCGGCGCGGTCAACATCCGCTTTGTTTATTTGTTGTCGGAAGCCGCGCGCATGGCTTTTGCAGCACGACGTTTCAATCAGGACGGCATGCCGCTGGAGAAACTGCTGGCGCGCGAGCCCTTGTCGGCCGTCGCTCGAAAAAAGCCCGTGCATCGCAATAAACCGGTGGTTCGCAAGGCTGCGACCACTGCCAAAACCAAGAGCGGCAAGCCTACTCGTCGTCGCCCAGCCCGAGCTCCTTGATTTTTCGCGTCAGGGTATTGCGACCCCAGCCCAGGCGTTTGGCGGCTTCGATACGCTGACCCTTGGTGGCTTCCAGCGCGATCTCCAGCAGGGCGCGCTCGAAAGCGGGAGCGGCTTCATCGAGCAGACCATCGCGGCCTTTTTCCAGCTCGGCGCGGCCCCAGTTTCGGAGTGCGGTGAGCCAATCCGAAGGCTCATGCGCTGGTGCAGTTGCAAGGCCCGCGGTTGTGATGCCAGGGAAAACAGTGCTGGTTGCAATCGTCGGCTCGGCACGGGCAGCGGTATCGACCACCGCCAAGATTTCCGGCGGCAGATCCTGCAGGTGAATCTCGCGGCCGGGCGCCATCACGGTGAGCCAGCGGCAGGTATTTTCAAGCTGACGGACGTTGCCCGGCCATTGATATCCCGAAAGCGCGGTCATCACCTCTGGCAGAGCCAGCTTCGGCTCGGTTTTAAGCTCTTCGGCAGCACGGGCGAGAAAGTGACGCATCAGCGGCGGCACGTCTTCTCGACGCTCGCGCAGTGCCGGTATGCGCACGCGGATGACGTTGAGCCGGTGGAAAAGATCTTCGCGAAAGCGCCCTTCGCTAACCAGCACATCGAGGTTCTGGTGGGTGGCGGCAACCACACGCACATCCACCTTGATGGGCTGGGTGCCGCCGACGCGATAGAACTCGCCGTTCTGCAACACCCGCAGCAGGCGGGTCTGCAAGTCAGCCGGCATGTCGCCGATTTCATCGAGAAACAGGGTTCCACCATCGGCCTGCTCGAAGCGGCCTTTGCGCAGCGTGGCCGCACCGGTGAACGCGCCGCGCTCGTGGCCGAAGAACTCCGACTCCAGCAGATCCTTGGGGATAGCGGCAGTATTGATGGCGATGAACGGCCTGCTGGCGCGTGGTGAGGTCTCGTGCAGGGCACTGGCAACCAGTTCCTTGCCGGTGCCGGATTCGCCGGTGACCATCACCGTGATGTTGCTCTGCGCCAAACGACCAATCGCGCGGAATACATCCTGCATCGCCGGTGCCTCGCCGATGATGGCGGCGGTAGGCGGCGGCACCGGCGGAGCGGAGGCCAGGCTGCGCGGCTTGGCCGCACGGCGTACCAACGTGGCAGCGGCATCGAGATCGAAAGGCTTGGGCAGATACTCGAACGCGCCGCCCTTGTAGCTGGCCACGGCGGCGTCGAGATCGGAGTGTGCGGTCATGATGATGACCGGCAGCGTCGGCCACTTGGCACGCACCCGCTCAAGCAGCGCCAGACCATCGATGCCCGGCATGCGGATGTCGGAGACCAGCACATCCGGCTGCTCGTCGATCAGCGCATCCAGCAGCTCCGTAGAACCCTCGAACGCGCGCACGGCCATGCCGTCCCGCGAGAGTGATTTTTCAAGCACCCAGCGGATCGATTCGTCGTCATCCACCACCCAGACCACGATGGCGGGACGCGACTCGGTGACTGAAATATTCATTCCACGCCCTTGGCCTTCGCCGTTTCATCCATCTGCACAAAGGGCAGATAAATGGAAAAAATGGTTTGCCCCGGACGGCTTGCGCATTCGATCAACCCTCCGTGGCTGTGGATCAACACCTGAGCAATGGGCAGGCCAAGTCCGGTCCCTTCGGGGCGCGTGGTCACCATCGGGTAGAAGATTTTTTCCATCATCTCCGGCGCGATGCCCGTGCCGCTGTCTTCGATGTCGATTTGCGCCACCAGTTTGTGGCGGTGCCCTGCCAGCGTGAACTGCCGTCGGGTACGCGTGCGCAGCAACACGGTGCCGGCGCTGCCCTCCAACGCCTGCAAGGCATTGCGGGCGACGTTGAGCACGGCCTGTATCAGCTGCTCGCGGTCGGCAAACACATCGGGTATCGAAGGGTCGTAGTCGCGCAGCACGGTGACGTTGTCCTGGCCCTCGGCCTGGGCGAGCTGCCGCACGTGCTCGATCACCTCATGGATGTTCAGCGCGACCTTCTGCGGTAGCCGGTTGGGGCCGAGCATGCGGTTGACGAGGTTTTGCAGGCGGTCGGCCTCTTTGATGATGACCTGCGTATATTCACGATGCTCGCTGTCGGGAAACTCCCGCTCCAGCAGCTGTGCTGCGCCGCGGATACCTCCGAGCGGGTTCTTGATCTCGTGCGCCAAGCCACGAATCATCGCCCGGCTGGCTTGGTGCTGGGCCGAGACCATCTCGTCGCGCGAGATGCGCAGGTGGCGATCCAGAGGCAGCAGCTCCATCAAAAGCCCACGCAGCTTGCCGTCCTGAAACGGCGTTACCGTCCAATCAACGGTCAAAGGTGGATGACCGCTGTGCACGAGCCGCGTCTCCCGCTCGATGAAGCCGGCAAACGATCCGACGGCTTGCTTGAGACGGGCTTCGTGCATTTGAAAGTGCGGGATGGCCTGCAACAGCGGCTCATTGAGCGCATGTTTGCGGCCTATGCCAAACAAACTTTCCGCAGCGAAATTAAGCCCTGCGATGTTGAGCTGCTGATCAACGCAAATTACGGCCGATGTCAGGCCATCCAGCAAGGTTTCAGCCTTGACCTTGGGAATTTTGGTTCGGGGGAGCAGTGCCATGCCCGAGTCTCGCAAAACTCACACCAGTTTGGGGCTGGGAGCGCCTCCAAATAGAGCGCTGACGCTCTATATTTACGCCTGCAACGCTCTTAAATGGTGCCTACCGAACTGTTGGCGGTTTGGAATGAAACGTCACTGGTGGTGCACGCATCAATTCCTTGCCGGCAGAGTCGAGAACGGCTGCCGTAACGGTGTGTTCGCCGCGCTCGATTCCGTTGAAGGTCATGCTGGTCGCAGCGATGGGCCGCGCATTTTTTGCAGCCCCATCCAGATAAAAAATCACACCGGCACCTACAGGCAAAGCGGGTGAGACCGACACGGCAACATTCACCACGCCCTGCGCGTCGCGAAAGATCTCGTCCTGAACCGGGGCAAGAATGCGAACCTCCTTCACCATAGCCGTCGGCACTGCCGCTTTGGCTTCCGCATCCAGCGGCGAGAGAGGCAAGGCCTTGTTGCCGGCGCGATTTGAATAAGTCTGGATTTCAGGCAACGCCGCCGGCTTCGCATCCTTGCTGGGCGGCTGACCGCCGTAGTGGATCACGCCTTCTTTATCCACCCAACGATAGACGCTATCGGCTGCAAAAACCGATACGGCAGAAAGAACCAAGGCTAAAGCGAGAGCAGTACGCATGGCTTGAAGACTAGCGATTCGGCGGGGCGGCTGCAATCCAACATATGGGTCGACTTGACCACAACGGCACACGCTAGAAACGGCTAAAGTTTTACCACTGCACACGGGGGAAATAGCCATGAAATTGCGTCTGGTATGGGGCTTCTTGGGCTGCGCACTGTGGGGTGCGATGTTGATTGGCGCCCCGGATCGTGCAGAGGCGGACAGCGGTATCTCCAGTTGTCGGCTGGGGTGCGACCAGGCATTGGCGGTGTGCGAACGCAAGCTCGGGCCCAGCGGCAAGTGCCCACAGCGGCGCTCGGCCTGCAGTGACAAGTGCGGCACGGCCGATCAGCCCCAACGGCTCAGCACACCACAGAAAAAAGTCGATCTGTGCGTACAGCGCTGCGACCTCAACCGCAGCAGTTGCGAGTCTGCCAATCCGCCCGATGTCGATTACTGCGCAGCAGGCCAGAAAAGCTGCATACAGCGCTGCAAGTAACCACAAAAAGAAACCCCGCCGAAGCGGGGTGAGCCGGGTCGTTAGCGAACAGCCAGTGGCTGTTCGCCCGGCGAACGGGTGTGCAGGGATGCACACCCTGGGGTTCGTAAATGGCCTGAAGCCCCGCCACGGACGGCAAAAAAGAAACCCTGCCGAAGCAGGGTTCTTTCGAAGCAAAGCTCGCTGTTACAGCGAGTAATACATCTCGAACTCGACCGGGTGCGTGGTCATGCGGAACTTGGTGACTTCCTGCATCTTCAGCTCGATGTAGGCATCGATCACTTCATCGGTAAACACGCCGCCCTTCTTCAGGAACTCGCGGTTCTTGTCGAGGTGCTCCAGCGCCATATCCAAGCTGTGGCAAACGCGCGGGATCTTGGCGTCTTCCTCAGGCGGGAGGTGGTAGAGATCCTTGTCGGACGGCTCGCCCGGATGGATCTTGTTCTGGATGCCATCGAGGCCGGCCATCATCATCGCCGCAAAGGCAAGGTAAGGATTGGCCGAACTGTCGGGGAAGCGCACTTCGATGCGACGACCCTTGGGGTTGGCGATGTAGGGAATACGGATCGAGGCCGAGCGATTACGGGCCGAGTAGGCCAGCATCACGGGCGCTTCAAAACCAGGAACCAGACGCTTGTAGCTATTGGTGCCGGGGTTGGTGAAGGCGTTGATCGTCTTCGCGTGCTTCAGGATGCCGCCGATGTAGAACAGCGCCAGCTCGCTCAGGCCGCCGTAGTTGCCATCCGGGCCGGTGAACAGGTTCTTGCCGTCCTTCGCCAGCGACTGGTGCACGTGCATGCCGCTGCCGTTGTCTCCGACGATGGGCTTGGGCATGAAGGTCGCGGTCTTGCCAAACTGGTGGGCGACGTTCTGCACGACGTATTTGAGCTTCAGCACTTCGTCGGCCTTCTTGACCAAGGTGCCGAACTTCACACCGATTTCGCACTGGCCGCCGGTAGCGACTTCGTGGTGGTGGACTTCGGTGACGATGCCGACTTCTTCCAGCGTGGTGCACATCGCGCTGCGGATATCCTGCAGGGCATCGACCGGCGGCACGGGGAAGTAACCACCCTTCAGGCCAGGACGGTGACCGGTGTTGCCGTGCTCGTAAGCCTTGCCGGAGTTCCACACCGCGTTCTCGGCGTCGATCTCGACGAAGCAGCCCTTGAGGCCGGAGTCGAAACGCACGCTGTCGAAGATGAAAAACTCGTTCTCGGGGCCGAAGTAAGCCGTGTCGGCGATGCCCGTGCTCTTCAGGTATTCCTCGGCGCGCTTGGCGATCGAGCGCGGGTCGCGCGAGTAGCCCTGGCCAGTGGCGGGCTCGAGCACATCGCAGGTAATGACGAGTGTGGTGTCTTCAAAGAAAGGATCGATGAAGGCGGTAGAGGCGTCCGGCATGAGGATCATGTCGGACTCGTTGATGCCCTTCCAGCCGGCGATCGAGGAGCCATCGAACATCTTGCCGTCCTGGAACAGCTCGGCGTCGATAGTGTGGCTCGGCACGGTGACATGCTGTTCCTTGCCCTTGGTGTCGCAAAAGCGGAAGTCGACAAACTTGACTTCCTTGTCTTTGATGATCTTGAGAACGTCTGAACCCGACATCGGTAATCTCCTGCTGGGGTTAATGAATCGTCTAGTGAGCTGCTTGAGGGTAAAGGGCGAAATCGCTGGCCGCTTCAGGCCGCTTTAATCTGGCATCGCTCCATTCCTTGAGCGATGCCCTGTTTTGATGCAGCAACCATGCCACGAGCGCCGCGCAACGTGCACAAAAAAGGGCAGCAGCACTGCCGGGAACAAGTCTAGCGACCCGCACCGGCACAAGAAAGGCGGCCATGATTTCGATTGCGCCTGCGTTCTTCACAAGGCCAAAGCTGCCATCGGCGTGCAGATTTTCATTTTTCGCTCTGCGCGGGCGCTTTGTTGTCGGGCGCGCTGGCTGATTGATCACCCACTTCTGCTGTGACATGTCCACCCGAAAGACAGGTTTTCATGAACGCTACGCGGTCATCTCCTTTCAGGGCTTTCTCCTTTGCATCGGCAGCGCAATCGGTCATCCGCTGCTGCTGAGCCAGTTGTTTATCGGAGAACTGTTTCTTGGGCTGCGCATCCACGGCCAAAGCGCCGCTGACCATCGAAGCGCCAAATATGAAAACGGCAAACATCATGAACTTGCGCATCCGTCTTCCTTCCTTGTATTCCATCCCATTCGGCGCGGGTAAGAAGATGAGACCGCATTATCGCCGCGCCATGAACGCCACTCGCTCAAACAAATGCACGTCGGCCTCGTTCTTCAGCAGCGCACCGTAAAGCGGTGGCAGGGTTTTCTTGGTGGCAGTTTCACGCAAGGCATCAACGGGAATGTCTTCCGCCACCAAGAGCTTCAGCCAATCCAGCAACTCGGAGGTTGAGGGCTTCTTCTTCAGGCCCTGAATCTCACGCAAGCCGAAGAACACCTGCATCGCCTCGTTGATGAGCATCTTCTTCAAGCCGGGGAAATGCACATCGACGATCTTCTGCATCGTCTCCTTGTCCGGGAACTTGATGTAGTGAAAGAAGCAGCGGCGCAGGAAGGCATCCGGCAGTTCCTTCTCGTTGTTACTGGTGATGAGGATGATGGGCCGGTGGGTAGCGCGCACGGTTTCGCGGGTCTCGTGCACATAGAACTCCATCTGGTCGATCTCGCGTAGCAAGTCGTTTGGGAACTCGATATCAGCTTTGTCGATCTCGTCGATCAAGAGCACCGGCCGCACTGGCGAGTCGAAGCATTCCCAAAGCTTGCCCTTGACGATGTAGTTGCCAATGGCGCGGCTTTTTTCCTCGCCCAGCTGCGCATCGCGCAGGCGCGCGACGGCGTCGTATTCGTAGAGGCCGTGCTGCGCCTTGGTGGTGGACTTGATGCCCCACTCCATGAACGGCGCACCGAGCGCCACAGCGATCTCGCGCGCGAGCTGGGTCTTGCCGGTGCCGGGCTCGCCTTTGACGAGCAAGGGACGCTGCAAAGTCACTGCCGCATTCACCGCGAGCATGAGGTCGTCGGTTGCAACGTAATTTTCAGAGCCGGTAAAACGCACGGTGACACTCCTGCAGGGTGGAGTGGCGAGTTTACCGAAGCGACGGTGGTATCGTGCTTGTCCACCCTTCGTGCGAACCCGCCATGCTTCGTTCCGTCCGCGTTGCCTGCCTCACTCTTCTGGCCCTGCCTGCCTTTGCATTTGCGCAGGCGGATGACACTGCCATACCTGCGTCCACCTGCATCAAGCCCAGTGTGCCGGCCGCCACGGTCACGCTGGACAAGGCCGCAGCCGAGAAGCTCAATGCTGAAAGCCGCGCCTACGCCGGCTGTGGCGATGCCTACATGAAGGCACGCCGAGCAACTGCCGAGAAGTATCAGCAGATCGCCAATGCGCAGATCTCTGCTGCCAATTCTTTCGCCGCCGATTACAACGCTTTTGCGGCGGCACTGGGCGAGTTCAGCAAGGCGCAGGCGGCCAAAGCTGCGCAAGAAAAAAAGTAGTCTGATGCAACGCAAAACGGCGACCTTGAGGTCGCCGTTTTCATTGCAGCCGCTCCTCAGCCTTTGGCGCGCGATTCCAGCATCGCCACCGCAGGCAGCTTCTTGCCTTCCAGAAACTCCAGGAAGGCGCCGCCGCCAGTGGAGACATAGCTGAGCTTGTCGAACACGCCAAACTTGTCCATTGCCGCCAGCGTGTCGCCGCCACCGGCGAGCGAAAATGCAGGGCTTTCGGCAATGGCATGCGCCAGTACCTTGGTGCCGTTGGCGAAGCTGTTGAACTCGAACACGCCGACGGGGCCGTTCCAGACAATCGTGCCGCAGCTCTTGAGTTTTTCGGCCAGCATGGCAGCCGTCTTGGGGCCGATGTCGAGGATCATTTCGTCATCCTCCACATCTTCCACCGCGCGGGTTTCAGCATGGGCTTCGGCAGAGAACTCGGGTGCTACCACCACGTCTATCGGCAGTGGAATGTCGCCGCCACGAGCCTGAATCTTGGCGAGAATCTCGCGGGCGGTATCGAGCATGTCTTTCTCGTACAGCGACTTGCCGACCGGCTTGCCCATCGCCGCCAGAAACGTGTTGGCAATGCCGCCGCCAACGATGAGCTGGTCTGCCACATCTGCGAGGCTCTTCAATAGATCGAGCTTGGTTGACACCTTGCTGCCGCCGACGATGACTGCCAGCGGACGCTTGGGTGTGGCGAGTGCGCTGCCGAGGGCATCGAGTTCAGCCGCCAGCAGCGGCCCTGCGCAGGCGATGGGGGCGAACATGCCCGCGCCATGCGTTGAACACTCGGCGCGGTGCGCGGTGCCGAAAGCGTCCATCACATAGATGTCGCAAAGCGCCGCCATTTTTTTCGACAACGCCTCATCGTCCTCCTTTTCGCCCTTGAGGAAGCGCGTGTTCTCGCCGAGCACGATCTGGCCGGGTTCGAGATCGATACCGTCGATCCAGTTGGTGACCATCGGCACCGTGCGGCCCAGATGCTCCGACAGCCAGCCGGCAACCGGCGTGAGGGAGTGCGCCGGATCGAACTTGCCCGCCTTGGGCCGGCCCAGGTGGCTGATGACGATCACCGATGCGCCCCGCTCCAGCGCCAGCTTGAGTGTTGGCAGCGAGGCACGCAGGCGCGCATCGCTGCTGATCTTGCCGTGGGCAATCGGCACGTTGAGATCTTGGCGGATCAGCAGGCGTTTGCCGGCGAGATCGAGGTCGGTCATGCGGAGGACAGTCATGGCGTTTTCCCTGTGAGTTCCAGAAATTGAAAAGCCCCGCGGTGACGGGGCTTTTCGGGTTTGCTTGTGATTACTTGGCGGCGACCACGCGCACCATTTCCAGGCACTTGTTGGAATAGCCCCATTCGTTGTCGTACCAGCTGACCAGCTTCACGAAGGTCTTGTCGAGCGCGATGCTGGCATCGGCGTCGAAGATCGAGGTGCGCGCATCGCCGCGGAAATCGGTGGCGACGACCTTGTCTTCGGTGTAGCCCAGAATGCCCTTCAAGGCACCTTCGCTCTGCGCCTTGATCTCGGCCTTGATCTCTTCAAAGCTGGCTTCACGCTCCAGCTCTGCAGTGAGATCGACCACCGAGACATCAGAGGTCGGCACGCGGAAAGACATGCCGGTGAGCTTCTTGTTGAGCTCGGGGATCACCACGCCGACTGCCTTGGCAGCACCGGTCGAGGAAGGAATGATGTTCTCCAATATGCCGCGGCCGCCGCGCCAGTCCTTGGCTGAAGGGCCATCGACGGTTTTCTGCGTGGCGGTGGTGGCGTGCACCGTCGTCATCAGGCCACGCTTGATGCCCCACTTGTCATGGATGACCTTGGCCAACGGCGCCAGACAGTTGGTGGTGCAGGAGGCGTTGGAAATGATCGCCTGACCGGCGTAGGTCTTGCAGTTCACGCCGAACACGAACATCGGGGTATCGTCTTTCGAAGGCGCCGAAATGATGACCTTCTTGGCACCTGCATCAAGATGCTTTTGTGCGGAGGCCTTGTCGAGGAACAAGCCGGTTGATTCGATGACCACATCGGCACCGACATCGCCCCACTTGAGGTTGGCTGGATCGCGCTCCTGCGTCAGGCGGATCTTCTTGCCGTTGATGAGCAGCGCACCGCCCTCGACCGCAATCTTGCCTTTGAAGTGGCCATGCACCGAATCGTACTGGAGCATGTAGGCCAGATAGTCCGGCTCCAACAGATCATTGATGCCAACGATTTCGATATCGCTGCCGAAGTTCTGTACGGCGGCGCGCAACACGTTGCGGCCGATGCGGCCGAAGCCATTGATGCCCACTTTGACGGTCATGAAAACTCCCAAATGTAAGGTGCTGATGCTGGTGAGGGGCCTAGCGCCATCGCACACGCCGGGGCGCGGGGGCAACGCTGCGGGCGCATATTGTAGCGGCTCATTCAGGCCCTCAGGTTTTGCAAGGCAGGCAACAAAAAAGCCCAGTCCGAAGACTGGGCCTGATTTTGTGCAGAAGGCAGGACGCTGACCTGTCCTGCGTGTCTACTCTTCCAACGTAAAGCTGACCGGCAACACCACTGCGAAGTAAGGCGTTCCGGGCGCTTCACCGGCAGCAACCGGCGGGAAACGACCGGTGCGCTTCACAGCTTCGAGACAGGCTGCGTCCAGGTCACGCGATCCGGTGCGACGTACGAGCTCGGAGTTGCTGATGGTGCCCGAGCGATCGAATGTGATCCGCACTTGGCACTCACCTTCATCACCATTCTCGACGGCACGCGGCGGGTACTTCACGTTTTTCGCTAGAGCGCCCTGAATCTTGCGGAAGTAATCGGCACTCACCGACGTTGCCACTGCAGGTGCAGCGGGTGCAGGCGGTGCGGGCGGCGCCGGTGGTGGGGCAGCCGGCACCACAGGATCACTTTTTTCCACCGGTGCATCCACCACGATATCTGGCTGCGGAGGCGGGGGCGTCGGTGAGGGCTGCGGAGGCGGAGGCACCTTGGGCGGCGGCGGTGGAGGCGGCAGCTTCGGAGGCGGAGGCGGTGGTGGAGGCGGAGGCGGAGGCGGCAGCTGAATGGCGATCGGGATTTTCTTGGGCGCGTTGTCCAGCAGTTGGCGCGGGTCGAACTTCACGAAAATCATCAGCAACGCAAGGCTCGCGAACAGCGCAATGGTTGCGCCGATGGCCCAGTAGACAACCACCTTGCTCACCATGGGCCTGCGATGTGCAGGCAGACGTTTGGGAACTGGCGTGTAAGTCGGCGTCGTCATTATTGCGGCGCCTCCGACATCAGCGAGACACGATAAAAACCCGCCTCGCTGAGCTGCTTGATGATGCCGTAGACCTTGCCGTATTCGGTGGCATTGTCTGCGCGCACGTACACCACCGGGAAGCGGTCTTTACCCGCAAACGGTTTGTAGCGCGGGAAAGCCTCGGCCAGCTTGCCTGCCAGCTCGGCTTCGCTGAACTGGGAGGTGCGCTTGTTTTCCTCGAAGTAATACTGCCCCTGCAAGTCGATGGACAACACCAGCGGATCAACGGGCTTGCCCATTTCATCCAAACCCGCTCTAGGCAGTTTGACCGGCACAGTCGACAGCACGAGGGGTGCGGTCACGATAAAGATGATCAACAGCACCAGCATGACGTCGACCAACGGAGTGACGTTGATCTCCGACATCACGGCACCTTCGTCGTCATCCTCACCGGATTTAACGTTCATACCCATAAGGGCTCTCCAATGAAATCACGCATAAACAGGCTTAAAAGCGACGCACGGGGCGTCGCTCAGGCCGGCTTGCGCTTGGCGAGTCGGCCCGAAAACACGCCGATGGCAGTGTTCAAACGACCGTTGTAGCGGGAGAGATCGGTGGTGAACTTGTTGTAGGCCAGGATGGCCGGGATGGCGGCGGCGAGGCCGATGCCGGTGGCCAGCAAGGCTTCGGCGATGCCGGGAGCGACCGTGGAAAGAGACGTGTCTTTCATCGCACCGATCTGCGTGAAGGTGTTCATGATGCCCACGACGGTGCCGAACAGACCGATGAAGGGCGAGGACGAACCCACGGACGCCAGCGACGGCAGCATGAACTGCATGCGGCGCGACTCGACGGACAGCTCTTGGCGCATGGTGGTCGCAACGCGGTCGCGCACTTCGTGCAGACCTTCATGCTCGTGTTCGCCAGATCCTTCGCGCCATTCCTCGACGCCGGTCTGGAAGATTTCGGCGACCGGATGACCTTTCACGTCCTTGTAGCCAATCATGGCATCGAGGTTGTTCTCGGCCATCACGTCTTCAAGGCGATTAAGTGCAGCCTTGGAACGCGAGAAGTCGAACCATTTGATGAACGTCACCAACCAGCTCCAGACCGCGAAGACCAGCAGCACGGCCATGATGGCTTTGACGATGGGCGTCGACTGCATGAACAGATGCGTCATCGACATATTGGTGATTTCAGCGGCGGCGTTCGGATCCACGGGCAACTCCGATTAATAAATTGAGATTGGACGACAGGGGGAAGGGCATGTTGCCGATTGGCAGATGCCTCATTTTAGTGCGTGACGAGCAGATTGACCGATGCTACAGAAGATGAAAGGCACACAGCAACCACATGCGCGCTTGGAATTGCTAATAACGCAATGCCTATGCCATCAGACTACGCACACGCGCCACGATGTTTTCGACTGTGAAGCCGAAGTGCTTCATCAAAGCTGAATAGGGTGCGGACTCGCCAAAAGTGTCAATGCCAATCACATCATCTGCCATGCCGCGCCAGAGCGCGGTAACGCCAGCTTCCACTGCCACTCGCTTGATGCCGTTGGGTAATACCGAATCGCGATAGCCCGCATCCTGCTGCCAGAAGCGTTCGAGGCAGGGCAGCGAAACGACGCGGACAGCCTTGCCTTCCTCCGCCAATTTCTTCGCGGCATTCACGGCCATCTCGACCTCGGATCCCGTGGCAAGAATCACCGCCTGCGGAGTGCTGGCGGGCTCCCACAATACATAGCCGCCGCGCGCAGCAAGGCTGGCGTGATCGTCTGCATGGGCTTGCGGCGCAAGATTTTGACGCGTCAGCACCAGCAATGACGGGCCGTCTTTGCGCTCGATGGCGGCCTTCCAGGCGATAGCGGTTTCAAACGCATCGGCAGGGCGCCAGAGCTGCACGTTGGGGATCAACCGCAACGACGCCATGTGCTCCACCGGCTGGTGCGTCGGGCCATCTTCACCGAGTGCGATGGAGTCATGCGTGTAGACATAGATGGTCGGCAAGCGCATCAGCGCGGACAGGCGCACGGCATTGCGGGCGTAGTCAGAGAACACCAGAAATGTGCCGCCGAAGGGCCGTAATCCACCATGCAAGGTGATGCCGTTCATGGCAGCAGACATGCCGAACTCGCGCACGCCCCAATTAACATAATTGCCGCTGAGTTTGCCGTGACGCAGGGAAACATGGCCTTTGAAATCGGTGCCATTGGACTCGCCCAAATCGGCGGAGCCGCCGAACAGCTCCGGCAATTTGGCGGCCAGTGCTTCGATCACTGCCTTGCTGGACTTGCGCGTTGCATTGGGCTTTTCTGCCTTGCCGTGTTCGGCGACCAGCGCATCCGAGAACGCCGCCCAGTCTGCGGGCAGTTCGCCCTTGGTACGGCGTACGAACTCGGCGGCATCCTGCGGAAACTGCTTGGCGTACTCGTCAAAGGTTTTGTTCCAGGCCTGCTGTTTGACGGCACCTTTGGTTTTGGCATCCCAGCCTGCGTAAATCTCGGCGGGGATTTCGAACGGCGCGTGCGGCCAGCCGAGTTTTTCTCTTGCACCGGCAATTTCGGTAAGCCCGAGCGCGGCGCCATGACATTTTTCCTTACCGGCCAGTGTCGGCGCGCCAAAGCCAATGATGGTTTTGCAGCAGATCAGGGTCGGGCGATCGGCTGATTTTCGTGCCGTATCGAGCGCCTTCTTGATTTCATGCGGGTCATGACCGTTGACGTTGCGCACCACTTGCCAGCCGTAAGCCTCGAAGCGGGCCGGGGTGTCGTCACGGAACCAGCCTTCCACTTCGCCATCGATCGAAATGTTGTTGTCGTCGTAGAGCACGACCAGCTTGCCCAGGCCGAGCGTGCCGGCCAGCGAACACGATTCGTGGCTGATGCCTTCCATCAGGCAGCCATCGCCTGCGAATACGTAGGTGTGGTGATCGACCAGCGGCAAGCCCTCGCGGTTGTAGTGGCTGGCCAGCGTGGCTTCGGCAATCGCCATGCCCACTGCCATGCCGATGCCCTGGCCGAGCGGGCCGGTGGTGGTTTCAACACCGGGTGTGACCCCATATTCGGGGTGCCCCGGCGTCTTGCTGTGCATCTGACGGAAGTTCTGCAATTCCGTTATCGGCAGGTCATAGCCGGTGAGATGCAGCAAGGCGTAGAGCAGCATCGAGCCGTGACCGTTGCTGACGACAAAACGATCACGGTTGACCCAGGTGGGGTCGGCGGGGTTGTGGGCGAGAACATCGTTCCACAGCACTTCGGCGATGTCGGCCATGCCCATCGGCATCCCGGGGTGTCCAGAGTTGGCTTTCTGGACGGCATCCATTGCCAATGCACGGATGGCATTCGCGAGTTCAAAGCGGGTGGTCATGGTTTGGGTCGTCCAGTTTGGGCGCGCATTGTCCACGCCGGCTCGCGGTGGAGGCAAGGCAGCCGATACAATCTTGGTTCTTAACTTGGGGTCTCAAAAAAGCAAATGAGAACGAAACGAGAGTTTGGCGCACAACGCATCATGGTCACTGGCGGTGCGGGTTTTGTCGGTTCCCACCTTTGCACGCGTCTGATAGAGCAAGGCCACGAAGTGCTCTGTGTAGATAATTTCTACACCGGGGCGCGCGCCAACATCGAGCCCCTGCTGAATCACCCTCGCTTCGAGCTGATGCGCCATGACGTAACCATGCCGCTCTATGTCGAAGTCGATCAGATCTATAATCTTGCTTGCCCCGCCTCGCCGGTGCATTACCAGTTTGACCCCGTGCAGACCACCAAGACCTCGGTGCACGGTGCGATCAACATGCTGGGTCTGGCCAAGCGCATGAAGTGCAAGATTTTCCAGGCCAGCACCAGCGAGGTCTATGGCGACCCGGAAGTACATCCGCAGCCTGAAAGCTACTGGGGCAAGGTCAACCCGATTGGCTATCGCAGCTGCTACGACGAAGGCAAGCGTTGCGCCGAAACGCTGTTTTTCGACTACCACCGCCAGCACAAGGTGGATATCAAGGTCGCGCGCATCTTCAACACCTACGGGCCCAACATGCACCCGAACGATGGCCGCGTGGTGAGCAACTTCATCATGCAGGCGCTGCTCGGCCGCCCGATCACGGTGTATGGCGAAGGCCAGCAGACACGCTCGTTCTGCTACGTGGATGATCTGGTCGAAGGCTTCATCAAGCTGATGGAATCCGGTCCTGATGTCACCGGCCCGATCAACCTTGGCAACCCCGGCGAGTTCACCATCCGTCAGCTCGCCGAGCTGGTGATCGAGCTGACTGGCTCGAAGTCGAAGATCGTTACCGAGGCACTGCCGCCGGATGACCCGAAGCAGCGCCGTCCGGACATCACGCTGGCGAAGGAGAAGCTGGGATGGGAGCCGAAGGTGCCGCTGCGCGAGGGCCTTGGGCTTGCCATTCCTTACTTTGAGCGCGTGTTGAGCCAAGCCAAACGTTGATCTAGTTGAACGTAAAAAGCCCGGCACTGCCGGGCTTTTTACGTTCACGGCATCTAGATCGTGCAGCGATGCGCCAAGTCTCAGAACTTGAAGTTCACGCCGACAAAAAAGCTGCGGCCAGGTAACGGATAAACGTCCTTGAGAAACGAAGTGGCGCGTCGCGCCTCTTCATCCAGCAAGTTGCGGCCGCGTACGAAGACCGTCGTGTCCGCCGCCGCGGCCGGCAGACGATAAGACGCATCGGCAGAGAGCAGCGTGTAGCCCTCGGTGGGGCCATCCAGTGCGAAATGCTTTTGTTCGGTTACTTGCGTCAGCGTCACGCTGCCAGACACCGGGCCTTGCGAGGCGTCCAGACTCACGCCGTAGCGCGGTGGCGTGATACGCGGCAGGTCACCGCCGTTTTGCAGCGAGCCGCGCACCAGGTCGCCGAACAGACGCCCAGAGAGCTTTGTTGGCCCAATCAGAAACTTGTAACGCGTCTCGGCTTCAGCGCCATAAAACCGCGCCTTCGCCTGTCGATAGTCGGCGAGCGTGAAAGCCTCGTCGGCGCCTGCATCCGAACGTACGAAGGTGCCCTCGCCATCCACCAGCGCTACCTGCTGGCCATCGGCGGCGGTTTCCCCTGAATCACTGCCGTCGGCATTACGGCCATCGGCAGGGGCCTCGGCCAGATAGACGTAGTTCTTGATCTGCTCGTAGTAGACATTGCCGAGCCAGGTCCAGCGGCCGCGATGACGGTCGAGGCTGATTTCGAAATTGGTGGCGGCCTCTTTCTTGAGGTTCTGGTTGCCGCGCTCGAATACTTCGGTCGCGCCATGCGGACCATAGGCGTAGAGCTCTTCGACCGTGGGCGCGCGCTCCGAGCGGCTGGCGCTGAAGCGCAGATGATGGCTGTCGTCCAGCTCGAACAAGGTGCCCGCGGAAACGCTGAGCGGCACGAAATCATTGTCACGCGAGGGCACGCCCAGGCGCGGGTCGATTTTCTCGGCTGCGGGCTGATGGCTCACCGCCTCCACACGCGCGCCGATCTCGAACTGCCCCGGCACGATCAAGGTGAACGGCGCTTTCTCGACGGCAAAGAGACCAGCCTGAAGAGAGTCGCTCTTGGGGGCCAAGGCCTCCTCGCCGCGGGCCTCGAAGCGCCGCTGTCCCAACTGCATGCCGACCACGCCATTGAAAATACCGATCTTGTTGTGCTCGGCTTCAAGGCGTAGCTCTTGCTCGGTGTTGTAGAACTTGGTGCCGGGCACGCCGACATCCTCGAACTCCGTGTGGGTATAGACATTGGCGCCAAATCGCGCGCGCACGCTCTTGAAGCCGGGCAGCGGCTGCAAGAGCACACCTTGCAGATCGAGGCGGGTCTGCTTGAGGTCGATGAAAGCAGTGGGCTCGACCACCAAGCCGTATTTGGAGTTGAAAGTGGACAGCGCCGCACTCACCGAACCACTGTCGCCGACGCGGGAATAGCTCACTGCGCCGTTGCTGGTCTTGGCCTGGCTGTTGGGGATGCTGCCCTGCTCGCCGCTGCCGTCACTGGCGGAGTTGCCGGGGATGTCGAAGCGGTCGGTCGAACGACCGCCGAAATCGAAATGAAACTGGTTTTTGCCGGCACCATATTCGAGTTGCGTCTTGCCATTGAAATCACGGCCGTTGTCGCCGTAGCTCAATTCCGTCGCACCCACGAAGCCCGGCGTCACCTTGTCGGCCAGACGGCTGTCGACAATGTTCACCACGCCTGCCGAAGCCGCCGAGCCATAGATGAGTGTGGCCGGGCCCTTGATGATTTCGACCTGCTCGGCAAAGCCGGGGTCGATCGACACGGCATGGTCGTCCGACACCGACGACACATCGAGTGACGACAAGCCATCGGTCAGCACCAGCACGCGCGAGCCGCCTTGACCACGAATCACCGGGCGGCCGACGCCGGGCCCGAAATCGCTGGTGGAGACACCCAGCTCGCCCTCCAGAAGCTCGCCGATGGTGGATTTTTGCTTGCGCTCCAGCTCGGCGCCGTTGAGCACCGTCACCGGCTGCACCAGCGCATCCGGGTCGCCTCTGAACGGACTGGCGTGCACCGTGACGCTATCGAGCACCACCGGTTTTTCATCGGATTGGGCGAAGGCAGGGAACGCAGAAGCCGCCAGCACGAGGGTAAGCGGACGAAACAGAAAGTGACGGGTCATGATGGCTGACGGGTGATTGAACTGAAGCGAAGTGCAAATGTTATATCGTTTCAATTTATCCAGTGTCCAGATTTCCTCAATCGCCCGCCTAGAGCCACAAAAAAGCCGTGCTCTATGCGACTTTCAGCGGCTCAAAATCAGCAATGGCAGCACGCTTGTTGTAGTACGCCGTTGCCACCCCGCGCGCCAGAGTGCGCACGCGCAGGATGTACGCCTGCCGCTCGGTGACGCTGATTGCGCCGCGCGCATCCAGCAAATTGAAGGCGTGCGACGCTTGCACCACCCGCTCATACGCAGGCAGCGGCAGCGGCGTTTCGAGCTTGAGCAGATGCTGGCACTCGGCCTCGGCCTTACTGAAGCGATCGAACAGCGTCGCCGTGTCTGCATGCTCGAAGTTATAGGCGCTTTGCTCGACCTCGTTCTGCTTGTAGACATCGCCATAGGTGACGGTGCGGCCGCCGGTATCGCTCCACACCAGGTCGTAAACCGATTCCTTTTTCTGGATGTACATCGCCAGCCGTTCCAGCCCGTAGGTGATCTCGCCCGCAACAGGGCGGCACTCAATACCGCCTACTTGCTGGAAATAGGTGAACTGCGTGACCTCCATGCCGTTCAGCCACACCTCCCACCCTAGGCCCCAGGCACCGAGCGTTGGTGACTCCCAGTTATCTTCGACAAAACGGATGTCATGGGTGAGCAGGTCGAACCCCAGCTCTCGCAGCGAGCCCAGATAAAGCTCCTGGATGTTCGCGGGCGAGGGCTTCATCAGCACCTGAAACTGGTAGTAGTGCTGCAAGCGATTGGGGTTTTCGCCATAGCGTCCGTCGGTGGGGCGGCGGCTCGGCTGCACGTAGGCAACGTTCCAATGCTCAGGCCCCAAGGCGCGCAAGAAGGTCGCCCAATGAAAAGTGCCCGCACCCATTTCCATGTCCATCGGCTGCACGAGCACGCAGCCTTGTTCGGCCCAGTATTTTTGCAGCGTCAGAATCAGATTTTGGAAGGTCATGAGAGTGTTTTCAGTCAGCCTGAAAGTATAAGGGCATGACTCAAGCCAGCCGGCGCGCGCCATCCACGGGCAGTATCGCGCCGCTAACGTAGGCGGCATCACTCGACAGCAGCCATGCAACGGCGGCGGCGACTTCTTGCGGTGTGCCGAAGCGTGCCAGCGGAATGCGTCCGACTTGAGTCGCCTTGTCGGCCAGATCCAGCACTTCCGCTGGCGTGGGCGGCTCGTGCACTTCAGCAAGGATGTGCCCCAGCGCGACGCCATTGACGCGCACCGCGGGTGCCAGCTCCACCGCCAACGATTCGGTGAGCGCCCACAGCGCATCCTTGGCGGCGCTGTAGGCGCTTAACCCGACACGCGGCTGGTAACGGCTGTGCGCATCCAGCAGATTGACCACACCGCGCAGAGCGCCCGCGGCATGCGCGGCCTGCGTTAGCAGCAGCGGGGCCTTCAAGTTGGTTCCAATCAGCTCGTCGATCGCCGCGCCAGTCACCGTGCTGATTGGGGTTGCCAGATAACTCGACGCATTGTTGACGAGTGCCGCAGGCGCACCCAGCTGTGCCTGCACGGCAGCAATCAGCTGTGAGGCGACGCCTTCGGCACGCAGATCAAAAGAAAACACCGCTGCGCTGTTGGCCCGGGCAGCATTCAACTTTGTGGCGAGTACATCGGCCTCCATACGCGAGCGGTCACAGTGGATCGCCACACGCCAGCCATCAGCATGCAGGCGCAGCGCAATGGCTGCCCCCAAACGCCGCGCTGCGCCGGTCACGAGTGCGACGGGGGCGCCAAACTCTTCATCCATGCGCTAGTCTCCGCGCTCAATTTTTGCAGGACACTAGTGTGAACGACTGGCTCGCTGCCGTACTGCTCGGCGTCATCGAAGGACTCACCGAGTTCCTGCCGATCTCCTCCACGGGCCACCTCCTGATCGCAGAAGAATGGCTGGGACGTCGCAGCGACCTGTTCAATATCGCGATCCAGGCCGGCGCCATCCTTGCAGTCTGTTTGGTCTACCGCACGCGGTTGATGACCTTGGCCACTGGCTGGCGCGAAAAAGAAAACTTTGACTACATCGCCAAAGTCAGCAGTGCGTTTTTCATCACCGCCGTGCTCGGGCTCATCGCCAAGAAGCTGGGGGCAGATTTGCCCGATACCGTTACGCCAATTGCCATTGCACTTATCGTCGGTGGTTTCTTCATCTTCGCGGTAGAGGCTTGGGTCAAAAAGCAGCCTTCGCGCGAAACACTGACTTGGGCTGTGGTGATCGCCGTCGGCGTGGCACAGGTGATCGCCGGTGTGTTCCCCGGCACTTCGCGCTCGGCAGCGGCAATTTTCGCGGCCATGCTGGCAGGATTGACGCTGCGGCCGCGCGCTGCCGAGTTCGCATTCATGGTCGGCATTCCCACCATGTTCGCGGCCACCGGTTACGAGTTGCTGAAAGTGCTCAAAGACGGCAACGCCGCAGCAACCGAACCCTGGGGGCAACTTGCGGTTGCTTTCGTGGTGGCCGCCATCACCGGTTTTGCCGCCGTGCGCTGGCTGTTGAGCTTCATCGGCAATCACAGCTTTGTGCCGTTTGCCTGGTATCGCCTGGCCCTCGGCACGCTGTTGCTGGTCTACGCCAGCACTTAGCTCCTGGCCCGCAGGGCCTTGATTTCTTCGGCGTGCTTGAGGCGCGCGTCGCGGCGTATTTGAGCCTCTTCGAAGCGACGCGCTTCGGTCTCGCCTTGCGGCATCAGCACGCCCACGGGCCGCGGCTTTCCCTTCTCATCCACCGCGACAAAGGTGAGGTAGGCGGTGAGGATGTGTCGGCGCTCGGGGCTGCCGATGCACTCGGCCTCCACCCGCACGCCGACTTCCATCGAAGTATTCCACGCCCGGTTGACGCTGGCGGCAAACACCAGCACATCGCCCTTGCGGGCCGGCGCCATGAAGTGCACAGCATCGACGCTGGCGGTGACGCAAACGCCCGCCGCATGGCGGTCGGCGACCACCGCAGCGTAGCGATCCATGTGCGCCATGATGAGGCCGCCGAAGACCGTCTCGTTGGAATTGAGATCGTTGGGAAAGATCATGTAGACCTGCTCCCGCACCGCCGAAAACGCCACGCTGCGGGGCGTCAGTGCTGCGGCGTCACTCATCCGGCAGCTCGCGTCGCTTCCAGATAAACCTTGTGGCTGCCGTCCTTGCGGCGCACCGCAAAGCGCGCGCCATCCCGCACGCGAATGCAGCCCTCGCCCATGAGCCGCGTGGTGCCATCCTGCTCCGAAGTGCCTTCGAGCCGGTAGTGCAACAAGCCGGGACGCGGCAGAGGCACCGTCACGGCCACTGCGGGACGGCTGCCATCTACGGCAATATCGGCGACCGGCTTGCCCTCGATGATCAAGGTCAGCTGCTCGCTGAGCTGGTCGCTGCCCAAGCGGTTGTGCACATGCAGTAGCAAGGGATTGCGCTGCGTGCGGGTGGCGGCGCGCGGCGCGGACTGGGTCGTGCGCGACGAATCGGTGCGCATTGGCTTTTCCACGCTCGCATCCGCGACGCGGATCGGGGTGGTGTCATCCGTTGCCTGAAACGGCGCAGGTGGCTGGCGACGTGGCTGGCTCGCTTGTGCCTCCAGCAACGCAGCGCCTGCGGACAGGCCTTGATCGTCATCTTCTGTTTCTGGGCGTGCAGCAGCAGCGGCCGTCGGCAGCGCTTTGACGGCCGTGTCCGGCGTATCTGCCCTGCTCACCATTGCACTGTCAGACGAGTTGGCCGGTGCCGGCTTTACCGTTTCGCCCTCATCGCCTGTCTCGGCCACGATGCCGCCCCGGGATTCGGGTGGCGTCGAGGGCGTGGCGGGCACTGTCGCCACCGTTTCGGTTTCGTATTGCGGCTGGCTGTAAATCGCATAAGCCACGCCGAAAGCGACCAGCGCGATGCCGAACACGACTACCCGACCGGTCAGGCTCAGCTCCGCACCCTCGTTGCCGCTGACACGGCCCATCGTGCCCACCCACAGGGCATAGAAGGCGATGACCAAAAGCACCAGCACGGAAATCAATGAAAGCAGCATGGCGCGACCCCAAGACACATTTATGTTGTCCGACAAGCGTAGCGCAACTGCTGCCGAGCGCCAGCTTTGGGGGTTACCTTGACCACGCAATCGGCAATGCTTGAAGGCGCTGCTTAAGTTCAGACTCAATTCAGGCAGCGCTGAGAATGTGCATATGCGGCAATCCAAGTCATTCGACGCAAGTTTGCCGCTCTATCTCTTGCAGGAGCACCCCATGCGCAAATCCTCACTCTTCATTTCCGCGGCGCTGCTGCTCGCAGCGCCATTGGTTTCGCAGGCCGGCAACGGCGAAGCGATTATCGGCAGCATCCTCGGTGGCGCAACGGGCGCCATCATTGGTAACAACGTGGGTGGTCGTGATGGAGCCATCGTCGGTGGCGCCATCGGTGCCGCAGCCGGCGTGGCCATCGCGACCGACAACCGCAATAATAATAGTCGATACGACGACAATCGCTATGACGATCGTCGCGGTCGCGACGGCTATTACAACGCACACGATGATTACCGCTATCGCAACGACTACAACCGTTACGAGCGCTACGACCGTGGCTACGGCAATGACCGTCGTCGCGAAGTCGTGGTGGTGGAATCGCCGCGCTATTACTACCAGGGCAACGACTTCGTTTACGGCGTGCCCTCGCATTACGACAACGGTCGCCATCGCGGCTGGGAGCGCAATCGTTACCGTGATCGCGGTCCGGATGTGATTGTCATCCAGCCGGCCCCGCGTCGCTGGTAAGTCAGCACCGCAACAAAAAAGCCGACCTCCTTCGAGGTCGGCTTTTTCATTTACAACAACCCCTCAGGCGCGCGACCAGCTCACCTCGCCCTTGGCTTGCCGCGCCAGCACGCGCGAGGCCACGAACAACAAATCTGACAGGCGATTGGCGTAATGCAGCCCGTGCACGTTCACACCTTCCAGCTCATGCAGCGCCCACATCGCGCGCTCTGCGCGGCGTGATACCGCCCGCGCCAGATGCGCCCGCGCACCTGCCTCACCGCCGCCCGGCAGCACAAACTCCTTCAGCGGCGGTAGCGTGGCATTGAGGTCGGCCAGTGCCTGATCCAGCCGCAGCACGTGTGCCTCGGTGATGAGTGCAGCAGGCGGCATCGACAGCTCGCCGCCCAGATTGAACAGCTCGTGCTGGCAGGGTGCCAGGTGATCACGAACCGCCTGCGGCAGCACCACTTCAAGCAGCAAGCCCAGGCAGCAATTCAGCTCGTCAATGTCGCCCATCGCCGTGACGCGTGGATGTGTCTTGGCGATGCGCGCGCCGGTGGCAAGGCCGGTTTCGCCTTTGTCGCCGGTGCGGGTGACGATCTTCGATAAACGATTACCCATCTGCTTTACCCTTTGACATTGGGGGCGCGTGAACGCCCCCCGTGAACACGTTAAAACTTGTAACGCAGCGTGCCATAGCCAGCGATGCCGGACTGACGATAGCCATACACCGTTGCGTAGTCGTGATCGAGCAGATTCTCGATGCGGGCGCCCAGCGTCAAGCGCGGCAGCAGCTGCGCCTCACCCAGCAAGGTCACCAGTCCGTAACCACCGTTCTTCACGTTGGTGCTGGGGAAGCTGGAAAAATCCACGTCGGGACGATCGCCCACCGCCTGCAACAATACCCCCAGGCGATGCGGCCCAAACTTGCGGCCCAGCTGCGCCGACAAGCTCTTGCTGGCGCGGCGCAACAGGCGCTCGTCGGTGGACTCATCCTCGGCCTTCTGCACATTGGCATTCACACCCAGATTCCACGGCCCCTGCGTGTAGTGATAATCCACTTCTGCACCGGTGATCTTGGCCTTGTCGACATTCACGTAAGTGGTGTCGAACGTCACCGGATCAGACGCAGTGGTGATGAGGTCCTTGATGTGGTTCTGGTAGACACTGAACGCCACGGTCTGCGTGGCACCGATGCGTGCTTTCAAGCTCGCTTCGAGGTTGCGCGATTTTTCAGGATCGAGATCCGGATTCGCGAAGAATCCGAACGCCGGAAACGACAGGAAGCGCTCCGAGGCATTGGGCGCACGAAACGCAGTGCCGTAGCCAATGCCCGCCGTCACCTCCGGTGTGACCGCAAAACCGTAGTCGATCGCACCGGTGGTGAAGCCACCAAAGCTGTCGTGGTCGGTGTAACGGCCCGACACCAGCAGCGAGTGACGGCCATAACGCACGGCATCCTGCGCAAACACCGCCTGGCTGGTGGTGGACTCATCGAACATGGCATCCGACACACTCGCCTTGGTGTCTTCATCGGTGTAGTTCGCACCCAGCGTCAGCTGGTGCGCGCCGAGCTGCACCACGTTCTGCCAGTCCACGCCCTTGCGGTCGGTCTTGTAGAAATCCGGCACGGTGCCGAAGCCCACCTGCTGTTCTTCACGCTCGTCACCCGCCAGCTGCAGCGACAGTGTCGTCTGCCAATTTGAGCTGACCTCACCGGTCCAGCCCAGCGCACTGGTGCGACGGGTGAAATCGTAACGATTGGTCTGGGTCGCCGCCGCGGAACCGAGATAGTCGGTAGTGCCATCAGCATAGAGCGTCTGCGCCGTCAGCTTGCCGCTACCCAGTTTCAAGTCGGCCGACAAGCTGCCGGCCAGATTCTCGTGCCCGGCATCCACCGTCGCGCCGTCGAAGCTGGGATAGCCATCGGTATCCTGCCGCTCCAGCGTTGCGCTCGCGCCGCCTTGTGCGGCGCGATACGCCAGCGTGCCGCTGAGGTCCGTGCTGTTGTAGCGGCCGTAGCGCGCGGCCACATCGCCACTGAAGCCCGTCTGCGTCGCCTGCCGCGTGATGATGTGAATCACGCCGCCGATGGCATCTGAGCCCCACTGATTGCTGCGCGGGCCCTTGACGATCTCGATGCGCTCGATGGATTCGAGCGGGATGTCTTCCAGTGCCGCCAAGCCATTGATGCCGTCGTTGAGGCGCACGCCATCCACCAGCACCAGCGTGTGATTGCTCTCGCTACCGCGGATGAAGATCGACAACGGCGACTGCCCCGGCCCGCCGCTACGAATTACATCAATGCCCGCGACTTGCGTCAGTGCCTCGCCCACATCGCTGCCTTGCAGCAAGGTGAGTTGTTCGCGGGTGATGACGGTAACCGCGGCATTGACGGCCGACACCGGTGTGGGCGTGCGGGTGGCGGTGACAACGACCGGGTCCAGCGCCGTGGCTTGGTCATCCGCCCACACGGGTACGGCAAACGTCAGGGCAGCCAATGTGGCAAGAAGGGTTTTGTTGAAAGGGTTCTGGTTCAAAGCAATCTCCGGGTGCGAGCGTCCCGCTGCACCAAAAGTGGAGTCATCACGACACCGCTCTGAACCTGAAACCCACAGCCATGCCAAAGACAAGACCGCGTGTCTCTCGCCCACCGCGAGTCGCACCTTGCTGAATGGCCGGTCTCCGGGCTTGTGGGCGATTCGGCCTTTACCTTCCCGGTGCGTGCGCACCAGTGGCGTTCTGCAAGGCGTCTTCCCACTTACCGTTGCGGGGGCAGCGTCTGCGTTGAACAGACTTCCCGTTTAACCCGCGCTTCTTGCAAGCACGGGCACCACTAAGCGCGCGCACTGTAAGGATGGGGCGGCAAGGATGCAAACGGTAAGCTAGCGGCTCTTTTTTCATCGACCCGCCCATGAGCCTCTTTCTAGCCACTGCCCTCGAAGCCGCCCGCGCCGCCGATGTGATCGTCCGTGCCCATTACCGCAAAGGTTTCGCCGTGCGCATCAAGGCAGATGCCACACCCGTAACCGAAGTGGACGAAGCCGCCGAAGCCGCCGTGAAAGCCGTGCTGATGCAGGCCTTTCCCAATCACGGTTTTTATGGCGAGGAGGGCGGCAGCCAGAACGCCGATGCCGAGTACCTCTGGCTGGTGGACCCCATCGACGGCACCAAGGCTTTCGTGCGCGGCTACCCCATGTTCTCGACGCAGATCGCGCTCATGCACAAGGGTGAGCTGATTGTTGGGGTGTCGTCCGCGCCCTGCTTTCTGGGCGATGGCAGCAGCGGTGTGAGCGTTGGCGAAACCTATTACGCAGTCAAAGGCGAAGGCGCATTCCAGCTCACCGCCGAAGGCCCGGTGCGCCTGTCCGTGAGCACTGTCGATTCGCTCTCGCAAGCCACCCTCTCGCTCGGCAATCTCGCCAAGCTCGCTGTCAGCAACAGCTGGCCCAAGCTCGGTGCGCTCATCCCACAGCTACACCGCATTCGTGGCTATGCCGACTTTCTGCACTACCACCTGCTGGCCTCTGGCCGCGTCGATGCGGTGGTGGAAACCAACGTCAACATCCTCGACATCGCCGCCCTCGTGGTGATCGTGCGCGAAGCGGGCGGCACTTTCACGCAACTGGATGGCGCGCCCATCACGCTCGCCACCACCAACGTGCTCGCCAGCAACGGCAGGCTGCAAAGCACCTTTCAACAAGCCATCGCCTACAACTAAAAAACACCGGGAGGAGAACCCATGTCACAACCCTTCGATTACAGCGGCAAGCACGTCTTCATCAGCGGCGGCACCAGCGGCATCAACCTCGGTATCGCCCACGCGTTCTCACGCGCGGGTGCGAAGGTCAGCGTCATGTCGCGCTCGCAGGAGAAGGTCGATGCCGCCGTCGCCTCCCTCACCGCACGCGGCGGCAAGGCCAGTGGCCACAGTGCGGACGTGCGCGACTACGCAGCCGTCGAAGGCGCTCTGAAAGCTGCCGTCGGCAACTACGGCAAGATCGACGTGCTGGTCAGCGGTGCCGCCGGCAACTTCGTCGCCCCCGCGCTCGGCATGAGTGCGAACGGCTTCAAGGCCGTGATCGACATCGACCTGATGGGCACCTTCCACGTGATGCGTGCGGCCTTCACCCATCTCAACAAGCCGGGTGCCGCCATCATCAATATCAGCGCGCCGCAGAGCTACAACGCCATGGAGTTTCAGATGCACGTCTGTGCTGCCAAAGCCGGTGTCGACATGTGCACGCGCGTCGCGGCCATCGAGTGGGGGCCCGCCGGCGTGCGGGTCAATTCGGTGGTGCCCGGCCCCATCGAAAACACCGAGGGCATGAAGCGCCTCGCACCGACGCCAGAGACCGAACAGATCGTGCTCGACAGCGTACCGCTGGGCTGCATGGGTACTGTCGATGACATCGCCAACTGCTGCCTCTGGCTCGCCTCGCCGATGGCTCGCTACGTCACCGGCACAGTGATTCCGGTGGATGGCGGATGGTCGCTGGGTGGCACCAGTATTTCGGCGAGTGGGATGAAGAAGGCGTTGATGGCCCCGCCAAAGAAATAGCTCGGATGCGAAGGCGCTAGACCAATGAGGAATGTCAAGAAGGACAAAGAGTTTGGCCTCGAAATGGCAACGCTTGCGCTGAGCATGGTGCCTGGTGTTTTGCTGATGAAGGGTTTGCTGGTCGCGGCGACAACCATCACGATTTTCATCGTGGGTTTGCTTGTGGTTTTCAGGGCGCACTGGCGGACAAAAACTTACCTTTCGGCAGCCGGAAGTTTTTTGCTCTTGACCTCTTTATCCGCTGCATCCGCCATAGGACTGATCGGCAGTCCAACTGCTTACTTCGCTTACCTTGTTGGTTTCTTCTTGGTGAGACTACCAATCAAGAGGCTGGTTGCTTCGCGCCCAGCAGAGTGACGCAGGGCCGTAGACTGAGTAGAAGTGAAGCGGAAACCCAGCGACCCGTGATCTGCGCAACGCTGGGTTTTGCTGAGCTCTACCCAGCCTACGAACTGGCACGTCGCCAATGCGCGAAGCGCGTCACCTGCGGCAGGCGCAGCTCGCCTGCTGGCGGGCCGGCGAGATCGTCCACCATCGTCCAGCCTGTTTCGCGCGCCCAGTCAGCGAGCGTGTCGGGCTTGAGCCCGCCCACCAGCGGCTCGCCGATGAGCGCCGTCAGCAAGCCCAGCCCGACGGCGAGCGGCCAATCGCCCAGACGGATTTGCGAGGGCGGCACGCTGTAGTCGAACACCAGTTCGCTGCCGGGAGCCGCAACTTCCGCGAGCGCTGCGAGCGTGGCGCGGGTGGCGGCGGGCTTGAGGTAGTGGGTGACGCCGAGCCAGGCGAAGAACGCGGGCTGTGCGGTATTGAAGGACGAGCGCCGCAGCGCATCTGCAACCGACTCGCGCTCAAAATTAGTGGCCACCCACTCCGGCTCGCCGATCAGCGCGTTCGCAGCACAGCGTGCGCGCTTCATGGCCTGCGTCGCGGGGTGATCCAGCTCGAACACCGCAAGCTTCTTGGCCCAGACGGGGCGACGCCAATGGAAGGAATCCAGCCCCGCACCGACGATGACGTACTGACTCACTTTCGCGGCTTGCAGACGCGCTTCGGCATGGTGACTGCGCGCCAGCACCTGATGCGCAATGGGTTGCATCCAGCGCAGCACGCCGTCCATCAGGAGCTTGCGCTGCGCGGGGTTCTTGAGCCGCGCACGCCAGACGCGACTGGTGAGGCGCAGTGCGTGCGGGTCGTGAAAGACGGCACGGCCTTCGGGCGTCATCGCACCCCAGGCGCGGAGTGCGGCAGCGGCTTCGGCAGTGCGGCTGAACTGGTTGAAGAGCATGGCTAACTCCGGTCGAGTTCGCGGTAGCGCACGGCCTCGGCCACATGCGGCGTGCTGATGGTCGCTGCACCCGCGAGGTCGGCCAGCGTGCGCGCGACTTTGAGCACGCGGTGATAGCCACGCGCACTCAGGTTAAGCCGGCCCATCGCCTGTTCGAGCAGGCTGCGCGCGGCGGGTTCTGGTGCGCAGTACTGGTCGATCTCGGGGGTGCTGAGCCGGGCGTTGGGCTTGCCCTGTCGCGCGAGCTGTACAGCGCGGCAGGCGATCACTCGCGCTCGCACGACGGCACTGGTTTCAGTGGGCGGTGCTTGCTCGGCGGTGAGTGCGGCGCGATCGACCCGAGGCACGGTGAGCTGCAAGTCGATGCGGTCGAGCAGCGGGCCGCTGATCTTGGCGCGGTAGCGCAGCACCTGGTCTGGCGTGCACTTGCACTTGCCACTGGCATCCCCCAAAAATCCGCAGGGGCATGGATTCATCGCCGCGACGAGCTGGAAGCGTGCCGGGAAATCGGCTTGACGTGCGGCACGCGAGACGGTGATGTGGCCCGATTCCAAGGGCTCGCGCAGAACCTCCAGAACATTGCGGTCGAACTCGGGAAGCTCGTCCAAGAAAAGCAGTCCATTGTGCGCGAGTGTGACCTCACCGGGCTTGGGCGATGAACCGCCACCCACGAGTGCAACGCCCGATGCCGTGTGATGCGGCGCGCGATACGGCGCGATGCCCCAGCGCGCGGGATCGAAGCCGGCATTGCTGATGGAGGCAACCGCCGCGACTTCCAGCGCTTCCTCGTCGGTGAGCGGTGGCAGCAAACCTTGCAGGCGTTGCGCGAGCATGGACTTGCCCGATCCGGGCGGGCCGATCATCAGCAGGGAGTGGCCGCCGGCAGCCGCGATTTCCAAGGCACGCTTGGCCTGGAATTGCCCGCGCACATCGGCGAGATCAGGCATGCCAAGCAACCGCGCGCTGACGGGTAGTGGCGGTGTGGCCACTTCGAGCGGGCCTGCGTGTAAGGCGGCAGCCAGTGCGGCGAGGTGCGTGGCAGCATGCAACACGGCACCGTTGGCGAGTGCGGCCTCACTAACGTTGTCTTGCGGCAGCAGCAACGCGCGACCGGCAAGTGTCGCCTTGAGGGCGGCGGTGAGCGCACCTTTGATGGGGCGCACTTCGCCGCTCAGTGAAAGCTCGCCGAGCACTTCGAGTGTCGCCAGCCGCTCCACAGGGATTTGTCCGGATGCGGCGAGCACACCGAGTGCAATCGGCAGATCGAATCGGCCACCCTCTTTCGGTAGATCAGCAGGCGCGAGATTGACGGTAATTTTGCGATTCGGAAATTTATAACCGCAGGTGCCGATCGCGGCCTTCACACGGTCGCGCGACTCGCGCACGGCGGCCTCTGGCAAACCCACGATCGAAAGGCCCGGCAGGCCGGGGGCCAGATGCACTTCCACCGTCACGAGATCAGCCGCGAGCCCGTTCTGGGCGCGGCTGAGGACGATGGCGAGGCTCACTCAGGCCTTCTTTTCAAGCTCGGCGATGCGCGCCTCCAAGCCCTTGAGCTTGGCTTGTGCGCGGGCCAGCACTTCGGCTTGGATATCGAAGCGCTCGCGACTGACGAGATCGAGCTTTTCGAGATTGGCGCGCAGCACGGCGCGAAAGTTGTCCTGCAATTCCGCGCGCAGGGTTTTCAGGCCCGGGGGCAATAGGCCGGCGAGTTTTTCAGCGAGGTCTTCGATACGGTCGGGCATGGGTCAGAAGAAGTAGAAGGCAATGACAGTGATGAGAGTGGGCGTGAGTGCCCCGGCGAGCAACCCGAGCGCGCTCACCGCGCCATCGGGGAAGCGCTCACGGAGGATCGCCATGCCCGCCGGGTTGGGTGCGTTGGCGATGACGGTCAGGCCGCCGCCGCTGATGGCACCGGCGACGACGTAATACTTGAACTGATCCGAGAGACCATCGACCTGCGAGGCGAGGTAAGTGAGTGCGGCGTTATCGGTGATGGCGGTCAGTGCTGTGGCGCCGAGGTAGACGGTTTTAGCATCGAGGCTGAGCAGCAGCGGCTTCAACCACCAGGCCTGCAAGCTGCCCAGCACGACCAGCCCTGCGAGGAAGAACGCCACCAGCAGCGCTTCCTTGAGCATCAGCTTGTTCTGGTATTGCGGGTAGGCAGTGGCGATGCCGAGGAACAGCAACATCAATCCTAGGAAAATCGGCGGGTGGTGCGCGAACATGACGATGCCCACCAGCAGGCCGACATGCAGCAGCAGCAAGGGCAGCGGCGTGCTGTCCACAGACAGTGCTTTTTCGGGCGGCAGGGCTTTCAGCTCCTTGAAGCACAGCGCGCTGGCGAGTGCCGCGTTGATGAGCACTACCGGCAGCACGTGCGCGCCGAAGGTGCTGAGCATGAACGACAGATCCCAGCCCCATGTGGCGGCCACCATTAGCACCGGCGGCGCGGCAAAGGGGGTGAGTGCGCCGCCGATGGAGATGTTCACGAACAGCGTGCCGATGGTGATGTACTTGGCGCGGGCCGAGACGTCGCGGCTGAAGAAACGGTCTTTCAGCAGCAGTGCTGCCAGCGTCATCGCCGCCGGTTCGGTGATGAGCGAACCGAGCAGCGGGATGAGGAACAGACCAGTGAAATGGATGGCCACAATCGAGGGCACGGGCAGCACCCGTGCAAAGCCGTTGGCAATGCCCTTGGCGAGTGTGAGGATCGGCTTGGAGGCCGCCACCACCATGATCGCGAATACGAACAAGGGCTCGATGTAATTGCGCGCATCGACATAGGCCGTGGCCGCCGCCTTGCCTTGCAGGGCCATGATGATGGCGACGAGGGCGATGGCCCAGAGGCCGAAGACGATCTCAACCTCGCCGACCAGATGCCAGAGCTTGGCGTGACGCGGCTGCCGGTGCGCGAGAGTCTCGAAGAACCCCGTCGAAAACGTGTGAACCAGTGCCACGGCGAACAGCACGGCGGCAATGACTTCGATCGGGGTGGGATTCATGGCCGGATTATGCGGTTGCAGGCGGGGCCGCGCTCGCAGGATTCAGCCAGCCGCGATAGCGCGCCACCAGGCCGATGCCAGGCAAGCGGATCGACACATCGAAGCGGAAGCGGCCCTGCTCATCCATGTCTTCGATCGACTCGCTGATCGGCAGCAAAAAGTGCGGCAGCGGCAGGCCGCAAAACCAGCCGCGCGTCACTGGCCAATGCAGCGCGTAGTCGGCTGCGACGAGGCCCAGCTCGAAGCGCATCGGCAGGCCGAACAGTGAAAAGGTTTCGACGATTTTTTGACGCTTGGCCTGCCAGCGCAGCGTGGTGGCAAAACGGCGCGTGCCGAACTGCCGCAGCCAATGTTCGGCATCGGGCCGGGCGCGGATGCTGACCTGCACCGGCACGCGCGCAGCCGCTGCCGGCAGCCGCATCACGACGCGGGCCAAGCGCGCCAAGGGATGCGCACCGTTCTCCACCACCGCCTCGCCACGATATTCAGCAGCGTGCGCCGCACCATGCAGCCGGCGCACGGGTGTGGGCAGGCGCAGCCAGCCGTCGCCCAGCGCGCGCTCGAACAGGGTTGGTGCAGGCGTGAACAGCTGCTCGCTGACGATGGCCAGAGGCACGAAGGCAAGCATCAGTTGCGACAGCGACAGCTCGCCGACACAGGGCCGCGCGCCGGGCTTCGGCGCAGCCCCGCGCGCGCGTTGACGCAGCCACGCCGCCGCCGGGATGGCGGGGATGAAAGGGCCGTCGCCGGACTCCGCGATCAAGGTCCAGCAGCGCTGCTCGGTGCGACGTGCAGCGGTTTCGCCGTGCACGGTCACCGCCATGCCGCCGCGATCTTCACCGAACGGCCGCAGCAGGTCGGCCAGGCCGCGCAGTAGTGGTGCCAGCGACGTGAGTGAAGGCACTAACCGCAGGCGCGGCAGCCAGGCCAGCAACCACAGGCCGAGATGCAAGACGCTGAGTTCGAGACCCGCCCGAAATGCCACGCTGCGTGCGCCATAGCGGGCCGGAAACAAGCGCAGATCGGGTGCACCAATCGAACTGGCCCAGCGCACATCGAGCTGGCGCGTCGTGGCCTGTAGTCGCACCCGGGTCAGATCGCCCCAGGCTGGGATCTGCCGCCAGACATCGCCATGCCACACGCGCAGCGGCCGCCCGGCTTGGGCAACGATGGCGCGCACCACCGACAACCCTCGCGGTGCGCGATTGCCGGGCAGGATGACGGTCTCGATGTGCTCGATCTGCGCCAGTCCTCGTCGCAGCTGCTCGACCGCTGCGGATGAAATGGCCGGCACGCTGCTGACGCCCGAAAGCGCCGTGCGGCCTGCCTCGCGCGCCTGGCTGTCGAGCACGCCGATGCCGGCGACAAAATCCGCGTCGTCAGCCAGATCGAGATAGTGCGCACCCGTGGCCAGGGCGGCGCGGGCCAGCCGGTACGGGTCGGCACCGTAGTGCTGGAACGGCCCCGCCGCATCGACCACCACCTGCGGCCCCAAGGCGTGCAACTGCGCCAGCAACATGCCGTCGCGATCAAACCTTGCCGGGATGCCGCCATGCTTTCTGCAAAACGCGCGCGCCTTGCGCAGTGACCGGCCGCCGATGAGCAGCTCGATATCCACATCCTTGCACAGCAGTTGTGCAAGCTTGCCGCCGAACACGCCATAGCCGCCGACGATGAGCACGCGCAAAGTCATCCGACCCTGCCTTCGACAACGGGTGCGACGCGCGGCTGAATATCGTACTGGCGGATGAGCATGGCGGACATGACCGATTGTGCCCTGCGCATTTGCAGGCATTCGACCGCGCTCATCCCGATAAACGCACTTTTTTGGTGCAGCGCAATCTTCGCTCTCGCTAAAACCTTGTATTTTCAAGGCTCGCAGGGCTGGCACGGATGCTGCGTTAAGCCAACCACCAGACCGGCTACAAGGCTGTGCCGGATGTGTCCGCAAGAAAAGGATTTATCGCGGAAAGACAGCCTGTAAGCAAGAAAGTGGAGTGGAACTGATGAAACTGATCTCAGCGATCATCAAGCCGTTCAAGCTCGACGAAGTGCGCGAGGCGTTGTCGGAAGTAGGTGTTGCCGGCATTACCGTCACTGAAGTCAAGGGTTTTGGACGC
The DNA here is from genome assembly GCA_965279705.1 of Stagnimonas sp. GTDB lineage: Bacteria > Pseudomonadota > Gammaproteobacteria > Nevskiales > Nevskiaceae > Stagnimonas. Next base: position 59,616 of record OZ257257.1, read on the forward strand.
CAGAAAGGGCATACCGAGCTGTATCGCGGTGCCGAATATGTGGTGGATTTTCTGCCCAAGGTGAAGATCGAAGTTGCCGTCGATGACGACAAGCTCGATGCCGCCGTGGAGTCGATCAGCAAAGCCGCTCACACCGGCAAGATCGGCGACGGAAAAATCTTCGTCTTCACCCTCGACCAGGCCATTCGCATCCGAACCGGCGAGACCGGCAAAGACGCGCTTTAAGCCTCCACTCCACACGAGAGAACTCACCATGGATTTTCGTAAGATTTCCCTGACCCTCGCGCTCGCGCTGGGCACGGCACTGGGCAGCTTCGGCGCAGGCACTGCGCTGGCGCAGGACCCCGGCACCGCACAGGCCGCCACGGCAGCCGCCGCTGCTGAAAACAACACCATGCCGGCACCGACCGAAGCCGCACCCGCGGAGGCCGCACCGGTTGCCATCGCTGCCGAAGCAGCCCCTGCCGCCGCACCGGTTCCGCCTAAGTACAACGAAGGCAACATTGCCTGGATGCTCACCGCAACCGCCTTCGTGCTGCTGATGTCGGTTCCCGGTCTGGCGCTGTTCTACGGGGGTATGGCCCGCAAGAAGAACATGCTGAGCACGCTCACGCAGACCTTCGCGATCTTCTGCCTCATCGCCGTGCTCTGGGTGGTCTATGGCTACTCGGTGGCGTTCTCCAACGGCAGTGGTGCTACCGCCGCGTTCTTTGGCGGATTCGACAAGATGATGCTGAAGGGCGTGGTCTATGACGCCGCCGGCTTCTTCGTGCCGACCGCCACGTTCAGCAAGGGCGTTGTGATCCCCGAGCTGATGTTCGCGTTCTTCCAGTGCACCTTCGCCTGCATCACCGTCGCCCTTATCGCTGGCGGTTACGCAGAGCGCATGAAGTTCAAGGCCGTGCTGCTGTTCTCCGTCATCTTCTTCACCTTTGCCTATCTGCCGATGGCGCACATGGTCTGGTGGTGGCCAGGTCCCGACGCCTACACCGGCCCGGAAGTCATTGCTGATCTCAACTCCACCGCTGGTTACCTCTGGCAGCTCGGCGCGCTCGACTTCGCCGGCGGCACGGTGGTTCACATCAACGCCGGTATCGCAGGTCTCGTCGCTGCCATCTTCCTCGGCAAGCGTTCGGGCTTCGGCAAAGTTCAGATGGCGCCGCACAGCCTGGTGATGACCACGATCGGCGCTTCGCTGCTCTGGTTTGGCTGGTTCGGTTTCAACGCCGGCTCCAACCTCGAAGCCAATGGCTACGCTGTGCTCGCCTTCGGCAACACGCTGTTCGCAACCGCCGTTGCTGCACTTGCCTGGTTCTTCGCCGAGTGGATCATCAAGGGCAAGCCTTCGCTCTTGGGCATTCTCTCCGGTGCCATTGCCGGCCTGGTCGCCATCACCCCGGCTTGCGGCTTCGTCGGTATCGAAGGCGCACTGTGGATCGGCCTTGCTGGCGGTCTGTTCTGCTTCCTCGCCGTGTCCTTCCTCAAGAAGATGCTCGGCTATGACGACGCGCTCGATGCCTTCGGTGTCCACGCGGTCGGCGGCATCGTCGGCGCCATCCTCACCGGCGTCTTCGTTGACCCGGCCAAGGGCGGCGCAGGCTACGTGACCGATGGTTGGCTGGTGCCCACCTTTGGCTACGACAGCGCGCAGATCATGATCCAGGTGAAGGCCGTTGCCATCGCCGTGGTCTGGAGCGCGGTGGTGTCTGCCATCGCTCTGCTCATCTGCAAGTTCACCGTCGGCCTGCGCGTCACTGAAGAGCAGGAATCGGAAGGTCTCGACATCTCCGAGCATGGTGAAACTGCTTATCACGATTGATTGCTTTGAGGTGCGATTGCATCGCACCTAAATCATCTCCTCCAGGGGGTTGAAGCTTAGGGCCGGTCTCGCGACCGGCCCTTTTTTTATGCGCGCGGCTTGTTGCGCAGGCCGCGCTGCCGCTGGCATCGTTCATGCACTGCTTTCGTGCGCCTTACCAAGACTCGCTACACTGCCCACCGTCACTCGCTACCGGATCTGCGTCATGAAAATGCTCATCGCTATCATCAAGCCCTTCAAGCTCGACGCAGTACGGGAGGCCTTGTCTGACATGGGCGTGCAAGGCATGACCGTCACCGAAGTGCGCGGATTCGGCCGCCAGAAGGGCCACACCGAGCTGTATCGCGGCGCCGAATATCAGGTGGACTTGCTGCCCAAGGTGAAGCTCGAACTCGCACTCGCCCCCGAGCAGGTGGACGCCGCAGTGGAAGCCATCACCAAGGCCGCCAAGACCGGCAATATCGGCGACGGCAAGATTTTTGTGTACGACCTCAATCAGACCGTGCGCATTCGCACCGGTGAGACGGGCGTCGAGGCGGTTTAAGCGCGGCGGATTAACCGATGCAGGCCCGCACTGCACCCGAGATCGTGCGCGAGTTCTGGCGTTTGATGGCCAGCAACGATTTCCATTCTGTAGCGGCCGTACTCGCAGCAGACTTCGTCATGGAATGGCCGCAATCGCAGGAAAGAATTCGCGGTGCTGAGCGCTTCGCCCGCATGAACCACGAATATCCGGCGCATGGGCGCTGGCAATTCACCCTCAATCATTTCGTCGACGGTGAAAACGAAGTGGTCAGTGATGTGACGGTCAGCGACGGCGTGCAGATCGCACGGGCGATTTCATTTTTCGAAGTCGCTCAGGGCAGGATCACTCGACTCGTGGAGTTCTGGCCCGAGAACTACCCAGCTCCCGCACATCGCTCGCATCTCGTCGAGCAGATGCGATAGGCGCTATCGCAGCAGTTCGTGCAGCGCCGGTTGCAGCTCGCGATAGGCAAACGCGAAGCCCTCGGCTTCGGCTCTCGACGGCACCACGCGCTGCCCGGTCAGCAGCAGCGATTCGGCCATCTCGCCGAATATCAGCTTGAGCATGAACGCCGGTGTAGTCAGTGCAGCCGGCCGCTTGAGTGCCGCGCCGAGCGTGCGTGCAAATACACGGTTGGTGACCGGCACAGGCGCTACGCCGTTGTAGGCCCCGTTGGCAGAGTCGTTTTGCAGCAGCCAGCAGATCAGCTGTACCAGATCACTGCGCACGATCCAGCTCATCCACTGCTCGCCGCTGCCCATCGGCCCGCCCACGCCGAGCTTGAACGGCGGCAGCATCTTGGCCAGTGCGCCGCCATCGGTTGCCAGCACGATACCGGTGCGCAGTGTGCACACGCGCAGGCCCAGAGCGCGCGCCTTCAGGGCTTCGGTTTCCCAGTCGCGGCAGAGCGTGGCGGCAAAGTCCTCGCCGGGCGAGGCCGACTCGTTCAGCAGACTGTCGTCACTCGCGCCGTAGTAGCCGATGGCGGAGCCCGAGACGAGCACGCGCGGCCGCTCTTCAAGCGATTCGATCCAGCTCAGCAGCTTCTGCGTGGTGCCGATACGCGAGTCGCGAAAGGCCTGCTTGCGCGCCTCGTTCCAGCGGCCATCCGCCAAAGGCTCACCCGCAAGATTCACCACCGCGTCGATCCCCAGCGCGGCGTCGAGCTGGCCGATCAGTCGCACGCCCGGCAGCGGTGGCGCCGCCGTGTTGCGCGTCAGCACGGTGACCGAGTGCCCCGATATAAACAGGGCCTTGCACAATTCGCGGCCAATAAAGCCAGTGCCGCCGGTGATGAGGACGTGCATGGGATGCGCTCTGAAGGTAGGTCTTAGAGTTTAGCGAGGCCGTGTGGCGTCACCGCGATCAGCACATCGCCTGCTTGTGGTCGCACCGCATAGCCGCCGGTGAAGCTGCCGAAGCTGGGCAGCACGCCAACCTCGCGGCCAAACCAGAACACTGGCAAGCGCGCGCTGTCGCCCGCACCGCGCAGGCGCACACAAGGGTGGATGTGCCCACCGAGTGCGTAGCCGCGCGCGTCCGCCAGAGGCTCGTGCTGAAACACGAAGGGCGGCTCGGGCAGTGCTGCCGTCAGCCAGTCGATGCGCCACTCCCTCGGCAGCTTGCGCCACGCCCGATCGTGATTGCCTGCAACGACGGTGAACTGTCGTTGCGCATGCCGTGCACGCAGGCTGGCGAAGCCCTCGATGGCTACTTCGCCCGCCGTCGGCGCCGTGTGAAAGAGATCGCCAAGCACCAGCAGTCGCTGCGCGTCGGTTGCGGCCAGCAGCGCATCGATACGTGCGAGATCGGCCTGCGTCGCCCCACTCGGCACCGGCACGCCGAGCCGGCGAAAGGCCGCTGACTTGCCGAGATGCACATCGGCCACGATCAGCGTCGATGTGCGCGGCCACCACAGTGCGCGGTCAGCCAGCAGATGCAGCGTTTCGCCGGCTTGTGAGTGGATCAAGGATAGCGGTGGCGATGTCATGCCGCCATTGTCTGCGATGCCCGCTACCGGGCTGACTCAAAAAACACATAGTTGCTGGCGTAGTCGCTGAACTCGAAATAAACCCGCTTTTCGCCGTCGTTGGTGATGCCGTCGAGGTTTTCATCGAGCACGCCGTAGCCAAACCGGTAAGGGCGCACGCTGGTGTCTTCGGTGCCGTAGGCGGTCGAGAGTTTGTCGATGTGGATGAAGCGCCGCACCAGTTTTTCGCCCGCATAGATTTCGAGCGTGCCATTGGTACCGGTCCAGTTCTGAATCGAACGGCCGATCTGGTTTTGCGTTTCCTGTGTGCAGCCACTAAGAGCAGCGAGGGTCAACAAACTGGCAATGCAGACGCGCATGGTGAACTCCGTTATTCAATGGTCGATGGTGGCGCTGCCTGCGACATAAGTCACGCCGCGATCGCCTACCATCGCGCGCTTCGCAATTTGCTATCGAAACATCATGCTGACCGCCGCACTCGCCACCAAGCTGTTCGTCTCACCCTTGTTGATCGGGTTGGCGAGCCTCGCGGGTAAACGCTGGGGGCCGGGGGTGTCGGGGTTGTTGGGCGGCCTGCCGCTGGTGGGCGCGCCGGTGGTCATCGTGCTGTGGATGGCCGACGGCCAGGCCACGGCCCTGCGCGCCGCGCTCACCGCACCGATCGGGGTGTGGGCGACGATGACTTATCTGCTGGTGTTCGGTTTTATGAGCCGCCGCTTTCGCTGGTGGGGTACGCTGGCCATCGGCTGGACGAGCTATCTCGCGATGGCTGCACTGTTGCATTACTCCGGACTCGACCAGCACCCCTGGCTGGGCGTGCTGGTGATCCCGGCCTTGTTCATCGCCGCCATCAAGGTGTTGCCCAAGCCCGCAACGCCACCGCAGGGTGTGCGCCTGCCGCCGCAGGAACTGTTCGCGCGCATGGTAGCGGCCGTGGGACTGGTGTCGCTGCTTACCACGGTGGCCGCCCTCATCGGCCCGGATTTCACCGGCGTGCTGGCCGGCGCGCCGGTGGCGGCAACGGTCATTCCCGCATTCACGCTGGCGATGGCAGGACGCGACCCGCTGCTGCGCGCCTTGCGCGGCTTTCTCACCGGACTGATGGGCTTTGCGGCGTTCTTCCTCATCCTTGCTGCTGCAATGCCGAGGCTCGGCTGGCTGGCACTGCTGCCGGCCGCCGCACTTGCCGTCGTCGTCGGCCTGATCGGTGCCCGCCTGCTGCACCTGCACGCGCTGCGCACCGGCACCCCTTGATTCAGCAGTGCCACACCCATGCTGTATCGGTTCTAGCGGTGTATCCTTCGCCCGCTTCATTCCCTTGCCAGCACTGGTTTCAATGACTGCCCGCACTGCCAGCGTCGAGCGCAACACGCGCGAGACCCAGATCAAGCTCTCCATCAATCTCGATGGCACCGGCGCCTCGCGCTTTGTCACCGGCGTGCCGTTTCTCGATCACATGCTCGACCAGATCGCCCGCCACGGGCTGATCGACCTCGACGTGGAAGCCGTGGGCGATCTGCACATTGACGCCCACCACACGGTGGAAGACATCGGCATCACGCTCGGTCAGGCTTTCGCGATCGCCATCGGCGACAAGAAGGGCATTCGCCGCTACGCCCATGCCTATGTTCCGCTCGACGAGGCCCTGTCGCGCGTGGTGATCGACATCTCCGGCCGGCCGGGTCTGGAGTGGAACGTGAACTTCCCCCGCTCGCACATCGGTGCGTTCGATGTGGATCTGTTCCATGAGTTCTACCAAGGCTTCATCAACCACGCCAACGTGACGCTGCACATCGACAGCCTCAAGGGCGATAACGCCCATCACGTCGCCGAAACCGTGTTCAAGGCCTTTGGCCGCGCGCTGCGCGCAGCCGTGGAGCTGGACCCGCGCCAAGTGGGTGTCACGCCCTCGACCAAGGGCGTTCTCTAGCCATTTCCCGTCATTTCGCCGAACCTTTTCCTTAGCGCAATCCAATGAAAAAAGTCGGCGTCATCGACTACGGCATGGGCAATCTGCATTCCTTGGCAAAAGCCTTGGAGCGCGTCGCCCCCGATCAACGCGTGATCGTCAGCTACGACCCTGAAGAACTGCTCGACTGCGACCGTCTGGTGCTGCCCGGCGTCGGTGGCGTGCGCGAGTGCATGAAGGAATTGCAGCGCCTCGAACTCTCGCAGCTAGTGCTGGAGGCGAGCCGCAAGGTGCCCATGCTGGGCATCTGCCTCGGCATGCAGGTGATGCTGGAGTTCTCGGAAGAGAACGGTGGCGTGCCGGCGCTGGGTTTGTTCCCCGGTGAGGTGGTGCGCTTCCCCGACCCTGCACCCGATGCCGCCGAGCGACTGAAAGTGCCGCACATGGGCTGGAACCGCGTGAAGCAGGAAAAGCCGCACCCGGTGTGGGCCGGCGTGCCGGACGAAAGCTGGTTCTACTTCGTGCACAGCTACTTTGCGCGCCCTCGCGACCCGACCCATGTGCTGGGCAGCAGCGAGTACACGCAGTTGTTTGCCTCGGCAGTGGCGCGCGACAACCTGGTCGCATTTCAATTCCACCCTGAAAAATCCCAAGCCTTGGGCCTCACACTGCTCGCCAACTTCGTGAACTGGAATCCCTGAACAAGCCTTGCGGCAGTGGCCTTGCTAGGGCAGAGTCGGTTCAGAGCATCAAGCCCGCACGCTTCCGCGCGATCCTTCTTTCAAATCCTGCAAATCCACCGCGATCCCAAGCCTTACCGCGCCATGCTCCTCATCCCCGCGATTGACCTCAAAAACGGCCAGTGCGTGCGCCTGCGCCAAGGCGACTTCAACGACGTCACGGTGTTCTCCGACGACCCCGGCGAAATGGCGCGGCGGTGGGTGGGCGACGGCGCACAGCGCATACATGCCGTGGATCTCGACGGCGCGCTGAAAGGCCGGCCGATGAACCTTCGCGCGGTGGAAGCCATCGTCAAAGCCGCAGGCGATATCCCCGTGCAGGTCGGTGGTGGCATTCGCGATGAAGAAACCGTGCAGCGTTACCTCGAACTCGGCGTGAGTTACGTGATTCTCGGCACCCGCGCCATCACGGCACCGCATGTGTTGCACGATCTCTGCATCGAGTACCCGCGCCATGTGATCGTCGGCCTCGATGCCAAGGGCGAGCACGTCGCCGTCGATGGCTGGAGCAAGCTCAGCCACCATACAGTCACTGAAGTCGCGCAGCAGTGCGAGCACGATGGCGTCGAGGCGATCATCTACACCGACATCGGCAAGGACGGCATGCTGGATGGCTTCAATGTCGCCTCGACCCAGGCCCTGGCGCGTGCGATCAAGACCCCGGTGATTGCCTCCGGCGGCATCGGCTCGCTCGACGACATCCGCAAGCTGATGGAACTCGAAGCCGACGGTGTGATCGGCGCCGTGATTGGCCGCGCCCTCTACGAACACAAGTTCAAGCTGGCGGACGCCATCAAGATCACCACGGCTTGATGCGCTGACCCCAATGCTTGCCAAACGCATCATCCCCTGCCTCGACATTGATCGCGGCCGCGTCGTCAAAGGCGTGAAATTCGAAAATGTGCAGGACGCCGGCGACCCTGTGGAAGTCGCGCGCCGCTACGACGCCCAAGGCGCCGACGAGCTGGTGTTTCTCGATATCACCGCGTCGTCCGACGACCGCCCGACGCTGTTCGCCACCGTCGAAGCCGTCGCTCGCGAGATCTACATTCCGCTCACCGTTGGCGGTGGCGTACGCAGCTGCGCAGACGTGAAGTGCCTGCTCGCGGCCGGCGCCGACAAGGTCAGCATCAACACCGCGGCGGTCACCAACCCGGACTTCGTCACCGAAGCCGGCGACCGCTACGGCGTGCAGTGCATCGTCGTCGCCATCGACGCCAAGCGCGTCAGCAAGAAGAACGAACCGCTGCGCTGGGAGGTTTTCACCCACGGCGGCCGCAAGGCCACGGGGCTTAATGCCGTCGAGTGGGCCGCCAACATGGTGCGACGCGGTGCGGGCGAGTTGCTGGTGACCAGCATGGACCGCGACGGCACCAAGGAAGGCTATGACGTCGAACTGCTCGCCGCCATCAACCGCGAGGTGAACGTGCCAGTGATCGCCTCGGGTGGCGTCGGCACGCTGGAACATCTCTACGAAGGTCTGGCGACTGGCCATGCCGATGCGGCGCTGGCGGCGAGCATCTTCCACAAGGGCACGCATACCGTGGGCGAGGCCAAGCAATACCTGCAATCGCGGGGAATCCGCGTCCGCATCTAGCGGGCACTGACACGAGATCATCAACAAGCCCGCGTTACACTGGTGTGATGTCGTCCCAAACCATCCTCGATGCCCTGTTTGCCCAGCTGCAAAGCCGCGTGGGCGCTGATCCTGCGAGCAGCTACACAGCCAGTCTCTACGCCAAGGGTGTGGACGCCATCGCCAAGAAGATTGGCGAGGAGGCGACTGAGACCGTGATCGCCGCCAAGAACGATGATGACGCAGCCGTGGTCTATGAGACGGCAGACCTCTGGTTTCACACTCTGGTGCTGCTGGCGCACCGGGGCATTTCACACCAGGCAGTGCTCGACGAACTCGCGCGCCGCATGGGTACCTCGGGCCACGCCGAAAAAGCGGCACGGTCCAAATAGTCATTGATCGAAGGAGATTCTCATGGGTTCATTTTCAATCTGGCACTGGCTGATCGTTCTCGTCATCGTGCTGCTCGTATTCGGTACCAAGAAGCTGCGCAATGCGGGCGGTGATCTCGGCTCGGCCGTCAAGAATTTCAAGGACTCGATGAAAGAAGGCGAGGCCAGCGTCAATAAGCCGGAAGCCGTCGTGGCGCAGTCGCAAAACGCGAACAGCGAAACCAAGAAAGAAAACGTCTAAGCGGCTCAGACTGCAATGTTCGATATCGGTCTGGGCGAACTGTTTCTCTGCTTCGTGGTGGCACTGGTGGTGCTCGGCCCCGAGCGGCTGCCCAAGGTCGCACGCATGGCCGGCAAGTGGACGGGCCAGGCGCGCAGCTACATGCGCAATCTTTCGGCCGAGCTGGAACGTGAAACCCACGCAGCCGAGATCAAGCAGCGCCTTGAAGAAGCCAACCGCGCCGCACGCGCCGAACTGGCCAGCTTCAAGACCAGCGTGAACACCGAGGCCGAGCAATTGCAGTCGCAATTCAAACCTGGCGAGCCGAAGCCGTTGACGGTGCTGCCGTCTGCCGACACCCCGACAACCAAGGCCGAGTGATGGCCGACAACGATCCTTTCAAGAATCTGCTCGGCCCCGAACAGCCACTGCTGCAACATCTGCTGGAGCTGCGCACGCGCTTTCTGCGCGCACTGATCGGCGTCATCGTCGTACTGCTGCCATTGGCCGTATTCGCCAAGCAGCTTTATGGCATTTTCGCGCGTCCACTGGTGGAGTTGCTGCCGGCCGGCACCTCGATGATCGCGACCAAAGTGGTGTCGCCCTTCCTCACGCCCTTGAAGCTCTCGGCGTTCGTCGCACTCTTCATCGCCATGCCCTGGGTGCTGTATCAAATCTGGGGCTTTGTCGCGCCCGGCCTCTACAAGAACGAGCGCAAGCTGATGGCGCCGCTGCTGATCTCGTCGACACTTCTGTTCTACGCCGGCATCGCCTTCGCTTACTTCGTGACGCTGCCGATCGTCTTCAAGTTCACGCTCTCGGCCGCACCCGAGGGCGTGGTGGTGGCGACCGACATCGGCGACTACCTCGATTTCATGATGACCATGTTCATCGCTTTCGGCGCGGCCTTCGAGACCCCCGTGGCGGTGGTGCTGCTGGTCATCACCGGATTCGTCACCACCGCTCAGCTCAAGGAAGGTCGCGGTTACGTGCTGGTCGGCGTGTTCGTGGTCGCCGCCATCATCACGCCGCCGGATGTGTTCAGTCAGTTGCTGGTCGCAATCCCCTCTTACCTGCTCTACGAAGTGGGCATTTTGTGGGCCGGCTTCATCGAGCGCGGCCGCCGCAAGGTTGCGGTCGTCAATTGACGCACCCTTGACCCCCCTAAGACCTATCATCCGCCCATGCGCGTACTCGTTATTGAAGATCACCCCGACCTCGCCGCCAATCTCGGCGACTTCCTGAGTGCCCAAAGCCATAGCGTCGACTTCGCTGCCGATGGCCCCGGCGGCCTCACCCTGGCGCTCGCCGGCGGCCACGACGTGATCGTGCTCGACCGCATGCTGCCCGGCATGGATGGCGCAACGCTCTGCAAAAAGCTGCGTGCCCAGGGCAACACCACGCCGGTGCTGATGCTGACGGCGCTCGATACCGTCGCCAATCGCGTCGAGGGTCTGGTGTCGGGTGCGGACGATTACCTCGTCAAGCCTTTTGCGCTCTCCGAGCTTTCGGCCCGCCTCAATGCGCTGCACCGCCGCGCCAGTGGCTGGAACAGCAGCGGGGCCAAGCTGCAAGTCGCCGATCTCACGCTCGACCCCGAGACGGCTGAAACGCATCGCGGCAAGGTCAAGCTCGACCTCACCCGCGCCGAGCGGCGCCTGCTGGAAATCCTGCTGCGCCGTTCGCCCAAGCTGGTCAGCCGTGCCGAGCTCGAGCGCGTGCTGTGGGGTGACGACGCGCCCGATGGCGACGTGCTGCGCGCGCACATGCACAACCTGCGCAATGCGGTGGACAAGCCGTTCGAGCACAAGCTCATCCACACCGTGCATGGCGAAGGCTACCGGCTGATCGCTGCTACAACTTAAGTGCCTAAGCAGACGCCGCACATCGGCGGCCATCGGCTGCGGCGGCGGCTGGCAACCACTCTGGTGGGCCTGACTGCTGTCAGCGCGCTTGCGCTCAGCATCGTGTTTCTCAGCATGGAGCGTTACGTCGAGGCCGCATCGCTAGGCACCCTGCTGGAGCGCGAGATGAGCTACCGCATCCGCGCCAACACTGTGCCGGCGCCCGGCGACATGCAGGGCGAAACATTGCGCTTCTACCGCCCCGCGCTCGGCGGTGCGGTGCCGCCCTACACGCTCACCGATCTGCCCGTGGGCCGCTACGACGAGCTGCGCATCGGCGAGCAGCGGTTGTTCGTGCTGGTGCGGGAAGTGGGCCCCGGCGACATCGCTTATCTGAGCTATCGCGACGATGCGATCGAGGCGCGCGAACGCTTGCTGTTTCTGGCGCTGTTCGGCGCGCTGGGTTTGCTCTCGCTGATTGGCTTGTGGGTTTCGGCGCGGCTGGCACGACAAACCCTCGCCCCGCTCGATGGCCTGGTCACCACCCTGCACGCGCTCGACCCGGAGGTACGACAGCAGCGCCTGGCCCTGCCCGAGCGCGACAGTGAACTGGCCGTGATCGCCGATGCCCTCAACGCCTACATGGAGCGGCTGGATGACCTGGTGGAACGCGAACGCGCCTTTGCCGCCGCCGCCAGCCACGAGCTGCGCACGCCGCTGGCGGTGATTCGCGGTGCGGCCGAAGTGCTGGAAACGCAATCGCCCTCCGCGCCGCTCGCACGCATCCAGCGCGCCACCGAGCGCGCCCAGCAGGATCTCGATGCCCTGCTGTGGCTCAGCCGCGCGGGCGATGCCCCGGCCGCTGAAACACTGCGGCTGCACGAGCGGCTGCAGCCGCTGTGTGCGGCGCAGATCAAGGTCGAGGCCATTGCCTGGGATCTGCAGCCTTGCACTGTCACCGCACCACCCGGAGCGGTAGCGATCATCGTCAGCAACCTGTTGCGCAACGCGCTGCGCGCTGCGCCGAAACCAGGCGGCGTGCGCGTGCATCTCGATACGCAGGCCTTGACCGTCGAAGACGACGGCCCCGGTGTGCCACTCGATGAATTGCCGCATGTGTTCGCCCCCCGCACGCGGGGCCACGATGGCGGCACCGGCATGGGACTCTATATCGCAGCAACTCTGGCAGCACGGCTGCACTGGTCGCTGACCCTTGAAAACCGGGACGGCGGCGGCGCACGTGCGCAATTGCGCTTTCTTTGATGAGCGCACTTGAATTGAAGAGCTTGTGGCGTGAGCACGCCAAACTAGACCTCATCTGCCAAAGAATCTCTCAAATGCCATGAACATGTTATTAGAGATATACGTTCCTAAATTATGAGCACAAGATGAGTTCAGAAATAGAGCGCCTCAATATACTAATGAGCGCCCAAACCAAGATTCTCAAACGCCTGTTGGCTGAGTCGAAGCTGCAGACTGAATTACTGCAAGTAACGCTCACATCAGTGCAGAAAAAAAAGCTTGAGGCCCAGAAACTGGCAGCAACTGCTCAAAGAGCTGCGATTGCAGCGGGGACAAACACAGCACCTGCGGTGGAGTAGTCGCTCATCACTCTGTCGGAATCAAAACAAAGCACTGAAACTCTGCTGCACTCCAGTTTCGTTGGCGAAGAAGCTGTCGTTGAGTCAGTGGATTTTTCCTACCTGTAATGAACTCAAGCGGTAAGGTACCCGCCCTGCCACCAACGCCCAGAGCAACAGTACGCAACCGGCGCCGGACAACAGCGCTGAAAGTCCAAACAGCGCGCCGTATCCCAGTGCATCGCCCAGCACGCCGCCTAGCGCACTGGCAAGCCCGGTGGCGATGACCACGGTGCTGGCCTGCAGGGTGTAGTCGGTGCCGGCGTGCTGCGGGTCGCTGGCGTCCATCATCAGCGTGAACAGCGCCACCGTCGCCATGCCGCCGAGCACGTGTTCGAGCGCGACGGCGGCCTTGAGCAGCAGTGCATCACCCATGCCGAAAGCGTGCGCGGCGTAGAGGGCAACGGCCAGCGTCTGCGCGATGCCGCAGAGCAGCAAGGTGCGGCGACGGCCGTAGCGGTCGCTCATCAAGCCACCGAGCACTGCGCCGAGCAATCCGCCAGCCGAACCGATGATGCCGGCCCAGAAGCCGATCTCGCTCTTGCTCCAACCCTGATCGACCAGATACGGCTTGGCCATGGCCGAGGCCATCGCATCGCCAAATTTGTAGGCGACGAGCCATAGCAGCAGCAAGGCCATGCCGGGCAACTTGAGCCGCGCCCACACACCAGCGAGGGGATTGGCGTGGTGCGGCGGCGGTGCGGCCAGCAGCACATCGGCTTCGCGAAAGCGCAGCACCGGGATCAGCGTGAGTGCGAGAAACACGGCCATCGCCACGAAGGTGGTGGCCCAGCCCAGACGGTCGAGCACGATCATCAACACGCCGCCGCCCAGCACCATGCCGAGCCGATAGCCACCCACCTGCACGGCGTTGCCGAGGCCGCGTTCGTGTGGCTTGAGCAGATTGACGGCGAGCGAATCCGTGGGCACATCCTGCGTGGCGGCGAACAGCGCACAGAGCACGATGGCGAGCTTGAGCCAGAACAGTTTCTCGGCTGGTGCGCCATCGACCAGCGCGAGTGAAAGCGCGGTGAGGATCGTGGCGATCTGCAGCGGCACGATCCACAGCTTGCGGCTCTGGGTGGCATCCACCCATGGGGCCCAGATCCACTTGAGCGCCCAGGGCAGAAACAACAAGCCACTCAAGCCGATGCGCGCGAGCGAGGCCCCGTCTTCCCGCAGCAGCACCGGCAAGGCCTGAGTGAAAAATCCGAACGGCAGACCTTGGCTGAAATAAAGGCTGGCCAGCAGCAGCCATTTGGTGCGTGCGGACATGCGCGGCTTACTCGGCCTTGAGCTGCTGCTCCATTTCGGCGAAGCGGGATTTTTCTTCTGCGGCGGGCGTGGGGTAGCTCAGCTGCATTTTCTTCAGCGTCTCGACGATGATCTCGGCCACTACCATGCGCATGTAGCTCTTGCTGTCGGCGGGGATCGCATACCAGGGTGCGTGCCCGCAGCTGGTGGCATTGAGCGCGTCTTCGTAGGCCGTCATGTAGTCGCGCCAGAGACCGCGTTCGGTGATGTCGCCGCTGTTGAACTTCCAGTTTTTCTCCGGCTCTTCGAGTCGCGCCAGAAAGCGCTGGCGCTGCTCCTCCTTGCTGACGTTGAGCCAGAACTTGATGACCGTGGTGCCGTTGAGCGCCAGATGCTTTTCGTAATCGCGAATCGACTCGTAACGCTGCTGCCAGAGCGTGTCGAGCTTGGGCGGCAGGCTGTGCAGACGCTGGTTCTTCAGGTACTCGGGATGCACGCGCACCACCAGAACTTCTTCGTAATGGCTGCGGTTGAATACACCGATACGGCCGCGCTCGGGCAGGGCCAGCGTGGTGCGCCACAGGAAGTCGTGTTCGAGTTCGGTCGCGTTCGGCGTCTTGAAACTCGTGACATGGCAACCGGTCGGGTCAACACCACTCAACACGGCGCGGATGGTGGAATCCTTGCCCGCTGCATCCATCGCCTGAAACACCAGCAGCAGCGAACGGTGATCGTTGGCGTAGAGCACTTTTTGCAGCTCGGCCAACTCCTCCACGAGTTCGGCAAGACGCGCCTTGCAGGCGGCTTTGTCCGGCGCTTTCTTGGGCGGCTTGGTGCTGGCATGCCGCACCTTGAACTCGCCGGTGAACGGCACGAGATAGGGCGACTTCACGGTGGTCTTCATGTGGGCAACCGGTTGGGTATTACATAGAGCAGCACGGCAAAGTAATGACAGGCTGAACCGATCAGCGTGAACAGATGCCAGATCGCATGGTGATACGGCATCTTGGTCTGGCGGTAGAACACCACGCCGAGCGTATAGGCCGCACCGCCCACGGCCAGCAGGCGGAAGCCCATCGCCGGCAGCTCGGCGCTCAGGTGGCTCATCAACGGCAAAAAGCCCCAGCCCATCGCCAGATACAGCCACAGTGCGACGCGCTCGTGCGTATCGGCCTTCAGCACGCGCAGGGCGATGGCACCGAGAGCGACGGTCCAGGTGGCGATGAACACCGGCAGCCCAATCGGCTCGGGCAGCACCAGCAGGCAGAACGGCGTGTAGGTACCGGCAATCAGTACGTAGACAAAGCTCTGATCCACCGCGCGCAGCACCGATTTGGCATTGGGCAGCAGCGACAGCGGAATGCTGTGATAGATCGCCGAGGCGAGGTAGGTGAGCAGCATCGCCACCCCGAACACGCTGCACGCGACCACATGCACATATTCGCCATTCACCGCCGCACGCGCCGCCAGCACGGTGAGCCCAGCGATGGCCAGCAGCGCACCAAAGCCGTGGGTGACGCTATGGGCAATTTCCTCGCCCGTGCTGTAGACGGGCGGGGCGCTGCGACGACCGCGACTCTGCGGAAGTGATGCCATTTTTTAAGATCAGTGTGCGGGTTTGACGCGTAGTGTCGCGCCATCGACTGAGGTCACGCACACGCGGCTGCCAA
Organism: Stagnimonas sp.; assembly: GCA_965279705.1. Classification (GTDB taxonomy): domain Bacteria; phylum Pseudomonadota; class Gammaproteobacteria; order Nevskiales; family Nevskiaceae; genus Stagnimonas. Next base: position 75,196 of record OZ257257.1, read on the forward strand.
GCGGCAAATCCGGCCCGGCGACGCGCCAGACCGTGTCTTCCACCCGCGCCTTGCCAAAGCCGTTCTGGATCGGCTCGACAAGATCGAACACCTGGCCGACATAACCCTGGCCGCGCTGGTTGAGGCCGTTATCGGCCACCCCCGTGCTCTGCGGACGAAAGCGGAACCACGCACCTACCGCCACGAACGACAGCACCGCGAACACCACCACCTCGGTCTGCCAGTGCAAGTCGGGAATCAGCCACGCGGCAATGCCGGTGATGAAGGCCGACGCGCCCAGCCACAGGCAAAAAGTGCTGGGCAGCAGGATCTCGGCAATCAGCAGAGCAAAGCCCAAAACCCACCAGTGCCAGAACACGAGCGCGTCCATGTGTTAACCCTTGGGCGTCGCCACGCCCGCGTTCTTGGCGAGCTGGGCGATGCCGCCGATGGCACCGATGACGCTCGCGGCTTCCAGCGGCATGTAGATGGTCTTGCTGTTGGGCGACATCGCCATCGCCTTGAGCGCCTCGGTGTATTTCTGCGCGATGAAGTAGTTGAGCGCCTGCACGTCGCCCTTGGCCACGGCCTCGCTCACCATCAGCGTCGCACGGGCTTCAGCCTGGGCTTCGCGCTCGCGGGCATCGGCATCGCGGTAGGCGGCTTCCTTGCGGCCTTCGGCATCGAGAATGGCCTGCTGCTGCTCGCCTTCGGCGCGCAGAATCTGCGAGAGCTTCTCGCCTTCGGCTTTCAGGATCGCTGCCTGGCGGAAGCCTTCGGCTTCGAGAATGTTGGCGCGCTTGTCACGCTCGGCTTTCATCTGCCGCGCCATCGACTCGACCAGATCGGCGGGCGGACGAATGTCCTTCACCTCGATGCGCGTCACCTTGATGCCCCAGGGCGAAGTGGCCTGATCGACCACGGCCAGCAGCTTGAGGTTGATGTGGTCACGCTGGCTCAGCAGCTCATCGAGATCCATGCTGCCCATCACCGTGCGCAGATTGGTCTGCGTCAGATTGAGAATGGCGTATTCCAGTTGCTGCACTTCATACGCCGCCTTGGGCGCATTGAGCACTTGATAGAACACCACACCGTCGACACCGACCATCGCGTTGTCTTTGGTGATGACTTCCTGCGAGGGCACGTCGAGCACCTGCTCCATCATCGACAGCTTGCGGCCGACGCGATCCACATAGGGCACCAGCCAGTGCAGGCCCGGCCCAAACGTCGCGCGGTATTTGCCGAATCGTTCGATGGTGTATTCCGTGCCCTGCGGCACGGTGACCACGCCCTTGTAGAGCGTGACGACGACGAAAACGAGAAAGGCAATGGCGAAGATGGACATGGCAAACCCTTGCGTGGTGCGAAGCTGAATGCTTGCATCCTATCGTGTCAACCAATCGTTCGCTGCCGGTTTGCCCCGGCGACTCAGGCCTTGAGCGAGAACGGGGTGAACGCCGTATCGCGATCGAAGGTATCGATGCCTTCCGCCTTCTTGAGCTTGGCCACCACCCAATAAGTGACGGGCGTGAACAGCACTTCCACACCGATCTTGAAGGCGACGTTGAACACCATCAGCGCGCCGAGTGTCTTGTTGTCCATGATCCCGTAGAAGGCCACCGGGTAGAACAGCAGCGAGTCGATGGATTGGCCGCAAATGGTCGAGCCGATGGTGCGCGTCCACAGCATGCGGCCTTCGGTCCAGACCTTCATCTTCGCCATCACATACGAGTTGATGAAGTCACCGACCCAGAACGCCAGCATGCTCGCCACCACGATGCGCCAGGTGTTGCCGAACACCACTTCGAGCGCCGGTTGCAGCACCTTGTTGTATTCAGAGTCGGGGCTAGCCGGCATGGCGAGGATGAGTGCGCTCATGCCGGTTGCAAACAGCATGGCTCCGAACCCCGCCCAGATCGCGCGGCGTGCGCGCGCAAACCCATATACCTCGGTCATCACGTCGCCGAAGATGTAGCTGATCGGGAAGAACAGATTGCCCGCGCCGAAGGTGACCACGCCGATCCACGGCAGCGTCAGCGCACAGGCCTTGGCCGGCCCGATGAGGTTGGAGCACAGCAGTACCGCGACCGTGCCGCCCAGCAGAAAGTCGTAATAGCGCGGGCCTGAACTCATCTCTGCGCCGACGACACGCGCTGGGGCAGCGGCTTGTTGCGCAGCTCTTCCGGCGTGCGCTTCAGCCCGCGGAGTGTCGAGCTGGACAGCCCGGCCGGATCGCAGCGCTGGATGCACAGGCGGCGCGATTGCGGGCAAAGCGTCTCAGTCACCTGCTGTTGCGATTCGCAGCTGGCAAAGTCGTTTTCGCACACGGACAGGCAGGGCGCGACCGTCGGTGAGGCCTTGGCGAGCGGCGTTGAATCCTGCCGCTCTGCCAAGGCAGGCAAGGCGAAAAGGCTGGCGGCAAGACTGAGGATGAAAGCGAGGCGCATGGCGGGATTCCGGAGTGGGGTTACGGTAGCGGCAGTGTGTGGCGACCGAAAGCCCCTGCCAGAAAAAAGCCGCCCGAAGGCGGCTTTTTTCTGGCAGGGGCTTCAGACAATGTCACTTAGATTTATGAGTACACGTTCCGCAGCGTGTTGATGCATAACTGCGTCAACACACTGCGGTGCAGTCACAGGGGTGCGACTTAGGGTTGCAAAGTCAGCCGCAGACCGCCCGTGCTGCTCGCACTCCCAGCCGTGGTCTGACTTGGGGTCCCACTACCGCAGCCCAGCCTGATGATGTAACTACCCGGTTGAATCAGCCCGGTAGGCTCACCACTCATCCGCGACCCGGCTGGTGTGGTGTCGTTGTCGAAATTGAACAAGATTGTGAGCAGGCCTGCCACGCTAGCCCCACTCCGCCGATTACCGGTAGAGATGCCCGCGGCAGAGACCGAGTTGCCGAGGATGGTTACCGCATATCGGAGTGGAACCGAACCTTCCACTACGAACTCCGCAACAACACTTCCACCGGAGGAGCTGTCGTTGGCATCGAGGCTATTTTCTGCGGGCCGGCTGATTGAATTTGATGAACTGCAGTTGAGATCGACCTGGCTGAAGGTGCCGTCCGAGCGATCAAAGCTGAAAGACGCCGCACCTGCCGCATCCGCGCTCTGGCCGAAAGGACTCGTGGTGTTGGAGGTCAGCGAAAACTGGCCGCTGGATCTGAATCCGGTTGACCGCGTGTCGACTTGGCTTGCGTCCTGCTCATCTCTCTCATTTTCGCTTCTATCGCAGGGCGCACCGCGACAAGACGCAGTGAACACTCTGGCAGACAGCGAAACCTCCTCCAGCCGCGCCACAGCGGTGGCCAGCGGCTTGGTTTCAACGGTCACCGTTGCCTGTGCACTGCCGCCCTTGCCATCGATCACGGTGTATCTAAACGTCTCGCTACCGACAAAGCCGCGCGCCGGGCGGTAACTGACCGCCTTGGCATCGGCACTGACAGCGGCTGTGCCCTGGGTAGGCTGGGTCACGGCACTCACCTGTAGGGCATCGCTGTCGGCATCGGTATCGTTGGTGAGCACGGGGATCACCGTCGCGCTAGTGTCCTGACTGACTGCGGCCCGGTCGTCCACTGCCACGGGGGCTGTGTTGGTCGGGCGTGCGGTGTCGAGTTCCAGCGAGAGCAGGTTTACAGGCACCAGACGCGTCACCGCAAAGGCCGTGAACTCGTTGGTCAGCCCGGCATCGGGTGCGATAAAGGTGAAGTTGAAGCTGGTCTGGCCGTTAGTCGCGGGCACCCTTGCCACCTCCCGCTGCCCATTGGCAGTACGGATCAGCACGATTTCCTTGATGTTGTAGCCGCCCAGAAACGCTGCAGCCGCCGGGTCGAGCTTGAGCTCGAACTCCGCAGTGTCACCAGCAATGAAGCGATCGCGGTTTACGGTCAGTACGCCAGTTGGCGAGACCCCGAGTTCCTTAGCCAGCTCCAGCACTTCATCTCCCACCTTCACAACGCCGAGGATGTTCAGCACCTTCTCGATGTCATCGCCAAAGCCCGCATTGATGACCAGCGAGAGCTTGTAGCTGGACTTGAAATCGGTGGCGGCGATCTGTGTCGCGGGCGGTGCAAACTCGCCTTCGAGCTTGGGGCCAGCCTTGATCTCGAAGGCCTTGAACTGCAGCGACCGGAAGAACCGGTTGCCGATCGCGGCCTCGACATAGCCGAAGGCGGAGAGCTCCGGCTTGACGCGAAAATCGTCCAGCCCCGGCACGTCCACCGTCGGCGTGTTGGTGCTGACGAAATCGGTGAACTCGTTGACCAGGCTGCAAGGGCCCTGACAGTCGAGCCCCAATGCGGCCTTGGCACTGGTGCGGCTATTGAGGCCGAGCTTGAGCTGCGCCACCGTGATCTTGCCGGCCAGCTCGAAGCCGACACCGACCGGCACCAGGCCGCTGATGACGACCGACAGCGCGCCGCCTGCGGGGATGGTGAAGATCAGCAACTCGGCCTTGCAGCCGATCTTGCCCTCGAAAGCCGCCGTGGCCTTCACTGTGCCGTCGATCGCGACGACAGGGTCGGCGGTGACCACGAAGCGTTCGAGGCCGCGCGCTTCGGTGTAGAGCACGTCCAGCGCCGGGGCAATGGTGACGCTGAAAACCGGCTGCGGCTCGAACACGAAAGGCGGCGCGGCGCCATCGCCCAGGCCCACACCGTTGACGGTGCCCTCACAACCCTGGAACAGCTGCCGGCTGCCTTCGGGGCCTGCGCCTGATTTGCCGACGATGGCGCTCTCCGGACGCGGCGTGAAAGTGTACTGATTACCCTCGCGTAGCACGGTGTACGACGCGCTCACGCTCTCGGGGATGATCGCCGCCTGCTGCGTAAGATCGAAGCGCTGGTTGATCTCCAGGCCCGGGAACAGCTCTGGTACCGAGGCGAGCTTCAGCGTCACTTCGATGCCTCCAGCGACCTCGCGGGTCGAGACGATACGCCCTGCCACGGGTGCGGAGCCGGTGCCGACCATCAGCGTGCCGACGGCGGGTGCAGTGATGCCGCTGACGACGACGGTATAGGTGTTTTCGAGGCTGGGCGCGGCGTCGGGATTGGTTTCCACCACACCGCCTACGATCTGCTCGTCGCTGACCAGTACCGTGCCCGTCGCAACGCGCGTCACCACAGCCAACAGCGGTGCGGAGCGGACGGCCCCCACCGAGGCGACGATCTGGCTGGAGCCGCTGCTGGACTCGGCCTTGGCAAGGCCATCCGCATTGACTGCGATATCGGCCGCGTCGCTGGACGACCAGGTGACCGGCAGCGCCAGCACAGTGCCATCGGCGGCGAGCACGCGGGCGCTCAGGGCTCTGGTCTGGCCGGTGGCAGTGAACAACAGGCCGGTCTGCACGATCTCGATGCGCGCGGCGGTGGCGGGATCGACCGGCGGCGTCACGGGTGGGGTGATGACGGGCGGCAAGGTCGGGGTGGTGACGATGGGCGCATCCACCGGGTTGTTGCCGCCACTGCAAGCCGCCAGGCCCATCAATGCCGATGCCACCATTACGGGGCGCCAGCCGGCGGCAAGTGCGGCAAAAAGTCGGGGGAAGTGGCTGTGCATGGGGTGGCTCCAACGGGGTGGCTGCAAAAAACGGCGCGAAGCCGAGTGAGGTGCAGCTGCGATCCTGCTGAAAACCCGTGCCGAAGTTGCTACGGTTTCCCGACCATTTGCCGACGGATTCCAGATCGTCCGTAAAAGCTTGATTGCGTTACAGATTGAGGCTCGTCAAAAAGCCCTGCCCAACGCAAAAAGCCGCCCGAAGGCGGCTTTTTGCGTTGGCTTGCGCCGCTGAAGCGCGAGTCAGTGACCGCCGTCGAGCGACTTGATGGCCTGAATCATCTGCACCATCACCTTCTGCGCGTCGCCGTAAACGAGGTTGGTGTTGTCGGCGAAGAACAGTTCGTTCTCCACACCCGAGTAACCCTTGCCCTGGCCGCGCTTCACGACATACACCTGCTTCGCCTGGTCGACATTCAGGATCGGCATGCCGTAAATGGGCGAGCTCTTGTTGGTGCGCGCCGCCGGGTTCACGGTGTCGTTGGCACCGATAACAATGGCGACGTCGGCCTCCTTGAACTCGCCGTTGACGTCTTCCATGTCGTAGATCATGTCGTAGGGCACGCCGGCTTCGGCGAGCAGCACGTTCATGTGGCCGGGCATGCGGCCGGCAACTGGGTGGATCGCGAACTTCACTTCCACACCCGCATCGGTCAGCAGCTTCACGAACTCGAACAGCTTGTGCTGCGCCTGCGCCACCGCCAGCCCGTAGCCGGGCGCAATGATGACCTTCGAGGCGTAGCGCATGTTGATGGCGGCATCGCCGGCTTCCGCGGGCTTCTGCGAACCCTTGATCTCGCCCTGCACTTCGTCGCCTGCGGGGCCGAAGTTGCTGAAGATCACATTCGCCACGCTGCGGTTCATGGCCTTGGCCATCAACAGCGTCAGCAGCGTGCCGGCCGAGCCCACCACCATGCCGGCAATCATCAAGGCCGGGTTCTGCAACACATAACCCTCGAAGCCGACCGCGAGACCGGTGAAGGCGTTGTAGAGAGAGATGACGACCGGCATGTCGGCACCGCCGATGGGCATCGTCATCAGCACGCCGAAGATCAGTGCGAGAACGAAGAAAGCCGCGGTGACCGCCATCGGCGCGTGGCCGTGCCAGACGAAGACGATGGCGAGGCCGAGACCGAGTGTCGCGAGAAACACCAGGCCGTTGAGTGCCTGCTGACCCTTCACGCGCCAGACCCCATTGATGCGGCCATCGAGCTTGGCCCAGGCGATGAGCGAGCCGGAGAGCGAGATGGCACCGATCAGCGAGCCGATGATGGTGACAACAAGGGCGATGGCTTGGTGCGTGCCGCTGGTCTTGAGCAACTCGACCGCGCCGATGGCCGCCGCCGCACCGCCGCCCATACCGTTGTAGAGCGCGACCATCTGCGGCATCGAGGTCATTGCCACGCGCTTGCCGCTCCACCAGGCCCAACCGGTGCCGATGCCAAGGGCAATGGCCGCGAGCGTGACGTTGGTGGTGAGATGCGGCTTGGCTTCTTCGGCCACGCCGAAGTAATAGAGGAAGGAGGCCAGTACCGCGACCAGCATGCCGACGCCGGCGACGACTATGCCGCTGCGCGCCGTGACCGGTGAGGACATGCGCTTGAGGCCGTAGATGAACAGGAACGATGCGGCGAGGGCCGAGAGGTCGATGAGCAATTGTGCAGTCATGGCGCTTAGCCCTCCTTCTTGGCGACAGGCTTCTTGTCGCTGGGCTTGAACATGTCGAGCATGCGCTCGGTCACGACATAGCCGCCGGCCGCGTTACCCGCACCGAGCAGCACGCCGAAGAAGCCGATCGCCTGCTCGACCATGGTCGTGGCATTCAGCAGTGCGAACATCGCGCCGACGACGACGATGCCATGCACGAAGTTGCTGCCCGACATCAGCGGCGTGTGCAGAATAGCCGGCACGCGGCCAATGATCTCGTAGCCGGTGAAGGCCGCAAGCATGAAGATGTAGAGGGCGACGAAGCCCGTAATGACGGTGGTCGGTTCCATGACTGACTCCCTTAAAGTTAAGCGGCTTCGACGGCTTTCTTCGCCGCCTCGTTCTTGATCTCGCCGGCATGCGTGAGGCATGCCTTGGCGAGCACTTCGTCTTCCCAGTCGATGCTGATCGCTTTCTCTTTGACGAACAGTTCGATCAGGTTGTACTGGTTCTTCGCATACAGCTCGCTGGCGTGTTCGCCGAGCATCGAGGGCACGTTCATCGGCCCGACGATCGTGACCTGGCCGATCTGCACCGTCTCGCCCGGCACGGTGTATTCGCAGTTGCCGCCGCCTTCTGCTGCGAGATCGATGATCACGCTGCCAGCCTTCATACCATCCACCTGCGCCTTGCTGATGAGCTTCGGGCTGGGGCGGCCGGGGATGGCAGCGGTGGTGATGATGATGTCGGCCGCCTGGATGTGCTTGGTGACGACAGCCGAGATTTTCTCTTTCTCTTCCGGTGTCAGTTCGCGGGCGTAGCCGCCGGCACCGCGTGCATCCACACCGGTATCGACGAACTTGGCACCGAGTGACTCGGCCTGCTCTTTCGTCTCGGGGCGCACGTCGTAGCCTTCGGTCATCGCACCGAGACGGCGTGCGGTGGCGAGTGCCTGCAAGCCCGCAACGCCAAGGCCCATGACCAGGGCCTTGGCGGGTCGGATGGAGCCGACGGCGGTCGTCATCATCGGCAGGATGCGTGCGATCTGCGTAGCACCCATGAGGGCGGCGTAATAGCCGGCGAGTGCAGCCTGTGACGAGAGCGCGTCCATCGCCTGCGCGCGGGTGATGCGCGGCACCAGTTCCATGGCGAAGCAGGTGATCTTCTTGTCGCGCAGCTTCTTGGTCAGCTCGATTTCTTTGTGGGCGTAGATGAACGAGATGAGGATGCTGCCTTCCTTCATCGCCTCGACGATCTCGACCGTGGGCGCCTGCACGCAGCAGACGATATCGGCATCGCCGACCATGCCCTGCGGATTGGCGATGGCGTGCACGTCCTTGAACGCCGCATCGGGCAGCTTCACCGCATCACCGGCGCCGGCTTGCAGCGAGACCTCCAGGCCCAGCTTGGCGAGCTTGTCGGCCACGGCGGGGACGAGGGCCACGCGCTTTTCAAACGCGCGGGTTTCTTTGAGCACGGCGAGTTTGACTGGCATGGACGCTCCTGATCGGATGTGGTTGGATGCGGCCCGCGCCACCTTCCCAAGTGGCGGAAACCTTAACGCGCCGGGAGTCTAGCCCATGCCTTCGATACCAGTCCCGAAAACTTTGCTATCCCTTCTATTACTTTCAGTCATCCTCATTGCGCCGTCGCAGGCGGCCGATGCACCGCAGATCTACCGATTTGGCGAGTGGACACTGATCGCCCCGGCGGCGATGACGCCAGAGGCACTGCGGGGTGGCGCCGCGACGCTGTTGCTGCCCGCCGAGGGCGTGGAGCTGCTGGCGTACTGGCAGGACGGCAGCCAACGCGCAATGGCCCTGCGCTTCGATGCAAAAGATGCGATGCAGGACGCCGTAGTGCTTAAATCGTTCAAGCGCACCAATCGCATCAAGGGCTGCAAGTTCGGCAGCAGCGCGCGGCTCAAACCGCTGAAAGACTGGCTGCCCAAAGACAAGAGCTTCGAGCCGGCAACCTTCCCGGACGACGGCGCGATGACGCTACTGAGTGGCAGCACGCGCAGCCTGCGCCGCGCGGGCGACGTGCTGGTGGCCGACCTCGGCACCTACCGCGTGCAGATTGCCGATGATTCTTCCACCGTGCGGCTGGGCGAGTGGAACTCGGCAGACTTCTGCCGCTTCGAGCTGATCCCCGCCAGCGAAGAGACGGACGAGGAGTTCTAGCTCTTAGCCGAAGTGACAGACGTAGTGCAGCGCATCCAGCGTTTCGATCTCGAAACTGGAATTGGCGGGTACGGCAAACGACTGGCCGCCGGTGTAGTCCTTCCAGCCCGGTTCGCCTTTCTGGCGCACGCGGCAACGGCCGTCGATCAGCTCCATCACCTCGGCGGCGGCGGTAGTGAAAGTGAGCTGGCTGGGCAGGATGACGCCGACGCTCTTCTTGCTGCCATCGGCAAACAGCACGGTGTGACTGACGCACTGGCCACCGAAATAGACATTGGCCTTCTTGAGGACGGTGACGTTTTCAAACTGGGACATGGCGAGCGCTGGCTGAACATGAAAAGGGGCGCTCATCTTAGGCCCTCGCACGGCGTCGTCACGCGGCACTTGCTGAACAAATACCGTTCAGTGAGACGCATAAAAAGATCTTCATATTTCGGCGATCCGGCATCCGTCCGCGATTTCGTCGAGTAATCGGTGGTGATAGCGAAATTTCCGTTGCTGCCAGGCACGGCCCACCGCTACGCGCACTACCTCACCCCAAGCCTCACGGCTGTTACGGAGATTACTCAATGTTTCTCAAGCGCACCCTTATCGCAGTCGCGGCTGCCACGCTGGCCACCGGCGCACTCGCGTCCAGCCATCGCGAAGCCCCTTCCATCGCGCAGAACCCCAGCGTCGACGGCACCGATTTCTACATGTTTCGCAGCTACGGCGACAGCCGTCCGCTGAGCGGCGGCGGCGGCTTCGTCACCCTGCTGGCCAACTACAACCCGCTGCAGGACAGCTACGGCGGCCCGAACTATTTCGCGCTCAACCCGACCGCGCTCTACGAAATCCACATCGACAACAACGCTGATGCGGTGGAAGACATCACCTTCCAGTTCCGCTTCACCAACACCTTCCTCGGCCTCGCCGCCACCGGCATGCCGGCGGCCACCACGGGCATGCCCAGCGGTGCGAACCAGCCCATCCCGCTCATCAATCTGCCGCCCACGGGCAACAACCCGGCGCTGAACCGCACCGAGACCTTCACCGTCGGCGTCGTGCGCGGCCCGCGTCGCGGTGCCGCCGCCTCGCCCGTCACCAACGCGGCTGGCGGTAGTGCGACCTTCACCAAGCCGGTGGACAACATCGGCACCAAGTCGATCCCCGACTATCCGGCTTACGCCAACCAGTTCATCTACAACGTCAACATCCCCGGCTGCGGCACCCCCGGCAAGCTGTTCGTCGGCCAGCGCAAGGAAGGCTTTGCGGTCAACCTCGGCGAAGTGTTCGACCTCGTGAACCTCAATCCCCTGGACACCAGCCGCAACAGCAAGGGCAGCGCCACCGCCATTAAGAACATCACCACGCTGGCGATGGAAGTGCCCACAAGCTGCCTGGTGCGCGATGCCAACTCGCCGGTGATCGGCGGCTGGACCACGGCCAGCCAGCGCCAGTCGCGCGTGCTCAACGCCAAGCCCTCCGGTGCCGCCGGCTCCGCCCGTGCCACCGCACGCGGCGCTTCGGTTGAAGGCGGCGCCTGGACGCAGGTGTCGCGCCTCGGCGCGCCGCTGGTCAATGAAGTCGTGATCGGCGTCACCGACAAGGACCGCTTCAACGCCAGCGAGCCCAAGGACGACCCGCAGTTCATCAACTACGTCACGCAGCCGACGCTGCCGGTGCTGTTGAACGCCCTGTTTGGCGATGCCGCCAAGGTGCCGCCGACCCCGCGCAACGACCTGGTCGCCGCCTTCCTCACCGGCGTCAACGGCGTCAACGGCGGCGTCACTGGTGCCACCAGCAGCCTGGTCGCCCCGGGCGAAATGCTGCGCCTGAACACCGCGCTGCCCGCCACGGCCGCTGCCAGTCAGCAGAACGTCGGTGCGGCGCTGTGCTTCCGCAACGACGGCATGCTCGACACCAGCAACCCGGGCTGCGACCCGGCCGGCTTCCCCAACGGCCGTCGCCCTGGCGACGACGTGGTGGACATCGAGCTGTCGGTGGTCGCGGGCTTCCTGCTCGGCGCCAATAACCCCAACCGCGGGCCGGACGGCAACTATCGCGTCTACCACGATCAGGCCTTGAACGACGTGTCTCAGTTCGACACCACCTTCCCGTATCTGAAGGCACCGCGCCCGGGTTCGCCCAACGGCACGGCTGACAACCAGAACGGCATCCCCAATCCGGCTGCACCGTAATAAGGGAGGCTCGTCATGAAATCACCGCATGTTCTCGCCGCGTCATTCGTCGTTGCAGCCGCTCTGTTGAGCGGCTGCAACGACACCAATGCACCGCAGCAACCCGGCATCATCACCACGCCTACTAATCCACCCGTCAACATGTCCATCAGCCAGTTCGTGGCCTCGCTGATCGCGATGGTGACCGGCTCGGCCTGCGAGACCGCCACCCCGGCCTCGCTGGACGGAGTCACGCTGACCGACGATATGGAATCGAAGGACGCCAACACTCTGACCGTGAACTGCGCAAGCTGAGTGCGCTGTTTTCAGTTGGTTTTCAGAACCCCGCTTCGGCGGGGTTTTTTATGGGCGCTGCATCAGTATGAATAGCGCAAGGTGATGCGGCAGTTAATCGGCTCGATCGGGTGGAAGTGCACGTCGTCCACACCCTCTGCCGGTTCGCCGTTGAGGCGAGAGCCGTAGAAATAGTCGATGTCGTGGTCCCTGGAGTCGAACAGGTTGGTGATCTGCGCACTGACTTTCAGATTCTTGTTGAAGTGATACCCGGCACCGACGTTGACGATGGTGGTGGGCTGCGACGACACCGTGGCCGCCTCGTCGAGCGGGCGCTTGCCGAAGTAACGCACGCGCAGCGCGGCCTCCCAGCCTTGGGGACTGTCGTAGGTGATGCCAACGGCGGCGACACCCTGCACGGCTTGCGGTACATGGTCGCCGATGGCGATATCGTTCTCATCGCGTTGCTGCTCGCGAAACCGGGCCTGGGTATAGGCCAGGTCGGCATCGACCAGCAGGTATTTGATCGGGCGTGCATACACCGCCAGCTCGGCGCCGTAGCGCTCGGTGGCCCCGAAAGGCTCCGTGGTGCCGGCATCGCCGACGTAGACCAGCTCGGAGTCGGAACGCAGGCGGAACACGCTGGCGGCGACCTGCACCTTGGGAATCAATGCCGTACGCAGGCCCAGATCGATACCGCGCGCCGCGACCAGCGGCGTGACCGGATCGACTGCATCGCCACTGCGCGGATCGACGGTTTGCGTCGCACCCCGTGCATCGTTGCTGTGAAATCCCTGACCGACGTTGATGAAGAACTCGGTCTTGGCGAACGGCCCCAGAATCAGTGCCGCCTTGGGGCTGAACAAGGTATCGGACGCCGTGCCGGTATTGGCCGCGTTGTTGTTGACCACGTCGAAGTCGATGTTGTCGAAGCGCGCGCCGAGCGTGAAGCGCGCCCAGGGGCTTAAGCGCGCCGCGCTCTGCATATAGGCCGCGCTGCTCCATTCCTTGACGTCGCTGACGGTGGTGGTGCTCAGGCGCTGCCGCGCGCGGGTGAGGTAGAGGCCGACATCGTCGATGTCGTCATAACGGGTTTGCAGGCCGACTTCGTGGTCGAGCTTCAGACCCAGCAGTGTGTTGCTCAGCTTGTAACTGGCGTTACCACCGTAGACGTTGCGCTTGTCGGACTGGTTGAACTGGTCGCCGTTGACCGGATCGTCGAGGAAATAGGTGAAGTTGGAGAACAGCTCCAGCCGGTAGCGGAACGCATAGGCGGCAACCGTGAGCGTGCCCGGCCCCAGCTTTCGGTCGGCGCCGCCCGAGAAGTTGATGCGATGGCTGCGACCACCATCGGTCGAGTCGATGGAGCCCAGACGGTCGATCAGTCCCTGCTCCACCGCCCGCTGCGGGATCTGATCCGGCGAGCGATTGCGGGTGCTGAAACCAGTCGCGGCCAGGTGGTAGCCCCCGTCGTCATCGCGCTGGCTGTAGCGCAGCACCAGATTGCCCTTGTTGTAGTCCTGGCCCAAGTCATACGGGCCGTCGTAATGCACGTATTCGGCGCCGTAGACCAAGTCGCCAGCGCCAATCTTGATGGAGCCGACGCCGAGCAGCCGGCCATACCCATAAGCGCCGCCCGTGGTCTCGATTTGCTGCTGGTCGAAGCGCTCTTTGTAGCGCACCTCGGCCGCGCCGGCGGCCGAGAAATCACCGTACTGGGCGTAGTACGGACCCTTGCGGTATTCGATCGAATCCACCAGTTCGGGGATCATGAAACCGTTGTCGGCGTAGCCCTGGCCGTGTCCATGGCTGGGCATGTTGACCGGCAAGCCATCGACGAACACCGCGAAGTCGGTGCCGTGGTCGAGGTTGTAGCCGCGCAGGAAATACTGGTTGGCTTTGCCCTCGCCGCTGTGCTGGGTGACGATCAGACCCGGCACCACCTCCAGCAGCTCGCCGGTGCGGGAAATAGGCCGGTTTTCGATCTGATCGGCATAGACGGTGCCGATGGTGGCCGAGTCGGTTTCGCCTACCAGCTGCTGCTCGGCGGTGACCGTCACGGTATCGAGCCGCACTGTCGCGCCCCCCGGAACTCCCGCAGCATTCGCCACCAGCGGCAGGCTCATCAAGGACAGGCTGGCAAGGCCACTGGTCCAAGTTTTGGTAGCGGTCATCTGTGGCTCCGTGGCGGGATGGGATTCGACGTAAGAATAACTATCGAGTCTTCATACGCGCGTGCGCGCGCCACAGATGCGGTGTTTAGATTGGCAGCACCCACCCCATGTCGAAGGCGCGGTTGATGAACCAGACCAGCCCCGCCAATGCCACCAGTGCCGAACCGGGCCAGAGCACTGCCGGTTGGTAGCCGCGCCAGTGGCGCAGCGCAAAAGCCAGCGGCACCAGCACCGCGACCAGCAAGAGCTGTGCGGCTTCCACACCGACGTTGAAGCCGAGCAGGGCCAGCAGGCGGCCGGAGGTGGGCAGGCCGAGTTCGAGCAGCGCGCCGGCAATGGCGGTGCCGTGAATGAGGCCGAACACCCAGGCGAGGGCAAACAGCGCGACCCGTCCCGCCATCGGCACCAAATTGTTGAGGCCGGCAAACACCACGCTGAGCGCCACCAGCGATTCCACCAGCCGCGTCGGCAGCGAGACCACGCCGAGTGCGGTGAGGCACAGAGTGATGGCATGGGCGATGGTGAAGGCGGTGACCAGCTTGATGGCATCGGCGATTGCCGGGCCCAGCCGCTGCACCGGCTGCCAGCGCTTGCCCTCACGGCGCAGTGCAGCCGGCAGGAACAACCCGGCGATGAACAGCATGTGGTCCCAGCCGCTCCAGACATGCGCGAGACCCTCATGCATATATTCGCGCAGCGTCGCCCAGCCACTGCGCGCGCCGCGCAGCGTCAGGGTCTGTTGCTGGGGTGTGAGCGTGGCCGAACTGCTGTGGCCGTCCTGCTGCCAACGCACGAGCGCACGATGGCTGGCGTCGAACTCGAACAGCGCGCCATCGGTCAGCTGCCATTCGCCAGGCGCGGCGATGCACTGTGCGCTGAACTGAAACACCGCATAAGGGCCATCGGCGTGGTCGGTGACTTTCACTTCGGGGCTTGCGGTCAGTGCGCACGCAGCGCCATCGCCTTCAATCTGCAGGCGCGGCGTGAGATAGCCCAGCAAGGCAGGGGCGGCCGTCTGCAGCTCGGCCCAGGTCAGCTGGCCGTTGTCATCAGCATCGACGCCCAAGGCGTCGTCGAGATCGCGCAGCGCGTAGTCGGCGCGCAGCTGCACGCGGCCCGCATCGACCTCGGCCTGTAGGTAGGCCGTGCTGCCGCTGTGTGCGTGGGCGACGCCTGCGGCAAGCGCCAATGCAGCAAGTGCTGCGCGCCAGAGAATGCTCATGGCGCGGCGTCCAGTTGGGCGAGCAACGGCTGCAGGCGCACATCCTCGATCTTCGTGCTCCGCATCCAGACGCGCACCGGCTCTGCGGCACCGCGATCGCCTGCGGCCAATGCCGCCTGCAGCAGCAGGCGGGCATCGGCGGGCTCGCGCTGCTCGGCCCAGTTCTGCTGCGCGAGCACCAGCGCAGCTTTCACGTCGCGCTGCAAATGGAGTGCGGCCATGCCCTGTTCGCGGCGGTGCGGCGGATCACCGCGACTGGCGACCAGGGCGTGGCGTTCTTGCAGAGCCTGGAGGTGCAGTGCGACTGCCCCGCGCGCGCTGGCATCGCCTGCGGTCGCCAGCTGCTGTTCGGCCAGCGTCAGGCGCAGCAGCAGAGGATCGAAATCGGTTTCGCCCGCCAGCAGGGTTTTGGCCTCGGCAGCGCGTTGCTGATCCAGCAGAAAGTCGGCGTAGGCGGCCTTGAGATACACGTCGTTTTCACCAGCGGCGGCGGCTTCTGCCAGCGCCGTGGCGTAGTGCTCAGTGGCGCTTGGCAGATCGCCCAGGCGTTCGGCAATCTCAGCGATCTGCGTGAGCGCCCAGATGCGGATCTGGCGCGGTGCCTCCGGCTCGCGGGCCAGCGTCAGCTCGATGGCTTGCAGCGCACTCTTGGCTTGGCCAGTAAGCCCGCCGACGGTGCCGATGCAGGTCGCCGTGACCAGCAGGCCGGCTTGGCCGATGAGTGCGGCGCAGTCCGAGCGTGCACGCAGCGACTCGCCCTGCACCATATGGATGTTGGCGCGGATGAGGCGAGCCTGTGCGTTCTGCGCGTCGGCGGCCAGCACGGCATCGAGATCAGCCAGCGCGCCGGCAAAATCGTGTCTCTGCTGCAACAACGTGGCGCGCACTAGGCGCACGGGCAGCGAGGGCGATGGGGTCGTCCAGTCACTGCCCAGCAGGGCTTGTGCCTGACCGAAATAGCGTGGGTCGCCCGTGCTGTGGCCGCGGTCAATGGCGGCTTGCACCGCGGCAACGCGAGAAGCCGGGTCGCTGGGCAGACTCAGGCCACGCGCCTCGCGCAGTGCCTTGGCCGCGCCCGGTGTGCGTTGCAGCAACACGGTATTGGGCGTTGGCGGCGTGTAGGGCTCAGCGGCGTTTGCAGTCCACGCCGAAATCGACAACACGAGGGCAGCAAGGCTTTTTACAACTGTCGAGAACTGCTTGCAGTCGCGCACGGCAAAGTGCGACGGGACGCCGCCTGAGTACCCAGCACGGCCCACCGTCATGTGTGATTCCACGTCAAAGTCATGGGGGCTTTACGCCATCCGCGCAGTTGCGGATGCGGCGATGCCCGGCGAAGCGCTTAGTTGTCGATCAGCTCGAAATCGGCTTTCGACGCGCCACAGTCGGGGCAGGACCAGCCGGCAGGCACATCGTCCCACAGGGTGCCGGCGGCGATGCCTTCCTCGGGCCAGCCCTTGGCCTCGTCATAGATGTAATCGCAAACGAGGCAGCGCCACTTTTTCATGAACCGGTTCCGATGGGTTGAAGGCGCGCGAGTTTAACCTCGCCCGCAGGGGCGAGGCCATACGACCGCAAACGCTATTAGGCAGTGGCGACGGGCGCCGCTTGCGAATACTTGGCGATCACCGCTTCGCGCACCGAGGGCTTGATGTTGGCACGGCGCATGTCGCCCTGGTGATGGGCCACCACTTTCGGGTCCATCAGGCGGAACCACAGCGGCGGGATGTAGGCGACCAGAATCATCGCCGCATAGCCGGACGGCAGCGACGGCACACCTTCGAAATGGCGTAGCGTCTGGTAGCTGCGCGTGGGGTTGGCGTGGTGGTCGCTGTGGCGCTGCAGGTGATAGAGCAGCACGTTGGTGACGATATGGTTCGAGTTCCAGGAGTGGTGCGGCTGGCAGCGCTCGTAGCTGCCGTCGGCGCGCTTCTGGCGCATCAGGCCGTAGTGTTCGAGGTAGTTGATGACTTCGAGCAGGCTGCCGCCGTAGGCGCCGGCAATGGCAACGAACAACACCGCCTGCCAGCCGAGCCAGACACCGACGATCGTCCAGAACACGATCGTCATCGCCGTACTTTGCAGGTTGTCGTTGCTCCAGTGCCAGACGCTCTTACCCTCGCGTTCGAGGCGCTTCTTCTCGATATTCCAGGCGCGCTTGAACGAGCCCGCAACGCAGCGCGGAAAAAACTCGTAGAAGTTCTCGCCAAAGCGGGAGCTGGCGGGGTCTTCCGGTGTAGCGACCTGAATGTGATGGCCGCGGTTGTGTTCGACGTAGAAGTGGCCGTAGAAGCCCGGTGCCAGCATCAACTTGGCCAGAAAGCGTTCGACGGGACTGGTCTGGTGCCCTAGTTCGTGGGCGATGTTGATAGCCAGACCGCAGCCGACGCCGAGCGACAGCGTCAGACCGAGCCAGGCATACCAGGGCAGGTCGTGCGTCGCGCCGAACCAGGCCATGTAGAACCACATGCCGAGATACACCGGCACCGAGGCAAACAGCGCATAGCGGTAGTAGCGGTCGCTGGCGAGCGAGGCCATTGCAGAGTCCGGCGGATTGGCGTGGTCTTCGCCGATCAGATAGTCCGCCAGCGGGATGACCGCATACAGGATGATGAAGGCGAACCAGAGCATCACAGCCCAGCCCGTCTGCTCGTAAGCCACGGTGCCCGCAATCGGCAGCAGCAAGATGAGTGCACCCAGGGGCCACAGATAACGTTTGCTGTCGGACCAATTGCCGGACGCGGGTAGGGCGGCTGTTGCCATGACTTTCTCCTCTTTATTTAACTAACCGAACGTTCAATTAAGTTAAAAGAGCGATGCAAAAGTGTCAACGCCGCTGGTCAGCTGGGAAATGCTTCAGGTGGATTGCGTCGCCTGCAAGGCTCGCAGCGGCGCCGCAATCAGCCGAAGCTGCGCAGCCGCTCGGCCGTGGATGCCGCGCGGGCACGCAGGGTTTGCAGCGCCTGCTGCACCAACGGCTCGGGGTTGAGCGGCTCGGCCAGACCCGAAGTGAGGTCTTCCACAAACTGGCTGGCGCGCATGGCAAGCACGATCACGCCATCAAAACCGCTGAAATTAACGCGGTCCTGTTCCAGATGCACGCCCACCAGTGAGAGCCAGCGATCATCGCCACGCTTGTAGTCGCGCACACGAAACCATTGGCCAGTCTTGAGCAGGGCCACTAGCGGGTCAGCCTCTGCCACGCTCGTGCGCACCTCATTGCTGGCGATGAGGGGGGTGAGTGAATAAACGTCCGGCAAGTGGCTCATGGAAGGTGGCGCGGACGGACGCCCTGGCGAAGGTGCAGAAGCCATCGCAACACCCATGCCGACTTCGACATCATCGGGTTCAGGCAGCGCTTTGGATGGTTCCGCACGCCGCGCTTCTTCTTCCAGCTCCGCATAGCTTTTTTCAAGCTCCGCGCAGACTCTGGTGATGTGCAGGTCCGGCAGGCCTACATCGAGAAAAATCGTGTGCAGCCCACGCAACACCGCTTGTCGCTCTTCACGGCTGATGCAAAGTGCAAAACTGTCGACGAAGCGCTCCAGCAGTTGACGCGCCTGCCGCGTCTGCGGCGAGGCCGCACCGTGTCGCAGCATCAGCGTGCAGAGCAGCGGTAAAAATCCGCGTGTGAGTGCGCCTCTGGCGGCTGTCGGCAGCGAGATATCCAGCGTGCGGGCGTCGATCTCTCGGGTGGCCAGCGCGCGCACGCGGTGCAACAGATTTTCGCGACGGGCGTCTTGCTCCTTGCTCATCTGCTGGCGAAATTGATAGGCGAGATCGCAATCCAGTGGCAGCAGCATGGACAAGGCATCCAGCGCGAACTGGCCGTGGATGCTGATGCGCGCCACAATGTCTTTAAGTGCCAGCCGCAGCGGCGTCAGTGAATAGCCTTGCAGGCCGGTGAAAGCGGCTTGCAGCAGCAACTCGTCCACTGCCTTGCGCACCGGATGCACCGCGTGGGTGAAAAAGGTGGGGTCGCAGAGCGCAGCCTTGATAATCACCAGACGCAGGGATTCAAGCTCGGCCGCAAACGCGGGCGGCAGTTCGGGCTCTGCGAGCAGGCTATCCATCCAGCTACCCGCAAGCGCCGTGATAAGCCCCGCATCGCTGCCGCCAAAGGGTGGCTCGATGGCCCGCAGCAGCGCCTGCGCCAGCGTTGCATCCGAATCCGCAACTGGAGACGTGTGCAAGGCCCGCAAGGTTTGCAGCGTGGCGGCCGAAATTGTCGACGCGACATCTTGCTCTGCGACATTTTGCAGGCGGTCAGACAAAGGCCGGGCACGCTGCAAGCCCAGCTGATCGAGTATCGCCAGTGCGGTCTGCACCAGCTGCGGCCAGGCGTTGAGCGCATGGCTTTCCACCAGCCGATACGCCAGCACACGCTCAGACAGCGCGAGCCCAGCCGCACGCAGCGCCTGGGCGAAACAATCGGGCAGCGTGCTGGCACTCAAGGCATTGCTCAGCGCCGGCAAGCCCAGGTCGCGCGCTGCCCACTGCAGGCGCGAGAGCAACTGGCGGCCGTCTTCGCCCGCCTTTTCTTCTGCCTGCTGGGCAAGGTGGCTGAGAACGATGTTCTCTTCCATCTCTTCCGTCGGCAGCAGGCAAAGCCGTTCCAGATCAAAAACTCCGGTCCTCGAAGACCGCTTGAGAGGGTCGAACCGCACCTTGAGCGCCGCAACGAAGCCGCGCACAAATGCCGGCCGATTCATCGACAGCGAATGGCTTAGATCCAGCACGGCGCGGGTCTCGCTAGCATTACGCGACTCAGCCAGCAGCGCCTGCACGGCGGCATCCATTTCGTCGACAAACGCGCGTACCAAATCCTCGCCTGCCTGCACCATGCGCTCGCGCAACTGCGCTTGCAGCGGATGCGTCACCGACGCGGGTGCGGCCATCGCCTCACCTGCAACCGGCTGCAATTGCAGCGGCAGTTGGGGATAGAGCATCTGGATTTGAGCGGCCATGACATCACACTAGGCGCGACACCACCCGCCGCTGATGTTGCGAGACACAAGGCCATCGCCTGCTGACGAGCGGCGGCACATCTTATATCCGCTTATCCGCATAGGCGGATAATTGATACACTGCGAGGCCTGCAAGGAGTTCGACATGGCTGCTGACGCATCCTCCCCCTCATCAACGCCCAGCGCACTGATCCGCCCCGATTGCACCGAGCAATTGAAAGGCTTCCTCGCCGAGCGCGTGATGGTGATCGACGGCGCCATGGGCACGATGATCCAGGGTTACAAGCTCGAGGAAGAGGACTATCGCGGCACGCGTTTTGCCGACTGGCACAAGGACGTGAAGGGCAACAACGATCTGCTGGTGCTGACCCAGCCGCACATCGTGCAGGAAATCCACGGCAAGTATCTGGAAGCCGGCGCGGATTTTCTCGAGACCAACACCTTCAACGCGACCACCATCTCGCTGCACGACTACGGCATGCAGGAGTTCGCCTACGAGTTCAATCTCGAAGCCGCCAAGGTCGCGCGCGCCGCCTGCGACGAGTGGACTTTGAAAACGCCGCACAAGCCACGCTTCGTCTGCGGCACGCTGGGGCCCACCTCGCGTACCTGCTCGATTAGCCCCGACGTCAACGACCCCGGCGCGCGCAACGTCACCTACATGGAGCTGGTCACCGCCTACATCGAACAGGGCAATGGCCTGATCGACGGCGGCGCGGACGTGCTGCTGATCGAGACCATCTTCGACACGCTCAACGCCAAGGCCGCGATCTTTGCCTGCCTCACGCTGTTTGAAGAGCGTGGCCGCAAGTGGCCGATCATCATCAGCGGCACCATCACCGATGCCTCGGGCCGCACCCTTTCAGGCCAAGTGACGGAAGCGTTCTGGAACTCGATCTGCCATGCCAAGCCGCTCGCTGTCGGCTTGAACTGCGCACTCGGCGGCAAGGACATGCGCCCGTACATCGCCGAGCTGGCGCGCGTCGCCGACTGCTATGTGAGCTGCTACCCGAATGCTGGTCTGCCCAACGCGTTTGGCGAGTACGACGAGCGCCCTGACGAGACGGCGGCGATCATCAAGGAGTTTGCCGAGAGCGGTCTCGTCAACATCGTCGGTGGCTGCTGCGGCACTTCGCCGGGGCATATCGGTGCGATTGCGCAAGCCGTGATTGGCATCACGCCGCGCAAGCAATCGACACCGCCCAAGGCCTTGCGACTGGCGGGTCTGGAGCCGTACACAATCGGTCAGGAAGGCGTACCGCAACTGTTCGTCAACGTTGGTGAGCGCACCAACATCACCGGCTCGGCCAAGTTCCGGGACCTCATCAAATCGGGCGACTACACCACCGCTGTGGCCGTCGCGCGCCAGCAGGTAGAAGCCGGCGCACAGATCATCGACGTCAACATGGACGAGGGCATGATCGACGGCCTGTTCGCCATGCGCCGCTTCTTGAACCTCATCGCCAGCGAGCCCGACATCGCGCGCGTGCCGACGATGATCGACAGCTCCAAGTGGGAGATCATCGAAGCCGGCCTGCAGTGCGTGCAGGGCAAGCCCATCGTCAACTCGATCTCGATGAAAGAGGGCGAGGAGAAGTTCATTCGCGAGGCCAAGCTCTGCCGCAAGTACGGAGCAGCGGCCGTCGTGATGGCCTTCGATGAAGAAGGCCAGGCCGACAACCTCGAACGCCGCAAGACCATCTGTGCGCGCGCCTACAAGATTCTGGTCGAGCAGTGCGACTTCCCGCCCGAAGACATCATCTTTGACCCGAACATTTTTGCGGTCGCGACCGGCATCGAAGCGCACAACTATTACGGCAAGGACTTCATCGAAGCAGTGAAGTGGATCAAGGCGAATCTGCCGCACGCCAAGATCAGCGGAGGCGTGTCCAACGTTTCGTTCTCATTCCGTGGCAACAACCATGTGCGCGAGTCGATCCACTCGGTGTTCCTCTACCACGCGATCCGCGAGGGAATGGACATGGGCATCGTCAATGCCGGTGCCTTGATGGTGTATGACGGTCTCGACGCCGAGCTGCGCGAGCGTATTGAAGATGTCATCCACTTCCGGCGTGAAGACGCGACCGATCGCCTCATCGACATCGCCAGCAAGTTCAAGGGCGAGAAGCAGGAAGCGCGCGTTGAAGACCTTGCTTGGCGTGATCAGGAAGCCGGCAAGCGCATCACCTACGCGCTGGTTAAGGGCATCGACGCTTTCGTCGAGGCCGACACCGAGACGCTTCGGCAGGAGATTTCTGCACGCGGCGGCCGCCCGATCGAAGTGATCGAAGGCCCGCTGATGGAGGGCATGAACGTCGTCGGCGATCTCTTCGGCGCGGGCAAGATGTTCCTGCCCCAGGTCGTGAAGAGTGCGCGCGTGATGAAGAAGGCGGTGGCCTATCTCATCCCCTTCATCGAGGCCGAGAAGAAGCCGGGCGATGTGGCATCGAGCAAGGGCAAGATCCTGATGGCGACGGTGAAGGGCGATGTGCACGACATCGGCAAGAACATCGTCGGCGTCGTGCTTCAGTGCAACAACTACGATGTGGTCGATCTCGGTGTGATGGTCGCACCGCAGAAGATTCTCGATGCCGCGCGCGAACACAACGTCGACATCATCGGCCTCTCCGGCCTCATCACGCCGAGCCTCGACGAGATGGTGCATCTGGCGAAGGAGATGCAGCGCCAGGGCTTCAAGATTCCGCTGCTGATCGGTGGTGCCACCACCTCACGCGCGCATACGAGTGTGAAGATCGACCCCGCCTACGAAGGCCCGGTGGTCTGGGTGAAAGACGCCTCGCGTTCGGTGCCGGTGGCTGCTGCACTGTTGAGCGACGAGCAGCGCCCGAAGCTGATGGCTGACACCAAGGCCGAGTACGACCAGATCCGCGAGCGGCACGCCAACAAGAATCAGACGGAGCGGTTTCTACCGCTGGAAAAAGCGCGCGCCAATCGCACGCCCATCGAGTGGAAGGGCTATCACCCGTTCAGGCCGCGCATGTTGTTGCAGCAGACGCACGACGTCTGCGAGGGGCCGCACTGCGATCATGTGCATCACCAGCACGGCGTGCAGTATGTGAAAACCTTCACCGACTATCCGCTCGCCGAGCTGCGCGAGTTCATCGACTGGCAGCCCTTCTTCATCAGCTGGGAGCTGAAAGGTCGTTTCCCCGACCTGCTCAACAACCCGGCCTCGGGTGAGGCGGCGCGCAAGCTCTACGCCGATGCGCAGGCCATGCTCGATGTGGCCATCAAGGAGAAATGGATTCAGGCCAATGGCGTGATCGGCTTGTTCCCGGCCAATGCGGTGGGGGACGACATCGAGGTCTACACGGACGAGTCACGCAGCACCGTCAAGGCCACCTTGCGCAATCTGCGCCAGCAGGCCGAGCATC
Source organism: Stagnimonas sp. (assembly GCA_965279705.1). GTDB lineage: Bacteria > Pseudomonadota > Gammaproteobacteria > Nevskiales > Nevskiaceae > Stagnimonas. Next base: position 98,770 of record OZ257257.1, read on the forward strand.
GCGACGGCGTGCCCAATCGTTCGCTCGGGGATTACATCGCGCCGAAGGAAACCGGCCTGCACGATTACGTCGGCGGCTTCGCCGTGACGACCGGCTTGGGCTGCTTTGAAAAAGTGGCGCAGTTCAAGAAGGACAACGACGACTACAACGCCATCCTGCTCGAATCGCTAGCGGATCGCCTCGCAGAGTCGTTTGCCGAACGTCTGCACCAGCGCGTGCGCAAGGAGTTCTGGGGTCACTCAAATGACGAGGGCTTGAGCAACGAAGACCTCATCAACGAAAAATATGCGGGCATTCGGCCGGCGCCGGGCTACCCCGCCTGCCCCGAGCACACCGAAAAGCTGACGCTGTGGCAGTTGCTCGATGTCGAAAAAAACACCGGCATCACGCTGACCGAAAGCATGGCGATGTGGCCGGGCGCATCGGTGAGTGGTTGGTACTACTCGCATCCACAAGCGCAGTATTTCGTGCTTGGCCGAATCAACAAGGAGCAGACCGCAGACTACGCCAAGCGCAAGGGCTGGACCTTGCAGGAAGCCGAGAAGTGGCTCGCCCCCAACCTGGGATATGAGCCTGAGGATTGATACCGCACGCACAAAAAAGCCCCGCATCTGCGGGGCTTTTTCTTGAAGGTCTAGACGTGCTTTTTGGCTTCGTCTTTCGCACCTTTCACTTCTTCTTTGGCGCCGGCAAACTTTTGCTTGGCTTCGTCGGCGAGTTCCTTGGCCTTGGCCTTGGCTTCGTCAAAGATCACGCCAGCTTTTTCACGTACGTCCTGTGCTTTCTCGCGCAGCGTATCGGCAGTTTCTTCAACCTTGTCGATAGCCTTGGCAGCAAAGCTCTTCACTTCGCCAGCCGTGTTCTGCACTTCGCCTTCGGCATGTTCGCGATGGCCTTTGGCGCGCATCTCGTCGTCGCCCAGCCATTTACCAACGGTTGCCTTGGCGCTGCCAACGGCAGATTTCACCTGGCCCTGCACCTTGTCAGACGTGCCGCTGCCGAGCACGTCATCCACTTTTTCTTTGACAGACTTTTCTTGAGTTTGCATCGATGTTCTCCGTGGGTTTTTGATGCTCGCCGCAGCGAGTGCAGACACAGTGCGCGCACCCCATGAAGTGCCACTGAATGCGGTGCCCGGCATACTCAAGGCATGAAAAATCCAGACCCGCTACGCCGATTGGCCGCCCTGCCCAGAAAACCTTTGATGCTTTTGGCAGGGGCTATCCTGCTGGTCGGCGTCGCCGTGACCTGGTGGTTCATGCACTCGCGCCAACCACCACCGCCGCATCCTGAAACCGCCTCGTTCCGTCACATTGAGGAACCGCGTGTCTTGCTCGCCGATGTGTTTCGCAGCTACGACAGCGAAGCTGCCGTAGCCACACCACTGGAAGCCGCAGGCCTCACCGTAATCCGCAAGGTGCAGCAGCGGCCCGAAGACCCGCGCTATCCCTTGCGACGCATGGCCACTTTCACGGTGCCGGGCTACAAGCATCTCGATTGCGAAGGCACGCTGATACTCGAGTTTTTCAACGACCGGCTGATGGAAGCCGACTTTCGGCCAGACGATGCCGCCCGCTACGCCCCGCGTCTACGTCGTGCCTACCCGATATTGCGCAGCACCGGCACCGGCCACGCCGAAGCGACGGCAGCACCGCTGCGCATGTGGTCGAGCGTGGAACTGGCCAAGAGCAAGGTCGGCCGTTCCCTGGGCACCGAAGGCATGGTGCTGTGGCAGGACCTGCGGCTGATTGCACAGCGCGACGATTGGGATGCCCGCTACGGCACCATCCCAATCCCCAGCAATCCCTGACTCGACTCAGGGTTTGACGAAGCGCAGCGTCATGCGGTCGGACTCGCCAATCGCCAGATACTTGGCCTTGTCGGTTTCGCCTTCGGCCAGGCGCGGCGGCAAGGTCCACACGCCTTTGGCGTAGTCCTTGGTGTCTTTCGGGTTGTCGTTGACATCGCTTTCGCTCTGGAAGCGGAAGCCCGCGGCAGTTGCCAGGCGCTTCACTTCCTCTTCGGTGACATAGCCCGAGTCCTTCATTTTCTCAAGGCTGGTGCCGGGTGCGGCGCGATGCTCCACCACGCCAAGCACACCGCCGGGCTTGAGCGCAGTGAACATCGCCGCGAATACCTGCGGGGCGATATCGGCATCCATCCAGTTGTGTACGTTGCGAAAAGTCAGCACGCGATCGGCCGTACCGGCGGGCGCGATGGTCCAGTGATCCGGCGCGCCCAGCGTGCTGAGGGCGACCTTGCCATAACGGGCGGGATCGGCGCGCAGCTTCTCGACGAAGCTGGTCATGCCTTTGGCCTGATACGCCGGCGACTGTTCGGTGATCGCAAAACCAGCGGCGATGTACTGGCCCTTGTCCTTCAGATAAGGCGCGAGAATTTCGGTGTACCAGCCGCCGCCCGGCCAGATCTCGACCACGGTCATGTTCGGCTGCACGTCGAAAAACGCCAGCGTTTCCTGAGGGTGACGATAGACATCACGGGCGCAGAATGCCGCGGTGCGCTCCGGCGCGGCAATGGCATCGGCCAGCGCCGTTGGCATGGGTGCGGCCTGCACCGTGGCACCGAGAGACAGCACGGCGGCAATCGCTGCACGCATCACAAGATTCTTTTTCATTCCAGGCACTCCGTGTTGAGGTGTCGCTCTGACCCGCGATAGCACGCCGTGTTCCCGCAGCACGCACTCAATGGTGGTGACCGCCCGGACCGTGCGCATGGCCGTGCTGCATTTCTTCGATGGTCGCATCGCGCACGCTGGTCACTTCCACGTCGAAATGCAGCGCCTGGCCGGCCAGCGCGTGATTGCCGTCTAGCGTCACGGTGTCGCCCTCCACCGCCATCACGGTGACCAGCACGGGGCCCATGTTGCTCTCGGCCTGGAACTGCATGCCGACTTCGGGCGTCATGTCGTCAGGGAACATCGAACGCGGGGCCGTCTGCAGCAAGGCTTCAATGCGCGGACCGTAGCCTTCTTCAGGGGTCACATCCACCTTGAAGGCATCGCCCTTCACCTTGCCCGCCATCGCTTTTTCGAGGCCGGGCACGATGTTGCCGCCACCATGCAGGTAGGTCAGCGGCTCAGCGCCGCGCGAACTGTCGATGACCGTGCCGGCGTCGTCGGTGAGGGTGTAATGAAATTGGACAACACAGCGGGGGCCGATCTGCATGAAAACTCCGGCGCACGGGGCGCGTTAACGGTGAATTGCGGACGCGCAGTTTATTCGCAATGCAGCCTACCAAGGCACCGGTCTGCCATCCCAGGCAAAGAAACCGCCGGTATCGGCTGCGCGCAGGCCATCGATCACCGTCAATAAATGCGCAACCGACTGCTCGGTGCTGAAGAGCTTGCCCTCGGCCACGTTGGTGCTGAACGGCTTGGAGAGTGCGGTATCGACCGTGCCCGGATGCAATGCGGCGACGATGAGATTGGGCGCGCGGCGCGCGGCCTCGATGGCGAAAGTGCGGGTGATCTGGTTCTGCGCCGCCTTGGCAGCGCGGTAGCTGTACCAGCCGCCGAGCTTGTTGTCGTCGATCGAGCCGACGCGGGCAGAAAGACTGGCAAATACCGCGCGCTGGTCGTGCGTCAGTAGCTTGAGAAAATGCTTGGCGGCCAGCGCCGGGCCGAGTGTGTTGACACCGATGCTCGCCAGCAGGGCTTCGGCATTGAAGTCTTCCAGCCTGCGCTCGGGCTTGATGCCACGCGCGGCGTCGTGCAGCAGGCCTGCAACATTGAGCACCAGATGCAGCCGGTCGGTCTCGCGCCGCACGGTGTCGGCTGCGATCACGAAGTCTTGTTCGCGTGTGACATCGAGGGCCAGCACCCGCAGCCGCCGTGGATGTTGCTGTGCCAGTGCCGCAAGTTCGGTCGCCGCCTGCGGCGTGCGGCAGGCGGCATAGACCAGATTGCAGTGCGGCAGCGCCAGCAAGGCGCGCACAAATGCCAGTCCGAGGCCTTGGCTTGCACCCGTGACGAATGCGTTGAGCGGGAATGCCGGGCTACTCATTGACGCACCCTAATGAGAAGGCTCTGCGCCGGCCGCCGGGCTGGGTGGCTTGTCGGCAAACGGCAGCAAGAGCACGGCAAAGACACAAAGCGCAGACATCATCAGCATGGTGTCGTTGAAACTCATCACCGCCGCCTGCTGCTGTACCAGCCGGTGCATGTAGCCCAGGGTGGCGGCACTGCCCTGCGCGCCCAGTTCGGGGCTTAAATACGCACTGCCCTGGGCGAGCATCTCGCGCACCGGGGCGCGCGCGTCGCTGATCGAGTTGGAGAGATGACTGTAGTGAAACCACTGCCGGTCGTGCAGATTGGTATTGATGAGCGCGAGACCAATCGCACCGCCGAGATTGCGCATGAGATTGAATAAACCCGAGCCGTTCTTGACCTCCTCCGGCTTGAGCGTGCCGATGGCGAGGCCGGTCATGGTAATCATGCAGAACATGAAGCCATGGCCGCGCATCACCTGTGGCCAGAAGAACTGATCGAAGCCCGCATCCGCCGTGAGATGCGCATTGAGGTAGGTGCCCGCCGCGACCATGGAGAGCCCATAGGCAAGCAGAATGCGCAGATCAACCTTGGCGGCCAGTTTGCCAACCAAGGGCGCGGTGAGAAACATGCAGGTGCCCATCACCATCATCACCTTGCCGATCTGCAGGCTGTTGAAGCTGCGTACGCCGCCCAGAAAGGTCGGCACAATGAACACCATGCCGTAGATCATCACGCCGACCACGAAGGCCACCACCGAGCCGAACGCGAAGTTGCGGTTGCGGTAGGTGCGCAACTGCACAATCGGATTGGCTGAGTTGAAGGCGCGCCAGAAAAACAGGGCGCCACCGATCACCATCGCAATCGCCATGTTGCGCACGGTTTCGTCTTGCAGCCAGTCGTGGCGCGGGCCTTCGTCCAGCACGAACTCCAGGCTGCCAAGAAAAACCGCCATCGTTGCCAGGCCGAACAGATCGATGGTGCGCAAGAGGCTCCAGTCCGGCAGGTCGAAACGCACGTTCTTCCACACCACCATGCTCAGCAGAACCCCTGGCACCACGTTGATGAAGAACAGCCAGTGCCAGCTGAAAGTGGCGGTCAGATAGCCTCCGATGCTGGGACCCAGTGCCGGCGCCGTGGTCATCGCAAGCCCCACCAGCACCGTGGGCAAAGTGCGCTTTTCGGGTGGAAACAGCAGATAGATCGACCCCAGCGTGGTGGGGATCATGCCGCCGCCAAGAAAGCCCTGCAGCACACGGAAGAAGATCATGCTCTCGATGTTCCAGGCCAGCCCGCACATGAGGCTGGCCAGCGTGAAGCCGATGGCGCAGGTGACGAAGTAGACGCGCGTGGACATCATCCGCGACAGATAACCGCTGAGCGGAATCGCGATCACCTCGGCGATGAGATAACTGGTCTGCACCCAAGTGAGTTCGTCGGCACTGGCCGACAAGCCCGCCTGAATCTCGCGCAGCGAACTCGCGACGATCTGGATATCCAGAATCGCCATGAAGTTGCCGAAGATCATGCCGATATAGCCGAACCACGCCATGCGCAGCTTGCGTTTGGCGTCTTCCTCCTCGCGGCTCAGCACGCGCGCGGCACTCATCGCATCATTCCTTTGGCTTGGTGTCGATGACGGCTTCCACGCTCATGCCGGCGCGCAGTTTGCTGGCGAGCTGCTCAGGCACTTGCAGCGTCAGCTTTACCGGCACGCGCTGCACGATCTTGGTGAAGTTGCCGGTGGCGTTGTCGGGCGGCAGCAGAGCGAACTCCGCGCCGCTGGCGGGTGCGACGCTCTCCACCGTCGCGGTGATTTTCTGGTCGGGGAAGGCATCCACTTCAACCTCTGCCGTCTGGCCGATCACCACTTTGGTGAGCTGCGTTTCCTTGTAGTTGGCTTCGACCCACACGGTGGGCGACACCAGCGACAGCAGGCGCTGGCCGGGGGCGATGCGCTCGCCGAGTTTGGCGCTGAGGTTGCCGACGAGGCCATCGGTCGCGGCGCGCAAGGTAGTGGCTTCGAGATCGAGTTCCGCGAGTTTGACGGCGGCGCGGGCAGCTTCACCCTGCGCTTCGAGGCTGGCGCGTTGCGCGACGACCGTATCGACCTGTGTGCGTGCCGCCTTCACCCCGGCGCTGCCGCGCGTTACCGCTGCATTGGCCGCACTTTGTGCAGCGGTAGCGGTATCGAGCCGCGCCTGGGTCGCAACACCCTCGCGCACCAGTGAATCGGCGCGCACATAGTCTTTCTTGATGCGGCCCTGATCGGCCTGTGCGCTCACCAGGCCGGCGCGCGCCTCATCCACCATCGCCGCCTGCATGGCCTGCTGGCGCTCGTTGGTGATGAGCGCGGCTTCGGCCTCGGCGACTTTGGCGCGGGCATTGGCGAGGCGGGCTTCGTAGTCGCGCGGGTCGATGCGCACCAGTACGTCGCCCTTTTTCACCGACTGGTTATCGCGCACCGCAACTTCGATGATCTCGCCTCCAACACGCGGCGTGATGCTGGCGATGTCGGCACGCACGTAAGCGTTATCGGTGCTCTGCTGCCAGCGCCCCACCTTGTAGTAGTGGTGCGCCCACATTGCGCCACCTATGACCACTGCCACCAGCACCACAGCCCGGACGATTTGTTTTGCGGCCATCGCTTGAAACTCCTTGAGGCAGTGCAGGCGCTGCTTGCGGCTCATCACTGCGGTTGTTACTGTAACGAACGTTACAGTTCACTTTAGGCGACGATGGCAACCGCAGTCAAACCCTCCGCGAAGAAAAAGCCGAAGCCGCGCGTCGCCGCCGAAGCGCCGTCGTTGCGCGGCAACCGTCGCGGCGAGTTGCGACGCGAAGCGCTGCTGGCGGCCGCAAGTGATGCGTTTCTCGAACACGGTTTTTCCGGCACCTCCATCGAGGATGTGGTGAGTCGAACCGGTGGCAGCAAGGCCAGCCTGTACAGTTACTTCGGCAGCAAGGAAGGGCTGTTCGGCGCCATGGTAAGCGCGGGCTGCAAGGAGTTTCTGCGCAACATCGCCATCCCCACTGCGGTTGAAGGCACGCTGCATAAAACACTGCGTAGCTTCGCCCTGCGGTTCTTCAAGCTCTACACCGAGCAAAGCCGGGTCAGTCTGATGCGCGCCGTCATCGCCGAGGCGACGCGCTTCCCCGAGTTCGCGCACCAGCTCTATAGCGAAGGTCCACAACAGGTGCGCATCGGTCTTTCGGCGTTCTTCAAGCAATGCCATGCCGACGGCCTGCTGCATACGCCCAACCCCGACCTCGCTGCCATCCAGTTCATCAACCTGGTGAAGGGCCACTGTCAGTTCCGCAGCCTGTTCGGTCTCTCCCCGCTGGCGCTGCCCATTTCGCAGGAGGCCTTCATCGACGACGCCGTGCGTTTGTTTCTTGAAGGCTGCGCAGCACCCATCTTGAAGTCCAAAACCCGGAGCCGCTCATGAAGCGTTCTGTCATCACCGTATTGCTACTCGCCAGCGCCAATGTCCACGCCCTAGGGCTGCGCGAAATCGCACTCACCGCCCTGCAACACGACCCGCGCTTTACTGAAAGTGCCGCGCGCATCGAGGTGGCCAAATACGGTGCAGCCGTGGCCGATGCGGGCGACAAGTTCACGCTCGGCCTCGCCGCCGATATCGGCCGCTCGGAGTTGCGCACCGATGCGCCATTCCCGCAGTCCGGCTATCGCACGCCCAACACGCTGGGCCTCGCCGCCAGCCAGCCGCTCTACAACGGCGGCCGCAGCAGCGCCGAGCGGGAGTCGGCCGCGCGTTCACTCGACGCCGCGGGTGAGCACCGCCGTGAGGTCGGCGGCAAGATCATCCTCGCCGCACTCACGGCGACGCTGGACCTGAAGCGCGACCGCGAGACACTGAAGCTCGCGCAGGCCAGCCGCAGCACGCTGGATGCCGCGCGCGGCGACGTCGACAAGCGCTATCAGGCCGGCGAAGCCACCAAGACCGATCTTGCCCAGGCCGATGCCCGCCGCGCCGAAGCCAGCGCCAATGTGCGCCGCGCGGAGGCCCAGCTACGCGCCTCCGAAATCCGCCTTGCACGACTCACAGGCCCTTTGCCATCGGATGCCGCAGATGTCGCCTGGCCGGAGTTTTTGCCTACCGCGAAAACGCGCGAAGAGGCCGTCGAGCAATCACGTCGCGCACCGGCCGTGGTGGCGGCTGCGCACGAGCAGCAATCGGCGAAAGCCGCCATCAAGATTGCTGAAGCCGCCGCCCGCCCGCAGCTCTCGCTGGATGCCCATGCCACGACGCAGGACAACACCGAGTTCGGCTACGACCGACTCAGTACCTGGGCGGTGCAGCTCAAGCTCAACGTGCCGCTGCTCACCGGCGGCTTGACTGCCGCACGTCGGGGCGAGGCCGTGGCGCGCGCAGAAAGTGCCGCCGCGAATGCCGAGGACGAAGCTGCTTCCTACAGCGAAGCTGCTGCCCAGGATTGGGAGCTGCTGCGGGCCAGCGAGGATGTGATTGCCGCAACACGCTTGCAGATCTCCGCCGCCGAATCCGCACTCGACGGCGTGCAGAAAGAACTCAAGGTCGGCAGCCGTACCACGCTCGATTTGCTCGATGCAGAGCGCGAGCTGCTCGCGGCGCAGGTCAATCTCGTTGGTGCACTGCGCGATCGCAGCGTCACCGCCTTCAGCCTGCTCGCGGCCTGCGGCATTCTCGAGCTCTACAACGTGCCCGAATAGCTGCGAAACCCGGCTGCGGCCAGTAGCATGGCCGCAGCCCATTCTGTCGAGACCATGATGATGTTCAGCCCGCATTTGCAACCCGTTTTCGAGAGCGGCTGTCGTGCTTGAGCCTGTCGAGATCGTCGATACCGGCACGCAGCAGACGGCCTACATTCACCTGGTCATCCCGGTCGCCGAGATGCCCAAGGCCTTCGGCGCCGCCTGCGAAGAGCTGTTCGGCGTGCTCGCTGCGCAGGGCATAGAGCCCGCCGGCCCGCTCTATGCCCATCATCTGCGACAGCCATCGGCCCTCTTCGATTTCGAGCTCGGAGTGCCGGTCACGCTGCGGGTGAACGATGCCGGGCGCGTGAAGGCTGGCGAGAAACCGGCAATGACCGTGGTGCGCACGGTCTATCACGGCGGCTATGACGGTCTGCCCGCTGCCTGGGCAGCGTTTCAACGCGACATCGACGCGCAGGGCATGAAGCTCGCCAGCGATTTATGGGAGACCTATCTCAAGGGCCCGGCCTCCAGCCGCAACCCGGCAGACTGGCGCACCGAGTTCGCCCGGCCCCTGCGCCGCTAAACCTTAATGAAGCGACGACTGCGCGGCGGGACCATCCTCAGCCTGTGCAGCTTTTCAACAAGTAGAACCCCAGGATGATCGGGATCGGCACGCCCACCAGCCACGCCAGAATGCCCCAGCCCACACCGCCTTCTTGCTTGTTTTTCATGTCTCGCTCCTCACAGCAAATGCTGCGTGAGATGAGCACATCATCTGGGCATGAATGCCGAATTAGTGCGCCGCGGTTTCCAGCGTCGCCACCATGCGCTGCACGCGGTCACGCCAGTCTTCGGTGGAGAGCTGCTGGCTGATGCGCTCGGCCCAGAGCGGGAAGGCGAGCGGACTGAAGCGCTTAGTGTCTTTGAGCACCACCGTTGCCGACTGCGCGCGCTCGAGGGCGAGCTTGAGGCGCTGGTAGTCGAGCTGGTGTTCGAGCACTTCGGTGAGCGCCTGCCTGGTCAGCAGGTTCTCGACGTCGTACTTGCTCAGCACATCGAACAGCAGGCCGCTCGACACCTGCACCTGTTTCACCGACTTGTTGTTGCCGGGGAAGCCCTCGAACACCAGCCCCGCCACCCGCGCGATTTCGCGGAAGCGCCGCTTCGCCATCTCGGCTGCATTGAGGCTCAGCGGCAGATCGGTTTCAAGATGTTCGGGTGAGAGTGCCGCGCGCAAGGCGGCTTCATCGAGTGGCGGTAGCTCGCGGGCGAGCAGCTCGAAGCCGTAGTCGTTGACCGAAAAAGTGAAGGTGGTCGGCTTGAGTCGCGCCAGCCGCCAGGCCATGAGCGCGCTCAGGCCCTCGTGCGCATGGCGGCCCGCGAACGGAAACACGAATAGATGCTCGCCCTCGCGGGATTTGCTGCGCTCGATCAGCAGCAGACCGGGGCGCGGCAGAGCACTCCACTCGGCCTGCACATCGAGCAGCGGCTTGAGCACGCGCGACTCGGCGTTGGGCAACTCGCCATCGGCGATGCGGCCAAAGAGTTCGAGCAGCGAGTCGGCGAGTGCTGAAGACAACGGCATCTTGCCGCCGGCATAGCGCGGCGTGGTTTGGCCCTTACCGCCCGCTTTGACGAAGGCGGTCATGTCTTTCACCTTGCTCAACGTCAGCTTGCGGCCACCGAACAGAAAACTGTCGCCCGCGCTCAGCCGCGCGATGAAGCTCTCTTCCACCTGGCCGATGTTGCCGCCGCTCAAAAAGGCGACGCGCATCATGCTGTCGGCGGTGATGGTGCCGACGCTCATGCGGTGGCGGCGTGCGAGCGTGGCATCTTCGACCCGCAGCAGGCCATCACGCTCGACCACCTTGCGGTATTGCGGATAGGCCGTGAGCGAGGCGCCGCCGCGCTGCACGAAGTCGAGCACCCATTGCCATTCACGCGCACTCAGCTCGGCATAGGCGTGGCTGCTGCGCACTTCGCACAGCATGTCATCCGCGCTCATGGTGCCGGTGAGGGCGAGCGTGACCACGTGTTGCGCGAGCACATCGAGTGCGAGGCGGATGGGCTTGCGCGACTCAATGCGACGGTGTTCCAGCGCCAGGCGTGCGGCCGCAAACTCGGCGAGTTCGAGCGCGTTGGCCGGCACGCAGAGGATCTCGCTGGCTGCGCCCGGCTGGTGGCCGCTGCGGCCCGCGCGCTGCACTAAGCGCGCAATGCCCTTGGGCCCGCCGATCTGAATCACCTGCTCGACGGGTGAGAAATCCACTCCGAGATCGAGCGAGCTGGTGGCGACCACGGCGCGCAGCGTGCCGTCACGCAAACCTTGTTCCGCAGCGGCGCGCAGCGTGCTGTCGAGCGAGCCGTGATGCAGGGCGATGGGCAGCTCGTGTGCCGCCATGCTCAAAGCATCGTGCCAGCGCTCGGCCTGTGCGCGGGTGTTGGTGAACACCAGCGTGCTGCGTTTGGCATGCAGCGCTTGCACGACCTGCGGCAGCAGCTCCAGCCCGATGTGACCGCTCCAGGGGAAGCGCTCCACCTTGTCGGGAATCAGCGTGCGCACGTTGAGTGTTTTGGGCAGGTCGGCGCCGATGACGCGTCCGGGGCGACCGGGACCCACGAGTGCCGACATCGCCTCCTCGACATTGCCCAGCGTGGCCGACACCCCCCACACCCGCAGCGTCGGCGCGAGCGCCCGCAGGCGAGATAGCGCCAACTCGGTCTGCACGCCGCGCTTGCTACCGATCAACTCGTGCCACTCGTCGACGACCACCGCTTTCAGCCCACGCCATTGGGGGATGAGATCGGCATACGACAGCAGTAGCGAGAGCGACTCCGGCGTGGTGACGAGACACTGCGGCAGGCGCTTGTGCTGCCTGGCGCGCTGGGCTGCAGTGGTATCGCCGGTGCGGCGCTCGATGCGCCAGGGCACGCCGAGTGCATCGGCCGCCGCCTGCAGATTGGCGGTGGTGTCGGCCGCCAGCGCACGCATCGGCGTGACCCACACCACGCGAATCGGTTCGTCGGCGCTCACGCCTTCCAGCAGCGGCCCGCCCCAGGCGGCGAGCGTCTTGCCCGTGCCGGTCGGCGCGTGAATCAGCCCGCTCTCACCCGCCGCATAGGCGGCCCAGGCCTCGCGTTGAAATGCGGCGATCTTCCAGCCGTTCGCCTTGAACCAGCGCTCGATGCGCTTTGGGTCGCTCATGCCACGCCGCGCGTCTCGGCCAGCAGCCAGTCGCGCAGCGCGAAGATGGCGGCGAGCTTGGGATGATCCGCACGCCAGACGAAGTAGTGCGAGTAGGGGTCTGGCACCGCCAGCTCGAACAGGCGCACCAGCCGGCCGCGCTGTAGCTCGCCTTCGGCCAGCGAGCGGCGTGCGAGGGCGATGCCCAGGCCGGCCGCAGCGGCGTCCATCATCACCGAGCTATCGGTAAACGAGGGCCCGCGCGCCGGCTCGCGAAAGTCGAGGCCTGCCGCATGCAGCCAGGGCTCCCAGGGCAGCCAGGGGTTGCGCAGCAGAGTGCAGTCGGCCAGCTCCTTCGGGCTCTTGGGCAGCAGGCCATCGCGGTAGCTGGGCGCACAGACGGGAAAGCTCGCATCACCCATCAAGCGCACCTGCTGCACGTCGGCCCAGCCGCCGTTGCCAAAGCGGATCGCGCAATCGGCATCGCCAGCCGCGAGATCGGCGAGGGTCGCGCGCACATCCACGAAAAGATCGATCTGCGGGTATAGCGCCACGAAGCCCGACAGGCGCGGTACCAGCCAGCGGCTGGCGGTGGAAGGCAACACGCTGACGTTGAGCGTGACGTGCTCGGTCGGCCCCGCGTGGGCAAAGCTGCGTTCCAGCATGCCAAGAGCCTGCCGCACCTTGGTCACCAACAGCCGCCCCTGCTCGGTGGGCACCATGCGATTCTTCTCGCGTGCGAACAGCTTCACGCCCTGACGTTCTTCGAGACTGGTGATGTGGTGGCTGATTGCGCCGTGCGTCAGCGACAGCTCTTTGGCTGCCGCCGTATACGACTGGTGCCGGAACGCCGCCTCGAAGGCTTGCAAGGTGGCGAGTGGCGGCAGGCGCGTGGACATGCCGCCATTTTAGGTGCGTTGTGAATTCGGCTCACAACCGGGGGCAAAACTCTTCGTTTCCCGCTGTGGACGCGCGCGCGCAGACTCCGCTGCATTCATCCACGCCGCCATCCACGCCGCGTTCGCGCCATGACCATCGAGCTCGACAACCCTGCGCATGCCGCCGACTTCATCCGGCTCAACGAGCAGTGGATCAGCACCTACTTCGCGCTCGAAGCGGCCGACCACGCGCTGGCGGCGCATCCGTTCCGAATCGTCGAGAACGGTGGGCACATTCTGAGTCTCGTCGATGCTAGCCACGTGGTCGGCGTCTGCGCCTTGTTCAAGGAAGGCGACGGCCGCTATCAGCTTGCCCGCATGGCGGTGGCCCGTGAAGCACGCGGCCTCGGCTACGGCGAGCAGCTCATCACCGCCGCTCTCGCCCTTGCCCAACAGCACGGCGCAACGAGCGTGTTTCTGCTCTCCAACACCTTGCTCACGGCGGCGATCGGGCTGTATCGCAAACACGGTTTCGTCACTGTCAGCGAGTGCCAGCACCCGGTGTATGCGCGCTGCAACATCGTGATGGAAAAGCATTTCGCGGAGGTCAAGGCATGAGTACAGCTGAAGGCGTCGTCGCGCGCCAACTCGCCGCCTACAACGCCCGCGATGTCGAGGGCTTTCTCGCGACCTACGCGCAGGATGCCGAGCAATACAGCCTGCACGGCGAGCTACTGGCACGCGGCCATGCCGAGATACGCCCGCGCTTCAGCGCGCGCTTTGCCGAACCCGACCTGCACGCCACCCTGCTCAGCCGCATGGCCATGGGCGAGTGGGTGATTGACCACGAGCGCATCCGCCGCAACTTCGCCGAGGGTCACGGCACGGTCGAGATGCTGTGCATCTATGAGGTGCAGGACGGCCTTATCCGCCGCGCACGTTTCGCCACCGGCACCCCGCAACTGGACGCCACGCCATGACCCACTACCGCCTCTATTACGCTCCCGGCGCCTGCTCGCTGGCGACGCATATCGTGCTCGAAGAAATCCGCCGTGCGGGTCTGGCCGACTACGCCAGCACGCGGCTGGTGCTGCCCTCAGGCGACCAGAAGAAGCCTGAGTTTCTCGCCATCAATCCGCGCGGCCATGTGCCGGTGCTGAGCTATCGGCTGGATGGCATCGAGGGCGTGCTCACCGAAAACCTCGCCATCCTGAAGTTTCTGTTGCAGCAGCACCCCGAAGCGCGCTTGCTGCCGAGCGCCCCTGCCGATGCCGCGCGCGCCTGGGAGTGGCTGAGCTGGCTCGCGACCGATGTGCATTCGTTCGCCTTCATGATGGTGTTCTACCCCGCGCGCTTCGCCGAGTCGCTCGCGGCACAGACCGAAGTCGAGGCCAAGGGCCGCACCCTGCTCACGCAGCACTGGGCTGATCTTGAATCGCGCCTGCCCGCCGAGGGCTTTGCACTCGGTGCCTTCAGTGCGGTCGACGCGATGCTGATCGTGTTCTACCGCTGGGCCAAGCGCTATGGCTTTGAACCGCAGTCGCACTACCCGCGCTGGGCAGCGCTCAGCGCGCGCACGCTGGCCCGCGAAAGCGTGCAGGCCGCGTTCGACGACGAGCGCATCAACCTCACCGATGCGCTGCCGCCCCGGTCGGCGCACCTGTTTCAAATCGGAGTGACGCCATGAGCGTGCAAGAAGCGGAAACAAGGCGCGGCTTCATCGCCGCCTTCGTGGCTTTTCTGATCTGGGGATTACTACCGATCTACATCCACCAGCTCGCGCCCATGCCCAGCGTGCAGATCATGGCGCACCGCGTGATCTGGGCCTGCGTGTTCGTGTTTGCCTACCTCGCCATCAAGGGCGATCTCGGCAAGGTGTGGGCGGCCCTCGCGGATGCGAAGGCGCGCCTCCGCCTCGCTGGCTCCGCCGTGCTCATCACCATCAACTGGCTGGTCTACGTGTGGGCCGTGAGCAACGGCCATGTGGTGGATGCCAGCCTCGGCTATTTCATCAACCCGCTGGTGAGCGTGCTGCTCGGCGTGTTCGTGCTGAAGGAATCGCTCAACGGCACGCAGTGGGTGTCGGTCGCGCTCGCCGCGCTCGGCGTGCTGTGGCTCACCTTCAGCGTCGGGCAGTTTCCGTGGATCGCCATCTCGCTCGCACTCTCGTTCGGCACCTACGGGCTGATCCGCAAGCAGGTGGTCGTGGAGTCGGTGGCGGGCCTGGGCGTAGAGACGCTGCTGATCGCGCCGATCATGCTCGTGTATCTCGTGTGGACGCTGCACACCGGCAGCTTCGCCTTCGGCACGCTCGGCACCAAAGTGGATGTGATGCTGATCGCCAGTGGTGCCGTCACGGCCATCCCGCTGGTGCTGTTTGCCTACGGCGTGCGGCGCGTGCCGCTCAGCACCGTCGGCATCCTGCAATACGTGGGGCCGAGCTTGCAGCTGTTGACCGGCGTGTTCCTGTTCCACGAGCCGTTCACCCACACGCAACTCATCGGCTTCGGGCTGATCTGGGCCGCACTCGTGGTGTACGCGCTGGAGGGCGTGTGGCGCAACCGCCGCCTGAAGACCACTGCCGCGCTCGCAGAGAGCGGCGCACCGGCCGCAACCGCTGCTGCCACCACCTCGCCGGCAGCGCGCTCGTGAACACCAGCGCCCGCTCGGCCTGGCTGCTGATGATCGCGGCAGCGACCATCCTCACGCTGACGATGGGCGTGCGGCAGTCGCTGGGGCTGTTCATTGCGCCCATCAACGCCAGCACCGGCATGGGCGTGGTCAGCATCAGTTTCGCCCTCGCCATCGGGCAGCTGATGTGGGGCATCGCGCAACCCTTGTTCGGTGCCTATGCCGACAAGCATGGCTCGGTGGGCGTGGTGCAGGTGGGCGGATTGATGCTCGCGGCCGGCCTGGCGCTGACGCCCTTCATGCCCACGCAGTGGGGCCTGCTGATGTGTCTCGGCGTGCTCTCGGCCGCAGGCGCTGGTGCCGGCAGCTTCTCGATCTTGATCGGCGCCACCTCACGCCAGCTGCCGGTGGAAAAGCGCGCCTTTGCGGCGGGCTTCATCAATGCCGGCGGCTCGTTCGGGCAGTTCGTGTTCGCCCCGCTGGCGCAGGCGATCATCGCTGGCTTTGGCTGGGCGGCAGCACTCTTCACGCTCGCCGCCAGCAGCCTGCTGACCTTGCCGCTGGCGCGTGCGCTGCGCGGTGGTGCGCCGGTAGCTTCAACCCCCAGCAACCCCGTGGTCGTCGAAGGCCCGAGCCTGGGCAGCGAGATTCGCCGCGCGCTCAAGGACCGCAGCTACTGGTGCCTGCACCTCGGCTTTTTCACCTGCGGCCTGCACATCGCATTTCTCGTCACGCACCTACCGGGCGAAGTGCAGCTGTGCGGGCTCTCGGCCAATGTGTCGGCGCTGTCGCTCGCGCTCATCGGCCTGTTCAACATCGCCGGCAGCCTCACGGCGGGGTGGCTCGGCTCGCGCTACCGCATGAAGTGGATTCTCACCGCCATCTACGCCAGCCGCGCCGTACTCATCGGGCTATTCCTGCTTGCACCCCGCACGCCGCTCACATTCTATGTGTTCGCAGCAAGCCTCGGCTTCACTTGGCTCGCCACCGTGCCGCCCACGGCAGGACTCGTCGGCAAGCTGTTCGGCACGCGCTACCTCGCCACGCTGTTCGGCCTCACGCTGCTCTCGCACCAGATCGGCGGCTTCTTCGGCGCCTGGCTCGGCGGCGTGAGCATCTCGCGCTTCGGCGACTACCAGTGGATGTGGATCGCCGACATGGTGTTTGCACTGCTGGCGGCGGCGGTCAATTTGCCGATTCGTGAGGCGCACGTTCTGAGGATTGCGGCGGCGTGAGGCGTCTGTTTTCAGTCAGCTCTACATCGAAGTTTGAGTCCAGCTAATGCTGGAGACTGCCAGCTAGATCGCAAGATTGGGGCGTCCCGTGGATCTATGACTGAATACTATGGGCTGTAGACCTTTGGTATTCGGTAGCTGAGCATTCCGAAATGGACAAAACGTTACTGCTATTCGGTGATGTGATATGCAAAGTTAGAAGAGGCGCAGGCCTCTCACAAGAGGCGCTTGCCGACAAGGCAGGCGTCCATCGAACCTACGTTAGCCAGCTGGAAAGAGGTCTGAAGTCGCCGACGTTAGCTGTGTTGATCAAGCTTGCTGCAGCTCTTGAAGTGAAGCCAAGCAAAATACTTGTGCTGCTAGAGCGCGCGCTAGAATGAAATATAGAGTTCGTAAGGACTTCGCCATTCGAGTTGGATTTGACGTTCGTCAGAGACACGTTCTCGCAGCGGTTGAATTGACTAATGAAATCTTGTCCGATCTGCCCGCCTCGCTCTATCGAAGCCTCGATTTCAAGACAGTCAGCTCAGTTATTGGATCAATCTTCTGCGATACCTTGGCGAAGGAGACCAAGGCAATCGTGAACCCAATCGAAAAGGGGCATCCTGATCTTGTGCCATCGTCCGCTGCAGGAGCCACCGAGGCAGTATTGAGAAAATATCCGGAAGGCCTGGAAATCAAGTGCACCGTTGGCAATATTGAGCAGGGCGCGAACTTGCGGGCCGGGCAACAACGCGTTGGGCGATTGACCGGAATTACTTGGCAGGCGCATCACCGCGAGGTCGCGGCGCTGATGGGTTTGGCCTGGGATTTTGCAAATGCAAAAGACTCTTTCCATTTTCCTGCAATCACTGGCGTTTTCTATGCCGACAACTTGAAAGAGGACGACTGGGGTGCCGTCAGTGGCACAACCGGTCGCAACACGAAGGTTTCCGGAATGCGAGTTTCCGGTAAAGACAAGATGGCGACTGGCTGGGTTCTTCTACTTGATGATGATGCATATCTCGCTAGCTTTGCGCGGACACTAGGAACGCCACTCTAGATCGCGAGCTGCTGCTGCTCGGTCGCCACATCAAAGAGGTGTCGGTTGCCGTGCTGACGGCTCGCTCTGTGGTAGAGCTTTTCGACACTGAGTTTTCCCGCCACTCCAGGAAGAGTTAGTAGCGGCCGAAACGGGAGATAGTCTCCGCTTGGACCCTCGCAGCAAACTAGTTGACCTCGGCGCGTTAGAGCCCACTCACTTAGTTTCTTGTAGTCCAATTGGGTGCAGCCATGCGCGTAACCGTCGCCTGGGCCATTTCGATAGGGCGGATCGATAAACCAAGTTGCCTCAAAGTCTGGTGCATCGCTGTAATCGCCTTGGATTAATTCCCAATGTTTTATTTTGTGCACGTTTGCAGCCATCACGCGCTTGCTGATTTCCCAGTTTCGTTCAAGAACAGGCGTGACTTTTATGGTCTTGTACTTAAACGCCATCTTCGTTGCGGCATGGACGATATGAAGAAACTCGGAGCTTTTCTCCCCAACGCTAAGCACTGGTAGCGCTGCAATCTTGGCTGGTGTTGCAACTTCAATCAGCCATTGCCAGATATCGCACACGCGCGCATCCTTCTCAATGAGAATGACTCGTCGGCGCCAATTGTCAGCATGCATTGAATATGCAGCGGCGCCGGCAAACGGCTCGATAAGCGTTTCATGAGTTGGCGCAGGGTAATGCCTGGCAATCTGCTTTTTTCGACCGTAGTAGTAAAACATTGGCGGGGCGAACCTCTAGCAAAATATGAATACTATTGTATTCGATTCTTGCGCTACGTCAATTGCAGATGACAGCTAACTGGCCGCCGAGGTCTGGACCCCATTTGATGGGGCCAGATTAAGACTTTTCCGTCTGACAAAGGCGATCCTCGGCCAGCCGAAGATGTGCAACGACCAATGCCCTGAACGCTCGGCACCACCTAAGGTTCGGTGGTGAATATCCTTCGTCCCTTTCTGCGACACTTTCCACATCGATAGGCCGCATAAGGCCCGCCCGCCGCACTCAAGGACGATTCGCGGCATCTTGAGGAGTGTGCCCGTGCGTGATCGCGTTCTTTCGTGGGTTAGTTTTTTTGCAGTTGCTGCTTCGCTGGCGCTCTCGGCCTGCGGCGACAGTCGCTCTGTTGGCAGCTCGGTGGCCTCGGGGCCGGTCTCGAACACCGGCACCGCCGCCACCGCCGTGGTCGGCAAGCAGACTTATACGACCAGCGACGCGCTGATCCCCGTGATGGATGGCCCGGACGGCACGCACCCTGCCACCATCGACACGCGGCTGTATCTGCCCGCCAACGCCACGGCTGCGACGCCACAGCCGGCGGTGCTGATGACCAATGGTTTCGGGCTCGACAAGCTGGCGGGCGAGATCGTCTCGATGGCGGACTACCTCGCGCGCAACGGCTACGTGGTGCTCACCTATTCGGGCCAGGGCTTTGGCGGCTCGTCGGGCTGCATCCAGCTCAACTCCTTCGACTACGACGTGAAGGATTCGCAGCAGCTCATCGACAAGATGCTGGTGGACCCGACTTACAAGGTGGGCGCGGTATCGGTAGCCAGCGTGGTGGCGCGCGATGCCAAGGGGCCGATCATCGGGCTCATCGGCGGCTCGTATGGCGGCGGCATCGTGCTCAACATGGCGGCGACGGATTCGCGCGTGCGCGCGGCGATCCCTGGCCGCACCTGGAACTCGCTGCAGTACTCGCTCGACCCCAACAACCTGATCTCGGCCGGCGACCCCACGGGCTTTTCGCACCAGCTCGCACAACAGGGCGTGTTCAAGTTCGAGTGGACCTCGCTGTTCTTCGTGTCGGGCAATCAGGGTGCGGCGCAAGGCAAGGGCGGCTGTGCGGCAGAAAAAGCCATGAGTGGCGACCCGATCATGGTGGCGGGCGCGGCCTGCCTTGGCTTCCCCGCCGCCGTCTGCCAGACCTACGCCACGCTCACGGCCACGGGCGATGCCGACGATGCCATTCGCGAGCTGGTGCACAACGCGTCGTCAGAGACGAAGATCAGCCAGATCACGGCGCCGACCATGCTGGTGCAGGGCCAGTCGGACACGCTGTTCAACCCCAACGATGCGGTGGCGACGTACCTGAAGCTCAATGCGCGCAAGGTGCCGGTGGCGATGATCTGGAACTCGGGCGGCCACGGCGGCTACGACTCGCTGCCAGGCGAGTGCGAGGTGTATGGCAGCGGCACCACGGGGCTGGACCAGTGCTACCTCACGCAGCGGGCGCTGGCCTGGTTCAACCGCTGGCTGCGCGGCGACACGGGCGCAGACACCGGCCCCGGCTTTGCCTACTACCGCGACTGGGTGGAGTACGACGGTTCCGGTTCCGCACACAGCCAGTATGGGCAGGCAGCGGCGTTCCCCTCGCAGGCGATGCAGACGTTCTATCTCTCCGGCAGCGCTGACTTGCTTACCGAGAAAAGCAAGGTCGTGGCCGGCAGTGCGATGGTGCTGAACCCGCCGGGCGGCGTGCCCTCGTCGTACACCGAGACCTCTAACTTCACCGGCCCGGCGGCAAGCCCGAGTGCTGCGGCACTGATGCCGAGCGACCCACCCGGCGAGATTGCCGACTTCACCTCGGCACCGTTCACGCGCGATGTGGTGTCGGTGGGCGTGCCGCGCGCACGGTTGCACCTGAGCAATATCAACACACGCGACCTCGTGTTCTTCGGCAAGGTTTGGGATGTGGATGCGAGCGGCAACGCCACGCTCATCAAGCGCTTGATCGCCCCCGTGCGCGTGCCGGCGGCGGATGTGGGTAAGCCGGTCGAGTTCAATCTGGTTGGCTTCGCGCACCAGTTCGCCAAGGGCCACAGCGTGCGTCTGAGCATCGCGGCTACTGATCTCACCTCGTACAACGCCAAGGTGCCGGACCTCATTACCATCACCACCGGCGGCGGCGACCCGGCGAGCTTCTCGCTGCCGGTGGATGCCGCGCTCTAGCGGCGGTCGCACCGGCTTTCTGTCATTCCCGCGCAAGCGGGAATCCATGCTTTGGCGCGTCACCGCGCTGCGCGCGGTCTGGATTCCCGCCTTCGCGGGAATGACAATGGAGCGATATGAAAACCCAAGACACGCGCATCAACATCCCCACCACCGACGGCCTGCACCTGAGCGCGCTGGTCGAAGGCAAGGCCAAAGGCCCCACGCTAGTCTTCGTGCACGGCTACCCCGACAACCTGCATGTGTGGGATGGCGTGGTGGCGCTGCTGAAGGGCCGCTACCGCATCATCCGCTACGACGTGCGCGGCGCGGGCTTGAGCGAGGCGCCGCCATCGACGCGCGGCTATCGCCTGACGCAGCTGCTGGCGGATTTCCGCCGCGTGATCGACACCTTGAGCCCCGATGCGCCGGTGCATCTGGTCGGCCACGACTGGGGCTCGATACAGGCTTGGGAGTTCGCCACCGAACCGGCGCTCAAGGGCCGCATCAGCCACTTCACGACCATCAGCGGGCCGAGCCTCGATCACATCGGCCATGCACTGCGTGCGCAGGGCCTGACGCGCCAGACCCCGAAGCAAGCAGCCGCCAGTTGGTATGTGGGTGCATTTCATCTGCCGCTGCTCGGCCCGGCGGTGTGGAAGCTCGGCCTCGCGCGCCAGTGGCCGCGCGTGCTGGCGCGCATCGAGGGCTTGCCACCTGTAGCACGCCACAGCACGCAGCTGCGCGATGGCATCAACGGCATCAACCTCTACCGCGCCAACGTGCTGCCGCGCCTGCTCAGGCCGCGTGCGCGCCACGCCATTGCCCCCGTGCAGCTGCTGGTCGCAAGCAAGGACGCCTTCGTGAAGGCCCATCTGCTCGAAGGCCTTGAGCAATGGGCACCGGGACTCCAACGTGAAAGCATTGCAGCCCGTCACTGGCTGCCCCTGTCCAACCCGCAATGGATGGCCGACAAGATTGCCGGCTTCAACGCGGCCTCACCGTGAGAACCCCATGAGCACCCTCAGCACCAGCTACACCGGCGACAAGCTGACCAAGACCGAAGCCGAATGGCGCACCCTGCTCACCCCCGCGCAGTTTCGCGTGCTGCGCAGTGAAGGCACCGAGATGTGTGGCCTGCACCCTTTCAACAATGAGAACCGCGCGGGAACCTTCGTGTGTGCGGGCTGCAATCTGCCGCTGTTCGAGAGCAAGACCAAGTTCGAAAGCGGCACCGGCTGGCCGAGCTTTTACGACCCGATCCCCGGCCGGCTGGAAACCAAGACCGACCACCACATCGGCTATGCCCGCACCGAATACCACTGCGCCCGTTGCGGCGGCCATCACGGCCATGTGTTCGAAGACGGCCCCAAGCCCACCGGCCTGCGCTATTGCAACAACGGCGAGGCACTGACCTTCGTGCCCGACGGCGAGCCGCTGCCCGCGCTGCGCAACTGAAATTACTTCATCACCACGAGCCACCATGCCCACCGTCAGCAAGAGCAAAACCACCCCGCCCGCCGCACGCAAGCCCGCTACCCGCAAAGCCGCAGCGCCGGTGGCCTCCAAGAGCGTGTCGGTGGATGGCAAAGCCCGCTACCACGAGCCTGCGCCGAAGGGCATCGACGTCGAACACTTTCGCCAAGTCGTCATCAGCCGTCGCTCGGTGCGCAAGTTCACCGACAAGGCCATCCCCAAAGCCGTACTCGATGACTGTCTCGACATGGCGATGCTGGCACCCTGCTCCAGCGGCTTGCAGCCCTGGGAGTTCTACGTGGTGAAGTCGGCGGAGAAGAAAGCCAAGCTGGTGAAAGCCTGCATGAGTCAGCTCGCCGCCAAGACTGCGCAGGAGCTGATCGTGTGTGTGGCCCGCACCGACCGTGTGAACGAGTTCAGCAAGAAGATGCTGCGCGACTGGCCGATGCCGGACGTGCCGCCGCTGGTGAAGCGCTATTACCAGCTCATCCCCACGCTCTACACGCCGGGGCCGCTCAACAGCCTGGCGCTGGCGAAGAAGGCAGCGTTCACCTTGGGCGGTTTCGTCGCCCCCGTGCCACGCGGCCCGCACACACGCGAAGAAGTGAAGCTGTGGGCTGCCAAGAGCACCGCACTCGCCTGCGAGAACCTGGTGCTCGCCCTTCGCGCCCACGGCTTTGATAGCTGCATGATGGAAGGCTTCGACGAGGTGCGCGTGAAGAAGCTCTTGAAGCTCGGCAGTGCGGCCTTTCCCATCATGGTGGTGGGTGCGGGCGAGCGAGCGGACGACGGTGTGTTCTGGCCGCAGGTGCGGTTTGAGCGGGCGCTGTTCGTGCACGAGGTGTAGGGGCTCATCTGCCATTGGCAGAGCCAATCGCGCCGCACTGAAAAAGCAATTTCTCCCGGCGTGGGGGTAGGACTACGGTGCAGGGTGCTGGAGGAAGCCAGTTCAAAACACCCTGAAACCTACCGTTCCACGAGAGAACCCCAATGACCAAGAGACCTTTGCAGCTGATGGCGGCGCTTGTCTTCGCCGCTTCACCGCTGGCGCTGATGAGCGCCGCCCATGCCGATACCGAAGTGCGCAGCAACCAGTTCTGGTGGCCCGAAAAACTCGACCTCACGCCGCTGCGCCAGCACGCGGTGGAGTCCGACCCGATGGGCCAGAGCTTCGACTACGCCAAGGCGTTTTCCGCACTCGACCTGAAGGCTGTGAAGGCCGACATCGCCACCCTGCTGAAAACCCCGCAACCCTGGTGGCCTGCCGATTACGGCACCTATGGCCCCTTCTTCATCCGCATGGCCTGGCACAGCGCCGGCACCTACCGCGCGGGCGATGGCCGCGGCGGTGCGGGCGGTGGGCAGCAGCGTTTCGAGCCGCTCAACAGCTGGCCTGACAACGCCAATCTCGACAAGGCGCGTCGCCTGCTGTGGCCCATCAAACAGAAATATGGCCGCAGCATTTCATGGGCCGATTTGATGGTGCTCACCGGCAACGTGTCGCTCGAAAGCATGGGCTTCAAAACCTTTGGCTACGGCGGCGGCCGCCGCGATGACTGGGAGCCGGAGCTGGTGAACTGGGGCCCCGAGACCAAGTTTCTCGACGACAAGCGCTACAGCGGCGACCGCGAATTGAAGAAGCCGCTGGCGGCTGTGCAGATGGGCCTGATCTACGTCAACCCCGAAGGCCCCAACGGCAACCCCGACCCGCTGCTGGCCGCCAAGGACATTCGCGAAACCTTTGGCCGCATGGCCATGAACGATGAAGAAACACTGGCGCTCATCGCCGGTGGTCACACCTTTGGCAAGGCGCACGGCGCGCACAAGCCGGAAGACTGTGTGGGCAAAGAGCCGGCTGCCAATGGCGTTGAAGCGCAGGGCATCGGCTGGCAGAACAAGTGCGGCAAGGGCAATGGCGTGGATACCGTCACTAGCGGCCTCGAAGGCGCCTGGACTTCTGCCCCCGCGCAGTTCACCACGCAGTACCTCACCAACCTCTTCGCCTTCGACTGGGTGAAGACCAAGAGCCCGGCCGGTGCGACGCAGTGGATCCCCGCCAACGGTGCTGCGGCCAACCTGGTGCCCGATGCGCACGACCCTACCAAGCGCCACGCGCCGATCATGTTCACCACCGATCTGGCACTCAAGGAAGACCCGGCCTACCGCGCGATTGCGCTGCGCTTCAAGGACGACCCCAAGCAGTTTGAAGTGGCTTTTGCAAAGGCCTGGTTCAAGCTGACGCACCGCGACATGGGCCCGAAGGCACGCTACCTGGGCACCGAAGTGCCGAAGGAAGATCTCATCTGGCAAGACCCGCTGCCGCCGCGTGACTATGCGTTGGTCAGCAGCAACGACATCGCTGCGCTCAAGACCAAGATTCTGGCCTCCGGCGTGACAGGCCCGGAACTGATCCGCACCGCCTGGGCCTCGGCGTCGAGCTTTCGCGGCACCGACCTGCGCGGTGGGGCCAATGGCGCGCGCATTCGCCTGGCCCCGGAAAAGGACTGGGCCGTCAACAATCCGGCCGAGCTGAGCAAGGTGCTGGCGAGCCTGGAAAAAGTGCAGGCTGACTTCAACGGTGCGCAGCGCGGCGGCAAGAAGAAGGTGTCGATGGCGGACTTGATCGTGCTCGGTGGTAACGCGGCTATCGAACAGGCTGCGAAGAAGTCAGGCCATGCGCTGACGCTGCCGTTTACACCGGGTCGTGTCGATGCGACGCAGGAGCAGACCGACGTGGCGTCGTTTGCCTACCTCGAACCGGTGGCTGATGGCTTCCGCAACTACACCGGCAGCGGCATCACCCGCTCACCGGCGGATTTGCTGGTCGACCGCGCGCAACTACTCACCCTGACGGTGCCGGAAATGACCGTGCTGGTGGGCGGCCTGCGCAGCCTCGACGCCAACGTCGGCGGTGCCGCCAACGGCGTGTTCACCGATCGGCCCGGCAGCTTGAGCAATGACTATTTCGTCAACCTGCTCGACATGGGTAACCAGTGGACCAAGGCCAGCACAGAGGGCCTCTACGAAGGCCGCGATCGTGTCAGCAACAAGCTGAAGTGGACGGCGACACCGGTCGACCTCATGTTCGGCTCCAGCGCAGAGCTGCGCGCGGTGGCCGAGGTGTATGCCGAGAAGGGCGGTGAAGAAAAGTTCGTGAAGGACTTTGCCGCTGCCTGGACGAAGGTGATGAACCTCGACCGCTTTGATGAGAGCGCACGCACGACACAGGTCGCTGCGAAGTGAGCTGAGTCCTCTGTTGTGAAAAAGGCGGCGCAGGAAGCGCCGCCTTTTTTTATGTGCGCCGCCCGAGTGTTCAGCGCACGAACATCCAGTCTGCTGTTTGCACGCGGCCGTTCGCGGTTTTGTCGAACACCAGCGCCACGCCCGTGACGCGCGCCAAGTCCACGCCCGCAAATGCCGCCAACGGAAAGTGACTGCTGTAGAGCAGCGTGCGCCGACTGCCGCTGCTGGCATAGGGGTCGCCCGGTGCCAGGCCCAGCGCATCGGTCCACTGCGCAGCTTCGATGCGCGCGCTCTTGCCGGATGCGTCGGTGAGCACGATGCCGAAATCCTGTCCCGTTGCGGGGTTGGCTCCGGCGGCAAAGTCGAGTGCCATGCGCAGGCTGAAGAGGCGGTAGCTGCGCAAGTCCTGTGCGGGGAATTGCTGCATGAGCTTCGCGCCAGTAATCGTCCACGTCAGCGCGAGTTGCGGGATGCGCGAAAAGGTTGGATCAGCCGGGCAGCCGTGGCCGCCGCTGGGCGGGTTGTCGCCGCCGTCGTCCGGCGTGCAGAAGCTGCTGGCCGAGAAACCGCTCAGGCTGGTGCTGCCGCCCAGCGCGTTGCTGCTGAGCGCGGCGTTGCCATCGAACGAGGAGATCAACAAGCGCTCCGCAGGCGGTGCGCTGCGCACGGTGAGAAAGCGTGCGGGGCAGCCATCGACACCATCCGGGCACAGGCTGCCGGGCAAGCCGGTGCGGCCAGCCCACAAGGGCGCGAAGGCCGTCTCGCCACCAACGAAATAGCGGAAGAAGCTGGTCATGAAAAACGCCAGCTGCGCCTGTTGCGCGGGCACATCGTCGCGGGCGCTGGTGGTGGCCATGCTGCCGCACTGCGCGTCCATCTGTGAGGCATCCTGCAGCGACCAGTCGTCGGTGCCGGTCCACTCGGTGTTGAAGTAGTTGTGGTTGGCACCCATCGGCACGAACAGAAAACGCAGGCCGCTGGCATCGGTGCGCAGGCGGTTCCTGTCGAGGTAGAAGGCACTGAAGAAATCCGAGGCGTCGCCATCGCAATACCCATGCGCTGCACCCCAGACCACGCCGGGGGCCACCTCGTAATCGGTGGCCCCGATGTTGAGACCGCCGGTGTCGGCCGCGAGCCCGAACAGGGCCTTGATGCCGAACTGCTGGGCGAGCGGACGCTTCAAGTTTTCCTGCCCGGCCTTCAGCACGCCGATACCGCCGCGCGAGTGGCCCATCAAACCGACGCGGGTGAAATCGAGATGGCCCTTGAGCGAGTCGAAGCCATTGCTACCTGCCGTGTCGATGGCGCGAAAGCGGTTGAGATGTTCGAGTGCGAGTTGCGCACGCGCGAGCGCACCGCGATCGGTCGGCGCGGTGTTGTCGTGATCGTTCACATCGTTGAGGTCGATGGAGAGCACCACATAGCCCTGCGTCGCGAGTCGCTCGGCTGCGGCGTTGTAGCCGGTGTAGCTGGGCGCGGATTCGATCACCACCAGGCCGGTCGGGCAGTCGTCGTCGCCGATGCCGGTCAGCGCCACACCGCCGATGGCGAGCTGGCAGGTCTGGTGCCTGCCATGTAGCCACACCAGCACAGGCACGCGCAGGCCAGCGGGCAGGTTCTGCGGCATCCAGGCGATGCCGTGCATATCGCTCTCGTAGCTGCCGCCGCTCACTTCATCGCTGACGGTGATGCGGCCAAAGTGGTAGTCGCTGCTCACCGCCGTGTAGGCGCCGGGTTGCGTGCTGTCGGGGGCGATCTGGTCGTAGATCTTCGGCGTGGCGCCGGGCGCGGTCACTGGCGGCGCAGGCGCGTTCACCACCGTACGCGGCTGCGAATCACCGCAGGCCGAAAGCAAAGCAGTACAGAGCAGAACGGCAGGGTAGAGGCGCATGGCAGACGAGCAGATGAGGTGACCCTGAGCCCCGCGAGAAGCGTGCCAGACTGTTCGGCACGATCCACTCACCGCTTGAACTCATGCGCGACAAACCGCTGCTGCTCGCTCCGCCGCCGCGCATGGCACTGCTGGGCGAGGTGCGAGTGCTGCGCGACCTGGCGTTGATGCTGCCGGCGCTCTACCGGCCCGTGACGTCACCACGCTTTGCAGGCGCAAGCCCGGTGCTGGTGCTGCCCGGCTACGGCGCGGGCGATGCCTCGACCTACCCGCTGCGCCGCCACCTCGCGCGGCATGGTGTGGTTTGTGAGGGCTGGGGCTTGGGCGTGAATCGCGCGGGCCTCAACCTCAAGCACACCCTGGCCGATCTGCATCCGAGCTGGGGCGCGCCGCAGAAGCAGCCGTATCGCGGAGAGGGCGGCGTGGCCTACCTCTGCACACGCATGGTCGAGCACGTCGCGCGCCGCGCCGAGGCGCTGGGTGAGCCACTGACCCTCGTGGGCTGGAGTCTGGGCGGCACCATCGCCCGCGAGGTGGCGCGCGATCTGCCGCAGGCGGTGAACCGCGTCATCACCATGGGCTCGCCGATCATCGGTGGCCCCAAATACACCGCCGCGGCCACTGCGCTGCGCCGCCTGGGGCTGGATCTGGACTGGATCGAAGCGCAGGTCGCAGCGCGCGATACGCGGCCGATCCAGCAGCCGCTGATCAGCATCATCAGCCGCAGCGATGGCATCGTCGGCCGTGCCGCCTCCATCGACCGCATCAGCCCGCGCGTGCAGCACATCGAAGTTGCGGCTTCACATCTCGGCCTCGGCTTCAACCCGCTGGTGTGGGCACATGTGCTGGAGGCGATCTCGCAGCCGCTCTAGTCTTGTTTGAGCAGCGACTTGAGGCTGTCGAGCGTATCGGCCTCGGCCGCCGGTTTGTCGGTGCGCCAGCGTGCGATGCGAGGGAAGCGCAGCGCCACACCGGCCTTGTGCCGCGTGCTGACCTGGATGCCCTCGAAGGCGATCTCGAATACCTGTAGCGGCTCGACGCTGCGCACGGGGCCGAAGGTTTCGCGGGTGTGCTGGCGAATCCAGCGGTCCATCTTCAGCAGCTCTTCGTCGGTGAGGCCGGAATAGGCCTTGGCGACCGGCACCAGCAACTCGCCGCTCCAGACCGCCAGCGTGTAATCGGTATAGAGATTGGCGCGCCGCCCGTGCCCGGCCTGGGCGTAGAGCAGCACGCAATCGACGGTGAGCGCACCGACTTTCCACTTGAACCATGCGCCGCGCTTGCGGCCGGTTTGATAGCTGCTGTCGAGGCGCTTGAGCATCAGGCCTTCGACGCCGCGCGCGCGGGCTTCATCACGCAATAGCGCAAGCGCGGGCCAGTCGCCGATGACGCGTTGCGAGATGCGAAGGCCATGGGTCGCCGCTAGCAACTCAAGCCGCGTACGGCGCCCGCTTAAGGAACGCTCGCGCCAGTCTTCACCGGCGTATTCCAGCAGGTCATAGGCGAGCAGGGTCACGGGTGCATCGGCGAGCAGCTTCTTGCCGACGGTCTTGCGGCCGATGCGCTTTTGCAGCAGGGCAAACGGCAGTGCGGCCTCATCGCGCCAAGCGAGGATTTCGCCATCCACCACCGTGCCATCGGGCCATTGCGCGGCGAGTGCTTCCACCTCGGGGAAGCGGCCGTTCAACAGCTCCTCGCCGCGGCTCCACACCCAGGTCTGACCCTCGCGGCGGATCACCTGCGCGCGGATGCCATCCCACTTCCATTCCGCCAAGTAGTCAGCAGATTCGCCCAGCGATTCGGGGGTGTTTTCCAGCGGCGAGGCGAGGCAGAAGGGATACGGCTGGCTCGGGTCGCGCACCGTCTCGCCCAAGGGTGCGCGCAGCGCCGCATAACTTGCCGCACTCGGCTGCCAGTCGCCTGCGAGGCGCTGCTGCACCAGCGGTGCGGGCAAGCCGGCTTGCTCGGCGAGCGCACGCGCGGCGAGCCCCGCCGAGACGCCGACGCGCAACGATCCCGTCAGCAGTTTGGTGAACAGGTAACAGGCCTCGCGCGGCAGCGTGGCCCACTCTTGCAGCACGGCGTCACGCTGCTGTTGCGGCGCTTGCGCAGCCAGCGCTTGTAGCGCGGCAATTGCCGCGCTCAGCGTGGGCGCTTGCTCGCGTCGTGCCAGCGGCTGTGCGGTGTCTAGCAACAGGGCGATGGTCTCGGCCAGATCGCCCACCTGCGCATAGCTCGCCTCCACCAAGGCGGGGGACAGCAACGTGACTTCGCCCACCCATTGCCGCAGCAGCGTCGGTGCAATCAAGCGCTTCAGGCGGTTGCCGAGCAACAGCCACAGAGCCCAGGCCTTGTCGGCATCGGCGACGTCATCATCCCCAAAGTACGCGCGCAGGGCCGCCACTTTCTCGCCGGTGGCGGTGGTGGCATCAAGCTGCTGATAGAGCTGAGCGAAGCGGCGCATGGGGTAATTTTGCAGGATGCGTTCTGAATGCTCACGAGCATCTGCTCAACGCAGCACATCGTAGAGTTCAGCATGAGCAAACTCCTTCGCGCTGCACTCTCTGCCTTGCTGCTGCTCTGTGCCGCGCCACTGCTGGCTGCCGAGCGCGTTGACCTGCCGTGGCGGCCGTTCACGCCGGCGCTGTTCGCGCAGGCCAAGGCCGAGAACAAGCCGGTGTTTCTTTACCTCGAAGCCGTGTGGTGCCACTGGTGCCATGTGATGCAGGCAAAGACTTTTCCCGATGCTGGTGTGCAGAAGCGGCTCGGTGAGCAATGGTTGATTGCGAGTGTCGATCACGATGCCGACCCGCTGCTCGCCAACCGCTATCGCGACTACGGCTGGCCGGCGCTGATCTTCTTCAACGCGCAGGGGCAGGAGGTGGCGAAGCGTGCCGGGTTTTTGAGTGCGGATGATTTCAGCGCCCTGCTCGATGCGGTGGTCGCCGACCCGACGCCCGAACAATCCGCCCGCGATGAGCAGGTGAATGCGCCGCCCATCAGCACGCTGCCGGAGGATTTGCGCACCACGCTTGAAGCCGCGCATCGCGCGGCCTACGACACCCAGCAGGGCAGCCTGAAACTGGCGCAGAAATATCTCGACCGCGACAGCGTGGAATACGCACTGACGCGCGCCGCCGCGGGCAACAAGACTGAAGCGCGGCGCGCCCGGCAGACGCTCGATGCCGCGCGCGCGCTGATCGACCCGGTGTGGGGCGGCATGTATCAGTACTCCACGCACGGCGACTGGCGGCACCCGCACTTTGAAAAAATCATGCGCACGCAGGCTGGGGCGCTACGGCTCTACGCGCAGTCCTATGCACTGACCAAGAACACGCGCGATCTGCGTAGCGCGAACGCCATCCGCGATTACTTGCTCACGTTCTTGCGCGATGCCGATACCAGCGCGTTTCACGGCACTCAGGATGCTGATGTGGTGCAGGGCGAGAAGGCACACGATTACTTCAGGCTGGGCGACAAAGCGCGCCGCAAAATCGGCATGCCGCGCATCGACTCGCATTTATATGCGCAGGAAAACGGTCTGGCGATCGAGGCCTTGGTGGCGCTCTACAAGGCGGGGGGCGATGCCGATACGCTGTGCGCGGCGACTGTTGCGGCGAACTGGGTGTTGAAACATCGCGCCTTGCCGGATGGCCGTTTCGCACATGAATCCGATGCCGGTCTCTATCTAGGCGACACGCTCTACATGGCCCGCGCTGCACTCGCTTTGCACAGCGTGACGCGCGACGCCGAGTGGCTTGCTATTGCCGAACGCGCCGCAGTGGCAATGGCTACGCATTTTTCAGCGGAGGGCGGCGGCTATCTCACCGGCATCCCCGCCGGTGCAGCATTGCCACCACCGCGGGTGACGGAAGAAAATATCAATGCCGCGCGCTTTTACGCTGCACTCGCAAAAGCCATCGGCAAGGCCGAATACCTTGCCGATGGACGTCATGCACTGCGCTGGCTGGCGCTGCCGGCAGTTGCCAGCGGCACGCTTACTGAGCCGGGCATTTTGCTGGCGGCAGACGAACTGGCCGCTGCCGAACAAGCCACGCGCTAGCGATTGGTTTGTGCGAGTTGCATGCTGGTCACAAGTGCAGCATCCGGTGCGCCGCCCGCGGTCTGGAAGGACAAGGCCGGCAGTGCCAACAGGCAGACAGTGAACCAGGTGTGGCGGCGCTTGCGGGCGCGGGCGAGCAGGGCAAGGCGGGGAGCATAGTCGTAGGGCATTTCAGGTTCTCCGTGGGGCGGGGACACCCACTATCTCGGCCCATCGGCTCAAAACCTGAGCCGCAGTTTTTACTTCGCGTATTGCGCGAGTGCGGCCTTGAGCCTTGCGGCGACGGCTTTGCGCAAGGTGGGCGGGCCGATCACTTCCACATCTTCGCCGTGGCGCAGCAGATCCATCACCAGCTCTTCGTGGCGGTGATAGGGAAAGCGCAGGTGCCAGCTTCCATCGGCGCTGCGTTCGCCCACTTGCGCTGGGTGCCATTGCTCGTCGGCCACCCAGCGCGCGGCCTTGGCCGTGAACAGCAGTTCGGCGGTATGCGTCGCCGCACCCGAGAAAATGCCGTAGCTGCTGGCGAGCACGGCATCGAGCGCGCTTGCGGGTTCGTCTTGCGCTGGGGTCAGCAGCTCGCGCGCTTCGTTGAGACGCTCCACCGCGAAGCTGCGCAGCGCGTTGCGCGTGTGGCACCAGGCATCGAGATACCAGCGGTCGCGATAGTGGGTGAGGCGCTGCGGCGAGAGTTCGCGCACGGTGATCTCATCCGACTCGCGGCCGTGATAGCGCACGCTCAGGCGACGGCGACGCACCAGTGCACTGGCGACGGTGCCGAAGGCACTGCCTGCTTCGCGGCGCGTGGCGCCCAGCAGGCGCAGGCGTTGTGGCCAATCTGGCAGGGCCGCCTGCGCGCCGAGCAGTGCACGCGCCTTGCTGCGGATGGGGGCGAGCTGCTCCGACAACAGGCCGGGCGCAGTGCCTTGCAACAGGTTCTCGAACACCAGCAGTGCAGTGAGTTCGCCGGCATTGAGCCAGAAGCCCGGCAGCTCGAATTGCACAGCGCCGTCGCGCGCGTAAAACACGCCGTGGCTGCGGGCGCGAATCAGCGGCGCGCCGAACTCTTCTTCCAGCTGCGTGAGCACGCGCTTGAGCGTGGCGGTGGAGCACTCCAGCCGCTGCTGCAATTCCGCAAACGGAATCGGCGTGCGGCGATTGCTGAGGATGCGATGACAGCGGATGAGGTGCGCGAGCGTGCTCATGCCGATTCAGTGGTGGTCGCGCCCTGCTCGCCCTCGAACGCGGTCTTGAGTTCGGCGGCGTCGATGCCTTTTTCTCTGAGATACGCAATCAGCGCATCGGTATTGCCGTGGGTGGCGAGCACGCGCTTGGCACCGGTCTCTTCAATGGTGCGGATCAAGCCCGGCCAGTCGGTGTGGTCGCTCATGGTGAAGCCGCGGTCGTAGGACTCGCGGCGTCGGGTGCCGCGCAGGCGCATCCAACCGCTGGCGAAGCCGCTGCTGTACGGCGCGAAGCGGCGCATCCACGGCGTGCCGCTCGCCCCTGGTGGCGCGAGAATGAGGCGGCCTGCGAATACCGCGCCCTTGGGCGGTGTGCCCACCGCTTCGGTCGGCATCATCTTCACGCCTGCCTTGCGGTAGACCTCGACCAGCGGCGTCATCGCGCCATGCAACAGCACGGGTTCCACGTCGCCGCGCGCGAGGGCGTCGGCGTCGAAGAAGCGGGTGAGTTCAGCCAGTACGCGCTGCGCCTTGCCGAGCGCGTAGCAGAACAGCACCGCGGTCTGCCCTGAAGCTTTGCACTGCTGCCACCAGTCGAAGATTTGCTGCGCGACGACGGCGGGCGCATCCCAGCGATACACCGGCAAAGCGAACGTCGCCTCGGTGATGAAAGTGTCGCAACGCACCGGCTCGAACGGCGCACAACTCGGATCGGCGCAACGCTTGTAGTCGCCGCTCACCACCCAGGTTTCGCCTGCGACTTCGATGCGCACCTGTGCGCTGCCCAGCACGTGGCCGGCGGGGTGCAGTGACACCGTCGCACTGCCCATCGTGATGCGCTCTCCGTAGTCGAGCAGCGTCATCGCGCTGTCGCGGCCGACGCGCGCGCGCATCAAACCTTCGCCCGTTTTCGTGGCCCAGTAGTGGCCCATGCCGGGCCGTGCATGGTCGGCGTGGCCGTGGGTGATGACCGCACGCGGCACCTTGCGGTGCGGGTCGATGTGGAAGTCGCCAGCGGGGCAGTAGAGGCCGCTGTCGGTGGCGATGACAAGATCGCTCATGCAGGTGTCTCCAGCACGGCGAGCAGCTTGGTCAGCGCACCGCGATTGGCTGCGACGGCAGCAGCGGCACGGGCACTGCGTGCTTCGCGTTCGGGTTGCAGACGGTCTTCAGATTTCTCCCACGGCAGCCATTCGAGCAAGGCCGTGCTGAGCGTTTCTGCATCAGTGATTTCGCGCGCGCAATCGGCTTGCAGCAGCAGCGACCGCGCATCGAGAAAATTGTGCATGTGCGGGCCGAACAGCACGGGCAGGCCGAGGGCTGCGGGTTCGAGCACGTTGTGGCCGCCGATGGGCACCAAGCTGCCGCCGACGAAGGCGACCTGCGCGGCGGCGAGATAGGCCATCACCTCGCCCATCGAGTCGCCGAGCAACACCGGCGTGGGGTGGCGCTGGCCGCTGAGGTCGGGGTGTTCGGCGAGTGTGGAGCGGCGCTGGTAACTCATGCCCTTGGCGGCGATGCGACGCGCGACCTCCTCGAAGCGTTGCGGATGGCGCGGCACCAAGATAAGCAGGGCGTAGGGGTCGTGTTGCAGTAGGGCGTGATGGGCGTCGAGCACGATTTCTTCTTCGCCTTCATGCGTGCTCACCGCAATCCAGATCGCGCGGTCGGCATGCCACAGGCGGGCGATGTTGGCCGTGAGCGGGTGCGGCGCACTGGGCAATGCGAGATCGAACTTTAGATTGCCGATCACCTGCACATTCGGCGCACCGAGTGCAGTGAAGCGCTCGCCATCCAGCGTGCTTTGTGCGGCGACGGTGCTGACATTGCCCAGCACGCTGCGAGTGAACCCCGCCACGCGCGAGTAGCCCTTGAACGAGCGCGGCGAAAGGCGGGCGTTGGCGATGGTGAGCGGGATGCCGCGCGTCTTGAGCGCGGCAAACAGGTTGGGCCACAGCTCGGTTTCCATCACCACCACTTGCTTTGGTTGGGCGCGGTCGAGAAAGCGGGCGACAACGTGCGGCAGATCGTATGGCGCATAGGTGTGCATCACGCGCGTGCCAAGCGATGCCATCACGCGCTCGCTACCCGTCGGCGTGGTCGTGGTCACCCACACCTGTCGCTCACCGTGGCGCTGGATGAGCGCCTCGATCAGCGGCAAGGCGGCGACCGACTCGCCCACACTCACCGCATGCACCCACACCGCCACCGGATGCGCCGGCACGCGGCCAAAGCGCTCGCCAATCCGCTGCCGATACGCCGGCTGCACGCGGCCCTTGAGCCATAGGCGCAGCACGATCAACGGCGTGAGCACGGCCAGCAGCAGGGTGTAGAGCATTCGCATGGCACTAGCTTAAAGGTCGCGGCCCTTACAATCCGGCTCGACCATGACGCCCCCCGCCTTCCGCCCTGCCCTCATCGCCCCCCGCCACTGGCCGGTGTGGATCGGCCTGGGCCTGATGCGCCTGCTGCACCTGTTGCCGCTGCGGGTGCAGTTGAAGCTGGGCGAGGGTCTTGGTGCGCTGGTGTCGCGGTTGCTGCCGGGGCGGCGGCGCATCGTTGCCGCCAACCTGTGGGTGGCTTTCCCCGAACGCACACACGAGCAACGGCGCGAATTGCTGCACACGCATTTCCGCGCACTGGGGCGTGGGGTGTTCGAAGCGGCAATTGCCTGGTGGAGCTCGGACGCGCGCATCGCCAAGGCCGGCATTGTTGAAGGGCTGGAAAACCTGCGCGCGGTGCAGGGCAAAGGCCAGGGTGCGCTGCTGCTCACCGGCCACTTCACCACGCTGGAACTCGGTGCACGCTTTCTCACCCTGGCGGGCGTGGAGTTTCACGCCATGTATCGCCCCTATGAAAACCCGGTCATGGATTATCTGATGCACCACTGGCGGCAGCGGCGCAGCAAGTTGCCGGCCCTGCCGCGCGAAGAGTTACGACCCCTGGTGCGCTCGCTGCGAGAAGGCCGGGCGGTGTGGTATGCGCCCGACCAGACGCTGGACCCGAAGATCAGCGTCTACGTGCCGTTTTTCGGCAAGAACGTGGCGACGATCGTGGCCACCAGCAAGCTGGCGGCCATGGGGCGGGCCGCAGTGGTGCCCTACTTCCCGGCCTATCTCGGCCACGGCCGCTACCGGGTGGTAATCGAGCCGGCGCTGGTGAATTTCCCCGGCCCGGACGAGGTGGCGGATGCCGCCCGCATCAATCAGGTGCTGGAGGCCGGCATCCGCACTTATGCGCCGGCGGAGTATTTCTGGGTGCATCGCCGCTTCAAGTCGGTGCCGCGGGGCGAGCCGGACATCTACCGCAAATCGCCCTGAATCCCGCACCGGATCGCTGCAGCGGTCACCGTGCTGCGACCCTTTGCTTTAATATCCGCGGCATTGAATCCACTCATCGCTAGAGGTTGACGGCGTGAAGCAAACCCTGACCCGCCTTGCCATTGTTGCCGCCGCTGCCATGTTTGCAGGCCCGGCGTTCTCCGCCACTGCCGTTGAACAGGCGCAGGCTCAGCTGAACAGCGGCGATCTGCCGGGTGCGCTGAAAACGCTCGACAAATATCTGGCCAGCGCGCCGCAGGACGCCGAGGCGCGTTTCACACGCGGCCTGGTGCTGGTCAAGCTCAACAAGACTGACGACGCCATCAAGGTGTTTGCCGACCTCACCCGCGACTACCCGCAGCTGCCCGAGCCCTACAACAACCTCGCCGTGCTCTACGCCCAGCAGGGTGACTACGAAAAAGCCCGCGACGCGCTCGAAGCCGCATTGGCCACCCACCCGGCCTACGCCACCGCACACGAAAACCTGGGCGACATCTACGCCGCCCTCGCCGGTGCTGCCTACAACCGTGCCTCCATGCTCGATCAGGGCAACCAGGCCGTGCGCTACAAGCAGAACCTCATCAACCAGCTGGATACCGGCATCGGTGCCGCACCGGCTTCGGGTTCGATCAACATTGCCGCACCTGCGCCCGCCCTCAAGCCGGTCACGGCAGCGGCTGCCCCCGTCATCGCCGCCACGCCGGCCGCTGCGCAGTCGGAGTCTGCAACCGTTGCCGACAGCACCGGCGTCAATGCCGCGTTGCAGGCCTGGGCCAAGGCCTGGTCAGCGCGCGATGTCGATGCCTACCTCGCCCAGTATGCGCCGGACTTCGCACCCGAAGGTGGCTTGTCCCGTGCCGCCTGGGAGGCCCAGCGCCGCGATCGCATCACCCGCCCCACACGCATCGGCGTGCGCGCCCTCAATGCCGAACTGGTCAAGGTGGGCGACGACCGTGTGCGCGTGACCTTTGTGCAGGAATATCAGTCCGACACCTTCTCCGACCAGGTCAACAAGGTGCTGGAGTACAAGTCCACCGGCAGCGGCTGGAAGATCGTCCGCGAGTTCATCCGCTAACGCCCCGCCACCCTGCACCGAGCTGTATTGGGAATGCCCCGCTCCAGATTTTTAGCGTGCGCCCTGCTGCTCGCCGCCCTGGCTGAACCCGTCGCCGCCACCCCTGCCCCAGAGGCGGTGATGCGGCAACTGGTCGATACCTTGAGCGGCGCGCGCGCGGCCGCACCCGGCAGCAGTGCCGACCTGAGCCGCGTGGCACGCAGCCCCACCGCGCGACTCGAAGAGCTGGTGGAAGAAGCCCAGTTGCGCCTAGCGCCACCGCGCGTGCCCAAGGGCAGCCTGCCTGCCAGCCTGCTGAAGCTCTCGGACGACCAGCGCTATGCCGTGGTGGTGGATCTGCCCCGCGCGCGCCTCTACGTGCTCGAAAACACCAAGGGCAGCTTGAAGGTGGTGCGCGAGCACTATGCGGCGATGGGGCGTAACGGCGTCGGTAAGCAGAGCCGCGGCGACCTGCGCACACCTATCGGCATCTACACCGTCACCGGTTTCACCGAGGACAACGCACTGCCTGATTTGTACGGCGCCGGGGCATTCCCACTGACTTATCCCAACATCTGGGATCGTCACCACGGCCGCGACGGTTCGGGCATCTGGCTGCATGGCGTGCCGATGAACATCGGCTCGCGCGCACCGCGCTCCAGCGAGGGCTGCGTGACGATGGCCAACAGCGATCTGGTGGCACTCAGGCCGTATCTGCAGGCCGGCAAGACGCCGGTGATTCTCAGCGAGTCACTGAGCTGGATGCCGCCCGCCATCATCGCCAAGGACCGCGACGCGCTGCTGGCGCGCATCGAGGAATGGCGCTCGCGCTGGTCGGCCATCGACACCGAGGCCTATCTCAATTTCTACAGCGACGAGTTCGTCAGCAATGGCATGAACAAGTCCGCCTTCGGCGCCTACAAGCGGCGCGTCAACGCCAGCAAGCGGCACATCAACGTGCAGCTGCGCGACCTCGACCTGCTGCGCTACCCCGGCGAACCGAATCTGGTGATGGCGCAGTTCCGGCAGGACTACAGCAGCGACAATTTCTCGGTCAGCGGCAACAAGCAGCAGTTCTGGCGCCAGCAGAAAGACGGCAGCTGGAAGATCGTGCTCGAAGAGAGTTAACCGCTTCTCGCAGTTAGCCGCCCAGCTCGGCCAACTTCTGTTCGAGTGCGGCCACTCTCGCTTCCAAAGCAACAAATCGCGCATCGGCATTGGATGCCGTACGCGGCGCGGT
This sequence comes from Stagnimonas sp., assembly GCA_965279705.1. GTDB lineage: Bacteria > Pseudomonadota > Gammaproteobacteria > Nevskiales > Nevskiaceae > Stagnimonas. The sequence goes on from OZ257257.1 coordinate 136,835, forward strand.
GGCGCTTTCTTCGAATACCGGAATCACCGGCTCGCCGCTCAGCAAGTGCGCATGGCGCACGGCCGATTGCCCGGTACTGCGCGGCAAGGTCACCACCAGCGGCTGCGCGCGGTCGGCGAGGTCATCCAATGCCGCCTGCACGCCATCAGCATCGGCGGGGCCGTTCATGGGTGCGGCATTGGCCCGCAGCTCGGCGGTGGTCTGCGCACTGCGCAGCATCAGGGTCACCAGCACTGCCTGCGTCGCCGGCTTGAGCAGCAGCTGGTGCATGAAACGGCTGCGCCATTTGGTGGCGCGTGCACTGCTGTCGTCGCGGCAGACAAAGCCTTTTTCTTCGAGCGTGAGCAGGGCATTGCCCACCTCGCCTTCGGTGAGCGTCATCGCCGGATTGCGGCTGCTCTTCTGGTTGCACGCGGCCATCAGGCCATTGACCGTCATCGGGTAATAGTCCGGCGTGGTCAGCGATTTTTCGGTGAGGCTGGCAATCACGCGCGCCTCGCTGGCAGTGAGCAACAACACACTCATTGGTCGTCCCGATCGGCGGCCTCGAGCGCGTCGCGCTTGGCGGCGACGGCGGCCAGCAGCTTGTCCCAGGCATCGACGAACAGCTGCACGCCATCGGTGACGAGCTGGTCGGTGACGGCGGCAAACGGCAGCCCGAGTTGGTCGACCGCCGCCATCACCGCCAATGCCGTCGGCACTTCGGCATCGAGCGTGCGCTGCGCCTCGCCGTGATCGCGGAAGGCATCGAGCGTGGCCGGCGGCACGGTGTTGACGGTGGCGGGGCCGATGAGCTGCTCGATGTAGAGCGTGTCTCGCAGCGCGGGATTCTTGACGCCGGTGGAAGCCCACAGCAGCCGCTGTGGCTGCGCACCCTTGGCAGCCAGCGCCTGCCAGCGCGCACTCGCATGCACGGTTAGGAAGTCCTGATACGCGAGCTTGGCATTGGCGATGGCGATACGGCCAGACAGCGCCGTGGCTTCGTCGCCCTTGGCTGCCAGTGCCGCATCCATCGTAGTGTCGATGCGGCTGACGAAGAAGCTGGCAACGCTGGCGATCTTGTCGATGGCCTCGCCCTTGGCCACGCGATCCTCAAGACCCTGCAGGTAGGCCTCGGCCACCGCGCCATACGCCGCGCGCGAAAACAGCAGCGTGACGTTGACGTTGATGCCCTCGGCGATCAATGCGCGAATCACCGGCACGCCCGCGGCGGTACCGGGCACTTTCACCATCAGGTTGGGACGACCGACGGTGTGCCAGAGACGGCGGGCTTCTTCCAGCGAGCGGGCGCTGTTGCTGGCGAGCTTGGGCGAAATTTCCAGACTCACGTAGCCATCGATGCCCTGGCTTGCCTGGTAGCTGGGCCAGAAGACATCGGCGGCCATGCGGATGTCTTCTACCGCCAGCAGCTCCACCAGCTGCTCGGGGTCGCGCTGGCCGGCGCGCACGTGGGCGTGGATGGTGGCGTCGTAGAGCGTCGAACCGGCAATCGCCTTCTCGAAGATCGCGGGGTTCGAGGTCAAGCCCTGCAGGCCATCGTCGGTGATGAGCTTTTGCAGCCCGCGGCCATCGACGAAATCGCGACGGATGTAATCCAGCCAGACCGACTGGCCGTGTTCAGCAATGTTTTTCAGGCGGCTCATGGGGTGGCAGCGCGTTGTTCATAAAGGGGGACGCAGCATAACCAAGCGCGCGCGCATTTCGGATATCCGCATGCTGGCGACATCGTCAGTCGCCCTCGCGCAGCAAGACGGCGTTGGCGATCCAGCTCAACACGCCGAACAGCAGAGCGCCGATCAGTGCCGCCCAGAAACCGTCGACATTGAAGCCGCTGAGGAAGTACGCGGCGAGGCCGAACATCAGGGCGTTGAGCACAAAGCTGAAGAGGCCGAGCGTGAGCAGCGTGATCGGCAGCGTCAACAGCGACAGAATGGGTTTGATGAAGGTATTGATGAGGCCCAGCACTGCAGCTGCGATCAGTGCCGCCGTGAAATTGACCACATGGACGCCGGGCACCACGTAGGCGACGCCCAGCAGGCACAACGCGTTGATGAGCCAGACCAGCAGCAGATTGAGCATGAGAATCTCCTTGTGAGTGCAGCGATGCTGCGGCGCGAATCTGAACCGCTGTCGAATCTTCGCGGCTCGTTCAGGCCTGGCGCAACACCAGCACGCTGCCCACCAGCGATGCGGCCACCCACCAGCCCGCCATTACGTCGCTGATGTAGTGCACGCGCAGCACCACGCGCGAACAGCCAATGGTGAGCGACAGCAGCAGAGCTGCGACCACTGCGGTGGTGGCGATCGCAGCCGGTGCCGTCGTGGTCAGCAGGGCCGCCGTGCAGCCGTAGAGGGTGCTGCCCATCAAGGTATGGCTGCTGGGGAACGACGAGCCGAAATGTGTGGCGCTGGCGGCATCGGGCCGCACCCGTCGCGTGAGTTTTTTCAGCGTGGTGCCGGAAGCTCCTGCGAGGCCGCTGGTCATCGTCAGCAGCAGCGCGCCGAAGTGGTCGCCGCCCAGCCAGAACAGCATGGCGAACAATACCGTGAAGGTGCTGACCAGGGTCACCGAGCCGAGCGCGGAGAAATCCAGCGCCAGCTCGCGCATGCGCGGGGTGTCGAAGTAGCGGCCGAGCCCGTGGAAACGGCCAACGCCGCCATCGAAGCGCCCCCGGCGTCTCAGCTGCGCCGCCCACAGCAGCATCACGCCCACTGCCGCCAGGGGCAGTGCAGCGGCCAGCCACCAGATTAGGTGTGGTTCAGTCATGGTCTGCATGATGCGGCATCCTCGCTGCTGCGCCTTAACCCGAACCCGCCATGCCCGCCGCTCAACGCATCATCATCGTCGCCAACAGCAAGTCCGGCAGTACGGCTGCAAATGCGCTCGACCAGCTCATCACCGCGCTGCGCGCACGCGGTGCTGAAGTGGAGGCCCTGACCACCGAGCAGCCCGCGCAGTTGTCTGCGCTTGCGAAGAAGGCCTGCGAATCCAAACCCGATGTTGCGGTGGCGTTTGGCGGCGATGGTACCGTCAACACGCTCGCCAACGCACTGGCGGGCAGCAGCGTGCCGATGGGTATCGCGCCACGCGGCACCTTCAACTACGTCGCCAAGCAATATGGCCTGCCGGAGTCGCCCGAAGACATTGCCGAGTTGCTGACGACCGGCCACGCGCAGTCCATCGCGGCAGGCGAGGTGAATGGAAAGCTCTTTCTCAACAATTGCAGCTTCGGCCTCTACACCGACGTCATCGAAGCGCGCGAGCGGCACAAGGCGCAGTGGGGACGCTATCGGCTGGTGGCCGTCATCTCGGCACTGGCGACCGCGTTGCGCTCCACCGCGCGGCTGCCGCTGAAGTTGGCGGGTGCCGAAAACGGCACGCACCATCACGGCCGCGCCAGCCTGTTCTTTGCCGGCGTCAACCCGCGCCAGTTTGCGGACTCCGGTTTCGAGATCAGCGACGCCGTTGCCGCTGGCGCGCTCGGCTTCGTGGTGGTCGACACCATCAGTGCGGGGCGCATCGTCAAGATGATTGCGGGTGCCGCGGCCGGCACCGTCGAGCAGTTGCAGCACGTCACCGCCTTCACCGACACCGCCCTGCGCGCCGAGGTGTTGCGGCGCAGACCGCTGAAAGTGGTGATCGACGGCGAGCTGCTGCGAATGACCTCGCCGCTGCAATTCAACTATCGCGCCGCCGCCCTGCGGCTGGTGATGCCAAACAGCGCTCAGCCTTGAGGCAAGGCGCGCAGCTCTTTCGCACGCTGCAATATGCCCAGGCAGTAACCGACGAAGTAGCCGATCACCAGACCCAGCAGTGCCATCGTCATCGCACTGCGGCTGCCTGCAAAGATGGTCTGCGGTGAAAACGCCGCGCCCTGCGCACTGGCTGCCTGCACCGCCGGGTAAATCACGATCAGGCGATAGCCCATGCGTGCCGCAAAAATCAGTGAGATGGCCGCACCGAGAATGAGATTGGGCGTGTAGTACTGGCCATCCGCCTGCTGCTCGAAGCGCGTGTGTTGCACCCCCAGACGCGATAGCAGCACGCCGCCAGCGGCACCCGCGCACATTGCCAGCGCAATCGGGCCATCGAACGATGGCCAGCGCAGCAGGGCCGCGAAGGCGAGCAGCAGGAAGCCGCTGCGCAGCCACAGCCGCCAAGCGCTCAGCTTTTGCCGAGAGATGTTGCGGCGCACACGGCGGTAGATGCTGAAAGCCAGTAAGGGTGCAGCAATTGCCATCGCGGGCACATGCACCATGCGGCTTCGCCCTCAGACTTCCAAGTAGTCGAGAATGCCCTGCGCCGCCTCGCGGCCCTCGAACACCGCGGTGACCACCAGATCGCTGCCGCGCACCATGTCACCGCCGGCGAAGATCTTGGCGTTGGCGGTCTGGAACTTGTGCTTCGCCAGCACCGCACCGTTGACCTTCATGCGGCCATCGTCGTGCAGTTTGAGTGCGTGTTGCGCGAACCACGGTGCCGGGCTGGGGCGGAAACCGAAGGCAATCACGACGCGATCGGCGGGGATGACATGCTCGCTGCCGGGGATAACCTCGGGCTTGCGGCGACCCTTGGCGTCGGGCGCGCCGAGCTTGGTCTCGACGAACTTCACGCCCTCGACCTTGCCCTCGCCGACGATACCGACCGGCGCGCGGTTGAACAGGAACTCCACGCCTTCTTCCTTGGCGTTGGCGACTTCGCGGCGCGAGCCCGGCATGTTGGCCTCGTCGCGGCGGTAGACGCAGGTGACGCTGTCTGCGCCCTGGCGAATCGACGTGCGGTTGCAGTCCATCGCGGTGTCGCCACCGCCGAGCACGACCACGCGCTGACCTTTCATGTCGATGAATTGCGTCGGGTCGGTTTCGGTCTTCATCACCCGATGGATGTTGCTGATCAGGAACGGCAGCGCCTGCACCACACCCGGCAAATCCTCACCGGGGAACTCACCCTTCATCGCCGTGTAGGTGCCCATGCCGAGGAACACCGCGTCGTAGTCTTTCAGCAGCTCATCGAAGGCGATGTCCTTGCCGATCTCGGTGTTGAGCTTGAACTGCACGCCCTCGTGTTCGAGGATCATGCGGCGGTTCTTCACCACATCTTTTTCGAGCTTGAAGGGTGGGATGCCGTAGGTGAGCAGGCCGCCGATCTCGGGGTATTTGTCGAACACCACCGGCGTCACGCCATTGCGCGCCAGCACGTCGGCACAGCCGAGCCCTGCCGGGCCCGCACCGACGATCGCGACGCGCTTGCCGGTGGGCACCACCTTGCTCATGTCCGGCCGCCAGCCCTGTTTGAAGGCTTCGTCAGAGATGTATTTCTCGATGTTGCCGATGGTCACCGCACCAAAGCCATCGTTGAGCGTGCAGTCACCTTCGCAGAGACGATCCTGCGGGCAGACGCGGCCGCAGATTTCCGGCAGCGAGTTGGTCTGGTGGCTCAGTTCGGCCGCCTGGAACAAGTTGCCTTCCTCGACCAGCTTCAGCCAGTTGGGGATGTAGTTGTGCACCGGGCACTTCCACTCGCAGTACGGGTTGCCGCAGCTGAGACAGCGGCCCGCTTGCGACGCGGCCTGCTCGGCAGGGAAGGCACCGTAGATTTCGCGAAAGTCGTGGATGCGGACTTCGGCCGGGACCTTCTTCGGGTCCTGGCGCGAGACATCCATGAACTGCATTGCATTTTTAGCGGCCATGTTTTTTTCCTTATGCCGCTGCGCGGATCGCGACGAGCAATGAAGAGATATCAGCCGCCTTCGGCTTCACCAGCCAGAAGCGCCCAACGTAATCGCGGAAGTCACTGAGAATGGCCTGACCCCATTCCGAGCCAGTCGCCGCGACGTAGTCCTTGATGAGCGCACGCAGGTAATGCTGGTGGCCCTCCATGCTCTCGGCGATGACGCGGTGGATGTCGATCAGCTCGTGGTTGTAGCTGTCCACGAAGTTGCGCTGCTGGTCGAGCACGTAGGCGAAGCCGCCAGTCATGCCGGCACCGAAGTTCACGCCAGTGCGCCCGAGCACGGCGACGACACCGCCGGTCATGTACTCGCAGCCGTGATCGCCACAGCCTTCAACCACCGCCGTCGCACCCGAATTACGCACGCCGAAACGCTCGCCCGCCGTGCCGCTGGCGTAGAGCGTGCCGCCGGTCGCGCCATAGAGACAGGTGTTGCCGATGATGACCGTGTCCTGCGACTTGAAGCGCACGTTCTTCGGCGGCTTGATGACGATGCGCCCGCCCGCCATGCCCTTGCCGACGTAGTCGTTGGCATCGCCTTCGAGCTCGATATTCAGACCGCCGGCGTTCCACACACCGAGCGACTGGCCGGCAGTGCCGGTGAGCTTGATGGTGATGGGTGCCGCTTCGAGCCCGTAGTTGCCGTGGCGCAGTGCAATCTCGCCAGACAAGCGCGCGCCGATGGAGCGGTGCGTGTTGTTGACGGTGTAGCTCCACTCGCCGCCGGTCTTGTTCTCGATGGCCGACATTGCGTCGCGCACCATCTGCTCGGCGAGCTCCGCCTTGTCGAACGGCGGGTTGGTGCTGGTGCAGAACTGGCTGCTGGGCGACTGCATGCCGGCAGCCGCGAGAATCGGTGACAGATCCAGATGGCGCTGCTTGTCGGTTTTGCCTTCGGCGAGTTCGAGCAAGTCCGTGCGACCGATCAGCTCCTGCAGCGTGCGCACGCCGAGCACGGCCATCCACTCGCGGGTTTCTTCGGCGAGGAAGCGGAAGTAGTTCATCACCATTTCCGGCAGGCCGATGAAGTGCTTCAGACGTAGCACCTTGTTCTGCGTGGCGACACCGGTCGCGCAGTTGTTGAGGTGGCAGATGCGCAGGTATTTGCAGCCCAAGGCCACCATCGGTGCGGTGCCAAAGCCGAAACTCTCGGCACCGAGGATCGCGGCCTTCACCACGTCGAGGCCGGTCTTCAAGCCGCCGTCGGTCTGCACCCGCACCTTGTCGCGCAGACCATTCATGCGCAGCGTCTGGTGCGTTTCGGACAAGCCCAGTTCCCAAGGCGTGCCGGCGTATTTCACGCTGGTCACGGGGGACGCACCCGTGCCGCCGTCGTAGCCCGAGATGGTGATGAAGTCGGCATACGCCTTCGCCACACCGGCCGCGATGGTGCCCACACCGGGGCCGCTGACGAGCTTCACGCTCACCATCGCCTTCGGGTTCACCTGCTTCAAGTCGAAGATCAGCTGTGCGAGATCTTCGATCGAATAGATGTCGTGATGCGGCGGTGGCGAGATAAGTGCCACACCCGGCTTGGCGAAGCGTAGCTTGGCGATCTGCTCGTTGACCTTATCCCCAGGTAGCTGACCGCCTTCGCCGGGCTTGGCACCTTGTGCGACCTTGATCTGCAGGACCTCGGCGTTGACGAGGTAATGCGGCGTCACGCCAAAGCGACCCGATGCAACCTGCTTGATCTTGCTGACCTTCTCGGTGCCGTAGCGCGCCGGGTCTTCGCCACCTTCGCCGCTGTTGCTGCGGCCGCCGAGGCGGTTCATCGCAATGGCGAGTGCCTCGTGCGCCTCGGGCGAGAGCGCACCGAGCGACATGCCGGCGCTATCGAAGCGCTTCATGATCTGCCCGATCGGCTCGACCTCGTCGATCGAGATCGGCGGCACGGCCTTGAGCTTGAGCATGTCGCGCAGCGCCGAGTACGGCCGCTCGTTGACGACCTTGGCGTAGGTCTTGTAGCCGGCGTAATCGCTCTCTTTCACCGCCGTCTGCAGCGTGCGGATCACATCCGGGTTGTAGGCGTGGTACTCGCCGCCATCCACATACTTGTAGAGGCCGCCGAAGTCGATCGGCTTGCGGCCGATCCACGCGATTTTCGCGCGACCGATCTGCTCCGCCTCGAAGTCGCCGAAGGTCGCGCCCTGAATGCGGTTTACGGTGCCCTCGAAGCACAGCTCGACCACCTCCTGCGACACACCTACGGTCTCGAACAGCTGCGCACCGCGATAGCTCGCGATGGTGGAGATGCCCATCTTCGAGATGATCTTGTAGAGACCCTTGTTGATGCCCTTGCGGAAGCTCGACGCGAGATCCTCCGGCTGCTTGTTCTTGATCTCGCCGCTGCGCGCCATCTCGTAGAGCGAGGCGTAGGCGAGGTAGGGCACCACGCAGGAGGCACCGTAGCCGATGAGGCAGGCGAAGTGATGCGGGTCACGCGCGGTGGCGGTCTCTACGATGATGTTGCAGTCGCAGCGCAGCTCTTCGCGGATGAGGCGGTGCTGCACGGCACCGACAGCCATCAGCGCGTGGATCGGCAGCTTGTCGCGGCTGACGTTGCGATCGCTGAGCACCAGTACCACCTTGCCGTTCTTCACCGCCGCCACGGCCTCGTCGCAGACGCGCTCGATGGCGTTCTGCAGCCCCGTCGCCGGGTCGTACTGCAGGTCGATCAGCGCATGCGCGTATTCGGGCTCCTGCAGGGCCAGCAGCTTCTTGAACTTGCCTTCGCTGAGCACGGGCGAGTCCACCGTGAGGCGGTTGGCGCGCTCGGCGGATTCCTCGAACATGTTGCGCTCGGCACCCAGCGAGCACTCCAGCGACATCACGATCTGCTCGCGCAGCGGGTCGATGGGCGGGTTGGTGACCTGCGCGAACTGCTGGCGGAAGTAATCGTAGAGCGAGCGATCCTTTTCGCTCAGCACCGCGAACGGCGTGTCGTCGCCCATCGAGCCGATGGTCTCGGCACCGCTCTCGGCCAGCACACGCAAGATCTGGTCGCGCTCTTCAAACGTGAGGCCGTAGAGCTTCTGGTAGATCGCGACACTCTCGGGGTGCAGCTTGTCCAGGGCGTTGGGATCGTCCTTAAGGCTGGCCTCAAGGCGCTTGCCGTTGTCGCGCAGCCACTTCTTGTAGGGCTGGCGGTTGGCGAGCATCCGGTCAATGTCTTCGGGGCGAAGCAGCGACCCGGTGTCGGTGTCGATGGCGAGAATCTGGCCCGGACGCAAGCGACCCTTCTCCACCACCTGACTCTGATCGAAATCATTCACGCCGATCTCGGAGGCCAGCACGATGGTGCGGTCGCGGGTGATGACGTAGCGCGTGGGCCTGAGCCCATTGCGGTCGGTGGCGCAGATGGCGTAGCGACCATCGGTGAGCACGACGCCAGCGGGGCCATCCCAGGGCTCCATCTGCAGCGAGTTGTATTCGTAGAAGGCGCGCAGGTCGGCATCGAGATCTTCGACGTTCTGCCACGCGGGCGGGATCAGCGCGCGCAGGGCTGCGAACATATCCATGCCGCCGGCGAGCAGCACTTCGAACATGTTGTCGAGTGATTCGGAGTCCGAGCCCTTCTGCCCCACCAGCGGGGTGATTTCGTGGATGTCGGGCAGGGCCGCGCACTGAAATTTTGGTGCACGGGCCAGCGCCCAGTAGCGGTTGCCACTGACGGTGTTGATCTCGCCGTTGTGCGCCAGGAAGCGGAAGGGATGGCAGAGCTTCCACTTCGGCATCGTGTTGGTGCTGAAGCGCTCGTGGAAAACACAGATCGAGCTTTCCATGTCCGGCGCCGCCAAGTCCTTGTAGAACACCGGCAGCCACTCGGGCATGAGCAGGCCCTTGTAGACGATGACGCGGCAACTCAGGGCCGTGACATAGAAGTCGTTGTCGCCCTCGGCACTCAAGAGCTTCTCGGCACGGCGACGCGCCTTGAACAGCTTCAGCTCGAACTCGAAGCGGTGCATCGAGAGCGGTGCGGTGACAAATGCCTGCTCGAAACGCGGCATCGCGGCGAGCGCCTCTTCACCGCAGGCCTCGGGGCCGATGGGCATCACGCGGTAGCCAGCGAGCGTCAGGCCGTGGTGGGCGCAGGCATCGGTCAGCACGGCGCGTTCACGCGCAGCTTTTACTTCGTCGGTGGAGAGAAAGAGATTGCCTGCCGCGTACTGCTGGCTGCTGCCGATTTCGATACCGGCCTCAGCCGCCACGCGGCGCAGAAAGCGATCAGGCTTTTTCAGCAACAGGCCGCAACCATCGCCCGTCTTGCCGTCGGCGGCAATGGCGCCACGGTGGGTCATGCGCTCCAGACCGGTAATGGCCCGTTTGACGAGATCGTGGCTGGCCACGTCGTCCATCTGGGCAATCATCCCGAAGCCGCAGCTGTCGCGCTCGAATTCTGCGCGATACAACCCTTGCGGCTGGCTTAGCTGAAGACCTTCTGCCTGGTCTTGTGGCTGGCGCATATGCATTCCTAAGAAACTGAATGAAACAAGTGGCGTCGGCGAAGCCCTCGCCGCATAGGGTGCGGCCGCTGTTTCAGAGGAGTTTCCGAGCGGCCCTTGAGAGGCCGCGTTGCACGGAGAAGCCATTTCGTTGCGGTGCAAGGACGAAGTATTGGCAACGTTGTGCAGTGCGTCAATGTGAGGGGATTCACGGTTTCTCACAGCGAGCGCAACCGCAGGTCGGGATTGGGCTGCCGAGCCGGTCGACGGTGACCGGCGGAGAGCCGTTATCCGCTCTTCAGCTTGAATGTTACATTTTACAATGGCACATTAGTGACGAAACCAGTCAGCCCGGAGTTGCGCCATGTCTGTCTCCCCCATTACGACCCCCTCGAAAGCCAAGCTCAACCGCAAGGGCAGCAAGGCTATCCCGCGCCGGGACATCCACTTCAAGCTCGACGACGTCGATCTCAAGACCTGGAATCCGCACGGCCAGCACGTCAGCCAGTTTATGAATGCACTCTCCGTCGTCTTCCCCGAAGGCGAGAAGTTTTTCATCGAGAGTGCCCGGCACTTCAAGGATCAGCTCAAGAGCCCGCAGCTGCTCGAAGACTTGCAAGGTTTCATCGGGCAGGAGGCCATGCACGGCCGCGAGCATCGCGTCTACAACGAGCGTCTGGCCGCAATGGGTTATGACGTGGCGGGCCTGGAACGCGACAGCATGAAACTGCTGCGTGGCGTGGCCGGCAAGAACCCGCTCAACAAGCTTGCCGTCACCTGTGCGCTGGAGCACTTCACCGCCGTGCTCGCCGACGTGCTGCTCAACCATCCCGAACTGATCCCTGAAAACTCGCACCCCGAGATGCGCGCCATGTGGATGTGGCATGCGGTGGAAGAAAACGAGCACAAGGCCGTCTGCTACGACGTATACCAAGCCGTCACCCAAGGCCCTTCGGCCTATGTGCGGCGCACCGGCATGATGGCCGTGGTGACGGTGCTGTTCTGGGCGCGGGTTTTCCAGAACCAGGCGCATCTGGTGCGGCGCGACGGCATTGCCACCGACTGGCGCGGCTGGTTGCAGTTCGGCAAGTTCGCCTTCACCCAGCCCGGTGGTCTGCGCCACGCGCTCAAGCCCTACCTCGACTACTTCAAGCCCGGCTTTCACCCCTGGCAGCACGACAACCGCGTGCTGCTGGAGCAATGGAAGGCGCGCTACGACCAGCGCGAGCTCGATGAGCTGGCGTTAGCGGCTTAAACGCCGCTTTCACAAAGGGCGCTGGTGAAGCGCCCTTTCTTATTGAAACGGATAGCTTCAGCGCTGATTCGGCAACTGCTCGAACACCGAACTGAGGATATCTCCCAGATATTTCTGCACCGCCAGCTCCATTGCGCGCGCCACTTCGGCATCGACGGCAACGTCGGCAATGGGCCGTAGCTTCCAGATCAGCTCGGCAATTTTCGAGACTTCGTTGGCCTTGGGCAGGCCATCCTTGAGGTGCTGCGTCAGCACGTAACGCAGGGCGAGTTGCACCAGCTCGTTGGCGACGCGCTCGACGTTGCCGCGCAGCATGCGCAAGATGTCGAGCAGGGCACCTAGCGGAATGCCCATCGCCACCAGTTGTGCGGCCGCATGCACGAGGCGCGGGCGGGGCGCGCGAAAGCGCAGACCATCGGCCTGCAAGATGCCCAGCTCGGTGACGCGGCGCACAAGCTCTGGTATCGCGGTGACCTTTTCGTGCTTGCCGAACATGCTGATGATTTCGGCCATGCTGAAAGTGCCGGGCAGCTCCTCTGACCACGGCGAAGTGATGGCGCTTTCAAGCCCCAGCAGGTCACGCAAGTTCTGCCCTTTTTCCCAAGCGGCGATCAGCTCGGCAATGTTGCCTAACGTGTAGCCGCGATCAAGCAGCTGGTTGATGAGGCGCAGGCGCGCCAGGTGATCGCTGGTGTAGATACCGGTACGGCCGCGTTTCTCAGGTGGTGGCAGCAGGCCGCGATCCTGATAGGCGCGCACATTGCGCACGGTGGCATCGGCAGCGCGGGCGAGTTCATCCACCGTGTATTCGGCGCTGCCGGTGGCCTGTGCGGCGCGCTTGCGGCGGGGTTTGGGTGCGGGGTCGGCAGGCGTCTTTGGCATGGCGCTACTTTAGCCGCCTACTTCAACCGTCGGGGGTCGAACAGCCGCTCCCATTCGTCTATCGCAAATCTGTCGGTCATGCCGGCGATGTAGTCGGCGACGATGCGCGCGCGGCTGGCTTCGTCTGCTGCTGCCATCGTCTCGGCATGCGACTGCGGCGGCAACAGGCGCGAGTCCTGCATGAAGGCTTCGAACAGCTCGCGCAGCACACGCTTGGCTTTTTCCATCACGCGGTAGACCTGATGGTGGCGATACAGGTGCTCGCGCAGGAAGCGCTTGAGCTCGCGGCTTTCGGTGGCGATGCCATCGCTGTAGGCGATCAGCGGCTCGGCGAGTGCGCGCACTGCATCGGGCGATGCGGGCTGCGCTTGTTCAAGGCGCTGGCGAGAGTGCTCGGTGAGATCACCCACGAGGGTACCGATGATGCGACGCACGGTCTCGTGTCGCACCTGCTTGGGAATGGCGTTGGGATAGGCGCGCAGCACTTCGTCGTGATGCCGCGCGAACAGCGGCACGGCACGTAGCTGATCCAGCGTGAGTAGCTGCGCGCGGATGCCGTCGTCGATGTCGTGGTTGTTGTAGGCGATCTCGTCGGCGAGGTTCGCCACCTGCGCTTCGAGCGTGGGCTGGCCACCGGTGACAAAGCGGGCGGCCACAGCACCCATCGTTGCGGCGCGCGCAGTGGAACAATGCTTGAGGATGCCCTCGCGCGTCTCGAAGGTGAGATTCAAGCCAGTGAACTCGGCGTATTTGTCTTCCAGCAGATCGACCACGCGCAGCGACTGGGCGTTGTGCTCAAAGCCGCCCCAAGGCCTCATGCAGGCGTTGAGCGCGTCCTGCCCGGCGTGGCCAAAGGGGGTGTGGCCGAGGTCGTGGGCGAGGCAGATGGCTTCGGCAAGATCCTCGTTGAGGTTCAGCGTGCGAGCGATGGTCCGGGCGATCTGCGCAACTTCGAGCGAGTGGGTGAGCCGGGTGCGGAACAGATCGCCTTCGTGATTGACGAACACCTGCGTCTTGTATTCGAGCCTGCGAAACGCAGCCGAGTGAATGATGCGGTCGCGGTCGCGCTGGTACTCGCTACGGTAGGTCGGTGCAGGCTCGGCCACGCCGCGACCGCGCGAGCATTCGGGGCGGGCAGCGTAGGGAGCGAGGGTCATGGCGCTTTATACCGCAGCACTGTGTGTGCAGGCTTCAGGCGCAGAAGTGCGCGAGCGTCTCTGTCAGCTTGCTGTCGTCGAAGTCGGCGGTGAGCACCGCATCGCCCAGGCGCTTCAGCAGTACGAAGCGCAGCTGCCCGGCAGCGACCTTCTTATCGCCTGCCATGAGGCGGCGGAAGTCTTCGGGCGTCATGCCTGCGGGTGGCTTGATGGGCAGACCCGCACGCGCGACCAGTGCGGTGCAGCGGGCGGCATCTTCGGTGCTGATCCAACCCAGCCTTGCCGAGAGATCAGCCGCCATCACCAGCCCCAAACCCACCGCCTCGCCATGCAGCCACTGCGTGTAGCCGGTGAACGTCTCCACCGCATGACCGAAGGTATGGCCAAGGTTGAGCAGGGCACGCTGGCCGGTGGTCTCGAACTCATCCTCCGCTACGATCCTGGCCTTGAGCGCACAGCAGCGTTCGATGACATTGGCGCTGGTTTCGGCATCTAGTGCCATAAGGCGGTCGATGTCACCCGCTTCAAGTGCGTTGAAGAAGGCACTGTCGCCAAGCATTCCGTATTTGATGACCTCCGCAGCACCCGCCGACAGCTCACGCTTGGGCAGCGTCTTGAGCAGATCAAGGTCGGCAATCACCGCCTTGGGCTGGTGAAAAGCACCAATCAGATTCTTGCCGCGTGCATGATTCACGCCGGTCTTGCCGCCGACACTGGAGTCGACCATGGCCAGCAGCGTGGTGGGCACCTGCACAAAGGCGATGCCGCGCTGATAGATGGCCGCGCAAAAGCCCGCCATGTCGCCAATCACCCCGCCGCCAAAGGCGATCAGCACGGCGTCGCGTGAGAGCTTTTGCGAGAGCATCCAGTCCAGCACCCGCTCGGCGTTTGCCCAGCTTTTGCTGGGCTCGCCGGCATCCAGCACAAACGCATGCTCAGGTTTGAGTCCCAGTGCGCCGAGCAGCGATGGCAGGTGCAAGTCGGCCAGGTGACTGTCAGTCACCACACGCAAGGTGCGGCCTTGGACTGCGGCAAGTTGCAGGGCTGTGGGCAGCAGGCCGCTGCCGATGTGAATGTCGTAGGCGTGTGTGCCCAGAGATACCGGCAAGCAACGCGATGCACTGCTCATGCGCTGGCGGCCATCACGGCCAGCTCGATTTCGCGCGCGAGCTGTTTGGCATTCTTGCCATCGGTATCCAGCACCAGATCGGCGACTTCGCGATAGAGCGGATCGCGTTCGGTAAACAAACGAGCCAAGGTTTCTCGGCGATCGCCATGGGCAAGCAGGGGGCGGTTGTCGCTGCGCTCGACGCGCGTGAACTGCTGGGTGACGCTGGCATGCAGATAGACCACGAAGCCGCGTGATTTCAGGTGCGTGCGGTTTTCGGGCATCAGCACCGCACCGCCGCCTGTCGCCAGTACGATCCCGCGCTCGGTGGTGAGATCTTCAATGGCGTGCTGTTCGCGCTTGCGAAAGCCCGACTCGCCTTCTTTCTCGAAAATGAAGGCGATATCCACCCCGGTGCGGGCTTCGATCTCGTGGTCGGAATCAATGAAACGCAGGCCGCGCTGTTCGGCCAGCTTTTTGCCGATGGTGGTTTTGCCCGCACCCATCGGCCCGACCAGAAAAATGCTGTCACCGCGCATCTTCGTCAGGGGGTCGGTGCCACCACGGTGATTTCGCGAAGGTTCGAAAGACCGCCGCCCTCAACGCGCACCTGCACCTGTGCAGAGCCGGCGGTGGGGCCCGCCTCGTAACGTGATTTGGCCTGGCCGCTCGCGTCGGTGGTCTGGCGCTGAGGGAACACCCGCTCGTTGACGCTGCTGCTGGCGGGCGTGACGAGCAGGAAGTCGACGTCCACACCTGTGATTGGCGAACCGGCCTGGTTCAGCACGGTGACGACGAGGTTCGAGAAGCGACCGGTGTTGGGCGAGGTCTGCACTTGCAAAGGCGTGGCATCGAGATTGATCTCGCCAGGGCTGTCGACGAACTGCACGATGACGGTGGCAGTGCGCCCTGTGGTTTGTTCGCGGGCCGTGATGGTCGACTGCCCGGAGTTGTTGCTGAACACCGATACCGGCCGCTCGAAGTCGCCGTTACTGGCCGTGCTGGTATTGGCGCTGATGCTTTGCGATTCGCTGAAGGGGTCGTCGTTGAACACCAGGCGACCGCCGCCGCTGATCTGCAAGGTCAGTGTGCCGGCCACGCCTCGCGCGCCACCCGCGGTTTGCGGCGAGCGGGTCCACTGGAAGTGCAGGGGCTCCTTGTTTTCGCTGCCGACGACGATGGGCGTGCCAGCTTCGGGGGCGGTGAACTGGAAGGTATCGGCGCGCGCCGTGGTCTGGCAGGTCTTGCTGACACTCTGGCCCGAGACCGTGGTCGTGGCCGTCAGCGTCAACACCGTATCGGTGGCGACGTTGGCCGGCGGCGTGAAGCTGAAGTTGAAGCGACCCGCGTCGTTGGTCTCGTTGCCAGCGGCGGCGGTCGCGTCACAGGTGGTCGAAGGCGGCGGGCTCAAGGTGCCGCCGCTGGCTGTCAAGGTGATGCAGGCGGCGGGCACCTGCTCGCCGTTCTGTTTTTCCACGAGGGCGAAATAGCCTGCGTTGGCAACGCCAGGCGCCGCGTTGGCGGGGCAGGTGAGGGTGAGGACCGGCGGCGCGGCAGGCACCACGGCGATTTCATAGGTCTGCTCGATAGCTGTGCCACCGGTCGCCACGGTGGTGCTGGCGACCAGTGCAACGATTGTGCGGCGTGTGACCGAATCGGGGGCCTGGTAAGAGAAGGCAACCTGCCCAGCCGCATCGGTCGTCGCTCCGCCGGAATTGGCACGTGACGGCGGCGCGTTGACGAAGCCGCTGGCTGGCTTCAGTGAAATGAACCGACCCGCCACTGGCTGTCCGGTGGCGCTGCGCAGCGTGGCAACGAATCCTGTGGTCAGGCTGCCCGCTTCGACTTCCAGCGAGCCTGAAGGCACGGCACCGGGGCCGACCAGCGTCAGTTGACCGGTGGTGCTGCCGGTGCCGCCGCCGGGATTGTTCGGGTCCAGCAACCCGCCAGAACTATTGCCGCCGCCGCTGCAGGCAAGGAGACCCACTGCAAATGAGCTCAGGAAACTGAGGCGAAAAATGATCTGGCGCATGCGACACACTCTGGTCTGGTCCAACGGACCAAAAGTATATAAAGCCCGGGCTTGCACACGCAGCCCGAAAGCCGCGCGGCACTAGATTTAATTGACCCGCAAGTTCTCGGAAACGATGCGCGGCGTGACGAAGATCAGCAGCTCGCGTTTGCTGGTGCGGGTGCTGTCAAAGCGGAAGGCGCGGCCGATGAAAGGGATATCGCCCAGCAGCGGCACCTTGCTCACCGAGTCTGTCTTGGACTGATCGTAAATACCGCCGAGCACCACCGTCTGGCCATTGTCGACCAGCACCTGCGTGTTGACCTTGCGGGTGTCGATGGAGGGTGCGGTGCCGCCATTGCCGGTGTTCACATCCACGCCCTGGCTGTCGTTGTTGACCTCCAGATCCATAATGACCTTTTCGTCTGGCGTGATCTGCGGCGTTACCTTCAGCGACAGCACCGCCTTCTTGAATGAGACGGTGGTCGCACCGCTGCTGGCGGCCTGCTGGAACGGGATTTCGCGACCCTGCTCGATGCTGGCCTGTTTGGCATTGGCGGTGATGACGCGCGGCGTCGAAACCACTTCGCCGCGACCTTCGGTTTGCAGGGCAGAGAGCTCGAGATCGAGCAGGAAGTCCGAGCCCAGCAATGCAAAGGCAATACGGCCCGCATTGGACGAAGCCGGCAGGTTGAAGTTGAAGCGATCCGTCGGCGAGTTGCTGACAGCGACCGGGAATTGCCGACCATTGCCAAGGAAACTATCTACCGGCACGTTGGCGCCGGTGCTGCCGCCGGAGGTGGAGATCAGGCCATTGCCGCCGGATTGACCCACCGCCGTGGCCCCGAAGCGGGCACCGATTTCACGCGAGTAGTCATCGTTTGCAATGACGATGCGCGATTCGATCAGCACCTGACGCACTGGGATATCCAGACGTGAGATAAGCGCACGGATTTCAGAGAGCTTCTCGCGGGTTTCGAGCACCAGCAGGTTGTTGGTGCGTTCGTCGCGGGTGACGCGGCCGCGCTCGCTCAGGATCGAGTTCTCGCCCGACTTCAGCAGCGCTTCCACATCGGCGGCCTTGGCGTAGTTGATCTGAATGATCTCGCTGCGCAGCGGCGAGAGCGTGATCTTGGATTTTTCAGCTTCGGCTTCTTCCTTCTCGCGCGCCGCCAGTTCGCTGAGCGGGGCGACCAGCATGACGTTGCCCTGCTGGCGCATGCCCAGACCCTTGGTGCGCAGAATAATGTCGAGCGCCTGATCCCAGGGCACGTTCTGCAGGCGCATGGCGAGCTCACCGGTGACCGAATCGCTGACGACCATATTGGTGCCGGCCACATCCGCGATGATCTGCAACAACGAGCGGATATCGACGCTCTGGAACGACAGCGAAATACGCTCGCCGGTGTAGAGCGGCTCGTTGCGGCGCTTCTCGTCCAGCTTTTCCTGCGAAAGCGGCTGAATCTCGATGGTGAAGCTGTTGCCAGACTGATAAGCCACCTGCTCGAAGTCCGCACCCGTCACGGGCGTGATACTCATCACCGTATTAATGCCGTCGCGGGCGAGGTCGATGAACTTCACCGGAGTGGCGAAATCGAGCACGTCGAGGCGGCGGATCAGGCTGTCGATGGCGCGAGCATTCTTGAAGCGGGCGACGATCTTGCCGCTCTCCTCTTTCACGTCCACTGCCGTCGCCGGATCGCCCAGCGACACCACGATGCGGCCTTCGCCCTTTTCACCGCGTCGGAAATCCACTGCCGAAATGCCGGACTGCCCTGCACCCGCGCTGCTGGTGGGAAGTTTCGGCGCTGCAGCGACGGCGGCCACACCATTGCCAGCGTTGATCTCGACGAATACCTTGCTGCCGTCGACACGCACCGTGTACGCCGTCGACTCCGCAAGCTCGACCACAACACGCGTGCGGCCCTTGGCCTCGGCTGCCGCCACGGCGCGCACCTTGCCGACGTTGATCTTGCGGAAACGCTCGGCCAGCGCCAGGCGGGTATCCGGCAGATCCAGCGACAGGCGTGCGGGTTTGTCGATGGTGAACACCACTGGCTCGGGCGCGGCCTCGGAGAGAGTCAGTGTCAGCAGCAGCCTTTCGCTGTCGAGACTGACGAAATCAACCGATTGCAGCGCGCGGCTGGCTTGCGCCGATGCGGCTGGGCTGAATGCAAACAGCGCACAAAGCACCGCGGCGGTGACGGCCACGGCACTGCGCGCGCTGCGTTTTGTACGGGTCATCAGGCTGGACATGATGAAACTCCCTTCGTTATTGCGACAACGCCAGATTGGCCGGACGCTCCATGAAGCCCCCAAACCCGTCTGGAATGATTTCGACGAGGTCAATCGAACTGTCGGTGATCGCGGTGATCTTTCCGTAGTTCTGACCCATGTGATTACCCAGCGTGACACGATGCACCACGTTGTCCGGTGCCTTGACCAAGGCAAATACGCTTTTTTCTTTGTTGATGGTGCCCAGCATGCGCAAGCCATCCAGCGGGAACTCTTCCAGCGGCTCCGGGTTGCGGTTGGGGTCGGGGCGGATGTTGTTGCCCGGTGCGTTGGGGTCTTTCTGCGGCTCGGCGCGCACAAAGGGATTGCGACGATCCTGACCGACGTAGGTAAACGCCTCGTACTGCTTGATCTGCGGGATCGGTTCGATCTGGCGCGTCTTGCGGCTTTTAACCTCGGTGACGTACTGCTCCAGGTCGCCCATGCCGCTGCTGCAGGCGCTGATCAACAGCACCGAGCCCAGAAGGCTGATGGCGAGAGTAACGCGCTTCATTTGGCGGCTCCCGGCTTGGGCTTGGCTGCGGCCAATTCGGTGTCATCGAGATAACGATAGGTCTTGGCCAGGGCGCTCATTCTGAGCTGATCCTTGGCGGCGCCTTGGCCACCGATGGGCCGCAACTCCACTTCATCGATGGTCACGATGCGTGGCAAGGCAGCGACACCACTCACGAACTGGCCCATCTGGTGGTAGTCGCCGGTGACGATGATCCTGTTGGGGATTTCGGCGTAGAACTCTTTCTGCGCTTCCGGCAGCGGCTCGAACAGTTCTTCCTCGAGGCTGGAGGCAACGCGGGTCTGTGAAATATCGTTGAGCAGGTTGGCTACTTCAGTGCGGCTGGGCAGCTGACGCAACATCGCACCGAAGGATCGCTCCATCTCGGCCAGCTGCTCCTTGTAGGCATCGAGCGCGGCGACTTTCTTCTGCTTGATCTCGAACTGTTCGCGCAGGGTGACTTCCGTAGCCTGCTCGCTTTGCAGCGTTTCGTATTCGGGCTTGATGAGAAAGTTGATGCCCAGACCAGTGACGATCAGCGCGGCCAGAATCACCGCAGACACATGCACCCAACCCGGCCAGGAACCCGGGTTTTCCATGTCCAGCGATTGGAGCTCTTTGAAGGCCTCTTGCACGTTCATGGCTTGGCTCCAGGCGCCGCAGCCGCTGGGTCTTCTTTGACCGCCTTGGTCAGGTTCTTCACCTGCAGGGTAAAGGCCCCTTCACGCTGCTTGTTCTTCTCGCTGGTCTTGATGACGACCAGCTTCGGCTCTGCGAACCACGGCGAGTTCTCGAAGCTCTTGATGTAGCTCGAGATGCGCCCGTTGGATTCCGCCACGCCCTCGATGGTGACGTTATCGCCCACCTGTTTGATGGAGATGAGCGTGATGCCGTCCGGGATGGTGTTCACCAGTTCGTCGAAGAAATGCACAGTGGCTGAGCGCGAGCCTTGCAGCTCTTCGATCACCCGCATGCGCGCCAGCAGATTTTGCTTGGTGCGTTCGAGGTCCTCGATTTCCTTGATCTTCTGGTCGATTTCGGCAATCTGCTGCTTCAGGTAATCGTTGCGCTGCTGCTGCTGGCTGATGGCGTTGGTCATCCCCAGATAGCCAAGCGCCACAAGCCCGACGGCAACCACCAGGCCCAGTACCATGAAATTGCGGAACTGCTCGAGCCTTCGCGCGCGACGTTCGGCGCGCCAGTCCAGCAGGTTGATCTTGGTCATGGCGGCTTGGCTCCTAGTCCACGACGTCGAAGGCGCGGTGGGCAAGGCCGCAGGCGATGAGCAACGCCGCCTCGTCCTTGGCCAGCACCGTGGGCTTGGCTCGGGATGACACCGCCATGCGCGAGAAGGGGCGTGCCACCACGGCCGGAATCTGCAGACGATCCTGAATGGCGCGATCCACCCCGGCGATGTGGGCGCAGCCACCGGCCAGAATGATCTGGTCGATCTGCGAATGCGCCGCCGAGGCGTTGAAGAAGAACTGGAACGAACGGTCGATCTGCTGCGCCATGTCAGACAAAAAGTGCGCAAGCACGTCCGCCTCGAAGCCTTCCGGCAGTTGGCCGGTGCGCTTGGCCTTGCCGGCATCCTCGTAGCTCATGCCGTAGATGCGCATGATGTCTTCGGTAAGCTGCTTGCCGCCAAACGCCTGGTCGCGGGTGTAGACCGTGTCGTTGTTGTGCAGGATCAGCACCGAGGTGGTCGACGCACCCATGTCGATCACCGCCACCGTCTTGTTGCGGCCCTCGTTAGGCATCTGATGGGTGAGAAACTGGCAGGAATTCTCCAGCGCGTTGGCCTCGATATCGACCACTTTCGCCTTCAGGCCCGCAAGCTCCACGGCCGCCACGCGCTGCTCGACCTGCTCCTTGCGACACGCGGCCAGCAGCACATCCACCTTGCCACCCTCGCGCTCGGAAGGACCGATGATCTGGAAGTCCATGTTGACCTCCTCGATCGGGTACGGAATGTACTGATCGGCTTCGGCCTTGATCTGCTCTTCCATGTCGTTCTCGTTGAGCGAGGCCGACATTTGAATGATTTTAGTGATGACCGACGAACCCGCGACGGCAACGGCGACGTTTTTGGTACGGGTGCCGGCGCGCTGCACGGCGCGGCGGATGGCTTCTGCCACCACTTCCGGTTCGGTGATCTGCTTGTCGTTGACGGCGTTGATGGGCAGCGGTTCCACCGAATACGCCTCGACCATCACCTGGTCGCCACGCTTGGTGAGCTCCAGCAGTTTGACCGCGCTCGAACTGATGTCGAGCCCGATGAGGCCGCGGCTGCCGCCGCTGCTAGTCAGCTTTTGTAGGATCGACATGGCCTGAGTCCCACTCGCTCGCACCCCAAAGTTTTACGTCCCCTGGCGCTCTTCGTCCGGGTTGGCTGCGCTCGATGGCACAGGCCATTCGGGTGAATAGGCGCTTAAGCGCTATATATAACGAAAATTAGCTGCCACGCAACTAGAGGTGTGTGCTCCAAGTGACTGATCCGCCTCCCAAAGCGGATTTACGATGGCAACGCCCGAGCCCAGCCCAACTTAAAGGTCAGGTCAGGCGGATGGGCGGCGCAGCAACAGTTGCTCAATCGAAGCCCCCGGCGGCAAGCGCCAGAGCTGAATCAGCATATAGGCCGCCATCGCCATATTGCCCATGAGCAGGATCAACACCAGCCAGACGCCGCGTGCGAGCCAGCCGGATTCCTTGTAAGCCACCCAAAGCCAGAACCACAGGAAGCCGAAATATGCATCGAACAGGGTCGCTACCAGCCAAGGATTATTGCCATTACCGGGGTTGGCAACCAAGTCGCTGATGGCCACCGCGATGCTCTGATGCCCGGTTGCCCAGACTGAAACGCCGATCAGCCCGAGCAGCGCTGCCAGCGCGAATGCGGCAATGCCGGGTTTCATGCCTTGTGGAGAGTGATCTGCATGAGGTCGATACTGCCGGTGCGGAAGCCGCATTCGCAATAGGCCAGGTAATAACGCCACATACGATAGAAGCGCTCGTCGAACTGCTGCACGATTTTCTCGCGCACGGTCTGCACATTGCGATCCCAGGCTGCGCAGGTTTCGGCGTAGTCAATGCCGTAAAACTTGGCGTCTGCGGGCAGCAAGCCTGCGGTTGCGGCCAGAGTCTCGAACTTTTCCGGCGGGCACAGCATTCCGCCCGGGAAGATGTATTTCTGGATGAAATCGCGCTTGCTGCGGTAGTGCTCGAAGATCTTCGGGCTGATGGTGATGCCCTGGATCACCGCACGGCCACCCGGCTTGAGCGCCTTGGAGACGGCACCGAAGTAGGTCGGCCAGTACTCCTCGCCCACCGCCTCGTACATTTCGATCGAAACGACGCGGTCGTAGGTTTCGGTAACGTCGCGGTAGTCGCGAATCTCGAAGGTGACGCGGTCGGCCACGCCGGCTTTTTCGGCGCGGATGCGTGCTTCGGCCAGCTGCTCGCTGCTGAGCGTGATCGAATGCACGCGGCAACCCGAATGCTTGGCCGCATAAATCGCAAAGCCACCCCACCCGGAGCCGATCTCCAGCAGCGTGTGTTCTGCGGTGAGTTCCAGCCGCTCGAACATCAGGCGGAACTTGTTCACCTGTGCATCCATCAGCGTCTCGTTGGGCGCGATGAACATGCCGCTGGAATACGCCATCGTGTCGTCCAGCCACATCTTGTAGAACTCGTTGCCGAGGTCGTAATGGGCTTCGATGTTTTCTTTCGCTTTTTCTTTGGTGTTGGCGCGGCGGCGATGCTGCCAGTAGCCATAGATCTTGCCGATGAAGTTTTTCTCGAACGGGCCTTTGTAATGCGGCTCGTTGAGATACATCACGGCCAGCAGGCGGGCGAGATCCGGCGAATCCCAGCAGTCATCCAGGTAGGCGTCGCCAAAGCCCACTTCGCCACCGGCAATGATGTGGCGGATGATCTTGTCGGACTTGATACGCATGACGCCGCGCGGGCCCGGCTCGGCACCGCCGAAGTGGCGGGTGGCGCCGTTGGGAAAGGTGAGATCCAGCGTGCCGACCTTCATGCCCGAGAACATGTAGCTGAGCAGCTGCAAGCCCCAGTTGAGGCCGCGCAGCGAACCTTGCGAGCTGAGGCGTGCGGGCAAATCCGGCGAAAAGCCATCACGACCCATCATGCGGCCATAGTCGTTCGATTCGTGTTTGGACTTGTCTTCGTCTTTCATGTGACCTCCGCCGAGGGCGGGCTAGGTTTTTTGTGAAATCGCGCACCGCGCGACCAGATTTTCAAGGCTTGCCAGTGGATGCCGATCAGCACTTTCAGTGCTTGAACCGGCATCCGTATTACCTGCCGCAACATCTCGGCATCTGAAAAAGGTCTTGCCGTGCCTGCCATTGCCGTGTCGATCAAGGGCTCGCCTTCGCGTGTCTCGTCGAGTTGTACCGCCAGCTTCTCGCCCGGCTCGCCGAACTTGAAGTGGTAGCGCCCGACGAGATCGAACAACGGTGAGACGTGAAAGCATTTTTCCTTTTCCAGCACCACGGCATACGGCAGTGGTAATCCGGCAGATGCGTCCGGGCCTCGAGAGGCGGATGAAAGTAGATAGCTGTGCTTCTCGCCGAAGGTATTACGCACTTCGGCAATCACCGCGCGCAGGCTGCCGTCGGCGTGCTGGCAGTACCAGAAGCTGACGGGATTGAACGCCCAGCCGAACATGCGCGGCTGCGCCAGCAGGCGGATGCGCCCACCGGCCAGTTCGATGCCTTGAGTCGCGCAGATCATCTCGGCCCACCGTCGCAAACCACCGCGTTCGCCGCGACCATGATCGCGGTCGTAGAAGCTCAGCACGTTGAAGCGATTATGGGAAAACAGCTTGAGCCGACGATCGAGTTCGTCCAGCCGGTCGACATCGAACAGCACGCTGAAGATTTTGTAGACGAAGCGATACAGCGGTGCGACGCGGCGGCGGTGCATCACTCTCAGTGAATACAGAACCGCCGCTTCGCTCACAGCTCGGCCCAGCTCGGCAGGCAGCTCGCATCAATGCCTTGCACGGCCCGCAAACCGGACTTCAGGCCATCTTCGTGAAAGCCGTAGGCCGTCCATGCGCCGGCAAACCAGATGGCGCGTTTGCCTTGAATCTCCGGCAGGCGCTGGTGCGTCATCACGCTCTCGGGGCCGTAGTGCGGATGGTGATAGACGATGTCGTAGATCACTTTGTCCTTGGCGACCTCGCGCTGCGGGTTGAGCGTGACGATGTAGTTCACGCTGCCAGCGATGCCTTGCAGCTTGTTCATCCAGTAGCTGCCGCTGATGGGCTGGTCGTGCACTTCGTCGATGGGATGCGTGTAGTTCCACGAGGCCCAGGCCGCGCGGCGCTTCGGCAGAAACGACTCATCCGTGTGTAGCACGCAGCGGCTCTCGTTGTAGGGGATGCCGCTCAGAATCGCGCGCTCGTTGGCATCGGCATCGGCGAGCATTTTCAGCGTGGTGTCGGTGTGCGTCGCACACACCACTGCATCAAAGTGCTGTTCGCCGGCGGCGGTTGAAATCAGCACGCCCGCGCCATCGCGACGAATACGTTGTACCGGCGTGTTGAGCTTGATCTCGCCCTTGAACTGCGCCAACAGCTTTTTGACGTAGACGTGCGAGCCGCCGATCACCGTGTGCCAGGTCGGCTGGTCGGTGGCGGTGAACAACGAGTGGTTGTCGAAGAAGTGCATGAAGTCAGCAGCCGGATACTCCATCGCCTTTTTCGGCGAGCAGCTCCAGATCAAGCCCGCCATCGGCAGCAGATAACGGCTCGACAGCCAGGGCGAGAACCCGGCTTCAGCCAGAAACTCACCCAGCGTGCCGCCCGGCAAGGTGCCGGCCTTCAGCAGCGCGTTGCAGGTTTTGTTGAGCTTGAGGATGTCCAGCAACATGCGAATGTGCTTGGGGCTGAACAGGTTGCTCGGCTGCGCGAACACGGTGAGCAGATTGTCCGAACCCATCCACTCGTAGGCGCCATCGCCAAGCGACACGCCGAACGACATGCTGGTCGGCCGCGTCTGCACGTCCAGCTGTTTGAACAGCGCGGTGAGATTGGGATAGTTGATGCCGTTGTAAACAATCCAGCCCGTATCCACCGGCTGGGTGCCACCGCCCGCCAGCGGTACCTCGATGGTGTTGGTGTGGCCGCCGACGCGGCCTTCGGATTCAAACAGCGTGACGCTGTGACGCGCGGCCAGAAAATGGGCGGCCGACAATCCGGAAATACCGGAGCCGATAACGGCAATATTCATGGGGTTCTAGAGGGATGGGACGCACTGATTTACGCACAAGGCACGCTACAGGATGCAAAAACAGTGGGATGGCAGCGATCAGCCGGTCAATCATCCGCCTCATCGAAGGCCTCGCGCAGCGCTTCGACCCGCGCGCGATTGACTCCGAAGTCGCTCAGGCCCAGGCGTGAAGCTGAGCGAATGTGGATCGTGTGCTCCGGCAGTGTCAGCAAAAACTCGACGTCGTCAACAAAGCCCATCATTGGGGTCGTGAACTCGGCGTGGATGTAATCCGGCCGATTGACGGCGATGCGGCAGTTTTTTTGTTGCATCAATACAGCGATAACGCGCGTCATGGCATCGCCTGCATCGCCTTCAAACGTAAACGGCGGCACGTAATGCGGGCCTGGGTTGCGGCCCGCTGGCGCGTGCTGGCTGCCGACACAATTCGACCGGCTCGCGTCGCAGGCTTGCAGCTGCCCACCGATCACGCCCACCGTTCCAGGGCGCTTGGCGGTAAAAAAACTCAGTAACCCCATGAGTATCCCTCGACTCGACTAGTAGTTTTTACTGGTCAAGACGGTAACCCACTGATTATCAAGTCACAAGCTGGGCCGTGGATTCAAGGCTCTTGGGCCGTCACCGTCGGCGCACCGGGCAGCCACTGCACGCCTTTCATGCCGGAGGCCAATACGGCTTCGCGCAGCACCTTGAGTGCTTCCATGCGTGGGAAACCGCGGCGGAACAGCATCGCCACGCGGCGGTGCGGTGTCGGGTCCGAGAGGTCGAGACCGATGAGATCCGAGCTGGCATCGCGGCCTTCCATCGCCGCGCGCGGGGCGACGGTTATCCCTAAGCCAGACGCCACCATGTAGCGGATGGTTTCCAGCGACGATCCGGTGAGCGAGCGGGAAAGAGAGTTATCCGGCTCGATGCACTTGGGGCAGGCCAGCACCACCTGGTCGCGGAAGCAATGGCCGGGGCCGAGCAGCAGCAGTGTTTCTTCGGCCAGGCGCTTGGGCGGTAATGATTTGAGATTGGCCCAGCGATGGCCCTTGGGCAGCACCGCCACGAACTCCTCGTCGTAGACCGGCCAGGCGGCGAGGCCGTTCAAATCCACCGGTAGCGCGAGGATGGCGACATCCAGCTCGCTGTCGCGCAGCTGCTCCAGCAGTTTGGCCGTGAAGTTTTCTTCGATGATGAGCGGCATGTTGGGGGCCGCCTCGCGCAGCTTGGGCACCAGCCCCGGCAGCAGATACGGCCCGACGGTGTAGATGGCCCCAACGCGCAACGGTCCTGCAAGTTCGTCCTTGCCTTCACGCGCAAAGTCTTCCACCGCTTGCGCTTCGGCCAGCACCTTCTTGGCTTGGGCAACGATGCGACCACCGACATCGGTGGGTTTCACTTCGCCCCGGGTGCGCTCGAACAGAATCACGCCCAGCTCGTCTTCGAGTTTCTTCACGGCCACCGATAACGTCGGCTGACTGACAAAACTGCGGTCGGCAGCGCGGCCGAAGTGGCGCTCTTTTTCGAGATTGACGATATAGCGGAGTTCGGTGAGGGTCATTTTTTGTGGGGCAGAAGTGGGGATGGGGTTCAGGGCACGGGGGACGGGTCAGCCCAACTGATGGCCTGCGGCTTCCACCGCAACGCGCGCCTTTTCGAGATCACCCTCGTGCACCAGCACGAAGTCGGTCTCGTAGCTGTTTACCGCAAAGATGCTCACCCCAGCGTCCGCCAGCGGGCCGGCAATCGCAGCGAGCACGCCGGTTTCAGAGAACGCAAAGCTGCCCGCGATTTCGATGGCGCGCCAGACGACGCCGATATCGCCGCCCTTGGCCTCGCGCACCAGCGTCACCGATTCTGCCGATCGCACCAGTGCCGCAAAGCCACTGGCTGGTGCCTGGGTCGCAACGTCGGCGAGGCTGGCGGAGGCGTCGAACCGCTCGACCACCAACCGCCAGGGCTGCACCAGCAAACGCAAACGGCGATGCACGCTCATAGCCAATCCTTCGTTATCAAGTAATCGCTGAGCAAAGCAGCTTCGGCGCTGCCCGGCTCGGGAGTGACATCGTAGTCCCAGCGGGCCAGCGGCGGCATGGACATGAGAATGCTCTCGGTGCGACCGCCGCTCTGCAAGCCAAAGTGCGTGCCGCGGTCCCACACCAGATTGAACTCCACATAGCGCCCGCGGCGCAGCAGCTGCCATTGCCGCTCGCGTTCTGTGTAGGCCATCTCGCGTCGGCGTTCGACGATGGGCGCATAGGCTTGCCACAGACCGTCGCCGACTTTCTGGGTCAGTGCCAGCGCCGCGCCCCACCCGCCTTCGGTGAAGTCGTCGTAGAACAGGCCGCCGATGCCTCGGGGTTCGGCGCGATGCGGCAAATAGAAATACTCGTCGCACTGGCGTTTGAAGCGCGGGTAGAGATCGCCCCCAACCGCATCGTGCGCGATCTGGTGCCAGTGGCGGGCGTCGTCGGCAAAGCCGTAGTACGGCGTGAGGTCGAAGCCGCCACCGAACCACCAGGCCGCATCGCCCACGCTCAGCAGGCGCACATTGCAATGGGTGGTCGGCACGTAGGGGTTGCACGGATGAAACACCAGCGACAAACCCATGGCCTTGAAGGGCAGGCCCTGCAACTCCGGCCGCCCCTTGGTGGCCGATGGAGGCAGTGCAGGGCCGTTGACCACCGACAGCGCAACCCCTGCGCGCTCGAACACCGCGCCGCCGCTGAACACACAGGTGATGCCGTGGCCTTGCAGCTTGGCATCTGCCGGTTTCTGCCAAGCGTCGCGCAGGAACTTTGCTTCACCATCCACAGCCTCGACCGCTGCACAAAGGCGATCTTGCAACTCATGCAGATATGCCTCGAACACCGCAGGCTGCGGAGCAGAATCAGTTGCAGCGGCGGCGGTGTGCGACATACCGCCATTTTACGACGCCACGCCCCGCCGAACGCAGCTAGCGGCGCAGCAAGTAACCCGTCGCAGCTTCGCGGATCGGCGTTGGCGCCTCGCGCCCGCCAGTGGCACCCGGCACCACACGCAAATGCGTGTCAAAACGAAGGCGCACATCATTGACGCTGCGACAGGGCGGCTGCCCCGAGCGGTTGGCACTGGTCGACACCAGCGCGCCACCAAACCGTAGACACAGCGCCGCCATTACGGGGTGCGCCGTGACACGCACGGCCACCGTGTCGTAGCTGCCGGTGATCCATGGCGGCGTGAACGGCGAAGCCGGGAAGACCCAGGTCGCGGGGCCAGGCCAGGTGTCGCGCGCGCGGCGCAGTGCGGTGCGACTCGACGGCTCGATGTAATAGGCGAGCTGATCGAGGTTGGCCGCGACCAGAATCAGGCCTTTTTCAACCGGGCGCTCTTTGAGCTCGAGCAGACTCTTCACCGCGCGCTGGTTGAGCGGGTCGCAACTGAAGCCCCACACCGCCTCGGTGGGGCAAGCAACCACCGCGCCACGTCGAAGCTCACGCGCGGCGAGTCGCAGTTGCAGGGGTGCGGTATCGAGCGGACAGGTCTTGTTGCGTATTCTCATGGGCTGTTGAGAGCGGGTGGAGTCACAGGCGCGTGCCCTGATGTGAGGCTTCGATAAGTTGCGCCAGGCGCTTGTCGCGCGTGGCGTCCTGCTTGGCGCTAACGATGTGCCAGATCAGCTTTTTGCGATAGCTCGGCGCCTGGGCGCTAAACCAGTCCCACGCCGTTTTATCGGCGCGGAATTGCTTCTCGGCTGCGGCTGACAGTGTGGCGTCGGTCGTCTGCTCGTAGGCGTAGGTGCGGGATTTGGCTTCCCTGCGTTTCGCGAACGCCGCCAATCCGGGGGGCGTCATGCGGCCCTCGGCGGTGAGCACTTCGACGCGCTTGATGTTGACTGCACTCCATATCGAGCTGGCCTTGCGCGGGGTGAAACGGATCTGGTAGCTCACCACATCGATGCCCTTGCGCACGCCGTCGATCCAGCCCACGCACAGCGCTTCATCGACCGACTCTGGCCAGGTGATGCTGGGATGGCCGCTATCTTTCTTGAAGAAACCGACCACCAGCTCGCGCTCGCTGCTGGCATATTTTTGCAGCCAGCTGCGGAAGTCGGATGGGGTTTTGAAGAACGTAGGCATCGCGTTAATCGGTGTGGATAGCGTTAATGGCCATTGATGGTCCCCACTTGCAATTTGCACTCAAAGGCGCGGCAGATCCATCGGCTGCGGATCGAAGCCCTTGGTGCGCAGCCAGTCGCGCAGTGCGTAGCCCGTGCCCGCAGGCCAGTAGCGGATTTTCTCGAACGGCACGTGCTTCCAGTCCGCCAGCTCTTCATTGAGTTTGACTGTCCCCGTGGCGAGCACGTGGTAGGCGATGATGATCTGGTTCTGGCGCACGAAATCGTAGGTGCCGATGTAGGTCGCACCCAGCGGTGTGAGGCCGAGCTCCTCCTCAACCTCGCGTTGCACGCCGGTCTCTGGCGACTCGCCTTTTTCCAGAAAGCCGGTGATGAGCGCATAGAAGCTCGCAGGCCAGGCGACATTGCGGGCGAGGATGATCTGGCCCTCGTGCTCGACCACCGCAGCAACCACCGGTACAGGGTTATCCCAGTGGATGAAGCCGCAGGCGGCATCGGGGCAGGCGCGTCGCAAGCGGTCGCCATGTTCGGCGTCGATGAGGGGCGTGGCGCACTGCGGGCAATAGGCGTAGGGCTTCATGGCCTTACGGTAGCGGTGCGTTTGCGCGCTGTCACTTGCCGATGCAGAAGCGCCTGAAGATTTCGCCCAACAGCGCGTCGCTGGTCTGCTCGCCGGTGATGCGGCCCAAGGCCAGTTGCACCAAGCGCAGTTCTTCGGCGGCGATTTCTGCGTGATTGCGCGCCGCCAGTTGCTGGCGGGCGTTTTGCAGATGGGTGGCGGCCGTCGCGAGCGCCTCAAGATGGCGGGCGCGGGCGAGAAACACGCCTTCGCCGCCGTTCGCAAACCCGGCATGCGTCATCAGCTCTGCAGTGAGCAGTTCCAATCCCGCACCGGACTTTGCCGCCAACCGCAACGTGTGGGTCGCACCCTCGTTGAACACTTCCGGGCTGCGCTCAGCAAGGTCGCATTTGTTGCGCACCACCAGGCGTGGCAGCGGCGGCAAGCTATGCAGCAGCGCCTCATCTGCGGCTGTGATGCCGTGGCGATCGTCGACGACGAACAGCGCCAACTCGGCCTTGTCGAGGGCTAGGCGCGCGCGACGGATGCCTTCGCGCTCTACCGGGTCATTGGTATCGCGCAGGCCGGCAGTGTCGATGATGGTGAGTGGCATGCCGCCCAACACCAGATGCTCGCGGAGCACGTCGCGCGTGGTGCCTGCGTGCTCGGAGACGATGGCGGCATCGAAGCCCGCCAGCGCATTCAACAGAGTGGACTTGCCAACATTGGGTTGGCCGACGATGGCCACCGTTAGGCCCTCGCGCAGGCGGCGACCTTGCGCGGCTTCACGCTGGGTTTGGTGGATGAGATCTTGCAGCGCTTGCAGGCGCTCGGCGAGCTTGGCGTCGGCCAGCCAGTCGATGTCTTCGTCGCTGAAATCGAGCGCGCCTTCAACGAACACTCGCAGGTCGCCGAGTGCGGCGGCGGCGGCATGCACGCGCGTGGAGAACGCGCCATCCAAGGTGTTGTTGGCGGCACGCACCGCTTGCACCGAGGCCGCGTCGATGAGATCTGCAATGGCTTCTGCCTGCACGAGATCAATGCGGCCATTGAGAAAGGCGCGTTCGGAGAACTCGCCCGGCTGGGCGATGCGGGCACCGTGTTCGACCAGGGTGGCGAGCAGCGCTGCGAGCACCACCGGGCCACCGTGGCCTTGCAGCTCCACCACATCCTCGCCGGTGAAGGAGGCAGGGCCGGCAAAACAGAGCACCAAGCCTTGGTCGAG
Organism: Stagnimonas sp.; assembly: GCA_965279705.1. GTDB lineage: Bacteria > Pseudomonadota > Gammaproteobacteria > Nevskiales > Nevskiaceae > Stagnimonas. Next base: position 168,355 of record OZ257257.1, read on the forward strand.
TACCGCACCGGTCGCATCGCGAAAGTGCCGCAGACCTGCTTGGCGCGGCGCAGGAAGAGAGCCTGCCACTGCCTGCGCGATAAGGAAGGCCTGTGGCCCGGACAGCCGCACGATCCCCAGCGCACCTCGACCCGCGGCGGTGGCGACCGCTGCGATGGTCTCCGTGCGCGGCGCGGTTAGCGCTTGGCTACGATGACCTTGGCCGGTTCGTTCTCGATTTTCTTGGTGATGAACCACTGCTGGGTAATGCTGATGAGGTTGCTGACAAACCAGTAAAGCACGAGACCGGCAGGGAAGAACGCGAAGAAGGCTGTAAGCGCGATGGGCATGAACTGCATCATGCGCTGCTGCATCGGGTCCATCGTCGCCATCTGGCCACCGAGCTTCTGCTGCAGCCACATCGAGATGCCGAACAACACCGGCAGCACGTAGAACGGATCAGGCGAGGAAAGATCGGTGAGCCACAAGGCGAAGTCGGCCTGGCGAAGTTCGACCGATTCATTGAGCACCCAGTAGAGCGCAATGAATACTGGGAACTGCACCAGCATTGGCCAGCAGCCGGCCAAGGGGTTGAACTTCTCCTTGGTGTAGAGCTCCATCATTGCCTTGTTGAGCTTCTCGCGATCGCCCGCAAACCGCTCGCGGATTTCCTGGATGCGCGGCGTGAACTTCTTCATGCGCGCCATCGAGCGGTATTGCGCTTCGCTCAACTTGTACATTGAGCCCTTGACCAAGAGCGTCAACAGGATGATCGCCACGCCCCAGTTGCCGGTGTACTGGTGCAGCTTCTTCATCAGCCAGAACAGCGGCTTGGCGATGGGGGCCAGAATGCCGTAGTCCTCGGTCAGCTCGAAGCCGGGTGCCACGTCTTCGAGCAGGCCCTGCAGCTTGGGGCCGACATAGAACTGCGTGGTGTAGGTGCCAGTCTGCCCCGGCTCGATGGCCTTGAGCGGGCCGTGATACTGCGCAAGGTAACCCTTGATCGTGCTTGGCTTGCCGGAGAACGTGGCCTGCTCGCCTGCGGGCGGCAGGATAGCCGCAACGAAATAGTGCTGCAGCATCGCCAGCCAGCCACCGGTCTGCGTCGTCTCGAAAGGCTCTTTGGTGAGCTTGTCGAAGCTGATTTTCTTGAAGCGATATTTGCCCGGCTCTTTCTGTTCGTAAAAGCCTTCACCGATGAAGGTCTGCGAAAACGGCGGCTCGTAACCGGCGCGCACCGGCGTGCGCTGCAGGCGCGCGTAGGGCGAGGCCTGCAATACGGCGGCACTACTGTTGTTGACGAGCTGCGTCACCACAATCTGGTAGCTGCCGCGCGTGAAGCGATACACCTTAGTCAGTTGCAGGCCATTGGCGTCGGTCACGGTCAACGGCACGTCGATGGTGTTGCTGCCCTCAGCCAGCACAAAGCGGCTGGCCGGTACAGTGAACACGGTGCTGGCCGAGATCAGTGGCTTGTCGGTGCTGGCAAGGCCGCTTTGCAGGATGAAGTAATGCGGCTCGCGGTCGTCCAGCAAGGCGAGATTTTCCTCCGGCTTGTCTTTGGAGACCGGATAGCCCAGCAACTCGGCGCGACGCAGGTCACCGCCCGCCAGAGAAATCTCGACGAGCAGCTTGTCAGTCAGCACCTCGATGCGCGCGGTGCTGGCAGCGGTAGGCGTCGTAGTTTCGGTGGTGCTGATGGCACCCGTAGGCGCTGCGGTAGCGGCAGCGGGCAGGGCGTCTTCACCGGGGGCTGCCATCGGTGCAGGCGTCGCGGTAGCAGCGACCGGCGCTATCAAACTGGCCGGATAGTCCTTTTTCCAGGTCTGGTAGGTGAAGAACAGCAAGGCGCCAAACACGGCGAACAGGAAGAAACGGCGGTTTTCCATGGGGCGACTGCAGATTAAGAAACGGTTAAAGGCGAAGGTGAGTGTGGCGGGCTTGATGCGGTTTTCAATGACGCAGGCGCACTCAACGGAAATCAGGGCACAGGATCATACCCGCCGGGGTTCAAAGGGTGGCAGCGGCAAAGACGTCGGGTGGCAAGCCAGCTGCCGCGCGCGGCCCCATATTTTTGCAATGCTTCCAGCGCGTAGTTCGAGCAGCTGGGATAAAACCGACAGCGCGCCGGCAGCCAACGGCTGATGCCGAGCTGATAGCCACGCACCAAGCCGATCAGCAGGCGGGTCAGCGCGTGGTGCATCGCCGGGCGAGCTGCAGCCAGAAGTCGTTGGTAGCAGCGGTGACCACGGTTGCATCGGCGGGCAGCTTGCTGCGCAGCATCAGCACCAGATCCACCGGGGCCAGCGCACCCTGCTGTAAGCGAAACTGCTCGCGCAGGATGCGGCGCACGCGATTGCGCTGCACCGAGTGCGGTGCATGTTTTTTCGAGAAGGCAAAGCCGATCCGGGGGAACCCCAGTTCATTGCTCGCCATCACCGCGGTAAAAGCACCAACGGTGAATCGGCGGCCCTGCTTGAACACGGCATCGAACTGCGCCGCGTTCAACAACCGGACGCGCTTGGTGAAGCGCGCCGTGTGCATCACGCTTGCTGCGAAATGCTTACGGGATCAGTTTTTTGCGGCCCTTGGCACGACGGCGGGCCAGCACGAGTCGGCCACCAACGGTTGCCATGCGAGCGCGGAAACCATGCACGCGGGCGCGGCGCAGGTTGGAAGGTTGAAAAGTGCGTTTGGTGGACATCGGAAGACGCCTTGGTGGTGCAAAAAAGGTCGCGAAGTCTAAGCAAGTCGGCCGCGCTGGGCAAGTTTTGTGCATTACTGACCGCAAACCTTCATTGAGCGGTCTCGGCCAGAAGGGCTAGACTTCCCTCCCAACAGTTGAATAACGGCACGCACGAGATGTCTGGCGAAACCCTCTGGTTGGATTGCGTGCGCCGGCTCGAAGCCTTGTTGCCGGAATCCGACTTCAATACTTTTATCCGCCCTCTGCATCCGGTGCTGTCGACCGAGCAGCTCACCCTGCTTGCGCCCAATCGTGTCGTCTGCGACCGCGTGCGCCGTGATTTTGTTGGCCCCATCCGCAAGGTGCTTTCGGAACTGCTGAGCTACGACCTGACGCTCAACGTCACCGTCGGCGCACCCAATCGCCCTGTGGTGGCACCGGATGCACAGGAAGAAATCGCCGCGCCCAGCAGCAGCGCCTTTGCCAGCAGCCGCCTCGACCCACGCTATACGCTGGATGCCTTCATCGAGGGCAAATCCAACTCACAGGCGCGGGCAGCCTCGCAATACGTGGCCGGCATGCCTGGCGGCCAGTACAACCCACTGCTGATTTATGGGGACTCAGGTCTGGGCAAAACCCATCTCATGCATGGCGTCGGTCACGCCATCCTCGCCAGTAACCCGAAGGCACGCATTGTTTATGTCGGCGCCGAGCAATGGCTCAACCAGTTCACCTCGGCCATCCGGCTGGGGCGAGCGGAAGAGTTCAAAAACCACTACCGCACGGCCGACGCACTGCTGATCGACGATATCCACTTCATTGCCGGCAAGGAGCGGACGCAGGAAGAGTTCTTCCATACCTTCAATGCTTTGATCGACGGCAAGAAGCAGATCGTACTGACCTGCGATCGCTATCCGAAAGAACTCGATGGCCTCGACGAGCGCCTGAAAACCCGCTTTGCCTGGGGTTTGTCGGTGCCGGTGGAATCACCCGATCTCGAAACCCGTGTCGCCATCCTCATCTCCAAGGCCGAACAACAGGGTCTGAAGCTCAAGGAAGATGTTGCCTTCCTGATCGCACGCCGTGTGCGCTCCAACGTGCGCGAACTGGAAGGCGCGCTCAACCGCCTGGTGGCCAGTGCCCGGTTGTCCGGCACAGCAGTCACTCCCGAATTTGCGACCGAGAGCCTGCGCGACATGTTCGCTGTCTACGATCGCGCCATCACGCTCGACAACATCAAGAAGGAGGTCGCTGGCTACTTCAACATCCGCCTTACCGACTTGAACTCGGTGCGCCGCACCCGCATGTTGGCGCGGCCTCGGCAGATCGCGATGTCTCTGGCGAAAGAACTGACCCAGCACAGCTTCACCGAAATTGGTGATTCTTTCGGCAAAGACCACACTACCGTGCTGCACGCTCACCGCAAAGTGGCGGAATTGAGGGAGTCGGACGTTCGTGTGCGGGAGGACTACGCCAATCTGCTGCGCAAGCTGACAACCTGAGGACAAGTGACCGGATGCACTTTGTATAGCTTGTGGATAAGCTGCCAATAGATCGTCATCTCGAACTTATCCACCGTCTGTCCATAGCTGTTCAGCAGCTTGGCGCACGGCATCAAAGGTCTTATTTTTGTCTGCAACTAATTGATTTAATTGACGCTTTAGGTTTCTTCCACAAAAAACCACGCGCCTTAATATTATTAAGAAAGGATTTATTACATGCACATTATCCACGTCCGCAATGAGCTTCTGGGCGCACTGTCCACGGTGGTGGGCGTGGTCGAACGACGTCAGACGCTGCCGATCCTCAGTAATGTCTTGCTCGAAGCCCGCGACGCCGAATTGATGGTGCGCGCGACCGATCTCGAGATCGAGATGGAAGTCTCGATCCCCGTGCAGAACCTCAAGGCCGGCAAGCTCACCGCCCCGGCGCGCAAGCTGCACGACATCCTGCGTGGTCTGCCTGAAGGCGCAGAGATCAGCTTCGAGTCCACCGACGAATCCCGCATGACGGTGCGCTCCGGCAAAAGCCGCTTTGCACTCGCTACGCTCTCGGCTGATGAGTTTCCCTCGCTCGGTGGTGTGCAGGCCGAGACCCACCTGACGCTGACCCACAAACAGCTGCGTGATCTGATCAACCGCGTCTCGTTCGCCATGGCGCAGCAGGACGTGCGCTATTACCTCAACGGCATGCTGCTGCACGTTGGTCCCAACTTCGTGCGTGCGGTCGCAACCGATGGCCATCGTCTGGCCCTTTCGGAACTGGTGATGGAGACCGGCATCGCGGAGGAGATGCAACTGATCCTGCCGCGCAAGGCCGTGCTCGAACTGGCGCGCCTGCTTGATGGCGGCGATGCACCCGTCACGCTAGGCATCGGTGGTGGGCAGATCCAGGTGCAGCTCACCAATCTGCGCATCACCTCCAAGCTCATTGATGGACGTTTCCCTGACTATGAGCGCGTGGTGCCGGAGTCGCAGGATCGCCGGGTCGAAGGTGGTCGGGTCAGCGTGCGCTCGGCGCTGTCGCGCGCCGCGATTCTCTCCAATGAGAAGTTCCGCGGCGTACGTCTTCAGTTGGAAGGCAGCACCCTACGCATCCAAACGCAGAATCCGGAACGCGAAGAAGCCGAGGAAGAAGTCGAAGTCGCCCTTGAAGGCGAGCCGATGGAGATTGGCTTCAACGTCACTTATCTACTCGACGCGCTCGATGCGATGACCACCGACAATTTCATCATGGAACTGCGCGGCCCCGATGCCAGCGGCCTTCTGTTCGAGACGGGTGAGACCACGCACAGCAAATACGTCGTGATGCCGATGCGCCTCTAAGGGCGCATTGCGTTTTTGATGAAGATCACGCGGCTCACCGCAGAGTCATTTCGGCGGTTCGAGTCGGCGGCCTTTGAGCCACACCCGCACCTCACGGTGCTGCACGGGGCAAATGCCTCGGGCAAGACCAGCCTGCTGGAAGCCGCCTACTTCGGCGCTCGTGCCACCAGCTTCCGTGCTCGCCGACTGGATGAGGTGGTGCTGGAGAAGCAGCACTCCGCTAGTGTCTCGCTCTGGATTGAGCACGATCCCAAGAACCCTGCGACGCAATGGACGACCGCCATCAAGAGTGGCGAAGTCACCATTCGACGGTTGACCGAAGCCAGCAACCGCCGAGAACTGGCACAGGCGATCCCCGTGGTGTTGGTCGATCGCCAACTGCATCGCGTATTTGAAGAAGGCCCGGTCTACCGCCGTCGCTATCTCGACTGGGGATTGTTCTACGTGGAACCGTCTTTCTTCACGCTCTGGCGTCGCCATGAACGTGCGCTGCGCCAGCGCAATCAGGCGCTACGCCAACGCTCGCCTAGGGCCGAGATTGAAGTGTGGAACCCGGAGTTCATCGCTACCGCCAATGCGCTTCATCAATTGCGGCAGGCGCACGTCAAAGTCCTGGAGCAATCTGCACGGCGCTGGGTAGCCGAGCTACTGGAAAACGAGCATTTCAGCTTTGGCCTGTCGTCGGGCTGGAACGAGCAACTGGGGCTGGAAGGTGCGCTGGCGGAGGGCTATGAAGGCGACCGCAAGATGGGCTTCACTCACGCTGGTCCACACCGCGCCGAACTGCGCGTGCGCTTCGAGCAACGCGAAGCACGCGCCTTCGTCAGCCGAGGCCAGCAGAAGTTATTGGCTGTAGCGATGGCCTTAGCCCAAGCGCAACTGGTCAGTGAAATCACCGGCCAAGCCCCCATTATCTTGCTGGATGACCTCGAAGCCGAACTCGCCACCGAGTGGCAGCAGCGTCTCTTGAAAGCCCTGCTGAGATACCCCGGACAAAGCCTTGTCACGTCGCTAGAATGGCGTGATTCCCTGTTGCCATCCGGCACCAGTAGAACCGATTACGCCGTGTTCCACGTAGAACACGGCCATGTGGTGCCAGTGCTGGCACCCTGATGGAACCAAACATGTCCAACGAAGAAACCAAATACGACGCCTCCAGCATTCAAGCCTTGGAGGGCCTCGAAGCAGTGCGCAAGCGCCCTGGCATGTATATCGGGAACACGGATGACGGCTCGGGCCTGCACCATCTGGTGTTCGAGGTGGTGGACAACTCCATTGACGAAGCCTTGGCTGGCCATTGCTCCGAGATCAGCGTCTCGATGCACACCGATGGCAGCATCACGGTGACCGACAACGGGCGCGGTATTCCAGTCGACAACCATCCCAAGTTCAACGTCAGCGCTGCCGAGGTCATCATGACCGTACTGCACGCCGGTGGTAAGTTCAACCAGAATAGCTACAAGGTTTCTGGTGGCCTGCATGGCGTTGGCGTCTCAGCCGTGAATGCGCTGTCTGCCAAGCTCATCCTCAATATCTGGCGCGATGGCGACGCTTATACGCAGGAATACGCTTGCGGCAAGCCGGTGGCCCCCTTGGCCCAGATCGGCAAGAGCCCGCGCAAGGGTACCGAAGTGCGCTTCTGGCCAGATGCCAGCATCTTCAAGCTCACCGAGTTTCACTACGAGATTCTTGCGCGCCGTCTGCGCGAGTTGTCCTTTCTCAACTCCGGCGTGCGTATCCGCCTGTTCGAGGAGGCGACCGGCCGTGAGGACATCTTTGAGTTCAAGGGTGGCATCCAGGCTTTCGTCGAATACCTCAACAAGGGCAAGACGGCGGTGCATCCCACCATCGTCAATTTCAGCAATCAGCAGGACCGTGTCACAGTTGAAGTCGCGCTTCAGTGGAACGATTCCTACACCGAGTCGGTGATGTGCTTCACCAACAACATTCCGCAGCGCGATGGCGGTACTCACCTCTCAGGATTTCGTTCTTCGCTGACTCGCTGCCTCAACGCCTACATTGAGAAAGAAGGCCTCGGCAAAAAGGAGAAGGTCGATTTCGCCGGTGAAGACTCGCGCGAAGGTTTGACGGCCGTGATCTCGGTGAAAGTGCCGGAGCCGCGCTTTTCTAGCCAGACCAAGGACAAGCTCGTGACGGAGGAAGTCATGCCGGCCGTTGCCGGTGCGATGGCCGAATCCTTCGGCAATTTCCTGATCGAAAATCCCAAGGAAGCCCGCGCCATTGCCGGGAAGATGATCGATGCCGCCCGCGCTCGCGAGGCCGCCAAGAAGGCCCGTGAAATGACCCGCCGCAAGGGCGTGCTCGACATCGCCGGCCTGCCCGGCAAGCTCGCCGATTGCCAGGAAAAGGACCCGGCCAAGTCCGAGCTGTTCTTGGTCGAGGGCGACTCCGCAGGCGGCAGCGCCAAGCAGGGTCGAGACCGTCACTTTCAGGCCATCCTGCCGCTCAAGGGCAAGATCCTGAACGTGGAGCGTGCGCGTCTTGAAAAAATGCTCAGCTCGGCCGAAGTCGGCACCCTCATCACCGCGCTTGGCTGCGGCATTGGCCGCGAGGACTTCAAGCCCGAGAACTTGCGCTACCACCGCATCATCATCATGACCGATGCTGACGTCGACGGCGCGCACATCCGCACCCTGCTGCTGACCTTCTTCTACCGCCACATGCTGCCGATCGTCGAGGCCGGCCACATCTACATCGCCCAGCCGCCGCTCTACAAGGTAAAGTCAGGAAAATCAGAGAGTTACGTCAAGGATGATCACGCTTTCAGCCGCTGGTTGCTGAGCAATGCGGTCGATGACGCGACCTACATCCCCAAGGCCGGGGCCGCCGCACAAACGCCCGAGCGCCTGAAAGACCTGATGGAGGAACACGCCACCATCAGCGATGCCATGGCTCGCCTGGGCCGCCGCTACGACGCCTTCATGCTCGAACGCCTGCGGGTGCATGCGCCAGTGCCTACCGAGGCCACAGCGCTCGCCGGCTGGGCCGAAAAGTTCTACGCCGACCTCAACACCCACGGCCTGCTCAACGGCCGTTACACGGTGCAGGCGCGTCTGGGCGAGAGCGCCCCGCTGCTGGCCATCACCCGCCATCAGCATGGCGCCGAGCACACGGTCAATTTCAACGAAGACTTCTTCGTCGGTGGCGACTACCGCCGCCTCGTTGCCTTCAACGAAGTCGTGCGCCCGCTCGAAGGCGCAGGCGGCAGCATCAAGCGCGGCAATCGTGAGATGGCGGTGTCGAGCTTTACGCAAACCTACGACTGGCTGCTCAAGGAAGCCTCGCGCGGCCTGCACGTGCAGCGCTACAAGGGCCTGGGTGAAATGAACCCCGAGCAGCTGCACGAGACCACGCTCGACCCGCTCAACCGCCGTCTGGTGAAGGTGGGCATCGAGGATGCGATTGCCGCTGATCTCATCTTCACGACGCTGATGGGCGAAGACGTGGAACCGCGGCGTGAGTTCATCGAGAAGCATGCGCTGCTGGTGGGCAATCTCGACGTGTGAGGCGGCATAATCGGCCGCATCCAATAGGGGGCGGCCGATGAAAACACTCGCGCTGTATCACTTGAAAGGCGGCGTCGGCAAAACTGCCGCTGCGGTCAACATCGCCTGCCTGGCAGCACGGGCGCGCATCCCGACGGTGTTGTGGGATCTCGACCCGCAAGGTGCGGCGAGCTGGACGCTTTCAGCGACACTCGTCGACGCCGGCAAGCCCAAGGCGCTGTGGAGCGGCTCAGCGCCCATAGGCGACTGGGTGCAGGAGACCGGCCGCAGCAATCTGTCCCTGATCCCCGCAGACCTCACCACGCGCCATCTCGACACCTGGCTGCGCAAGGACGACCCCGACACGCTGAAGCAGCTCCTCAAGCCTCTCAGCGAGCACTACGCCCTCTGTGTGCTCGACTGCCCACCGAGTCTCTCGCACCTCGCAGAAAACATTTTCGCGGCGGCGGATCGCGTGCTGCTGCCCACGGTACCCACGCACCTCTCGCTACGCGCGCTCAAGCAGCTGCTGGATCACTTCGGAGAGCACAAGCTGCCGCGTGACAAACTCAGGGCCTTCTGGTCGTTGGCCGATCGCCGTCGCGGGCTACACAAGGCGCTGATCGAAGCCCCGCCGAAGTCCATGCCCAAGCTGTTGCGCGCGGTGATTCCGTACTCGACCGTGGTCGAGAAAATGGGTGAGCACAAGGCGCCGGTGGAGGATTACGCCAGCGACCACCCGGCCGCCGAGGCGTATCGGCTGCTCTGGAAAGAAGTGAAAGCGGAGCTGAAGCTGTAGCGCTCTACTTGCGTGCCTTGCCTGTAGCCTGAGCGACGCGGCGGAACTCTAAGCCCTCATCAGCAACCGGCGCATCGCGCAGCAGCGCGGTGTCGGTCTTGTAGTTGTGCGCCACCTGCCAATGGCCGGTCTTGCCCTGCCGCGGCAACAGATGCGCGGCGCGCTTCACGTAGCCGGAGGCGAGACTGCCCATCATGGTGTCTTCGGTGATCTCGTCGGTGCCAGCTACCGGGGTGACCTGCTGATAGTTCTCGGCATCCATGTGGTTGACAAGGCGGCAGACGAACTCGGCAGAGAGGTCGGCCTTGAGCGTCCACGAGGCATTGATGTAGCCGAACACCATCGCGGTGTTGGGCAGGCCTTGCAGCATCACGGCCTTATACATCATGCCCTCGCCCGGCTTTACCGCAGCGCCATCGACGTCGAGCGCCATGCCGCCGAACATCTGCAAGTCCAATCCTGTAGCGGTGATGATGATGTCGGCTTCGATCTCTTCGCCGCTGGCGAGCTTCAAGCCCTTGGGCGTGAAGCGCTCGATGTGGTCGGTGGCGATGGAGGCCTTGCCCTCGCGCAATACGCGGAACAGATCACCGTCCGGGATGACGCAGAGGCGCTGATCCCAAGGCTCGTAGCGCGGCGTGAAATGGCGCATGTCCACCTTGCCCTGAAGCTGTTTCTTGGCGGTGCCGAGCAGGAAGCGCTTCATCGCCTTGGGGCGACGCTTGGCGGCCTGGTAGACGAACTGCTGGAAAGCGACGTTGCGGGCGCGGGTGATGCGATAGACCCACTTATCCGGCATCACTTTCTGCATCAGCTGCGAGACACGATCCATCGAGGGGATGGGCAAAAAATAGCTGGGTGAACGCTGTACCATCGTCACATGCGCGGCCTTGTCGACCATCGCGGGCACCAAGGTCACGGCCGTCGCACCGCTGCCGATCACCACCACGCGCTTGCCGCTGTAGTCCAGGTTCTTGGGCCACTGCTGCGGGTGAATGATCTGGCCCTTGAAGCTCTTCTCGCCCTCGAAATGCGGCTTGAAGCCTTCGTCGTAGTTGTAATAGCCGGTGCAGCCGAGCAGAAAGCGCGTCTGGTAGACCTCTTTCTCGCCGCTACCTTCAATGCCGACTTGCACCGTCCACAGCGCGGTCTCACTGGACCAGCTAGCCGAGATCGCCTTGCGGCCAAAACGGATGCGCTCGGTGATGCCGTTGGCTGCGGCCGTCTTCGTCACATAGCCCTTGATCGAGCCGCCATCAGCGAGGATCTGCGGCTTGATCCACGGCGCGAAGCGATAGCCGAAGGTCATCATGTCCGAATCGGAGCGGATGCCCGGATAGCGGAACAGATCCCAGGTGCCGCCGATTTCAGCGCGGCGTTCGAGAATCAACAGACTCTTGCTCGGGCACTCCTTGCGCAAGTGGCAGGCCATGCCGACGCCGGAGACACCGGCACCGATGATGAGGATGTCGAGGGTCTGGGTAGCTGCGGGGGAGCTTGCGTCGGCCATGGCACGTCCTTGCGTTAAAAAAACCGTGCGCAATGCTGCCTGATCTCGCCTGACGTTGCAGCCGCAGTTCATCAGCTACCAACGCATCCGGGCAAGGCACGATGAACGGACGCTACTGCGCGTGCTGCTCCACCAAAGCTTGTACAGGGGCCAGGCGCGCCATCAATGCTTCCCGCGTGGGCGCGGTGACGGTAACGTGACCGATCTTGCGTTGCGGCTTGGGTGTCTTGCCGTAGCTGTGCACATGCACGCCGTCCAGTGCCGCCAGTGCAGGCGTGGACGGTGCGCTGCCGATGAGATTGACCATGGCCGTCGCGCCCCGCAGCGCAGTGCTGCCCAATGGCAGGCCAGCGACGGCGCGTAGATGGTTCTCGAACTGCGAGCACGCCGCGCCCTCGATGCTCCAGTGCCCGGAGTTGTGCACGCGCGGCGCGATCTCGTTGGCCAGCAGCTTGCCGCCCGCGACAAAGAACTCGAACGCCATCACGCCCACATAGTCGAGATGCTCGGCCACGCGGCGTGCGTAGTCCTCACCCTCGGCTTGCAGCGGGTCGTTCTCGGTTGGGATGGCTGTGCGCAGGATGCCGTCGCGGTGCACGTTTTCCACCAGCGGATAAAAGCGCATCTCGCCATTTTGCGCGCGCACGGCGAGGCAGCTCACTTCGCGCTCGAAGGGGATGAACTCTTCGAGGATTAGCGGCTGGCTGCCGAGCTTGTCCCAGGCCGGTGCAAGGTCTTCGGTTGCGCGCAGCACGGCCTGCCCCTTGCCGTCGTAGCCCATGCGCCGCGTCTTGAGCACGCACGGCAGGCCCAGGTGATCCACCGCCAGGCGCAAGCCATCCAGCGAGCTGACGGCGATGTTGCCGGGCACCGGTACGGCCAGTTGGGCGAACAGCTTTTTCTCGTGCAGACGATCCTGCCCCGCCGTCAGCGCCTTGGGCGCCGGATAGAGCGGGATGCGGGCTGCTACGAACTCGGCCGAATGCGCAGACACATTCTCAAACTCGAAGGTGGCGACATCGACGCTGACGCAGAACTCCTGCAGCGCACGCTCGTCGTCAAAATCCGCCTTGATGTGCGTACCGAGAGGTGCTGCGCAGGCTTCGGTGGCCGGATCGAGAAACACGAAATCGAAGTCGAGCGGGTAGCCCGCCAGCGCGAGCATGCGACCCAACTGCCCTGCGCCCAAGATGCCAATTTTCATGGAAGTTTCGGCAATTCCAGCGGTGCGTCTTCCAGCACCTTGCGAGTCTGTTCGCTACGAAAGTGGTCGAGCCGCTCGGCCAGTGCGGCATCTTCATTGGCCAGCACGGCGGCGGCGAACAACGCCGCGTTGATCGCACCCGCGCGACCAATGGCGACCGTGCCAACAGGGATGCCCGCCGGCATCTGCACGATTGAGAGCAGCGAGTCGAGCCCGTTGAGCGCCTTGCTCTGCACTGGCACGCCGAGCACCGGCAAGCGTGTCTTGGCAGCACACATGCCGGGCAGGTGGGCAGCGCCGCCGGCACCGGCAATGATGATCTTCAAACCACGCCCCGCAGCGGCCTCGGCGTAGTCAAACAGCAGGTCGGGCGTGCGATGCGCAGACACCACGCGCGCCTCGTGCGGCACGCCGAGATCCAGCAGCGTTTGCACGGCGTGCTGCATGGTGTCCCAGTCCGAGCGGGAGCCCATGATGATGCCGACGAGAGGTTTGCTGCTGTGACTTTCCGGCACGGGAGGCCTTCTGTGGTGCCATGACTGGCGGGAAAGTGCGCAATTCTGCCATTGCCCGGGCGCGGCTGCATGACGACACGCCTGCGCGGTGCGACCATGCGCGACACAAAACCAAAAAACGTAATGGAGCCCCAATGATCGACACCCGCCCTTCAGCCACCTCGCTACGCGATGCGCTGTGGTTTCACATCGCCTTTTTTCTGGTGGCGGTGCCGGTGGCCATCGGCGTGCCGGACAAGTCGCTGGGTCGTGCGATCCTGATTCTCGCAGCGGTCTACAACATCCTGCTGCCCGCCATCGCCAACTGGCGCGGGCACCGCCAGTGGTATCTGCTCTGGGTGTTTCTGCTGCCGCTGAGCTTCACACTGCCCATGGCGGACTGGATGCTGGTCAAGCGCATGGGCACGCTGGTGTTCCCCGACCATGGTGTACCCAAGTTCGCCAACGTGGTGCCGGTCTATTTCGCCGGGCTGTGGATCATGCTGCTGTGGCCGGTGAGCCTGTTCGCCTCGGCCATGCCGCGCAAATGGTCGTATCTCACTGCGGCACTGCTGGGCTTGGCGCTGTTCATCATCTGGGAGTGGGCCGCGCGACCGCTCAACCTCTGGCACGCCGTCAACGTGCGCATGTTCGCCGGCTTCGCTTTGTATCCGCTCATCCCGGAGGCATTGCTTTGCGTCGCCACGCTGTGGATGTGGCGCGCGACCACCATGTCACCGCGCTGGCAGAAAGTGCTGGGCGCCATGGGCGTGACGTTCTTCTACGCCGGCTGCTTAAGCTTGTTCCTGCTCTGGGTCGAGCTCAATCGCTAGCGCGGCTGCTGCCCAGCAATCAGGGCAGCAACTCGAACTCGGCGGTGAGGGTTGATGTGGCACGGATCAGCCCGGCGCTGAAGCCGGTCTGCTCGTTGCCCGACATCTCAGGCGCGGCATCACTGGAGGCCTTCATCGCCATCAGGCGCGGCATCGGCACCGGCGGGTTGTAGGCCTGGCTGCTGGCGTTGACGGTGCGCGGCAGGCCCAGTTTCAGGCTCAGGCCTTCGGCGATCACGCCGGCCTGCGCGGCGGCGTCCGCCACGGCACGCGAAAGCGCCGTGCGTTCGGTCTCTTTCATCTTGCTGGACTCCAGCACCGGCGCATTGATTTGGTTCACACCGGCCTTGGTCAGTCGCAGCAGCACGTCGCCCACCTTGTCGAGATTGCGCACGGTCACGTTGATCTCGCGGCGCGCGAAGTAGGCGCGAAACTTCTGCTGGTTATCCACCCAGTCGTATTCCGGGTTGACCGAATAACCTGCGGTGGAGATGTCCTCATCCTTCAGGCCCAGACCTTTCAGCTCTTTGAGGACGGCGCGGGTGCCGTCGTTGACTTTGGTCTCGGCAGCTCGCAGATCGACGTTGCGGGCCTCGATCGCCATCGACAAGCGTGCGCGGTCAGGGGCAACGGTCGCCTCGCCCTGACCCGTCACCTGCACCACGCGCGGCGCCAATTCGGCAGCCGAAGCGGCAAACGAAAAAGCGAGTAAGGCAACGGCGATTGGCAGACGGCGCATGGTGAAATCCTCTGTTGGGAGCCGAAAGGCTAGCGCATTGAGATGAATGACTGCGGCCCCATCTTTCGGCAAGCGGTAACATGCGCCGCCTTCAAACTTTTGTCCGCATCGCCATGAGCACCAGCCACGACCAAGAAACCGTCACCCTCACCCGGGACGTGATCGGCGTGCTTATTCCCCAAGGCACGAAGGTCGAGTTGCCCGAAGCCGCCGTGGCGCACATCACGCAGGCGCTGGGTGGCAGCTACACGGTGCAGGTGCAGGGGCATCTTTTCCGCATTGATGGGGCTGATGCCGACGCGCTGGGCAAGGCCAAGGCCAAGGGCATCGAGATCCCCGAGAACGCCACAGACAAGGAGATCGAGCTGGCCGTGTGGGCGCAGCTCAAGACCGTCTTCGACCCCGAAATCCCGATTGATATCGTCAACCTCGGCCTGGTCTACGACTGCCACGTGCTGCCCGGCGCAACCGACGCCGAGCGCCGTGCCAGCATCCGCATGACATTGACCGCGCCCGGCTGCGGCATGGGCGACATCCTGGTCGAAGACGTGAAGACCAAGGTCAAGCAGGTGCCCAAGGTGAACGAGGTGGATGTGGAACTCACCTTCGATCCGCCGTGGACGCGCGAGATGATGAGCGAAGAAGCGCAGCTCACCGCAGGTTTCATGTAATGAGCAACACCCTCACCCGCGGCGTGCGCGTCATTGTCACGCCTGAATATCTGCCCGAGCAATCGTCGCCGGATGCGGGCCGCTGGTTGTTCGCCTATCACGTCATCCTGCGCAACGAGGGCAAGCAGGCGGTGCAACTGCTCAATCGTCACTGGGTCATCACCAATGGCGAAGGCGAGGTGGACGAAGTGCGAGGTGCCGGTGTGATCGGCCAGCAGCCCGAGCTGGAGCCGGGTGCGGAGTTTCACTACACCAGCGGCTGCCCACTCGACACGCCCGTGGGCACCATGCACGGCGAATACGAGATGCGGGTGATCGAAACCGACGAAACCTTCGACGTGCACATCACACCCTTCCGACTCGCGGTGCCTAGCGCGCTCAACTGAGCGCCGTGCAGTGTGTAGCGGCTAGTGAGAGCGGCCGATTGCCGGGTCCAGCTGCTGCAGAGCCTGGCCGAGATCGGTTTGGCCGGTGCTCTTGAGTTCATCCGTCGAGTAGGTGCGCACCAACGCCGACCCGCTGGGGCAATTGCCCTTGGCGTCGGGCTGGCTATTGATACGGCTGCCCGCAGGCGGTTCACAGCGCGTCTTCTGTGACGCGGCCTTGCCTTTGGTGTCGGCCGTCGACGTGGCAGCAGCAGGATCAGCGCGCACGCCACCAGCGCCGATGCAAGCGGCGATGAGAATTAGCAGGGCGACTTTTTTCATGGTGAGGTCTCCAGAAAAGACGCTCTTATGACCGCTGCATGCGCCACGCGTTCGCGTATTCGTTTTTCAGGTAGCGCACGAAGGCCGCGAAGATGCTGCGGTCGAGCTTGATCGGCTTGCCGTCGGCCAGGTCTTCGATGTGGGCGTAATACCAGCCCATCTGCCCCAGCAGGTTGATGAGCTTGGTGATGAAGTTCTTGCTCTGGGTTGCGTGTTCGCGCTCGTGGGCGGGAGCCTCCTCGATGATGCCGGCCAGCAGCTTCTTAGGCAGGTCGGGCATGGTGCACAGCGGGCGCGCCAGGCCGATGACATCGACATCGCCGCTCTCCAATGCCGCCTCCATCGCCAGGCGGTTGCGAAAGCCGCCGGGCATGAGTATGGGCATCTTTGCAACCTGACGAATCGCCTTGGCGTATTCGAGAAAATACGCCTCGCGTTTCACGGTGCTCTGCTTGAGTGGCATCGCATCTTCACTGCGGCCATCGGCACCGAGCAGCTTCGGCTGCTCGTAGGTACCGCCCGAAATCTCGATGAGATCGAGCGTCTCGGCGTTGAGCATCTCGATCAACTGCAGGCACTCATCGAAAGTGAAGCCGCCGCGACGGAAGTCATCCGAGTTGAGCTTGATAGCCAGCGGAAAGTCGCTGCCCACGGCCTTGCGTGTGGCGCGCAGCGTCTCGATCAAGAAACGCGAGCGATTCTCCAGCGAGCCGCCCCAGGCATCGGTGCGGGTGTTGGTCACCGGCGAGAGGAAGCTCGACAGCAGATAACCGTGAGCGGAGTGAATCTGTGCGCCGGTAAAGCCAGCTTCACGGGCGACGCGGGCGACATTGGCGAAGCGCTGGATGAAGTCGAGGATCTCGTCCTCGCGCATCGCGCGAGGCTTCTTGTAATTGCCCATTAGGTCGAGCTGCACCTCGCTCGGCGCCAGCGGCTCTTTCGCTACATACCAAGGCGATTGCCGACCTGCGTGGCTGATCTGCATCCACAGGTGATTACCCGCTACGGTGCCAGCGGCGGCATAGGCCTTGAGCCGCTCGAAGCCCTCGAAGCCCGGCCCAAACTTGTCTACCGGATCAATCGCGACATTGCCCGGCCGCTCCATCACGCGGTTGTCGATCATCACGTTGCCGGTGATCAGCAGACCTGCGCCGCCCTCGCTCCAGGCACGATAGACGCGGTTGTGGCGCTCGGTGGCGAACAGGCGCGCATCCGACAAGCCTTCGGTCATTGCCGATTTGCAGATGCGGTTGGGCAACGTCGCACCGCAGGCGAGTTTCAGGGGTTGGGCAAGCAGGCTCATCGTTTTGGTCTCCACCAGATTTTGTGCGGCACCCTAACCCGTCGGCGCTATGACGAAATAGAGCAAATCATTCAGCGCTGACACTGAGGGCAGTAGCAACTCTGGCGATTGCCCAGCCGCACCAGTTTGATCGGCATACCGCAGACGCGGCAAGGAAGGCCCTCGCGGCCATACACGTACAAGTCCTGCTGGAAATAACCGGCCGCACCGTCAGCGCCCGCAAAGTCGCGCAACGTGGTGCCGCCCTGGGTGATGGCCTCCAGCAGCACCTCGCGCACCTTCGCTGCCAGCAGGGCGAACTCGGCGCGGGTGACCTTGCCGGCCGGCCGGGTGGGCCGGATGCTGGCGCGAAACAACGACTCGGCCGCATAGATGTTGCCGGCACCGACCACCACCCCGCCATCCATCAGAAATGTTTTCACCGCGGTGGTCTTGCCCCGCGACTTTGCGAACAAATAGTCGCCGTTGAAGGCCTCCGAAAACGGCTCCGGCCCCATCGTCTGCATCAGCGCGTGCTCACCATCGCTGGCGGGCCACGGCAACACCGCGCCGAAGCGGCGGGGGTCGTGGTAGCGCAGCACACGGCCATCGTCGAGCACGAGGTCGAGGTGATCATGTTTCAGAAGGGCATGGTTGGCATCGAGCACAAACACGCGCCCCGACATGCCGAGATGGATGATGATTTTGTCGTCGCTGGCGCCATCTAGGGGTTCGAGATGCAGCAGCAAGTACTTGCCGCGCCGACTGGTGCTGACTACGCGCCGCCCTTCGGCAAACGCGGCAAAGTGCAGCGGGATCGGCCAGCGCAGACGCGCGTCGCGCACGATCACCTTGGCGATGGTGCGGCCGACGACATGCGGCGTCACACCGCGGCGGATGGTTTCGACTTCGGGCAGTTCGGGCATGACGGGATTTTAGGCTGCTAGTCTTTTGGTATGACGAACCCAAGCAACGAAGAAATCATCGCCACCACGCGCCAGTGGCTGGAACGCGTCGTGATCGGCCTCAATCTCTGTCCCTTCGCCAAGGCCGCCACCGTGAAGCAGCGTGTGCGCTTTACCGTCAGCACTGCCACCACCGATGAGGCGCTGCTGGACGATCTGATTCTGGCCCTGCAAGACCTGCACGCCGCCGACCCTGCCGAGTGCGAAACCTCCCTGCTGATTCACCCACAGGCGCTGACGGATTTTCTCGACTACAACGACTTCCTCGATGCCGCCGATGCCGCACTCGATGCACTCGGTCTCGACGGCGTGATCCAGGTCGCGAGCTTTCATCCGCAGTATCAATTTGCTGGCACCGAGGCCGACGACATCGAGAACTACACCAATCGCGCGCCCTACCCGCTGCTGCATCTGCTGCGGGAAGACTCCATCGAACAGGCGGTCGAGAGCTACCCGGATGTGGATGACATCCCGCGGCGCAACATCGAAACCCTGAAGAAGCTGGGCTTGGTGGGATGGGAAGCGCTCAAACTCGATGCGCCAGCCGACAAGGTGTAATCCAGGCTACCGCGGAACGTCAGATTACCGATTGACAGCAGGGGCTCCAAAGCCCGTAGGATCAAGCCCAATTTTGATTTGACCTACGCCCTTCTGGAGTTTTTTTGCATGATCCCAAGAACAATTTTTACCGCCGAGCACGAAGACTTCCGCAAGACCGTGAAGCGCTTCTTTGCCGAAGAAGTGGTGCCACATCGCGAGGCTTGGGAAGCACAGCAGCATGTGGATCGCGGCCTTTGGAACAAGGCGGGCGAAATGGGTCTGCTCTGCGTGACCATGCCGGAGGAATACGGCGGTCTCGCAGTCGATCGCAGCTATAGCGCGATCCTGATGGAGGAGCAGAGCTACGCCGGCGACAGCGGGGTGGGCTTCTCGCTGCACAGCGATATCGTCGCGCCCTACATCAACAACTTCGGCACCAAAGAGCAGAAGGCCCACTACCTGCCGAAGATGGCGACCGGCGAGCTGGTGGGTGCCATCGCCATGACCGAGCCCGGCACCGGCTCGGACCTGCAGGCGGTGAAGACCACCGCCGTGCTCGATGGCGACGATTACGTGTTGAACGGCAGCAAGATTTTCATCACCAATGGCTACCTCTGCGATCTGGTCGTCGTCGTCGCGAAAACCGGCAACAGCGGTGAGGGTGCGAAAGACATCTCGCTGCTGATCGTCGAGGCCGCGAGTGAAGGTTTCAGCAAGGGCAAGCCGCTCAACAAGGTGGGCATGAAGTCGCAGGACACCTGCGAGCTGTTCTTCAACAATGTGCGCGTGCCCAAGGCCAATCTGCTCGGTGGTCGCGAGGGCATGGGCTTCATCATGCTGATGCAGGAACTGGCCTGGGAGCGCCTGATGATCGCGATCACCAGCGTCGCCGGTGCCGAGGCCGCACTTAAGCACACCATCGAATACACCAAGAGCCGCAAGGTGTTCGGCAAGCCGGTGGGCTCGTTTCAGAACACCCGCTTCAAGCTGGCAGAGATGAAGGCCGAGCTGGCCATAGCGCGCGTGTATGTCGATCGCTGCATCGAGCTCACTCTGAAGAAAAAACTCGGTGTCGACGACGCGGCGACCGCCAAGTATTGGACTTCGGATCTCATGTGCAAGGTCATCGACGAGTGCGTGCAGCTGCACGGCGGCTACGGCTACATGCTGGAGTATCCGGTCGCCCGTGCCTGGATCGACGCGCGCGCCCAGCGTATCTATGGCGGCACCAACGAGATCATGAAAGAGCTGATCGCGCGCACCATCTGAGTCTGTAAACAGAACCTGAAAAGCCGGCGCGAGTCGGCTTTTTTTGTCATCACGCTGACCCAGTGCCTTGGCATTGTCGCGCTCGATTTTTGGAGCGTGACCAATGAAGCAGATCAAGACCTGGGCAGCAGCGTTTTGGATCGGCAGTGCCGGCCTTGTGCTCGCCGCCTGCAGCGATTCCGCAGCACCGCTGGCACCCGCAACGCCAGTGATTCCCGCGCCGGGCACGCCCGCAGAGCCGACGACGCCTGCCGAGCCTCGGCTCGTCGAATACACGGTCGATGATCCCCTCATCAACGAGTCCAGCGGCCTCGCCCGCTCGCAGCGGCGCGACGATGTGCTGTGGACGCTCAACGACTCCGGCGGTGCCACCGAGCTATATGCCATCACCACCGAGGGCAGGCATGTGGCCACGCTGAGCATCACCGGCGCGCCTGCCAATCTCGACTGGGAAGACCTGGCCAGCTACAGCAACGGCGGCACGCCGTACCTGCTGATCGGCGACATGGGCGACAACAGCGCGTTCCGCCCCGTGATCACGTTCTATCGCGTGGAAGAGCCGGTGCTCGCTGGCGGCACCGACATAGAGATGTTGAGCGCCACCCCGACCGGCATCTACAACGTCGCCTATCCCGAGGGCCCGCGCGACAACGAATCGCTGGCTGTCGATGGCGTCGAGAACACCGCCTATGTGATCAGCAAGCGCGATGCGAAGCCGACGCTCTACAGCTTCTCGCTGGCTCTGCCCACGGCGCTCTTCCCGCTGATGAGCAATCTGGGCGCGATCAATGTGCCCCGCGCGCCAGCGGACTACATGGGCAATGTCGATTCCTTCAACTGGATCACGGCGATGGACTTCGACGACGCGCTCGACCGCGCCTATGCCGCGAGCCTGATCACCGGTTATTTCTGGGATCGCGCGCCTGGCGAGAGCTGGGCGCAGGCTTTTGCCAAAGCACCGACCAGCTTCGATCTACCCGACTACTCGCAGATCGAGGCCGGCACCTTCATTCGAGGCCGGCGCGACGCCGTCTATATCACCAGCGAAGGCGCACCGGCGCCGCTGGCGCGCATCACACCCTGAGCTTCAGGGTGTGAACCACGGGCCTTCGATGCAATAGGTAATGCCCGCCGTGCCGGTCGTGCCATTCGCCCCCGGCCCGCGCTGGCTGCTGAAGTAGAAGAAGCGGCCATCCGGCGAGAACGCGGGGCCGGTGACTTCAGAACCCTCCTGCCCCACCAGCTGCACCAGTACGCCGATGCGGCCGTCGCGCTGGATGGCCGTGGCCTGCTGGTTGGCGTCGCTCTTGTCCTCGACGATGACGATGTCGCCACCGGGCGTCATCACGATGTTGTCCACCGAATCGATGATGGGGCTGGGCTGAAAGAAGAAGTCGTTGTAGATCAGCTCCAGCGTCTGTGCAGCGACGTCATGCGCCCACACGCTGCGATCGCCCTTGGTGGTGAAGTAGACGATGCCGTTCTGCCACCAGATGCCCTCGCCGCCGTGGAATTGCGTTGCCCCCAGTGCCTGGCCCTGGATGCGGGTCGGCGTCTGCGGCTGGAGTGCCGCCGGCAGCTCTGGCAGTTGCAGCGGGTTGGGGTTGGCGATGTCCACCCAGGTCACGGCCCAGGGGCCGCGCGCGTTGTCGGCATCGACCACGTCCTGCGCCACCGCCACCTTCATGGCCTGCAAGACCCCGGCCGCGCCGGGCCGGCCGCCAACGTTGGGCGTGGTCGGCACAAAGCGATAGAAAGCGCCGTCGCCCATGTCTTCGGTGAGATAGAAGATGTTGGTCGTGGCATCCACCGTCGCCGCTTCGTGGGTGAAGGTGCCGCAGCCGTCCCAGCGCGTGGCCGAGAGGCCGGTGGTGTCGAAGGGATCGGCCTCCCAGATGTAGCCGATGTCGGTTTCCTCACCCGACAGCCAGGTGCCCCAGGGCGTGACGCCGCCGCCGCAATTGAGGTTGCTGAGCAAGCCTGGCAAGACGTTGTAGGCGCTCACGATCTCGCCCTTGGCGTCGAAGCGGATGGCATTGCTGCCGCCAGGCAGGAACTCGCGGTTGCTCACATACACCCAGCCGCCATCGGGTGCGGCAAACACGGCACCGGCATCCGGGTCGGTGTGCCAAAGAAACGTGGTGCCGGGAACCAGGCGGTTGGCGGTGGCAATCACCCGGCTCTTGAAGCCCTGGGGGATCAGCAGATTGTTTTCGTCCGGGGCGCTGGCCAGCGGCGGAATCGACAGGCGGCCGCGTGTGCCACCGGGTGGGGGCGTCGGGTTGCCGGGCAGCAGGCCTGCGGCGGGGTCGCTGTTGCCGCAGGCGGTCAGGCCGCCGCCGATACCGACGAAGCCCAGGCCGAGAAAACTCTGCCGCAGTAACTGTCGCCGTGACAGCGGCCGACGGATCAGAGGCAAGGCACGGCGAAACGGATTGGAGAAAGACATGGCTGGCATCAGCAGTGCGAGAACCACGCAGCGTAGGGGCAGCAGGTTGCAGGCGATTGACAGGTGATTGACAGTCGACTGAGACCATCACGCCGCGCAAAGGCAAAGATGAAAAACCTGATTAAACACGGCGTCAATCCGCTGCATCCAAATGGCGTTGCGCGCAGCAGCGCGCTCTCAAAAACCGACTTAGGAGTTTCCTGATGAAAGCATCAAGGGCATGGCTCGCCGCCACGCTGCTACTGCCGTTGGCGGGCTTAGCCGCCGAAGGCATGTGGACCCTCGACAACCTGCCCGCCAAGGCCATGCAGAACAGCGTGGGCTTCACACCCGACGCCACCTGGGTCAACAAGGTCATGCAGTCCTCGGCGCGTCTGGGCAATGGCTGCTCGGGCTCGTTTGTGTCGAAGGATGGCCTGGTGCTCACCAACCACCACTGCGCGCGCAACTGCGTCCAGGAGCTTTCCACCGCCAAGGCCGACCTCATCAAGGACGGCTTCCTTGCCAAGACCCGCGCCGACGAGCTGCGCTGCCCGGCGCTCGAAATCAACCGGCTGGAAGAAATCACCGACGTGACCGCCAAGGTCGATACCGCTACCCAGGGCAAGACCGGCGAAGCCTTCGCCAAGGCCAAGAAAGCCGAGATCGCCGCATTGGAATCCACCTGCACCGGCACGCCCAAAACCGCCCGCAAGTGCGAAGTGGTGACGCTCTATCAGGGCGGCCGCTACCACCTGTATCGCTACCACCGCTTCGACGACGTACGCCTCGCGTTCGCACCCGAAGAAGCCATCGCCTTCTTCGGCGGCGACCCCGACAATTTCAACTTTCCGCGCTTCGATCTCGACATGAGCCTGCTGCGCGTCTACGAGAACGATGCACCGGCAAAACTGGTGTCGTTCTTCCCGCTCAAGCCCGAGGGTGCGGCCGAGGGCGAGGCCACTTTCATCACCGGCCATCCCGGCAGCACGCAGCGCGATCTGACCATGGCGCAGCTGGAGTTTCTGCGCGACGTGGCGCTGCCGCAGCGACTGATGCTGAGCAGCGAATATCGCGGCTACCTGGCCCGCTATCGCGCCGAGGGCGCCGAGCAGGCGCGCGTCGCCACCGATGATTTCTTCGGCATCGAAAACGGCCTGAAGGTGCGCAAGGGCCAGCTCGAAGCGCTGCAGGACCCTGAAGTGTTCGCCTTCAAGAAAAAGCAGGAGACCGAGCTGCGCGCCTACGTCAACAAGAGCCCCAAGCTCAAGAACGACTACGGCAGCGCCTGGGACGAGATCGCCAAGGCCCAGATCACCGCCCGCAACATCTACTGGGAACACCGCATGCTGGAAGTCGGCAACGGCTTCTACGGCAAGTATTTCGACTCCGCCCGCACCCTGCTGCGCGGCGCTGAAGAACGCGCCAAGCCGAACGCCGAGCGTCTGGAAGAGTTCGGCGATGCCCGTCTGCCGCAGCTGGAACAGCACCTGCTGTCCACCGCGCCGGTCTACCCGGAATACGAAAAGGCCACGCTCGCGTACTCGCTGGCCAAGCTGCGCGAATATCTGAGCCCCGACCACCCGATGGTGAAGGCGGTGCTCGGCAAGGACTCGCCCGAGACCGTGGCAGCGCGTCTGGTCGACGGCACCAAGCTCGGCGATCTCGCCACCCGCAAGGCGCTGTGGGAAGGCGGCAAGAAAGCGGTCGATGAAAGCCGCGACCCCTTCATTGAACTCGCCCGCAAGGTCGATGGTGCCGCCCGCGCCCTGCGCAAAACCTACGAGGACGACGTGAAAGCGGTCGAGACCAAGAACGCGGCCAAGATCGCCGCCGCGCGCTTTGCCTTGAAGGGCACCAGCGTCTACCCCGATGCCACCTTTACGCTGCGTCTTTCGTATGGACAGGTGAAAGGCTGGGAGGAAAAGGGCAAGCCGGTCGCGCCTTTCACCACCATCGGCGGTGCCTTTGCGCGCGAGACCGGAGCGGACCCGTTTGCCCTGCCCAAGAGCTGGTTCACGGCCAAGGACAACGGCAGCCTGAACCTGTCGCAGCCGTTCAACTTCGTCAGCACCAACGACATCATCGGCGGCAACTCCGGCAGTCCGGTCATCAACAAGGACGCGCAGATCGTGGGCCTAGTGTTCGACGGCAACATCCGCTCGCTTGGCGGGGCCTACTGGTACGACGAGCGCAGCAACCGCGCGGTGTCGGTGCACTCGGGCGCGATCTTCGAGACGCTGCGCAATGTCTATGACGCCGGTGTGCTGGCAGATGAAATGGCCGGTCGCTGAGGCAACAACTGTTTCGTGAAAGGGGCCGCAAGGCCCCTTTTTGCGTTGGGTGCCTTGACTGCTTGAGCGACGCGAAAGAAGGTGCCGACCAGCATCCGTTCAGTTTCGCGGCTTAGGGTTTGCTAGCAATAAAAGCAGAGCGCCAGTCGTAGCCCGCTAGGTATGACTGAAGACCTCTCTCGTCAGGGATTGATTATGAATAGAGTGCAAG
Source organism: Stagnimonas sp. (assembly GCA_965279705.1). Taxonomy (GTDB): domain Bacteria; phylum Pseudomonadota; class Gammaproteobacteria; order Nevskiales; family Nevskiaceae; genus Stagnimonas. The sequence goes on from OZ257257.1 coordinate 193,297, forward strand.
AGACCGATGCGGATAGTGCGACGCCCAAGCCGATTGAACAGGCTGATGCAAAAGCCAGCACCTCGGTTGAACTGGCGCTTGTGAAAAGCAAACAGGTGGAAGAGATCATTGTCGAGTGCGCAGTTGACCTCAGCAGCACCACGCAGACGATGGAAGCGGGCGTGGCCCAAGGCGCAACCCTGCTGGCCACGCTGGCCACCTTGGCGCAGAGCGAAAACATGGATGGCAAGGTGCAGGAGTGGGTCGAGGAACTGCACGGCGTCAACGAAGCACTGACGCAGGGCATGAACGACCTGAAGCGCACGGAAATGGCGCTGGAGGAATCCCGTAAAAGTCTTGAAGAAAGTCAGGAGGCCCTGGCCAATGCGCTGGAAGAAATCAAGCAGGTGCGCGACCTTGCCCTGCACGATGTGCTGACCGGGCTGCCCAATCGAGAGCTGTTCAACGACCGTCTCGGCTATGCCATCGCACTCGCCCATCGGCGTGACTGGAATCTCGCGGTGATGTTCCTCGACCTCGATGGTTTCAAGGGTATCAACGATACCTTGGGCCATGCCGCCGGCGATGAAGTGCTGGCGCGAACCGCGAAACGCCTGACCAAGAAACTGCGCTTCGCCGATACTGTCAGCCGCTACGGCGGGGACGAGTTCGTGTTGCTGCTGATGAATCCGCAGGCGCACAGCAACATTCAGCGCATCGCCGAAGAAGTGCTGGCCGATCTTGCGGAGCCTTTCATGTTCGGCGATCAGGAACTGGCTATCCGTGCCAGCCTTGGCATCGCTGTCTATCCCGACCACGGTACGAGGAGAGACGAGTTGCTCCAGAAAGCCGATGCGGCGATGTACGTCGCCAAGAAAGCGGGTGGTTGTGTTGCCTTCAGTTAGTGGCTGAAGCGCTGGCGCGCTTCTGGACGGCCTTGAAATCAGTGAGGGCCGCAATGCGGCGCTTCTTCAATTCTTCGCTCACCGCCGCGCCGGTAAAGCCATCTGCAATCACCTGTTTCACTGGCACGGCGGCGGCGGTTTGATACGCCGCATTGAGATAGTCCACCTGCGGATACGCACACTGCTCGAAGTGCAGCCGCCCGCGCGCATCGCAGACGCTGGCTTCGCAGACGCGCGCGAGGCGGTCGGGTTTGCGGAAGGCATCGAGGCGTTCCAGCAGCTCCAGCAAGGTCGCGGGCCTGAGCTCGCGCACGATGTGAATCAGCAGGTGCTCGCGCGTGTGGTGCACAGCAATCTCGCGGCAGACGGTGGGTATTTTCAGGCGCGCGCAAACGCGCTCCACCAGCGGCACGCCGCGCGCGTCGTGACCCTTGTGGCTCGGCCATTCCATCATCGGCGTTACGGCCTTGCCGAGGTCGTGCAGCAGCGCCGCCGCGCGCACTTCAAGACCGAAGCCCTCGCGCGCACCGACGTCCACGCACATCAGCGTATGCACGAGGCTGTCGACCTCGGGGTGGTAGTCGGCGCGCTGCGGCACGCCGTCGAGTGCGGCGAGTTCCGGCACGATGCGCGCGAGCGCGCCGCAGGCGTGCAGCACTTTGAAAAATACGCTCGGCGTGTCGTGCATCAGCGCCCGCGCCATCTCCTGCCAGCAACGCTCGGGTACCAAGGCGTCGACCTCACCCGCATCGACCAGCTGACGGCAGAGCGCCATCGTCTCGGGCGCGACAGTGAAGCCCAGGGGTGCGAAGCGCGCGGCGAAGCGCGCCAGGCGCAGCACTCGCACCGGGTCTTCGGCAAAGCTGGGCGAGACGTGGCGCAGCACCTTGTCGGCAAGATCACGCTGGCCGCCGTGCGGGTCGAAAAGCCGGCCGTCTTCATCCTGCGCGATGGCATTGATGGTGAGGTCGCGACGCAGCAGATCGTCTTCCAGCGTCACCTCCGGGCCGGTGTGAAACGTGAAGCCGTGGTAGCCGCGTCCGCTCTTGCGCTCGGTGCGCGCGAGTGCGTGTTCGTCCTTGGTCTTGGGATGCAGGAATACCGGGAAATCCTTGCCCACCGGCAGATAGCCGGCGGCAACCATGTCCTCGGGGCTCGCACCCGTCACCACCCAGTCGCGCTCGCGCACGGGCAGGCCTAGCAGTGCATCGCGCACCGCCCCGCCGACGAGATACGTTTTCATGCTTACGGCGTTGGGTTGAGTGCCGCCGGCTCTACCGGCGGCAGCCAGTTGTTGGCGCGCACGGCCTTCTTGGTTTCGAGCCACTGATAGACGCCGACGTGAAACAGGATGCGCTGCACGTAGGTGCGGGTCTCGTTGAAGGGGATGTTCTCGATCCAGATGTCCGCATCCATCGTCGCCGCCGGACGCCAGCGCTTCACGGCATTGAAGCCGGCGTTGTAGGCCGCGAGCGCCATCTGCCAGCGGCCGTCGGATTTATCCAGCACCTCGCGCAGGTGCAGCGCGCCGAGCGGCACGTTGACGGCTGGGTCTTTCAGCGATTCGGCGGCGGGTGCGGGCTGACCGGCTGCCTTGGCGGTCATCGCGGCGGTGCCCGGCAGCATCTGCAGCAGGCCGAGCGCGCCGGCGCTGGAGGTGGCGTCGGGCTTGAAAGCGCTCTCCTTGCGCATCACGCCATACAGCCATTGCACCGGGATGCCTGCCGCATCGGCAGACTGCTTTACCAAGTCGGCATAGGGGCGCGGGAACAGCACATCGAGATCGCGGAACAGACCGAGCTTGGTGGCGGTGACGATGGCTTGGTCATGCCAGCCCAGTGCGGCGGCTTCGCGCACCAGCGCGGGTTTGGCCTCGGTCGGCACGGCGTCGATGGCATCGGCCCATTCCAGCGAGGCGATGGATTTGAAGCCCGCCTGCCAGGCCTCGCTGGCGCGCACGAAGGCGGGCGTGGCGTCGAGCGCCAGACGCTGCTCTGGCGTGACCGGCTTGGGCTCGTTGATCGGCGTCCAGCCCTTGCCGGTGCGCCAGGCGGCGAGCAGGCCGTAGGTGTCGTTTTCTTTAGCGAGGCGGCTGTAGCGCACGAAGGCTTCGCCTTTCTGGCCTAGGGCCTCGAGCGCGCGGGCGTTCCAATAGCGCCAGCGCGGTTGCTCGCTCATGGCATCGGGCAGCAGCGACAGCCAGTTGAAGGCCTGGTTCCAGTCGCCCGCCCACAGCGCGGCGCGGATGCGCCACTCGTAGCTGCGCTCATCCATCAGCGTTTCCGGCACCTGATGGAACAGCGGTACGGCGCTGGTATCGCGGTCCCAGGCCAGTGCCAGGGCGGTGTTGCGCTGCAAAGTCTGCGTCTGCACCGGCGAGAGTTTCTGTGCGGCCGCAACGGCATCCAGCAGCGCCGCCGCTTCGCGTGGGGATCGGCGCGCCCAGCGCATCCAGGTATCGGCGAGGCCGTCGCTGTCCAAGAGTTGGGGGGCACCTTCGGCCAGTGCCGTGAACTCGGCGGCCGGTGTGGTGATCTGTCGCATCCAGGCCTCGAAGCGTGGGCGGCGCTCGGCGGGCAGATCGGCAAGCAGCGCGCGAGCGCGGTTGACGTCGCCATCGAGCAGTCGCGCCCGCACGCGGCGCTCGATGAGGGCCTGGGTATAGAGCGGCTGGGTCTTCAACCAGCCCAGCGCTCCGTTGCAGGCCTCGGGCAGGGTGTCTTCAGCCAGCCAGCGGTCGGCGATCTCCTGCGCCAGCGTGGCGGTATCGCCACTGGCGCGGCGGGCGTCGAGCTTCTGGCAGCGCAGATCGTCGTTGGCGACGCTGTCGCGCCAGAGGGCGAGAAACGCCGTCCACTCGCCACGCCCGGCAGTGGCCGCGAGCAAGGCACGACGCAAGTCGCGGACGTGGGCGACATCGCCAGCGTTCTCGAGATAGCCGCGGGCGGCGCTCTCGGCTTCGGCATCACCGCCGGCCAAGCCCATGCGCAGCCGCGCGGCCACCAGCCAGGGGTAGAGCGGATACCCGCGCAGGGCGTCAGTGTCACCACTGGTGTCGAATGTGGGTGCGGCGTAGGCAGCCGCAAAGGCGCTGCGGGCGTCGGCCTCCTGTGCGAGCGTGGTGGCGGGCAACAGCACCAACAGCAGCGGTGCCAGACCGCGGAGCAGAGAGCGAGACAGGAGCATTTTCATCGACTTTTTCACTTAGGATTCACGCTCATTGCATTGTAGGTGGCTAGAGCGTGTTGGAATCTTTGATGTTGCAACAGCTGGTCATCTTCGCGGTTACCGGTGCTGCCGCTGGCGTGCTCGCCGGGCTTTTCGGTGTCGGCGGCGGGCTGATCATGGTGCCGGCACTGGCCTTCGTGCTGCCGCATCAGGGCGTCTCGCCAGACATCGTGATGCAGGTAGCCATCGGCACCTCTCTGGCGGTGATCGGCATCACCTCGCTGTCGTCCACCCGCGCCCACCACAAGCGCGGCGGCGTGCGCTGGGATGTGCTGAAAGGCTTTGCGCCCGGTCTGGCACTCGGCGCATTGGGCGGCGCCTTCGTCGCCCATCTGCTCAAGGGCCGGACGCTGGAAATCATCGTCGGCGTCGGCGCGCTGTTGATCGCACTGCAGATGCTGCGCGCCGCGCCGCAGGCCATTAGCGACAGCCGCATTCCGCCACCGCCCCTGCCGGAACTGCTGGCAGTGGGCGGGCTCATCGGCGTGTTGTCAGCCTTGGTGGGGATCGGCGGTGGCTCGCTGTCGGTGCCGTATCTGGCCGCACGGCGGTTGCCGATGGTGCAGGCCGTGGGATCGGCGGCGGCAGGCGGCATTCCCATTGCCTGGGGTGGGGCACTGGGCTTCGTGTTGAGCGGCAAGGACGTTACTGGTCTACCGGGCCTGCATCTGGGCTACATCAGCCTGGCCGGGTTTGCGGGCTTGGCCGCGTTTAGCGTGCTGACAGCCCCGTGGGGCGCGCGCATGGCGCATCAATGGCCGGCGCGGCGGCTCAAGCAGGCGTTTGCGGCATTGCTTGCCTGCATCGGCCTGCTGATGCTATTGCGCTGACTCAGCCTTTCACCAGCCTTTCACCAGCCTTGTGCGCCGGGCCAGCATGGCGCTGCCGACCACCATCATCCAGGCACCGATCAATCCGAGTGCCATGACGGCGGTGTCGGCGGTGTACAGACCGCTTTCGTTCGACAGACTGTTGCTGGGGTAGGAAGGCTGCGTGGTGAGAACCGCCACTTCGGTCGAGGCCGATGTTTCGACAAGTGCGGTTTCGCCTTGTGATGAAACGGCGATGGCTTCGCTGCCCATCGCCATGCCGGATTCGAATTGCATCGTGTGGCTCAAGTCGGCGTCGGCGGAAGAGGTCCATTTGGCAGTGGCGGTTTGCAACATGTCGAACCCCTTAGGTTTTGATTAGATGGGCGCACTTTGCGTCCTCAGCCTGAAGTCGCCATGAACCGCGCGGCACCCCGTCGAGACGATAAGATGACGGCTCCTGACGCCATAACCCAAACCGAAAATGTCCAGCCTCGTTCGCCCTCACGGCGGTGGTCCGCTCAAGCCGCTGCTGCTCACCGATGCCGCTCTCGCCACTGAAAAAGCACGCGCCGCCAGCCTGCCACGGGTGACGGTCAGCTCCCGCGAGGCGGGTGATCTCATCATGTTGGGCATCGGCGGCTTCACGCCCCTGAAGGGCTTCATGAGTCAGGCCGACTGGCTGGCCGTGTGTGACACCATGCACACCGCTGCCGGCCTGTTCTGGCCGATCCCGGTAACGCTCTCCACCGACGAAACCACCGCTGCCGGCATCGCCATCGGCAGCGACGTCGCCCTGTTCGATGCCGAGCGCGGCGAAGTGCTGGCGACCATGACCGTCACCGAGAAATACGGCATCGACAAGTCACACGAATGCCAGCAGGTATTCAGGACCACCGATGCCGCGCATCCGGGCGTGAAGATGGTGATGGAGCAGGGCGCGGTGAATCTCGCCGGGCCCGTGAAGGTGCTGAGCGACGGCGGCTTCCCCAGCGAATACGGCAGCCTCTACCACACGCCGCTTCAGACCCGCGCGATCTTCGACGCCAAGGGCTGGAAGACGGTCGCAGCCTTCCAGACGCGCAACCCCATGCACCGCTCGCACGAGCATCTGGTGAAGATCGCCATCGAGACCATGGACGGCGTACTGATCCACTCGCTGCTCGGCAACCTGAAGCCTGGCGACATTCCCGCCGACGTGCGCAGCAAGGCCATCAGCGCCTTGATCGACCAGTACTTCGTGAAAGACACCGTGGTGCAGTCCGGCTACCCGCTCGACATGCGTTATGCCGGCCCGCGCGAGGCGCTGCTGCACGCGCTGTTCCGCCAGAACTACGGCTGCTCGCACCTGATCGTCGGCCGCGATCACGCCGGCGTGGGCGACTACTACGGCCCGTTCGACGCGCAGAAGATCTTCGACGAGATTCCCGCCGATGCCCTTGAGACCAAGCCGCTGAAGATCGACTGGACCTTCTGGAGCTACCGCACCGGCGGCATGGCCAGCGCCCGCACCTGTCCGGGCGATGCCAAGGATCACCTGCTGATCTCCGGCACCAAGCTGCGCAAGATGCTGAGCGAAGGCGACGAGGTGCCGGTGGAGTTCTCACGGCCGGAAGTGCTGGCGATCCTGCGCGAGTACTACGCCGGGCTCGAAGAAGGCCAGAAGGTGAAAGTCGAGCTGAAGGGCCACTCCGCACGCTGATGCGGTGCTGGCTTCAAGGTATCGCGGGGCTTTAGACAAGAACCACTAAAGCCCCGCAAAACGCCCCCGTTGCTTGGACTGCCGCCCGAGTGCCTCGCTACACTGCGCGCCTTCGCCTGCATCGCATTAGGGATTCGACGATGACGCTCGTAACGCGCAACTTGATGACGCTCACCGCAGGCCTGTTGGCCGCTGCTGCCAGCACCGTGCACGCCCAGCCGCGTGTGAACGCGCCGGGAAGTACCCAGACCTTTGCCGCCCTCAGCAGTGGCGAGGCGCAGGCCAACCGCACCGCCGAGCTGCTGGCTGCCACACAGCAGCGCAATTTCACGCCCACCTACACCAGCAATCCGGCCATGAACCGGTTGGGCGAGAGCTTCACCGTCACGCGCCAGACGCAGAGCGACAACACGATGCTGGCCAAGGCAGCACCGATGCCGATGCCGCAGGCCACGCAGTACACCGCCACCAGCACCTACACCAGCAACGTGCCGCCACCCGTTTCGGGCTATGCGATGCCGGCCGGCAGCAACATCATCCCCGCCATGCCGGATGCCCGCGCAGGCGAGTGCTTCGCGCTGGTGAAAATGCCCGAGCGCTTCAACACCTATCAGAAGGAATACGAAGTGCGCGCCGCCAGCGAGCGCATCGAGACCACACCGCCGCGTTACGAGAACGTCACCGAGCAGTTCGTCGCGCAGGAGGCCTACGAGCGCGTGGAGGTCGTGCCGGCGCAGTTCCGCATGGTGACCGAGCAGGTCGAAGTGGCGGCACCGTCGTCGCGCTATGTCTCCAGCGAGCCCGTCTACGAAACCATCACCGAGCAGGTGCTGGAGCAACCGGCCCGCACCTCCTGGAAACTCGGCCGCGGCCCGGTTGAGCGCATCGACAACGCCACCGGCGACATCATGTGCCTGGTCGAAGAGCCGGCCATCTACAAGAACGTGACGCGCCGCGTGCTCAAGGCCCCGGCCGAAGCGCGCGAGGTCAGCGTGCCCGGCCAATACACCACCGTCACTCGCCGTGTGCTGGAACGCCCCGCCGAAGTGCGCCGCGTGGTGGTGCCCGAGCAACTCGCCACCCGCACGGTGCGCCGTCAGGTCGAGCCGGGCGCGATGCGCCGCATCCCCATCCCCGCGCAGCTCGCCACCACTACCGTGCGCGAGCTGGCAGAGCCCTCGCGGCTGGAGTGGCGCAGCGTGCTGTGCGAAACCAACATGACCACCGGCAACATCCAGCGCGTGCAGTCAGCGCTCATGCGCGAGGGCTTCAACCCCGGCCCGGTCGATGGCCGCCTCAACAGCCAGACCATCAGCGCCCTCAACGCCTACCAGCGCGCGCGCAACCTCCCGGAAGACCGTTACCTCAATATGGAAACTGTGCGGGCATTGGGCGTGATGTAAACACGCTGCGCCACACCCAGAGCCCCGCCTTCGAGCGGGGCTTTTTTATGGCTTCAGCAAAGGCTTCAGCGTCGGCCAAACCGCATCCAGCAGCGCCGGCTGCGCCCCTGCGGTGGGGTGAATGCCGTCGTCCTGAAACTGCGTCGGGTCGGTGACGATCGGCATCAGGAAGAACGGCATCAGCGTCGCTTTGCGTGCAGCAGCTACCTCACCGAACGCGCGGGTGAACTGCGCGGTATAGGCCGCGCCGTAGTTGCTGGGGATGCGCATCTCGAACACCACCGTCTGCGCCTTTTTGGCCTGGGCCATTGCCACCAGCTTTTGTAGATTGCCTTTCATCTGTGCCACCGGCTGGCCACGCAAGCCGTCGTTGGCACCGAGTTCGATCAGAACAATGGCGGGTTTGTGCTTGTCCAAAGCCGCAGGCAGGCGGCTCAAGCCACCGGCCGTGGTGTCGCCAGAGATCGAGGCATTGACCACGCGGTAGTCGTGACCTTGATCTTTCAGCCGCCGCGCCAATAAAGAGACCCAGCCCTGTTCAGCACTGATGCCGTAGCCTGCCGACAGCGAATCACCCAGCACCAAAATCACCGGCATCTCGGCGGCGCGAGCCCCGAAGCTGACCACACACAGCAACAATACCTGCAAGATTTTCATGACCTCTGCCATCCAAGTTGTGGGCCTCACCAAGTCGGTGAAAAGCGCCGATGCGAGCCAGCCGCTCGTAATCCTAAAAGACGTGTCGCTCACCATCGAAGCCGGCGAGAGTGTCGCCATTGTCGGTGCCAGCGGCTCGGGCAAGACCACCCTGCTCTCGCTGCTGGCCGGTTTGGACACGCCAACTGCGGGAACGATCCATCTCGACGGCTTACCCGTGCATGACCAGGACGAAGACTCGCGTGCTGCGCTTCGGGCCGGGCGGGTCGGCTTCGTGTTCCAGTCATTCCAGTTGCTGAGCGGCTTCACCGCACTCGAAAACGTGATGCTGCCCTGCGAACTCGCGGGGCAGAAAGATGCCCGAGCCAAGGCCACCACCGCGCTTACCGCCGTGGGCCTGGGCGAGCGGCTCGGCCACTACCCGCAGCAACTCTCGGGCGGCGAGCAGCAGCGCGTCGCACTTGCGCGCGCGTTCGCAGGCGAGCCGAAAATCCTGTTCGCCGACGAACCCACCGGCAATCTCGATACCGCTACCGGCGGCCGCATCGTCGATCAATTGTTCGCACTCAACAGCGAGCGTCAGGCCACGTTGATTCTGGTGACGCACGACGCACAGCTGGCCGCGCGTTGCAGCCGCGTGCTGACGCTACGGGATGGCCGCCTCGATGCGTGAAGCCGCCCTGCACGCCTGGCGCACCACTCTGCGTGGTGCGCGCTCGGGCCGTCTTGCCATCCTGTTCGCCTCGCTGGTGCTGGCCGTCGCCGCCACCGGCAGCGTTGGCTTGTTCACCGAGCGTGTGCGCTTGGCACTGGAGCAGCAAAGTGGCGATGCACTCGGCGGCGATGCGCTGCTGCGTGGCCGCGACCCTTTGCCTGCGGCCGAACTCGAAGCACTCAAAGCGACGGGTGTGCAGATCACGCCCGTGGTCACTTTCGCGAGTGTGGCGGCGGCTGGCGAGCTGACCACGCTGGTGTCGGTCAAGGCCGTCGGCGAGGGCTATCCGCGGCGCGGCGTGCTCAAGCTCAGCCGCGAGAGCTTCGGCGCGATGGAAAATGCGCCGGGCATCCCGCCGCGTGGCACGGCCTGGGTGGATGCGCGCCTGCTGGGTGACCTGCAACTGCCGCTGGATCAAGTGTTCCAGCTCGGCAATCTCAATCTCAAGGCCACTGCGCTCATCGCCTACGAACCCGACCGCGGTGGTGGTTTCACCGACCTCGCCCCGCGCGTGATCATCCATGCCGATGACCTCGCCGCCAGCGGCTTGCTGAGTGTCGGCAGCCGCGCCAGCTACATCCAGCAGCTCACCGGCAGCGCAGAAGCGCTCGCCGCTGCCGAGGCGCTGCCGCGCGATGCCAAGACGCGCTGGATCAGCCCGAAGGAAGGCCGACCGGAAGTGAAGAACACGCTGGATCGCGCCGGCCAGTTTCTCGATATCGCCGGCCTCGCCGCCGCCCTGCTCGCTGCGGCGGCGGTCGCACTCACCGCACGCCAGCACGGCGAGGCGCTGCACAACGAGATCGCCCTGCTGAAAACACTCGGCGCGCGCCAGGGCTTTCTGCTGCGCGCACTCGGCTTGCATCTGCTGCTGCTCGGCATGGCCGCCAGTGTCGTCGGCTGCGTGCTGGCCTGGGGCGGGCAGCTCGCCATCAGCCAGTTGTTGTCGGGCCTGTTGCAAGTGGAGCTACCACCCGCCGGTGTGACGCCGCTGCTGGCCGCTGCGGGTTTGAGTTTGATCCTGCTGCTCGGCTTTGCCGCGCCGCCCGTGCTCGCCGCACGCCGCACGCCGCCGCTGCGGGTTTTGGCGCGCGACCTCGCCCCCGATGCCAGCCGTGCCGCGCCGTTTGCGGCGGTGTTGGCCGTCGCCGCCTTGCTGCTCGGTTGGCTCGAATCACCCAAGCTCGCCTTCACCGTATTGCTCGGCGCGGGCGGCGCGGCAGCGGTGCTCGCGCTACTGGCCTGGCTCGCTGTACGCGCACTGAGCCCCCTGAAAAACCGCGTCGGCGCGGCCTGGCGATTCGGCTTGGGCAACATCGCACGCCGACAGGGTGCGACGGTTGCGCAAGTGGTCGCGCTCGGCCTGGCGCTGCTCGCACTGCTGCTCATCACCGTGGTGCGACAAGATCTGCTCAACGGCTGGCAAAAGCAGTTGCCGCCCGGTACGCCAAACCAGTTCCTCATCAACATCCAGCCCGACCAGGTGCAGCCGCTGCAGGCGTTCTTCGCCGAGCACCAGTCCGCGCCGCTGACGCTGTGGCCGATGACGCGGGGTCGGCTGACGGCCCTCAACGGCAAGCCGGTGACTGCCGACAGCTTCGAGGACGAGGAAACCCAGCGCTGGGTCAATCGCGAGTTCAACATGAGCTGGACCGATACCTTCGGCGACGACAACGAGCTGATCGAGGGCGACTGGTGGGACGAATCCGCGCGCGGCAAGCCCTGGCTCTCGGCCGAGGACTACGCCATCGAGCGCCTCGGCCTGAAGCTCGGCGACACCGTGACCATCGACGTCGCCGGCACCGAGCACACGCTGACGGTGAAGAACTTCCGCAAGGTGCGCTGGGATCGCTTCCGCCCTAACTTCTTTCTCGTCACCCCGCCCGGCGTGCTCGACCAGACTGCCGATGCTGCCGGCGTGCAGTGGCTGACCAGCTTCTACCTGCCGCCGGGCGACAAGGCCCTGCTGCGCGAGCTGGTGCGGCGCTTCCCCAACGTCACGGTGTTCGATCTCGACGCCACGCTGAGCCAGGTGCGCGGCATCGTCGAGCGCGTGGTGCGGGCGGTGGAATTCGTTTTCCTGTTCGCACTCGTCGCAGGGCTGCTGGTGCTGCTGGCGGCGGTGGAAGGCACACGGCATTTGCGCGCGCGCGAGACCGCCATCCTGCGCACGCTCGGCGCCCGCACGTCCACCCTGCGCGCGGGCCTGTTGGCCGAATACGCGGTGCTGGGTTTGATCGCTGGCGTGGTCGCTACCACGGCGGCGCAAGTGGTTTCCGGCGTGCTGGCAGTGCAGGTGTTCGAGCTGCCGTTCGTGTTCAGCCCCACGCTCTGGGTCACTGGCTTGGCGGCCGGCGTCGGCCTGGTGACGGGCCTCGGTTATTGGTCGATGCGCAGCGTGCTCACGACGCCACCCAGGGCTGTGTTGGGTTAGGCCTTGGGGATGACGTAAAACAGCACCGCGAAGTAATGCAGCGCGCTGCCGGCGAGTACGAACACATGCCAGATGGCGTGGTGATAACGCAGGCTCTCCCAGCGATAGAAGATGGTGCCGACGCTGTAGCTCACGCCGCCGGCGAGCAGCAGCCAGAGTCCGCCTGCTGGGAGTGCGGCCATCAGCGGCTTGACCACCAGCAGCACGCACCAGCCCATGATCAGATACACCGCGAGCGAGAGTTTCTCGAAGCGGCCGGTGGTGAAGATCTTGAACACGATGCCGACCAGGGCCAGCCCCCAGATCGCGCCGAACAGGCTCCAGCCCCAGGGGCCGCGCAAAGTGACCAGCGCGAACGGCGTGTAGGTGCCGGCAATCAGCACGTAGATCAGGCAGTGGTCCAGCACGCGGAACACCCGCTTGGTGTTGGGCAGCGGGATGCTGTGAAACAGCGTGGAGGCGGCGTACATCAGCACCAGCGACGCGCCGAAGATGCTTACCGAGACCATCTGCCAAGCGTCGCCATAAACCGCCGCACGCGCCGCCAACACCGCCAGGCCAGCGATGGCCAGCAGGGCGCCGATGCCGTGCGTCACGCCATGCGCGATCTCCTCGCCCAGCGAATAGATCGAGGCCTGCGCCTCATGCAGCGTCTCGACGAGCGGCGACAGCGGGTCAGTGGACATCGTGGCCTTGGGATGCAGATGCAGGAGCCGCCATTTTGCACCGCGCGCTCACCAGTGGTAACTCAGCAGCGGCGCACCGATCACCGTATCGGCCGTCATGTGGGTGCGCACGCTCAGCCCTTACTTCAGCCCCGCCGCCCCACGAAGGCGCGTAAAATCCCGCGCACTCAATCACCCCCGGAGCCCTGTCCCAATGAAAAAGCCCGTCAAGGTCGCCGTTACCGGCGCCGCCGGCCAGATCGCCTATTCGCTCATCTTCCGCATCGCTGACGGCTCGCTGTTCGGCCCCGACCAGCCGGTGATTCTGCAGCTGCTCGAAGTGCCGGTGCCGGAAGTGCTCGAAAAGCTCAAGGGCACGGTGATGGAGATCGAAGACTGCGCCTTCCCGCTCGTGCACAGCATCACCGCCACCGGCGACATGAAGGAAGCCTTCGACGGCACCGACTACGCTTTCCTCGTCGGCGCGCGCCCGCGCGGCCCCGGCATGGAGCGCAAGGACCTGCTCACCGCCAACGGTGGCATCTTCGGCCCGCAGGGCAAGGCGATCGACGCCTACGCCTCGCGTGATGTGAAAGTGCTGGTGGTCGGCAACCCCGCCAACACCAATGCGCTCATCGCCGCATCGGCCGCCAAGTCGCTCAAGCCGACCCAGTTCCACGCCATGGTGCGCCTCGATCACAACCGCGCCATCAGCCAGCTCGCCAGCAAGACCGGCGCGCACGGCAACGACATCGAGAAGATGATCATCTGGGGCAACCACAGCTCCACCCAGTACCCCGACATCACCAACACGACCGTCGCCGGCAAGCCCGCCAAGTCGCTGGTGGATCAGAACTGGATCGAGAAGGATTTCATCCCCGTCGTGCAGCAGCGCGGTGCCGCCATCATCAAGGCGCGTGGTCTTTCGTCCGCCGCCTCGGCTGCTTCGGCCGCCGTCGATCACATGCGCAACTGGGCGCTGGGCAGCAATGGCAAGTGGGTGTCGATGGGCGTGCCATCCGACGGCAGCTACGGCATTGCACCCGGCATCGTTTACGGCTACCCCTGCATCTGCAAGGACGGCAACTATGAAATCGTGCAGGGTCTGAGCGTCGACGAGTTCAGCCGCGGCAAGATGGATGCGACCGAGAAGGAGCTGCGCGAAGAGCGCGAGGCCGTCGAGTCGCTGCTGAAGTAATCACTTCGCGGCACATCGAAAAGCGCAGTCGTCATGACTGCGCTTTTTTTGTGGGCCGCGCGCCAGCTATAGAACATTGGCTGCTGTGCTGTGGTCACAGGCCTTCACTCCCGTAACGCCGCAATGAAAACATTCCCCGCATTCTTCGCCTTGGCACTGCTTGGCACCACGCTGCTCTCGGCCTGCGCCACCGTCATCAGCAGCGTGGAGGCCTGCAAGACCTACTGCACCACGCAGGACGACGGCTACCAGTGGGCGCAGCAGTCCAACCTCTACGATGCCGCGCCCTGCGCGGGCTACACGCGGGATTTCACTGCCGGCTGCCGCCAGGCCGTGGTGGACGCACAGTTGTCGAGGAATCCGAGAAACGACTACTGATGGCAGCTGAGTCGCTCACCCCAAGGTCAGCCCCACTGCCAGCACGCAGGGCACCACCCACAGCGTGATGCGCGGCGCGGGCATGAGCGCGCCGAACAGCAGCAACAGCGCGATGGCCGCAAAGCGCACCGGGCCGAGCAGCCAGTTGACTGGTGTGTAGACGGCGGCGAGATAGAGCCGCTGCTCGCTCGGATACACGCGCATCGGCAGTTCTTCGCCTTCGTCGTAGAAGCGGCCACCGGGAATCTTCGTGGTCTTGAACCTATGGTTCGCCATGCGCGGGTTCACCACAGCGCGGCCCAGAAAACAGTTGGCGCGCTTGCGACCGGTGCAGTTGTCTTTCGCTGTGCTTATCTCACCGACGACGGCATCACCTACTTGCAACAGCCACAAGCGGTAGCTGGTTTGCAGCGCCGCATAGCCCATGAAACCTGCACAGCACCAAAGCAGAATCACACGGTGGACTGGCGTGCCGCCGCGCGTCACGGGCATCACGAAAGGCTTGCGGCTCACGGCAGCGCCAGCTCCACGCGGCGGTTCTGCGCGCGGCCTTCGAGCGTGGTGTTGGCGGCGACGGCGCGCGTGGCACCGAAGCCCTGCGCTTTGAGGCGCGCGGCCAGCGTGGCATCGCGGGCGATGAGCGCAGCGCGTACGGCCTCGGCGCGGGCGAGCGAGAGCGTCTGGTTGCGGCCCGCATCGCCGATGTTGTCAGTGTGACCTTCGAGCACGAGCACGCCCTTGGGCGCGGCGCGGATGGCGTCGAGAATGGCGGGCAGCGCAGCGGCAGATTCGGGCTTGAGCACGGCGCTGCCGAAGTCGAAATACAGGCCGGGCAGCACCACGCGATTTTTCTGTGTGAGCGTGTTACTCAGTGCAGAGGCGGCCGCGGGATAGTCGATGCGCACGGCGCGCAACGTGGCCTTGCCGATGCGCCATTGCAGCGCGAGCGCATTGGCGGGGTCGTTCAAGAATTGCAGTTCGGCATCCATCGTCTGGCCGTTCTTCGCAGTGAAGCGGCCACTCGCCACCAGCACCGGCAGCGCCTGCATCGTGCCGTTGACCAGCACGCTCAATTGTCCCAGTGACTGCCGCTGCAACTCGCCTTTGAAGCTCACGCCACCACCCGCCAGCAAGCCGCCGGCGAATACGGGCAGCGCTCCCGCCAGCCACTGGTCTTCGCCCACCAGCGCAAAGCGGCTCTTGCCGCTCGCGAGCAACTCTTGCAGCACGGCGGTGCTGGCACCGAGCGTAGTGGTGCCGGGATAGTCCTCTTCCACATCCGCCTCGAAGCGGCTGCGATAGCTACGCGCGTTAGCAAGGTCGGCATCGTGCAACAGGCGCTCGCTCTCGATGATCTGCGGCTTGCCATCTGCACTCGGCACGCTGGTGCTGTAGCTCAGGCGCCAGCCGTCGTCCTCACGCGCCATCAACCGCTTGCGCGACTCGTAGTCGCCGCTGGGTTCAGCGATGGCGGTGGTCACCGTGAGGCCCGTCACCAGTGGCACGTGCAGGGCATCGGCGGCGTGCGCGGCACTCGCGCACAGCAGCAGAAACAGCGCCCTCAACATTTGCCCACCGGATTGCAGAGGTTGAGCTTGAGCGTGAAATCGGCCTTGGCGATGCTGTTGCCGGAGGTGTTGGTGAAGGTCTCGGTGGCACTCATCGACTTCGCGCCGCGCTTCACTTTCAGCTTCACCGCATCGCCCTTGCTAGCGCGCAGAAAGAAGAAGTTGGCGTCTTTGAACGGTAGCTCGAAGCCGGTAACGATCGGCGCGAACGTGAGCGGCGAGAGAATGACGTAGACCACGCGCGCGTTCGCCGTGTAGTCCTGCGTTGCACTCTGAAAGCGCAGCGTCAGCACGTCATCGACGATCTCACCCTGCACCGGCACCATGAAGCCGTAGGGCTTCACCATCGCCGCACCGGCCTTGCCCTCAATCTCCACTTCGCGCGGTTCGTCAGGCATGGGCGCGCCAAAAAGCCAGGGCTGCGGGATCACCGAGCGGTGATACATCGTCGCGCCGCGGGTGATGGTGGGGAAGGCGATCCGCACCGCGTTTTCCCAGAAGCTGAAGTGCACCGCCTGCCCGGTGAACTCGCCGCTCACGGCCGTAGCGGCACCCGCTACACCGCCGCCGTCCTTGGCGTAGCGCAGGTCGAGCTGGCCCTTGAACTGGATGCCGAACTCCCACCATTTGTCGTGGTTGGTCTTCGAGAAAAACTGCGCCTTCATGTTGCCGTCGAAGGGGCCGGAAAACCGCTCGCAGTATTGGTCGAACACCTTGCCCGCAAGCCAGGCGGCCGCATTGCTGAGCTTGCCGAGCAAATCGTTTTGCGATTTCTTCTTGCTCTCGACATGGCCCAGCGCCTTGCCGACGGCGGTCTGGAACGACTCCTGCTTCTTCTCCAGTTTCTCCAGCAGGCTGTTGAGCTTGGTCGGCGCCAGACGCAGGCGATTGAGCGCAGGCGTGGCGGCGCGAAAGGCGAGATTGGTCATCAAGTCCTTGAGCGGATCAAGAATCACCGACAGCGGCTCGGCCAGCGCCTTGGCGAGTGCGCCCGCAAACTTGAAGCCCTCGATGACGCGCTCCAGCGACTCGCAGGTGATGTTGGCCGCGCGGCTGGCGGTGAGCTGATTGCTGATGCGCTGGCGCTCGTCGGCGCTGCGCTTGGTCCAGTCGTCGAGCGCGTTGGCCGAGACGCGCAGCAGCGGCTTCAAATCGGCATCGCTATCGGCAAAGGCACGAATGGGGTCGAGCGTTTGTTTGAGATCAGCCGCCGTGAGTCGCGCTTTTTGCAGCTGTGGTTTCAGCTCGGCGAGGCGTTGCTTCAGCTCTTCTTTCGCCGGGTTATCTGGCAGCTTGGCGGTTTGCGCGTCGAGGTCGCGCTCGATGTCGTCCATCACTTTGGCGGTGGCCTCGGCTTCCTCCAGCGCCTTGGCGACGGCGATCTCCAGCACGTCCACGTCTTCCATCACCACCACTTCAAACCGGCCCTTGCCAATGGCCTTGCCCAAGGGCGAGGCCACGCCCACGCCGTAGCTGCCGGGCGCGGTGGTGCCGCTGAAATTGACGCTGTAATCGCCGTTGGCGGATGGATTCACATCGAGCTTGATCTGCGTCGTATTGTTGGGCGGCTGAATGCGCACGGCGACCGCGCCCTTGGCATCCAGCGGTGCCACGCCCTGAATGGTGATGACCGTGCCTGGCTCGACCGGCCGCGAAGGAATCACCCGCACCGAAGCGCCGGCGCTGCTGCCGTCCTCCTCCGCAGCGAACGCGGGCGCGAGCAGCAGCGCGCAAAGTGCGGCGAGCGCGAGGCGCCTGCTCACAGCGCGGGCTCAGCGCTGCGTGCGAGGGCTTGCAGGCGCGCACCTAAGCCATCGGCCATGCCCTTGCCCTTGGTCATGCTAGTGATGTTGAGCGTGAGGATGCGCGCGCCCTTGCGCACGACGAGCTGCTGCGTGCCGACCAGGTCCATGTTGCTGCCGCTCACCCAGGCTTCGTCGCCGAGATCGTCCAGCTCCTGGCCGGATTTCTTGGTCTTCTCGCCGAGCTGCGCATTCACGGTGCTGCTCAAATTACCCTGCAAGCCGGTGAGCGCATTGAACACCGACTGCGCCATCGCCACGTCGTCGTTGTCACTGACGTTCACCATCAGCATCGTGATCTGGCCCGGGTTGCCGGCGCTGGCCCAGATGCAGTTCTCGGGCTCGTCGCTCATCAGGCTCACGGGCTGCTTCAGCACGGCCTCGGCCTGCTCGGCGCTGACCAGCGCGCAAGCCTTGGGCAGTGGCGTGCGCGCTGCTTTGGGGGCTGCTGCTGCCTGGTCGAATGAAGGCCATTCGCTGGCGGATGGCGGTGCCGTCTCACTGCCCTTGTTGCAGGCGGCGAGTGCGAGGAGCGAAAGCGAAAAAAGGGCGGCGAGGCGCATGGTCGTCTCCCGGCTTTAGAGCTTGGGCACGGTGACGCCGGTGTAGCGATAGCGAATCTTCGCGCCGCCGCCTTGCTGCGCGTAGACCAGGCCGTCATCGCCGACATAGGCCTTGGCGGGCTCGCCCTTGTCGGGCGGCATGCCGGGCATCTCGATGCGATAGCTGTAGACCGTGGTGGCGATGCCATCCACCGTTTCACGGCCCACTTTCTTGCAGTCGTACATCTTGATCTTGCCGCTGCGAATCTCGGCGTGCACACCGCGCTCGTCGGCCCAGAAGTTCTTTTTTACCTTGCGCCATTTACCGCCCATGTTGGCGTAAAGCACGTCGTCCACCACGATGCCTTCGATGCGGTTGCCCTCACCGAAATCGCTGACGCTGTGGCGTGCCGGTTGCTGGGTGCCTTTCTCGGCGGCTTTCAGGTACGGCTCGCAGGCGGCATCGAGCGCGTGGGCGTTGGGGACGAGGACGGCGAGGGTCAGCAGCAGGGGCAGTTTCATGGCGAGGGTGATCTGTGTTGGGGGTTCACCACGGCAAACGCAGGGCGCTCGACAAACCGGACATCAACCGTTGCGACGCAGCGCCCGATGGCAGAGCCAGAACAAAAGGGCGTTGGCGGCGACGAGTGCGACCTTGAGCAGCAGCGCGGGCCAGAGCTGCGGGCTGATCGTGGCCGCATCGCCGGTGAAGAACATCAGCGCCGAGGCCAGTTGCAGGCCTTGCACCCCCAGCAGCAAGAGCAATACGGCACGCAGCATATGCAGGGCGAAGCGCTTCATCACCAGCCCAACCAGTAGGCGGTGGGCTGCACCCTTTGTGGTGCGTACACCGGCTCGTACGGCGGCAGTGCCTGCCAGTCGATGCCGCCGCGCTGAGCGTCGCGCAACTGGCAATGCTCGCGCGGCACATCGGGCAGGCCTTGCAGCGGCAGCAGGCTGCCGAACAGCAGTACCGGCCCTTGCGAATAGCCGTAGCGCGGCGGCAGGGTGGATGGTGCCACCAGCCTTGGCAGCGGCGGCTGTGCCAGCGCCGGTAGTGCCAGCAGGCTCGCGACCAGCAGCGTGCACCTCACAACAGCACCACGCCGACCGGCGCCCACACCTGGCAGCGCGCCTGGTATTGCAGCCAGCCGGGTTCGCCGGAGCGCTCGAAGGCCCAATCGACAATCACGTTGCCGTCCTGGAAGCGTGCCGTCGCACTGGCATCCTGCCGACCCGGTTCGGTCTCGAAGGCGGTGACGCTGACGCCGCAATGCGAGGGGCGCAGATAAGGCGGCAGGTTCAGCTCGAACACATCGCGACCTTTCTCGCGATTGCGTACGGGGTCCTGGGTGTAGTGCTGCGCAAAGATCAGTGCCTCGCCGTCGGGCACCTGCGGGTCTTCGTAGTTGCCGCCTAAGCAGGTGCCGATGCCGCTGTTGCGGCAATCCTTGGGAAAGTTGAAGCGTGGGTCGGCCTCGCTGTCGTCGTTGGCGCGGCAGCGGTTGTACGCGCTTTCGCCGCGGCAATCGAGCACCCGCGCGGGCAGCATCGGCAGGGTGCGCAAGGCCCATTGCGGCTCGAAGCCGATGGCCTGCGCGGCGCTGCGCCGGCCATCGGGTGTCCACACCTCCACCGTCGCCTCGCCGGGGATCACGTTCTGCAAATCGGCTGGCAGCTGCGCGAACAGCTTGGTGCCTTCCCAGTTGAGCACTCGCGCATCCACGGCACGGATGCGCCCGCGTGGTGTGGGCAGCATCACCCGCACCGTGCCCGCGGCGGTGCCATAGCAGTTGCCCTGCACGACAAAGGCCGCACCCGGCAGCAGCGCCTCGCCAGTCGCCACCTTGAGACGCGAGACCAGCGGCAGGTTGCCGTTCTTGGCGCAGACGACGAGCGGTGCCGAGATTTCTGCCGCGCGCAGAGAGTCATTGTTGTTGGCGCGGATGCGCGTCGCCGAATTGCCACGCACCGCGCCGCTCACCAGAACGGCCTCGCCCGCATCGAGCAGGCGAAAGCTCTCGCCCAAGCGCGCGTTGGCGCTGGCGGTGTCTGGCACGACACTCGGGGGTGGGCGCGGGGCACTGTCGCGTTGCCGCATGACCGGGGGCATGGCGTTGATGCGCGGTGCCGAGGTCATCGCCGCTGGCGGTTCTGCCGCCGCCTGTGGCACGGTCGCAGGCACGGCGGGCTGCGGGCTCGCGCTGCTGTTTCCATAGGGCGAGTTGTTGCCGGTGCTGCCACTGCTCGAGCCATAAGGCGAGCTGCTGCCCGCGCTTGGAGCGGGATAAGTCTGATAGCCACCGCTCTCGCCGGATGGATAGCTGTTGCCGGTGCTACCACTAGCCGCCCCATACGGCGAGTAGCCGCCATTGCTGCTGCCCGTGCTGCCATAGGGTGGATAGCTGCTGCCATCCGCACCGCCCGTGCCCCACTGAATACCGCCCTGTGCTGGCGGCTGTGGCTTGCGCTGCGCAGGTGCTGCGGGCCGCACCTGCGGCACGCGCGCGCCACTGTTGCGCTGGCCGGGGATGGTCGAGGGCGCGGCGGCAGGCTCCTCGTAGCCCTGACTCTGGCCGCCGTAGCCGTAGTCCGGCTGCTGTGCCTGGGCGGTAAACGCCAGCGCCATCGCGCTGGCAAAAACGGAGAGTGCGCGCATGTGCATTCGCCTTCAGCGCGCCTGCGCCACTTGCACATCAAAGCGCAGCGCCAGCTGTCGCACGGCTTCTTCAATCGCCTGCCGCAGGGCGGCATCGAAGCTGTCCTTGCGGGTGGACTGGTGCTGCACTTCCGGCGTGTAGGGCGAAGTGCTCTTGCCGCTCTGCGCCATCACGGTATTGAACAGCGCGCCCACGCCGCCGACGCTCACGGCCGAGCCGCCCAGTTGCATGCGCACGTTGATCGCATCCAGCACGTCGCCGGTGTTGGCATCGACGATGCTCACGTCCAGCCCCAGCTCGTCTTTGTTGCTGGCACCACCGAGCTGAAAGCCCCCGATGTTGATGCCATTGCTGCTGCCGCTGGCGCCGCCATTCAACTCGGTGATCTCGGCCTGAAACAGATATTCCGCGCCGCGTAATTGCGTCTGCGCCGTGTTGCCGGTGGTTTGTCCTGCGGCATTCAGTTGCTTCTCGCGCACCACGCCGCGATCGAGCTTGGCGCGCTCGACGACGCGAAACTGTCCGCTCTTCACGAGCGCTGTCTTGAACTGCTCGGTGGCACCGCGTGGCGGCAGCTCCGGCAGGTTGCTGGTCACTTCATAAATGCCCACCGCCACCCGCCCTTCAACGCTCTTGCGCGGCAATTTGGTGAGTGCCTGACTGGTGGGCGAGCTGTCCACCACCGGGGTATTGGCGCAGCCGTTGAGGGCGAGCAGCGCAGCGAGAGTGAACGGCAGCAGCAGGGGTTTGATGGACATGACGTGGGTTCCTTCGAGGGGCTTCATCAAGGCAAACGCGGTGCGGCGGGCGAACCGGACATGCCGCGCTACAAGCTCAGTCCGCGCGGCACCAGCGCCTTGAGATTCACCGTGTAATGGCAGTAGCCGTACTGGCTGGTGTTGACGGCACCCACCGGCCCGATGAACAGCAGATGCCCGAGCGAGGTGCTGGTGCGCTGCACCAGGCCGGTCATCTGCCAGTTCACGGTCACCGTCGCGGCCGGCCGCTCGCCGGGTGCGCGGGTGAGATCACCCACATCGCTACCCACCTGCACGTTGACGCGGCTGACCTGCGGATAGCCCTGGCGGATGACCTCCGCCGCACCCGAGACGCGCGCCCAGTCCGGCAGCTGCACATGGAACACATCGCGCCCGGCGATGGGCGTGTCGCTGATATGCAGTGCGGCCGCACCGCGTGGCGGGGCCGAGCCGTTCCAGGGTTGCAGCAGCGTCAGCAGCCCCGGCAGCAGCAGGCCTGCGGGCGGTGCCTCGAAGGTGGTGCAGGTGCCGGGCACGGCGCAGTCGAGCAGGCGCAGCATCCGTGAGGGCACGTCAGTCTCGACCCACACCGGCTCGAAGCGCACCGGCGTGAGCGGTGACAGCACCTGATCGACGCGCAGCACGCTGAGCCGCGCCTCGGCGGCAGCGAGGCCGGAAATCTCCGGCGGCAGCTTCACCAGCAGCTTGTTGTCGGCCCATTCCAGCGGCGTCAGCGTCAGCGTTCCAACCGGCGTCGGCAGCGTGACTTGCACCGTGCCGCGTGCGCGACCGAAGCAGGTGCCTTGCAGCACAAACTCGCCGTCCGGCGTCAGGTGCATGCCATCGGCCAGCACGCGGCTGATGCGCGGCAGGTTGCCGTTTTGCTGGCACCAGCCGGCAGGGTCGTTGCGATAACTGAGTGCGCCGACAGTGCCGCCGCCCTGCACCCGCTGGCTCTGGCTGAGCCGCTCGCGCGGTGCGCGCTGCACGGTGGTGGCGACTTGGCGATCCTGCGAGTGAAATACGCTCTGCGTCGTCTGCTCGCTGTCATCGAAATCCAGCTGAGCAAATAGGCCGCGAATTTTCTGATTGCCGCGCGCGATGGTCTGCGGCGTGCTGAGTTCACTCGCCGCATGGCTCGCGCGTTCCGGCTGGCCGCGTTCGCCGGCGGCAGCCATTTGTTGCAGCCATTGCTGCTTGGCCGCACCGGCGGGCAGGGTCTGGTCGCCCCATTTCACCGGGGCGTCATCCGGCGCGGTGAGCAGTTGCAGAATGCCGTTGCCACCTGCGGTTGATGGCTGCGGTGACACCCGCTGCAAAGTCTGCGTGGCCATTGTCGGTGAGCGCTGCACCTGTTGCGCGCGCTGCACGTTGTCGCCCCATTGCGGAGTGGTTTGCGCGGCGAGCGGTGGTGCCGCCAGCGTGGTGAGCAGCGACAGCGTAAGCAGCAGGCGAGGCGTAGTCATGGCAGCAGATCCGGCGTGGGGCGTCACTGCCACAAACGCGGTGTGCCTGCCAAACCGGACAGCCCTATATTTCGGCAACACCCGCAGACATCCCCAGCCATGATCTCCAGCACCCCTTCGACGATTCCACCCGCGCGTCTCGCGGCCACCGTTTTGCTGTTGCGCGATGGGGCCGACGGCATGGAGGTTTTCATGGTGGTGCGGCACCAGCAGATCGATTTCGCGTCAGGCGCGCTGGTGTTCCCGGGCGGCAAGCTGGCGGCGGGCGACAACGACCCCAAGGCGTACGCGCGTTGCAGTGGCGTTGAGCAACTCTCATCTGATGAAATCGCACTGCGTATCGGCGCGATCCGCGAGGCCTTCGAGGAATGTGGCGTGCTGCTGGCAAAGCCGCGCGGCGCGACGACGATGGTCAAGCCTGCGCGTCTGGAACAGCTGGGCACCCACTACCGCCGCGCGCTCGACAAGGGCGAGATCGGCATTGCTGAGATGCTGGAGGCCGAAGATCTGATCCTCGCCTGCGAGGCGCTGGTGCCGTTCGCGCACTGGACCACGCCCACCTTCATGCCCAAGCGCTTCGACACCCATTTTTATCTGGTCGCCGCACCGCCCGAACAGGTGCTGCTGCACGATGGCCATGAGGCGGTGGATTCAGTCTGGATTCGCCCCGAAGACGCCGTCGCCAAAGCCAGCGCAGGCACGCGCACCATCGTGCCCGCGACCTTGATCAACATCGAAAAACTGGGGCGGGCGCGCACGGTAGCTGCCGCGCTGGACGCCGCGCGTGCAGAGTCGATTGTCGAGGTGCTGCCCGAGCTGATTGAAGGTGCTGCGGGAGTCCGGCTGCGTATTCCGGCTGCGGCGGGTTACGGCATCACCGAGTTCGAGTTGCCGGCGGATTTGCGTTAGCGCATCACCCGCCGCTGCACGGTGCTGCTCTGCGGATCGTCGTAGCGCGCGCTGGCGGCAGCCGCTGCGTCTTCCAGCACTTGCGCGCCTTTCACATCGCCACTCGCCGCCAGCACATCGGCGCGCACGCGCTGCAAGTAGGGCTGCATGCGCACATCGCGAAAGCCGGTGATCTGAGGCCACATCGCGAGTGCGGCGTCGCTCTCGGCCAAGGCCGTCGGCAGGTCGCGCGCGGCGAGTGCCGCCCGCGCCAAGCCAGCATGGGCGAGCGCGATGTGCGAGAGCTTGCGGCCATCGGCAGCCTTGATGATCGCCGCAAACTGCTCGCGCGCCGCATCGGGCTGCTGATCACCGAGCAGAAACCGCCCCCAGCATTCGCGGATCACCATCTGCGGCTGGCTCGTGTCCGGCTCCTGCGCCAGATATTCATCGAGCGATAGCTTCAGCATCTTGCGCGCGTCCTCACGGCGGCCCGCGCGTGCATAGGCATCGCCCAGATATCGCCTTGCCAGTCGCAACTGAAACGGATGCGCCGATTGCTTCTGATAGGCGCGCACCGTCGCTTCGAGATACGGGATCGCCTGCACCGGGCGGCCCTCGTTCGCCAGCCGGTCGCCGTAGTTCTGGCGTACGGTGGTGGCATCGAGATTCGGCGGATTCTCTGGCGGCAGCAGCGGCAACACCGAGTCGAATGCGCGGAGTGCTGCCTCACGCTGACCCGACAGATGCAGCGTGCGCGCCGCCTGCGCACGCGGCACCCAGGCTGTGGCAACGGCCGGGCCGGTGGTGCGCTCGGCCGCATCGGCCGCCTTGCCGAAGGCTTCGGCGGCGTCCGTGAATTGCCCCAGTTGTTGATACACCAGCCCCAGATTGCCGTGCAGTGTCACCAGCTCGGCGTCGTTGCGCTCGGGCAATGTCTCGGCCAGCTGCTGCGCCTGCCGGTAGCGGGCAATCGCCTCGATGAACCGCTGCTGCGCCTGCAGGAAACCCGCGAGCTCATGCAGCGCAGTGACGTGCCCGCGCGAGGCGGGATCGTGCTTTTGAAACAGCGCGATGGATTGCTCAAAGGCGCGTTCTGTCTCGGCCTCCTTGCCATCCTCGCCTTGCAAGCGCAGCGCCTCGTTCGTCCACCACAAAGCACGCAGGGCGCTGTCGTTGGCATTGGCGGCGTTGAGCAGCGTGTCGGCTTCGGCCACGGTGGCGGCGCACTGCGTCTTGTTGCCGCGGCCACAGGCGCGGGCGCTGGCTTCCACCGCACCATCGAGCAGATTGGGATGCAGCGGGCCGTAGTGCTCGCGCACCTTTTGCAGTTGCAGGGCTTGCAGCGCCTCGTAACGCGCGTCCTCGCCGAGCTGGCCGTAGAGATCAGCGACGGTGCGCAAGAGTTCGATCTGCACCACCGGGTCGTCGGCAAAGCGCGCCTCGATCTTCGCCGCACCTTCATCGAGCAAGGCCTTGGCGGTGATGGTGCCGCGCGGCGTATCGCTGGCAATGCGCGTGTCGTTGGCCTTGAACAGATCAATCAAAAAATCCTTGATCGCCTCCGCGCGGCGCGCCTGTTCTTCGGCGCGATGCGCCTGCCACAGCACACCCGCAACGCCGACAGTCAGCACCAGCACCAGCAGCGCGGCAAAACCCAGCGGCGCACGGTTGCGGCGCACGAACTTCATCGTGCGCTGCCGCCGCGTGATGCGCCGCGCGGTGATGGGCAGGTGCGCGAGATGGCGCGCGAGATCGCTGGCAAAGCCCTCCATCGAGGCATAGCGCCGCGCAGGATCGGGTTCGAGCGCCTTGGCGAGAATGGCATCGAGATCGCCGCGCAGCGCGGCCTGCTCTGTACGCGGTGCGCGGCTCGAGGCCAGCGGCGCATCACCACGCTCGTCGAGCAGCGCACCCAAGCGTGAGCGCTGTGCAAACGGCTTGCTGCCGGTGAGCAGTTCAAAGCTCATCACGCCGAGTGCGAACACATCGGTGGCGACCGTGATCGCGCCGCCGCTGAGCTGTTCGGGCGCGGCGTAATCAGGGGTGGCGGCGCGGCCCGTGGCTTGCGTCAGCGCCGTGCCTTCGGCCTCGTCGTCGAGCAATTTGGCGATGCCGAAATCGAGCAGCTTCACCTGCCCGCTGGCGGTCACGAGCACGTTCGCGGGCTTCAAATCACGGTGCACGATCAGCCGCGCGTGCGCGGCCTGCACGGCGGAGGCCACCTGCTGGATCAGCGCGATACGCGCGGCGATGTCGAGTTTTTGCGCCGCGCAATGCGTGGTGATGGCCACACCTTCAACGTGCTCCAGCGCGAGCCAGGGCTGGCCGTCTTCTGCAAGGCCGGCGTCGTAGAAGCGCGCAATGTTGGGGTGCTCCAATCCCGCCAGAATGTTGCGTTCGCGCGCAAAGCGGCTTTTCAGCGCACCGCTCAAGAGGTGCGCGTGCGGCAGCTTGAGCGCGACCTCGCGTTCGTAGGCGCCATCGGCGCGTGCGGCCAACCACACCACACCCATGCCGCCGCTGCCGAGCGCGCGCCGCAAGCGCCAGGGGCCGATGCGCTGGTCTGCGACGAAATCATCCGGTGCGGCGGCCAGCGTCGGTCGCTCCAGATACTCGCGGGTCGAGAACTGGGCCTGGCCTTGCAGCACGGCGACGAGCCATGGTTTCAGCTCGGCCTGTTCGAGCGACAAGGTGGCCAGCCAGTCCGCGCGCGCTGGCTCATCGAGTTCAAGCGCGGTATCGAGCAGCACTGAGAACCGCGGCCAGAGGTGCGGTGGGCAAGGCAGCGTGTTTTTGAGAGAGGGCATTTGTGGGGACGAACGCAGCGCCGGGCTGAAACCGGACAGTGCAATCAGCGCAGCATCGCCGCCAACAGCAGCCGCGCCTTGTCCCAGTCGCGGCGCACGGTGCGTTCGGTGAGGCCCAGCACCTCGCCGATCTCGACTTCGGTGAGGCCGCCGAAGTAGCGCATCTCTACCACCTGCGCCAGGCGCGGCTCGACTTGCGCGAGCGATTCCAAGGCCTCGTGCACGTGCAGCGCTTCGTGTTCTTGCGCCACGCCATCGCCGATGGCGGTGTTGAGGGTGAGCGCCTTGGCGCCGCCGCCGCGACGTTCCGCATTGCGCTCGCGCACCAGATCGACAATCACCGTGCGCATCACCTGTGCGGCATAGGCAAAGAACTTGCGGCGCGTTTCAACCTGCAAGGTCTCCTTGCCGCTCAGGCGCAGCCAGCTTTCGTTGACCAATGCGGTGGTGTCGAGCAGCGTCATCGGGCCTGAGCTGGCGAGCCTTGCGTGGGCGAGTTTTTTCAGCTCGTCGTAGGCGGCGTGGAACAGGGCGGCGCTATCCACCCCCGCGCCGGGCGCCTGGCTTTCGATCAGCTGGGTGATTTCGCTCATGCACTGCTCACTTGAACCTCGTGCAACCGTATCATTTGCACCTATGCAAATCTTCCAATTCGGCCGGCAGGGCGAGATCCCGCAGCGCCTCGATGCCATCGACAAACTGCCGGACGAAGGCTTCGTCTGGCTCGACTTCACGCGCCAGAACGCCGCTGAATGGCCCAGCTGGGTCAAGCGACTGACAGGTGTGGTCATCAACGAAGAGCATGTGCTCGACAGCTTCAACGGCGATCACATGTCGACCTTTGAAGATACCGAGGACTATGACGTGCTGATCTTCCAGGCGCTCACACCGGAGGAATGCGAGTCCAGCCAGCATTTGATCGTCACCAAGTCGGCGGCGTTCTTCATCTTCGAGCGGCTGCTGGTGACGGTGCGTGCGGCGGAGAATGTGTCTTTCGACGTGGTGAAGCGGAAGTTCTGCGAGACCAAGCTGCGCTTCCCCTCCACGCCATTCGGTTTCGTGCACGTGGTGCTCGATACCATGGTGAATCGCTATCTGACCGTCACCGACGAACTCGAAGACCGGCTAGAGCGCATCGGTGATGCGCTGATGGACCCCAAGGACAGCTACCACGACTGGCGCGAGCTGATGCGCTATCGCAAGCAGGCGCACGGGCTGGAGATTCTCTGCGAGAAGAATCTCGACACCATCAACACCTGGCAGCGCGACGTGCGCGGCGAGATCACCGAGAACCAGCGCATCCGACTGGCCGACCTGCGCCAGCACATCGAGCGCGTTGCGCGGCATGCCGATGCGATCCAGCGTGACATCGAGATCGCCGTGCAGCTGCACTTTGCGTCAGTGAGCCACAAGACCAACGAGGTGGTGCGCTCGCTGACGGTGCTGTCGGCGATCTTCTTCCCGCTTACCTTATTGACCGGCATCTGGGGCATGAACTTTGAAAACATGCCGGAGCTGAGCTGGCGTCACGGCTACGCATTTGCGCTCACCACCATCGCGACGGTGGGCATTTCGCTGAT
Organism: Stagnimonas sp.; assembly: GCA_965279705.1. Taxonomy (GTDB): domain Bacteria; phylum Pseudomonadota; class Gammaproteobacteria; order Nevskiales; family Nevskiaceae; genus Stagnimonas. The sequence goes on from OZ257257.1 coordinate 221,444, forward strand.
GGTCTATTTCAAGCGGCGGCGGATTCTTTAAGCCGCTTATTGCTGGACGTTCTCTACCGACAGCAGGTTTTCCACGAAACAGCGTTGCTTCGCGTTGTAGGTAAGCCCGAGCCGCTGGTGTTGCGAAGGGCAGCAATGAGGATCGCGCTCTGCCCAGAGACCAGCCCTGACGACCAGCCGACGCGCCTCGACTTCTTGCAGAGTGACGCCGTACCGGAAAGCCCGCTGATAGCTTTGCCGCACCCGCCCGTTTTCGCAGCGGAAGAGATGCAGCACATCCTCAGCGACCGAGCCTCCCAGGTGATCGCGGTTTTCCACCACCAGACGCGTGCCGCCGTGCCGCCCGTCACCGTCCGGCAGCCAACGGTCTTCGCGGATGTGATGCAGCCACTCACAGCGGGTTCCATCCGTGGGATGCACCGTGCAGACCTCTACCAGACCAGGTATCCGATCCTCCAGGGTTTCAACAGGCAGGGGCACGAGGCTACGTGCATCCACCGCGGCGAGCTGACGACAGGAAACCGGCGTCGCCTGCGCTTCGGTAGCGACCAATAGCAGGGAGGCCGCCAGCCAGCGAAGAGGCTGGCGCATCAGACGCGCTTCACCAGCCGCGCGTAATAGAAGCCGTCGAAGTCGCCACCGGGTGCAATGCGGCGGCCCACGACGCAGGCCTCGCCCCAGTTGGCGATGATTTTTGATTCGGCTGCATCTTCGGTTTCGGCGAGAAAGGTCTGCACCAATTCTTCGCCCTCGGCGCGCAGGATTGAGCAGGTGGCGTAGAGCAGCACGCCGCCGGGTGCGAGCACGGTCCACAGCGCCTTGAGCAGCTTCAGTTGCCTGTTGGCGAGCCGCTTGATGTCGTCTTCGCGGCGCAGCCATTTGATGTCGGGATGACGGCGGATCACGCCGGTGCCGCTGCACGGGGCGTCGAGCAGAATGCGGTCGAAGTCGCCGCCGTTTTTCACGCGGCCGATCCACCAGGGCACCAGCGCGGCATCGGCTTCGATCAGCGTGGCATCGAGTTGCAAGCGCGCGAGCGTGTCGCTGATGCGCTTGAGGCGAGTGCCGTCGCTGTCGATGGCGGTCAGCTCCACGTCGGCCATTTCAAGGAGGTGTGCGCTCTTGCCGCCGGGTGCGGCGCAGGCATCGAGCACGCGCATGCCGTCCTGCACGTCGAGCAGCTGGGCGGCGAGCTGCGCGCTGGCGTCCTGCACCGAGACCATGCCCGCGGAGAAACCGGGGATGGCCTCCACACCGCAGGCCTCGTGCAGCCGCACGGCATCGGGTGCGTGCGGCACGGCGCTGGCGGCAATGCCTTCCACTTCCAACCGCGCCAGATAGTCCTCGCGGGTGGACTGGCGCGCGTTCACGCGCAAGGTGAGCGGCGCCTGCGTATTGTTGGCGGCGAGCACGTCGACGGTCTGCTTGCCCCAGTCCGCATGCAGCTTTTCGACCAGCCACGCCGGGTGCGAATAGCGGGTGGTGAGTGCGGTGGGCAGCTCGTCTTCCAGCTTCACGCTCTCGCGCTGATAGCGCCGCAGGATGGCGTTAACCAAGCCACGCGCCTTGGCTTCGTTGAGCGGTTCGACGGCATCCACCGTTGCGCTCACGGCTGCATGCGCCGCGGTGTTGAGCGTGCGCAACTGATAGAGCCCGACGCAGAGCAGCGCGTGCACGGCGCTGGTCGGCAGCAGCGGTGCGCTCAGCAGGCGCGCCAGCAGCCAGCTCAACGCCGTGTGTTCGCGCAGCACGCCGTAGGTGAGCGTTTTGGCAAAGGCCAGATCACGCGCATCGGCGAGATCGGCCTTGGCAAAGGCATCGTCGAAGCTCTTGCCGGCGAATACGCGCAGCACGGCGCGGGCGGCGACGGCGCGGCTGCTGGCGGCGGTGTTTACGGGGTTACTCAAAGCATCGTCCGGTGATGTTCCAGTGCTTGCACACCTGTGCGGCGGGCAACATGCGGCCGCCGGGTCGCTGCAATTCGTGGATGCGCACCGCGGCGTCGCCGGTGGCGATCTTGAGGCCATCGGCACCAGCGCTCAGCACGGTGCCGGGGCTGCCTGCGCCGGGCACGGCCTGGGCGCGAAAGAACTTGATGCGCTCGCCTGCCAGTTCGCTCCACGCTACGGGTGCCGGGTTGTAGGCGCGGATGCGACGGGCCACTTCATCTGCGGTTCGCGACCAGTCGATGCGGGCTTCGTCCTTGCTCAGCTTGGCAGCGTAAGTGCTGCCCTCACTCGGCTGCGGCGTGGCAGTGAGCGTGCCGGCTTCGAGCTGGGCCAGCGCGGCGACGATCAAGCGCGCACCTTGCGAGGCCAGCGCATCGTGCAATTCGCCGGCAGTTTTTACGCCGATGGGCAGTGCCTCGCGCAGCAGCATCGCGCCGGTGTCGAGGCCGGCATCCATCTGCATGATGGTGGTGCCGGTCTCGACATCGCCGGCCAATATCGCGCGCTGGATGGGTGCCGCACCACGCCAGCGCGGCAGCAGTGAGGCGTGGATGTTGAGGCAGCCGCGTGTGGGAATGTCCAGCACCGCCTGCGGCAGGATCAGCCCATAGGCAACCACCACCATCAGCTCGGGTGCCAAGGCGCGCAGCTCTTCGACGGCCTCGGGATGCTTGCGAAACGATTCCGGCTTGAACACCGACAAATCGAGCGCGACCGCGCGTGCGGCAACCGGCGAGGCGGTGAGCCGCTGGCCGCGACCGGCGGGGCGGTCGGGCTGGGTGTAGACGCCGACGATGTCGTGGTCAGCGGCGTGCAGCGCGTTGAGGGCGGCCACCGAAAACTCGGGCGTCCCGGCAAAAACGATTTTCATGGGAGCAATCCCATTGTGAGCGGCATCAATCGCCGCGCTTTTCGGCCTTGAGCCGTTTTTTCTTGAAGCGCTCGCGCTTCAGCGGCGAGAGCAGGTCGATGTAGAGCTTGCCGTCCAAGTGGTCGATTTCGTGCTGGATGGCTTGGGCGAGCAGGCCTTCGGCTTCCAGCTCATAGGGCTTGCCGGTGGCGTCCAGTGCCTTGAGGCGCAGGCGGTTGAAGCGTTGCACCTTGTCTTTGTAGTCGGGCACCGACAGGCAGCCTTCTTCCATCTCCTGCTTGTCGGCGGGGTCGAGGATTTCGGGATTGATGAGCACCAGCTTCTGCGCGCCGGTTTCCTCGTTGCCGCAGTCCATCACGGCGACGCGTAGCGGCACGGCGACCTGGGTCGCGGCAAGGCCCACGCCGGGGGCGTCGTACATGGTGTCGAACATGTCGTCGATGAGCGTGCGCAGTCGCGCGTCGAACACGGTGACGGGCTTGGCCTTGATGCGAAGACGGGGATCGGGATCGTGGAGGATGGTGAGCAGGGCCACGGCGGGGCTCCTTTGAAGATACGAAACAACTTGCGCAATCACTTGCACTTTGGGCGGCAACTGTTTGACGATCAAGGCACTTATGCCACAATCGACCGACGCTGCTAAGGGAGCCGCAAGATGACGCAGTATAAAGCTGTCGGGCCGTATTCGCTGCCTGTGGGACTGCGTTTATGCGCTGTGGCAATGGCAGCGTTACTCACGGCGTGCGTCACTGCCCCGGCCGCGACCGGAACCGCTTCGACGCCAGTGATGACCACCACGCCGGACCCGCGAGCTAACGTGCCGCTCAACGCGCAGCCGGTGCAAGACCTCAACCAGGCGCAGGCAGGTGCGACCGGTTACGGCCTGCGCGACGATGCGCCGCTGCGCTACGTGGTGAAAAAGGGCGACACGCTCTGGGGCATCGCCAACCGCTATCTGGCCGATGCCTGGCAGTGGCCCGAGCTGTGGTACGTCAACGGCAAGCTCGCCAACCCGCACAAGATCTACCCCGGCGACGTGCTAGAGCTCTACAACGTCAACGGCCGCACCGTGCTGGCGCGGGGTGAAGACCTGGAGCGGTTGTCGCCGCAGATCCGTGAATCGCTGCTGGGCGACGGCCTGCAGGCGATCCCGATCGACGCGATCCGCAACTTCCTGAAAGGCCCGCGCGTCGTCGACCTCGACACCATCAACCGCGCCCCGTACATCCTTGCCTTTGCCGATGAGCACATCATCGGCGGTGCCAACATGGCGGTGTTCATCAAGAAGCTGCCGGGCAACAGTGCGCCCAACTTCTCCACCGTGCGGCGCGGCGTCATCTACAAGGACCCGGACACCGACGAAGTGCTGGGCTACGAGGTGATCCCCTCGGGCGAGGTCGAGATCAAGACTTTCGGCACACCGGCCGAGGGCATGCTGACGCAGTCCCGCCGCGAGATTCTGCCCGGCGACCTGCTGATGCCGCCGGAGGCCGAGAACTTCCAGGCCAACTTCTATCCGCACGTGCCCACGCTGCCGGTCGACGGCAAGATCATCTCGGTCTACGAGGGCGTGTCGCAGATCACCCAGTACCAGATCGTCGCGCTCAACCGCGGCAGCAAGCAGGGTCTGGAGCCGGGCCACGTGCTGCGCATCAAGCAGGCGCCGCGCAAGGTAAAGGACCCCATCACCGGCAAGCAGGAAGTACTGCCCGCCATCGACTCCGGCCTGCTGATGATCTTCAAGGCCATGCCGGGCATCAGCTACGGCCTGATCATGGATGCCAACCGCTCGATCCACATTCTGGATCGCGTCATCAACCCTGAGCCGGGCTCCATCGCCCGCTGAGACTGCCGGGCCTGCCACCGTGCTCGCCTGGCTGCGACTGATCCGCGCCAAGGGGCTGCGCAACGCCAACGCATTGGTGCTGCTCGAACGCTTCGGCAGCGCCGAAGCCGTGTGCGCCGCCAATGCCGCGCAGTGGCTGTCGGTCGGTGCCGAGCGATCCAAGGTGCTGCTGCCCGACGCGGACGATGCGCAGGTGCAGGCCGATGCTGCCTGGCTTGCGGATGGCGCTGACCGCCACCTCGTCACGCTGCATGATCCGCGCTACCCCGAGCAGCTCAGGAACATCACCACGCCACCGCTCGCCCTGTTCGTGCGCGGCGACTGCGCGCTGCTGGCGCAACCACAGCTGGCCATGGTCGGTGCGCGCTCAGCAACCCCCCAAGGACTTGAAAACGCACGCGGCTTTGCCGCCGAGCTCTCAAGGCGCGGCGTGCTCATCACCAGCGGGCTGGCGATTGGCGTGGATGGTGCCGCCCACGCTGGCGCGTTGGATGCCAAAGCACCCACCATCGCCGTCTGCGGTACCGGGCTCGATCGTGTCTATCCGGCGCGTCACAAGGCACTGGCGCAGGCGATTCTCGATGGCGGCGGCGCGCTGGTGTCGGAGTTCGCGCCCGGTACCGAGGCGCTGCCGCAGAACTTCCCCAGCCGTAACCGCATCATTTCTGGACTGAGCCTGGGGGTGCTGGTGGTCGAGGCCTCGCGTGACTCCGGCTCGCTCATCACCGCCCGGCGTGCGATGGAGCAGGGCCGCGAGGTCTTCGCCATCCCCGGCAGCATCCATAACCCGCTGGCCAAGGGTTGCCATCAGCTCATCCGCGAGGGCGCAAAGCTGGTGGAGAGCGTCGATGATGTTCTGCTCGAACTCGCACCCAAGCTCGGCGCCTGGCTGCGCGAGCAAGCGCCTTTAGTTTCTATCTCGGCAGCACCCACCCGCGACGATGCCGCAACGGCCTCGCTGCTGGCCGCGCTCACCGACGCGCCGCAGTCGGTAGATGCACTCATCACGACAACCGGCCTGCCGCCCGAGCAAGTGAACACGGCACTTTTGATGCTCGAACTGGACGGCCGTGCCGGATCGGCCGCCGGTGGCGGTTTCATGCGCTTGCAACGTCGCTGATCTACAGGTAGTGTCGATTCAAGTTGCTCCTCACAACCGATAGGGGTTCGGCCATGAAGGAAACGGTGCTGGATGTGCTGATGTTCTTGTTCGAGAACTATCACGACACCGAGGTTCACGACGCGGAGTATCAAGACACTCTGCGGGACGAACTCTCCGCCGCAGGTTTCCCCGTCGAGGAAATCAATTACGCCTTTGCCTGGCTGGGCGGCCTCGAAGAACAGCGCCAAGGCGCCCCGCAGCTCGGCACCCCGGGCGTGATCCGCATCTACGCGCCGGAGGAGATGTGCAAACTCTCCACCGAATGCCGCGGCTTCCTGTTCTATCTCGAACAACTCGGCATCCTCACGCCCGAGTCGCGCGAGCTGGTCATCGAGCGCCTGCTGGCGATCAAGGACGATGTCGATCTCGAACGTGTGAAGTGGGTTTGCCTGCTGGTTCTGGTGAGCCAGCCGGGCGAAGAAGAAGGCGCCTGGCACCTCGAAGACATGGTCTACGCGCCAGGGCCGTTTCTGCATTGAGAAAGCGATTTCCGATGCACTAATAAGGAGTGGTCGGGTTGCATTGCCCGCCACGCGAGGCTTATAAGCTCAGCGCCCTGCCAGCCGCAGGGCGTTTTCGTCTAAGCCAGAAGAAATGAGCAAGAACCTCGTCATCGTTGAGTCGCCCGCCAAGGCCAAGACCATCGCCAAGTATCTGGGCAAGGACTTTGAAGTCCTCGCCAGTTACGGCCACGTGCGCGATCTCGTCCCTAAAGATGGGGCGGTGGATGTGACGCGCGGCTTCGAGATGAAGTACCAGCTGATCGAGAAAAACGAGAAGCACGTCAACGCCATCATTCGCGCCGTGAAGGTGGCTGACGCCATCTATCTCGCGACTGACCCTGATCGTGAGGGCGAGGCGATCAGCTGGCATCTGGCGGAGATTCTGAAAGAGAAGAATCTGCTCAAGAACAAGCCCATTCGCCGGGTCGTGTTCCACGAAATCACCAAGACGGCGGTGCAGGACGCCATCGCCAACCCTCGCGATGTGGCCCAGCCGCTGGTCAACGCCCAGCAGGCGCGCCGCGCGCTGGACTACCTCGTCGGCTTCAATCTCTCGCCGCTGTTGTGGCGCAAGGTGCAGCCGGGCTTGAGTGCAGGCCGCGTGCAGTCGCCGGCGCTGCGTTTGATCGTCGAGCGCGAAGAAGAAATCAAGGCCTTCCTGCCGCAGGAGTACTGGACGGTCGAAGCCCGCAGCGACAAGGCCGGCACGCTGTTCACCAGCAAACTGATCGAGCTGGATGGCAAGAAGGTCGAGCAGTTCACGCTGAAGGAAGGCGACAGCTCCACCGCCGCCGTCGAGCGCATCACGTCCGCCGCCAACGGCGCACTGAAAGTTGCCAGCGTCGAAAAGAAACAACGCCGCCGCAACCCCTCGCCGCCGTTCACGACCAGCACCTTGCAGCAGGAAGGCAACCGCAAGCTCGGCTTTACCTCCCAGCGCACCATGCGCACTGCACAGCAGCTGTATGAAGGTGTCGACATCGCCGGCGAGACCATCGGCCTCATCAGCTACATGCGTACCGACTCGGTGAGCCTCGCGCAGGAAGCCCTGCAGGAAATCCGTCGCGTCATCGAAAACCAGTACGGCAAGAAAGCCCTGCCGGAGGAGATGCGCTACTACAAGAGCAAGAGCAAGAACGCGCAGGAAGCCCACGAAGCCGTGCGCCCGACTAGTGCGATGCGCCTGCCCGTGCAGGTCGCACCGTATCTCACGCCAGACCAGGCCAAGCTCTACGAGCTGATCTGGAAGCGCACCGTCGCCTGTCAGATGGCGCAGGCCGTGTTCGACACGGTGACGGCTGAACTCCGCGCCGGCGCTCAACACGCCTTCCGCGCCAACGGCAGTGTGCTGATCGAGCCCGGTTATCTGGCCGTCTACAACGTTTCGCTCGATGTCGGTGAGGAAAGCGAAGACGATGAAAAGCGCCTGCCGCCGCTGGAAGTGGGCGAGAGCGTGCGCCTGGTCGACATCACCCCCGAGCAGCACTTCACCCAGCCGCCGCCGCGCTTTACTGAAGCGAGCTTGGTGAAAACGCTGGAGGAATACGACATCGGTCGCCCCTCCACCTACGCCAGCATCATCAGCGTGCTGCAGGCACGCGAATACGTGCGGCTCGACGGCAAGGCCTTCATGCCCACCGATGTCGGCATGATCGTCTGTCGCTTCCTCACCGATCACTTCAAGCAATACGTGGACTACAAGTTCACCGCCGGCATGGAGGACGAGCTGGATGCCGTCAGCCGCGGCGAAGCCGAATGGGTGCCGCTGCTCGCCAAGTTCTGGGGCGGCTTCAAGCCGCAGATCGACGAGAAGATGGAGATGAAGCGCCAGGACATGGTGCAGGACGCCCGCGTTATCGGCACCGACCCCGTCAGCGGCAAGCCGATGACCGCGCGCCTCGGCCGCTACGGCCCCTTCGTGCAGATCGGCATCGCCGACAAGGACAACCCGGACGCCGAAAAGCCCAAGTTCGCCTCGCTGAAAGCGACCCAGCGTATCGACACCATCACGCTTCAGGAGGCGCTCGACCTCTTCAAGCTGCCGCGCATGCTCGGCAATCTGCCCAATGGCGACGAGGTGGCGGTGAACGTCGGCCGCTTCGGACCCTATGCGCGCCACGGCAAGAACTTCGTCAGCCTGAAGAAAGACGACGACGTGATGACCATCGAGCTGCCGCGCGTGATCGAGTTGATCGAGCAGAAAGCTGCTGCCCTGGATGTCGCGACTTTGGTGACCTTTGGCGATACCGGCATTCGCATCATCAAAGGGCGCTTTGGGGCTTACATTTTTGATGGCACCCGCAAGGCGAATCTGCCGAAGAAGCGAGAGCCGGAAGATGTGACGGTGTTTGAGGCTGAGGCTTATCTGGCTGAGGCGGAGGCGGCCAAGAAGCCGGTGAAGAAGGGCAAGGGGGCGGCGAAGGCGAAGGCACCAAAGGCTGACAAGCCCGCAGCTTCTTCGGACAAGAAGCCTGCTGCTAAGAAGGCGGCGGCAAAAAAAGCAGCCCCTAAAAAGCCAACAAAGAAAGCTACGAAAGCATAGCCAGTAGCAAGTTGGATCAGCTTATGAGCCCACTAACAGAGCCGCATTGGACACAATATCTTTCTGCCCTGCTAACACCAGTTGTGGCTGTATTAGGTTTTTTTATTGCTTACAGGCAATGGCGCTTGGCGCAGAACAAATTGAAGTTGGATTTGTTCGACCGAAGATACAAAGTGTTCGATGCAGCTAAAGATTTCATTTTTTCAGTTATTAGTGCCGGCAAAGCCAACGATCCAGAAATCTTCAAGTTCTTAGTAGCCACCAAAGAAGCAAAGTGGCTGTTAAGTAGCGACGTTGCAGAGTATTTAGATAAGCAGATTTACCACAAAGCACTGGATTTACAGTGCCTAGAAGCTGAATTAGACGGCGTGCCAGTGGGTGAGGTCGCAGCAAAAATGTTGCTGCTCAGGCAGAAATCAAGAAGTGGTTTCTCAAACAGGGCAGCGCGTTAGATGAGCATTTCGCGCCCTACCTGCAACTCAGTCATTGAGTTAGGCGAATCGCGCTGACGCGCTTTGCTAACTATGCATTCGTGTTGAGTGCGGTTTCGCCTGCGGCGACTTACTTCTTCTTTGCTTCGCCAAAGAAAAGTAAGCAAAAGAAAGGCGACCCGATACGGTGGTGCTACGCACTACCCTGCGATGCTCGGTTTTCGGGGGCGCTGCGGAACTCGCTTCGCTCAGACAGTCCTCGCGCACAGCTCCCCGAAACCCTGCGCTTCTCGGCACCTCCCACGGGGCCCAACGTCAAAGGCCCAATCAAACCCACGTCACAAGCATGCTGGCTCGTTGCTGGCATTGCTGAACTCGCAGTAGTCCCATGGGATTAGGCAACTAGGCCATCGGTCGTCGCAGCACTTACCATGCGGGTAATCCCCAAGGTCCGGACGATGGCAGTCGCACTATGAGCAATACCGATCCAATCGCAGCAGACAACGACCTGACCGAAACCCAGGAGTGGCTGGACGCGCTGGCGTCGGTGCTCAAGGCGCAAGGCCCCGCGCGCGCGCACTACCTGCTGGAGACGCTGACTGAAAAAGCCCGCCGCAGCGGCGCGCACATTCCGTTCTCGGCCAACACGGCGTATGTGAATACGATCCCGACCGACCAGGAAGAACGCTCGCCGGGCGACCACGCGCTGGAGTGGAAGATCCGTTCGATCATCCGCTGGAACGCGATGGCGATGGTGGTGAACAGCAATCGCGAGCACGCCGGCATCGGTGGGCACATCGCCACCTTTCAGTCGTCCGCCACGCTCTACGACGTCGGCTTCAACCACTTCTGGAAAGGCCCCGATCACAAAGACGGCGCTGATCTGATCTACATCCAGGGCCACAACACGCCGGGCATCTACGCACGCTCCTTCCTCGAAGGCCGCTTCAGCGAGAGCGAGATGCACCGCTTCCGCATGGAGGCTCTCGAACCGGGCCTATCGAGCTACCCACATCCGCAGCTGATGCCGGACTACTGGCAGTTTGCCAGCGTCTCGATGGGCCTGGGCCCGATCCAGGCGATCTATCAGGCGCGGCTGATGAAGTATCTGCACCACCGTGGCCTTGCCGACACCGAGACCCGCAAGGTCTGGTGTTTCTGCGGCGATGGCGAGATGGACGAGCCGGAGTCGTTGGGTGCCATCGGCATCGCCGCCCGCGAGAAGCTCGACAACTTGGTGTTCGTCGTCAACTGCAATCTGCAGCGGCTCGATGGCCCTGTGCGCGGCAACAGCAAGATCATTCAGGAGTTGGAAGGCACCTTCCGCGGCGCGGGCTGGAACGTCATCAAGGTCATCTGGGGCTCGGCCTGGGACCCGCTGATCGCAGCCGACCAGAGCGGCAAGCTGTTGCAGGCGATGATGGAAACCGTCGACGGCGAATACCAGAACTTCAAGGCCAAGGGCGGCGCCTACACACGCGAACATTTCTTCGGCAAGTACCCCGAGCTGACCGCGCTGGTCGCGACCTGGAGCGACGAGCAGATCGCCCAGCTCAACCGCGGCGGCCACGATCCGCACAAGGTGTATGCGGCGTATTCGGCGGCGAGCAAACACGAAGGTACTCCGACGGTCATTCTCGCCAAGACCGTGAAGGGCTACGGCATGGGCGAGGCGGGCGAAGGCCAGAACGTCACGCACTCGCAGAAGAAGATGGGCGAGGAAGCACTCAAGGCCTTCCGCGACCGCTTCAAGGTGCCGATCTCCGACGACCAGATTGCTTCGACGCCGTTCTATCGGCCGGCAGAGGACTCCGCCGAAATCCAGTATTTGAAGGCTCGGCGAGATGCGCTTGGCGGGCCGCTGCCGGCGCGGCGCGTGGTGGAAGAAACGCTGGAGATCCCGCCGCTCTCAACCTTCGAGAAGATCGTGGTCGGCAGTGGCGAGCGCGAGATCAGCACGACGATGGCCTTCGTGCAGATTCTGCAGACGCTCTGCCGCGACAAGAACATCGGCAAGCGCGTGGTGCCCATCATCCCCGACGAGGCGCGCACGTTCGGCATGGAGGGCATGTTCCGCTCACTCGGCATCTATTCCATCGTCGGGCAGAAGTACAACCCCGAGGACGCCGGCCAGCTCGCCTATTACAAGGAAGACATTCAGGGCCAGATTCTCGAAGAAGGCATCACCGAGGCGGGCGCGATGTCGAGCTGGAATGCGGCGGCAACGAGCTACGCCAACCACGGCGTGGCGCTGCTGCCGTTCTACATCTTCTATTCGATGTTCGGCTTCCAGCGCACCGCCGATCTCGCCTGGGCGGCGGGCGACATGCGCGCGCGTGGCTTCCTGCTGGGTGCCACCGCTGGCCGCACCACGCTCAACGGCGAGGGCCTGCAGCATCAGGATGGCCACAGCCATACGTTCGCGAGCGTGATCCCTAATTGCCGCACTTATGACCCCGCCTTTGGCTACGAGCTGGCGGTGCTGATCCAGCACGGCATGAAAGAGATGTATGCCGAGCACCAGGACGTCTACTACTACCTCTCGCTCTACAACGAGAATTATCAGCAGCTGGCGATGCCGGCCGGTGTCGAGAGCGGCATCGTGCGCGGCATGTATCTGCTCAAGAGTGACGAGTTCACGGGCGCGCCGCATGTGCAGCTGCTCGGCAGCGGTGCCTTGTTGCGCGAGGTGATGGCTGCCGCCGATCTGCTGCGCGAGGAATGGGGCGTGACCAGTGATGTCTGGAGCGTGCCGAGCTTTACCGAGCTGGCCCGCGATGGTGCGGCTATCGAACGCTGGAACCTGCTGCACCCCGAGCAGCCCGCCCGCAAGAGCTACGTTGCCGAATGTCTCGGCGGCATGATCGGCCCGGCCATCGCATCGAGCGACTGGATTCGCGCCTGGCCCGAGCAGATTCGCCCCTGGGTGCCCATGCCCTACCACGTGCTCGGCACCGACGGCTTCGGCCGCAGCGACAACCGCCCGGCGCTACGCGATTTCTTCGAGGTCGATCGCCGCTGGGTCACAGTGAAGGCGCTGAAGGCGTTGGCCGATCTCGGCACCATTCCGCAGGAGCGGGTCGCGCAGGCGATCAAGATCTACGGCATCAAGCCGGAGCGTGCCGCTCCGTGGCAGGTGTAAGCCATGGCCAATCTCATTGACGTGAAGGTGCCCGACCTCGGTGACAGCAAGGACGTGCCGATCATCGAAATCCTGGTGAAGGATGGCGAACAGATCGGCAAGGACAGCGTGCTGCTGGTGCTGGAAAGCGACAAGGCGACCATGGAAGTGCCCTCGCCTGCGGGCGGCACCGTGCGCAACCTCAAGGTGAAAATCGGCGACAAGCTCTCCGCTGGCGCGGTGATCTGCCAGCTCGAAGCAGAGGGTGCTGCCGAGGCACCGAAGGCAGAGAAGCCTGCTGCACCCGCGCCGGCTGCGAAGGCCGCGGCACCTCAAGCCGAAACCAAGACCTCGCCCGCAGCCGCCGCAGCGAGCAAGCCAGCGACACCGGCGCCCGCCACCGCGCCTGCTGCGAGCAGCAAGCAGAAAGTGATCGTGCCCGACATCGGCGATTACAAGAATGTGCCGGTGATCGAGGTGCTGGTGGCCGAGGGCGACACCGTTGCTAAAGACGCGCCCATGATCGTGCTCGAATCCGACAAGGCGACGATGGAGGTGCCGGCTCCGGCCGCCGGTATTGTGCGCGGCTTCAAGATCAAGGCGGGCGACAAGCTCAACCCCGGCGACTTCATCTGCGAGCTGGAAGTGGCCGGCGGCAGCGCCGAGCCTGCCGCAGCATCAACGCCCGCTGCGGCACCGAGTGCCAAAGCCGAGGTCGCGAACGACCCGGAGACAAAGCCCGATGCCGGTGCGCCGCCTGCGGTCGCCAAGGAGCCGCCGCCGCCCGCCGCAGCGCCAGCGGCGGGCGACAGCAGCGCCCATGCGGGCCCGGCAACGCGCAAGTTTGCGCGGGAACTGGGCGTCGATGTCAGCCAGGTCAAAGGCACCGGCCTGAAGGATCGCGTCACCATCGAAGACGTGCAGGCCTTCGTGAAGTCGCGCATGAGCAGCGGAGCGACGAAATCGAGTTCGGCGGGTGCCACGAGCGGCGCCGGCATCCCGCCCATCCCCGCCGTCGATTTCAGCCAGTTCGGCGCCATCGAGACCAAGCCGCTGGCGCGCATCCGCAAGCTCAGTGCCGCGCATCTGTCGCGCGCCTGGCTCAACGTGCCGCATGTGACGCAGTTCGACGAAGCCGACATCACCGACCTCGAGAGCTTCCGCAAGTCAGCGAGCGAGGATGGCGCAGTCAAGCTGACGCTGCTGCCCTTCCTGATGAAGGCGATTGCCACCGCGATGCGGCAGTTCCCCGAGTTCAACAGCTCGCTCGCACCCGACGGCGAGAACCTCATCCTCAAGCACTACTGCCATCTGGGCTTTGCGGCTGACACGCCGAATGGCCTCGTCGTGCCGGTGGTGCGCGATGTCTGGACCAAGGGCATCGCACAACTCGCCACCGAGTGCGGCGAGCTGGCGAAGAAGGCGCGCGACGGCAAGTTGAAACCTGATGAGATGCGCGGTGGCTGCATGAGCATTAGCAGTCTCGGCGGCCTGGGCGTGACCGGTGGCTTCACGCCGATCGTCAACGCGCCGGAAGTCGCGATTTTGGGTGTGAGCAAGGCGACGATGAAGCCCGTATGGGACGGCAAGGCCTTTGCGCCTCGGCTGATGCTGCCGCTATCGCTCAGCTACGACCATCGCGTGATCGACGGTGCACAAGCGGCACGGTTCACGGTGGTGCTGGTCAAACTGCTGTCTGATCTGCGGAGACTCACGCTGTGAGCAAACCCACTGCATGGATGGTGCGCGCAGGCCGCGAGGGCGTGTACGCGGAGGATTTTCTCGCACTCAAAGTCGTCGCCATTGGCTGGCGCGAAGTGGGCGAGTTAAGCAAAGGAGCTAGCAAGACAGACATCTTGGCACGCTGCCGCGTGGCTTATCCCGAGCAAACCGATGCGCAGTTGCGTACCGCGCAAAGCCCTATCTATCGGTTTTTGAACGAGATCAAAATCGGCTCGACAGTCGTGACCTACAACCCCGCTTTACGGCGCTATCACCTTGGCACAGTCGAGTCTGACCCTGTGTGGGCCGCTGACCAAATTGAGCCGCTTCCGCGTCAGCGAAGGGTGAAGTGGCATTCGCAAGTACAGCGCGACGTGTTGCCAGAGCCGACACTGAATACCTTGGGTGCGATACAAACTTTGTTTGAGATCAATGCTAGTGCCTACGCCGAATTACAGTTTAAGGCGAGTGCACTGAATGCAGAGTTGCCAGAGCTGCCGGTTGAAGTGCTACGCGACGAACAAAAGCAGCAAAGTGCAAAACTCAGAAGTGCAGCGCTGATTGAAGAAGCAAAGAACAGCATCGAGCAAAAAATTTTGGCACTCGACTGGGAGCAGTTGCAGGAACTCGTTGCAGGCGTGTTGCGTGCGATGGGCTACAAAACCCAAATCTCGCCGCGTGGCGCAGATCGCGGTGCCGATATTTTTGCTTCACCGGATGGTTTGGGTTTAGGCGATCCGCGCATCTTTGTTGAAGTAAAACACCGCCCGGGCCAGACCATGGGCGCGCCAGATGTGCGTACTTTTATTGGTGGCCGCACCAGCAATGATCGTTGCCTTTACGTGAGCACTGGCGGCTTTACGCGCGAAGCCAAATACGAGGCAGATCGAGCCGCGATTCCATTGCGACTGATTGATTTGGTTACGCTGCGCAAATTGCTGTTAGAGCACTATCCAGCACTCGATGAAAAGGCGCGTCGGTTGGTGGCACTGCGCAGTGTTTATGTATTGGCCGATTAACAGGACGATTCAAGCCGCCAACGCCACCTCAACAATCTGAGGATTCGGCATGCGCTCACTGGCATCCAGAATCTCAATGCCCACCACAGCGCCCTTGGCATCGAAATCGACAATCACTCCGGGGCGCACTTCATCGCTCTCTTGCACGGGCGTATCGGCAAAAGTGACGCGAACAATATCAACGGACTTGTCGTAGCTGACTTTCATCACAGGCTCCAATATTTCTCGATTTTGCTGGTTCGATACATCGTCACGACCACTGTGCCATCTGGCACATCTTCGACGATGGCACGAATCAGATAGCTGACACCGTCAATATCGAAGCGACGCTGCAAGACTTTACGCCCCTTCTGTGCCGCAACCACCTGCTCGGGGTTTTTCAGCGTTTCATCCAGTTGCTCGTCGGTGATGCCTCGCCGCTGCATCTCTAACAAGGCGTGCGTCGTCAAACGAATGGTCATGGCGTAGGCATCGCGCGAGAAGCGGTGATGCCCGATGATACGGTTAGTGACGAACAAGGAGAGCAACCATGTCCCCCCGATACTTTGGTGCTGCCGCGCTACTGGCGCTGGCGGCCTGTGCTGCACCCACCACACAGACATCCGTGAACTCAAGCGCCCCCACTGCCGGCTTCGTCACCGATGTCGCCGCCTTCGAACAGTTCATCGCCACGACGCCAACGCCGTCGCAGTTGCGCGCCCGCTATCCCGACGTGACTCTGGTGCTGCCAGGCGACATGGCCACCAAGGAATTGCGCATGAACAAATCACGCTACTTCGCCGAGTTGGATGGCGCAGGCCGCATCACCGGCGGCAAGTTTCAGTAAGCCGACAGGGGTCGGGGGTTTATAGTGGCGGCCTACGCAATATGGGCAACACGCCAGGACGACACCAATGGCCTCAAAAGCCGTGACCAAAACCACCGCCACCCGCACGGGCAAGACCATCGGCAAGGCGATTGCCAAGACCTACGGCGTGCCGAAGCGCAAGGCGGCTGCCAAGCCTAAAGCGGCTGTGAAGAAGGCAGCGAGCAAGCCAGCTGCCAAAGCCCTTAAAAAGCCGGCTGCCGCGCCCAAGAAAAAAGCCAAGCTTGTGGCGAGCAAAGCCGCCAAGCCAAAAGTGGCTGTGCGCAAGGTGACAGCAGCCAAGGCCAAGAAGCCAGTGGTGGTCGCCAAGCGCAAGCTGGTGGCCAAACCCCTCGCCAAGAAGGCGCCTGCAAAAAAAGTGACTGCGGTGCGCGGCGCGAAAGTGGCCAAGCCCGTGCTTAAGTCGGCAAAGCCTGCGGTCAAGAAAGGTATGAAAGTGGTGGCGAAGAAGGCCGCTGCAAAAAAGCCTCTGGTCGTGACACGCAGCAAAGTCGCTGCCAAGGCAGCGGCCAAGCCGGTTGCCAAGAAAGCCGCCGCTAAAAAGCCAGTTGCTGCGTCGCGCAAGGTCGCGCCCAAACGCGCGGTGGTGCCGGCGGCCAAGCCAGTCGCAAAAAAGAAAAAGCCAGCACCCAAACCGCAGGTGTTCCCGGCACCCAAGAAGAAAACGGTTTGGGATCTGCGCGTCAAAAAACCAAAGCCGGTCAAGGTGAAGCCAGCCGGCCCGGCGAAACCGAAGCCCTCCAAGCGCAGGGGTTTGGTCAAGTACGTGAAGGCGCTCAAATACGCCCTCAAGGTGAAGAAGCCACCCGGCCCGGTCGTCGAGCAAGTGCTGCGCGCGGACTACGGCGAAGGCCTGCGTGGCAACAAGGATGCCGAGCGCCTGCTCGGTGTGTCGCGTCAGGTGCATTGATTTTCAGATGACGGTGACGCTGCCTTTCCACACGCTGGATGTCTTCACCGACTTAGCCTTCGCGGGCAACCCGTTGGCGGTGGTGCTGGAGGCGGATGGCTTGAACAGCGCGCAGATGCAGCAGCTCGCGCGCGAGTTCAACCTGAGCGAGACGGTGTTTGTGCTTAAAAGCACGCGCACTGATGCGGATGTGCGCGTGCGCATCTTCACGCCCGTCACCGAATTGCCGTTCGCTGGGCATCCCACCGTGGGTACTGCTTGCTTGCTCGCTGACCTCGGCTGGTTGCCGCGAGAGGTCACACGCATCGTCCTTGAAGAAAACGTCGGTCTCGTGCCGGTGCGCCTTCTACAACAAGCCGACCAGCCCTGGTTCGGCGAACTCACCACTGCCAAGTCGCCAGAACTACGTGAAGCCGACTTTGATGTGGGCGCATTGCCCGCCGTGCTTGGCATCGACGCTGCGGCCATCACCAGCGTGCGCCTTGCGTCATGCGGCAATCCCTTCGTCGTCGTCACGGTGCGTCAACCGGAAGTGCTGCAAGGCATCGACTTCGATGCCACCGCCGCACGCCGCCTGCTCGCCAACAGCTGGGGCCATGCGATCTACATCGTTGCGAAAGGCTACGAGGGCGAGTGGCGCACGCGGATGTTCGCGCCCGACCTTGGCGTGACCGAAGACCCCGCCACCGGCAGTGCCGCCGTCGCGTTCGCAGGTGCGCTGGCACTCGACGCGCTCGCAAGAGGCGAACAGGGCGAGCTTGCGTGGACGCTGCATCAAGGTGTCGAGATGGGCCGCCCAAGCCTGCTGCAAGCCAGCGCCTCCATCGCTGAGGGCAAGGTCGTAGCGGTGCGCGTCGGTGGTCACGCCGTGCGCGTGAGCGAAGGCCGCATCCGCATCCCTCAGTAAAGCGCGATGGCCGATCTCTTCGGTGACGACGACACGCCACTGCCGGCACCTAAGCCAGCCCGAGCTCCGCGAAAACCGACAGGCCCCATCGGCCCTGCACCGCTGAGTGCCGAGCTGGCCGCACTCGCTGCGCGTACGTCCAACAAGCTCTATCTCGGCACCTCGTCGTGGTATTTCCCTGGCTGGGCGGGCTTCGTCTACGACCGCGTAGCACCCGAAGCCAAGGTTTCGCGCGAAGGCTTGCGAGCCTACGCGCAGCATCCGCTGCTGCGATCGGTGAGCGTCGACCGCGCCTTCTACCAGCCCCTCAACATCGGTGACTACGCCCGCTATGCGGCGCAAGTGGGCGAGGATTTTCGCTTCACGGTGAAAGCCTGGCGCGGCCTGACCGACCCGCAGATGGAGGGAGCGCCAAACCCGCTGTTTCTCGATGCCGACTATGCGCGCGAGGCCATCCTCAAACCTTTTCTCGAAGGCTGTGGTGCCAAGGCCGGTGTGTGGGTGATGCAGTTCTCGCCCGCACTGCCGCGTCGTGCGCGCTTCACGCCCACCGACTTTGCGGAGCGCCTCGGCGCGTTTCTCCAGTCACTGCAAAGCCCGATCCCTGTTGCGGTCGAAATCCGCGACAGTGAGCTGCTCTCGCCGGCCTATTTCGCGGCACTCAAGGCCAATGGCGCGGTGCATTGCGTCAACGTGCATCCCACTGGCCTGAGCGTGATCGAGCAGGTGAAGCGCATCGGTCACCGCCCCGAGCCGCTGGTGATCCGATGGATGCTGCAAGCCGGGTTTGCATACGAGGAAGCGAGGGAAAAATACATGCCCTTCGACAAGCTGGTGGACGAAGACCCCGCCACCCGCGCGGCTGTCGCCAAACTCGCAAAGCGCGCGCTCGATGCCGATGGCACCGTCTACGTCATCGCCAACAACAAGGCCGAGGGCAGCGCGCCGCTCACCTTGTTCAAGCTGGCTGAAGTGATCGCTGGAGAAGCGAAATGAAATTGACGCGTGGACCCAGGCCGCCGAAGACGACGGCCGACGCCTTCATGAAAGCCCGTCGCGACATCTTGGAAACCATCCAGCGCATCCCGCGCGGCAAGGTGGCGAGCTACTCCGGCGTGGCGTTTGCAGCAGGCTGGCCGGGCCGCGCAAGACTGGTCGCCAGAGTGCTCAGCGACGTGCCTCCCGAATACGAAGGTCTACCGTGGCAACGCGTCATCAATGCCCAAGGCAAGATCGCCATCCCCAAGAGCAGTCCCGGTTACTTGAAGCAGCAGCGGCTGCTTAAGGCCGAGGGCGTAGTGATCTTGAACGGCAAGATCAGCTTTGATGCACACGGCTGGAAGCCAGGGGACGCAAGCCCGCTGCTGGACTAGCTCAGGCGAATACCACGACAGCCTGCCGCGACAGCGCCACCGGCTGGTTGTCGGGTGCGACCACGATGGCGGTCTGGGCGACGTAGCCGTCCTGCGCCTGATGGATGTCGCTGTCGATGCGCCAGAAGTTATGGCCCGTGCTGAACGCAGTGTCGTCGCCGTGCACGGGTGCGGCGCGCAGTAGCTCCAGCGTCCAGGTCAGCGAGCTGGCGGCCTTGGGTGTTTTCATCATCGAGACGGCCGGCGATGGCACGGCATCGGCGAGGCCGACCAATGCGTACTCGGCCTCGAACGCGCTGCTGCCCGTGGGGGTGCGGTGCTTGAGCCAGATGCGGGTGAAGGGGTCACTGCTGCCTGAAAACGGAAAGCCGCCTGACGCCCAGCGCCAGACGAAGTGCTGGGTGAAATTGGGTGCGACGCCGGCGAAAAACGGCAGGTCCTTGAGGCCGTCTGGCCCTCGCGGTGCCTCGCGTATGGCCATCGGGATCTGAATCGCCGACTCCCGCGCCGCACCGAAAATGCCGACCACGAGGCAGAGCGTGTCTTCGCCCTGCATCAGGCGCGCTTCGACATGCGTCACTGATTTGCCCGCGCGCAACAGCCGAGCCGTGACGGTGACTTGCCCGCCGCCTACCGGTGCGATGAAGGTGGTTTGCAGCACCCGCAAGGGTGCTACAACGGCCGTGAGCTGGCGCATGGCGATGAGTGCGAAGGCGGCCTGCAAGCCGCCAAAGGATGAACGCCCCTGCAGCCAGTCGTCCGTGATGGTGAAGGTGAGCGCATCGGCACTCTGGCTGGTGGGCGTGATGATTGCCGCGAAGGACGTGACGGACATTGCAGACTCCACAAACTGATTGGTATGCAGCCTAGCGCAAGCCTCTGCTGATTGGAAAGCGCGCATAAAAAAGGCCGGGCGTTCCGGCCTTTGAATGCAGCATGGCGATGCCGTGCGATTACCAGATCGAGACGCGCTCCGCCTCGGGCTTGAACAGCTTGTCGCCGGCCTTCAAGTCGTAAGCCTTGTAGAAGGCCGGCACGTTCACCACCACCCCATTGACGCGATACTCCGCGGGCGCGTGCGGGTCGGACTTGAGCTGTGTCACCAGCGCCTCGTCGCGCACCTTGGTCATCCACGAGGCGGCGTAGCCCGCAAAGAAACGCTCGTCGCCATTCTTGCCGTCGAGCACTGGCGAAGGCGTGCCGTCGAGTGAAATCTGCCAGGCCTTGTAGGCGATGATGATGCCGCCCAAGTCGGCAATGTTTTCACCCAGCGTCAGCTCGCCATTGATGTGCTGGCCCCTCACCGGCTCATAGGCATCGAACTGTTTGGCGAGCTGTTTGGCCTTGGCCTCGAAGCGCTTGCGGTCATCGGCCGTCCACCAGTTGTTGAGGTTGCCATTGCCGTCGAATTGGCTGCCCTCGTCGTCGAAGCCGTGCGTCACCTCGTGGCCGATGACGCCGCCGATCGCGCCATAGTTCACTGCATCGTCCGCACTCGCGTCGAAGTACGGTGCCTGCAGAATCGCGGCCGGAAAACAGATCTCGTTCTGCTGCGGGTCGTAGTAGGCGTTGATGGTCTGCGGCGTCATCTGCCACTCGGTCTTGTCCACCGGCTGGCCGAGCTTGCCGAAGTTGTGGCGCAGCTCGAACCGATTGGCGTTTTGCAGGCTGCCGATCAGATCGCCGGGCTTGATCTCGAGTGCCGAGTAGTCGCGCCACTTGTCGGGGTAGCCGACCTTCACGGTGAACTTGACGAGTTTTTCCTTGGCCTTGATGCGCGTCTCGGGGCTCATCCAGTCGAGGGTGTCGATCTCCAGCGCGTAGGCCTTGAGCAGGTTCTGCACCAGTGCCGCGATCTTGGACTTGGCCTCGGGCGGAAAGTGCTGGGCGACGTAGAGCTTGCCAAGTGCCTCGCCGAGATTGTTTTCCACCGTGTCGATGCCGCGCTTCCACCGCGGCAGCGGCTGCTCCACGCCGGTGAGCGCGCGGCGCAGGGCAAAACGCGCATCGAAGAATGGCTGGCTGAGGTACGGTGCATAGGCTTCGAGCACGCGCAGCTTGGCGTAGGCCTTCAGCGTGTCCAGCTCGCTGGTCTGCGCGAGTTTGGCAAAGCCCTTGAGATAGCTCGGCTGGCTGACCACGACGGCATCGACGTTCAGATCAAGTCCCTTGAGCCAGGCGGCCCAGTCGTAGCCGGGCGCTTCCTTGGCGAGTGCCTTGAGCGTGCGCGGGTTGTAGGTTTTCACCGGATCGCGGTTCTGCACCTTGGTCCAGTTCACGCGCGCGAGCGCGGTCTCGAAGGCCATCACTTTTTTGGCGAGTGCGGCCGGATTTTTTTCACCTGCGAGCTTGAACAGTTCGGTGGCATACGCGAGGTAAGCCGCGCGCAGCTTGACGAAGCGTGCCCCCTTGTCGAGATAGAAATCGCGATCCGGCAGGCCCAAGCCGGACTGCGACAAGTCGAGCGAATAGCGGCTGACGTCCTTGGCGTCGGGATGCACATACGCGCCGATGGGCGTGTTGCCGCCTTGCAGTGTCAGGCGCGTGAACAGCGCCGGTAGCTCGCTGCGTGACATCAGGCCGTCGATCTCGGCCAGCAGCGGCAGCACGGGCGCGGCACCCAGCGCGTTGAGGCGCGCCTCGTCCATATAGGCGGCGTAGAGGTCACCGATCTTCTTCGCTTCGCCCGGTTGGCCGCTGGCAGCGGCGTTTTCGACCAGGGCTTTCAGCCAATCCTGGTTGCGGTCGTCGAGCAAGCCGTCGATGCCGTAGCTGGTCTTGTCGGCCGGGATGGGCGTCTTGGCGAGCCAGCCACCGTTGACGTGGCGGAACAGGTCATCCTGCGGGCGCACCGCGGGGTCGAAGTTTTGCAGCAGCACGCCCGAGCTGGGCGCGGCGAATGCGGCCGAAGTGCAAAGGCAGACGCTCGCCAGCATGAGGCGACGTGTGGTGAAAGGCATAAAGGTTTCTCCAATGAAAAAGGCCGGCATCTCTGCCGGCCTGTAAAGATTCAACTCACCAGATCGTGATGCGATCCGCTTCGGGCTTGAACATCTTGTCGCCCTCTTTCACGCCGAAGGCGCTGTAGAAGGCGGGGATGTTGACCGGCGTGCCGTTGGCGCGCTGCTCGCTGGGCGAGTGCGGGTCGGTTTTCAGGCGCGTCAGCAGGTTCTCTTCGCGATACTTGCGCGCCCACACCTGGCTCCAGCCATAGAAGAAGCGCTGATCGCCGGTGAGGCCATCGATCACCGGAGCTTCCTTGCCGCCCAGCGACAACACATAGGCCTTGTGCGAAACGGTCAAGCCGCCGAGGTCGCCGATGTTCTCGCCGAGCGTGAACTTGCCGTTGACGAAGTAGCCCTTCACCGGCTCGTACTTGTCGTACTGCGCGGCCAGTTTTGCGCCGAGCGCATCAAACTTCACGCGGTCTTCCTTCGTCCACCACATGTTGAGGTTGCCGTCGCCGTCGTACTGGCTGCCCTGGTCGTCGAAGCCGTGACTGATCTCGTGGCCGATCACCGCGCCGATGCCGCCGTAGTTGGCCGCGTCGTCGGCATTCACGTCGAAGAACGGCGGTTGCAGGATGGCGGCGGGGAAGACGATTTCGTTCATCTCCGGGTTGTAATAAGCGTTGACGGTTTGCGGCGTCATGCCCCACTCGTTGCGGTCGATCGGCTTGCCGAGCTTGTTCAAGTTGCGCTGGTAATCAAACGCCGTCGCACGGGCGAGGTTGCCGGCCAGATCGCCGGCCTTCACTTCCAGCGTCGAATAATCGCGCCACTGGTTGGGGTAGCCGATTTTCACGCTGAACTTGCCGAGCTTCTCCAGCGCCTTCTTCTTGCTCTCGTCGCTCATCCAAGTCAGCGAGTTGATGCTGCCCTCGTAGGCCTTCAGCAGGTTGGCCACCAGGGCTTCCATGCGCGCCTTGTTCTCGGCGGGGAAGTACTTGGCGACATAGATCTTGCCCAGCGCCTCACCCAGCGCACCCTCGGCGGCTTCAACACCACGCTTCCAACGCGGGCGGATTTCCTGGATGCCGTTGAGGGTCTTGCCGAAGAAGGCAAAGTTCTCGTCGACGAACGCCTTGTTGAGCGTGGGTGCTGCGCTGTTGAGCACCTGCCATTTGAAGTAGAGCTTCCAGGTGTCGAGCGACGTGGTCTTGATCTCTTTGCCGAGGCCGGTGATGTAGCTGGGCTGGCTGACGATGATCGCGGGCAGGCTGTCGAAGCCGACGCCTTTCAGATACACCGGCCAGTCGATTTCAGACGTGAGTTTTTTCAGTGCGGCGGCATCGAGCTTGTTGTAGCCCTTCACCGGGTCGCGATTCTCCACCTTGTCCCACTGCGATTTCGCCAGGCGTGTTTCCAGCGCCAGAATGTCCTTGGCGGCCTTGTGGGCGTCCTTGATGCCGGCCAGCGTCAGCATCTTCTCGATGTGCGCCACGTAGCCGTCGCGGATGCTCTTGAACTTGGCGTCGTTGAGCAGATAGAAGTCGCGGTCCGGCAGGCCGAGGCCGTACTGATAGAGGTCGCCGATGTACTGGGTGGCGTTCTTGTTGTCCTGATGCACGTAGGGCACCAGCGGCATCTTGTAACCCTCGCGCACGAGGCTGGCGATCAGCGCCGAAATGCCGGTCTTGTCGGTCAGCGCATCCACCTGCGCAAAGGTCGCTTCCAGCGGTTTGGTGCCCAGCTCCTCGAGCTTGGCTTCGTCCATGAACGCGTTGTAGAAGTCGCGGATTTTCTGCTCTTCGCTGCCGGCGGCCACTTCCTTCTTGGCGGCCATTTCTTCAATCACGCTCTTGAGCTGCGCTTCGGCATCGTCGTCGAGCTTCGTGAACGAGCCGTAGTTGGATTTGTCGGCGGGGATCTGGAACGTATCCAGCCACTTGCCGTTGACGGCGCGGAACAGATCATCCTGCGCGCGCGTGGCAGTGTCGAAATGGCTCTTGTCGATGCCGGACACCACGGGCTTGGGGGCGGGTGCTACCGCAGCAACGGGCGCCACATCGGCAGCCGGGGGCTGCTCCTTTTTGCCGCAAGCGGCGAGGGCAGCGAGTGCGAACGCACTCAGGACAAAACGGTTCATGAAAATCTCCGTGGATCAGCGCAAGGGGTTCGGCGTCGAGTAACGCGAGCGTTATGGACACCGCAAAGTGCCAAAACGTTTGGACTCGCGCATAAACTTTGCAACCGCCATCGAGTCCGCCATGTTTGAACTGAACACCGATACCCCCAGCAGCAAACCGGAAGCCTACGCCCTGCTGCTGCAACAGGCCGAGGCGCTGCTGCACGGCGAACACGACCGCATCGCCAATGCCGCCAATCTCGTCAGCCTCATCTGGCACTCGCTGCCGGGCCTCAACTGGGCGGGTTTTTACCTGTTCGACGGCACCGAGCTGGTGCTGGGCCCATTCATGGGCAAACCGGCCTGTGTGCGCATCGCCCTCGGCAAGGGCGTGTGCGGCACGGCGGCATCCACCCGCACGACGCAGGTGGTGGAAGACGTGCATGCCTTCCCCGGTCACATCGCCTGCGACGCCGCCAGCAATTCCGAAATCGTCGTCCCGCTGGTGCGCGATGGCGCACTGCTCGGCGTGCTGGACCTCGACAGCCCACTGCTGAAGCGCTTCGATGCCGAAGATCGCACGGCGCTGGAGCAGATTGCCGGGCTATGGGTTCGTTATTCCGCCTGATCGTCCCATCCTGGCGAGCCGGCGAAACGAGGTAACAGAGCCAATACTACTAGCGCCAAAAGCGAATAACCGTAGGAATTACGATAAGAAAACTGAACCGATTAACCTAAGTTAGATAGGCAAAACATAATTCAGGGTTCAGGTTCGAAATGTTGCGACTATTCAGCAAGATAACTTTCCTGTTTCTTTGGATGCTGTTTCCCACCTTCGCGGCCGCCTTGAGCGTAGGGGATGCTCAGGTGCGATCCAGCCTTGGTCAGCCTTTGCAGGTGACCATACCGGTAGAGCTCGATTCGCCGGAAGAAATGGAATCCGCTGAAAACCTCCGGGTATCGCTGCTGTCAGGCAGCAATTCCGAAGCACAGGGCGGGCAGGCGCAATTTCCGCCGGGATTTCTCCAGGTTGCAGTCAGTTCGTCCAGCGCCGGACGGATTCTGTCGCTGACTTCACGCCAGCCCTTTCTCGAACCGGTCAGCACCATCGAGCTAAAAGTTTCACTGGGCAGCATTTCAATCGTTCGTGAAGTCTCTCTGCTGCTCGACCCGCCTGTAAACAACAAGGCTGCGCCTGCGCCGGTTTCCAGAGAACCGCGGACCGAGAATGCGGAATTCGTGCGCCAGGTCAATACAGCGGCCATGGCCACTGAGGCTGCTTTTGTTGCGGCCGCAAGCAGGCCGCAAGACCAGGCAGCGACGATCGACAGGCCGACAGCAAAAAAGCCGAGGCCGCAGAAGGCTGTGTTCACGAGAAAAGCCGAGGCTGAAAAGCCGGTCTTGCAGGCGGCGTCGCCAACATTACAGAGCCCGATAGCGATCGAACGATTCAAGGTGGACACCAACTTCGCCAGCTACGCCTTGTTGAAGGTCCACGGGCTGCTGCCGAAGCCGGTGATGGCAGTCGCTGCCTTGCCGGTGGAAACCAAATCGGCATCGCCGGGCGCTGCGAATGTCGTGGACCAAGACAGTCGTTCCACAGTCCCCGCACCGGTTGCCGAGTCGGCGGCGAGCGGTGGTCCGCGTGTTTCCAGCATCGCCTGGCTGGTCGGCCTGGCTGCAATCGCAGGCCTGGTGTTTTTTTATCGCCGACGCGAACAACATCGGCGCAGCGCTCGCCTCCTGCTGGTGACCCTGAAGCGCAGAGTGCACAAGCGTCGTCTGGGGAGCGCACGCAAGGAGATGCCGGCACGACCCATCCACAAAGCCAGAGAAGAAGACAACGAACGCAGCACCCATGACGACTTTACCGATGGGGTCGCGATACCAGTGCCTCTGGCGGCGATCGCCGAAGCGGCGAACGAGACCATTCCCCAGTCAGGTGCTGCGAACGAGGCCGAGTTGAGTCAGCTCAGAAAGCGTATCCAGGAAGTTGCCAAGCGCGCATTGACGCCGCATGCCCGCTCGCAGTTGTTGATCGCGGAAGCGCATGTAGATCTCCGGAGAATCGGCTCCGCGACCAGTCTTCTCGATGAACTGGAAGGCAATTACGAGGCACCCAAGCAGCCAGAACGACTGAGGGGCTAGCCATGCTGCGGCCTCGCTCGATCCGGCATTTCATCAACCGCATGACGGCCCGTCACGGGCGCTTGCGGGTCAACGTGACCATCGGCTGGCTGATGCTATGCATAGTCACCGTCATCACGACGCTAGCGGTGTCCATGGTCTTTACAAGGCCGGCACTATTTCGGCTCATGTCAGCGGGTGCGGTCGATGTCCATCATTTCGCCAATCAACTGCTGCTGCTGCACTTGATTCTTCTGCTCGTTCTGGCTGGTTTTGTTTACGGCATTCTGCATTTCGGTGTGGTCGTTCCCATCGAGTCGTTTCGCAAGAATGCAAAAGGCATGTTGGGCGATCACGAGGAAAAATCTGCACAGGCGATCGGCCTGAGCTATGAGCTGCGCCGTCGCACCGATCAGCTGGAGGCAGCGCTGGATGACAACGAGCTCCAGCGCGAGCGTGTTTCAATGGCCGACGAGAAAGCTAACAGCCACCTCGCTACGACGCAGAACCTGGTCAGCAATCTCTCCGATCTCGTTGCCTATGTGAATACCGACGGCAGGGTGGTGGAAATCAGCCCTCTGACCTGCGAGTTCCTGCAGCTGCATCGCTCGACGGTCATCGGCAATCCCTTCAACGAATCCTTCACGCTGTTCGATTGCTATCGCGATAACCCGCGCGAGTATCCGCTCAACTACGTCATCGACGACGTGCTCAAGCAGCGCTCTTCGGTGCCGCGACTGTTCGAAGCGCTGCTGGTTACCGCGCGCAAGGAAGAACGCAAGGTCACCCTGCGTACCGTCTGCGCCCTGTCCACGGATGGAGTGCCGATCGGGGTTGTGATCCGCATCCTCAGCAACACAGGCCTCTCAGTGGCGCCGGAGGTCGTGCCGATCGATGCCAAGCGCATGGACCCCGTCACCGGGCTGGGTTCGGAGGAGATGTTCGACCTGCGCATGCGGGAAATCATCGACATCGCGCGCAGCCAGAAAATCTCGCATGCCCTGCTGCTGTGCAGCCCCGACAACCTGGCCAGCATCATCGAGGCGCATGGACTCCGTGCCGGTAACGAGGTGCTCTGGCGCACGGCCCGCCTGCTGGAAGACCACGTGCCCGGCGATGTCGAGCTCTACCGGGTCGGGCTCGATGTCATCGGTCTACTTTGCCCGTTCTCCGATCTGGCTCGACAGGGCGACCTGGCGGACCGCATCTGCCATGCCGGCGCGGCGCGGCAGTTCGTATGGGGCGAGAAGCAGCACGATTCTTCCCTGAGCATCGGCGGGGTCGAGGTCGATAGCCTGTCCGAAGGCGTCGAGCCGCTGCTACAAAAGGCGCATCGCGCCCTCATCAGCGCGCGACATGCCGGCGGCGGCCTTGTGCAGCTCAACGTGCCGGATGAAATCCTCACGCGCCGCCGTCTGCAGGATGACGATTGGGTGTCCTGGCTGATGCCCCGGCTGGAGGGCGGGTTTGCGCACCTGAGTTCGCAGTCGATCCTGCCCATCTCCGGCAATGCGCTGAAGCGCCCGATGTTCGAGGTCTTCATCCGCATCGAGGACGACGATGGCGTCTGGATCACACCGGATTTCTACATGCCGGCGCTCGAGCGGCGCCAGCTATCGCACAAGCTCGACCTCTGGGTGATCGAGCAGACGTTGAAGGAGATGGCGGGCAACAAATCGCTTACCGAAGACTACGAGTGCGCCTGCATCAATCTCTCGGGCTGGTCGCTGTGCGAGCCCGGCTTTGGCGACCAGGTGCACGCCCTGGTGTCTCGCTACGGGGTGCCGCCCAGCAATCTGTGCTTCGAGATCACTGAGCAGCAGGTAGCCTCGCACCTCTCGGAAACCCTGAGATTCATGCGCACGGTGAAGCCTCTGGGTGTGCGGTTTTCGCTGGACCGTTATCGTGCGATGGGCGGGCTGCATGGGCTCAAGGATGCGCCGCTGGATTTCGTGAAAATCCATCCCTCGCTGACAGCAGCTCTTCGCATGGAGCCGCCGGACCCTGTGGAGCTGCTGCACCTCTCCTGGGTCAACAAGGTCTGCCTGGCGCGAGGCATCACGACGGTCGCCCTCGGTATCGAGCACGAGCAGATCGTGCGCGTACTGAAGTCACTGGATATCCAGTATGCCCAGGGTGTGGCCCTCAACAAGATCGGCCCCGTGATTACCTGAAGCGTAATCCTGGTCCCTAAAAGAAACCCCGCACTGGGCGGGGCTTCTTGGCTAACCCAGCCAGCTACTGCGCCAGCGAGGCGTAGGCCTTTTCAGCGGCCACCAGCGCGCCGATGGTGACCGGGCAGGCTTCCATCAGCCAAGTGCGCACCGGCCAGGTCGGGTCGAGGGTGGGGGCCGTGGCGGTAGCGTTGTACTGGCCGTAATCCCAAGTGCCCCAGACCTCCTGACGGCAGAGCGACTTGGCGTACATCCAGTTTTTCTGGTCGGCATCCTGCTCGGCAAACCAGCTGCCGTCGACGAAGCCCGTAATACGCGCCAGCTCGGCTTCGTAGGTCTCCTCGCCATCCATGCGGCCGCGGAAGTTGCCATAGCCTTCGGCAAGAAACTCCAGTTCCGGCACGCTCTCGGTGAAGGGGATGGTGGTGATGCCGCCCAGCCCGCCCACGTTCCAGCCGGTGTCGCTGTAGGTGGCGCTGCGATAGAGCGCTTCGCGCAGCTCGTGCACCGTCAGCTTGCCGTCGGCGAGCGCACAGGTCGGGTTGGCGGCCTTGCAGCCGGCAGGGCCGGTGGCGATCACACCGTCCTTCTGCACGCGGGTCGAATCTGCCCAGTTCTTGCGGATGCGATACAGCGCCTCGCCATAGATGCCGGCGATCACGGGCGTGGCGTTGGAGGTGCCGCTGAAGGTGCCTTCGCCGCTGGCGGTGCCGTCGTTGCCGTAGGCCGAGGGGTAGCTGTCGCCGACGCTGGAAATGTCGGCCGGCTTGCCATGGCCGCTGGGGCTGGAGTTGTCGACCGAGTCGGTGGCGCCCACGGTCACGATCCAGTCCGGGCCTTCTTGGCTGCTTTGCAGGGTGGTGTTGGGCACGATGAAAGCGTTCTCCTGGCCGTTGCCGGCCGAGAAGAAGATCTGTTGGCCGCGCTCGACGGCGGTTTTCTGCAACTCGGTATCGCTGCCGGCATAGGCGCGGTCGCGATAGGCGAGGGCAAGGCCCCAGGAGTTGGTCTGCAGGTCGATCCAGTCCTGCTTGGCCACCCACTCGTTGGCCTGCTCGGAGGTGCCGTGCACATAGACGATGAGGCAGTGCGGGCAGGCCCCGTGAATAGCCCCGGCCGAGACGCTGGAAGTGCCGATGCCGTGGCTGTCGGTGGCGAAGGTGTTCACCGGTCCGGTGGAGCTGCCGAGGATCGCGCTGGTCAGCGGATCACCGATCGAGGCGCCGGAAAATGCGACGTGGCCGATGATCTTGGTGTTGGGAATCCAGTACATCGACACGTCCGCATTGTCGGTGCCTTCGGAGTAGTTGATCTTGGCCCACTCGGCAGCGTCTTTTGCCTCGAGTGCAGCAGTGTCGGCCTTGGGGTCGGTCGGGTCGATGGTGAGGTTGAGGGGCTGGTAGCTTTTGAACGCTGCTGCGCCCGGATGCCCCGGTAGCCAGGTGGCGGGGTCCTGGTCCAGCGGCAGGGCGTCGGTGGTGCCGGCCTGCGGCATCTTGGCGGCGAGATAGTCCCAGTGATACGGGTTGATGTTGGAGTCGATCACTGCGATCACCACCGCATCGTCGAAGGCCTTGGCGATGGGCGTGGGTGGCACGACCACCGGCGGCGTCACGGGCGTGGTCGGTACAGCAGGGGTCGTCGGCGTGGTAACGGCGGACCCCTGTGGATTGCTGCAAGCGCTCAGGGCGGAAAACAGCAGCAGGGCAAAGGCCGCAGGCGTGCGGCTGGAAACAACAGACATGGAAACTCCCGGCATTTCGATCGGCGGCGCTAGAGCGCCAATGGCAGGCCACAACGCAAGGCCTTTGCCATCCATAACGAACGAAGTTGTTCCGGGTTTACTTGAGCCTGCGGTTGCGGCTGCGAAGCCGCAGATTATTTCTTGGCAGCACCCCAGATTTCTTCGAGGCGCGCGTCGCGTCCGCAGCGGTAGCGGTTAGGCAGCGACACGGTGCCGCCGGAGCGTGGGTGCGGTAGCTGCCGATCTACCGCGTGATGAGCCACGCCTTATTTCTTCTCGGCACCCCATATTTCCTGCAAGCGCGCGTCACGGCCACAACCGTAGCGGTAGTACTTGTACTTTAGCGAATTGGTCTTGTAGTAATCCTGGTGATAACCCTCGGCCGGCCAGAACGGGCCCGCAGCGACGATCTCGGTATAGACGTTCTTCACCTTGCCGCTGGCGACGAGCTTCGCCTTGCTCTCCTCGGCAATCTTCATCTGCGTGGCATCGAGCGGATAGATGCCGCTGCGGTACTGCGAGCCGTGGTCGCAGAACTGCTGGTCCTTCACCGTCGGATCGATGGTGAGCCAGAACTTTTCGAGCAGCTGCGCGTAGGTGATCTGGGCCGGGTCAAAAGTGACTTCGACTGCCTCGGCATGGCCGGTGCTGCCGCTCGATACCTGTTCGTAGCTGGGCTTTTGCACCGTGCCGCCGGTGTAGCCGGACACGGCTGAAATAACGCCGGGAATCTTCTCCATATCGGACTCTGAGCACCAGAAGCAGCCGCCAGCAAAAATGGCTTTTTCGGTCTTGGCGGCCGGCGTCGCGGCCTGTGCAAACAGCGGCAACAACGAAACGAGTAATGCAATCAGGATGCGCATGGGGATCAGCCTCTCAAGGCAGGCAGGGTTTCAGTTTGGGGGATGAAGCGCAGCGCCACGCCGTTGTTGCAGTAGCGCAGGTGGGTCGGTGCCGGACCGTCGTCGAAGACGTGGCCCTGATGGCCGCCGCAATGCGCGCAGTGGTATTCGGTGCGGGTCGAGAAAAACGTGTTGTCGACCTTGGTGCCCAAGGCGCCGTCGCGGGGCTTCCAGAAACTCGGCCAGCCGGTGCCGCTGTCGAACTTCTTGTCGCTGTCGAACAGCGGGTTGTAGCAGGCGGCACAAACGAAGACGCCGTCGCGCTTCTCCTTGTTGAACGGGCTGGTGCCGGGGCGCTCGGTGGCTTCCTCGAACAGCACGCGGTAGCTCTCCGGCGGCAGGATTTTTTCCCAGTCCGCGTGGTCAGCTTGCTGACCGCGGCGTTGCTGGTGGTCGCATCCTTGGCATCGGCGCAGCCCACGAAAACAGCAACCGGCGCCAGGCCGAGGATTTTGAGTAGCGAGCGACGGTTCATGACGATGCACCTTGAGAATGTGTAGTTATGAATCTGACAGGTCGTTTACGGATTGGTGCTTGAAACGGATGAATAGCAGCCATGCGGCTAGGGCATGAGTGGCGGCAGCGCCACGCAGGCAAAGCCCGCACGCTGCTCGCTGCCCGCACAAAAACGCTGGCCGTCGGCGGTAAAGGCGCCGGCTTCAGTCTGCTTCCACTGCGGCAGCTTGATGCGCTGTGGCACGCGGGCAAAGGCCGCGGCCCAGCTCTCGTCCGCCGTGCGGCGATAGCGATGTGCATCCTTGTAGGTGGTGACGATTGCGCTCAGGCCATCGGGGGCGATATCCAGCGCCGTGGGCCAATCGCGCAGCAGGCCAAAGATCGGGTCGTCGGCCAGATCCACCGCCGTGGGCGCGGGCAGGTGCAACACCGGGCCGAGTTTTTCGGCGGTGAAGATCGCACCCGGTGCGGGTGGCTTGTCGGGCATCGGCACCCGATAAATCACCGGCGGTCGCTCGCGCTTGCTGAGGATGAGGATGTCGCCGTTCAAGGGGTCCACGGCCAGCCCCTCGGCGTCGCGCGGGCCATCGGGATAGCGCAGGTTGAGCTGCCACAGCAGCGGCGCGCTGGTGCCGTTCGCACCGGGGTCGCGCACCGCATACAGCGTGATTGCAGCGCGTTTGGCCGCGTTATCGCCGATGTCACCGATCAGTAATGCAGGCTGGCCGCGCCATCGCAGGGTGGCAATATCTTCCCAGTCGATGGCGACGGCATCGGGCACCGGCACGATGCCGCCATCGCTGCCGTCCAGCCCGATGCGGAACAGGCGCGCGGTATCGCCGCTGTCGTTGTGGCCCCACAGCCAGTCGTCGGTGGCGAGCGAACGGGTGAGGCCCGACAACTCGGTGAGCTGTGCATTAACCACGGCAGGCTCGGGCGCCGCACGCAGATAGGTGCAGGCCGGGATCAGCAGTGCGGCCAGCAGCAGGCTGGTGCGTCGGCGCTTGCGGCCTTGCTGCTGCCAGTTGTGCAGCGTGCGGTTCAATACGCCCATGCCATCAAGCCGATTGCCAGGTAATAGGTCAGCAGTGTGACCGGCTGGCCCCACCAAGGTGCCCTGACGAACTTGCGGTAGGCGAGTACGGCATCCGACACCGCAAACAGCATCGCGCCTGCGCAAACCCAATTTGCAGCCCCGGGTTCACTGACAGCCGCGCGCAGCAACGCCGCAAGCACCATTGCAGTGAGCACGGTGAGATACAACAGCACTGCCGGTTTCAATCGCCCTGTGCGCGGCAACAGCCAACGCGCATACGACAGCACGGCTACCAGAAACACGCCGCCCGATAACCAGACCACAAGCGGCAAGGCCAAAGGCGCCAGCGGCAGATCGGTGACGAACGCTGCGATGAACAACACATGCCCGAGCAGGAAGCTGGACAGCCCCAGTACGAAAGCCCGCGTGCCCGCAAACATCAGGGCCACATCGCCCAGCCAACAGAACACCAGCGCCGCCATGATCCAAGCCTGATAGCGCGGCGCCTGCGCCAGTGCGACGGCTGCAAGTGCCAAGATCAGCAGTGTCGTCAGCGGCTTGCTGAGGTAGAACCAGCGGCGGCGAACGCCACGCCAATCACCGGCGATGGTGGCAAGGCCGCTGGCGAGCGCTGCGGAAATCAGAAGAGAGGGCATGCGCCAAGGCTAACAAAGGTGCCAACTATTCTTTACGCTGCCGCTCTCTACTTCAGCTCAAAAATCATGCGCGTCCATTGGCTGCAACACGCGGAACACGAAGATCTCGGCTGCATCGCCCCTTGGCTGGCCGCGCGCAGCCACACGGTGACCTGCTCGCGCCTGCAACGCGGCGAGCCCGCACCCAAGCCCGAGGCCTATGACTGGCTGATCGTCATGGGCGGGCCGATGAACATCTACGAGCACGCCGCCTACCCCTGGCTGGTGGCCGAGAAGCAGTCGATCCGCGCCGGGCTCAATGCCGGCAAGCGCGTGCTCGGCATCTGCCTCGGTGCGCAACTGGTCGCCGACCAGCTCGGCGGCCCGGTGACCCGCAACGCCGAGGTCGAAGTGGGCTGGCATCCGGTCACGCTCGCGCCCGCCGCGCGCAAGGACGCCGCTTTCAAGGGCTTCCCCGACAGCTTCAACGCCTTCCACTGGCATGGCGATACTTTCGCGCTGCCGCTGGATTCGCAGCCATTGATGCAGAGTGCGGCCTGCGCCAACCAGGCCTTCAGCCACGGCGCGAACGTCGCGGGCATCCAGTTCCACCTCGAAGTCACCGCCGCCAACGCCCGCGACTGGTTCGCCACCGAACGCCCTGCAGCCAGCCGCTATGTGCAGACGCCAGAGGCGATCCTCGCCGACCTGCCGAGCTTTGCCGGCAACAACCGGCTGATGCTGAAGCTCTTGGAAAACCTCGAAGCCGGCTGAAGGTTTTAGGCGAGGCGCGATCGCAGGAACGCGCCGATCTGTTCGATTTCTTCCAGGCACACCTGATGCTGCATCGGGTATTCGTGCCACTCGACGGCATAGCCCAAGCCTTTGAGAATGTCGCGCGAATCGCGACCCATGGCGAAGGGCACCACCGGATCCATCGTGCCGTGGGCGATGAGGAAGGGCGTTTTCAGATTCTCGGCGTGCGCCTCAGCCTTTACGGTGGTTTCGACCGGCAGATAGCCGGAGAGGCCGACCACACCGGCGAGCGGCGCATGGAAGCGCAGGCCGGTGTGCAACGCCATCGCGCAGCCTTGCGAAAACCCGGCCAGTACGAGGCGCGTGGAAGCAATACCGGCCGCCATCTCGGCATCGAGAATGCCGGCGATGCGCTTGGCGGAGTCGCGGATGCCGGGCGTGTCCTGCGGGCCGGTGCGGCTGATGCCGACGATGTCGTACCAGGCGCGCATGGCGTAACCGTTGTTGATGGTCACCGGCCGCACCGTGGCGTGCGGAAAGATGAACTTGATACCGTGATCTTTCGGCAAACCCAGCTCCGGCACGATCGGCACGAAGTCATTGCCATCCGCGCCCAGGCCATGCAGCCACACCACGGTGGCGCTGTGCTTGCCTTGCGGCGGGAGGGTGACGGCGTCTTCGGTGCGGATCATGGGGCGGGTCGCGGTAAGTTGAGTGCTGATTCTGCTTGAGGCACGGCGCACGACGCCAACGGTCGCTAAACTGCCGCCCATGAAAACCCTGCTCGTCCTAGCCGCTGCACTGCTCCTCGCCGCCTGCGGCCAGACTGGTCCGTTGCGCCTGCCAGAGCCCAAAGCCGCGCCCGCCGCCGCCCCTGCGCCGGTGGCAGACGATACGGCCAAGCAACCCAAGACTCCTCCCAGCCCGTAAGTTTTTCGTGGATCACTTCGTCAATAAAGACGGCGCCCTGCACGCCGAAGCCCTGCCCGTCGCCCAACTCGCCGCGCGCTTCGGCACGCCGCTGTATGTCTATTCGCGCGCGACACTCGAACGCCATTACCGCGCTTTCGATGAGGCGCTCGCCAGCGTGCCGCATCAGGTGCATTACGCGGTCAAGGCCAACAGCAATCTTGCCGTGTTGAACGTGCTGGCGCGGCTCGGTGCGGGCTTTGACATCGTCAGCGGCGGCGAACTCGCGCGCGTGCTGCGCGCCGGTGGCGAGCCGCACAAGATCGTGTTCAGCGGCGTCGGCAAGACGGTTGCCGAGATGGAGGCTGCACTCGATGCCAAGGTTGGTTGTTTCAATGTCGAGAGCGAATCCGAATTGCTACGGCTTTCTGCCGTTGCCAGCGCACGCGGTGCCACGGCGCGCATTGCGCTGCGGGTGAACCCGGATGTAGATGCGAAGACGCATCCCTACATTTCCACCGGCCTCAAGAACAACAAGTTCGGCGTTTCGCTGGTCGAAGCCGAGCGGCTGTATCTGGATGCCGCGCGCCTGCCGGGCATCGCCATCGCCGGCATCGCCAGCCACATCGGCTCGCAGCTGCTCGACGCCGCGCCGCTGGTCGATGCACTCGACCGCATGCTGGCGCTGGTGGATCGCCTGCAGGCTGCCGGAATCTGGCTGACGCACATCGACGTCGGCGGCGGCCTGGGTGTTCGTTACAAGGATGAAGTGCCGGTGGAGCCGCGCGATTGGGCAGCGGTGCTGCTGCCGCATCTCGCAGGCCGTGATCTCGAAGTGCACTGCGAGCCGGGTCGCGCCATTGCGGGCAATGCGGGTCTGTTGGTAATGCGCGTCGAAGTGATCAAGCACAGCGAAGAAAAGAGCTTCTGCATCGTCGATGCCGCGATGAACGATCTGCTGCGGCCGACGCTGTATCAAGCCTGGATGGACATCGTGCCGGTGGAGTCGCGTAGCGACGAAGCGGCCAGGAACTACGACGTGGTCGGACCCGTCTGCGAAACCGGCGACTGGCTCGGCAAGGATCGCGTGCTAGCAGTGCGTGAAGGTGATCTGCTCGCCGTGCGCACGGCGGGTGCTTACGGCTTCACCATGAGCAGCAACTACAACTCGCGCGGCCGGGCCGCCGAAGTGATGGTCGATGGCAATACCGCGCATCTCATTCGTGCGCGCGAAACCTCCGATGATCTGGTGCGCGGTGAAAGCCGCTTGCCTTAACCGCTATCGCAGCACGCGCTCTGCATCCATCAGCTGAACCTCCGACATCTGATTGAGGTAGTGGTCGTAGTAAGCCTTGTGCGAAGCGCCGACGATGTTGAGCACGCGGGCTCCCGGGGCGTTACCAAAGGCGGCGCGGATATTGGCTGCCATGCGCAGGTTGCGCACCTCGTACCAGGCCACGTACTGGCGGCCGAAGTGCTGCATTGATGGCTCCTTCAAGGCATCGCGAAAGTCGGCTTCGACAAAGGCGCGCAGCGTGGCCGGGCGGTTGTAGTCGCGATACAGCGCCAGCACATCGGCCGGGTTGCTGAGCTTTTTTTCTTTGGCACGCAGGGCATCTGCCGACGGCAGCTTGATGGCTTCCCAGTGCTTTTGCAGCGCCTCGTCAAAGCCTGGCCCAGCCAGCGCCTGCACGCTGTCTGCGGTGTGGTCATCCACCGCATAAACCCTCTGCAAGCCCAGCCGCACGGCCAGGGGCACCGCCACTTCAAAGGTCTCATTCGGCTTGGCACCCGCACGCGTCAGCAGCTTCAGCAGGGCATCGTCCACCCCGTCGCCGGTGCGGCGTTCCTCTACCGGCAGCTGTTGCCATTGCACCTGTGCCGAGGGGCGATCGCCCGCAGCCAGAAACACGGCAGCCAGATGACGGCGCTGGGCAGCGCTGGGGTTGGCGGGCCATGCGCTGAGCGTTGTGGCAACTTCGGCCATGGCAGCGGCCACCGAAAGCCCGGTCGCCGCTGTCGCGTCTTCGGTGCTCCAGCAATAGGTATCGAACATGCCGGGGTAGGTTGCTGCATGGCGTCGCAGCAAATCGCATTGCTCGCCGGAGATGCCCTCGTGGGTAATGATCTGCGGCGCGAAGCGCGCCAGTTTATCCAGCAGCGGGGCCAGCATTTCGGCCGTCACTGCCACCGGCAACTGCGCGAGGTGCGGGCTGCCCAAAGTGAGTACCTGGGTGCTGGGGCCGGCGATGCGGTTTTTCCACGCGCCGGGGCTGGTCGCCGGGGTTTGCGCGCCAGCGGGCAGCAGCATGACAAGCAACAGCCCGCCGGTCAGCAATGAGGGCAAGCGCATCGGGTGGTTCTCAAGGTGGACATGGGATAGGGAATGATGGCCTGTCTGCGAACGCAATGCCCCAGCAATCTACCTGCATCTGCCGCTGACCGTGGTGCCCCGTAGGGGGTGATAATCAGCCCATGACCGACGCTACTAAGACCCTGCTGCTCATCGATGCCAGCAACTGGATTTTCCGCGCTTACCACGCGCTGCCGCCGCTGACCGCACCCGATAAGACACCCACGGGCGCGGTGTACGGTTTCGGCAGCATGTTGAAGCGCCTGCACAAGGAGCATTCCGCCGAGCACATCGCGGTGGTGTTCGATGCCAGCGGCACGTCCTTCCGCAACCAGATCTTTGCCGACTACAAGGCCAATCGCAGCGAGACGCCACCGGATTTGATCCCCCAGTTCGCCCTTGTGCAGCAGATGGTTGCTGCACAAGGCCTACCGCTGCTGGTGGTACCCGATGTGGAGGCCGACGACGTGATTGGCACGCTCGCCAAGCAAGCAGAAGCAGCCGGCATGGACGTGCTGATCGTTACCGGTGACAAGGACATGGCGCAGTTGGTGAACGAGCGCGTGAACCTGCTCGACACCATGAAGAACCGCCGCATGGGGCCTGCCGGGGTGCTGGAAAAATTTGGCGTGACGCCCGAGCAGATCATTGATTACCTCGCGTTGATGGGCGATGCCGTGGACAACATCCCCGGCGTGCCGGGCGTCGGGCCGAAGACGGCGGCAAAATTGCTGAGCGAGCACGGCACGCTGCAGGCAGTGATGGCCGCAGCGGGCGAGGTGAAGGGCAAGCTCGGCGAGAACCTGCGCGCAGCGCTCGACACGCTGCCGATGTGTCGTGAGCTGGCGACGATCAAGTGCGATGTGGTCTTGCCGCTGACGCTAGAGGTGCTGAAGAAGCAGCCGGACGATCGCGAGAAGCTGGCGGCGCTATATGTGCGGCTGGGGTTCAATCGCTGGGCAGAGGAGCTTGGGACAGCGGTTGCGCCCAAAGCAGAACCGGTATCGGTTGCTGCAAGCGCTGCGCCGTCGCTACTGGCCCCCGCCCCTGACGCCGCTGCCGAGTTGAGCATCGAGCAGAACGATGCTGCTGCACTGCCGCCGTCCATCAAAACAGAGGCGGTGCTGGTTATCGACGAAGCCACTTTTGCCGACATGCTGACCCGGCTCGAAGCCGCCGAACTGATTTGCTTCGATACCGAAACCGACTCCATCGCCAGCAATCAGTGTGGCCTGGTCGGCCTCGCGTTTGCGGTCGACGAAGGCCACGGTTGGTACGTGCCGGTCGCCCACAATTATCTCGGCGTACCGGCGCAGCTGCCCATGGCAGAAGTACTCGCGCGAGTGAGGCCTGTGCTCGAAAATCCGGCCAAGAAAAAAGTCGCGCAGCACGGCAAGTTCGACTGCAACGTGCTGGTGCGCCATGGCATTGCCGTGCAGGGCTTTGCCTACGACACCATGCTCGAAAGCTACGTGCTCGATGCCGCCGGAAACCGACACGACATGGACACGCTCGCCGAAAAATATCTCGGCGTGAAACCCATCTCGTTCGCAGACGTCGCGGGCAAGGGCAAATCGCAGATCACTTTCAACCAAGTGTCGCTCGACAAGGCCGCGGAGTATTCGGCGGAGGACGCCGACATCACCCTGCGCCTGCACCACGCGCTGTATCCCAAGTTGGCCGAAGTGCCGGCGCTGCAGAAAGTGTTCGAGCAACTCGAAATGCCGCTGGTGCCGGTGCTTGCACAGATGGAGCAAACCGGCGTGAAGGTGGATGCCGCCCTGCTCGGCACCATCAGCGCCGAGCTGGCCGTGCGCATGGGCGAGTACGTGAAGCAGGCTTATGAAGCGGCTGGCGGCGAGTTCAACATCGGCTCGCCCAAGCAGCTTGGCGAAATCCTCTACAACAAGCTGGGTCTGCCGGTGTTGGGCAAGACGCCGAAAGGCGAGCCCTCGACCGCCGAGGATGTGCTGGAGCAGCTCGCTGAGCATCATCCACTGCCGAAGCTCATCCTCGACTGGCGCGGTCTGTCGAAGTTGCGCAGCACCTATACCGAGTCTCTGCCGCTCGAAATCAACCCCAAGACCAGCCGCATTCACACCAGCTATCACCAGGCGGTGGCGGCGACGGGGCGGCTGTCGTCGCAAGATCCGAATCTTCAGAACATCCCGGTGCGCAATGTCGAGGGCCGTCGCATCCGCCAAGCCTTTGTGGCGGAGAAGGGCAATCTGCTCTGCTCCATCGACTATTCGCAGATCGAGTTGCGGCTGATGGCGCATTTCTCCGGCGACGCCAAACTGGTCGAGGCCTTCCAGACCGGCAAGGACATCCATCAGGCCACCGCGGCCGAGGTGTTTGGCCTGCCGCTGGAAGAAGTGACTGGTGATCAGCGCCGCGCGGCGAAGGCGATCAACTTCGGTTTGATTTACGGCATTTCGAGTTTTGGCTTGGCCAAGCAGCTGGGCATAGGCCGCAGCGAGGCACAGGCCACCATCGACCGGTTCTTCACCCGCTATCCCGGCGTGAAGCAATACATGGATGGCACCAAGGCGCAGGCCAAGTCCCAGGGCTACGTCGAAACACTGTTTGGCCGTCGGCTCTATCTGCCCAACATCGCCAGCAAGAATCAGGGGCTGCGCAGTTATGCCGAGCGCACCGCCATCAACGCGCCGCTGCAAGGCACGGCTGCCGATCTCGTCAAACTCGCCATGATTGATCTGCACGGCTGGCTG
This sequence comes from Stagnimonas sp., assembly GCA_965279705.1. GTDB lineage: Bacteria > Pseudomonadota > Gammaproteobacteria > Nevskiales > Nevskiaceae > Stagnimonas. The sequence continues at coordinate 261,556 of OZ257257.1, forward strand.
GCACGCGAAGCGCCGACCGTACTGATGACCATGCAGGTGCACGACGAACTGGTGTTCGAGGGCGCTGCGGAGCTGTTGACCGGGCTCGCCCCACAACTGGCGACGCAGATGGTGCGCGTGCTGCATGTGCAGACCGGGCAGGGTCCGACTCGGCCATCACCCCTCACGGTGCCGCTGGTCGCCGATTTCGGGCTTGGCCTGAACTGGGATGCCGCACATACCGCCACCGGCCACGCAAGTGCTTGATGCGGCGAGAAAAGCTAGCCGATGAACGGTCGTTCAAGAGGTTTTTGTGCGACCAAGTAAAGCGCTAAGTCATTGATTTTCAAAGCGCTGAAAAACAACAGTGCACAAACGGTGACGGCCCCGTCAAAAAAATTTGCAACTAATTCCGGGGTTCGCACGTCTATCACTTCGGAGCAGCGGCCTTCCCTTCCCTGCTCCCCGCGCCCTCCCTGCGCGGTATTTCCGGCGCTCCCATAGCCGGATGTTCGCCCGATAGCCCAAGAGGCTGTCGGGCTTTTTTATTGCCCGCTGCTGATCGCCAGGTTTGCAGATTGAACATGCGCGTGGATTGCCGCACGTGCCTCTTCGACACCGATATTGCTGTGCGCCGAGAACAATTGCGCGGTGAAGCCATCACCCCATTTCTGCAGCGCCGCGCGCACTTGCAGCAGCGTGTTCGTCGCGGCACCGCGCGACAACTTGTCGGCCTTGGTCAGCAGCACATGGCAAGGCCGTTCGGCGGCTTTGGCCCAGTCGAGCATCTGCTCGTCGAGATCGGTCAGCGGATGGCGGATATCCATGATGACGATGAGCAGGCGCAGGTTGAAACGGGTCTCCAGATAGCCGCCGATCAACTTGCCCCAGTCCTTGCGCACCGAGCCCGGCACCTTGGCAAAGCCATAGCCGGGCAGGTCGATTAGCCGCGCGCCGGGCACATCGAACAGGTTGATGAGCTGCGTGCGACCTGGGGTCTTCGAGACCCGCGCGAGCGCCTTCTTGTTGCACAGCATGTTGAGTGCCGAGGACTTGCCGGAGTTGGAGCGGCCGACGAAGGCCAGCTCGGGCGTTTCGTCCTGCGGTAATTGCTCGAGCTTGGCGGCCGACATCACGAAGGTAGCCTGCACGAAGGGGTTGAGCGGGGCAGTCGCCAGTGAGCGGGCGGCGGCGGGGGGGCTGTCAGACAATGTTTTGGACACGGGAACTCGTTGGGGTTTGCGCCGTGGGGGACGGCCAAAAACAGCAAAGTGCTGGGTTACAATGGCGGTATTTTCTGCCCGCCGCACAGCTAGCGAAATGCCTTGATGCAAGGCTTTCGGGGTGCTGTGCACCAATGGAGTCTACTCAAAGTGATTAAGCGCGCCCTTCTTGCCTGTGCCTTGCTGGCACCGCTCGTGAGTTTTGCTGAAGGCGCATCCGCCGATCCGTTCACCCAAGGTGATGCGACTGCGGGTGCCACCAAGAGTGCGCCCTGCGTGGCCTGCCACGGGGTTGGCGGCAATGGCATCATCAATCCGGAGTGGCCCAAGCTGGCGGGCCAGCACTCGGCCTACATTGCCGAGCAGCTCAAGCACTTCAAGAGCGGCGAGCGCAAGAATGCCGTGATGGCTGGGCAGGCTGCACTGCTTTCAGAGCAGGACATGGCCGATATCGCCGCGAGCTTTGCAGCACTCAAGGCCGTGCCCGGCGTGGCTAGCAAAGATGCCATCGCCATTGCCCAGAAAATCTACCGCGCCGGTGATGCCACACGCGGCCTCCCGGCCTGCGCCAGCTGCCACGGCCCCACGGGTGCTGGCAACCCGGCCGCGTTCTGGCCGCACATCGGCGGCCAGAATGCTGCCTACACCACCACTCAGCTCAACAGCTACAAGAAGGGCAAGGACGGGGAACGCGGCGGCAGCAAGCACGCTCTAATCATGAGCGCCGTGGCTGCCAAGCTCACCGACGCCGAGATCGCCGCGCTCGCTTCCTACGTCGCTGGCCTGCAATAAGTTCTAAGGATTGATGCACATGAAAAACTGGTTACGCGGGCTGTTTCTGGCCCTGTCGTTGACGCCCTTGGCGTGCAGCGCCCAGGCCACCGGCAACTACACCGAAGGCAAGGAATACAAGAAGGTCCGCGAGGTCGTCGCACCTGCCGACTTGAAGAAAGTCACGGTCGAGGAGTTCTTCTGGTACGGCTGCCCGCATTGCTTTCACGCCGACCCGATCATCGAAGCCTGGAAGGTCAAGAAACCGGTCGAGGTCGATTTTCAGCGCGTGCCCAACACTCTGGGCAGCCCGGTGGGCGAACTGCACATGCGCGCCTTCTACATCGCCGAGGCATTGGGCGTGAGCGACAAGATTCACAAGCCGCTGTTTGCCGCCATTCATGAAAGGCACCAGCCGATGAACACGCCCGATCAGGTGAAGGCCCTGTTCGAGAAGGAGGCAGGTGTCTCGCCCGCCGATTTCGACAAGAACACCTCCAGCTTCATGGTCGATTCCCGCATGCGTCGTGCCCAGCAGCTGGCCATGAGCTACGGCATCACCAGCGTGCCAACCTTGGTGGTTGGCGGCAAATACACCACCAGTGCAACGATGGCGGGCAGCCCCGAAAAAGCCATGCAAGTGGTCGATTTTCTGGTGGAGAAAATCAAGAAGGAACGCAAGTAACCGTGTCTGCATTGATTGCCCGGCTCCGTGCCGGGCTTTTCATTTTTGCGGTCTGCGCTGCAAATACAAATCTTGCGATGGCTGCGCCGCTGGCCTCGCTGGAAGGTGCCTGTGACAACCTGGCCAGCAAGCTCAAGTCGGTACCCGCAGGCGAGTGCAAAAGTGCCGGCCTGAACGTGGCGGGCAGCGCCAGCGTGCAGGGCCAGCCGATTCTCTGGCGCGACTACCGATCAGTGAAGAGCAAGACCCCCGCCAAGCGGGTACTGCTGGTGGGCGGCATTCATGGCGACGAGCTGTCGTCGGTTGCCGTCACCTTCGAGTGGATGCGCCGTCTGTCCGACCAGGAAAAACAGCCGTTTTACTGGCGCGTGGTGCCCTGCCTCAACCCCGACGGCGTGCTCGCCAAGGTCTCGAAGCGCGTCAACGCCAACGGGGTCGATCTCAACCGCAACTTTCCGACCCCGGACTGGAACGCCAAGGCCGCGCTCTACTGGAACAGCAAGACCAAGAGCGATCCGCGCCGTTACCCCGGTAAAAAAGCCGGTTCGGAGCCCGAAACACGCTGGCTGATCGAGCAGATCAAAAACTTCAAGCCGGATGCCATCGTTTCGATCCACGCGCCCTATGGCGTGCTGGATTTCGACGGCCCGCGCACGCCGCCTCAGCGGCTGGGCTTTTTGAACCTCAACGAGCTCGGTACTTATCCTGGGTCACTGGGTAACTACGCCGGCGAGTTTCTGGGCATCCCCATCATCACGCTCGAACTGCCCCACAGCGAGGCTTCGCCGACGGTGGCGCAGAGCGGGCGCATCTGGAGCGACCTGCTGAAGTGGCTGGAGCGCAACCTGTCGCAGGGTGCACCGCCGCTGTTCCAGCGGCTGAGCGACCCCAACTGGCTGCGCAACGCGCCGTAACCCGCTGCATGAGAGTTGGTTTTACCGTTGTGCGCCTGCCTACAGCGGGCAAGACTTCAATCACAACCCAGTCGCCATAGGCAGCGTCATGCAACAGCAACTCCCCGCGTCGGCAAGCCGCTACCTGCACTTCAGCGATTTCTACCCGTATTACTTGTCCGAGCACAGCAACCGCACTTGTCGGCGGCTGCATTTCATCGGCTCGTCACTCGCCATTCTGCTGGTGCTGACAGCAGTTGCAACGCAAGCCTGGTGGCTGATTGCCGTGGCCTTCGTGCAGGGTTATGGATTTGCCTGGGTCGGGCATTTTTTCTATGAGCACAACAAGCCGGCCAGCTTCAAGCAACCGTGGTTCAGCTACCTCGGCGACTGGAAGATGTGGTGGCAGACGCTCACCGGCAAGCTGCCGTTTTGAAGCGGACTCGCGATCAAGCCGCTAAGGCGTAGCGGCCCAGCATCAGCTCGGCCACGGTGCCGTTGCGCACCAGGTCGGGCGACACCAGCGGATAACGCTTGGAGGGCTGATAGCCCGGCAGGCTGCCGAGCGCCTTGGTGTCCGGCAAATCAAAGCCCATCGTCCAGTTGCCGAAGCGACGCTTGCTGATGGGTGCGCGTTGCAGCAGCCGCAGGCCGTTGTGGCGCGGGTCTGCGGCAATACGGCCGTAGGTCGCGGTCAGCACCGCCTCCTCTCCTTCGAGAATCTGCAAAAAACTCTCATCGGCGTAGAGCAGAAAGCCGGTGACGCCGTCCTTCTCGTTGCGGATGCGGGCCGTTTCGAGAATGGCCTGCAGCGAGGTGGTATCAACCGGTTTGATCGCCTGGCTGGCGTAGATGATTTTTTGCAGCATGCATTCGGTCTCCGTAGTGCGGACTAGAGGGTCTGGAGCAACGTCAATCTTCGCTGACCGCACGATTGCGGCCCGCGTGCTTCGCTTTATACAAGCGCTGATCAGCTTTTGCCATGAAATTTTCAAGCTCGCCGCGCACCGGTGGTTTGGCCACCGCAATGCCGATGCTGATGCTGACGAAGTTGCCGACGCTCGAAGCCGAATGCGGCAGTGCCAATTCGCGCACGCGCTGCAGCAGCAGCTCTGCGGCAGCCAGGGCGCCGGCCATGTCGGCATCCGGCAGCAGCACTGCAAACTCCTCACCGCCGTAGCGGGCGACGAAATCGCTGGGGCGTTTCAAGGTGGCGGTGAGTGCCTGAGCCACTTGCCGCAGGCATTTGTCGCCGGCCTGATGACCGTAGGTGTCGTTGTAGAGCTTGAAGTGATCGACATCGACCATCAGCAAGCCCAGCGAGCCGTGGCCGCGCGCGGCGCGCAGAAACTCCTGCTCGAAGCGTTCGTCGAAGGCGCGGCGATTGTTGACGCCGGTGAGGGCGTCCAGAAGCACCAGGCGGCGAAGCTGCGCTTCCATCTCGCGCTGCTGGGTGGCATCGCGCAGTACCAGCACGAAGTACTCGTGCTGGTTGAGGATCACGCGCCGTGCATTGGCATCCACCGGCATCGTGCTGCCATCGGCGAGCACCACGGTGCCGTTGTAGCGCAGCTCAGGCTGGGCTTCGGTCAGCTGCATCCAGGTATCGCCCAGGTTGGGCAGCGGACGGCTGAGGTCGAACAGCGGGTCGCTCAGCTGCTGGCGGGTGTAGCCTAGCTGGCGTGCGGCCGCTTCGTTGAACTCGATCAACTGTCGATCAGGCATGCGGATCACCAGCAGCAGGTCGCCGGATTGCTCTACCAGGCGGTAGAACAGTTCCAGCCGTTCGCGCTCGATGGCGAGCTGGGTTTCCAGCGCCCGCTTTTCGAGCGCACCGCGGATGGCGCGCAACAGGCTGTCGGTGCCCAGCTTGCCCTTGATCTGGTAATCGTCGGCACCCGCCTGCAAGGCCGCGACCGAGGTGTTGACGTCATCCAGACCGGTGAGCATCACCACCGGCAGTCGCGGGTGCTGTAGCCGCAGCTGTCGCAGCACTTCGATGCCATTGCCGTCTGGCAGATGGAAGTCGAGCAGCAGGAATTGCGGGTTGTGCGTGGCCAGCGCCGCCAGCCCGGCTTCGGCGCTGTCGGCTTCAAAGATCTCGAAGCGCTGGTCGTCGGCCTTGCCCAGCATGCGCCGGTATGAAAAGCGGTCGTCGGGGTTGTCGTCGACGATCAACAGGCGCAGGGCATTGCCATTCGAATCGAACATGGACTAGGTCTTGGGCAGGATGACCAGCTCGAACCAATAGTCTTTAAGCCGCCTGAGGGCAGCCATGAAACCATCGAGATCCACGGGTTTTTGAATGTAGGAGTTGGCACCCAGCCGATACGCCATCTGCACGTCGCGTTCGTCGCTGGAAGTGGTGAGCATGATGACCGGCACCAACCGCAGGTGCTCGTCGGTACGGATGCGCTCCAGCACCTCGCCACCATTGAGACCGGGCAGGTTGATGTCGAGCAGCACGATGCCCGGCTTTTGTGGCCCCTGGCCTGCGTAACGGTCGGTGCCGAACAGGTATTCCAGCGCCTGCTCGCCGCTTTCGGCGTGCACGATGGGGTTGGCGAGCCCGGCCTTGCGCAGCCCGCGCTCGGTGGCAAAGAAATCGGCGGGGTTGTCTTCGACCACCAGGATCGCCTTGTTGGCTTCAATCACGTTAAATGTTCTCCCTTGAGAGTGAATGCAAAAGTGGCGCCAGTGCCCAGTGCGGAGCGGAGGCCGATATGACCGCCGTGCGCCTCGACGATGCGCTTGACGATGGCCAGCCCAACGCCAGAACCGCCACCGTAGGCATCCTTGGCATGCAGGCGTTTGAACGGTGCGAACACGCGGGCATGGAAGTCCGGTTTGATGCCGATGCCGTTGTCCCGCACGTAGAACTCGGTTTCGCCGGTGCTGGCTGGCTGGCTGCCGATCTCGATCACCGGTAGCGGCTTGTCGTTGTACTTGAGTGCATTGGTGATGAGGTTGCGAAACACCTCGCCCACCCGCACACGGTCACAGACGATGCGGCCCAGCGGCTGTTTGCGCAGTTCCACTTTCTTCTCGGCCAGCGAGAAGCTGAGCGAAGCCAGCACTTCGTCCACCAGCTTGTCGAGGTCGGTTTCGGTCTGCTTCATCGGTTCGCGGCCGAGGCGTGCGATTTCCAGCAGGTCCTCGATCAGCCGCTGCATGCGCTCGGCCTGTTCACTGACGGCCTTGAGCATGTGCTGGCCGCCGGCGTCGAGCTTGTCGGCGTAGTCTTCGGCGATGAAGCGCGCGTAGTTGTGGATGCCGCGCAGCGGTTCCTTCAGATCATGGCTGGCGATGTAGGTGAACTCGTCCAGCTCGGTGTTGGCGCGCTCCATCTCGCGGGTGCGCTCTTCGAGTGCGCGCTGCACTTCGACCTCGATGGTGGCGTCCACCACTGCGCCCATGGTGTGCAGTACGCCATTGGTGGTGATGAGGCTGCCGACGTTGCGCACCCAGCGCACGCGCCCCAGTTGCGACACCGTGCGGTACTCCAGAACGAACTCGGGTTGCTGCTGCACAACCAGCTGGCGCAGATTCTCCGCGAGCGCTTCGCGGTCATCGGGGTGCACGCTTGCGGTGAAGCCCGCCATGCTGCGGTCGGCATCGTCGTCGGTCATGCCGTGCAGGGTTTCGCCCAGCGTGTTGGTCTCGACGAAATCACGCTCGATGTACCAGCTGAACGGCGCGATGCGGGCGGCCTGGATGGCAAGGGTCGCGCGCTCCAGGGCGTCGGCACGCTCCACGGCCAGCCGTTCGGCATCCTTGCGGGCGGTGATGTCGATGTTCACCCCCTCGTAGATGCCGCTGCCGCCACTCTGCGTGTTCAGGCGCGCGGTGCCCTCGATCCAGCGGATGCTGCCGTCCTTGTGCCGGATGCGGTATTCGACCTGGATATCCGGGCCCAGCGTCTGCTGTGCGGCGAGGGTTTTCAGGATGACGGGAATGTCTTCCGGCAGCATCAGGCTGCCGTAGAGCAGCGGCTCTGCCATCAGCTCGTCGGCGGTATAGCCGGTGATCTGCTCGGCCGACTTGCTGGCATACAGCGTTGGCCAGCCGGCCTCGTTGCGGGACCGATTGATCATCGCCGGGCTGTCGTCAGCCAGCGCGCGGTAGCTCGCCTTGCTCTCGGCCAGCTCCGCAGTACGTTCGGCCACCAGCTGCTCCAGCCGTTCGCTGGTTTCGTGCTGGTCCTGCACATCCACCACGCTGCCGATGTAGCCAAGGAATGCGCCGTCGTCATCGAAGCGCGGCTGGCCGGCGTCGATATGCCAGTGAAAAGTACCGTCGTGCCGGCGCAGCCGGAACTCCTTGCGATATGCGCGGCGCGCCGTGCTCGCCGCCATGAAGTTCTCGCCAGCGGCCTGGATGTCGTCCGGGTGCAGCGCTGTGGCCCAGCCCAGCCCCAGCTGGGTCTCCATCGGGTGGCCGACGAACTCGCACCAGTGCTTGTTGATGAAGATGCAGCCGCCGCTGGCATCGGTGATCCACATTTTCAGCGGCGCGTCCTGTGCCATGCGGATGAAGCGGTCTTCCACCTCGCCCAGCCGTCGTTCCAGCAGCTTGCGCTCGTCGATATCTTCCACCGCGGCCACCACCGCCACCGGCTTGCCGTCCGGGCCGTCGAGCGGTGAGACGTGGTTGCGCACCCAGACATGACTGCCGTCGGGTTTGAGATAGCGGGTTTCGACCACGAAGGGTTCGCCCGTAGTCAGCAGCGCGTCCAGCAACGCGGCATTGCGCGCCACATCGTCCGGGTGCGTCAGCGATGCGATGTTGCTGGCGAGCAGCGTATCGCGGCTGCGGCCGGTGATGACACAGAAGCGATCGTTGACCTCGGTGATCTCACCTTGCAGCGTGGTGACGGCAAAGCCGGAATGCGATTGCTCGAACACCGCGCGAAACCGCTCCTGCATCTGCCGTAGCCGCATGTCGTGGCGACGGTTGCGCAGCAGTTGGGAGGCCAGCCGGCCAATGGTACGCAGCGAGGCGCGCTGGTGCTCGTCGAGCTGGCGCGGCTTGCGGTCGATGACGCAGAGCGTACCGAGCGGGAAGCCTTCTTCCGACAGCAGCGGCGTACCCGCGTAGAAGCGGATGTCCGGCTGAGTGGTGACCAGCGGGTTGCCGGCAAAGCGTTTGTCGCGCGTGGCGTCCGCCACCTCGAACAACTCTTCGGGGTCGAGCAGCGCATGGGCGCAGAAGGCCAGTTCGCGCGGTGTTTCCGCAGCGCCCAGACCCACTCGCGACTTGAACCACTGGCGGTCGGTATCCACCAGGCTGATGAGCGCGATGGGCGTGCCGCAGATGTGCGCCGCCAGCGCCGTCAGGTCGTCGTAAGTCTGCTCGGGGGCGGTATCGAGCACGGCGGTTTCGTGCAAGGCCGCCAGGCGCTGGGATTCATTGGCAGGTAGAGCCGCTGCGACGGCGCCCAAAGCGGTTTGAGGACGCGAGTCCTTGGCGGAGCCACTCATGAAAAAAACGTCACCTTGATGTCGATTAGCCTGTGGGGGGATACCCGACAGCGGTGCAAGATTAACTTCTCGATGGGGTGTTTGGACAGTCCGGCCGAGGCCATCGGCTGCGTAAAAACTACCCATACACGCTAGAATCCGCGCCCATTTTGGGGTGCCCCATGTTCGACTCCCAGAGCTTCGATGTCATCGTTATCGGCGGTGGCCACGCCGGCACCGAGGCCGCGCTCGCCGCCGCCCGCGCCGGCAGCCGTACGCTGCTGCTGACGCAGAACATCGAAACCCTGGGCCAGATGAGCTGCAACCCGGCGATCGGCGGTATCGGCAAGGGGCATCTGGTGCGCGAGATCGACGCGCTAGGCGGCTTCATGGCGATCGCCGCCGACCATGCCGGCATCCAGTGGCGCACGCTCAACGCCAGCAAGGGTCCGGCCGTGCGCGCCACCCGTGCGCAGGCCGACCGCGCGCTCTACAAGGCGGTGGTGCGCACGGCGCTGGAGAACCAGCCGAACCTGACCATTTTCCAGCAGGAAGTCACCGACCTCGTCGTTGAAGGCAGCCGTGTGGCGGGCGCCGTGACCAAGATCGGTCTGGTGTTCAAGGCGCGCGCCGTGGTGCTGACCACCGGCACCTTTCTGGGCGGGCGCATTCACGTCGGCATGGAGAACCATCCAGGCGGTCGCGCCGGCGATTCGCCCTCGCTGCCGCTCGCGGCACGTCTGCGCGAGTTGATGCCGCGCACCGGGCGGCTCAAGACCGGCACGCCGCCGCGGCTCGACGGCCGCAGCATCGACTGGAGCCAGTGCTTCGAGCAGCCCGGCGACACCCCCGTGCCGGTGTTCTCGTTCATGGGTTCGGCGCAAGACCATCCGCGGCAGATCAGCTGCTTTATCACCCAGACCAACGAGCAGACGCACGACATCATCCGCTCGGGGTTCGACCGCAGCCCGATGTTCACCGGCGTGATCGAGGGCACCGGCCCGCGCTACTGCCCGAGCGTGGAGGACAAGGTTAACCGCTTTGCCGGCAAGATCAGCCACCAGATCTTTCTGGAGCCGGAAGGCCTGAGCACCCGCGAGGTCTACCCCAACGGCATCTCCACCTCGCTGCCGTATGACATTCAAGAGCGCTTCGTGCGCAGCATCAAGGGGCTGGAGAACGCGCGCATCACGCGGCCCGGCTACGCCATCGAATACGACTACTTCGACCCGCGCGACCTCAAGCGCTCGCTCGAAACCAAGGCGCTCACGGGCCTGTTCTTCGCGGGCCAGATCAACGGCACCACCGGCTACGAAGAGGCGGCGGCGCAAGGTCTGCTCGCCGGCTTGAACGCGGCGCTCTCGGCGCGTGAGCAGGAGGCCTGGTGCCCTCAGCGCCACGAGGCGTATCTGGGCGTGCTGGTCGACGACCTCATCACCCGTGGCACCGAAGAGCCTTACCGCATGTTCACTTCGCGCGCCGAGCACCGCCTGTTGTTGCGGGAGGACAACGCCGACCTGCGCCTGACGCCGAAGGGCCGCGAGCTGGGCCTGGTGGACGACGCCCGCTGGGCGCATTTCAGCAACAAGGTCACTGCGGTCGATACCGAACGCGCGCGGCTCGACGCCCTGCGGCTCAAGCCCGTGCAGCTCGGGCAGCCGGCGTTCGTCGAAGTGTTCGGCCCGGCGGCGGCGTCGACGGCGGTATCCGCCACTGACCTGCTGCGCCGGCCCGAAGGCTCGACGGCCATCCTCACCCGCTTAGGCTTGATCGATGCCGCACTCGACCCGGTGATCGCCGAGCAGGTGGAAGTGCAGGTGAAGTACGCCGGCTACATCGAGCGCCAGCAGCTGGAGATCGAGCGCCAGGCGCGCTTCGAGGACGCCAGCCTGCCGGTGGATTTCGACTACGCCGCCGTCTCGGGCCTGTCGCACGAAGTGCGCAGCAAGCTCATCAGCCACCGGCCGGATACGGTTGGCCAAGCCGGCCGCATCGCGGGCGTCACCCCGGCGGCGATGTCGCTGCTGCTGGTGCACCTGAAGAAACAGGGCGTGCTTCGCCGGGCCTGATGGCAGCCGCTATGCTCGATGCCGGGAGCATCGGGAGACCCCGTAGGGCATGGTCAGTAAAGGGCGACATCAATGGGCAGTCGTGCTGTGGGCCATGTGCTGGGCAGGATGTGCCGTGGCCGCAACTGTGCCTCAGCAACCGGCTGCAAGTGCAGCACCGCCCACGACGATCGAGGCCAGCCCGCGCGCGCCGGCGCTCACCGAAGCCGAGCGTCTCTGGGTAGCCGAGCACCGCGATATCCACATCGGCTATAGCGACTCCGCACCCATCACCTTTCTCGACAGTCAGGGCCGGCCGGCCGGCTTGGCGGTGGAGCTGGTCAATGAGGCCAGCCGCCGCGCGGGCTTCGTACCCCGCTGGCGCCATTTCGACAGCTGGCCCGCGGCAGTGGCGGCCTTGGCTGGGCGCGAGGTCGATGCACTCGGCTTCGTCAGTGCGACACGCATGGAGAATGGCGACCCGCTGACCCTGCCCTACATGCCGCTGCAAAGCGCGCTGTTCCTGCGACAGGACGCAGCTTTTGCATCGAGCATCGAAACCCTCGGCCGCAAGTCGGTGATCGCGGCGGTCACCGGCTCTTCGGCGCTCAACATGCTGGTGACGCGCTACCCGCAGCAGCTGCTGCTGGAACAAGCCTCTGCCGCCGACGCGCTGCAAGCCCTGCGCAGTGGCAAGGCCAACGCGGCAGTGGGCAACCTGATGATTTTCGACTACACCATCAAGAAGCAGCAGCTGCGCGATGTGCGCGTCGCGGCGCTGTTCGACTCCGGTGCGTACTCCAAGCTCGCGGTGCGGGGCGACCATCCGTTCACCGTGGCCGCACTCGACAAGGCCATCGCCAGTATCACCAGCGAAGAGCGCGACGCCGTGCTCAACCGCTGGTTCCAGGTCGAGGCACAGCAGGGCATCGACCCGTTCCGTGCCGCGCGGTGGGCGGCCACGGTATTGCTGCCGGTGTTCGCAGCGCTGGTTTTTCTGGGCTACTGGGCGCTGCGCCTGCGGCGCGAAGTGCGCATGCGCAAGGGCGCCGAGCTGCATGCCCGCGAGCAGACCACGCTGCTCATCGAAGCGAAGCAGGAACTCGATCTCGCCCTGAAGCGCACCAACAAGCGGTTGCAGGCGATCATGGACAACTCGCCCGCCGCGATCTGGGCCAAGGACGAGCAGGGCCGCTACCTGTTTGCCAACGAAGCCTTCCTGCAGGTGCATCGGTTGTCGCCGGGAACCGAGGTGGTTGGCAAGAACGACTTCGCGCTCTTCGAGTCGACCTCGGCCGAGGGCTTCGTGCGCAACGACCGGCAGGTTTTTGCGACGGCCACGACCCAGCGTTTCACCGAACCGCTGAAGACCCAGGAAGAAATCGCCCACATGCTGAGCGTGAAGTTTCCGCTGCGGGACGACTCCGGTGCCATCTACGCCGTCGGTGGCGTGGCGATGGAAGTCAGTGAGCAAATCCGCCTGCAGGGCGAGCTGCAACGCATCAACGCCGCACAGCAAGCGCAGATTGCCGAGCAGCTGCGGCTGGCGAAGGCGTTGAACCTGACTTCTTCCCAGCTCAACGGGCTGCTGAACAACGCGCCGGCGGCGATCTGGGCCAAGGATGTCAACGGCGTGTTCCTGATCGGCAACAAGGCCTATTACGAGATGTTCGGCATGGCGACGGATGTCGAGATGGTGGGCCGTACCGATTACGATTTTTTCCCCGCCGCTGCCGCCGCAGAGTTTCAGCAGAACGATCGTCGCGTGCGCGAGAGCGGTGTCGCCGAGCGCTTCGTCGAGCCGATCCAGCGTGACGGCTATGTGCAGAAGGTGCTGTCCACCAAGTTCCCGATCTTCGATGAAACAGGCATCGCTTTTGCCACCGGTGGCATCTGCATCGACATCACCGAGCAGGTGCGCGCACAGGAGCAGCTGAGTGAGCTCAACGCCTCGCTGGAGCGCCGCGTGGCCGAGCGTACCGCCGCCGCGCACGTCGCCGAACAGCTGGCGCTGGAACGCGCCGACAAGATCGAAGTCGTGCAGGAGCGCCTGCAGAAGATCACCGACAGCATCGAGGGCCTGGTCTACGAGTTCGTCCGCACCGCCGATGGCAAGCGCCACGCGCGCTTCGTCAGCAGCGGCGTCGAGCAGCTAGTGGGCTTAAGCCGCGAGGCGGTGCTGGAAGACCTCAACCGCTACTTCGCGCTGGTGCTCGCAGAGGACGCGCCGACGTTTGCCGCCGCCATCCAGCACTCGGCCGTCGAGGGTGCGGAGGTGCGTCATGCCTTCCGCATCCGCCATGCCGTGCGCGGCGACATCCGCTGGTTGTTCGCCAGCGCCAGCCCGCCGACACGCGAGAACGGCGAGATCATCTGGCGCGGCTACGTCATCGACATCAGCGATCAGAAAAATCTTGAAGCCGCGCTGGCCCAGGCGCGCGACACGGCACATGAGGCGAGCAAGGCGAAGAGCGATTTCCTCGCCAACATGAGCCATGAAATCCGCACACCGATGAACGCCATCATCGGCCTCTCGCATCTGGCGTTGAAGACCGAGCTCAGCACGCGCCAGCACGACTACCTCAACAAGATCCACAACAGCGCGCAGTCGCTGCTGGGCATCATCAACGACATCCTCGATCTCTCGAAGATCGAGGCCGGCAAGCTGGCCGTGGAGCAGGTCGAGTTCGACCTGCTGGAAGTGCTCGACAACCTTGCGAGCCTGGTCAGCGTGCGGGCGCAGGAAAAAGGCTTGGAGTTCCTCATTTCAACCGCGCCGGGCTTGCCGTATTTCCTCGTCGGCGATCCGCTGCGGCTCGGCCAGGTACTGCTCAACCTGGCCGGCAATGCGGTGAAGTTCACGGCGGAAGGTCAGGTGCTGGTGAGCGTGGCCGAGGTGCCGGGCTCGCGCGATGACGACGGCGTGCAGCTGATCTTCGCCGTCAGCGATACCGGCATTGGCTTGAGCGCGGAGCAGCAAGGTCGCCTGTTCGAGGCCTTCAGCCAGGCCGATGCCAGCACCACGCGCAAGTACGGCGGCACCGGCCTGGGCCTGGCTATTTCCAAACAACTGGCTGTCCTCATGCAGGGCACGATCGGTGTCGAGTCCACGCCCGGTGCGGGCTCCACGTTCTGGTTCACCGCCAGGCTGGGTTTTGGCAGCGAGAAGCGGCGCAGCGGCCACGGTACGGCCGACGCCCTGCGCGGCCGCCGGGTGCTGGTGGTAGATGACAACAGCGCCGCCCGCAGCATCGTCGAGAACTACGTCGACAGCTTCGGCATGAAGACCCGGCAGGCCGCCAGCGGCGACCAGGCCGTGCAGCTGGTGCGCGATGCGCAGCTGGCGGGTGAGCCCTTCGAGCTGGTCTTGATGGATTGGCAGATGCCGGGCCTCAACGGCATCGAGGCGGCGCGCGCCATCCGCCAGCTCGACAAGCCGCCGAAGATCGTCCTGCTCACGGCCCACGGCCGCGAAGAGGTCATCCGGCAGGCGGAGGAAGATCGGCTCGATGGCTTTCTCATCAAGCCGGTCAATCCCTCGCTGCTGCTCGACGCCAGCCTGCAAGCCCTGTTCGGGGCTGCGTTGCCGGGCGGCGGCGTGCGCCGCAATCGCGCCGACGTGCATGCCAACGCGCTGCTCGGGCTGTCGGTATTGCTGGCCGAAGACAACGAGATCAACCAGCAGGTGGCGCGCGAAGTGCTCGAAGGTTTCGGCGTGGCGGTGGAGATCGCCGACAACGGCCGCATCGCCCTGGAAAAACTGCGTGCGGCCAACCGTCGCTACGACCTGGTGCTGATGGACATGCAGATGCCGGAGATGGACGGCCTCAGCGCCACCCGCGCCATTCGCGCCGATGCCGCCATCGCCCATCTGCCCATCATCGCGATGACCGCCAACGCCATGCAGGCCGACCGCCAGGCCTGCGAAGACGCCGGCATGGACGACTTCATCAGCAAGCCCTTCAAACCGGCCGAGCTGCTGCTGCAACTGAAGAAATGGGGGCGCGGCGAATCGCTGGCCGCAGTACCTGAGCCACGCGCTGCAACTGCGCGCCCTGTGCAGTTGTTCAACCGCGAGGATGGGCTCGATCGCGTCGGCAGCGAGGCGATGCTGGCCAAGCTCGGCAAGCAGTTTTTCCAGCACCAGCAGGCCGATATCGATCGCATTCCAGAACGTCTGCTGGAGGGTGATCGCGAAGGTGCGATCCGCGCCGCACACTCGGCGCTGGGCGCATCGGGGCTGCTCGGCTTCGAGCAGCTGGCCGCAGCAGCCGGTGCGCTTGAGGCACGGCTCAAGGCGGGTGGCGACGTGGCTGCGGAGCTGCATGCGGTGCAGAGCGCCTTTGCAGCCGCTGCCAAGGCGTTCACCGAATCGCTATCTCCGACAGTTGCCAGCACGGCGACGACACTGGATGCCACCCTGTGCGACAGCCTGCTGAAGCAACTGGCGACACAAATCGAAAGCTACGACTCGCAAGCGACCGAAACGGTGGCAACCCTGCGCGAAGCGCTGGGCAGCACGGCACCGAACTTGCTGTTGCAGATGGACGACCACCTGATGAACTTCGCGTTCGACGAGGCGCAAGCTTTGTTGCCCGCGCTGCGAACCGCACTACAGCCGACGATGCACTGATGCGCACCGCCGACCCTCACCAAAGAGATTTTGAAATGCCGAGGAACGCTTGATGAGCGCCGAAACCAAACCCACCGTGCTGGTGGTCGACGACACCGCGCTGAACCTGCAGGTCGCCACCGGCATCCTGCGGCCGCACTACCAGGCGCTGGCGGCCACCGATGGCCTGAAGGCGCTGGATATCCTCAGCAAGCGGCCCGACGTGCAGCTGATTCTGCTCGACATCATGATGCCCGGCATGGACGGTTACGAGGTCTGCCGCCGGCTGAAGGGCGACCCGTTGCAGGCGCACATTCCGGTGATTTTTCTCACTGCGCTCGATGCCGTCGACGACGAGCGTCTGGCCTTCGATGCCGGGGCCGTGGACTTCATCAACAAGCCTTTCCAGCCCGAGACGCTGTTGGCGCGGGTCGCCACCCACATCCGCCTGCACGCCCACGAGCGACGGCTGGATAGTCTCGTGCGCGAGCGCACGGCGGCACTCGAAGGCAAGACCATCGAGCTCGAAGCCACACGCCTGCAAGTGATCCACCAGCTCGGCCGCGCCGCGGAATACAAGGACGACGACACCGGCACCCACGTCATCCGCATGAGCCACTACTCGCGGCTCTTGGCCGAGGCGGCGGGGCTCTCCACCGATCGGGTGGATCTGATCTTCAAGGCCAGCCCCATGCACGACATCGGCAAGCTCGGCATTCCCGATTCCATCCTGAAAAAGCCGGGCAAGCTCACCGAAGAAGAGTTCGAGGTGATGAAGAAGCACCCGGCGATCGGCGCCGGCATCATCGGCAACCAGAAATCCGAGCTGCTGGAAGTCGCCCGCCTGGTCGCCCTGACCCACCACGAAAAGTGGAACGGCAAGGGTTATCCGCGCGGCCGCAGCGGCGAGGACATCCCCATCGAAGGCCGCATCGTCGCCATCGCCGATGTGTTCGATGCGCTGACCAGCGAGCGGCCCTACAAGACGGCCTGGTCCATCGAGAAAACCGTGGCGACCCTGCAGCAGGACGCCGGCAGCCATTTCGACCCCAAGCTGCTGCCGCTTTTCATCGAGCGCCTGCCGGAAATACTGGCGGTGAAGGCGCACTACAGCGAGACGCTGTCGGCCACCAAGGCCTCGGAAGATTCGGCGGCGCTGATCGTGAGCTGACCGCTATTGCCTGTCGGCAAGGCTCTGGCACACTTCAGAGACCCTACTGCGTGATTCACTGCCGGAGTTCGCCATGCGTATCCCCCTGACATTTGGCTTCGCTGCCCTGTTGCTCACGGCCTGCGCGCAAGCGCCAGTGCAGCCCGACAACCCCTTGGCGGTCAAGGCCCAGCCGGCATGGGCGGCCACGCACTTCAAGGTCGGTGCCCGCCTGTTTCCGCGCTGCATGGATATCGTGTCCACCGGCTCGCGCGTCAACAAGACCCGCTACTGCATGACCGATGCCGAGATCGCAATGCTGGATGACACCACCCAGTCCATGAGGATGGACATGCAGCAGCGCGCGGCGATCGACCTTGGCAAGGGCGGCTTCTAGTCAGCCAAAGAGGTCCGGCTGCATCGGCGGCGCGGCCATCGCGCGCGTCGGCAGCCAGCGGTGCAGCCCGCTGCCGTGCTGCTTGAGCCACTGGCGATGCGTGGCGTAGTCCGGCATCTGTTGGGCCACCAACGCCCAGAAGCGCGGTGAGTGATCCGGGTGCGGCAGGTGGCACAACTCGTGGACGACCACGTAGCGGAACACCTCCACGGGCGCCAGCAACAAGCGCCAGCTGAGCGACACCGTGCCGTCGCGGTTGCAGCTGCCCCATTGCGCGCGGGTATCGGCGATGCGCAAGGTGCGCCACTGCAAACCCAGACGATGTGCTTCGCGGTTCAACAAATCCTCGGCTTCGAGACGCGCCTCGCGCATCAGCGCCAGCTTGAGCGTGCGAGTGAGCAGCTCGGCGCGGGTGTTGCTTGCGGCGAACACTTCTATGCCGGTGCCGGCGATGCGCACCTGCGGCCGCACCACGCTGGCGCGCATCCAGCGCAGCGGCAGTTCGATCCCTCGCAGCGGCAGTACGTCGCTGCCATCCCACGCCGGCGCACGGCTGACGGCGCGCGGGGCTTGCGCCCGCAACTTGACCAGCTGCGCCTGCACCCAGTCCACACGGCTCGCCAGAAACTCGCGTGCCTGCGCCTTGGTGGCGCGGCGCGGAATGGTGAGCAGCACCTCACCCGTCGCATTGACGCTGATGCGGATGTGGCGCGCCGTCGCATGGCTGCGCTCGACGACGGGGAAGGGAAATTGCATCACTACTATTCCGTGCGATAACCCAGCCGCGCCAGCAGACCATCCAGCTCGTCCAGCGAATGGAAGGCGAGCTTGAGTTCGCCCTTGCCGGCCTTGTTGGCGGTGACTGCAACGGGCGTGGCGAGCAGGTCGGACAGCTCCTGCTCCAGCCGCCGCCAGTCGCTCGGCTTGCTGGGCTTGAAGCTGGGCTTGCCCTTGCGTTCGTTGCTCAGCTGCCTCTCGAGTGCGCGCACGGTGAGGCGTTTCTTCACGACGGCCGTCGCCCATAGGGGCTGTTCGTGCAGCGGCAAACCCGACAGCACCTTGGCGTGGCCGAGGCTCAGGTGGCCCTCGTCCACCAGCGTCTGCACGGCGGCATCGAGATGCAGCAGTCGCAAAATGTGGGTGACGTAAACGCGCGACTTGCCGATGCGGTTGGCGATCTCCTCGTGCGTCAGTTGATGCAGCTCGCTCAGGCGTTTCAGGCCCGCCGCCGCCTCGATGGGCGAAAGCGATTCGCGTTGCAGGTTTTCGATCAGGCCGAGAACGAAGGCCTGGTCCTCGTCGAGATCGTCACGGATGATCGCGGGCACCTCATGCACCTGCGCGAGTTGCGCGGCCCGCCAGCGGCGTTCGCCGGCCAGAATCTCGTAGCCCCACACCCGCGTGCGCAGCACCAGCGGCTGCACGATGCCGCTCTCGCGGATGCTCTCTGCCAGTTCCGCCAGCGCCTCGGCGTTGAACGTCTTGCGGGCCTGCTGCGACCCGGGGCGGATCAGGTCGATGGAGATGGTCTTGATGAGGGCAGCAGCGGACATGCCCCGATTGTACGGAATGCCCCGCCCAACCCCGTGCGCTGGGTCTGGCATGATCGCCACCCCCAGTTTCAGGCCCACCCCATGGAAATCGAATACCGCCGCATTCTCGAAGCCGTTGGTGAAAACCCCGACCGCGAAGGTTTGCTCGACACCCCCAAGCGCGCCTCGAAGGCGATGATGTTTTTGACCCAGGGCTATCGCCAGAGCCTGGACGAGATCGTCAACGGCGCCCTGTTCAGCACCACCAACAACGAGATGGTGATCGTGCGCGACATCGAGCTGTACTCGATGTGCGAGCACCACATCCTGCCCTTCTTCGGCCGCGCGCACGTTGGCTACATCCCCAATGGCAAGGTGATTGGTCTCTCGAAGATTCCGCGCATCGTCGATTTCTTTGCGCGCCGTTTGCAGATTCAGGAGCAGCTCACCAAGCAGATCGGCGAGTGCCTGCAACAGGTGGTCGATGCCAAGGGTGTCGCGGTGGTGATCGAAGCGCGCCACATGTGCTCGATGATGCGCGGCGTGCAGAAGCAGAACTCGTCGATGACCACTTCGATGATGGAAGGCCGCTTTCGCGACGACCCGCGCACCCGGCAGGAGTTTTTGACGCTCATCAAAAACTGACGAGTTGTTCAAGCGAAGCTGAACGTTCACAGGCGCTGTCTATAATTCGCTCATCCAAACGTTCGCAAAAGCCGTAAATCGCCTGTCATCACGAGGTTTCCGCCATGTCTGCCATGCTTGCTCACACTCTTTCCAACGCCCGCTTCGGCACGCCGCTGCAAGTGGAAGTGCTGATCGCCGCCGAGCCCGTGGTACGCCGCGAAATGGACGAGCACCTGGCGCGCCGCAAGTTGTGGTTCCCCAACGACCTGATGCCGGCAGATGCCACGCTGGGGTCTGACGACGACGCCACCCTCGCCAACATCCGCAAGAACGCCAGGGGCATCCCCGACACCGTGAGGGTTGCGGTGGCACTCAACCTGCTCACCGAAGAAGGCCTGCCGCACTTTCACCGCCTCATTGCCACGCACATGAGCAACGAGAGCGTCTGGCGCGACTGGAACAATGTGTGGACGGCCGAAGAAGACCGCCACGGCTGCGCCATGCGCGACTACGTGCGCGATGCACGCCTGTTCAACATGGGCGAGCTGGAAAAGCTGCAATACGAGTACATCGCGGCAGGCTTCGACCCGGATTGGGAGCAGGACCCGTATCGCCTCATGGCCTATACCTCGCTGCAAGAGAAGGCGACGCAGATCAGCCACGCCAACACCGGCCGCCTGGCCGGCAACCACGAGCCGGTGCTGCAAAAAGTGCTCGCGCATCTGGCGGGCGACGAGTCACGCCACTACCAGTTCTACCGCGCCACCTTCGCCGAGATTCTGCGCACCGACCCCAATCGTGCGCTGGTCGCACTGCTCAAGGTCACGCTCGGTTTCGCCATGCCCGGTCACAACATCGCCGGCTTCAGCGAGATGAGCGACGTGCTCGACCGCAGCGGCATCTTCGGCACGCGCCAGTACCTGAAGATTGTCGAAGAGTTGCTGGAGTACTGGGATATCGGTGGCATGACTGGCCTCAACCACGAGGGCGAAAAAGCACAGGATCGCCTGATGAAAGTGCCGGGCCGTCTCGCCCGCGTCGCCGACTACGCCGACGCCAAGAAGCAGGCGCGCGTCCATGCTTTCAAGTTTCTGGATGGTCGCACCGTAACGCTGGCCGCATGAGCAAGCCACTGCGAGTTCTGGTCACCGGCGCAGGCTCCGGCCTCGGCCGCGCGATCGCCCTGCACTACGCCGCGCTCGGTGCGCAGATCGCCTGTACCGACCGCGACGCAGTGAGCGTCAAAGAAACGCTGGCGCACGTCATCAAGGAGGGCGGCACGGGCATCGCCTTTGCGCTCGACGTGACGAAGGAAGAAGACTTCATCGCTGCTGCCGAGCGCCTGCAAAGCGAGTGGCAGGGCGTTGATCTCGTCGTCAACAACGCCGGTGTCGCTACTGCCGGTGACATCGACGCCGCCCCCATGAGCGACTGGGAGTGGGTGGTCAACATCAATCTGTTTGGCGTGGTGCGCGGCTGCAAGACGTTTGCACCACTGCTGAAGGCCCAGCGCAGCGGCCATGTGGTGAACATCGCCAGCTTTGCCGGCATTGCCAATCCGCCCGGCATGGGCAGCTACAACGCCAGCAAGGCCGGCGTGGTGGCGGTGAGCGAGACGCTGCGTCACGAACTCGCCGAGTTCGGTGTGGGTGTGACGGTGGTGTGCCCCGCGTTCTTCCCCACCAATCTGATGAACAGCGCCAGAGTCGTGCAGCCGGGCACGGTGGGCATGGTGCACAAGTTCATGAAGAAGTCTGGCGTCACGGCCGAGGACGTGGCGGCGCAGATTGCGCGGGCGGTGAGCCGCAAGGATTTTCTGGTGCTGACGCACAAGGACACGCGGGTGCAGGCGCTGATCAAGCGGGCTTCGCCGGAGCATTTCTTTAGGCTGGTGCAGAAGACGCGGAAGCGGTTGAAGCCTAAGTAGGGTTAACCAGAAAAATGGCTAAAAACCAGAATAAAAAGCCGCAGCCAGTACGGTGGCTTGCGGTTCACACAATGGCTGTGCTGCTGCTCGCTGTAGTTGTTGCCGTTGGTTTGGTTAGCGACACACCAATTTGGGTGTGGCCGATATTGCTAGCGCCGGTCGTAATCGGCCTAGGTATCGGCTACAAAATGGCTCGAAAACTAGATGCTTTTAGCCGTGAGTCTGAGCAGCGCAGCTCGTAGGGTGGATGAAACCAACCAACTTTTGCCCAATTGGACATCGGCGAATCGCGCTGACGCGCTCTGGGTGGCTATGTATTTGAGCTGAGGGCCGTTTCGCCTAAGGGCGACTCACTTTTCTTTGCTTCGCCAAAGAAAAGTAAGCAAAAGAAAGGCGACCCGATACGGTGGTGCTTCGCACTGCCCTGCGATGCTCGGCTCGAAGGGGCGCTGCGGAACTCGCTTCGCTCAGACAGTCCTCGCGCACAGCCCCCTTCGAGCCTGCGCTTCTCGGCACCTCCCACGGGACCCAACGTCAACAGCCATTGCATTCGCTGCGCTCACTCTGGATTCCCGCTTTCGCGGGAATGACAGTGGGCTGGGGTGGAGTGCTTGGCTTGGTAGAGCAGCGACCGCAATCTGTCATTCCCGTGAAAGCGGGAATCCAGGTGGGTGCGCAGCACTCATGCTTTCGAGAGCAGCGCCTTGAGCGTGATCGCTTCTTTCTGAATCGCCTGCTGCTGCTCGGGCTTCTTGCGCTGCCAGTTCATCACCTGCGGTTTGAGCCTTGGGTGCTTGTCGAACATGGGCTCGTGGCGGCCGATGAAATCCCAGTAGAGCGTGGTGAACGGGCAGGCCTTGGGGCCAGTCGCCAGTTCGGGGTCGTAGCGGCAGCCGGTGCAGTAGTTGCTCATGCGCTGAATGTATTTGCCGCTGGCGATGTAGGGCTTGCTGCCCATGAAGCCGCCATCGGCGAACTGGCTCATGCCCAGTACGTTCGGCAGCTCGACCCACTCGACGGCATCGACGTAGACGGCCAGATACCACTCGTGAACGCGCCGTGGTTCAACACCCAGCAGTAGCGCGAACAGCCCTGTCACCATCAGCCGCTGGATGTGATGCGCGTAGCCCGTTTCCAACGTCTGGTCGATGGTGGCTTTCAGGCAGGCGTAGTCGGTCTTGCCGGTCCAGTAGAACGCAGGCAGCGGCTGGTGAGCGTCGAGGGCGTTGTCTTCGAGGTATTGCGGCATGCGGTGCCAATACAGCCCGCGCACAAACTCGCGCCAGCCGAGAATCTGGCGGATAAAACCTTCGACACTTTCAATTGGCGCTTCGCCGCGACGCCATGCGGCTTCGGCAGCTTCGCAGACCTCACGCGGGTTGAGCAGTTTGAGGTTGATGGCGGCCGAAAGATGCGAGTGCCACAGCCAGGTTTCGCCCGTCCACAGCGCGTCCTGATGCGGGCCAAATTTGCTCAGGCGGTGGGCGATGAAGTCATCCAGTGCTTCGAGTGCTTCCTCGCGTGTCAGCGGCCAGTCGAACGCGGCCAACGAGCCTGGGTGTTCGGTGTAGGTTTTCTCCACCAGCGCGATCACTTCGCGGGTGATCTTGGAGGGCTTGAAGCCGAAGCGCTTCGGTACGTTCTGCGGGCCTTCCTTGCCGAAAGACTCGCGGTTGTCGTGGTCGAAGTTCCAGGCGCCACCGGCCGGTTCCTTGCCCTCCATCAGCACATTCGTGCGCTGGCGAATCCAGCGGTAGAAGTGTTCGAGCCGTGGCTGCTTGCGGCCTTTCATCCAGTCGGCAAAGTCGGTGAGCGGCAACACAAAGTGGGTGTCGGCGCGGGTCTCGAAGGGCACGCCGCTCTCACCCGCGACGCGTGAGAAGTCTTGCGTCAGCCGCCATTCGCCGGGTTGCACCAGCAGCACTTTCTTCGGTTTGAGCGTGACGAGTGCATGCGCCAAAGCCTGGGCAAGCGTGGCGTGCGGGTGTTCGCCGGTGGCGAGGTAGTGCAGCGTCCAGCCCCGGGCTTCAAGCTGCGCGCGGAAGTGCCGCATGGCCGCCAGAAACACCACCAGCCGCGCTTTGTGGCTCCACACATAGGCGGCCTCGGCAGGCGCTTCGCACATCCACACTGCGTCGGTTTCAGGGTTGAAGCCGTCGAATGCGGCAGAAGATTGATCCAGCTGGTCGCCCAGCACCACAACGAGATTTCGCATGGCGACATCATCGCCGAAGCCGTCCCGTTTTTGGGCTATCCGGCGGGCTTCAAGCGGCGCTTGGCCTTGCAGGCATCGGAGCAATAGCGCACGTCGTCCCAGACTTTTTCCCACTTCTTGCGCCACGTGAAAGGCCGGCCGCAGTGGGCGCAGGTTTTTTGCGGCAGGTCGGCCTTGGCGACGTGGCGGGGCATGGCAGGTGGCTTTTCCAGTACGATGGCGACCCGTTATAGCGCTGGGGCGCGGCGACGGCCACAGCGCCATCACTGGCTTTCAGATAAAACCACGGGACGGCATGAACGAATACGACCACTCACGCAGCGATAGCGACGGCTTTGACTTGCGCCAGCACGAGACGCTGCTCAAGAACGACCCCGCGCGCTACGCCGAAGTGGTGCGCGAGGTGTCGTCCTTCGGTATCTATCTGCTCGATCCCGAAGGCGTGATCCGCAGCTGGAACCGTGGTGCGGAAAACATCACAGGCTTCACCGAGGCCGAGATGCTGGGGCGGCCGTTCGAGAACCTGTTTACCGAGGCGAGCCGCCGAGATGGCCTGCCGCAGCGCACGCTGCAATTCGCCCGCGCCAACCGCCACCACAAAGACGAACAACCGCGCCTGCGCCGCGACGGGCAGGAGCTGATCGCGCTGTGCACACTCGATGCCGCACGGGAGGACTCCGGCGCGCTGGCCGCGTTCGTCGAGGTGTTCACCGACATCACCGCGGTGAAGCAGCGTGAGGCTTCGCTGTACCACCGCGCCACCCGCGATGCGCTGACCGGCATCTTCAACCGCGGCCATTTCACCGAAATGGCGGTGCAGGAAATCGAGCGCGCCCGCCGCTTTGCCGAGCCCTTGAGCGTGGCGCTGCTCGACCTCGACCACTTCAAGCGCGTCAACGATACCTACGGCCACGATGCCGGGGACATGGCGCTGGTGCAGTTCTCGCAGACCTGCCAGGAGTTCGCGCGCAAGATCGATCTCGTCGGCCGTCTGGGCGGCGAGGAGTTCGTGATTCTGCTGCCGCGCGCCAACAAGGAGCCGGCGTTCGAGATCCTTCAACGCCTGCGCCTGAAGGTGATGGAGACGCGCATCACCTCCTCGGGCGGTGCGCAGTTCGGCTTCACCGTAAGCATTGGTCTGGCCTCGCTCAGGCCGCACACCCGTGACCTGCGCGAGCTGCTGCGCAACGCCGATGCGGCGCTCTACAAGGCCAAGCGCGAGGGTCGCAACCGGGTGGAATGCTGGTTCGAGTGAGCCTTACTGGATGACAGTGCTTTTGAGGTAGTCAAGCTTGGCCAGGTAGATGCCGCGTTGATAACGCGTGGTGCTGGTGTCGAGCGCAATGCGCAACTGCCGCTGCGCGGCGCGGGGGTTGCCCAGAGCTTTTTCGGCAATGGCCAGCCAGTAGTGAAACTCCGACGCATAGACATCGCGGCGGATCTCCCTCTCGAAGTTTTGCTTGGCCACGCGGTAGTCGCCGGCCTTCAAGGCGGCCATGCCGAGATCGAAAAAATGGAACGGTGCCACGGGTTCGAGGGCCAGCAGCTGCGCCGCAAGTTGCTGCGCTTCTTCCTGCCGGCCCTGATCCTGCAAGGCGATTACCAGGTTGGATAGGGCCAGCGTAATGCCAGGTTCCAGCGTCAGCACCTGGTTGAGTACGCGGCCGGCTTCTGCGGCCATGCCGTGGTGCAGGTAGATCACGCCGAGCGTGTTGTAGGCGGTGAGAAACGTCGGCTCGTGCAGCAGTGCTGCGCGTGCCCACCAGTAGGCGGCATCGATGCGTGATGCCGCCAGTTCCTCCGCCGCCCGGTTGTTGAAATACATGGCCACCACCGTGCGCTCGGTAATGGGCCGCACGTGCTGCGCGCTTTGCTCTGCGGGCAGGAAATCGATGGTCATCGCGGCCGGGCCGTTGTATGGCGCGCGCGCATCCACCGCGCGTTTGCCCAGCACCAAGTTGACGTGGTCACTGGCAAAGGCGATGCCGTTGCTGCGGGTCCAGCTGAGCGCCACGTAGACCTGCTGGTAGACCACCGGCAGCGCCAGTTGCTTGGCAATGGCTGCTGTCATCAACACCAGCGACAGGCAATTGCCAGAACGTGCCTCGAAGGCCTCGCTCGCGGTGCGGGTTCGGGTGCTGTCGTACTCCAGCTGCAACTGGCCCTTGGTATAGAGCGCATCCACCAGCGCCTGCACCGTGTTGCGACTGCCCAAGGGCGTGACCAGGGAGTTGTCGATGAAGGCCCGCATCGTGTCGCTCAGGGTAAACACGGCGGCGGGATCAATCGTCTCTGGCAGCGGCACGAAGGAGCGATCAGCCAAGAAGGACTCTGGCTGTGGCTGCAGAGGCCGCGTTGCACAGGCCGAGAGCAGCAATGCCAACAGGATCAGGATGGGCTTCATCGGATCTCCTCCTGCCGGCTGGGTGATGTGGGTCAGCGTGCCGGTCTATTGCCGATTCTGCGCCCGATTCATCCTTTTGGCAGCCGAGGCGTGTAGCCTGCCGCCGCGTGTGCGCTGGCATGGTCTGCGCATGGCATTCCCAAGCTCTCAACCCGCCGCCTACGGCCCTACATGACCCGACGCATTCAAGTCCGCCGCTCTCCCATCCACGGCAACGGTATTTTTGCCGCCAGCGATCTCGCCGCCGAGAGCCGCCTGATCGAATACCAGGGCCTGCGATTGACCCACGCGCAGGCCGACAAGCTGTATGCCGGCAACGCCGAAACCGGCCACACCTTCTTGTTCACGCTCAACGATCGCTACGTGATTGACGGCAACCAGAGCGGCAATGCCGCGCGCTGGATCAATCACAGCTGCGCGCCCAACTGCCAGGCGTTTTTGATCGAGCACAAGGGCAAGGACCGCCGGCTGGACCGCGTGGTGATCGAGACCAGGCACCCGATCAAGGCCGGTGTGGAGCTGAGCTACAACTACGCCATCACGCTGGATGAGCGGCACACGCCGCGCCTGAAAAAACTCTGGGCTTGCCGCTGCGGTGCGCCGGAGTGCACCGGCACCATGCTCAACACCAAGCCGCGCCGCGGGAAGTAGCGTCTCTGGTCAAAACCGCGGGCTGTTCCAGGTGTCGAGCTTGCCGTCCTTGAAGCTGACGCTGCCGAACAGCAGTGCCTTCTGATCCTGATAGGTCCAGATCGTGCCCTTGGCGCTGACGGATTCGCGGTAATCGGGGCCGAGCAGCTCTTTCACTGCCTCCGGTGACTGGCCCTGTTGCAGGCTGATCCAGCCCATCACGTCCTTCCACGGCTGCGGGCCGGAGTCAGGGGCGGTGCTGTTGAGGGGGCCGGTGGTGTTGGGCGACAAGCCCTCGATCGAAATGGCCTGCGGTGCGGCGAGCGGTGTCGGTGCCGTCACCGGTTCGGCGGTCTGCACACTGCCGGTGGCCTGGATTGGGGTCTGTGCCCCGGCAGTAGCGGCCCATGCCGCCATCGTCAAACCGGCTAAAAACTGTTTGCGCATGGATTCTCCCTCCAGGTCGTGCAAGCCATTGCTTTACGGCATCGATTCTAGCCGCGTCGTGGGACAATGCAGCGTCCCCCCTTCAACACGTGCCCGGCCGATGGCCAGCGCCGTGTCACTCCGCTTGATGGCCCTGCAACTCTCTGCTTTTTTGTGTGCCGACACTGTGCCTGCCGCACCGGTGCTAGCTGCACTGCGCCACGGGGTGGAGGGCAGCATTCCCTTGCCGCTGCTCGCCGGCCCGGCGCTGGATGTTTGGCAGGGTGCGGGTGAAGTCCGCTCGGGTGTGATCGATGGCGTGCACTGGGCCGAGAGTGGTGACAGCGTGTTCTTGCAGCTGACCGTTGCTGACGCGGAATGGATACTAGACCCCGCTGCCGCCACTGAAGCGGCCTATCGAAAGCTCGAAGCTGCGCGCCTGGCCTGCGGGGCACCTCACTGGTGGCGCTTGTGGAACTACCTCGGTGGCATTGTCGATGGCGAAGGCGACGCCGAACGCTATCGGCAGTTCACGCTCGGGCGTCGCCGCGCGTGGTCGGCGACAGGCCAGCTGGATGCGACGCTGCCCGCCGCCACGGCTATTGGCTGTGGGCGCGGCCTGCATGTGTTTGCGCTGGCTGGACGCAGTGCGGCCGAGGCCATCGAAAATCCCCGGCAAGTGAACGCCTGGCGCTATCCCCGTGCCTACGGCGCGCAGCCGCCCAGCTTTGCCCGGGCCTCGCTGGTGCGCGCCGGCGATGCTGGCTGGCTGTTCGTCTCGGGCACCGCCAGCATCGTCGGCCACGAGAGCCGCCATGTGGGCGATGCCGCCGCCCAGTTCGCCGAGGCACGCGCCAATCTCGATGCGGTGGTGGCTGCCGCTGCACAACGCGCAGGCATCGACATCGCGCGTTTTGTGCCGCGCAATTTCAAGCTTTACTGGTCGCGTTTGGCCGATGCGCAGCAGTACGCCGCACTCGCCGATGCGCTGCACGCGCTAGCACCCACGCAAGTGCTGCACGGTGCCGTGTGCCGCCGCGAGCTGGCGGTGGAAATCGAGGCCCTGTATTCGCTCGAATCGGTCGTTACCGCCGTATGAGTGGTGGCTTTGATCCCACCCTGCTGACGATCAAGGACGCGCAGCGCCTGCAGCGGCAGATCGAGCGCGCGCAGCAGAGCCGGAAGCCACTGGATGCGGCGCGTTTCGCACAGGAGCTGGAGCAGGCGCAGTCACGCCTCGCCACGCGCGCATTGCTGAAACCCGCGGTACTGCACTTCCCCGAAGAGCTGCCGATCTCTCAGGCCCGCGAGACCTTGGCGGCTGCGATCACGGCCAATCAGGTGGTAGTGATCTGCGGCGAAACCGGCAGCGGCAAGACCACGCAGCTGCCCAAGCTCTGCCTCGAACTCGGGCGCGGTGTGCGTGGGTTGATCGGCCACACCCAGCCACGCCGACTCGCTGCGCGCAGCGTTGCCACCCGCATCGCGCAGGAAGTTGGCTGTACGCTCGGTGATCTGGTGGGCTTCGAGACGCGCTTCGACAAACGCGTCTCCGAGCGCACGCTCATCAAGCTGATGACCGACGGCATTCTGCTGGCGGAGCTGACACACGACCGCGAGCTGCTGGCCTACGACACCATCATCATCGACGAGGCGCACGAGCGCAGTCTCAACATCGACTTTCTGCTCGGCTGGTTGAAGCGTCTCGCACCGCGCCGGCCTGACCTCAAGATCATCATCACCAGCGCCACACTCGACCCTGAGCGCCTCTCGGCACACTTCAACGGCGCACCGATTCACACCGTGAGCGGGCGCACCTATCCGGTCGATTACTACTACGCACCGCCTGAGGAAAATACCGACATCGAGGATGCGGTGGCGAACGGCATCGACACCCTCTGGGGCACGCGCGCGCCGGATGGCGACATCTTGGTGTTTCTGCCCGGCGAGCGCGAGATCAATGACTGCACGCGCGTGCTGGCTGGGCGCTTTCCGCGCGCGGCGGTGCTGCCGCTCTATTCGCGGTTGCCGGCGGCGCAGCAGGACAAGGTGTTCAGCACGGGTGGCCCGCCGCGTATCGTGCTCGCCACCAACGTCGCCGAAACCTCGGTGACGGTGCCGGGCATTCGCTATGTGGTGGATGTCGGCACGGCGCGCATGAGCCGCTTCAATCCGCGCAGCGGCGTGCAGAGCTTGCAGATTGAACCCGTGTCGCAAGCCGCGGCCAACCAGCGTGCCGGACGGTGTGGGCGCTTGGGCCCCGGCATTTGTCTGCGCCTGTATGCCGAGGATGATTTTGCCGCACGCCCCGTATTCACCGACCCGGAAATCCTGCGCAGCAATCTCGCCGGCGTGATCTTGCAGATGGCCTCGCTGGGCCTTGGCGATGTCGATGAGTTCCCCTGGGTGCAGCCACCCGAATCGCGGCATGTCAGCGAGGGTTATCGCGTACTGCAGGTGGTGGGTGCGCTCGACGAAGAAAGAAGGCTCACCCCCTTCGGTCGCCAGCTCGCACGCCTGCCGCTCGATCCGCGCATCGCGCGCATCGCACTGGCCGGCAAGGGCGAGCGGCACGAGCGCGAAGTGTTCGCACTCGCCGCCGCGCTCTCGGTGCAAGACCCGCACGAGAACCCGCTCGAAGCGCAGACGCAGGCGCGACAAAAGCATGCGGAGTGGAAGAATCCGAAGTCGGACTTTCTCACCCTGCTCGCGCTATGGCGGCTCTGGCAGGAGGTCAGTGGCCATATGAATCAGAACGCCCTGCGTAAGTGGTGCAAGGCGCACTACGTCAGCTATCTGCGCATGGAGGAATGGACACAGGTCTACAAGCAGGTGGTGGATTTTCTGGCCGACGACAAGAGCGCGAAGCCGACGGGTGCGCTGCAAACGCTCGACGAGCTGTATGTGCCGGTGCACAAGGCGCTGCTCACGGGGCTGATCGATCACATCGGCGTGAAGGCACCGGAGAAACCCGACTACGGCGGCCCGCGCGGGCGGCGGTTCAAGATCTTCCCCGGCAGTGCGCTCGCCAAGAAAGGCCCGCAGTGGGTGATGCACGCGGCCATCGTGCACACCAGCCAGGTGTTCGCGCGCACCTGCGCGGCGATCGAGCCCGAGTGGCTGGTGGACGTCGGCAGCCACCTCATCAAGCGCGCGCTGCAACACCCGGAGTGGGACAGCCAGCGCGGGGAGGTGACGGCGCTCGAACACCTCTCGCTGTTCGGTATCCCGCTGCTCAAGCGCGCGCGACATTTCGGCAGCGAAGACCCCATCGCCGCGCGCAACATCTTCATCCGCGAAGGCCTCGTGCGTGGCGAGATTCTGGGCAAGCCGGATTTTCTCAAAAAGAACCTGGCGCTGATCGAGACCGTGCGCGAGAAAGAAGCCCGCATGCGCCGGCCCGATCTGCTGGGCGACGACGCGCAGCTGTTCGCTTTCTACGATGCCCGTCTGCCGCAAAGCTGCTGCACCGTGGCAGGCCTGAAGCAATGGCTGCACAGCCAGCGCGGGCAGCCCCTACCACGTGCCGCCGCACCAAAACCCGCCATCAAAGCGGCCGTGCCCGCGCCCACAGCAGCACCCAAAACACTCGATGGCCTGAGCGCATTGCGCGGTGCGCTCACCGCACAGGCACTCACGGTCGCGCCGAATATCGTGCCTTCGTCGAGCGAAGGCGCCAGCCTGCTGATGACCGAGGCCGACGTGCTGCGACCCGGTGCCAATGCCGATGTCGAAAATCGCTTCCCCGATCAGCTCACCTTGGCCGGAGTGAAGGTGTCCTTGAGCTACGAACACGACCCCGGTGCCGACGAAGACGGCGTGAGTTTCCATCTGCCGCTGGCGCAGCTATTCGTCTTTGATGCCGATGTCTTCGACTGGCTGGTGCCGGGTCTGCTGGCGGGCAAGATCGAGGCGCTCATCAAGACGCTACCCAATCATCTGCGTCGGCTTTGTCAGCCAGCCGCACAGTACGCCGAGGCGATTGCCGAAAGTACTGCGCCCCAAGGGTTGTTGATCGACGCGATCTGCACGCGCTTCAAAGCCATGACCGGTGTGGAGCTGCAGCCCGCCGACTTTGCACCCGACAAGCTGCCCGCCCACTTCAAGCCACGCCTCGTTGCGGAGGATGCACAGGGCAAGGTGCTGGGCGAGGCCGAGACGCTGCAAGACCTGCGCGCACAACTCTCGGGTGCGGCGCGTACGGCCTTTAATCAGGCGGCGGCGAAGAAAACCGAAACCCAGCAGTGGGTGCGCGAGAACGTGCTCGACTGGGACTTTGGCGACCTGCCCGATGCCATCACGGTTAGCGGCGGCGCGCGTGCGATACCCGCGCTCACGGTGGAGGGCGGCAAGATCGCCCTGCGTCTGTTCGAGTCCACCGAAGCCGCCGACGTCGCCCACCGCCGGGGGATTCGAGCGCTGTTGCTGCTCAAGCTCAATGACCGCGTCACCGGCCTGGTCAAATCTGCCAAGGGCAAGCTCGCTCTGGCACTGAGCGGCACGCCGCATACGGTGGACGCACTGGCGCAGGCGCTCGCCGAACGCGGGGTGGATGAAACCCTGCTCGGTGAGACCTTGCCACGCAGCAGCGCTGCATTTCAGGCTGCGCTCGAAAAGCGCGGTGCGTTCTCGGTGCTCGCGTATCAGCGGCTGGATGAGGTTGCCGGCTGGCTGACTCTGGCCGCGGCCTTGCGGCGCGCCATCAGCGCTGTTGCCAAGTCATATCCCGAAGCCCACACCGATGCCGCCACTCAACTGGCGAGCCTGCTTGGCCCCGGCTTCATCACGGCCATCCCCGCCACGCAGTGGCCGCGCCTGCCAACCTACCTCAAGGCGCTGGCCGTGCGGCTCGAACGCCTGCCGCTCAAACCCGCCAAGGATGCCGAGGCGATGAATCAACTCACCCTCCGAATCCGCAAGCTGCCCAAGCCCTTTCACCCCGCCCGCTGGGTGCTGGAGGAATGGCGCGTGCAGTTGTTTGCGCAAGAGCTGAAGGCCGTCGGCGCACCCAATGCGGACAAGGTCGATGCGGGCTTGCGTGGATGACTCATGCGCATCATCATGCGCATGAGTCATCCACCGGAGAGCGTCATGGCCACAGCCAAGAAATACAAGGTGCCCGCAGTGAAACCCTTACTCGCTGAAGAACCGCGCGTGATCTACAACACGGGCAAGCAGCGGCTCAACATCACCGTGCGCGGTGATTTGATCGAGCGCGCCCGCGCAGCCAAGCTCAATTTGTCGAGCGTGCTGGAGGAATCTCTCGAACGCACGTTGCGAATGGCCGAGGCCAAGCAATGGGCCGTGGAAAATGCCGAAGCCATCGCCTACCACAACGCCCGCATCGAGCGCGATGGCATGTGGAACCGCGATTTGATCCGCTTCTAGTCATGCAGCACAGCCGATTTGCGGTCTATCGCAACGCGCGTGGCAGCCGCAGCGGCGTGCCCTATTTGCTGGATGTACAAGCCAATTGGGTCAGCACCGGTTCGCGCGTGGTGGTGCCTCTCATCCCTGCCAAAATCTACGGCCCGCCCATCGGCAAGCTCAACCCCGTGTTTGAGATGGACGGCCTCTCGCTGGTGCTGGCGGTGGCTGACATTGCTGCGGTGGATTCACGCGAGCTTAAAACGCAGGTCGCAGATTTCTCCGCGCACCGTGATCGCATCGTCGCCGCCCTCGATTTTCTCTTTCAAGGTTACTGATTCGTGCGCGAACACAATGCAGTGCAAGACCGCCTCATCGCCGCCCTCGACGTGCCCGATGCCGCCGCCGCTCGTGCCCTCGTCGGCACCCTCGGCGATGCCGTCAGCTTTTACAAGATCGGCATGGAGCTGTGTATGGCGCCGGGCTTTTTCGAGCTGCTGGAGTGGCTCAAGGGCGAGGACAAAAAGGTATTCGTCGATCTCAAGTTTTTCGACATCCCCGAGACCGTCGCCCGCGCCATTCGCAATCTCTCGGAGCGTGGGGCTGACTTCGCCACCGTGCACGGCAACCAGTCGATCATGCAGGCCGCTGCCCAGGCCAAGCTCGGCCACACCAAGGTACTGGCGGTGACTGCACTCACCTCGCTCGATCAGGGCGATCTCGACGACATGGGCTTTGCCTGCAAGGTCGAAGAGCTGGTGCTCAGCCGCGCGCGCCGGGCGCTGCAGGCGGGGTGCGACGGCGTGGTGTCGTCGGGCCTCGAAGTGCCGCGCCTGCGCGCCGAAGCGCCGCGCGAACTCATCTGCGTCACTCCGGGAATTCGCCCGGTCGAAAACCGCGTCGAAGCCGATCAGAAGCGCATCATGACGCCCACCGCGGCGATCAAAGCCGGGGCGGATTACCTCGTGATTGGCCGCCCCATTCGCGATGCCGCAGACCCACGCGCGATGGCGCTCGCCATCCAGAAAGAAATCAGCGAGGCACTGGCATGAGAGCGCTGAAGAACGACCGTTTCCTCCGCGCACTGGCTCGCCAACCGGTCGACCGCACGCCGGTCTGGATGATGCGACAAGCCGGCCGCTACCTGCCCGAGTATCGCGCCAGTCGCGCGAAGGCCGGCGACTTCATGTCGCTCTGCCGTAATGCCGAGCTGTGCTGCGAAGTCACGCTGCAACCGCTCGACCGCTACCCCGGCCTCGACACCGCCATTCTCTTCAGCGACATCCTCACCGTGCCGGATGCCATGGGCTTAGGCCTGCGCTTCGTCGAGGGCGAGGGTCCGATGTTCGACCGCCCCGTGCGCGATGCCGCCAGCATTGCGGCACTGCCCATCCCCGACCCTGAAGTCGAGCTGCGATACGTGATGAATGCGGTGCGCACCATCCGCAGCGCACTCGGCGACCGCTGTCCGCTGATCGGCTTTGCCGGTAGCCCGTGGACACTCGCCACCTACATGGTCGAAGGCCAGGGTGGGCAGGAGTTCACGCGCATCAAGAAGATGCGCTTCGCCGATCCCTCGTTGCTCGACGCACTGCTGCACAAGCTGGTGCAGGCGACCACGTTGTATCTCGACGCTCAGGCCTGCGCCGGTGCCGACGCGCTGATGATTTTCGATACCTGGGGTGGTGTGCTCGACCACGCCGGCTACCGCCAGTTTTCGCTGGAGCCGATGCAGCGGATTGTCACTGCACTCAAAGCCAAGCACCCGCATATCCCGGTAATGCTGTTCACCAAAAATGGCGGTCAGCAACTCGAAGCGATGGCGGCGACGGGCTGCGATGCGCTTGGCCTGGACTGGACGACAGACCTCGGCGAGGCGCGTGCGCGCGTCGGCAGCAAGGTGGCGCTGCAAGGCAATCTCGACCCGCTCTGCCTGCTGAGCACACCCGAGGCGATCCGTGCCGAAGTGGGCAAGGTGCTGGCGAGCTACGGGCACGGTTCAGGGCACATCTTCAACCTCGGCCACGGCATCACGCCGCAGGTCAATCCTGACCACGCGGGCGCGATGATCGAGGCCGTGGTGCAGCTCTCGCCTCGCTATCATCAGAGCGGTTAGTCCTAGGAAACAAAAGTGCTGTCGCGACTGCTGCCGAGGCCCGTGATCGGGGTGTTGACCGTCGCCTTCATGGTGCCGTCGCTGCTGTTGTGGACGATCGGCACGATGATCCCGGCCATCCTGCTCAAGCTGGTGCCAATCTTCACGCTGCAACGCTGGTGCTCACGCTACTGCGTGTGGTGCGCGCGCCGCTGGGTCGGCACCAACCAACTCATTTTTCGCGCCCTGCATGGTCTGCCCCGGGCTGATGCCTATGGCCAACTTCAGATCGACGGCGAGTTGCAGCCGGGCAAGAGCTATCTGCTGGTGGCCAATCACCAGTCCTGGGCTGACATCCTGATTCTCTTCAGCTGCTTTCACGGCCGCATACCGTTTCTGCGGTTCTTCCTCAAGCAAGATCTCATCTACGTGCCGATCATCGGCGTGGTGTGCTGGGCGATGGATTTCCCCTTCATGACCCGCAAATCGGGCGCGGCGGATATTGCAACCACGCGCAAGGCCTGCCAGGTCTACAAGCTCGACCCTGTGACGGTGGTCAACTTCCTGGAAGGCACCCGCTTCACGCCGCGCAAGCATGCCGAGAAACAGAGTGCATTCCGGCATTTGCTGCGCCCCAAGGCCGCGGGCCTCAGCTACACGCTCAACGCCATGGGCGAGCAGTTCGCCGGGCTGATCAATGTCACCCTGCACTATCAACCGACGCAGCGCCGCCTGGTCTGGAGCTGGCTCTGCGGCGAACAGAACCGGGTGCAGGTGCAGGCTCACGTCACCGCCCTGCCGCCCGCGCTGCTGCATGGCGACTATGCGAACGACGCTGATTTTCGGGCACGCTTCCAGAGCTGGATCAATAGCCTGTGGGTGGTCAAGGACGAGGCATTGGCCCGATTAAGGTCGGCACGCTGAGCGACGACTAAAATGCCAACTCCTGAATAGGATCGCCGCTTGACCCTCACCAAAAAAATCCTGCTCGCTTTGCTCGCCCTGCTGCTGCTGCTTGCGCTCGGCGCTGCGGGCTGGGCCTGGTACAAGATTTCCAGCATCGAGGCCAAGCTGCCTTCGGTGCAGAGCCTGCGCGAGCCCAACCTGGGCGCGCCACTGCGCATCTACAGCGCCGATGGCAAGTTGATTGGCGAGTTCGGGGCCGAGCGCCGCTCGCCGCTGTCGTACGAGCAATTCCCCGAGCAGGTGATCCGCGCGTTTCTCGCCGCAGAAGACGATCAGTTCTTCGAGCACGGCGGCGTCGACTACATGGGCTTGGTGCGCGCCGCGTTCAAGCTCGCTGCCACCGGCGAGAAACGCCAAGGCGGCTCGACCATCACCATGCAGCTGGCGCGCAATGTGTTTCTCACGCCAGAGCGCAGCTACGAGCGCAAGATTCGCGAGATTCTGCTGGCGCAGAAGATCGAGCGCGAGCTGGACAAGAAACGCATACTCGAAATCTATTTGAACCGCATCTTTCTCGGCACGCGTGCTTACGGCGTGGCAGCCGCCGCGTATGTGTATTTCGGCAAGTCGCTCAACGAGCTGACGCTGGCCGAAACCGCCGTGCTGGCAGCCCTGCCCAAGGCGCCGTCGGCGCTCAATCCGCTCACCAATCCCAAGCGTGCGCTGGAACGCCGAGACTACGTGCTGCGGCGCATGCACGAGCTGAACTACATCGACGACGCCACCTACGCCGCTGCCAAGGCCGAGCCCATCCTCGCGCAGGAGCACGCGCCGCCGGTTGATCTCGACGCTGCTTACGTTGCCGAAATGGTGCGCGCCGACCTGTTCGCCAAACACGGCGAGGCGGCGTACACGGCAGGCTTCAAGGTGGTGACGACCATCGACAGCGCCCGGCAGAAACTCGCCAACGATGCCCTGCGCGACAAGCTGCTCGACTACGAAGAGCGCCACGGCTACCCCGGTGCCGAAGCCAAGTTACAGAGCGACGCCGTGCGCGCACTCGAACGCAGCGAGCCGCTGCAGAACGAAGCCGTGATTGCCGCCCTGCGCGCCCGGCCGATTTATGTCGGCCTGCCGGCTGCGCTGGTGCTTGAAGTCAGCCCCGAACGCATCAAGGTCGTGTCCCACGAATGGGGCAATGGCGTCATCGAAGCCAAGGGTTTTGCCTGGGCCGGCAAGCAGATGAAACTGGTAGCGGGCGACATCGTGCGCATCCGCAAATCCAAGGATGGTGACGCGCTGCGACTGGCGCAGGTGCCGGGCGTGCAGGGCGCGTTCGTGGCACTCGACCCGCGCGACGGCGCGATCGAGGCATTGGTGGGCGGCTACGACTTCGCCGCCGGCAAGTTCAACCGTGTGACGCAGGCCAAGCGGCAGCCGGGCTCGGGCTTCAAGCCCTTCCTGTATGCGGCGGCACTCGCCAAGGGCTACACGCCAGCCTCGATCTTCATCGACGCACCCATCGTGCTCGACGAAACCCAGAACCAGAACGAGTGGCGGCCGTCGAACTACGACAACGATTTCAAGGGCCCGATGCGCTTGCGCGAGGCGCTGGTGCAGTCTCGTAATCTGGTGTCGATCCGCGTCTTGCAGGCGGTGGGCATGAGCTATGCGCTCAACTACGCGCAGAACTTTGGCCTCGACAAAAAAACGCTGCCGCGTGATCTGACGCTCTCACTCGGCACCGCCTCGCTGTCGCCGCTGGAAGTGGCGCGCGGCTATGCGGTGATCGCCAACGGCGGTTTTCTGATCGAGCCGTACATCATCAAGCAGATCAGCGACGCGCGCGGGCAGATCATCTATGAGGCGCGCCCGGTCAAGGCCTGCCCGGAGTGCCCGCCGGAGATCGAAGCCGGTGACCCCACCGCACAGCTGGCGCGGCGCACGATGGACCCCAAGACCGTCTACATGATCACCAGCATGCTGCACGACGTGGTGGTGCGCGGCACCGGTGCCGCAGTGAACCAGCTCGGACGCAAGGACCTCGCCGGCAAGACTGGCACCAGTAACGATGAGACCGATGCCTGGTTCAACGGCTTTCATCCGACGTTGGCGGCGACGGTCTGGGTCGGTTACGACCAACCCAAACCGATGGGCAAGGGCGAGGTGGGTGGCCGCGCCGCCTTGCCGATGTGGATGGACTTCATGCGCGGCGCGCTGAAGGGCGTGGTCGACATGACGCCGATCCCGCCACCGGGCATGACCACCGTGCGCATCAATGCCGTGAACGGCAAGCTGGCCTACGAAGGCACCGAGCGCGTGATCTACGAAACGTTGCCGCTGGATCGGTTGCCGGAAGAAGACGATGGCCTGATCCCCGGCCAAGAGAGCGAGGCAGGTACGGCCGCGCAGGATTTGTTCTAGTCCACCCCAAAGTTTCGTCCGACCGCGCACGCCAATGATCCTCGCCATGTATGGAAAACGATCACTGCCCCCAGACAGTAGCCGGACGAAACTTCGGGGGCCCCGATAATGGGCCAGCGCCCCTTGGGTGGAGCAAACGAGCTGGCGCTGGAGGCGGCGCGCATTTTCGTGGAGGAGTCGCTCACCGACTACGCCACCGCCAAGCGCAAGGCGGCCGAGCGCATGGGGCTGGGTACGCGCGCGACGCTGCCTGACAACGCACGCGTGCAGGCCGAGGTCATCGCCTATCAGCGACTGTTCGGCGGGGCCAACTATGTGCAGCGCCTTAAGCGCATGCGCACGACGGCCGTGCAGGCGATGAAGCTCTTGGCCGAGTTTGATCCGCGACTCACCGGCGGCACGATTACCGGCGCCATTGGTGAAGCGCACCGCGTGCAGCTGCATGCCTTCCCCGACAAGGCCGAGATGGTGGATGTGTTTCTCGCGGATCGCGGTATCGAGACGAAAGAGAGCGAGCGTGATTTCCGCTACAGCGATGGCCATGTCGAGAGCGTGCCGATGGTGCGTTTCGATGCCGGCGGCATCGAGGTCGACGTCGCGCTGTTCGAGCCCGGGCAGGAGCGCCGCGCGCCGCTTTCACCTACCGACGGCCTGCCCAGCAAGCGGCTGACGCTGGCGCAGGCCGAGGCCTTGGCGGTGCAGCCGGTCGAAACCACACTGCATTTGTCTTAGGGATATTTTGCGGATTGTTGTGCCGGCCGGTGGCTGCTAGTCTGAAGTCTACGGTGAGGGTCATTGGCCGTATCGACGGTGCCTGTAGTGCGCCGAAAACCAAGAAGAGAGAGGAGACGCAGGATGCGAATTGGAGTGGTGGTCGATGCCACCTGTGATCTGCCGGCCGAGTTCTACCAGCTCAAGCGTCTGGGCCTGCTGCCTATCCGCATCAGTACCGGCAATGCCGTGTTTGCGGATTTTCGCGAGCGCGCCGAGACCGAGCGGTTTTATCTAGAACATGCCGACACCGATGCGGCGCGGTTCGAGTCGACGCCAGCGACGGTGGAAGAAATCTGCGAAGTGTTCTTGAACCGGCTGGTCATCGACTACGACTTCGTGTTCTGCATTACCGTGGCCTCGAAGCGCAGCCCGACTCATCAGAACGTGACCCTCGCGGCGAAGGAGATTCTCAACCGCTATCGCCCTTACCGCGACAGGGCGGGCATCAAGACGCCGTTCTCGATGCGGGTGATCGACGGGCAGAGCTTCTTCTCGGGCACCGGCGCGCTGGTGGCCGAGGCGGTGCGCATGGTGGAGTCCGGTGTGGGGCCGCAGGAAATCCGTCTGCACATCGAGCAGCTGGCCCCGAAGATCTGCATCCACATGGTGCCGCACAGCCTTTCGCAGCTGCGCGCCCGTGGGTTCAAGAAAGGCGAGCGCAGCAACTTCTTCAGTGACAACTTCAAGAGCATGAGTTTGGCGGTGGGTTCGGCGCTGTCCCTGCATCCGATCATCCGCATCCATGACGGCCACGAGGGTGCCGCGGCGGTGTTGATGAGCCAGGACAAGGCCATTGAGCGCCTGTTCAAGCACACCATCGAGCAGATCCGCGCGGGCAAGCTGCTGAGCCCGCAGGTCTGCATGAGCTACTCCGGCGACCTCACCGTGATTCGCCAGATGTCGGGCTACAACGAGCTGGCGGCGGTGGCGCAACAGGCCAACGTGGAACTGCTGCTGACGGTCACCAGCATCACCGGTCTGGTCAATTGCGGGCCGGGCTGTTTGATCCTTTCTTACATTGGTGACCCGCTGCCGATGTGAGTGGAGAGCAGCCAATAAAAAGCCCGCCAGAAGCGGGCTTTTTATTGGCTGCGAGTATCAGCGCTGGCTGATGTCGCCGACATCGCGCTCGGCAGCACCGGTGTAGACCTGGCGCGGACGGCCGATCTTCAAACCACCGGGCTCGCTCACCATCTCGCTCCAGTGCGCGACCCAGCCGACAGTGCGGGCGACCGCGAACATCGGCGTGAACATGTTCACCGGGATGCCGAGCGCCTTGTAGATGATGCCCGAGTAGAAATCGACGTTGGGGTAGAGCTTGCGGGCCTTAAAGTACTCGTCGTTGAGCGCGATCTCTTCGAGCTTCATGGCGAGGTCGAGCTGCGGGTCCTTGATGTTGAGGGCCTTCAGCACCTTGTGACATTCCTCGCGGATGATCTGTGCGCGCGGATCGAAGTTCTTGTAGACGCGGTGGCCGAAGCCCATCAGGCGAACATTGCTGTTCTTGTCCTTCACTTTCTCCATGAAGGCGGGCACGTTCTCGACGCTGCCGATTTCTTCCAGCATCTTCAGCACGGCTTCGTTCGCACCACCGTGCGCCGGGCCCCAGAGGGCGGCGATGCCAGAGGCGATGGCGGCGTAAGGATTGCAGCCCGTCGAGCCTGCGAGGCGTACGGTCGAGGTGGACGCATTCTGCTCGTGATCGGCGTGCAGGATGAAGAGCACGTTGAGGGCCTTCGCTGCCACCGGATTGACCACGTAGGGCTCGGCCGGCACCGCGAACATCATGTGCAGCAGGTTCGAACAATAGTCGAGGTTGTTCTGCGGATACATGAAGGG
This sequence comes from Stagnimonas sp., assembly GCA_965279705.1. Lineage (GTDB taxonomy): Bacteria > Pseudomonadota > Gammaproteobacteria > Nevskiales > Nevskiaceae > Stagnimonas. The sequence continues at coordinate 301,939 of OZ257257.1, forward strand.
CTGGCCGTAGAACTTCTTGTAGGCCGCCGCCGCGATGGTCGGAATCTTCGCGATCATGCGATGCGCAAAGATCTCGCGGTGACGCGGGTCCTTGTTGTTTGTGGTGTCGTGGTAGAAGCCCGACAGAGAGCCGACCACGCCAGTGAGCATCGCCATCGGATGCGCGTCGTAGTGAAAGCCGTTGAAGAAGCTCTTCAGACCCTCATTGATCATGGTGTGTTTGCGGATGGAGTTGTCAAAGCTGTCCAGCTGCATCTTGTTCGGCAGCTCGCCGTTGAGGATGAGATAGGCGACTTCGAGAAAAGAGCATTTATCAGCCAGCTGGCTCACGGGATAGCCGCGATACAACAGCACGCCGGCATCGCCATCGATGTAGGTGATGGCCGACTTGGTCGAGCAGGTCGAGGTAAAGCCGGGGTCGTAGGTGAACGCACCGGTCTTGTCATAGACCTTGCCGACATCGAGGCCCACAGGGCCCAAGGTGCCTTTGATGCCGGGCAGATCGACTTTCTCGCCCGTGGCGTTGTTGACCAGGCTGTAACTGACCTCGCTCATCTCACTGCTCCTGAAGGCTTAAGGGGTGACTCAAAACTGGGGGTAATGCGCCGGGTAGGGCAAGCGCGCCACGCCGGATGAAATTGCTGCCTGTGCCACCGCCGAAGACACCTTGGCATTGAGCCTCGGATCGAGCGGTTTGGGGATGATGTAATCCGGGCCGAAGGATAGCGAGGTTTTGCCATACGCCGCCAGCACTTCCGCTGGTACCGGCTCGCGCGTGAGAGCTGCCAGCGCATGCACGGCTGCGACTTTCATCGTTTCGTTGATGCGGCTGGCCCGCACATCGAGCGCACCGCGGAACAGGAAGGGGAAGCACAACACATTGTTGACCTGATTCGGATAATCGCTGCGGCCGGTGCCGACGATGGAATCCTTTCGCACCTTCAGTGCCACCTCCGGCATGATCTCGGGCACCGGGTTGCTCAGCGCGAAGATGATCGGCTTCTCAGCCATCAGACCCAGCCACTCCTCGCGCAGCAGGCCGGGGCCAGAGAGGCCAATGAACACATCCGCGCCAGCGAGGGCTCCTGCCAGCGTCTTGCGCTCGCTGGGCGCTTGGGCGAACTCGGCTTTCTCTTTGGTGAGATCGCTGCGGTCGGTGGCGATCACGCCCTTGCGATCCACCAGATACAGATGTTTGCGCTGCGCGCCGAGTGAGAGCGCCAATTTCATCGAGGCAATTCCGGCAGCCCCTGCGCCGACACAGACGATGCGCGCGTCTTCGATGCGCTTGCCTTGCAGTTCCAGCGCATTGAGCAGTGCGGCGCACAGCACGATGGCGGTGCCGTGCTGGTCGTCGTGAAACACCGGGATGTCGCAACGTGCCTGCAAGGCTTCTTCGATCTCGAAGCAGGCGGGTGCCGCGATGTCTTCGAGGTTGATGCCGCCAAAGGTGCAGGCGATGCGCGCCACGGTCTCGATGAAAGCTTTCGGCTCTTTCTCGTCGACTTCGATATCGAAGCAATCGAGATTGGCAAAGCGCTTGAACAGCACCGCCTTGCCCTCCATGACGGGTTTACCAGCGAGTGCGCCGCAATCGCCCAGGCCCAGCACTGCGGTGCCGTTGCTGATGACGGCGACCAGATTGCCCTTGCCGGTGTAGCGGTAGGCATCCGCGATGTTGGCCTGTATGGCCAGAACCGGCTCGGCAACGCCGGGTGAATAGGCGAGTGCCAGATCTTCAGGGCTGTTGCAGGGCTTGGTGATCTGGGTGGCGAGTTTTCCGGGCGTGGGGAACTCGTGGTAGTCGAGTGCGGCTTGCTGAAAGGGGGTGGTCATGGAGGTCAGCGCGTTGCCATCTGCCTGGTCGCGCAAGTTGAGAGTGAATCTTTGGGGCAACAAAAAGGCCGCTGTTTGACGAGCGGCCTCTTGGGTGTTCAAGCAAAAAACTTAAGCGACTTTGTTGCCGTAGCGCTTCTTGAACTTGTCGATGCGGCCGCCGGTTTCCGCGACCTTGCTCTTGCCCGTGTAGAACGGGTGCGAGAGGTGCGAGGTATCGAGGCTGATGATGGGCATTTTCACGCCATCACGTTCGACAGTGTCTTTGGTCTTGGCGGTGGAGCGAATGACGAAGCTCTGGCCAGAGCCGGCGTCACGGAAGACGACGGGGCGGTATTCGGGGTGAATGCCTTCTTTCATGGTGTTCTCGAAAGGGCTGCAACAAAAGGGGATGAAGCAAAAAGGGCGCGAAGGATAGCGGCGCACGCGAGCATTGGCAACTATTTAATCATCGCACTCGCGTATCAGTCGTTTTCGGGGTCGGCAGAAACCTCGAAACGGCCGGTGTCTTCATCGACCGTGAGATGCACGAGGATGGGCTGGCAACAGACGTGGCAGTCCTCGGTGTAGCTCTGCGAGCCGGCCGAGAGATCGAGTTGCAGCTCGATCTCTTCCCAGCAATAGGGGCACTGCACTTTTTCGAGTTCAAGCTCCATCCGGGCCATCAGAGCAACTCCGTCAACAAGGTATTGAGATGGTCGCGCCCCAGCAGCGTGGGGCGTACATGACTTGCGTCCATTTCGATCAGGCCTCTCAGACGCTGTTTTTCGAGGCGAGGTTCCAGGATGCTGAAAGGCAAACCTGTGCGATCGCTGAAGTCGGTTTTGGAAAAACCTTCATGCAGGCGCAGGGCGTTGAGGCAGTACTCGAAGGCCAGTTCCTCACCCGCCACGGTGCGCACCTCCTGCAGGCAGGCGGCGCTGCCGGCGGATTCCATGAAGGTCTTCGGGTGCTTGTGCCGCGCGCGCCGCTCGATGCGGTCGACATGCGTGCGCTTGCCGTGTGCGCCCGCGCCAATCCCCAAGTAGTCGCCGAAGCGCCAGTAATTGAGGTTGTGTGCGGCAGGCCTGCCTGCGCGTGCATAAGCCGAGGTTTCGTATTGCGCATAGCCTGCTGCCGCCAGTTGCGATTGGCCCAGTTCCAGCATTTCGTAGGCGCTGTCGCTGTCGGGCAGCGGTGGCGGCGCGGCGGCGAAGGCGGTGTTGGGTTCGAGCGTGAGGTGGTAGTAGCTGATGTGCTCGGGCGCCAGAGCAATCAGTGCGCTGAGGTCTTGCGCAGCTTCGGCCACCGTCTGCGTCGGCAACGCGAACATGAGGTCGAGATTGAGATTGTCGAAGCCTGCTGCTCTTGCCATCACGACAGCCGCTCGCGCTTCATCCGCGCCGTGAATACGGCCCAGTGCTCTGAGCTGGCGGTCGTCCAGTGACTGCACGCCCATCGACAGGCGATTGACCCCTGCGGCGCGGTAATCGGCAAAATGCTGGGCTTCAGCCGTGCCGGGATTCGCCTCCAGCGTGATCTCGATCTGTGGTGCAAAGGCGAGGCGCGCTGCCACGCCATCGAGAATGCGACCGATGGCCGTACCCGAGAACAGGCTGGGCGTGCCTCCGCCAAAAAAAATGCTGATCAAAGGCCGTGTTTCAGGCGCGTTGCGCAACTCAAAATCGAGATCGCGCAGCAGTGCGGCCACATATTCCGCCTCGGGGATCGGCGCTCGTACGGCGTGCGAATTGAAATCGCAATACGGGCATTTCTTCGCGCACCACGGGATGTGGATGTAGAGCGCCAGCGGCAGCGCGGCGCTCATCGCAGCCACCACCAGCCTGCGGGCCAGAAGTGCCCGCCGCGGGCAAAGGCGTTCGCCGCCTGTTCCAGCGGATTGCGGGCGGCAATGCCGCCGACGCAGAAATACAGCGGCAGGAACAACACGCCCAATCGCTCATATTGATGGGTATGCGCCTGCTCGTGCAGGCCGAACTGCAGAACGTCCTTCGAGCCGTACAGGCAGGCGCATTCCTGCGGCATGCAGCGCGCGTAGAGCACCACGTTGCCCAGCGTCAGTGCACCGCTACCGAAGGGGAATTGCAGAAACTGGATGGCGTTGTGGCCGCGCGTGGGCCGCGCACCCAGCGGCCAGGCCAGCAGGCCCACCAACAGGCCGATGAGCGTGACCGGCGACGCCCAGAACTTGCCGATGACGCTGTCGAGGGTCATGTGCGCAACTGCCGTAGCAGCGTGCGCATGGCGCGCGCGCGGTGGCTGACGCGGTTCTTCAAAGCCGGTGCGAGTTCCGCCGCCGATTTGCCGTAAGCCTCGACCCAGAACAGCGGGTCATAGCCAAAGCCGTTCGTGCCCTGGGCGGCTTCGAGGATGCGCCCTGACCAAGTGCCAACGGCGATCATCGGCACCGGATCATCCGCATGGCGCAACCACATCAGCGCGCTGACGAAACGCGCCTCGCGCGCTGTGGTGGGCACATCACGCAGGGCGGCGAGCAGCTTGGCGTTGTTCGCCGCGTCGTCCGAAGGCTCGCCGGCGTAGCGCGCCGAATACACGCCCGGTGCGCCGCCGAGCGCCGTCACTTCCAGCCCCGAGTCGTCGGCAATTGCAGGCAAGCCGGAGACGCGCGCGGCATGGCGCGCTTTCAGCAGCGCATTTTCAACGAAGGTGGGCGCGGTCTCTGCCACTTCTTCATCGCTGAACTCGCTGACCAGCCGTGCCACATAGCCCAGTGGCGCAATCAGCGCCTGCAGCTCCTTCAGCTTCTTGGCATTGCGGCTGGCGAGCACGACCTCGCGCATGGCTAGCCCGCCAGCGCCTCACGCTGCTTGGTTGCCAGTTCGACGATACCGGCCTGGGCGAGATCGAGTAAGGCGTTGAGCTCGTCGCGCCGGAAGGCATGGCCTTCGGCGGTGCCCTGCACCTCGATGAACTGACCGGCCTCGTTCATCACCACGTTGACGTCGCACTCGCAGCCGGAGTCTTCGGTGTAGTCGAGGTCGAGCAGCGGCACGCCGTTGACGATGCCGACGCTCACCGCCGCAATCTGTCCGAGGATGGGGTTTTTCTTGAGCTTGCCGCTTTTCATCAATCCGGCGATGGCATCACACAGCGCCACGTAGCTGCCGGTGATGGCCGCCGTGCGGGTGCCGCCATCAGCCTGCAGCACGTCGCAGTCGAGGGTGATGGTGAGGCCGCTGATGGCTTCAAGGTTGACGCAGGCGCGCAGGCTGCGCCCGATAAGCCGCTGGATTTCCTGCGTGCGGCCGCTCTGCTTGCCTTGCGCGGCTTCGCGCTTGCTGCGGGTGTGGGTGGCGCGCGGCAACATGCCGTATTCGGCAGTGATCCAGCCGCTATCCTTCTTCCAGGCCGGGCCACGCTCTTCCACGCTGGCGGTGCACAACACCTGCGTTTCGCCAAAAGCAACCAGCACCGAACCCTCGGCGTGCTTGGTGAAACGGCGGGTGATGGTGACGGGACGAAGCTGGTTTGGCGCGCGGTCGTTGAAGCGGGGCATGTGCTGGCTCTGATTGTGAGGGCGCGAAGGGTAACGCTGAATGCCCCGAATGGCATTCAGCGCCTTCGTGGGCCTACATAGATATGGCGGTCACGCAACCACTAAAATGCGCACCATGACCATCGAAGATATCGCCGAAACCTTTGACCTTCTGGGTGACTGGGAAGAACGCTACTCGTATCTCATCGAACTCGGCCGCAAGCTGCCGTCGTTGAGCGATGCCGACCGCAGCGAGGACGCCAAAGTGCGCGGCTGCATGTCGCAGGTGTGGCTGGTGGGTGGTCAGCAAGCCGATGGCTCGATGCACTTCAATGGCGATTCCGACTCCACGCTGGTGAAGGGCCTGATCGCGCTGTTGATGGTGATGGTCAATGACAAATCACCTTCCCAAATCCTGGCAACGGACATCGCGCAAACCTTCAAGGATCTGGGCTTGGAAAGCCATATCACGGTCAACAGACGAAACGGGTTTTACTCGATGGTGGAGCGCATTCGTGCGCTCTCTACTGCGGCCGGCTAAGGCAGCACCTCGCTGCGCACGCGAGGGTCCATCTGCGCCATCACCGGCGTGGATTCGCCCATGACCACCACACTGGGTTGCGTGCCGGTGGCCAATACGCGGGTTTCGGCAATCACCCGCAGACGCCAGGCAACGAACGCGGCGTAGGCCGCCAGCACGACGCCGACGGTAAGGAACAGACCCGACGGCCCGACTGCGCCCATCGCCACGCCGCAGAGCAGCGGCCCGATGCAGGTGCCCAGGCCGTAGCACAGCAACTGCCCGGCGTTGGCCGCAACCGGGCTCTCGCTTTGCAGGCGGTTGTGCATCTGCCCGAGACAGGTCGGGTAGAGGCTGGCCATTAGCGCCATGAAGAGAATGGTTGCCGCAAACAAGGCGCCGAGCGAGGTGCCGCCAGCGGTGGCGACGATCGACGCCGACAGGCTGGCTGCGATGGCGATGCAGGCGATCAGCTTGCGGCGGTCCCAGCGATCGGCCAGCCGGCCCATGGGGAACTGCAACAGCATCGAGGCAAAGACGGCTGCTGCCATGTAATGCGCGACAGTCGTGGTCTGTACGCCGAGGCGCGCCATCGATACCGGTGCCAGCTGGTAGAAACTCGATAGGCAGAACCCGGCCGCAAAAGCGCCGACCGTGGCCATCGGCGAGAGGCGATACAGCGCTGCCAGACCCATGCGCTTGGCATTGGCGACTACAGGCGCTGCCAGACCGGTCATGGCGAGCGGCACTAGAGAGAGCACCAAGAGGCCGGCGGCCAAGCTGAAACTGCGGTAATCCTCCGGCGGCGAGACGCCCACCAGAAACTGCCCGGCCGAGCCGGAGGCGTAGTAGACGATCATGTAAATGCCCATCACCCGGCCGCGGGTGTTGGGAGTGGCGTGGGCGCTGATCCAGCTCTCGATCACCACCATCATCACCGAGCCGCACATACCGGCGACGAAGCGTAATGCGCCCCACAAGAGCCCGTTGACCACGGCGCCATGCAGCAGTGCGGCGACGCAGACCAGCGCTGCAAATGCCGAAAACACCCGGATATGGCCGACGCGGCGGATCAGCGGCGGGCCGATTTGCGTGCCGAGCACAAAACCGATGGCCTGGCAGGTGAGGATGACGCCCGTCGCGCCGCTGCCAAAACCTTCGAGTGTCAGCCGCAGGCCGACCGTGGTGGTGAGCATCATCGCGCCTGCCACGAACAACATGGCTGCCAGAAACACCGAGGTGGCAGAAAGCAGCAGCGGGAACACGGGCAGTCCTAAAAAGGCGCACGTCAAAACGCAAAAAAGCCGCAAGGCGGCGGGGCAGAGAACATTCTAGCGAAGCGTGACCGCTCCCCCAACCCAAACGACCTATGGCGGCGACAAAGGCGCCAGCACTGGCGCAACCACGGTAGTGCCAATGCTATTCAAGGGCAGGCCGAAAGGCGTGCTGCTCAGCGGCAGGCCAAAAGTTGAAGAATTGCCTGGAGCGGAGGGCGTGCTGGGGGCATTTGGAGTGCCGAACAAACTTGAGGGCAGGCCATCAAACGGCGACTGCAGTTGGTTGAACTGCTCTCTCAAATTGATCTGCTGTTGAAGCGGCAGATCAAGATAATTCTTGCGCGCGTCTAGCAAGGTCTTGCGCTGCTCGGATGAGAGCTTGCGGAACTGCTCGCGGCGTTCGAGTACAGCAACTTTTTCGGCGGTGTTCAGTTGCTGCCACTGCTGAAACTGGCGGGTGGCAGCGGTGCGCTGCTCGGGTGTCATGGCCAGCCAGCGATCTGCGCCTTTGACCAGGGCATTGCGGCGGGGCTCTGACAAGGTGTCAAAAGCACCCTGCGATTTCAACGCCGGCTCAATCAGCGCTTGCTGCGGGGCAGTGAGTTGCTTCCAAGCGGGTGCCGCCAGCGCAATGCCAACACCCATCAGGGTGGTGGCGAGAATCAGCGCGCTGCGGCGTAGTAGCGAATCAAGGCGCACGGCGCACCTCCTTCGGGTTCTGCTGGCGGTTCAGTTTTTCTGCTTTCGTTTCCATGCCTATCAGTCGACGCTCGTCTGCCTCCCAGTCTCCGATGAACTCCAGCAGGGCGGCGCTGGGTTGCTCGGGGGCCTTCACCGGGATCGGTGCGGGCGGTTGTTTCTGCGCTGCCAACCCGAGCGGGCTTGCGCACAGAACAACGGCACCGAACCAGATCCGCAGATTAGGCATTGGGCTCCGTTGGCGATCGGCTTTGCAGCCACTGGTAAAACTCAAGATCGCGGTAGAAGTCCGGCCCCGCTTCATCAGACACCCACATCAACGCATCAGGTTCGGGTGCGTTGACATCGGCAGCCAGCTCGACGAGCACGTCAGCCGTGGGCTGAGGGGCCGAAGTGGGTGCCACGGCAGTGAACCGCAGCACGGAGAGTGCAACCAGGGCCACTGCGGCCGGTGCAGCCGCCCAGCCCCACACGGGGATACTGCGGCGCGGCTGACCAACCAGTTCACGCACCTGTGCGCGGGTGGCAGAGAGCCTTGCCGCTTCGACGTAGTTCAACGATTCGCTCGCGCGCAAGCGAGACCGCGCGGCCTCAACAAAGGCGCGGTCGGCGGCGGTGAGTTGCTCTAGGTCGGTGGTATTCATGGTTCTCTCCAAGGATTGTGGCGAAGGATGCGGCGCGTGGCTACTACCTGAAGTCAGGTTTCGAGCGACCACGCCGCGCCCAGCTTTGTGCGTAAGGCCAAAAGTGCGCGTGACAGATGGGTTTTAACGCTGCCATCTGAACAACCCATAACGGTTGCGGCTTCTTCGGTTGACAAGCCATCCCAAACCCGCAGCACAAAAGCTTGTCGCTGGCGGTCGGGCAGGTCGGCTATGGCCAGTTCCAGCCGTTGCAGCGCTTCGGCCTGCATGAGCCGTTCTGTGGCGTCGGGCACGCTAAGGTCGGGGGTCAGATCTTCAAGCTGCGGCTCATCCAGATCATCCGTCTGCGCCGTGCGCCAAAAGAACACCCGGTTGCGCACCGTTTGCCGGCGCTGAAAGTCCCGGATCTTGTTTTCGACGATGCGGTGAAACAGTGGCGGCCATTCGGCGGCCGGGCGGCGGCCATAGGCCCGTGCGAGATGCAGCATGGCGTCCTGCACGATATCGAGCGCGTCATCGCGCGAGCGGGTGGCGATTTCGGCCACCCGCACCGCGCGAGCCTGCGCGCCAGCGAGAAAGGCATCCAGCTGGGCGGCGCTGGACGCCTCGTCGCTCACGGCGATTCAGGCTTTACGGCTTTTCGGCAGAACCCTGTGCCGAGGCATTGACGTCGGCGTTCACATCCACGCCCACGTTCGCACCGGTAGCAGCACCTGCGCCCAGACCCAAAGCGCCGCCGAGTGCGCCAGTGGCACCGCCGACGAGGCCGGTCGTGGCGTTGACGGCCTTGCCAGTGCCGGTCTTGACGGCGGATTTGGTCTTCTTCGCGCCTTTCTTGACGGCGTCCGTGGTTTTGACCGTGGCACCGCTCACCACGTTGCCGCTGGTGGTTACGGCCGTATCGGCCGCAATACGGCCCGAGGACGCCGCAGCAGCGGCTGTGGTTTTGGCATTGGCAGCGGCATCGGCCCCAGCCTGCAGGCCACCGCCCGTGACGGCGGCACCCGTGCCGAGCACTTTCTTGCCGGTGCTGTCCAAGGTGCCTGCGGCCTGTGTTACGGCATTGGTATTGACCTTCACATCGGCATTGGCCGAGACGGCCGCGTCTGTGCTGGCAGCAAACGCAGGCAGTGCAGCGGCGAACAGGGTTGCGGCCAACAGCGCACGGGGATTTTTGGAGAGATTGCGAATCATGGTGAGTCCTTTAAGAGGTTGAAGCAGAATGACGTGAGTTCAACGCGGCCTGAGCCACTGCGTTGACCCGCCTTTCGGTATACAGGTTCTAAACAGCCGTCGCGGCGGGTCTTGAGGGCTCGATCCACCATTGACAAAAACGAGCGCCGGCGCGTGGTTATGCACAGTGTGTCGGATACATGACGCGAGATGACGGTCAAGTGCAATTTCTCATAACGCTTCCAAATGCCGCTGTAAAAACTTGATTTCAATAAAAATAATCTCAATAGATGACGCCTGCGCCACGCCGTCCAGCAGCGCAACGAGCGGGTTCAGTCGAACTGCCGGTGGCTTGTCCCCAAAGTTATCCACAGGATTTACGCGGTGAATCGGCCTGATCGGGTAGCGGTTGCCTTGCCGGTGCCCCTGCCGCAGTTGTTCGATTATTACCCGCCGGAAGACGGCAGCCCGGTGCAGCCGGGCATGAGAGTCGCGGTGCCGTTTGGCAGCCGTAGCCTGATCGGGCTGGTGGTCGCCGCAGCTCCCCATATCGCGGGGGACGAGCGCCAATACAAGCCTATTCAGCGCGTGCTGGACTCACGGCCCGTCGCCCCCACCGATTGGCTTGAAGCCTTGCAATGGGCCGCGGGCTATTACCAGCACCCGCTGGGCGAAGTGATCGCCGCCGCATTGCCCGCGGGTTTGCGTGAAGGCCGCAGCGCTGATCTGCCGCGCAAGACCGCACTGGCGCTCACTGATCTGGGCCGCAGCGCCTTGCCGACCCTGCCCGCCCGCGCGCTGCGCCTGCGGGCCGTGATACAGGCGCTGGCTGTTGGAGAAACAGCCGGCAAGATCGACGCCGTCATTCGCCGCCGTGGGCTGGCAGCCGGCTGGTTCGCTGAAATCACCGCCCCGCCGCCGCTAATGCAGCTGACGCAGGGCCCGGCATTGACGCCCGCGCAGGCCCAGGCGCTGGCCGCCCTGCAAACCGGCAGCGGCTTTGCGGTCAGTTTGCTCGAAGGCGTCACCGGCTCCGGCAAGACCGAGCTGTATCTGCGGCTGGCCGAACAGGCCCTCGCCCAAGGTCAGCAGGCCTTGATTCTCTGCCCCGAAATTGGTCTTACACCGCAGCTGACCCAGCGCTTCGTCGCCCGTTTTGGGCCGGTAGTGGCGGGCTTCCATTCCGGCATGGGCGATGCGGCGCGCAATCAGGCTTGGCTCGCCATCCGTGAGGGCCACGCGCGCATTCTGGTCGGCACCCGTTCGGCGGTGTTCGCTCCGTTCTGCAAGCTGGGGCTGGTGATCGTCGATGAGGAGCACGACGCCAGCTATAAGCAGCAGGAGGGCTTCCGCTACCACGCCCGCGATCTGGCGCTGGTGCGCGCCAAGGCGGCGGAGGCGCGTGTGGTACTGGGCAGCGCCACCCCGGCGCTGGAAACGCTCGCCAATGCCAATGCCGGGCGCTATCAGCGGGTGCGTTTGAGCGAGCGCATCGCCGGCACCAGGCCGCCGGTGCCACAGCTGATCGACGTCAATGTCTATCCCGTGCAACACGGTCTCTCAGAACCACTGGCGGCGGCCATCGATCGGCACCTGACCGCCGGCGGCCAGGCGCTGCTGTTCATCAACCGCCGCGGCTATGCGCCGACGCTGCTCTGCGATACCTGCCGCTGGATCGCCCCCTGCCCGCATTGCGATGCGCGGCTCAACCTGCATCGCGGCGAAGGCGCGCTGCGCTGCCACCACTGCGGCTACGTCAGCCGCCCGCCGCGCGAATGCCCGAGCTGCGGCGGCAAAAAGCTGATCCCGGTGGGCGAGGGCGCCGAACGCGTCGAAGAGGCGCTGAAAAACCGTTTCCCCGGCAAGCGCATCGAACGCTTCGATACCGACCGCCTGCGCGCCACCGGCCAACTCGAAGCGCTGCTGGACGATGTGCGCGAGCGCCGCGTCGATGTGCTGGTCGGCACCCAGATGCTGGCCAAGGGCCATGATTTCCCCGCCCTGAGTCTGGTCGGCGTGGTCAATGCCGACCAGGCCCTGTTTTCGTCCGACTTCCGCGCGCTGGAGCGCCTCGGCCAGCTGCTCACCCAGGTGGCCGGGCGCGCGGGCCGCAGCGCCACGGCGCCCATCGCGCCCGAGGTGTTGATCCAGACCCGCGAGCCCAAGCACCCGAGCCTTACTGCGCTGCTGCGCGATGGGTATGCGGCGCTGGCCGAAACCCTGCTGCGCGAGCGAGCCGATGCGGGCCTGCCGCCCTCCGCGCACCTGGCGCTGCTGCGTGTGGAGGCCCCCAGCCGTACCAAGGTCGATGCCTTCCTGCTCGACGCCAAGGCCGTGTTCCCCAACACCCACCGCGTGCAATTGCTTGGCCCCGCACCCGCACCGATGGAGCGCCGCGATGGCCGCGCCCGTGCGCAGCTGTTGCTCAGCGGCACGGCGCGCCCAGCGATGCAGCGCGTGCTTGCCGCGTGGCTGCCGGCGGTCGCGGCGCTGCCGGGTGCCAAGGCGCTGCGTTGGTCGATCGACGTCGATCCGGTGGATTTGTTCTGAGAGGGCACTGCGCGTTTCGTAGAATGCGCATTCGCACTTGAGAAACCGATGAAACCGCACCTACAAGACCTGCTGACGCAGGCGCTCACCGCCGCTTGCGCTGCCTTGGGCAAAGACACGCCCACGGTTACTCCCGTGATCGACGCCACCAAGGACAAGAGCCATGGCGACTTCGCCACCAATCTCGCGATGGCCTGCGCCAAGCCGCTGGGTCTGCCGCCGCGCAAGCTGGCTGAAATGCTGGTGGCGCATCTGCCCGCGAGCGAGCGCGTCGCCAAGGTGGAGATCGCCGGGCCGGGCTTCATCAACTTCTTCCTCACTGGTGACGCCGTCACGGCCGTCGTGCCCGACATTCTCAACACCGGCGAAAGCTGGGGACAGGATCTGAGCGGCAGCAAAGGCAAAGTGATGGTCGAGTTCGTCAGCGCCAATCCCACCGGGCCGATGCACGTCGGCCATGGGCGCGGCGCGGCCTATGGCGACACGCTCGCCAACCTGTTTGCCGCGACGGGCTATGCGGTGCACCGCGAGTACTACATCAACGACGCGGGCCGGCAGGTGGACGTGCTGACCATGTCAGTGTGGCTGCGCTATCTCGAAGAAAGCGGCGTCGCTTTTGCGTTCCCCAAGCGCGGCTACCCGGCGGACTACATCAAGTTCACGGCGGCCAAGCTGCGTGCGGTGCACGGTTCGGCGTTCCAGCATCCGCTGGAAGCGGTGTTCGATGGTCTGGGTCTGGAGCCACAAGTGCCCGAAGGCGCGGATGACAAGACCAAGGACGTCATCAAACTCGCGCAGGAGAAATACGCCGATGGCCTGATTGAGCGTGCCCGCCGGCTGCTGGGCGCGCACTACGGCACCATCACGCAAGCCGCGCTGGCTGATCAGCTCGCAACGATCCGCGCCACGCTGGAGTCGTTCAACGTCCGCTACGACCAGTGGTTCTCTGAGCAGTCGCTGGTTGACAGCGGCTTTGCCAAGACCGCGATCGAGCGTTTGAAAGCAAAGGGCTTCGTCTACGAGAAAGACGGCGCGCAGTGGCTGAAGACCACCGACTTCGGCGACGAAAAAGACCGCGTGCTGTTCAAGGCCGATGGTGCGGCGACGTACTTCGCCAACGATCTCGCCTATCACGTCGATAAATTGGATCGCGGCTACCCGCTGCTGGTGGACGTCTGGGGCGCAGACCACCACGGCTACATCGCCCGTGTGCGCGCGGCTATCGAGATGCTCACCGGCCGCAAGGACGCGCTGCATGTGGCGCTGATGCAGTTCGTCACACTCTCGAGCGGCAAGATGGGCAAGCGCAGCGGCAACTTCGTCACGTTGCAGGACTTGATCGACGAGGTGGGGCCCGACTCGACACGCTTCTTCTATCTGTCGCGTTCGCACGATCAGCATCTGGAGTTCGACATCGATCTGGCCCGCAGCCAGAGCAACGACAACCCGGTGTTCTACGTGCAGTACGCCCACGCACGCATCTGCTCGGTGTTCAAGCAGCTGGCCGAGAAGGGCGGTTTGCACGACGAAGCTCTCGGCCTCGCTTCGCTGGCGCGGCTCGACACCGAGGAGGAAAAAACCCTGCTCACCGCACTCGCGCGCTACCCCGAGCTGCTGCGTGTGGCTGCCGCCAACCGCACGCCGCATACGCTGGCGTTCTACTTGCAAGAGCTGGCCGCAGCGCTACACGGCTATTACAACCAGCACAAGTTCCTGGTCGACGATGCTGCACTGCAAGCTGCCCGCCTGACGCTGATCCGCGCTACGCAGACCGTGCTGCGCGGCGCGCTGGGATTGCTGGGCGTGAAGCCCAAGGACTCGATGTAGATGAGTGCTCGCATCGCCACCCGCGACTACGCGCGCCCGCAGCGCCCCAAAAGCCCGCCACCGCGCGGCCGGCCCGCGCCGCGCAAAGCCGCGCAGAAGAAGAACGCCAGTGCCGCGCTCGGCCTACCGCTATGGGCCTGGATGGTGGTGAGCCTGAGCCTGCTGGTGTTCGGTGGCGCGCTCTATTACGTGTCGCGGCCGGTCGCCCCGATGGACATGGCGCCCAGCAGCGAGGCCAAGAACGGCAAGACCAGCAAGGCCATCGAGATTCCGCCCAAGGAGCCCTCGCGTTTCGCCTTCTACGAAATGCTGCCCAGCTACGAGGTGGTGGTGCCGGACGATGTCATCAATCCGCCCAAGCCCAAGCCCGGTTCGACGCGCAACAATCTGCCTGCCCAGGCCGCACCCGCGCCGGTTGGCGTGCCTGCGGATCTGACCGCCGATCTGCCGCCAGACCTGCGGCCCGAGACTGTCGCTGCGAAGCCAGCCGAGAAGCCAACCACAGCGGCCGACGTGAAAACTGTCGCGCCGCCCAAGCCCGCGGTTGTGGAGGCACGCCCAGAGTCACATCCCGCTCCGCGCCCAGAGACGGTTTCTGACATCGCACGTGCCGCCGCCGCCACCCGCAGCGCCGAAGCCGAGCTGGCTGCGGCTGTCGCGCGTGAAGCGCCGCCGCAGCCCACGGCGCAGCTTGCGAGCGGCGAGCGCTTCGTGATCCAGGTGGCTGCGTTCCGCACCAAACCGGATGCCGATCAGCGCGTCGCGGCACTGACGCTGGCCGGTTTGTCGGCTCGCGTCGAGCAGGTCACCATCGACAACAAGGACACCTGGTACCGCGTGCGGCTCGGGCCTTACAACAGTGCGAATGCGGCCTCGGCCGCGCAGCAGAGCTTGAAGGCGCAGGGCTTCAGCGGTGTGGTGATGAAGGTCAAAAGTTAGGAGCAGGCAATGCGCAATGCGATGAAGTTGTTGGCCGCGGCGGTTGGCAGCGTGGTGATGGTGAGCGCGGCGCTTGCTGCCGAAACGCCCAAGCGTGTCGAGCGCGGCAATCTGGTGATGGAGGGCATCCCGGAAATCCCCGCCGATCTCACCGAGCGCCTCAACCGTTATCAGCAGGTGCGGGCGGCTGGTTTCAGCGGCTGGTTGCCGGACGGCAGCGCGCTCATCAGCACCCGCTTCGGCGAGACCGCGCAGATTCATCGTGTCGAAAAACCTTTGGGTGCGCGTACGCAGCTCACCTTCTATCCAGAGCCGATTGGCAGCGCGCTGCCGCGCCCGAACCAGAACGGTTTCGTCTTCAGCAAAGACAGCGGCGGCAACGAGTTCTTCCAGTTCTATTATTTCGACATCGCCACAGGCGAAGCCGCGCTGCTCACCGACGGCAAGTCGCGCAACACCAGCGCGGTGTTCGCGCGCGACGGCAAGCAGCTGGCGTTCTCCACTACCCGCCGCAATGGCAAGGATGTCGACATCCACCTCGTTGGATTCGACGGCAAGTCGAGCACCGCGGTGCTGGAAAAAGAAGGCGCCTGGACGCCGCTCGATTTCTCGCCCGATGGCAAGCTGCTGCTGGTGAGCCGCGGCGTGTCGATCACCGAATCGGAGCTGTATACGCTGGAAATTTCCAGCAAGACCTTGACCCGCTTTCACCCCACGGCCGAGCCGGTGTTCTTCGGCGATGCCTTGTTCTCGCACGACGGCAAGCAGGTGATTTTCACCTCCGACGAAGGCAGCGAGTTCCGCACCTTGCGCATGCAGCCGCTGGCCGGCGGCACCGAGAAAAAGATCAGCGGCAGCGTGCCCTGGAACGTCGAGGAGTTCACGCTCTCGGACGACGGCAACAAGCTCGCCTACGTCACCAACGAAGACGGTCTGGCGGCGCTTTATCTGGTGGACCTGAAAACCGGCAAGGCAATGGCCGCGCCGAAGATGCCGGTCGGGCAGATCGACCGCATCGCCTTCGACAGCAAGAGCCAGCGCCTCGGTTTCTCGATTGATCGCGCCACCAACCCGGCCGACTTCTACGCTTTCAAGCTTGGTGAGAAAACGCTGACGCGCTGGACGGCGAGCGAAGTCGGCGGCCTCAACACCAGCACCTTTGCAGAGCCGACGCTGGTGCGCTATCCGAGCTTCGACGGCAAGAGCATCCCCGCTTTCGTCTACAAGCCCAAGGGCGCCAGCGGCAAGCTGCCCGTCATCATCAGCATCCACGGCGGGCCCGAGGCGCAGGCACTGCCCACCTTCAACCCCATCACCCAGTTCTACCTCAAGGATCTCGGCATCGCCGTCATTACGCCCAACGTGCGCGGCAGCGATGGCTACGGCAAGACGTACCTCAAGCTCGACAACGGCCTGCTGCGCGAAGACTCGGTGAAGGACATCGGCGCGCTGCTCGACTGGATCGCCACCCAACCCGACCTCGACGCCAGCCGCGTGCTGGTCACCGGCGGCAGCTACGGCGGTTACATGACGCTGGCGGCGATGACGCATTTCAACGACCGCTTCAAGGCCGGCATCGACATCGTCGGCATCAGCAACTTCGTCACCTTCCTTACCAACACGCAGGACTATCGCCGCGATCTGCGCCGCGTCGAGTACGGCGACGAGCGCCTGCCCGAGATGCGGGCCTTCATGGAGAAAACCGCGCCGCTCAACAACGCGGCCAAGATCACCAAGCCGATGTTCATCATCCAGGGCCTCAACGACCCGCGCGTGCCCGCCAGTGAAGCCGAGCAGATGGTGCAGAAGATTCGCGCCAACGGTGGCGAGGTGTGGTTTCTCATGGCCAAGGATGAGGGCCACGGCTTCCGCAAAAAGGCCAACCGCGATTTCCAGGCGGCGGCGACGGTGCTGTTCCTGAAGCGCACGCTGCTCGGCGAGTAGTCCATTCGGTTCACGCTCGGGGGAGCGCCACACATGTCCAACGATCTGCTGCTCGGCAAAAGCGACACGCTGCAATACCTACTCGCGCAATACGCCAACCGCCACGGCTTGGTCGCGGGTGCCACCGGCACCGGCAAGACCATCACGCTGCAAGTGATGGCCGAGGCCTTCAGCGAAATCGGCGTGCCGGTGTTCGCGGCGGACGTGAAGGGGGATTTGAGCGGCATCTCGCAACCCGGCACCACCAGCCCCAAGATGATCGAACGCGCCGCCAACAACGGCCTGCCCAATTGGTCGCCCTCGGCCAACCCGGTCGTGTTCTGGGATGTGTTCGGCAAGTCCGGCCACCCGGTGCGTGCCACGGTGAGCGAGATGGGCCCGACGCTGCTCGGCCGTCTGCTGGACCTGAGCGACGTGCAGGAGGCGGTGCTGCAACTCGTCTTCAAGTACTGCGACGACACCGGCCTGCTGCTGCTCGACTTCAAGGACCTGCGCGCCGCACTCATGTTCGTCGCCGACAACTCCAAGGCACTCGGCAGCGAATACGGCCTGGTGTCCAGTGCGAGCGTGGGTGCCATCCAGCGCAGCCTGATCGGGCTCGAAGCCGACGGGGCCGAACACTTCTTCGGCGAGCCCGCGCTCGATCTCAAGGACTTCATGCTCTGCGAGCCGGGTGGCCGCGGCATCATCAACGTGCTGGCCGCCGATGTGCTGTACCAAAAACCCAAGCTCTATGCGACCTTTTTGCTCTGGCTGCTAAGCGAGCTGTTCGAGAACCTGCCCGAGGCCGGCGACCTCGACAAACCCAAGCTGGTGTTCTTCTTCGACGAGGCGCACTTGTTGTTCAAGGACGCGCCCAAGGCGCTGGTCGAAAAAGTCGAGCAGGTCGTGCGACTCATCCGCAGCAAGGGTGTCGGTGTGTACTTCGTCACGCAGAATCCGCTGGACCTGCCGGAGAGCGTGCTGGGTCAGCTCGGCAACCGCGTGCAGCACGCGCTGCGCGCCTTCACGCCGCGCGACCAGAAGGCCGTGAAGAGCGCGGCCGATACCTTCCGCCCCAATCCCAAGTTCAGCACCGCCGAAGTCATCACCACACTCGGTGTCGGCGAGGCTTTGGTGAGCACCCTGCAAGCCGGCGGTGTGCCCGGCATCGTCGAGCAGACCCGCATCCGCCCGCCCCGCTCGCGCATGGGTGCCATAACGCCGGACGAGCGCACACTGGCGCTGACGCGCAGCCCCTTTGCCGGCAAATACGACACCGTGATCGACCGCGAATCGGCCTGGGAGATGCTCGATGGCGGCGACCCCAAGGCGGTAGCGGCA
Source organism: Stagnimonas sp. (assembly GCA_965279705.1). Taxonomy (GTDB): domain Bacteria; phylum Pseudomonadota; class Gammaproteobacteria; order Nevskiales; family Nevskiaceae; genus Stagnimonas. The sequence continues at coordinate 320,167 of OZ257257.1, forward strand.
CCGTTGCCCGAAGCTCCACCCGCCAGCAGCGGCAGCACGCTCGGCAACTGGTGGGAAAAGATGACGCAGCAAGCACCTAACGCACCGGCACCCGCGCCGACGAGTTCAGCGCCGTCACGCCGCCCGCTGCCCTCACCGTCACCCGTCCCAGCACCGCGCACACCAGCCGCGCCGCGACCCTCCAACCGTCAGGGCATGGTCGAAGCCGCGATGAAAAGCGTCCTCCGCGGCGCCGGGTCGCAGGTTGGGCGTGAGGTAGGACGGCAGTTGTTGCGAGGAGTCTTGGGGTCGTTGGTGAAGAGCCGATAAGCCGCAAAAAATGAGTGCGGCCACCAAAAGAAATGAGATTCAAATTGCATGGGGTGTTGTGGCGGCCTTTATTTCTATCCCAGTCGCCGTTTCTTGTATCGGCGTTGTCGTGGATAGTTTCAGTCACCGCTCTTCTCAAATTCTCACAACTCTGGGTTTAGTTTTTCTAGGGGTTCCGATCTTTGAAATACCCGCGTTCTTGTTTATTGGCGCACCGATATGTCGGTTATTTTTCCAGTTTGGCTGGTTGGCGTGGTGGCAAATCGCATTCGGGGCAACGCTTGCTGGGGCGATTTCGGCGGTAGCGTTGGAATTACTCTTTCAAGGAACAGTGCTGGCCACGACTATTCCTTTGTTTGGGGTATCTGGTTTTATTGCGGGCATTGCGTTTTGGTATGTCGGGGTTTACAAGCGCGCGTGATCAACACTAGCTCGTAGGGTGGGTTTCAGCCCACCAGCTTTTCTGCCGCGCTGGTGGGCTGAAGCCCACCCTACAGTGAGCGATCAAGGCAGCTCGAACAACAGCACCTCGCTATCCACGCTCGTCGTGAACTGCACCAGGCTCTCGCTCTCAATCGACAGCGCATCGCCCGCCTTCAGAACCTGATCGCCAATCGTGAGCGCACCCAGTGCCACATGCAGGTAGTGGCGGCGCTTTGGCGCTAGCGTCTGCGTAATCTCGGTGCCGGCCTTGGGCCAGGCCACGAACAGCCGCGCATCGGCGTGGATGCGAAACGGGGCGGCATCGGCACTGCCAACAGGGGCGACGGCGAGCGCGAAATGTTCGCTCAGTAGTGCAGGGTCGAGCTTGTCTTGCTCATAGCCGGGCGTAACACCCGTGGCGTTGGGCTCGATCCAGATCTGCAGCAGGTGCAGCGGCTCGCTCGGGCTGCCGTTCATTTCGCTGTGGCGGATGCCGGAGCCCGCGTGCATCACCTGGATTTCGCCATGCGTGATGAGGCCGTTGCCACCGGTGGAATCCTGGTGGCGGATGGTGCCGCTCAAGGGGTAGGTGATGATCTCCATGTCGCGATGGCCGTGCGCGCCAAAGCCGGTGCCGGGGGCGACGCGATCCTCGTTGATGACGCGCAGCTTGGAGTAGCCCATGTTCTTCGGGTCGTAGTAGTCCGAGAACGAGAAGCTGTGGCGGGCTTCGAGCCAGCCGTGGTCGGCGTGGCCACGGTCTTCGGAACGGCGCAGGGTGATCATGGGGTTGCTCCTTCAAGAGAGTTGAATAACCTGAATGCAAGATAGGATTGAGTGCCCGCCAGTTAAAGCGGAATGTTTTGCCACTTTCATTCAAGCCGTCTGACTTAAGGACCTGAGCCGTGCGCCTCTCACTTGAAGCCCTGCAAGCGCTGGATGCCATCGCCACCGAAGGCAGCTTTGCCAAGGCCGCCGAGCTGCTGCACAAGGTGCCTTCGGCGCTGACCTACACCATGCAGAAGCTCGAATCCGACCTGGACGTGAGCATCTTCGACCGCAGCGGCAAGCGCGCGGTGCTCACGCCGATCGGCGTCGCCCTTCTGGAGCAAGGCCGCGAACTGCTGCGACAGGCCGATGGCGTCGAGCGGCGCATCAAGCGCTTGGGCCAAGGCTGGGAAACCACGCTCACCGTCGCCTACGACGGTCTGGTACCGTTCGAGTGGATGCTGCCGATGATCCGCCTGTTCGACGCCCAGCAATCCGGCACGCGGCTGAAGTTTGTCGAAGAAACATTGGGCGGCGTCTGGGAGGCTCTGATCGACCGCCGCGCCGACCTTGCCGTGGGCGCATCCGGCGAGACGCCCACCGGCTTCGGCTTGCTGGCACGCGACTGGATCAGCATCGAGGGCTTTGTGTTTGCCGTCGCGCCTTCGCATGTGCTGGCCGACGCCAAAGAACCGTTGCCGCTGTCTGAATTGGCCAAGCACCGCGTCGTGGTGGTCAGCGATACCTCGCGGCGGCTGGAGGGCCGCACCATCGGCGTGCAGCCCGCGCAGGACACGCTGAGCGTGCCGACGCTGGCCGCAAAAGTGGCAGCGCAAGTGGCGGGTTTGGGCGTTGGCCACGTGCCGCTGCATCTGGCGGCGGCGCATATCCGCGAAGGTCGTCTGCTCATCAAGAAAGTGGAAGAACAGCGCACCAGCGGCACCCTGAAAATTGCCTGGCGCAGCGGCGAAGACGGCAAGGCGCTGGCGTGGATTCGCGATCACATGCTTGCCGCGCGCACGCTCAACAGCATCGAGCCCAGCGTCGAGAAAGAGGCGCTGGCGGGCGGGTCTGGCTAGCCCGCCATGTGCCTCATCACTTTCGCCTGGAACCCCAACCCCGCGCTGCGCCTGTTGGTGGTGGCCAATCGCGACGAGTTTCACGGCCGCCCCAGCAACGCGCTGGCGGCCTGGCCTGATCGCCCCGATCTCATCGCCGGTCGCGATGTGGAGGCGCACGGCACCTGGCTGGGCGTGAGCACGCGCGGGCGATTGGCCGCCGTGACCAACGTGCGCCTGCCTGGTGCGCCCGCGCCCGGCCTGCGCTCGCGCGGCGCGCTGACGCTGGACTTTCTCGCCGGCAGTGCGACGCCCGAAGCACATCTGCACGCACTGCAAGGCACGCTTGCGAGCTACGGCCCCTGCAACCTGTTGCTGGCCGATACGCAACAAGCCTTCTACGCCAGCAACCAGAATGGCCTGCCGGTGCAGCGGTTGCACGATGGCGTCTATGGGCTTTCCAACGCTGCACTCGACACGCCCTGGCCGAAGACGCTGCGGCTCAAGGCAGCTGTGCGCCAGTGGCTGACCGAGAGCACCATCACTGACACCCACGCACTGTTCACCGCCCTTGCCGATGCCAGCACGCCGCCGGATGCCGCACTGCCCGACACTGGCGTGGGCTTGAGCCGCGAGCGCTTCGTGGCCCCCGCCTTCATTGTCGGCCGCGAATACGGCACACGCTGCAGCACGGTGGTGATGGTCGATGCCAATGGCCAAGGCCTCGCCATCGAACGTCGCTTCGGGCCGGACGGCGTCGCACTGGGCGAGAGCCGCATGGCATTCGAGTGGCCGGTCACGCGCTGATTCATCGGCCCCGCGAATAGCGTCTATGCGTTGTTGGGGGCTGCTGCGGGTGCAACGTCTGCGGCATGGTGCAGTCCATCACTTATCGCGCTCGCCAACAGCGGCGCACAAGCTGGAGCAACGCCCATGATCTCTCGCAATTCTCGCCCTCTCGCAGCCCTGTTCGCAGGGGCCAGCCTGCTGCTCGCCGCTTGCGGTGCCGCCGCGCAAAGCCAGCCGGCGCCGGAGTTCACCGCCCGCAGCGCGCAGGAGTGGATCAACTCGCCGCCGATCACGCTGGCCAGCCTGCGTGGGCAGGCGGTACTGATCGACTTCTGGACCTTCGAGTGCTGGAACTGCTACCGCTCCTTCCCCTGGCTCAACGGCGTCGAGGCCAAGTTTCGCGATCAAGGGCTGAAGGTGGTCGGCGTGCACACGCCGGAGTTCGCGCGCGAAAAAGTCATCCCCAGCATTCGGCAGAAAGTACGCGAGTTTAAGATCACCTACCCGGTGATGGTCGATAGCGACCATGCCTACTGGAACGCGCTGGATAACCAGTATTGGCCGGCGTTCTACCTGATCGACCGCAAGGGGCAGGTGCGTGCGCTGTTTGTCGGCGAGACCCATGCGGGCGACCCGCAGGCGCAGGAGATCGAGGCGCGCATCGCGGCCTTGTTGACCGAGCCTTCAGCATCGCCTTGATAGGCTCGCAACCATGAAGACCCCTCAGCCGCTGCAAGCCCCCGTGCCGACGTCTGCGCTCGCCCTGCCGCGCCGCCGTGGCTGGCACTGGGCGGCAGCGGCCGCCGAACGCGCCACCGGCCTGCAACAGCTCGACCGCCTGTATCAGCAGCGCCCGCCGTTGCTCACGCCCACGGCGTTCGTGCGCTACGCCTTGCAGCAGCTCGACATCAGCTACAGCGTCGCCAGCGGCCAGCTCGACAGCATCCCGGCCAGCGGCCCTTTGATCGTGCTCTGCAACCATCCCTACGGTGCAGCCGATGGCCTGGTGCTGGCTGACCTGCTGCTGCAACGCCGCCCTGATGTGCTGCTGTTTGCCAACACGCTGCTGCGCCGGGTGCCGGAGATCGCGCCGCTGATCGCGCCCGTGGATGTGTTCAAGCCCGGCGCCAGTCTGGGTGGCGTGCGCGCGGCGCTGCGGCACTTGTCAGCGGGCGGCACGCTGGTGTTGTTCCCGGCCGGTGAAGTCAGCAGGGTGGACTGGCGTGGTCGCCGCATCGCCGACCCGCCCTGGGCCGAGAGCGTGGCCCTGCTTGCCCGCCGCAGCGGCGCGCAGTTGCTGCCCATGCGCATCGACGGTCACGCCCGCTGGCCCTCGCTGCTGGCGGGCGTTGTACATCCACGCCTGCGCACCGCCTGCCTGCCCAAGGACCTGCTGCAACAGCGCCACAGCCGCGTGCGCCTGCATCTGGGCGAGCCGATTGCGGCGGCCGAACTGGCGCGCTTGGCGCCACAGGCGCAGACGGCCTATCTGCGGCTGCTCAGCGACAGCCTCGGGCGCAACAGTGCGGCGACATTGCCGATCACCACGCCGAAGCGCCTGGCGGCCGAACAGCCTGCGGCGCTGCTCGCCGCCGAACTGGCTGCATTGCCGCCCGCCTGCACGCTCTGCCAGCAGGGGCCTTTCACGGTCTATCTCGCGAGTGCCGAGCAAATCCCGCGCGTGTTGCTGGAGATCGGCCGGCTGCGCGAGCTGAGCTTTCGCCAGGTGCAGGAGGGCACTGGCGAGGCGCTGGATATCGACGCCTTCGATGCCCACTACCAGCATCTGTTCGTCTGGCACCAGACCGAGCGCTGCGTGATCGGTGCGTATCGGCTGGGCTTCACCGCGCAACTGGCAGGCGGCGTGGCTGCGCTCTACACCCACACGCTGTTCGACTACGACGCGCGCCTGCTGGCGCATCTCGGGCCTTCCATCGAACTGGGCCGTTCATTCGTGCGGCCCGAGTGGCAGCGCAATTTCCGCGCGCTGCGGCTGCTGTGGTCGGGCATCGCGACGGTGATGGATACCCATCCCGACATCCGCTGCCTGTTCGGCCCGGTCAGCATCAGCGCCAGCTACAGCCCGATGGCGCGGGCGCTGATGGAAACCGCACTCTCGGCCCACCACAGCGATGCCGCCCTGCAAGCGCTGGTTCGGCCGCGCACGCCCTCGGCCGGCACCCGCAGCAATGCCGAAACCCGGCAGGTGATCGCGGCACTCTCCGACCCCTCGTTGCTGTCGCGCGTGATTGCGCGGGTGCAGCGCGGCAGCGGCCTGCCGGTGCTGGTGCGCCACTATCTCGACCTCAAGGGCCGGTTCGCGGGCTTCAATGTCGATGCCGCCTTCGGTAACACGCTGGACGGCCTGGTGTTCATCCGCGTCGAGGACATCCCGGCGGCGGTGCGTGCCAAGTTCGGCGCGCTGGCGCGTCCTGCTGGTTAGCTCTTGCAGGGCAGGCTGTTGATCGCGTCGATCACGGTCTGCGGCTGGTTCCACAGCACGAAATGGCCCTGCTGCGGTATGCGGCGAATGGCGCGATACGCGGCGGGCAAGTGCTGCTCGGCGTAGTCGGCGGTGCGTGGGTCCACCAGTTCGTCCTTGTCGCCCTGCAAGACCACTACCGGTCGTTGCAGATGAGGCCATTCGGCATCGAGCTTGGTCAGCTCGCCTTGCAGGGCGAGTATCTCGGTATTCGACCACAGCATTTCGGGCGGCAGAAGCCGGCGCGCCAGCCAGGTCTGGGCAAGACGGTTGTACCAACGTGGTGCCTCCAGCGCCGGCGCGATGGAGCCTGCAACCATGACGCCACCGCAGAACTTTTCCGGGTGGTCGAGCAGCATCCAGCCCACCAGCGGGCCGCCCAGCGAATGGCCTACCACCACCGCCGGTGCGCCGGGCGGGACCAGCGCCGCCAGAAGGCCGGCCTGCGCGCGCAAATCGGGGATCACCGCGCCCGCGCCCGAGCCGCCGAAGCCGGGGCGATCCACCGCCATGCGCGGGTTGAAGGCGGCGAGCTGCGGTGCATCGAGAAAGCGCGCCCAGGCTTTCCAGTCGCCTGGCGAGCCGTGCACAAACAGCAGCGGCGTGTGGCCGCTGCCCGCCATCTCTGCCAGTTGCAGGCTGCGACCCTGCACGCTCACCTCGCGCAGCACCGGGCGCGGGGGCAGCGGATACAGCGCCTCGATATCGCCACGTGGATACGGTGGGTTCGAGGTCGAGCAAGCGGTGAGCGCGAGGCTCAGCAGCAGGACGGCGCGCAAGCCGGTCGGCAATGTCATAGGGCGGCGGTTCTCAGGGCTTTGACGCAGGGTTCGAGGCCCATCTCGGCAACCGCCTCGCCGTTGAGACAGGGGTCGTGCAGAAAGGCATCCACCACGAAGTCGATGAAGGCGCGCGTACGCGTCGGCAGAAAGCGCTTGGCGGGGTAGATGAGATGCACCGGCACGGCGGCAATCGGCCAGGCCTCCAGCAGACAGTCGAGGCGGCCATCGTGCAGCTCGTCGGCAAACAGCCAGGTGGGGGCGATGACGATACCGAGGCCCGAGAGGGCCGCGCTGCGCAGGCCCTCGTGGCTATCCACACGCAGATTGCCCTGCGGACGCACCACTTCGTTACCGAATGTCCACAGCGGGCCGGCGCGGCTGGTGGCGAGCACGATGCAGTTGTGATGCACGAGATCGGCCGGCTGCTGGGGCGTGCCGTGTTGCCTGAGGTAGTCCGGTGAGGCAGCGCAGCACAGCGCGTAGTGGGCCACCAGCCGCGCGCGGTAGCTGGAATCCTTCAGGTCGCCGATGCGGAATGCGACGTCGATGCCCTCCTCGATCAGGTCCGGGTCGCGGTGGCTGAACTGTAAGTCGATGGTGATGCCGGGGTTTTTCTCCACGAACGGCTTGATCAGCGGCATCACCCGGTGCCGCGCCAGCGCTGGCGGGCAGCAGATGCGCAGCAGCCCCGCTGCGGCCTGCTGGCCACGCGCGTTCGACTCGGCCTCGGCCACCGAATCGAGAATGCGGCGGCACTCGGCGTAGAAGCTCTCGCCCTCGGAGGTGAGCGACATCTTGCGGGTGGAGCGGTGCAGCAGGCGCACGCCAAGATGCTCTTCGAGATGGGCGATGTTCTTGCTCACCGTCGGCTGGCTGGTGCCCAGCTCGCGCGCGACCGCTGAGAAGCTGCCGGTTTCCACGGCACGCACATAGCACTGCATGAGGGCGAAACGATCCATATCGGCACTTTAGCGGCTGGTTTTGACCATTATTCATGCGTTAAGCGAATGGAACATATCGTTATGCCCAACCTAGCGCCTCGCAGGGTTCGCCAACACAATGCCATCCATCTGAAAAGCCGTGGTTGCACTCTGCAAGCGCGGCCGAGTCAGGAGACCCTCGATGAACCTGCTGCAAGACCTCGAACGCGAACGCATCTACTGGCTTCAGGAGCAACCCGCTCCCGCCAGCGCGATCGAGGTGATGGCGATGGATTTTCTGCGCCGTGCCGGCATCGAGGGCAAGGCGCTGCGGGTGGGCGAGCGCGCACCGTCATTCCGCCTGCCGGACCAGAACGGCCAGCTGGTCGAGCTCGACAGCCTGCTGGCGCTGGGACCGACGGTATTGGTGTTCTATCGCGGCCACTGGTGCCCGTTCTGCTCGCTGACGCTGCGCAGCTATCAAGAAGTGGCGATGCGCTTTGCGGCGCTGCGCTCGCCGATGGTGGCGATCTCGCCGCAGGGTGCTACCGCCACCCTGCTCACCGCAAAAACCGTGGGCGAGGGTTTGCCGCTGCTGTCGGATGTGGGCAGCCACGTCGCCCGCGCCTATGGCCTGGCCTACGACCTGCCTGCCGCGCTCAAGGGATTGTTCGAGGGCGAATACGCCACGCCGCTGCCCGAGATCAACGCCGATGGCGGCTGGACGCTGCCGGTGGCGGCGACCTACGTGATTGGCGAAAACGGCATCGTGCTGCGGGCGCATGTCGATGTCGATTTTCGCCACCGCGAAGATCCGCATGCACTGCTGGACTGGCTCGCCGCGCACCATAGTCGCGACGACGAATCCGAGCGAGGTGCGGCATGACCCGCCAGAGCGCCGCGCTGCAGCTGCGCCGCCTCACCGACAGCATCTGGGGCGCGATGCTGGGCGCGCTGGTCTACGCCGCCTGGGCGGTGTTCGCCAACTGGGATTTCGGCGCACCTATCGCACTCAGAGCCGGCGTCGTGCACTGGCTGGCCAGCACCGTACTCACCTACACCGGCACCGGCGTAATGCGCCGCTGCTTCGCCATGATGGATCGCCCGCTGGAGGCAGCGGTCATCACCTTCCTCGGCGGCATGGCCTACACCTACATCCTGCTGCTGGTCGTGCACCACCTGCTGGGCACGCCGCATATCGCGCTGACGCTCGCGGCCGGCGTGATCCCCAACATCCTATTTTGCGGCAGCTATGCGCTGCTGCTCGCCCGAACCACACCCGCAGAAAGCAATGCCCCGACTGTGCAGACCGCTGCCCAGTGCAACGCCATTGAGGATTGCTGAAAGGAATTTTTATGAAGAACCGTCCCGACGTGCAGAAACTGCTCGACTACAACATCGCCGTGCTCGATCAGGCATTCAAGGTGCTGGATGCGCACACCGCCGCACCCGCAAGCGATTACTCCGCGCACAGCGGCCCGCATCTGCGCCATGTGATCGAACACTACGAGGCGTTCACCCAGCACGTTGCCAGCCACTCGGTGGACTACGACACCCGCGCGCGCGACCGCGCACCCGAGCAGAACATGACTGTGGCGCGCGCCCGCATCGAGGCGCTACAGCAGCAGTTGTCGGTGCTCGATACCACGATGCTGACCGAGCCGATTGCCGTGCATCTGCGTGGCGGGCTGGGCGGTGAAGATAATTTCGTCAGCTTCTCTTCACTCAGCCGCGAGCTGCTGTTTCTCGCCAGCCACGCGGTGCATCACTACGCGGTGATCCAGCTGCACTGCAAGGCGCAGGGCATCTGCCTCGGCGATGACTTCGGCAAGGCCCCGGCCACGGTGCGCCATGCACGCCAGCCCTGAAACCGTCAGCACCGCCCGGCCCTGGCAGGCGACGGCATCGGCCGCGCCGTCGCTGCGCGATCGGCTGTCGATAAGCCTTGAGCGCGCGCGGCGCTGGGAGTTCTGGCCCGCCTGGCTGTATTACATCCCCATCGTGGCGTGGATTCTCTGGCTGGGCCTGAAGCACCGCAGCCCCACGGCCTTCACCGCCGCCAACCCCGCGCTCGACGCTGGCGGCGTGGTGGGCGAGCGCAAGCATCAGGCCTTAGCACCGCTGCAAGAAAACGCACCCGATCTGGTCGCCGAGTTCGTGCTGCTGCACGCAGGTGCGTCGCCGCTGTGGGTAGCCGAGGCGCTGGATTTTGCAGCGCGTGTCGGCTTCCCCGTGGTGCTGAAACCCGACATCGGCCAGCGTGGACGCGGTGTATTCATCGCCCGCGATGCACAGGCGGTGCACGACTATCTGCATCGCTTCGACGGCGCGGTGATCGCCCAGCGCTACATCGGCGGCGAAGAGTTCGGCGTGTTCATCGCCCGCGCGCCGGATGCTGCGCAGGTGACCGTGCTCTCCATCGTTCACAAGACCTTTCCCACCGTCACCGGCGATGGCGTGCAGACCCTGCAGGCGCTGATCCTCGGCGATGCGCGCGCCCGGCTGATCTCGGCCACGCTGTTCGCGCAGTGGGCGGCACAGCTCCAGCGCGTGCCCGCCAAGGCTGAGCGCGTGGTGCTGGTTGAGATCGGCGCGCATTGCCGCGGCAGCCTGTTTCTGGATGCGACCGCGCTCTGCACGCCGGCGCTGGTCGCCACGCTCACGCGCCTCACCGATGCCGTGCCGGGTTATGGCTTTGGCCGTATCGACCTGCGCATCCCCAGCCTCGAACACCTGCAGCGCGGCGAAGGTCTGCGGGTGCTCGAACTCAACGGCGTCACCGCCGAGAGCGCCCACATCTATCACCCTGATACGCCCGTGCTCGATGGCTATCGCGCCATGTTCAAGCAGTGGTCGCTGGCGTTCTCGATCGGTGCGGCCTACGCCCGGCAGGGTGCTGTGGTGACTTCGCCGCTCGCCCTGTGGCGCCTGTTCCGCGAAGACCTCAAGCGCGGCGCGCAGTGGTTCTAGCGCGTCACGAATAAATTCAGCGCTGCAAGGCGCATCACCCCGGAGATTCCCATGCGTTTCATCAAACTCATTGTCGGCTCGGTGCTGTTCGCCATCACCGCACTCGCCTTCGCGGCGGCGCCCTACAACACGCTCAAGCGCGGGATCCTCAGCGATAGCGCCACCGGCATCGCCATCAACGGCTACGACACGGTGGCCTACTTCACCGACAAGAAGCCAGTGAAAGGCAGCGACAGCTACACCACCAGCTGGAAGGGGGCGAGCTGGAAGTTCGCCTCGCAATCGCATCTGGACCTGTTCAAGGTCGATCCTGAAAAATACGCGCCGCAATACGGCGGCTATTGCGCCTACGGTGTCTCGCAGGGTTATCTGGTGTCGGTGGAGCCCGAGCAGTTCACGGTGATCGACGGCAAGCTGTATCTCAACTACGACGCGGGCGTGCAGAAAAAATGGACCAAGGACCCGCTGGGTTACAACAAGACCGCAGACGGCAAGTTCGGCGATCTGCTGAAGAAGTAGCGCGTCACGCCTGGGAGGGCTTTCGATGAACTGGATCAAGCAGCACGGCCACTGGCCGCTGACGATTTTCGTGGTGTTCGTGTTCGTGCAGTCGTTGTTCTTCAAGTTCAGCAACTCGCCGGAAACCATCTACATCTTCCAGGGCAAGCTCGACCCCTGGGCGGCCTCGCTGGGCTTTGCCGGCGTGTTCACACCGGGCGGGATTTTCTCGGCCAAGGTGGTGGGCAGTGTCGAGCTGCTGGCCTCACTGCTGCTGCTGACAGGTGCGGCGTTCGCGCACCGTCGCAGCTTGCAGGTGCTGGGTGCTGCGCTCGGTCTCGGGGTGATCTCGGGCGCGATCTTCTTCCATCTGTTCACGCCGCTGGGTGTGGCGGTGCGCAACGCCGACGGCAGCAGCGACGGGGGCCAATTGTTCGCGTTGGCCTGCGGCGTGTGGCTCTCGTGTGCCGCGCTACTGTGGCTGCGCCGTACGGTGTGGCTTGGCTGGCTGGGCCAGCGTTGATCGTGCGAGCCCAGCCCAGTCTGCAAGGTTTGCGCGCGGTGGTCACCGCCGGGCCCACGCGCGAGCCGATCGACCCGGTGCGCTTCATCAGCAACCGCTCCAGCGGCAAGCAGGGTTTTGCGGTGGCCGAGGCGCTGCACGCCGCCGGTGCCCAGGTGACGCTGATTGCCGGCCCCAGTGCACTGGCTGTGCACGGCGACATTACCCGCGTCGATGTCGAGAGCGCGCAGCAGATGCTCGACGCCAGCATGCAGGCCGCCGCCCATGCCGATCTGCTGGTCGCTGCCGCTGCCGTTGCCGATTACCGCGTCGATACCGTCGCCAGCCAGAAGATCAAGAAAAGCGGCGATACGCTGACGCTGCACCTGGTCAAGAACCCGGACATTCTGGTGGCGCTGCGCCAGCACTATCCCGCGTTGTTTCTGGTCGGCTTTGCCGCCGAAACCGAAAAGCTCGAAGAGCACGCGCGCGGCAAGCTGGCTCGCAAGGGGCTCGATCTGATTGCCGCCAACTGGGTCGGTGCGGGCAAGGCGTTCGATGTCGACGACAACGCACTCAGCGTGTTCTGGGCCGACGGTCAGCAGGAAATCGCATCGGCCTCCAAGGCCGAGGTAGCGCAACAATTGGTGCAGCTCATCGCGCAGCGCTGGCAGGCACGCGCCACACAGGGAGTCACCTGATGCCGCTCAAACCCTACCTCGGCCTGCTGTGCACGCTGCTGCCGTTCGCAGCCGGCGCCGCGACCCCGTACGTTGAACTGCGCGCCTATCCCGCTGGCGGCATCGCCAGTGCCGGCGCGCTGTTCGCCCATGGCTCGCATCTGGAGCTGGGCATCTCTGCGCTCTACAACCGCGCCGAGCGCGGTGATGCCGGCAAGCACGACGACGAATCCGGGGATGGCGTCGGCATCGGCATCGAGGCCCGGCGCTATCACCGCAGTACGCGTATGGGCTGGTTTCATGGCGCGCGCGCTGAGCTGTTCCGGTTGGACATCGACTGGCGCGACCCGGGTCGGCGCGGCCGCAGCGACATCACCGTGCTGCAACCGACGGCGCGCATCGGCTATCGCTTCGCGCCGATCCGACCTGGGGTGAGCCTTGAACTGGCCGCTGGTCTCGGTGCCGAGATCAATCTTGAAACCAAGGGTGAAAAAGTCGGCGAGGGCGCAATTGGCCTTCTGGGCGCGGCGCTGCGTTTCGACTGACAAGCAAACTCGTCGGAACGGACGTGTGCTTTCTGGCGCGAAGCCTGCATGATCGAGTGACAGCGTCCTGTCAGGAAGACATACCGTGACCCAAGCGATCCAGAAGCTGTTGGTGGCCAACCGTGGCGAGATCAGCATCCGCGTGATGCGCGCCTGCGCCGAGATGGGCATTCGCACCGTCGCGATCTACGCGCACGAAGATCGCTTCGCGCTGCATCGCTTCAAGGCCGACGAAAGTTATCTGGTCGGCGTCGGCAAGAAACCCATCGCCGCCTATCTCGACATTCACGACATCATCCGCGTCGCGGTGGATGCAGGTGTGGATGCGATCCATCCCGGCTACGGGTTCCTGTCCGAAAATCCCGACTTTGCCGATGCCTGCGCCGCCGCCGGCATTCGCTTCGTCGGGCCCAAGCCGATTGTCTTGCGCACGCTGGGCGACAAGGTGGCCGCGCGCGCCGCCGCCGATGCCGCCAAGGTGCCGACCCTGCCCGCCACTGGTGAGCTGCCGCGCGATCTCGAAGCCTGCAAGCCGCTGGTGGGCGCGGTGGGTTATCCGGTGATGATGAAAGCCAGCTGGGGTGGCGGCGGGCGCGGCATGCGGGTGATCGAGAGCGAGAGCGAACTCGGCACGCAGATGGAATCGGCAAGACGCGAATCGCTGGCCGCCTTCGGCAACGACGCGGTGTATGTCGAAAAGCTGGTGAAGCGCGCGCGGCATGTCGAGGTGCAGGTGCTGGGCGACAGCCACGGCAACCTCGTGTACCTGTTCGAGCGCGATTGCACCGTGCAGCGCCGCAACCAGAAAGTGGTCGAGCGCGCACCGGCGCCGTATCTGGCTCAGGCGCAGCGCGAATCGCTGTGCGCCGCCGCCGTGCGGCTCTGCGCCAGCGTCGGCTATTCGCACGCCGGCACCGTCGAGTTCCTGATGGATGCCGACACCGGACACTTCTATTTCATCGAGGTCAACCCGCGCATCCAGGTCGAGCACACCGTCACCGAGATGGTGACCGGCGTCGATCTCGTCGCCGCGCAGATCCGTGTCAGCGAAGGTGCGACCATCGGCGACCCTGGCCTGCCTCTGCAGAAAGACTTGCGCCTCAGCGGCCACGCGCTGCAATGCCGCGTGACGACCGAAGACCCGGAGAACGGCTTCACGCCGGATCACGGTCGCGTCACCGCCTATCGCAGTCCGGCGGGCTTCGGCATCCGGCTCGATGGCGGCACGGTGTATTCCAACGCGGTGGTCACGCCCCATTACGATTCGCTGCTGGTGAAGGTCACCGCTTGGGCGCCGGAGGCAGACGTCGCCATCCGCCGCATGGATCGCGCGCTGCGCGAGTTCCGCATTCGCGGCGTCTCCACCAATTTGCAGTTCCTCGAAAACGTCATCGCCCATCCGCTGTTTGCGAGTGGTGAGGCGACCACGCGCTTCATCGACACCACGCCAGAGTTGTTTCACTTCACCGCGCGGCTCGATCGCGCGACGAAGATGCTGAGCTTCATCGGCGAGGTGGTGGTCAACGGCAACCCGGACATGAAGGGCCGCGCCAAGCCCACAGCACCCATGCCCGCGCCGCTGCTGCCGCACACCGATCTCGCCACGCCCATCCCCACCGGTCTGCGCGATCTGCTCAAGCAGCAAGGGGCCAAGGCCTTCGCGGACTACATCAAGGCGCAGCCGCAGGTGCTGCTCACCGACACCTCGATGCGCGATGCGCACCAGTCATTGTTCGCGACGCGCATGCGCACCGCCGACATGCTGCCGATCGCGCCGCATTACGCACGGATGTTGCCGGGGCTGCTGTCGCTGGAATGCTGGGGCGGGGCGACCTTCGATGTCGCCCTGCGCTTCCTCAAGGAGGACCCCTGGGAGCGCCTGCGTTCGCTCCGTGTCGCGGTACCAAACATTCCGTTCCAGATGTTGCTGCGCTCGGCCAATGCGGTGGGCTACACCAACTACGCCGACAACGTGGTGCGCTTCTTTGTGCAGCAGGCGGCGAAGGAAGGCATCGACATCTTCCGTGTATTCGACTCGCTCAATGCCGTCGACAACATGCGGGTGGCGATGGATGCGGTGATCGAGGCGGGTGCCGTGTGCGAGGGCACGCTCTGCTACACGGGCGATCTCTTCGACAGCACACGGCCCAAGTTCAACCTCGCCTATTACGTGAAGATGGCGAAGGCGCTGGAGAAAAGCGGCGCGCATATTCTCGGCATCAAGGATATGGCCGGCATCTGCAAGCCGCGCGCGGCGTTCGAGCTGGTGCGTGCACTCAAGCAGGAAGTCAGCCTGCCGATTCACTTCCACACCCACGACACCAGCGGCATCGCAGCGGCGAGCGTGCTGGCGGCGGTGGAGGCCGGCTGCGATGCGGTGGATGGCGCGCTCGATGCCTTGAGCGGGCTCACCTCGCAGCCCAATCTCGGCAGCATCGCCGCCGCACTCGCAGGCCACGCACGCGACCCAAAGCTCGATACCGACGCGATGCAGAAACTCTCGGATTACTGGGAGGGCGTGCGCCGCTTCTACGCGCCGTTCGAGGCCGACATCCGCAGCGGCACGGCGGATGTCTATCGCCACGAGATGCCGGGCGGCCAGTACACCAACCTGCGCGAACAGGCGCGCAGCATGGGCCTGGCCGACCGCTGGAGCGAGGTGTCCAAAGCCTATGCCGACGTCAACCGCCTGTTCGGCGACATCGTCAAGGTCACGCCGAGCAGCAAGGTGGTCGGCGACATGGCGCTGTTCATGGTCGCCAAGGGCTTGAGTGCGGCGCAGATGGCCGACCCCGAGCATGCGGTCGATTTCCCCGAGTCGGTGGTGCAGCTGTTCCGCGGCGACCTCGGCCTGCCGCCCGAACCCTGGCCGTTGGCTTTGCAGCAGAAAATCCTGCGCGGCAAAACGGCACTCACCGAACGCCCCGGTGCCAGCCTTGCTGCCGTCGATCTCGACGCCGAACGGACGAAAGCCGAAACCGATCTCGGCGTGAAGCTAAGCGATGCCGATCTTGCCAGCCATCTGATGTATCCCAAGGTCTACAAGGACTACGTCGAGCATCAGAAAACCTATGGCGACGTCAGTGCATTGCCGACCACGACCTTTTTCTACGGCCTGGCCGAGAACGACGAGATCAGCGTCGACATCGACACCGGCAAGACACTGGTGATCCGCCTGCAGGGCCGCACCGATCTGGCCGAGGGCGCGAGCAAGCTGTTCTTCGAGTTGAACGGCCAGCCGCGTGCCGTGCGCGTGCAGCATGCGGGCGTGGCAGCTGCCAACGAGCGACGCAAGGCGGCTGAAGGTAACGCGGCGGAAGTCGGCGCACCGATGCCCGGTACCGTCGCGCGCCTCGCCGTGCAGCCTGGTCAGCGGGTGGCAAAGGGCGAAACGCTGCTGTCGCTCGAAGCCATGAAGATGGAGACGCTGGTGGCCGCGGCACAAGACGGCGTGGTGAAAGCCGTGCATGTGCACGCTGGTGATCTGGTGAAAGCGGGCGATCTGCTCATCGAGCTGGCCAGCGGCTGAGACGAAGGCGCGGTATCAGGTCCAGGTGCCGACATCGCCGTCGATGCCTCGCCAGAGATACCAGCAGGCTACCGAGCGGTAGGGCGACCAGGGCTTGGCAATCTTGAGAGTCTTCTTTTCATCGAGCTTCTTCGGCTTGCCGTCGCGGCCCTTGGGCGCGTAAAGCAGGTTGATGGCGTTGCGCAGGCCGACATCGCCCAGCGAGAACACATCGAGCCGGTCGAAGGCGAAGATCAGCATCATCTCGGCCGTCCATAGGCCGATGCCGGGCAGGGCATCGAGTTTCACGGTGAGGGCGGCGTTGTCGAGCTTTGCGAGCGCGCCAGCATCGAAGCGACCATCGGCGCAGCGGGCAGCGATCTCCAGCAACCACTTGGCCTTGGCATTGCTCACACCGCAGGCGCGCAGCGTCTCTTGCGTGGCCTTTGAAAAATGCACGTGCTCGAAGGCATCGTGCGGCGCGCCGATCAGTGTTGCCACGCGCGCCTGGATCGTATCGGCGGCCTTCGCCGACACCTGCTGGCCGATGATGGAGGCGCACAACACATGGAAGGGGTCACGGTGCTTGCGCCCTAGCGTGCTTGGGCCGTACTGGGCGATCAGGCGCGCCATGACGGGGTCAACAGCCGCCAGATGGGCTTCGGCGGTGCGCAGGGTTTGGGTCGGAATCATGGCGGAGTGCGGTTTAGAATCACATCATGCTATTCACATTCTTCGCCGCCGTGCGTGCCGCCGGGGTCAAAGCCTCGCTCAGCGAGTTCCTGATGCTGCTCGATGCCATGAGCCGCGGCTTCGCGATGTTCTCCATCGACGATTTCTACATCCTGTCGCGCGCGACGCTGGTGAAGGACGAGGCGCATTACGACCGCTTCGACCGCGCCTTTGCCGCCTATTTCAAGGGCGTTGAGGCCGTCACTGGCGAGCTGTTTACCTCGGTGCCGGAAGACTGGCTGAAGGCGCAGTTCGAAAAGATGCTCACCGACGAGGAGCGCGCCAAGATCCAGAAACTGGGCGGCCTCGACGAGCTGATGGAAACACTCAAGAAGCGCCTCGAAGAGCAGAAGGAACGCCACGAGGGCGGCAGCAAATGGGTGGGCACTGGCGGCACTTCGCCGTTCGGCAATTCGGGCTTTAACCCCGAGGGCGTGCGCATCGGCGGCAAGGGCGGTGGCGGCAATGCGGTCAAGGTGTGGGAGAAGCGTGAGTTCAGGAATCTCGATGATTCGATCGAACTTGGCACCCGCAACATCAAGGTCGCGCTACGTCGCCTGCGCCGCTTCGCGCGCGAAGGCTCGCCGGATATCTTCGACCTCGACGGCACGATCGAAGGCACCGCAAAGAACGCCGGCTGGCTCGACATCCACATGCAGCCCGAGCGGCGCAACACGGTGAAGGTGCTGCTGTTTCTCGACATCGGCGGCTCGATGGACCCGCACGTGAAGGTCTGCGAAGAGCTGTTCTCGGCCGCCAAGGGCGAGTTCAAGCACTTCGAGCATTTCTACTTCCACAACTTCGTTTACGAGAGCGTGTGGAAAGACAATCTGCGCCGCCACAGCGAGCGCATCCCGCTCTACGACGTGATTCGCAAGCACACGCCGGACACCAAGGTGGTGTTCGTCGGCGATGCGACGATGAGCCCGTACGAGATCGGCCAGAGCGGCGGCAGCGTCGAGCACTGGAACGAGGAACCGGGTGCGACCTGGTTCGAGCGGCTCAATCAGCAGTTCAAGCACGCGGTGTGGATCAACCCGACACCCGAGGAATACTGGAGCCACACGCCGTCGATCAACATGGTCAACGAGTTGATGGGCGACAAGCGCATGTTCGGCATGACGCTGAAAGGCCTCGAAGGCGCGATGAAAAGGCTCTCGACCAAATAGCGCCGTTCAGCCAGACTCGCCGCTCCAAAACAATAAGGAGATTGCGTCATGGCGGCCTATCACGCGCTGTTGGGTTTTACCGGCTGGACACTATTGATGGTGCTCGGCGTGTTTGCGTATCGCGGCTTCAAGTTTCTGAGCGGCACACCGATCAACAGCTGGCCGCGTGGGGTCAAGTCCACCACCGATGCGCCAATCATTTCGCGCTTTGCCGATGCCCATGCTAACTGTCTTGAGAACCTGGTCATCTTCGCGGTGATCGTGCTCGCCGCAGGGCAGCTGCCCGGCAAGCTGGAACTGATTGCCCCGCTCGCCCCGTTCGTGCTCTACGCACGCATCGGCCAGTCGCTGGCGCATCTCTCCGGCACCGGCAAGATCAACGTGCTGCTGCGCGCCACGTTCTGGTCGATCCAGCTCGGCTTGTTCTTCTTCATGCTGTCGAAGCTGTTCGGCTAGTCGATCGTCGTGGAGGCAGCCCGCAAGGCAAAGTTCATCCATCGCGGCTGGCGCAGTCTGCAAGCGCTGGTCGTGGTGCTGGTTTTGCTGGTGGTGCTGGGCAACCTCTGGGTCATCAACAACACCGAGGCCTACCTCTACACCAACTTTGCAGCACTCCCTGAAAACGAAGTGGGGCTGGTGCTTGGCACCAGCCCCTACACCAGCGATGGCGGGCCCAACCCGCACTTTGCGGGCCGCATTTCAGCCGCGGTGGAGTTGTATCAGTTGGGGCGGGTCAAGCATCTGATCGTCTCGGGTGCCAACCCCGACGCCAGCTACAACGAGCCGCGCCGCATGTGGCAGGCGCTAACCGCTGCCGGCGTGCCCGCGCAGGCGATCACCATGGATTTTGCCGGGCTGCGCACCTTCGATTCCGTCGCTCGCGCCAAGCTGGTGTTCGGGCTCGACCGCGTCACGCTCATCACGCAGGACTACAACGCCTACCGCGCTTTGTTCATCGCCAAGAAGCTGGGCATGACGCCGGT
Organism: Stagnimonas sp.; assembly: GCA_965279705.1. Taxonomy (GTDB): domain Bacteria; phylum Pseudomonadota; class Gammaproteobacteria; order Nevskiales; family Nevskiaceae; genus Stagnimonas. The sequence continues at coordinate 339,285 of OZ257257.1, forward strand.
GGCCTATGCGCCGGCAGGCGAGAGCTCCGGCCCGGCGTTCAGGCCTTATGTGCGAGAGGTGGCGGCGCGGGTATGGGCGATTCTCGATCTGTATCTGCTGGATACCAGCCCCAAGTTCGTCGGCGAGCCGGTGCCGCTGCCGTCGGAAGCGCCTGTGGACGTGCCTCCATCTAGCGAACCTTAGGCGGTCTGTGCGCCGCCGCACGATCGAAGGTAGTAATTCGATAGTAATTCTGGCCAGCCTCTTGCTAGCGTAAAACCAGGTCACGTGCAATTCGCCGTGGCAGGTTTTCTCACTTGCAGGGAGCATCGAATGACATCTCGCAGCAGTTCAAGAGCTGGATTCAAGCGCACCGTGGTGGCCGCCGCCGCCGTTCTCCTCAGCGGGTTCAGCGCCGCAGCGCTGGCAGCACCCGAGCAGCGTCTGATCGTCAAATACAAACCCGAAGCCACACTGTCGATTGCCGCCAAGGCCTTGCCGGGCGCCGTGACCGACCTCGCCACGCGTCGTGGCCTGCGGCTCAACCGTCTGCGCGCGCTGGCGCTGGGCGGTGATGTGCTGGCGCTGGATCGCCACATCGAAGCGCCCGAGCTGAAAGCGCTGATGGCCGAGCTGGCCGCTGACCCGCGAGTGGAATACGTGGAAGAAGATCGTCTGATGACGAAGAGCTTCACGCCCAACGACAGCCGCTACAACGAACAGTGGGGCTATTACGAAACCACCGCCGGCATCAACATGCCCGCCGCCTGGGACCAGACCACCGGCAGCGGCGTGGTAGTGGCGGTGCTCGACACCGGCTATCGCCCGCACGCTGATCTGGTCGCCAACATCGTTGGCGGCTACGACTTCATCAGCACGGCGGACATCGGCAACGACGGCAACGGTCGCGACAGCGATGCCAAGGATCCGGGGGACTGGACCACCGCTGGCGAATGCGGCACCGGCTCCGCCGCCAGCGACAGCTCCTGGCATGGCACGCACGTGGCAGGCACGATCGCGGCGGTGACCAACAACGGCAGCGGCGTTTCGGGCGTGGCCTATGGCGCCAAGGTGGTGCCGGTGCGCGTGCTCGGCACCTGCGGCGGCTACACCAGCGACATCGCCGATGCCATCGTCTGGGCCTCGGGTGGTACGGTCAGCGGCGTGCCGGCCAATGCCAATCCGGCCAAGGTCATCAACATGAGCCTGGGCGGTACTGGCGCCTGCGACACCACGACGCAGAACGCCATCAATTCCGCGCGCAGCCGCAACACCACCGTGGTGGTGGCGGCGGGCAACGAAAACCAGAACGTCAGCAATTCCAGCCCGGCCAACTGCTCGGGCGTGATCGCGGTGGCGGCGGTCAATCGCAGCGGCGGCCGTGCGTACTACTCCAACTTCGGCACGCTGGTGGATGTCGCCGCTCCCGGCGGCGCGCAGAACAGCGCCACCGATGCCAACGGCATTCTCTCCACCCTCAATGCCGGCCTCACCACACCGGGTGCAGACAGCTACGCGTTCTTCCAGGGCACCAGCATGGCCACCCCGCACGTGGCGGCTGTGGTGGCGCTGCTGTACGCGGCCAAGCCGACGCTGACGCCGGATGCAGCCGAGTCGACGCTGAAGAGCACCGCGCGGGCCTTTCCGGCTGCCTGCTCGGGATGTGGTGCGGGCATCATCAATGCCAACGCCGCCATCACGGCCGTGAAGGGTGGCACCACGCCGCCGCCGACCAGCGCCTGCCCCAGCGGCTACACGGCCTACACCGCCACCTTCACGGCCACGGGGCAGTCGCTGTACGCACCCAATGCCTCGGGTGCGAAGCCAGCCCGCAATGGCACTTATGCCGCGACGATGACCGGGCCGTCGGGCACTGACTTCGACCTGTATCTGCAACGTCGCAGCGGCACCAATGGTTCGTGGACGCAGGTGGCGGCATCTGAAGGCAATACCTCCAGCGAGAGCATCAGCTATGCCAGTGGCAGCACGAGCTATTTTTACCGCTGGAGAGCCTATTCCTACGCGGGCACCGGTGCTGCTACGCTCTGCACCAAAGCACCTTGATCGGGTGTGAACGCCTAACTAGCGGGAGCGGTAGGGAGATCAGAAGCCCGGGGCTAAGACCCCGGGCTTTTTTTATGCGCGTGATCACTGAATCGCAGGCAAAAAAAAGCCGAGCGGTGAGGCTCGGCTTGAAAATCGTTCGCGCTCAAAGGGGAGGGAAGAATGCGCGAACGGCTTGGAGACGGATGAAATAAATCGGCACCCAACTAGAAGCTGTATTTGACGACAGCCTGAATGTTGTCGCGGTCTCGCAGAAGGTTCTGCTGCCCCGCACCGATGAATCTCGTATAAGCAATATCGCCGGAAACATTGCCCCGATACGTGTAGCCCAGACCAGCGGTGATCTGGCGCCGACCGGCGACGAAATTGGTGATCGGCGTCGGCGAAATACCGTGCAGATCCTGCTCCCAGCGCAGCGTTGGCTTGACGTTGATGAGGTTGAACACGTTGTTGTAGTCGTTGCGCAGCACCACCTTGTAGCCATACGAAGTGGCGGTGGCATAACCCGCCACCTGCTGCGGCACGCCCTGGCTGGCAGCCGTCGCTGCATCACCCGGCGTGAACGTGCCCGGCCCTTCGTAGCGCAGTACGCTCTGGTCTTCCAGATCGTGCACATGGGTGACGGCCGCCTCCACCACCAGCAGCGTCTGCTCGGAGCGCATCCAGCTCGACGGCCCGAACAGGCGCGTGAGGCCGATGTCGGCCTGGCTCACGTCCTTGCGGCGCCAGCCGCGCAGGTACTGCCCGCCCAGCGTCGCGCCTGCCGTCGGGTTGATCTGGCTCGGTGCGCCGAGGCCCGCCAGCAGCAGCTCCACGTCGTCGATCTGGATCGGCTGGCCCTGCTTGTAGCTGTACTCACCTTGCAGCGAGAAGTCGAAGGGGATGGTGGTGTTGAACGACACGCCGAACATGCGGATGTCTTTCGGGTACTCGACGAAGTAGTTCGCCGTCGTCGCCGGGGTCAGCCCTGCACCCGTGCGCGAGGTGCCGGAATACAGCGGCAGCCGCGAGTGGTAGGTGGCGGCATAAAGTGCGGCATCCATGTCGTTGAGATAGGGGATGCTGAAGCGCAGCGCGCCGCCAAACTGGCCGGCGTTCTTCGGAGTCACGTCGCCCGCGCGCGGCACGTAGCTGCCCACCGGCACGCACTGGTTGCCGGCCACGGGTGGCGCCGAACAGGGCGTGCCGGGCACGGTGTTTTCATCGGCGCGACCAAAGCCCAGATTGGCGGCGGTGCCGCCGGGGCCGGCGAAGTCGTTGGTGCCGAAGAAGGTGCCGCCGGCATCGATGATCGTGCGCTGCCAGCGCAATTGATAAAACGCTTCGAGGCTGACGCTGTCGGTGACGTTGATCGAGCCCCAGACCTGGTTGCTGGGGATGATGACTTCATCCAGCTCGAAGCCCGGCAGCCGCGCGCGGTTGGCATCGAGTGCCAGCAGGCTATTGAGCCCGTTGAGCACGAAGGTGCTCTCGCCCCAATTCACCACCTGCCGGCCGACGCGCAGCGAGATGGTGCGGTCGCCGAGCGTTTGCGTGGTGTAGGCGTAGAGATCGCGCAGGTCGGCGTAGCGGCCATTGTGGCGGCGCACGGCAGCCTCCTTGCGGTCGAGATCGGCTTGCGTGTAGCCGCGCGTCGGGCCGCGGTAGTCGGCGGGGTCGAACAGTGCCGCGTCGCTGACGGTCGGGTTGTAGCCGAGCACGCTGCGCGCGAAGAAGCCGAAGTCCTTGTAGCCCAGCGACAGCTCGCTGGTCAGCCGCAGCGTGCTGTCCACCATCTCGCCCTGGCCGAAGGCGAGGTTGCCGTCGTCGCCATTGGTCGAGAACGCCGTGCCGCCATTGGCGATGCCGATCAGGTTCGGGTCGCGGTCGGCGACGCGCCAAGTTGCACCGGCGGCGATGCGGTTTTCGAGTGTGGCTTTGAAGTCGCCGTGTTCGTAGTCGAGCGCGTGCACGGCCGGCACGGCCAGCAGGGCGGCGGCGAAAGCCGTCAAGGTCAGGCTTGGGGTTTTCATGGGGTTGATCCTTGAGGTGCTCATTGGCAGCTACCGCCGGTGGGCAGGCACTGGCCGTTGCTCTTGAGGAAATTGGCAGTCTGCCGCTGCATTTCCTGCGTGGTTGCGGCGTTACTGTCGGAGCCGCTGGGGTCGAGGATCGAGCCGTGATTGCCGGTGGCAAACACGGTCGCCACTTGCAGTTTCGCGCTGGTCTTTTGTGTCTGGGTGGCGAGCGGCGGCGACAACGGCCCGATCACGTCGAGGCCCAGCAGGGCGATCATCGGATCGGTGCCGGAGAGGAAGCCGGTGATGGTCACCTTGTCCTGCCCCACACGCGTCGGGCCTGCGACCGCGACGTTGGGCAGCGTCGTGTCGTTGACGACTTCGATCAGATGCAGTGGGTGCTTGGCCTTCAGATCGACCAGGTAGTTCACCGGGTCGGCGGCATCCACCAGCGTCTGCGCGAAGCGGATGAAAGTCTCGTAGTCGTCCGTGCCTTCGTTCACACCGCTGGCGGCGAGGCCGGCGGCGATGACCGGGCCGAAAGCATTGGAGGCATCTAGCAATTTGCCGATGCCCATGCCGGGCATGGCGAGCGTGGCGGCACCGACGCTGTCGTCCAGCGCCAAGTAAGTGCCACCGACCACGCCGCCGAGCGAGTGGCCGAGAAAGCGCACCTGCGAAGCATCGAGGTCCGGCACGCCGTCGCCGTCGGTGTCGATGCTGGCGATGCTCTTGCTCAGGCTCACCAGGTCAATTTCCGCCTGCCGCAGATTGTCGCGGCTGGTGATGAGGCTGGCGAGATTGACGAAGTGCTGGCCGCTGCTGTCCGGTGTGCCATCGGGCCCCGGTGCGGTGGTGCTGTTGTTGACCAGGTCGAGATCGAAGGTGCGCTCACGACCGGCTTGGCGCAGGGCGGCGAGCGGGCTAGAAGGCACGATGCCGTGCAGTGGCAAGTCGATGGCGACAACGACAAACCCGGCGGCCGCGAGTGCCGGTGCGACCGCCAAGGCGTCGCCACGATTGCGGGTGATGCCGTGCTGGAAGATCACCACCGGCCAGCCGTTGGCGGGCTTGGTCTGACCCGAGTTGGCATTGGGCACGGTGACCAGCAGCGGGATCAGCTCGTCGGTTTTCTTCACCGGCAGCGGGAAGCACAGCGTGGTGGAAGTGCTCGGCTTCGCCGTTTGGCCATCGGGCAGCGTCGCGCCCACGGCAAATGCGCCGCAGGGTACCTGGCCGAGAAACTTGGCAGCCGTGTCGGGCTTGGTGGCGTCGGCTGCCCAGAATGTGGACAAGGGTGCGGTCGAGTTGGCGTTGCCACCGCTATTGGCGAGGTAATACGGCACCTGGATGACGCCGGAATAGATGTCGGCGATGCCGGGCGCACCGATGATCGAGGTGTTGGCTCCGGTGTTCTGCAACTGCGTGAAGCGGGGAGTGGCGGCAGCGGCGAGCGCTTTCAGCGTCTTATCCGTTGAACCTGTCGTGAAGCTCCAGGCCAGCACCAGATCCGTTTCGGGGATGCTCGCCAGCTGGCCGAAGGCCTCGACCACGGGGCGGATCAACTGGCTACGCAGCTGCTCCAGCGTGGCTTTCTGCGCGGCGCTGTAGCTCGCCAGAATCGGCTCGCTCTGCTGCGACACCGGTGTGGCCGAGCGCAGTACGCGGAAGGCCGCCGAAGCGAGCACGCCCTTGCCCTCGGAGTTCTTCGCACCCGTCTTGAACGCCACCAGGTAGCGCGTCGACGGCGCGAGCGGCTTGAGCGGCTCGATGAGCACGCGCGTGCGCTGCCGGTTGATGGGCACCTGCGCGGTGCCAACGGCGGTGGTGGCGGGCGAGCCTTGTAGCGCGTAGTCGATGCCGGGCTTCAGCACCGCACCGGTCGCACTGTTGACGATCAGTAGATTGGGTGTGACGGTGGCGAGATCGACGAAGCCGGTCATGTCGAAGAACAGCGAGGCCGTGGTCGAGAAGCCATCACCCAGATTCGCCGCTTTGACGAACGGCGCATTGCGCGGATTGGGAATGTTGAGCGTCGGGTCGCTGAAACCCGCGAACAGACCATCGAAGGGGAAGGGGATCGACGCCGAATCGGCCGTGCTGATCGGCACCGGGTCGAACACCGACAGCGAATCGAAGGTTTGCGGGTTGTCGCCGGCGTTGCCGCCGATCTGACTCTGGTTGCCAGTGCCGCCGCCGCAGGCGCTCAGCAGTGCGACGCTCGTGAGGCCCAGTACAGCGGCCATCGACCATGAACGCATCGCGTTCTCCTCGTTGTGATTTATTGGTCTCGAAGGATGTGGATTGTGCGAATGCACAACCAGCGCGCGGCGCACCGTCTAGGTGCGCGATGCCGCCGCTCGTCGGGTACGAACGGTAAAAATCCTACCGAATAGCGTGAACGGTGTATCCAGGCAGACGAACGGCGTCGTCGTGATGCGGCCTACGCGCGTTCGCAGAGCGCCTGTATGCGGGCCTGCCAAGCGCCCGTGCGCGAAATCAGTGCAAGCGGCATCCGGCGGCGTGCGATGTCTTGCGCGGTGCACGCACCTTCGTCCCGCACCGCGAGAATCACCTCGGCTTCGATGAAGGGTGCATCTTCAACCAGGCGTGCCGCCCACTCGGGCGCTTCATCCAGCAGTGCCAGAACGCGGCCGATGCGGGTGCCGTGCCGGAGCGTCAGGGACTCGGCGATATCGCGCGCCAAGCCTCTGCGCTCCAGCCCCGCCACCGCCTCGGTCTGCCAACCGGTGAAGTCACCGAGCATCACCGAGCCTTCGCGCGTGCCGACTGGTGCGCCGGGCAGCGGATAGCGGTGCGTGAGGCTGACCGGGCCGGACTTTTCGAGCATGGTGTAAACCGCGTCGATCACCTCCGCCGCGTCGCAGCGGGCGGTGGTGTACTTGCCGCCGATGGGCCAGATCAAACCGGGTCGCGGGGTGGTGATGCTGAACTCGCGGGTCTGCGCCGAGAGCGATTCGGCATCCTCGGCCTGCAAGGTGCGCGCACCGGCAAAGCCTGAGATCACATCTGCATCGGTCCAGCCCAGGCCCGGCATGAGCGCGCGCACGGCGTCGAGCAGATAGGTCTGCTCGGCGGGCGTGACGACCGCCTGCGTCACATCGGCCACGCTCGATTCGGTGGTGCCCAGCAGCGTGCGGCCATACCAGGGGATGACGAAAAACACGCGGCCGTCCTGCGGCGCGGTGAGCAGGAAGGCGTCCTGCAGGCCAGGGATGTGCGGCAGCACCAGATGGATGCCCTTCACCAGTTTCACGGCGGGTGCGGCTTCGCCCAGGGCGGTGGTGGTAAGTGCACGCGCCCAGGGGCCGGCGGCATTGATGGTGACCTCGGCGTGGATCGCAAAGGTGTCGCCAGTCACGGTGTCTCGCACCTCGGCACCGGTGACGCGACCCTGCACATCGAGCAGCGATTCGGCGGCGATGCCGGTCGCGCAAATGGCACCGGCACCTTGCGCGGCGGCGGCCACCACCATTGCCATGCGGGCATCATCTTCCTGGCAGTCGCCGTAGCGCAGGCCGCCCTTCAAGCCCTCGGCATTGAGATAGGGGTGCTCCTGCAACAGCGCCTCTCGCGAGAACGATTTGTGGCGCGGCACCGGTTGCTTGCCGGTGGCGAGAAAGTCGTAGAGCGTGAGGCCAGCCAAGAGTTGCAGGCGGCCGACGCGCGCGGTCTTCCACACTGGCAGCTTGAAGTTGAGCGGACGCACCAGGTGGGGTGCTATCTCGCTGAGCACGCGGCGCTCCTTGAGCGCATGGCTGACCAGGCGGAACTCGAAATGTTCGAGATAGCGCAGGCCGCCGTGGATGAGCTTGGACGAAGACTGCGAGGTGCCCGAGCCCCAGTCGGTTTTCTCGATCAGCGCCACGCTGAGGCCGCGCAACGCGGCATCGTACGCGGCCCACACGCCATAGATGCCCCCGCCAACTACCAGCACATCGAAGCGCTTGTTCTTCAAACCCTCGACGTCGCGTAGCAGCGGAAAGGCACTGGCCATCAGCGATACACCAACTCGATATCAAACCGACCTTTGGGCTGCCGGTGCAGCTTGATGAAGCTCTGCGCGATCAGGTGTGGATCGAAGTGCGTGCCCTGCTGCACGAAGCCGTGCACGGTGACGGTGGCCACATGAATGCCATGCACGCCGTATTCCTGCGCCAGCGTGTGGGTCAGGCTCTTGAGCGCGGCCTTGCAGAGGGAGAGCGAGGCGTAGTCGGCCGTGGGGTGATCGGCCAGGCCGCCGCCGGTGAATAGCAGGCTGCCCCCACCTGCTACCCGCATGTCGGCTGCGAGCGCCTGCGCACAGACCAGCGCACCTGCGACATTGGCGCGGAACTCGCGCACCAGTTGCTCGATGTCGAGTGCGGCCGGTCGCGCGCGCTGCACGCTGGCAACGTTGTAGATAAGCACGCGCGGCGGCCCGAGTTCGAGCTGCGATTGCCTGAGGGCGGCGCGCAGGCTTTCGGTATCGCCTGCATCGGCCGCAAAGGCGCGGGCGTTGCGGCCGGTGGTCCAGGCGATTTCGGTGGTCTGTGCCACCAGCCGCTCGGGGTGGCGCGCGATCAGCGCGATGTCGTAACCCTCGCGCGCAAACGCCAGCGCGCAGGCCTGGCCTATGCCGGGCCCGGCACCGACGATGAGGCAGGTTTCAGCCATGCGGGGGTCGTGCCTCTGCGCTGCTGGCCGCCTTGATGGAGTCGGCAAAATCGATCGCCTCACCGAGCACTGCGGCCTCGTCGTCATCGACCAGATGCAGGCGCGCGGCAGCGGTCAGGCGCGCGCGGTCATCGGCAGGCGGCGGCTCGAACTGCGCGGTCTTCAACTGCCGCAGCGTCGGTTCGAGCTTGCGCAGGGTTTCGATGCGTTTTTCCAGATCATCGAGTGCCGGGTGCGTCGCAATGCCGGTACGCAGGCGCGCGCGCACCGAGGGCTCGCGTAGCAGCGCCGTCGCGGCAGCGGCTTCCTCGGCCACCGTCGGCACCCGTGCGCGGCGGCCCAGCGGCAGGCAGATGGCCTTGGTCGCGAGGCGCAGGCCGGTGTGCGGCAGTTCTTGCAGCGCGACCCAGAGCGCTTCTTCAAATGCGGCGAGCGAGCGGCGCAGGGCGTTGACGACCACCGCGCGTTCGGTGAGCGGCTGCGTGGCGGTGCTGTGCCAGGTGAGCAGGGCGAGCATCGACTGCAAGGCTTCGAGCGCTGCGGCCAGGCGCGGCGCAAAGCCCGGCGCCTGCAGGTTGAGCAGGGGCAGCGCGAGCAATAAATCGGTCGCCACCGCGAAGCGTGACTGCGCGAGCCGCGCCTGCCGCACGAAGGGCTTGAGTGCGTCGTCGCCCTCGGCGGGGATCAGCAGCGCGCCGCTTAAGCCGCCCACCAGTGCACGCGCGGCGTTTTGCAGGGCGTGGCCAAAGGCATCCCACACCGCGCGGTCGAAAGTGAGCAGGCGGTGCGCTTCGTGCGGGTCGGCCGCGGCCGCGAGCCAGTCGGGGTAGTGCGGATGCACGGCGGCGAGGATGGACAGCAGGCGGGCGTTGTCTTCTGCCTTCACTTCTTCCACGCGCGGTGCGCTGCCGTGGCCGAGTAGCGTCGCGCCATGCCGCGCCAGCCGCCAGGCCTCGCGGGCGGGCACGCGCGCTGGCCGGCCCGCCAGCAGCCGTAGGGCGACGCGGTGCAGCGCGGTACTGGTCATCAGGCCTTCAGCGATGCGTGCCTGCGCACCGGTGGGCGTGGGCAGCTCCAAAGGGGACATCAGCCGGTGCGAGAGGGCGGCACCGAAGGCTTCGAGCCGGATATCGGCCTGCGGGTCGGCGGGTTTCTCCAGCAGCGGGAAGGTCGCTGACCAGTCGCCGGAGACCAAGGCGGCGCCGGGGCCGCGCTCGCCCTCGATGGAGGCGGGCGGCGTCAGCGTGAGAAAGCGGTTGAGCAGCGGCAGCGTCAGCCACTCCTGTCGTACGGCAGCCACGTTGAGCGGCACGAACAAGGCGAGTGTCGCGAGCAGCAGCAGCGCAAAGGTGCCGAGCGAGGCCCCGAGCCAGCCGTAGAACAGCACCGTCACGCCCACTACGCCGGTCGCCGTCGTCAGCGGCGCACCGCGATATGCGAGCACGAGGGCGACGGTGAGAAAAACGAGCAGCCAGAACATGAGTGCGGTCGTAGAATCGGGATCAACTCTATTGTCGCCGCAAACCATGACCGACACGACTCGCCTGCATTCGCCGTTGGACCAGTTGCTCGCCAGCTTCGGCGATGGCCTGAAGTCGCTGGCCGCCGCCGGTGCGTCGCATCGGGCGCGACCGGCATCGGCATCGGCAACGCTGTCTGATGCAGAACGCGCGGAGGCGGCATCGCTGATGCGCGTCAACCACGCTGGCGAAGTAGCGGCGCAGGGTCTGTATCACGGTCAGGCGCTGATGGCCCGCGACCCGGTGATCCGCCAGCAGCTGCTGGCTGCCGCCAAGGAGGAGCAGGACCATCTGCACTGGTGCGCCGAGCGTCTGCAGGAACTGGGTGATGGACCCAGCAGACTCACGCCGCTCTGGTATGCCGGGTCGGCAGCCATTGGCGCACTCGCAGGGCTTCGCAGCGATGCCGTGAGCCTGGGCTTTGTCGCCGAAACCGAGCGGCAGGTGAGCGCGCATCTGGGCGAACACTTGCAGCGGCTGCCCACTGGCGATGCTGCCTCGCGCGCCGTGGTGCAGGCGATGAAGAGCGATGAAGAGCGCCACGGCCAGGAAGCGCTCGATGCCGGCGGCAAACTACCACCCGCACCAGTGCGTGGACTGATGCGCCTGGTGGCCAACGTGATGAAGTTCGGCGCGGCGCGCTTCTAGTCAATTAAAAACAGTCGGCGTTTGTTCTGCTGCCGTGCAGCAGCAGAGTGGCGATAAGCCAATTTTCCCGCTGGTGCGCGCCTCGTCCCGGCACTAGGGTTGCGAGCATTAAAAATACGTTGGCAATCATTGCTGACGATTGGTCTTCTGTACGGACACAGGGCCAGTAGAAATCCCGGAGAGCTTTGTCATGCAACATCCCAGAATCACCCCGTCGGCCCGACTGTCGCTATCTCTCGCCGCACTGACGCTGGCAAGCCTGCTGCTCACTGGGTGTGGCAACAGCCAGGTTCCTGGTGCTTCCGCAGTCAACCCGAGCAATCCGGGCTCCGCCACCGGGCGAAGGTTCTTCATCAAGCCGGGCGCAAATGCCACTACCGACATGGTGAGCGCGATGATCCAGGCGGCACCGGGTGATGTCATCGAGTTCGACTGCGGCTACTTCGAGCTGAGCAATACCTTCCAGCTCACCGACACCGAAGATGTGCTGGTGAAGGGCTGCGGCAAAGACAAGACCGTGCTGAGCTTCAAGAACAACAACGCGCCCGAAGGCGTGCTAGCGGTCAATGTGCGCGGCCTGACGTACCAGGATTTCACTGTTGCCGACACCGGCGGCAATGGCTTCGAGTTGCGCGGCGTCGACAACGCCAAGCTGCTGCGAGTGCGTGCGATCTGGAGCAGTGGCGGCGGCCGCGAAAGCGCGGACCCGATCACGGCCGAGAACTATAAAGATCGTTTGCATGTGCCCTGCACCGATCCGCCGACCCAAGACCCCACCGCACCCGAGAACGCGCTGGGAGACACCACATCGCCCGACTACACGCCTAGCCCCAAGTCCGGGCGCTACGGCATCTATCCGGTGTCGTCCGAGAACATTCTTGTGGACGATGCGGAGTCGATTGGCGCCTCCGACGCTGGCATCTACGTCGGCCAGACCAACAACGCCATCATCAAGAACTCGCGCTCGGCCTACAACGTGTTCGGCTTCGAGATCGAGAACGTGCAGGGCGGCGAATACGCCAACAATCTGGCCGAGTGCAACACCGGTGGCTTCCTGGTGTATGACCTCGATGGTCTGCGGCAGTACGGCGATCGCTCGCGCATGTATGGCAACGTTGCGCGCAACAACAACACCTACAATTTCACCTCGGGTGGCATCGTCGGCTCTGTGCCGCCGGGCAGCGGCATGATCACGCTGAGCTACGACCGCATCGACATCTTCGACAACACCTTCGAGAACAACAACACCGCCGGCATCATCCACACCAGCTACGAGGTCTTCCCTGAAGGTGCGGGCCGGCCGAACGAGAAGCGCATCGACTGGTACACCGAAGGCGTGCACATCTTCCGCAACAAGTTCATCAACAACGGCAATGCGCTGCCGATCATCACCACGAAGGCGCTTGCCGCGGGGGATGTGGCCAAGGTGCTGCCCTTGGTCATCGGCGTCAAAAACCAGCTGGCCTGCGCGCTGCCGCAAAATCTTGCCGCCTGCGCCGCTGCCGGCGTGGCGGGCGGCTTGGGCACGCACACCGCCGGATTCCGTGGTGCGCACATCCTGTGGGACGGTCTGGTCGATACGCTGGCCGACTGCCCCTACCCCAAGAAAGCCAACGGCGACCCGGTGCCGATGGATGCGCGCGGCAAACCGCTGCACACCAACGAAGACCCGGACCCGGCCTGCCATTACAACGGCTACAAGTTCGATACCAAGGCCACCGGCAGCCCGCGCATCAAGCCCGACTGGTTCATGAGCTGCATCGACGAAGACAACGAGTTCTCGGCCGACAGCCTGGCCTTCGTCAACTTCCACGGCACCAAGGGTGCGAATGCGGCGATCAAGCTGGCCGTAGGTGCCACACCGTCACTCACTGATTTGACCGAGCTGCAAGAGTTGCCGTCGAGCTTCGACCTGACCCCGCATCGCTGCAAGGCCAGCTACGGCAAAAACCTGCCGCTGCTACCGCCGGTGGTGATCCCGCCGTTCGTGCGTTCGGGGCTCATCGACGCTGCGCCGGCGCAGGCCGAGATTGATCGCCTGTGCGGCAAGGTGATGGCGACAGGCGTGGTCAATTTCGACGCCAGCAAGGTCAACTGCCCAACGCTCGATCAGTACAACCTGTTCCGCGATCCGCAGGACCCGACCAGTGCCGCCAACAGTGCCGGCGTGCCGTATTCGCTCAACAGCAAACTGTTCTCCGACTACGCGGTGAAATATCGCGTGCTGTACATGCCGTCCGGCACCAAGGCGGTCTATCGCGAGGCCGCGAGCGACGGTGCGAATGCCGTTATCGTGTTCCCGGTCGGCACCATCATCGCCAAGAGCTTTGCCTTCGATGACGAAGACAAGGGCACTGAAGACGTGATCGAAACCCGCCTGCTCATCAAGCGTACCGCCACCAACGGCGCCGCGCGCTGGCAGGGCATGAGCTACCGCTGGACCACCGAGAACGGCAAGCGCGTCGCCAAACTCGCCCTGGGTGGCGGCACCGCTGCGGTGTCTTGGAAGCACACCGATATCGATTCCGGCGTGCTGCACACCGGCAGCACCGATAGCTATCTCATCCCCAACGCCAACCAGTGCCTGAGCTGCCACTCGCGCGAAGATGCCGAACCAGGCTCTGCACCGATCGGCCCGAAAGTGCGCTTCATGAACAAGCCGTACAAGCCGGAGAGCAACAAGGTGAGCGGCCAGAGCCAGCATGAGATCGCGGGCAAGAACCAGATCGACTATCTGTGCTCCAAGGGACTGATGACGGGCTGCCCGACTGATCGGGGTGTCGACAACATGACCCAGGTCGCCAAGCTGCTGGAGAAGAGCCCGGTCTACAACGTACCCGGCAGCTCCGGCTTTGCCGCCAATACGCCAGAAGACATCGAAGCCCGCTCACGCGCCTGGCTGGAAGTGAACTGCCAGCACTGCCACAACGTGCGCGGCTTTGCGGCTAGCACCGGCTTCTATCTGGACTCGCTGCGCAAGGTGGACACGACCTATGGTGTCTGCAAGACCACCACCGCGACCGGCACCGAAGGCCGCGGCGGCCGCACGTACGACATCCATCCTGCGAATGCTGCGGACTCCATCATCCCCTTCCGCATCGGGCCGGAGGCCACCTTGCCCTCCGCGCGCATGCCGCCCATTGCGCGCAGCGTGGTCGACACCGAGGCGCACGAACTCATCACCCGCTGGATCAACGAGGTGGTGAAGGTCGATGCCGCGAAGTACCCAGGCTCGGATAGCTGCACCAACTAAGGCGGCAAGCGTTACAACGCAAAAACCCCCGGCAGCACCGGGGGTTTTTGTTGTCGGCTCGTTGAGAAGTGCGGTCGAAGACCGCCGCTCACTCGCTCAGGCCTGAATGTTCTTGCCGTAGAAGATTTCCATGATCTCGTGATCGACGCGACCACGGATGCGCTTGGCTTCGCGCGGCGGCAGCTCGCTGGCGCCTTCGCCGAACAGGTAGGTATTGAGGTCGAGTTCCTTGAGCTTCATCTTGGTGTGGAAGATGTTCTCCTGATAGACGTTGACGTCCACCATGTCGTACTTGTCCTTGATGTCGCGGGCGATAAAGTTCTGCGCCGAGTCGATGTTGTGGTCGATGAAGTGCTTCATGCCACGCACGTTGCGGGTAAAGCCGCGCACGCGATAGTCAAGTACGACGATGTCGCTCTCGAAGCTCTTGATGAGATAGTTCAGCGCCTTCAGCGGGCTGATCTTGCCGCAGGTGCTGACGTCGATGTCGGCGCGAAAGGTGCTGATACCAGCATCCGGATGGTTCTCGGGATAGGTGTGCACCGTGATGTGGCTCTTGTCGAGATGGCCGACGACGCTGTCCTTGCCGGGCGTCTTCATGCCGTCGAGGTGACCCTCGGAGATGAGCATGGTGACGCTCGCACCCTGTGGGTCGTAGTCCTGCCGTGCGACGTTGAGCACGTGCGCGCCGATCATGTCGGCGACGTTGGTGAGGATCTCGGTGAGGCGCTCGGCGTTGTACTGCTCGTCGATGTACTCGACGTATTCCTGCTGGTCGGCCTTGGTGCGGGCGTAGCAGATGTCGTAAATGTTGAAGCTCAGCGACTTGGTGAGATTGTTGAAGCCCAACAATTTGAGTTTAGGGTTGCTGGTGGGTTTCATCTTGGCCAAGTTGTTCTCCCAATAATAAAGTGTGCGAGCAAGCACAGCAGACGGCGGTGAAACGAAAATCCCCGCAGGGTGAGCTGCGGGGACTCAGAATTATCCGGCAAAAGTGTGTTTTTTGCCTATTAAACTTTGATGACCGTCGTTTCAGTGCTGCATCAAGCCGGTTCGCGAATCTCGAAGCCGTGCGTGATGGTCACGCCACCCTTGGTGAGCATGATCGACGCCGAGCAGTATTTTTCGGCAGAAAGCTGTACGGCACGCTCGACCTGCGTCGGGTTCAAGCCCTTGCCGCTGACGACAAAGTGCAGATGGATGGCGGTGAACACCTTGGGTTCGGTCTCGGCACGCTCTGCCTTCAATTCGCACACGCAGTCGGTGACCGGTTGCCGACCCTTCTTCAGGATCATCACCACGTCCACCGACGAGCAGGCGCCCACACCCATCAGCAGCAGCTCCATCGGGCGCGCGCCCAAGTTACGGCCACCAAGCTCCGGCGGGCCATCCAGCACGATGGCGTGACCCGACCCGGACTCGGCGACGAACGCCATGTTTTCTACCCATTTGATGCGCGCCTGCATTGGCTTCAACCGGTGACGGGAAGGGCTTAAATCATGTGGTATCGTCCCGGAAAATCAAGGTCCATGACGCTCGCGCGTCGTGTTTCGCACGAGGGAGCGACATCGAACCATGCTTGACCAACCCGCCATTCAAGCCTTCATCGCGCAGGCGACCAAGCGGTCGTTCCCCGCCAAGCAGATCATCATCCATGCCGGGGATGCGCCACAGTCGCTGTACCTGATTCTCGAAGGCTCGATGAGTGTCAGCGTCACCGACGACGAAGAGCGCGAGATGGTTCTGGCGTATCTGAATCCGGGCGATTTCTTCGGCGAGATGTGCATGTTCCCCGAGCAGAAAACCCGCACGGCGGAAGTACGCACGCGCACGCAGGCGCTGGTGGCCGAGATTGGCTACGACCACTTCCGCCGCTTCATCCGTGAGAACCCTGAAATCATGCTGGCCCTCGCCGGCCAGCTCGCACAGCGCCTGCGCGCGACCACAGCGAGGCTGACCGATCTCGCGTTTCTCGATGTGCAGGGTCGCGTCGCGCACGAGATCATCAATCTCTGTCGTCAGCCGGATGCCCAGCCGCATGCACGCGGCACCCTGGTGCGCATCTCGCGGCAGGAGCTGGCACGCATCGTCGGCTGCTCGCGCGAGATGGCGGGCCGCGTGCTGAAAAAGCTCGGCGACGATGGCACGGTAAGCGTACAGGGCCGAAGCATCGTCGTGCTCGGCGTGCAGTTCACCGGCGTCGTGAAGCCGGCGCTGCGCCGTCGCTAGTCGATCCGCGCTGCGTCAATCGCAGCCAATCAACTGTTTTAGCGCCGCACCCGGTGTGGCCTGACGCATCAGCGACTCGCCCACCAGAAAACGGTGCACGCCTGCCGTGCGCATGGTCGCCACATCGGCTGACGTGACGATGCCGGATTCGGTGACGACATCCGTGCCCTGCGGGATATCGGCCAGCAGATCGAGCGTGTTGCTCAAACTCACTTCGAAGGTGCGCAGGTTGCGGTTGTTGATGCCCAGCAAAATCGGGTTTTGCGCGTCGTCGCGCGTGGGTGGCGGCAGCTTGGCTTTCAGCACCACCTCCAGCTCGGCGCGATCGTGAATCTCGACCAGCACGTCCATGCCCAAGCTCACCGCATAGTCGGCCAGTGATTCGAGTTGGGCAGGTTCGAGTGCGGCGACGATCAGCAGCACGCAGTCCGCACCGATGGCGCGCGCTTCGGCGATCTGGAGTTCGTCGATCAGGAAATCCTTGCGGATGGCTGGCAGCGCGCAATTCGCGCGGGCTTGGATGAGAAAAGCGTTGTGGCCTTGGAAGAATTGCTCATCGGTGAGAACGGATAGGCAGGCCGCACCACCCGCCGCGTACTCGCGCGCAATCCAGCCAGGGTCGAAGTCTGCGCGGATCAGGCCCTTACTGGGTGAGGCCTTCTTGATCTCAGCGATCACGCCCGCGTCGCCGCTCTGCACCTTGGCGGTGAGTGCGCGGATGAAGCCGCGCGCGGCACCGTGCTCGCGGCCCAGTGCCTCCAGCGTGCTGCGCGAATAGCGCTTGGCGAGCAGCTTGATCTCGTCGGCTTTGACGGCGAGGATTTTGTCGAGGATATCGCTCATATCTTTTGGCTCTGTGTGGCACGCACGAAGGCGTCGAGCTTGGCGCGCGCTGCGCCACTCGCCAGTGCTACGCGCGCCTTGGTGATGCCGTTGCCAATGGAATCGGCCAACCCGGCGGTGTAGAGCGCGGCGCCTGCGTTGAGCGCGACGATTTCGCGGGCGATGCCGGGCGTGTTGTCGAGGGCTTCGAGCAGGCGGGCTTTCGACTCGGTGGCACCGGCTACGGTCAAGCCCCGCGAACCCGCCATCGCAAGGCCAAAGTCTTCGGGGTGGATTTCGTATTCGCGCACCACGCCATCGCGCAGCTCGCCCACCAGCGTGCCGGCACCGAGCGTGATTTCATCGAGGCCATCCTTGCCCCACACCACCAGCGCGCGCTTCGCACCCAAACGTTCGAGCACACGCACCTGGATGCCGACGAGGTCTGGGTGAAACACGCCCATCAAGATGTTGGGAGCACCGGCCGGGTTGGTGAGCGGGCCAAGAATGTTGAAGATCGTCCTCACGCCCATCTCGCGTCGCACGGGGGCGACCACCTTCATCGCCGGGTGATGGTTGGGCGCGAACATGAAGCCGATGCCGCACTCGGCGATGCAGGCCGCGACTTGCTCCGGTTGCAGGTCGAGCGAGGCGCCTAGGGCTTCGAGTACATCCGCCGAGCCGCTTTTGGAGGACACGCCGCGGTTGCCATGCTTGGCGACTTTGGCACCTGCTGCGGCGGCGACGAACATCGCGGCGGTAGAGATGTTGAAGCTGTGTGCGCCGTCGCCGCCAGTGCCGACGATATCGAGAAAATGCTCACCTGCATCCGGCACTTCCACCTTGTGCGCGAACTCCCGCATCACCATGGCGGCGGCGGCAATCTCGCCCACCGTTTCCTTCTTTACGCGCAGACCGGTGAGGATGGCGGCGGTCATCAGCGGCGAGACTTCGCCGCGCATGATCGAGCGGAAAAGCTCGATCATCTCGTCCTGAAAAATCTCACGGTGCTCGATGGTGCGTTGCAGGGCTTCCTGCGGAGTCAGTGCCATGTCAGTGCTGCTCCAAAAAGTTTTTCAGCATCGCGTGCCCATGCTCGGTGAGAATGGATTCGGGATGAAACTGCACGCCCTCGATGGGTAGCGTCTTGTGGCGCAGGCCCATGATCTCGTCCATCGAGCCATCGGCATGCTGCGTCCAGGCGGTGATCTCGAAGCAATCGGGCAAATCTTCGCGCGCCACGATCAGCGAGTGATATCGCGTCGCGGTGAAAGGCGAGGGCAAGCCTGCGAAAACGCCTTTTTGTGAGTGATAAACCGGCGAGGTCTTGCCATGCATGACTTGTCTGGCGCGCAGCACCGTACCACCGAAGGCTTGGCCCATCGCCTGATGGCCCAAGCAGACGCCAAGAATCGGAAAGCGACCCTTGAGCTTGGCCAGCAAATCCAGACAAATGCCCGCCTCGTTCGGTGTGCAAGGGCCGGGTGACAGCACGATGTGGCTGGGCTTCTTGCTTGCTACTTCAGCGACCGTGATCTGGTCGTTGCGATGCACCTCGACCTCGGCCCCCAACTCGCCAAAGTACTGCACGAGGTTGTAGGTAAACGAGTCGTAGTTGTCGATCATCACGATCATGACTGGCCTCCGGCGGCTTGTGCCGCGGCCCGCATCATCGCGCGCGCCTTGCTCATGGTTTCGTCCCACTCGGCTTGCGGGTCGCTGTCGGCAACCACGCCGGCACCGGCCTGGATATGAATCTGGCCGTCCTTGATGACGGCGGTGCGGATGGCGATGGCGACATCCATGTTGCCGCACCAGCCGATGTAGCCGACGGCGCCGCCGTAGATGCCGCGCTTGTGGGGTTCGAGTTCCTGGATGATTTCCATAGCCCGCACCTTGGGTGCCCCGCTGAGCGTGCCGGCAGGGAAGGTCGCAGCGAGCGCATCGAGCGCATCGAGGCCGGGCTTCAATTGCGCAGTGACGTTACTGACGATGTGCATGACGTGACTGTATTTCTCCACCGCCATTTTCTCGGTGAGTTTCACACTCCCCGTCTGCGCGACGCGGCCGACATCGTTGCGGCCCAAGTCGATCAGCATCAGGTGTTCGGCCACTTCCTTCGGGTCGGCCAGCAGCTCGGCCTGGATGCGCACATCGTCCTCGGCGGTCGCACCGCGTTTTCGGGTGCCGGCCAGTGGGCGCACGGTGGCGAGGCCATCCTGCACGCGCACCAGAATCTCCGGCGATGACCCTACGACGTGGTGATCACCGAGATTGAAGCAGTAGAGATAGGGCGAGGGATTGAGTCGGCGGATGGCGCGATAAAGCTGCACCGGATCGGCCTCGAACGGCGCGCTGAGGCGATGCGCGGGCACAACCTGCATCACGTCGCCCGCGGCGGTGTAGTCCTTGATCTTCTGCACGGCGGCCTTGAATGCGGCCTCGCCCATGCTGCTGACGAAGGGAAGCTCCTCGGTGGGCTCGACGAACGGCGCGCGCGAGCGGCGCATGTGGCCGGCCATCTGCGCCTGCAATTCGGTGAGGCGGCGTTCGCCGCGCTCGCGCTCGGCGGGAGTGTCTTCGATGTGCACAACCAGCGTGATGGTGGCCTTGATGGCATCGAACACCACCACCTCGTCGCTGCGCATCAGCAGAATATCTGGCGTGCCGATGGGGTCGGGCTGGTCGTGGTCGAGACGTGGTTCGACGTAGCGCACGGTCTCGAAGCCGAAGTAGCCCACCCAGCCGCCAGTGAAGCGCAGCGCACCGGGCAAGGGCGCGGTCACGGTCTTGGTGTATTCGCGAATGAAGGCCAGCGGGTCTTGCATGTGCTGGTCGCGCACGCGCACGCCGTCGCGCGTCACGCTGACGCGGCGATTGCTGACGCGGATGACTTCGCGGCAAGCCAACCCGATAAAGGAATAGCGGCCCCACTGCTCACCGCCCTGCATGGATTCGAGCAGGTAGGTGAAGGGCTGGTTGGCGAGTTTGAGATAAGCGCTGACGGGCGTGTCGAGGTCGCCGGGCAGTTCGCGCGTGAGCGCGATCAGATGCTGGATGGGTGCGGACATGGCTTGGCGTACAGGCTTCATTTGTGGCGGGCGCGACGGGCGCGCAGAGTGAACAACGAGGGGGTTAATCCCGGTTCACCATCGCCAGCAGCGGCTCGTGTTGGTCGTCCGCATTGACTTAAGCCTTAGAGAGTTCAGCGCGCATGGCGGCGATGGTAGCAGCGTAGTCCGGCTTGCCGAAAATGGCGGAACCTGCGACGAAGGTATCGGCACCCGCAGCGGCAATCTCGCGGATGTTGTCCACCTTCACGCCACCATCAATCTCAAGGCGAATGTTGCGGCCGCTGGCGTCGATGAGTGCGCGCGCCTCGCGCAGCTTGTTGAGCGTGCCGGGGATGAAGCTCTGCCCGCCGAAGCCGGGGTTCACGCTCATCAGCAAGATGAGATCGACCTTGTCCATCACGTATTTGAGGCAGTCGAGCGGCGTTGCCGGGTTGAATACCAGCCCCGCCTGACAGCCCGCTGCCTTGATCGCCTGCAAGCTGCGGTCGATGTGGCGCGTGGCTTCGGGGTGGAAGCTGATGAGCGTCGCACCCGCCTTGGCAAAGTTGGCAGCGAGTTCGTCCACCGGCTCAATCATCAGATGCACGTCGAGCGGTGCGGTGATGCCGTATTTGCGCAGCGCCTCGGCGATGGCCGGGCCAAAAGTGAGGTTGGGCACGTAATGATTGTCCATCACGTCGAAATGCACCCAGTCGGCACCGGCGTCGAGTACGGCCTTCACGTCGTCGCCGAGACGCGCGAGGTCAGCGGAGAGGATGGAGGGGGAGATGATGGGAGATTGCTTGGCCATGCCAGCATTATCTCAGGCTTGGCGTGCAATGGCTTAAAGCCGACAATCCACGCCTGTCGAAAGGAAGCCTCATGTCCCAGCCGTTGCACAGCTCCACCATCACCTCGCTGCCCAAGATCCACGCGGGCAAGGTGCGCGATATTTTTGCCGTGGGCGAGCGGCATATGCTGCTGGTGAGCACTGATCGACTGTCAGCCTTCGATGTGATCCTGCCGCAGTCCTTCCCCGGCAAGGGCGCGGTGCTCACCCGGTTGACGACGTTCTGGATGAATCGCTTTGCGTCGCTGCTGCCGAACCAGATGGCGCCGGAGATGCGGCTGTCTTATTGGCTGACCGAGCGCGAACTGGCCGAATGTGAAGGCCGTGCGGTGATCGTCAAGAAGCTCAAGGCGCTACCGGTGGAATGCGTGGCGCGCGGTTATCTGATTGGGTCGGGGTGGAAGGAATACCAGCAGACGGGTGCGGTCTGCGGCATCACACTGCCCAAAGGTTTGCAGCAAGCAGCCAAGCTCGACGAGCCGATCTTCACGCCGGCATGGAAGGCACCTGCGGGCGAGCACGATGTGAATATCGACTACGCCCGCGCAGTCGAGCTGGTCGGCGCTGATCTCGCTCAGCAGCTCAAGGACTACACGTTGTGCATCTACCGCGAAGCCGCCGAATACGCGCTGGCACGCGGCATCATCATTGCGGACACCAAGTTCGAGTTCGGGGTCGATGAGGCGGGCGTGGTGCATCTGATCGACGAAGTGCTCACGCCCGATTCCTCACGCTTCTGGCCGGCGGACCAGTACCGCGCCGGCACCAGCCCGCCGAGCTTTGACAAGCAGTTGGTGCGGGACTATCTCGAAACCCTGGCTTGGGACAAGCGCCCGCCGGGGCCTGAGCTGCCCGCCGAGATCATCGAAAAGACAGCAGCGATTTATGCCGAAGCAGAACGGAAGCTCACGACATGACGATTGCTCTTTGGTGCGTGCTGGCGGCGGCGTTTCTGCCGTATCCCTTCACGCTCGCCGCAAAGTGGAGTCGTCGCTTCGATAACCATAGCCCGCGCGAATATCTGGAAACCACGCAGGGCTGGCAGAAACGTGCGCACTGGGCGCAGCTCAACAGCTTCGAGGCCTTTCCGGCGTTTGCAGCGGCAGTGATCGTCAACCGCATCGTCCTCGGCCCCAATGCGATGGCCGATTGCATTGCGCTCGGCTTCGTCGCCTGCCGCATCGCGTATGGTCTGTTCTATGTGGCGGATTGGGCGCTGCCGCGTTCCATCGCCTGGTTCGCCGCCAGCCTGTGCTCGGTTGCCTTGTTCGTGCTTGCCGCTTGAGGGGTCATTGCTGATGCAGATCAAAGTCGAAATTGATGTCAAACCCGAAGAACTGCGCCGCTTCTTGGGTCTGCCGGATGTCGCGGGCTTGCAAGAAGACCTGATGGCCTTTTTGAAGGACAAAGTGGGGCAGGCGAGTGACGGCCTGAGCCCTGCGGCCGACTTTGTGCGCGGCAACTTCGAGAATCTGAAGAGTTCGGCTGCGGTGCAGCGCCTGCTTTCGAGCGTGAAGGTGCGCGTGAGCGAGCCCGAACCTGCGGCAGCGCCCAAGAAACGCAAAGCCAAAGTGGCTGTGGCCAAAGCCGGCAAGACGGCCAAGAAAAAACCCGCTGCTTGAGCGGGTTCGGGGTGCGCTTTCGGCGAGGGAATAAAACTTAAGCCGCGCGTTTGAGCTTCAGGCTGCCGCGAATATCCCGCCCAAAACCCTTGAGTAACTGGCCGCGCACAGCGTGGTCGCGGCTGAGGCGCGCTTGGGTGTCGGGCAGCAAATCCAGCTGGTTGCGCAGCAGCTCGCCGACATTGCGGGCTTTGCGCGCCACGGTCACACGCTCGCGCAGAGAGGCGACGAGATCGTCGAAGGCGTTGCTTTCGTGCTCGACGAGTACTGAAAAACCATCCATAGCGGTATTGAGCATGTGGGTGGCCTTGATATGTCTGAGTGTCATAAGACCTCTAAAGCAAAAACGGGGCCGGTTTGGGCCGACCCCGTTGATTGAGCTTGTCGTGTGTGAGCGGGGAACACCCCCACACGGCGCAGCGTCTTACTTCTTGGCAGCAGCCTTCACCGTCTTGGTGGCGGTTTTCACCACTTTCTTGGCGGCGGTTTCGGTCTTGGCGACAGCAGCCTTGACGGTCTTCTTGGCCTTGGCGACGGTCGGCTCGCCATTGAGGGTGGCGACGATGGTGCTGTAGCCGCCTTCGAAAGTCTTGACCAGCTCGCCCTTGGTGTCGAGCAGGGTCTGCACGGTGGCGTTGAAGGCTTCGACGGCCGGGGTGGTTGCGGGGATAAAGGCAACCGGGTTGGCAATCACAGCCTGCACGCCAGCCTTGGTGGCCTTGTTGAAGCTCACCTTCGCGCCGTTGAACAGGGCGGTGGCGGCATCGGCATTGGTCTTGGCAATGCTGGTGGCGGATTCGACCACGATGCTATTGGCGGTTTTGAGGGTGTCAAAACCAATCGTGGCAACTTCCTGGCCTTGGGCGGCAAACTTTTCAGCGCGGCCGGTGACTTCGGTGATGAGCGATTGAACATCCATGGCGAAACTCCATTTGTAATGTGACGAGGAAGGTAAACAGCGAAACTGAGACAAGGCTGACTGTATGTTGCAGTGCAGCATTTGTTGCGGTGCATCATAAAAGTGCGTCCCCGACCTGTCAAGGCGTAACTTTCTGTCTATTGTCAAGGGTTTGCTCATCCGGCCTGCGATAGCATTCGTCAATGATCAAGGCCATCCAACAACTCCGCGTCCGTCTTTGGTCACTCAGGCCCATCAGCCGGCTGGGTCGCTGGGGCATAGAAGTACTGCGTGCAATCGATGCGCTGGTGACAGTATTCGCGCGTGGACAGCTCTCACTGTGGGCAATGAGCCTGGTCTACACCACGCTGCTGTCGCTGACGCCATTTCTGGCGCTGAGCTTCTCGCTGCTCAAGGCGCTGGGTGTGCACAACAGTCTGCAACCCGTGCTGATCGAAACCCTGAAGGGACTTGGCGAAGCGCAGGCACGGCAGGTGAGCGACACCGTGGTGAGCTTTGTTTCCAAGATCGACGTCGGCGTGCTGGGCTTTGTCGGTGTGGTGCTGTTGCTCTACTCGGCGGTTTCACTCATCCAGAAAGTCGAAGGCGCTTTCAACGAGGTCTGGCAGGTGGAAAACCCGCGCGGCATCTCCTCGCGGCTTACTGAGTACCTTGCCGTGCTGCTGGTGGGTCCGGCAGTGGTGTTCAGTGCACTTGGCCTTACGGCAGGGGCGCTCAACGGCGAATGGGCGGGTTATCTGGCTCGGTTCGAGCCGTTCGGTTTTTTCCTGTTCGCGTTCTCGATGATCCTGCCTTACCTCCTGATCGTCGGCATCTTCACCTTCTTGTATGCCTTTGTGCCGCAGGCCAGGGTCAGGCCGCGTGCGGCACTCATGGGTGGCGTGGTGGCGGGCTTCTTATGGCAGACGCTGAGCTACGGCTTTGCCGCGTTCGTGGCTGGGGCCACCAACTACAACGCCATTTACTCCGGCTTTGCGATCATCATCTTTGTGCTGATCTGGCTCTATGTGGGCTGGCTGATTCTGCTCGCAGGCTGTCAGATCGCCTATTACGTACAGCACCCCTCGCGCATGAACCCCTTGCTGACGCGGGTAATGCACGCCGGCCGCGCCCGCGAGCAGGCCGGGCTGACGCTGATGGTGCAGGTCGGCCAGCGTTTCTTGCAGGGCCAGCCGCCGGTCTCTCGCGAGCTGCTGGCGAAGGAGCTGGGCTTGTCCGAAACCGGGGCCACCACTTTGGCTGCGCCGCTGATCGAAGGCGGCTATCTGGCCGAGAGCGGCCCCTGTCTGTTGATGGCCCGCGACCCCGGCAGCTATGACCTTGCAACCCTCTGGCAACACCTGCGCGGTGCCAAACCCGAGCAAGGCCCGGCACCGGCCGTGGCGACGTGGCTCGATCAGGCAGAGCAAGCCGTGGCGGCACAAGGTTCCACATCGTTCCGTGACTGGCTACTGGCTTTGGGCGATTTTCGCCCGCAGCAAAGCTAAATCAATGCTGGCGAAATAAGCGCAGGTTCCCAATAATGCGGCGCATTGCAGGCAACGAAGCCTGCGCAGGTGCGACGCTAGCCGCACCCAAGAAATCAATCCAGTGCACGAGACGGGATCAAATATGGCAAAGCGAGGAGAGACGGTGAGTTATTCCGACCAGGTGTGGCTGAATGAATACCCGGCAGGTGTGGCGCACACGGTAGACGTAAGCGCGTACAGCTCGGTCGCCGACGTGGTGGAAAAGTCGTGTGAACGATTCCGCAAGCTGCCGGCCTTCGAG
Source organism: Stagnimonas sp. (assembly GCA_965279705.1). Lineage (GTDB taxonomy): Bacteria > Pseudomonadota > Gammaproteobacteria > Nevskiales > Nevskiaceae > Stagnimonas. The sequence goes on from OZ257257.1 coordinate 364,689, forward strand.
TGCATGGGCACGGTGTTTTCCTACGACGACGTAGACCGCCTCTCGCAAGACTTTGCCAGCTATCTACAAAACGTCCTGCAGCTCAACAAGGGCGACCGCGTGGCGGTGATGATGCCCAACCTGCTGCAATACCCGGTAGCGATTTTCGGCATCCTTCGCGCCGGCATGGTGGTGGTCAACGTCAATCCGCTCTACACGCCGCGCGAGCTGGAGCACCAGCTCAAAGATAGCGGCGCACGCGCCATCGTCATCATCGAGAATTTCTGCACCACGCTGCAGGAGGTCTTGAGCAAGACCAAGATCGAAGCCGTGCTGACGACGCAGATCGGCGACATGGCGGCCTTCCCCAAGAGCCTCATCACCAACTTCGTCATCAAACGCGTCAAGAAGATGGTGCCGGCTTGGGACATGCCGGGAGCCATTCCCTTCCGCACCGCGCTCGCTCGCGGCAAGGCGCAGCCTTACAACAAGGTCGGCCTCACGCACGATGACGTGGCTTTCCTGCAATACACCGGCGGCACCACAGGCCTCTCGAAGGGTGCGACGCTGCTGCACGGCAACATCGTTGGCAACTTGATGCAGATGCGCGCCTGGATGGGTAGCCAGCTAAGCGAGGGTAAAGACCTCATCATTACGGCGCTGCCGCTCTATCACATCTTTGCTCTGACGGTGAATTGCCTGCTGTTCGTGAGTGTGGGCGGCAAGAACGTGCTCATCCCCAACCCGCGCGACATGCCGGGTTTCGTGAAGGAGCTGAGCAAGCACAAGTTCACCTCGTTCACGGGTGTGAACACCTTGTTCAACGGCCTGCTCAATACACCGGGCTTCAGCGATCTCGATTTCTCGCCGCTCAAGTTCACGGTGGGTGGTGGTGCGGCGGTGCAGCAGTCGGTCGCCGAGAAATGGCGTGCGGCGACGGGCAAGGCACTCACCGAAGGCTATGGTCTTTCCGAGACCTCGCCGGGTGTCTGCTTCGGCCCGCTCGATAAGCCGGATTGGAACGGTACGATTGGTCTGCCATTGCCCGGCACCTTCGTGAGCCTGCGTGATGACGACGAGAACGAAGTGCCTGTCGGCGAACCTGGCGAGCTGTGCGTGAAAGGCCCGCAGGTGATGCAGGGCTACTGGAAGAAGCCTGAAGACAACGCCAAGTCCTTCACCAAGGATGGCTTGTTCAAGACCGGCGACGTCGCGATCATGAGCCCGACGGGCTACTTCAAGATCGTCGATCGCAAGAAGGACATGATTCTGGTCAGCGGCTTCAACGTGTATCCCAATGAGATTGAAGATGTCGTGGCGCGCCACGCGGGCGTGCTGGAATGCGCCTGTGTCGGCATGCCCGATGCCAAGACGGGCGAGGCGGTGAAAGTATTCGTGGTGAAGAAGGACTCTTCACTGACCGTTGAAGATTTGAAAGAGCACTGCAGGGCACTACTCACCGGCTACAAGGTGCCGAAGGCGTTCGAGTTCATCGACGCACTACCGAAGAGCAATGTCGGCAAGATTCTCCGCAAGGAATTGCGCGGCAAGTAGGCGCTCAGCCATAACAATAAAGACAATAAAGCGGCCCGCGGGCCGCTTTATTGTTGTCTGATGTCGAAGCGCTACGCTGCCTTGGCATCCGGCAGCGTGATGTTCATCTCCAGCACGTCGAGACCATCCTCGTGCTGCACGTTGACCTTCACGGCTGAGTCGGCGACCTGCACATATTTACGGATCACCGACAGCAACTCGGCTTGCAGTTGCGGGAGATACGAAGGGCCGTCGTTGTTACGGCCATCCTGGTCGCGCTGCCAGGCCACGGCTACCATCAGGCGGTCGCGGGCGGTCTGTGCGGTGGCGGGTTTCTTGGTGCGGAAAAAGCTCATCAAGTCCATGACGAACTCCTGGTTCAAGCGCCGAAGAGCTTGCTGAAAAAGCCCTTCTTCTCGACATGCATGAAGCGGTGCGGCTTGTCTTCGCCGAGGAAGCGCGACACCAGATCGGTGTAGGCCTGGCCGGCGTCGCTCATCGCATCGGCAATCACCGGCGTGCCGCTGTTGCTGCTGGTGAGCACGGTGGGGCTCTCGGGGATGATGCCGAGTAGCGGGATGGCGAGGATGTCCTGCACGTCCTTGACCGACAACATTTCACCTCGCTCGACGCGCTCCGGGTTATAGCGGGTGAGCACCAGATGCTCCTTTACCTTGATACCCTTTTCGGCATTGCGAGTCTTGGCTTGCAGCAGGCCCAGCACGCGGTCGCTGTCGCGCACCGACGAGACTTCCGGGTTGGTGACCACCAGCGCCTCGTCAGCGAAATACATCGCGTGATGCGCGCCCTTCTCGATGCCGGCCGGCGAGTCGCAGATGATGTAGTCGAAACCGTCGGCGATGAGATCGTTCAGTACTTTTTCCACGCCTTCGAGCGTCAGCGCGTCTTTGTCGCGGGTCTGGCTGGCGGCGAGGATGTAGAGGGTGGGGTGGTTCTTGTCGCGGATGAGCGCCTGCCTGAGATTGGCCTCGCCCTGCAGCACGTTGACGAAGTCGAACACCACACGCCGCTCGCAGCCCATGATGAGATCGAGGTTACGCAGGCCCACATCGAAGTCGATGACGGCAACTTTCTTGCCGCGTGCGGCCAAGCCGGTGGAGAAGCTGGCGCTGGTGGTGGTTTTGCCCACGCCGCCCTTGCCGGAGGTGGTGACGATGATCTTGGTCATGTGTTGTTCCCTTGTATTGAGTGCAGCGAATCAGTTGAGCGGCTCGATGACGAGCTTGCCGTTGTGGAGATAGGCCTGCGTCGCCTCGCCGCTCTTGGCGTTCTGGATCTGGTCGGCGACGGCGTAGACGCCAGCGATGGCGACCAGCTCGGCTTCGAAGCGGCGCGCGAACACGCGTGCGTTCTCGTCTCCGCGCGCACCCGCCAGGGCGCGGCCGCGCAGCGGGCCGTAGACATGCACGCAGCCGTCTGCGATCACCTCGGCACCAGGGCTCACGGCGCTGAGCACGACGAGATCGGCATCTTCGGCATAAATCTGCTGGCCGGAGCGCACCGGTTCGGTGATCACGCGGGTGCTGCGGCGTGGCGCTTCCTGCACGACAACAGGTGCGGTCGGCGCGGGCTCGGCGGCGCGCGGGCGGGTGTCTTTGGGCAGTACAGCCAAGCCGGCTGCGACGGCAGCACTGGCCAGCGGCCCATCGGCAACGCCCATGGGCTGGATACCCGCATCACGCAAAGCAGCCAACAGCGCGGGCAAGTCCAATGTGAAGTCAGATTCGATCACCGCCACCATGCCCTTGAGGGCCTGCGGCATCTGGCGGCGCAGATCGCCTAGATGGCTGGCGATGGCGGCAGGATCGGCGTCCAGCACCCGGATGCGGGTGACTGAAAGCATCCGGCCTTTGAGTTCGAGTGCGGCAGTGGTGCGGGCCATTTTTGGTTCAGTCAACGATGCGAGAGTCTACCATCGCAACGCTGCTGTACAGGCCCATGGCCTGCGTTTTGCGAGTCACCGTGTTAGCGTTTCAATAACGATTACAAAGCGCACTGGAAAAAGAGCACATGGCCGTTGAGTGGCGCGATTACGACTGCAAAACATTTTTCGACGAGCTGGTTGACGCCAAAGGTCAGCCAAGAGCCGGTGCCGAGCGATTGCTCGCTTATTTGGCGGCACTCTCGCAAAAAGATCTGGCCGAACGCCGCCTCGCGGCAGACCTCGCCATCAAGATCATGGGGGTTACCTTCACGGTCTACACCGAGGGCAAGAATGTCGATCGCGCCTGGCCTTTCGACATCATCCCGAGGGTCATCACGGCCAAGGAATGGGAACGCACCGAAGCGGGGCTGAAACAGCGCGTCGCAGCGCTCAACCATTTCATCCAGGACGTCTACAGCGGCCGCAGAATCATCAAGGATGGCGTCTTCCCCGAGTCTATCCTTGCCGAGTCGGTCAACTTTCGCCCGCAATGCGTCGGCATGAAACCGCGTGGCGGCATCTGGGCACACATCTGCGGCAGTGACCTGGTGCGCGACGGCGACGGCACCTTGTATGTGCTGGAAGACAACCTGCGCGTGCCATCGGGCGTGAGTTACATGCTCGAAAACCGCTTGGTCACCAAGCGCGTCTGGCCCGAGATTTTCGAGACCACGGCCATTCGCCCGGTTGATGACTATCCCGCCCAGCTGTACGACATGCTGGCCGCACTCTCGCCGCGCCCGCTCGATAGCCCCACGGTCGTGCTGCTGACGCCGGGCATCTACAACAGTGCGTATTTCGAGCACGCCTATCTCGCTCAGCAGATGGGTGTGGAACTGGTGGAAGGCTCCGATCTGGTCGTCGACGAAAACGACTGCGTGCAGATGCGCACCATCCACGGCTTGCAGCGTGTCGACGTCATTTACCGGCGCGTCGATGACTTGTTTCTCGACCCCGAGGCGTTCAGGCCCGACTCCATCCTGGGCGTGCCGGGGCTGATGCGTGCCTGGCTCAAGGACAAGGTCGCACTCGCCAATGCGCCGGGTGCGGGTGTCGCTGACGACAAGGTCGTCTACGCCTATGTGCCGGCGATGATCAAGTATTACTTGGGCGAAGATCCGATCCTGCCCAATGTGCCGAGCTTTTTGTGCATGGACGAAAAGCAGCGCAAGTATGTGCTCGCCAATCTCGACAAACTGGTGGTCAAGCCCGCCAACGAGTCCGGCGGCTACGGCATGTTGATCGGCCCGCGCGCCACCCCGGCCGAGCGTGAAAAGTTTCGCGAGCTGATCGAGAAGAACCCGCGCAACTACATGGCGCAGCCCACGCTTGATCTCTCGACCGCGCCCACCATCACCGACGAAGGCGTGCAGCCGCGTCATCTCGATCTTCGTCCTTTCATCCTGTCGCGGCCGGATGGCGGTGCCTATGTCACCACCGGCGGACTGACGCGCGTGGCGATGGTCAAGGGCTCGCTGGTCGTCAACAGCTCGCAAGGCGGCGGCAGCAAGGACACTTGGATTGTCGATATCGACGCGCTGGAGGCCGCAGCTACGCCGCCGTTGCCACAGGCAGAGTCTTCGCAGTCGCAGTCGCAGTCGCAAGAGGGAGTGAAATAACCATGCTCTCTCGTGTCGCTGACAACATGTACTGGTTCGGCCGCTATTTGCAGCGTGCCGAAAACACCGCCCGCCTCATCAACGTCCACGCCAATCTGCTGCTGGACTTGCCGCGCAATCTGACCGTGGGTTGGCTGCCGCTGCTCGAAATCGCCGGTGCCGATGGCCTGTTCAAAGCCACCGGCATGGAGCCGACTGAAGACAATGTGGTGCGCTTTCTCATCGTCGACGAACGTAATCCAGGCGCGATATTTTCCAGCCTCGATTTCGCACGCGAGATTGCGCGCGTCTCACGTGACTGCATGCCCCGCGAGGCCTGGGAGCGTCTGAACGATCTGTTCCTGTTCGTGCAGGAGCGCGGCGAGCGCAGCGTGGCGCGCGCGCGGCGGCAGGATTTTTTGCAGGGCGTCATAAACGGCGCGATGCTGCTTGTCGGCGTGCTCACCAGCAATATGAGCCGCGACATGGGCTTTCAGTTCCTGCGCATCGGCACCAATCTTGAACAGGCGGACATGACCACGCGCATTCTCGATGTGCGCTCCAGCCGTTTGTTCCATGCCGATGCGGCGCTCACACCGTTCGACAACATCCAGTGGATGAGTGTGCTCAAGTCGCTGACGGCATACCAGATGTATCGCCGTCACGTACGCACCCGCGTCAACGGCCCCAACGTGCTGCGCTTCCTGCTGCAAAACCGGCAGTTTCCGCGCAGCGTGGCTTACGCACTTTCAATGGTCGGTTCGGCGCTGCCGTTCCTGCCGCCTAGCCGCAAGGTGGAGCGCGCGATCGAGCGCATCAAGGCCTTGGTGATGGACGCCAACATCGAAGCGCTGCTGGAACAGCCGGATGGACTGGCGCTGTTCATGGATGAAATCCAGGTCGGCCTGGGTCTGGTCGATGATGCCGTGGTCGAGAGCTACTTCCGCACCTGAGCACTGCGCTGTTGTAGCCCGCTGATCAGGCGATCGCCCAAAAGAAAACCCCGGTTGGCAAAGCCGACCGGGGTCAAACCAACACAACGTCAGATTGAATGAGTGCCCTTAGCGGGTGCCCTTGGTGCGCAGCGCGTCCGGCGTGAAGTCGGCGGCGGTGCGGGTGATCGGCTGATACACGGTCTTCTCTTCGTTGCGGATCGAAAGAGCGATGTAGCGACCTGATTGCAGGTCGTGCTTCACCTCCAGACCCGGTGCCAGGAACGGCACGTCGTAGTAGCCGTAGCTGTGCAGTTCGTCATAGCGCCAGAGCTGATCGCGGTTGTCGTATTTGTCGATGGCGTGGATGATCCAGCTGTCTTCGTCAATGTAGAACGTGCGCTTCTTATAGAGGTGCGAGGTGCCGGCCTTGAGGTTGGCTTCCACCACCCAGACGCGGTGCAGCTCATAGCGCAGCGGATCGGGGTTGACGTGACCGACCTTCAGCACATCCTTGATCTTCAGCGAATTGCCGTTGACCTTGTAGCTGTTGTAGGGGATGTACATCTCTTTCTTGCCGACCAGCTTCCAGTCATAACGGTCGGTCGCGCCGTTGTACATGAAGAAGTCATCGTTGGTGCGCAAGCCATCGGCCGCGGTGCCCGGGTTGTCATAGACCACCGTCGGTGCCAAGCGCACACGGCGCTGACCGGGGTTGTAGGTCCATGCCTTGCGAGGCGTTTTCACCTGGTCGATGAAGTCATCCACCAGCAGGATCGAGCCCGCCAGACGCGCGGGTTCCTTGATGATCTGCAGGAAGTAGAACAGCAGGTTGTCTTCGCGCTGCGCCGGCGTCTTCTTCTGGTTCGAGTAGACAAAGTCGTACTCGTAATCGAACTTCACCAGGTTGTAGTCGCCGCTCGCCGTCACTGGCGCCTGTGCCCATGAGGTGGCGTAGGTATCACCCTTGTAGACCGTCAGGTGGTTCCAGATCGCCTCAAGACCATCCTTGGGGATGGGGAAGGGCACGCCGCCGTTGGTGCCTTCGATGCCATTGCCGCCGGACACCAGCTTCACCTTGGTGGCGTTGGCCTTGGTCTCGCTGTAGATGCCGGCTGGGTAGGCGGCACTGCGGCGGGTGGGATAGACCTTCATCTTCCAATCGGGATAGCGCTTGAACAGGGCCAGCTGGCCCGGTGCGAGGTTCTCCTTGTATTTGTCGGCGTTGCTGGCGTCGATGGTGAACAGCACCGCGTCGGCCGCGAACGGATCTGGGTAATGGCCGCCGGAGACGAATCCCGCCGGCAGTTTGGTGTTGCCGCCATCCCAGGCCGGGATGGTGCCTGCCGCATTGCCGGCTTTTTCAGCGCCGATTGGGGTGAGCGTCGTGCCGAGCTTGTCGGCCTCGCTCGCAGAGACCGCGGCCTGCGCGGTCGTGAAAGTGACGAGCCCGGTAATCAGGCTCGCAGCGATCAATCGAAGTTTCATGTTGTCTCTCCTGAAAGGGTTCAGAACGCGTACGAGACGCTGACTGCGAGGAAGTCGCGGTCCTTGTTGGGGTTGGCCGTAGTGGCAAAGCTGGCGGACTGGGTGGAATCACCCGGCGTCAGCGTCGTCACGTTGGGATCGGGGTTGATGTCCACGCCAGGGCCAACGGGGTCGGTGCCGGCATAGGTGCGGCCGCCGATGAAGGCGGTATACGAGATGTCCGCCTGCCAGCGCTGCAGGTAGTTGAGGCCCAGGCCCACGCTCACACCCTTGGTCTTCTCTGTGAAGTTCGGACCGTTGCCGTTGACGTCATGCGAGAGCACCAAACGGGGCGACATCTGTACCGCACCGATGACGTTCTCGTAATCGAAACGGTTGACCAGGCGATAGCCCCAGGAGTCCTTGCTGGCATAGCCGCCACCCACGCGTTCCTGGCAAGAGCCGTTTGCGACTGCCGTGAGCGTGCCCGCTGAGGCGAATCCGCAAGAGGGCAATGCTGTGCCGGGTGCTGCGTAGCGCTGGCTCGCGTCGAAGTCGAGGTGGGTCAAACCCACTTCACCCAACATCACGAACTGTTGCGCACCCAGCGTCGGGCCGAAAGCCTTGGTCAGCGTGGTCTGAATCTGATGCATCGGCACCGAATCGTAGCCCTGGATGTAGCTGCCGGCTGGACGCGGTGTAGCCGAGATGCTGCTCGGTACGCCCAGGGAGGTGAGCAGCACTTCAGCACCGGACTTCTGCAGCGGCTGATTCGGGCGGAACGAGTACTCGCCTTGCACCGCCACGCCATAAGGTGCGGTGGTGTTGAAGCTCAGGCCGTACAGCTCGATGTTCTCGGGGAACTCGGAGAAGAACGTCGCACGGCAGTTCGGAGTGGTGGGCGATGTCGAGCAGGTCGGCAATGCGCCGTTGATCGCGTTGGTGGAGTTGCCGCCTGGCTGGCCGGCGACGGTGCCGGAGCCGCCGCGAATGGCGGAGATCAGCGGCGTGCGGCTGTGATACCGAAGGTGATACAGACCGAACTCGGTGTTGTTCAGGGGCTCCGAGAAATAGCGCAGTGCAAAGCCGTACTGGTTCGTCGTGTTGTTGGGGTCGCGCGTATTTTCGCGCGGCACCCAGACACTGGCCGAACCGGCATTTGCGCCTGCAGGCACGCGGGTCACCTCGTTTTCATCTTCGCGACGACCGAAGCTGACCACCGCCTTGTCGCCATCGTCGGAGGCGAAGTCGTTGGTCGAGAAGAAACTGCCACGTGGATCGATCTGGGTCTTGTCGTAGGCAGCGAGCCAAATGCCTTCAAGGCTGAGGTCGCTGGTTACTTGCAAGGTGGCCGAGATGATGGGTGTGGGCAGCAGCGCTTCTTTCAGCTCCGCGCCCGGCGCACGCAGACGCGAGACATCGACTGGGTTGATGGAGTTGATGCTGTTGCCGATGAAAGTGCTCTCGCCCCAGTTGATGACCTGTTTACCGGCACGTACCGACAGGCCACGACCCATCACGTCGAAAGTGCCATAGGCAAACAGATCGAGCAGACGGAACTCGGAGCCGAGACGATCCAGGCCGCGCTTGCCCAGTTCGTAGGTGCCTGCGGAGCGCGGCGTGACGATGGCGCCCGACGCATTCTTTCGATCGCGCAGATCCTTCGCATCCGACGAGGTCTGGTCGTAGAAATAGCTCACGCGCGAGAACACGCCGAGGTTCTGGTACTTGAGTTCCAGATCGTGTGAGGCCTTGATGTTGGCGGAGGTGATATCGCCTTTCTCAAAACCATAATTGCCGTCATCTTCGTTCACCGAACGCGCGGTGCCGCCGTTGGCGATACCGATGTTGCTTGCGTCCGGCCCCTGCGTGCGCATCTGCAAGCCTGCCGAAATCGTGCTGTCGATGGTTGCCGCAATAGGTCCTAGCTGGAAGGGGATGGCCATCGCTGCCAATGGCAGTGACAGCAGGGTGGCACCGGCGCTCGCGTGCAGCAGCACCCGACGACTTGTTTTCATCGTGACTCTCCTCGATGTATTGGTATGTTTTTCCTCGCACCCTTTGCAGGCCCGCATTTTTACTGGGGGTCACTGCAAAGTGGGCCGAGTATGCCGCGCGCAACACGCAAACAACTACTGGCCAAACGACGAAAGGCGCTGTGTGTTTGCACAACGAAAAATGGCGCACTGCAACATCGTTTCGAGATGCTGCGACCAAGGTCTAATTGCTTATTTTTCGACGCTGAGGCGACTGAGCTGTCGCAGTCTCAATGCGGCGTGCAAACGCGCGAGCCAGCCGATGTCATCGAGCCGCGCGCCCAAAATGGTCTCGATGCGTTCGAGCCGATAACTCAAGGTGTTGGGGTGAATGTTGAGTACGCCCGATACCGCCTTGCGGTGTTGTCGATACTCGAAGAACGCGTGCAGCGTTTTCAGCAGATGTGGCTCGGGTGCCAGTCGGTCCATCAGGCTGTCGAAGTAGCGCACCACGTTGTCGGTGCTGTTGAGCGCGTCGTCGAGTGCAACCTCGACATAGCGCTGCACGCTACGCGCCGGCTCGATGCGCAGGCCGATATCCAGCGCGCGCAAGGCTTGTTCCGAGCTGCGCCGCCAGCCGCGTGCGCCGCTATCTGGCAGGCCGATGCCAACGACCGTGATGTCTTGCAGTGCGCCTGACAGTGTTTCGCACAGCGTTGCGTAGCGTCGCTCTGAATCGCTCACCGACTCGCCCGCGGTCAGTGGCACCCACAACAGCACATGGCCATTGCGCAGCGTGCGCAGGATGGTGTTGCGCTCCAGCGACAGCACACGGCTGATCGACGCCATCAGCTTGTCCAGACCGGCCTCGGGCGTGATGCGTTCGCGCGGGTGCTGCGCAAGGCGCAGGGCCAGCGCCAGATGTGGCGCATTGGCGTCGATGCCGAGTGCCAAGGCGTGCTCGCGAAAACTTTCGGTGTCGTCGGGATGGCTGAAGATCACGCCGCACAATTCGTGCTGCAAACGGTCGCGCCAGCGCGCGCGTTTCTGTTGCTCGTCGGCGTGCGCCTCGCCAATGGTGCGACCCATGAGATCGAAGTGATACAGGATGTAGGAGGCAACCTTGAACAACAGCTCGCGGTGAATCTTCTCGTCCTTGCCGGCGTCTTCCAGCAGCACCTCCCACAACACACGGGAGCCGGTGCGAAACGCCTGCAACAGGCTTTGCAGGCTCACGCCCTGATGCACGCGGCGACGGCCGAAAGAGATCAGCGGCTCCAGCTCCTTGGCTGTGGGTGCGTGGCCGCTCAGCAGCGCGTTGAACCACATGCGCACGTTGTGCGTGACCGACTGCTGCACATCGAGCTGGATTGCCGGATCGTCGATGGTTTCATACGCCGGGATCGCCTCCCGCATCGCGATCAGTGCACGTTTGACGATCGCATCGGTATTGGCCAGCTGCGCTTCAACAATGGCCCGCAACGGCGCAGACAGCTTGCCGACACCGGTCTCCATGACCGTGGGTGAGTTCATCCATGCCTCCTTGGCATCGGGTGTGTTCGCCAGCACCTGAGCTCGCGCAAACCCGCTTTTATTTCAATAAAGACTAATCGCATCGACTGTGGAAGCTCACAGTCGTCGTTGTGTGCCGTACCAATGTTTCGCTTTGCAGCGGTTGCGCATAATTCTTAAACGATTGTTCAGCAGATGCCGCCCATCAGCCGACAGGTGGCATCGGTCGGGGCTAACCGCTGCCGGGCAATGTGATGGGCGGTGAATCCAATTACGAGGCCGCTCGTAACAACAGATGCAGAAACGATGCGTGTGTACCCAAGAGTTCACCAAATAACAGTGCTTGTGCGACAGCCCTGCACGGAGGAGATGACCGATGAAGACCACCTTGACGGGCGCATTTGTGCCCACGCTGTTTACGACCGTATTGCTCGCCGCCTGCGGCGGGAGTGTTGCCCCTGAACAACTTGCCGGTGCGCCCCCTACCGTGCCGGCGCCCACCGTGCCCGGCACCCCCACACCCGGTGCGAAGAGTTGCGTCACCAACGCAGCGGACTACAACGAGATGACCGGCGACGCCGCCAGCCGCGATGCCAAGGGCATGTTCACCGTGCCGTTCTGCGAAGAGAAGTTCCTGAGCGAATATGACTACGGCACTGCGCCGGTGCTCAACAATCCCATCCGCGGTGATGCGGATTACCCGAACTGCGTGCGGCAGGAGGGCGGCTTCTTTGAATGCAAGCCGTCGGCCGGCAGCGTCGCGCTGCTGCCCGATAACCGCATTGTCTATTTCAACGCGCTGGAAGGCACGGAGAACGTCGAGTTCAACATCGTCAAGGAGTTCGGCGATGTGGCGGTGAACGACCAGACCCGCCTGCTCTCGATGGGTACCAACGGCAAGGCCGTGTGGTCGCGCCCCATCAACAACGACACGGGCTCGGTCAACCCCAACATCGGCAACGGCTTGTCGCCCGATGACGAGTTCCGCAACGACGGCGCGCTGTTCTGCTCGCATCTCGTGCAGCTCTACGATGGCCGCATTATGGCCGCAGGCGGCACGGACTATTACACCGAGCTGGGCGTTGTTGAGCTCGAAGGTCTGCGCAATGCGCGCATCTTCGACTACCGCAACGACACCTGGAGCCAGACCGGCTCGATGAAGTACGGCCGCTGGTATCCGACCATGGTGACGCTCGGTACCGGCAACGTCTTCATCGCCAGCGGCGTCACCAAGCTCATCAAGCCGGTCTACCCGGATCGTCCGCTGGCCTCGGGCCGCAACGTGCTCGAGACCGAAACCTACGACCTGGGTTGCGGCAGCTGGGCCGATAACGGCATTGCGGGACAAAAGTCCTTGCCGCTGTTTGCGCGTCTGCACCTCTTGCCGAACGGACAGGTGTATTACGCCGCTGCGGGTCAGGCTTTCAATCCCTTTGGCCAGTCGGTGGATCAGCCGTTGTGGAACATTGCTTCAGCCTACGACCCCGTCACCAACAACTGGACCGACCTCGGCATCCCCGGTTTGCCGGCCGCGGTCAACGGCGTGTTCTCGATGCTGCCGGTGGATCTGACCATCCCCAACCTGCCGGTGCCGGGCATCACGCTGCCGCTACCCAGCGGCGGGCCGGCGCTGCCGCCGGTGCCAGTACCAGACATCCCGTTCCTGGCGCAGGCCTTCCAGACGCTGCTCGAAAACTCGCCCAACCTGCCGCAGGTGGGCACGGTGAGCAATCTGCTGACCCCCGCGCTTGAAGCCGCACCGGAGCTGATCGCCGGCTTCCGTGGCTCCACGTTCAACCTGATGATGCCCCTGGTGCCGGACGCCAAAGGCAACTACACCAAGGCGGAGTTTCTCACCGCCGGCGGCACGCTCGGCTTGATCGGGGCGACCAACCCCGGCTCGGGTGTGCCGGTGGCGCTGTCGCGTATGGATGTGGTGGACATCGCCGAAGACGGCACGATGGCCTTGAGCTCGCGCAATACCGGCTCTCTGCATCAGGCCCGCTGGTATGGCACCGGCGTGCTGCTGCCGACGGGTGCGGTTATGTTGTTCTCGGGAGCCGATTTCGACGAGGTGATCCTGCCCGGCACCGGCACGCCGATCATGGAGACGGAACTCTTCGATCCGATCACCGAGACCTGGAGCGTGATGGCCACGCAAGGCCAGCCGCGCACCTATCACAACACCGAAATCCTGCTGGCGGATGGCCGTGTGCTGGTGGGTGGCCATGCGCCGATCAGCACCGGCTACGCCTACGACTTGCAGCTGCCCGGCAAGTCACCGCAGCGCGGCCGCGACCCGAGCTTCGAGATCTACAACCCGCCGTACGTGTTCCAGCCGCGTCCCACCATTAGCAGCGCTCCGACCGAAGTCAGCCACGGCCAGTCGTTCGATATTGCCACCGCCGATGCGGCAGACATTGAATCGGTGGTGCTGGTGCGCCGCGCGGCACTCACGCACATCGTCGATGGCGATCAGCGTAACGTGGTGCTGCCCATCACCCGCCGCAGCGGCAACAGCCTGACCGTGAAGATGCCGACCGTGAGTCACGTTGCACCGCCCGGCTATTACATGTTGTTCATCAACAAGAAGTCCGCGAAGGGACTGGTGCCGTCGGTGTCTACCTCGGTCCTGGTCAACGGTGCGGAGCTGACCTGCGAAGCGCCTGCTACGCCTGCAACATGAGCTTCTGTCGTTTGAAACAGGGCTGCCTTCGGGTGGCCCTGTTTTTATGTCTGGGGATTTCGGCGGCGCACGCACACGGTGTCCGTAACGACATTCGCGTCGATCTGGCACCGGTCAAAGTGGATGGTTTGGTGGTCGAGCTGCATCAGGATTTCTTCTCTCCGCAGCTCGCCGTTAGCAACCGCACCGGCAAGCTGCTGGAAATACTCGATGCCGAGGGCCGTGCCTTCGTGCGCATCGGCCCCGACAAAGCCGAGGGCGATCTCGCCGCCAAGGCCTATCACCTGTCGCGCATCGCGGGCGGTGGCGATGCCCATGCCAACACGCTCGCCGTCACGCCACGCTGGCGCACCATCAGCAATGAACCCGCCTATGGCTGGTTCGATACCCGCATCGCCACCGCGACGCTCGACATCCCCTATGCCGTGAAGCAGATCGGCAGCGAGATGCCGTTCGGCCAATGGCGCATCCCGGCGCGCCTGGGTGGTGAGCCTCTGGAGCTGCGCGGCGTGTTCACCTACACCCCGCCGCCGGCGGGTATTGCGATGGCAGTCATGCAGTCGCCAAGTGCCGTCGCACCCGGCGTGATCGTGCAGATGGTGCCAGGGCCCACGCCGGCGTTCTTTCTACGCAACACCAGCGGCAAGACGGTGGCCGTGCTGGACGCCAGCGGCAAGCCTTTTCTCAAGATCGGCAAGGAGGGCGTTTGGGCCGATGTCAGCAATGCCAGCTGGCGCGCGGCGACCCCGACGACTCTCGCGGCGGATACGAGCGGCTGGCAGCAGGTCAGCAAATCCAGCAGCATTACCTGGCTGGAGCCGCGCGCCACCTGGACTGGCAAGTTGCCTTCGCCGTTGCCGCTGAGTGGGCAGCTCAATGAATGGCGCATTCCACTCACGATCGGCGAGCAGCGCGCCGAGTTGCGCGGCATCAACCGCTGGCTGCCGCGCCGCGCGGCAAATGAGAAACTGCCGGGCGCGCCAACGCGCTGACTTCGACCATACGCATGAAAAATATCGTGATGATTCTGGTGAGCCTCGCGCTTCTGGCCGGCCTGTTCTGGTGGATGAAACCGGCGCCCTTGCCCGCGCCGGTTGCAGTCACTCCGACTGCGGCCACGCCGGATGCCGTCCCCTTCACTGCCGCACCCACAAGCCCGGTGCCGCAGCAATTCGACCTCGTGGTCAAAGACAAGAAGCTGATCAGTGGCCCTGCGATCATCTCGGTGGTGCAAGGCACGCCCGTGACGTTGCGCATTACTGTGGATCACCATGACGAGCTACATCTGCACGGTTATGACTTGACGCTGAAGTTGCCCACTGCAAGCGTCGCGGAGCTGCATTTCATTGCCGACAAATCAGGTCGCTTCGAGTATGAGCTGCATCACGCGCATCTGGATCTGGGCGCGCTGGAAGTGCAGCCGCAGTGACGGTGCACCTTGCGTAGCCTCGTCGCGGCGCTCGCGCTGCTGCCAGGCGTGGCGGCGGCGCACTCCTTTGGCAAGCTCTACAACCTGCCAGTGCCCCTGTGGTTGTATTTATATGGGGCCTCGGCGGCCTTGCTGGCCTCGTTTCTGGTCATTGCCTGGTTCGGCACGCGCCCGGTCACAGTGCACGCGCAGGTATTGCCGGCATCGTCCGGAGTGCGGTTGCCGGTGGTGGCGCATCCTGTGTGCTTGCGTGCGGCGCAGGCGGTCAGTCTGAGCTTGCTGGGGTTGATGATCTTCAGCGGCTTCGCGGGCAGCCAGAACGCTTATGCGAACTTCAACATGAGCGGGTTCTGGATCGGCTTCGTGCTCGGCTTTGCCTATCTAGTTGCAGTTTGTGGCGACCTCTATGCACGCCTCAATCCCTGGCGGCTGATCGTGCGTGGCATCGAGCACATTGCAGGGCCGTTCAAGGGCCGCATCGCCGCACCAATCTGGCTAGGCGTGCTGCCGGCGCTGGCGCTCTACATGGGCTTCATCTGGCTGGAACTGTTCGGTGGCACCGGCCCGCGCGGGCTTTCAATTGCGTTGTTGGCCTACACGCTCATCAATGTGGTCGGAGCCTGGTGGATCGGCACCGCTGCGTGGTTTCGGCAGGGCGAGTTCTTTGCGGTGTTTCTGGGCTGGTTGGCGCTGTGCTCACCGCTCGTGTGGCGCAACGGCCGCCTGCATCTGCGCTGGCCGTTTGCGGGTTTGCTGCACGCACGGGTCGCGCACGGCAGCATGCTGATCTTCATTCTGTTCATGCTGTCTTCCACCGCGTTCGACGGGCTGAGAGAAACCGTGCCCTGGGTGAAGCTGTACTGGCAGCAGCTCTACACGCTGCTGTGGTCACCGCTGTTCGGCGAAGACCGCGTGGCCAGTTATCCGCAGCTCACCGTGATCTATGCGTTCTGGCAGACCGGTGCGCTGCTGCTATCGCCCTTCGCGTATCTGGCGGCCTATCTGCTCTGCCTCAAGCTGGCACAGGGGCTGACCGGTAACCAGCACACCTTGCGCGCACTCGCCCTGCGCTTTGCGCCGACCCTGATCCCGATCGCGCTCGTCTATCACGTCACGCATTACTACACGCTGCTGTTCACGCAGGGCGCGCTGTTGCCCTGGTTGTTGAGCGACCCTCTGGGCAATGGCAGCGAGTGGGCCTGGCGCTGGCTGGGCGCGCCGCAGGGCTTCATCCCGGATGCCGGCACGGTGTGGCACACGCAGGTGGCGCTGATTCTGCTCGGCCATGTGGTCAGCGTCGTGCTCGCGCACTTTGTGGCGCTGGAGCTGTTCGCGAACCGCCGCCAAGCCACGCTCAGCCAGTTGCCGATGCTGCTGTTGATGATGCTCTACACCGGCAGCGGGCTATGGATACTGGCGCAGCCGCTCAACCCCGGCGGGCACTAAAGCAAATCGCTCTGGCTCTGCGATTGTTCCCAATCGAAGCGCGGCAGCTCCATGAATGAGCGCATCAAGAGATCGCCCCAGGATTTTTTCAGGTTGGCATAGAAGGGCGTGTCGAGATCGAAGCGCTCCTTGTGCGTCACCCGCAGCGCATCGCGCGGCACAAAGGCGAGGTCGAGTGGCGGCCCGACCGTGAGGTTGGACTTCATCGTCGAGTCCAGCGACACCAGCGCGCAGCGCGCGGCGTCTTCCAGCGACACATGCGGGCGGATGATGCGGTCGAGGATCGGCTTGCCGTACTTGCTCTCGCCGATCTGGATGTACGGCGTCTCGGGCGAGGCCGAGATGCAGTTGCCTTCGGGGTAGATCAGATACAGCGCCGGGTCTTCGCCATCGATCTGCCCGCCGAGGATCATCGTGGTGCGAAAGTTGACGGAGGACTGCGTGTGCGCCTCGGACTCCCGCTGCGCCCGCACCGACAGGCCGCCAATGTATTCGGCGACATCGAACATATGTTTGAAGGTATTGAGACTGACCGAGGCCATCGGGTCGCGCATGTCACGGCGCATGTGATTGAGCACGACCTGCGTCGTGGCAAGATTGCCAGAGGACATGACGACAAACACCCGGTCGCCGGGCGTCTCGAAGATGTGCATCTTGTTATAGGTGCGCACGTCGTCAACGCCAGCGGAAGTGCGGGTATCCGCCGCAAACACCAAGCCGTCATTCACCTTCGCTGCCACGCAATACGTCATCGTCCCATCACTGTTTGGATCATCCGCTGCAAAACATCCCTGCTGCACAGCAACCCGCCGTTGGATTGGAGCGCCGCGATTGTAGTGGCTGGCTTGCCGCCCGCGCACCGATGCGTCATCAATCTCTAGCAATTTAAGCGCCCGCACATTCCATGCCGCTTGTCGTCGAACAGGGGTCGTCGGATACTGAGCGGTATGCACCATAAGACCTAAACGAGGAGAGTTGCACCATGAGCACCCCCATCGAGTTTTTCTTTGACCCCGCAAGCACTTACAGCTATCTCGCTGCCACGCAGATAGAGGCCTTTGCCAAAGACCACGGCACCACCGTGCAATGGAAGCCTTTTTTGCTCGGCAAAGCCTTCGAAGCCACGGGCAACAAGATGCCCGCGCTGATCCCCGCCAAGGGCAAATATCTGTTCAAGGACGCCACCCTCTGGGCCAGGCTCTACAAGGTGCCGTTCGCCTTCCCCAAGAACTTTCCGCTCAACAGCGTGCTGGCCTCGCGCGCCATCATCGCCGCCGACCAGGCGGGCCAAGGCGTGCCGTTTGCACTGGCCGCACTCACGGCCTACTGGGCCGAGGGCGGTGACCTGACCCAGCCGGATGCCATTGCCGCCATCGCCAGCAAACTGGGGCTGGACGGTGCCGCGATCGTTGCCGCGACCGGTGAGGCCGCCGTGAAAGACGTGCTGCGTGCCAACACCGAAGACGCCATTGCGCGCGGCGTGTTCGGCGCGCCCACCTTCTTCATCGGCAAGCAGATGTTCTGGGGCAACGACCGTCTGCCGCTGATGTCGGCGTTCATTAAAGGGGAACTCGCATGAGCAACCTGAACAAGCAGTTCAAGCTCGCTTCGCGCCCGGTCGGTGCCGCCACGCGCAGCAACTTTGAATACGTTGAAGTCGCCATCCCCGAAGCCGGCGAAGGCGAAGTGCTGGTAAAGACCATCTACATCTCGCTCGACCCCGCCATGCGCGGCTGGATGAACGAGGGCAAGAGCTACATCAAGCCGGTCGCCATCGGCGAGGTGATGCGCGCCGGCACGCTGGGCGAGGTCATCGCCAGCCACAACCCCAAGTTCAAGGTCGGCCAGAACGTCGTCGGCAACTGGGGCGTGCAGAGCTATGCGGTGATCGGCACCGGCAATGGCATCGACACGCTCTATGCCGTCGACGGCAAGCTCGCACCGCTGCCCAAATACATGAGCCTGCTCGGCATGCCGGGCATGACCGGCTATTTCGGTTTGCTGGATGTCGGCCTGCCCAAGGCGGGTGAAACCGTGGTTGTCTCCGGCGCCTCGGGTGCGGTCGGTCAGGTGGTGGGCCAGGTCGCCAAGATCAAGGGCTGCCGCGTGGTCGGCATCGCGGGCGGCAAGGACAAATGCGATTTCGTGGTGAACGAGCTGGGCTTCGATGCCTGCGTCGACTACAAGTCGGGCGATCTGCGCGCCAATCTGAAGGAGGCCGCGCCCAAGGGTGTGGATGTCTACTTCGACAACGTCGGCGGCGAGATTCTCGACGTGGTGCTGGGCCAGATCCGCATGAAGGCGCGCATCGTCATCTGCGGCGCGATCAGCCAGTACAACAACACCACACCGGTGAAAGGCCCTGCAAATTACCTGAGCCTTCTGGTCAACCGCGCCCGCATGGAAGGCATCGTGGTGTTCGACTGGGCGCCGCGCTACGGCGAGGCCATGCGTGAGATGGGCGGCTGGCTCGCACAGGGCAAGCTCAAGGGCCGCGAAGATATCGTCGACGGCATCGAGACCTTCCCGGAGACGCTCAACAAGCTGTTCACGGGCGAGAACTTCGGCAAGCTGCTCATCAAGGCTTGAGCCCGACATGAGCAGTGGCACCTCTCGCTTCGTCCGCCTCAGGGGGCTGCGCTTTCATTTGCGCTGCTGGGGCAGTGAAGACAAGCCGCTGCTCGTGCTCACCCACGGCTGGCTCGATACGGCCGCCACCTGGAGCGACGTGTGCGCGCGCCTCGGCGAGCGCTTTCACGTCATCGCACTCGACCAGCGCGGCTACGGCTACAGCGAGTGGCCGCAGGATGGCTACTGGTTTCCCGATTACCTCGGCGATCTCGATGCGCTGATCGATCACTTGGCACCAGCAGCCCCCATCGCCCTCGTCGGCCATAGCATGGGCGGGCAGATCGCCAGCGTGTACGCGGGCTTGCGGCCCGAGCGCATCGGCAAGCTCGCGGTGCTCGATAGCCTCTTCCTGCCCGACATGCCCGCCACGCAAGCGCCGCGCAAGACCTTGCGCTGGCTCAACCAGCTCAAGGATGCGCCGCGCGAAAAGGCCTACGAAAGTTTCGAGGAACTGGCCCAACGCGTGAAAAAGCAGCACCCGCAACTCAGCGATGCCCGCGCTCTGTTCGTGGCTCAAGGCTGGGCGGCAGCCGGTGCCGACGGCCGCATTCGCCTGCTGGCCGACCCCAAGCACCGCCGCGACATGCCGACGCTCTACCGCAATGCCGAGAGCATGGAAATCTGGAAGCAGATCACCGCCCCGACGCTGTTCGTCGATGGCGGCGCCTCGGCGTTCGTCAAGGCCATCGGCGCGGAAGAAACCGCCGTGCGCCGCGCCTGTTTCAAGCAATACCAAGCTGTCGTCATCCCCGACGCTGGCCACATGCTGCACTTCGATACACCCGATGCCCTCGCCGATGCGCTGCTGGCGTTTCTCTAGCGCCACAGCGGCGATAATGCGGTCATGACCGTTTTGCGCCACACCCAGTTTGCCGCCGCCCTAGCCAAGCCCCTGCCGCCCATCGTGCTGCTGGCGGGCGAAGAGCCGCTGCTGATTCAGGAAGCGCTCGATGCCGTGCGCGCCGCGGCCAAGAAGCAGGGCTATAGCGAGCGCATCACGCTCAATGTCGAACAAGGCTTCCGCTGGCAGCAGGTCTATGACGAGTGCGCCTCGATGTCGCTGTTTGCCGAGCGCCGCGTGATCGAGGTGCGCATGCCCAAAGGCCCCAACGGCCACAAGAAAAAGGGCAAGGCCGCCGCCGATGAAGACGAGGGCGATGACGACGGCGACGACTTGCCGATGGGCAAGTCGGAAGACGGCACCAAGGCTCTGGCCGCACTCGCGCAAAAGCCGGCACGCGACATCCTGCTGCTGATTGTGGCCGACCCGCTGGACTACAAGGGCCGCCAGACGCCTTGGTATTCCGCACTCGATGCCGCGGGGCTTTCGATGTATGCCGAGCCGGTGAAGCCGGAGCAGCTGCCCGCCTTCATCAACGAGCGCGCGGCGCAGCTCAAGCTGCAATTGCACCCAGAGGCCGTGCAGGTGCTGGCCGAGCGCACCGAGGGCAATCTGCTGGCCTGCATGCAAGACATTGAGAAGCTCGCGCTGCTGTTCCCCGCGCAACAGGTGAGTGCGGAAGACCTGCTGAAGTCGGTGGCGGATTCCTCGCGCTTCGAGGCCTTTGACCTCATCGACAAGATGCTCACTGGTGATGCCGTGGGGGCGGCGCACGCACTGCGCCGCCTGCGCGAGGAGGGCGTGAATGCGCTCGCCGTGCAAGGCCCGCTCGCCTATGCCCTGCGCACCTGGGCGGTCGCAGGCGCAGCGTTTTCGAAGAGCAAGGACGTGAACAGCGCCTGCGCGCAAGCCAAGCTGTTCGGCGTGCGCGCCCGGCCGTACGAGGCGGCACTCAGACGCTCGCGCGGCTTCTCGCCGTCGGCGGCCTTGGCGCGATTGGCCAAGGTTGATCAGGCGGTGAAATCGGGGCAAGAGTCTGCCGCCTGGGAGGACTTGCTAGCATTGGTGTTGGCGGCCAGTGGGGCCGCGCTCCCGGCCGCGAAAGCGGCGTAATCGAAAGTGGCAAAAGCAAAAACAGAATCACCGGCGCAAGTGAAGGCCTACATGCTCGATGTCGGCCAGAAGGCCCGCACCGCCAGCCGCGCAGTGGCCAAGGCCGAGACCGGCACCAAGAACGCTGCGCTCTTCACGCTGGCCGATCGCCTGCTGGAAGAAATGGATTCCATCCTCGAAGCCAACCGCGAGGACATGAAGGCCGCGCGTGACAACAATCTCGATGCAGCACTCCTCGATCGTCTGGAACTCAACAAGGCCCGCGTCGAGTCGATGGCCGATGGCGTGCGGCAAGTCGCGGCACTGCCCGACCCGGTGGGCACCATCACCGATCTCGCCTACCGCCCGAGTGGCATCCAGGTCGGCAAGATGCGCGCGCCGCTGGGCGTGGTCGGCATCATCTACGAGAGCCGCCCCAACGTCACGGCCGATGCCGCAGCACTCTGTCTGAAGAGCGGCAATGCCTGCATCCTGCGCGGCGGCAGCGAGGCGACGCATTCCAACCAGGCGATTGCGCAGGCCATCCGCCGCGCGCTGTTGGCGGCGGGCTTGCCGGCTGAAGCGGTTCAGGTGGTGCAGACCACCGACCGCGCCGCCGTGGGCGAGCTGCTCACCATGCCGCAGTTCGTCGATGTGGTGATTCCGCGCGGCGGCAAGGGGCTGGTGGCCTTCGTCGCCGAGCACGCGCGCGTGCCGGTGATCAAGCATCTGGATGGCATCTGCCACGTCTACATCGACGGCCAGGCCGATCTGGAGAAAGCCTACGCCGTCGCGCTCAACGCCAAGACCCAGCGCTACGGCACCTGCAACACCATGGAGACGCTGCTGGTCGACGTGACGGTGGCGGCCAAGGTGCTGCCCGAACTCGCCCGCAGCTACCGCGAACACAAGGTGGAACTGCGCGGCTGCGAGCGCACCCGCGCCATCCTGCCCGAGGCGAAGCTCGCCACCGAGGAAGACTGGGCGACGGAATACCTGGCGCCAGTGTTGTCGATCCGCATCGTTGATGGTCTCGACGCCGCTATCGACCACATCACCACCTACGGCAGCGCGCACACCGATTGCATCGTCACCGAGAACGGCACGCGTGCGCGGCGCTTCCTGCGCGAGGTGGATTCGGCGAGCGTGATGGTCAATGCCAGCACGCGCTTTGCCGACGGCTACGAATACGGGCTGGGTGCCGAGATCGGCATCAGCACCGACAAGTTTCACGCACGCGGGCCTGTGGGGCTCGAAGGGCTCACCAGCCAAAAATGGATCGTTCTCGGTGACGGGCATGTGCGCTAATGGCTAATACCCCGATCGGCATTTTCGGCGGCGCGTTCGCGCCCTTCCACAACGGCCATCTGCGCCTGGCGCTCGAAGCGATGGAGCGGCTCGATCTGGCTCAAGTGCGGCTCATCCCCACCGCGCACCCGATGCACCGGCCGGACTCGCACATCTCGCCGCAAAAGCGGTTGGAGTGGGTGCGCATGGCCATCGCCAAAGAGAAGGGCTTGATCGCCGACGATCGCGAGATCCGTCGCGAGGGGCCGAGCTACACCATCGACACCCTGCTCGAACTCAAGAAATGGCGGCCACGCACGCCGCTGGTGTTGCTGCTGGGGGCTGATGCCTTCGCGCATTTCCATACCTGGCACATGTGGAAAGAGATTCTCGAACTCGCCCATCTCGCGGTCGTCTCGCGCCCCGGGGCCTCGCTGCTGCCACCGGTGGAAGCCGACATCCTGCAAGGCCGACACACCGACACCGCCGAAGCATTCCGCACCGTGCCTGCGGGTCTGTGGATGGAATTGCCGCTGCCGCTGATGGAGATTTCTTCCACCCGCATCCGCCGCCTGCTCAAGGCCGATGCTTCAGTGCGCGGCCTGCTGCCCGATGCCATTCTCGACGCGCTGACGCCCAAAGACATCGAACTCCTGACCCACGACGACGCCCCCTCAAAACACTAGGAACACACCGACCTCAATGACCCCCGCCGAACTCACCAAACTCGCCATCGCCGCCCTCGAAGACATGAAGGGCATCAACATCGAGATCATCGATGTCGCCCCGCTCACCAGCATTGCCGACCACATGGTGATCTGCACCGGCACCAGCAACCGGCACGTGAAAGCGCTGGCGGATTCGGTGATGCAGAAGGCCAGCGAAGCCGGTGTGGGCTGGCCGCGTTCGCAAGGGCTGGAGCAGGGCGACTGGGCGCTGGTGGACTTGAACGGCACTATCGTTCACATCATGCAGGCCAGCGCGCGCGCCACCTACCAGCTAGAAAAGCTGTGGGATCTGGGCCAGCCCAAGCCCAAGCTCGACGCTGTCAAAAAAGCCAAGAAGCTCGCCAAGAAAATGGCGAAGAAGGCGGCGAAGAAATCAGCCGCCAAACCGGCACCGAGCAAAAAGCCGTTTGCGAAGAAAGCCGCTGCCAAGGCTGCACCGGCGAAGAAGTCGGCCGCTAAAAAACCTGCTGCAAAGCCGGTGGTGAAAGCCGCGACCAAACCTGCCGCCAAGACAGCAGTAAAGCCCGTGGCGAAAAAGCCGGCTGCGAAAAAAGCGGTCGTGACCAAAACGGTTGCCAAGAAAGCACCTGCCAAAAAGGCACCCGCCAAGAAAGTGGTTGCTGCGAAAAAGCCCGTGATCAAGACGCCGGTGAAGGCCATCAAGAAGTCGGCCGTGAAAAAGCCGGTCGTGAAAGCCAAGAAGCGCTAAGAGATGAAGCTGCGCCTACTCGCCGTCGGCACGCGAATGCCGGACTGGGTAGACGCAGCCTTCGCCGACTACACCCGGCGCCTGCCGCCGGAATACGGGTTCGCGCTGCAAGAAATCGCAGTGACCCCGCGTGGCAAGAACGCCGACATCGCCCGCCTCAAGCGCGACGAAGGCGAGAAAATTCTCAAAGCCCTGCCGCGCGATACCCGCTTGGTCACGCTCGACGAGCGCGGCACGCAATGGACCACCGAGCAGCTCGCTGCAAGGCTGAGCGCCTGGTTGCAGGATGGCCGCGACGTGACCCTCGCCATCGGTGGGCCGGATGGTCATGCGCCGGAGGTACTGGCGCGGGCGGACGAGAGCTGGGGTCTTTCCAAACTGGTGCTGCCACACGCTCTGGTGCGGGTGGTGGTGGCCGAGGCGCTGTACCGGGCCTGGAGCGTCAACGCCAATCATCCGTACCACAGGGCTTGATGGGCGGCGCTTGATTTAAGCTATGAAGCACCGGCAGTTGTAGACGAACGCCCCTCACCCCAAACAGTGCCGCCTTTCCGACTGCTCAATGGCTGACTCCACGCGAATCCGGTGCTCCCAGGATGCTCGACGCCAGCGTATGTCATGACAGCTTGCGACCGGGTCATTGAAACCTTGAAACCTCTCCGCATCCTGTTTCTGCAGGGACAGATCAGCCATTTCTTCGCCGAACTGGGCCGCACCCTGGATCAGCGTGGCCATGTCGTTCATCGCATCCATTTCAACGGTGGAGACCGCTGCTTCTGGGCACTGCCCGGTGGCGTCGATTTCACCGGCGAGCCGGGACAGTGGCCCCAGTTCCTGATCGAGCATCTGAAGGTCTGGGGAATCACCCACCTCATCCTTTTCGGCGACTGCCGCCCGATGCACACAGTGGCCATACGGCTCGCACGGGCGCGTGGTATCAGCGTGCATGTCTTCGAAGAAGGCTATCTACGCCCGCACTTCGTGACGATGGAAGAAGGGGGCGTCAACGGCCATTCGACGTTGCCGCGGCATGCGGATGAAATCCTGCGTCTGGCGACCGCCCTGCCGCCCTTCGAGCCCGGCCGAGCCATCCCATCCAGCTTCAGCCGCCGTGCTGCTGAAGATGTGCACTACAACCTGCGCGTGGCGCTGGGTCGCTGGCGGTTCCCGCACTACCGCACGCACCGGCCCTGGCATCCCTTGCGCGAGTACGTTGTCGGCGCGCGTCGCCTGCCGGCCAAACTGCTGGCCCGTAAACAGACCAACCAGCGTGCCGCAGCACTCTGGCAAGGCACGGCGCCTTATTTCGTCTTTCCGCTGCAGCTGGATGCCGATTCGCAGATTCGATTCCATGCCTCGCCAGGCGGCATGTCTTCGGCGATTGCCTCGGTCATGCAGTCGTTTGCCCGTCATGCCCCCGCCGATACCCTGCTCGTATTGACCGAGCACCCGCTGGATTACGGCCCAGCCAACCTCGCCAAAAAGGTCGCGCAGTGGTCGGATGAACTGCATCTGGCAAAGCGCGTGGTGTTCCTGCGCGATGGCAGCCCGCCACCGCTGGTGCAGGCCGCGCGCGGCCTGGTCACCGTCAACAGCACGATCGGCATTACAGCCTTGGCATCGGGGGTGCCCGTCATCGCGCTCGGCACGGCCATTTATGACCTGCCGGGGTTGACCGCGCAGCAGGGTATCGATGTGTTCTGGCAGCACCCGCAGCCGCCCGAGCCTGTGCTGTTCGAGGCTTTTCGCCGGATGGTGGCGGCGCGCACCCAGATCAACGGCGGTTTCTACAGTGCCCAAGGCATTACCTTGGCCGTTGAGGGTGCTGTCGCCCGGCTCGAGCACGCGGCCGCCCTGCAAGCCGACTGGTCTGCGATGACGGGCGTCAGCAACGAAGAGGACAATGCGCGACCGGCGTGGCCGTCAGCAGAGGCCGCACGAGCGGCAAACGTGACGCCGGTTTGAGAGGCGCACCGTGCCATGAGTCCTGCTGAAGCGCAGTGGGGCGCCGCGCTAGCCCTGCTGTTCGGGGGGTGGTGGCTGCCGCGCCGGGCTGCAGGCACGCGCTGGCGGTTTTCGCCGGCGTTGTTCATGGATGCGCTGCTGCCTGCCGCCTTGTTCGCCACCATTCTGGTGCTTTCCGCCCGGCCGCTGCTGGCGGGTGTGGTCACGCTGGCAGCCGGTGCTGGCTGGGCCCGCGCCGACCGCGACAAGCGGCGGGTGCTGGCCGAACCCATCGTGTTCACCGATGTGTTCCAGGCGTTCGATATTTTTCGCCACCCGCAGCTGGCCATGCCGTTTCCGCACAAGGCGCCGCTGATACTGGCGGCGCTCGCTACCCTCGGATTTTTTGCACTGGTGATCCGGTTCGAAACGGCGGCATGGCAGGTCAATCTCTGGCTGTCGGTGTTCTGTATTGCCATCGCGGTGCTTGCCGCACGCGCGGGGCGGTTCCTGCTGCCACGCATTTATCAGGGCTTGCGGCAGCAGCTCACCGCCGACCCCACGCGTGATAGCGCCGCACACGGGTCGCTCGCCACGATTCTGCTTTATGGCCTGTTCGCCCACAGCGAGCGTGTGGCGCGGCGTGAGCCCTTGATTCCGCCTGCCACCCACACGGTGACGGAGCCGGCCCCAGCCTGTGGGCCGGTCGTACTGGTGCAGAACGAATCCTTCTTCGATGCCCGCCGCCTGCACCCCGGTATCTCGCCGGCGCTGCTGCCCGCGTTCGACCGCGCTTGTCGCGACGGGCTGCAATGGGGTCGGTTCGCGGTGCCGAGTTTCGGCGCCAATACGGTGCGTACCGAGTTCGCGGTACTCACCGGTGCGGGCGAGCAGCAGATCGGGTTCGACCGATTCAATCCCTACTACCGTTTCGCCGACCAGGCCATCGAATCCATTGCCTGGACGATGCGCCGCGAGGGCTACAAGACCATCTGCCTGCACCCGTTCGACCGCCGTTTCTATCGCCGCGATCGGGTGATGCCTAACCTGGGCTTCGACCTGTTTCTCGGCGAGGAACAGTTCACCGACGCCGTCCGCATCAACGGCTATGTGTCGGACGTCGACGTGGCGCACGTCGCCGCCCGGCTGATCCGCGAGTACGGGCCGAAACTCTTCCTGTTCGTCATCACCATGGAAAACCACGGCCCCTGGGGCGGCGCACCCGACCCAGGAATCGGCGCGCTCGATGCCTTGCCGCTCGATGAAAGCGAACGCATGGCGCTCAACCACTACCTCGCCAGCCTCGTGCACGCCGATCAGATGATCGAGATCCTGCGCAGCGCGCTGGAAGCGCAAAGCGCGCCCGCCGTGCTGGGCTTTTATGGCGACCACCTGCCGAGTTTTCCCAGCGTGTTTCCCAAGCTTGGTTTGAACACCGCTCACAGCGACTATCTGCTGTGGCGATCGGGCACGGGCGGCGGTGTGCAGCGCGAGCTCGCTGCCGCGGACCTGGCGGCCGCGGTGCTCAAAGCGCGTCGCTGATCCGGCGCGCGACGCGCATCACCGCTGCGCCGGTTCCAGCCGCTGCTCCTCACACACGATGTGATAGTTGCTTTCTGCCTCCTGCAGCAGTTCGGCATCCACCGCGGCATTGACACCGGATGGCGCGTAGTGCGCAAAGAACAGGCGCATGACGTGATCCACACCCGCCGCGTTCACCGAGCGCAGGTCGGCTCCGAAATAAGCTCCGCGGCTGAAGTTGCCGGTGATGATTTCGTACGACGGGAAGTAGCTGCACTGCGCATGCCGCCGCGCCATTTCCGCGGCTGCGACCCGCAGTACCGACTTGCTGTAGGTGGTAGCCGACAGCACGTGTGCCTCGTCATAGGTGGCCGCCAGCGGCACCGGTGAAACCGTGAAGAGCACTTTTGCGCCGGGGTTGACGTGCGCCAGTTTGGCGACGAAGACGTCGAGATCGGCCATGACTTCGGCGACGCCAAAATTGACCCATTCATACAGATCCGCGTCCGCGTCTCCCGCCACCACGCCGGGGGCGAGCGGCACCACGGCACCATCGGCTTTCGAGCGCCAGGCTTCGGTTAACCCCAGCGTGAAGACGAAAACTTCCACTGTCTCGAACAAGGCACGCACGGCGGCCAGGTGTTCGTGGCGCGATGCCAACAGGCTGTCCAGATCAGCAAAGCCGTCTGGTGCTATCTCGGGGCGGAAAGGGTCCGCCAGCCGGCCGTCGGGTCGCAGCCATGCGGTTTCACCGGGCAGGAACTCGCCATATGCCCGCTCGAACAGTTGCAGCAGCTGCCGCGCGGTGTAGAGGTTGCCGTAGCGTGCGGAATAGACGCCGTAGTGGTGCCGTGTCGCGGCGTCCGCATCCAGCGCCGGTGGCGCGGGTTCGGTGACGAGATAAGCGAAACCCCGCTGCTGCAGGCGACGCGAGATGTGCTGTGCGAAACAGCTGCCGGCCGTCGCGACGCGCGTGCGGGCGTCGATCTGGAATCGTGGCGTGCCGATCACCGGATCGACCTCGGCCATCGGCAGTTTCGCGACCGCGCTGCGCCAGAAGTGCTGCGGCGGCAGGTGCGCATACGGGTGCACGCCCGTGGGCGGTGCGGCCGCAGGCAGCGGGGTGGGGCGCGTGCGCTGCCGCGCGGCGTCACCGAACACCTCGCGGTAGCGGTCGGAAAACGGCCGGTCGCAGCGCAGCTCGTCGCGGCCGACGCTGGCGAACGCGGCGAAGGACTCCTCGACCATCGCCTCCAGGTCGAACAGTCGCAGCGCCGTGCGTACGCTCTGGTTGCCGTTGCTGGCCTTGAAGGTATAGCTGCCGGGCACGCCGAGACGCGCGGCGAGCTCCGGATACACCGGCCATACCGGCCCGCTGGCCAGTGCGTCGTGCAGGAAGTCCGCCGGCTCGACGGCAGGCACATCGACGCCCATGCGCAGAAGCAGCGCGCGGGCCACATCGACGAGCACGCCGACCGTCGGATGGTTGTGCGCGTGCATGAAGCAACCACGCAGGCGCCAGCGCGCCAGCAGGCCTTCGAGCGGCAGGCCGGCGGCCTGGCCTTCGGCACACAGCCGCGTCGCGGAGGCGTCCCAGTAATCGTGAAAGCGCAGCGTCTGGTAGACCTCATCGCGGAACAGGTCGAGCGTCTCGCGCACGTTCATCCCCACCCGCCAGGCGTTGTAGGCGATCGACGAGTGGTATGGCCCCGCGGGGCCGTCGAGATGCGTCTTGCCGTGGCCGCGCAGCACGTAGCAGATGTCGGGGTGGAACGCTGGGAAGGTGATGTTCGGAAACCGCTGGATGCGCTGTTCGAGTTCGGGCAGATGCGGCAGCGCGAGTGCGGCGAGTGCCGGCTGCATCAGGATCACGTCGTGGTGACGTGCGAGTTCACGCAGTGGCTCGACCAGCAGCGCGGGGTTGTCGAGTGCGAGCTGGCCGACCGCGTGGATGGTCGGCATCCGTCCGCCGATGAAGGTCTGTATCGCGCTCGCGACACCTTCGCCCTGGCAGTTGGAAAACACCGTCATTCGGGGCCGCGCGCGCAGCGGTGCACGCAGCGCCTCGTCCAGCCGCGGCGGAATCTCGGGCAGGCGCACGATCGTCGGCGCGGCGGCAGGTTCGGCAAGGGCCGAAGGTGTCGGGAGGTCGAGCGCGGCATGGCCGTCGGTGCGCTCGAAGTCGAGACTCACCAAACGCAGTTGTGTCTGCTGCATGTCGATGGCGTGCAGCACGCATTCGAACTGCACCAGATCGTGGTCGCACTGGAACTCGGCCTGGCGTTGCCCCGGTGCCAGGCGCAGACGTGCGACTTCCAGCAGGCCGACACGGTCCTTGATGATGGCGTCGATGGTCTGGTCGCAGTCCCCGACCAGCGTCAGCCGCCAGCGGCCGCGTGCCAGTGACCAGTACGGGCCGAAGACGAGCGTCTCCCGTCCCTCGATGATGACCGGCGCCGTGAGGTCTGCGCGATCGGGCCACTGCGCGGCACCGGCGATGCGCAGCTGCCGCGGCGTAATGCGAAAGCGCCGCCGCCGCCGGTTCTCCATCAGGCTCGCATCGCGCGAGGCGAATACATTGCCGCCGTCCCAGGCGATCAGTGCGTCGACGGTCGTGAAAGGCAGCAGCGTCGCCTCGTCGCCGACTCCGTAGACGCGCATGCCGAGTTGCTCGAAGAACTGCCACAGCGCCCGCTCGTTGCCGTAGTCACGGATCATCTTCTCGAACAGCACGCCAGCCTTGGGCGAGCGCGCCAGCACAGCCTGCATGCCGCGCAACACTTCGAGTTCGTGGCCCTCGACGTCGATCTTGACCAGATCGCACTGGAAGTCGGCCGGCACCACGGTATCGAACACGCACAGCTCGATCTCCTGTGCTTCGGTCGGCTCATCGAGACGCGACTGCCAGCGCTCGGTGAGCGCCGACGGGATGTGGCCGGCGCCTTTGTGACCCAGCGGTATTTCGAATAGCGCCGTGCCGGGACGGTCCGACAGTGCGAACGGATACGACTGCACGCATTGCGACAGGCCGTTGAGATGCAAGGTGCGGCGCAGCAGTTCCAGCATGCGGGGCTGCGGCTCGAAGGCGTGCACCTTGCCGCTGCCCTCGCGCACCCGCTGTGCGACCCGCAGCGAGAAGAATCCCAGGTTGGCCCCGACATCGACGAACACGGTGGCGTCATCGACGAAGCTCAGCAGCAGAGAGATGTTGTCTTCCTCATAGCGGCCGCCGCTCAGGAAGTTCATCGGTGACCCGTAATCGTTCGAATTGATGAAGATCGGCGTCTCGTCGGGCAGGTGGGTCAGCGCAATGCCGTCACCGAGATAACTGGCGCCGTGGGTGTTGAGAAAGTCCAGCTGCACCCCGCTGCGCAACAGCTGGCGTTCGATGCGGCCGAGCGATTCCAGCCGATCTCCCGTGCGTACCAGCTGTGCCTCGATGCGCGCTAGCCGTTCGCGGTCTTCCGGTGTCGTTGAAGGGGCAGCGGGCGGCGGCTGAGGGCGGGAAAATCGCGAGAAGAAGTTTTTCATGCGGGGATACCGGAGGCCCCTTGCCGCCCGGATGGGGCTAGGGATTCTGGACACTTCGAAAGCGTCTTGATGCTGTAGATGCCCCGACTCAAGACGGCTTTTCCATCAGCCGGTCGTAGAGCGCGCCCACCCGCTCGGCGTAACGCTCGGGCGAAAAAAGTGCGGCGCGCTGTGTGCCGCGGGCGATGAGATCGCGACGCAATGCGTCGTTGCCATCCAGGGCGCGAATCCCTTCGGCCAGGGCCTGTCCGTCATAGGGGTCGACCAGCAGTGCCGCATCGCCGGCGATCTCGGGGATGGAGCCGGTGTTGGCGCTGAGCACGGGTGTGCCGAGCAGCATGGCCTCCAGTACCGGCAGACCAAAGCCTTCGTAGACCGAGGGGAACAGCACGGCGCGCGCGCTGCGCATCAGACTGACCAGCGATGACAAGGGCACGTAGTCCAGCACGTAGATGCGGTCGCGCAGCCGGCGCTCCTGTGCCAGATAAAGTCGCAGCTCTTCATCGGATTTCCAGGCGCGCGGCCCCGCCAGCACCAGCGGGGCCGTGGTACCACTGGCCAGATAGGCTTCGATCAAGCGCGCGATGTTTTTCTTGGGCTCGATGGCGCCGACATAGAGAAAATAACCTTGGGCGGGGAGGCGATAGGTGCTTGCCACTTCCTGCTCCGCGAGCGCCTGCGGCTTGGTGAGCAGATGTGCAGGCAGGGTGACCGCCTGATAGGTATTGGTGACTCGCTCGGGCGGCACGCCGAGCAACTCGATGATGTCGCGCCGCGAGCACTCCGAGACGGTGACGATGTGGTCCGCTACGGCTGCGATGCGTCGCACCAGCCGCAGGTAGCGGCGCTTGCGGTCCAGCGTGGTGTAGGGCAGCCGCAGCGGCACCAGATCGTGCAGCGTGTAGATGTTGAGCGCGCCTTCGACCCGCATCGGCAAGGGGTAGGTCCAGTGCGCCAGTTTCGGCTGCTCGGGCAGGCGCACGGAGTGGAAGCTGCGCCAGTTGGTGAACTGGCGTTGTGCCCTGGCATAGACATCCGGCACGTTCCAGAGGGCATCGTGATGTGCCATGCGCCGCCGCTGTTCGGGGGCGATCACCAGTTCCGTGAGGGTGACCGGTTTGGCCACGCTCGCAAGGTTCAAGGGACTGGTGAAGTATTCCGAAACCGCCTTGAGCCGGTTCCGCCAGGCCGGTGCCTTGATTTCGCTGTCGAAGAAGGTCACTTCCCGCAGCAGCGGATCCGCCGGCGAGGCAATGCGCCGCCCGTGCAGGATGCCGACCTCGTAGTCGAGCGACTTCAGGCAGTAGCTGAGGTTGCGGGCATAGGTGGCCACACCGGTGCCGCGGGAGAGATCGAGGTTGTAGGCGTCGATCAACACCGAGCCACGCGAACCCGCTGTAGGGAGAGTGCTCACTGGGATTGATACACGTTGAGTGCCTCGTCGAGATCACTGTAGAACTGCGCTTTGCCGTTACTCAGCACCAACGCCGAATCACAGGTCTGGCGAACGAAACTGACATCGTGCGACACCAGTACCAGCGCCAGGCCCGCACTGCGGTCGAACAAGGCCTCGCGGCAGCGCGCGTGAAAACGCTGGTCGCCGACCATGATGACCTCGTCGACCAGATAGCAGTCGAACTGGATGGCCAGCGACAGAGCGAACGCGAGGCGTGCGCGCATGCCGGAGGAATAGGTCTTGACCGGTTGGTACAGAAAGTCGCCCAGCTCGGCGAAGTCATCGACGAATGCCCGCAGCTGCGCATAGTCGCTGCGATAGATGCGGGCAATGAAACGCACGTTGTCGAGGCCGCTCAGGCTGCCCTGAAAACTGCCGGAGAACCCCAGCGGCCAAGACACCGACATCTCGTGCACCACGCGGCCGTGGTCGGGCAGTTCGACTTTGCCGATGAGGCGGATCAGCGTCGATTTGCCCGCACCATTGCGGCCCAGCACGGCCAGCCGCGTGCCGGGTGCCACTTCGACATTGACGTCGTCGAGCACGACATGTGGCCCGTGGCGACCGGGATAGGTCTTGTGCAGGTTTTGCACGCGGATCATTCGATCACCAGATGTCGATGTACGCGGCGGCAGAGCATCAGGCCCAGGGCGATCTGGATGACGCAGACCCAAGTGGTGTAGGCGAGGTCGTAATGCACCCGCACCGACGGGCCGAACTGCCCGCCACGGATCATCTCGAAGGCGTTCAGCGTCGGCACGTACAGCGCCCATTCGCGGTAGCGCTCCGGCAGCCAGTCGGCCATGAAGAACACGCCGCTGATGGGCAACAGGAAATACATGAACGGCCCCACCAGCTTCTCGGACCATTCGGCCATCTCGCTGATGCAGCCCATCACCAGACCGAGGCCGGCCGAGAAGGCGATCATGTAGGCCCAGCCCATGTAGAACAGTCCCCAGTCCTTTGGCAGCTCGTAAAGCCCCAGCGCCCAGAAGAGGAAGGCGATTACCGCGTAAGCGATCAGCGCGCCGTAGACCTCGAGCACGATGCGCGCGATCAGGAGATCCAGCATGCGGACCTGACGGTGGTAGAGCAGCGAGGCATTGGCGCGAAAGCAGTGCACGGCCCGCTGTACGCAGTGTCGCCACAAGGTGAGCGGCATGTAGCCGGTGAGCACGAAGGCGAGGATGGGCACGCCGTGTTCGACACTGCCGTGCAGGGCGCTCCACACGCCGATGACGCCCATGCAGAAAATGAAAGGCTCGGCGATGAGCCAGATGAAGCCCAGATTCTCGCGGCCGTAGCGGGTGTGAATCTCCCGCATCATCAACGCGCCGATGACGATCAGTTGCAGTCGGGCGGCATCGAGAAGGCCCGAGGGCAGGCCGGACTTCACCCGCCCTGCAGGCGAGTGCAGCTCACTGCTGTGCATGTTCCCGCACGCTGGCCACCAGCAGCTTGCCGATGGAGAAGAGCAGGAAGCTGCTGACGAGCACGATTAGCACCGCACGCCATCTACGTGGATACAGGGCGCGGTCGGGCAGGCTGGTTTCGACCACCCGTTCGAGGTAGATCTGCTGGCGGCGCGATTCGGCGCGGGCGGCCTCGAGCGAGGCGAGCGACGAGGCGAGCTTCTTGGTAACGAACTCCTTGCGCAGTGACAGCTGCTCGAAAGCCGAGAGCTTCGGCGCCATGGCGCTGTCGCCACCGGTGAGCCGCGCACGCTGGCTGGCAAGCTGCTGCTCCAGTGCGCGGACGTGGTTTTCGAGATCGCTCTTCAAGGGACTTTGCGGCGCGTTGCGCAGCAGCTCGGCCAGACGCGTGCGGGTGAGGGTCAGCTCGGCCTCGGTGCGGGCCTGCGCTTCGAAGATCGCGCCGGACGACTTGCCGGGGTCGAGCAGCGACTCGCGGTTGCGATAGTCGAGCACGCTGCGCTGCGCATCGGTGACCTCGGCCTCGGCGGCGGCGACTTCGGCTTCGGCATCACGCACCGCATTGGCGTGGGCACGCTGGTTGAGCCGGTTCACCAGTTGCTCGCTCATCAGCAGCAGACCGTTGGCGATCGCCTGCGCATCGTCCGCGCGGAAGGCTTTCACCGTCAGCGTGCTGATGCCGGTCGTGGTGTCGTAGATCACCTCGACGCGCTGCTGGAAGTAGCGGTAGAAATCCTCGGCGTTATCCCAGTGGATGGGGTTGGGATAGCGGGCGAGAAAGTCTGCTTCGGGGCGGTTGAAAATGGCCTTGAGATCGACCTGCTTGCCGAGCTGTGCCAAGGCGTCGCGCGAGGTGGCGAACACCTGCACGGTGTACACATCCTGCTGACCGCCGCCGGGTGTGGCCCCTTGCAGCAGGCTGGCCAGACCGCCGATCTGCACGGCCGAGGGCGAGCGCACCACGAAGCTCGCCTCGCTGGCGTAGAGGTCCGCGGCGATCACGAAAAAATACAGCGCGGTGACGAGCGTGGGCAGCCCGACGCACAGCAGCGAGCCGAGGTGCAGCTGCACCCAGCCGGTCACGCCGCGCCGAGTGTTGTGGGCGTTCGGGTTGCTCATTTCAGCGCCCCGCGAACCACCGCGCCCTGAATCACCGGCTGGGTGACGAGGCCGACCAGCTCCAGAAACTTTTGCAGTTCGCTGGTGGCCGCGCTGGAGACGTAAACAATGTCGCGGTCGCGCATCGCGAAGCGCTGCGCAATGAAATAGCTCTGGGCCTGTGCCATGTCGAGCCGATAAACCACGCGCACTTCGTCCTGTTCAGGCGTGCTTTGCAGGGGCACCACCTGCAGTGCCTCGACCACGGCGCGCGGCTCGTAGCGAAACAGGTAAACCCCGCGCGGATCGGCACGGCTGTCGAGCAGGCCGCCGGTCTTGGCGACCGCCTCGATCAGAGAAATGTGCTCGGCGCCGAACTCGATCTGCGCGTTGCGGCCGGTGGCGCCGAAGGCGGTGAAACTCTGCGTCTGGCGGGTGGCGACCAGAAGATCGCCAGGCTTGAGGAAGATATTCTCGCGCGGGTCTTGCAGCACCCGCAGCAGCGGCAGCGTGACAGTTTCGCCGCCCCGGGTGAGCTGCAGCCGCGTTTCGTAGACCGGCGCGCGCACGCCGCCGACGGCGGCAATCACGTCGAGCACACGCTCGCCGCGCGCCGATAGCGGCACGCGGCTGCCGCCGGCCACATCGCCGGCCACCGTCACCGTGGCGGCGTTGTTGCGCAGGTGCACCACCAGCTGCGGGCGCGCGGCCTTGCCGACCAGGGCTTGCGACAGCAGCTGCTCCACCTCCATGCCGGTGCGCCCGAGCACGTGCACGCGTCCGGCAAACGGCAGGTGGATGGTTCCGTCCGCGTCTACGATCTGCTCGCTCAGCGTCACGTTTCGGGCCGCCGAGCTGCTGACCGCGGCCACGGTGGTGGTCGGCCGGGTGGAATACAGCGTGTCCGACCCGGCCTCCCAGATATCCACCACCACGCCATCGCCCACGCCGACCACCACTGGCGGCGGTGTGGGGCTGTCGCCGAAACGCGCCGCGAAGCCGGGTGGCGTACTCGCCTGGGTCGCTGCCGCGCTCGCGCTGCCGATGTCGATTAGCTCGAAGGCGGGCTGCCGGGATTGCCGCTGCTGATGGTCGATATCGCCGCGGTCTGGCCCGGCGCTGGGCAGCGCAGCGCAGCCCGCCAGCAGGCTGGCGGCGAGCAGGGCGATGCCGTGAGTGTGGAGGGCAGGCCGGAGCCGGTAGAGGAGTCGAGTCGTCATCGTGACAAGTCTAGTGGCGATGGGGCCGTGCGCGCCCGTCGGTCATTCATACCGGGGTGTCGAGCGCCTGCCAGAGAATCTCAAGATGCTGCTGCCAGCTGGGCGGCCGGTAACTAGCCAGCCGCCGCAGGGCATCGTCACGCCGTGGCGATACGCGAGCCGAGAACGTCTGGATCGCATCCAGCCAGCCTGCGCCATCGAGCGGGCTTAAATAGTCGGCGCAGTCGCCGCCCACCTCGCGATGCGCCGGCAGCGCCGACGCCAGTGCCGGCACCCCGGCAGCCAACGCCTCGGCCACCGGCAGGCCGAAGCCTTCGGCGAACGAGGGGTTGAGCAGTGCGCGAGCGCCGCGCAGCAGGGCGAGCAGTTCGGCATCGCCCAGGCCCGCGCATTCGATGACGTGGCGCGCGAGGCCGGGCGAGCGATCCAGCAGGTTGAACACGGTTTCGTTCTCCCAGCCGCGCCTGCCCACCAGCACCAGGCGGGGCGCGGTGGCGGGGTCGGTCTCAACCATCTGCCGCCATAGCGTCAGCAGCAGGGTGTGGTTCTTGCGCGGCTCGATGGTGCCGAGTGCGACGAAGTAAGGCACTTCGGCGCAGGGCGGCGTTCGCCAGGGCACGGGGGGATCGAGACCCGCCCCGAGCGGTGCCACGACGATGGTCGGCATCGACACATCGAGCGCCGCCCAGTAGGCCTGCAAGCTGTTGCGGGTGGCAGCCGAATTGACCAGCACGCAGCGCGCATGCGCCGCGATGGTGGCGAGCCGCGCGGCGTGGCGGGCGGGTTCGGCGGGGCGGCTGTATTCCGGGTACTCGATCGGGATCAGGTCATGCACGAAGAACACGCCGCGCAGGCCGGTGCGGCGCAGCCAGTGCGCATAGGCGGGTCGATAGAGCTGGCCGTGGGATGTGTTGACGTAGACCGTTGACGACGCGGGCTTGATGGCGGGTGCGAAGGCTTCGGCGACGGATGCCACCCGGCTGCGGGAAACCCCGGTTGCGATGGGCTCGGTGGGCAGCAGCGGGCGCGGGGTAAGTGCGGGTGATTGCAGCCATTGCCGCAGTGCCGTGAAGCGGGGCTGCTCGTTGCCCGCTACAGGCTGCCAGCGCTGCACCACTTCGGTCACCAGCCGTTGTGCGGCGGCCGGTTTCAGCACCTGCACGCCGAGCGGCCCGTAGGCGGCCAGTTGCAACTGCACGCGTGGGTGGCTGCGCAGGGCTTGCAGGTAGGCGAGATCGACGCGGTCGATGCCCGTGGGTACGCCCAAGGCCAGTCGTGCGCGCAGGCGGGTGGCGTCAAAGCAAACTTTCAGCGGGGGCGTTTTAGCGATTGTCATGTGCAGGGGCCGTGCGCCAGGAACGGATCAGGCCCAGACCCTGGCGCAGCAGCCGTCGCAGCCGCGAGCGTTGCCGGCCTGCGTTGGCGGTACCGAGGATGGAGAGTGCCTGCACCAGGTCTTCGGCCTCGCAGAGCAGGCCGGTATGGGGATGACGATAGCGGGGATAGTGGATCAGTGTGCCGGCGACGAGGGCATCGAGCGTCAGGCGGCGGCTGCGGCGCGGCGCGGGTAGATGGTCTTCGGTCAGGCCCCAGCCGGCGTAGAACGGCAAGCCCCAACAGGTCACCGGCACGCCGCGCAGCAGTGCCTCGAAGCCCACCAGAGAGGTCATGGTGTGCACCGCATCGATGTGCGGGAACAGCGCCGTCACCGACACCCCGCGCACGATCTGGTCAGCGTGTCGCAGCACGAGCGCGTCCCTGACGTGGCCCGGTCGCGTGCCGGCCTCGGTATCGGGGTGTGGCTTGTAGACGATCCAGGCCTTGGGATGTGCGGCGCGCACCTGCTGCAACAGCTGCAAGTTGCCGTACACCACTGGCGAGCCGCAGCGCAGCGAGGCGTCGTTTTCCACTTGGCCCGGTACCAGCAGGCGCGCCTGCCCCTGCTGCGCGGCAATCACGATCGGCGCACGGCTGCCGACGTTGTATTTGGTCAGGCCGTGCTGCACCAGTTGCTGCCGCAGCAGCGCGGCACGTTGCAGCAGCGCAGTGTCGGGTGTTTCGTCCTGCAACAGGGTTTCCAACGCCGAGGACGTGCGCGGGTCGAAGTAGATGCCGGTCTTGTCCACCACCAGCGAGCTGCCACCGACATGATTGCTGCCCAGACCCACCGAGCGGATGAAGCCGTCTTCCATCCGCACCAGCGTGGCACCTTGTTGCGCGATAGCCTCGGCAAAACCGGCAGGCTCGCGCGCGGCCCAGATCACGATGGTGCGGCCCGCAAGTGCAGGATGACGCAAAGCTGCGTGCGCGCTGGGCAGGTAGTGCAGTGGCGCGTAATCCGCCTGCAGAAAGGGCGTGATCTGCCAGCGCTTCCAGGGCTTGATGCCGACCACCAGCGTCGGGCTCACCGCGGGCGCTCGGGCTTGCGGAACACCACGATACGGTTGCTGTTGGTGCCGTCGGCGTTGTTGGCCACACCCCAGATGTGCGCCGTCTTGGTGAAGCGTTGGGTGTTGATGAGCACTGATTCGGCCACGAACCCTGCAGCAATACCAAGCGGCACCACCACCTCGTCGAGCTTGATCGCGCCCTTCTTCACCTCGCCGACTTCAAACGCCACCACACCGCCGGGGCGGGTGATGCGAAACAGCTCCTGCAATACCTCGGCCATCACCAGCGACCACTGCGGCACGGTGCGCGGCACGGTCATGGCAGCAGCGATGCGCTTCACCGGCAGGCCGTTGAACCAGCCGCGCAGCCAGTTGTCGCCGGCGTAATCCACCACGTCGAGAAACGGCGGCGAGGTGACGGTGAGGGCGACGCTACTGCTCTTGATCTGCGCCGTGTGGCGCGCGTCGCCGGTGAGAAAGCGCGCCGTTTTTTGTGCCTTGCGCAAGGCCTTGGTCTGCTCTGCGCTCAAGCCGCGCAAAAGCTGCGCACTCTTCTTGAGAATCAGCGCGTGGGTATCCCGATACACCGGCTTCTGCGCGCGCTGGGCATTGATGCGGGTCTGTCGCGCTGCCGTCACAGCCTGGTTTGGCGGAAAGCTGTAGACGCTGAAAAAGCCTGGCGAATGGCCGGTGAGCCGATTGGTGGCGACCATGCCGATCCAGCCGTCGAGCGTGTCGGCCTCGCCCGATTCGCGGCGTCGCAACAGCCAATCACGCAGCGCCATCAGCTCACGCAAGGTCTTGCGCTCATAGAACATCGCCAGCGGCGGCGCGCGACCGGCGATGTGCTTGGGGATTTGTGCGAGGCGCTCGGCAATCGCGTCGAGTTGCGGCAGTGCGAGGCGAGGTTGCGCCAGCAAGGCCGAGAGCGGATTGATGTCATTGGCAATGACCTTGCGACCGTGCAGCGCGGCCTCGATCGCAGTGGTGCCGCGTCCGCTGAAAGGGTCGTAGACCCGATCGCCTGGCTGGGTGTGACGCTCGATGAAATACGCCGGCAGCTGCGGCTTGAAGCAGGCGCGATAACTGATCTCGTGGATGGTTGTCGCGCGCCGCTGCCCCGCCGTCCACAGCTCGGCGGCGATGACTTTCGGCTTGCCGCGCGTGGCCTTAATGGCTTTTGATGAGCGTGCCGATGCCATTGTTGGTGAACAGTTCCAGCAGCACCGAGTGTTCGAGTTCGCCGTTGATGATGACGGCGGTTTTCACGCCCGAGTTCACTGCATCGAGCGCGCACTGGATCTTTGGCAGCATGCCGCCGTAGATGGTGCCGTCGTCGATCAGCGCCTGCACCTGCCCGACGCTCAGGCCGGTGAGCACGTTGCCCGCCTTGTCCTTCACGCCCTGCACATTGGTGAGCAGCATCAGCTTTTCGGCCTTGAGCACGCTGGCGAGCTTGCCGGCAACGAGATCGGCGTTGATGTTGTACGCCTCGCCGAGGCTGCCGACGCCGACTGGGGCGATCACCGGGATGAAGCCGCCAGTTTCAAGGTGATGCACCACGCGCGGGTCGATGGCGTCGACTTCGCCGACCTGGCCGATGTCCTGCCCCTTGATGGTGAGCTTCTTCGCGCGAATCAGCCCGCCATCCTTGCCGGTGAGTCCTACGGCCTGCCCGCCCTGCTGGTTGATGGCCGAGACGATGGCCTTGTTGACCAGCCCGCCCAGCATCATCTCGACCACATCCATGGTCTCGGCATCGGTGACGCGCATGCCTTCGACGAAGGTGCTGGTCTTGCCGAGCTTTTCCAGATGCGCGCCGATCTGCGGGCCGCCGCCGTGGACCACCACCGGGTGCATGCCGACCGCCTTCATCAGCACGATGTCGCGCGCGAAGGACTGGATCATGTCGTCGCCCTTCATCGCGTTGCCGCCGTACTTGACCACGAAGGTCTTGCCCGCAAAGCGCCGGATGTAGGGCAGCGCTTCGGTGAGCACCTGGGCAATGTGTTGCGCCTGTTGCATGTCGATAAGTCTCTGGCTGGATGCGAGGGTGAGAAAAACTACACGGTGCCAGTGGAGCCAAAGCCACCCGCACCGCGATCGGACGCGGCATGAAACTCGCCGACCACCTCGAAGGTGGCCTGCAGCACCGGCACGATCACCAGCTGGGCGATGCGCTCGCCGGGGTTGATGGTGAAGGCGGTCTGTCCGCGGTTCCAGCAGCTCACCATCAGCTCGCCCTGGTAGTCGCTGTCGATCAGCCCGGTGCCGTTGCCGAGCACGATGCCGTGCTTATGGCCCAGGCCCGAGCGCGGCAGGATGATCGCCGCGAAATGCGGGTTGCCGATGTAGATCGCAAGCCCGGTCTTGATCAGCGTGGTCTGCCCCGGTTCGAGCACCAGCGGTGCGTCCAGCAGCGCGCGCAGGTCGAGACCCGCCGCGCCCGGCGTGGCATAAGCGGGTGCGGCGGCGCGCGGGTCGAGAATCTTGAGCTGGATGGATTTCATGAGTGCTTGCTGCGGTAGAGGGTGGCGATGTGTTCGACGAGGGCGCGTGCGGTATCGCGCTTGGGCGCACTGGCGATCTCGGCGCCGCCGCCTTGCCAGAACAGCGACAGCGCGTTGTCGTCAGCGCCAAAACCCTTGCCGTCGGCAACCGAGTTGGCGGCGACGAGATCGAGCTGCTTGCGGGCGAGCAGGGCTTGCGCGTGTTCGGCGAGGTTCTCGGTCTCTGCCGTGAACTCGACCATGAAAAGTTTGGGAAAGGCCTCGCGGACGCGCGCGAGCACATCGGGATTCTTGGTCAGCATCAGGCTCATGCTCTCGCCGGATTTCTTGATCTTCTCGGGCGCGATGTGGGTCGCGCGATAGTCGGCGGTGGCCGCAGCACCGATAAAAATCTGCGCTTCGGCCGCAACCGCCAGGCTCATGCCCAGCATTTGCTCGACGCTCTCGACATCGATGCGCGTCAGTCCCGCCGGCGTGTCGAGCTGGGTCGGGCCCGAGATCAGCGTGACCTTGGCGCCGCGCGCGACCAGGGCGGCGGCCACCGCATAGCCCTGTTTGCCGGACGAGCGGCTGGTGATGAAGCGCACCGGGTCGAGCGGCTCGCGGGTGGGTCCGGCGGTGACCACGGCATGCAGGCCCGTGAGGTCTTGCGGCGTGTTGAGGGCGGATGTGACAGCGTCGAAAATCATCTGGGGTTCCATCAGGCGGCCGTCGCCGGTTTCGCCACAGGCCTGTGCGCCCGAGCCGGGGCCGAGCGTGACGACGCCGCGCTTTTGCAGCGTCGCGATGTTGGCCTGACTCGCAGCGTGTGCCCACATCAGGCGGTTCATGGCGGGGGCCACGAACAGCGGCTTGTCGGTGGCGAGACAGAGCGTGCTCAGCAGGTCATCGGCCATGCCCTGCGCCAGCTTGGCCAGCGTGTTGGCAGTGGCGGGTGCGATGAGAATCGCATCTGGCCAGCGGGCGAGTTCGATATGGCCCATCGCCGCCTCGTGCTGGGGGTCGAACAGCGCGCCGCGCGTCTCACGGCCGGTAAGGGCCTGAAAGGTCAGCGGGGTGATGAACTCGGCGGCATGCGCCGTCATCACCACCTGCACCTGCCAGCCGGCCTTTATGAACAGGCGCGTGAGTTCCGCCGCCTTATAGGCGGCGATGCCGCCGGTGACGCCGAGCAGCAGTTTGGGGGGAGATGAAAGGTTCATGCGCCGATTGTAAGAGCTGAACAAGTTCCGGCTATTCTCTGAGCACACCACAAAAAGGGAGTGGGACCATGTCCGCCATCATTTTCTTCGGCGTTATCGCCGTTCTCGTGTTCTTCGTCATCGGCATTTACAACAGTCTGGTGACTTCGCGGAACGGCTACAAGAACGCCTTTTCGCAAATTGATGTCCAGTTGCAGCGCCGCTACGACCTCATCCCCAATCTGGTCGAAACCGCCAAGGGCTACATCGCCCACGAGCGGGAAACGCTCGAAGCCGTGATTGCCGCGCGCGGCGGTGCCTTGGGTGCGCTCAAGGCCGCACAGGCCAACCCGGGCGACCCGGCGGCGATGAAGCAGCTTTCGGGGGCCGAAGGCGCGCTGACCGGGGCACTCAACAAGTTGCAGGTGACGGTGGAGGCTTACCCCGACCTCAAAGCCAACCAGAACATGATGCAGCTGAGCGAGGAGCTCTCCAGCACCGAGAACCGCATCGCCTTCGCCCGGCAGGCCTACAACGACGGCGTGATGAGCTACAACAACAAGCGCGAAGTGTTCCCCAACAACTTCATCGCCGGCATGTTCAGCTTCTCGGCGGCGGAATCGCTGGAGCTTGAGGAGCCGGCGGCGCGCAAGACCGTGAAGGTGCAGTTCTAAAGCGTCGCGTGCGGCAGACGCCGCCATGAATTTTTTTGAGCATCAGGCTAAAGCGCGCGCCCAATCGCGCTGGATGATCTGGGCGTTCGCCCTCTCGGTGCTGCTCACGGTCGCTGGTGTGATGGCGATCATGGCTGTGGCGCTGGCTTTCGGCACCGCGCAGAAAGTCACGCTGGAAGACGCCGCCCTGCCGCATCTGCCCGTGCTGATCGCCGTCGGGCTGGGCGTGGCGGTGGTGATCGGTCTCGGCAGCCTCTACAAGATCGCGCGTCTCAAATCAGGCGGCGGTGCGGTGGCAGTGAGCCTCGGTGGCGTGCTGGTGCCACCGGAAACCCGCGAGCCACGCCTGCGTCGCCTGCGCAATGTGGTGGAGGAAATCGCTATCGCCTCCGGCGTGCCGGTGCCACAGATCTATGTGCTGGAGCGCGAGGCGGGCATCAACGCGTTTGCCGCCGGTTACGCACCCGCCGATGCGGCAGTGACGGTGACGCGCGGCGCTCTGGAAAAACTCAGCCGCGATGAGCTGCAGGGCGTGATCGCCCACGAGTTCAGCCATGTGCTCAACGGCGACATGCGCATCAACATTCGTCTGATGGGGCTGATCTTTGGCCTGTTGGTGATCCATATCATCGGCCGCGAGATCGTCGCCAACACGCCGCGCGGCGGCAAGCGCGGGCCGACGCTCGCAGTGCTCGGGTTCGGACTGATGGCCGTGGGTGGCATTGGCATGCTGTGCGGGCGGCTGATCAAGGCGCGGCTGTCGCGCCAGCGCGAATATCTGGCCGATGCCAGCGCGGTGCAGTTCACCCGGCAAACCGGCGGCATTGCCGGGGCGCTGAAAAAGATTGCGGGCATCGACACCGGCAGCAGGCTCGACGCGCAAAAAGGCGAGGAGATCAGCCACATGCTGTTCGGCGATGGCGTCGGCTACTCGGCGCTGTTCGCCACGCACCCGCCGCTGGTCGACCGCATCCAGCGCATCGAGCCGCAGTTCAAGCTGGCTTCGATCAAGGCCCAGGCTGAGCAGTGGAACGACCCGGGCTTTTACAGCGATGCCGGCGACGAGGGACCGGTGAAGTTCATGGCCACCGCGACGCGCGGGGTCACGCCCGCGGCGGTGGTCTCGCAGGTCGGCCATCCGGGCGCGGACGACTACCGCTATGCCGAGACGCTCAACGCCACCATCCCGCTGGTGCTGCGCGATGCGGCGCAGTCCGATGCCGATGCGCCCGCCGTGCTACTGGCACTGCTGATGGATGGTGATGCGGTCATCGCTAGCCAGCAACGCGAAGCCATCGCCAAGGTGCGCGGCGCGGTGGAGGCCGCGAGAGTCGCCGTGCTGCATCAAAGCACCGAGAACCTGCATGCGGCACTGCGGCTGCCGCTGGCCGCCCTCGCCTTTCCCACCTTGCGGGCGCGACCGCCGGCTGAGTTGATGGCACTGCAAATGCTGGTGAGCATTCTCGCCAAGGCCGATGGCCGCATCGGCGCTTTCGAGTTCGTGCTGGCGCGCCTGCTCGCCGTGCAGCTGGGCGATTGGCTGTCGCCCGCTGCGGCCAGCAGCAGCGGCAACAAGAAGCTGGTCGAGATGCAGGATGAAGCTGCACTGCTGCTCAGCGTGGTGGCGGATGCTGGTACCGCACGGGGTGACGAGGCGCGGCGTGCCTTTGCCGCAGGCTGGTCGCATCTCTGGCCGCAATCCACGCGCGCCGCCGCGCTGACACCGGATTGGCCTACCGCGCTGGACGACGCACTCAAGCGACTCGACATGCTGATGCCGCTCGCCAAACAACTATTGGTCGAGGCGCTGGTGAAGACGCTGGCGCAGGATGGCCGCGTCACCGTCGGCGAGGCCGAGTTGCTGCGCGTCACCTGCGCCAGCCTGCACTGCCCCTTGCCGCCGGCGCTTTCGGGCAGCGCATGAGCGGGCCATGACATCCATCAGCGACTGGCCCGAAGACGAGCGCCCGCGCGAGCGGCTGCTGGCGCGCGGTGCCGCAGGTCTCTCCGATGCCGAGCTTTTGGCGATCTTTCTGCG
This sequence comes from Stagnimonas sp., assembly GCA_965279705.1. Lineage (GTDB taxonomy): Bacteria > Pseudomonadota > Gammaproteobacteria > Nevskiales > Nevskiaceae > Stagnimonas. The sequence goes on from OZ257257.1 coordinate 409,476, forward strand.
CACCGGCATTGCCGGCCGCAGCGCGGTCGATCTGGCGCGCGATCTTCTGCAAGAGTTCGGCGGTCTTCGCGCGCTGCTCAAGGCGAGTCAGACCGACTTCAGTCGCGCCAAGGGTCTAGGCCCCGCCAAGTACGCGCAGCTACAAGCCGTGCTCGAACTTGCGCGCCGTCATCTGGCCGAAGAGCTGCCCGAGCGTGATGTGCTCAACGAGCCTTCGGCGATGCGCCGCTATCTCATCGCCCGCCTGCGCGAAGAACCGCAGGAAGTGTTTCTGGGCCTGTTTCTCGATACGCAGCTCAAGCTCATCGCCAGCGAGGAACTCGCGCGGGGCAGCATCAGTGCCGCACAGGTCTACCCGCGCGAAGTGGTGAAAACCGCACTGCGGCTGGGTGCGAGCGCGGTAGTGTTTGCGCACAATCATCCTTCAGGCCATCCGTTGCCGAGTCTGCAGGACAAGCTGCTCACCGAGCGTCTTAAAGCCGCACTGGCGACGGTGGATGTGCGGCTGATCGACCACTTTGTGGTGGGCGAGGGCGAGCCGGTTTCGCTGGCGGCGATGGGCTGGGTTTGAGTGCCAACTGGGTAATCCTTGACCGAACCGGGATGCGCCGCTATTCTTCGCGCCCTTTTTGTGTGTCCGGCGTTCTGCCGTCACCGCGAACGTTCCGGCCCGAGTCCATACAAGCCATGTCCAAAGTCTGCCAAGTCACCGGCAAAAAGCCGATGGTGGGAAATACCGTTTCCCACTCCAACGTCAAGAAGAAGACCCGCTTCCTGCCGAACCTGCACACCCACCGCTTCTGGATCGAGGCCGAAAAGCGCTTCATCAAGCTGCGCGTTTCCAACCACGGCCTGCGCATCATAGACAAGAAGGGCATTGAGCCCGTGCTCGCCGAACTCGCCGCTCGCGGCGAAAAGTTCTAAGGAGCTGACCCATGGCCGCCAAGAAAAAAGACAACGAAAAGATCAAGCTGGTTTCGACCGCTGATACTGGTTACTTCTACACCACGAAGAAGAACCGCAAGAACACGCCTGAGAAGTTCGAGTTCAAGAAATACGATCCGGTCGTGCGCAAGCATGTGCTGTTCAAGGAAGCGAAAATCAAATAAGGCTCGCCTTTATTTGATGGAAAAAGCCCGCCGCGTGCGGGCTTTTTCGTGTCTGTCGATTACCATCGCGGCCATGTCCGATACCGCGCAAGAGCGCCTCCACCACAGTCACCTCGAACGCGCACGCGAACAGATCATTGATCTGCTGACGCGGCAGCAGGTCGAGCGCGAGCTGGTGAGTCGCTCCGAGGTCTCGAAACAGGACGTCGTCGCCCAGCTTGTCGCCCGTCAGCAGCAGGCCGCATTGGAGACCAAGCTGGCGCAGCTGCACCCGGCCGACATCGCTTTCATCCTCGAAGCCCTGCCGCCCGACGTGCGCGAAACGGCCTGGGGCCTGGTGCGGCCGGATCGTCGCGGTGCCGTGCTGCTGGAAACCAACGAGGCGGTGTTGCGCGCGTTGTTGGGCGACATGCGGCCGGAAGAAATCGCTGCCGTCGTGCGCCATCTCGACAGCGATGACATCGCCGAGCTGCTCACCGAGCTGCCCGAAGAGCTGAGCCAGGCCGTGCTGGTACGGCTCGACAGCGACGACCAGGCCGAGGTGCGTTCGGTGCTGTCCTTCCCCGAAGGCAGCGTCGGTTCGATGATGGATCTGGACTTTCTCTCGATTCGCGAAGATGCCTCGATGGAGGCGGTGCTGCGCCTGCTGCGTCGCCAGAAGAAGCTGCCGGCTGAGATCAATCAGCTTATCGTCATCGATCGCGGCGGTCATCTACGCGGCGTGCTCTCGCTCGACCAGCTGCTGCTATCAGACCCCGAAAAAGAGGTACGCGAGGTGATGACCGCAGATCCGACTTTTTTCTACACTGGCGATGACATCGACGATGCGGTGAGCGCGTTCGAGAAATACGATCTCATCAGTGCGCCGGTGGTCAATCTGCACAAGCAGGTGGTGGGACGCATTCCGGTGGATGCCGTGGTTGACGCCATCAAGGCGCGTGCCCAAAGCGAGTCGCTGCGACAAGTGGGTTTGCGCGAGGAAGAAGACCTGTTTGCGCCCGTGATAGCGAGTGCGAAAAATCGCTGGCCCTGGTTGGCCCTGAATCTGCTCACGGCCTTCATCGCTTCGCGCGTGATCGGCGCGTTTGAAGACATCATCGTGCAGCTCGTCTCGCTCGCCGCCCTCATGCCTATCGTGGCGAGCATCGGCGGCAACACAGGCAACCAGACGGTGGCACTCGTCATTCGCGGCATCGCGCTCGATCAGCTCGGCCCCACCCAGCTGCGCAAGATGTTCAGCAAAGAATTCGGCATCGCCACCGTCAACGGCGCGCTGTGGGGCACGGTGCTCGGTGTGGTGACGCTGGTGCTGTATCAAAACCTGCCGCTGTCGGTGGTGATTGCGGTGGCAGTGCTGCTCAACCTCTGGGTTGCCGCCGCTGCCGGCGTACTGATCCCGCTGACGCTGCAACGCTTCGGGCGCGACCCGGTGATGGGGTCGAGTGTGCTGCTGACGGCCTTCACCGACAGCATGGGCTTTTTCATTTTCCTGGCGCTCGCAGCCGTTTTTCTGGTGTGAGCCATCGTCGCGATTGCGCGAGCTTCATTGAAGCGCCATGCCTTGCGCCCTATCCTTCGCGGCCATGATCGATACCACCACCATCGCCACGTACGCCCAGCAGATGATTGCTGCGGGTGAGATGTTTCACGCGCGGGGCTGGGTGCCCGCCACCGGCGGTAATTTCTCGGTGCGGCTCAGCCCAGAGCAAGTGCTCATCACCGCCAGCGGCAATCACAAGGGCGAGCTGCGGGAGGCGCACTTCCTCGTCGCCACACTCGACGGCAAGCCGCTGGAAGCTGGTCGCAAGGCGAGCTATGAGACGCTGCTGCACATGCAGATTTATCAGCGCGTGCCCGCGGCAGGGGCAGTACTGCACGTTCACACCACGGCCAACACACTGCTGTCTCGCCGCTATTCGCAGATCGCGCTCACCAACTACGAGCTGCTCAAGGTGTTGCCTGGCGCGCCAGACCCGCAGACACAAGTGCATATTCCGGTGTTCGCCAACGATCAGGACATCGCCCGCTTGAGTGCAACCGTGGATGCCCACATGGTCAAGGTGCCCACGACGCCGGCCTATCTCATCGCCGGTCACGGCCTCTATGCCTGGGGTAAGGATGTGGCCGAGGCGCGGCATCGCGTCGAGGCCATCGAGTTCATGTTGGAGTGTCACTTACGAGAGCTTTCGCTATGACCACCCTCACCATCACCCCCGATAACGCACCCGATCAGGTGCTGCTGCACACGAGCGATTTCGACGTGATCCAGCGCGAGCTGGCTGCCATTGGCGTGCCGATGGAGCGTTGGACGGCGACGGCCCAACTGGCACCCGACGCCGATCAAGCCACCGTGCTCAAGGCCTACGAAAAATCGGTGGCTGCGCTCAATGCGAAATACGGTTTTCAGAGTGTTGATGTGATGGGCCTGCATCCCGCCCACGAGATGGCCACCACCGCACGCGGCAAGTTTCTGGCCGAGCACACGCACGACGACTTCGAGATCCGTTTCTTCGTCGATGGCGCCGGTGTGTTCTACATCCGCAAGAACGGCAAGGTTTTTCAGACACTCTGCACCGCAGGCGATCTGCTGGAGCTGCCCGCCAACACCATGCACTGGTTCGACATGGGGCCCAAGCCCTTCTTCAAGGCCATTCGCTTTTTCACCAAGCCCGATGGCTGGGTGGGGCATTTCACGGGCGATGAGATTGGCAAGTCCTTCCCCGAATACGCCGGTGCCGGGGCGTGAGCATCAAGGCCATCGTCACCGATATCGAGGGCACCACGTCGTCGATCGACTTTGTGCATCAAACGCTCTTCCCCTACGCCAAGCTGCATCTGAGAGGGTTCCTGCGCGCCTGTGCGCGGCGGCCAGAGGTGGCGGTGCATGTGCATGCGGTTGCCGCCGAAGAAGGTCGCCAGCTGACGCTGGAAGACGCCGCAGACGTGCTCGAAGGCTGGATGACTGAGGACCGCAAGGCGACAGCGCTGAAAGCGCTGCAAGGCATGGTCTGGGCACAGGGTTATGCGGCGGGCGAGTTGATTGGCCATGTATATGCTGACACGCCCGTGGCGCTTCGCCGCTGGTATGACGAGGGCTTGCAGCTGTATGTGTATTCCTCTGGATCGGTGGAGGCGCAGCAGCTCATCTTCGGCCACACCGAATACGGCGATCTCACACCACTGTTCAGTGGCTATTACGACACCCGCATTGGCGCTAAGCGCGAGGCTTCTGCCTATCGCGCCATCTTGGCCGACATTGGCTTGCACGGCGATGAGGTGCTGTTTCTCTCCGACATCGGCGAAGAGCTGGATGCCGCGCGTGAGGCGGGTTTGGCGACGACGCAATTGCTGCGTGATGCGAAAGCAAAACCTTTCCCGCATCACCCGGCTGCCAGCGATTTCTCCGAGATCAAACTGACTTAGTCTTCGTCATCCTCAGCATCTGCCGAGGAAGATGGCTGTTTCGCAGCGGATGCCAGTGAGGCTAGCCAGCACCAGTGCCAGGGTTCGTACAGAAACCCCGGAGCATTGTCACGCGGATAACTCATCGCAAAGCCATACGCCGCTGCGTTCTGCACGAGCCAGGTAAAGGCGGCGGTCTGCTCGAAGGCTTCATCCAAAGGGGCGCAGTCGGCGCTGCCGATGTCCACTGCATGTCCGGCGTGATGCTCGCTGTAACCGGGCGGCGCATTGATGCACAGCACTTCTTCCAGCGATACACCGCGCTGCAACTTGCCGCGAATCAACGCGGCCTGAAAGGCATAGCTGCGAAAGGCAGAGACCAGTTGCAACTCGATGCCGTCTTTCGCCGCTGCTGCCCGCATCGCCAGCCAGGCGCGTGCTGCCGGGCGGTGCAGCAGCTTGTCGCGGCCGTCGGTGCCCAGGCCCACCGGCGTCAGGTGCCGTGCCTCGACGTGGAAGGGCAGGCCGCGTGCCTTCAGCCAATCAGATGTGATGCCCAGCTCGCTGCAGAGCGAGCGCACTTCGGCCCGGCTCATGGGGTGAGCAGCGCGCGCCAGTCGAGTGTGCCATCCCCCGCCGCGATGAAGGCAGGCGTGCGCAGCGTGCTGTCCGGCGAATAGCGGATCGGCAGAAAATCTTCGAGCGACAGCGCCACGCCGCCCGCTTGTTCGAGCACGCATTGCGCGGCGGCGGTATCCCAGAAATAAATGCTGGCGAACTTGGGATAGGCGTCGGCCACACCCTCGGCGATGCGGCAATACTTGAGCGAGCTGCCGACCTGCATCGACTCGAAGTCACCGAGCTTTGCGAGTCGTATCGTGGCCACAGGGTCGGGATGGGAGCGGCTCAGCATCAGCACCGGCATGGTGGGCCAGCGGCGCACCGCAAGCGGAGCGCGCACGCCCGCTTGCTCGCGCCAGGCGCCGCGCCCGTCGGCAGCGGCGTAGAGCAGATCGAGCGCGGGCGCGAGCACCACGCCGAGCACGGGTCGGCCGTTTTCGATCAGCGCGATGTTGACAGTGAACTCGCCATTTTTAGCGATGAACTCGCGGGTGCCGTCGAGTGGGTCCACCAGCCAGTAGCGTGTCCAGGCGGCGCGCTCGCTGGCGGGCGGAATCACACCTTCTTCGGAGACCACCGGGATGTCTGGCGCGAGTGCGGTCAGCCCATCGAGGATGAGGTGGTGTGCGGCCAGATCAGCAGCCGTCACCGGCGAATCGTCGGTTTTCTGCGTTACCGCAAAGTCTTCGCGATAGATGGCGAGAATCGCGTCGCCTGCCGCGTGCGCGAGGGCAACAACGGGTGTTAGAAGGTCAGCAGTTTTCATGGCTTTATCATAGGCGGATGACCTCGCAAAAATCTGCTGCTGCCGTGAATTGGTCCGCCATCGAGTGGGTGCTGCTCGACATGGATGGCACCCTGCTCGATCTCGCCTACGACAACTGGTTCTGGCGCACCCTTGTGCCAGAGCGGTATGCGGCTTCGCGCAGTCTGAGCCTGAGCGAGGCCGAGACTGAGCTTGCGCCGCGCTTCCATGAGGTGGCACACACGCTGCCCTGGTACTGCACCGATTACTGGAGTGGCATCACCGGTCTCGACATCGCCGGTTTGAAGCGCGAATCGCGCGAGCGTGTCGGCGTGCTGGATGGCACCGAGGAGTTCCTGAGCGCGGTGCGCGATTCCGGCCGCAAGCTCTGGCTCGCCACCAACGCCCACCGCGACAGCTGGCAGATTAAGCTCGAACAGACAGGGCTGGCGCACTACTTCGGCGAGATCATCTGCTCGCACGATTTCGGCGCGCCGAAGGAGTCGCAAGCGTTCTGGACGGGCTTCAGCACCAAACATCCGTTCGTGAAAGAACGGGCGTTTTTCGCAGACGACAGCCTGCCGGTGCTGCACGGCGCAGAGACCTTTGGCATTAGCCAGATCCGCGCGATTGCGATGCCAGAAAAAGGCCAGCCGCGGCGCGAGATCAGCGAGTTCGTGGCAGTGGACCGTCTCGCTGATCTGTTGCCGATTCTCTAGCGCCTAGTAACGACGAGGTGGGGGGCGGCGCTGACGGTTCTGGTGGCGGCCCTTGCCGTCGTCCTCGCGACGCGGCAGGCGCTCCGGCACCAGGTAATCGGCAGGCTTTAGAGACTCCACCGTTTGTTCGATCGGCGGGATCTTCATGCCGATGTAGTGCTCGATTTCCGGCAGCGAGTAGGCATGGCTCTCGCAGACGAAGCTGATCGCATCGCCCGTGCTGCCCGCACGCGCGGTGCGGCCGATGCGATGCACGTAGTCGGCGGCTTCGTTGGGCAGATCGAAGTTGATGACGTGGCTCACACCGGTGATGTGCAGGCCGCGGGCAGCGACATCGGTGGCGACGAGTATGGGCAGCTTGCCGTCCTTGAAGTCCTGCAAGAGCTTCAGGCGGCGCGTCTGGGCGACGTCGCCGCTGAGTGTGGCGGCCGTGAAGCCATTCTTTACCAACGCACGCTCCACCATCTCGCAGCCGCGCTTGGTGTTGACGAACACCATCGTCCGCGTGGCTTCCAGCGTGCGCACGAGGCCGACCAGCAGCGGCAGCTTGTCGTGATTGCTGACATGCACCATCTGCTGCTTCACACGCTCGGCAGTCACCTGCTCCGGCTCAATTTCGACCTTCTCGACATTCGGCTTCATGTGCTCGAAGGCGAGTTCGAGCACGCGGTGGCTCAAGGTCGCCGAGAACAGATAGCTCTTGCGATCCACCGGTTTCGGCATCTTGTGGAAGAGATAGCGGATGTCGTCGATGAAGCCCAAGTCGAACATGCGGTCGGCTTCGTCCAGCACCATGCACTCGACGTAGGCGAGCGTGTAGGCTTTCTGCTTGTAGAAGTCGATCAGGCGGCCGGGCGTGCCGATCAGAATGTCGACGCCGCCCTCGATCTCCGCGCGCTGCTGTTCATAGCCCGCGCCGCCGTAGCAGACAGTCATCTTCAGGCCGGTATCGACACCGAGCTGTTTGGCGTCGTTGTAGATCTGCACCGCCAATTCGCGCGTGGGTGCGAGGATGAAGGCGCCGGGTGCCGGCACGCCCTCAGGGCCTTTAGGCGCGTTGGTGAGCAGATGCTGCATGGTGGCGAGCAGAAAGGCCGCGGTCTTGCCGGTGCCGGTTTGCGCTTGCCCGGCGAGGTCTTTACCCGCGAGCGCCATCGGCAGGCACGCAGCCTGAATGGGCGTGCAGTGCTCGTAGCCGAGTTTGGCGAGGCCAGAGAGGAGGCGGGGATGGAGATCTAGCGAAGCGAACGTAAGGTCGCTGAGGTGGTCAGGTTTCATCTAATTCGGTGTGGGGTGCAAGCGCCGTTCAAACGAATGGCTTGCAAATGGCGGCGGGATCAATTCAAATACTACGCAACTATACGGCTCCGCCAGACTTCTTGTCTGCGTGTTCAAGAGCCAGCCATCAAAGCAAGCTATCTCTCCATCTGTAACGTTCAATCGCGTTTCGCGCTGTGGACGGTTGTATCAAGCTGTCGCTGACCACATTGTTGGTCTCGCGCAAACGAATATCCCAAATCGCGCAAATCCCCACCTGCATACCGGAGCCTGACGCCATGAGCGAGCACATCACTGCTGTTACCGACGATTCCTTCGAGGCCGAAGTCCTCAAGTCCAGCATCCCCGTCCTGGTGGATTTCTGGGCGGAATGGTGCGGTCCCTGCAAGATGATTGCGCCCGTACTGGAGCAGGTTGCTGCCGAGCACAGCGGCAAAATCAAGGTGGTGAAGGTGAACGTGGATGAGAATCCCGGCACCCCTGCCAAGTTCGCCATCCGTGGCATCCCGACGCTGATTCTGTTCAAGAACGGCGCGCCCGCTGCCACCCAAGTGGGTGCAGTTTCCAAGACGCAGCTCGCGTCATTTGTGACCCCCCACCTTGCCTAATCCTCCGCCTTCGTCGATGAAAAACCGCCGCCGCTTCCACAAGAACCGTGGCCCCGGACAGGGCCAGCAAGGTCAGGGCCAGCAGGGCCAAGGGCATCGCAACAACAACGCCCAGCATGGTCTGCCAATGGATGTGGAGGACTTTCTCGCCGAGGAAGAAGCCGCCGCACGCCGACTGCTGCAAGCACAGGCAGATGCTGCCGCTGCGGCTTTGGCGCCGCCGATTTTTCTCGATGAAAACGGAATGCCGCTACCGGCTGGGTCGATACCCCCGGGTTACGACGCGCCGTTGCCGCCGCCGCCGCAGATGAGCGACGAGCCGGGTGAATACGAAGAGCAGCCGCGCCCTCGTGGGCGCGGTCGTGGCCGACCCAATGGCGCGGCTAACGGCCAGGCCGGGCAGCCGGTGGTACGCGCCAATGGTGCCGTGCCGATGCTGGCCGCCGATGGCACACCCTTGCCGTTGCCGCCACCAGTGCCGACCGAGCCGCCAAAGATTCTGCATATCGCCGATCTCAAGAAGCAGTCGGCCTCGGCACTGCTGGAGCTGGCTGAGTCGCTGGGCCTTGAAAACATCGCCCGCACCAAGAAACAGGACCTCATCTTTGCGCTGTTGAAAGCCGCCGCCAAGCGTGGTGATCACATCATGGCCGACGGCGTGATGGAAGTGACCGAGAACGGTGGGTATGGCTTTTTGCGCACGCCGGACTCCAGCTATCTGGCCGGCCCCGACGACGTGTATGTCAGCCCCAGCCAGGTCAAGCGCTTCAACCTGCGCACTGGTGACACGGTGCATGGCCGCGTGCGCTCACCGATGGAAGGCGAGCGTTATTTCGCCCTGCTTCGCGTCGACCAGATCAACTACGAGCCGCCAGAAGCCAGCCGCAAGAAGGTGTCGTTCGAAAACCTCACGCCGCTGTTCGCCGACAAGCAGTTCAAGATGGAGCGCGGCAACGGCACCACCGAAGACATCACGGCGCGCGTCATCGACATCGTCGCGCCGTTCGGCCGTGGCCAGCGTGGCCTGATTGTTAGCCCGCCCAAGGCCGGCAAAACGATCTTGATGCAGAACATCGCGCAGTCGATCGCCGCCAATTATCCCGATGCCTATCTGATCGTGCTGCTGATCGATGAGCGCCCGGAAGAGGTCACCGACATGCAGCGCACGGTGCGCGGAGAAGTCGTGGCCTCGACCTTCGATGAGCCGCCGGCCCGCCATGTGCAGGTGGCCGAAATGGTGATCGAAAAAGCCAAGCGTCTGGTCGAACACAAGCGCGATGTGGTGATTCTGCTTGACTCTATTACTCGTCTCGCCCGTGCCTACAACACGGTCGCGCCCTCATCCGGCAAGATTCTGTCGGGTGGTGTCGATGCCAACGCGCTGCAAAAGCCCAAGCGTTTCTTCGGTGCAGCCCGCAATGTCGAAGAGGGCGGCAGCCTCACCATCATCGCCACGTCGCTGGTCGATACCGGCAGCAAGATGGACGAAGTGATTTACGAGGAGTTCAAGGGCACCGGCAACATGGAGATTCACCTGGAGCGCCGCATTGCCGAAAAGCGCGTGTTCCCGGCAATCAATATCAACCGTTCCGGCACCCGTAAAGAAGAACTGATGGTGCCAGCAGCTGAACTCAATAAAGTCTGGATTTTGCGCAAGCTGCTGCATTCAATGGACGAGCTGGCGGCGATGGAGCTGTTATTCGATCGTCTGCGCCATACCAAGACCAATGGTGATTTCTTTGATTCAATGAAGCGAAATTAATCTCTTCTCGGAAAATAAAAAACCGCGCTCAAGGCGCGGTTTTTTATTTGCGACAAAGCTTATTTGATGGTGATGCCATCCAGAGAGCCATGCGCGGTCTTCCATTCAGAAACCCAGATTGGCGACCGGCCACGGCCAGTCCAAGTCAGGGCACTGTTTTGAGGGTGACGATACTTTGCAGCAACTGTACCGCGCTTTGTCTTGGCCGCTTTAGGGGCAGCGGCTGTGGCAGTGCCACCGCCAAACTTCACTTCAATGCCGTATTTGCCGGCAATGGCAAGGATTTCTTGCTTCGCCTTGTCTTTTTCGGCTGACTGGCGTGTTTCAACTTCAGCGGCGGCACGGTGTTGAAGCGAAAGCAGTTCATCAAGCGAGAGTTTGGCGAGTTCCGTCATTTTATTGTTAAATCTTATTTAGGGAGCCTTTATCGGCTGCACTATTCTGCCTTGTTTTATTGATAAATCAAACGACGGCGTGATTGGCTGACTTTGAAGCTGCTTCAACAGAACTCAAACCAGAGTGGCGCAGCAGCGCATCAATCTCAGGTTTGCGCTGCCTGAACTCGATGAAACTTTCCATTGCGGGTCGTGAACCGCCTGCCGCCAATATCGAATCCCGAAAATGTGTCCCGGTTTCAGGCTTGAAACCGGATTCTTCAAATGCGGCAAAAGCATCGGAAGACAATACTTCCGCCCATTTGTAGCTGTAATACCCGGCGGAATAACCGCCTGCGAATATGTGGCCAAAACTCCAGGGCATGCGATTGAAGCTGGGGGGCCGCAAGACAGCGACTTCATTTCGCACTTTTTCCAAGGTCTCCAATACCTGTGCGCCTTGGGCAAGGTCGAAATCGCGGTGCAGACGCAAATCGAATAGCGAGAACTCGACCTGTCTCAGCGTAGCGAGGCCGGATTGAAACTGCCGATCCAGTCTGAGCTGCTCAATCATGGCGTCCGGCATCGGCGCACCGGTTTGCCAGTGGCGGGCAAACAACTTGAGCGTCGTCGGCTCGTAGCACCAGTTCTCCATGAATTGGCTGGGCAGCTCGACGGCATCCCACTCCACGCCGCGGATGCCGGCCAGCGCGCCTTCGTCCACCTGCGTCAACAGGTGATGCAGTCCGTGGCCAAACTCGTGGAACAAGGTCAGCACTTCGTCATGCGTGAGCAGGGCCGGCTGGCCGGGCGCGGGCGGGGTGAAATTGCAGACCAGGTAAGCCACGGGGTGCTGGATGCCGTCGGCCAGCTTGCGGCGGCTGGTGCATTCGTCCATCCAGGCGCCGCCGCGTTTGGTCTCGGGGCGCGAATAAGGGTCGAGATAGAACGCACCGGTGCTGCGCCCTTCGGCGTCCTTGAGGGCATACACCGAAACATCCGGGTGCCAGGTGGCCACGCCTTGCAGCGGCTCGACACGCACACCAAACAGGCTGTGCACCAAATCGAACAAACCCTGCAACACCTGCGGATAGGGGAAATACGGACGCAGTGCCTCATCGGTGAGCCCCAGCGTCTGCTCGCGCAGGCGCTCGCTGTAATAGGCCATATCCCAGGGCTGTAAATCGGTGATGCCATCGGCGGCTGCCATCGCGCGCAGCTCGTCCAGCTCGGTCAGTGCGCGTGATTTGGCGCGTTCGGCAAGCTCCAGCAGGAAGGTCTCGACCGCTGCCGGCGATTCGGCCATCTTGGTGGCGAGTGACAACTCGGCAAAGTTGGGCATGCCCAGCAGTTGCGCCTGCTCGTGGCGCAGGCTGAGTATTTCAGCCATCAAGGCGCTGTTGTCATGTGTTTTTTCATGCGGCCCTTGGTCGCTGGCGCGGGTGGCATAGGCGGTGTAGAGCCGCTCACGCAGCGCACGGTTGTCGGCGCGGCTGATGACCGCGTCGTAGCTGGGGAAATCCAGCGTCAGCAGCCAGCCCTCCTGCTTTTTGGCCTGGGCTTTTTCACGTGCGGCTTCTATCGCGCTGGCGGTCATGCCGGCCAGTTCGGTTTCATCGGTGATGAGATGGCCATAGGCCTGCGCCCCGTCCATCACGTTTTCTTCAAACTTGGCTTGCAGCTCCGACAGTCTCAGCGATACGGTTTTGAAGCGCGCCTTCTGCTCAGCCGGCAGGGCGATGCCGGAAAGACGGAAATCCCGCAGCGCATCCTGAATCACTTTCTGGCGGCTGGCGCTGAAAGTGGCAAACACCGGACTGGCGGCAATGCTTTCGTAAGCACGGAACAGCGATTCGTTTTGTGAAAGCTCCACGCCGTATTCGGTCAGTTTGGGCAGCGCGCTGTTGTAGGCGGCCCGCCATTCCGGCGTACTCCACACCCCGAACAGATGCGATACCGGCCCCCAGCTACGGCTGATCGCTTCACTCATGACGTCCAGAGGTTCTACCAAGGATTCCCATAGCGGTGTTTCTTGTGCGAGCAAGGTGTCCAGTTGTGCGCGGTTGTCCGCCAGCACGGCTTCGAGCGCAGCCAAGGCGGAGTCGGGTTTCAGGGTCGAATAATCGGGGAAAACGAGCATGGCGACGGTTTTTCACTCGGGTTAAATCAGTAATGGAACAAGCATGGTGCGTAATGTGCAAAGTGCAAGACTTTGTGCTTTTAAGACAACGATAGCGTTTTTATGTTCTATATTTTTGAACTAAATACTCGAAAAACTTGTGGACTCGAATTCATGACTACGATTGCGATGGAAAGTATAAATAAATCAATGATATGGAAGTAAATATACGCTTGCTTTCTGGCGGGGAAGCCAGCAAAAATATCGATCCGCCCCGGATTGATAGCGATGTCTCTCTATGTGGGAGAGGAGTGAATAGTTGAACTTTATCGACAAACGCATTCTGCAAGATTAATCAGCGACGAAAACCACTTTATGCAGGCGCTGTGTGGTCTAAACTACGACTTCCCTTCGGAACAGTCTCGACGCCCTCCCCAAGGCATTTATCCCCACCGTCTCCCCAGACGGTTTGGACTGTTCCGCTTAAGCCCCTCGGTAACGAGGGGCTTTTTTTTGCATGCGCTGGCTTAAGCCCTCGCATCGACAACGCCAAGGTGCGCGTAGTCGTGTTGACCCGATATACATGGAGATGGATGTGACACTAAACCGGTGGCTGAAAATGAGTGTTCTGACCCTGTTCACGGGCCTTCTGCCTGCCTGCTCAGGGCAAAAACTGCTGAATGCTCTGACGGTAGAAACGGGCTATACCCGTGCCAGCAATATCGTCTTTGACGACGCCACCGGCCTCAAAGCCGACGTTTACACGCCCAACGGAGCGGTCAACGCCCCTGTAGTGGTGTTTTTCTACGGCGGCCGCTGGAGCGAAGGCAGCAAGGATTTGTACGAGTTCGTCGGCGGCGCCTTGGCCAAGCAGGGCTTCATCGCCGTGGTGCCGGATTACCGCCTGTATCCCAAGGTCAAGTTCCCCGCGTTTGTTGAAGACACCGCCAAGGCCGTGCGCTGGGCGCATGACAACGCCGCGCGCTACGGCGGCGATGCCGGCCGGTTGTTCGTCATGGGCCACAGTGCAGGGGCCTACAACGTCGCGATGCTGGCGACAGATGAGTCGTATCTGAAAGCCGTGGGCGGTTCACGCCAGTGGCTCAAGGGCATGATTGGCCTCGCCGGGCCTTACGACTTCTTGCCGTTCACCGACGACGACATCAAGGATATGTTCGGCCCGCCCGAGCGCTATGCCTCGACCCAGCCCATCAATCACGTCGACGGTACCAATCCACCAATGTTGCTGATGCATGGCGAGGACGATGTGTCGGTGTTTCCCAAGAACACCCGCAATCTAGCCAACAAGATCAAGGCAGCAGGCGGCCCGGTGGAGACAGTGTTCTACCCCAAGCTCAGTCACGCCTGGATCGTCGCGACGCTCTCAACCACCCTGCAGAAGCAGTCCGACGTGATGCGCTACACCAAGGATTTCGTGTTGCGTAAATCGGGCCTCAAGCCGGATGTCGAGCCCACCCCTGCAACCCTGCCGCCGTAACGCCGCATGATCCGCAGATTCGAGGGTATCGCCCCCATTCTTGGTGTAGGCGCTTGGGTGGATGAGTCCGCGCAAGTGATCGGCGACGTGGTGCTGGGTGCCGACAGCAGCGTCTGGCCGCTCGTCACCATCCGCGGCGATGTGAACGCCATCCGCATCGGCGCGCGCACCAACGTGCAGGACAACTCCTGCCTGCACGTCACGCACGATGGCCCGTATTCTCCGGGCGGTGTCGCACTCGTCATCGGCGATGACGTGACGATCGGCCACAGCGTGATCCTTCACGCCTGCACCATCGGCAACCGGGTGATGATCGGCATGGGCAGTCTGGTGATGGACCAGGTGGTCGTCGAAGACGATGTGCTGCTCGCCGCCGGGTCCTTGGTGCCGCCCGGCAAGCGACTGGAGTCCGGCCATCTGTATCGCGGCAGCCCTGCCACCAAGGCGCGCGTGCTCACCGAGCAAGAGCTGGAGCAGCTGCGCTACTCGGCGGCGCATTACGTGCGCGTCAAGAATCGCCACGCGGCTGGCTAGCGTCCGCCGCGCTGCTGCGCTACAAGGCGCAGGAGAGAGGGGAAACAATGAGCCGAATACAGATGGCCGAGGCGCAATCCGCCAACGGAAAATCCGTTTGCGTGATCGAAGGGCAGGGCGCGTCGCTTGATGTGCTGAAAAGCTGGATCGCCGAACACCGGGAATACTTGGAGGCCGAGTGGGTGCGTTACGGCGCGCTGCGCTTCCGCGGCTTCGAGGTGCTAGGGCCGCAGGCGTTCGAGCAGGTGGCGGCGGCACTCGAACCGGACTTGAAGAACGACTACCTCGGCACTTCACCGCGCAATGCGCGGAGCCAATATGTGTTCTCTGCCAGCGAGCTGCCGCCTTTTTTCCCCATTGCACAGCACAGCGAGATGAGCTTTTTACCGAGCGCGCCGCGCAAGCTTTTTTTCCATTGCACCATCGCGCCACAGCGTCAGGGCGAAACGCCGACGGTGGACTGGCGTGCCGTCTGGCGTGATTTGCCGCAGTCGATGCGCGAGGCCTTTGCCGCCCGCGGCGTGCGCTACATCCGCAACTACGACGGCCCCACCAGCCCGAAGAGCCACGACCTCTGGCAGCTGAAACGCTGGGATGAAATGTTTTCCACCACCGACCCTGCCGTGGCCGAGCATAAAGCCACCGAACAGGGCCTGCGCTGCGAGTGGCTACCGCAAGGCCGCTTGCGGCTGGTCAACGAGCGCCCCGCCACGCGCGTACATCCAGTCACTGGCGAGACGGTGTGGTTCAACCACACGCAGGTCTTTCACGTGGCCGCCGCCGCACTCGAATACCACCGTATTCGTCAGCAGCAAAAAACGCTGCGCGCGGCTTTCTTCGATGCACTCACGGCGTCGCTGACGGCGCTCAAACAGCGTCGCAAAGCAGCCATTGACCAGCCGATGCACGCGACCCATGCCGATAGCGGCGAGATCGACCCTGCCCATGTGCGCACGCTGGTCGATACCATCTGGCTGCATCTGGTGATCGAGCCCTGGCGCGTCGGCGATGTGCTGGCGATCGACAACCGTAGCACCGGCCACGGACGCCTGCCTTTCAAAGGCCCGCGCGAAGTACTGGTGGCCTGGACCGGCGTGTGACGGATACCGCACCCGCGCTGCAATTCAGCCCCACCGCCGCGCTGGCCCTGCAGGCGATCCTGGCGCTGGTGATTTTCGGCGTGTCGCTGGAATTGTCCTTCAGCGACTTCCGCCGTCTGCTCGTTACACCCAGGCCGGTGATCGCCGCTTTGATCTCACAACTCATCGCATTGCCACTGCTCACCTGGGCGCTGATCTGGGCCGCTGATCCCGCGCCTGGTATCGCACTCGGCCTGATGATGACCGCCGCCTGCCCGGGTGGAAACATGAGCAATGTGCTGACCCACTGGAGTGGTGGCCGCACGGAAGTCTCGATGTCGGCGACGACTATTTCCAGCCTCATCTCGCCGCTCACCACGCCACTGACGTTCGCACTGTTGGGCGGCCTGCATCCCGCCACGCAGAGCGCCCTGGCGAGCGTGAAGGTGCCGGCGCTCGAACTGGTGTTCACTATCGGCGTCGCGCTGGTGCTGCCGCTGCTCGCGGGCATGATGCTGGCGCAGGCCAAGCCAGAGTTGGCAAAGAAGCTGCGAAAACCGCTGCGCCGTTTCGGGCTGGTGGTGTTCACCGGCTTCGTGGCCTTGGCACTGCTCGCCAACGGCAAGATTTTCCTCACCGTGCTGGCCTCGGTGTTCGGTCTGGTTGCCGTGCACAACGCCTTGGCTCTGGCTTGCGGCTTCGGCTTTGGCACTTTGTTCAAGGTGGGCGAAGGCGCGCGTCGTGCCATCACTTTCGAAACCGGTATCCACAACACGGCGCTCGGACTGATGCTCGTATTCACTTTCTTCCCTACCCAGACCAGCATGATGCTGGTGCTCGGCTGGTGGGGCGTCTGGCACCTCATTTTAGGTGGTGCCCTGGCTTGGTTCTGGTCGCGCCGACCCGCATGATGAGCAAATGAAAGAACACATCAAAATTGTCGAAGTCGGCCCGCGCGACGGTTTGCAAAACGAAAAGCAGCTGGTGCCGGCGGCGACCAAGATCGCGCTGATCGAGCGCCTCGCGGCAGCTGGGTTGAAAGAGATTGAGGCCACCAGTTTCGTCAGCCCCAAGTGGGTGCCGCAGATGGCCGATGCCGCCGACGTGCTGGCGGGCCTGAAGCGCGCCGCCGATGTGCGCTACCCGGTGCTGGTGCCGAATCTGCAAGGGCTCGAGCGCGCAATAGCTGCAGGCGTAACCGAGATCGCCATCTTCACCGCCGCCAGCGACGCCTTCAATCGCAAGAACATCAACGCTTCGGTCGACGAATCGCTGGAGCGTCTCAAGCCTGTTGCCGAACAGGCGCGTGCAGCGGGCCTCAAGGTGCGCGGCTACGTCTCCACCGTACTCGGTTGCCCCTACCAAGGAGCGGTGCCGCTGGGCGAGGTGATGCGCGTCAGCGAAGCTCTGTTTCACATGGGCTGCTACGAGATCAGCCTTGGCGACACCATCGGCGTCGGTACCCCGCATGCGGCCCGCGACATGCTGCGCGCGGTGCGTAGCGCCGTACCCATCGAGCAGCTCGCTGTGCATTTTCACGACACCTACGGACAGGCGCTGGCCAATATCTACGCCTGCATCGAAGAAGGAGTGCGCGTCGCCGATGCGAGCGTGGGTGGATTGGGCGGTTGCCCTTATGCGAAGGGCGCGACCGGCAATGTCGCCACCGAGGACCTCGTCTACATGCTGCACGGCATGGGTCTCGAAACCGGCATTGATCTCGATGCGCTGTGCGACACCGCCCGCTGGATCAGCGCCGAGCTGGGTCGTGAGCCCGCCAGCCGCGTTGCCCGTGCGAAAGCCGCCGTGCGGGCTTAAGCGGCGCGGGCTTCTTCTGCCGCGATGCGGCGAATGTGCTCGCAGAAATCCTCGTCCTCGCCGCGCAGCAGTTCGGGCAGCGCGGCACGAAAGTCGGCATGTGCGCACCACTCGCGCATGTAGTCCTCCCAGCTTTGCCAAAGTCGCCGCGTTTGCTTGGGCATGTCGTTTTCAAATACCAGCAAATACGCACGCTCGAACAGTGCAATGAGAATGCCGAACAGGATCGCCTTGCGCTCCTGCTGCTCTTCGTTCAACTCGCGCGGCTGGCGGCTCACCAGCTTCAAATCTGCATGATCGAGGGCGAGTTTCAGGAAATCCTGGTAGTCATCCGAGAGGCGCTGGTAAATCTCTTCCTCTTCGTTGCGCCGCTCCTTGCGCTGCTCGTGCACGAACACGCCGATGGCCAGCGGCAAACCGATGACGGTCACCAGATAGCTCAGGAACTCCATCCATTCGAAAAGGCTCATGCCAAAAGCATACGCCCCGCGATATGACGGCTTGACGCGTTCTGCGCTGCCAGTGCTGTTCTGTGTACTAGACAGTCGCCAGGCTATCGCGGCCGCGGCGCGCTCCTACAATAGTGTCCCGCTCCGCAGCCACGACCGTTCCCCGACATGACCATCAAACTCGTTCTTCTTCGCCACGGCCAATCGCAGTGGAACCTCGATAACCGCTTCACCGGCTGGGTCGATGTCGACATCACCGAAGCAGGGCGTCAGGAAGCCGTGAAAGCTGGCGAACTGATGCGCGACGAGGGCCTGCATTTCGACTGCGCGCACACCAGCGTGCTCAAGCGCGCGATCCGCACCAACTACACCGCGCTCGACGTGATGGATCAGATGTGGATCCCGGTGCACAAGAGCTGGCGCTTGAATGAGCGCCACTACGGCGCGCTGCAAGGCCTCGACAAAGCCGAGACCACGGCCAAGCACGGCGAGGCGCAGGTGAAGATCTGGCGCCGCAGCTACGACGTGCCGCCGCCGGAGATGGCGCTCACCGATGCCGGCCACCCCGCCAACGACCCGCGCTACGCCAAGCTCGATGCCGCAGCACTGCCTGGCACCGAGTCGCTCGCGACCACACTGGTGCGCGTGCTGCCGTACTGGCACGACCACATCGCCCCGCAGCTGAAAGCGGGCCAGACGATCCTGGTGACGGCGCACGGCAACTCACTGCGCGCGCTCTATAAATATCTCAACAACGTCGCCGAGTCGGCGATTCTGGAAGTGAACATCCCGACGGCAATCCCGCTGCTGTTCGAGCTGGATGCAAACCTCAAGGTGTTGAGCCACCGCTATCTCGGCGACCCCGAGGCTGCAAAGAAAGCGGCCGAGGCTGTGGCGAATCAGGCCAAGGCGAAATAGCCTGCGTTTGCCGCCGCGCGCTCACACGTGCGGCGGTATCCACTCCAGCAAAAACTCTTCGCGGCTCAAATCCAGCAAGGCGTCTTCGCTGATCTCGTAAGGGTCGGCGTCATAGCCGATGGCGCGGATGGTGTAGCGCGCCGTACCCGGCACGCGCACCAGTTCGCAGCCCTGTTCGGCTGCGGCGCGGATGGCTTCGGTCAGCGTCATCACGCGCCGCCGCGGGGGTCTTCGGGTGCAGCGGGCGCATCGAGCGCATGGCGCAGCAGTGCGGATTTCGATACGAAACGCGTCACCGCAGCGTGCGTGGCGGCGAGCTTGACCGGGGGCGCAATGCCGGCCTCCAGCGCCTCGCTCCAGCGCAGGGCGCACAGGCACCAGAAATCCCCGGGTTTCAAGCCCGGGAACAGATGTTCTGCGCGTGGCGAAACCAGATCGTTGCCGCGCCCGACGCTGAAAGCCAGAAACTCCACCGTCATCTGCGCACACACCAGATGCCGTCCGTGATCGTTGTCGTCGGTCTTGCAGCAGCCGTCGCGAAAGAATCCAGTCAATGGCGCATACGAGCAGGGCAGCAGCGGCGTGCCGAGCACGTTGAGGGCAGGGGCGGTGGTCATATGCGAAGGGTAGCCGATGGCTGCTGAATCTACGCCAAGGCTCTTATTTGCCGACGGGTTTCGCACTTGTTCAGCTTCGCGGTGCATCCTCTGCGCCCATCCTGACTTCGCCGACGCCGCATGATCACGCTCGACGTTACCCACACCACGACTTATCGCTATGCCAATCCGGTCAAGTTTCTCGAACACCGGCTGATTTCGCGCCCGCGCAGCACGCATGAGTTGAGCCTGCTCGACACCAGTCTGTCGATCACCCCCCCTGCGCAGCTGCGCTGGTTGCATGACGTGTTTGGCAATTCGGTGTTGCGGCTCACCTTCGATGAGGTCGCAGACACGCTCTCGGTCGAGTCGCGGTTTCGCGCCGAGCATTATCCGGGCGATCCGCAGCAGCTTCTGCTTGATGATTACGCGACGACCCTGCCGTTCGACTACAGCGAGACCGACGCACTGGATCTCGCACCGTACCTGCGCTGCCACTACGACGACCCGGATCGCTTCGTCGCCGAATGGATGCAGGGCTTCATCGACGCCAACGGCGCGGTCACGCTCGATGTGCTCAACGCCATGGTGCAGACCGTTCAGCGCGACTTCGGCTACCAGCGCCGCGACGAACACGGCACCTGGGCACCCACCACCACGCTCGCCAACCGCGCCGGTGCCTGCCGCGATTTCGCGCTGCTGATGATGGAAGCGTTGCGCACGGCAGGTGTGGCGACGCGCTTCGTGTCCGGTTACCTCTATGACGAGGCGGCGCTCGAAAACAACAACGGTGTTCTGTTGGGCGGTGGTGAGACGCACGCCTGGTGCGAGGTGTATCTGCCCGGTGCGGGCTGGGTCGCCTACGACCCCACCAACGCACTGGTCGCCGGCCGTAATCTGATCCCGGTTGCGTTCGCACGCGACCCGGTGCAGGTCTCGCCGCTCAGTGGCGGCTTCGAGGGTTTGACGGGTGATTTCATGGGCATGGAAGTGAGTGTCACCATCACCCGTGTGCTGCCACCCGAACCGCTCGACGAAGCGATGCAGGAAAACCCGGCAGCGCTCAACGTCGATGCGGATTCACAGCTCGATCCCCCGCCACCGGTGATAGACGACGCACAGCAGAAGTCCGCGCCGATCAGCGCCCCGGCCGCGTCCTGATCTCGCCGCGGACCAATGCCTCGGCAGTGTTGCCGCCGATGTCCGATGACGCACTACGGCCGCGGCGGCAGCCATCCACGTGCGCGCAGCAGATTTTGGGCATCGTCGCTGTCGTGCGCAAACCAGGCAGCTGCGCTGCCGAGGATGAAGCTGTAGCCCCAGGCATCCATGTCGGCAAAACAACGCGCTTGCGAGTAGCCCTCAAGCCGCTCGGCGAGCAGGCATTGCAGGTAGCAGACGGCGTTCTCCTCGGTGTCGGTACCGCCGGCATTGGTATGCAGGGCGCTGCGGCGCGCCGTGTCGGCCAGCAGCCAGTGACAGGCTTCGTGTAATGCCGAATGCACCGGCGTGTCGGTGCGCAGATACAGACCGTTGCCGATCAGCCCCGCTTCACAATCGCCCCAGTAGCTGCCGGGAATTTCCTCGCCCGCCGCGACGTCATGGATCTGCAATCCCATCGGCACCAGCAGCGCATGTAGCGCACGCGGCGGCAGCGCCGGGCAGCGCAATACCGTGGCAGCGAGGTCGTCTGGCGCAGGTCGCTCAGTCGGCAATGAGTCGGTCTCGTCCTGCATGTTTGCCTTGATAGAGCAGATCGTCTGCGCGGCGCATCATCAGCTTGGCGATGCCGTGTGCCGCGGCTTCCGGTTGCGGCGCAATCACTTCAACAAATCCGCCGGACGCGGTGACCACGCGAGACTCGCCGCCTGCCTCGTGGGGGATCGCCAGCGCTGCAATACCTGCCCGCAAGGCCTCGGCAAGGCGGCGCGCATCGTCGGGTTTGGCATCGATCCAGACCGCCACGAACTCTTCGCCACCGATGCGCGCGCAGAAGTCGTGCGGTCGCCGCATCTGGCTCGATAGCCAGGCTCCGATACGCGTCAAGCAGACATCGCCTGCCGGGTGCCCATAGCGATCGTTGTAGGCTTTGAACTCGTCGATATCGAGCACCATCAGCGCCACATTGCCGCGTTCGCGGGCAGCCGAACGGATCAACTGCACCAGCGTGCGATCGAAGTGACGGCGGTTGGGCAGGCCGGTGAGCGGGTCGTGCAGGGCGAGCATCGAGAGCTGCCGCCGCCGGTACCAGTTCTCGCGCGTGGTGCGTTCCAGCACGTAGCCGCCGGCAGAGAGCATCGCAAACAGGATGCTGAGCGACAGGCAGTTGTAGAGCGCCTCGCTGTTGACGCCAAAGGTGTGCAGCTCTGTGCCGCTGACGGCCACGACAATCAGCAAGGACCAGGGGAAAAAATAGGTGAAGCGCAGTCGGCCCAGGGCATAGACCGCCGCGATGGTGATCGCGGCAAACCCGAAAGGCACGACGTAACCGTACTCGGCACCGATCACCCGCTGTAAAAACAAGCCGCTGGTGGTGGTGATGGTGGCGAGCACGATGGCCGCCGGCAGAGCGCGTCGCAGCGTTGGCAAACAGGCAATGAGTGCAATCAGCAGGCCTGGAATCTGCACGCCGAATTGCAGCAGCCGTGAGATCGGCACAAATGCGGCTGGCGGATGCAGAAACAACGTGTCGTAAACCGGCGTGAGCGCGACCGAGACAATCGACAACAACAGCACCAGCAGCCGCGAGGGTACGCTGTCACGTTCAAAATCGGCGCGAAAGGCAGCCTCCAGCGGGGCGTCGAATCGCAGCCGGCGCAGGCTGGTTTTCAGGGCTGCTTCGGTCGCGACCGTCATCCCTTCACCCAGGTTTTGTGGGGCTTTGTCAGTCAAGATTTTTTGCTGGTTTTATGACTAAAGTGTAGCGCCCACCAGATCAAGCCATTCCAAGACCGTGCATGTCCGACAACTTCGCTAATCCCGCGCATGCGAACACGCTGCGCATCGGCATCGATCTGGGCGGCACCAAGACCGAAGCGGTGTTGATGGCCGCGGATTCGCGCCTGCTGGCAGTCGAACGTCGGCCGACGCCGTTCAACGATTACGCGGGGCAGATCGCCACGATCGTCGCGCTGGTGCGGCAGATGGAACAAACAGCCGGTGTCAGTGGCCTGCGCGTCGGTATCGGCCACCCCGGTGCGCTCTTGCGCAGCACAGGGCTGATCCAGAACGCCAATTCCACTTGCCTCAACGGCCGTGCGTTGCAGCGCGATATCGAGTCGGCCCTGGGGCGCGGCGTACGCATGGCCAACGATGCCGATTGTCTGGCGGTGTCTGAGGCGGCCGATGGCGCGGGTGCCGGTGCGGCATGCGTGTTCGCGGTGATTCTGGGCACCGGCGTGGGCGGCGGCATCGTTATCAACGGTGCCTTGCGACAAGGCCCCAATGCGATTGCCGGCGAGTGGGGACACAACGCCCTGCCGTGGCCGCGCGCCGATTGGGGCGAGGTGCCAGGGCCGGCGCATTGGGATGGGCAGCACGGCGTGATCGAGGCCTATCTGGCCGGGCCGGGCTTTGCGGCGGATTACACGCGCGAAACTGGCCAGTCGTTGCGCAGCGAGCAGATCGTGGCGGCGGCCACGGCGGGTGAGCCAGCGGCGCTCGCGGCAGTGGTGCGCTATCAGCATCGGCTGGCGCGGGCCTTGGCGAGCGTCATCAACGTGCTGGATCCTGACATCATCGTGCTGGGCGGTGGCTTGTCGCGGGTGCCGCTGCTTTATGACCAGGTTACGGCGCTGTGGCGGCAATGGGTGTTTACAGAAACCGTGCACACGCGACTTGCCGCCGCCGCGCATGGCGACAGCAGCGGCGTGCGCGGTGCGGCCTGGTTGTGGCCCGCGATCTAGCGGCGCGCGCCCTGGCGACGATCAACAACGCCTTCGGGCAATGCAAGCTGCAGCTTGCGGCGATCTTTCAACTCGGGTTCGCGACGCTCGAAGCGGGGCCGCGGGCGTAGTGAAAGTTCGCGGCGTGTTTCTTCCGTGGCTGAAAACATCAGCTTGTAAAGCGCGAAAGCCATCAGCAGGATGGCCAACGAAATCAACACCAGATCGAGAATCCAGGCACCCATGTCACGCTCCTTTGGCAACCCCTGCAAGACTTCAAATCAAGCGCTTTCTGATGGCGCTTTTTTAGTCAGTCACAGAGCTTAGGTTGCGACAGGGCAGACGGTGACCAGACAGGAGTTCTTATCTACGCGCTGGGAGTCGCTGCGGACAGCCTTGCGCTGGTCACGGTCAGCCGATAGATCAAGGTCTGCGTGAAGGTTTTGTAGAAACGCAGCTGGCTGTCGGTGGCGAGGTTGTCGAGCAGCGAGGCGTTGATCTTCAGCGCCAGCACCTGAGATGCCGCCACCACCGATGCCGTGCGTTTGACGTTGCTCAACAGCCCGATCTCGCCAAAGCAATCGCCCTTGGTCAGCACATGAATGGGTTTGTCGCCCTTCTTGACGATGGCCTGACCCATGGCAAGGATGAAAAATGCGTTATCCAGCTCGCCTTCTTCGAGAATCAGCTTGCCGGGCTGATAGGTCTTGAGCTGGCAGGCCGAGAGCACTTCATCCACCTCGGTATCGGTGAAGGCATTGAAGAAACTCAAACCCCGCAGCGAGTCGCGGTTTTCGCGGCGTGTGGCCTGGGCCCCGCTCTGCCGCAGGCGCTCAAACTCGCGGCTGAGGTCGCTGGCGAGGTCCTTGCCGGATTGATAACGATCAACGGGCTTCTTCGAAAGCAGCTTGGCGACGATGAGTGCGACGTCCTTGGGAATATCGGGCCGCTTTTTCTCGACCGACGGCGCCGGCAGGTTGCGGATGGCCGCGAACAAACCCGGCAGATGCGGCGAGAAAAACGGTGTCTCGCCGGTGAGCAGCTGGTACATCACAGCGCCCAGCGCGTAGAGATCGGAAGTAGGCCCAAGCGGTTGGCGCGTGACCTGCTCGGGCGACATGTAGAGCGGCGAGCCGACGGCATTCATGCCGTCTTCGCTCTTGCGTTCGTTGATCTCGGCAATGGAGAAATCCATGATCTTCGGCACGCCGTCGCGCGTCATCATGATGTTGCTGGGCTTGATATCGCGGTGCAGCACGCCCTTGGCGTGCGAGTAGTCCAGGCCGCGCGCGCAGCGGGTCATCACATCCAGAACTTTTTCAAGCGGCATGCGCGGGCCGTCGCGGCGGCACCAGGGCAGCAGGGTATCGCCGTCGATGTACTCCATCACGATGTAGCAGAGATCGACTTCCATGCCTGCGTCGTAGAGCGCAACGAGGTTGGGGTGATTGAGCATGCCGGCAGCGCGCGCTTCGGTAAAAAAGCCGGCGGCGGGTGAATCCTTGCCACCGAGATGGCGCGGTTCTTCGCTCAATTGCAGGGCGATCTTCACCGCCACGTCACGGCGCACGAAGGGATCAAAACCCTTGTAGACCAATCCGCTCGCACCCTTGCCCAACAGACCCGCGATTTCGTATTTGCCGATCTTGTTGGGGGCCGGTCCGCCGAAGATCGGCGTATCGAAATTGATGATGGTAGGGTCGCTCATGGCGCGGCCAGTGAATGCAATATCACCAGCATAGCCCGCGCAGGCGTTGCAATGTCAGAGCTTGCCGGTCAGCCGGCCGTGTACGAAATTGGCGATGGCGAGGATGGCGCGATCGGCTTCGGGCATCTGCCCGCCGTGCAGCTGCCACACGTGCCAGAGGCGCGGCCAGATTTGCAACGTCACCTGCACGCCCTGCTGGGTCGCGGCTTGGGCGAGGCGGGTGGAGTCATCGAGCAGCACTTCGTCGCTACCCACCTGCACGAACAGCGGCGGCAGGCCGGTGAGATCGGCAAACAGCGGCGAAAGCGTGGGCTGGCGCGGGTCCTGATCGCCGGCGTAATGCTGACCGGCGGCATGGATGAACGATTTGGTCAGCAGCCATTCCTTTTGCTGCGGCGCGTTCATCGAGGCCCCGCTGTGGGTGAGATCGGCGAACGGCGACAGCAACACGATGCCGGCGGGTTGCGGCAACGGTGCGTCCTTGAGCCGCAGTGCCAGGGCCAGCGACAGGCCGCCGCCGGCGGAGTCGCCGGCGATGATGATCTTGTTGGCGGGGATGCCCTGATCGAGCAAACCCTTATAGGCCGCCAGTGCATCGTCCACCGCGGCCGGGTGCGGGTGCTCGGGCGCCAGCCGGTAGTCCGGCACCGCGACGCAAACGTGCGCATCCCGCGCGATGCGCGAGGTGAGCCCGCGATGGGTGCTCGGCGAACCGGTGACATACCCGCCGCCATGCAGATACAGCACGAAGCCGCGCGCGCCTGCGGCAGGGTTGGCTACCCATTCCACATCCACACCACCGAGCTGGCCGTGGGTCAGCTTGGTGCCGCGCGGCATCCACACCAGTTTGGTGAGCTTTGCCAGTTTGGCGCGCGAGGTGGCCGAGGGCGGTTGCGCCAAAGTGGGCCGCAACACGTGGTAGACAAAAAAGCGCGTCAGGAGGGCGCGCAGCGAGAGCGGGGTGTTGGCGGCGGAGATGTTCATGCCGCAAGCGTAGCCGGTTGCGCGCCTTCGTCGAACGCGAGCGCGCGTCGGCAAAGCTAATTTTTTTGCCGGGGCACCGCAAAAAAGTCACATCAAATTAACAATTCATTGACGACGCATTGTTTACGTTAAGTTGACAAGCGGTTCGTCTCGCAACCGCAGCAAACTAGGGAGTTACCCATGCTTTTCGTCCGTTCCGCGGTCAGCCTTGCCGTGGCCGCCTTCTGCCTGCCGGCGCTGGCCGATGACGTTGCCACTAGCGCGATACTTGAATCAGTGCAGGTCACCGCCAATCGCACGGCCGAATCCACCTTTGAGGTGCCGCAGCCGATGACGGTGCTCACCGCTGAAGACATCAGCCAGAAATCCCCGCAGGTGATGGCCGAGCTGCTGCGCGGCCAGCCGGGCGTGTTCTTCCAGCAGACCGGAGCCGGCCAGGGCATGGCCATCGTGCGCGGGCTGAAAGGTTCCGAAGTGCTGCATCTGGTCGATGGCTTCCGCCTCAATAACGCCTTCTTTCGCACCGCACCGTCGCAGTACATCGCGCTGGTCGACCCTTACAACATCAGCCAGCTCGAAGTACTGCGCGGCCCCTACGCCACGCTCTATGGCAGCGATGCCATGGGCGGCGTGGTGCAGATCACCACGCCGGAAGAGCGTTTCAGCACCGACAAACCGGACTACCGCACCAAGATCACGGGCCACTACGCCACGGCGGACCTCGCCAAGGTGGGCCGCATCTCGCATGCCATCGGCAACAAGACCTTCTCGCTCGCCGGTGGCGTCACCACCGCCAGTTACGGCAACCGCGATGTCGGCGGCAAGGCGCAGTTCGCCGATGGCAATGGCAACATCGATTTCACCAGCAAACGCGCAGGTCCTGGCGAATACACCGCCCGCAGCTACGACGTGAAGGCGATCTACGCCCCGGCACCCGCACACGAGCTGACGCTGAGCTATCAGCTCTACAACGTGCCCTCTGGCTTCCCGCGCTACAACGAGGTAGTGCCGGGCTCGAAGCCGGTGGTGGTCGGTTCTAACCCGGCTGCGCTGGAGTCGGTGTACTACAACAGCCGCGAGTTCTTTCACGCCCGCTACCGTTACACCGCGCCGCTCGCTTTCATCGACAGCCTCGAACTGCATCTGGGTCGTCAGGTGATCGAGGACAACCGTTACGACCGTACGCGTCCCAATGCCACCACCATCCGCCGCCAATACGAAGACAACCGCTCGACGCTGGATGGCTTCACGACCGCCGCCGTCAGCAGCGTCGGTGCGCATCGCCTCACCTACGGCATCGAGCTTTATCAGGACAAGGTCGACAGCACGGTGCTGCGCAGCAACAACGGTGCGGCCTTCGCCAGCAGTACGGCGACCAGCAACACCTTCAAGACCCGTTTCCCGAACGGGGCCGAGACCGACAACTACGGCGTCTACTTGAGCGACCAGTTCAAGGCCAGCGACCGCCTGCTGCTGGAACTCGGGGTGCGCGGCAACAGCACCGAAACCACGCTGCCGGCGGCGCCGGAATCCGATCGCGCCTTCGACTCGAAGGTCGACAGCACCGACTACTCCGCCCAGTTCGGGCTGCGCTATGGCCTGACGCCGCAGCTGGCCTACACCGTCAATGCCGGTCGCGGCTTTCGCGCGCCAAACATTCTCGATCTCGGTGCCGTCGGCAGCCGCAGCGGCGGCCGTTACGTGGTGAGCAACCCCGATCTCAAGCCGGAGACGATCAACAGCATCGACACCGGCTTCAAGTGGCAGGGCAGCGGCTTCTCCGGCGAGGCGGTGGCGTTCTACTCGAAATACGACGACCGTATTGATCTGATCAGCAACGTCGTGCCGCGCGGCACCGGCGAGTGCCCCGCCACCGGCGAAACCGTTGACTGCGCGCAGAGCCAGAACATCCAGAAAGCCGAGTACTACGGCTTCGAAGGTGGGCTGCGTTACCAGCTGTTGCCCAGCCTGATTGCCTACGGCACGCTCAACTACGTGCATGCCGACAAGAAGGTCAGCGGCGTCACTACGCCGGGCAACCGTATTCCGCCGCTCAATGGCGTGCTGGGTGCCAAATGGCAGGCGCTGTCGACGGTGGTGATCGAGCCTTCGGTGTGGATGAACGGCACGCAGGATCGCCTCGACGCCACCGACCTTGCCGACAACCGCATCGCCAATGGCGGCACGGCAGGCTTCGCGGTGGTGAACCTGCGCGCGGGCTGGACGCCGAACGACACCTATAGCTTGCAACTGTTCGGCGAGAATCTGCTCGACAAAAGCTACCGCGAACACGGCTCGGGTATCGATGGTCGTGGCCGTGGCCTGGGCCTGACCTTGAGCGCCAATTTCGACTGATTTGCAGACGCAGCATGAAGCGGTCATCCGGGGGCGATACGCTATTCGGATGACCGCTTTTTTTGTGCGCGCGCGATGAGTCCGATGCTGGCCAAAGCCTTGGCAGCTGCGCGCGCGGCCGAGGCAGTGGGGCAGGTGTCTGCGGTCTACGACCAGTTGCTTGCAACCCAAGACATGGCTGCGCGGCCACACGCCGGCACCACCGCGCTACTGGGTTTTCTGCACCGCTACGCGCCACGCCAGCGCCATGCAGAAGTCGATGCGCTCTGGCAGCGCGCACTCACGGAGGTCTGGGCGCGCCCCGCCGATCTGGCCCTGCCGATCGCCCGCTACCTGGCCTGCGAGCCCACGCTGGCTGCAGCGCTCGACAGCGCCGTGTTACCCGCCGACCTGCTGGCTGCGCTCGAAGCCGATGCCCTGTTCCATGCACTGTTGCGCGCGACGGTGATCCCCGACCCGCGCTGGGAACGACTGCTGGTTTCGCTCAGCGACGGACTGCTGAATAGCGCGCTGCCCTTGCTGCGTCTTGGCGAAAGCCTTGCGCTCTGGGCCTGGCTCAGCGAGCGGGTGGCGCTGCCGACAGCGACGGTCGAGACCGAGCCCGCGCCGCAGGTCAGTGCGTTGTGCCATGCCGCCTTGCGTGGCCCCATCGACCCCATGGTTTGGAGCGTGCTGGCGATCGAAGGTGAAGCATTCAGCCGTCTGGTGACCGAGCCCTTGCGAGAAGCACAGCTCGTGGCGCAATGGCCCGCCGCCCGCGCACACGATGTCGCAGTCGCCAGTCACTACGAGGCCGCACCCTATCCGCGCTGGCAGCGCGAGCCGCTGGGCTTACCCGTTGTACTGCCTGCGGCCGTCAGCCGAAAACTTGCTACGCCTGCACTACGCCGCCCGCGCGTGCTGGTGGCCGGCTGCGGTACTGGGCAGCAGTTGTTCGTCGCGCACGACAGCTATCCGGGCGCGACGCTCACGGCGCTGGATGTCTCGCGCCCGAGCCTCGCCTACGCGCAGCGGCAGTGCGAGGCCGCCGGGCTGCGCATCGGGCAGTGGCGCTGCGCCGATCTGCTCGATGTCGATACTGACGACCCGCCCTATGCAATTGCCGAGTGCATCGGCGTGCTGCACCACCTACGCGAGCCGTCAGCGGGATGGCGTGCACTGGCAGCGCGCGTGCAGCCGGGTGGTTTGTTGCATGCGGCGGTGTACAGCCGCCGCGCCAGAGCGCCGATAACGGCCCTGCGCGAAATGCTGTTGTCCGGTGGCGTCGATCCCGCTGTGCTCGACGTGCCAGCCCTGCGCCGCGCACTGCTCGCGGGTCGGTATGGGCCGCTGCCGTCGTCCATCGCGCACTCGGTGGATTTCTACTCACGGAGTGGCTGTCGCGACCTGCTGCTCAACGCGCGCGAAAAGGTCTACGACTTGCCGGAGTTCGTGGCCGAGGCGCAGGCGGCGGGCTTCGACTGGCTGGCGTTGTCCGCACCCGCTGCGGTCGCTGCCGCTGCCAGCAAGCGCTTCGGCAAGCCGGCGGCGTCGCTCGGCGTGGCGCAGTGGCATGCCTTCGAGGCCGAGCAGCCGCACAGCTTCGGCGGCATGTTCGATTGCTGGTTTGTGAGAACAGCGCGCGCATAAAAAAGGCCCGCTTGCGCGGGCCTCGAAAGTACTGCGAGAAATCAGCCGCCGATGACGCCGCCATCCTTGCGGGTGACGACCACCGTCGCCGAGCGCGGGCGGCCCGTCTTAGTGCCAACCTTGGTCGCGTCGTTGCGGTCGTACGGCCAGCCACTGGTGAACTTCGAGGCGGTGCCGACATCGGCCACCGGCGTGTTCTCGCCCGGATGCTGCATGTTGACGAACATGGTCTTGCCGTCCGGCGTGATGTCGATGCCGGTCAGCTCGCACTGCACGGGGCCAACCAGAAAGCGCTTGATGACCGGCGG
This sequence comes from Stagnimonas sp., assembly GCA_965279705.1. Lineage (GTDB taxonomy): Bacteria > Pseudomonadota > Gammaproteobacteria > Nevskiales > Nevskiaceae > Stagnimonas. Next base: position 439,973 of record OZ257257.1, read on the forward strand.
CGTGTTCATGTCGGCGGGCGGGATGGTGACTAGCATCTGGTTGTTGCAGAGCAGGCCCATCTCGTTGGTGGCGCTGTTGTCGGTCTGGATCCACAGCAGGCCGCGCGGGTCCATCCACAGACCATCCGGTGAGGCGAAGTCATTGTCGGCGGTGAGCTGCGAGACGTTGGCCGCGGTGTTGGTGGCGGGTGAGCCGAACACCGAGATCACCCAGCTGAAGCTGGTCGCGGCTGGGTCGCTGCCGGCTTCGCGCATGCGCAGAATCTGGCCGAAGGTGTTGTTGACGCGCGGATTGGGCGCATCGACACCGGGGTTGGTGCCCACGCCGCGGCTGGTGTTGTTGGTCAGCGCGATGAAGACATCGCCGGAGGTGTGATCGACCGTGCACCACTCAGGGCGGTCCATCTTGGTCGCACCGACGGCGGTGGCCGCCGAACGCGTTTTCACCAGCACTTCGGCCTGGTCGGCAAAACCGTTGGCGGCGGTGAGCGCGCCCTGGCCTGCAACCAACGGAATCCAGCTGCCGCTGCCGTCGGCTTCGAGCTTGGCGACGTAGAGAGTGCCGTCGTTCAAATACTTGTCGCCAGCTGCGGCGCCGAGCGTGGCGTCTGCGGCGTCCCAGGCCTTCGTCGGCACGAACTTGTAGATGTACTGGAAGATCGAGTCATCGCCCTGGTAGAAGGCGAACTTCTTGCCAGCGGTGACGATGGAGGGATACGCGCACTCGTGGGCCATGCGGCCGAAGGCGGTGCGCTTGACCGGCGTCGAGGACGGATTCAACGGGTCGATTTCGACGTTCCAGCCAAAGGTATTTGCCTCGTTGCGGTAGTCGCCCGTGCCATCGGCGGCAGCGCCCGAAACCGGCGCCAGCTGCCAGCGTGCAAAGCGGTCTTCGGTGCCAGCCGTGGCCCAGCGATAGTTACCGGCCTGGCTCTTGACGATGCCGTAGGCGCTGTATTCGAGGCCGAGATCTGCCGTGCTGGCGTTGTCGAAGTAACCCGCCCAGTTTTCTTCGCAGGTGAGGTAGGTGCCCCAGGGCGTGTAGCCGTAGGCGCAGTTGTTGAGCGTGCCGCGGCTCATGGTGCCATTGGTGGAGAACTTGGTTTTCACCCACTTGCTGCCGGCCACCGGGCCTGCGAGCTTCATCGGGGTTTCCGGCGTGATGCGGCGCGAGATGGTCGAACCGTTCACCACGGCGAACTTGCCGCCGACCTTGGCCACTTCGATCAGACCGACGCCGTGCGAGTTGATCTCTTTCACCACCTGGTCGGGCACGGTGCGCGTGCCGCTGCTGGCGGTGGGGCCTGCGGTGTGCAGGAACTGCTGATTGATGTTCTCGAAGTTGATGGCAATGATGCCGCGGTCGTTGCCGTTGCGGTCGAGCGCACCGGCGGCGTTGAGGCCGAAGTAATACATGCCGTCGTGGTGATCGCCCGCGCGGGTGGCCATCTCGGTGCCGGTGATGGCGTCGAGCGCCTTGTCGTTGCCGGGGCCGTTGAGCAGGTCGCCGGTGGCGAACAGGATGGTGGCGTTGTAGTCGGATGACAGCGTCACTGCGTCCACCAGGCTGCGCGGGATGTTCTTCACGGCGACTTCGGGGCCGACATTGGCACCGCCGCCGCTGCAGGCGGCCAGGGTGCTGCCGGCGAAGGTGGTCGCGATCGCAGCCGAGAGGCCACCCCGCATGATTTCGCGACGGCTCATCGATGCGCTGAGCACGTTGCCGAAGTAGTTGGGGGCGTTCAGGACGTCGCCGTGATCTACGTTTTCAACGTCGTCGTTCAAATGGTCTTTGGCCATGAATAGTTCCTTGCGGGATATAGAGCTGGGATATGGAGCCGCGGCAGCGTAGTCAGGGCTCGTGAAGCTCCGGCGACGGTTTCGTGACAGACCTTTCATCTGGCGCAGGCAGAGATTTCTGGCAGCAGGTCAGGCACGGGACTAAAATCCGCGTCCCCTCCGGTAGGTCACTCCTTCATTGGACGCATCCCACCCCGCTGTTCAGGTCGTCGTTTCGCCTGATCCGCTGACGCACCAGTTCCACGTTCAGCTCACGCTGGATGCGCCGCAGAATTGTGTGTTCCGTCTGCCCAACTGGATTCGCGGCAGCTACCTGGTGCGCGATTTCGCCAAGCATGTTTCGGGGCTCGTGGCCGAGCGAGCCGGCACGGCGCTTTCCATCGAGCGGTTGGATAAATCCAGCTTCCGAGTGCTGGCGTCGGCAGGCGCGGTGATGCTGCGTTACAGCGTCTATGCCTACGACGAATCGGTGCGCAAGGCGTTCATCGACACCCGGCGCGGTTTCTTCAACGCCTCATCGCTGGTGTATTGCCCGGTGGGGTTCGAGCAGTCCGCGTTTGCGCTGCGGGTCGAAAAGCCCGCGCTTGCGGCTGCGCAGGATTGGCAGCTGGCAACGGCGCTGACCGCTGTCGATACCGATGCTGCCGGTTTTGGCGGCTACACCGCCGCCAACTACGAAACCCTGATCGACTCGCCGGTGGAAATGGCAGCGTTTCAGCGCATCGACTTCGTCGCCCGCGACTTGCCGCATACGCTGACACTCTCGGGCCGCTGCGAGGTCGATCGCGCGCGGCTCGCGCAGGACCTGACGCTGATTTGCAGCGCACAGCGCGAAATGTTCGGTGACGAACCCGCAATGCCGCGCTACTGGTTTCTCACCAACGTCACCGCCAGCAGCTACGGCGGGCTGGAGCATCGCGAATCCACCGCGCTGGTCTGTGCGCGCGCTGATCTGCCGCGCCCCGACACGACCGGCCTGAGCAAGGAATACCGCACCTTTCTCGGGCTGTGCAGCCACGAGTATTTCCACTTGTGGAACGTCAAGCGCATCACGCCGCAGGGCTTCGCCGGTAGTGATCTGCAGGCCGCCGGCTACTCGCGCGACCTCTGGCACTACGAAGGCGTCACCAGCTACTACGACGATCTGTTTCTGCTGCGCGCGGGCATCATCGACGCACCCAGCTATCTCGATCTGGTCGCCGAGGCCGCCACCCGGCTCGAACGCACGCCCGCACGCCTCACGCACACGCTGGCCGATGCGAGCTTCGAGACTTGGATCAAGTACTACCAGCCCGACGAGAACAGCCCCAACGCCAGCACCAACTATTACGTCAAGGGCGCGCTGGTGGCACTGTGCCTTGATCTCATCCTGCGCCGCGACAGCGCCGCCACGCTCGACGACGTGCTGCGCGCCCTCTGGCAACGCTACGGCCGGGTCGATCTACCCGCGCCCGAAGGCGCGCTGGAAGCGGTGGCGGCTGAACTCAGCGGCCTCGACCTCAAACCGTTCTTCGACGCCGCCCTGCGCGGCACCGCCGAGCTGCCGCTGGCCGAGACGCTGGCCGACTTCGGCGTGCTGGCACAGCGCCGCGTGGCCACTGGCGACAGCGACGGCGGTGGCCGCAACAGCGCTGCCCCGCAGCGTTGCACGCTGGGCTGCAAGCTCAAGGCCGATGGCAGCGTCGCGCATGTTCTCGTCGGTTCGCCCGCACAGCAGGCAGGGCTGGCGGGCGGCGACGTGCTGATCGCGCTCGATGGTTTCAATGTCTCGGCCGGCAACTTCGCGCGCCGTCTCAATGCGCTCGCGCCGGGGGTGCCGGTGGAGCTGTTCTGGTTTCGCAGTGATGAACTGATGCGCGCGCAAATCACCCCGCAAGCGGCTGCTGCCGACACCTGGACACTGACGCTCATGGACACGATGTCCCCCCCGATTGCGGCACGCCGCCAAGCCTGGCTGAACGTCTGATGGCCATTCAACGCGCCAGCCTGCCCGCCCATTTTTCCGGCATCGCCGAGTCCGAGATCCACAGCCTTGCGGCCTTGTTCGATGCCCGCGTATTGCGCACGCCGCAGGCCATCGCCTGCCGCTGGTTCAATCGCCAGACCGAAACCTGGCAGCAGCTGACCTGGGCCGCGCTCGACGGCAAGGCGCAAGCCTTCGCCGACGCGCTGGCCGCCGTGCAACTCGCGCCGGGCGCGCGCGTGGCGTTGATGCTCGACAACGGGCCGGACTGGCTGGTGGCCGAGCAGGCCATCTATCGACTGGGTCTGGTCAGCGTCGGCATTTTCATGGCAGACACCCCGGGTAATGCCGCGCATGTGTTGCAAGATTCCGGCGCCGCCGCACTATTCGTACGCGATGCCGCCACGTGGTCCGGCATCGCCGCCGAGAAGCCGTTGCCAGACCTGCAGCGCGTGGTGCTCATTCGCAGCGCGGAACCGTCGAGCGATACCCGCGCGCAAGGCCTGGATGATTTTCTGACGTCAGGCAGTGGCACGGCGTCGCGTGTAGTACCCGATGCCGCCGCGCTCGCCAGCCTCGTCTACACCTCGGGCACCACCGGCGCGGCCAAGGGCGCGATGCTCACGCACGCTGCCTTGCTCGCCAATGTCTTTGCCTGCGAGCGCGCATTCGCCTCGGGGTCAGACGTGGTCAAGCTCTCGCTGCTGCCGCTGTCGCATTCCTTCGAGCGCGTTGCGGGCTGGCACCACGCTGTGCTGGTCGGTGCCGAAACCGCGTTCTCGCGCGGCGCGGAGCATCTGGCCGAAGACCTGCTGCTCATCCGACCCACTGCAATGCTGGCCGTGCCGCGCGTGTACGAGCGCCTCTACGCCAAGCTCTCGCAGGCGTTTCTCGATGGCCCGCTGCACCAGCGCGCGCTGTTTCACCTGGCCGTGAGCGACACCTCGCGCCGCTTCTCGAAGCGGCTGACGGGGCGGCTGGTATCGGCGGTGCAGCAGCGTTTCGGCGGCCGCCTGCGCATGGCCGTCAGCGGCGGTGCGCCGCTGTCGCCGGAGATCGCCAAGGCCTTCACCGCGCTGGGCGTGCCGCTGATGCAGGGCTATGGCCTCACCGAGGCCGGCCCGGTGGTCAGCGTCAATCGCATGGATGGCAGCGCCGATGCCGATTCCGCCGGCCAGCTGCTCGACAACGTCGAGATTCGCATCGGCCCCGACGGCGAGCTGTGGGTGCGCAGTCCTTCGCTGATGCAGGGTTATTGGCGCGACCCGGAGGCCACCGCGCGCGTGCTCGACGACAGCGGCTGGCTGCACACCGGCGACAAGGCCTCGCGCCTGTCCGGCGAGGCGCTTGTGCTTACTGGCCGCCTGAAGGATGTGGTGGTGATGAGCACCGGGGTCAAAGCCTGCCCGGCAGAAATCGAGTCGCGCCTCACCGCCGATTCACTGTTCGACCAGGCGCTGGTACTGGGCGAATCGCGGCCCTATCTGGTGGCCTTGCTGGTGGCCGATGCCACCGAGTTGGAGGCGCTCAAGCGCTTCGTGAACTTCGGTGATGAGCAAGCAGACGGCGCCCATCTCGAACGCGCTCTGCTGCAGCGCTGCCGCGCGCGACTGGCTGATTTGCCGCACAGCCATCAGCTCGTTCGCGTCGCGCTGGTGCCCGCTTTCACACTCGCCAACGGCTTGGTGACCACCACCCTCAAGCCGCGTCGCGCCGCCATCAGCAAGGCGCATGCAGCAGTCGTCGAGTCGCTCTACGAAGGGCATTGCCACACCTACAAGACCGACTGCGCCAACAATGCCGAGACGCGCTCAGGTTAGTCGTCAAACAGCATACGTGCGACGCCAGCGGCAATGGCAGCGCCCAGGCATTGCGCCAACACGAAACCGACAATGCCGGCGGGATGAATGCCTGCGAACGTGTCGGTGAGCGCCCGCGCCACCGTCACGGCAGGATTGGCGAATGAGGTGGAAGCGGTAAACCAGTAAGCCGCCGTGATGTAAGCCGCCACCAGTACTGGCACTTGCGAGGCGGCATGGCGCAGTCCGCCGAGAATGGTTAGCACCAGCCCAAACGTCGCCACCGCCTCGGCCAGCCACTGCGAACCACCGCTGCGAATATGCGTCGAGGTTTGCAGAATCGGCAGCGCGAACATTGCGTGTGTGAGCCACACGCCCAGCACACCACCAGCGACTTGCGCCGCGGCATAGCCCGGCAGCGTCCGCCACGGCCGTTCGCCGCGCATACAGAACACGGCAGTGACGGCGGGGTTGAAGTGCGCGCAGGAGATCGGCCCGAGCAGCGTGATGAGCACATACAGCCCGCAACCGGTCGCCACGCTGTTGGCGAGCAGGGCGACAGCCAGATTGCCCCCTGCCAGGCGCTCTCCCATGATGCCGCTGCCCACCACCACGGCCAGCAGCAGCGCCGTGCCGAGAAACTCCGCGAACAGCGCTTTTTTCATGGGGATGCCCCGACAGCGCCGCTGGCTGCCGCAAGCTGCGTGGCCTCAGACGCCGCCTTCAATCCCGCCTCGCGCCGCTCGCTGTAGCGGGATGTCAGGGCAGGCACTTTTTCGCGGGTGAGCAGTGTGAACTTCACCAGCTCTTCCATCACGTCCACCACGCGTTCGTAATAGGCCGAGGGCCGCATGCGGCCGGCGGCATCGAACTCCTGATAGGCCATGGCCACCGATGATTGATTAGGGATGGTGAGCATGCGCATCCAGCGCCCCAGGAGCCGCAGCGTGTTGACGGCGTTGAAGCTCTGCGAGCCACCGCTCACCTGCATGACCGCCAGCGTGCGGCCTTGCGTGGGGCGGGTCGCGCCGATGGCGAGCGGGATGTGGTCGATCTGGTTTTTGAGCACAGCCGTGATCGCGCCATGCCGCTCGGGGCTGCACCACACCTGGCCTTCGGACCACAGCGAGTGCGCACGCAGGGCATCGACTTCAGGATGACCGGCGGCTTCCGGGCTATCGGCTTGCGGCAGGCCAGAGGGGTCGAAGATGCGTACTTCACAGCCGAAGCGGATCAGCAGGCGCGCTGCCTCCTCCGTCACCAAACGCGAGAACGAACGCTCGCGCAAGGACCCATACAGCAGCAGGATGCGCGGCGGGTGCGCGGGATCGACACCGAGCATGGCGGCAAAGTTCTGGTCTGCATACGCGGCATCGAGCGCGGGCAGATGGTGGGGGTCGGGCAGGGTGCGCAGCATGGTCAGAATTCGATGCCGATCTGTTCGGCCTGCTGGGCGATCTGTGCACGGTCGAGCGCCTCGAACGGCAGCGCGGCAAAACGGGAGATGCGGCCCTTGAGAATGGCGAATGCTTTCTGAAAGGCCTTGCGCTGCGCCGTCTCGTCGCCTGCTGCGGGCGGGTCTTCAACGCCCCAGTGCGCCGTCATCGGGTGGCCGGGCCAATACGGGCATTGCTCGCCGGCCGCGCTGTCGCAAACGGTGATGATGAAGTCGAGACGCGGCGCATCGACTGCCGCAAACACATCCCAGCTCTTGCTGTGCAGGCCCTCGGTTGAAATGCCGTGGGTGCGCAGTGTTTCGAGTGCCAGCGGATGAGGTGCACCCTTCGGCTGGCTGCCCGCCGAGTACGCCTTGAAGCGGCCGCCGCCGACGGCGGGATGGTTGGCAAGGGCCTCGGCCAACAGCGAACGTGCCGAGTTGCCGGTGCAGAGAAACAGGATGTTGAAAGGGCGACTCATGCAGCGTTCTCCAATGTTGTTTCGGGGTTGGGGCAGCAGGGCGCTTCCGCGACGCAAGGTGTGCCTTGGCAACAGTGCTCGGTGAGGTAGGCCATCAGCCCGTTCATCGCTGCGTAGTCGGCGCGGTAAATGACGTAGCGGCTATCGTTGCGGCTGGTGATCAGGCCGGCATGGGCAAGCTCCTTGAGATGGAACGACAGCGTGGCGGGTGATACGGCCAGGGCATCCGCGATACGGCCAGCGGCCAGACCTTCGGGGCCGGCCTGCACTAGCAGGCGATAAGAGGCAAGGCGGGTTTCCTGCGCCAGCGCAGCGAGTGATTGAACGGCATCTTTAATTTCCATATTCAAATGATAATCAAAATGTAGAGAAATCGACGAGTTCTTGAAAAATTGTGCACTGCAACAATTAACTGTTCAGTTTCGCCGATTAAAGTGCCCCCATGAAGCCTTCATTCTTCAAAACCTGGTTCCGCAAGACGCCTCCCTCCGCCTTCGATGTGCGCCTGCAGAGCGGTCTCTCGGTGCAGGTCGCCTTCGTCACGCCCTCGCACGCACCGAGGTTCACGGCTGGCTACGAGCACTTGTCGGAGCAGTCGCGGCGGATGCGCTTTTTCGGCCAGATCAGCTCGCTGTCGTCGAAGCAGCTGGCGTTTTTGACACAGCCCGATGGCCGCAATCACATCGCCTATGCCGCGCTCAATCTCGCCAATCCGGCAGAGCCTGGCGTGGGGGTGGCGCGGGCGATCCGCCTCGATGCCGATTCCAAGATCGCCGAGGTTGCGCTGACCATCCTCGATGCTTACCAGCATCAGGGTGCCGGCCTGCTGCTGCATGCGGCCGTGCACGTGCATGCGGCGGCCGTGGGCATCGAGCAGTTTTTATACGACGTGTCGCCCGAGAACCAGCGCTTCATCCAGCATCTGCTGGCGCTCGGCGCGGTGCGGGTGTCGCAGGATCACGACATCGTGCGGCTACGCCTGCCGGTGACCAGCAAACCCAGTCAGCTCCGCACGGCGACACCTGCCGCGCAGCGCTTTGCCGAAATGCTCAAGGTGGTGTCGATGGCCGTGCCGGCGTCGGTGTCCGTCGCGTAAGCCAGGCGGTGAGCAGCAAGGCGGGCAGGCCGATCACGGCCGTGCCGACGAAGAACAGCGCATAGCCGTCCATTGGCGTGCTGGCGGCTTGCAGAGCCTCGACGGTAGCGCCTGAAAATCCCTTCAGCGTCTTGCCCAGCAAGGCGTAGAACGACGACAGCAAGGCGTATTGCGTGGCGGTATAGCCCAGCCCGATCAGGCTCGACATGTAAGCGACCAACGCGGTGCCGGCGAAGCCGGTGGCAAAGTTGTCGATCACCATCGCCCCCGCAAACCAAGTGGGATCAGGCCCATGCCAAGCCAGTGCTGCAAACGCCAGATTGCTGGCCGGCCCCAGCACCGCACCGGCCAGCAGTGTGGGCACCAGGCCATAGCGAATCGCCGCCAGACCCGCTGCGGCAATGCCCGCAAAGGTCGCTACCAAACCGAAGGAAGCGCGCACGGCGCCAACGGTTTCCTTGGCGATGCCGAGGTCGGCGTAGAACGGATTGGCCATCGGCCCCAGCACGAAATCCGGCAGGCGATACAGGCTGATCGCCGCCAGCATCAGCAGCGCCGTCGCGCCGTGCTGCACGAAGAACAGGCGCAGCGGGCTGACGATCATGCTGCCGAGGCTGGCGAGGCTCAGGCGCGGTTCGGCGGCCCCGGCCAGCGCCGAACCGAGCGGCTCGCGCGCGCACCAGGTCGCAAGCAGGCCCAGCGCCATGAGTGCGGCCATCCATTGATACGACACCACCCAGCCCACGCCCGCTGCCAGGATGAGAATCAGCGCATCGGTGATGAGCAGCGCCGCGCGATAGCCGAGCTGCGAGGCCGACGTGAGCAGCGCCTGCTCTTCGCCGTTGTCGGCGGTTTCGATGCGCCAGGCGTCGATGACGATGTCCTGCGTGGCGGCGGCAAACGCGGTGAGCAGTGCCAGCAGCGCGAACGCCGTCAGGCCGCCCTTGGGCGTGAGCCAGGCCATACCGAGCAGGCCCGCCATCACGGTCAATTGCGACAGCGCCATCCAGCCGCGTCGCCGTCCCAGCCAGCCCAGCAGCGGTGCATCGAAGCGATCGATCAGCGGCGCCCACAGAAACTTGCTGGAATACGCCAGCCCCACCCAGGACAGATAACCGATGGCCGAGAGCGTGGTGCCCTCTTCGCGCAGCCAGTAGCCCAAGGTGTTGCCGACCAGCAGGAACGGCAGCCCCGACGCAAAGCCGAGTGCCAGCATGGCCAGAATCTTGGGGCGCGCCAGTGCGCGCATGAAGCTAATCGGCATAGTCGACGATCAGCGGCGCATGGTCTGAGAACCGCTGCGTCTTGAATACGCTGGTGTGCCGGATGCGGCCCTTGAGATGCGGCGAGACGATCTGGTAGTCGATGCGCCAGCCGACGTTGTTCTCCCAGGCGTTGCCGCGGTTGCTCCACCAGGTGTAGAGCTCGCCTTCCAGCTCGGCGTGCAGCGTGCGGGCGGCATCCACCCAGCCGGCGGCCAGCACCTGCGTGAACCACTCGCGCTCGTGCGGCAAAAAGCCCGAGTTCTTGCGGTTGCCCTTCCAGTTCTTCAGATCTTTCTCGGTGTGAGCGATGTTCCAGTCGCCGCAGATCACCACATCGCGCCCCGCCGCCGCCCACTCGGCGAGCTTGGGCGCGAAGAACGCCAGAAAGCGATCCTTGCTCGCCTGCCGCTCCGGCCCCGCCGAGCCGCTGGGTAGATACAGCGAGATCACCGACAGATTGCCGAGGCGCGCCTCGATGTAGCGGCCCTCGTCATCGAACTCGCTGGCACCCAAGGTATTGAGCACCGCATCGGGTTTTTGACGCGCGTAGATCGCTACACCGGCGTAGCCCTTTTTCTGCGCGCTGCGAAAGCTCACGTGCCAGCCTGCGGGATGAAACAGCGCATCGGCCAGATCCTCCGGCTGCGCCTTGGTTTCCTGCAGGCAGACCACATCGGCTTCCGTGGTGGCCAGCCAATCGAAGAAACCTTTCTTGGCGGCGCTGCGCAGGCCGTTGCAATTGAGGGAGATGATGCGCATGGAGGCTGGAGGATAATGGGCGGGAACTTCTCATTTTTGCACGCCATGCACGCCCACCAAACTGCCTTCCTCGAACTCGCCCTCGAACACGAAGTGCTCAAGTTCGGCAGCTTCACCCTCAAGTCCGGCCGCGTCAGTCCCTATTTTTTCAACCTGGGCAAGATCAGCTCCGGGGCGGCGATGGCGACGCTGGCGCGGGCCTATGCCGAGGCCTTGAGTCGCAGTGGCGTGCAGTTCGATGTGCTGTTTGGCCCCGCCTACAAGGGCATTCCGCTGGCGACGGCCGTGGCCTACGCGCTGAGCGAGCACGGCCGCGACGTGCCCTATGCCTACAACCGCAAGGAGGCCAAGGCCCACGGCGAAGGCGGCACACTGGTGGGCGCGGCACTTGCAGGCAAGAAAGTGCTGATCGTCGACGACGTGCTCACGGCAGGCACCGCGCTGCGGGAGGCGGTGGCGATGATCCGCGCCGCAGGCGGCGAGCCGGTGGCGGCCATCATCGCGCTCGATCGCATGGAGCGCGGTGCGGGCACGTTATCTGCAGTGGCTGAAATGGAGGCGGATACCGGCGTGAAAGTGCTTTCTCTGGTGTCGGTGCGGGAAATCCTGGCCTACCTCACGGCAGGCCATGGCGGGTCGGCCATCACGGCCGAAACGGTGACGGCAATCGAGCTTTACCAGACGCAATTCGGCGTAACATGACGAACAGGTTTCGACTCTCGGGGGGAGCGAAATGGTGGCGGATTACAGACTCAAATCGGCGATATTGCTCGCCGCACTGATGGCAGTCGGCTTGGTGCATGCCCAAGGCAAGGCGCTGTATCGCTGGGTCGATGAAAAAGGCCAGGTGCACTACGGCGACAAGGTGCCGCCGACCGATTCCAAGCGCGGCCGCGAGTCGATCAATGCCAACGGCACGGTGACCAAGGTGGTGCCGCGCGAACTCACCGGCGCCGAGCTGGACCAGGCCCTGGCGCGGCGCGCCGCCGAAAAATCGGCGCAAGAAGCGCATCAGCAGCGCATCGTCTACGACCGTTATCTGTTGCAGTCCTTCAGCAGCGTGGCGGATTTGCAGTCCGCGCGCGAAGAGCGCCTGAATGCGCTCGATGCCCGCATCGGCCTCGCACAGGCGGCGGTGACGGAAAACGAAAAAACACTGGCGGATCTGCGGGCACGCACGCCGGGCAAGCTTCCGGCGGGGCCGCTAAAGCAACAGATCGAGACATTCGAAACTTCGTTGATCGACAACATCCAGGCGGTGCGCAAGCTGCGCGACGAACGTGACAGCACGGCGATCAAATACAGCGCTGATATCGAGCGGTTCAAGGCACTGCGTGCGGGTACCATCCGCCAGGGCGACTAGCGCCTGACACCGCTGCATCGTCCATATGGACGCACCGCAATTCATTCTCGCTTCGCGCTCGCCACGCCGTGTGCAGTTCTTGCACGAAGCGGGTTTCGTGTTCATCACCGACCCCGCCGACGTGCCGGAAATCCCTGCACCCGACGAGCCTGCTGACGCCTACGCGCTGCGCGTCGCCACCGCCAAAGCGCGTGCGGCGCAGCAGGCACATCCGGCAGCGGTCGTGCTGGGTGCCGATACCGATGTCGTGCTCGATGGCCGCATTCTCGGCAAGCCTGCCGATGCGGCAGACGCTGTACGGATGCTGGCCACACTCTCGGGCCGCACGCATCAGGTCATCAGCGCCGCGGTGCTGGTGCAGGGCGCGCGCTGCGCGTCGGTAATCACCACGACCGAGATCGACTTTGCCGTGCTGGCGCCGCAGGAAATCGAGCGCTATATCGCCGGTGGCGAGCCGATGGGCAAGGCCGGCGCGTACGGCATTCAGGGCGGTGCCGCACGCTTTGTGAAGAGCGTGCGCGGCAGCTACACCGGCGTGGTGGGGCTGCCGCTGGCGGAGACCTGCGATTTACTCGCCGCGTTCGGCATCAGGCCGCCAGCCCCCGCACAATAGCGGCCATATGACTACTGAAATTCTCGTCAACATTTCTCCGCAGGAAACCCGTGTCGCGCTGGTCGAAGGCGGCAGCGCGCAGGAGATCTACATCCAGCGCGCCAACCGCCACGGGCTGGTCGGCAACGTCTACAAGGGCGTCATCAAACGAGTGCTACCCGGCATGCAGGCGGCGTTCGTCGACATCGGGCTGGATCGCACCGCGTTCTTGCATGCCAGCGATATGCGCCGCCCCGAGGGCCTGGCCCCCGATGCGCCGCTGCCGTCGGTGGAAGTGCTGCTGTCCGAAGGCCAGACCGTGCTGGTGCAGATCGTCAAGGACCCGCTCGGCAGCAAGGGTGCGCGACTCACCACGCTGATCTCGCTGCCCGCGCGTTATCTGGTGATGCTGCCGTTTGAAATGCACGTCGGCGTCTCGGCCAAGATCGAGGATGCCGCGGAGCGGGAGCGCCTCAAAAGCATCATGGATCGCCTATCCCCTGAGTTGGCACCCTACTGGGGGATGATCGCCCGCACCGCTGCCGAGGGTGCGACGGAAGACGCGCTGGCGCAGGACATGCGTTTTCTGGTGCGCTTGTGGAAGGCCGTCGACGAAACCGCGCAGACCGCCAAGCCCGGCACGATGGTGCACGGCGATCTGCCGCTGTCGATGCGCATCATGCGCGACCTGTTGGGCACCACCGTCGAGCGCGTGCGCGTCGACAGCGAGAGCGAGGTGGAGAAGATGCGCGCCTTCGCCCGCGACTATCTGCCCGAGGCCGAAACGCTGGTGGAGTATCACAAGGGTGCCGCGCCGATCTTCGATCTGTATGGCGTGGAGGACGAAATCGAGCGCGCCATACAGCGCAAGGTTGATCTCAAGTCCGGTGGTCATCTGGTGATCGACCAGACCGAGGCGATGACCACCATCGACGTGAACACCGGTGCCTTTACCGGCCACCGCAATCTCGAAGAAACGGTGCTGAAGACCAACCTCGAAGCGGCGCAGGCCATCGCGCGGCAGCTGCGGCTGAGAAACCTCGGCGGCATCATCATTCTCGACTTCATCGACATGCAGAGCGACGACCATCGCTCGCAGGTGATGCGCGCGCTGGAGCGCGAGCTTTACAAGGACAAGGCGCGTATCCAGATTCATCCGTTCTCGCCGCTGGGCCTGATCGAGATGACCCGCAAGCGCACGCGCGAATCGATCGGCCACATCCTCACCGAGACCTGCCCGACCTGCGGCGGGCGCGGGCATATCAAGACCATCGAGACGGTGTGTCACGACATCGCCCGCGAAGTGCAGCGCGCAGCGCGACAGTACGAGGCCAAGAGCTTCCTCGTGCTCGCCTGCCCGGCGGTGGTTGAAAAATTGCAAGAGCAATCCGGGGGGCTGGCGGAACTGGAAGCCCAGTTCAAGCGTCCCATACGCCTGCAAGCCGAAGCCTATTACCCGCAGGAAAACTTCGACGTGGTTCCGGTCTGAGCTTCTGATGATTTGCTGCGTCGCCCTCACCCCACCACCTGCATCCGCAGGTGGTCCCCCCCTCTCCCGCGCTGCGGTAGAGGGACATTTGCGCCGCTGATCGCGGCAACCGTATTCATGGAACGTCGCAAGCGTCGCTGGTGGACGCGCGGAATTACCTGGTTATCGCTGATCGCGATCAGCGGTGCGCTGCTGTCCGGGTTGTTCCAGCTGGCGGTCGCACTCGCACCTGGCTATCGCAACGACATTGCTCAACAAGCTTCCAAAGCGCTCGGTCAGCCGGTGGAAGTCGATGCGCTTTCGCTGCGCTGGCGCTGGCTGTGGCCGCTGATTGAACTCAAGGGTGTGCGCCTGCTCTCCGCACCGCTTGCCGGTAGTGAGGGTGCAGCACCGGTGGTCGATGTCGAGCGCATCCGCTTCGGCTTCGACATGGTCGAGTTGCTGCGCGGCGAGTGGATTCCTGCCGAGGTCGAGATCGAAGGCGTGGCACTCGCTGCCGAAATCACCGCCGAAGGCCAGTGGCGATTGCGCGGTCGCACCGAAATCCGCGAACCGCCCACTTTTCAGGAAATCGCCAAGGCGCTGAAGCGCTTCTCGCGCCTGCGCGCCGAGCGCGTGACGCTGGCGGTGGAAGACCTGCGCGACGGCAAGGCCAATTTCACCACCACGCTGCAACGTGCCGATCTGCGGCTCGATGCCCAGGGCTTCGAGCTGCGCGCCGAATTGCAGGCGCCGCAAGCCATCGCTGCGCGCGTACGCTTGCGTGCCGGCATGACCGGCGATCTCGAAACCCCCGATGCCTGGCAGGGCCGCTGGACGCTCGACGCCAGCGGCATCGCGCCCGGCGCGCCGCTGCTGCACTACGCACCGGCGCTGGCGCCCGTGCAGTGGACCGATGCCACGCTCACCGCCTCCGGCGACTGGCAGCAGGGCGCACCGGGCGCCAGCGAGCTGTCACTGCGCGCGCAGGCGCTGACGCTGGTCAACGACCCCACCAGCACCCTGCGCGATGTGGATGTGGGGCTGCACTACCGGCCTTCGGCGCAGGGCGGCACGCTGGACGTGGCACCGCTGCGCCTCACCGGCCGCAAAGGTCTTTGGCCCACCACCACGGCGCGGCTCGACTGGCAGCGCGAGCCGGCGGCACCGGGTGCCACGCAATGGCGCATCAGCAGCGATTTTCTGCGCCTGGATGATCTCGGCCCCTGGGCTGCTGTGCTCACACCAGTAGCCGCTCCCGGCATCACGGCGCAGACCACCGCCGTGTTGCGCAGCCTGCGCGGCGATCTGAACGCGCTCGAAGCGCGCTGGCAGCCCGGTGCAGACGAGACCGCGCGCTATAGCCTGCATGCGCGCTTCACCGACCTTGCCGCGCGCTGGCCCGGTAGCGACGGCGCGGGTGGCAGCGTGCAGGGCTTGCGCGGCGAGATCACCGCCGACGAAAACAGCGGTCGCGCGCAACTCAAGGCCGAGCCGCTGGGGCTGGAACTGCCACGGCTGTTCGCGCAGGCGCAGCGCGCCACCCGCTTCGAGGCCGATGCCCAATGGCAGCGCGAGGGCGATGCCTGGCAATTGAAAGTGCCGCGGCTCGACTGGGCGCTGCTCGGCAGCGAGGGCCGCGCCAGCGCCGAGCTGCGTTGGCCCAAGGACGCGGTGCCCGATCTCAAGCTGCAAGCCCGATTCGATGTCGCAGACGCCGCTGCGCTCAAGCCGCTGATGCCGCTGCGCTGGGGTCAGCCGCTCAAGGACTGGCTCGATCGCGCCGTCGTACGCGGCCGCATCGCGCGCGCAGTGCTCGATATCGATGGCCCGCTGGCGGACTTCCCGTTCAACAAGAATCCGACCGGCCGCTGGTCGCTGCTGCTGCCCATCAGCGGCGCACGGCTGGAATATCACCCCGACTGGCCGGGCATCGACCAGCTGTCGGCCACGCTGCGCTTTGCCGGCAACGGCCTGTCGTTCGAGTCGCAGCGTGGCTTCATCAATGGCGTGGCGGTCACCGCCGCCAGTGGCGGCATTGCCGACTTCGCCACTGCGCCGCTGGTGATCGACGGCAAGGCGGTCGGTGAAGCGCCGTTCTTCTACAGCTTTCTGCGTGCCTCGCCGCTGGCAGAGCGCCTGCACGCGCTGTTGGCGAAAAGCGAGGCCGAAGGCCCGGTGGAAACCGATGTGCACATCGAAGTGCCGCTGCACAGCGACCTCGGCCAGAAAACCATCGCGCGGGGCGAGGTGCGGCTGAAGGGTAACAACCTGCGCCATGCCGCACTCGATCGCGCGGTGAGTGAAATCACCGGCACGCTGCACTTCGGCGATGGCCCAGGCGTGACGGCCAGTGACCTGCAAGGGCGTTTCTACGACACGCCGGTGAGCGGGCGCATCGCGCCCAACAGCGACGGCAGCGACCAGCTCGATGCCAGCGTGCGGGTCGATCTGGATGCCAGCAACGGCATTGCAGCGCGCTACGTGCCGGACTGGTTGCGGCAACAGTTGCAGGGTGCTGCGGACTGGAACGTGACCATCCCGCTCTCGGGCCCGAAGAGCGGCCGGGTACGGCTCACCAGCAATCTGGTGGGTGCAAGCACGCAGCTGCCTGCGCCGCTCGACAAGCGCGCCGACGAGACGATGCCGATCACGCTCGATCTCAGCGCCGACGACACCGTGCCGCTGGCGATCGTCGGCGAGATTCCCGGCCGGCTCGGCGTTACCCTGCGCTTCGCACGCGGCGCTGCGGCGCAGAGTCCTGAACTGCATGCGCTCAGCGTGCGGCTGGGGCCGGGTGCCGCGCCGGTGCTGTCGGCGCAAGACGGCTGGCGGCTCGGAGGCACGCTCGACACGCTGGAACCCAGCCTCTGGCGCCAGCTGATCGTCGCGCTCAACGACAGCAGTCGCGGCAGCAGTACCGGCAGCGAAGAGCGACTGCCGTTTCTCGGCGCCGATCTCGGCGTGCAGCGGCTGCGGCTGGCCGGCTACGATCTGCCCGCACTGCGCCTGAGTGCGCGGCGCGAATACGGCGGCTACACCGCCACGCTGCAAGGCGAGGGCACGCAGGGCACGCTCAAGCTGGCGTCGACGGGCAATGCGCTCAGCGGCCGCTTCGCCAGTCTGCAACTCACCGCCGCACCCAAGGCGCCCGATGCGTCACCGGCAGCCGACGGCGAGCCGGTGGACCCGACCCGCGCGCCCACGCTCGACCTCGCGGTGGATGCACTCCAGATCGGCGGCCGCCCGTTCGGCAGTTTGTCACTAGCCACCGAGCGCAGCGCCAATGGCCAGCGCCTGCGACGCTTCGCGCTCGAAGGCGGCATCGCTACCGTCAGCGCCGACGGTGAGTGGCGGCGAATGCAGGGCATGACCGAAGCGCAGAGCCGCTTCACCGTCACCAGCGACGACCTGGCCGGCACGCTCGAAGGCCTGGGCTTTGCCGCGACCGTCGCCGGCCGCAACGCCCGCATTGAGGGCGATCTGACCTGGCCTGCGGCCAAGCGCGGCTTCGACTGGGCGCAAGGGCGCGGCACGGTGAAGCTGGCAGTCGAGGAGGGCGCACTGCGCACTGTCGAACCCGGCAGCACGGGGCGCGTGCTGGGCCTGTTCAACTTCTACGCCTTGCCGCGCCGGCTCACGCTCGACTTCGGCGATGTCGTCTCCAAAGGTCTTGGCTTCGACCACATCGAAGGCCACTTCAAGCTCGCGGGTGGCATTGCCCACACGGATGACTTGGTAGTTCGCGGGCCTTCGGTGCGCATCGCCGTGCGCGGCGACGTCGGCCTGGCCGCACACGACTACAACCAGATCATCACCGTCACGCCTAACACCAAGGGCATCACGCTCGGCGCGTTGCTGCTGGGCGGTGCGACGGCGGTTGCAGCACCCGTGCTGCCGGTGATTGCGGTGATCGCCAACCAGGTGCTCGACAAGCCACTGGGCCAGGTGACCCAGCTCACCTACGGCCTGACCGGCAGCTGGGACAATCCCGAGATCAAGAAACTCGAACAAGCGCCCGAACCCGCTCCCGTGCAGGAACCCGCCAAGCCATGAACGACAGCGCCCAGATCGCAGTCATCCAGATGAACAGCGGCGCAGACGTTGTCGCCAATCTCGAACAGGCGCGTAGCCTGCTGGAGCAAGCAGCCGCTGCCGGTGCAGTGTTTGCCGCACTGCCGGAAAACTGCGCCTTCATGGGCGCGAAAGAGCGCGACAAGCTCGCGCACGCGGAGCCCGATGGCAGCGGTCCGATTCAGCAGTTCTTTGCCGGTATTGCGGCGCGCCTCAAGCTCTGGGTGCTGGCCGGCACGCTGCCGATCCGCGCCGATGATGAGCACGTATTTGCGGCCAGTTGCCTCTACAGCGCCGCAGGCAAGCGGGTGGCGCGTTACGACAAGATTCACCTGTTCGACGTCGATGTGGGCGGTGGCGAGCGCTACCGCGAGTCCAACAGCATTGCGCCCGGGGCACTCTCGGCAGCGGTGGTCGATACGCCCGTCGGCAGGCTCGGTTTGAGCGTCTGCTACGACCTGCGCTTCCCGGAGCTTTTCCGCGCACAGGTCGCTGAAGGCGCGACGCTATTGAGCGTGCCTGCCGCTTTCACCGCCAAGACCGGCGCTGCGCACTGGCATACGCTGCTCAAGGCGCGCGCGGTGGAAAACCAGTGCTTTGTCATCGCCCCCGGCCAGTGCGGCACACACCCCGGTGGCCGTGCTACTCACGGCCACTCACTCGTCATCGGCCCCTGGGGTGAGACGCTGGCCGAGGTGCAGGGCGATCAACCCGGATTTGCGATTGCCACCATCGACCCCACTCATCTGCAAGCTGTGCGCGAGAGTTTCCCCGCACTAACCCACCGTCGCCTGTAGGAGCTGCCCATGATTCTCGGACTGCGCACCGCCATCGTCCCCACGCCCGATCTCGCCGCCGCCAAAGCCTGGTATGCCCAGGCCTTCGAGACGCAGCCTTATTTCGACGAGCCGTTCTATGTCGGCTTCAATGTCGGCGGCTTCGAGCTGGGGCTGGTCCCCGACGGCATGCCAGGGGAGGCCGGTGCGCAGCCCTACTGGGGCGTAGCAGACATCCACGCCGAAATCGTGCGGCTGATCGCTTTAGGTGCGACCGCCAAGCAACCCGCAACCGACGTCGGCGGCGGCATTTTTGTTGCGTCCGTCGGCGATCCTTTCGGCAACTCGCTGCATCTCGTCCAGAATCCCCACTTCGATCCCAAGGCTGTTCGCTAATGCTCGCTCGCACCGCACTCGACACCGCCCACGCCCTGCTGCTCGGCCCCAGCGACCTCACGCCGCAAGTGCTCGACAAGCTGCTGGCGCGCTTGCTGCCCACGGGCGCGGACGACGCCGACATTTACCTGCAACACGCCGTCACCGAGAGCTGGTTTCTGGAAGACGGCGTGGTGAAAAGCGGCAGCCACAACACCGAACGCGGCGCAGGCCTGCGCACGGTGGCGGGTGAGAAGACCGGCTTCGCGTATTCCGACGAACTCACGCCGGCTGCGCTCGCCGATGCGGCCGAAGCAGCGCGCGGCATCGTGCGCGGTGGTGGCGAAGGCATCGTTGCCATGCGCGATGCCGCCGTGGTGGCACCGCTCTATGCGGCGGTCGATCCGCTCAGCAGCTGGCCTGCTGCTGAGAAGCTCGCGCTGATGCAACGCGCCGATGCCGCCGCTCGTGCTGCCTCGCCGCTGGTGACGCAGGTGATGGTGTCGCTCGCCGGCCAATACGAAGTCATCTTCGTGCAGCGTGCCGATGGTGCGCGTAGCGCCGATGTGCGGCCGCTGGTGCGCATGAACGTCAGCGTGATCGTCGAGCGTAACGGTCGCCGTGAACAAGCCAGCAATGGCGCGGGTGGGCGCGGCGCCTATCTCGCCTTCTTCGATGGCGACAAGCCCGAAGCGATGGCGCGCGAGGCCGTGCGGCAAGCCGTGGTGCTGCTCGACGCGATCTCGGCACCCGCCGGCATGCTGCCCGTCGTGCTCGGCAACGGCTGGCCGGGCGTGCTGCTGCACGAGGCGGTCGGCCACACGCTGGAAGGCGACTTCAACCGCAAGGGCAGCTCGCTGTTCTCGGGCCGCATGGGCGAGATGATCGTCTCTCCGCTGGTGACGGTGGTGGACGATGGCACGCTGCCCAATCGCCGAGGCAGCCTCACCATCGACGACGAAGGCACGCCCACCAACTGCACCACGCTGATCGAAAACGGCAAGCTGGTGGGCTACATCCAGGATCGTCTCAACGCCCGCCTCAGCGGTGTCGCCCCCACTGGCAACGGCCGTCGCGAATCCTTCGCGCATCTGCCCATGCCACGCATGACCAACACCTACATGCGCGCTGGCGAGAGTGACCCGGCGGACATCATCAAGAGCGTGAAGAAGGGTCTCTACGCCGTGAACTTCGGCGGCGGCCAGGTGGACATCACCAGCGGTAATTTCGTGTTCAGCGCGACCGAGGCTTATCTCATCGAAGACGGCAAGATCACCACGCCGGTGAAGGGTGCGACGCTGATCGGCAACGGGCCCGAGGCGCTCACAAAGATCAGCATGGTCGGCAACGATCTGGCACTCGACAACGGCGTTGGCGTCTGCGGCAAGGAAGGTCAGAGCGTGCCGGTGGGCGTGGGCCAGCCGACGCTGAAGATCGACGCGATGACGGTGGGCGGCACGCAGGCATAAGCCGGCGCAGGTGCGATGCAATCTCTCGACACCCTGCAACTGATCTCGCTCGCAGCCGCCTTGGGCTGGGCCAGTGGCATTCGCTTGTATGTGGTGCTGTTCGTGGTGGGGCTGGTCGGCTACTTCGACTGGATGCCGCTGCCCTCGCACCTCGCCGTGCTCGCGCACCCGATGGTGCTCGCCGCCTCGGGCGGCATGGTCGTGGTCGAGTTCGTGGCCGACAAGGTGCCGTGGTTCGACAGCTTGTGGGATTCGATTCACACCTTCATTCGCATCCCTGCGGGCGCGGCATTGGCGGCAGGTGTGTTTGGTGATTCCGGCGCGGCGGCGACGATCGCGGCGGGGATCATCGGCGGCAGCCTGGCCGCAGGTAGCCATGTGGCCAAGACGGGCACGCGCGCACTGGCCAACACCTCGCCGGAGCCCTTGAGCAACTGGACGCTCTCGTTTGGTGAAGATGGTCTGGTGCTGGGCGGGCTGGTGCTGGCGTTGACACAGCCCTGGGTTTTCCTCGGGTTGCTGCTGGTGTTGATCTGCCTCGTCATCTGGCTCGCACCAAAACTTTGGCGCGCTGCGCGTGCAGTGCTGAAGCGACTCGCGCCGTCACGGCCGCCAACACCTGCGTCACAATGAATGCCACGCAACTGGCTGACGCAAGGCACCAATGATCTTCATCGTGATTTTTCTGGCAGGCATGGCCGCAGGTGCGGGACTGGCTTATCACTTCGCCGGTGTGGCGGCCTTGAAGATTCGGCTGGCTGAGCTGGAGCGCACCTCCAGTCAGGAGCCGCCTTCGGCATGAAGCGCACATTGGGCGAACTGCGCATCATCGGCGGTGAGTGGCGCAGTCGTGTCATCCCGTTCGATGCCGACCCAAAGACCGGCCTGCGCGCCACGCCGGATCGTGTGCGGCAGACGGTGTTTGACTGGCTGCATCCCGTCATCAACGGCGCGCTCTGTCTGGATGTGTTTGCTGGCAGTGGCGCACTCGGTATCGAGGCGCTTTCGCGCGGTGCAGGGCACTGCACCTTCATCGACACCGGCCGCGCGCAGGCGCAGGGCATCCGCAGCGTGCTCGCCACCTTGAAGGCGGGTGATCGCGCCACGGTCGTGCAGGCCGACGCCCTGCGCTGGCTGCACACGCCCACACTGGCCAGCGGCACACAGGGTTTCGATGTGGTGTTTCTCGACCCCCCGTTTGGCGGCACGCTGCTGGAGCAGGCGCTGCCTCTGCTCGCCCCCCTGCTCAAGCCGGCGCACCGGGTGATGCTGGAATGGGGCACCGAGGCCGCGCCCGAGCTGCCACCCGGTTATGAATGGCTCAAGCAGAAGCAGGCGGGTGCGGTGGGTTATGGACTGGTGCAGCACCTGCCGTAGTGCGGGATCAGGCTTGGTTCAGCGGTACGCGGCGATGGTGTGTGCCCGATTACCGCAGTGAGAAAAGCCATGACCCAATACATGCAGGATTCCGGCGAGAACGTCTCCGCCTACGAACAAGACTTGGCGCGCCTGAATGAGCTGATTGCCGATATCGACATCGCCATGCTCACCAGCCGCGATGACGATGGCACTTTGCGCAGCCGCCCGATGGGCACGCAGTCGAAGGGCGAGTTCAGCGGCACGCTTTATTTCTTCACTGATATCGATAGCCATAAGGCTTTGGAAGTCGAGGCAAATCGCGGTGTGAATGTTGCCTACTCCAACCCCGGCAGTCACAAATACGCCTCGCTGTCAGGCCAGGCCAGCCTGACCCAAGATCCGGCTCAGCTGGAGCAGCACTGGAATGCCGCGCTGAAAATCTGGTTTCCGCAGGGGCTCGATGATCCCAATCTGGCCTTGCTGTGCGTCGAGGTGGTCAAGGCCGAGTTCTGGGATTCGTACAGCAAACCCGCCACCCTGCTGGCCATGGCCAAGGCCTTGGTGACCGGCAAGCAGCCGCAGCTGGGCGACGACAAGCAGCTTGATCTGAAGCGCTGCACCTCTGCCAAGGCGGCGCACTAGGGCGCTGCTGCTGGGCAAGGGCCGCCACATGCGCTAGCGTGCGCGGCACCTCCCCAGCGGGCTATGCAGCATGACCATCATCGCGGCCTATAGCGGCACCTTCGACCCGGTGACGCTGGGTCACAACGACATCATCCATCGCGCGGCGCGCATGTTCCCCAAGCTCATCGTGGCGGTGGGCAGCAACATTGCCAAGAACCCCAAGTTCACGCTGGAGGAACGCTGCGCAATGATTCGTGAAGTGGCCTCCGACCTGAAGAACGTGCAGGTGATCGGCTTCAGTGGCTTGATCGTCGATTTCGCCCGCGAGCATGGCGTCACGGTGCTGGTGCGCGGCGTGCGCAATGGCGTCGATGTCGACTACGAAAAGCAGATGGCGGTGATGAACCGTGATCTCTACGAAAAGCTCGACACCGTGATGCTCACGCCGTCACCGCAATATGCACATCTCTCATCCAGCCTTGTGCGCGAGCTGGCGGGCTTGGGCGCGCCGGTTGAAAAACTGGTGCCACCGGCGGTGATCGCCCCCTTGCTGGAACGCTTTGGGCGCCCCACATCAGAAGCAGGTCCGCGCAAGCGTCGTCGCGGTCGATAGAGCCCAATCGTGTCACTCAAGATCACCGATCTCTGTATCAACTGCGATGTCTGCGAGCCGGCTTGTCCGAATCAGGCGATCTCGCAGGGCATCGAGTTCTATGAGATTGATCCGGCGCGTTGCACCGAATGCGTGGGGCACTTCGACATCCCGCGGTGCCGTGCGCTCTGCCCGGTGCCGGAATGCATTCCGAACGACCCGCGCCATATCGAAACCGAGGCGCAGCTGATGGACAAATACCGATTGTTGACGGGTGCCAGCGCATGAAAAAAGTTCTTCTCCTGAGCGTGCTGCTGCTTGGCAACGCAGTCGCTTCTGCGCTTGAAAAACCGTCCCACGACGGCGCGTGCGTCACGGCGCATCCACTCGCTACGCAGGCCTGCGCAGACATTCTCGCCAGCGGCGGCAACGCCTTTGATGCGGTTGTGGCGGCGAGTGCGACGCTGGCGGTGGTGGAGCCTTTCGGCTCCGGCTTTGGTGGCGGCGCGTTCTTCCTGCTGCATCGCGCGGCCGACGGCAAGGATGTCTTCCTCGACGGTCGCGAGACAGCACCCTTGGCCGCCACCGCCGACCTCTATCGCAATGCTGACGGCAAGATCGACAAGATGGCGTCGATCACCGGCGCCAAGGCCGCAGCGATCCCGCATCAGGCGGCGCTGCTGGAACACACGGCGCAGGTCTATGGCTCGCGGCCTTTTGCACAATTGCTGGCACCGGCCATCAGGGCGGCGCGCAATGGCTTTGCGATCGACTGGCGTCTGGCGGGCGAGATTGCAGACCACGCCAAGCGCATGAATCCGGCGATGCTGGCGGTTTTCGCCCCCGGCGGCGTGCCGCTCGCGAAAGACGCTGTGCTGAAGCAGACCGATCTCGCCGCCACGCTGGAGCGGCTCGCTGCCCAAGGTGCGGTCGAGTTCCGAAAGGGCGAAACTGCGCAGCGCATGCTGGCGGGCGTGACGGCGGGTGGCGGCATCTGGAAGCCGGAAGACCTGCTGCGCATCAAGATCACCGAACGCGAGCCGCTGGTGGGGTATTTCCGCAGCAACAAGATCATCACTGCACCGCCGCCCTCGGCCGGCGGTGCCGCCATTCTGGAAAGCCTGACGCTGCTCGAAGCCAAGGGTTACACCACGCTCGACACGGTCGAAGGCAAGCATCTGGTCATCGAGTCGCTGCGCCGCGCCTTCCGCGACCGCAACGCCTACTTCGGCGACCCGGACTTCGTGCAGGTGCCGCTCTACCGCCTGCTGTCGCGCAGCTATCTGCTGCCGCTGGCGGCCACCATTGGTGACAGGGCCACACCGAGCAAAGATCTACCCGCGCCGAGCGCCGGCAGCGAGGGCGGCCAGACCACGCATTTCTCGGTGATGGACGCCGCTGGCAACCGCGTGGCCGGCACGCAGACGCTCAACATTTTCTTCGGCGCCGGGTTCATGGCACCTGGCACCGGCGTTGTGCTCAACGACGAGATGGATGATTTCTCGGTCGCACTCGACGTCAGCAATGCTTATGGCCTGGCAGGCTCCAAGGCCAACGCCATTGCGCCCGGCAAGCGGCCCTTGTCCAGCATGTCGCCCACGTTCGTGGAGGGCCCACGCGGCGTGCTGGTCACCGGCACGCCGGGTGGTTCGCGCATCCCCTCGATGGTGCTGCTGTCGGTGCTGCGTTTCGTCGAGGGTGCCAGTGCACCAGAGATCGCGGCGACGAAGCGCATCCACCATCAATGGCTGCCGGACGTGCTCAACTTCGAGCCCGATGCGCTCACCGCCGCCGAACAGACGGCGCTCGTAGCCAAGGGCCATGTGCTCAAGGCCGCAGCCGAGCCGTACGGCAACCTGCAAGTGATCGTGCGCGATGCGGCAACGGGTGTCACCACCGTCGGTGCCGACCCGCGCTGGGTGGCCAGCGGGCTGGTCGTCAGACAGCCATAGACAAGGCCGCGCACAAGCCTCGTATCATGGCGGCAGACGCCACCCGATCCGCCGCTCATGACGCCCGCCCAAGACCCCATAGCCCAAGCCTTCAGCCTGCTGCAACTCGGCGCGCCGGCATCGTATTTGCTTCTACTGCTGTCGCTGATGGCGCTGACGCTCATCATCGTCAAGGGCTGGGAGTTCTGGGAGCTGCGTCTGCCCGACCGAGCCTTCATCGGCCGCGCGCTGCTGTTGTATCACCGCGGCCAGCCGGCGGATGCGCTCACTATTCTTGCCGAGCATCGCGGTCCTCTGGCGGCATCGCTGTCGGCGGCAGTGGCGGCGGTCACCAACTCCGCGCTGACGCGCGAGCAGGCGGTGGAGTTTGCGCGCGTCTATGCAAGCGAGCGGCTTGAAGACATGCGTGCGCTGCTGCGCCCCATCGAGGTCATCAGCCAGTTGGCACCACTGACCGGCCTGCTGGGTACCGTGCTGGGCATGATCTCAGCCTTCAAGGCGTTGCAGGTGGCAGGTGAGAACGTCTCGCCGGCCGCACTCTCGGGTGGCATCTGGGAGGCGCTGCTGACCACCGCTGCGGGCCTCGTGGTCGCCATCCCCTGCATCGCCTCGCTGCATTTCTTCGAGCGCCGTATCGAGCGCATGCAGACCGAGCTGGAGTCCGCCCTGACGCGCCTGTTCACGCCACCGGTGCAGCTGCCGGGCAATGCCGAGCCTTCGGCGCTCGAAACCCTGTTCGGCAAAAAGGACGCCTAGTGCGTCTCACCGTGCCCGCCCGGCGGCACTCGCGGCCGTCGCTGATCCCGCTCATCGACGTGATGCTGGTGCTGCTGTTCTTCTTCATGCTCGCCAGCACCTACGTCGGCTACAGCCGCACGCCGCTGGATCTTGCTCCCGGCGGCCGCGCCAGCGGTGCCGCCCATGACCCTGGTGTGGTGCGCGCCTTGCAGCTGGCCGATGGCCAGCTGCGCATCGGCGACAGCTTGCTCAGCCCGGCACTCGCGATCGAACAACTGAAGAGCGCCAAGGAAGTGCGCCTGTCGCCCGCTCCGGGCGTGCCCCTGCAAACCCTGCTCGCGGGTTGGGAGCAGCTCGCTGCCGCGGGCGTGAAAGTGCAGCTGGCCGAGGGCGCGCCGTGAAGCTCGCCCGGCCCAGGCGCACCCGCTCGCGCAGCCTCGACGATGCGTTGCTGCCGCTGGTGAATGTGGTGTTTCTGCTGATGGTGTTCTTTCTCTCGGCAGGCCACTTCGGTGCGCCGAAACCGGCCAATGCCACGCCGCAAAGCGCGCGTTCGGAGGCTAGCGCTGCTGCCCCCCGCGTGTTGGAGCTGCGCAGCGACGGCCAACTGATGGTGCGGGGTGAGCTGTTCACCGATGCCGACCTGCCGGGCCGCTCGCTGGGCTGGCTGGGCGCACCACTGGATGTGCGCGCCGCTGGCGACATCCCCGCCGAACGCGTGCTGCGCGTCCTGGCGATCTTGCGCGGCGCGGGCGTGCGTGACGTACGCTTGCTGACAGTCAAAGGCGGAGGCTGATATGGCACGCAGGGAAAAGTTTGCGCTGGCACTGGGCATCACCATCGCCCTGCATGCCGCCGTGCTGCTGCTGGCCGTGCCGCGGCTCAGCGGGCTTACGACAACGGGCGAGACGAGCACGACGGTGATGCCCGATGTGGACGTCACCAGCACGGTGGCTGTGAGCGATGCCAAGCCGTCTGAAGACGAATCGAGCTCCGTTCGGCCCACCGCCGTGATCGCAGAAACGCCCAAGCCGCTGCCGGAAAAAATCGAGATCGCCGCCAGCGAGCCACCAGCCCCCGCCCCGCCTGCCGCCAAATCTCCAGCCGCAGTGGCTGTGCCGACACCCAAGGCCTTGCCGCCGCCGGTGGTCAAGACTCCCGCCAAGGTCGAGCCAAAGCCGGTGGTCAAGCCCGCCGCCAAACCTGCGCCCAAGCCGCCTGCCAAGCCCGAACCCAAGGTGGCTGTGAAAGCCGGCGACAAGGCCGCCAAGGCAACGCCAAGCGGCAAGACGGCGGCGGTGATCCCCGCCAGCAGCAACTATGCCAACCAGGTGCGCCAGCACCTCGCCCGCTTCGCCGGCGCGCTGCCGCCCGGCGCCAACGGCGAGGCGCGCGTGCAGTTTGTGGTGCAGCTGGATGGTCGCGTCAGCGATGTGCATCTGGTGAAGCAGTCCGGCAATGCCGGGCTGGATGCAGTGGCGCTCAACCTGCCGCGCCAGGCGCAGCCGCTGCCCTTGCCGGGCAAGTCGCCGCAGCGGCTGGAAGTACCGGTGCAGGCGATGGCGGCAACGCCCTAAACCGTCGCGCGAACCTCTGCCGCGCGGATGGCCTTGGGCTTGAGACGCAGCTCATCGAGTGCATCGGTCGCGATGAGTTTTTTCACCCGGTCGAGATGGCCCGAAATGCTTTCGGCATAGAGATCAGCGCCGACAAAATGCGCACCCATGTAACGGTGCACGCTCTGGAAGTAACCATCCATGCGCTCGGTGCGCATCTTCTCGCTGAATTGCGGCGTCAGCCGCAGCAACTCGTCGGGCGAGGCATATAGCGGTGCTTTCGCACCTGCTTGCGGCGCGCCAGCCAGGCCACACAGCTCGAACTCGGTGTAGAGAAAATCCCTGCATTTTTCGAGATAGCAGCGGTCGGCGGTCTGCGCCATCACATCGGCACTGCCGAGCATGAAGCCGAGCAGACGGTCTTTCGCATCGGGCACCTGGATCGCATCCAGCGCCAGCTCATAGCCGGTGAAATGCACCAGCTGGGTCGCCATACCGGCTTCTTGGTCGAAGCCGATCATCGGCAGGAAATCAGCCAGAAACTCGCCGCTGCGACCCACGTGCGTGAAGGTGAACTCGGCACCGTTGGTAGCGGTGTCGGTATTCTTGCGGATGTAGCCGGCGTCGTGAAACAAGGCGCTGATGACACCGAGTGCCGCGCGCCGCGCGCCCAGACGCTCATCCACGCTCACCGTACGTTCGTGCCCTTGCAGCAGTCGGGCGAAGGCCAGTGCGCAGTCGAGCGAATGCTGAGCATCGTGATACCAGGTGTCGCAACCGTGATAGCCCCGCAGCGTGCCGGCATACAACCGCGCAAACACCTTGAAGGCCGTCTGCACGGGCGCGAGGTCGATGGCGGGATACTGCGCGGCTAGCAGTTGACACACCGCCTCGCCAACGGCTTGTGGCCGGGCGATCTCGACCCGATTGGTGACGTCGTAATGGTTGCGTCGCCGCACCATCATCTCCCGAGTCAGTGCTGTGACTTACGATCCTAAGCGCCTGCCCTGGTTCTGAACAGCGCCGATTTGAACTGCATCACAGAGTGACGATCACCGGCGCATGGTCGCTGGGGCGCTCCAGACGGCGAGGGTTGAGGTCCACTTTCCACTCCCTCACCCAGTCCAGCAGTGAAGCAGACAGCAGGATGTGGTCGATGCGCAGCCCCAGATTGCGGGCGAAGCCGGCCATGCGGTAATCCCACCAGGTAAAGCGGCCCTCGGGCAGAAAGGGCTTGGTAAAGGCATCCGTCAGGCCGAGATCGCACAGGCCCTGCAAGGCCGCCCGCTCGGCCGGCGAGCAGAGGATGCCGCCCTCCCACTGCGAAGGGTCGTGGGTATCTTCGGGCGTGGGCGCGACGTTGTAGTCGCCCATCACCGCCAGCTGCTCGTGCGCGGCCAGCTCTTCGTGCAGATAGTCGTTGAGCGCCGCGAGAAAGCGCAGCTTGTAGTCAAACTTCTCGCTGCCCACCGCCTGGCCGTTGACCACGTAAACGCTGACCACACGGATGCCATCCACCGTGGCGGCAATCACGCGCTTTTGTGCATCCTCGAAGCCCGGGATGTCGCGCACCACGTCCTGCAGCACCAGCGGTTTTTTCGCCAGCAGTGCAACGCCGTTGTAGGTTTTTTGCCCATTGCACACCGCCGTGTAACCCGCCGCCTCGATGGCCTCATGGGGGAAGGCCTCGTCCTGCATTTTCAGCTCTTGTAGAGCCACCACATCGGGTTCGGCATCGCGTAGCCAGTCGAGCAGATGCGGCAGTCGCACCTTCAGGCTGTTGACGTTCCAGGTGGCGAGTTTCATTGATTACAGCAGCGAGATTTTGGGAAGTTTGGAGATGAAGACAGCTTTTTAGTCTTTGCCATGATTTATTAGGCGGGCCCGCTAGTTAATGATTACTGATTTCCGTTAACTAATAAATAGATCTAGGTAACGATCAAATTCATAAAGCCGATCGCGCATCTGGCCTGTGACTTCATTCAGGATGCCGAGCCGTTGGAGGTCTTGCACGAGCTTTTGGGCTGTAGGTGGCGACACCTGGAGTTCCTGCGCCAGATCGCCTGCCGACATGAGCGGCCTGCGGTAGAGCACCCCGAGCGTTGCGCGGGCATTGGGCACCCGTTTGCCTAGCGACAGGATGCGCTGCTCGACATCGGTGCGCAGGGTAAGGATTTGACCAAATACGTCCCGCCCCTTGCTGGCGGTCTCGGTGATTCCGCGCAGAAAGAAGCGCACCCAGTGAACCAGGTCTCCGGTCATGCGCACGCGTGTCAGGGCGTCGTAATAGCTGGCTCGATTGCGCTCGAAGAAGTCCGAGAGATATAGCGAGGGCTTGGCGAGCAGGCCGTGACTGACCAGATACAGCGGTATCAGCAGGCGGCCGATGCGCCCGTTGCCGTCCAAAAACGGGTGGATGGTCTCGAACTGGTAGTGGCTGATGGCGATGCGGATGAGGTGTGGCACGGTGATCTGCTCGTTGTGCCAGAACTTCTCCAGGTCACTCATCAGCCCGGCCACGCCTTCGTGATGCGGGGGGATGAACGCCGCATCGGCGAGGCCAGAGCCGCCAATCCAATTCTGGCTGTTGCGGAACTCGCCCGGTTGCTTGTTCTGTCCGCGCACGCCCTGCATGAGAATGGCGTGCGTTTTCTTGAGCAGGCGGTTGGAGAGCGGCAGGTTCTTGAGTTCGGCAATGGCGACATTGACGGCCTCGATGTAGTTCTGCACTTCGCGCCAGTCATCGCGCTTTTCGGGCCGGATGTGCTCCTCGGTGAGCAACGCTTCGTCGATGCCGGTCTGCGTGCCTTCGATGCGGCTAGAGGTCTGGGCCTCCTTGATGACATGCATCTGAATGAATAGATCGATATCCGGCACGATCAGTGAATAGGCATTGAGTTCGCCGAGTGCACGGTTGGCGGACTCAAGCAGTAAATTGGTGGTGGGGTCTTCCCACAGCCACTCGTGGTTGACCGGCACTGGCTCGAAGCTCTTGTACTGCAGGCGCTGCTGCCAGCGGCCGGGTTTGAAGGTTTCAAACTTCATTGCTATGGATGATTCCTCATGGCAGCCGTGCAATCGCGCGCCAGCCGATGTCACTGCGATGGAACTCGCCGCGCCAGCTGATCTGGTCGACGGCCGCATAAGCAGCCGTCTGCGCGGCGCGAATATCAGCGCCCTTGCCGACGACGCACAGCACGCGACCGCCTGCGGTTTCAGCATGGCCGTCCTTGAGTGTCGTGCCCGCGTGAAACACCTTGGCGCTGGCGCCGAAGTCGGCATCCAGTCCGGCGATCACATCGCCCTTGGCGGGCGTGGCCGGGTAATGCTCAGCGGCCATCACCACGCCGCAGGTGGCGTCGGTGCTCCAGCGCGGCGGATGCTGATCGAGCGTGCCATCGATGGCGGCGTTGAGCAGCGTCACCAGATCGGATTCCAGCCGCATCAAGATCGGCTGGGTTTCCGGGTCACCCATGCGGGCGTTGAACTCGATGACGTGAGGCGCGCCGCTGGCGTCGATCATCAGGCCCGCATACAGAAAGCCCTGGAACGGCCGACCCTCGGCCGCCATGCCCGCCAGCGTTGGTTCGATCACCTCGCGGCAGGCGCGGGCGTGCACCTCCGCAGTCACCACCGGCGCCGGCGAATACGCACCCATGCCGCCGGTATTGGGGCCAGTGTCGCCGTCGCCGACGCGCTTGTGGTCCTGTGCGCTGGCCATCGGCACGTAGCTTTGATCCTTGCCGGCGACGACGATGAAGCTGGCCTCTTCGCCTTCGAGAAAATCTTCGATCACCACCCGCGCGCCTGCGTTGCCGAGCAGTGCGCCGCTGAGCATTTCGCGGATCGCCGCCTGCGCTTCGGCCACGCTCGTCGCCACCACCACACCCTTGCCGGCGGCCAAGCCATCGGCCTTCACCACGATGGGTGCGCCGCGCTTGGCGACGTAATCGCAGGCCTCTTTCGCATCGGTGAACACCGCATAGCCGGCGGTGGGGATGTTGTGGCGCTCCAGAAAGCCCTTGGTGAAGGCCTTGCTGGCTTCGAGCTGTGCGGCGGCTTGTGTCGGGCCGAAGATGCGCAGGCCAGCGGCGGTGAAGGCATCCACCACACCGAGTGATAGCGGGCCCTCAGGGCCGACCACGGTCAGCGCCACGTCTTCTGCTTGGGCCAAGGCGAGCAGGGCGGGCAGATCGTCGGCGGCCACCGGCACGTTGCGGCATTTGGGCTCAAAGGCGGTGCCTGCATTGCCGGGTGCGACCAGCACTTGGCCGACCTGCGAGGCGGCGGCGAGTTTCCAGGCCAGGGCATGTTCGCGGCCACCAGAGCCGATGACGAGGATTTTCATGAGGGAGCGATCGAGTAAGAAAAGTATTGTAGATGCGGGCATGAAAAAGCCCGCCGGAGCGGGCTTTCGCAAAGCAACATTTTAAGAATCAGCCTTTGTAATCCTTGATGCCCTGCTCGATCTCGCCACGCGCGGCAGCGGCATCGCGCCAGCCGGTGATCTTCACCCACTTGCCCTTCTCCAGCGCCTTGTAGCTGCTGTAGAAGTGGTGGATCTCGTTGAGCAGACGCTCCGGCACGTCCTTCAGGTCCTGCAAGTGCGGATAGGCACCGTTGCTGACCTTGTCGACCGGCACGGCGAGCAGCTTGGCGTCGGTGCCTTTCTCGTCGCTGGTATCGAGCACGGCAACAGCGCGGCACTTGATGACGCTACCGGCGACGACGGGATGCGGAGTGAGCACCAGCACGTCCACCGGGTCGCCATCGCCCGCCAGCGTCTTAGGGATGTAGCCGTAGTTGGCGGGGTAGCTCATCGCCACGTTCATGAAGCGGTCGACCATCAACAGGCCGGTTTCCTTGTCCACTTCGTACTTGACGGGCGGGCCGTAAGCCGGGATTTCGATGACGACGTAAAACTCGTTCGGCGCTTTATCGCCGGGGCCAAGGGCTTCAAATCCCATAGTGGTGCTCGCTGGTAATGTGGTTCGGGGCGCGGATTATACGAAAGGACACTGCGCCGTTTCGTTGCGCCATGGGCCTGTGGCGGCTACCTTAATGGGCCTTGGGACTGGCGCGCCTCGTGCGCCGTGGCCTCAAGGGTAGAAAAGCCCACCCCTGACTGGCTCACCCAAAACATGAGAATCGTACTGCTCGGCGCGCCCGGCTCTGGCAAAGGCACGCAAGGCGAAAAGATGGCCGCGCACTTCGGCATCCCCAAGCTCAGCACCGGTGATGCCCTGCGCGCAGCCGTTGCGGCCGGTACCGAACTGGGCAAGAAGGCGAAGGCGACGATGGATGCCGGCGGCCTGGTCGCCAACGAACTGGTCTACGGCATCGTCGAAGAGCGCCTGAGCCAGCCGGATGCACAGAAGGGCTTCATCCTCGATGGCTTCCCCCGCAACATCGCCCAGGCCGATGTGCTCGAAGGCATGCTGAGCAAGCTGAAAGCGCCATCGATCAGTACCGCACTGCACCTGCATGTGGAGGATGAGGAAATCATCACCCGCCTGCATTCGCGGGCGCTCAAGGAAGGCCGCGCCGACGACACCGAAGAAGTGATCCGCAAGCGCATCGCCATCTACAACGCCGACACCAGCCCGCTGCTCGATTACTACGAGAAGCAGGGCAAGTTGGTGACGCTAGAGGGCAAGGGCGGGCTGGAAGAAATCTTCCAGCGCATCGTCGCCGCGCTTTAAGCTAAACCTGTCGTCAAAAAAGCCTGCCGTGTGCAGGCTTTTTTTGTGGCCGCTACAGCCCGTGTGAATTGAGCCACTGCACCGGGTCGGCGTCGGCGCGCGGGCCGGATTGATCGTCGATCAATCCGAAATCTTCGCTCTCGGCATCCAGTGCGCCAGCGAGGTTTTCCGGCGGCGCGGTGGGGCGGGCATTGAGTTCGCCCCAGCTGTCGAAGTCGATCTCGTCGAGCGCGCCGTCGTAGTACTGCACCAGCACGATTTCGGCTTTCACATCGATGCCGACGATCTCGAAGGACTGATCTTCGGCGGCATACCAATCGCCGACGGAAAACTCGCGCAACCACTGGGCCATGACGGACTCCCTTGCGGTCGGTAACGGAGTGGGAAAGACGACCGCCTTTCCGTTCTACGCCTGCCGTCCCCGATGGACAACGCCCGTTGGTCGCGTGACGACCGGTTCGGCGGACTCAGCTCAATGCAGCCAGCAGCGGCTCGCCGATCGCCGCGCGTCGCCAGCCGCTCAGCGCCCGCGCCTTGGCGGCGGTGCCGTCGTAGAGCAGCGCATCGAGGTCCGCGCGCGGCGCGAGCAGACCGGGCGGCACGCCGAGTGCCAGGGCAGTGGCCTGCACCACCTCGCGCAACTTGGCGAGCTGCGCCTTCTGGGCCGGGCTCAGGCGCTCGTCGCGGGCGAGGGCGATTTGTGGGTCGCCGGCGCTCGCGGCGATGGCGGCGAGCAGGGCATCCTGGTGGCGTTCATAGGTTTTCGGCGGCAGGCCGAGTTCGGCGAGCTGCGCCTTGCTCTGCGGACGGCGCTCGGCCAGGCGATAGACCAGCTCGTCGTCGACGATCCAGCCGCGCGGGCGGTTCTTGGCGATGGCCTCGGTCTCGCGCCAGGCGGCCAGGTGCGCGGCGGCGCGCTGGGCGGGCACGTCGAGCCGGGCCAGGCCCTTCAGGCGCTGCCAGGCGTCTTCGGGGCGGGTGTCGTAGGTCGCCGGGTCTTCGGCGCGGACGGCGTCCTCACGCATCCAGCCTTCGCGGCCGGCAGCGCGCAGGGCGGCGAGCAAGGTCGGGTAGATCGTCGCCAGATGGGTGACGTCGGCAGCGGCATAGGCGATCTCCGGCGCGGTGAGAGGCCGGCGCGACCAGTCGGTGCGCGACAGGCTCTTGTCGATGACGATGCCCAGCTCCTTGTCGATCAGCCCCGCATAGCCGAGCTGGTCGCCCTTGCCGAGCAGGGCTGCCGCCAGCTGGGTGTCGAAGATCGGGGCGGGGCACACCCCGGTGAGCTGCGCGAAGATTTCGAGGTCCTGCGAGGCGGCATGGAACACCTTGACCGTGCCGGGATCGTTAAGTCGTGCGAACAGCGCGCCCAGATCGGCAATGGCGATGCAGTCGATCACCCAGGCATCGACGCCGTCACCGATCTGGATCAGGCAGAGCTTGGGGCGATAGGTGTCGATGCGCAGAAACTCGGTGTCGACGGTCAGCCAGTCCCGCCCCTGCCAGCAGGCGATGGC
The DNA here is from genome assembly GCA_965279705.1 of Stagnimonas sp. Lineage (GTDB taxonomy): Bacteria > Pseudomonadota > Gammaproteobacteria > Nevskiales > Nevskiaceae > Stagnimonas. Next base: position 474,729 of record OZ257257.1, read on the forward strand.
GTCGGCGAGGGTGGCGGGGGTGTCGATCCAGTGGGTGGCGGTCATTTCGGCAATCGGTGAGAAGAGCCATACGGTACCATCGCGCACGCTTTTCAATCGTGCCGAAACCTCATGTTTCTTCAAGCCTTGCGTGTTGCACTCGGTCTGGCCCTGTTCAAAGGCGGGCCGCAGGACATGCCGTTTTCGATGGGTCTTGCGCGTGCGTCGGCCGCCTTGGCGGTGTTCAGCGCGGCCCTGTTGCTCGCCCCCATAGCACCCTTGCCGCTGGCCCTGGCGACGGGCGTCGGCGGTGCCGTCGGCGTGGCGTTTTTCACCAAGCAGCTGCTCAAGGGCAAGAAGCTCGATAACCGTTATGTGCAGACCGTTTCGGCACAGCTGCTGGTGGGCAGTCTGTTCGCCCTCGCCCTGTGGCCTGCGTTTGCCGCGATGGCTCCGGCGATGCAGGAAATGATGGCGGCGATGCGCGCCAGCATCGAGGCGGCCGGGCCGGATGCAGACCCGATGGCGACCTCGCTGAAGATCACCGAATCTCTCAAGACCAAACCGCCGACCTGGGCGGCGCTGTGGTCGGATGCACTGTTCGTGTGGAGCCTGATCGCCAGCGTGCGTATCAACCGCCTGGCGGCGGATCTCTCCATGCCGTCCAGCTGGCTGCTGACTTTCGTTTCACTGTTGGTGATGACCGGCTTCGTCATGCTGGCGCAGCTGATCGCGGCCATTTTTCTGAGCTGAGCCATGCATCTGCACATCCTCGGTATCTGCGGCACTTTCATGGGCGGCATTGCCGCCATCGCGCGCGAGCAGGGCCACAAGGTGACCGGCAGCGATGCCAACGCCTGGCCGCCGATGTCGACCCAGCTCGAAGCGCTCGGTATCGGCCTGATGCAGGGCTACCTGCCCGAACACCTGCAGCCGGCGCCGGATGTGGTGGTGGTTGGCAACGTGGTGACCCGCGGCAATGCGGCGATGGAGTACGTGCTCAATCAGGGCCTGCCCTATGTGAGCGGCCCGCAATGGCTGGCGGAGAACGTGCTGCGCGACCGCCATGTGCTGGCGGTTGCCGGCACGCATGGCAAGACCACAACCACTTCGCTGCTGGCTTGGATACTCGAAGAAGCGGGGCTCAAGCCGGGGTTCCTGATCGGTGGCGTGGCCGGCAATTTCGGCATCTCGGCGCGACTCGGCGACTCGAAATATTTCGTGATCGAGGCCGACGAATACGACACGGCGTTCTTCGACAAGCGCAGCAAGTTCGTGCACTACCGGCCCCGCACGGCGGTGCTCAACAACCTGGAATACGACCACGCCGACATCTTCCCCGACCTCGCCGCCATCGAGCGGCAGTTTCACCATCTGATCCGCACCGTGCCGGGTGAGGGCCAGCTGGTGGTGAACGGTGGCGATGCCAATCTGGCGCGCGTACTGGGCATGGGCTGCTGGAGCGGCATCGAATACTTCGACCAATCCGATGGCTGGCAGGCCGGCGCACCCGATATGAACGGTGCTTTTGAAGTGCTGCATAAAGGGGCATCGCAGGGCCGTGCGCAGCTCTCGCTGGCAGGGACTCACAACCGCAGCAATGCGCTGGCTGCCATTGCCGCGGCGCACCACGTCGGTGTGCCGGCTGCGACCGCGATTGCGGCGCTCAGCTCGTTCAGCGGTATCCGTCGTCGGCTGGAGCTGCGCGGCACGGTGCGCGACGTGGCGGTCTACGACGACTTCGCCCATCACCCCACCGCCATCGCCGTGACCGTGCAGGCACTGCGGGAGAAGGGCGCGGGCCGCATCCTCGCCGTGCTGGAGCCGCGTTCTAACACCATGCGGCTCGGCAGTCACAAGAACGAGTTGGCGCATTCGCTGGAGGGCGCGGACCTGTGTTTCGTCTACGCGCCAACCAGCCTCAAGTGGGATGCCGCGGCAGTCCTTGCCCCGGTCGGCGCGCGACTGCGACTGCACACCGAGATGGATGCGCTGATCGCCGCCATCGTCGCCCAAGCAAAGCCCGGCGACCGCGTGCTGGTGATGAGCAACGGCGACTTCGGCGGCATTCATGGCCGCTTGCTGGTGGCGCTTTCAGCTTGACGTCATCGCGGTGCGCAATGGTGCGTTTTAGCTACAGCCCGCGCAGTTGCTGTTTCAAGGTTGGCGTCCTGCTTGCCTAAACTGCGATGCACACATTCGCTCACTCCGGGGACTCACCATGTCACTACGACACACCATATTTGCCTTATCTGCCCTCGCGGCCAGCGCCAGCCTGGTCGGCTGCCATAACGATGAACTCACCATCGGCGGCGAGCCTACAGGCCCGGTGACCGTGGGCGACACGGTGGCGCTGTCGGCTTCCGGCAAGGTGCTCACCTTCAATCGCGCGGATCTCACCAAACTGGTCAGCAGCCTCAGCATCAAGGGGCTGCCGAGCGGCGAGCGTTTCGTCGGCCTGGACGTGCGGCCGCAGGATAAGCTTATCTACGGCGTCACCAACCTCGCCAACATCTACACGCTCAATGACGCCACCGGCAACGTCACCTTCAAGTTCGCACTGAAGGCCGGTGCCGCCACCGCGGCCACCTGCAGCGGCGGTGCGCCGGGGCTTTACAGCGGGCTGAGCGGCACCGAGTTCGCACTCGACTTCAACCCGGTCGCCGATCGCCTGCGACTGGCGTCCGATACCCGTCAGGACCTGCGCATCAATGTCGCAGACGGCGCCGCAATCGTGGATTGCCCCATCACCTTCACCGGCGGCACCGGCACGCCCAGGCCCACGGGCGCTGCCTACACCAACAGCGCCACGGGTGCGACGACGACTGCGCTGTTCTACATCGACTCCGGCACCGACATGCTCTACGCCATCGATACCAGCGGCATGGATACCGGCACGGGCGCTGCCAACAACGCCAACAACGGCATCCTGCGCGCAATCGGCCCCTTGGGCGTGAATGTCGGCGACATCAGTGGCTTCGATATCGAGGCGGCCACCGGCACCGGCTATGCCGTGTTCACGGTCGGCGGCACCACGGGCCTCTACACCATCAATACCGCCACTGGCGCTGCCACCCTTCGCGTCACTTTTGCGGCTGGTGAAGTCTTGCGCGGGGTGACACTCAAGTAACGAGGCGCGCGTTCTTGTTTGCCGCAAACCGAGCCGGGCAGATGCCCGGCTTTTTTTTGGGCCATCCGGCATCATCGCGGCCTTCATCTCTCTGGATTCACCTGCATGTCCCAGCTGCCTGACCCCGCCGTGCTCGAAACCTGCGCCGCCCGTGCGCTCGAAGCCGCCAAGCGCGCCGGTGCCACGCAGGCCGAGACCAATGTCTCTACCAGCCGCGCGCTGACGGTGAATGTGCGTAAGGGCGAGGTGGAGTCGGTGGAGTTCCAGAAAGACCGCGACCTCTCCATCACGGTCTACTTCGGGCATCGCATGGGCAGCGCCAGCACGGCGGATCTGTCTGATGCCGGTATCGCCGCCACCGTGGCTGCGGCCTGCGACATCGCGCGCGCAGCAGGCGAGGATGTCTGCCTGGGCTTGGCCGATGCTTCGCGCATGACCCAAACACCCGCGGGTGGATTCGCCGATCTCTCGCTGGTACACCCCTGGCTGCTCACGCCCGACATGGCGGCGGACCTCGCCTGTGCGGCCGAAGCCGCTGCGTTCGCCGCCGACCCGCGCGTGACGCAAAGCGAAGGCGCGGGCGCCGATACCCGCGAGGGCCTGAGCGTCTACGCCAACACCCACGGCTTCGTCGGCCATCGCCGTAGCACTGATCACTCGCTGAGCTGCGCGGTCATCGCCAAGGCGGGCGACAAGATGCAGAACGGCCACTACTACACCAGTTCGCGCGACCCCAGCGCGCTACTCACACCGGCCTTCATCGGTCGCGAAGCGGGCCTGCGCGCGGCGGCAAGGCTGGGCGCGCGGTCACTGCCTACGCGCACGGCGCCAGTGCTGTTCACGCCCGAAGTCGCACGTGGGCTGATCAGCCATTTTCTCTCTGGTATCAGCGGCGGCGCGCTGTACCGCAAGGCCAGCTTCCTGCTCGACAAGGTCGGCACGTCGGTGTTCGCATCGCATCTCAATATCCATCAGCGCCCGCATCTGAAAGGGGCTGCGGCATCGGCCTGGTTCGATGGTGAAGGTGTGGCCGTGCAAGACCGCACCTTGATCGACGGCGGCATGCTCACCGGCTATCTGCTCGGCAGCTATGCGGCGCGGCGGTTGGGGCTGGAGAGCACCGGCAATGCGGGTGGCGCGTTCAACATCGTGGTCGAGCCCGGCGCGCACGATCACGCCGCCCTGCGTCAACAGATGGGCACGGGGCTCTTGGTCACCAGCCTCATGGGGCAGGGCGTGAATATGGTCACCGGCGATTACTCGCGCGGTGCAGAAGGCTTCTGGATCGAGAACGGCGAAATCGTGCACCCGGTGGAGGAAGTCACCATCGCCGGCAATCTGGCGCAGATATTCCGTTCGCTGGTGGCGGTGGGCAGCGATGTCGACACCCGCGGCATGGTGCGCTGCGGCAGCCTGCTGCTGGCACCGATGACAGTAGCCGGCAGCTAAGCCTCAGAGCGCTGCGATCAGCGCCTGCTGCTCTTCGATATCAGCAGACGCGAGCAGGCGCAGCACCTGTGCCTGCAAGCTCTTCACATCGGCATCGAGCACAGCGCGCTTGATCTCGAGCACGTTGGCGGGGTGCATCGAAAACTCGGTGAGGCCCAAACCTAGCAACAGGCGCGTGTAGCGCACATCGCCTGCCATTTCACCGCACATCGTCACCGGGATTCCCGCGCGCACACCGGCTTCGATGGTGCGTTGGATCAGTTGCAGCACGGCCGGGTGCAGCGGGTCGTAGAGATAATTCACCTCGTCGTCGACGCGGTCGATGGCGAGGGTGTACTGGATAAGATCGTTGGTGCCGATCGAGAAAAACTGGCACTCGCGCGCGAGCATCGGTGAGGCGAGGGCTGCCGCAGGCACCTCGATCATTGCGCCCACCGGCACGTCGGGTGCCAACTTGTAGCCCTCGCGTTCCAGCTCGATGCGGGTCGCGGCCATGAAGGCGTGCGCCTGCCGATATTCGGCGACGCTGGAGATCATCGGCAGCATGATTTTCATCTCGCCGAAGCGACTCGCGCGCAGCAGCGCACGCACCTGGGTGCGGAACAGCTCCGGTTCGCGCAGGCAGAGACGGATCGCACGCAAGCCGAGCGCCGGATTGTTGGGCGTGGGGCCGATGCGCGCGCCGCTATCCACCTGCTTGTCGGCACCGAGATCGAGTGTGCGGATGGTGAGCGGGCCTTTCACCGCGCTGACCACTTTCGCGTAGGCCTCGAACTGCTCCTCCTCACCCGGCAAGTCCTTGCGGTTCATGTAGAGGAACTCGGTGCGGTACAAGCCCACGCCCTCCGCCCCCAGCTCGGCAGCGTGCACCGCATCGTCGGGGGATTCGATGTTGGCCAAGAGGCGAATCTTCACGCCGTCTTTCGAGATCGCCGGCTTGTCGCGCAGCAGTTGCAGCGTGGCGCGGTCCTGCGCGAGCTTGGCCTGCTTGGTTTTGAAGAAGGCCAGCGCCTGCGCATCGGGAGCCGCCAACGCATGGCCCTGCTCGCCGTCGACGATCACTGTTTCGCCGTCGCGCAGCCACTTGCGCGCATCGCGCAGGCCGACGATGGCGGGGATGCCGAGGCTGCGCGCGAGAATCGCGGTGTGGCTCAGCGGGCCGCCGAATTCGGTGATGAAGGCGACCACTTTCTGCTGGCTGAGCAGAATGATGTCGGCGGGCGTGATGTCGTCGCTGACGATCACCGTCGGCTCGGCGATGTCGAACTTCGGCGCGCCTTCGAGTGCAGCGGTCGGTTGCGCCTGCTTCATCAGCACGCGCTGGATGCGGTCCACCACATGGCCGACGTCGTCCTTGCGCGTGCGAAGGTACGGGTCGTCCATCTGGTCGAAGATCGCGACCATCGCGTCGCGGGTTTTCTTCAATGCGGCTTCGGCATTGAGCTGCGCGCTGCGGATATAGCCGATGGTGGTATCGACGATGGAGCGGTCGTCCATCATCAACAGATGCGTGTCGATGAAGGCCGCGATATCACCGGGTGTGCCGGGCGGAATCTGCTCGCGCACTGCGCGCAGCTCATCGCGCGCGCGCCGCTGGGCGCCGTAGAAGCGCGTGATCTCGTGTTCGATATCGCCGACTTGCAGCGTGCGTTCGGGGATTTCGAGATCGGTGCCGTGCAGCCGCTGCGCGCGGCCGATGGCCACACCGCGCGAGACGCCGATGCCGTTGAGCCAGAGGCTCACAAAGACCTCCCGGGCCACAGACTCATTTCAGGCTTCCTCGCCGAACTTGTCGGCGACCAGTGCCGCCAGCTCTTCGATCGCCTGCTCGGCATCCTCGCCTTCGGCGATCAATGTCACCTGACTGCCCAGACCAGCGGCGAGCATGATGATGTTGAGGATGGACTTCGCAGAGACCTCGCGGCCGTCCTTCTTGAGCCGTACATCGGCGGTGAACTTGTTGGCGAGCGTCACCAGCTTGGCCGAGGCGCGGGCGTGTAGGCCGAGCTTGTTGGTGATGTCTACCGTGCGTTCGGCACGGAGGATGTCGACGGTGCGTTCCACCGTCTTGCCGGCAGCAGCACTCATGGTCGTTGCGGTTGTAGGTGTGAGATTGGTGCTGCCCTGCTGCGGGCAACGAACGACGCCCTGCTGACCGCCTTCGACCGCCGCCTGCGCGAGCGCGTCGAGTGAAAGCGTGGCGCTGTTGAACACGCGCATCAGCATTGGCAGATTGAGGCCGGCGACGGCGGCGGTGTTGGCGCGCGCGATAGTGAGCTTGTGGGCGACATTGCTGGGCGTGGAGCCGTAGGCGTCGGTGAGCAGCAGCACGCCGTCGCCGCTGTCGAGGTTTTCCAACATGCGTGTGCCCTGCAGCATCGGGCCTTCGTGCGATTGCACCAGCCGCACTTCGAGCACGTCGGCTTTCAGCGACAGCTCACCGAGCATGTCGCGCAGTGTGTCGAGCAGGAAGTGCCCGAGCTTGCCGTGGGTGACCAGCAGCAGACCGCAGCTCATGTCAGCTCTCTGTGTTTGATGACCACTTGTGCAAACCTCTTCTTGAAATGGGGGGCCAGCTGCTCGACCAGATACACGCTGCGGTGCTGGCCGCCGGTACAGCCGATGGCAATGGTGACGTAGGCGCGATCCTGTGCCTCGTAGGTGGGCAGCCAGCGGTCCAGGAAGCGGGTGATGTCCTCCTGCATAGCCGTCACTTCCGGCTGTGTCGACAGATACTCGGCGATGGCCGGATCCCGGCCGTTGAGCGGCCTGAGCTCAGGTACCCAATGCGGGTTGGGCAGGCAACGCACGTCGAACACATAGTCCGCGCCATCCGGCATGCCATTCTTGAAGCCGAACGACAGAAACAGCACCGAGAGCTTGCGCGTGCTGCCGGGCATGCGGCTGTCGATGGCACTGCGCAGCTCGTGCAGGTTGAGGCGCGTGGTGTCGAGCGTTACATCCGCCGCGTTGGCAATCGGCGCGAGCAGGGCGCGCTCAATGTTGATCGCTTCAATCAGCGAGGTCTGCTCGTCCGAAAGTGGATGCTTGCGGCGTGTCTCGCTGTAGCGCTTGAGGATGATCTCTTCGCTCGCGGTGAGAAACAGCACATCCACATCCACGCCACGCGTGCGCAGCGATTCGAGATGATCGGGGAAGTACGCGATCTGCGTCGGCGATTCGCGCGCATCCACACCAATCGCCATGCGCGCGTAACGCGGCTCGTCGTTGATGAGCGCATGCGCGACCAGGGGCTCGACGAAATCGAGCGGAATGTTGTCGATGCAGTACCAGCCGAGGTCTTCGTACTGCCGAAGCGCAACCGTTTTGCCGGCCCCGGACAGGCCGCTGACGACGACGAGTTTCATGTCCGGGCTGCGCGCTGAGTACTACGTTCGGCTGGTGATGAGCGCAAACAGCGCGGCGTCATCGGCGGCGGCGCGGGCCTGTTTGCAGAAGGCTTCATCGGAGAACAGTTCGGCGATGGCGGCTAGATGTTTCAAGTGGGTTTCGGTCGCCTGCTGCGGCACGACGAGACCGAACATGAGATCAACAGTATTGCCGTCATGCGCGTCGTAATCGACCGGGTGCTTGAGGCGGATCAGCGCGCCAATCGAACCCTCGATGCCCGACATGCGACCGTGCGGGATAGCGACTCCATGCCCCAGGCCGGTGGAGCCGAGTTTTTCGCGGGCGGTGAGCGAGGTGAAGATCTCGCCCTCGGTGACAGTGCCGCTGCCTTTGGCGAGCAGTTTGCTCATTCTTCCAGCGCGCGCTTCTTGCTGGTGACGGTGGTGCCGGCAACGACACGATTGGCGCTGAGAATTTCGGTGAGTTTCATTAGGGCTCGTCCAGATTGATTTTGTTATGGATAACCTGCGCATGATAGCGGCAGAGCTCTTGGCCGCCCAACAAAAACGGGACGCCGCGGCGTCCCGTCTGTTGTCGCGCAATGGTCTTACATCGCGGCTTGTTGTGAGGTCTGGTGATGCACCACTTCCGAAGCATGGTGATCGCGGCGTTTGTCCTTGTGCTTGCGCGCCTGCTGGTCGAGCTTGTCGACGAGCAGGTCGATGGCCGCATACAGGTCGGTGTGGATGCATTCCGCGTGCAGATTGGCACCCGAGCAATGAACCGTCGCCTCCGCCTTCTGTCGATCTTTTTCCACCGTGAGAATGACTTGCCCGTTGAGCAGGTGGTCACAGTGGCGTTCGAGTCGTTTCATCTTTTCCTTGACGTAGGCCTTGATCGGCGGTGTCAGTTCGAGATGGTGGCCGGAGATGGTCAGGTTCATCGAGTACTCCTTGCAATAAGGCTGCCCTATTGACCGGGGCGCCAGTCGGTATCGCTGCTGAAGCGATTCGTCAGCCGTCTTGTGACACTCATTTAGGACGGGCGGTTCACGGATCGCTTGCAAGAGGTGAGATTTAACTTAAAGCGGTCTCCGTTCGTGTGAGGGCGGCAGGTTCATGGCTTCACGATATTTGGCTACCGTGCGTCTTGCAACCTGAATACCTTCCTTCTGCAAGAGGTCTGCCAAGGTGGCGTCAGACAGCGGCTGTGCCGGATTCTCGGCTGCAATCAAGCGCTTGAGCATGGCCTGGATGGCTGTGGCCGAAGCCACGCCGCCATCGCTGGTTTGCACGTGGCTGCTAAAAAAGTGTTTGAGTTCAAAGAGTCCGCGCGGTGTGAGCAGATATTTGTTGGCTGTCGCGCGTGAGACCGTAGATTCGTGAATGCCCAGCTGACCGGCCACATCACGCAGCACCAACGGCCGCATCGCCTCGGGGCCGTAGTCCAAAAAGGCGCGCTGTTCTTCGACGATGCACTGCGCCACGCGCAATAAGGTGTCATTGCGCGATTGCAGGCTGTGCAAAAAGTAGCGCGCCTCCTGCAGGTGCGTCTTCATCGTCAGCTGGTCTTTGCTGCTGTCGGCGCGCTTCACCATCGACAGGTAATGCGGATTGATGCGCACCACCGGTGTGGATTCGCGGTTCAAGCCCACCCGCCATTTGCCCTGGTGTTTGGTGACGAACACATCCGGCTCGATGTAATCGCTTTCGTGTGCGGCGTACGGGCGGCCTGGGTGCGGTTGCAGGCGCTGGATCAGCGCGAGCGCGACGCGCAGGCTCGCCTCGTCATGGCCAGTGGCGCGCTTGAGCGCGGCGTAGTCTCGGCGCGCCAGCAGGGCCAGATGTTTATCGACCAGCGTCAGCGCCAAAACATGACCCGCCTGCTGGGCATCGAGCTGCTGTAACTGCAAACGCAGGCATTCGCCTAGATCCCGCGCCGCAACACCCGGCGGGTCGAAGTCCTGCACTTTTCGCAGCACGGTTTCCATATGCGCCGGCGTCAGCCCGAAGGTCTCGCGGAAATGTGCGCAGGCTTCGTCCCAGCCTTCGAGATAGCCATCGTCGTTGACGGCGTCGATGAGGTAGTCGGCCACTTCGGCCTCCCACTCCTTCAGCGGCAGCAGGCCAGCCTGCCAGCGCAGATGCTCCAGCAGCGTTTCGCCACTGTGCTGGTTGGCGCGACGGTATTCGGCGAGGTCATCGTCGTCGCTGTTGTTGTCAGATTTAGTGGGAGTGTCGTAGATGTCGCCCCAGTCGGCGTCCATCGGCATCTCGTCGCTCATCGGCTCGTCGCCGCGCACTTCGGTCGCGGCGACCTCGGCGGCCAGACCATCGCCAGTGTCCGTTGCGCTGCTGCGCTCGCTGAAGGCCTCGGACTCTTCGGCCATTTCGGCGCCGGCATCCGGCTCGGGACTGTCGTCGTCGCTCAATTCCAGCATCAGGTTCGATTCGATCGCCTGCTGGATTTCCTGCTTCAGATCGAGCGTCGAGAGCTGTAACAGGCGGATCGCCTGCTGCAAGGCCGGCGTCATCGTGAGCGCCTGCCCGGTGCGCATTCCTAGCGCTTGCTTCATGTGCTGTAGGTGCTCACAATCATGGGCGCATTGTAGCGGTATGACTTTTGCTTATGCGCTCCACCGTTCAGATTGCTCGGTCCTTCAGAGCTTGAAATCAGCGCCCAGATAAACCTTGCGCACGGTCTCGTTGGCCAGCAGCTCGGTCGGGGTGCCGGCCGCGATTACCGTGCCCTCGGCCAGGATGTAAGCGCGCTCGCAGAGCGAGAGTGTTTCGCGCACATTGTGGTCGGTGATGAGCACGCCGATGCCACGCGCTTTCAGGTGGTGGACGATGCTCTGGATGTCCTGCACCGCGATCGGGTCGACGCCCGCGAAGGGTTCGTCGAGCAGGATGAAGCGTGGATTGGCAGCCAGGGCGCGCGCAATCTCGACACGGCGACGCTCGCCGCCCGACAGGCTCTGGCCGATGCCATCGCGGATGTGGCCGATGTGCAGCTCTTCCAGCAGGCGTTCCAGCTCGGCCTTGCGCTGGGTCTTGTCGAGATCCTTGCGGGTTTCGAGGATGGCGAGAATGTTGTCGGCGGTGGAAAGCTTGCGGAACACGCTCGCCTCCTGCGGCAGGTAGCCGATGCCGCGCTGTGCCCGCGCATGCATCGGCAACTTGGTGATGTCGACGCCGTCGAGCTCCACCACGCCGCCATCGGCCGGCACCAGGCCCACCACCATGTAGAACGAGGTGGTCTTGCCCGCGCCGTTCGGGCCGAGCAGGCCGACGATCTCGCCGGCATTCACTTCCAGCGAGACATCGCGCACGACGCTGCGCTTCTTGTATTTCTTGACCAGATTTCTCGCGGTCAACTTGGCGGGGGCAGCGTTCATTTGGCGTCCTGTTCCGGCACGTCGATGACGATGCGCACCTGGCCCTTGTCGCCGCCGCTTGCCTGCACCCGGCGGTTGGCGACGTCGTAGCGAATGTCATCGCCGTTCAATTCGTCTTTCTCGCGTTCCAGATGGGCATCGCCGGTGAGCTGGATATTCTGGGTCTCGGAGCGGTACACCATCTTCGCCGAACGGCCGTTGACCACGGGTTCCTGCGGGGTCTGGCCCATGTGCTTGAGCAGCGCCGGGCTGCCGGTGACGGTGATGACATAGGGATTTTTCTTGCCGCCCGACTGCTGCAATTCCAGCCGCGCCCCGCGCAGCTCCAGCGTCTTCGAGATCATCACCACATCGCCGGTGTAGATCATGTTGCCATCCTGCCACTCGCCATTCTTGGCAGTGATGGTGATGGGGCCGGAGACCCGCTGCGGGCTTTTCTTGCCGGGGCTCGTCTGCGCGAACACCGCACCGGAAAGGGCCAGGCCCAGCGCCAAGGTGGTGAGGGTTCTAGTCGCCAAGCACATAACTCAATTCCGGTTGCGTCATCTTCAGGGTCTTGCCGTCAAAGCTCGCCGTAAAACCCTTGGCCTTGGCGTCGCGTGTGGGGCTGGTGATGGTGATGGGTTGGGTTGAGTAGAACTGCCGCTTGGCATCGTCTACCCACACCGCGTTGCCAGCGAAGATAAAGGCTTCACCCGAAGCCCAGCGGCCGGTGCCGTCGACAGGCTTGTGCAGCAGCATGCGCTTTTCACCCGCTGCCACGGTGCCGGATGGCGACTTGAGCGTCCAGGGTGCCGCCTCGCCGGACAGCCCCGTGGTCTCGATGTTGCTGAGCTGGGCAGCACCACCATCGAAGTAGTCGGCTGTGTCTGCCGTCAGCCGCACCAGCGGCAGGCCTTGTTCGTCGGTGCGTAGCGCGCGCAGTTTTTCAATGCGGTAGCGCGGTGCGCCGTTGGTGGCGACATCCGCTGAGCCATCGGGCGTGCCGCCGCTTTGCCAAACCGCCGCAGCGACGATGACCAGCAGCACCGCCAGGCCGATCGCCGTGAGTTTGCTCATGCGTCTTTGCCTTGGGCCGCAAGGATGAAGTCCACCGCCTCGCGGACGGCACCGTCGCCGCCGTTGGATGCGCTGATCCAATGCGCGGCGGCTTTAGCCTTGAGGTGCGCATCGCCGGGTGCGAGGGCGAGGCCAACGTGGGCGAACAGTGCCAGGTCGGGGGTGTCGTCGCCCATGTGCGCCATCTGTGCATCGCTCAGGCCCAGTTTGGCCTTCAGCGTTTCGTAGGCAGGCAATTTGTCTTCAGTGGCGAGCCAGATGTGCGGCACGCCGAGATATTCGAGGCGCTTCTGCATTGCCGCACTGGGGCGGCCGGAAATCACCGCAACGTCGATGCCGTTCTTCATGAGCAGTTTGAGGCCCAGGCCGTCGCGTACGTTCACCGCCTTGATCTCCTCGCCATCGTGGGTGAGGTAGAGCTTGCAGTCGGTCATCACACCGTCGATGTCGAAAATGACGCAGCGGATGTTCTTGGCGCGTTCGAATGGCGTCATCACACAACCCCCGCGCGCAGCAGGTCTTGCAGGTGGATCACTCCGACAAGTTTGCCTGCGTCGTCGCAAACCATCAGCGCAGTAATCTTGGCGGTTTCCATCTTCTGCACAGCTTCAGCGGCAAGTGCTGCGCCTTGGATGCGTTTGCCATCGGGCGTCATCACGCTACCCACGCTCACCGTGCGCATGTCCGCGGCGGAATCCAGCACGCGGCGCAAATCACCATCCGTGAATACGCCTTGCACCACACCTTGTGGATCGGTGATGGCCGTCATGCCGAGTCCCTTGCGGGTCATCTCCATCAATGCAGTGGTCAGCGGCACATCTGCCGTCACTTGTGGCAGGCGATCACCTTTTTGCATGAGAGATTCGACTGTCAGTAGCAGGCGTCGACCAAGCGCTCCCCCTGGATGGGAGAACGCAAAATCTTCTGGCGTGAAGCCTCGCGCTTCGAGCAGAGCCACCGCCAATGCATCGCCCATTGCGAGCGTCGCTGTGGTGCTAGCGGTGGGTGCAAGATTGAGTGGGCATGCCTCCTGCTCGACGCTGACATCTAGATGCGCATCGCCGGTTTTGGCTAGCGTGGAACCCGGCTTGCCGGTCATCGAAATCAGCGGTACGCCCATGCGCTTGATCAGTGGCAGGATGGTGAGCACCTCAGCGGTCTCGCCGCTGTTACTGATAGCGATGACCACATCGTTGCGCATGATCATGCCGAGATCGCCATGGCTGGCCTCGCCCGGGTGCACGAAGAAGGCGGGGGTGCCGGTCGAAGCGAGCGTGGCGGCAATCTTGCCGCCGATGTGCCCGCTCTTGCCCATGCCGGTGACCACCACGCGGCCCTTGCAGGCGAGTAGCAGCGAGCAGGCGCGGGCAAAGTCATCGCCGAGGCGGCTATTGAGCGCGGCGATGGCGTCGCGTTCGATGTCGAGCGTGCGGCGCGCACTGGCGAGATAGTCAGGGGCTGTCATCAGGCTATTTTATGCCCTGCGCTCAAGGCAGGCTGCGGAGAAGCCATCAGTGCCATGGCGGTGCGGCCAGAGGCGCAGGCGCCCTTGGGCCGAGAGCAGGCCAGCGGGGAAGTCGGCCGGCCCTGCTGCTGCGGCGAACGTCGGGTACGCTTGCAGGAAGGCATCGACTACCGCCTCGTTTTCCTCCTGCAACAGGCTGCACGTCGCGTAGATCAGTCGCCCACCCGGGCGCACGCATTGCGCCGCTTCGGTCAGGATTTGCAGTTGCAGGGTGGCGAGGGCGGGGTAATCGAAAGCGCGCAGACGCAACTCCGGCGAGCGCCGCAGCGTGCCGGTGCCGCTGCACGGCGCATCGACCAGCACCATGTCGGCAGCCATGCCGCTGAGGTCGTCGATGCTGTGGGTGCGGGTTTCAATGCAGCCGATGCCGGCCCGCGCTGCGCGCGGCGACAGCTTGGCGAGGCGGCTGGCGCTGATGTCGCAGGCGATCAGCCGGCCGTCGTCCTGCATCTGTGCTGCGATGGCGAGTGCCTTGCCGCCAACGCCTGCGCACCAGTCGATCACGGTCTCACCAGGAGCTGCACCCGTGAGTTGCGCGAGCAGCTGGCTGCCTTCGTCCTGCGGCTCGATCTCGCCATCCAGCAACAGGGTCGATTGCTTCGAGAGTCTGGCCGACAGCCGCAGCCCCAGCGACGAGAACGGTGTGGGTTCGGCAGCCACGCCCTGCGCGGCGAGCGCGGCCAGCACCTCGTCGCGTGTGGCCTTGAGCGTGTTCACCCGCACATCGGTGGGTGCGGGGCGGTTGAGCGCGGCGGCGAGCGCTGCGGTCTCAGTCGCGCCGATCTGCTGCACCAGACGGTGGTGCAGGTCTGGCGGCAGGTTGAGGACCGCGTGGGTGGCAACGGCGCCGTCGGCAGTGGGTGCAGGCAGATCGAGCGCAGTGATCGCTGCCGCCTCGTGGCCTGCATCGGCCAGATGGCGCGACAGCCAAGCCGCGGGCGCATCGCCCGCCAACGCCTGCAAGCGCCCGACATCGCGCAGCACGCCGTAGACCAGATCGCCCACCGTGGCGCGGTCGCGCTTGCCCATCTCTTTGTGGCTGCGAAACAGCGCTTCAAGGATTTGATCGGCGGGCCTACTGCCGCGCGCGATGTCTTGCAGCGCGTCGCGGGCGCGCAGGGCGTGCAGGCGTCTCGGCAGCGGGGTGGTCATGCGTCGCTGCTGGCCTTGATCTTGGCGAAGGCCGCCAGCGCGCGATCGCGCGATTCCTTCAGATCGACCACCGGGCGGGCGTAGACGCTATCGAGCGCAATACCGGCGGCGCGGCGCACTTCGCTCGGGGCCTCCCAAGGCTTATGGATGAACTTGGCCGGGAAGGTCGCCAGCTCCGGAACCCAGGTGCGCACGTAGCTGCCCGCGTCGTCGAACTTCTCGCCCTGCAACACCGGGTTGAAGATGCGGAAGTAGGGCGCGGCATCGGCACCGCAACCAGCGGCCCACTGCCAGCCGAGCGAGTTCTGGGGCAGGCTGGCATCAACCAAGGTGTCCCAGAACCAGGCCGCGCCCTCCTGCCAGGGGATGAGCAGGTTCTTGGTGAGAAAGCTCGCGACGATCATCCGCACGCGGTTGTGCATCCAGCCCGTGACCCAGAGCTGACGCATGCCGGCATCGACGATGGGGATGCCGGTAAGCCCCTGCTGCCAAGCCTTCAAATCACTCGCGTAATCCTTGGACTTGCGCCAGGGAAAGGCCGCGAACTTGTCGTACATCGGCTCGCGCGTGGTCTTGGGGTAGTGGTAGAGCAGGTGGTGCGAAAACTCGCGCCAGAACAGCTCCTTCATGAAATGGTGGATGTTGCCGTGTGCGCCCGCACTGGTCAGCTCGTGGTTGGCTTGCTGCGCGCGGACAAAGGCCTGGTTGGGGCTGATCTCGCCAAAGTGCAGGTGCGGCGACAGGCCGCTGACCGCGCCATCGAGTGCAGGCTGGTCGCGCAGGTCTTTGTAAGTGGCGATCGGCTTGGCGGCGAATTGCTCCAGTCGCTTGAGCGCGCCCTTTTCACCGGGTTGCCAGTGTTCGTAGAAGCCGCCATCCCAGGGAATGGTCGGCAGCAGGCCGAGTGCGTCGACGGCCTCGGACTTCAGCGTCTTTACGGGCGCGGCGAGCTTCTTCGGTGCGGGCAGCGGCTTGCGAATCTCATCAAACCGCGCCTCGGCGGCGCGGAACATGGGCGAATAGACACGGTAGGGGTCGCCCGCGCCAGTCTTGAGCTGCCAGGGCTCGAACAGCACCGCGCCGTTGAAGCTCTCGGCGGTCAGGCCATCGGCCCGCAGGGCCTCCTTAATCTTGGCATCGCGCGCGATCACGGCCGGTTCGTAGAGGCGATTCCAGTAGACGGCTTCGGCCCCGGTCTCTTTCACCAGCGCCCGCAGCGCGGCAAGGCTGGGGCCGGTCCGCACGATCAGCGGGCTGCCGAGCTTGGCGAAGCATTCCGCCAGCGCGGTGAGCGAGTGGTGCAGCCACCAGCGGCTGGCGGCACCCGGCTGCCAGTCGGCCTCTTCTTCGGGAGCCAAAACGAATACCGGCACCACCACATCGTGGTGCGCGGCGGCATGGTGCAGGGCAGGTTGGTCGCTGAGGCGCAGGTCGCGTCGCAGCCAGACGAGGGCAGTAGTGGTCATGGGGGCGGCAAGGGCAAGGTTTGTGCGGCTATGACCACACACTGCGCCGGGCATTGCAAGGGCCGCCTACGGTCGCGCGCCTATAATGTTGGCAACCATGAATACATCGACACTCGACGCGCTCAAAATCGACGCGGTCCAGAAATCCTACGGCGCGCTGCAAGCCTTGAAGGGTGTGAGCTTCACCATCAATCGCGGTGAGTTCTTCGGCCTGCTCGGGCCCAATGGCGCCGGCAAGTCCACGCTGATCAACACCATTGCCGGATTGTCGCGCGCGACCTCTGGTCACATCAGCGTGCTGGGCCACGATACGGTCACCGACTTTCGCGCTGCCCGCCGCCTGCTCGGCGTGGTGCCGCAAGAGTTAGTGTTCGACCCCTTCTTCAACGTCGTCGACATGCTGCGCATCCAGGCCGGCTACTACGGCTGCGGCGAAGAAGTGTGGCCGTGGATCGACGAGATGCTCGAACGCCTCGATCTCAAGGCCAAGCGCAATGCCTCCATGCGCGCGCTCTCGGGCGGCATGAAGCGCCGCGTACTCATCGCGCAGGCACTCGTGCACAAGCCGCCGGTGGTTATTCTCGATGAGCCGACTGCGGGTGTGGATGTCGAGCTGCGCCGCACCTTGTGGGCCTTCATGCGCGACCTTCACGCCAAGGGCACGACTGTGGTGCTGACCACGCACTACCTCGAAGAAGCGCAGGAGATGTGCAGCCGCATCGCCATTCTCGACAAGGGCGAAGTAAAGGCACTGGAGACCACCGGCGCGCTGCTCGGCCGGCATCCCTTTCGCTTTCTGCGCCTCAAGCTCGGCGAAGGCGCGCCGCTGCCCGAGGCGCTGCGCGAACTCGTCGCCAGCGAAAAGGACGGCGTGGTGGAACTAAAGCTCG
Source organism: Stagnimonas sp. (assembly GCA_965279705.1). Taxonomy (GTDB): domain Bacteria; phylum Pseudomonadota; class Gammaproteobacteria; order Nevskiales; family Nevskiaceae; genus Stagnimonas. Next base: position 492,127 of record OZ257257.1, read on the forward strand.
AAGTCACCAAGCACCCCATCAACAGCGTGTTTTCGGCGCTGCGCAACGCCGGTGTGGTGATCGAAGACGTGCACACCCGCGAGCCTGATCTGGAAGATATTTTCATCGAGCTGACGCGCGCCGGGAGTGCCGCATGAACCCGAACCAACGCGGCTTCTACACTCTGCTGAAGAAAGAAGTAATGCGCTTCTGGTCGGTGCTCGGCCAGACCGTCTCTGCGCCCGTCATCACCGCCCTGCTGTATTTGCTCGTGTTCGCGCAAGCACTCTCGGGCCGCACCATCGCCGGCTACGACGGCATCAGCTACACGCAGTTTTTGGTGCCGGGTCTCATCATGATGACGGTGATCCAGAACGCCTTCGCCAACACCTCGTCCTCGCTGATTCAAAGCAAGGTGATGGGCAACATCGTGTTCACGCTGATGGCGCCACTCGGGCCCATCGAATGGTTCGGCGCGTACATCCTCGCTGCCTTGGTGCGCGCGGTGCTGGTGGCTGTGGCCATGCTCGCCGTCACGCTCCTCTTCGTGCGGCTGCCCTTGGAGCAACCGCTGGCGCTGCTCGCGGTATTCCTGCTCTCGGCCGGCAGCCTCGCCGCACTCGGCATCATTGCGGGGCTCTGGGCGCAGAAGTTCGACCAGATCGCCGCCTTCTCCAACTTCATCGTCACGCCGCTATCGTTCCTTTCCGGCGTGTTCTATTCGGTACACGCGCTGCCCAAGTTCTGGTACACCGCGAGCCACCTCAACCCGTTTTTCTACATGATCGACGGCTTCCGCTACGGCTTCTTCGGCAACGCCGATGTGCCGATTTCGCACAGCCTGGTGTGGATCGCCGCCTTCTTCGCGGTGGTCTCCGCCATCGCCTACTGGATGCTGCATACCGGCTATCGGATGCGCAAGTAATCTCAAGACCACCATGACCAAAACAGAAATCGCAGCACTCATCCAGGCCGGCCTGCCCAATGCCAGCGTCGAGGTCATCGGCGACGACGGCCAGCACTTCGAAGCTGTGATCATTTGTGCCGATTTCGCCGGCAAGATGCCGCTCGCGCAGCACCGCATGGTCTACGCCACGCTGGGCGAACGCATGGGGCGTGAAATCCACGCGCTCAAACTGACTACACGAGCCGCTTAATGGACAAGTTCATTGTTGGTGGCTCCGGCCCGCTCATGGGCACCGTTGCAGCAGCAGGCGCCAAAAATGCAGCGCTGCCCATCCTCTGCGCCGCGCTGCTCAGCGACGAGCCGCTGACGGTCACCAACTGCCCCAAGCTCTGGGACATTGGCACCACCAAAAAGCTGCTCGCCCAGATGGGCGTGACGGTGGCGCAGACCGACTCGCACACGGTCGTGGTCGATGCCAAAACCATCACCACCCACATCGCGCCATACGAGCTGGTGCGCACCATGCGCGCGTCGATCCTCGTGCTGGGCCCGCTGGTGGCCTCACGCGGCGAGGCGCATGTCTCGCTGCCCGGCGGCTGTGCGATTGGTGCGCGTCCGGTGGACTTGCACCTGATGGGCTTGCGGGCGATGGGTGCTGAAATCACCCTCGACGGCGGCTTCGTGCACGCCAAGTGCGCCAAGCTGAAAGGTGCACGCATCGTCTTTGATGTGGTCACGGTCACCGGTACCGAGAACCTGATGATGGCCGCGACCCTCGCCGACGGCGAGACGGTACTGGAAAACGCCGCTCGCGAGCCAGAGGTCGTTGACCTCGCCAAATGTCTGCGCGCCATGGGTGCCAAGATCGAAGGCGAGGGCACCACCACCATCCGCATTCAGGGTGTCACCAAGTTGCACGCCGCCACTCACAAGGTGCTGCCAGATCGCATCGAGACCGGCACCTTCCTCGCCGCCGCCGCCGCCACGCGCGGCAAGGTGCGCGTCACCAATACCGACCCTGCGCTGCTCGACGCCGTGCTGGTCAAGCTGCAACAGGCGGGTGCCGTGGTGCGCACCGGCAGCGACTTCATCGAGGTCGACATGCAGGGCAAGCGACCGTTGGCGGTGAACATCCACACCATGCCACACCCCGGTTTCCCCACCGACATGCAGGCGCAGTTCATGGCGCTGAATTGCCTCGCGGAAGGCGTGAGCATCATCAAGGAAACCATCTTCGAGAACCGCTTCATGCACGCGCATGAGCTGCTGCGTCTGGGCGCGGATATCCGTATCGACGGCCACACTGCGATCGTGACCGGCAAGGAGCGCCTCACCGCCGCCCCCATCATGGCCACCGACCTGCGCGCCTCCGCAGCACTGGTGATGGCCGCGCTCTGCGCCGATGGCGAGACGGTGATCGACCGCGTCTATCACATGGATCGCGGCTACGAGGACATCGAGGGCAAGTTTGCTGCGCTCGGCGCGCAGATCAAGCGGGTTGGCAAGCAGTTCTGACGCAATTTGGCATTCAAGGATGCCGAACGGTCCGTACAAAACCTTTCGCTGCCGAGCACTGATCGGCGGCGCTAGGCTGGAGGTCCGCTGACCGGAGTGCCGCCGACCATGAAAATGCCCGCCCTCTTCATCGGCCACGGCTCGCCGATGAACGCGCTGGAGCGCAATCGCTACACCGAGGCTTGGCGCTTGCTGGGTGCGTCAATCCCCAAGCCCAGGGCGGTGCTTTGCATTTCCGCCCATTGGCTTACACGCGGTTTGGCGGTGACGGTCATGCCACGCCCGCGCACCATCCACGATTTCGGCGGCTTTCCGCAGGCTTTGTTCGATGTGCAGTACCCGGCACCGGGCAGTGCCACGCTGGCCGCGCGGGTGTGCGAGTTACTTACGCCACTACCAGTGGCGCTCGACACCGAATGGGGACTCGACCACGGCGCGTGGTCAGTGCTGGTGCATCTGTTCCCACGGGCCGATGTGCCGGTGGTGCAGCTCAGTCTGGATGCGACACAGCCCGAGGCCTTCCACTATGCGGTGGGCCAGAAACTCGCGGCGCTGCGGGATGAGGGCGTGCTGATCCTCGGCAGCGGCAACGTCGTGCATAACCTGCGGCGGCTCAACATGCAGACGGGCATCGCCCACGACTGGGCGCAGCGCTTCGAGGCCTTTGCCAAGCACGCCATCACGGTACGTGACTATGCCGCCCTGATGAAATGGCAGGCGCAGGGTGCGGATGCCGCGCTGTCGACGCCCACGCCCGAGCACTACTGGCCACTGCTGCCGGTACTGGGTACGCAGGGCACCGATGAGTCCGCCGAGATCGTGATCGACGGCATCGAGCTGGGTGCGATCAGCATGATGACGGTACAGATCGGCTGAGAACGCGTTGCGGCGCAGCCTCAAAAAATCCGAACATTCGCTACAGAACAAATTGATTTCGGTTGTGGCGGGACGGGTCTAGTCTGGCCGCACTCTCCGCTGACCCAAGGAAACCGAACATGAGCACCAACACCCTCGACTCGATCAAGCACCGCGTCTCCGCCAACGCCTTCGATACCACCAAGCCGCTCTCCAAAGCCGAGATCGAAGAGCTGGTGAGCTATGCGCTCGAAGCGCCCTCGTCGTTCGATATTCAGCACACGCGCTTCATCGCGGTGGTGGACGCAGCCCAGAAGGAGAAGCTGAAAGCGCTCTCCTGGAATCAGGCCAAGGTCGCCGATGCGGCCGTAACTTTCATTATTCTCGGCGACGCGCTGGGCCACGAAAAACTGCCTGATCTCGTTGGCCGTGCGGTGAAGGCCGGTGTGTTCGAGCAGGGCGTGGCGGACTACCTCGTCAACGGCGCGGCGGGGTTCTATAGCAACTACACCAACACCCAGCTGGTGCGCGACGAGGTGATCCGCAGCGCCAGCTTCGCGGCGATGAATCTCATGCTCGCCGCCGATGCCAAGGGTCTGGTCAGCGGGCCGATGATCGGCTTCGATACGGCTGGCGTGCAGAAGGCTTTCAACATTCCCGAGCGCTACGTGCCGGTGATGACGCTCGCGGTCGGCTACGCGAAAGAATCCGGCAACTGGCCGCGCAAGCCGCGCCTTACCGTCGCCGAGACACTCGCCTACGACGAAGGCAAGCTGTTCTAGGCAGTACTTGGGCCTGGGCTACGTCACGCGGCAGATGGGTGACCGGCTGGTGACGGGCGAGGCCACAAACCGTATCTAGCCGTAGGGCTCGCTGGCGGCGATGCGGTAGGTCTCGGCGCGGCCGGCGGCATACCACTCCTGTAGGGCGGGCAGTGCCAGTACCGCGTCCGCATAGGCCTGGCACACCGCTGGCAAGGCCACGCCATAGGTGACAAAGCGCGTGACCACGGGCGCATAGAAGGCATCGGCAGCAGTGAAATCGCCGAACAGGAAAGGGCCTCTGCCGCCGAAGCGCGCGCGGCATTCCGTCCACACTGCCGCAATGCGCTCGATGTCGGCCAGCACCTCCGGGGTGTGCCCACGGCCCGGGTGCGAGGCGCGGCAGTTCATCGGCATGTGGGTGCGCAAGGCGGTAAAGCCCGAATGCATCTCGGCAGCCACGCAGCGCGCCAGCGCACGCACCTCGGCATCCTGCGGCCACACCGCCACGCCAGGGTATTGCTCCGCCAGGTATTCGACGATGGCGAGTGAGTCCCAGACCACCACGTCGCCATCATGCAGCGTCGGCACCTTGCCGCTGGGTGTGTGCAGCCGCAGCTGCTCGCGCGACTCCGGCCCATAGAGCGGTACCAGCAGCTCCTCGAACGGCAGATCCAGCACCCGCATCAACAGCCAGGGGCGCAGCGACCAGGAGGAATAGTTCTTGTTGCCGATGACCAGTTTCATGAGCATTTCCTTACGGTGGTGAAGGGGCAATCCATGAGCGATGACGGGACGAGCCGATACAATGTGCGCTATGGCTTCCAATTTAACCATTGCCCTCTCCAAGGGCCGCATTCTCGACGAATCGCTGCCCCTGCTCGCCAAGCTCGGCCTTGCCCCGGCAGGCGATATCGATCGCCTGCTGCGCGTACCCAGCACCGATCCCGAAGTGCATTTCCTCATCATCCGCCCCACCGACGTGCCCACCTACGTGGAATACGGTGCGGCCGACATGGGCATCGTCGGCAAGGACATCCTGATGGAGCATGGCGGCGCGGCCTTGTATGAGCCGCTGGATTTGAACATCGCCCGCTGCCGCCTTTCGGTTGCCGCCCCCAAGGGGTTTGAATACCGCCCTGGCAAGCGCCTGCGCGTCGCAACCAAATACCCAGAAATCACTAAGCGCCACTACGCCGCGCGCGGTGAACAAGTCGAGATCATCAAGCTGTATGGCTCGATGGAGCTCGCACCGCTGGTCGGTCTCGCCGATGTAATCGTCGATCTGGTTGCCACCGGCAAGACGCTGGTGGCGAATGGCCTGGTCGAGATCGAGCAGATCTGCCAGGTCACCTCGCGCCTCGTCGTCAACAAGGCGGCGATGAAGATGAAGCATGCGCGCATCCGGGCGCTCTTGGCCGAGTTTGAAAAGACGACGGGCTAGACGATGACTGTGCTCATCAACCGCCTCGCCACTGCCGAGGCCGATTTCGAAGTGCGTTTTGCAGCGCTCACCGATCGTGCGCCGGAGTCCTCGCAAGAAGTCACCGCACGCACGGTTGAGATCGTCGACGCTATTCGCCTGCGCGGCGATGCGGCGTTGGTCGATTACACCAATCGCTTCGACCGCCGCAGTGTCGGCAACGCCAGCGCATTGGAGTTGCCCAAGTCGGCACTCGAAGCCGCATGGCACAGCCTGCCCATTGATTTGCAGCAGGCGTTGCAGGCCGCCGCAGCGCGCATCCGCGCCTATGCCGAGCATCAGAAAATCGCAGAGTGGAGTTTCACTGACGCGCACGGCAACACACTGGGCCAGCGCGTCACGCCGCTGGATCGCGCCGGGTTGTATGTGCCGGGCGGCAAGGCGGCGTATCCATCCAGCGTGTTGATGAACGCCATTCCCGCCAAGGTGGCGGGCGTGGGCGAACTGGTGATGGTCACGCCGACACCGGGCGGTGAGCCGAACACTACCGTGCTGGGTGCGGCGCATCTCGCCGGTGTGGACCGCGTGTTCACCATCGGTGGCGCGCAGGCGGTTGCCGCACTGGCTTATGGCACTGAAACCGTGCCGCCCGTCGACAAGATTTTTGGCCCTGGCAATGCCTACGTGGCCGCCGCCAAGCGCCTCGTGTTCGGGCGCGTCGGCATCGATGCGATTGCAGGGCCCTCCGAGATTCTGGTGGTCTGCGATGGCCTGACCAACCCCGGCTGGATCGCGATGGACCTGTTCAGTCAGGCCGAACATGACGAAGACGCACAGAGCATTCTGCTCTCGCCGGATGCGACGTTTCTTGACGCCGTGCAGCTGGCGCTCGACCGCCGCATTGCGGAGTTGCCACGCGATGCCATCGTGCGCGCGGCGCTGAAAGATCGCGGCGCGTTGATCCACGTGCGTTCACTGGAAGAAGCCTGCGCACTCGCCAACCGCATTGCGGCCGAGCATCTCGAACTGTCGGTTGAAAATCCACGTGCGCTGCTGCCGCTGATCCGCCACGCGGGCGCGATCTTCCTCGGCCGCCACGCTCCCGAGGCTTTCGGTGATTACTGCGCCGGGCCCAACCATGTGCTGCCCACGTCACGCGCGGCGCGCTTCAGCAATCCGCTCGGCGTGTATGAGTTTCAGAAGCGCACCAGCCTGATCGAATGCACGCCCGAAGGGGCCAAAGCCCTTGCACCGATTGCTGGCCGCATCGCCGATGCCGAGGGTTTGCAGGCGCATGCCGCAAGCGCGCGGGATCGTTCGTAGCGCCTGAGGCCCCTGCGCCGGCGAGCGCAAGCTGGGCTTCCCGCCCCCGGCCTGCGCGACACCACGTCACCCAGTGCGAGCGCAGTTTCACGACGGTGTCACGCCCCGGCTCTAGCCTCCCCGTAAACCGGAGTTTGACCCATGAACAAGTCCCTGATCGCCGCTGCGCTGTTGAGCGCCGCGCTGCCTGCCGTCGCACAAATCGGTGCTGCGCCGCGAGACAAGCAGTTGGTGATTTCGCACCGCGGTGCCTCGGCGTACGCGCCTGAACACACCTTCTTCGCCTACGACCTCGCCATCCAGCAGGACACCGACATGCTGGAGTGCGATCTCATCCTCACCAAGGACGAAGTGCCGGTCTGCATCCACGATGAAACCGTGGATCGCACCAGTGAGAGCACCGGTCGCGTCGACAGTTTCACGCTGGCCGAGATGCGCGCGATGGACTTCGGCAGCTGGTTCAATGCGGCCAATCCCACACTCGCCAAGCCCGAGTTCGCCGGGGCCAGAATCGTGCCGCTCGAAGAGCAACTGGATTGCTATTTGCGCCTCAATCCCAAGATGCGTTTCCACGTCGAGACCAAGGACTCCGCCGGAGGACGCGCCGAGCAGATCTTTTTTGACCTGCTGACCCGCAAAGGGCTGCTGGTCACGGGTGATCCTGCCAATAAGGTCGCCACTACAACGATGCTGCTGCAAAGCTTCGATGCCGGCAGCCTCGAACGTTTCCGCAGCCTCAGCGATGCCATCCCCACCGCCTACCTCGTGGCCGCACCGACCACGCCGCAGGAATTGCTGGGCGTGCTGCCGGACTACGTCGACATCTACGCACCCACCTCTGCGGTGCTGCTGGCGGTGCCGACACTGATCCCGCTGCTGCACGCCAACGGCCACGACGTGCACACCTATACGGTGAACGACACGGCGACCATGGGCCTGCTGCTGGATATGGGCATCGACGGCATCTTCACCAACAACTCCGACATCCTGCGCACCGCGGTGGATGCACGCGGCAATCAGACCACTGTGGAAGAGCGTGGCGTGAATCCCGTTGCCTTTGCGTCGGGCTGCGCTGGTATCGCTGGACGTGTGACCAGCAACCAGGGCCCGGGCGATGTCTGGCAACCGACCGGCCTGCGCGGTGTGCAGCTTAAATCCGCCACGACACCGACACCAGTGCCGTTACCACTGCCGGATGGCGTTGCTGCCGACGGCGGGCGTTTTGGCGGCAGCACATCGCTGCTCTGGCTCGCGGTGATGAGTGCAACGGCGCTGGCGCGCCGCAGGCTCAGGCGCGGCTAGCCGCCTCGCCGACGATGCGGCACAACGCCCGATAGCCTTCGACCAGCCGCGGGCCGGGGCGGCCGAGATAAGCCTCGGTCACGGCGTGGATGCGGCCTTCGCGTACTGCTGCCAAGCCATCCCAGCCTTCACGGCGGCGAACGACCTCGCTGCGATATTTCGCGAGCGGCACGCCGCACCAGCTCATCACTATGGTGTCGGGTGCGGCTTCGATGACCTCTGCATCGGTGAGCGGTGTGCTCTTGCCCGCGCGTGCGGAAAAAGGATTGCAGCCGCCGGCGAGTTCGATCAAATCCGTCACCCAGCTGTCGCGCGTCGGCGCGATCACTGGCTTGGGCCACCACTCCACCAACACTTTTGCGCGATGCGCTTGCGGCGGCACGGCGGGCATCGCAGCGCGCATGTCGGCGACCAAGGCCTCGCCGCGCTCGCGTACGCCAAGAGCGGCGGCGATGCGGGTGATGTCGTCGTAGACATCGGCCAGTCGTAGCGGCTCACACACCAGAGTGTTGAGGCCGGCCGCTTCGAGCGCCAGCACGATGGCGTCGTGGCCGGGCAGCGTGCGCGAGGTGAGCACGAGATCTGGCTTGAGTGTGAGCACCTTGTCGAGTTCGAGGTTGAGGTCGCGGCCGAGTTGCGGCAGCGCGCCGACGACGTCCGGCGGAAAGTCGGAATCGTCATCGACCCCGACCAGCCAGTCCGCACAGCCCAGCGCGCAGACGATCTCGGTATTCGAGCAGGTGTGCGAAACGATGCGCATCAACGCGCGGCAAGTGCCTTGCGGATGCGCCCGAAGGCGGGGGAGATCATGCCGTTGAGCACGCCCTTGAGCAGCGGGCCGGTGCCCGGCACTTTGGGCTCGAAGGTGATGACGTAATCCACGCGGGTGCCAGTGCCGTCGGCGTGAAACTCGATACGACCTTGGTGATTCTTCAGCGGTGAGCCCTTGCTGATGTAGTACTCGATCAGCTTGCCCGGCGTGCTGGTGCGCACGGTTTCCTCAAACGCGATCGGACCGTAGCCGATACGGCGCACCGAGCCCGTGCCATCCGGATGCTTGATGTCTTCGCCCAGGCGCACGCGGCGGATGAACTTGAGCTTGGCTGCCACCGGCCCACCCGCCATCGCGCCAAAAGTTTCGTGGCTCGCAAAGTAGGGGAACACCTTGGCGGGTGCGGCTTTGAAATGCTCGGTAAAGCGAACGCTGTGCTGGGACATCTTTGGTCTCCTCCAAGAACGTTTGTGTCGTTGCGGCGCTGATGATCATTGATTATCAAGCCAGCCACATCGGTCTTCATTTTTCACATCGCATGAGCCTTCGATAGGGCGGCACCTATCTATAGCGCGTGGTCGGCTTGATAATGCCTGCGGGAGTCGGCCAGACAACCGCCGCCAGCACGTTGCTGGGGGAGGAAAGTCCGGGCTCCAAAGGGCAGTGTGCCAGTTAACGGCTGGGCGGCGTGAGCCGACAGATAGCGCAACAGAAAGATACCGCCGATGGCCTTCGTGATCGGGGTTCCCCGCAAAGTAGCTTTTCACTTTGTGGGGTGATCATGAGGGATCAGGCAAGGGTGAAATGGTGCGGTAAGAGCGCACCGCGAGCTTGGTAACAAGCCGGCACGGCAAACCTCACACGGAGCAAGACCAAATAGGGCAGGGGTGCATCGCAAGATGCATAACGCGCGGCCCGCGTGCCTGCCGGGTAGGTTGCTAAAGCGACGTGGTGACACGGCGCGTAGAGGAATGGTTGTCTCGGTCGTCGCTCGCAAGGGCGGCGGGTACGACAGAACCCGGCTTATAGGCCGACTCCCACTTTTTATTCTTCGGCCGCGTCGTCGGCTGGCAGCGGCCAAAGCTCGCCTCTTACTTTAAGAGTCGGCTGCAATTCATTGATTTCATTCAAGTACAAAACGGGAACTTTTCAGGAAAGCTAAGTCTTTGACGGCATTGAGGTTTTTGTGCTTTTGCCCTTGCCTTTGGGGAGCGAAGTGGGATAATCGCCCATGAAAGGGAGTGAAATGGAGCTACCGGGGCTCTTCTCTCTTTCACGGGGCAGCACATGTTTTCTGGGTCGCACACCGCCAGCATCGACGAAAAGGGAAGGCTTGCCATCCCTGCGCGTTTTCGCGCGGCGCTCGCGGCCGATGCGCAGGGTCAGCTCGCCATCACGCCGACGCCTGAGGGCATCAAGCTCTACCCGATGCCGGTGTTTGAGCACATCGCCAAGAACGTCATCCCCAAGCACCCCGACATTGCTCAGCGCCGCGCGCTGAAGAATCTCTTCGTCGGCCAGTCGATGACGCTGGAGATGGATGCTCAGGGCCGCATGCTACTGCCGTCCAAGTTTCGCGATGCGCTCGGCACCGCCGTTGTGCTGGTGGGGCAGGTCGATCATTTCGCGTTGTGGAGCGAAGCCGCCTGGACCGCCCACGCCGCCGCCAGTGAAGCCGATTACGCCAACGCCTTTGCGGCGCTCGATCTGTGAGCCAGCCCCGTGGATGGCTCGCACCTCATTCCGCCGCCCGCGCAGCGGCGACCTGACGCCATGCACACGCACCGTCCGGTTCTGCTCGACGAAGCACTTGCCGGGCTCTTGGTCGCTGCCCGTCCCGATGGCCTTTATGTAGACGGCACCTACGGGCGTGGTGGGCACTCGGGCGCAATCCTCAGTGCGCTGTCAGCCAAAGGGCAGCTGCACGCGCTCGATCGCGACCCCGAGGCCGAGGCCGATGCGGCGCGCTTTGGCGACGAGCCTCGTTTCCACTTTCATTCCAGCAACTTCGCGCAGCTGATGACGGTGGCGAGCAGCAACGGCTTCGCCGGCAAGGTCGATGGCCTGCTGCTTGATCTCGGTGTGTCCAGCCCGCAGTTCGACGATGCCGCCCGCGGCTTCTCCTTCAGTCACGACGGCCCGCTCGACATGCGCATGAATCCGCGCGCCGGCGAGAGCGCAGCGCAGTGGCTGATGCGAGCGCGCGAAGCCGAAATCGCCGATGTGCTGTTCAATTTCGGTGACGAGAAGAACAGCCGCCGCATCGCAGCCCGCATCGTCGAGACCAGGCTCGAAACGCCGCTCACCAGCACCGCGCAACTTGCCTCGCTGATCGCCAGCGTGCCTGGCCCGCGCAGCCACAAGATTCACCCGGCGACGCGCAGCTTTCAGGCCATCCGCATTTTCATCAATGGCGAGCTGGACGCATTGCGCGTCGCGTTGTCGGTGAGCTTCAACCTGCTGGCGCCCAAGGGCCGTCTCGCCATCATCAGCTTCCACTCGCTGGAAGACCGCATGGTCAAGCAGTTTTTGCGCGATGCCGGCGGCAAGCGCGCGGCGGTCGATAAATATGCGCACCTTAAAGAAGGTGCGGTGGCCGACGAGAAAGGCCCGATGCGCCTGGTCGAGATAGGTCGCGTGTTCCCCAGTGAAGCCGAGCTGGCGATCAATCCGCGCGCGCGGTCATCGGTGCTGCGCATCGCTGAAAAAACCGTGGCGGCATCGCCATGAGCGACAGTGACTTCACCCGCCGCCTCGCCGCACGCAAGCCGCGCCCAGGCCTGCTGCTGCCGCTGTTTCTCGGCACGTTCGCGCTGTGCTCGGCGGTGCTGGTGGTGCAGGTCAAAAACGACAACCGCCGCCTCACCAACGAGAGTACGCAGCTGCGCGATGCGCGCGACCAGCTGGACGTGGAGTGGTCGCAGTTGCAGCTGGAAGAAGCCGCGCACAGCAGCCACTCTCGCATCGAAACCATCGCCCGCAACCAGCTGAAGATGGTCGAGCCGCGTGAGACGGTCATGGTGCCGAGCGGCGCTGGAGTGACGCCATGAACACCCCGCGCAAGCCCGTCGTCCCCAGCACGCCGCAGCCGGTCGCGGCCTGGCGTCGCTGGTTCGTGCTCGGGCTGCTCGGCCTCGGTGCGCTCGGCGTGGTGTCGCGCGCCTTCTACTTGCAGGTAATGACCCGCGAGTTTCTGGTGACGGAGGGCGATAAGCGTCACATCCGAAACCTCTCGCTGCCCGGCCTGCGCGGCGCGGTGCTCGACCGCAACGGCAACGCGCTTGCCCTCTCGGCACCGGTGGATTCGCTCTGGGCCGTGCCGGAAGACCTGCTTACGCCCGCCGCCGAACCCTATCGCGCCGCACTGGCCGAGATGCTCGGCAGGAAGCCCAAGGTGCTGGAGCAGTTCCTGCGCAAGCAGGCCGACGCCGACAAGCGTTTCGTCTATCTGCTGAAGAACCAGAATCCCGACGTGGTCGCGCGCATCCTCAAGCTGAAAGCGCCGGGCGTGTTCGCCGAGCGCAGCTACTCGCGCTATTACCCTTCCGGTGAAGTGGTGGGTCAGGTCGTCGGCTTCTGCGGCCTCGAAGGCCACGGCCTCGAAGGGCTGGAAAAAGCGCTCGATACGACTCTCACCGGCGAGTCAGGCTTTCGTCGCGTCATCCGCTCGCGCGACGGCAAGGTGGTGGAAGACGCCGGCACCGAAAAAGCTGCGCGCCCCGGCAAGGACCTCAAGCTCACGCTCGATCTGCGCGTGCAATATCTCGCCTACCGCGAGTTGGCGGCCGCCGTCGAGCGCAACAAGGCGCAGGGCGGCATGATCGTGGTGGCCGAGGTGAAGACCGGCAACATTCTTGCTGTCGCAGCGCTGCCGGCCTACAACCCCAACAACCCGGAAGACCGCAAGACCGGCCTGCGCAATCGCGCCATCACCGACCGCCTCGAACCGGGCAGCACCATCAAGCCGCTGATGGTCGCGCAGGCGCTGGAAACCGGCGCGTTCAGCGCACAGAGCCGCATCGATACCGGCCCCGGCTATATGCAGATCGGCACCTGGACCGTGCGCGATATCCATCCGCATGGCGTGGTCGATCTGCCCGAACTGCTGGCGGTGTCCAGCAACGTCGGTGCCGCGATCATGGGCCTGAAGATGGGCGCACAGTCGCTGTGGTCGGGCTACCAGAACTTCGGTATCGGTGAGCCGATCGAGCTGGGCTTTCCTGGTGAAGTGACGGGTGTGCTGCGTGCGCCGAACAAGTGGCGCGAGTCGGACATCAGTGCCGCCGCCTACGGCTATGGCGTGTCAATGAGCGCGCTGCATCTGGTGCGCGCCTATGCCGCACTCGGTAACGCGGGCCTCATGCCGCAACTCTCTCTGGTGCAGCGAGACGCGCTGCCGCCGCCGCGCCGCGCCATTTCTGCCGCCAGCGCCAACGCCGTGCTCGGCATGATGCGCGGCGTGGTGTCGCTCGACGGCACTGGCATTAAAGCCGCCGTGCCTGGCTACAGCGTGGCAGGCAAGACCGGCACTGTGCGCAAACTGAAATTGACCGGCGGCTATGAAGACCGCCGCCACTGGTCGGCCTTCGTCGGCCTGATCCCCGTCAACGATCCGCAGCTGGTTGGTCTGGTCTTCGTCGATGAGCCGACGCAGGGCGGCTATTACGGTGGCACGGTAGCGGCACCGGTGTTCTCGGCGGTGATGGGTGGCGCCGCGCGCCTGCTGCAAATCCCGCAGGATTTGCCGTTGACCGATGGTGCGCAGACCGTGCAGGCCTCGCCTGTTGGCAAAGAGCCACACGCATGAGCGCACTCCTGAACGTGCTGCTCGACGGCTATGCCCGCGCGCCGGAGCTGGAAGTGACGGGCGTCGAAATCGACTCGCGCCGTGTCACCGCCGGTGATGCCTTTCTCGCCGTCAAGGGTATTGGCAGCCACGGCTTGCAGCATGTGGAGCTGGCGATTGAGCGCGGTGCCTCGGCCGTGGTGTGGGAGCCGGCGCCCGGCATCGCCGAGCCCGAAGACCTGTCGGTGCCGCAGATCGCCGTCGCGGGTCTCTCGAAGAAAGTCGGCGCCATCGCCGCACGCTTTCATGACGAACCCGCCAAAAAGTTGTTCACCGTCGGCGTCACCGGCACCGACGGCAAGACCAGCACCGCTTACCTAGTCGCGCAAGCACTCGATGTGCTGGGTGCCGCGTGCGGTTACCTCGGCACCATCGGCTACGGCCGCGTCAGCGCGCTGAAAGAAGCCAGCCACACCACACCCGACGCCATTCGCCTGCAAGAGCTGTTCGCCGACTTCGTTGCCCAGGGCTTGAAGGCTTGTGCAATGGAGGTGAGCAGCCATGCGCTCGACCAGGCGCGGGTCAGCGGCATCGGGTTCGACGTCAGCATTCTCACCAACATCACTCGCGATCATCTCGACTATCACGGCACGGTCGAGGCCTATACGACGGCAAAGAAAAAACTCTTCAGCGAATACACGCGTGGTGTGCGGGTCCTCAATCGCGACGATGCGGCGGGTGCTAGCTGGGCATCGCAGTTCGACGACGTCATCGTTTACGGCATCGAAGGTGCCGCGCCCGCAACGGGCCAGTGGTTGATTGCACGCACGCTGCAGCTCTCGACCGAAGGTCTGGTGTTCACGCTCGATTCCAGCTGGGGCAGCGCCACCGTGCGCTCCCGTCTGCTCGGCCACTTCAACGTCTATAACCTGCTCGCTGCACTGGCCGCGCTGCTGGCTAAGGACGTGACACTCGCCGATGCCGTGACGGTGCTGGCGCAACTGCGCACCGTGCCGGGCCGCATCGAAGGCTTCAAGGGGCCTTTAGCTTCACCGCTGGTGGTGGTCGACTACGCCCATACGCCGGAGGCACTGACACAGATCCTGAAAGCCGCACGCGCCCACTGCGCCGGCAAGCTTATCTGCGTGTTCGGCTGTGGTGGCGATCGGGATCGCGGCAAGCGGCCCTTGATGGGCGCGGCAGCAGAGCAGGCTGCCGACATCGCCATCATCACCGACGACAACCCGCGCAGCGAAGCGCCGCAAGCGATCGCGGCGGACATCGTGGCAGGCCTTGCAGATGCCGAAAGCGTCCGTGTGATTCATGACCGTGCCGAAGCCATCCGCACTGCCGTACAGGCCGCAGGCACAGACGATGTGGTGGTGATCGCCGGGAAAGGTCACGAGACGACGCAGACCGTCGGTACCGACGTGCGTGCATTCAGCGATCGTGCGTTCGTGGCGGCACTTGTCGGTACCGAGGCGCGCGCCTGATGGAACTACTCAGCGCCACTGCCCGCCGCTTGAACGTGCCGTTGCAAGGTAACGATGCGCGCGCGCTGCGCGTGGTTACCGATACCCGCGCGGTGCAGCCGGGTGATCTGTTCGTGGCGCTGAAGGGCGAGCGTTTCGATGCCCATGATTTCGTGGCGGAAGCTGTGGCCAAGGGGGCGGTCGGTGCGCTGGTTTCGCAGCCCTGCGATGCGGCCATCACGCAGCTCGTGGTGCCCGACACGCTGCTGGCGTTGCAGGCCCATGCGGCGAGCTGGCGTGCGGACTTCGACTTACCCCTGATTGGTGTGACCGGCAGCAACGGCAAGACTACGACCAAGCAGCTGCTCGCGGCCGTGTTCGCCGCGCGCGGCCTGGTGCTGGCGACCGAGGGCAACCTCAACAACCACATCGGCATGCCGCTGACGCTGCTGAAACTGCGCGCCGAACACCGCACCGCGGTGATCGAAATGGGCGCGAGCGGCGCTGGTGAAATCGCCCTGTTGGCACGTCTGGCGCAGCCCACCGTCGGCATCATCACCCAGGCCGGCGACGCGCATCTGGAAGGCTTTGGTAATCGCGAAGGCGTGGCGCGCGGCAAGGGCGAGTTGCTGAGCGCCCTGCAGGGTGGTGTGGCCATCATCAACGCCGACGATGCCTATGCCGGGCTGTGGAAAAAGCTCGCCGGCGACAACCGCATCGTCAGCTTCGGCTTTGCCGCGCATGCGGAAGTGCGCGCCGAAGATCTGCTCAGCACCCCCGACGGCAACCGTTTCACGCTGCTGACGCCGGATGGCAGTGCCACCGTCAACCTGCCGCTGCCCGGCCGCCACAACATCGCCAATGCCCTCGCCGCCGCCGCCGCCGGCTACGCGCTCGGTTTGTGTGTGGACACCATCGCCAACGGCCTGCAAAACGTGGAGCGTCCCAAGGGTCGCGTGGTCATTCACACCACGCCCAGCGGCGCGCGGCTGATCGACGACAGCTACAACGCCAACCCCACCTCGCTCGCCGCTGCGATGGCGCTGCTCGCCAAGGAGCCGGGCCAGCGCATGCTGGTGCTGGGCGACATGGCCGAGCTGGGGCCGACCGCTGACGAGCTGCATGCGCGTGCGGGCATCGAGGCAAAAGCGCTGGGCCTGAATGCGTTGTTTACGATCGGGCCGCGCTCGGCATACGCCGCAAAAACCTTTGGCATCGGCGGCAAGGCGTTCAGCACATTCGATGAGCTGATCGACGCATTGCGTCCGCAGCTGAAAGCGCTGACCACCGTGCTGGTGAAGGGCTCGCGCTCGGCCGCCATGGAGCGTGTCGTCGCTGCACTGCTCGAACAAAAAACTACAGAGGCCGCGCACTGATGCTCTACCACCTTGCCCAATGGTTGCAGGCGGACTACAGCTGGCTGCGTCTTTTCAACTATCTCACCGTGCGCGCAGTGCTGGGCATTCTCACGGCGCTGATTTTCAGCTTCGTGTTCGGGCCGATCCTCATCGAGCGGCTGTACCGTTTCAAGTTCGGTCAGCCCATCCGCAGCGATGGCCCCGCTTCGCACCTGAAGAAGACCGGCACGCCGACCATGGGCGGCCTCTTGATCCTCGCCGCCATCACGGTCTCGACCTTGCTCTGGGGCAATCTCACCAGCAAGTACGTGTGGTTCTCGCTCATCGTCACCCTGGCATTCGGTGCGGTGGGCTTTGCCGACGACTACATCAAGATCAAATACAAGAATCCCAAAGGCCTGCCGTCGCGCAAGAAGTACTTCTGGTTGTCGCTGGTCGGCATGTCGGTGAGCGTGGCGATTTACCTGAGTGCCAAGACACCGATGGAGACCGCACTGATCGTGCCCTTCCTCAAGAACGTCTCGCTGCCGCTCGGCTGGTTCTTCGTGATCTGGACCTATCTCGTCATCGTCGGCAGCAGCAATGCGGTGAACCTCACCGATGGTCTGGATGGCCTCGCCATCATGCCGACCGTGCTGGTTGCCTCTGCACTCGCGGTTTTCGCCTACTGCACCGGCAACGTCAAGATCGCCGAATACCTGGGCATCCCCTACATCGTCGGCGTCGGCGAGCTGGCGATTTTCTGCACCGCCATTGCCGGTGCGGGTCTCGGTTTCCTGTGGTTCAACGCCTACCCCGCGCAGGTGTTCATGGGCGATGTCGGCGCGCTCGCACTCGGTGCGGCGCTCGGCGTGGTGGCAGTGCTGGTGCGGCAAGAAATCGTGCTCGCCATCATGGGTGGCGTGTTCGTGGCCGAGACCATTTCGGTTGCCCTGCAAGTGGGCTACTTCAAGTACTCCGGCGGTAAGCGCATTTTCCGTATGGCACCACTGCACCATCACTACGAATTGAAGGGCTGGCCCGAGCCCAAGATCATCGTCCGCGCCTGGATCATCACGTTGATCCTCGTGCTGATCGGCCTCTCTACGCTCAAGGTGAGGTAAGACGATCATGGGCCGCTATACGGGCAAGCGCATGCTGGTAGTCGGACTGGGGCTCTCCGGGGCTTCAGCACTGCGCTATCTCGCACGCGAGGGCGCGTCGATCGTCGTCACCGACTCGCGCCCGGCACCGTCTGGCATCGAAGCCCTGAAGGCGATGTTCCAGAACGCCGAGTTCCGGCTGGGCAGCTTCGATGCCCCCGAGCCGCTCAGCCAGTTCGTCGAAGCCGTGGTATCTCCCGGCGTCGATCTGCGCGATCCCTTCATCCAGAAGCTGCGCGCGGCCAAGGTGCCCATCGTCGGCGACGTCGAGCTGTTCGCGCGTGCTGCCAAGGCGCCGGTCATCGCCATCACCGGCAGCAACGGCAAGTCGACGGTGACCACTCTGGTGGGTGCGATGGCGAAGGCGGCGGGCATCAAGGTCGCCATCGGCGGCAACCTCGGTCAGCCGGCGCTGGAGCTGTTGCAGGAAGAGCCGAAGCTCTATGTGCTGGAACTGTCCAGCTTTCAGCTCGACACCACGCAGTCGCTGCGCTGCAAGGCAGCGGCGTTTCTCAATCTGTCGGAAGACCATCTCGACCGTCACGGCACGATGGAGGCCTACAGCGCCGCCAAGGCCCGCATCTTCAATGGCTGCGAAGTGGCCGTCATCAACCGCGATGATCCGGCCACCCGGCAGGGCAGCGAGCAGGCGCGACGCAAGCTGAGTTTTGGTCTGGATGCGCCGCGTGCACCGGGCGAGTTCGGCCTGGCCGACCAGCGTGGCGAAGTAGCACTCGCTACTGCGCGCGACCGGCTGTTGCCGCTGCACCAGATGAAAATCGCCGGCCTGCACAACGCCGCCAATGCGCTGGCCGCACTCGCCTTGATCGAGGCAGCGGACTTGCCGCGTGCCACTGCGCTCAAGGCCCTGAGTGAGTTCCGCGGCCTGCCGCACCGCTGCGCGCTTTGCCGCGAGATCGACGGCGCGCGCTATTACAACGACAGCAAGGGCACCAATGTCGGCTCGACACTCGCCGCCATCCGCGGCTTGCCAGCACCCGTGGTGTGGCTGGGCGGCGGCCAGGGCAAAGGGCAGGATTTTGGCCCGCTCGCGGTAGCCCTCGCGCAGAAGGCCAGTGCCGCCGTGCTGTTCGGTGAAGATGCTGTAAAGATCGAAGCGGCCATCTTCGGCAGCGTGCCGGTCTATCGCGAAGCGACGATGGCCGACGCCCTGAAGCGCGCCCGCACGCTGACGCAGCCCGGTGCTTCGGTGCTGCTGTCGCCCGCCTGCGCGAGCTTCGATCAGTTCAAGAGCTATGTGGATCGCGGCGAGCAGTTCGAAGCGGCGGTGGGGGCGATGAAATGAACGACTTCACGCTGCCGAATCCCAAGCACGGCCTCGACGCGCCGTTCTGCCTCGCGCTGGCCGCACTGATGTGCTGGGGCTTGGTGATGGTGGCTTCTGCCAGCGTCGCCGTCGGCGAGAAACTCGGCGGCAGTTCGATGTTCTTTTTCTGGCGGCAGCTGATGTTCATCGCGATGGGCATTGCCGCGTGCAGCGCGATGTTCTGCGTGCCCACCCTCTGGTGGCAGAAGAGCCGCTGGTGGTTGCTGGCGCTTGCTATCGCCTTGCTGGCCACCGTGGCGGTGACCGGCGTGAGCGTCAACGGTGCGCGCCGCTGGCTCGATATGCCCGGCCTGTTCCGCCTGCAAGCCTCGGAGCCCGCACGTCTCGCCTTCATCGTTTGGCTCGCCGGCCACATCGTGAAGCGGCAGGCGCAGATCCAGACCACTTTCATGGGCTTCATCAATCCTATGATCTTCCTCGCACCGCTGCTGTTTTTCTTCCTGATCGAACCCGATCTGGGTGCCACCGTCATTCTGCTCGCCGTCACCTTCCTGATGCTGTTCCTGGGCGGCGCGCGGCTGATCTGGCTGGGCGCGCTGGCGGGGATCGCCGCAGGCGGCATCACGGTGCTGATTCTCACCGTCGCCTACCGCATGAAGCGGGTGCTGTCGTTCACCAATCCCTGGGAAGACGCCTTGGGCTCAGGTTTCCAGCTGACGCAATCGCTGATCGCGGTCGGCCGTGGCGAATGGTTCGGCGTCGGCCTCGGCAACAGCGTGCAGAAGCTCATGTATCTGCCCGAGATGCACACCGATTTCATCTTCGCGATTCTGGCCGAAGAGTTTGGTCTGGCCGGCGTGCTGATACTGATGACGCTGTTCGGCATCGTCGTTTGGCGCGGCTTCAAGATCGGCCAGCAGGCCGAGCTGCTCGACCGCCGTTTTGCCGGTTATCTTTGCTACGGCCTCGCCGGCTGGCTGGGCTTGCAGGCGCTCATCAACATGGCCGTCAACATGGGCGCACTGCCGACCAAGGGCCTGACGCTGCCGCTGATCTCGTACGGCGGATCTTCGCTGGTCACCGTCAGCCTGATGATCGGCCTGATGCTGCGCGTCGACTACGAAAACCGCGCCGCACTCGCGCTGCTGCCCAAGCCCCGCAACCGGACATTCAGTGGCCGCGCCGTACAGACCACGCAGCCGACCTGGGGCCTGAAAGATCTGCTGTCGCCGCTGCACACCGGCTGGACGTCACTGCGCGCGCGGAGGGATGGCGCATGAACGTGCTCATCATGGCGGGCGGCACCGGCGGGCATGTCTTCCCCGCACTCGCGGTGGCCGTACGCCTGCGCGAACTGGGCCACGCCGTGACTTGGATGGGCGCACCGGATTCGTTCGAGTCCAAGCGCGTGCCGGAGGCGGGCTTCCCCATCGAGCTGGTGCGTGTCAGCGGCTTGCGTGGCAAGGGTGCGCTCAAGTTGTTTGCCGCGCCGCTGTTGCTGCTGCGCGCACTGCGCGACGCCTTCACGGTGCTTCGCAAAGTGCAGCCCAATGTCGTGCTCGGTATGGGCGGCTTCGCCGCCGGGCCTGGCGGCCTGGCCGCATGGATCAAGCGCACGCCGCTGGTGATTCACGAACAGAACGCCGCCGCAGGACTGACCAACCGCCTGCTTGCGCGCATTGCGACCACGGTGTTGCAGGCGTTCCCGAATACCTTCAAGGGCGAGGCGCAGACGGTCGGTAATCCGGTGCGTGTGGGCTTTGCCGAATTGCCCGCGCCCGCACGCCGCCTTAGCCGCGACGGCGCACCGCGCGTGCTGGTGGTCGGTGGCTCGCAAGGGGCGAAGGCACTCAACGAAATCGTACCGAAGGCGCTCGCCTTGATGGCCGCTGCAGAGCGCCCGCAAGTGCGTCATCAGGCTGGCCGCACGCTTGCCGTCGCACAGGCTGCGTATGCAGAAGACGCCAGCGTGTACGCCAGCGTCGAAGCCTTCATCACCGACATGCCAGCTGCCTATGCGGCGGCTGATCTGGTGATCTGCCGCAGCGGTGCCTCGACGATTGCCGAGCTTTCCGCAGCCGGCTGTGCCAGCTTGCTGGTGCCGTTCCCGTTCGCAGTGGACGACCATCAGACCGCAAACGCGCGCTACCTCGCCGATGCCGGTGCGGCGCTGCTGATCACTGAGAAAGACCTGACCCCTGAGCGGCTCGCGACCGAGCTGAAAGCACTGCTGTCTGACCGCCCTGCGCTCATCTGCATGAGTGTCGCGGCGCGCACCAAGGCCTGGAGTCGCGCGACCGACGATATCGTCGCCGCGTTATTAAAGGCGGCCGCATGAGCCTCGCCAAATCCCCCATGCGCCGCGTGCGGCAAGTGCATTTTCTGGGCATTGGCGGCTCCGGCATGTCCGGCATCGCCGAAGTGCTGCTCAACTTGGGCTATGCGGTGAGCGGCACGGATCTCAAGGCCTCGCCCGCCACGCAACGCTTGCAGGCGATGGGTGCGACCGTGTTCTTCGGCCATGCTGCCGACAACGCCGTGGGTGCCGACGTGATCGTGGTTTCTACCGCCGTGAAGGTGGGCAACCCGGAACTCGAGTACGCACGCGAACATCGCATTCCGGTCGTGCGCCGCGCCGAGATGCTGGCGGAGCTGATGCGCTTCCGTTACGGCATCGCCATTGCCGGCACGCATGGCAAGACCACCACCACGAGTCTGGTCGCCAGCGTGCTGGCCGAAGGCGGACTCGACCCCACGTTCGTCGTCGGCGGCAAGGTGAAGGGTGCCGATGCCAACGCCAAGCTCGGTGCTGGCCAGTATCTAGTTGCCGAAGCCGATGAGAGCGATGCCAGCTTTCTGCACCTCTCGCCGATGATCGCCGCCGTCACCAACATCGACGCCGACCATCTCGAAACCTATGGCGGTGACTTCGGCAAGTTGAAGGCGACCTTCATCGAGTTCCTCAACCGCCTGCCGTTCTATGGCCTCGCGGTGTTGTGTGTGGATGACGCCGTGGTGCGCGAGCTGCTGCCGACTATTGGCCGTCCCGTCATTACTTACGGCTTCGCGGACGACGCCGATGTGCGCGCCGTCGACGTGCGGCCCGAGGGCAGCGGCTCGCACTTCACGGCCATTTTCAAGGACGGCACCCGCGAGGAGTTTCATCTCAACCTGCCGGGCCGCCACAACGTGCAGAACACGCTGGCCGCACTCGCCATCGCGCAGGAACTGGGCGTGAGCATCGCGGCGATGCAGAAGGCGCTGTCGGGCTTCGCCGGTGTCGGCCGCCGCTGCGAACCGCACGGAGTGCTCGACATCGACGGCGCGAAGGTCACCTTGATCGACGACTACGGCCATCACCCGCGCGAGCTGGCGGCGACGTTTGAAGCGGTGCGCAGCGCGCATCCCGACAAGCGTCTAGTCGTGGCTTTTCAGCCACACCGCTACAGCCGCACGCGCGATCTGTTCGACGAGTTTGGCGAAGTGCTGTCGAGCGTCGATGCGCTGCTGCTGTTCGATGTCTACGCCGCAGGCGAAGCGCCGATTGCCGGCTACGACAGCAAGGCGCTGGCGCGTGGCATCCGCGCGCGCGGCAAGGTCGAGCCGGTGGTGCTGAAAGCTGTCAGCGAGCTGCCCGAAGCCCTGCGCGGTGTCGTGCGCGATGGCGATGTGCTGTTGACGGTGGGCGCGGGTGATGTCGGCAATGCGCCTGGCTTGCTGCTGCAAGCGTATGGAGCGTATCCATGAACGTGCGCGGCTCCATCAAGCACAACGAATTGCTCTCACGCCACACGAGCTGGCGCGTCGGTGGGCCGGCACGCACCTTCTTCGAACCGGCGGATCGCGAGGACCTCATCACCTTCGTGCGTGCCTTGCCTGTCGATGAGCCGCTGCTATGGCTCGGCCTCGGCAGCAATCTGCTGGTGCGCGATGGCGGCTTTGCCGGCACGGTGATTCACCTGCATGGTGCACTCGATGAGTTGCGTCGCGAGAGCGAGCAGATCGTGTTTGCCCAAGCCGGCACCCACTGCGCACGCCTGGCCAAGTTTGCGAGAGACGAGAAGCTCGCAGGTCTCGGCTTCATGGCCGGCATCCCCGGCACGGTGGGTGGTGCGCTCGCCATGAATGCCGGTGCATGGGGCGGCGAGACCTGGCCTCAGGTGAGTGAGGCCGAAATCCTTCGTCGCGACGGCGGTACGGAGTGGCTGCCCGCAGGCGACTTCCGCTTTGCCTATCGCGAGGTCGAGGTGCCGCAACGAGCGATCGGGTTCATCGCCGCGCGCTTCAACGTCACATCGGATGCCGATGGCAGCCACGAGCGCTACACGCGCGAGTCGCTGGCCAAGCGCAAGGCGACACAACCCGTCGGCAAGCCGAGTGCGGGCAGCACCTTCCGCAATCCGGTGGGCGATCATGCCGCAAGGCTGATCGAGTCCTGCGGACTCAAGGGCCATCGCATTGGCGGGGCTATGGTTTCGGTGCAGCACGCCAATTTCGTGCTGACCGAAGAAGGCGCAAGCGCTGCCGATGTGGAGCAGCTCATCGCGCACCTGCAAGCCATCGTGAAAGCACAGACCGGCGTTGTATTGCACGCCGAAGTGAAGATTGTCGGAGACGCCGCATGAAGACCGTGACCGATCCGAAAGTGTTTGGAAAAGTCGCCGTGCTCATGGGTGGCTGGAGCGCCGAGCGGCAGGTGTCGCTGTGGAGCGGTGAAGGTGTGACCAAGGCGCTGCAGGAGCGCGGCGTCGAGGCGGTCGGCCTCAACATCAGCACGCCGGCGCAGCTGTTCGCCCTGAAGAGCGAGGGCTACAACCGCGTCTTCAATATCCTGCACGGCACCGGTGGCGAAGACGGTACGGTGCAGGCGATTCTCGATCTACTCGGTCTGCCGTATCCGGGCTCTGCTGTGGCGGCGTCGGCCATCGCGATGGACAAGCTCGCGACCAAGCGCATCTGGAAGGCCGAAGGCTTGCCGACGCCGGGCTTCCGCGTGCTGGCTTCGGTTGCGGACGCTGAAAGTGCTGCCAAGCACTTCGGCTACCCCTTCATCATCAAGCCCGCTGCCGATGGCAGCAGCGTTGGCGTCACGAAGGTGAAGGTCGCTGAGCAAATCACGCAAGCCTTTGCCGATGCAGAGGGCGGGGTGGGCCGCGTGGTGATGGCCGAGCAATTCATTGATGGCGGCGCCAAGCACGCCGAGTACACCTGCCCGGTGTTGCGCGGCGTGGCGTTGCCGGTGATCCGCATCGAGCCGGATGGCGAGTTCTACGATTACAACGCCAAATACCTCAGCGACAACACTAAGTATCTGTGCCCAGCCGGTCTCAAGGCCGAGCACGAAGCCAGTATCCAAGCGCTGTGCCTCAAGGCTTTCGCACTGATCGGCTGCAAGGACTGGGGCCGCGTGGACTTCCTGATGGGCGATGACGGCCAGCCGCAGTTGCTGGAGCTCAACACCCTGCCGGGCATGACCTCGCACTCGCTGGTGCCGATGGCCGCGAAGGTGAGCGGCTTGAGCTATGCCGATCTCTGCTGGTCGCTGCTGGAAGCGACCTTGTGACCGCGCTCGCCATGAACCTGCCCTTCACTCACCGCCAACGTCCCGACCGGGGTGCTGTCGAGCCGATGCTGCCGCCTGCACTGCGGCGCTTTGCCATCAGCCTGGTGGCGGTGGTCGCCACACTGGCCTTGGGCCGCTTCGCGCTGCATCGCTTCGATGCGCCGGTGCGTGAGCTCGCCATCACCGGCAGCCTGCGACACGTGCAGCCGGACGAAGTGCGCGCCGTCGCAGCACCCCTGCTGGACGCCAAGCTGTTCGAGCTCGATCTCGATGTCGTGCGCAGCGCTGTCGAGCGTCTGCCCTGGGTTGCCCATGTGCGCATCGACCGTCAATGGCCGGCCCGGCTGGGTGTGCGTATCACCGAGCGCGAGCCTTTCGCCCGCTGGGGCGACAGCCAGGCGCTCTCGACCGAGGGCGTGGTATTCGCACCCGGCAGCATTGCGCTCGCCAGTACCTTGCCGCAGTTGGGCGGCGCCGCCGGCCGCGAGCTTGAAGTGATGGCGATGTATGGCCAGCTGGCCGATCGCCTCTCAGAGACCCCATTCGCATTGGCCGGCCTGACCCAGGACGCACGCGGCGAATGGACCGGCACCACACACAAAGGCACCAGCCTGCGCTTTGGCCGCGACAACCCGGTCGAGCAGGTGGCACGCCTGAAGAACACCGTATTGCCGGCGCTCAGCCGCCGGCTCGATGCCGTCCAGCGCATTGACCTGCGCTACGCCAACGGCTTTGCCGTGGGCTGGCGCAATGCCGCGGATGCCCAGACTTTCCTTGATGCACCGACGGCTGCTGCCAAAGCGCCTGCCGTCGTACCCGGAGCCACACCATGAGTCGCCGTCCCGAACCCCATTACGTTTTTGCCCTCGATGTCGGCACCTCGAAAGTCGCCGCCCTGGTCGGAGAAATCACCCCTGAAGGCAAGCTGCAGGTGGTGGGTCTGGGCACCTACCCGAACAAGGGTTTGAAGAAGGGCGTGATCGCGAACATCGACGCCACCGTGCAGGCAATCCAGCGTGCCGTGGAGAACGCTGAGCACATGGCCAACTGCCGCGCCCGCATGGCGCATGTGGCCATCACCGGCACCCACATCAAGAGCGTCACCAAATCGGGTGTCGCCGCCATCAAGCACCGCGAGGTGCAGCAGAAGGATGTCGATGCCGTGGTCGAGAACGGTTCGGCCATCCCGGTGCCGGCAGACCAGCAGGTGCTGCACGTGCTGCCGCAGGAGTTCGTGGTGGATGGCCAGGAAGGCATCCAGGACCCGGTCGGCATGAGCGCGGTGCGGTTGGATGTGAACGTGCACATCGTCACCGGCTCGGTGTCGGCGGCGCAGAACCTGCACAAGTGTGTGGAGAAATGCGGCCTCGTCATCGAGAAGCTGGTGATCTCGCATCTCGCCAGTGCCGATGCGGTGCTGACCGACGATGAGCGCGAACTCGGCATCTGCTGCGTCGATATCGGCGGCGGGACCAGTGATATTTCTGTGTATCAGAGCGGGTCCATCCGCCACACGGCGGTGCTGCCGATTGCTGGCGATCAGGTCACCAACGACATCGCGGTGGCCTTCCGCACGCCCGCGCTGCACGCCGAAAACATCAAGCTGCAATTCGGCTGTGCGCAGCCGTGGATGGTGCAGGCCGACGAGCAGATCGAAGCGCCGAGCGTGGGCGACAACCCGCCGCGCGTGTTCTCGCGTCATGTGCTGGCCGAGGTGATTCGCCCGCGCTACGAGGAGCTGTTCCGCTACGTGGCAAAGGAGCTGCACCGCTCCGACATGCTGCAACGCATTCCGGGTGGCGTGGTGCTGACCGGCGGCGCGGCACAGATGGTGGGCGTGGTCGAGCTCGCCGAAGAAATCCTCGAAGTGCCGGTGCGCCTGGGCTTTGCTCACGGGCTGGAAGGCATCGAGGCCGTGGGCCGCGATGCGGGGCTTTCCACCGGTGCAGGGCTGTTGCTCTACGCCAAGAAAATGAAACCGGAACTGGCGCGCTCGGCTGCGAGTGGCGGCAGTGGCGGTGATCTTCTGATGCGGGTGAAGGATTGGTTCAAGGGCAGTTTCTAAACGAGTTTTGGCGGCGCTGTTTCGTAAAGGACAGCGCCATTGACGAGCAGTTTTAGTGGTTTGGGGCCGGGGCATGGCCATTGATGTACTTACTCAAGGAGAGTGTTATGGCAGGGGCAATTCAAGAAACGTTTGAACTGGTGGACGGTTTGAAATCCACCGCAGTGATCCGCGTCATCGGCGTCGGCGGTGGTGGTTGCAACACCGTCAACCAGATGGCGCAGGGCGGCATCAACGGTGTGGAGTTCGTGGTGGCCAACACCGATCGCGACCATCTCGAAAAATGCGTGACCACCAACCAGCTGCAACTGGGCGCGGCGCTCACGCGCGGCCTGGGCGCAGGCAGCAACCCCGAGATCGGCCGCCAGTCGGCGGATGAAGATCGCGAGCGCATTGCTGAAATGCTCGAAGGCACCGATCTGCT
Source organism: Stagnimonas sp. (assembly GCA_965279705.1). Classification (GTDB taxonomy): domain Bacteria; phylum Pseudomonadota; class Gammaproteobacteria; order Nevskiales; family Nevskiaceae; genus Stagnimonas. Next base: position 519,062 of record OZ257257.1, read on the forward strand.
CTTCATCACCGCCGGCATGGGTGGCGGCACCGGCACGGGTGCGGCACCGGTGATTGCGGAGGTGGCGAAGGAGATGAAGATCCTTACCGTCGCCGTCGTCACCAAGCCGTTCCCCAGCGAGGGTAAGAAGCGCATGGCGCAGGCGACCCAGGGCATCACCCAACTGCAACAGCATGTCGATTCGCTGATCGTCATCCCGAACGAGAAGCTGAAGCTTGTGCTCGGCGGCTCGGTGAGCCTGATGAATGCGTTCAAGGCCGCCAACGACGTGCTGCAAAACGCCGTGCTCGGCATCAGCGATCTCATCACTCGTCCGGGCGAGATCAACCTCGACTTCGCCGACGTGCGCACCGTGATGGGCCAGCGCGGCATGGCGATGATGGGTATTGGCAAGGCCACCGGTGAAGACCGCGCCAAGCGTGCGGTGGAAGCCGCACTCTCCAGCCCGCTGCTCGACGATATCGAGATCCGCGGCGCGCGCGGCATCCTGGTCAACATCACCTGTGACGAGACGCTGACCCTCGACGAGCACGACCACATCATGCAGCACGTCGGCGACGTGGCGAGCGAGGAGGCCGACATCAAGTGCGGCACTTCGATCGACCCGAGCCTGAACGGCGAGCTGCGCGTGACGGTCGTCGCCACCGGCCTCGCCAGCAGCCGTCAGGAAGCGCTGCCGGCACACGTGGCGCGCTTCCCCGATGCCAACGCGCGCCGCGCAATGGTGCCTGGTCTGGGTAGCGCAGCACAGATGGGCCACATGGGCCATCCCGCCGCATCGGTGCAGCCGCGCCAGCCGCAGATGCTGCCACGCGGCGTGCCGGGCCTGCGCCCTATGGGCTCGGATTCGTCCTACGCCCGTCCGCAGATGGCAGCCACTGGCAGCCATGGCAAGAACTGGTTGGAAGACCTGTCTGACGATGTGCTGGACGTGCCGGCCTTTCTGCGCGCGCAGGCCGATTGATGCGGAGCTGAAAGCGCCCATGCCGGGCGGCGGCGGCCCTTAAGCCCCGCCCCGGCCCGTGCCGCTGCCGCCTCTGAAACAGGCGGCTGACGGTCGGCCGTCTCCGCTCGGCATGCGTATCGACGCTGCGAAAGCCCATTGGCTTTCGCAGCGTTTTTTTATGGACGGCAACGGCGCATAGGGTGTTGGCTATGAAGCACATAGCCACGCTTGCACTGAAGAAAACCGGCGTTCTGGCAGTACACTCGGCACTGACCGCTCTACAGTCCTCGCCGCCATGATTCCGCAACGCACCCTCAAAGCTCCCATCCGCGCCAGCGGCATCGGCCTGCATGGCGGGCGGCAGGTGCATATTTCCATGCTGCCGGCAGATATCAACACCGGCATCGTGTTCCGCCGCGTCGATGTCTCACCCGTGGTAGAGATCCCCGCCAGCGCTCTGCTGGTAGGCGAGGCCACCATGTGCAGCACTCTTATTAAGGATGGGGTGAAGGTCGCGACGGTCGAGCACATCATGTCGGCGCTGTTCGGCATGAGCGTCGACAACTGCATCGTCGAGCTGTCTTCGCCAGAAATCCCCATCCTCGACGGTTCGGCCGCACCCTTCATCTATCTGTTGCAGAGCACTGGCGTGGTGGCGCAGGACGCACCGCGCCGTTTCATGCGCATCACGCGGCCGGTGCAGGTGGACGAGGGCGACAAGTACGCCCGCATCGAACCCTACGAGGGCTACAGGCTGTCGTTCGGTATCGAGTTCAAGCACCCGGCGTTCAAGACTTCGGCGCAAACGGCGGTGCTGGAGTTCACACCGGCAAATTATGTGAAAGAGGTGTCGCGCGCTCGCACCTTTGGCTTCATGCGCGATTTCGAGGCGTTGCGTTCCAAGAATCTGGCCTTGGGCGCCAGCATGGACAACGCCGTGGCGCTCGATGCCTACAAGGTCGTCAATCCGGATGGCCTGCGCTACGACGATGAGTTCGTAAGGCACAAGATTCTCGATGCAGTCGGCGATCTTTACTTGATCGGCGCGCCGCTTCTGGGGGCCTACACGGCCTACAAATCGGGCCATGCGCTCAACAATCAGCTGGCTTGTGCTGTGCTCAAAGATGAAAATGCCTGGGAATGGGCGACTTTTGAAGACGGCCGCCAGCCCGCGCCCAACATCACCTCGATGCACGCCCTGGCTGCCTGAAATAATTGCCGTTAATTGCGCATTATTTGCTCGATTAGGCTTGATTTTTGCCCGCCGAATGAACAGAAAGGTTGCGTTCAGCTAAAACCGCCGCCTAAACTTCGGGCTTAACGTTTTCCGGGCTGGGCTCGGATGTTGATCTCCAGACGCGTAAACCGCTCGCCGGTTTGCTCGCCGAGCCAAGTCAGTATTTCCTGCTGGCGGTAGCGTAGGGGTGTCGCCATGGCGGCACTGCTGACGATCAATGTCGCGCCAGGCGCTCGGAAATTAGCCAGTGAGACTTGTTGCGACCAGGCACCCCAGGGTGCCATCCAGCCCTTGAGGGCCTGATTGAGTTGAATGAGCTGTCGCGCATGGGCCACCAAGCCCTGCGGCAGTGCCACAGAGTGTTCGAGATGTGTGTCGAGCCGACCGGCGTTCACGAGATATGTTGAAGAGGGTCAAGTTTTTATGGATGTCATTGTAGTCAGCCACGCCCGTGGCAAAACCTGGAAGTTGCGGTTGGATGTTGCGCATTTTCACCTTTGGCTGCCGGTGGCCCTGTTGGTCGTCGGGGCGCTCAGCATCAGTTTCACTATCGGTTACTACGCCAACCGTGGTCAGTCGGGCTTGCTGCCAGAGCACCTGATGACCCGCTGGAATGCTGAGATCAGGGCGCAGCGGCAGGACCTCGCAACCGCAAAATCGTCTTCAGAAGAAAACACCCGTGCCTTGGCGCGCCGCATGGCCGAGCTCAATGCCCAGATGATGCGCTTGGACGCCGCCGGCGAACGCATGGTCAAGGTCGCCGACCTCGACCCCAAGGAGTTCAACTTCAACCGCCCACCCGCCGTCGGTGGCCCGGAGACGGAAGAAGTCGAAGTGGCCGTGGTGGATTCCAGACAGGATCCGCTGCTGCAATCCATCGAAAAGTTTCAGAGCAAGCTGACCGAGCGTGAGCGTCAGATGCGCGTGCTTGAAGATCTGCTGATGGCCAGCCGCATGCAGCAGGAGGTCGTGCCTTCGGGCTGGCCGGTGGTCAATGGGTTCATTTCATCGCTGTTCGGCTATCGCACCGACCCTTTCAGTGGTCGCGGCGCGTTTCATGAAGGGATGGACTTTGCCGGCAAGGAAGGCAGCGGCGTCATGGCCGTCGGCGCGGGTGTGGTCAGTTTTGCCGGCGAACGCAGCGGCTACGGCAATCTGGTCGAGATCAATCACGGCAATGGGTATGTGACGCGTTATGGGCACAACTCCGCCTCACTGGTGAAAGCCGGTGAAACCGTCCGCAAAGGCCAGCGCGTGGCCTTGATGGGCAGCAGCGGCCGCTCCACCGGGCCGCATGTGCACTTCGAAGTACTGCTCAATGGGTCGCCGGTCAACCCTTCGCAATACATCGAGGCCTCACGCTAATCAGCGGGGTGCAAAGCGCCCCGTTGGATACAGTGGAAAGGCCTGCTCTTGAAAAGCAGTCGGGCTGCAACCATGAGGCATAATGCGGGCTTACTTTGACCGACCCGCGCGAGGCGCTTTTGCGCCCATCACTGCGCCTGTGAACTCTCTACATGATCAACAATTTGCTCACCCGAATCTTCGGGAGCCGTAACCAGCGGCTCGTCACCCGCTTCCGCAAGGAAGTCGTCGATCAGGTAGGCAGCCTTGAGGCCCGATACGCCGCACTGAGCGACGCCGACCTCACCGACCAAACGCGGGTGCTGAAAGAGCGTCTTGCCAAGGGCGAGAGCATTGCCGACATCCGCAACGACGCCTTTGCGGTGTGTCGCGAAGCGGGCAAGCGCGCGATGGGCATGCGCCACTTCGATGTGCAGCTCATCGGCGGCTCGGTATTGAACGAAGGCAAGATCGCCGAGATGCGCACCGGCGAAGGCAAGACGCTGATGGCGACCCTGCCGGTGTATCTCAACGCTCTGGAAGGCATGGGCGTACACGTCGTCACCGTCAACGACTACCTCGCCCGTCGCGATGCAGAGTGGATGGGCAAGCTCTATGGCTTCCTCGGCCTCACCGTCGGTGTGGTCGTCTCGGGCCAGTCGCAGGAAGAGAAGAAGGCAGCCTACCAGGCCGACATCACCTACGGCACCAACAATGAATACGGCTTCGACTACCTGCGCGACAACATGGCGTTTGCACTCGACCAGAAAGTGCAGCGCGGCCAGCATTACGCCATCGTCGATGAAGTCGATTCGATCCTGATCGACGAAGCCCGCACGCCGCTCATCATCAGCGGCCCGGCTGATGACGACCCGGCGCTGTGGCAGAAGATCAACGCCATCATCCCGCGCTTGAAGCCGCAGGAAACGGAAGAAAGCGAAGGCGATTTCTTCACGGACGAGAAAGGCAAACAGGTTCACCTGTCCGAATCCGGCCACGAGAAAACCGAAGCCTTCATGCGTGAAGTGGGCTTGCTGGGTGAAGAGGAATCGCTCTACGACGCCAGCCACATCATCCTCGTGCATCACCTCAATGCCCTGCTGCGCGCGCACCACCTCTACAAGCGCGATGTCGAGTACATCGTGCGCGGTGGGCAGGTCATCATCGTCGACGAGTTCACCGGCCGCCTGATGTCGGGTCGCCGCTGGAGCGATGGCCTGCATCAGGCCGTCGAGGCCAAGGAAGGCGTGAACATCCAGCAGGAAAACCAGACGCTGGCGTCCATCACCTTCCAGAACTATTTCCGCCTCTACAAGAAGCTCGCCGGCATGACCGGCACGGCCGACACCGAGGCCTTCGAGTTCCAGAACATCTACAAGCTCGAAGTGGTGGTAATCCCCACTAACCGTGCGATGGTGCGCAAGGACCAGGGCGACCAAGTATTCATTTCGGCCAAGGAAAAGTTTGACGCCGTCATCGCCGAGATCGAGCAGGCCAACAAGCGCCAGCAGCCGGTACTGGTTGGCACCGCCAGCATCGAGACCAGCGAGTTGCTGGCGAAACTGCTGACTGAAAAAGGTATCAAGCATGAAGTGCTGAATGCCAAGCAGCACGAGCGCGAGGCCGAGATCATTGCCAACGCCGGCCGCCCCAATACAGTGACCATCGCCACCAACATGGCCGGTCGCGGCACCGACATCGTGCTGGGCGGCTCGCTCGAAGCCGAGCTGCACGCCGTGCCGGAAGAAGACACTGCCATCCGCGCCAAGCTCAAGGCCGATTGGCAAGTGCGGCACGATGCCGTCAAGGTTTCGGGTGGTCTGTATGTGATCGGCAGCGAGCGTCACGAATCGCGCCGCATCGACAACCAGCTGCGCGGTCGCTCCGGTCGACAGGGTGATCCGGGCGCGACACGCTTCTATCTGTCGCTCGACGACACCCTGATGCGCATCTTCACCCCGCCCTCGATGCGCGCGATGCTGATGCGCCTTGGCATGCAGCCGGGCGAGGCGATCGAACACCGCTGGGTGACGCGCGCGATCGAAACCGCGCAGCGCAAGGTGGAAGCGCACAACTTCGACATCCGCAAGAATCTGCTCGAGTACGACAACGTCGCCAACGATCAGCGCAAGGCTGTCTACGAATTGCGTGACGAGCTGATGGGTGCCGACAAGGTCACCGCGCTCGTCGACGACATCCGCCCCGACGTGATGACCGGGATCGTGGACGCTTACATCCCGCCGCAGACCATCGAGTCGATGTGGAAGCTCGAACAGCTGGAGGCCGCGCTCAAGAAGGATTTCGGCGTCGATCTGCCGATCAAGAAAATGCTCGACGAAGACGACAGTCTCGACGAGAAGGGCGTACGCGCCCGAGTCATCGAGGCGGTCAAGGCCGCTTACGAAGACAAGAAGGCCCGCGTCGGAGCCAGCGTGCTGGAGCACTTCGAGAAAGCCATCATGCTGCAGGTGATCGACCAGTTCTGGCGCGAGCATCTGGCGGCAATGGACTATCTGCGTCAGGGCATTCATCTGCGTGGCTATGCGCAGAAAGATCCCAAGCAGGAATACAAGCGCGAAGCCTTCGGCATGTTCAACGACATGCTGGGGCGTTTCAAGAACGAGGTGATTTCGATCCTCGCGCGTGTACAGATTCAGAGCGAGGCCGAGGTGGAGCGCATCGAGCAGCAGCGCCGTGCCGCAGCGGAAGTGGCCGAGGGCAAAATGCAGCTGCAACACGCTCAAGCGCCGGATGTGCTGCACGACGCGCCGATGCCGAGCGCTGCGCCAGCTCCGCAACCGGCCGTAGCCATCCAGTCCAAGCCCGAGACGTTCCAGCGCGAGCTGCCCAAGGTGGGACGCAACGATCCCTGCCCTTGTGGCAGCGGCAAGAAATACAAGCAGTGTCACGGCCAGCTGGCCTGACCTGATGCCGGTCAACTACGCAGAGCCGACGGCGCTGTTGCCCATCGCCGGCGTGCGCCTGGGCGTAGCGGAAGCGGCGATCAAGAAGCCCGGCAAGAAAGACCTGCTGGTGATCGCATTGGATGAGGGCGCACGAGTGGGCGGCGTGTTCACACAGAACGCCTTCGCCGCCGCACCCGTGTTGCTTTGCCGCGAGCGGCTGGCCACAGCCACGAGCTTGCGGGCTTTGGTGGTCAACAGCGGCAACGCTAATGCCGCCACGGGCGCTGCGGGTTTGGCCGCTGCGCGCGAGACCAGCGCTGCGGTCGCCGCGGCCTTGGGTATTTCTGCTGAGAGCGTATTGCCGTTTTCCACCGGCGTGATTGGCCAGCAATTGCCGGTCGCACGCATGGTCGCCGCTGCACCTGTCGCGGTGGCGGAGCTCAAGGCCGAAGGTTGGTTGTCGGCGATGCGCGCGATCATGACCACCGACACCGTTGGTAAGGGCGCTTCACGCACGGTGCCGACGTCGCAAGGGCTGGTAACGGTCACCGGCATCGCCAAGGGCGTGGGCATGATCCACCCCAACATGGCGACCATGCTGGCGTATATCGGTACCGATGCGCGGCTGACGCACGCCGCAACGCAGGCACTGATCGCCGATGTGGCGGGCCGCAGCTTCAACTGCGTGACGGTGGATGGCGATACCTCCACCAACGACAGCTGTGTGCTGTTTGCCACCGCCAAGGTCGGCGTGCAGGACGTCGATGCCCAGCACGCCGATTACCCGCTGATCGCCGCTGCCATTGAAGACGTCTGCCGCGAACTGGCGCACGCCATCGTGCGCGACGGCGAGGGTGCTACCAAGTTCATCACCATTACGGTCGGCGGCGCGCGTGACGCGGCCGAAGCGCGGTTGGTCGCACTTTCCATCGCGCATTCGCCGTTGGTGAAAACCGCGATGTTCGCCAGCGACGCCAACTGGGGCCGACTGGCGATGGCCATTGGCAAGGCCGGTGTTGAAGGCCTGGACGTGGCGGGCGTCACCATCGCGCTCGATGACGTGGCGGTGATCGAAGCAGGTCAGCCTCACCCTGATTACAACGAGGCTCTTGGTACGGCCGTGGTCTCCAAGCCCGAGTTCACGATTGGTGTTGGCCTCGGTCGCGGCACGGCCAGCACCACGGTCTGGACCTGTGATTTTTCGTATGACTACGTGAAGATCAACGCTGAATATCGGACTTAAGGGCTGCCGTGACCGAGGCCAGCAAGCCGGTCATCCACGTTGCCTGCGGCGTTCTGGTCAACGCGCAAGGCGAAGTGCTGCTGGCACAGCGGCCTGAGGGCAAGATCGCTGCAGGCTGGTGGGAGTTCCCAGGCGGCAAGATCGAGCAGGGCGAATCGGCGTTGCAGGCGCTGACGCGTGAGCTGCAAGAAGAGCTGGGTGTCACCGTGCGCAAGGCCGCGCCGCTGATCCGCTTTCATCACGAGTACAGCAACCGCACCATCGTGCTCGATACCTGGCGTGTCACCGCCTTCGACGGGGAGCCGCAAGGCTGCGAAGGGCAGGCTCTGCGTTGGTTGTCGATCGAGAAATTTGCCGAAGTCACGCCGCTGTTGCCGACGGTAGTGCCTATCGAACGCGCCCTGCGCACACCGGCACACTATGTGTTCACGCCGCTGCAGAGCGCGCCCAGCGCGTTACTCGCAGGGCTTGCACAGTTACCGCATGGGGCATGGCTGCGCTTGCGGCAGCCCGCGCTCGACGAAGCGCAATACGAAGCCCTGGCGCGGCAACTCGTGCCATCCGCCCGCGTACTCGGCATCGAGGTGTTTTTGGATCGTGACCCCGCACAAGTCACCGCGCTGGGTGCGGCAGGTTGGCATGGCAGCAGTGCAGCCTTGATGCGTCTCTCGCAGCGCCCATCGACGCCGCTCACTGTTGCCTCGGTTCACGATGCCGCGCAGCTGGCGCAGGCTGGCGCGCTCGGCTTCGATGCGGCTGTGCTCGGCCCGGTATTGGCCACCCCAACGCATCCAGGCGCAGCAACGCTCGGTTGGCCCGTGTTTGCCGCCGTGCGTGGCACGGCGGCACTGCCCGTGTTTGCTATCGGCGGGTTGGATGCGCAACAACTCGATACCGCCCGTGCCGCCAATGCCCAAGGCATTGCGGGTATCAGCGCCTATTGGCGCGGTGGCAGCTCTTCGGGTTCGTAGTCGTCTGAATCTGCGGACGGCTCGACCGGGATCACGAAGCGGCCGTTCATCCAGTCGCCGAGATCAATCAGCTTGCAGCGCTCGCTGCAAAACGGCCGCCACGGGTTGGCCGGTGCAATCAGCGAGGGCTTGCTGCATTGCGGGCAACGCCCCATGAGGTTTGATGGGCGGCTGCCCATCGGGCCAGTAGGCGAGGCGTCGCTCATCAGGCCAGCATGCAGCACTGCAGCTGGAAGGGCACGTTCAGCGTCACCTGTGTGGCGCGGCTGTCCACATCCGGCTGGCGCATGAAGCGCAGACTGTAGCGATAGCGACCGGCGCTGATCTCGGGGTATAGCCCGCTGTCGGACGATACCTTGACGCGGAGCAATTGATGCGCGCCTTGCGGTGTGTGCAGATGCACGCCGCCCTCGGCTATCAGTGGCTGGTCGCTGCCGCAGTGGCGCAGCACGTCGAGGCAGGTCGAGACCGCCGTTTCGTACGGCGCGAAGTGTGAGAACCAGCGTTCGAGATCGGCATGGATGCGGATGGTGGGTTCGGCCAGCCAGCGGTGCAGTGCCGGCAGATCGAATGGCGCGGCCCCGCCGGGGATGGCGCTGCGCTTGGCAATGGCATCGAGAAACTCGTGGCTGCGCAGCGACGAGCCGGCAAAGTGCGAGGGCAGCCGCTGCACGCCCTTCAGCGCATCGGCGAGTCGTGCAAAAGCCTGGCGCACATCCATGCCTTGCAGCAGTTGCGGCGCACGCGTCAGCACGGTTTGCTGATCCTGAATCTCCTTGATGACTTCGCTCTTCAGATCAGAGCGGGCGGTCAGCGAGAGCACATCCAGCAGCGATTGCAGTGCCGCGCGGGTGCCGGTGGGCGACTCGTCGAGCGCGTGGTGACGACGCTGCTGAAACAGGAACTCGAGGCGCAAAAACGTTCGCACACGCTCACTGAGTGGCTGCTCAAAAATGATTCTGTCGGCACCGTTGGACACGCGAAGTACGAGCGTTAAGCGAGCGGCCATTCTGGACGATGCGGCGGCCTGCGCCAACCCATGCTGAACGGCGGCGTCTGTCAGGTCCTGGCGAGCTGCTGAAAACGCGTGTGCAGCGCCTGCACCTGCGGCATGAGGTCTTGCAGCGGGTCGGGATTTTCAATCACGTCATGCGCGGCAGCGAGGCGCTCGGCACGACTCATCTGGCGGCTCAACATCTGCCGAGCCAGCGTCTCGTCAATACCGTCCCGACGCATGACGCGAGTGATCTGGTCAGCTTCCGGCGCATCGACCACGAGCACGCGCTGGGTGAGGCTGGCGAGATTGCGTTCCAGCAGAATGGCGGCCGAGAGCAGGCAATACGGGGCGGTCTGTGCCGCCAGCCAAGCGCGCAGGGCGATGCGGATGTGTGGATGGGTGATCGCCTCCAGCCGTTGGAGTGCGGCTGCATCACCGAACACCACGGCGCGCATGGCGCGGCGGTCGAGATTGCCGTCGGCTTGCAGCAGGTACGCGCCAAATGTCGCTGCAATTTCCGCAAGTGCGGGCTGGCCCGGTGCTACGACCGAGCGTCCGACATCATCGGCTTCGATTGCGGCCACACCGAGGGATTGGAACAGATGCAGCACATGGCTCTTGCCGCTGGCCACCCCGCCCGTGAGACCGACAACGAGCGTCATCGCAGACCAGTCACAGGTGCAAGCACGTCGACGCCCATCAGGGCCAGCCAGCCGGCGGCGGCGAGAAACGGGCCGAAGGGCATTGCTGCACCGCGCTGCTGCCGGCGCAAGACGATCAGCAGGATGCCGCTGAGCGCACCAACAATGGACGACAGCAAAATAATCTGCGGCAGCGCCGCCCAACCCAGCCAGGCACCGAGCGCGGCCAGCAGTTTGAAATCACCGTAGCCCAAGCCCTCTTTGCCGGTGGCGAGCTTGAAGGCCCAGAACACCAGCCACAACGCCAGGTAGCCTGCGATGGCACCGATGACGGCGCTCTCCAAGGGCATAAAGCCGCCAACGAGCGCGAATAGCAAACCCAGCCAGAGCAGCGGCAGCGTGATGTCGTCCGGCAGCAATTGCGTATCGAGATCAATAAAGGCCAGCGCCACCAGTGCCCAGGTCAGCAGCAAGGCTCCGCCCAATTCGATGCCATAGCCAAAGCGCCAGGCGCAGGCGGCACTGGCGATGGCCGTGAGTAACTCCACTAGCGGGTAGCGCGCGCTGATGCGCACGCCGCAGCACGCCGCACGCCCGCGCAGCAGCAGCCAGGACAGCGCCGGGATGTTCTGCCAGGGCTTGATCGCCACGCCGCAAGCGGGGCAGCACGAGGGTGGATGGCTGAGTGACAGTCGTGCTGTGGGCGCTGCATCAGTCGCCACCGCCAAGATATCGCGCGCCTCCTGCTGCCAGCGCTGCTCCATGATCTTGGGCAGGCGGTAAATCACCACGTTGAGAAAGCTGCCTATCAAAAGTCCCAACACTGCCGTGAGGCCGATCAGCAGTTCTGCGGAACTCGAAAGCAACGCCACAAAATCCACTTAGATCGCCTGACCGAGTTTGAAGATCGGCAGATACATGGCTACCACCAAGCCGCCAACCAGCACGCCGAGCACGGCCATGATCATCGGCTCCATGAGGCTGGCGAGCGAATCGACCATGTTGTCGACTTCTTCCTCGTAGAAATCCGCCACCTTGGCGCACATCGCATCGAGCGAGCCGGATTCCTCACCGATTCCGATCATCTGAATGGCCATCGCGGGAAACAAATTCGATTGCGCCATCGTCAGCTGCAACTGCGTGCCGGTAGACACCTGGTCTTTCATTTTCATGATGCCTTCGGTGTAGACGATGTTGCCGGCGGCCTTGGCCACCGAGTCCATCGCCTCCACCAAGGGCACACCTGCTGCGAACATGGTGGAGAGTGTGCGGGCAAAACGCGCCACGGCCGACTTGTAGAGGATGTCGCCAAACAGTGGTGCCTTCAACGCAACGCGGTCGAGAAAGCGGCGGAAATTGGCAGAGCGGTGATGCGCTTCCTTGAACGCAAAGAAGCCGCCGATCGGGATGAGGATCAAGATCCACCAATACGCTGTCACGAACTTGGAGAGCGACACCACCATCTTGGTAAAGGCCGGCAAATCGGCACCGAAACCTTGGAACAAACTCTCGAATTGCGGAATGACGAAATACAGCAGGATGCCGGTGACGACGAAGGCGACCACGACCACAGCTGCTGGGTAGGTAAGGGCTTTCTTGACCTTCTTCTTGATGGTTTCGGTTTTTTCCTTGTAGGTCGCGATCTTTTCCAGCAGCGATTCGAGCGCACCGGATTTTTCGCCGGCTTCGACCAAATTCACATAGAGATCGTCGAACTGGCGCGGGTGCTTGGCCAAGGCCTCTGCAAACGGCAAGCCAGATTCAATGCTCAGTTTGACGGCCAGGATCATCTCGGTCATCGACTTATTTTCGTTGCCGCGCGCTACGAGCTCCAATGACTGCACCAGCGGCACGCCGGCCTTCATCATGGTCGACATCTGGCGGCTGAAGATCGCGATTTCCTGCCCGGTGATCGGCTTCTTGCCGCTACCGAACTTCAATTGCTTCTGCACACGCACTGGAGTTACGCCCTGTTTGCGTAGTTGCAATTTGATGAAATGATCACCGGGGCCACTCATCTGGCCCTTGATCTTGTTGCCCTTGCGGTCAGTACCTTCCCATTTGAAGTCGTACTCTTTGACCACTTTCATCTCTGCTGCCATGGGCGCGTCCCTTGTAAGGTTTCTGTCCGTTGCAGCTATCGTAAGGCTTACTCAGAGACTGTGGTGCGATTGGCTTCGAGCAGATCAATGTGGCCATCCAGCACCTTCTTGAGTGCTGATTCGCGCAGGTCTTTGATCCCTTCCACCTTGGCCTGGTCTGCGAGGTCTTGTGCCGAGCCGCCCTCCATGATGATGCGCCCCATGCGCTCGGTGAGCGGCATTACCTGGTAGATGCCTGTGCGGCCCTTGTAACCGCGGTCGCATTGATCGCAGCCCACGGCCTGAAACAGCATGAATCCGGGCATTTTCAGTTGATCTTCGGTGAAGCCGTTTTTCAGCAGCTCTACCTTGGGGATATCGACGGGTTTCTTGCAGTTCTTGCACAGGCGACGCGCCAGACGCTGGGCAATAACCAGAGAGAGCGTGGAGGCAATGTTGTAACCCGGCACGCCCATGTTCATCAGACGGGTGATGGTCTGCGGCGCGTCGTTGGTGTGCAGAGTACTCAGCACCAAGTGGCCGGTTTGTGCGGCCTTGATGGCGATCTCAGCGGTTTCCAGATCGCGAATCTCACCGACCATGATGACGTCAGGGTCCTGTCGCAAAAAACTCTTCAGCGCCGCAGCAAACGTCAGGCCGGTTTTAGGGTTGACGTTGACCTGATTGATGCCCGGCAAGTTGATTTCCGCCGGGTCTTCGGCAGTGGAGATATTCACATCCTCGGTGTTGAGAATGTTGATGCCGGTGTAGAGCGAGACTGTCTTGCCAGAACCGGTGGGACCAGTGACCAGGATCATCCCCTGCGGCTGTTCCAGCGCCTTCATGTAGGCGGCTTTCTGCTCGGGCTCGTAGCCCAGTACATCGATGCCTAACATGGCCGAGGACGCGTCCAGGATACGCGCCACGATTTTTTCGCCCCAGAGCGTGGGGCAGGTGTTGACACGAAAGTCGATCGCCTTGGTCTTCGACAGATTGAGCTTGATGCGCCCGTCCTGCGGCACGCGGCGCTCGGCCAAGTCCATACGGCTCATCACCTTCATGCGCGCCGCAATGCGGCTGCCCTGCGCCACGGGTGGCTGGTTGATGGTCTTCAACTCGCCATCGCGGCGATAGCGGATGCGATAAAACTTTTCGTACGGCTCGAAGTGGATGTCTGATGCGCCTTGCTGGATGGCATCGACCAGAATCTTGTTGACGTAACGCACGATGGGCGCGTCGTCGGCATCCGAGCGTGTGACTTCCGGCCCCGCCGTGTCGCCGCCGCCTTCCTCGATGTCGATGTTGTCCAGGTCTGAATCGCCAGCACTGAACGAGCTGGACTCCGCTGCATTGGCAGCGACCTCCACCATCTTCGCGAGCTTGTCCTGCTCGACCACGATGGCTTCGGTCGAAAAGCCGGTGGCAAACTTGATCTCATCCAGCGCGCCAATGTTGGCGGGGTCGGCGATGCCGACGAACAGCTTTCTACCGCGCTTGTACAGTGGCAGTGCCATGTGTTTGCGGATCAGTTTCTCGCCCACATCGCGAATGATCTGCGGGTCGATATCCATGACCGACAAATCCAGCATCGGCGAGCCGAACTCGGTACTGGCGACTTCTGCCAAGCGTGCCGCCGTGGCGTGGTTACCTTCAACGAGTAGAGAGACCAGCGTCTTACCCTGCTTATTGGACTTGGCCTGGAGGTCGCGGACGACTTCTTCCGGGGCCACTTTTTCAGACACCAGCCGACGAGCGAGGCCGCCCAGATAGATAGAGTTGACGGCTGGGATCGCGGCGTTGGGCGGGACAGTAGACATCAGAACCCTCGGTTATCGAATCCGCACTTTAGACCCTACGACGAACACAACTCAATTTTATGGCGATGAATCGACAGCAGGTTGAATCGAGAGGCTGAATCAATGGGTATTTCTGTATTGAATCGGCAACTCCGCCAGCAGTTGCTTGATCTGCGTAGCCTGTCGCGCAACACAGGCGGTTCGCAAGCGGAGCAGTGTTTCGGCGAGCGTCGACTCATCCAGAAACATCTCATGGCAGGCCATGATGCGTGGGTGCGCCGTGGGTGAGACGTTTTCACCGATCAGCAGCTCTTCGTAGAGCTTTTCGCCTGGGCGCAGACCGACGTATTCGATGGCGATATCTCCATCGGGCTGCGCCGCATCGCGCACGCTGTAGCCCGAGAGTTGGATCATCCGCCGCGCCAGATCGACGATGCGCACCGGCTCGCCCATGTCGAGCACGAACACCTCCCCACCTTTGGCCATCGCCCCGGCCTGTATCACTAGCTCGGCGGCTTCGCGGATGGTCATGAAGTAACGGGTGATTTCAGGGTGTGTCACCGTCACTGGCCCACCCGCGCGAATCTGCTCGCGGAACAGGGGCACCACAGAGCCGGAGGAGTCGAGCACATTGCCGAAGCGCACCATGCTAAAGCGGGTGGCGGATTGGCGGTGCCCTAGCTCCTGACAAACCAGCTCGGCGAGGCGCTTGCTGGCCCCCATCACATTGGTGGGCCGCACAGCCTTGTCGGTGGAGATGAGGATGAAGGTTTTCACCCCGCAGGCCACGGCAACCCGTGCTGCGGTATCGGTGCCGAAGGTGTTGTTGAGCAGGCCCTCGCTGGCATTTTGCTCGACCAGCGGTACGTGCTTATAGGCTGCCGCGTGGTAGAGGGTGCTCACTGCATGGCTGCGCACCACATCACTCAGCTTCTGCTCGTCCTGAACCGAGCCCAGCACGGCATGGATCAATGTGGCGAAACCCTGCTTGAGTTTGGATGCGCCCAGCTCTGCCTCAATCTGGTACAGCGCGAACTCTGAAAGCTCGTAGAGCACCAGCGCTTCGGGCTGACGCTCCAAGGCCAAGCGGCAAAGCTCGCTGCCAATACTGCCGCCGGCACCCGTCACCATCACTACCTTGTCGCGGAGGTCTGCGTCCATCCATTCCGGCAGGGGCAGCACACGCTCGCGGCCCAGCAGATCGCCCACCGCCACGTGCCGCAGCGCCGTGATGGACAGGCGGCCGCTGACGATATCGTTGACGCCGGGCACGGTGAGCACCGGCACCGGCAGGGTCACGATGCGGTCCAGTATTTCGCCCCGCCGGCGGGCCGATGCGCTGGGCACGGCAAACAGCACGCGCCCGATGTCGTGGTCCTGCACCAGCCGCGGTAGGTCGGCGGGGTCGAACACCGGCAGGCCCAGCACGCTGCTGCGCTGCAGGCTGGGGTTGTCGTCCACGAACAAGGTGGGCGTGTACTCGCTGCCCGAGAGCAGGGCCACCACCACCTGTCGCCCCGCCGAACCCGCGCCGTACACCGCCACTCGCGTGCGATTGCCCTCGTCGGTCTGCAACAGAAAGTGCCTTGCCATTAGGCGCGAGCCTGCAATGAGCATCAGCGCCATCACCACGAACAGTGGCGGCACGCTGCGCGGCACGAAGAGGCCCAGAACCCAGCCCGCGAAGGCCAGTGCAGCCACCGCCGCTGCCAAGCCCCAGGCCACGGCGGGCAGTTGACGCATGCCCATGTATCGCACCACGGCCTTGTAGAGGCCCGTGCGCTCGAAAGTGGCCACACCCACCGCCGCGGCAATCACCCCGGTCACGGCAATGTGCGCGGGCTCGCGCGGTAGCCAGGTTTCCATGCGCAGCACATAGGCCAGGTAAAGGGCCAGCATCAGCAGCAGAAAATCGGAGAGCACCTGAAACAGGCGCTTTGTCGGCCGCGATAGCCGCAGCAGCCGCACGTGCAGTTCGCGGGAGCGGCGTACCAGCATGCTGTTGCTCATCAGCTCAGCGTGCCGCTGCTTGTAGCGCTGCATCCACCATATCCGCCATGGCATGGATATGCGCGTTCTCTAGCGTGGGGTGTGTGAGCCAGCAAAGGCTGGTCTCGCCCAGCTTTTGCGCCACCGGCAGGCGTGGCGCATCGGGTCCTGCGAATGCGCGCTCTCGATAAATCTCGGGGCAGCTGCCACTGAAGCAGGGCACACCGGCCGCATTGATCGCGGCCATCAGCCGGTCACGGCTCCAATCGGCCTTGAGTGCCTCGGGACGCACGAAGGCATAGAAGCGGTACCAGGCATGGCGCATCGAAGCCGGCGGCATGGCGATGCGTAGGCAGGGCCAGCGCGAGAGGCGCTCACACCATAGGGCCGCATTGCGCGTGCGGGCCGCCTGCCAGTCGGGCATTTTTTGCAGCTGGATACGTCCGATCGCCCCCTGTATTTCCAGCATGCGCCAGTTGGTGCCGATGGACTCGTGCAGCCAGCGAAAGCCCGCGGGGTGCTCGCGGCGATAGACCGCATCAAAAGATTTGCCGTGATCCTTGTACGACCAGGCCCAGTCCCACAGCGCCTCGTCGTTGGTCGTCAACATGCCGCCCTCACCGCCGGTGGACATGATTTTGTCTTGGCAGAACGACCACGCTGCGGCATTGCCAAAGCTACCAACCAACTGTCCATTGATCGCCGCACCATGTGCCTGCGCACAATCTTCGATCACCTTGAGATGATGTGCCCCCGCAAAGTCGAGAATGGCCGGCATGTCGCAGGGCCAGCCCGCGAGATGGACTGCGATGATCGCCTTGGTGCGCGGCGTGAGCGCGGCAGCGAGTGTTTCGACTGTGATGTTCTGGCTATCTGCATCCACATCCGCGAATACTGGCGTGGCCCCCACCAGATTCACGCTGCTGGCCGATGCGATGAAGCTGCGCGGCGTCACCAGCACCTCGTCGTCGGGGCCGATACCCAAACCCTTCAGGGCCAGTTCAATGGCGACCGAGCCGTTGGTGAGAGCGATGGCTTTCGACGAACCACACCACGCCGCAAACTCGCGCTCGAAGTGGCGGCATTCTTCGCCTGTCCAGTAGTTGACCTTGCCGCTTTGCAGCACTTGCGTGGTGGCGGCGATTTCTTCTGGCGAGAAGTGAGGCCAGCTGGGCCAGCGTGTGGAGATCATGCTGCCGCCGGTGCGTATTCAAATACTGCCGCGCCCCAGGACAAGCCTACGCCGAAGCCGACCGCAAGCACCTTGTCGCCGGGCTGCAGCTCAGCCCAGCGCGCTTGCAGCAGCAGCGGGATCGAGGCCGACACCGTGTTGCCCAGCTCGGCGCATTGGTCTGGCACCTGCGCGGCAGGCAGGCGCAGCTTTTGGGCGAGTTTGCCGAGCACGAAACTGTTGGCCTGGTGGAAGGCGAAGAAGCGGATATCCTCGCGGCGCAGACCCGTCGCAGCGAGCGCGTGCTCGACGGCTTCCGGCACCACGCGCAGCGCGAAATTGAGAATGCCCGGCCCATCCATGTGGATGCCGCGCGGTGCAGCATCGACTTGCAGCGCGCTATTGCGCGCGACGAAGGCGTCATAGCCGCTGCCATCGGAATAGCAGCGCAGATAATCTAGCCGCAGCCCACCGGGTGTAGTGGAGAGCAGGCTCGCGGCAGCGGCATCGCCGAACAGCACGCGCGTCGTGTAGTCCTCAGGCCGGATCAGTCGCGAATAGCAGTCGGCGTTGATCAGCAGCGCCGTTGTCGCGCCGCCACTGTGCAGCAGGCCGGCCGCAAGCTGTAGGCCGTAGATGAAGCCTGAGCAGCCTTGGTTGAGATCGACCGCGCTGCAAGCCTTCTGTAGACCCAGCACCCCATGCACCCGGGAAGACACACCAGGAATCAGATGATCTGGCGTCTGGGTGCAGACCAGCAGGGCGTCGATGGTTTGTGCATCGCATGCCCCGGCGTCGATGAGCCGCCGGGCTGCACTTGCCGCCAGCGTGCTGGTCAGCTCGCCATCGGCAACCACGTGGCGCTGCCGCACGCCGGTCTTGCCGACGATGCGCGCCAGTTCGTGTGCGTCCTGCCCCAAGGTGGCGGCGTCGTTGTGTTCGATGCGGCCACCGAGACAGTGCGCCAGCGCCTTGAGGTAGACCTCAGTCATTCGCCTTGCCGCGCGAGATCACCTTGGCCGGTGCGCCGAACACCGTGGTGTGCGCCTCAACATTGCGGATCACCACAGAGCCGGCACCGACCACGGCGTATTCGCCAATGGTCACCAGCGGCAGCACCGTGCCACTGGGGTGTACGGTGCAGCAATCCTTGAGTACGGCCGCGCCACCTGCAAATCCATGCGAGCCGACCGTGACGCCGTGGCCGAGATGCACGTCGTGGCCGATGCTGGCGAAGGCATGCAATAGCAGGTCGTCACCAACAAAGACGTTGTTGGAGATGCCCATTTGGCCGAGGAAGATGCTGTTGACCGAGTTGCCCAGCGGCGTGGCGCTGCGCGCGAGCGGATCAATCAGGCTGGTGAAGCGCGCGCCACGCGCCGCGAGGTCGAGACGAATCTTGCGCCGCATCGCGCCATTGCCCAGACAGGTGAGATAGACCGCGTCGGAGCGCGGCTGGTGATCGGCGAGAGTGCCGAGAATCTCCGGCCCCTGCTTGGTGTCGTCGAGAAAGCCTGCGACGCGGAACGGCAGCTTGAGAAAGTCGATCCAGGCCGCAACCTCGCGGCCAAAACCACCGGCGCCAATCAGGATGATGTCTTGTGTATTGCTCATTGGATTGAAAATCCTCCGTCCATCACGATGTCGGAGCCGGTCATGAAGGCCGACTCCTCTGAAAGCAGGAAACGCACAGCCGACGCGACTTCCGGCGCCTCGGCATAACGCTTCAGGGGATAGCGTTCGAGGTCGAGCTTGAGGGCTTCCTCGGACACTTGCGTCTGGTTTGAAATTAGCTCGGTGCGCACCATGCCGGGTGAGAGCGTGTTGACGCGAATTTTCTTGTGCGCGAGTTCCAGCGCCATCACTTTGGCGAAAGCCGTGAGCGCGGCCTTGCTGGCGGCATAAGCGGCAGTCCCCTTCATGCCAATGCGCGGGCCGAGGATCGAGGCCAGCAACACCACCGATGAAGGCGTCTTCAACTGACCTGCACGCGCCAGTTGCGAGATCAGCACGATCGGCGCGGTCTGATTGATGTCGATGACCTTCTGGTATCGCTCCAGCGAGAAGAAGCGCAGCGGGTTGTTATCGGTAATGCCTGCCGAACAGACCACGCCATCGACGGGGCCGAGTGGCGGGATGACCTCTGGGTAGTGTGCGAAGTCGGTGAGATCAAAGGCCAGTGTGCGCACACGCTCCGGTGCCTTGGCTGCGAGGCTTTCAAGCTCTGCTGCATTGCGCCCGACCGCGATGAGTCGAGCGCCAGCTTCTAGCAAGTTGTGGCTGACCGCACGGCCGATGCCGGAGGTTGCACCCGTCACGAGAATGGTTTTGTCAGCCAGCATGGGACATCCGTGCGTTGTAGTGATCGTGGAAGTGAGCGACGCGGGCTTCCACCGGCTGCAATTGCAAGCCGCCCATGCGGCTCGCCATGCCGACCTGGCAAGCCTCGATCATCACGCGGTCTTCTTCTAGCGTCGTCATCGCAAACTCAATGGCTTCGCTCTTCATGTGCTCGCGTACTGCAGACGGCAGCTTGAGCAGCTCCGGCAGCTCGAACAACTCCCAGTGCAGATCGGTGGTTTCGTGATCGACGGGGTGAAAGCGGGCGGTGTAGCCCAGCAGGTCGTTGGTGCTCGACAGCAGCAGGTTGGGAAAGACGTAGGCGTGCTTGTATAGGTGCGTGGCATTGCGCGCGAGGCGCTGCAGAGTCTTCAGTTTGCTGGTCGCCGGCAGTGGTTCGATGCTGGCGGTATTGAGGTAGTCGTCGCCCTGCCAGGTGTGCGTAGAGGTCGAGGTAAAGCCAGACTTGAGAAAGGTATTCCGGTGCACGAAGTTGAGGTGGTAGCTCTCCAGCACGTTGTCGACCAGGAGTTTCCAGTTGCAACGATGCCGCAAGTGGCTGCGGTGGAATGCCTGTGCGGAAGTGATGCCGGTGTGCGCCAGCGCAGCGGACACCTTGCCCACATCGGATTGGGCTTCGCCTACATCGAGAAACAGCAGGTCGTCTACCTGCTGCAAGCCGAAGCGCGGCAGCTCGCGCTGCTGGATGCACTGGATGTCGGTCATCGGTGCCAGCGAAAGTGCGCCCTCGGCGTCGTAGCTCCAACCATGAAACCCGCAGCTGAAATGCCGCTTGCCCTCGCCTAGGGGGTCGATCAGATTGCTGCGGTGCAGGCAAGCATTGCCGAAGGCGCGCATGCCTTCTGCCGTGCGGCGGACGGTGATGACCTTGTTGCCGAGCAGAAAGCTGCGATAGCAGTCTTTCTCCGGGAAATCGCTGGCTCGGCCCAGGAAATAGCGGGAGGCGAACACGGTGCCCATCTCGCGCTCGAACGTGGCGCGCTCGGAGTAGGCGGCCAGCTCAATGGGCATCGGCCCCGGCCTCGTCGGTCTCCACGATGGGCAGAGCCACCCCTGCGGGCAGTTGCAGCAGCACGGTGCCCCAGGAAAGCCCGACGCCGAAGCCCGACACCGCCACCCGGCGCGGCTCGGCAAAGCGGTCTGCATGGGCGCAAAACGTGACCGGGATCGACGCCGAGCTGGTGTTGCCGTAGTCACCGAGCGAATACGGCAGCTTCTCTGGCGGGAAGCGTGTTTTCTTGGCGATGGTGTCGTTGATCATCTTGTTGGCCTGGTGCAGCACCAGAAAGTCAACGTCCTCTGCCTTTGCGCCTGCGGCATCCAGCACGCGCTGGATGCTGGGGGGCACCTTTGAAATAGCGAAGGTGAAGACATCTGCGCCGCGCAGTACCAGATTCTCTGCAGTCAGCGCCACGCCGCCTTCAACCGCGACGGCAGCCGTGTTGTGGTGTGCCGTGGTCGGCAGGCGCGAGGCGAGGCCCCCACCGGGGACGATGATGGCGTCCTTGCCACTGCCGTCTGACATGAGGTCGAAGAGCATGGCGGGTGCGGCTTCGTCGAGTTCCAGTGCCACCGCCGAGCCGGCATCACCGAACAGCGGCCAGGTGCTCTTGTCATTTTCGGCACAGACGCGGCTGGAGACATCGCCCATTAGCAGCAGCGCGCGCGGGATGCCCAGCGTCTTCATCATCGAGGCGACGGTGGCCAGACCAAAAGGCATCGCCGAGCAACCGAGGTTGATGTCGAAGGCGATGCAGCGCGTGGAAAGACCCAGGCGACTCTGCAAGGTGATGCCCGTGGCCGGGATGGGTTGGTCGGCCGTCTGCGTGATGAGCACCAGCAGGCCGATGTCGGCTGGCGACCAGACCAGATGCTCGATGACCCTGCGGGCAGCGGCAGCGCAGAGATCGGAGGCGCACTGTTGCACGGGCGAGATGCGACGACGTGCAATGCCCGTGGCCTTTTGCAGGCGTTCACGGTCGGTGACGGACAAATGCGGGTAGTCGGCGGTGCTGAGCACTGTACGCGGCACCGCTGCCGCCATCGCGCGCAAGGCAACGCCGCTGACGACACTCATGCGCCAGCTAGTTTCGAGGCAGCGAGCTGGTGCAGATCGCCGATGGTCGTGCAGTTCTCAATATCCTTTCCACCCAGTACCACGCCGAAATCGGCATCGGCCATGGCGATGACCGAAAGGGTGTTGAGCGAATCCCAGACGGGCAACTTCTTGTAGTCGGTATCAAGGCTGAGTTCGGAGCTATCCGTCTCGATGGCGTAGGCAAACCGTTCTAGGAATTGTTCAGCGTTCACAAGGGACGTCCTTTGAGGCTTTGGTGTGAGAAAGTTAAGTAGCGATGTTACGCGAGGCGTGCGCATTGTCAGTGGCCGCCGAGCCGGTTTTCGCAACCGGAAGGCTGGGGCCCATGAACTCACTCATGGTGGCTTCACCGGCGGCACTGATGCCACGTCGTCCCACCACGGCCCCGACGGTCGAGGCGATAAGCTGAAGATCGAGCCAGAGCGAGCGGTGATCGACGTACCACACGTCAAGTGCGAGCTTTTCATCCCAGGTGATCGCATTGCGTCCCCGAACTTGGGCTAGGCCCGTGAGGCCAGGCTTCACCTCATGGCGGCGGGCCTGCTCGGGGCTGTAGCGCGGCAGGTATTGCATCAGCAGCGGCCGTGGGCCGACCAGGCTCATTTCGCCACGCAGCACGTTGATGAGGCCCGGCAATTCATCGAGGCTGGTCGAACGCAGCCAGCGGCCGAAGGCGCGCAGGCGCTTTGCATCTGGCAAAAGGGCACCATCCGGGCCACGGCTGTTGGTCATGGAGCGGAACTTGAGCATCTCGAACGGTACGCCACGCAGGCCTGGGCGTTGCTGGAGGAACAGCACCGGCCGGCCAAGCTTGATGCAGACCATGGCCGAAACCAGCAGACCCACGGGCAACAGGAGAGGCAGTGCTAGCAGGATCAAAGCGACATCGAGCATTCGCTTAGCCCTCATGAGACTTGCTCTGTGCGGCGGGCTTTAGCGACGATCCATTCGATTAGCGCGAAATAAATCAAGGCATAGACCAAGTCTGCAAAGGCGGCGCCGAGAATACCCCAGCGTGGCACCAGCACTGCGCTGGCGGCGAGCAGAAAGGCAAACGAGAGCAACGCCGCCTTCAACTGCTGGCGAAACTGCCCGAGGGCAATGACGACATGTGTTTGGCAGAAAGCCAGCGCTGCAAAGGTGCCAGCGACCTGGATGATGATGAAGGCATCCAGATGCTGCGTGTAAACAGTGCCGAAAAACAGCCGGAGGGCAAGCTCGCCCCACAACAGGCTCAATACTATCGAGGCCAGACCGAAGCCCAAGATCAATGCGTAGATACGCCGCACAGCGGTCAAGTAGTCACCGTTGTACAGGTCCAAGCAGTGCTGACGGGTTATGCCGGGCACCAAGGCCTCGGTCACAGCAATGGCCACCATGCCAATCATGAGGCCGAAGTAGGCGATCACGCCGTAGTAGCCCAAGTCATTCGCTGGTGAGTACGCCGCAATGAAATACCTCGGCACGTTGAAAGCAACCGAGGCCAGCAGGGCGGTGATGCCCAAGCTGGAAAAGCGCCGGGCCGTACTCCAGATATTATTTAGTGTCGGCACCAAAGCAGGGTCTGCCGGGCAGTGCTGTCTAAGCCGGCGCAGGTCCCACAGCAATTGAAGAGCCCAGCACAGCAACACTGTAATGGCACCAGCAGTGACACTATGGGTGAGCGGAATGACGATGCTGATCGCTAGCAGTGTGCTCAGTGATCTCAGCAGGACTGAGCGCAGCACCAAGGGCATCATCTGCAAGCGCTGAAAGCCGCCATGGCAAATATCGCTCACGGCTTCTGCTGCTTTGGCGGCCGCTATCAGGGCGATAATCGCCGCTGCGGTAGTCGCGCCCATCAGCAGAAGTGCGCAGCCGGCGACCAATAGCAACGCGAGTAGCGAAGTGATGACGCGAAAACGGACGAACGCCCAAGTATGACCAACGCCACCGGTATCGTTGGCCAGCACGATGCGAAGACGGAAACCCAAGAACATGAATAGCGGGGCCGCTACTGCATACCCAAACACATAGTGACCTACCGACGACGGTGGGCAGTAACGAGCCAGCAGCGACATCATCCAAAACAGGCTTAGCGAGTGGAGCCCCGTCACCACCAAGGCAAGCAAACCTTGTTGAGTGGAGGTGGGGCGGATACGAAGCCTGAGGGCGAGGTTGAAGGGTGTGAAGGCCATATGCGCGGGACAGCTAGTGACAGCGGGCAACCAGGGCAAGCGTCTTCTCCGCTTCTTCGGCGCTTGGGGGGTAAATCCCATTGGGTGGGGTCGGCAGAGTTCCACCTTTGTCCGCAGCCTCACGTTGTAATTGCAGGAATACCTTTAAGCCTTCAGCCATCTCATTGGCTTCCTGACATTTGTGCAGGCTAACTGCTAGTGGAATTCCGGCATTGAGCAGCCGCATGCGGCCGCCATCCCCGAGTTCCCAGAGGTACCAGAATGGCATGATCTGCTGCACGGCTGCATAAGCCTCGGCTCCTTTGCCCCTACTCTGCAGCGCCTGTATCACTTTCAGTCGCGTCGGTAGATCAAAGGGGTTGTGTGTTAATGCCAGCCGGTAAAGACCTTCTGGCTCGGTCGGTAGGCCTTGGGGTAGGGCGGTCGCAAGACTGGCGTCACGGGTAATCATCTCCGCCAAGTGCACGTAGAAATTCCAGATTTCTGGGATGTCCTCCACCACCGTACTGGCTTCGCGGAAGGCACGGACTCGCCATCGCTGCTTCTCTGCTGCATCGCTGGCTGTCTGCTCGGTGTTCAGGTAGTTGTTCATCAGATACTCGCGAGCTGGTACCCAAGTCGGCTGCGTGCCAGCTAGATAGGCCGTGATCTTTTTCGTAAAAGCCACATCGGGGCGGAGTACCTGGCAGAGCTGTAGCTGACAGGTCTCACGAGTTAGGCCCAGAAATAACGCTCTCGCTCCTAGCGTTGCTAGCAGCATTGTGGTCAGTGCCAGAATCACGACTGTAAAGACGAGTTTGGATCCTCCCGACGACACTGGCGAGCCAGATGGTTCAGGCGCAGGGGCCAGCCGCGCCAGCAACACCCCGAACAGCAACGCCATTGGCGCGACATAAAAAATGAAATTCATGCCGGCATGCAACAGCAGCGCCAGCAGGGCGCTACCGATACCGACTTGCGTCAGCCCGTCGGCCGTCGGCCCCGCGCGCCAACTCTCACGAATGGTCCCAGCAGTACGGACGCTCACTATCAGTGCCAGCATCAAAAGACTGCCGAGCAGCAAAGGGCCACCCTCCTGTAGGAACTGCACGTAGTCGTTGTGTGCGAGATCGCCTGTGGTGCCAGTGTCGAGCGTGCTGCGATAACGAGGGTAATAGAGCTTGTAGGTGCCTAAGCCACTGCCATACCAAGACGAGTCACGATAAATGGCCAGTGAAGAGCGGGCCATTTCCACACGCACGGTGAATGAACTGTGCTGAGCTATGCCTTGAAGCTTGGTTGTGGGCGTCTCCTTGGTGCCGCCAGAACCGGCGATCACCAAAAGTGTGACGGCACCCGCGATGCCCAAAAGCAACAGGGCGCGGCGTGCCGGTTGCCGCCAGCTGGATAGCAAGACCAAAGGCAGCAGTGCCGCCAAAAGGCACAACAAGCCGCTGAGCGAGCCAGTCACGCCCTGTGCCGCTGCGAACAACGCGAGGAGGGCGATTTCTGTATTTCTGGTTCTGCCCTGGCGGATTTGCGCGGCAACCGTGGCGAACTGAAAAAGAATGAAAACGTTGAACAGGCCGGCCAACACGTTGGGATCAGAAAAAAGGGCATAGGCACGGGTGCCGGTTAGCAGGCGCTCGCCGAGCGCCATGACAGCCAAGGCGGAGGCCACAAGGCGAAACACTCCCCAAACGTGAACCCAGTCGAGGCCTGCCCTCAAGCAAGCTCTGGCCACTAGATAGCCAGCAGGCAGAAGCCCCATCGCCAGCCCCTGTTCGGCCGCCAGCGCAGGCATTGGGCTGGCTATGACGGCGGCGGCGAGTCCCACACCATAGAGAAGTGCTGCGCAGATGAAAACCGATTGCCAGTTGGAATCGGATGATGTGCTGCTGTTACGGATCAGCCTCCAAGCCGAGGGCCCTAGGCTGCATAGCGTGAACAGCAGGCTGGAATAAATGCTCAACAGTAGGCCAGGTACCAGTCCACCGTTATGTGGTGTTGCTAGCAGGACTGCGAGAAGCAGTCCGGTCAGGGCAAGCAGGTGGAAATTGAACATGGCGGCACGGACGGAGTGAAGGGTAAAAAAAACGCCGCCCGAAGGCGGCGTTTTGGATGCATCACAAGTATTACTGACGGCAGTTGGCTGGCAGGTACTTGGATGGGATCGAGGATGCAGTGCAAGACCAGTCAATGGTGCCTGAGGTGCTAGAGGTGCCGGACAAAACGTATGCGCCGGCTGCAGCTGCAGGGATGGCGCCAGCACCAGTCAGTGCGGTAACAGTGATGATGTTGCCAGAAACAGCGAGGGCTGAAATGTACTTAGTGGAGTTGCTTGCGCAGCCGGCCGAAGAGTTGTTCGCCGGGAACACGTTCTGACTCTGGTAGTACTCGGACACGGAAGCCTTGCAAGCCGAACCAGCAGTCACAAGCTCAGTCACTTTGGAGCGAGTGATGTAGTCCTGATAAGCCGGGATGGCGATGGCAGCCAAGATGCCGATGATCGCGACGACGATCATCAGTTCGATGAGGGTGAAGCCTTGTTGAACTTTTTTCATGGGAAAACTCCATTGATAGTGAGTGATACGCCAGTGGGAGAATGCATCGAGTGTGCCGATACATTTGTCTTGTTCAGAGGTCATTGGAATCAGGGGTTTAGCAAAGACGTGAAACATTTTTCTCGGGCCAGATGCTCTCTTTGATGTAATAACTGACAAAAAATGTCGTTATTCGTCGGTGCTATCCACAAGCTGAAGAGCCGCGACAGATGCGCTGCTAAACTCCCGGCCCGCGCAGCAGCCCCACGTTATTGCAATGAACGAGCAGTACAACCCCACCGAGATCGAACGCGCGGCGCAGGCGTATTGGCAGCAGCACGATAGCTTCACCGCCAAGGAAGACACGCGCGAAAAGTTCTATTGCCTGTCGATGTTCCCGTACCCCTCTGGTCGCTTGCACATGGGGCATGTGCGCAACTACACGATCAGCGACGTGATTGCGCGCTACCAGCGCATGCTGGGCAAGAACGTGTTGCATCCGATGGGCTTCGATGCCTTTGGCTTGCCGGCCGAGAACGCCGCCATCAAAAGTGGCGTGCCGCCTGCGGAGTGGACCTATTCCAACATGGCCTACATGAAGCGCCAGCTCTCGCAGCTGGGCTTTGCTTTCGACTGGTCGCGCGAGCTGGCCACCTGCCGCCCCGAGTACTACCGCTGGGAGCAATGGCTGTTCGTGCAGCTGCTCAAGAAGGGGCTGGTTTACCGCAAGAACTCCATCGTCAACTGGGACCCAGTAGACAACACTGTGCTCGCCAACGAGCAGGTGATTGATGGCCGCGGCTGGCGCAGCGGGGCCTTGGTGGAGCAGCGCGAAATCCCGCAGTGGTTCTTGAAGATCACCGACTACGCCGACCAACTGCACGACGACCTCGCGACACTCGATGGTTGGCCGGATGCGGTGAAGACCATGCAGGCCAACTGGATTGGCCGCAGCGAAGGCGTCGAGATCGATTTCGCACTCGCCGATGGTTCGGGCGATAAGCTGACCGTCTACACGACGCGGCCTGATACGGTGTTCGGGGTTAGCTTCATCAGCGTCGCTGCACAGCATCCACTGGCCCTCGCTGCTGCGGCGCGTGATGCCAAGGTCGCAGCCTTTGTTGAAGAAGCCAAGCAGTCCGGTGTGGCCGAGGCCATGCTGGCGACGCAGGAGAAAAAAGGCGTCGCGCTTGGCATCGACGCGATTCACCCACTCACGGGCGAACGCGTGCCGGTGTGGGCCGCCAATTTTGTGCTGATGGGCTATGGCACCGGCGCGGTGATGGCTGTGCCTGCGCATGATCAGAGAGATCATGAATTCGCAAATGCCTTCAATCTCCCGGTCAAGCAGGTGCTTGAGCGAACCTTAGTATTTACAGCCGAAGGACGTAGCCACTTTCCACGAGATAACTACGAAAGCTATTACTTCGACGAAAAAAACTGGAAAGACTGGTATTCATCTAAGTCTGCTGATGAGGTTCTAATAATAAATTCCGATGAGTTCAACGGACTGAGTTCGTCGGAAGCCTTTGAAAAAATTGCCAGCCTTCTGGAAGCCAAAAACCAAGGACGCCGCCACAAGAACTTCCGCCTGCGCGACTGGGGTGTTTCCCGCCAGCGTTATTGGGGCTGCCCGATTCCCATCGTCTATTGCAAGGATTGCGGCGCGGTGCCTGTGCCGGAAGATCAATTGCCGGTGGTGCTGCCTGAGCATTTGAAGCCCGATGGCGCAGCGAGCCCGCTGACCAAGGAGCCTGCCTTTTACGAATGCGCCTGCCCCACCTGCGGCAAGCCGGCGCGACGCGAGACGGACACCTTCGATACCTTCTTCGAGTCGAGTTGGTACTACGCGCGTTTTGCCTGCGCCGATCAGAACAACGCCATGCTCGACGAGCGCGCCAAGTACTGGCTACCGGTCGATCAATACGTGGGCGGCATCGAGCACGCCGTGCTGCATCTTCTTTACGCGCGCTTCTTCCACAAGCTGATGCGCGATGTCGGCTTGCCGGTGGCGGGCGATGAGCCGTTCAAGCGCCTGCTCTGTCAGGGCATGGTGGTGGCGGGCACGTTCTATCGCGAGCATGCGAACGGCAAGAAAGACTGGATCAATCCCGCCGATGTCGATGTGACTGCGGATGGTGCCGTGCTGCGCGCCGATGGCGAGCCCGTGCAGATCGGCGGCCGCGAGAAGATGTCGAAGTCGAAGAACAATGGCGTCGATCCCGAGACCATCATCAACAGTCACGGTGCCGATGCAGTGCGCCTGTTCATGATGTTCACCGCGCCGCCGGATCAGTCGCTGGAGTGGAACGAGGCGGGCATTGATGGCGCGGCGCGTTTCCTCAAGCGCTTGTGGCGCATGGTGAGTGAGCACACCGGCGCAGGTGCAGCGCCGACGCTCTATGCTTCAGCGCTCAGCGCTGCGCAGAAAGACCTGCGCCGCAAAACCCACCAGACCATCGCCAAGTTCGGCGACGACGTCGGTCGCCGCTTGCAGTTCAACACCGCGATTGCAGCGGCGATGGAACTGGTCAACGCGCTGCAAAAGTTTGATGGTGTTGCCGAGCAAGATCGCGCCGTGCGGCACGAAGCACTGAGTGCGCTCGTCGCCTGTCTGGCTCCCATCACGCCGCACATCTCGCATGTCTTATGGTCGGCGCTGGGTGGGCAGGGGGCTGTGATTGATGCGCGCTGGCCTGTGGCCGACGCCGCGGCGCTGGTGAGCGATGCCATCAAGCTGGTCGTGCAGATCAACGGCAAGCTGCGGGGGCAAATCGAAGTGCCGGTGGGCACGTCCAACGACGTGATTCTGGCAACCGCCAAATCAGACGAGAATGTCGCCCGGTTCATTGCCGGTGCGGCGATCAAGAAAGAGATCGTGGTGGCCGGCAAACTCGTCAACTTCGTGATCTGACCATGCGCTTCCTGCTGCCGATATTCCTGGTTTCTGCACTTGCCGCTTGCGGCTTCAAGCTCGTGGGTTCGGGCGGCTGGCCGCCGCAGCTGTCGCGGGTGTATGTCGACATGGCGTTGGCGTATCAGGTGGCAGAGCCACCCATCGAGATCGCGCTGCGCAACAAGCTGGTGCGGCGTGGCGCGCAGATCGTGGCGAAGCCCGAGCGCTCGGATACGCAAATCCGCCTCTCCAATCTCGATGAGCGCCGCGAAACACTCTCCATCGGTGCAGATGGCAAGGCGCTGGAATATCGGCTGGTGATCGGCGTGCGTTATGAGCTGTTACAGGACGGCAAGGCGCTGCTGCCCGCAGATACCGTATCGGTGTCGCGCGACTACAGTTTTCAGCTCGACCAGATTTTGCAGAAGGAGCTGGAAGAAGAGCAGTTACGCGAATACATCCAGAACGAACTGGCGGAACTCGTGTTGCTGCGCATCACCACCGGCCTGGCCGCATTGCCCACGGGCGAGCCCGTCGCGCAGATCGTGCCCACACCCTAATCGGGCAAAGCTTGCGCAAGCAGGCTGACGGGATGCAGCACTGGCACGCGAAGCCCACGCCCGCGCAAACCCGCCAAGAAGTGTAGTGAGCAGCCGATGTTGGCCGAGACGATGACATCGACCGCTGCTGCGGCATCGAGCTTGGGTTGCAGCAGCGCTGCGGCTTGCACCGGTTGCGTGATGAAGGCCGTGCCCGCTGCGCCACAGCAACCGCTTTCGGGCGCCAGGTCGATCAAGGTGACGCCCGGCAGGCGTGCCAGCAATCGCCGGACGGCGTCCTTTGCGCCGAAGACATTGCTCTGCGTGCAGGCGGTGTGGATGCCGACGCGCAGGGGCCGCGGCTGCCATTGAGGTGGCTGTGCATCGAGCGCTTCTGCAAGTGCGGTGCAGAGGTCGCGCACCTTGGGTGCCAAGGCGGGTGCGCCGTCTTGCGCGGTGCGTCCTAAATCTCGCAAGGCGGCACCACAGCCCGTTGCCAATGGCAGCACGGCGTCATAGCGGGCGAAGGTCTGAGCATTCCGTATTGCGCGGCTTGCCGCAGTATGGGCCAGGCCGCTGTGCTGGTGCAGTGCGCCGCAACAACCCTGGTCGCGCGGGATGGACGCCTCGACACCAGCGGCGCGAAACAGACGGACGGTATCGTGCAACACCTCGCGCTCGGCAATATCGCCGACACAGCCGGTGAACAGTGCAACCGTGCCGTTTACAGGCGCAGGCACGGCCCCGAGTCTGCGCACGATGGGTCGATAGTTGAGCAGTCGGCGCAAGCCTCGTGATTCCTGCTTGCCACGCGGGTGAAACGGGCGGCTGACGCGATCCGGCAAGGCGCTCAGCAGCCACAGGCCGAAGCGCACCAGCATCCGTAGAAAGGGCGACTCCAAAACCACGCCCAAGGTGCGCGTCAGTCGCGTGCGCTGTGGCGTTGCCAACGCAGTGCGCGTGGCATCCAGGATGCGTCCATACGGCACCTTGGCGGGGCATACGGACTCGCAAGCCCGGCAGGAAAGACAGCCATCCAGATGGCCCGCAAGCACCGGGCTCGCCGCCAGCGAGCCGCCCAGCAGACCCTGCGCCAGCGCAATGCGGCCACGCGGCCCTTCGGCCTCGTGCGGGGTGAGGCGGTACGTCGGGCAATGCGGCAGACACAGGCCACATTTGACGCAGAGATCGGCATCGGCCAGCGCGGCAGAAAGGGGGGCAGTCATATCCATAGAGTACCGCTGACCCGCAGGGATGAATGTGGTCGAATATGCGCCCTGATTACCGATTTTCACTGGAGCCCGTTTTGAACTTCAAACCCCTTGCCCTTGTTGCCCTGCTCGCCACCAGCGCCGTCCACGCCGAAGACGGCTGGTTGGGCGAGGCGTCGCTGGGCTTCTTGAACACCACGGGCAACACCAGTGCACGCACCCTCAATGCCAAGGGCACCGTCGGTTACAAACTGGGGCCTTGGGCCCATGTGGCACGTGCCGCCGCGCTGACGGCGCAGAAAGACAAGGTGACCACCGACGAGCGCTACAACCTGGGTTACAAGGCCACGTACGATTTTACCGAGTTCGACTATGCGTTTGGCTCGATCGACTACGACAACGATCGCTTCGCCGGCATCATCGAGCGTCGCACCGAGGCCGTTGGCTATGGTCGCCGCCTGCTGACCCTGCCCAAGCACACGCTCGATGTCGAACTCGGCGTCGGTGCCACTCAACAGAAGCTGGCGACCACCGAAGAGCGTCAGGGTGCGTTTGTCGGTTTGCTCAACGCCAAGTATCAATGGCTCATCAGCGACACCAGCTCGTTTACGCAGACGCTGAAAGTGGAGGAGTCGAAAGACAACACCTTCATCAACCCGGTGTCGGCCTTGAAGCTGGTGATTGCCGGCCGCTTGTTCACCACCATTGCCTACGAAATCCGCACCAACACGCAAGTGCCTGCGGGCACACTCAAGACCGATACGCTCACCTCCATCAACCTCGGCTATTCATTCGGCCAAAAGACCAATCCCTGATGACCAAAGCGCCCGCCAAACCTGAAGCCGCACCGTACTTTGCGCGCCACCTGTTTTTTTGCTGCAACCAGCGCGATGACGACAGTCGCGAGAGCTGCGAAAACCACGGTGCGACCGAGCTGCGTGATTACTGCAAGAAGCGCGTGAAGAAACTCGGCCTCGCCGGCACCGGCAAGGTGCGCGTCAACATGGCGGGCTGCCTGGACCGCTGCGAGCTGGGGCCGGTGGCGGTGGTCTATCCCGAGGGGGTCTGGTACCGCTACGAAAACAAGGCGGACATCGACGAGATCGTCGACCAGCATCTGGTCAATGGCACCCCGGTGACGCGCCTGCTGATCTAGCAGTTACTGCGAGGATTGCGCCATGCCGCCACCATAGTCGGGCGGATAAATCTCGACCTTGGGCGGCAGTGGCAGGGTTTCGTCCAGCTGCAAACGGCGCTCGCCAGAGCTGGCTGGCGTGGGCTGAACCTTTTCGAGGCTACGCAACGTCTCATCGGTTTCAAGCCGCGGCAGCTTGTCGGGCTCGATGGCCTCGGGCAGCGGCAGGTCTTTGTCACGCTGTGCCATGCGCAGCTGAGGGTCCAGCCGCAGGGGTGGTGGCGGCAGGGTGCGCACGCCGGAGCTGAGCATGGTGATGATGTCCAGATAAGCGCGCACGTTGGACACAAAATCCACTGCCTCACGCCCGCGCGCAAAACCGTACTTGGCCTTATTGGCCCAGCGCGGACGCGACAGCAGCGGATAGGTGTCGCGCACATCCACCCAATGCAGGTTGTCGCCGCCGCGCTCGGTGGTGAGCTGGCGCGCGTCCAGCAAGTGGCCCAGCCCCTGGTTGTAGGCCGCCAGGGCCATCCAGGTGCGATCAGGCTCCAGCACTTCGGGCGGTATTTTTTCGAGCAGGTCGGCCAGTACCCGCGCCCCGCCTTCGATGCTTTGCGCCGGGTCTTCGCGGTTCGACACCTTGTAGCGCAGGGCGGTGTCGTTGGTGAGCATCATGATGCCGCGCACGCCGGTATAGCTGAGCGCGGAGGGGTTCCAGTGCGACTCCTGATAGCCGATTGCCGCCAGCAAGCGCCAGTCGATGCGATGACGCTCGCCCGAGGCATTGAACATGGACCGATAACGCGGCAGGCGCGACAGCATGTAATTGGCTACCTGCACGGCGCTGAAATAATCCAGCTCTTCCACGTGGCCGTAGTAGCGGTCGTGCAGCCGCGCCAGCTCCTTGCCGTTGATGCGCGCCAGATAGGCTTCGGCGGCATCGAACAGGCTGCGGTCTTCACCACCTTTGAATGCGAGCACTACATCTTCTGGTTCGCCAACGTCGAATGCGGTGCGAATCTGCGGGTAATAGCGCTCGTTGATGGCGATGAGCGAAGAGCTGGCAATGGTGTAGTCCAACTCGCCGCTGGCGACTTGAAACAACAGGTCTTCGGCATCGTAGGCGTTGGTCGTCTCGGCCTTCAGGCCGGGGGCGACGCTGCTCAGCATGGTCATGCGCGAGGCGTGCCCCGCGCCCTCGCTGACCAGCAAGCGGCCGCTGAGATCGGCAGGGGTCTTGGGCCGCACATTGCCCATGCGAAACACCAGGCGCGGTGCCGAGCGATCCACTGCGCGCGAAAATCGCAGCTGATCCCGCTGCGCGATGTTGGCGGAGAGTGCCGCTGCGGCCAGGTGTGCACGGCCTTCGATCACTGCCTGTACGGCATCGGCCGGCGTGGGCACAAACAGTACTTCGGCCGTGGCGCCCACGCTGGCCGCAATCCCTTGTGCCAGCTCGCATTCGTAGCCCACTAATCCGCTCGGGCCGGTGTAGCAAGTGGTGCGCCCATACACCGACGCGACCTTCAGCACGCCTGACTGCTGCACGGATTCAAGCCCTGTCTGCGGTAGTTTGCCGGGGCGGCAGGCGCCGAGCGCACAAGCAACGGTCACCACCAGTACGGTAGCCACAGTCAACGATGGAAGACGGCGCGCTGAGTGCCTTGAAGACAGGATGGTGGCGACAGTCATCGCAGTGATGGCTCTATCCCCTCCGGCGGCCAATTGACGAATGGAACGCTAGCACAACCACTTGCTGCACTTTACAGCCGCAGATTGCATTAAAATCCGCACAATGGACGGGTGCCAGAGCGGTTGAACGGCGCTGACTCGAAATCAGATGGTGGGTTTATACCTGCACGGGGGTTCGAATCCCTCCTCGTCCGCCAAGCAGTCTGTATGTCTCCGCTACCTCGGGGAGATACAGCGAAAAGCCCGCCAATGCGGGCTTTTTCGTTTCCATCCTTGCATGTAGAGAGGTTTTCCAAGCTTCTCTACATATCGCTGTTAAACGACCAAACAGTGATTGCCACAATGACCGCAGCCGTCCAAACCCTTACCCGGCTGCGGGCCGGTGAATTGCAGGGCAGCACACACCTTGACCTTCGCAACTGCGGTCTTGAGGCGTTGCCCGCCGAGGTCATGACACTCGCCGACACGCTCGAAGTGCTCGATCTGTCTGGCAACGCGCTGTCGACGCTGCCCGAAGATTTGTCGAACCTGAAAAAGCTGCACACGCTGTTTGCTTCCGGTAACCGCTTGACGTCGCTGCCTGTGGTCTTGGGTCGGCTGCCGCATCTCGATACGCTGGGGCTCAAGGCCAACCAGATCGCCGATGTGCCGGCCTCGGCATTGGCACCGACGCTACGCTGGCTGATCTTGACCGACAACCGCGTCACATCCTTGCCGCGCTCGTTGACGGACTGCACGCGGCTGCAGAAGCTGATGTTGGCCGGCAACCGCCTTAGCCAGTTGCCGCGGGGCATGGGCCGTCTGCAGCGGCTGGAGCTGCTGCGGTTGTCGGCAAACCGCTTCGAGCAGGCAGAAGACGCGCTGCCCGAAGAGCTGCTGGCGATACCGCAACTTGCCTGGTTGGCGTATGCCGGCAACCCGTTCGGTGCCGGTCGCGAGCAGAGCGCGCTCGAGTTGGCCAACGCGAAGCCGATCCCATGGGCAGAACTGCTTCTTCAGCATCGGATGGGCGAGGGTGCGTCGGGTCAGATCCACGCCGCGTTGTGGCGGCCTGCTGGCGAGTCGGCGCAAGAGGTTGCACTGAAGCTGTTCAAGGGCGCTGTGACCAGCGACGGGCTGCCGCGGAGCGAAATGACCGCCACGCTGGTTGCTGGCAAGCACCCGCATCTTGTGGGAGTGCTCGGGGTAATGGAGGGGCACCCACATGGCACGGAGGGCCTCGTGATGCCCCGCCTTGCATCCGAATGGGCGCCGCTGGCAGGGCCTCCCAGCATGGCCAGCTGCACCCGTGACGTGTATAGCCCGGGCTTGTGGCTGACAGCTGCCCGAGTTGATGCCATTACACGCGCAGTTACTGATGTTCTCTGCCACCTGCACGATCGAGGGCTGATGCACGGCGACCTGTATGCCCACAACTTGCTGGTGGATGGGCAAGGGAACGCGCTGCTGAGCGATTTTGGCGCAGCGTCCTTTTTGCCCGTCAACGACCGTCCGCGTCGCGAGGCGCTGCAGGTAATGGATCGACGCGCGCTGCAGATTCTGACCAACGAACTGTCGCAGCGAAGCGATGCCGGCAAACCTCAAAGAGCCTGATGCAGTAGCTCTCCATGCCGAGCCGGTATCGGTTCTCAGGCCCAGACCACAGCCCTTTTCTGACACTGCCATCCTTCCGCCCGAGACAGGTATTGCTCCTCGATGATGTTGCGGCGAATCTTCATGGTTGGCGTGAGAAAGCCGTTCTCCATCGTCCACTGCTCGGCTACGACCACCAGATAATCGAGATGCTCGTGGTCTTCAAGCGTGGCATTCACTTCGCCCAGCAGAGCTTCGAGCTGGGGCGTGAGGGCCTGCTTCTCGGTGTCGATGGCTTGATGCGCGAGCATCACCAGTGCAAAGGGCTGCGGCTGTGAGGGGCCGGTGACGCACACGGCTTCGATCATCGGGTGGTTGCCGAGGCGATTCTCGATGGGCACGGGGGCGACGTACTTGCCCTTGCTGGTCTTGAAGAGATCCTTCACGCGGCCGGTGATGGTGAGCCGCCCTGCGGCGTCGATCTCGCCGCGGTCGCCGGTCTTCAGAAAGTCATCGGACCCCAGCACTTCGGCGGTGAGCTCGGGCGCCTTGTAGTAGCCCATCATCGTGCAGGGGCTTTTCACCAGCACCTCGCCGTTGTCGGCGATGCGGCACTCCGCACCCGGATACGTCGCCCCGACGGTGCCGATCTTCGCGTCGCCCGGCCGGTTGCCGTGCGAGTAGGCGAAGTTCTCGGACATCGCATAGCCCTCCAACAGATCGAGGCCGAGGTTGCGATACCAGGCCATCAGGCTGGGGGCGAGCGGTGCCGAGCCGGTGAGGGCCATTCGCACATGCTGCAAGCCGAGCTGGGTGAGGATTTTCTTCTTGACGATGCCCGAGACGATCGGCAATGCGAACAGCAGCTTCTGTCGTGGCAGCGGCAGCTTCTCGCAGATGCTGGTGTAGAACTTCGTCCACAGCCGCGGTACCGAGAAGAACACGGTCGGCCGCGCGCGGCGCAGGTCTTCCACGAAGGTGGGCAGCGACCAGGCGAAGTAGACCCTGAACCCCGAATAGAGGGAACCGGTTTCGACGATGGCGCGCTCGGCCGCGTGCGCCAGCGGCAGGTAGGAGAGCATGCGGTCGGCCGGGGTCGCGCGGAACACCGGCTCGACCCCCTGCGCGGCGCGCACCATGCCGCCGAACGAGATCATCACGCCCTTGGGCCGGCCGGTGCTGCCGCTGGTGTAGATGATGGTCGCCAGCTCGTCCGGCGTGCGCGGCGCGGGCTCTTGGGTGGGCGCGGTGCGGGCGATGATTTCTTCCCACTGCGGTGCGCCGATGTCGGGTGCCAGCGGCAGTGCGATGCGCGGCAGCTCGCTGGGAATGCCGGGGGCGACGATGGGCCAGAGGTCGTCCATCTTGCCGACGATCAGCAGCCGCGCTTCGCTGTGGTCGAGAATGTAGCGCGCGGTGTCGGCGTTGAGCGTGGGGTAGAGCGGCACGGTGATGTGCCCGGCCATCCAGATGGCGAGGTCGGCCATGACCCAGTGCGCGCTGTTCTTGCCGAGCAGCGCGATGTGGCTGCGCGGTGGCAGCGCCAGCGATTGCAGGTGCGCGGCCATGCGGCGCACCTGGTCTTGCACCTGGTTCCAGGTGTAGTCGACCACCGCGCCACCCGCGAGCGGCTGGGTGAGGTAGATGGCCCCGGGCTGCACGCGCGCCCAGTGTGCGAGGCAGTCCAGCAAGGTGGCTCTGCTCATGTCATTTGCTCAGGGGTAGAAGCGCTGCTTTTTCTTCGCCATCTGCACCAGGATCGGCGCGGGTGCGAAGCGCGGCCCGTACTGCGTGGCGAGTTGCTGTAGACGCGCCACGGCCTGCTCGATGCCCATGCCGTCGAGATAGCGGAACGGCCCGCCACGAAACGGAGGGAACCCAAGCCCAAAGATCGCGCCGATGTCGCCGTGCAGGGGCTCGAACAGAATGCCGTCTTGCAGGCAGAAGGCCGCTTCGTTGGCCATCGCCAGCGTGCAGCGCTCCGCGATTTCGAGGGCGTCCATCTTCGTGGCACCGCTGACGCCGAGCAGCTCTTTGAGCGCGGGGTTCACCGGCTTGCTGCCCTTCTTCTGGCCTTCGTAGAGATAGAAGCCCTTGCCGGTCTTGCGGCCGAGAAAGCCGGCCTGGATGACCAGCTCGCCCGCGGCAGGTGGCGCCATGCGCTCGCCAAAAGCCGCAACCAGAATCGGGGCCACCTTGATGCCGACGTCGATGCCGACCTCATCCAGCAAGGTGATCGGCCCGATGGGGTAGCCATAGGCCGTCAGTGCCTTGTCCACCGCGTGCGGATCGACCCCTTCGGCGAGGATGCGTGTCGCCTCGTTGAGATAGGGTGCCAAGATGCGGGTGGTGTAAAACCCCGGCCCGTCGCGCACCACGATCACCGTCTTGCCCTGCGCTTTGCCGAAGGCGACGGAGGCCGCAATCACCTCCGGTGCGGTCTTGGGCGTGGTGATAATTTCTAGCAGCGGCATCTTCTCCACCGGCGAGAAGTAGTGCAGGCCGATGACGTTCTGCGGTCGCTTCGCGGCCTTGGCGATCTCGGCAATTGGCAACGAAGAAGTGTTCGAGGCAAAGATGGTGTCGGGGCGGCAGTGCGTCTCCACGTCCTTCAGCATCTGGTGCTTGAGCTTCAGGTCCTCGAACACGGCTTCGACCACGATGTCGAGCTGTGCGAAGCCCGAGTAGTCGCTGGTGCTGGTGATGCGCGATTGTTCGGCGGCGGCTTCCGCAGCCGTCATCGCCTTGCGCGCCACGCGCTTGTCGTAGAACTTGCGCAGATAGCTTTGTCCGCTGCTCAAGCCCTTGGCGTCGCGGTCTTTCAGGCGCACTTCGAGACCGGCCTTGTTGGCGCTCACTAGCGTGATGCCCGCGCCCATCAGGCCCGCACCCAGCACGCCCACTTTCGCAATCGGTCGCGGCGTGATGGTCTGGCCTTCGACGAAGGTCTCTTTCTTCAGCGCGTTCTGCGCGAAGAAGATGTTGCGGCACTGCTTCGACACATCCGTCATCGCCAGCTCGCCGAAGGCCTTGGCCTCGGCTGCGTAGCCGGCTTTCAGACCCTTGGCGTAGCCGGCCTCGACGACGTCGATGATGCGTTCCGGTGCGGGATAGTTGCCGAGGGTCTTCGCGCGGGTCTGCTTGCGTGCCTGCTGGAACAGCACACGGCGGCCGATGGGATTCGCCTCCAGCGCCAGCTGCAGCGCGCGCTCCTGCGTCGAGCGCGTGGGCGGTGTGCGGCCCTTCTCCGCCAGCCGATGCACCTCTTTCGCCGCCGCCTCGATCAGCACCGCAGCCGGCACGATGGCGTCGATCAGCCCCAGCTTTTTCGCCTGCTTGGGCTTGATCTGCTTGCCGGTGAGCATCAGGTCGAAGGCCTTGGCGATGCCGATCAGGCGCGGCAGTCGTTGCGTGCCGCCGCCGGCAGGCAAGAGGCCCAGCATCATCTCCGGCAGGCCGAGCACGGTCGGCTTGGTGTCGGCGCAGAGGCGCGCATGGCAGGCCAGCGCCAGCTCCAGACCGCCACCGAGACAGGCCCCGTCGATAGCCGCGACCACCGGCCGCTCGAAGTCTTCCAGTTGCTGGAACAGGCGCTGGCACATCAGCGAGAGCTGCTCGACTTCGGCCGCCGTCTTGAGCCGATCAAACATGGTGATGTCGGCACCAGCAATAAAGCTGCCGGGCTTGGTGGAGCAGATCACCAGCCCCTTCAGCCCCGGTGCCGCGCGGGCCTGATCCATCACCGCATCGAACTGCGTGCTGAACTCGCTCTTCAGCGTGTTCTGCGCATCGTCCGGCACATTGATTTCGACCACGCCGATGCCGTCGTCGCGCAGGCGCAGCGTGAATGCTGAAGACGGCTTGAGTTTTTCCGAGCGGCCCATGACTTACTCCGATTCCAAGATCATTGCCGCACCGATGCCGCCCGCCGCACAGGCGGTGGTGAGCGCAAAGCCGCCACCGCGCCGCTGCAATTCGTTGAGTGTCTGCACGATCACGCGCGCACCGGTGGCACCGAAGGGATGGCTGTAGGCG
Source organism: Stagnimonas sp. (assembly GCA_965279705.1). Classification (GTDB taxonomy): domain Bacteria; phylum Pseudomonadota; class Gammaproteobacteria; order Nevskiales; family Nevskiaceae; genus Stagnimonas. Next base: position 558,625 of record OZ257257.1, read on the forward strand.
AGCGACCCGCCGAGCACGTTGAGCTTGGCGCGATCCACCTCGCCCACCGCCTTGCTGCGGCCGAGTATCTCCTGCTGATAGGCCTTCGAGGCCAGGCCCTTGAGATTGCAGGCGATCTGCGCAGCGAAGGCCTCGTGCATGTCGATCAGCGCCAGGTCTTTGACTGACAGACCTGCGCGGTCGAGCGCGATGGGTGCGGCGAGCACCGGGCCCATCAGCATGTCGTCCTTCGGCGTCTTGGCGGCGAAATGGTAACTACGCAGGTAGCCAATGGGCTTGTAGCCCAGCGCCTTGGCGCGCGCCTCGCTCATCAAAATCATCGCGGCCGCGCCATCGGTGAGCGGGCTGGAGTTGGCGGCGGTGACGCTGCCGTATTGCTTGTCGAACACCGGCTTCAACTTGGCGTAGCTGGCGCGGTCGGAGTTCTTGCGCACCAGGTTGTCCTCGTGCACGGCGGTGCCGCTGCTGCCGACGAGCGCGGTCATCACCTCGCCTTCCATCTTGCCCTCGGCCCAGGCTTTGGCGGCATTGCTGTGTGAGGCGTGGGCAATGTCGTCCTGCTCTTCGCGTGTGGCGCCCCACTTCTTCGCCATCTGCTCGGCGTTCTCGCCCATGAGCTTGCCGGTCGAATACTCGGTGATGGCGGGCGGCGTGGGGATCACATCGCGCGGACGCAGGCGCGAGAGGATCTTCAGCTTGTCGGCCGGTGTCTTCGCAAAGTTGGCGTCGCGCAGCGTCGCCGAGAACTTGGGGCTGGTGGTGATGCGCACGCTCGATGTCGAGTCCACGCCACCCGCCACCGCGATCTCCACCGTGCCGGCCAGGATGCTCTCCGCCGCGCTCGCCACGGTCTGAAAGCTGGTCGCGCAGGCGCGGGTGATCGAATAGGCATCGACATCTGCCATGTCGCTGGCGATGGCGATCTCGCGGGCGATGAAGGGCGCCTCCGGAATCATCACGGTCATGCCGAAGACGAGCTGCTGCACCTGCTTCTTCGAGAGGTCGTTGCGGGCCAGCAGCTCGTTGACCAGCATCGAGCCCAGCTCGATGGCATTGGTTTCGCGGAAGTGAGTGGCGATACGCGCGAAGGGCGTGCGCAGCCCAGCAACGATGGCGACACGGCCGTTGCGGCCGCTCAATTCAAGGCGTGTGGAGGGCATGGGTTCAGGGCGTGGTGTTGATGAGGAGGGAGAGCGTGCCGGGGCCAGCCGCGGCGACATCGGGCTTGCCGTCGCCGTCGAAGTCGGCGCTCACCGGCGTCTGCGGCTGGCCGGTGAGCGCGAACTTGAGCGGTGCGGCGAACACGCCAGCACCGTTGTTGCTGAGCACGTAGAGCTGGCTGTCGACCACTGTGGTGATGGCGATGTCGAGGTCGCCGTCACCATCGAAATCCGCCAGACGAATGCTCACCGGCCCCAGCACGCCAAACTGCCGCTTGGCGGGTGCGAAGCTGGTGGCACCGGTGGCGAGCGCGACCGAGGCCGAAAACGAGAAGGAATCCGCCGTGGCAACGTCGTCGATGCCATCGCGGTTCAAATCACCCGCAATCACATCCTCCGGGATGAAGCCGACGGTGACACTCGCACCTGCACGAAAACTGCCGTCGCCATTGCCGAGCATCGTGACGACGCGCTGGCCGAAGTCCTCGACGATGGCGATGTCGGGAATGCCGTCGTTGTTGAAGTTGGCGGTCGAGAGCGCCGAGAAGATGCCCAGCAGCGTCGTGAACGGACCCTTCACCACGCGGCCATTGCCGACCCCGAGATAGGTCTGGATGCCGCCCGGCGAGGGCGCGACCACATCGGGTTTGCCGTCGCCATTCACGTCGAAGGCATAGGCCTGAATCTGCCCGGCAGGGTAGAGCGGGAAGCGCTCGACTTCGCTGAAGCGGCCGTCGCCAAGGCCGTGCAGGATGATGAGATTGGCACCGGTGCCCACGGCAAGATCGGGCTTGCCGTCGCCATCGAAATCCGCCGCGCTCACCGAGGCGGTGCTGGTGTTGAGCGACGTGACGATGGCCGCGCCGAAATGACCGTGACCGTCATTGAGAAAGCTGCGCACGCCGGTGCCGAACCAGTCGGCGGCGACGAGATCGGGCGCGCCGTCGCCGTTGAGATCGGCGGTGACCATCGACTCGGCCGCCGGGCCGGGCCCGCCGGTACTGCCGGTGGCTGTGTTCACAGCCGGTGCGAACTGGATGGCCGCGTGGGCGGGTGCTGCGAGCGCGAGGCCGAGTGCGGCGAGACCGATGAGATGTTTGAAGGGCATGACAACTCCTTTTGTCGAGTGGCGGCGGCGAAGAAACTAGGGATTGGTGACGGGCGTGAGCGCACTGGTGGGCACCACCGGCAGCACCACGCTCGATGCGAACTCGGGCTCGCGATAGATGCTCAGAAGGCCTACCGCCGCCTGCAACAGCGTCGGGATCGGCATGGCGGCGAAGGGCAGATTGCTGGCACCGACCGAGATGCGCAGCTGATGGCCCTTCTTGATAAGCGCGCTGGTGGGGAAGATTTCCACTGGCACCAGTACCTTGTTGCCGCTGCCCACCGGCAGCACGGTGGCGCTGGTGAAGAGGTGCCAGGGCTGGATCATCTCGCCATCGAGCGTGCGCGAGCGGCTCGCATCTACCGCACGCAGCGAGGCAGTCTGCACGCCGCTGGTGAGTGCTTTTGCGATTCCATCCGGTTGCAGGTCGGAGACGCGCACCACCACGCCGGCATCGGCGGCGGTAGTGCTCATCCAGATGTCGGCCTGGATCGGGCCGTTGAGGTAGAGGTCTTGCTCCAGCGGCGCGGTATCGAAGGTGGCTTCGAGTATTTGCGCAAGGTTGTCCTGATAGAAGCAGGGCAACTGCGTGTAGCCCGTGAGGCCGAGCGAGATTTGCAGCGCGCTTTCGGAGCACACGCCATTCGCGGGCTGCTGCAAGACCAGCGCGGGCGCAGCGACCGTGGTGGGCTTTGCGGCGGCGAGCGCGCCACCGGCTTGCAGGAACAGGCGCTGCGCTTTGGCTTCTGGGTGCGGCCAGTCGGGGCTGGTGATGAACTGCTCCTGGCCCCAGACCCATTGCGTCACGGCGGGCAGCCGATCAGCACCGTTGTCCATATTCTTCAGATAGCGGTCGAACCAGCGCAGGGCGGTGTGATCGAGCATCGGCACGCCACCCATCGGCAGGCCCTCGCCGGCCGAGGCCTGCAAGTGGTGCCAGGGGCCGATCAGCAACTTGGTCGCGGTGTGGTTCTTCAGGGCCTCGTAGTTGAGCGGCTCGCTGCGCTGGAAGATGTCGTAGAGCCCGCCGACGAGGAAGGTCGGCACCTTCACGCCCTGCATCACTTCCAGCGGCGCCTTGGCGGCCCAGTAGTCGTTGTCGTAGGCGGAGTCTTCAGCCCCCGTCAGCACGCCGACCGTGCGCGGGATGAGGAAGGAATTGAGGCTGACCAGATGCTCGCTCACTGCTGTCGCGTATTGCTGTGGGTCTTCGTAGAAAGTGGGGTTGACGGTGGCAAGCAGCGTGACCGCGCTCATCCACGCGGGCAGAAACGCGACGCTGGCCTGGCCGCCGACGAAGACCACGTCGCGATAGATGTCGCCATGCGCAACGATCGGAAACAGCGCCTTCACCGCCGGGTGCCCCTGGCTCGCCGCGAGCACCGCGGTGGTAGCGGTGGCGGAAATGCCCCAGAGGCCGATCGTGCCATTGCACCAGGGCTGCTTCGCCACCCAGTCCAGCACCTGCGAATAATCTTTTTGTTCGCGTGCGCTGAAAGGGTCCCAGCCGCCGCCGGAGCGGCCGGTGCCGCGCACATCCACCAGCACATGCACGTAGCCGCGCTGCACGAAGTAGGGGTTGATGGCACCGCCGAGCGAGACGTAATCGCTGGTGTTCTTGTTGTAGGGCGTGAAGGTGACGAGGGTGGGCAGCGGCGCGCTCTCGGCAGCACCACTGGCGAGCGCCGGGCGGGAGACGGTGAGCGAGATCACCACGCCGTCGTCGACAGTCACGGTCTGATTGACCTCGTTGATGGTGCCCGGGTAGGCAGCGGGCGGGTCGTAGTCGCTCCAGCCCGCCATGCGCGCCTCGCTGCTGCGACCTGGCTGGCTTGTGCGCGGGTGCCTAGCGTGCTCCAGGGCGAGGCCTTGCTGGCGCTGTCTGGATCGACTGGCACAGGCAGCGGAGCCGGCACCACGGGCGCAGTCGCCGTCTCAAGGCCCGAATTGCCGCAGCCGGTGAGCAGCACGATGGCCGCCGTCAGCGCGGCGAGTAGTGTTTTCGATTGCCAGATTTTCATGGCACAGCCTCCGAACAAATGGTCGGCGCACGCGCGAGCGACGCCTGAATATCCAACAGCCCCGGCGTGGACTCGGAGACGCTCGTGGTCTCCGGCCCGCCCGCACGTCCCCACCAGTTGCCGTGCAGCGTGGCGGTCAGCTTCTCGGTGAGCGCGTCGAACGGCGCGCCTCCAAAAATGCAGTTGCCGCCACGGCTGCCCAGCGCGCCGCCCCCGAAATCGATGGTGGAAGTCTCCACGCTGCCCAGATTCAGCAGTTGCAGTGCGAGCGCATTGCTGCCGGCCCGGCCGAAGTCACTGTTCTCGACCTTGATCTTCAACTCGCGCAGCGGCGTGATGGCCCCGAAAGCGAAGTTGTTGGCGGCGTTGCCGTGAAAGCGTGAGTTGATGATCTCGATATCGACCAAGCCATCCGGCCCCAGGCCATTGGTGACCGACACTCCGCTGAGCATCGTCAGACCGTTGTTGCAATTGCTGAAGTCGCTGTCCCGCACGCGCAGCACCGTGGTGTTGTCGGTGCCGGTGCTGCCGGCGAGAATGCAGTCGCCGAGATTGAACGGCAGCGGCTGGTCGGCCGCCGGCCCCGGCCGCTCGGTGGTGTCGCGCACGGTGACGCGTTCGAGTGCGAGGCGGATCGTCGAGCCGCGACCGAGGTTGTCCTGCTGAATCATGTCGCCGGGGTTGTCGACGAAGCGGCTGTCGCGGATGGTCATGTCGCCATAGGCCGCGCCGTTGCTGACGACGATCTCCATGCCGTTGCAGGAGAACCCGCCGATGCCGTGCTCGAACACATTGCGCTCGATCAGCCACTCGCCGCGCCCGGTACCCGCGAGGTTCATGAACAGGCCCTCGCAGTCGGCACCCGGGCCGCCGATGAAGGTCTGCACGTTGTCGGCCGAGTAGGCGCTGAGCCGCGCGGTGTTGGTCACCTGCGTGGTGATGGCGTGGACGAGGTGAAACTCCTGCGTCTGCCCCAGCGGGCCGAGCTTGAGTTGGGTGACGAAGTTGCGCGAGATCTCCGCTGTGTAGTCGGCGGTCTGGCGGATGCGCAGGTCGATGCCATTGCCGCAGGCGAGGTCGTGCACGTAGTTGTCGGTGACGCGCAGCGCGCCGGTGCCGTAATTGGCATCGATGAGGATGCCCGCCCAACCCGCCGGCAGCGCCAGCGGGATGCCGACGAAGGGGCCGCGCGTGGGGGCGACGAAGGGCTCCACCGTGAAGCCAATGGTGCAGCTGCTGTTGGTACCTGTGACCTCGTTGCCGTGCACGAAAGCGCCCGGCACATCGAGCCCGTAGATGCCGCCGCGCGACGACGAAGTGATGACGAGATTCACCACCTCGCTACCTTCGGCGAGGCGCACCACGTCGCCGTTCTGGCTCAGCGCACTGTCGTTGGCGAGGCGCGGCAGTGCGGCGAGTGCCGCTGCACCGGTCACGCTCGATGCCGCGCCGTGGGTCACCACCGCAGGCCCATCACCCAGCAGGCACTGATTCGGCTTGAGGGTGATGCCGCCTGCAAGCGCTGCCACGTCGAGCGGGCTTGCCAGCACCACCAGCGTGTCACCCGCTTGCGAGGCGGCGGCGAGTGCCGCCAGAGTGTTGAAGGGCCTCTCGCGCGTGCCATTGCCGCCGGCTTCAGCCGTCGCCGCAACGTAGAGCGTGCGCGCACCGCCGGCTTGCACGCAGTTACTTTTCACCACCGGGCTGGTGCCCGTCGCGCCGGGTGACGTGGCTCCGACAGGCAACAACGCGGTCGAATCGCCACATCCGGCAATGAGTCCGCAGGCCGCTGCAAGCCAGCCAATAGGTATGCGCATCGAGCTCTCCAGCACGTCAATCGGATCTTCGCCGTGGATGTCTGCGGCTTGCAGGTATCCATCTGGCTACAAGGTATCCAACTGGATACTTTTGTGTCAAGCCTGACTACAATTGGCGCATGAGCCCAGCCCTTGCCGTGATCATCGAGCCCGATAAACCCGCCTTCGCCGACGGCAAGCGCCGCCTGATCGACGCCGCCCTGCGGCTGGCCGCGCGCGGCACGGGCTTGTCGGCGCTGGGCTTGCGCGAACTCGCGCGCGAGGCGGGGCTGAACCACAACACCTTCTATCGCCACTTCAGCGGCGTGGAGCACCTGGGCCAGGCGGCGGCCGAAGAAATCGCGCTGCAATTGCTGGCGGGCATGAAGTCCGTGCGCGACGGTGCCGCGCGCCACGCCGATGCCACGCTGGGCACCGTCGATTACTTCATTGCTACCGTGGTCGCCAACCCGGATGTCTTCATCGTCGGCGCGCGCGAGCTGCACAGCGCGGCCAGCCCCATGCGCTCGGTGCTGCGCAAGACGCTCGAAAAGATCGCGTCAGAGAGCGTCGAAGAGATCGCCGGCGCGCACTGGGCCCCGATCAAGGACCGCGCGCTGTTGTTCCAGGTCACGCTCAACATCACGCACTACATGCTCTGTCGTGCGCTGGATATTCTCGATGCACCGGGAGAGCGGGCAGTGATTCGCACCGAATTGATCGCCTACGTGCGCCGTCAGTTCATGGGGGCGATGGCGCTGGAACGGCTGGGCCCAAATTAGCGCGTGATGGCCTAGACCTGCTTGTCAAAGCCGGCACCGCCTAATCTTCTAGCAGCGCAGATTTCACCCGCGCTGCTTTTCGTTGGTTTGCACAATGAGGTCTGTGGATTGCGCAATTGTGGTCTGAAACTAGCCCGAAAAATTACGCACGTATTCAACGGCTGAGATGCCCTATTGGCGGCCCCAACGTGCCACTTGCTGCGCGACCCAGGCGCCATCATCGAGTGGCAGGTCGTGGCCTGCTGTGGGGTGCACCGCCAGCTCGCAACCCCACGCCTTTGCAAGCGCATGTGAGCAGCGCGTATCCACCAGCTTGTCGTGTGCGCCTGTGAGCAGAAGCAACCGTACTTGTGGCGCACGCGCTGGTGCGGCAAAGCGCATGGCTGCCAGCAGTTGCCGCAGTGCGTTGGCACGCGAAACCGGATGCGATAAACGCCATGCCGTCCAGTCGTCGAGCGCCGCGCGCGTCTGATCGAGGTGGCGACTTGTGAGTTGCAATATCGCCGTCTCGGTCGCCCGCGCATCGGGATTGGCGAGTGCCATGCGCAGCAGCAGCGGCCACGCGGCAGGTTGCAGGCGCTGATAGAACGGGCTGATGGGGCGCAGGCTGGTGTTCGCCAGCACGGCGGCCTCTATTTCTTCTGGATGCGAATCGGCCCAGGCGACGGTAACCATCGCACCCAGCGACATCGCAAATACGCGATACGGCGGTGGCAGGTCTTGTCGCAGCAGTTCGGCGCGAACCCATTCCGCCATCGCGGGCACATTGCTGGGGCTCTGCTTTTGACGACGCAGGCCATTACCGGGCAAGTCGAGCAGGCATAAACGTGCATCGGGCAGAGTCGCGCGCAGCACCGCTGGGAACGCGCCCCAATGCCGCGCGTCGCGCATCAGCCCGCGCAACAAGACCCAGGTTGGTATGCGGCTCATGGCGATTTGCGCCGATACCAGCGCGCCATCGCATCGGCAGTGTGCTGGTCGCGTGCCGCCGCGCTAGGCAGCCAACGCTGGTGACTCGATGCAGCGCGCGTGAAGAAATCCAGCAACGCCAGGTGCCGGCGCATGACGCGCTGCTGTCGGTGCCCGATCAGCGGATTGAAGATGCCGAAGCGGTTGAATAACTGGCGCGGATTTTTCTTGATCCACAGCCAGCTGCCCATCTCCAGTGTCAGCGGCAGGAAGGTGCGCTTGGCATCACTCGCCACCCGCAGATACAGGTGATCCCACAGATCGCCGTGCGTCAGGTATTGCAGGCTTTGCGGCTCGAACACGTATTGGTGGTGCACATTGCTCTGGGCAAAGATGCTTTGCAGGGCGTGCAGCTCGGGCAGGTGCGCAATGGGTGTGGCGCTGTGTGCGAGTGGAAACCAGATGCGGTCGAGCGTGCCGAAACCGCTGTGGCAGTCGATGGCGAGGCTGAACTTTCGGCTCAGTAATTCTTCTTCGACCAGCGCACACAGGGCGGCGCTCTCGCATTCCATTGGCGCGCCTTCGACGCCGCGAAACCAGGGCAGACCCGGCGACAACCGCTGCCCACCGATGAGAAAGGGCACCGGTTCGCGCGCGTCGATGGGGGCATTGCGCATCAGGTCCACGCCACGCGGATTGGCGCGCGTGCCCAGCAGCAAGCCGCCCGGATTCACCAGCGGCATGAACACCAGTCGCACGCTCTTCAGCTGCTGATGCAGCACCTTGTCCCAGGCGAGGCGTTTGACCAGCGTGCGCAGGTAGGCAATCACCACTTCGGCACCGATGCGCTCCAGCCCATGCACGCCGCCGAAGAAGCCGACGGCGGGCACCTTGGGTGAGGGGTTGCCCAGTGTGATGGCGTGCACGGGCAACTGCTGATTGCCCACCTGCACCTGGCAGGCAATGCGCGCTTGCAGGTGTGCGCCGCCTTCAGCAATCAGCTGTTCGATTTCGACGAGTTCAGGCAGCGTGCGATTGCGCAGCAAGGGGTTGAGCATGGCGACGAGTGTAGCCAGCGCGGGCAGGCGGCAAGATGCTTGCCCTGACGGTTTCACTAAACTGCAATGTGGCAGTCACAGAGCGTCTTTAGGGTGTGCTTGGTCAAACACTCAAAGGAGTCCAGCCATGCGCGACATCGTCAACAGCTTCAAAGCGTATCCGGCCATGAGCCTCGCCAGCGCCGTGGTGTGGGGCATGGTCGAGTTCGTCGCTCTGCAACGCGTGCTCGTCACCACGCGGGTCAAGCCGCAAGCCTGACGCGCACCCGCGGTGCAAAACGCCCTGCCTTCGTGCAGGGCGTTTTCGTTCAGGCCGTGGCCGGTCTTGCGTGCTGGGTGATGAGCGTGGCGATGCGTGGCAGCAGCGGCGTGGGCAGGTCGTGACCCATGTGCTTCAGCACTTCGATTTTCGCACCTGGAATCAGCTTGGCCTGTTCGTAACCAGCGGCAACCGGCACCAGCGGATCGTCTTCGCCGTGGATGACCAGCGTCGGTAGCCTGATCTCCGGCAAGCGTTTGTGGCGGCTGCCCGAGGCGAGGATGGCGAGCAGTTGGTGGATGTAGCCACGCGGGTAAATCGAGCGATCGATACTCAGTGTGGCGAGCATGCGGCGCTCGGCTTCGGAAGGCACGGCATGCGGACTGGCCAGCACCATCCAGGTTTCCGCACCGTGCTCGATGAGGGCATCGCGTTCCTTGCTCTTGGGCCGACGCACGAGGCGCTTCTGCACCTTGAGGCTGGCTTGCGGCAGGCGGGGATTGTTGCTGCTCGACATGATCGAGGTGAGGCTCAAGCAGCGCGCGGCGTGATCCAGCGCCAAGGTCTGCGCGATCATGCCGCCCATTGAGAGGCCAACGATGTGCGCGCGCTGGATGTTCAGTGAATCCATCAAGCCCAGCGTATCTTTCGCCATGTCGGCCAGCATGTAGGGCGCTTTTACTTTGAGACCTAGCTTGCTACGCAGAATGTTCTTGAAGAACTGCGGGTCGCGTTCGCCCTTGATTTTTTCAGAGAGACCAATGTCGCGGTTGTCGAAACGCACCACATAAAAACCGGCCGCCGCGAGTGCCTCGCAGAGCGAGATGGGCCACACCACCAGCTGGCAGCCGAGCCCCATGATAAGGACGATTGCCGGGTGCTGGGGATCGCCGAAAGTTTCGGCTTCGAGTGAGATGCCGTTGGCTGGGTACTGGGACATATGAGGTCTTTGATTATTCGAGAGAGAGAATGGTGTGCCAGTGCTCGGCGCGGATCGGCATCACCGACAGCCGGTTGCCGCGTGCGATCACGGCGCAGCCCTGCAAGTCGGCTTCATGCTGCTTCAGCATGTCGAGCGTGATGGGCTTTTTGAGATGACGCACGTAGCGCATTTCGACCAGAAACCAGCGTGGCTCTTCGAGTTTTGCAGTGGGGTCGTAGTGATGGTGCTTGGCGTTGAATTGAGTCGGGTCAGGGTAGGCGGCACAGGCCACTTCCATCACGCCATAGATACCCGGCACGTCGCAGTTGGAGTGATAGAAAAACGCCTGGTCGCCGACTTGCATCTGGTCGCGCATGAAGTTGCGGGCCTGGTAATTGCGCACGCCATCCCAGGGCTCGATGCGCTTCGGGCGCTTCTTGAGGTCATCAATGGAAAAAGCGTCCGGTTCGGACTTCATCAGCCAGTAGCGCATCAGGTTCTATCCAGAAAAGGGCGGTTGAATCGTTGCAGGCCGCGCTCGGTCAGCACCGCATCGATCGGTTGATCGAAGGGCTCGGCGGGCAACCGATCGACTTGCTGAGCGGCATAGGCGAGACCCAGACGATAAGGCCTGAACCGGCATGGAGACAAAGCCCGGTCGTAATACCCACCGCCTTGGCCCAGGCGCGCACCGCGTGCGTCGAATCCGAGCAGGGGCAGCACCACCACATCCATCGCCGACGCGGGCAGGGCAACTCCGTTACGTGGTTGAGGCATGCCCAATTCGTGTGTCTGCAAACGTGTGCCGACCAAGAGCCGAAAGCGCAGTGCGCCGCGCAAGATGACAGGTGCGAATACTGCAATCTTGCGTGCCTTGAGCGCTGCGATCAGAGGGCCTGTTGGCAGCTCACTTCCCATCGACAAATACACCCCGATGCGTCGTGCGCGTCTAATGACGGTGCAACGAAAAATTCGTTGTGCAATGGCGCGCGCGGCCTTGCACTGTGCTGATAGAGGGATTGCTTTGCGCTGCGCTCGCAGCGTCTTTCGCAAGTTGCGCTTGGCAGCCTGCAAATCCAGCGGCGTGGCGCCGCTGGCCCGAATAAGTGTGTCTCCCGCCTGTGCCGTGACGTTCATCGCTGACCTTGAGACGACTGTCTCAAGTGGGCACCGCGTCGGCCATCGGGCTTCCCATTACGAGATGGGCCTGCACGCCAGAACCGAGTAAGGCTCCCGGGGGTTTTCAATTAGGCTCAAGGGTTTTGGATGAGGCCCTCGAACACCGCAGGAGACACTCATAAATCATACACCGCAGCGCCCGGTACGAACGCTGAATGTTTTTGATCGCATCGTTCAATCACTGCTATTGAGAGCCGTGTCGATGTCGCGCCCGAACTGCTTGACCCGGTCGCTGGTTTTATTGTCGTGCGGAAGCACCTTGTCATCGCCTTTCAAGGTCAGGAACTCGCGCGCCAGATTGAGCGCAGCCATCACCGCGATCTTCTCGGCGGTCAGCGCGCGGCCTCGTTTTTTGATGCCACTCATGCGCTCGTTCAAGAACTCTGCCGAAGCCACCAGCGCCTCATGCTCGGCGGGCGGGCAGGTCACGGCGTACTCGCGGCCCATGATCTTTACGTTGATGGTGATCGCGTCGGCGGTGGGTGCGGCAGGCTTCATGGCGCAGCCTCCTGTTCTAGTTGGCGCAAGCGCTCGACGACACCTTCAATGCGGCGTTTGAGTTCTGCGTTCAAAGCCAGCAGTCGATCGCGTTCCTGCAACGCGCGCTTCTTCTCTAGCCGCTCCTGCCGGAAGGCGGCAGTCAGGCGCAGAATTTTGGTGCCCAGGAGGTCGAGATCGTCATGCAACATGAGGATAAGTATACGTGCCGTGAAGCATAAAAAAGCTCCGCCAAGTCTTCACTTGGCGGAGCTGGATACGATGAAATGAGCTCTTACTGCACCAGCAGGAAGAGCGCCCCTTCGCCACGCCGCACATGCAGCAGCAGATCGCCTGTGCCCTGGGTGAGTTTCGCGAAGCTCTCCATATCCGCCACCGGCTTGCGGTTGACGCCGATGATGACGTCACCCTGGCGCAGGCCCGTACGGGCGGCGGCGGAGCGCGGATCTATCTTTGCGACGACCACGCCACGTGCATCGCCATCGGTGTTGCTCTCGTCCGCAACGGCGAAGGTGGCGCCTTGCAGCTTGGGATGCACCGAGCTGCCGCTGGCACTGCCATCGGTATCCTTGCCGACCGCGACCGATATGGTTTTTGGCTTGCCTTCGCGCAGGATTTCCAGCTCCACCTTTTCGCCCACACGCAGCAGGCCGATCACGGTGCGCAGCTGTGCGAAATCGGTCACTTCGCGGTTGTTCGCGCGCAGGATGATGTCTTCCACCTTCAAACCGGCCTTGTCTGCGGGGCCTTTGGGCACGACGCGTGAAACGACGACGCCACGTGCTGTGGGCAGCCCGAACGACTTGGCAAGCTCGGGCGTGATGTCCTGCCCCTGCACACCGATACGGCCGCGGGTAACGCTGCCGGTTTCGATCAGCTGCGCCATCACGCTTTTGGCGAGATTGGCCGGGATGGCAAAACCGATACCGATGTTGCCGCCGCTACGCGACAGGATCTGGCTCGGCACGCCCACCAGTTCGCCGCGCAGGTTGATGAGGGCGCCACCCGAGTTGCCGGGGTTGATCGAGGCGTCGGTCTGGATGAAATCCTCGATGTTGCCGCCGCCAGTGGCCCGGCCGAGACCGGAGACGATGCCGGTGGTGGCAGTCTGGCGCAGACCAAATGGCGAGCCGATGGCGACCACGAAATCACCCACCTGCATGGCGTCGGAATTGCCAATGGTGAGTGCCTTCAGGCGCTCGGCTTTGATCTGGATGACGGCCAGATCGCTGTCCGGATCCTTGCCGATGAGTTTGGCGGCAAACTCGCGGTCGTCCGAGAGGCGCACCTTGATGTCGTCGGCATCGGCAATCACATGCGCGTTGGTGAGGATGTAGCCCTTCGCCGCATCGACGATGGTGCCGGAGCCCAGCGACTGTGCCTCGCGTTGCTGCGGCTGGTCAGGGATGCCGAAGAAGCGGCGGAAATTGGGGTCTTCCATCATTGGCCCCAGCGGGTTTTGCACATCGACCTTGCTGGTGACCGAAATGTTGACGACGGCAGGCATCGTCTCGCGCAGCATCGGTGCCAGTGATGGCAAGCCACCAGTGCTCGGCGCGGCAACCATGGCAGGCGGCAGGTCGGCATGCGCCATTTGCGGCGCGGTGGTGGAAAGCGATAACACCGCAGCGGTGATGCCGAAGCCGACGGCGGCAGCGGCGAGACTAGTGTTGAGCAATGTGTGACGAGACATCTTGTGGTGTCCTTTGCAGGTAAAAACCGCAGAGTGCGGCAGGGGCATTGACCGTCCGCGATGCCGCCGGTTCCGCGCGCTGAAAGCTATTTCAGGCGGATGTCGGGGTTGGTGGTGTAACGCCCGGTGATCGTCGCCTCTGCCAGCACATGGCCTTGCAACGCGTTGTTGACATCGGCCAGCGTGAATCTGCCGGTCACCGCCAATGTCGGCACGTCGAGTGCGTAGAGCGTGAAGACGTAGTGATGCGGGATGCTGTCATTGAATGGCGGGCAGGGGCCGTCGTAACCCAGGTATGGACCTTCCATGTTCTTGTCGCCTGCGAACCAAGCGGTGTAGTCGTTCAAGCCCTGACGGCTTCCATCGGGCCCATCGGGGATGCGTTTGCCGCCGGGGATGACCGCGCGCGAGCAGCCACCTTCCTCCAGCTGCGTGATTGTCGACGCGATGTCTACCAAGACCCAGTGCACGAAATTGCCGCGTGGGTATCTGGCAGGGATCAAGGTGCCGGGTGTGTTGACGTAATCGGGTTTGGTCGCAGGCGCGTCGGGGTCGACGCACAGCAGCACGAAACTTTGGGTTTCTTCAGGCGCATTGCGCCATTCAAGATGGGGCGAAAGGTTTTGCGACAACCGCAAAAAACTCTTCGGATCCTTGACGCAGAAACCGCAGCGCCCGGGGATGATGCCACCGTCTTCAAAAGTATCGCTGAGGAGTTTCATGGCACAGATCATCCATTAGCAGTGATTGGCGATTCGACGATTACAGCATGAAGTGTTGGCGCTGCGGCACCTCTGCCGCGAGTGCATGGACGCTGGCGGGCTTGAACAATTTGAACAGGCTCAGTTGCAGGCGTTCGGCCAGTGGCTTCTTCTTGCGATAGCGCACGGCATACAAGTCAGCGGTGGTCGCACGTTCCAGAAGATAGTCGTCGCTGGTTTTCAGTTCGTCGACCAGTTTGATGGCTAAGGCGCGCGTGCCAAACCAGTGCTCGCCGGTTGCTACCTTGTCGATCGCCACTTGCGGGCGATGTTCGCTGACGAACTGTTTAAACAGCTTATGAGTGTCTTCCAGCTCCTCACGAAACTTTTCGCGCGCGGCGTCAGTGTTTTCGCCCAGCATCGTTAGCGTTCGCTTGTGTACGCCGGCGGTATGCAACTCGACATCGACATCGTATTTTTTGAGCAGGCGATGGACATTGGGAATCTGCGCCACCACGCCAATGGAGCCGACAATGGCAAATGGTGCCGCCAGGATGTGGTCGGCCACACAGGCCATCAAATACCCACCACTGGCTGCCACCTTGTCGACGGCAACGGTGAGCTTGAACTGCCGGTCACGCAGACGCTTGAGTTGGCTCGCTGCCAAGCCATAACTGTGCACAAGGCCGCCCTCGCTTTCGAGGCGCAGCAGCACTTCGTCACCTTTCTTGAGCACTTGCAGCAATGCGGTGACTTCTTCGCGCAGTTGGCTGACGGCAGAGGCTTCGAGATCGCCGTCAAAATCAAGTACGTAGAGGTGGGGACGTTCCGTGACAATTGATTTCAGCAGCGTTTTTTTAGCTTTATTGCGCGATTTAACGATTTTCTTGTGTGCTGCTTCGTCCAGAAGCTCGGATTCCAAGGCATCGCGCATGCGATCCAGACGATCGTTCAGTGGCTCCACATCCAGCCGCTCGGTTTCTTGATGGCGCGCCTCGCGCGCCGCACTTAATATCGCCGCCAGGCATAGCAATAAAGCCAACACCAAGGTGATGGACTTGGCGAGAAACATTCCGTATTCGAGCAGGAAATCAGTCACAGTAATTTACGATTAAGGTGTCGGGACAAGAGTGCGGCAAGTAAATTGCCTGCTTTTTACTTTGCGGAAGGATAGGGGTAGTGACTATAATTTTGTTGCGCTGCACTTTTGATCACTTTGCTGTAGCCACCATTTCACAACGCTTGGAGCTTTAAATAATGAAAAACGCTACCCGCGCCGCGCTTGCGGCCACGCTCATCGGGCTGGCTCTGCCGCTGCACGCGGAAGAGTTCCTCGACAAGCGCCCTTATGTTTCCCCCATGTTTGCCTACACGTTCGATGAAAACGACCGTGGCTCCGAAGAGGGTTTGGGCTGGTATTACGGTGCCGGCAAGACGCTCAACAAATACTGGAACGTCGAACTTGGGACCTTTTATTCCCGTTTCAATGATCGCAACGGCGCCACGGGTGCTCTCTGGCGTGAATACGGCATGAAGCTCGACGGTCAGTTCTTCTACAGCCGTGAAAAACTGTTTTCCCCGTACTTCGGGTTCGGTGCAGGCGTGCAGCGTACGGATGTGCTTGGTACCGGTGTAAAAGACACTCAGCCGATGGTTGATGCCGGCTTGGGTTTCATCTCATGGTTTGACGTTGCCGGTTACGACGTGGGTTTGCGTGGCGATGCGCGCTATCGCTGGGCCTTCTTGGACAAGGTTGAACAGAGCTTTCCCCAGATTGATCAGCTGAACGAGCCGATCATCAAGGTTGGTCTCGTGTTGCCAGTCGGCCCCAAGACCGCTCTCGCTTCAACGGCTGCTGCCGGCACTGTCGCTGGTGGCTCCAAGACGCTTGACTCCGACGGTGATGGCGTGCCGGATGCTCTCGATCGCTGCCCTGGCAGTGCCCGCGGCGCTTTGGTCGATGCCAACGGTTGCCCCCGCGACACCACACCGGCAACTGGCGGCGGTGCGCGTCAGTTCGACGATGTGCTGTTCGAGTTTGACCGCTCTGAGATCACCGCAGCTGGCACGAAGATCCTCGACAACGCAGCCGAAGTTGTTAACTCGGGCGCTTACAAGAGCCTCCGCGTCAACATTGCTGGTCACACTGACTGGATCGGTTCCGAGGGCTACAACCAGGCTCTGTCTGAGCGCCGTGCCAACGCGGTTCGCAGCTATCTGGTGAAGAAGGGCGTCGATGCCAGCCGCATCAGCACCTTCGCCTATGGTGAAACCACGCCGAAGGCTGACAACCAGTCCGCTGAAGGCCGTGCACTCAACCGCCGCGCTGAAGTCAAAACCGGCGAGTAAGTTGCATCTGCTGTAAAAAACCCCCGCACTAGCGGGGGTTTTTTTTGGCATCGAATATGCGATGACGATCAATGTATTGAGTAGCGTGGTGTAGAGTTGAATTAGTTCATAGAAATCCGCTGAAAAGCCGAATCCGCACCTAAGCCCATGACCGCACCCATCCGCCGGATTTCGCTACTGTTGGTTGGCGCTCTGCTCGCGGCCATTGCTGGTGCGCAGTCGCCTTACATCGTCGACGGTGACGGCGATTTGGTCTCCGATGAAATCGACGATTGCCCCTATACGCATCCGGACGTACAGGTCGATTCAAAGGGTTGCCCCGCGCACCGCGATGACAGCGATCTCGATGGTGTGCCGGATGATCTCGATGATTGCCCATACAGCACGCCCGGCGCGGTGGTCGATCAAAAAGGGTGCGCGCTGGACACGGATTTCGACGGCGTCGCCAATGGCGTCGACCGCTGCCCGAAGACGCCTTTGGCGATGCCGGTCAATGCAATGGGCTGCGGCGCGGGTGAACGTGCTGGCCCTGCGTCAGCACCGCGCACGGGCACGGGCACTCCGTCACCGGTGACCGGCGTCACTGCGCCTGCTGTTGTACTGGGCCCCATTGGCAATCGGGGTTCAGCCAGCCAGTCCGCAATCGTTGCCGAAGCGCCTGAACTGGTTCTGGGTTTTCGCCACAACAGCATCCGCTTGGGCCGCAGCGACCTGGCAGCCATAAAAGCCTATTCAAAGATTTTCGCGCGCCGTCTCATGGCCGACTCAGCGGCTCGGTTGCACGTGTCGGCTCATGCCGATGCGCAGGAAGCCGATGCGGCCAGTCTGGCTGCCACCCGCATGACGGCAGTGCGTGCAGCTTTTTTACAAGAAGGGATTGCACCCGATCGTATTCAGACTGAAAACGTCGTGCTGAAAAGTGGCGCAGCTGCGGGTAATCGTCGGGTAGTGACGACTCTGACTCACTGAGCGGTTCGTATTGCATGCTCTGCACGCTGCGCAAGGGTTGTTGGATCCAGCAGTGCCGGTTGTGGATGGCCAAATGCGGATAGCAGCAAATCCGTGAGTGCATCCAGGTGTGCGCTGTTGTCATTCAAGGCAGCTATGTAGCGCAATGTGCCGCCCAGCTTCGCGAAGTCCTCGTGATATTCGACGGCGATTTCTTCCAGCGTCTCCAGACAGTCCGCTGCAAAGCCGGGGGCGATCACGTCCAGTGTCTTGACGCCGCGCGCTGACAAGGCTTCGAGATGCTCGTTGGTGTAGGGCTTGATCCAGGGTTCCTTGCCGAAGCGGGATTGAAAGCTCAGGCTCCAGTCGGCGGTTGAAAGCCCCAGGCGCTCTGCCAGCAAGCGCCCCGTTTTCTGGCAATGACAGAAGTAGGGATCGCCAAGATCGAAGTAGCGCTGTGGAATACCGTGAAACGACATCAGCAGATGCGCACCGCGCCCTGCAGTTGTCCAGTGCGCTTCCACACTGGCAGCAAGCGCATCGATATAGCCCGGGTGGTCGTGATAGCTGTTGAGGGTGACGAGTTCCGGCAGCCAGCGGCGACGGCTCAGCGCAGCAAAAGTGGCGTCCAGCACGGCAGCTGTTGTGCTGGCTGAGTACTGCGGAAACAGCGGCAGCAGCACGATGCGGCGTACGCCCTGCGCATCGAGCTCCGCCAGGGCGGCTTCTATCCCCGGCACGCCGTAACGCATTGCCAGTGCCACGGGCACCGCAGCGCCGGTGCGGGCAGACAGGCGCTGGGCAATACCCGTCGCCTGTCTCCTGCCGATGGCGACCAGAGGGCCACCCTCGGCAGTCCAGATCGCCTGGTACTTCGCTGCCAGTTTCTTCGGCCGCGTGTTGAGGATGATCAGATTGAGGATGGGCCACCACAGTGCGGGCTCGACATCGACCACGCGGGTGTCGCTCAGGAACTCCTTGAGATAGGCACGGATCGCCTTCGGCGTCGGGGCCTCCGGCGTGCCGAGATTGACCAGCAGCACACCGGTTTTCGGGGGCTGCGCGTGCGCGGCCAGGGTCATGGTTTTCATGCCACGCAGACTGGTTTAGCTCTGCGCAAGTTTCAAGGCGCGGCGGCGAAAATAATCGTGCCAGGCAAACATCGCGCGATGCCCCAGGAACAGCATCATCGGCAGATTGATGGCGAACATGAAACCCATGCCGATGGAGCTGATCGAATCCAGCTGCTCGCTGGTTTTGAGCCAGCCGGCGCAGGCCAGTGCCGCCGCCGCACACCAGAGCAGGCGCAGGGGCAGGATGTGCTTCGCCCCGCCGAGAAAGATCACCGCCTGCTCGGCGTAATAGCCATAGCTGATGAGCGTGGAGAGCGAGAACACCCACACCGCGATGGTGATGAGCCAGCGACCCAGGCCCTCGTGCACGCTGTCGAAACTCTTGGCCACCAAGGTCGCGCCACGGTAGTCCGCGAAGAGACCACTCTCGGCGACATCCGGCCGGGTGGTGGATTTGATCGGGCGCCAGTTCACCTTCAGCGCATCGGCGGCGACCTCGGGGGCGGAGTCCACCGTGCCGTAGTTGCGCACGCGGCCCTCAGGCGTGGTGAGCACCATGAACACCGGCGCGCCGACCTTGAGCTGTTCGGTGCCCTTGAAGATCACCGGCTGCGGCTGCCAGTGGCCTTCGCTCACCTTGACGATGGCCGGCGGCACATCGAAGTGGAGTGCGGGCGGGCGGTTCCACAGGCCGGTGCAGAGAATGACGAGACCCGTGACGGTGCAGACGAAGATGGTGTCGATGAAGGGTTCAAGACCTGCCACCACGCCCTCGGTAACGGGCTCTGGCGTCTTCACGGCCGAGTGCGCGATGGGCGCTGTCCCTAAGCCCGACTCGCTGGAGAACAAGGCGCGCTTCATACCGAACATGAAGGCCGCACCGAAGCTCGCGCCCGTGAAGGCACCTGCGCCCTCGGTGGCTGAAAACGCGCTGGTGAAGATGAGTTTCATCAAGTCCGGCAGCGCGCTCGCGTGTTGCAGAATCACGTAGAGGCCGGCCAGCACATAGAGCCCGCATTTGAACGGCACGAGTGTTTTGGTAACATTGCCGATGCGAGAGATGCCGCCGACGATGACCACGCCTGCGAGCGTGGCGATGATGAGGCCCGAGACCCAGGGCGGCACGCCGAAGTATTCGCGCGTGGTGTCGGCCGCGCTCCAAGTCTGGAACATGTTGCCGCCGGTGAAGGCGAATAGCAGCAGCGCCAATGCGAAGGCGGTGCCGATGACCTTGCCCGCCGTGCCGCCAATGGCGTTGCGCGCGACGAACATGGTGCCGCCGTGCGGGTTCTTCGGGTCGCTGACGTCGCGGTAGAGCAGGGCGAGTGTGACCTCGGTGGACTTGAGCGCCATGCCGACAATACCGATCGTCCACATCCAGAAGATCGCACCCGGCCCGCCCAGCTCGACGGCAATCGCCATGCCGGCAATCGCACCAAGCCCTACGGTGCCGGAGAGTGCGGCGGTGAGGGCCTGGAAGTGTGTCAGCGCGCCGGGCCCACTATCGGTATCGACCCCGCCCTTACCGCGCAGCAGCGCGATGCCGTGGGTGAGCGAGCGGTACTGGCTGAAGCCGCTCCACACCGTGAAGATCAGGCCGGTGAGCAGCAGGCCAACCAGCATCGGCACCGACAGCAGGAAGTTATTGAGGGCGTCGATGACTGCGAAGAGTTTTTCCATTTCACCCATTCCTTAATCCGTAAACAAAAACCCCCGGCTCGTGGCCGGGGGCTGTTGAAGCAGCGTCAGTTTAGGCGCTTGCGAGCTTGCTATGGCTGCGCGAGTAGGTGAAATACACCACGAGGCCCACGCTCATCCAGATCGCGAAACCAATCCAGGTCAAGGCCGGCAGGCTCACCATCAGCCAGGCGCAGAAGCCCATGCCGAGAATGGGGATGAGGGGCACCAGCGGGGTCTTGAACGGGCGGGCCATATCGGGGCGCGTCTTGCGCAGCATGATGACGCTGGCGCAAACCAGGAAGAACGCGCCGAGCGTGCCGAGGTTCACCAACTCCGCCACCTTACCGATGGGGAAGAAACCGGCGATCAGCGAGATCACCACACCGGCGCCGAGAATCAGCTTCACCGGCGTCTGCGTCTTGGGATGCACCGCTGCCATGCGGGCGGGCAGCAGGCCATCGCGGCTCATTGCCAGTACCACGCGGGTGAGGCCGTAGAACAGCACCAGCATGACGGTAGTGATGCCGAAAATTGCACCGGTCGCAATCATGCCCTTGGCCCAGGGGATGCCGAGCGTGCCCATGGCGGCGGCGACCGGTGCCTTGATGTCGATCTGCGCATACGGGACCACGCCGGTGAGGATGGCCGAGACGATGATGTAGAGCACGGTGCAGATGGCCAGCGAAGACAGAATGCCGATGGGCAGATCGCGCTGCGGGTTGATCGCTTCTTCACCGGCGGTGGAGACGGCATCGAAGCCGATGTAGGCGAAGAAGATCAGTGCGGCGGCAGTCGTCACGCCCAGAAAACCGTAGTGGCCGACGCCATCGGCATCCACCACCCGCTGCGGGATGAAGGGGTGCCAGTTTTCGGTGTTGACGTGCGGGCCGGCGATGGCGATGAAGGCGACGATGGTGGCGAGCTTCACCATCACCATCACGCCGTTGAAGCGAGCTGATTCCTTTACGCCCCAGCACAGCAGCACCGACAGTAGAAGCACTATCCCCATCGCCGGGATATTGGCGACGGCACCCGCCACTTCACCCGGTGCCGAGGTGTATTCCACCGGCAACGTGATGTTGAAAAAGCCTTCCATGATCTTGCCGAGATAGCCCGACCAGCCGATGGAAACGGTGGCGGTGGCCACAGCGTATTCGAGCAGCAGAATCCAGCCGATCACCCAGGCTGCGAACTCGCCGATGCCCGCATAGGCGTAGCCGTAGGCGCTGCCGCTGCCTCCGATGGCGCTGCTGAGTTCCGCGTAGCAGAGTGCTGCGAAACCGCAGGCTAGGCCGGAGATGACGAAGGAGAGAACAATCGCCGGGCCCGCATGCTGTGCGGCGGCGACGCCAGTGAGCACGAAGATGCCGGTGCCGATGATGCAGCCGATACCGAGCAGGGTGAGATCCCAAGCCGTCAGGCAGCGCTTGAGGCCGTGATTGGCGGTGGGGTCGATGGGTTTGGTTCTGGTGAAACTACTCATGTTGGGTAATCCCTTTTAGTTAACGATTTCCTCGCACGCGAGAAGTATGCCCTTTGTGCTTCGTACACAAAAAAGCGGCCCGCGAGGGCCGCTTTGGCAATGCCGCAGCGCGCTATCTTTCGATGATCGCGGTCACGCCCAAACCGCCCGCGGCGCAGATCGAGATCAATCCACGGCCGCCCTTGTTCTCGTCGAGGATCTTGGCCAGCGAGGCCAGAATGCGGCCGCCGGTTGCGGCAAACGGGTGACCCGCTGCCAGCGAGCCGCCCTTCACATTCATCTTGGCGCGGTCGATGGAGCCCAAGGCGCCGGCAAGACCGAGCTTGTTGCGGCAGTAGTCGTCGCTCTCCCAGGCCTTGAGAGTGCACAGCACCTGGCCGGCAAAGGCTTCGTGGATTTCATAGAAGTCGAAATCCTGCAATTTGATGCCCGCGCGCGCCAGCATCTGCGGCACGGCATAGGCGGGGGCCATCAGAAGTCCTTCCTTCTCGTTGCCGGCAAAGTCTACGGCGGCGGTCTGGCAGTGCGTGAGATAGGCCAGCGGCTTGAAGCCCTTGGCCTTGCACCACTCGTCACTGGCCAGCAGCACGGCGGAGGCGCCGTCGGTGAGCGGCGTGGAGTTGCCGGCGGTCAGCGTGCCGCGACCTGATTTTTTGTCGAAGGCGGGGCTGAGCGAAGCCAGCTTTTCGAGCGTGATGTCGGCGCGCAGATTGTTGTCGCGGGTGAGCTTGCCGAACGGCACGATGAGGTCGTCATAGAAGCCGGCGTCGTAGGCGGCAGCGGCTTTCTTGTGGCTCTCGTAGGCGAGCAGATCCTGTGCTTCGCGGGAGATTTTCCACTCCTTGACCATCACTTCCGTGTGGTCGCCCATGCTCATCTTGGTGCGCGGCTCGCCGTTATTGGGGATAGCCGGGGCCAGCATGGCGGGGCGGAACTTGGCAAGCGCTGCAAGGCGCTGGCCGGTGGTCTTCGCACGGTTGGCTTCGAGCAGAATCTTGCGCAGCTTGTCGTTGAGGGCAACGGGGGCATCCGAGGTGGTGTCGGTGCCGCCGCCGATGCCGCTCTCGATCTGGCCGAGCGCGATCTTGTTGGCGATGTTGATCGCTGATTGCAGCCCGGTGCCACAGGCCATCTGCAAATCATAGGCAGGTGTCGCGGCACTCAAACCGCAGGAGAGCACCGATTCGCGGCAGAGGTTGAAGTCGCGCGAGTGCTTGAGCACCGCACCGGCAGCGACTTCACCGAGCGCCTCGCCATGCAGCTGGAATTTGTCCACCACACCCTTGAAGGCGGCGGTGAGCATTTCCTGGTTGGATTTGGTCGAGTAGGCAGTGTTGCTGCGCGCAAACGGTATGCGGCTGCCGCCAACGATGGCGACTTTGCGGCCGTATTTCATGGGTAACTCCGTGTAGAGGGCGATCAGAGAGGTTGCGGCGCGGATTGTAACGGTGGCAGCTGCTGGATTTCCGCTCGCGCACGTCCTTGTGCCTTGGCGCGGTAAAGCGCGGCATCGGCGGCTTGCAGCAAGGACTCTTTGTTGTAGCCGTCAGTATTGTTGGCGTGGGCTATGCCCATGCTGAGCGTGGTGGTCGTGCCCAATCGCTGCGTCAACGCAGCGCTGCGGGTGGCGAACCGGGCGGTTAGATCGGCAATGCGGCCTTCGATTTCCTCGGGCGGCAAACCCATCCAAAGCGCTGCAAACTCATCGCCGCCCAATCGGGCGATGCAGTCCAGCGGGTGGCGCACGATGTCCTGTAAAGCATCGGCCAAAGCACATAGCGCGGTATCGCCCAGTGCATGACCGCCGCTGTCGTTTATGGCTTTGAAGTTGTCGATGTCGAGCGCCAGCACGGTGAGGCTGCTCTGCTCGCGCAGCGACTGGCGCAACAGGATATCCAGACGATCTTCAAAAACGCGACGGTTGTAGATGCCGGTCAAAGGATCGCGCTCGGCCAGCTCCACCGCAATCATGCGGGTGAGAAAGTTGCGGCGATAGGTTTTGTCCAGCATGTAGCGGCCAATCGCGCACACCAGGTTGAAGGCCACGAGAAAGAAAGCGCTGTAGACCACCACGCCAAAATCCACCTTGCTGGCAGCAATGCTCAGGATGAAAACCGCACTGATCGACAGCCCGATGCTGAGGGCCGCATGGAACATCGCCCCCGATAAAAAGTAGATCACCGCGACATACAGCAGCAGGGATTCGTTGGCATACGGCGGCCGATCGGCGGTAATGACCATTTGCGGGATCACCCAGGCCAGCGTCAGCCCCGCAATCACCATCGTGGTGATGTTGATCGGCACGATCCACGGCTTGCAGGGCTTGAGCCGCATGCAGACCCAGGCGATGACGAAGACGGGGGTCAGCACCCAGATCAGGATGTGCGTCACCTGTCGGGGGTAGTGCATGCCCAGTGCGAGTAGATCGAGAAGCTGGAACCCCACCATCAGCACTGTGAACAGCAGCAAGCCACCTCGTGCCTGGGCGGCACAGCCACTGGCGCGATCAAGCAGGTAGTCGGCTTCCAGCGCGATATCGGCAAATCGCAAGGTGATGCCGGGACGTGATATCTCGGCTTGCACCGTAGCAAGCCGGGAGCCCGGCAGTGGCCTGCCTGCGAGCGATGCGGTGCGTTCTGAAAGATTCATAAGTCGCGCCGAGTTTAATGGGCGGGCGCCAAACCCGCCTAAAGCCTGCAAATAAAGCCTGAAACGACCGCCCCCCTTGAATCCTGCGGGTTCGTCCGCAACAATTAGCAGCCTCTAGGGGAGAGTGCTAACAAAACAGAAGCGCCTCCTCGGAGCACCCCTGATTTCAAAAAACTGAAGTCCTTTCAATTAACTCCTCAGGAGCATCCATGAACCTGCGTCCCCTGCACGATCGCGTGATCGTCAAGCGTCTCGAAGAAGAAAAGAAATCCGCTGGCGGCATCATCATCCCCGACCAGGCCGCTGAAAAACCCGTGCGTGGCGAGATTCTCGCCGTCGGCACCGGCAAGCGTGGCGATGACGGCAAAGTCCATGCAATGGACGTGAAAGTCGGCGACACCGTGCTGTTCGGCAAGTATTCCGGCTCTGAAGTGAAGATCGAAGGCAAGGAATACGTCGTGATGCGCGAAGACGACATCATGGCCGTCTTCACCAAGTAAACCACTGATCTAATTAGAGGAATCTCAAATGGCAGCTAAAGAAGTCAAATTTGGTGACGACGCCCGCACCCGTATGGTCGCTGGCGTCAACATTCTCGCCAACGCCGTCCGCGTCACGCTCGGCCCCAAGGGTCGCAACGTCATTCTCGACAAGAGCTACGGCGCTCCCACCGTGACCAAGGACGGCGTCAGCGTCGCCAAGGAAATCGAGCTGAAGGACAAGTTCGAGAACATGGGCGCCCAGCTCGTGAAAGAAGTCGCGTCGAAGACCAACGACGCCGCCGGCGACGGCACCACCACCGCCACCGTGCTGGCTCAGGCCATCGTCAACGAAGGCCTGAAGTCGGTCACCGCCGGCGTGGACCCGATGGACATCAAGCGCGGCATCGACAAGGCCGTGGAGGCCGTCACCGCCGAGATCAAGAAGATCGCGCGCAAGGTGCCGAGCAACGACATCAAGGCGATCGCACAGGTCGGCACCGTTTCGGCCAATGCCGATGCAGCGGTGGGCGAAATCATTGCCAAGGCGATGAGCAAGGTCGGCACCGAAGGCGTCATCACGGTTGAAGAAGGCAAAGGTCTTGAGAACGAGCTGGATGTCGTCGAAGGTATGCAGTTCGACCGCGGCTACCTCTCGCCCTACTTCATCAACAATGCTCAGGCGCAGCAGGTGGTTCTGGAGAACCCCGTCATCCTCATCACCGAGAAGAAGATCAGCAACATCCGCGATCTGCTCCCCGTGCTCGAAGGCGTGGCCAAGTCCGGCCGTCCTTTGCTCATCGTTGCTGAAGATGTGGACGGCGAAGCCCTCGCCACCCTCGTCGTCAACAACCTGCGCGGCATCCTGAAAGTGGCCGCTGTCAAAGCTCCTGGCTTTGGCGACCGCCGCAAGGAAATGCTGAAGGACATTGCCACCCTCACCGGCGGCACCGTCATCAGCGAAGAGCTGGGCATGAGCCTGGACAAGGTCGTGGTCGAAGACCTCGGCAACGCCAAGAAAGTCATCATCGACAAAGAGAACACGACCATCATCGACGGCGTGGGCGAGAAGTCGAAGATCGACGCGCGCATTTCCGAGATCAAGGCCCAGGTCGAAACCTCGACCAGCGACTACGACAAGGAGAAGCTGCAGGAGCGTCTGGCCAAGCTCTCTGGCGGCGTTGCTGTCATCAAGGTCGGTGCAGCCACCGAAGTCGCGATGAAAGAGAAGAAAGCCCGCGTTGAAGACGCCCTGCACGCTACCCGCGCAGCCGTCGAAGAAGGCATTGTCGCCGGCGGCGGCGTGGCCCTCGTGCGCGCTGGTGTGGTGCTCGAGAAGCTGAAAGGCGCCAACGACGACCAGACCATCGGCATCAACATCCTGCGTCGCGCGATTCAGGAGCCGCTGCGCCAGATCGTCAAGAACGCTGGTGCTGAGCCGTCGGTCGTGCTGAACAAGGTGCTGGAAGGCAAGGGCGCATTCGGCTACAACGCCGCTGACGGCACCTACGGCGACATGCTGGAGCTGGGCATCCTCGACCCGGCCAAGGTCACCCGCCTGGCGCTGCAGAACGCAGCTTCGGTTGCGGGCCTGCTGCTGACCACCGAAGCCATGATCGCGGAACTCCCAAAAAAGGATGAGCCGATGATGCAGGGCGGTGGTGGTGGCGGCATGGGTGGCATGGGCGATTTCTAAATGTCGTCCTGACACGAACGACGCCGTCTAGGCGTCGACTGTCAAAACAAGCCGCTTGCTTTACAAGCAGTTCAAAAAGCCCCGCAACGAAAGTTGCGGGGCTTTTTGTTTGGGGCGTTCAGCTCTATCGAACGGCCGGGCATACTGCGTCATGGCTGACGATTTCAAACCCCAGTGGCTTGCCGCCTGCGGCCCCTTTCTGCAGGGCTTTGCGCAGCGTGAAGGGCTCGCCCTGGAAACGCTGGTTGATCTGCCGCCCACTGCCATCAAATCGGGCGGCGACGTGGCGCGCGAGCTGCGTGTCGCGCGCCTGTTCGAGTGGGCGCGCATCGCGGTGCGCGACATGGCGGAGGCCGCGAGCGTCGAAGAGACGCTGGCCGACCTCAGCCGCTTCGCCGATGCCGCCTGCGATATCGCACTGAAGGCCGCCGCCGCGCAGTTGCAACCCCGTTTCGGCACGCCGCGCGGGCCGCATGGCCTGCCGTCGAAACCCATCGTGCTGGGCATGGGCAAGCTGGGTGGGCGCGAGCTGAACTTCTCGTCCGACATCGATCTCATCATTGCCTATTCGCATGCGGGCGAAACCGATGGCCTGACACGGCTGAGCAACGCCGAGTACTTCATCAAGCTGGTGCAGGCCTTCGTCAAGCTGCTGGCGGACCGCACCGAGCATGGTTTTGTGTTCCGCGTCGACTTGATGCTGCGACCGTTTGGCAGCGCGGGTCCGGTGGCGATCAGTGCGGAAGCGATGGTCGAGTACTACCAGAACCACGGCCGTGACTGGGAGCGTTATGCACTCGTCAAAGCGCGCCCCGTGGCCGGTGATCTGGTCGCGGGCGAAGCCCTGCTCGCGCAGCTCACACCCTTCGTTTATCGGCGCTACCTCGACTTCAACGCCATCGCCGAGTTGCGCGAGCTCAAGCGCAAGATCGCAGAAGACGCGGTGGTGCGTCGGGTGATGGCGGATGATCTCAAGGTGGGCGATGGCGGCATTCGCGAGTGCGAGTTCATCGTGCAGAGTTTTCAGCTGGTACGCGGTGGGCAGGAGCCCAAGTTACGCAACAACAGCTGGCGCGAGACGCTCGAACGGCTGGTGCAATACGGCCATCTGCCGCCGGAATCCGCCGCCTCGCTCGCCACTGCCTATCGCCTGTTGCGCCGCACCGAAAACGCGGTGCAGATGTGGGCCGACGAGCAGACCCATGCTCTGCCCAGCACGCCCGAGCGGCGCGAGGCGCTGGCCCTGGGGCTGGGCTTTGCCAGCTACGCGGTGTTCTCGGCCGTGCTCACCATCAATCGCGCTCTGGTCGCCGGACTTTTCCAGGAAGTCTTTTCGGAGCCCGAGCCTGTCGCTACGTCGTCGGCCGCTGCCGCCGTTGCCGCCCTGTGGCGCAGCGAGAGTGAAACACTCGCACCCGAATCCGTCGTCGCGCTCTGCGAAGCGGGCTTTGGCGATGCCGCCAGCGGTGTCGGCGAGGCCGTCCTCGCACTTAGGCGCGGCAGCCGCTGTCGCAATGCCTCGCCCACCGCGCTGTCGCGGCTCACCACGCTCATCCCGGCGCTGGGCGATGCGGTGCTGCGCATCAACGAGGACTCAACCGACGCACCTCGTGTGATGTTGCAGAGCCATCGGCAGGCCGTTGACCGCGAGTCAGCCAGTGCGGGCAGCGGCTTTGATGCCGGCGTTGCGCTGTCGCGCGCGCTCGCGGTGGTGGAATCGGTGATCGGCCGCTCCACCTATCTGACGCTGCTGCGCGAGTCCGCCACCGCGCGCATGCAGTTGCTGCGGCTGTGCGCGGCGAGCCCCTGGCTGGCCGAGGAGCTCGCGCGTCACCCGGTGCTGCTCGACCAACTGCTGGACTCGCGCACGCTCTATCACCCGCCCGACCGCGCCGCCCTGCGCGACGGCTTGCTGCCGCGCATGGCCGCGGTACCGGTGGGCGACACCGAAGCGGCGATGGATTTGCTGCGCCGTTACGTGCGCGAGACGACGCTGCGCATCGCCGCCGCCGATATCGTCCACGCCCTACCGCTGCCGCGCGTCAGCGATCGCCTCACCTGGCTCGCCGAGGCGGCAGTGGAGGCGGCGGTGCAGTTTGCCGAGCGCGATCTCAAGGCGCGCTATGGCGCCTGCCATCGCGCCGACGGCTCGGCGGCCGAGTTCGCGGTGCTGGGCTACGGCAAGCTCGGCGCGCTGGAGATGGGCTATGGCTCCGATCTCGACGTGGTGTTTTTGCACGATGCCGATCCGCCGGATGTCGAGAGCATCGGCGGTGAAAAAAGCCTGTCGCAATCGGCCTGGATGGCGCGCCTGGCGCAGCGGGTGATGCACCTCTTGACCACGCTGACGCATCTGGGTCGCGTCTACGAGGTGGACTTAGCGCTCCGGCCCAACGGCAATTCCGGCCTGCCGGTGGTGTCGACCGGTGCTTTCATCGACTACCAGCACCGCAGCGCCTGGACTTGGGAGCATCAGGCCCTGAGCCGCGCGCGCGTGGTGGTGGGTTCGTCGCGCATGGTGAAACTGTTCGAGTCGCTGCGGCGCGAAGTGCTCACCACCGAACGAGACCCCGAGAAGCTGCGCCACGAGATCGTTCAGATGCGCGAGAAGATGCGCGCGCATCTCAACAAGCCCGCTGCCGGTCGCTGGGACATCAAGCAGGGCGCCGGCGGCTTGATCGACGTCGAGTTTCTGGTGCAGCACGCGGTGCTCGCACATGCTGCCGAGCATCCCACCGTGATCGCTCACACCGATGTCTGGCGACAGCTCGAAGCACTGGAAAAAGCCGGCTGCTGGCCTGCGACCAGCGCCTATTCCTTGCTGGAAGTGCAGCGCGAATATCGTGCATGGCGACATCGCACGATGCTGCGCGGCGAGGCGATGGATGCGCCGCTGGACATGTTCACGGCCCAGCGCGCACTCGTCACCGCGCTGTGGCAGCAGCATCTCGGTGCGGTGGCATGACGCTGTTGCAGGGCCGTAGCCCGCGTCGCCACAGCCTGAGCGTGTGCATGATCTGCAAGGATGAAGCCGATCGCATCGAGCCGGCGCTGCAATCGGTGACGGGCTGGGCGGACGAACTGGTGGTGTTCGATTCCGGCTCGACCGACGGCACCTGCGACATCGTGCGCCGCTACACCAGCCAGCTGCATCAAACCGACTGGCCGGGCTTCGGCATGCAGCGGCAACGCTGCCTCGATGCGGCTCTCGGCGATTGGGTGCTGGTGCTGGACGCCGACGAGCGCATCACGCCGGAACTGCGGCTGGAGATCGATACCCTATTGGCTGGTGAGCCCGGCAACATCGCGTATCAAGCCCGCTGGCAGCTCTGGCTGTTCGGCAAGCCGCTGCGCTTTGCCGGGCGCTTTGGCGCGCCGCAGACGCGGCTGTATCCGCGCGCCAGCGTGCGGTTTCCGTCATTGGCGGTGCACGAGACGCCGGTGCTGACGACGACGAGCGTGAAACAGCTGCGCGGGCGCGTCGAGCACCTGAGTTTTCGTGATTACCACCAGCTTGCGGCCAAGCATCTCGAGTACGGCTGTCTCCTGGCCGAAGCCAAGCACCGTGCGGGCAAGCGCGGCAACATCCCGGTGGCGGTGTTGCGGGCGGGCTGGGAGTTCTTCAGCCAGTACTTCCTGCGCGGACTGGTACTTGAGGGCAGCCGTGGCCTGTTGCTGGCCAACGTGCTCGCCCAATACGCCTTCCACAAATATGCCGCGCTGTGGGCCTTGTCCGCCGTGGATGTTGCTGCGCGTACCGAGCGCCCGCGCGACTAGCGCCCGCCGCGTGCGGCTGCGAGATCCTGCAGGCACTGTTTGAGGCTGGTTTCCCAATGCGGCAGTTGCAGGCCATAGGTCTGTTCGATGGCTTGCAGGCTCAGCGAGGAATTGGCGGGTCTTGCAGCAGGCGTCGGGTATTCGGCCGTGGTGATCGCCTGCACGGGAATCGCCTTGCACAAGCCGAGCTCGGCGCCTGTTTCAACGATGCGGCTGGCAAAGCCATGCCAGCTGGTGCGTCCCGCACCGGTGAGATGCAGCAGCGACACCGGCGGTACCGTGCCCTCGGGAATGCGTGCGATCAGCTGAGCGGTGACGTCGGCAATCAGGCGGCTCCAGGTCGGCGCACCGAATTGATCGCCCACCACTTTCAGCCCCTCCCGCTCGTTGGCGAGCTTGAGCATGGTGAGCATGAAGTTCTTGCCCCTTCCGCCATAGACCCAGCTGGTGCGCAGGACCAGATGGCGGCAGCCGGATGCCGCGATGGCCGCTTCGCCCGCGAGCTTGCTTCGCCCGTAGGCCGAAACCGGCTTGGGGGCATCAGCGACTTCGTAAGCGGCTGCCTTGCTGCCATCAAACACATAGTCGGTCGAGTAATGCACCAGCAAGGCGTCGAGGTCGGCACAGACCCGCGCCAGCTCCCCGACACTTTCCGCATTGACGGTATGTGCCAGCGCCGGTTCTCTCTCTGCCTTGTCGACGGCGGTGTAGGCCGCCGGATTGACGACGACACTCGGGCGATGCTGCTGAAGGTAAGGCGCAATGGTTTCCGGTCTGGCGAGATCAAGCGCGTGGCGGTCGGGCGTGAGCACGTGGCCCAGCGACGCGAGGCTGCGCGCCAGTTCCCAGCCAACCTGCCCGGTGGCCCCAGTGACGACCAACGGCTTCATGCGAAGACTTCGGCTTCGGTGAAGCGCTTCGCCGCTTGGTCCTTGCCGGACAGCGAAGGTGCCGCCATGCCGGGGATGCTCGGCCAGTCGATGGCCAGCGTCGGGTCGTTCCACAGGATGGCGCGCTCGCTGGCCGGGCTGTAGTAGTCGGTGGTCTTGTAGACAAACTCGGCGGTTTCGCTGAGCACCAGAAAGCCATGTGCGAAGCCCTGCGGCACCCACAGCTGACGGAAGTTTTCGGCGCTCAGATGCACGCCCACCCATTTGCCGAAGGTAGGGCTACCACGACGCACATCGACGGCGACGTCGAAGACCTCGCCCTGCACCACGCGCACCAGTTTGTCCTGCGGTTGCTGTAGCTGGTAATGCAGGCCACGCAATACTCCCCTGGCGGATTTGCTGTGGTTGTCCTGCACGAAGTTGGGCCTGAGGCCCGTCGCTAGAGCAAAGGTCTCGGCGTTGAAGCTCTCCAGAAAAAAGCCCCGCGCATCGCCGAAGACTTTCGGTTCGAGGATGAAGACGTCGGGGATATCTGTACTGATGCAGTTCATGGCGACGTGTTTTCAGAAGAGAGGCTGTTCGAGCAGACCGAGCAGGTATTTGCCGTAGCCGCTCTTCGCCAGCGGTTTGGCCAAGGCTTCGAGCTGCGCATCGCTGATCCAGCCCTGCCGCCAGCAGAGTTCTTCCGGGCAGCAGAGCTTCAGGCCCTGGCGCTTTTCGAGCGTCTGCACGAATTGCCCGGCTTCGATCAATGAGTCGTGCGTGCCGGTATCGAGCCAGGCATCGCCACGGCCAAAGCGTTCGACGTTGAGCTGGCCCTTTTGCAGATAGGCCAGATTGACGTCGGTGATTTCCAGTTCGCCACGCGGGCTGGGCTTTACGCTCTTCGCGATTTCAACTACCTGCGCGTCGTAGAAATACAGGCCGGTGACGGCGTAGCGACTCTTGGGCTTTGCGGGCTTTTCCTCGATGCTGATGGCCTTGCCTTCGGCATCAAAAGCCACCACGCCGTAGCGCTCCGGGTCTTGCACGGGATAGGCGAACACGGTGGCGCCACTAGTGAGCGCGGCGGCGGCAGTGAGGCGCGGCATCAGGTCGTGGCCGAAGAACAGGTTGTCGCCCAGCACCAGCGCGCAGGCGCCGCCGTCGATGAACTGTTCGCCAATGATGAAAGCCTGCGCAAGGCCATCCGGTGAGGGCTGCACGGCGTACTCGAAGCGGCAGCCCCACTGCGAGCCATCACCCAGCAGATTTTGGAAGCGCGGCGTTTCTTCCGGCGTCGAGATGATCAGAATCTCGTTGATGCCCGCCATCAACAGCGCCGACAGCGGATAAAAAATCATCGGCTTATCGTAGACCGGCAGCAACTGCTTGCTGACCACGTGGGTTAGTGGATACAGCCGGGTGCCGGAACCGCCGGCGAGGATGATGCCTTTCATGCTTGGCCTCGCGCGCTGTAATTGCTGTCGATCCACTGGCGATAGCTGCCACTGGTGACGCCCTCGACCCAGGTGGGGTTGTCGAGATACCACTGCACCGTTTTGCGCAGGCCGGTCTCGAAGGTTTCCTCTTGCCGCCAGCCCAGTTCGGTTTCGAGCTTGGTGCAGTCGATGGCATAGCGGCGGTCGTGGCCGGGGCGGTCTTTGACGTAGGTGATGAGTTTCGCGTGCGGCGCGCCTGCGGGATGCAGCTCGTCGAGCAGCGTGCAGAGGGTGGTGACCACATCCAGATTGGTGCGCTCGGCACGGCCGCCGACGCAATAGGTTTCGCCGACCTGGCCGCGTTCGAGCACAGCGCGGATGGCGCGGGCGTGGTCTTCGACGAACAGCCAGTCGCGCACGTTGAGACCATCGCCATAGACCGGCAGCGGCTTGCCAGCGAGGCCATTCAGGATCATCAGCGGGATGAGCTTTTCGGGAAAGTGATACGGCCCGTAGTTGTTGGAGCAGTTGGTGGTGACCACCGGCAGGCCGTAGGTGTGATGCCAGGCGCGCACCAGGTGATCGCTGCCGGCCTTGCTGGCGCTGTAGGGCGAGTTGGGGGCGTAGGCGGTGTTCTCGTCGAAGGCGCCATCGTCGCCGAGTGTTCCGTAAACCTCGTCGGTGGAGACGTGGTGAAAACGAAAGTTGGCTTTGGCCGCATCGCCTAACGTCATCCAGTAAGCGCGCACGGCTTCGAGCAGCACATAGGTGCCAACGACATTGGTCTGGATGAATTCGCCGGGGCCGGTGATCGAGCGATCAACATGACTCTCGGCCGCCAGATGCACGACGGCAGCAGGTTGCGTCTCAGTCATCAGGGTCTGCATGGCAGCAGCATCGGCAATGTCGGCGCGAACGAAGCGGAAACGCGCGTGCGACTGCACCGGTGCCAACGACGCGAGATTGCCGGCGTAGGTGAGCTTGTCGACGCAGACAATCCGCCAGTCCGTCTCGGCGATCCACTGACGAACCACCGCAGAGCCGATAAAACCGGCACCGCCGGTCACAAGAATAGTTTTAGACATTGCCGCCGAAAGGGTTCTGGTGATGTGTCGCAGAGAGAAATCTGCTGAGACGATTCAGATCAGCAGTGGCCCGACGCGTTTCGATAGGGACGCGCTTGAGCCCTGCAAGTTGCCAGATAGACTACTGGTATAGCCGCAAACTCAAAAGAGCTACCTGAAAGGGTGGCCAAGGCAATGGGCGCGAAATGACGGACCAGCTGACATCCCGCACGGCCTCGCCCGAACGCATTCTCGTCATCGAGACGCTCTATCTCGGCGACCTCATCCACACCCTGCCGCTGATCCAGGCCGTGCGCGCGCGCTATCCACAGGCCAGGTTGGATGTGCTGGTGCGCGCGGCGCATCGCTCGCTGATGCAACACCTGCCCGGCATCAACGAGGTGTTGGTGATGGACTCGCAGCAGCATCGCGGCCTGCGGGGCTTGCTGACGCTGTGCGGGCAGTTGCGCAAGGCGCGCTACGACCTCGTGCTTAATCCTGGAGCGAGCGATCGCGCGACCCTGCTCACGGCCTGGAGTGGCGGTAAATATCGTCTGGGTCGTCTCAATCGCAATCAATCGAAGCGCCTGTGGCCGCTGCTGCACGATGCCGTTATCGATCACCCCTGGGGTGCCGAGCCCATGTACTGGCAGAAGCTGACGGCGTTTCAACCGTCGCTGCAGCTGGCTGACACGGTGCGCTTCGGGCTGGACTTGTCAGGCGTGGATCTGGCTCGCTTTTCATTGCCGCCGGGTTACATCCACATCAGCCCGTTTGCCTCCGAAGACCTGCGTAGCCTGCCGCCCGCGACGTTGCTGGAACTGGTGATTGCGCTGCGCCATCGCCTGCCCGGTGCGCCTATCGTGGTGAGTTGCGGCCCTTCGACACGCGAGCAGCAAAGGCTGGCGGTCGTGCGTCCCGCCTTGGAGTCTCTTGGCGTCGTCTGTCACGCTGGCACCTTGTCGCTGCCGGAACTCGCCGCCCTCATCGGCCGCGCCGCGCTGCACATCGGGCCCGACTCCGGCCCGCTGCATCTGGCGATGGCGCAGGGCACGCCCAGCGTCGCCTGCTTCCTGTTCAAGGATGCCTCCGCCGAATGGATGCCGGTCGGCGTGCAGCACCGCACCGTCGGTGTGACCCAAAAGGCGATCGGCGGGCTCTATGGCTTGCCGGTTGCGCAGATCGCCGCGCTGGCGTCCGAGCTGATGGCATCGGCCGTGCGTGCGAACTAAACAATGAATGACGCCCACATTGCCGATGCCATCGGCGGTGACCTCAATCAGGTCACGGTCTGCATCGTCGCCTACAACAGCCGCTGCGCCTTGCAGGCTCTGCTGCCGCAGCTGGCCGCGCTGCCCAAGCTCACCATCGTCGACAACGCCAGCTGCGACGACACGCTGCCGTGGATCGCCACCCACCTACCGCAGGCAACGGTGCATCGCCTGCCGACCAATGTCGGGTTCGGTAATGCTCACAATCTCGCGGTGCGGTACTGCACCACGCCGTTCGCGCTGCTGCTGAACCCGGACTGCCGTATCGATGCCGAAGATCTTCTGAAACTGGTCGACTGTCTGCATCGGCACCCCGATGCGCTGCTGGCGGTGCCGAGGCTGGTCTATGCCGACGGGCGCGTGCAGGAGAATCACCGGCCGTTCTTCCACAGCCGCGGCCGCACGCGGCCTGCGTATCGGGTGCCGGATGGCGAGCTGTGCTGCGAGATGGTCAGTGGCGCGGTGCTGCTGGTGCGTGCGGCGCTGTTCCACGAGATCGGCGGCTTCGACCCCTGGTTTTTCCTGTATTGGGAAGACGAGGAGCTATGCATCCGCGCCCATCAGTTGCGGCTCGCCGTCATCTTGGCACCGCAGGCCGTGGCTTGCCACAGGGCGCAGACCTCCTCGCATCCCAGCGTGCGCACCACCTTCATCCGCCACTACAGCTACATCAGCTCCAAGCTCTATCTGCGCCGGAAGCTGGGTGAATCCGTGGGCCTGCTGGTGTTGCGCGCACTGGGCACCTTGATCCCCAGCCTGTTGGCGCTGTTGCTGGATGCGCTGGTGGGACGGCGGCAAAAAGCGGTGCGCAGTGCAGCCCGCATCGCCGCGGTCGTCACCGCACCCTGGCAGCTGCGGCGCAAACAGGCGGTCGCCTTGCCAAGCCAGCTGTGGTCATGAACACCGCGCTGCCTTTGGTGTCGATCGCACTCACCACTTACAACGGCGAGCAGTATCTCGCGCAGCAGATGGATTCGCTGCTGGCGCAGGATTATCCGAACCTGGAGATCGTGGTGTCGGACGACGGCTCCAGCGACGGTACGCTGACCCTGATGCATCGCTATGCCGCGCAGGATGCGCGCGTTCGCGTATTGCCCGCGCAGACAAACCTCGGCTTCAACGGTAACTTCGCCCGCTGCTTTGCCGCCTGTCGCGGCGAGCTGATCTCGCCCTGCGATCAGGACGATGTCTGGCACGCCGAAAAAACCCGCCGTCTGTTCGAGCAGTTGGGCGATGCCACCGCGATCTATTGCAACAGCCGCTTCGTCGATGGCAACGGTCAACCCCTGAACCGTCGCATGTCGGACGACATGCGCATGGTGCAGGGCAGCGACCCGCGTGCCTTTCTTTTCGGTAACTCGGTATCTGGGCACGCGATGCTGTTCCGCAGCAGTCTTTTGGCGGCTGCGTGCGATACGCCAACAGGTCTCTACTTCGACTGGTGGCTCGCCTTCGTCGCCAGCAATACCGGTCGGCTGGTGTATCTCGACGAGGTTTTGGTGGACTACCGCCGGCATGGGCAAGCCATCACCTGCGCGCCGCCGCGGCAGGATGCCGCCCAGCGTCGGCTCACCACCCTGCGGCTCTATGCACAGCGGTTCACGGCGATGGCGGCCTATCCGGGCCCGCAGCAGCACTTCATCCAGCAGCTGCAGCGGCAATGGCTGGACTGGTATCACGCCCTGTTTGGCTGGGCGATGTTCCGCTTCGTGTGGCGCCATGCAGACGCGCTGTTCCAGGCCTCGCCCGCGCGACGCTCGTCCTGGCAGCGGGCCAGCAAATATCTGTTGGGTCACCGCCTCAAGCGTCTGCTCTGGCCGCGTGCCTACCTGCCGCTGGATGTCGCTGCAACGCCCACTCAGGCCGATCGCGGTTTCTTGTAGGGCGGAACAAAGTTGCGGTCCAGCCATTTGGCGAGCGGCCAGCGCCAGCCGAGTGTTGCGGCCCGGTGTTCGAGTTGCAGCAGCAGTGAAGGCCGCACCCAGCCGGAAGCCACGTCGGCCTCCACTTCGGCGGTGGTGATGAAGCCCTCGTCGATCGCCTCCAGCAGCGCCTGCACCCACAACCCGCCGTTGGGGTTGCGGGTGGTGACCCAGGGTTGCCGCGTCATGTCGGTGTAGTGCAGCAGCGCCGTGTCGCCGCGGGTGTAGGTTTCCAGCGCGTTCCAGCGCTGCGGCAGATCGCTCTTCACGCTACGTGCCACCGCCATCTCGAACATCAGGCTCTCGTAGCTCAGCTCGCCCGAGTCCAGCCGCGCAATGATGCGCTCTGGCGTCCAGTCGGCGAGCTGCGCGCAGTCCAGCAGCATCACGCTGAACTGCGGTTTGCGGCCGCTGCTGCCTGGTTCTGCCACGGCCTGCACCTCGGCGCCCGCCATCGGAAACGACCACAGCTCGCGGATGTCGCGGAACACCAGCATGTCGGAGTCGAGATAGATGCCACGGCCGCGATAGCCGCAGAGCATGGGGATGGCGAAGCGCTGGAACGAGAACGGCGTGCGCGGTGCATTCTTGGCATCGCGCGGCAGCGGGAACTCGATGCCGCAGCGGTGTAGCGCCCGCACCCGAACGGAGACGCTGGAGTGCCGCCGGATCGAGTATTCGAGCACCTTCACCGCCAGGCGCTGCGGCTCCTCGCTGCCCACCAGCACCTCGATCGGCGAGGGCATGTCCAGCGGTGCGAAATCGACGCCGGTCTTGAACAGGGTGCGGGCCATGCCGGCAAATTGCAGGTCGTAACTCGCATGGCCGTTGTTGAGGCGGGTGACGGCGCTCAGGTCCTCGAAGCGCTCGCTGTACTGCTGCCCGCCGTCGATGCCCAGCGATCGCAGCTGCGGCACGTCGGCCAGCGCCAGCAAACTCAAGGCGGCTTCGGCGCTGAAAAAAGTGGCCTGCACGACCGGCCCCGGGCCGTGGCGCACGGGAGATACGGCCAAGTCGTACCAGCAAAGCCGCCCTGCGGCGGCGAGCGCGGCCAGCGCCGGGATGCGCTCTATCCACTCCGGCAGCGAAATCTCGCCGACCTTGTTGTGCTGGTGCGGAAACCAGGGCATGACCAGCACGCCGGCGTTGGCGATCAAGGCCTCGGCGCAGCTGGTGACCACGTCGATATCGATGAGGTGCGCGGCATCCACGGGCAGCTCGCGCACCACATGGTTGAGGCTCATCAAGCGATAGCCGCTGGTGTCGAACTCGGCGCGCCTGCTGAAGCTGGGTCCCTTGCCGAGGATGAGCCAGGGTCTGGAAGGCTGCGGCTGTGCCTGCAACCAGTCGAAGAACGAGGGCAGCTCGCTCAGCATGCGACGACGCTCGCCTTGCGGCCGAGCCGTGTCGTCAGCCAGAGCTTGAGGCGACGTGAGAGTGACCAGCGACGACGGTGATAACGACCGGCCTTGCGATTGATGCGCAGCAACAAGTCCCAGCCTTCCGGCAGGAAGGAAGGCGGCGTCGTGGCGGGTTTGCCGCCGGCTTTCAGCAAGGTGCGGATCGACTTCGGGTGCATCACCGGCGCATGCGCCTCAAGCGCCTTCACCTCGCAACCGGCGCGGCGCGCCACGGCAGAGAGCGTGCGCTGACTGAAGTGATAGAGATGCGCGATGTGCAGGCTTTCGAGCCCGGTGTAATGCGCGAGATCGGGCACGTCGATGTAGATGCAGCCGCGCGGCGTCAGCAGCTGGCTCAGCTCCTGGAGGTAATCGACCGGCGAGGCCAGGTGCTCGAAGACATGGTTGAGGATGATGAGATCGAAGCGGCTGCCCGCCGCCTTCACCGGTTCCAGACTCGGGTGCAGCGTGCAGCCGGCATGGGTGACGGCGAACGCGCCGAAGGTGGGATTTGGCTCCACCGCAACCAGATGCAGGCCGGGTTCAAGATCGCGCAGTGCTTTGAGGATGCAGCCTTCGGACGCGCCGATATCGAGGACGCTGCCGTCCTTGGGCAAAACCCCTTGCGCCCGCAGATAGCTTGCCGTCTCCGCCGCGCGCTCGTCCTTGCGGTATTCGCGGATGTACGCCTCGCTGGGCTGCTCGACCTTCTGGTAGTAGTGCCGGTAATGGTGGGTGTAGAACTCGTCCAGCGCGGCGGGTGTGGGCTGCGGATTGCTCATCGTCAGGCCGCAGCCCATGCAGCCCACGGTCTGCAAGTCCATGTCGTAGCGATCGCTCTCGATCAACACCCGGAACTGCCGGCTATCACAAAGCGGGCAGGGCACCAGATGGGTCTTGTCGACGAGTGACCAGGCGGGCGTGACAGGGGACATGGCGTGAACCGGTGATCGCGATAACGCGGTAGAAAAACGGCAAGCTGGAGAACCGGCGCTGCGATCCCGGCAAGGCATGATGCCAGCAGCGCCAGGGGTTTTCACGGGGTCAGAGCTGCGATCCCGGCGGTGGAAAATCCGGCTTCAGCACGCCACGCAGCGCATGGATGACGCTCTGCGGTGTCAGTTGCACCAGGCAATCCCAGCGGCCGTTACAGGTCGGATGACGGCCACAAGGTGCGCAGGGCAGATCAACGAACAGCACGGCCGAGTGCGCGTCGCGTGCTTGGGCATAGGGTCGGGTGGACCCAAAAATCGCAATGGTCGGTCGGTGCAGCGCAAAGCCCAGGTGGGTGAGCCCGGTATCGACGCCGATAACGGCCGTGGCGTTGGCAATGCATTCTGCTGCGTCGAGCAGACTGGTTTTGCCCGCCAGCGTTTCGATGGCAGGGCTGTTGCAGGCGGCGATAAGCGCCGCCGCCGCCGCGGCATCCGCCGGGCCGCCAAGAATCAGCACGCGATGACCGTCGGCAGCGAGTTGTTTCAGCAGGGTGGTCCAGTGCGCCTCAGGCCAATGTTTTTGCGGGCGCGTGGTGTAGGGCGCGACGACGAGATACGGCTTGTCGGGTTTGGCGGCAGGCAGCTCAAGATGCGGAACGACGTCGGTCAGTTTCGTCAGCGCCTTCAGCATTGATGCGTGCTCATCGCCGATGTAGCGGCGCTGCACATGCGCCTCAGGGAAGCGCGGCACCACTTGATGCAGCCAGTGTTTGCCGGGCTCCTTCGAGTCATAGCCGATCCGCCATTTGCCACCCGCCAAGCGGACGAGCGCGCGGCTTTTGAGCAGGCCCTGGGCGTCGATCACCCAGTCATAGTCGCGGGCTTTCAGCGCGCCGGAAAACGCCCGGATGGCGCGCCACAAGGCCAGCCAGCGGCCGCTGCGAAACAGCTGTCGCCAGTGCTTGCGCTCCCACACCATGACATTCGCAATCGCGGGCTGGGTGCGCAGTAGTGCTGCGAACTCCGGCTGCACCAGCCAGTCAATTTCGGCCTCGGGATGCGCGCGTCTCAGCCCGTGCAGCAAGCCGGTGGCGATCACCACGTCGCCGAAGGCCGAGAGGCGGATTAAGAGAATGCGTTTGGGCGGCGGCAGAAGGGCAGGCATGTTCCTTACAATACCGGCCTTCTTGAGAGGGTGTTATGCAGTGATGAGTCGCTGCGTTGCTGCCCCAAAAGCCGCCAAGTAAGGCGCGAATCCTCAGGCCTAGTGGTTCTAGGCCAAGGGTTCGCAACGCAGCATGGGGGCTTTTGGGGCAGCAACCCTTCGGGGTGGGACAGTTTTTGCGCATTGCTACGTCACGAGACTTGCGAATGGAACAACCATTCGCTGCGCCTCGTTCCTTGCACTGCGCAA
Organism: Stagnimonas sp.; assembly: GCA_965279705.1. GTDB lineage: Bacteria > Pseudomonadota > Gammaproteobacteria > Nevskiales > Nevskiaceae > Stagnimonas. The sequence continues at coordinate 599,162 of OZ257257.1, forward strand.
AAACTGCCTTCCACCGCAGCGATTCATCACTGCATAACACCCTCTAGCCCGCGCGATCCGCGCATTTGCAGGAGCAACACCGATGAGCAGCATGGCCGACCGCGATGGTTTTATCTGGATGGACGGTGATATGAAGCCGTGGCGGGAGGCGACGACGCACGTTCTCACGCACACGCTGCATTATGGGGTCGGCTGCTTCGAGGGCATTCGCGCCTACATGACGCCACGCGGTACGGCCGTGTTTCGGCTTGAAGAGCACACCAAGCGCCTGTTCAACAGCGCCAAGATTCTCGGCATGAAGATTCCGTTCACGCCGGAACAGGTGAACGCCGCGATCTGCGAAGTGGTGAAGGCCAACAAGCTGCGCGAGTGCTACATCCGCCCGATGGTGTTCTACGGTGCCGAAGGCATGGGCCTGCGCGCCGACAACCTCAAAGTGCATCTCATGGTTGCTGCCTGGCCCTGGGGCGCCTACCTCGGCCCCGAGGCGATGGAGCGCGGCATCCGTGTGAAGACCTCCAGCTTCACGCGCCACCACGTCAATTCGATCATGTGCCGCGCCAAGGCCAACGCCAACTACATCAACTCGATGATGGCGCTGAACGAAGTGATGAAGGACGGCTACGACGAGGCCATCATGCTCGACACCAACGGCCACATCGCCGAGGGCTCGGCCGAGAACATCTTCCTGATCCAGGACGGCGAGATCGTCACACCCGACCTCAACAGCTGCCTCGACGGCATCACCCGCAAGACATTGATCCAGCTTGCCGCGGATCGTGGCTACGAGGTGAAGGAGAAGCGCATCACCCGCGACGCGCTCTACGTCTGCGACGAGGCCTTCTTCACCGGCACCGCCGCCGAAGTCACGCCCATCCGCGAGTGCGACAACAAGGCCGTCGGCACCGGCAAGCGCGGGCCGATCACCGAAAAGCTGCAAAAGGCCTATCTCGAAGCCGTGAAGGGCGAGAGCGACACCTATCCGCAGTGGCTGACGCTGGTCTGACACCAAGAAGCCAATGATCCTGCCGCCGTTCGCCAAGGCCCGCGTACTGGTGACGGGCGATGTGATGCTGGACCGCTACTGGTCCGGCAGCACCTCGCGCATCTCGCCCGAGGCGCCGGTGCCGGTGGTGAAGATCGCGGTCGATGAAGCACGCCCCGGCGGTGCCGCCAACGTCGCGCTCAACCTCGCAGCGCTCGGTGTGACCACCACGGCGCTTGGCGTGGTGGGTGACGACGCCGACGGCGCGATGCTGGCGGCCTCGCTGCGCACGGCGCACATCACGCCCGACCTGCTGAAAGGCACTGCTCCGACCATCGCCAAGCTGCGCGTGATGTCGCGCAACCAGCAATTGCTGCGGATGGATTTCGAGGAGCGGCTGGATGCCGCTGGCGCCTTCGATCGCGCCGCACTGCGCAGCCGCTACGAAGCCGCATTGGCCGATGCCGACGTGGTGATCCTCTCCGACTACGGCAAGGGCACGCTCGCCGATGTGGCGGCGCTCGTCGCGGCCGCTGTGGCACAAGGCAAACCGGTGCTGATCGACCCCAAGGGCACCGACTGGTCGCCCTATGCTGGCGCGACGCTGCTGACGCCGAACCTCAGCGAGTTCGAGGCCGTCGTCGGCAAGTGCCTTGACGATGCCGACCTGATGGCCAAGGCCGAAGCGCTGCGCGCCAAGCTCGACCTCGCCGCATTGCTGGTCACGCGCAGCGAGCGCGGCATGACGCTGATCCAGCCAGGCCACGCACCGCTGCACCTGCCCACCGCCGCGCGAGAAGTGTTCGATGTGACCGGTGCCGGCGACACGGTGATCGCCACGCTCGCCGCCGCACTTGCAGCCGGTGCGACGCTGGCGGATGCCTGCCGCTTCGCCAACGCGGCCGCCGGCATCACCGTCGGCAAGCTGGGGGCCGCGACGGTCTCGCCCGCCGAGCTGCTGGCCGCGATGGGCAATGTCGCGGCGGGTTCGGTGCTCGACGAAGATTTACTGGTGATCCACATCGAGGCGCTGAAAAAAAGCGGCAAGACGGTGGTGATGACCAATGGCTGCTTCGACATCCTGCACACCGGCCATGTGCGCTATCTCGAAGCGGCGCGCGCACTCGGCGATGTGCTGATCGTCGCCGTCAACAGCGACGATTCGGTGAAGCGTCTCAAGGGTCCCACGCGCCCGCTCAACACCTGTGTCGATCGCATGGCCGTGCTGGCCGCCTTGCGCTGCGTCGATTTCTGCGTCGCCTTTTGCGAAGACACGCCCGCCAGACTCATCGGCCGCGTGCTGCCGCAAAAGCTGGTGAAGGGTGGTGACTACAAACCCGAAGACATCGCCGGCTACGACGAAGTGACCGCCGCCGGCGGGCAGGTGCTCACGCTCGACTTCCACGCAGGCTATTCGACCACCCAGCTGATCGCCAAAGCGCAGCAGCCCTGATGGCGCTGGGTCTGGGCGAGCTGTATTCGCTGGCAGCCGCCTTCTGCTGGGCCATTGCGGTGATCCTGTTCAAAAAATCCGGCGAGAGCCTGCCGCCGTTCGCGCTCAACCTCGTCAAGAACCTGCTTTGCCTCCTGGCTCTCGGTGCCACGCTGCTGGTACTGGGCCCGCGCCAGCTGCCGCAGATGCCGCTGCTGGAGCTGGCGCAAACACTGCTTTCGGGGGTGCTCGGCATCGCCGTGGCCGACACGCTGTACTTCCGCGCGCTCAATGCCATCGGTGCCGCGCGCATGGGCGTCATCGGCACGGCCTATTCACCGGGCGTGATCCTGCTGGCCGCCCTGTTTCTCGGCGAGCGGTTGTCTGGCCCGCAGCTCGGCGGCGTGGCGCTCACGCTCGCGGGCATCGTGCTGGTCACCTATACCCGTGCTGCAAAAGCCGTCGATGCCGCCCTGCTGCGCCAGGGCGCAATGCTGGGCGTGCTGTCGGTGGTGCTCATGGCCGCGGGCGTGGTGCTGGCCAAGCCGGTGCTGGAGTCGCAGGACTTTCTCTGGGTGGTATTCCTGCGGGTCGCCGCCGGTGTGGTGCTCATGCTCGGCCTCGCCACCGCGCGCCGCGAGTGGACGGCGCTCACAGTGGCCTATCGCGGCGTACTGCACTGGGGCGCGATCGTCAGCGGCTCGCTGATGGGCAGCTATGTGGCTCTGCTGTTCTGGCTGGCCGGCTACAAGTACGCCGATGCGTCGATTGCCGCCGTCATCAACGAGCTGGCCGCGATTTTCATTGTTGGATTGGCGGCTTGGCTGTTGCGCGAGCGTGTGACGGCGCGGCAGCTGGCTGGTGGTGCGCTGGCGTTGGCGGGTGTGCTGGTCGTGGTGATGGCACGCTGAGACTTATTCGATGCCCAGCTTCTTGATGCGATAACGCAACGAACGAAAGCTCATCCCCAACAAATCCGCCGCCTTGGTCTTGTTCCAGCGCGTCTTGTCGAGCGCATCGCGGATGGCCTGTTTTTCGAGTTCCTCCACATGGCTGTCGAGTGGGCCTGCGCCCATCGACAAGGGGCGTGGTGCCGGGCTGGTCGGGTCTTCCATCGGGGCCAGGGCGCAAGGCCGCAACTGCAGGTCGTCGGCCACGATGCGCTCGCCGTCGCAGAGCGCCAGGGCGCGTTCCAGCGTGTTCTCCAGCTCGCGCACATTGCCGGGGAAGTCGTAGGCGACCAGGGCATCCACCGCGCTGCGGTGCAGTTGGGGCGGTTTGTCCAGACCATTGCCGGGGGCCAGCCGGGCGAGGATGGCGGTGGCGAGCAGCGGGATGTCTTCGCGCCGCTCGCGCAACGGCGGCGTACGCACTTCGATGACGTTGAGCCGGTAGTACAGGTCCTGCCGGAATGCGCCCTTGGTGACCAGCTCGTTGAGGTTCTTGTGGGTGGCCGAGATGATGCGCACGTTCACCGCCAGCTCGGCATCGCCACCCACCGGTCGTACGGCGCGTTCTTGCACGGCGCGTAGCAGTTTCACTTGCATGTGCAGCGGTAGGTCGGCGACTTCGTCTAAAAACAGCGTGCCGCCTTCAGCGGCCTGGAACAGGCCGATCTTGTCTTTCACCGCGCCGGTGAAGCTGCCTTTTCTATGGCCAAAGAACTCGCTTTCCATCAGCTCGGTGGGGATCGCGCCACAGTTGACGGCGACGAACGCGGCGTTGCTGCGCGGGCTGCGTGCGTGGATGAGCCGGGCGGTCAGCTCCTTGCCGGTGCCGCTCTCGCCGGTGATATGCACGGGCGCCTGGTTGCGGGCGAGCTTCTCGATCATCGCGCGCAGTTGCTGCACACCGGTGGCATTGCCGAGCAGGCCACCTTGATCCGCGGACTTGGCCGAGGGCTCGGGGCTGGCAGGCGCACGTTCTTTCGCGGGGGCCGCGGCCGGTAGGGCGGCAGGCTGGCGCAGCTTCAGCGCGGTATCCACCAGCTTGCGCAGCACGCTGAGGTCCACCGGCTTGCTGACAAAGTCGAAAGCACCGGCCTTGAGACTTTCAACCGCCATCTCGGCATTGCCGTAGGCGGTGATGACGGCGATGGGCAGCTTGTCGTGGTAGTCGCGCACCAGCTCCAGGCCGCGGCCATCGGTCAGGCGCATGTCGGTGATGCAGAGGTCGAATGGTTGTGCGTCGAGCAGCGCGCGCGCCTCGGCCACGGTGGAGGCCGCCGCTGTCTTCAGGCCCATACGCATCAGCGTCAGCTCGACAAGCTCGCGGATGTCGGCTTCGTCATCGACGATGAGGGCTGTGGCGGTGGGCATCAGAGTGCGGTGAGGGTGTCCGGGGCGACGAAGGTGATGCGGAACATCGCACCCCCGGCATCGCCCGCGTGATAACTGAGTTTGGCCTGATTGTAGGTGCAGAGTTCGCGCGCCAGATAAAGCCCCAGGCCGGTGCCCTGCGCCTCAGTGGTGAAAAACGGCTCGAACAACTGGTCGACGATATCCGGCGTGACGCCGCGGCCATCGTCGGCAATCTCTAGCGCACCGCCCTGCAGGTACAGCATGCGAGCGGTGACGCGAACCTGCGGCGGCTGGCCGTTGCGCTGGCCGTGCAGCCAGGCGTTGTCCAGAAGATTGAACAGCGCCTGCTGCAGATGGTGCGGGTCGAAGCGCGCAATCAGCCCCGGTTCGCAGCGCAGCGCGGGTTGCCGTTGTGGATGCGCCTCGCGGTACTGCGCCAGCATCTGTTCCAGCCAGGGCAGCAGCGCAAAGGTCTGCGGATGCGCCGCGCCGCGCGAGAGGTCGAGCACGTCCTTGACGATGGTGTTGATGCGCGCCCCGTGGCGCTGGACGATGTCGATGAGTTTGCGATCCTGCGGGCCGAGTTCCGGCGACTCCGCCAAGAGCTGCCCGGCGTGGGTGATGGCCGACAGCGGATTGCGGATTTCGTGCGCGATGCTGGCCGAGAGCCGCCCCAAGGCAGCGAGCTTGATCTGCTGCGCTTGGTCGCGGATGCGGGCGGCGTCTTCGAGCAGGATCAGCACCGGCGCGTCGGCCGCGACCCCCAGGCGGCGGAAGCGCGCCAGTAGTTCCATGCCGCCGGGCTGCGCCGGGGCGATAGGCGGCTCCGGGCTGGCGCTGCCGCTGCGCCAGCGGCCGAGGGCGGCGCTGACGCCGGGCGAAACGCGCAGCAGCGCGCTCTCATCGCCGGCATCCAGCAGGCGAATAGCGGCGGGGTTGAGCGCACGAATCTGGTTGTCGCCATCGACCACCACGACGCCGGTCTGCATGGTGTCGAGCACCACTTCGTTGAGGCGGGAGAGATCAGCAAACTCGCTGCCCACTTGCCGGGCCAGGGCCTCACTGGTGCGGGCCCGGCGCGCGACGGCGCTGGCGGCCGTGGCAGTGACGAAAAACATCACGCCCAACACGCCGGTGGCGGTGAAATCCGACGGTGAATACAGAAACGGGAATTGCCGCGCGATTTCCTGCCCGAACATCGCCAGGGTGCCGACGGCGGCAGCCAAGAGGCCCAGTCGCATCGACAGCAGCAGGCTCGCCCCAACGACGGTGGGCACAAGCAGCATGCCCAACCCTGCGCTCACGCCGCCGCTGGCGAACACCAGGGTGACGATGGCGACGAGGTCGACCAGAAAGTTGACGATGACCTGCGTGGTCAGGCCCGGCCGCCGATAGAGCGTCATCAGCACCAGGGGCAGTGCCAGCAAGGCATAGCCGCGACAGACGCCAAAAAACAGGCCGGACAGCACCTGTTCGAACAGCTGGGCAATCGCGCCACTCTCTTGCAGGGTGACCAGCAGGATCACCAGCAACAGTCGATACAGGCCGAGCGATTGCAGCAGCCGCCAGTCGTCGGCGGCCAGCGAGGGTTTCAGCTCAGCCGCCACTGGCGCACTGGCGGCAGTTGGCGCGGATGGCGCTGATCTCGCTGGCCGGTACGCGCACGCCGCAGCGGTCGCAGCGCACCAGTTGCTCGGGGTTGGGCGTGAAGCCACCGGGCGGCGGAGGCGGGCCGCGCTTGATGAAAGTGCCCTGCCACAGGCGCCAGGCGATGATGGCGAGCACCGCAAAAATAATCAGCTTGGTCAACATGCAGCGGCGCCTTGGCAGTGGAGAGACGAAAGTCTACCCCCGAGACGCCGTGTCGCTTTTGCCGCGGGGGCCGGGGATGAGCGAGAATCGCGCCACTTTGCAAAGGCGCGAAGTCCAAAAGCGTCCCCTTTACAAGCAATCCCATGCCCACGGAGCACCCATGAATCTTCACGAATACCAGGCGAAGGCCCTCTTCGCCCGTTACGGCATCGCAGTGCCCGAAGGCCGCCTTGCCACCTCTGCTGAACAGGCAAGAGCGATGGCGAAGGAACTCGGCGGCGACAAGTTCGTCGTCAAGGCGCAGGTCCATGCTGGCGGTCGCGGCAAGGCTGGCGGCGTCAAATTGGTGGAAGGTTTCGATGCGGTTGAAGACGCCGCCCGCGCCATGATCGGCACCAAGCTGGTCACCAAGCAGACCGACGCCAAGGGTCTGCCCGTCAACAGCGTCTGGGTGGAAAAGCCCAGCGCCATCGCCCGCGAGCTGTATGTGTCCGCACTCGTCGATCGCTCGCTCGAACGCATCATCTTCATGGCCTCGCCCGAAGGCGGCATGGACATCGAAGAAGTCGCCGAGCACTCGCCCGAGAAGATCAAGTCGATCACCGTGCATCCGGCCGCTGGCCTGCAGCCCTTCCAGTGCCGCGAACTCGCCTTCTTCATGGACCTCACGAAGGATCAGGCCGAGCAGTTCACCAAGACCCTGATGGGCATCTACAAGATCATCATCGAGTGCGATGCCTCGATGGTCGAAATCAACCCGATGATCGTCACCAAGGAAGGCAACATTTTTACCTTGGACGCGAAGCTGAACTTCGACGAGAACGCGCTCTACCGCCAGAAGGCGATTGCCGAGCAGCGTGATCTGGCGCAGGAAGACGAGCGCGAGCGCACCGCACAGCAGTTCGACCTCAACTACGTCTCGCTCGACGGCAACATCGGCTGCATGGTCAATGGCGCAGGCCTGGCCATGGCGACCATGGACATCGTCAAGCTGCACGGCGGCGCGCCCGCCAACTTCCTGGACGTCGGCGGCGGTGCAACCACCGAGCGCGTGACCAATGCGTTCAAGCTCATCACTTCGGCCCCGGACGTAAAGGCGATCTTCGTCAACATCTTCGGCGGTATCGTCCGCTGCGACCTGATCGCCGAAGGCATCATCGAGGCCACCAAGCAGGTGGGCCTGAAGATCCCCGTCGTCGCGCGCCTGCAGGGCACCAACATGGAAAAGGGTCGTGAGCTGCTCGAAAAGAGCGGCCTCAAGATCACGCCAATTTCCGATCTCACCGAAGCGGCCAAGATGGTCGTTGCACTGGCCAAGGGCTAAGGAAAAACCATGAGCATTCTCGTCAACAAAAAAACCAAGCTCATCTGCCAGGGCTTCACCGGCAAGCAGGGCACGTTCCACTCCGAGCAGTGCATTGCCTACGGCACGCAGATGGTCGGTGGCGTTTCGCCCGGCAAGGGCGGAGGCAAGCATCTCAACTTGCCGGTGTTCAACACCGCGCACGATGCGGTGAAGGCGACCGGCGCTGAAGCGTCGATGATCTACGTGCCCGCACCGGGCGCTGCCGAGGCAATCCTCGAAGCCGCCGACGCCGGCATCAAGATCATCGTCTGCATCACCGAAGGTATCCCGGTGAACGACATGGTCAAGGTCAAGGCCACCCTGCTCGCCGACTACCCGGACGCGCTGCTGATCGGCCCCAACTGCCCCGGCATCATCACGCCGGGCGAATGCAAGATCGGCATCATGCCGGGCCACATCCACAAGCCGGGTCGCATCGGCGTGGTGTCGCGCTCGGGCACGCTCACGTATGAGACCGTGCACCAGACCACCGCCAACGGCCTTGGCCAGTCGACCTGCGTCGGCATCGGCGGCGATCCCGTGCGTGGCATGGGCTTCATCGACGTGATCCGCATGTTCGAGGCTGATCCTGCCACCGAAGGCATCATCATGGTCGGCGAAATCGGTGGCGCTTCCGAAGAAGAGGCGGCGGCCTACATCAAGACCTCGGTCAAGAAGCCGGTCGTGGCCTATATCGCAGGCGTCACTGCTCCGGCCGGCAAGCGCATGGGCCACGCCGGTGCCATCGTCTCGGGCGGCAAGGGCACGGCAGACGAAAAGTTTGCAGCGCTCGAAGCGGCTGGCGTGAAGACCGTGCGCAGCCCGGCGGATCTGGGTGCGGCGATGCTGTCGCTGCTCAAGTAAGTTTTGTCGTGTTCAAAAGCCCGCTTCGGCGGGCTTTTTTATTAGAGTGCGAGCATGACCCAAACCCTCACCCTGGCACTGGCCCAACTCAACCTCTGGGTCGGCGATGTCGAAGGCAACGTCGGCAAGATCATCGCCGCCGCCAACAAGGCGCGCGACGAGATGCAGGCTGACTTGATTGCCTGCCCCGAACTATCATTGATCGGCTATCCACCGGACGACCTGTTATTGCGCAGTGGTCTGCCTAAAGTGATCGAGCACGGCGTACAGCGGCTGCTGGCCGAGGTGCGAGGCATCACGCTGGTGGTGGGCCTGCCGGAATACGACTCGGGCCGCGTCGGTGGCGCGCTCTACAACGCCGCTTATGTGATCCGCGATGGCAAGGTCATCGCCCGCTATCGCAAGCAGCAGCTGCCCAACTACGGTGTGTTCGACGAGTGCCGCCATTTCACGCCAGGCTTCACCCCCTGCGTGTTTTCGGTGAACGGTCTCAAGGTCGGCCTCACGATTTGCGAGGACGCCTGGTTTTCCCAGCCCGCCGCGCAGGCGCGCGAGGCCGGTGCCGAGCTGCTGCTCAACATCAATGCCTCGCCGTGGAATCGCGGCAAGCGCGCCCAGCGCCAGCGCGTGCTCGATACCCGCGTCGCCGAAACCGGCCTGCCGATTGCCTACGTCAATTGCGTCGGCGGGCAGGACGAGGTGGTGTTCGATGGCGACTCGCAGGTGCTGCGCGCCGATGGCTCGGTAGCGTTTGCAGCGCCGCAGTTCGAGGAGGGCGTGTATGCGGTGACCATGCGCGATGGCTGCTTCCAGGGCGAGACTGCGCCGTTGCTGGGAGATGAGGCCGAGACCTACGCCGCTCTTGTTGCCGCGACCCGCGACTACGTGACGCGCAACGGTTTCCCCGGTGCCTTGATCGGGCTCAGCGGGGGTATCGACTCGGCATTGGTTGCGGCCATCGCCGCCGATGCGATTGGCGCCGACAAGGTCTGGGGCGTGTCGATGCCCAGCCGCTACACGCTCGACATGAGCAATGACGATGCGCGTATCGAGGCCGAGGCCCTGGGCATTCGTTACAGCACGCTGCCGATAGAACCTGCGTTCAAGGCTTTCGGTGCCACGCTCGCCGAATCCTTCGCCGGCAAGAAGACCGACATCACCGAAGAGAACCTGCAATCCCGTTCGCGTGGCGTGCTGCTCATGGCCTTGAGCAACAAGTTCGGCCACATCGTGCTCACCACCGGCAACAAGAGCGAGATGGCGGTGGGCTACGCTACGCTCTACGGCGACATGTGCGGTGGCTTTGCACCGATCAAGGATGTCTACAAGACGCTGGTGTATCGGCTTGCGCGCTACCGCAACACGATCTCGCCGGTGATCCCCGAGCGCGTCATCACCCGTGCGCCGACGGCCGAACTGCGCGAGAACCAGACCGATCAGGATTCACTACCGCCGTACGAAATCCTCGATGCGATTCTCGAAGCCTACGTGGAGGATTCGCGTTCCATCGCCGAGATCATTGCCGCCGGTTTTGATGAGGCCACGGTGCGCCGCGTGGCAGGCCTGGTGCGCCGCAGCGAGTACAAGCGTCGGCAAGCGCCGCCTGGCCCCAAGGTGACGCGCTGTGCGTTCGGGCGTGAACGGCGTTATCCGCTCACGGCGCAATACGGCGACGTCTAGTCGCCGTATCAATCATCATCAGGGCGACGTCTAGTCGCCGTATCAATGCTCATAAGGGCGACGTTTAAGGCGGCTCGCACCACCATCAAAAAAGCCCGCTATGTGCGGGCTTTTTTGATTCAGGGGTTTGAAGATGGTGCGTCCTTGTTGGGCGGCGGGGCTTGCGTCTCCGCCTTGTCGTCGTCGCCCGTGTTGTATTCGATAATGAGCTTGTTGCTCTTCTTGGGCGGCGCGCTGGCCTCCGCCTTGGCGGTGTCGCTGGCACTGGGCGGGCTGCTCTGGCCATCGGCCGAGGGCGGTGCGGCAGCCGTAGCGGGGGTGCTGGTGGTCGAGGGCAGTACCAGTTCGATCGGCTCCTTGTTGCTGCGATCAAGCCCGGAGAACACACCGGCAACGCGCGAGAAGAAGCCTTTGCTCTGCTCGGGCGCGGGCTGCGACGGTGCTGCGGCGCTAGCAACGGGCGCTGCACCTGCGGCCGAGGTCTTCAAGGGTGCGACGGCCAATGTCTTCTGCCCGGTCTGCACAGCCAGTGTGCGGGCGGCGTCTTCGGCCTCTTGCGTCAGGCCCAGTTCGCGATAGCTGCGCTCCAGGGTTTCCAGTGCGTCCATCGTTGCCGGCGCACCGGGATACTGCGCAATGACCTGCTCGGCGCGCTTGGCGGCAGCGAGCCAGGCACCGCGACGCGTGTAGAAATCCACCACGTGCATTTCGTTGTCGGCAATGCGGTTGCGCAGATCCATCATGCGCGCGCGGGCGTCTTCGTTGTAACGCGAGTTGGGGTACTTCTGGATCAGCAGCGAGAACTCGTCATAGGCCTTGCGCAGATTGCCGACGTCCTTCTTGCTGGGGTCGATGGGCAGCGAATCGGCCAGGCCCTTGTCGCGCTCGGACTGGATCGTGCCCTTGAGATACTGCACGTAGTCGGCGCGCGGGTGGCGCGGATGCTCACGCAGAAAGCGGTCGGCAGCACTCAGTGCTTCATCCGGCTTGAAGTCGCGGTTGAGCACATAGATTTTTTCCAGCTCGCCCTGCGTGGCGTATTCGGTGAACGGATAGCGTTCGGCCAGCAAGTCGTAGCGGGTGGTGGCTTCGGTGAAGTCCGATGACTCAAGGGCCCCGCGGGCAACACGGTACAATTTGTCGGCCTCGGCTTTGAGTTCCTGCTCGGTCACTGCAGGTTTGCCAGCGGGGGGCACATTGCGGTCGTTCTTGGCGAAGGGGTTCTTCGGCCGATAGCCGTCATCCTTCTTGCCATCGCTGCTACACGCCACAAGCCCGCCGGAAAGGGCTGCCGCAGTTACCAACAGGGCCACGCCCATTCTTGAAGCCAAGGACACAATCATCGCAAGCGCGCCATGCAGAAAAGTGAAAGCCAGTATAGCCCAGCCCCCCAGCAAAGCCTGCCCGAGGACCTGGACACCCAAGGCTCTGAGACTGCTCAAGTGCCGCCAGAGTTCGATGGCCTGCGTCTGGATGCCGCTGCAGCACAGTTGTTTGACGCCTATTCGCGGGCACGATTGAAGGCATGGATCGAAGCCGGTCGCCTGACATTGAACAATGCGGTCTGCAAGATTCCACGCCAGCCGGTGCGCCAGGGTGATCTGTTGGGCCTGATCGCCGAAGCCAGCCAGGAGATCAGTCTCAAGCCGCAGAACATCCCGCTCAATGTGGTGTTCGCCGATGCGCATCTGGCCATCATCAACAAGCCGGCGGGTCTCACCGTGCACCCCGGCGCCGGGGTGCCCGACGGCACCCTGCAAAACGCGTTGCTGCACCACTGGCCGCGCACGGCGGAAATCCCCCGAGCCGGGCTGGTGCATCGTCTGGACAAGGAAACCACCGGCTTGATGGTGGTCGCGCTCTCAGAGCCGGCCCACACGCATCTGAGCGCCTTGATGGCCTCGCGCAAGGTGCATCGCGAATACGACGCGCTGGTCAACGGCGCCCTGGTGTCGGGCGGCACCGTCAACGAGCCCATCGCGCGACACCCGCGCGACCGCGTCAAGATGGCGGTGGTGATGGGCGGCCGCGATGCGGTGACGCATTACCGCGTTGCCGAGCGCTTCGACTGGCACACGCTGTTGCGGGTGCAGCTCGAAACCGGCCGCACGCATCAGATTCGCGTGCACATGGCGCATCTCAAATATCCGGTCGCGGGCGACCCGGTCTATGGCGGCGATGTGCTGCGCGCCCGTGGGGCCAGCCCGGCATTGCGTAGTGCAGTGGGTGCGTTTCAGCGGCAGGCGCTGCATGCGGCGGCGCTGAGTTTTGCGCATCCCGTTACCGACCTGCCTCTGGCTTTTACCGCGCCGCGACCCGCCGACTTTGAAACGCTGCTGACCGTGCTGCGCAAAGAGCGCGCGGCGCAGGCATGAGTCTGCCGCTACTGCGGCCGGACTGGCCCGCCCCTGCCAATGTGCGGGCTGTGGTTTCAACCCGTGCGGGTGGCGTCAGTATAGGGCCCTATGCCAGCCTCAATCTCGGCAGTCATGTCGGTGATGACCCCGCCGCCGTCGCTGAAAATCGCCGTCGCTTTCGGGACGCGGCGGAACTCGGCCATGCTCCGGGCTGGTTGAATCAGGTGCACGGCTGCGGCGTGGTGCAAGCCAGCGGTCAAGAGGGCGTCACAGCCGATGCCTGCTGGACCCAGACGCCTGGCGTGCCCTGTGCGGTGATGACGGCCGACTGCCTGCCTGTGCTGTTTGCCGATCGCGGCGGCAGCTGCGTTGCCGCTGCGCACGCCGGCTGGCGCGGGCTCGTCGATGGCGTGCTGGAGGCCACCGTCGCTGGTTTGCCCGTGCCGGCTTCGCAACTCATGGCCTGGATGGGCCCGGCCATTGGGCCGCAGGCGTTTCAGGTGGGTGACGAGGTGCGTGCCGCTTTTGTCGCGCAAGCCACAGAAGATGCGGCCGCTTTTGTCGCCGATGGTGCGCGCTGGCGCGCCGATCTTTTTGCATTGGCACGGGCTCGATTGGTGCGCTGCGGCGTCACGGCGGTCTACGGGGGCGGACGCTGTACGGTGAGCGAGCCGGAGCAGTTTTTTTCGCACCGTCGCGATGGCGTCAGCGGCCGTTTCGCCAGCGTCATCCAGCTTGTTGAAAAATGACGTTCGCAATTGCGAACGCAGCGTGTAACATCCCATCAAGAACTGTCATCGCGCCGCAGCACGCGCATTGATAGCGAGGAGACCGGCGCGCACGCGGCGGCTTAAAACATCAAGCTGAGTCCATCAGGCAAGGTGATATTCATGAAGAAACCGCAGTTCAAAACACTGGCGGCCGCAAGCGCCTTGCTGGCTCTGGCCGGCGTCAGCCCTTGGCTCTTTGCCCAGCAAGAGGCCCCCGTCGCAGATGCCAGCGCGGAAGCGCCCGCTGAAGCCGCCGCCGAGCCGGCAGTCGAAGAATCCTCGTCCGGCGCATCGGCGGTACCTGCAGCCGAAGCCGCAGCACCGATCAAGCCGCGCCCGTCCGAGACGCTGGCGCTCACCTCCAAGGGCTTGATCCTGGATGTGGTGAACACCGGCAAACATCTGGTGGCAGTGGGTGATCGCGGTGCCGTGATCGTCTCCAACAACGGTTCGGATTGGGCGCAGGTGCAGACACCCGTGCGCTCGCCGCTCACCGCGGTGAGCTTTGCCGATGAAATGAACGGCTGGGCCGTGGGTCACGATGCGGTGATCCTCGCCACCAAGGACGGCGGCAAGACCTGGGCGATGCAGAACTTCGCGCCCGAGCTTGAAAAACCCTTTCTCGATGTGATCGCCCTCGACACCAACAATGTGTTGGCGTTTGGTGCGTATGGCCTGCTCTACAAAACCAGCGACGGTGGCACGACCTGGGAGGCTGTTGCAGCCCCCGAAATCCGCGCCGACGAACTGCACTTCAACGGTGCTGCCAAGCTCAACAACGGCAGCGTGCTCGCCGTGGGTGAGCAGGGCATGCTGGGCCTGACCGCCGATGGCGGCACGACTTGGACAAAACTAACCTCGCCCTACGACGGCTCGTACTACGGTGCCCTGCCGCTCGGCGATGCCGGCGCGGTGGTCTATGGCCTGCGCGGCAACGTCTACAAGACCAATGACGTTAAGGCTGGCCCTTGGACGCAGGTCAAGACCGACACCGTTTCATCCTTCTTCGGCGCTGCGGCATTGCCGGATGGCGGCGTGGCGCTGGTGGGTCTCGCCGGGGCGGTGCTGATTCTCGATGCCGCCGACAAGGCCACACCCTTGCGCGTGAAAGTGCGCGGCAAGGATGCACTGGGCCGCGAACTCGACAAGGACGTGACCGGCAGCTTTTCCGCCGCAACCCCCTTCGCGGGCGGATTGCTGGTGGTGGGCGAGCAGGGTGTGCAGAGCCTCAAGCTCTGACGCCATAACCGACGCGCTTCAAGTCTTTTCGACAAGTGCCGCCATCAGCGGCCGCATAAATAACCGATTGGGAGAGTCACATCATGGTTGATGCACAACACATGAGCACATCCACCAAAATCCTTCGCGCCATCGAGCCGATCATCTACGCCAAACGCTGGCTGACGATGGGGATTTTGCTGGCGCTGACCGTATTTTTCGCCGTGGTCGCGTCAACCATCAAGCCCGATGCGGGCTTTGATAAGTCGATTCCGCTTGAGCACCCCTACATGCAGGTGCTCAAGCAGTATCAAGCCGATTTTGGCGGTGCCAACAACGTGCTGGTGGCGCTGATCCAGAAGCCCGGCAAGGGCGAGATCTACAACGAGAGCTTCCTTGCCTCGCTGAAGCAGGCAACGGATGAGGTGTTCTTCCTCCCCGGCGTCGATCGCTCACGCGTGTCCTCGCTGTTCACGCCCGACGTGCGCTATGTGGAAGTGGTGGAAGGCGGCTTCAAGGGCGGCAACGTCATCCCCGCCGAATACGCACCGACGCAGGAAATGTTTGGCCTGGTCAAGGGCAACACCCAGAAGGGTGGTCACGTGGGCCGCTTTACGACGAAAGACCAGACCGGCGCGATGATCTTCAGCGAGCTGCTGGAAGTCGATCCCGTTACCGGCGAGAAGCTCGACTACGCCGCCGTTGCCGAAATTCTCGAAGACAAGGTGCGCGGGCGTTTCATGAGCCCGAAGAAATACCTCTACAAGCTCAACACCGATGTCTGCCAGACCCCTGACGTCGTGGTAGCGCCGCAAGCGACAGCCGACGCACCGGCGCCCGCGAAGCCGGTGGAAACCTGCGTGAAGGCCGGTACCCAGGTCTGGGAGCGCTTCGGCCAGCCGAGCGGACTCGCGGCACTGGTCGACAAGGGCAAACCCATCACCTACAAGTTCAAGCCTGAGGGCGAGGACAACGAGCTGCTGTTCAAGATCAAGAAGTCGCAGATGACTTTCGAGACGGTCGACAACCCGCAATACAACCCGGATGTCGATGTGCACATCCTCGGTTTTGCCAAGGTTGTGGGCGACATCATCGAAGAGTTGATCCCGGTCGTCGGGTTCTTCCTGCTGACGCTGGTGATGACGCAGCTCTTGCTCTGGGCCTATCTCGGTTCGTTCAAGCTCGCGCTGCTGCCGCTGATCTGCTCGATCACGGCCGTGATCTGGGAGTTCGGCCTGCTGAAACTGTTCGGCAAGGGCCTTGATCCTTTCGCGATCCTGGTGCCGTTCCTCATCCTGTCGATTTCGGTTTCGCACGGCGTGCAGTACTGCAATGCCTGGGTCGGCGAAATCTCGCAGAACGGCCGCAACAGCTTCGACGCGTCGGTTGAAACCTGGCGTCGTCTGGCCATCTACGGAACGATGGCGATCATGACCGGCGTGGTGGGCTTCGCGCTCATCGGCCTGATCCCGATCGACATCATCCGCGAGATGGCGCTCAACGCCTGCTTGGGCATGTTCGCCATCGTCATCACCAACAAGATCATGATGCCGATCTGGCTGACCTGGATCGACGTTGGCGACCCGGTGGAGTTTGCCAAGAAGCAGGAATCCCGCGACGCGATTTTCGACCCGCTCTGGAAGCTGCTCAGCCACATGGTGCTGTTGCGCCCGGCGATCATCGCCATCCTCATCGCCGGCCTGTTGCTCGGCTGGGGCCTGTGGAAGGGCAAGGAGCTGCAAGTGGGCGACAGCCAGGCCGGCGTGCCGGAACTGCTGCCCGACTCGCGCTACAACAAAGACACCGCTGCGGTCACCGCCAATTTCTCCATCGGCACCGATGTGATGAAGGTGATTGCCGAGACCGACCCCGAAGCCTGCGTGAAATACGCGGTGATGGAGCAGATCGACCGTTTCGGCTGGCGCATGGACAACACCGAGGGCGTGCAGTCCACCATCTCGCTGCCTTGGGCGGCGCGACAGGTGAACATGGCGTTCTCGGAAGCCGCACCCAAGTTCAAGGTGCTGCCGCAGAACCAGTTCACGATGGTGCAGGCGATCACGCCGATCCCGACATCATCTGGTCTGCTCAACTCCAACTGCTCGGCGATGGCGATCTTCATCTTCACCAAGGATCACAAGGCGTCGACGCTCGAACGCATCGTCAACGAGGTGGGCCGATTCAACACCGAGAACGATGCCGAGTTCTACGAGACCAACACCGACGTGAATGCCGAGTACTGCGGTACCAAGGCCGATGCCCGCCGCGAGGTTGGCACTGCCCGCGTGTCCCTGCAGAAGTACACCGAGAAATTGAAGAAGAACAATCCGGGTATTGGCGACGAAGCCATCAATGGCGACAAGGGCATCCAGAAAGGTATTGCCGATATCGATGCCGCCAAGGAGAAACTGACGGCGCTCAACAAGGCTTGCCCAGTGCACTTCGCGCTCGCCTCGGCACAGGTGGGTGTGATGGCGGCGACCAACGAGGAGGTGCATCGTCTTGAAAAACCCATTCTCTACATCGTCTATGCCGGCATCATCGTCTGCGTGTTCCTGAGCTTCTTCGAGTGGCAGTCCATCGTCGCCATCATGTTGCCGCTGGCGCTGGTGAGCTGGATGGCCTACGCCGTGATGGCCGTTCTCGGCATTGGCCTCAAGACCGCGACGCTACCGGTGGTGGCGCTGGCCGCAGGTGTCGGTGTCGATTACGGGATATACATTTACGCCACCTTCGCGGATGCCCTGGCGGCGGGCTACAAGCGGCAGGCGGCGTACTTCAAGACGCTGAAACTGACGGGCAAGGCGGTGGCGTTCACTGGCCTCACGCTCAGTCTGGGCGTGGCGACCTGGCTGTGGTCGGGTCTCCAGTTCCAGCGTGACATGGGCAAGCTCTTGGTCTTCATGTTCACGGCCAACATGTTCGGCGCGCTGCTGCTGTTGCCGGCCATTGCCTCGTTCATCTTGAAGCCGAAAGAACTCAAGCCGGGCGAAGAGCCGGTGTTCAAGCCGCGTCATTGACGCGGCTGCAATGATCATCAGCAAGCCGCGTCACTGAGTCGTTGGTATTCACAAAAAAGCCCGGCACTGCCGGGCTTTTTTGTGGCTGATGTGCGGACGATGAGGCGATCAATCGCCACCACCGTCGGGTCGACGGTATTCGGGACATTCGATGGCGGTCAGCTCGCGCGTTTCCAGGTTCAAGGCGGTGAGTTGCCCGCCCCAGACCGCGCCGGTATCCAGGCCCCAGATACGGTGCTGCGGCCAGTGCACCTGCCCCAGCGTGGACCAGTGACCAAAAAGAATGTCCGCGTCGATGGGCTGACGCGTGGGCAAGGCGAACCAGGGCAGCAGCGGCGCCGGCTGGGTGCCGGGCCGGCCTTTGGCGCGAAACTCAAGCGCGCCATCGGGCTTGCAATAGCGCATGCGGGTGAAGGCGTTGATCGTGTAGCGCAGCTGCTCATCGGCCGTGCGGGCTTGCGACCATGCACGCGGCTCGTCGCCGTACATCTGGTTCAAAAAGGCCGCATGGTCGTGGCCGCGCAGCACGGCTTCGGCCGCACGGGCCGCGCGGCGTGCGTCGGCCAACGTCCACACGGGAGCGATGCCGGCATGGGCCAAGGCCCAGCCCTGGGCTTCGTGCAGCAAGGGGCAGTGACGCAACCAGTACAGCAGGGCTTCGCGGTCTTCGGCTGCCAGCACAGCGTCCAGGCTGTCGAGCCGTCCGGCCTTGCCGCCGGCGGCGCGCGCCAACAAATGCAGGTCGTGGTTACCCAGCACCGAGACGGCGCCGCTGCCGAGCGACATCACGAAACGCAGCGTCTGCAAGGACTCCGGCCCGCGATTGACCAGATCGCCCGCAAACCACAGCTGGTCACGCACGGGGTCGAAGCGCAGCGTGTCCAGCAGGCGCAGCAAAGCGCCGTGACAGCCCTGCACATCACCAATCGCGTAGATACTCATCGAAGCAGTTTGCCTTGGATTGCAGCCATGCCGGACCAGCGGCGGATTTTTGACGCTTGAACGCTTTTGACTCCCATCCAAGCTGCCGCATACTCATTGCGCAGAACAACCAGCGGTTAGCGGTTTTGAACGGACTCAACAATTCTAGGAGTGCATCATGGTCAAGCAGATTCTGAACTTTCTCAAAGATGAAGAAGGCGCCAGCGCCGTCGAATACGGCCTCATCGTTGGTCTGATCGCAGTGGCGGTCGTTGCCGTGCTGCTCACCACCGGCAAGGGTCTCAATACCTTGTTCACATCGGTTTCTGACGAAGTGAAAACTGCTGCAACGCCTACTAAGTAAAACGTGTTCGCCGCAGCCCTTGTGACTGCGGCCCTGCTGATCTGGTCGCTCGCGATTGCCGTGATTGACTGGCGGCAGCGCCGGGTGCCCAACCTGCTGTTACTGGCACTGTTGTTGCCAGCTCTTGCGGTGCTCGCGCTCACAGGCGCGGGTCTGCAAGGGGCAACATGGTTTGCGAGCTTTCTGGGTTTTGGGGCGGGCTTGGTGGCGACTCTGCCAGGCTATGCGTTCTCCAAACTCGGGGCGGGTGACGTCAAACTCGCTGCGGTCACGGGTTTCGTTGTGGGCTGGCCAGCGGTGGCGTGGATGCTGCTCGCATCGGCGCTGGTGCTGTTTGTGATGTCTATCGGGGTGTTGATGGTGCTGGGGTTCGCCAAGGCGAAAACGGCGCGCATTCCGGCGGCAGTGGCCCTGTCAGGCGGGTTTGTCGTAGTCGTGTTGGCGCAACTCGGGGGATGGTTATGAAAGCAATGACTCAGACGCAGCCGTCACAGGCCAAAAGCGCCCAGCGGGGCGCTTCGGCAGTGGAGTTCGCTTTCGTATTCCCGATTCTTTTTTTGCTGGTGTATGGCGTCATCGTCTATTCGTACGTCTATGTCTTGCAGCAGTCGATCACCTTTAATGCGCAGCAGTTCGCCGAGGCGGCGGTGGCGGTCAATCCGACGCCGGAGGCCGATCTGGCAGAGCGTATCGAGGCGCGGGTGAACGCGGTGGCGACGCAATCTCTGGGCTGGTTGCCGACCCGGCAACGCACAAGGCTGACGGGCGCAAACGGTAGCAACAAGTACACCGAAATCGTTTCGGTTGCGACGGATGAAAGTGTGGTGAAGGTGACGGTGGAGTTCAGCGTGACGGGTTTATTCCCGGCGCTCGACTTCCCCATCGTCGGCAAGATTCCGCCATTGCCGGATCGATTGCGAGCACAAGCCGTTGCTCGTATTTGAAGGCGTGCAACAATCTGGCGCAGGGAATTAACGAGCCAGTTCACATAAAGCAGGGAGCACGGATCGCATGAGCAGTACAGCCCTTAAAGCCGCCGCAGTGATCTTGGTGTTACTCACCATCATCCTTGCAGGCGTCGGGTTCTCGATGAGCCGCAACTACGCCGCGCGCACCGCGAAGGCGGAGGCCGAAGTGGCACGCGCCGCCGAAGTGGCGCGCACCGCCCCCCAAACCCTTGCGGTGGTCGCACTCAAGCCGCTCGCTGCCTACAAGACCATTAGCCGCGACGACGTGGCGCTGGTGCCGGTGGCAGTGACCCCGACCGATTACTTCGGCAGCCTGGACGAAGTCGCCAGCCGCGTGCCCTTGGTCGATATCGACGCCGGCGCGCCGGTGACCAAGCGCTATTTCAAAGAGGGCAACATCCTCGCCAAGATCATCCCGGCCGGCCATCAGGCGCTGGCCATCGAGGTCAACGAGATCATCGCCGCCGGCGGCTTCGTGCGGCCGGGCGATAACGTCGACGTCATCGTTTATCTGCGTAACGGCGCAGGCGTGGCCGATGCCCAGGCGCGTGTGCTGCTCGAAAACGCCCGCGTGCTGGCCTACGAAGAGCGCGTGATCGAGCGTCCGCAGGGCTTGAAAGACGAAGAAGCCAAGGGTAACGACCAGTCGCGCCGCCGCATCCGCACTGCCGTGCTGGCGGTGCCGGATAGCGAAACAACGCGCGTCGTGCTGGGTGCCGGCATGGGCGAAGTGCGCTTGGCCCTGCGCGGCCAGCAGACGGTGACCGGCGAAGAGACCAATGGCGAAGTCACCGCAGGCGGCTTGCCGCTCTCCGATGCTGCCAAAGCCACTGCCGCCGCCTACAAGACGCCCGACAAGGCAGTGACGGCGGAAGAGATTTCGCGTGTCAAGCCGCCGCCGGCATTGGCCGCAAAGTCAGCACCCAAGCCCCGTGACACGGTGGAAATCATTCAAGGCAACAAGATCGAAAAGGTGGAGCAATGAAGCACCTCCTCTCCTCAATGCTGCTGGCGGCTGCACTGGCCTCCGGCACCGCAGCCGCTGCAAGCACGCTGCCGGATGACCGCATCGTTGCCGTCGAAGCCGGCGTGCACAAGTTGCTGCGGCAGCCCCAGCCCATCGGCCGCGTGGCCGTGGGCGACCCGGCGATTGCCGAAGTCACCGTCATCAACCGCCGCGAAGTGCTGATCACCGGCAAGAAGAGCGGCGTCACCAGCTTGATGGTGTGGCCCAAGTCCGGCACTGGCGATGCGCCAGTCGAATACCGCCTGCGGGTGGGGCCGGTCGCCGATCCGCTCAAGGTGAAAGTCAATGATCCCGATCTGGCCAAGGCCAAGATCGACGCCAGCGAAGGCCTGAGCGGCAGCGTGCCCAATCTGCTCGCCCATCGCCGCGCCAAGATCGACGCGCAGACCCAGGCGCAGCTGGCAGCAAGCACCGGTACCGCCGCCAAGGTAGCCGACAGCAGCAGTGTCGACCTCGAAACGCAGGTGATGACCGAGGTGAAGATCGTCGAGGTGAAGCGCAGCACCTTGCAGGCCTATGGTCTCAATGTGCTGAAGAACACGGGCAACACCACCGCCGGCTTGAGCACGCCCGGTTCGCTGGGGGCCAACAATGCCGTGGCCGGCGTCGGGGCCAACGGCGGTCTGGTCGGCAATATCACCAGCCCGATCAGCAATGCCTTCAACCTGGTGATCGGCAACCCGCGCGACGGCATTCTCGGTGTGCTGAGTTTCCTCGAGCAAAAAGGTCTCGCCCGCACCTATGCAGAACCCACGCTGACGGCCATGAGCGGCCAGACCGCGAGCTTCCTGGCCGGTGGCGAGTTCCCGGTGCCGGTGAGTCAGGGAGGCACGACGGGTGGCATCACCATCCAGTACCGCGAGTTCGGTATTCGGCTGTCGCTGACGCCCACTGTGCTCTCGCGTGACCGTATCGGCCTGAAGGTCGCGCCCGAAGTCAGCGATCTCGATTTCTCGGCCGGCATTACCACCGCTGGCGTCACCGTGCCGGCGCTCACCGTGCGTCGCACCGACACCACGGTGGAACTGGGGGACGGCGAGAGCTTCGTGATTTCGGGCCTGGTCAGCAACAGCCTCATCAACAATGCCAACAAGGTGCCCTGGCTGGCGGATATCCCCATCATCGGCGCGTTCTTCAAGAACATCAGCGTCAACCGTACCGAGAAAGAACTGGTGATGGTGGTGACCCCGCGTCTGGTGCGTCCGCTCGCGCGCGGTGGCCCGCGTCCGCTGCTGCCCGGTACGGCCACCGACAACTATCGCCCCGGCTTTGGTCAACTGATGTTTGAAGAGACTGGCAAGTTCGATCAGAGCCAGTTCGGTTTCAGCAAGTAACCCCTCCGCTTCCGCACGCAACACCCACCTCGAAACCTTCCATGAGTGCGAAGTCCCTGGCTTTTGTGATTGCGGATGATCCCGCCTACCTGCCCTGGCTTGAGGCTGCACTGGGCAGCAGCGTGCAGTTCACGCTGGCACAGCCGCAGGATGCGGGCGAGTTGCTGCGCCGCCTGCAGCAGGGCGGCAAGTTCGATCTGCTGTTCTGCGAGTTCGAGGATTACAACGCGCCCGAGCGCGCCGCGCTGGTCGAGGCTGTGGCTGATCGCCTGCCGGATCTGCCGGTGGTGGCCATGGGTTCCAGCGAGAATGCCGCGACGGTGCTGACCGCCATGCGCGCGGGCGTGCGCGACTTTTTCGTGCTCAAGCGCGACGACACCAAGCTGGCCGCGCAGGTGGGCAAGTTGTTGCGTCGCCTGGGCGCTGCCAGCGTGGTGGCTGCCGCCAGCAGTGGCCAGGGGCGTGCCTACACGGTGATCGGCGCGCAGCCGCACGAAAGCATCGCGTTCCTCGCCGTGCATCTCGCACAGGCGTTTGCCGAGCGCATCAAGAAAGGTGAGCGGGTGCTGCTGATCGATGCCGCCATGCCGGCCGGTGCAGCGTCGATCTTTCTCAACCTGTCGCCCAATTACAGCGTGCTCGATGCCGTCAACGACGTGCACCGCTGCGATGCCACGCTGGTCGATACCGCTTTCACCAAACATGCATCGGGCGTGCATCTGCTGTCGCTGCCGGAAGAAGGCCTGGGCCGCCCCGCGCTGTCTGAAGACAACTTCGGCCGCCTGCTGCAAGTGTTCAAAAGTCTCTTCAGCGTTGTCATCGTCGCGCTCGATGGCCAGGCCGGCACGCCACTGCTGCGCGCGGGCATTGCCCAGAGCACGCGCACCTTGCTGCTTACCGACCAGTCGATTCTGAAATCGCGCCAGAGTAAATATCTGTTGCGGGCGCTGCGTCTCGAAGACACGCCACTCGATTCCACGGCACTGGTGGTCGACAACTACCGTCGCCGCCTGGGGCTGGAGCCGCAGAATCTCGCCGAGCTGTTCGACCTGCCGCTGCTGGCCACGCTCAGCTCCGAAGGTGTGGCGCGCATCCAGGCGATGAACTCCGGCGAGTCGATGTTTGCCATCGCACCCAAGGACCCGTACTGCGACGGTGTGCGTCGCCTTGCCCTGAGTCTGGCCACGGGTGAAACCACAGCCGTCGAAGCCAAGAACGACGGCCTGTTGAACCGTTTCTTCAGGTGATGTGATGAGCGCCGCCGCGAGTGCCGTCGACCCTCTGCAACGGTTTCGGCTGAGCGATCAATACCAGACGCTCAAGTCCAACCTGCATCGCTTCCTCATCCAGCAGATCGAGGAACGCAACCTCGACGTCAGCCACTGGGACGACGACAAGCTCGACCGCTTCGTCAAGGAGCAGGTCAAGCGCTACGTGGTGGACAACCGCCTGCCGGTCAACCAGCGCGAGTCGGAGGCGCTGGCCTCCGATGCCCGCCACGAGCTGACCGGCTTCGGGCCGATTCAGCATCTGGTCGACGACCCGACGGTCAACGACATCGTCGTCAACGGCCCCGGCGCGGTATTTGTCGAGCGCGGCGGCGTGCTGGAAGTCGCCCCCGTGCGCTTCACCGACGACGGCCACGTGATCCGCGTCATTCAACGCATCCTGGCGCCCATCGGCCGGCGCGTGGATGAGTCCACACCGATGGTCGACGCCCGCCTGCCCGACGGCTCGCGCGTCAACGCCATCATCCCGCCCATCGCGCTCAACGGCCCCTGCCTGTCGATCCGCAAGTTCCGCACGAGCCCGCTGACGGCAGACGACCTGCTGCGCTACGACAGCATCAGCCAGGCCGAAGTCGACTACCTCAAGGCCCGCGTCATCGGGCGCACCAATCTCATCGTCGTCGGCGGTACCGGCAGCGGCAAGACCACCTTCCTCAACCTCATCAGCCAGTGGATTCCCGACGCCGAGCGCGTCATCACGGTGGAAGACGCCGCCGAACTGCGACTGGAAAACACCCACGTCGTGCGGCTCGAAACACGGCCGCCCAATCTCGAAGGCCAGCGGGCCATCACGGCGCGCGATCTGGTGCGCAACGCGCTGCGCATGCGGCCCGACCGCATCATCGTCGGCGAAGTGCGCGGCGACGAAGTGCTGGACATGCTGCAAGCCATGAACACTGGCCACGACGGCTCGATGACCACGCTGCACGCCAACTCCACCAAGGACGCCATCAGCCGCATGGAGCTGCTCGCGGGCTTTGCCGGCTTCAACGGCAGCGAGCTGACTTTCCGTGGGCAGATCGCGTCGTCCATCCACCTGTTCGTGCATGTGGCGCGTCTCGCCAGCGGTGCGCGCAAGCTGATCGCGATCACTGAAATCCAGGGTATCGACGGCGTGAATCTGAAGCTGCGCGACCTGTTCCGCTACGACCCGGCGACTGGCCAGCGACATGACTTGCGAGACGCCGCATGAACGGCCCGATTCTCATCATTTTTGTCGTGGCACTGTTGCTGGGCGTGGGTGCAGCGGTGTTGTTGTTCCGCTCGCAGGGCAGTGCCCGCAAGGCCGAGATGGCGCTGCGTCTGCGGGTGCTGGGCGAAGACGCCGACGCCCATCTGCTGAGCCGTGCCAAGCCCATCGCCAACCCGTTGCTGCGCTTCGTCACCGATCTGCTCACGCGCTCGGGTGTCGAGCTGGAGCCGGAGCGCGTCGGCCAGGGACTGTTGATTGCTGCCGCGGCGGCACCTCTGCTGCTGATCGTGCTGGGGCCGCTGGCCGGTCTGCTGGCGATTGGGTTGGCGGTAGTGAGCGTGCTCGGCGTGTTGTCGCGCAACGCCGCGCGTCGCCGCGCCAAGATCGTCGAGCAGCTGCCGAGCTTTCTCGAGAGCGTGATGCGCGTGCTCTCGGCCGGCAACACGCTGGAAGAATCCCTGGGTGCTGCCGCGCGCGACAGCCCTGATCCGATCCGACCGCTGTTCATCAGCATCGGCCGGCAGGTGCGCCTCGGTGCGCCGGTGGAGTCGGTGCTGGCCGAAGCCGGCGAAGTGCATCGCTTGCGCGACCTCAAGGTGATGGCCTTGGCAGCGGCCATCAACCGCAAATACGGCGGCTCACTGCGCGGCGTCATCAAGAGCCTCATCAGCACCATCCGCAGCCGCGATTCGGCCGCGCGGGAGCTGCGCGCCCTCACCGCCGAAACCCGCTTTTCGGCACTGGTGCTCGGCATCATCCCGGTGACGCTGTCGCTCTACATCTTCAGCCAGAACAAGGACTACTACGCCAGCATGTGGGCAGATGGCAGCGGTCGCATATTCCTGATCGTCTCGGTGCTCATGCAAATTGTCGGCGTCGGTGTTCTGTGGCGAATGATGAACTCCACCGGAGACCCCGACGCATGAGCATGCGAATGAAGCTACTGCGCCAGGCTTCCGCTGCGTCGTCCGATGCTCACGCACTTCAGTGCGCTGCGCTTCGGCTCCTTGCAGAAACCTGTGCTCGCTACGCTTCCTTCACATGCTCATCGGAGGGCGTGCAATGAATACAGCTTTGTTCGCACTCGTGATTGGTGCTGCCGTACTGCTGGCCGGTGCCACGCTGCTGCTGCTGGCGTATCTCGGCATGCGCTCGCGTCAGGATCGCCAGCTGGAGCGCCGCGTGGTCGGAGCTGAAACCATCCGCGACGAGTTCGATACCAGCAATGGCCAGACCTTGAAGATGCTGGCACGCGGCGGTCAGCGCATCGAGAAGCTGGCAGATGAAGACGGCGAGACCGGCCGCCTGCTCATGCAGGCCGGCTGGCGCGGCGCGCGCGCTCGCTTGCTGTTCTATGCGTTTCGCGGCGGCATGCTGGTGTTGGCAGCGTTGCTGTCGGTGGCGCTATGGACGCTGGCGCAGGGCATCAAGCCGGTGCTGTTGCCGCTGTATAGCTTTGCGATGTTTGCCTTCGCCTTTTTGATTCCGATCTGGGTGCTTCGCAATGCCGCTGCCGGTCGCCGTGCGCGCATGGGGCGCGAGGTGCCGCTGTTCATCCATTTGCTGGTGCTGCTGTTCGAAGCGGGGCTCTCCACCCGGCAGGCGTTTGCGAGTCTGGTGCGCGAAGGCCGCGGTGTGCTGCCCGAGCTGGGCCAAGAGTTTGAAGGCGTGCTACGTCAGCTCGAAGCCGGCGGCGATATTGCCGACGTACTGAGGGGGTTGGGCACGGCGCTGGATGTGCCGGATCTGGAAGGTGTGCTCGGCGTGCTGCGCCAGGTCGATAAATACGGCGGCGAAATCCGCGAGCCGCTGCTGGAGGCATTGAGCGTGCTCGAAGAGCGTCGCGGCCTCGACCTGCGCGAGAAGGTCAATCTCATCTCGGGCCGCATGACGGTGGTGATGGTGCTGTTTTTCTTCCCCGCCCTGCTCATTTTCGTCGCGGGCCCGGCGGTGGTGTCGATTTTGAGAGCAATGGCGGATGTCACCGGCACCAAGTAGCGCGTCTTGCGCAAAACGGTCGTATCGGCTTTTTCTGCGATTGCCGCTCGTCGCCGCGACCGTCGCGCTGGTCGGCTGTGCGGCGCTTGGCTTCCCCTCTTCAGACGCCGATGAAAAACCTGCGGCCAGTGAATCTTCGCTGTATCTCGAAGCGGTGCGGGCGCTGATCGGGCAGGGGCAGTTCTATGCGGCCATCGCCCATATCCAGGAAGACCGGCGTATCTACGGCGATACCCCCGAGCTGCGTCTGCTCGAAGCCGACGCCCGCCGCAGCTTAAGACAGAACAAGACCAGCGAAGCGCTCTACCAGAGTGTTCTGCGCAGCGCGGCCAACGGCCCGCTGGCCGGCAAGGCCCGGCACGGACTGGGTTTGCTGTATGCCGGGGCGGATCTCGACGCCTCGCTGCGCGAGCTGCGCGAGGCCACCAAGCTGCGTCCCACCGATGCTGCCATCCGCAGCGATAACGGCTTTGCGCTGATGCAGGCGCGGCGCTTTGCCGAGGCGCGGGTGGAGCTGGCCACCGCCCATGAGCTGGCGCCCGACAACATCGCTGCCCGCAACAATCTGTTGATCCTGCTCTTCGTGCAGGGTGAGGATGCCGCCGCCAACCGGCTTGCCGCGCAGACGCAAGTGGACTCTGCCTTGCTTGCACGGCTCAAGGCGCAAGCGCAAAGTTTCAAAATCGCGAAGCCACCGGCTTCGCGCGCGGGTCAGCAATGATTTTTCAACGAGGTCTGCCATGAACCATCTCCTTTCTTCCTCCCTGCTGGCTTTCGCAGTCACCGCCGCGCTGCCGTTTGCGGCCGGTGCCGCCGACGTTGAAAAGCCGATCGGCGACCAGACCCAGGCCTGGGTCAAGCTGCAACAGAGCGGCAAGCAGGCCTCGGGTGCACCGCGGCCGATGCCCGGCGAGATTGCCGACAACGTCTATCAGCGCTACGTCGACAGTTTCAAGCAGCCGATCCCTGCCGAGTTCAAGCGCCAGTCCACCGGCAGCTCGGGCAATGCTTCCGGTCAATAAGGCTCCACGGCATTCATCGCCGCACCGCCAGCGCGGCGTTGCGGCAATCTTCGCCGCGCTGTCGCTCATCACGCTGCTGTCAGCGGTGGGTCTGGCGATTGATGTAGGCCGCCTGTACTACGCCAACCGCGAGTTGCAGCGGTTGACCGATCTCGCCGCCATCGACGGTGCGCGAGTGCGTAGTCAGTGTCTGGGCAATGCCGGCATCGACGAGGTCACCGCCGAGGTCGATGCCAGCCTGCTGCGCAATCGCCTGCCGCCGCTGGTGACCACGGTGACCCGCCTTGGAAAGCGTCAGGTGGATGCCAACGGCTTGCAGTTTTTTCAGCCGGTTGCTGCCGGTCAAGTCGCTGATTCGGTACAGGTGACGCTCAGCCGCCCCAGTCCGGCGCGCATCCTGCCGCTGTTTGCGGGTGACGACAGTCGGGTGCTGACGACACGGGCCGCGGCGGAAGCCAGCTGGGTGGCGTCGGCCGAGGTTGGCCCGCCGGTGAACAGCTCCAGTGGCAATTTCCTGCCGACGTTCTACGGCGGCGCACTGGGAGCCAATCTCGCCCTCGGTGGTGGCGGCATCATTTCCGGCACCGAGGCCTCGGTCATGGTTTCCGACCTCGTGCTCAACAGTGGCGACGTCACCTCCCAGTTGCCCGATATCGACGTGCCGACGCCGGTGCTGGGCCTGCTCTCGCAACTCGAAGCCACGCTCAATGCCACCGGCGACGTGGCAGGCGCCACCTTGGTTGATGCCTATGCGGCGGCCATCGCCGTGGGTCGCCCCGGTGCCGCGGTGGTGCCGGCCGAAGTACTGGGCCTGCCGCTGCAAGGCCCCTACGACGGCGCAACCGCCAGTGTCGGCAGCATCCTGGGGGCCATTGCCGGCGCAGTGAGCCAGGGCGACCCCATCCAGCTGCCCAATCTTTGCGCGCTGCTGGGCATTGAGGGCGGCGCGGTGCCGGTGGTGTCCAACCTGCTGTGCGACACCACCATCACCGCCAGCATTCCGCAGGGCAGCCGGCCTGGCACCAGCAGCTCTTCGGCGCCTATCCTGAATGTCAGCGACAGCAGCGACGACGCGGCCCGCACGGCGAGCGGGTTGGTGCGCGTCGGCATCAAGCTGGTCAATCCGCTCACCGGTCAGCCTTTGAACCTGGTGTTGAAGGCCGAGGCGAAGGGCGCGAATGCCGACGTCACCAGCTTGTCCTGCGCGCGTTTAGGGCAGGGCCAGAACGTGGCGCGCGTTACCGCCACGGGCCCGGTGGTGACGTTCGCCATCGGCGACTCCGCAACTTTCGACCAGAGCTTCACTTCGCCGAACGGTGATGTCGGTGACGTGCTGAACGATGTCGCGCCGGTGCGGCTGCTGACCGCCAGCGTGCAGGACGTGCTCACCAATACGGGTCTGGGCGGACTGTTGTTGAACAACCCGCTCAATATCGGATTTCTCGGCCAGACCGTGACCGTGAGCGCGCGGCTGCACCCGGTGACGATCGGTGACGGCCGCACTGAAACCTTCTGCATGCAGGGTCCGCCGTTCAAGGTCAGCGATCAATGCAATGGCGCGCCGGCACTGATCGGTGGCGTCTCAGGACAGCAGGCGGCGGAGCAGCTGAAAGAGCAGATCGGCGATATCGAGCTGACAGTGACCCTGCCCAACAATCTGCCGCCTGCGCTCGATGCCGTTCTGCGCGAGGCGACCGGCCTGCTCACCCAGACCTTGACCACCGCCCTGCAGCCCGCCTTGCGACTGGTGGCGGGTCAGATGGTGCCGATTCTGCAATCGGCGAATCTCGTGGTGGGCCAATCGCAGGTGACGCTCTACGAACCGAAGATCATCCAGCCCAAAATCTACGCCCAATAGGGTCGTGCCCGGTTAAGCTGATGGCATGAGGCATTACGACAAGTTCGCGCGGGGATGAAGGCGATGCGGGCAATCTGGGAAGACATGCAGGCGTCGCAAAACAGGGCGCTGAAGCTGGCCGCTGCGCTGGCCGCGTTTTGCGTGATTGCCGTGGTTGCACTGTCGATGCGCGCCGTGCTCAGCGCGGGTAGCCTGCAGCGCGACATTGACCGTGACTTTGCGCTCGATGCCGCCCAGCAGCGGTTGGTCACCGGCCTGGCCGGTCACGATCCCGCCCGCGTCGAGCAAGCGTTGCTGGCCGTGCTGCAACAGGCCGAGTACGGCTTTCGCTACCTGGCGGTGCGCGATACCGATGGCTCGGTGCTGGCTGCGCAAGGCCGCTATGAGTCGCTCAACCGCGATACCAGTCTCAGCCCGGCGTTTCGCCGCTGGCTGCGTGCCACGCTCTACACGGCGTTTGGCGACACCGGCCTGCTGACGCTGCGCGATGGCGACCGCACCGTCGGCTCGCTCGAATACGCGATCGGCTCCACCCGCGCGCGGCTGGTACGCGACGAGGCCGTGGACCGCCTGCGTACCACGGGCTGGGTGGGTGCGAGCCTGGCGCTGCTGTTCGGCGGCGCCACCCTGCTGCTGTTGCGCGCGGCCCTCGCCGGGGCGACCACCCAAGTTGCCGCCCGCGAGCGCAGCAGGGCACCGCTGGCCGGTAGCGGCAGCCGCCGCATGTCTGCTTCGGCGCCTGGAGACGACGCTGGTGACCCGCTGCCCTTGGCGTTCGACGCCCTGAAAATCGGCGTGCTCGATATCGACGCCGAACTGCGCGTGCGGCTCATCAACGACACCGCTGCCGAGCTGACCGGCTGGAACGCACAGGATGCGATGGGTCAACTCATCTACACCGTCTTCCACGCCCGCGACGAGGCCGGTGCGCCCATCATCAGCCCGGCCGAACGCTGCGCCCGCGAGGGCAGTGCGCAGGCGGCACTGGAACTGCGACTGCGTCCCCGCAGTGGCAGCGGCCGCGATGCGATGGTGGAGGCACGCGCCGTGCCGCGCGCGGGCGTCAACGCCGGCGCGCGCATGCTGTTCCAGGATGTCTCCGGCCGCATCAGCCAGCGCGACGAGCTGCGCAACCAGGCGCGCGTCGCCGAGGGTGTGATCGACCATCTGCTGGAAGCGGTGCTGACCACCGACACTGCGGGCGTGCTCAAGTCGGCCAACAGCCGCGCCCTGCGCATGTTCGGCTACAGCACAGAAGAAATGCAGCGCATGACGGTGGCGCGCCTGCTGCCGGTGCCGTTCATGAACACGCCGGGCCTAAAGCTCACCGACTACATGCCGGGCGGGCAGTCGCGCATGCCCAAGCTGGCAGGCTGGCGCAAGGATGCGACGACATTCCCCGCCGAGCTGGTGGTGGAGCCGATGCGCGCGGGCGGCGAAGACCGTCTGGTCGTCATCATCCGCGACATCACCGAGCAGATGCGCAGCCAGAGCCTCGCGCAGCGCCTCGGTCGGCTGCTGGATAGCGCCAGTGAAGAGGTCTACATCTTCGACGCGCAATCGCTGTACTTCATCGAGGTCAACAAGGGCGCGCGCAAAAACCTGGGCCTGAAGCCCGACCAGCTCACCCGCATGAGCCTCGCCAGCATCGCCACCGATCTCGAACCCGCCATGCTGCAAAGCTACCTCGCGCGTCTGCGCGGCGGCGAGGCCGAGCACGTCACCTACAAGGCCAATCACCGCCGCAGCGACGGCAGCACGTATCCGGTGGAAGTGCGGCTGTCGTTTTCGCGCGACGAGGAGCCGCCGGTGTTCATGGCCATCGCGCTCGACATCACCGAGCGCGAGGCGGCTGAAAAACGCATGCGCCAGCTGGCGCACTACGACGCCCTCACCAACCTGCCCAACCGCACGCTGCTGTTCGATCGCCTGAAGCAGGCCATGCACGTGGCCGCCCGCGCCGAGCGCCAGCTGGCGGTGGTGTTCATGGATCTCGACGGCTTCAAGCCCATCAATGACCTGCATGGCCACGACGCTGGCGACTCGGTGCTGCAAGCCGTTGCCGACCGCCTCAATGCCGGCCTGCGTGCCGCCGATACCGTCGCGCGCTTCGGCGGCGACGAGTTCGTGGTGCTCGCCCACAGCATCCGCGACAGCGAGGACGCCATCACGCTGGCCGGCAAGATCCACGAACTGTTCAAGGTGCCGTTCGATATCCGCGGCGAGAAGGTGACGCTGTTCACCAGCATCGGCATCGTGCTGTATCCGGCCGATGCCTCGGATGCCGAAGGGCTGCTGCGCCACGCCGATGCGGCGATGTACGAAGCCAAGCAAAAAGGCCGTGGCGGCACGCATGTGTTCGTCACGCCCAATGCATCAGCGCAGCCCGCCAAGCCCAAGCCGCAGCGTGTCGACCTGGCGCGCGAGATTCACGCCGGGCTGACCAACAAGCAGTTCCATTTGCAGTTTTTGCCGGTGCTCGGCGCGCCGGGTGAAGTGGCGGGCGCGATGGCCGATTTCTACTGGCAGCACCCCGAGATCGGCCGCGTCGATTCGCGCGATACCCTGCAAGCCGCACGACGTGCCGGGCTGAATGCCGAAATCGAGAACTGGATGCTGCGCGAGTCGGCTACCCAGTATCGGCAGGCGCAGCAACATGGCCTGCCGCCGCTGCCGGTGCTGTTGCCGCTGACCGGACGGCAATGGCGCGACCCGGAGTTTCCCGAGCGGCTGCGCAGCATCATGGATGCAGTCGGCGCACCACTGAAACTGCTGATGCCGATCATTGATGGCGCCGACTGGCTCGATGCGGCGGACGGCGTGCAGATGCTCTGGCCGCAGCTGTTGCAGCACGGCCTGCGCATCGCCGTGCGCAACCCCGAACCCGAAGGCACGCTGGACGGCATTGCGCTGGTTGTGCTGCCGCTGCACGGCACCACATCGACCGACGAGGCGCAAATATTCGCGCTGCTGCGCCGCTATCAGCGCGTCGAGCAGCCGGTGCTGCTCGAAGGGCCGAACAATGCTGCGCAGTGGGATTTGTTTCGCAAGACCGGTGTGCGCTACGCCTGCGGCAGCGGCCTGCAACAAGCCCTGACACCGCTGGAGTTCGCGGTATGGTCGGGCTCGCGCGAGGCGAAGCCGCTCTAGCGAATCAGCTTGCGGCTGCGGCGGCCTTGCGCCGCAGGTACTCGTCGGTGAGCCGCCCGAAAGCCTCGGGTGCCAGCGTCTCGGCACGCGCGGTCGGGTTGACGCCCGCGGCGCGAATGGCATCGCCATCCATCAGGGTCTTCAGCGCGTTGGAAAGCGTCTTGCGACGCTGCGAAAACGCGACCGCCACCACATGGTCAAAGGCGGCGAGATCGGGCAGCGCAAAGGCAGGCTTGCGCGGCGTGACGCGCACCACGGCGGAGTCCACCTTGGGCGGCGGGTCGAAGCTGTCGGGGCCGACCGGAAACAGGTTCTGGCAATCGGCACGGGCCGCGAGGGTGACCGTGAGGCGGCCGTAGTGGTTATCATCCGGGGCGGCACACATGCGGTCGACCACTTCCTTTTGCAGCATGAAGTGCATGTCCTGCACGGCGTCGGCGTGTTCGAGTAGATGGAACAGCAGCGGTGTCGAGATGTTGTAGGGCAGGTTGCCGACCAGGCGTAGCTTATGGCCGGGGCTCAAGCCGGCGTAGTCGACGGTCAGCGCATCGGCCTCCACCAGCGTCAGCTTGGGCAGGTGCACGCCCACGGCCTTGCGCAGATGCGGCAACACGTCGCGGTCGAGTTCCACCACCGTGAGCTGCGGCACGCGGGCGATCAGCGGCACAGTGAGCGCGCCGAGGCCGGGGCCGATCTCGACCAGCCGGTCTTCGGGCTGCGGGTCTACGGCGCGCAGGATGCGGTCGATGACATTGGCATCGTGCAGAAAATGCTGGCCGAAACGTTTCTTGGCGCGATGAGCGCTCATACGGAGATCCGGCGGTGTGCAAGGTCTAGGGCGGCCTGCACGGCGGCACGCAGGCTGCCGACGTCGGCGCGGCCAAGGCCGGCCAGGTCCAGCGCGACGCCGTGGTCGACACTGGTGCGGATGATGGGTAGCCCGAGCGTGATGTTGACGGCGTGACCGAAGCCGACATGCTTGAGCACCGGCAGGCCCTGATCGTGATACATCGCCAGCACCGCGTCGCCGCGCGCCAGCACGGCGGGCGTGAACAGGGTATCGGCGGGCAGCGGACCTTCCAGCAGAAACTCCTCGGCGCGCAGCGCGTGCAGCACCGGTTCGATCACCTCGATTTCCTCGCGCCCCAGATGCCCGCCTTCGCCCGCGTGCGGGTTGAGGCCGGTGACGAGAATGCGCGGGGCGGCGATGCCGAAGGTGCGTATCAGATCAGCGCGCAACACTCTGAGCGTCGCCGTGAGGCTATCGCGGGTGATCGCCGCCGGCACAGCCGACAACGGCAGATGGGTGGTGGCCAGCGCAACACGCAGGCTGCCCGCTGCCAGCAGCATCACCGGCAGCGGTGCGCCGGTCAGCTCCGCCAGAAACTCGGTGTGACCAGTGAAATGCGGATGTGCCTGCGCGTCGTTGATGATGCCCTTGTGTAGCGGCCCGGTGACCAGTGCATCGGCATGGCCCGCGACGCAGGCGGCGGTGGCGCGGCGCAGGGTGTCCAGCACGTAGCGGGCGTTGCGTGCATCGAGCCGGCCTGGCTCTGCAGGCGCGGCGAGTGGCATCGGCCAGAGTGTGAGATGGCCCGGCGCACTGGCGCGCCGAAGGCTGGTTTCATCGCCAGCGCGCAGCGTCAGCGGCAAAGCCATTTGCGCGGCTGCAGCATGCAGCAGCGAGGCATCGCAGACGGCCACCAGCTCGCAGTCGGGCGGGGGTATCTGCGCGAGTCGCACCAGCAGCTCAGGCCCGATGCCCGCCGGCTCGCCGGGGGTCACCAGCAGGCGGCGCGGCATGGCCGAAATCACGGGGTCTTGGGGGCGTCCACGACAGGCGCGGGGGCGGTCGGCTCGATCGCCGTGCCGTTGGCAGCGCGCATTTCCACATAGGCTTCGTCGCGCAGGCGGCGCAGCCAGACTTCGTATTCTTCTGCGGACTTGCGCTGGCCGATGGCCGCGCGGGCCTTGGCGCGGCGGCTCTCGACGCTGGTGTCGCGCGTGCGACGCTCGTTGACGCGGGCGATGTGCCAGCCGAACTGGGTGTTGAACGGTGCGGAAGTCTCGCCCGGCTGCAACTGGTCGATGCGGATCTGAAACTCCGGTGCGAACACGCCCGGCGGCTGAAAGCCCAGGTCGCCGCCCGAGTTCTTGGAGCCCGGATCGTCCGAGAACTCCTTGGCGAGCGCATCAAAGCTCTCACCCGCTTTCAGGCGTTTTTCGATGTCGCGCGCCTGCGCAAGGCTGGCGGCTTCGTCGCGGATCGCGTTGTTCTGCAACAGGATGTGCTGCGCCTTGGTTTCGACCACGGTCTGCGCTTCGCCGCCGCCGCGCTTATCGGTGAGCTTGATGAGGTGATAGCCGGCGGCCGAGTCGAGCACGCCGCTGACTTCGCCCGTCTTCAGCTTGGGCGCGGCGGTGGCGAACACACCGGGCAGGTTCGCACCCTTGCGCCAGTCGAGATCGCCGCCTTGCAGGGCCTGCTGGCCGTCGGACTCGGCAGCGGCGAGCTGGGCGAAATCCTCGCCCTTGTCGAGCCGGGCTTTCAGCGCCAGTGCCTTGCTGCGGGCGACTTCGCGTTGTTCGGGCGTAGCGCCCTCCGGCACGGCGACCAGAATGACCGAGAGGCGATATTCGGCGTCATCGAGGTTCTGCGGATTGGCCAGAAACAGGTCGATATCCTGGTCGGTGACGACCGCACGGCTGTCGACTTCCTGTTGCCTGACGCGGGCGATCAGCACCTCGTCACGGATCTGCTCGCGCACGGCGAGAAAATCCATGCCGTCCTTGCGCACGGCCTCGGCGAACTGCGCCAGCGACATCTTGTTCTGCTGGGCGATGTTGGCCAGCACCTCGTTCAACTCGCGGTCGTCGATGCGGATACCACCTTCCTGCGCCTTCTGCGTCTGCACGCGGGTGTTGATGAGGCGGTCGAGCACCTGCGTGCGCAACACGTTCTCGGGCGGAGTGGCAATGCCACGATCACGCAACTGGCCAGTGCTGATGCTGATGGCGCGATCAAGCTCACTCTGCAAAATCACGCCGTCATTGACTACCGCAACGATACGGTCAATCAGCACTGGCTCGGCATAGGCAGGGCGGGCGGCGGCGAAGGTTGCGGCGGCGAGGGTCAGGGCAGCAAAAGCGGTGGCGCGCATCAGCAGAAAATCCAGTCAAACCAAGGGGTGGGAGGGTAGCACTTCGGTTACAGCGTCAATCGTCGCCTAAGGGACGGTCATCCCCCGTGAGTAGTTCCTCAAAACCGGTGCCGAGGCGTGAAAGACCCTTGAGCTCGACCTGAAAAAAGATGCCGCTGTCGATATCGCCGGAGCTGTTGACCAGATAGCGGCGGTAGGCGGTCTGCACCGAATAGCAGCAGGTTTCGTATTCGACGCCCATCAGGGTGTCGAGCAGGCGATCTTCGCGCGCCGAGTAGCGCACGCGGGCGGCGGCCTTGAAGGCATTGCCGATCGGCAAGGCGCCGCTGACATCGAACTGCTCCAGCAGGCCGCTGCGGTAGCGGTAACCGATATCGCCGCGATAACGCCCGTCGCGGTAGCGCAGGCCGAAGCTAGTACGGCTGAACTTGCCGGTGTCGGGCGAAACCTGCACCAGCGTGGTGGTCGAAAACTTCTGGTTCAGACGGAGCTCCGTGCTGGCCAGATAATCCGAGCTGCCGGCATCGGGTGCGGCGAGCCCCGGCACGGTGACGCGCGAAGGATCGAAGCGGTAGATCTGCCCCAGCGAGGCCGTGAAACGGGTGCTGCCCAGCTTGGGGTCGAGCGCACGATAGGTGACGGCGGTAGTGAGCTGGTTGGCATCGGCGATGCGGTCTTCGCCGAGGAAGCGATTGCGTGCGAAGAGTTGCGGGAAGTCGTAGTCCGGCTGGCCGGTATCGAACACCGGCAGGCCGTCCTGGTCACGATAGGGCACGTAAAGATAGAAGAGGCGTGGTTCCAGCAATTGCAGTCCGCCGTTGTCGCCAGTGCGGACGAAGCGCAGGCCGGCGTCGCTGGAGAAAATCGGCAGTGAGCGCTGGCGGTCGTCGAGCTGCTGGGCGTTCTCGTCGCGCAGCTGGTAGCGCGTGTAGTGAAAGTCACCTTGCGCGCCGGTGTAGTAGCTGCCGGTATCGCGGGTCCAGTTGATGCTGGGGCGCAGCACCTGGCGGGTGCCTTCCACCGCGCCCGCCTTGGCGAAATTGGTGGCCTGTGCCGACAGCCCCAGCCGCGAGTTGAGAAAGTCATTGCGGGTGACGCCGTCGAAGCGCAGTTCCGGCACGCGCCGGTAGGGGTCGTCCACCGCCAGCGTGCCGGCCAGCGGCTGGAACTTCTGTACCAGGGCCTGCAGCGTGTACGACGACGGCGCCTGATAGACCAGCCGTGCGCTGCTTTCGAGATAGGGATTGCTGGAGAGGCCCGGCGTGAAGCTCAGGTCTTCCAGATAGTTGGGGTCGCTCGCTTCAGCGTAGTGCACGGCCAGAGAGATGCGCTGATTGACGAGTGCGTTGTGCTGCAACTCGCCGAAGCTGCGCGAGCGGTTGTCGAACTGCGCATCGGTAGGCAGGTATTCGAGATTGACCGTGCCGGTCGAGCGCGGAAACAGGTAACGCCCGCCCAAGGCCAGCTGCTGGCCACGGTCGCTCATGAAGCGGGGCGTCAGTGTGGCGTCGTAGTTGGGCGCGAGGTTGAGGTAATACGGTAGGCGCGCATCGACACCGGTGCGGGTGTTGCTGCCAAAAGTGGGGAACAGGAACCCGCTGTGGCGCTCGCCGTCGATTGGGAAGCGCAGGTACGGCGTGTAGAGTACCGGCACCACACCCAGCCGCAGCGTGGCATTGCGTGCCGTGCCCATGCCGGTTTCCTGATTGAGGTCGAGCTGGCCTGCGGTCAGGCTCCAGCTGTCGCGCCCCGGTGCGCAGGTGGTGTAGGTGATCTGGGTGAGCTGCGCGTGGCCGGTTTTCTCGACAGCCATTTCTTCCGCCTTGCCGCGTGCGCCGCGCGACACCAGCGTGAACTCGCTGCGGTTGAACACCCCCGCCTCGCGATTCAAGTCATAAGAGCCGGAGCGGCTGAGAATCACGTAATCGTCGTTGCGAAACTGGAACGGCGTATTGGCCGTGACGATGCGGCTGGTGTCGTCGTATTGCAGCGACTCCGAGGTGATCTCGCGCTCGCCCAAACGCACCTTCACCGAGCCCAGCAGGTTGGCGAGGCTGCCACTGGCACCGTCGATCTGGTCGGCGGTGACCACCAGCTTGCCGTCGGGCGACAGCGGCAGCACGCCGGGGCTGAGCTGCGGGCAGCTGGCATCCCCGGCCCAGGAAACCGTGGTGCTGATGGCCAGCAGCGCGAGCGCAGAAATAAACCGTAGGGACATGAGTGGACACAAAAAGGGGGCGCAGTATCCCCCCTGCGTCGTGTTGGGGGCAATGCAGGCCATGCAGCCTCGCGGCTAAACCTTGGTTTAACCTCTCGCCATGACCACCGACACCACTCCCGCACTGGACGCCCGCGCCCAGGCCGCCCGCCGCTTCGCCCTGCAAGCCCTGTCACTCGCCGACGCTGGTTTTGGCCCGGCGTCAGCAGATGCCAGCTTTCGCCGGTACTTTCGCCTCACGGCCGGGGCCGACAGCTGGGTGGTGATGGACGCGCCGCCCGAGCGCGAGGACTGCAAGCCGTTTCTGCACGTCGCACAGCTCCTGCTCAATGCGGGTCTCAATGGCCCGCGGGTGCTGGCGCAGGATCTAGAGCAAGGCTTTTTGCTGCTGAGCGATCTGGGCCATCAAACCTTTCTGCATGTGTTGACCGACGACAACGCCGATGCGTTGTTCACCGCTGCCATCGCCGCCCTCGTGCAATGGCAGCAGGCCAGTCGCAGCGACGTACTGCCGCCCTACGACACGGCGCTGCTGGCGCGCGAGCTGGCCCTGTTCCCGGACTGGTATGTGGCAAAGCATCTGGGCCGGTCGCTGACCGCGCAGCAGCAAGGCTGGTGGGACGAAACCTGCGCCCTGCTCATCGGCCGTGCCAGCGCCCAGTCGCGCGTGTTCGTGCACCGCGACTACATGCCGCGCAACCTCATGCTCTCCGACCCCAATCCCGGCGTGCTGGATTTTCAGGATGCCGTCTTCGGCCCCATCAGCTACGACGTGGTGAGTCTGTTCAAGGATGCCTTCCGCAGTTGGCCTGCAGTGCGCGTGGCGGGCTGGCGTCGCCAGTACTGGCAGGCGGCGCAGGCAGCAAGCCTGCCGGTACCAGCCGACTACGCCGTATTCGTGCGCGACTTCGACCTCATGGGCCTGCAACGACACCTGAAAGTGCTCGGCATCTTCGCCCGCATCAACTACCGCGACGGCAAGCCGCACTACCTCGCCGACACGCCGCGCTTCATCCGTTACGTCCGCGAAGTAGTCGATGGCGATGCCGAACTGTTACCGCTGAAGAAATTGTTCGACTCGCTCGCCTTGCAGGCATGAAGGCGTTCATTCTTGCTGCAGGGCGGGGCGAGCGCATGCGTCCGCTCACTGATCACACGCCCAAGCCCCTGCTCACCGTACGCGGCAAGCCGCTGATCGAATGGCATCTTGAAAAGCTGGCAGCAGCAGGCGTGCGTGAGGTCGTCGTCAATCTCGGCTGGCTGGGCGACAAGCTCGAAGCGCATCTGGGCGATGGCAGTCGCTTTGGCGTGTCGATCCGCTATTCACCAGAAGGCTGGCCTGCACTGGAAACTGGCGGCGGCCTGCACCATGCCCTGCCTTTGCTGGGCGCAGAGCCCTTTTTGCTGGTCAACGGCGATGTCTTCACCGACCTGCCGTTTGCACCACTGCTGACTCGCGGCTTGCAGGCGCGCGATCTGGCTGAGCTGGTGCTGGTGCCCAATCCGCCGCAGCACCCCGGCGGTGACTTTGCGCTGGTGCAGGGCCGCGTGGTTGATGCCGCGCCGCGTCTGACCTACAGCGGCATTGCCGTTCTGCATCCCGCCTTGTTCGCCGGGTGCAATCCAGGCGCGTTTCCGTTGGCGCCGCTGCTGAAGCAGGCGATGGCCTCCGACCAGGTAAGCGGTAGTCGCCACGATGGCCTCTGGACGGACGTCGGCACGCCTGAACGCTTGCAAGTTCTACAATAAAAAATTGCCTCCATAGGGAAAATTGACTTGTTGACGGCATGTATTGTGCACGTCTACTTTTCGTCAATTAATGAGGCGCTGCCAGCAGGCAGGCTTCCGCATCCCTTCTGAAGGAATCTCTCATGCGTCTTGTCTCTATTGCGCCTGCGACCAGCGTGTTCGCGGTCGTCACCGCCGTGGTCGGCGGTATCGCGCTGTCTCCCCAGTCCTATACCGAAAGCAGCCTGCGCGCGCTCGGTCAAGCCTGCCCTGCGGGCTACCAGCAGATGGACGCCGTGCTGTTCGCGCAGGAATATCGCCCCGGCATGACCCAGGCGGAACGCGA
Organism: Stagnimonas sp.; assembly: GCA_965279705.1. Classification (GTDB taxonomy): domain Bacteria; phylum Pseudomonadota; class Gammaproteobacteria; order Nevskiales; family Nevskiaceae; genus Stagnimonas. The sequence continues at coordinate 639,521 of OZ257257.1, forward strand.
CGGCCTGAAGGCCAAGTATCCCAACCCGGTCTGTATCTCCAAGAAAAGCCCGGAATCGCTGACCGAGTTCACCCAGATGCAAACCGCCCGCAGCGAGGCGCGTGGCGCGCCCGTGGTGGGTGGCCTGCGCGCGGCAGTGGCGCAGAAAAGCGAGATGAAGGCGCTGCAAGCCAAGGTCGATAACGCCGATGCGGCCTGGACCCCGTTTGGCACCGGGCCGATGATCGGCGATGGCGAGGACTTCCCCGAGGTCAACGGCCAGGGTTTCAGCAATCTCGCCGGCCGCGCCGACCAGTTCGCCTACGACGCCCTCAACAAGCGCCTGTTCGTCGCCATCGGCAACGGCGGTATCTGGATGAGCACTGCCCCGGACGGCGATGTGAGCCAGATGGGCACTGCCGCCGCCCCCTGGGTGTCGGTGGGCGACCGTCTGCCGTCGCTGGTGACCAGCGGCGTGGGCTTCACCACCGCCGGTGCGCGCGCCGGCGATGGCGCGCTCGGTGGCACGCTGATCGCATTGACCGGCGAGCACTCGCAGGGCGGCAACACCTACATTGGCTTAGGAGCGTACTGGTCCAACGACCTCGGGGCGACTTGGAACGCCGCCACCGGCGTGCCGGATGGCGCACTCGGCTTCAAGGTCGAGACCGACCCGAGCAATCCGATGGTGGTCTATCTCGCCACCGGCAAGGGCTTGTTCCGCAGCGCCGATGCCGGCCGCAGCTATGTCAACGTGGCACTCCCCGTCACCGCCGAGTGCGCCGGTGTCGACGGCGTCAACAAGAAGTTCCCCGGCGCCACATCCAGCGAAGGCATGGGCCCCTGCGTGATTGCCAACATCGTCACCGACGTGGTGGTGAAGCATCCCGGCGGTGCGACGGACGAGGCCGGTGGGCAGGTGCTGGCCGCTGTTGGTTATCGCGGCGGCAATGCGCCCTTCCTCGACGGTACGCCGCAGTCGCCCGGCAACGGCCTGTATCGCTCCGACACCGGCGCGCCCGGTACTTTCACCAAGCTGGATGTCTCCGGCACCGGTAGCGGCGCCGCCGGCTTCACGCCGCAAGATCGCATCGGCCGCATCGAGTTCGGCGTGGCGACGGGTCCCGAGCAGGATCACAACTTTGTTTACGCGATGGTGCAGGACGCCGTGCTGTTGAACGGCGGTCTCGCGGTGCCCTTCGGCTTGCCGGGCGTCGACGACGTCATTGCCGGCCTCTCCGCGCTCGACTGTTCGATGCTGCCGGAAGGCGATCCGCAGTTTGTCTGCGAGACGCTGCAAGGCGGCGCCACGCTCGGGGCGACCACCATCAACGGCGTGTTCGTGTCGCCCGACTTCGGCAGCACCTGGACGCGCATGGCCGACACCACCGAACTCGCACTGCTGCCCACCACCGGCTCGTCGCTGATCGTGCCCTCGGCACTCGGTGTAGGCCCTGGTGTGCAGTCCTGGTACGACCTCTGGATGGCCGTCGACCCGACTCGTAGCAGCGCCCTGCTCGCTGGCGTGCCGACCCGCATCGGCTTCGGCATGGAAGAAGTCTGGCAAAACCGCCTGCCTGCCATCCCGCAGGATGGCAGCACGCAAGGTGCCGGATTGACCGACTTTGCAGTGATCGGCCCCTACTTCTCGGGTGACCGTTGCCAGTTGTTGATCGGCTCGGCGACGCCGGGCATTCCGGTCTGCGTTACCGACACCAATCCGGTCGATGTCGATGGGCGTGTGACCACTCACCCCGACCAGCAGGCGGGCATTTATGTGCCGACTGCCGACGGCGGCGTCTGCCTGTTCGCCGGCGGCGATGGCGGCGTGTTCACCCAGTGCGTCGGTGCCAACGAAGAGATGGACAACACCAAGTGGGTCGATTCCTCCAACATCGGCTTCCACACCCTGTTCCATTACGGGTTTGCGGTCGCCAAGGACGGCACGGTGTGGTTCGGCAACCAGGACAACGGCTCGGGCAAGATCACGCCCGAAGGCGAGACCTTCCAGACCTACGTCGGCGACGGCGTGTTCGCTCTGGTGGACCCGGACGACAGCAACGTCGCCTACGTCGAAACCCCGGGGCTCAACCTGCAACTCACAACCGATGGCGGCAGCACCTACACCGCCATCGCGCCGCCGGCGACCAACCCCTACTTCGCGTCCATGCTGATCATGGACCCCACCGACAAGAACCACATCATCACCGGGGGTACCGAGATTTTCGAGACGGTGCTGGGGAGTGCGACGACGCCGGATGATTGGGTGCCAGTGTTCAACCTCGGGGCCGGGCCGGATGGCGCGATTCGTAACATGCGTTCGATCGACACCCACGGCAAGACTTCCTATGCGGCCTTCTGCGGGCCGTGCAGTCCGCTGGTCGCCGCTGGCTTTCAGCGCGGCTTGGCTACCAACGCCGGTGCGGCCGACGCCGCCAAGGCCAGTCCCAACGGCTGGCGCTTTGCCGCCGCCAACGGCCTGCCCAACCGCTACATCACCTGGGTCGAGATCGACCCGGCAGACACCACCGGCAAAACGGTCTACGTGACGCTCGCCGGCTATTCGCTCGCCAAGTGGCTGCCGCCGGGTTTGTTCCTGGATGACGCAGCTCGTCGCGCTGCCGCGATGGTCGGTGCGGGCAACCTGTGGATGTCGACCGATGGCGGCGAGAACTTCACTAACATCTCCGGCAATCTGGTGGATTCGGTGGCCTTCTTCACGACCATCTACAAGCGCGGCAGCCAGCTGCTGCTCGGCACCGAGATCGGCGCTTTCATCGCCGATGTGCCCGCCGCCGGCACGCAGCCGGTTTGGGCGCCGATGGGCACCGGCCTGCCGAACGTGGTCATCACCCAGTTCCAGACCCAGCCGGGCAACGACAACAAGCTCTACGTCTCCACCTTCGGGCGCGGCATGTGGACGTATCCGCTGAAGGCCGTGACCGACGTGCCGGGTGTTGGCACTCCTGTCATCACGCCCGTACCGCCTGTGAATGGTGGCAATGGTGCCGGCCAGGGACGTTTTGGCGGTGGTGCATTCGGTTGGGCAGCACTGTCTCTGCTCGGCTTGGCGGCGCTGCGTCGGCGTCGCCTGCACTGAGCTGAATCGCGCTGCAAAAACGCCTCCGCAATCACGGAGGCGTTTTTGTTTAGGCGGCATAGCCGCTAAGGTCGCTCACACCTTCCCTTGCGCGAACGCCCCACCATGTCCAGCACCGCCATCCAGCTGCAAAAATCCCCGCAAGGCAAGCTTGCCTTCACCGTCAAAGTCGGCCGAAATGCTTTCACAGCCGATGTGTCGGAAGCGCTCGGCGGTGACGACCTCGGCCCCGATCCGCACGACCTGCTCGATGCCTCCCTGGGTGCCTGCACCGCGCTGACGGTGCTGATGGTGGCGCGCCGCAAGAAGATTCCGGTCGATGACATCCAGGTGTCGATCACGCACATCGAAGCCGAAGGTCTCTACACCCTCAATCGCACCATCCGCTTCATCGGCAAGCTCAGCGACGAGCAGCGCGATTACCTGCTGGGCATCGCCAACAAGTGTCCCATCCACAAGGCCATGCAGGGTCGCTTCGAGGTCGTCACAGTTCTGGCCGCACCCAGCGCCTAAAATCGCTGCGAGCCGCTCGTTAGCGGCAAAAAATTACGAAGGGAAGGGACACCATGCGCGCTCTGCAAGCCATCTGGACGGTCATCTGCGGCATCTTCATCGGCCTGGCGGATTTCTTCGGCACGGTGTTCGGCGGCACATTCGGCGCGCCCACCGCCTGGCAACCACCCGCGTGGTGGCAGACGTTTGTCTCGCCGGTGGTCGCGCAGTTTCACAAGCTGGCAGATCACGTCCGCGCCAATCCGGCGCGCGCCTCGCTGGCGGCGACCATCGCGCTGGTGTTGATCGCTAGCAGCGTCATCGGCTGGCGCTGGTGGCAGGCGCGGCCGCAACCCGAAACCGTGGCCTTTACCGTCACCACCCCCGAGCGCACCTGTTACGAGTGCGAGCAGGAAGGCGACCGCGCCCCCAAGCCACTGACGGTGCGCTTCGAGAAATCCGTGGCACCGATCGAGATGGTGGGCAAGGATCTGCCGGTCGATAAAAAGCCACTCACCCTGACGCCTGCGCAGCCTGGCATCTGGCATTGGGACGACGACAAGACGCTGCGCTTTCAGCCGTCGCAGGACTGGCCAGTGGGCGGCAAGTTCGCTGTCGATTTCGCGCGCAAGCATTTGGTCGCAACGCAGATCCTGCTCAAGGAATACGCCTTCGAGTTCGCCACCGTACCGTTCACGGTGACGCTGCAAGACGTGCAGTTCGACCAGGACCCGGTGAACGCCGCCAACAAGACCGGCGTGGCAACGCTGCGCTTCAGTCATCCGGTGGATACCGCCAGCGTCGAATCGCGGCTGAGCCTGAAGTATTTCGACAAGCTCACGGATGACAAGGAAGTGGAGCGTGATGCGCCCGCCTACACGCTCAACTTCGACGCCAAAAAATTGCAGGCCTACCTGCGCACGGCCTCGTTGACCATGCCCAGCAAAGAGGGCCGCATCGTGCTCAGCGGCACGGCGGGCATGAAGTCGGTACTCGGCGGCCCTGCCACCAGCAGCGTGCTCGACGCGACCATCAAGGTGCCGGGGCGCTATGCGCTCGCCGTCAACGAACTCAGCGCCCGCATCGCACGCGATGTGGATGAAGAGCCGGTGCAACTGCTGACGCTGGCGCTGACGCATTCGACCACCGAAGACGAGGTGAAAAAGCACACGCAGGCCTGGCTGCTGCCGCTAAAAAATCCCGATGCCAGCAAGCAGGCCGCATTCGAGAAGAGCATCGAAAACTTCAGCGGCCAGCCCTATCCCTGGGGCAATGAGCAAGTCGGTGCGGCGCTGCTGAAAACCGCACCTGCGCTGCCGCTCACTCTCAATGCGCTGGAGACCGAGCACGGCGAGGTGCACAGCTTCAATCACCGCGCCGAGCCGGGTCGCTGGATGGCGGTGCGAGTGTCTGCCGGGATGAAATCCTTCGGCGGCTACGAGCTGGAAAAATCCAGCGAGTTGGTGGTGCAGGTGCCGGACTATCCCGCCGAGCTGCGCCTGGTCGGCAAGGGCGCTTTGCTGGCCATGAGCGGTCAGAAAAAACTCAGCGTGTTCACCCGTGATTTGCCCGGCATCAAGGTGGATGTGGGCCGCGTACTGCCGGGGCAATTGCAGCATCTGGTATCGCAAAGCAGCGGTACGCTCGATGCGCTGAGCTGGAACGGCTACAGCTTTGACGAGAGCAATATCACCGAGCATCTCGACAAGGTCATCACCCTGCCCAGCGCGCCGCGTGGCCAGGCGCAATACACCACGCTCGACCTCGCGCCCTTCCTCGCCGAAGGGGCCGAGACCAAGCGCGGCATCTTCTTTGTAAGGCTGCGCGGCTACGACCCGAAGACGCAGAACTTCATCGACGCGCCCTTCCAGTCAGAAGGCGAAGGCAGCGGCTACGAGGCCAGTACCGCCGACACGCGCCTGATCGTCGTCACCGATCTCGGCCTGGTCGTCAAACGCAACAAGGATCAAAGCCGCGAGGTGTTCGTGCAGTCGCTTGCCGGCGGCACGGCGATGGAGGGCGTGACGCTCGACGTGATCGGTAAGAACGGCCAGGTCGTACTGTCGCGCAGCACCGACGCCCAGGGCCACGCGCAGCTGCCGGACCTGAAGGGCTATCGCAATGAGCGCCAGCCCGTGCTGCTGCTCGCGCGCAAGGGCGGCGATCAATCCTTTCTGCCGCTCGACTGGCGCATGAGTGGGCTCGACCTCTCGCGCTTCGATGTGGGTGGCGTATCGCAGGCGGTGGAGCCCGGCGCGCTGTCGGCGTTTCTGTTCAGTGATCGCGGCCTGTATCGGCCCGGCGAACTGGCGCATTTCGGCGTGATCGTGCGCGCGGCCGAGTTCAGCAAGTCGCTGCCGCAATCGCCACTCGACTACGAGATCACCGATCCCAAGGGCACGCGGGTCTGGCAGGGCAGGCGCGAACTGCCGCCGAGCGGCTTCGACGAGTTGCAGTTCGCCAGCCGCGAAACTTCGCCCACCGGCACCTACACGCTCAGCGTCTATCTGCCGCAGAAGAACACCCGGCGGCTGTTGGGCACAGTCGATTTCAGCGTGCGCGAGTTCCAGCCGGATCGCCTGAAGCTCGCACTCACTTTCAGCACGGCGCGTGCGCAGGGCTGGGTGAAGCCCGATGCGTTGTCAGCGAATGTCGATCTGCAAAAGCTGTTCGGCACACCCGCGCAAAACCGTCGCGTCACTGCCGAGATGCGCCTGTCGCCTTGGTTCCCGGCCTTTGCAGGCTTCGAGGACTACCAGTTCAGCGACCCGCAGGCCGCGAAGGAAGGCTTCACCGAATCGCTCAGCGATGCCACCACCGGCGAAGATGGCAAGGCCGTGCTTGATCTCAATCTGCAACGCTTCGCCAAGGCGACCTATCGCGTCGCGCTCACCACCCAGGGCTTCGAGCCGGATGGCGGTCGCGGTGTCACTGGCGAAGCCGGGCAAGTGGTCAGCAATCTGCCGTACCTCGTTGGCTGGAAAGCTGATGGAGACTTGGGCTACGTGAGTCGCAACGGCGAGCGCAACGTCGCACTCGTGGCCCTGAACCCCGAAGCCAAGCGCACCGCCGTCAGCGGCTTGAAGCTGCAACGCTTCGAGCGCAAGTTCGTCAGCGTGCTGGTGCGGCGCGATAACGGCACCTATCAATACGAGTCGCGGCAGAAGGATGTGCCGCTGTCGGACGTTGCACTGTCGATTGCCGCCGCGGGTGGCGCGCTCAAGCTCGATGCGAGTACGCCCGGCAACTTCTTCTATCTCGTAGCCGATGCCGAAGGGCAGGTGTTCGCGCGTGTTCCGTACACCGTTGCCGGTGCCGGCAACGTCAGTCGCAGCTTGGAGAAAAACGCCGAGCTGCAAATCGCGCTCTCGAAAAAGGATTACGCCCCCGGCGAAGAGATCGAGCTGAGTCTGGTTGCGCCCTATGCGGGTGCAGGCCTCATCACCATCGAGCGCGAAAAAGTGCTGAGCTGGCAGTGGTTCACGTCGGTGACCACCGCCAGCGTGCAGAAGGTCAAGGTGCCGGAGGGCCTCGAAGGTTCGGCATACGTGCACGTCGTATTCCTGCGCGACCCTGCCAGCGACGAGGTGCACACCAGCCCGATGAGCTATGGCGTCGCACCTTTCTCGGTCGCCATCGATGCGCGCCGCAGCACGCTCACGGTCGAGGCGCAAAACAAACTCAAACCCGGCGAAACCCTGCGCCTGAAAGTGACGGCAACCAAGCCCGGAAAGGCCGTGTTCTACGCCGTGGACGAGGGTATTTTACAGGTGGCGCGCTACGTGGCACCGAAGCCGCTGGAGTTCTTCTTTCAGAAGCGCAGCCTCGATGTCGAAACCTTGCAGATTCTCGATCTGCTGTTACCGGAGTTCCGTAGCTTGGGGCTCGGCAAGGCACCGGGTGGCGATGCCGATGGCGCACTCGGCAAACACCTGAACCCCTTCCGTCGCAAGACCGACCCACCGGTGGCCTGGTGGAGCGGCGTGATAGATGTCGGCCCTGAAGCGAAGGAGCTGACGTGGCTGGTGCCCGAGAGCTTCAATGGCACGCTGCGGCTGATGGCGGTGAGTGTCGATGCTGACGCGATCGGTACCAGTGAGGGCAAGGCGCTGGTGCGTGGCGATTTCACGCTGCTGCCCAACGCGCCGCTGGCCGTGGCACCGGGCGATGAGTTCGAGGTGAGCACCGGTGTGTCGAACAATCTGGAGACGGGTGCGAAAGACATGTCGGTGCAGGTCACGCTGCTGCCCTCGGCCAATCTCGAAGTGATTGGCGCCGCCGTTCAGACGCTCGCGATCGGACCGCAGCACGAAGGTGTCGCGCGCTATCGCGTGCGCGCGAAAGACGCCCCCGGCGGCGGCTCGCTGGCCTTCACTGCCAAGGCGGGTGCTGCTGGGGCGAAGCTCACCACCACGCTCTCGGTGCGGCCTGCCACGCCGTATCGCGTGCAGCTCACCGCGGCGAGTGTTGCGGCCGAGTCCACGGCTGATCTCGCAGTGACGCGCAGCCTCTACCCCAACTTCCGTACGCTCGAAGCCTCGGTATCGCCGCTGCCGCTCTCGCTGGCGAACGGCCTCACGGCCTATCTCGACAGCTACGAATACGCCTGCACCGAGCAGCTGGTGAGCATGGCGGTGCCGGCGCTGGTGCTAAGTGACCGGCCCGAATTCAGCGCGCTGAAGCGCGGCAAGAACGCGAGCTTCGAGGCGCTGTTCACCGAGCTTGCAACCCGTCAGCGCAGCGATGGCGATTACCGCCTGTGGCCGAACGGCGCCGGTGCGGAGTTCGTGTCGATCTACGCTCAGCACTTCCTCATCGAAGCCGCCGAGCGCGGCAAGGCGCCACCCGGAGAGTTGATTGCCAACGGCAACAACTACCTGATGCAGCTGGCGCGCCGCGATGGCGATTCCATCGAGCAGGAGCGGAACGCCGCGTATGCGATCTACCTGCTGACGCGGCAGGGCGAAGTGATGGCCGCCGAGGCCGATGCTCTGCGCACGCGACTGGAGAAAAACTGGAAGGGCAAGTGGGAGCAAGACGCCACTGCCGCCTGGCTTGCTGCTGCCTATTCGCGCATGCAGCAGAAGCCGCTGGCCGAGAAGCTCATCGCCCGCGTGAAGCTCGGCGGCGCACACGCGTACGACCGCTATCACAGCCCGATGGCGACCGACGCCGAGCTGCTCTATGTGCTGGCCAAGCACTTCCCCGACCGCTTGCAGGCCTTCGGGCCAGTATTTGTCGAGAGTCTAGTGAAGCGGCTGACCTCCGGCGAATACCAGTCATTGTCGGCGGCCACCAGCATCCTCGCGCTCGATGCCTATGCGAACGTCGCGCAGGGCGAGGCGGTGAAACTCACGCTCGCCGAGGTGCTGAAGAACAACACCGTCAAACTGCTGACCGTGCCAGAAGGCTTGTTCCCGAAAGTGCCCTTCAGCGAGGCTGCGACCAAGTTACGCGTCGGCAACACCGGCAAGCTGCCGGCCTATGCGCTCGTCACCGAAAGCGGCTTCGATCGCGCGCCGCCGATCAAGGCAGTGGTCAATGGCTTCGAGATCTTGCGCGAGTACACCGATACCAACGGCAAGCCGGTGACGCAGGTGAAGCTGGGCGACGAGGTGGAGGTGCACGTGAAGTTCCGCGCCGTCGGCCGCCCCTATATCAACGATGCGGCGCTGGTGGATCTGCTACCCGGCGGCTTCGAGATCGTGCAGCCGCCGCCAGCAACCGCCGAGCAGGTGATGCAGCAGGCGGTGCCAGAAGAAGAGTCGGCAGGCGAGGGCGAGCAAGCCAATGAAGAAAGTGGCGAAGCCGCCACCGAGGCCGAGACCGAAGGCGGTGCGCAATGTGGCTGCGACTGGGTGACCTACATCAGCGGCAGTGCACTCACCTACGCCGACTATCGCGAGGATCGCGCCGTGCTGTATGTCGATATCGACGACCGCGTGGGCGAGGTGAAATACCGACTCAAGGCGGTCGCCGCCGGCAGCTTCACCATCCCGCCCGCCTATGGCGAGGCGATGTACGACCGCAGCGTCTATGCGCGCAGCGCAGCGGGTCGCATCGAGGTGGTGAAGCCTTGATGCCGCTTGGGTGGCGGTGATGTCGGCGCGGCCGGGGTTTTGGTGGCGCGGCACCACCGCCACGCTGGCGCTGCTGGCCGTCTTGCTGTTGCTGCTGCGGCTCTGGCCACACGAGCCATTGCGCGAGCGCATCCCACTCAGCACGGTGGTGCTTGATCGCCACGGTGCGGTGCTGCGCATCACGCTGGCGAGCGATGCGCAGCTGCGCCTGTGGATGCCACTCGACGAGATGCCGCCGCCCTTGATCGATGCCGTGCTGCTGCACGAAGACCAGCATTTTTTTTGGCACCCCGGCGTCAACGGGTATGCGCTGTTGCGGGCTGCGGCGACCACCGCCAGCGGTGGCCCCAAGCTCGGCGCCTCGACGATCACCATGCAGCTTGCTCGGCTGCTGTCGGGCAGCAATACCCGCAGTGTCGGGGGCAAGTTAGCGCAGATCGGCGACGCGCTGTGGCTGGAAGCGCGCTACAGCAAGCGCGAGATTCTGGAGGCCTATCTCAACGCAGCACCCTATGGCGGCAACTTGCAGGGCGTGGGTGCGGCGGCGCGCCTCTACTTTGGTAAAGCGCCACGCGAACTCGATCTGGCGCAGACGCTCGCCCTTGCCGTGTTGCCGCAGGCACCGGGCAGCCGTATTCCAAGGGCGGTGGAGGGTGACAGTCTGCGCGCCGCACGCCTGCGCCTGTTCGCACGCTGGCAGGTGGCACATCCCCAAGCTGCCGCACAGGCCACGCTGGTCGAAAGGTCGCTGCGTTTTTCCAGGGCAACGCCACCGTTTGAAGCGCCGCACTTCACCACGATGGTGCTGCGCGCATCGACTGCGCATGCGCTCAGCACGACGCTTGATCTCAAACTGCAAAAACTGCTGGAGCGCCGCCTCAAAAGCCACCTCGCAGTGACTTCGCGCGAGGGCGTCGACAATGCCAGCGTACTGCTGCTCGATACCCGCGACATGGGCGTGCGCGCCTGGATCGGCTCGGCCAATTTCTTCGACGCGAAGATCGATGGCCAGGTGGATGGCCTGCTGGCTCGGCGCTCACCCGGCAGCACGCTCAAGCCGCTGCTGTATGCACTGGCGATGGATCAGGGGCTGATCCATCCCCTCACCGTGCTCAAGGACGCCCCGAGCTACTTCGGCCCCTATGCCCCTGAAAACAACGACGGCAGTTTCCTCGGGCCCATCACCGCCCACGATGCCTTGATCCGCTCGCGCAACGTGCCCGCGGTGCAACTCGCCTCGCGGTTGCAAAGCCCGACGCTGTATCGCTTTCTAAAAAACGCCGGCGTGGCACTGCCGATGAGCGAGCGGCATTACGGCTTGGCGCTGACGCTGGGCGGCGGCGAGGTGTCGCCGGTGGAGCTCGCCCAGCTCTACGCCATGCTCGCCAATCGCGGAGTCTTCAAGCCCTTGCAGGTATTGCCGAACGCTGGGCAAGCCGAAGCGCCGCGGCTGCTCAGCGAAGAGGCCAGCTTCATGACGCTCGACATCCTGCGAGACAACCCGCGCCCGGACGAAGTGCTGTGGCGGCCTTCGCGCAACCGCATCACCCCGGCGTGGAAGACCGGCACCAGCTGGGGCTTTCGCGATGCCTGGACGGCTGGTGTGATCGGCCCCTACGTGCTGGTGGTGTGGATGGGTAACTTCGATGGCCACGCCAATCCCGCACTGGTCGGCATTCATACCGCAGCGCCCTTGTTCTTCGATCTAGCCGATGCCCTGCGCACGGCCGAGCCCGAGATGGCCGAGCCGATCTATCGCAATCCACCGCGGCTGGCGCGGGTCGAGGTTTGCGCCGCCTCGGGCGATCTGCCCAACATCGACTGCCCACAGCGCACCACGACCTGGTTCATCCCCGGCGTGTCGCCCATCAAGCTCAGCGACGTGCATCGCCGGGTGAGGATGGATCTACGCACGGGCCGGGTGGCGTGTGCCGATACGCCGGCTAGCGCGGTGAGCGAGTCGGTCTACGAGTTCTGGCCGAGTGATCTCATGCGGTTGTTCGCGCAAGCCGGCATCCCCCGCCGCAAGCCACCCGCAGCAGGTGATTGCCGCAGCGCCAACCCCGTCAGCGCCGTGCGCCCGCCGCAAATCGTCTCACCTGTTGCTGGCGTGAGTTACGTAATGAAGCCCGCCGAGCTGGGCGTGAAAACCCTGCCGCTGCAAGCCCACGCCGATGCCGCCACCCGCGCGCTCTACTGGTTTGCCGATGGCGCGTATCTGGGCAGCAGCGCGCCCGGTGTGGCCTTTGCGTACGCGCCCTCACGTGCGGGGCGAGTGCAGCTGACGGTGAGCGACGAGCGCGGCGGCAGTGATGCGCGGGCGTTGGTGGTGCGCTTGGGGGAATGAACACTTTTGTAGAGTGGATGTAGCTGCGTAGGGTGGGAAAGCGAAGCGTGCCCACGCGGGTTTGTGCCAAGTGCGCGTGGGCAAACGAGAAGATGCTTGCCCACCCTACGTCACTGGTTAGGCGTCGTTTGCAAGCTCACCGAAATGTAAAGCGCTTGGGTACTTGAAGGCAGGATCAATTCTTAACTCAAGCTCGGGATGAGCAGAGCCTGTGAACTCAAGGCCTCCGCCCCAGCCCTGCGGACCAAGTATTTTTCCGAAGCCGAACCCACGCCCAGCGGAGTTGAAGAACTTCGCCTGCAGTTGGACACGGTCGGGAAGAACGCGCACTTGTAAGACGATATCTCCCGAAGGATCTCTCACCTCCAATCTGTCATCCGTATAGTTTCTGTCCCATGAGTTCTGTGGGTTCACTTTCCACTCGTTGTTGACGATTTCAGCCACGAGTGCCCCGGTCTTGTCGCGGATGGGCAGTGACACTTTTACGTGGCCATCTTGTTCAATCACCGTGAGATCAGTATCGGCTCCGAAGGTCATGAATGGGCCGCCCTGTGGACCTGCTAATACAAAGATAGCGCCGGAATCGCCGAACTCGAGTTGTGGCCATACCTTGGCTTGTCCGGAGATCACCGTTCGAGGAGCGGCCTCAAGCGATCCCGCATATGCAGTTGTGCGGGTCTCTTCAGCCTCTAACTTTTTGCCGAAATAAAAGGCGCCGTATCCGCCAAATGCGGTCAGGATAATTCCTACTGCAACCACAATCTGACTCACCCCTAGAAAGACTTCGCTACTCACAAAATCCCTCCCATTGCGCTTAAAGCCATTTATGTGGCTGCCGCTTCCAAAACCCCATGCGCCTGCTGATCCGCGTGATAGCTGCTGCGCACCATCGGCCCACTCGCGACGTGCGAGAAACCCATCGCCTCGCCAACCACGCGTAAGCGCTCGAACTCGTCGGGGTGTACGTAGCGGGCGACAGGCAGATGGTGCTTGCTGGGTTGCAGGTACTGGCCAAGGGTGAGCATGTCCACCTTGTGGGCGCGCAGGTCGCGCATGACTTGCTCGATCTCTGCAATCTCTTCGCCTAGGCCCAGCATCAGGCCGCTTTTGGTCGGTACGTTCGGGTGTAGGCCCTTGAAGCGTTCGAGCAGGTCTAGCGACCAGTTGTAGTCGCTGCCAGGGCGGGCCTGCTTGTAGAGGCGCGGCACGGTTTCGAGGTTGTGGTTGAACACATCTGGTGGCGTGTCCTTGAAGATCGCGAGCGCGGGGTCCATGCGGCCGCGGAAGTCCGGCACCAGCACTTCGATGGTGAGCTTGGGCGATGCGATGCGGCTCTCGCGAATGCAGGCAGCGAAGTGGGCGGCACCGCCATCGAGCAGATCATCGCGATCGACGCTGGTGATGACCACGTATTTGAGGCCCATCTTGGCGATGGTGCTGGCGAGCTTTTTCGGCTCGTCCATGTCCAGCGGGTTCGGCCGGCCGTGGCCGACGTCGCAGAAGGGGCAGCGGCGGGTGCAGATGTCGCCCATCACCATGAAGGTGGCGGTGCCCTTGGTGAAGCACTCGCTCAAATTCGGGCAGTTGGCTTCTTCGCAGACGCTGTGCAGGTCGTTGGCGCGCAGGATGTCTTTAACGCGCTGCACTTCGGCCCCGTTGCCGAGCTTGGCGCGAATCCACGAGGGCTTGCGCAGGGCATCGGTGGTAGGTTCGATCTTGACCGGGATGCGCGCCATCTTCTCGGCGGCGCGTAGCTTCACGCCCTGGATGATGGGCGCGGGCTTGGCCGGGGCGGTGACGGTGGTGCTATTGCTCATGCCGCCATTATGGGCGCGCCGGGGCGGCTTCCCAAGCCCTGCCGTCGTGAAATCAGGCGGCCTTGGCGTGCTGCTCGTGTATCTCCAGCAACGCCGGCTTCTTGAACACGGTTTCGGGCGCCACCGCGCGGCGGATGGCTTCTTCGGCATCGCGCGCCATGGTCATGCGGTCGCTGTAGTGCTCTGGCAGCAGCGGCGCGCAATAGAACAGTTCGGCCGTCAGCCCGGGTGATCTGAGCATGCGGGTAACGTGCGCCAGCAGCGTGTCGTCGCCGATGAAGGGCGCGATGTCCTCGCCTTGGCGCGTCAGGCCATAACGTAGCGCCACGGGCTGCACCGGTGCGTGGCAATCGAGTGCGGCCTGGAACAGGCGCGGATGAAACGGCAGCACGTTGTGGCCATTGGTGGTGGTGCCCTCGGGGAAGATCACCACGCTGCCGCCCGCCGCCAGGTGCGGCTTGAGTTTTTCGAGCAGCGGCTTGCTGCCTCCGGTGCCACGGCGGATGAAGAAGGTGCCGATGGCGCGGGCGATGAAGCCGATCATCGGCCAGTGCTGGATGTCGCTCTTGGCAACGAAGCGGCTGGTGAGGGCTGCGCCGACCAGCGGGATGTCGATCCACGACACATGGTTGCAGACGATCATCTGTCCGCCTTTCACGGGCTCGCCGTGGACAACGAACTGAATACCCATGATGCGCATGAGGCGACGCAGCCAGCGGCGCGACCAGTCATCGGCATCCACATTGCCGGTGAAGTCGAGATTGATGATGGCGCAGAGCAGCAGCGCGAAGGCGAGGTGATTGATGACGCGCAACGCGCGCAGCAGAAAACGCAGGTTGGACACGATGACCAGGCGGCTCCCTGCCGCGAATTGAACGACCGGATTGCCTAATGCAAAACGGCGACCATCTCTGGCCGCCGTCTTAAGGTGCGCTTCGATCATTACGCGAGTGCGACATGCTGCTCGGCCACGGAGGGCGTGGCGCGACCGAGAAAATGGCGTGCATAACGCGGGTTCAAATCGCTGACGTTGAGCAGCATGAATACGTCGGCACAGTTGAAATCGCGATCCCAGTACGCCTCACCGCAAGCCTTGGCGCCGAGGCTTACGTAGGCCTTGAGCAAGGGCGGCATGCGCACGCTGCCTTCGAGCTTTTTATCGGCTTGCGGCAGGCCGTAGTAAGGACGTACTCGCTGGCTGGGGCTGCTCATGCTCTTGGCGCGAATGGTGTCGAGAATGGCGTGTGCGGTGGCACCGCCATCCTCAAGGCCGATCGAAGCGCAACCAAACATGTAGTCGTAGCCCGAGCGGGTGATGTATTCGGCAATGCCCTGCCACAGCGTGGCGATGACGGCACCGCTGCGGTGTTCGGCAGCGACACAGGTGCGGCCGATTTCCATCACGCGTCCCGGCAGCGACTCGATCATCTCAAGGTCGAACTCGCTGGCGGAGTAGAAGCCGCCTGTGGCTTCGGCGGCTTCTTCGGTGAGGATGCGCGTGCAGGCAATCACTTCGCCGGTGGCGTTGTCGATCACCATCAGGTGCTGGCAGTGCGCGTCGTACTGGTCGGTGTCGAGGCCTTCATGGCCGCCGTCGATCTGCGCGCCCAGTTCGCCCGCGAAAATGCGATAGCGCAGCTTCTGCGTGGCGACGATTTCGGCGTCGGTGGTGGCAAAGCGCACGGTGAAACGCGGCGCTTGGGCAAGCAGCGTGACGGGAATCATTTCAGTCATGGCAGCGTCCTCTCAAGGAGTCCCTTCATGGGACGCTGTGCACGTTAGGCCTAGCCCGTTGCTCTGCTTTTACCGTGACGTTAAATATTCGTGACAGCCGCAAAGCCTTGCAGATGCTTTATTTCGTTAATGCCGCCACAGTTTTTCGTGCGCGGCGATCAGCGCGTTACGGTTGCTGAGCAGGCGATTGCGGGTGGGGGCCTCGATGGCATCGAGCCGGTTCAGCGTCACTGCCTGCATCGTCTCCTTGCTCATGCTACCGGTGCGGTTGGTGGGGGCCAAGGCGTGGATCAGCGCTTGCGTGAGCGGCGAGCGCAGCGCGCGGGCAAACCCCTTGCTGTAGTCCGGCGATTCGCGCATCAGCACATTGAGCCGGCGCAGCTCTGGCGGCGGTGCGCTTTCTTCGGGGATGAGAAACAGCGGCGCACGGCGCGCGGCGCGGCCCCAGCGGGCGCGGCTGGAAAACACGGAGAGTGGGATAGAGATGAGTAGCGAGCCGGCAACGGGGATCAGCCAGAAGATCAGTTTGGGGTTGAGCTGATAGATGAAATACAGCCATGCGCCGCCTAGCAAAGTGCCCATGCCATGTCGCACCAGCGCCTCGCTCCACGGGGTGGCGGCGTCTTCGCGCGGCGGCGATTTCCACTGGATGGCGATACCGAGCAGTGCACTCACCACGAAGCGGGTATGGAACAGCATGCGCACAGGCGCGAGCAGTGCCGAGAACAGCATCTCGAACAACAGGCTGACGATGAGTGCGGCCCCGCCGCCAAACGCGCGGCGCTCCGATTTTTTGAAAAGGATCAGCAGTGTCGCGAGAATCTTGGGCAAAAACAGCAAGCCCGCCGTGATGGCAAACAGGCGCATGGCCCACTCGGGATGCCACTCGGGCCACTGCGGAAACAGCTGATGCGACTCGGTGAAATACACCGGCTCGACGTTGGCGTTGACGTAGAGCAATGTCGTGGAGAGGGCGAGAAACAGGAACCACAGCGGTGCCGAGAGATAGGCCATCACGCCGGTCATGAACACCGCGCGGTGCGCCGGGTGCAGGCCGCGGGTGAAGAACAGACGAAAGTTCTGCAAATTGCCCTGACACCAGCGCCGATCGCGCTTCAGCTCATCGAGCAGGTTGGGCGGCATTTCTTCATAGCTGCCGGGCAGGTCGTAGGCGATCCACACACTCCAGCCGGCCCGGCGCATGAGGGCAGCTTCAACGAAGTCGTGACTGAGAATCTCGCCCGACATCGCGCCCTTGCCGGGCAGGCGGCCGAGGGCACAGTGCTTCATAAAAGGGGCGACGCGGATGATGGCGTTGTGGCCCCAGTAGTGGCTTTCGCCCAGCTGCCAGTAGTGAAGGCCGGCGGTAAATAGTGGGCCATAGACGCGCGTCGCAAATTGCTGGATACGGGCATAAAGCGTGTCGCGGCCCGAGGCACGCGGGGCTGACTGAATGATGCCTGCGTTGGGTCGCGCTTCCATCAGTTGCACCAGGCGCTTCAGGCAGTCGCCGGACATGATGCTGTCGGCATCCATCACGACCATCGTCTTGTAGCGGCTGCCCCAGCGACGGCACCAGTCGGCGACGTTACCGCTCTTGCGCTTGATGCGATGGGTGCGGCGACGATAGAACACGCGGCCGTAGCCGCCGATGGCGACACAGAGATCGCGCCAAGCCTCGACCTCGGCCACGCGCGTGTCCGGGTCGCTGGTATCGCTCAGGATGAAGTAGTCGAATGTTGCTGCCGCATCGGTGGCGTCGACGGATTCGATCGTCGCGCGCAGGCCTGCGAACACGCGGGCGACATCCTCGTTGCAGATGGGCAGCAAAATCGCGCAGCGCGCGTCGGCGGGTATGGCATGGTCGGCACCGACCGTCGCAGTGATCGACTGCTTGTCGTCGCCACGCAACAGCACCCAGAAGCCCATTAGTGCGGTCCAGAACCCGAGACCGACCCACATGAACAGCACGAGATAGAGCGCGAGGATGGCGCCCACCAACCAATGCTCGATGGCGAGTGTGCCCTTGTAGGGCAGGATCGCCTGCATGTAATACGTTGCACCCAAAGCCTGCGCGACCGTGAGCACACCCAGCACGATGCGGCGGTTGCGTGCCGCAACGCGCCAACGGCTGCGGGGTGGTGCAGGCGTGTCGGCTTGCGGCGCGCGCGTCGCCAAACCGCGCTTGCCTACCCAGCGTGCGCGCAAACTGCGAAAGGCGCGGCGAATGGGGTTATCCGACCACGGCGTGGGCGACATGCTGGCGCGCGCCAGCGGCGGCGTGGCAATGAGACGAACCGCGCCATGGACATCGTGACCGATCAAATTGGGCGGCGCGGTATCGCCGAGGGCCAATCGCAAGCGTGCTTCCTCTGAGCACTGGGCACCACGCGCTTCGGCGGTCGCGCAATCACCTAGAGTGGCATGCAGCACAGTCCATACGTCGTCAGCGGGCGCTGCGGTCAGCTGTGCAGCCAAAGACTGACGCTGCGCGGTGGGCAGCGACAACGCATCCAGATACGCGAATGCGGTGGCGTGAGGATCGGCCTGCGCCATCGTTTTTGATTAGTTGGGTGGGTAGAGATAGCTCCAGGTCTCGGAGACCTGAGCGCTGCCGCGTTTC
This sequence comes from Stagnimonas sp., assembly GCA_965279705.1. GTDB lineage: Bacteria > Pseudomonadota > Gammaproteobacteria > Nevskiales > Nevskiaceae > Stagnimonas. The sequence continues at coordinate 657,693 of OZ257257.1, forward strand.
AGATAGGCACGCATTTCGATGGGCTTGTCGTTGTCCTTGCGGCGAAACCGGAAACTCATGCGCCAGCCGCCCGTCATCTCGTTGCGAAAAGTTTGTTTCTCGATGATTTCGGCGTTGTCATCCATCCAGACACTGCCGGTCACAGGCTCGCTGGCAGCTGGTTTTACAAGCTTGGCTTTCGATGCCTTGCCTTTGGCAGCAGCCGTATTGTCTTTGACGGCCGGCGGATCTTCAAAGTCGACGATGAGGCGCTGGGTGTCATCGGGTGTGCGCAGGTAGCCATGCCCCTTGCGGGTTTGCAGCACGCTGGCGAGCGGGTGCGGAGCTTCATCCTTCAGCCAAGACAGTCGATAGGCAAAATTGAGAGCCTGGCCCGGCGCGGGCGGTGCATTTGGCACCCAGAAGGCAACGATGTTGTCATTGGTTTCGTCTGGGGTGGGGATCAGCACGAGCTCAACACGACCGGCACCCCAGTCTCCCTTCGGTTCAATCCAGGCACTCGGACGATCGTGATAGTGCGCTTCGAGATCCTCGTAATGCGCAAAATCACGACGACGCTGCATCAGACCGAAGCCTTTGGGATTGATGAGGCCAAAACTGGTCGTGACGAGCCGACGCGGGTTGACCAGCGGGCGCCAAATCCACTCACCCGTCGAACTGGCAACGAGCAAGCCGTCTGAATCATGCACTTCGGGCCGGTAGTCTTCTTCGAATCGACTCTGGTTGCTGCCGTGCATGAACATGCTGGTCAGTGGTGCAAGGCCCAGCTTGGCCACGCCTTCACGCAGAAAGACGCGCGATTGCACGTCCATCGTCGTCTGCTTGCCCGGTTTCATGACGAATTTGTAGGCGCCCGTCACACGTCGTGAATCGAGCAGGGCGTAAATGGTGATGGAAGTGCTTTTGGCAGCCGGTGTTTCGATCCAGAACTCCGTGAAGCTCGGAAACTCTTCACCGGAGTAAACCGCCGTGTCGACAGCAAGCCCACGCGCCGAGAGGCCATAACGCTGACCTTCACCAAGCGCGCGGAAGTAGCTCGCGCCCTGAAACACCAGCAGCTCATCCTTGTACTTGGTCGAGTTCAGCAGGTAATGCACGCGAAAACCGGCGTAGCCGATGTCCTTCAGCTTGCTGCGGTCGAGCTTGTTCTTGCCGTAGTCGAAGAAGTCCGCATTGAAATCGAGCGGACCCGCTTTGCCATTGGTCACCAAGTTGATCTTGACGGGTGCGTTGTAATAGAGGCCAGGATGGAAAAGTTGCAGCTCGAACGGCAGGTTCTGCTTGCGCCAGATGGACTGCGCCGGCTTGAAGCGGATGTCCCGATACTGGTCGTAATCGAGATCCTTGAGTTCTTTGGGGAGGTCGTTGCTGGGGGCGTTATAGCCTTGCTGCGCGAGTTTCTGCGCACGGCTTGCTACGTCCTCGAAGCCGAACGCGGCGTGCGCGGCAATCGGCAATGCACCGAAGATCGACAGTGCGCAGATACAAAGCAGCCGAAATGCTGCCAATGAGAGATTCGTATTCGACTGCCCAGCAGGCGGTCGCGGTTCGTGGCTACCAACCTGATTGCAGCGGGCGACACGATCGAAAGAAATCTTCATATCAAGCATCAGCAGCATCGGTTAACTCATCCAACAGGGGCGTCTTGAAGCTCGCATGAACATCATGCAGACGATTGAGCAGCAGACAGAAAAGATCGGCAGTTTTTTCGGCATCGTAAATAGCTGAATGGGCCTCACTGGAGCTGTAGCCCAGGCCGGCGGCCATCAGTGCTTTGGCAAGCACGGTTTGGCCCAGTACGGCACCGCCCAGCGTGGCGGTGTCAAAAACGGAAAAGTGATGAAAGGGATTGCGCTTGGTCTGGGTGCGATCTACCGCGGCATTGATGAATCCGAGATCGAAATGGGCGTTGTGCCCGACCAGAATCGCCCGGGTGCAGGCGTTTTCGGATACTGCATTGCGAATCGGGCGAAACAGTTTGTCGAGTGCGTCCTTTTCCGGCACGGCCATGCGCAAAGGATTGTCGACCTTGATGCCGTTGACTTCCATCGAGGCTTTTTCGAGATTGGCACCTGGAAAGGGCTGCACCTGTGCAAATACCGTTTCGCGACGAATAAATGTGCCATGTTCGTTGATGCCGATAATCACGGCTGCGACTTCCAGCAGCGCATCGCGATCCTTGTTGAAGCCGCCGGTTTCAACATCCACAACAACAGGCAAAAAACCGCGAAAGCGATGGCCTATTTTGGGGCGGCCTGAAGCAGTAACGGCAGTGGCGAGCGGATTGGGAGGCAAAGCGTCGTTCATCCGCTGATTGTCTCACGCACGCGCCGCCTATAATCACGGTGCCCTTCGGAAACGCATGTCATGCCACAGAAAATCAAGAAAGTCGCACTCGCCTACTCAGGCGGCCTCGACACCTCCGTCATCCTCAAATGGTTGCAGGACACCTACAACTGCGAGGTCGTCACCTTTACCGCCGACATCGGCCAGGGCGAAGAGCTGGATCATGTTCGCCCCAAGGCAAAGGCGCTGGGGGTGAAAGAGATTTTCATCGACGATCTGCGCGAAGAGTTCGTGCGCGATTTCGTGTTCCCGATGTTTCGCGCCAACGCCATCTATGAGGGCGAATACCTGCTGGGCACGTCCATCGCACGGCCACTGATTGCCAAGCGTCTGATGGAAATTGCCGAGAAAACCGGCTGCGATGCGATCTCGCACGGTGCGACCGGCAAGGGCAATGATCAGGTGCGCTTCGAGTTGGGTGCGTATCACTTCAACCCCAACATCAAGGTCATCGCCCCTTGGCGCGAGTGGGATCTGACCTCGCGGGAAACATTGCTGGCCTATGCGGCCAAGCACAAGATTCCGATCACCAAGAAGAAGGGCGGCGGCTCGCCCTATTCGATGGATGCCAACGCCCTGCATATCTCCTATGAAGGCGGCGGCCTGGAAGACCCGTGGTGGTGCCCGGATGACTCGATCTGGCGCTGGACGAAAAACCCGGAAGACGCGCCAGATGCGTCTGAAATCGTGACGATCAAGTTTGCCCAAGGTGATGCCGTGGCGATCAACGGCAAAAAGCTGTCGCCCTACAAGCTATTGGCCAAGCTCAATGAGTTGGGCGGGAAGCATGGCATTGGCCGGCTCGACATGGTGGAGAACCGTTACGTCGGCATGAAATCACGCGGCTGCTACGAAACGCCGGGTGGCACCATTTTGCTGAAGGCCCATCGCGCCATCGAGTCGCTCTGCCTAGACCGCGAACAGGCGCATCTCAAGGACGAGATGATGCCGCGCTACGCCAAGCTCATTTATAACGGCTATTGGTTCAGCCCCGAGCGTCGTGCCATGCAGGCCCTGATCGACGATACCCAAGACAAGGTGAATGGCGATGTCAGGCTCAAGCTGTACAAGGGCAGCGTCTATAACGCGGGCCGTCGTTCGGCAGACTCTTTGTTCGATGCGAGAGTGGCTACTTTTGAAGATGACAAAGGCGCGTACAACCAGAAGGATGCGGAAGGCTTCATCCGCTTGAATGCGCTGCGTCTGCGTACGGCTGCCAAGCGCGATCGCAAGTCATGAGCATGGATCGCCGAGCCGTTCTGCTTGGCTTGGGCGCTGCCGCGCTCACTGGCTGTGCCGCCCCTGGCTCTGCGGTCTACCAAGTAGTTGACTCATACCGCGCCTTGGATCGGGCGAAAAAAGAGTATTCATTCTCACGCGAGGAAATTGAGGGTCAGCCACTCGGCGTGCTGGGCGTGCAGGTCGAAGGTGGACTGAAAGGCATCGTCGTTTGGAGCAAGCGCGAGGGTGTGTACGATTATTGGCGTTCGGGCAATGGCGTATTGCTGGTGACCCAGGCCGGGCGACTGATTCGTACCAGCGGATTTCCGCAAGATCAGTTGGCAAGCCGCATTATTTCTGGCGTCGAAACCCTTGGCCAGCCGCTGCAACAGGTGCAGCGCTATGAAGTCAGCCGAGAGCTGGACTATTTACCGGATCAGTATGGCGTGGAGGCGATATATCGCCTCGAGTATTCCAAAGACACCCAAATACAGTTGCTGGGGCGGACTCTCGCTGTTTCTGAATGGAAGGAAACGGTGAACTTCCCCAAATCGCGTCGCCAGTGGAAGCAGCAGATTCAGATCGATCAGGCGACCGGGCAAGTGGTACGCAGCATCCAGCACGTGGGGCCTAAGATGCGCGTCATTCTTGAGCAGCTCAAGCCAGTGCAACTTGCTAGCTGAATCCTCTAATGCCACACGCGGGCAATAAAAAAGCCGCTTTCGCGGCTTTTTTGTAAATCAGTTTCTGCTCTTAGCGAGTAGAAGTGCTGGTGGACGGCGTGGTCTGCGGCGCCGTCGGGGTGTCGTTGTTTTCAGCGGAAAGAGTGATTGCGCCGAGCAAAATGACCGGTGCGACCGCAGTGATGACGGTGGTTGCTACCGTGCTGCCAGCGATCAGTGATTCGCTGGTTTGGGCGGTAGCGGTAGCGGAGATTGCAGCGCCGACGAGGGCCAGTGCGAACTTGTTCATGGCAGATCCTTAAAATAATTACGAAGAGGTAAGCCCTTTTTACAGGTCCTGCAAGCCAAATGCAAGATGCTTCCTGGCGCCTCAACCCCCAACATGCTGCTGAGAACTGGTTAATCCGGCAACAGGTTAGAAGAGCTAAAAAGCCGCATGGGACCACTAAGCAGCGCAGGGCCCCGGCATAATAAGACCCCGGCTTCACCTAGCAAACCCTCCGCAATGTCGAATCGTCTTCTTAATACTGTCGCCATTGCTGCGGCCTTCTGTGCCTTGTCGCTGCATTTTTCTGTGGGGCACGCGCAGCCGCTGGAGATGCTTTCACCGCAAGATCGCTTGAAAGCATTGCAGGCGTTGCAGGGTGGCAGCGTTGAAACGTCCGATGCGCCAGCAGCGCAAATGATTAGTGGCAGCAACAACAAGAAGTCTATTGCCAACAGCGACAGTGAGGGCAAAACGTCGGCTGCGGATGTGCAACCGGCTGGTGGTGAGTTGTCGCTATTTGGCTATGCACTATTTTCAGGGGCGGGAAATGCGTTTCAGCCGTCTGCTGAAGTGCCGATTCCTCAGAACTACGTTCTAGGTCCCGGAGACCTTGTGCGGGTGCAGTTGTTCGGGAATCAGAACGAGACATTAAATCTATCTGTGACCCGTGATGGCGCGATCAATTTTCCCAAGCTGGGGCCCATCCAAGTAGCGGGTTTAACTGTGGATGATGCGCGTGCGGTGATTGATCGTCGGGTGGCAAAAGAGTTGATCGGCGTGCAGACCAACATCACTCTGGGCCCGCTGCGCGGCATGCAGATATTTTTGCTGGGTGATGCGCGTCTGCCGGGAGCCTATTCAGTGAGTGGCTTAGCCACGATGACTCAGGCACTTATAGCCGGGGGCGGTGTAGCTACCACGGGTTCGCTGCGAAAAATTGAACTCAAGCGGGCGGGGCGAGTGGTGCAGCGTCTCGATCTTTACGATTTTCTCCTGCGCGGCGATTCGGCACGCGATATCCGCTTGCAGGCCGGCGATGCCGTATTTATTCCACCGGTTGGTCCTCGCGTGACAATTGCCGGTGCCGTGACACGTCCCGCCATCTACGAGATGGCGGGGGTGCTCACCATCAAGGGCGCTCTTGATCTGGCGGGCGGCCTTTCAGGTAACGCCCGCCGCGCTCAGGCAACACTTGAGCGCATCGGTGCAGATGGGCAACGCCAGCTGCGTTCACTCGATGTTCGCGATGAAAGCGCGCTATCAATGACGCTAAAGGATGGCGATCGACTGGATATCAGTGCTTTGTATGAGCGCGCGGAAAATCCCGTTTCGGTGATTGGTCACGTACGATACGAAAAATCGTTTGCCTGGAACCCACAACTCACGCTGGGCAAAGTGCTTGCTCAAGCTGAAGTGCGGCCGAGCGAGCCGGGGCGTGAGCTTTATCCAATACTGGCGCTAATAGAAAAAACCGACCTTGCGACGGGTTTGCGCTATTGGCATGGATTCGATTTAGCGCTGGTCCAGTCAGGCATCGTCGACGAATCTGTGGAAGCACTGGACCGCATCATTGTTCTGACGCGCTCGGACATCAACTACCTTTTGGCTCCCGAGGTCAGAGCGGCTCTGTCAGGTGCATTGCCCAAGCCGACGACGGAGTTCTCGGCTTCTGAATCGACGGCGCTGAAAATCAATCCCGAAATCAACGCTGGCAGCAGCTTGAGCCGCAAAGCAGACAACACTGCAATGCCAAAGCAGGCGCAAAATGAAAACACCGAGCCCTGTCCGGGGCTGGTCGAAGTGGTCAAGATGGCTGACTCGGCACGGGCGATCAGCATCAGGGTTCTGCTGGAGGCGCAAGCCAGTGCAGCCGAAAATCGCTTTGGCCAGGCCGGGAAAGCAGCGCAAAGCCGTTTTGGTGAAGCCGGGCAAACGAGCACAATCGCAGCCTGTCCGTCGGTTTTTCGCGCTGCGCCAACCGCGCTGCCTTATCTATTGGAGAACAGCGCCGGTTTTGTCGGTGAGGTGCGTAATCCAGGACTTTATCCGTTTGTAAATGGCGCCCCGCTTGGCCGTTTAACGGCAATGGCAGGCGGCGAAACAAGAGAGGCCAATGCGGGGGAAGTCGAGTTTTTTGATGTGAATGAAACCCTTCTTGGAGCTTCTCCGCAGTTTAGAAGGCTGAAACGTGATGCGATGCTGGCCGAGCAGCCTGTGGCCAAGGCGATTTACAAGTTTTTGCCGGCGAAGGCTTTGCCTGAAGTGGGTGCCATTAACGTCCGCGGTGAAGTGCGCTTTCCTGGCCGCTATGTCATTGCAAGAGGGGAGCGCTACAGCGAACTGCTAGCCCGGGCAGGCGGCCTGAATGAAAACGCGTTTCCTTATGGAACTGTGTTTACGCGTGCTAGTGCCCGTCTGCAGGAAGAGACAGCCAACCGTCGCATTGCCGCCGATTTGCGGGAGTCGTTGGTCAATGCGGCCACTCTCGGCATATCACCCCAAAATTCCAGTGCGACTGCGAATACAGCCGTTCTCGATCTCGTTCAACGCTTGGAGTCGGCCACCCCAGTCGGTCGCGTTGTCATTGAGGCAGATCCGTCGGTTCTTGCGGGGCGCGTCGGGGCTGATTTTTTGCTGGAGCCTAACGATGAGATATTCATCCCAAAAAGGCCCAACTTCGTTGCAGTCACCGGGCAAGTGCTCAGCCCTGGCAGCTTGGCCTTCAGCAGCGGCGCCAGCCCAGAGCATTACATCAAGCAGGCGGGCGGCTATGCAGATGCAGCCGATAGCAGACGTAGTTTTCTTGTGCTGCCTAACGGCGAAGCCCGTCCCTTGCAACAGTCATTCTGGAAGTATCAGCCTGAATCAATACCACCGGGCAGCGTCATCGTAGTGCCGCGTGATGTCTCGCCGTTTACGGGCTTGCTGTTGACCGAACGGATCACTTCCATCCTCTCCGATCTGGCGCTCTCCGCGGCGGCATTGGTCACGATCAATCGCTAGGCCGTACTGCCATGAACTTCAAGGCCCGCTGGACCTGCGCCATTTGCGTGATTGCGCAAAGCATGGCGATCGGCGTGGCAGCGTCTGAAGTTCAGCCTTCCGTTGGCGACTATGGCGGTGTTGGTTTGTGGCAGACGCCGACGGCACGCTTTGGTGAAGACGGTGCGCTTGCGATGGGGATCGTGGCGAACTCCCCGTACAACCGTTTGTTCGTCAGCGTAATGCCGGTCGAAGGGGTCGAAGCGACTTTTCGCTACACGGACATCACCAACAGACTGTATTCAGCTGATCCCAATTTCAGCGGAAACCAGAGTTACAAGGATCGCAGCCTGGATGCGCGTTTCAGGCTGCTGGCAGAGTCTGACAGCTTGCCGGCACTCGCCTTCGGGTTTCGCGATTTGGGTGGCACACAGTTGTTTGGCGCTCAATATCTGGTGGCCTCGCGCCGCTACTACGATTTTGATTTTTCTCTTGGTCTGGGATGGGGGCGGCTAGGTTCAGGCGGGCCGATCGCCAATCCGTTTTCCAGGACTACGACCGATACAGCAGGCCCCGGCAAGTTTTCGATAAAGAGCTTATTCGCGAGTCCTGATATCGGCATCTTTGGTGGCGTGGCCTGGCAGGCTCCCATTGAGGGATTGGAGTTGTCTGCCGAATACGACCCCAACAACTATCAGAATGAGCCATTCGACAATCCACGCAATGTGCGATTGCCGGTCAATTTCGGGCTGAAATATCGCCTTGCTGGCGGCGCAGCAACGGGGCTTTCCTATCAGCGCGGCAGCATATTTTCCTTCCAGGTTTCGTTCTCGCTGAATTTGGCGGCACCTAGCGGCGTGCCTAAAGTGCTTGACCCGGCGCCACCGCCACCTCGACAGCTGGCATTGAAAATCGCGGCGTCGAAGGGGCAGGTTGAGGCGCCGACAACGGATCCCGTTGTACTGGCAAAGCGCGTTGAAGCCGCCTTGAAAGCACAACGCATCTCCATGAACGGATTTGCATTATCGCCAGATCTGCAGTCGGCTCAAATCTGGATATCTCCCGCGCCCTACCGGGATTCTCAAAAACTGATAGGGCGCGCCTCCAGAGCGGCATCTGCGGTACTGCCGGATTCAGTGCTGAAAGTGCAGATCACAGAGGTGAGTGGTGGCGTGGAGACATACGATGCCGACATTTTGCGCCCGGCCTTGGAGCAGGCCGCCGCCGCAACCATTTCGACGGATGAGTTTCAAAATGCAATCACCATAACCAGCCCCAAGGCAGACAAACCCGCTCGCCAATACTCGGTGGCGCGCTATCCGCAATTCGGCTGGAGCTTGAATCCCTCGCTGCGTTCCAGCATCGGTGGGCCCGATAGCTTCTATTTCGGGCAGCTCTGGCTCAAGTTGGGGGGGTACGTGAACCTGACACCCAACTGGAGTGCAGATACGGTATTGGGCTTCAATCTTTACAACAATTTTGACGATCTGAAGCTGGAGTCCGACAGTCAGCTGCCGCGTGTTCGCAGCGATATCAAGAACTACCTCAAGGACGGCGAACAGGCGCTCGTGCGGCTTGAAACCAACTACATCCATCAGTTTGCACCGCAGTGGTATGGGCGTGTTTCGGCGGGCATCTTTGAGGAAATGTTTGGCGGTGTCGCGGGTGAAGTGTTGTATCGCCCGGCGGATCCCCGTTGGGCAGTGGGCGTCAATATCAACCGGGTGAGGCAGCGCGATTTTGATCAGCGGTTCAGATTCCGCGATTATGAAGTGACCACTGGCCATATCACCGGCTACTACGAGTTCACCCGTCCTTCGGTGCTGGTCAAGTTAAGTGCGGGCCAGTACCTCGCCGGTGATCGCGGGGCGACGTTGGATGTATCGCGTCAGTTCCCCAATGGCATCCGTATCGGCGCGTTTGCCACCAAAACCAATGTGTCGGCGCAACAGTTCGGCGAGGGTGAGTTCGACAAGGGCATCTACATTGTGCTGCCGCTCGACTCGATGTTGCCGCGTTCGACCACGGGCTCGGGCTCCTTCCTGCTCCGACCGTTGACCCGCGATGGCGGACAGATGGTGCGTGATGGTCGTCCGCTGTATGACATTACCTACGGCGCAGTGAAAGCGCGCATGCCGCTGCGTGACAACCTGTTTTTCGAGTAGCCAATGAGTGCGTTGGTGCAACCCCGATTCATCAAAGCGAATGGCCTCGATTTCGGATTTTTAGAGACAGGCCCGCTTGATGGTCGGTTGGTGCTGTTCGCGCATGGGTTCCCTGATAGCGCCTGGAGCTTCATGCCGACGCTCAATGCGCTTGGCGCGGCGGGCTATCGTGCCGTAGCTCCTTTCATGCGCGGTTACTTGCCCACCCAGATTCCTTCAGACGGCGATTACCGGGTAGTTACCTTGGCGCGCGATCTCATCGCATTGATTGACGAACTGGGTGCTGAGCATGCCGTGGTGGTTGGTCACGATTGGGGGGCCGTAACGGCGTACGCCGCAGCGGCACTCAGGCCTGATCGCGTGCGAGCGGTGGTCTGTGCGGCAATCCCGCACCTGCGTCGCTTTTTGTTGCGGCCAACACTCGCGCAGTTGATCCGTTCACGCTACATGCTGCGTTTCCAGTGGGCAGACGCCGAGCGGCATCTCGCCGAAGACGATTTCGCGGCATTGCGGGCATTGGCGCAGACCTGGTCACCGGGCGCTGATCTGTCATCCGCGCTCGCACCGGTCATCGGCGGGTTCTCGGATGCCGCACGGCTGTCGGCGGCGCTCGGCTATTACCGTGCGATGCCACACACGCTTTTTTCTGGTGAAGCGTGGCAGCTCTGGACGGCACCAACGCCGGTACCGGCTTGCCTTATTTATGGGGCCCAGGATGGTTGCATCGGGGCTGAAATGTTCGCCGGACAGGCGCACCTCTTCGCCGCAGGCATGCAATCTGTCTGCTTCGAAAACGCAGGCCATTTCATGCAGGTCGAACAGCCGGAGCGGTTTGTCCAGACCGTGTTGTCGTTTCTGCAAAGCCTCAAGAATTGAATCTACAAAGGCTTTGTCGATTCAATCGCGAAAGCGCTTTGTGAGATCGTCATAAGCGTCGATCCGACGGTCTCGCAGAAACGGCCACCAGCGGCGCACGTTTTCGCTGCGGGTCAGATCGAGATCAACCAGCAGCACGTTCGGCTTTTCACCGGCCTTCGCCAAAAACTCACCCTGCGGACCAACGGCGAAGCTGTGCCCCCAAAACTGCGCGCCGGCGACTTGGCCTTGCGGATCAGGCTCGAAACCGACCCGATTGGCTACCAGTACAGGCAGCCCATTGGCGATTGCGTGGCTGCGCTGGATCGTCACCCAGGCATCGCGCTGGCGGGTTTGTTCGTCTTCGGCATCGTCCGGGTTCCAGCCGATGGCAGTGGGGTAGAGCAGCACGTCGGCACCCGCGAGTGCCATCAAGCGCGCGGCTTCTGGGTACCACTGATCCCAGCACACCAGCACGCCGAGCTTGCCTACGCTGGTCTGGATCGGCGTGAAGCCAAGATCGCCGGGCGTGAAATAGAACTTCTCGTAGTAGCCCGGATCGTCCGGGATGTGCATCTTGCGATAGATGCCGGCGAGCGAGCCGTCGCTTTCAAGCACCACGGCGGTATTGTGATAAAGCCCCGGCGCGCGACGCTCGAACAGGCTGCCAACGATCACTACCTTCAATTGCTTGGCGAGCGCGCCCAGCCAGTCGGTCGAGGGGCCGGGGATGGGCTCGGCGAGATCGAACAGATCAGTCGACTCGTGCTGGCAGAAGTAGAGCGAGGTGTGCAGCTCTTGCAGCAGCACCAGCTTCGCACCGCCAGCTGCGGCAGCTCGGATGCCTTCTTCAGACATTTGCAGATTGGTGGCGCGATCCGCCGTGCAGGGCTGCTGGACGATGCCGGCGCGGAGATTTTTGAGAGACATGGTCAGATTCCTGGGGCGGCGGGCAGCTGCATGGTGGCGCAGTGCAGGCTGCCGTATTGGTTAATGAGGGCGCGGCAGTCGAGGCCAATGACCTCGCGACCGGGAAAGTGTGGTTTCAAGCGGCGTAGCGCTTCGGCGTCAGTCGCCGCATCGCCGTAGGTTGGCATGAGCACCGCGCCGTTCAAGATGAGGAAGTTGGGATAGCCCGCGGGCAGGCGTTTGCCGTCTTCGTCATGAATGGGCGGCGGCAAGGGCAACGGCACCAGGGTGTAAGGCTTGCCGTCAGCTTGCCGCAGCGCCTGTAGCTCTACTTCGAGTGCTTTTAGATCTTCGTAATGCGCGTCGGATTGATCGTCGCAGGCCTGATAGGCGATGGTGCTGGCATTGCAGAAGCGGGCGATGGTATCGACGTGACCATCGGTGTCGTCTCCGATGAGATCACCATGCGTCAGCCAGAGCACCCGCGCGACACCGAGCTTGGCTTTCAACTCATCCTCGATCTGCACCTTGGAGAGCTGAGGGTTGCGGGTGTCGGCCAGCAGGCAGCGGGTGGTGGTGAGCAGTGCACCTTCGCCGTCGACATCGATACCGCCGCCTTCGAGCACGAAATCTGTCGATTCGACAGGAGCTTGGAAGGCGCCGAGCGCCTTCAGCTGCAGGGTCAGCGTGTTGTCGAGCGCGGCATCGAACTTGCCGCCCCAGCCGTTGAAGGTGAAGTCGAGTAGCACGGGCTTGCCATCGCGCAACACCGTGATTGGCCCATGGTCCCGCGCCCAGACATCGTTGCTGCGCACGACGTAGAGTCTGAGATGCGCGGCATTGGCACCCGCAGCGAGCAGATCGTCATTGAGCGCCTCGGGATCTTCCTCGGTGCCGATCAGCACGGTCTGGTAACGCGAGATCGCCACCGCGAGCTGCACAAAATTGGCGCGTACGGCATCGAACCAATCGGCGAAGTCGCCGGTGGCGCGCGGCCAGGTGAGCTGGATGGCTGATTGCGGTGCCCACTCGGGCGGTAAAAAGGTCGTCATGGCTCGATAAGGTCATACAAATAAAGCGGGGCGCTTGCGCGCCCCGGATGCACACTCGATCGAGTCTATCTTTGACTGGATTGCAGTTCGTCGGTGCGCTGCAGGGCCGGCGGCTGGCCAGGCACTACGGCATCGACCACATGGTTGTTCTCGAAAAATACCGAGAAGCCGGGGTAGTCCCAGCGGGTGATCGGGGGCTGATGCTTGGAACCGCCGCCTACGGGCGCGCGTTTAGTGGTGGGCGCGCCGAACTGTTGAAGTACGGTTTTCATGGTGCTGCCCTTGCTGGGCTTGCTGACTGGAGTGCTGAGGCCTGCGTCTGGCATCTCGAGCACATCGGCATAGGCTGCAGGCAGGGCTGGCAGCAACATGACCAGGGCCAAGAGGGTCGAACGCATGTCGGCTACTCCGCTTAAAGGTGGGAAAATCTCAAGTCCTTGTTACTGTAGCAGCGTTGCTTCCTAGAAGCCGCTCAGTGTATTGACACTGTGCAGGGTCGCACCTATTATTCGCGACCTCAAAAACGGGCCGGCTCGCTGGCCCGTTGTTGTCTTCAACGCTGTCCACATCCGCATTGCGCGTGGACGGGTCTCGCAGCACCTTCGTAGGATCAGGAATACCGTGCCAACAATCAACCAACTCGTGCGCGATGGCCGCACCAGCAAGGTCTACAAGAGCAAAGCACCCGCTCTGACCGGCAGCCCGCAAAAGCGCGGCGTCTGCACTCGCGTCTACACCACGACGCCGAAAAAGCCCAACTCCGCTCTGCGTAAGGTTTGCCGCGTGCGCCTGACCAATGGCTTTGAAGTCACCAGCTACATCGGTGGTGAAGGTCACAACTTGCAGGAGCACTCGGTCGTCATGATCCGTGGTGGTCGCGTAAAAGATCTTCCCGGCGTTCGCTATCACACGGTCCGTGGTGCGCTCGACGCATCCGGTGTGGACAAGCGCCGTCAGAGCCGTTCGAAGTACGGCGCGAAGCGTCCCAAGGCCGGTGCTGCAGCCCCTGCAGCTGGCAAGAAGAAGTAAGAGAGAACAGCTATGTCACGTCGCCGCACCCCAGAAAAACGCGAAATCCTGCCCGACCCGAAGTTCAAGAGTGTTGTGCTCTCGAAGTTCATGGCCATGATCATGGAGGACGGCAAGAAAGCCGTCGCCGAAAAGATCATCTACGGCGCGCTCGATCAGATTGCCACCAAGCGCAAGACCGACGATCCGGTTGCAGTGCTGCAAACCGCGTTCGACAACGTGGCCCCCGCCGTCGAGGTGAAGTCACGCCGCGTCGGTGGTGCGACCTACCAGGTGCCGGTGGAAGTGCGTGCGGTTCGCCGCAATACGCTCGCCATGCGCTGGCTGGTGGATGCCGCGCGCAAGCGCGGCGAGAAGGGCATGATGGATCGTCTCGCCGGCGAGCTTCTCGATGCCTCCGAGAACCGCGGTGCCGCCGTCAAAAAGCGCGAAGACACCCACAAGATGGCCGAAGCCAACAAGGCTTTCGCCCACTTCCGCTGGTAATGGCGGGGCTGGTATTCCAGCCCGCTGTCCCCATGTTTTCGCTGTATGCGATCCGCGGCCCTCAAAAGCTGCGGATTGTCATTTGAAGATCATGTTCTTGCTGAATATGGTCCCTCCAGCAACCCCAGACCCAAGAGTTCACCATGGCCCGCGCGACCCCCATTAATCTTTACCGCAACATCGGCATCTCTGCGCACATCGACGCGGGCAAGACCACTACGACCGAGCGCGTGCTGTTCTACACCGGTGTGAACCACAAGATCGGCGAAGTGCACGACGGTGCCGCCACCATGGACTGGATGGAGCAGGAGCAGGAGCGTGGCATCACGATCACCTCGGCTGCCACCACCACCTTCTGGAAGGGTATGGCGGGCCAGTTCGAAAATCACCGCATCAACATCATCGACACCCCGGGGCACGTGGACTTCACCATCGAAGTCGAGCGTTCCATGCGCGTGCTCGATGGCGCCTGCATGCTGTATTGCGCGGTCGGCGGCGTGCAGCCGCAGTCCGAGACCGTGTGGCGCCAGGCCACCAAGTACAAGGTGCCCCGCCTCGCGTTCGTCAACAAGATGGACCGCATGGGTGCCGACTTCTACAAGGTCGTCAAACAGATCAAAGACAAGCTGCGCGCCACCGTGGTGCCGATCCAGATCCCGATCGGCGCTGAAGAAAAGTTCGAGGGCGTGGTCGATCTGGTCAAGATGAAAGCCATCATCTGGAGCGAGGCCGACAAGGGCATCACTTTCACCTACGGCGAAATCCCGGCTGACTTGGTTGAGACCGCCGAGAAGTGGCGCGCCAACATGGTGGAGGCCGCGGCCGAAGCCAGCGACGAGATGATGAACAAGTATCTCGAAGGCGGCGAGCTGACTGAAGAAGAGATCAAAGCTGGCCTGCGCAAGCGCACGCTCGCCCTTGAAATCTTCCCGATGCTCTGCGGCTCGGCCTTCAAGAACAAGGGCGTGCAGGCCATGCTCGACGCCGTCGTCGAATATCTGCCCGCACCGACCGATGTGCCGCCAATCGACGCGCACGATGTCGACAATTACGAGACCATCATCCAGCGCAAAGCAGATGACTCGGAGCCCTTCTCCGCGCTCGCCTTCAAGATCATGACCGACAAATATGTCGGCGCATTGACCTTCGTGCGCGTCTATTCAGGCATCTTGAAGCAGGGCGATACGGTCTACAACTCGCGCAGCGGCAAGACCGAGCGCATCGGTCGTATCGTGCAGATGCACGCCAACGAGCAGAAGGCTGTGACCGAAGTGGTTGCCGGCGACATCGCCGCCTGCATTGGTTTGAAGGATGTGTTCACCGGCACCACGCTGGCTTCCGAATCGAAGCCCGTCGTGCTCGAGCGCATGATCTTCCCGGAGCCGGTGATCTCGCAGGCCGTCGAGCCGAAGACCAAGGTCGATCAGGAGAAGATGGGCATCGCGCTGTCGCGCCTTGCTCAGGAAGATCCTTCGTTCCGCGTCAAGACCGACGAGGAAACGGGCCAGATCATCATGTCCGGCATGGGCGAGCTGCATCTCGAAATTCTCGTCGATCGCATGAAGCGCGAATACGGCGTAGAAGCCAACGTTGGTGCGCCGCAGGTGGCCTACCGCGAAACCATTCGCAAGACGGTGGAGCAGGAAGGCAAGCACGCCAAGCAGTCAGGTGGTAAGGGCCAGTTCGGCCACGTCTGGTTGCGTCTGGAGCCGGGTGAAGTCGGTTCCGGCTATATCTTCGAGAACGAGACCGTCGGCGGCACCGTGCCGAAAGAGTTCATCCCGGCCGTGGACAAGGGCCTCAAGGACGCGATCAAGAATGGCGTCATGGCGGGTTATCCCGTCGTGGACATCAAGATCGTGCTCACCGACGGCAGCTACCACGAAGTCGACTCGTCCGAAATCGCGTTCCGTCTCGCCGCCAGCATTGCGTTCAAAGAAGGCTGCCAGAAGGCGAGCCCGGTCATCCTCGAGCCCATCATGTTGGTGGACGTCGAGACGCCGGAAGACTACATGGGCGATGTCATCGGCGATCTCAACCGTCGCCGCGGCATGATCCTTGGTGCCGAAGACAACTTCGGTGCGAAGGTGATTCGCGCTGAGTTGCCATTGTCGGAAATGTTTGGTTACTCGACCTCGCTGCGCAGCATGTCGCAGGGTCGCGCTACCTACTCGATGGAGTTCCTGAAGTATCAGGAAGCCCCGCGCACCGTCACTGAAGCTCTGGCCAAGAAAGCCAAGGGCTAATTAGTTTCCATATCCCCAATTCACGAAAGAAAGCACAAGGAATACTCAGATGGCCAAGGAAAAGTTTGACCGCAGCAAGCCCCACGTCAACGTGGGCACCATTGGCCATGTGGATCATGGCAAGACCACCACGACGGCTGCTTTGACGAAGGTGTCGGCGGACAAGTTTGGCAACACCAAATACGTCGCCTACGACGAAGTCGCCAAGGCCTCTGAGAGCCAGGGTCGTCGTGACAGCACCAAGATCCTCACGATCGCCACCAGCCACGTCGAATACGAAACCGAAGCCCGCCACTACGCCCACGTCGACTGCCCGGGCCACGCCGATTATGTGAAGAACATGATCACCGGCGCTGCCCAGATGGACGGCGCGATTCTCGTCGTGAGCGCCACTGACGGCCCCATGCCCCAGACCCGCGAGCACGTTCTTCTCGCCAAGCAGGTCAACGTCCCCAAGATCGTCGTCTGGCTCAACAAGTGCGACCTCGTCGACGACATCGAACTGCTCGACCTCGTTGAAATGGAAGTCCGCGACCTCCTTGAGAAATACGGCTTCTCCGCTGACACCCCCGTGATCCGCGGCAGCGCCACCAAAGCCATCAGCGGCGACGCCGACGGCATTGCCAAGCTCAACGAGCTCTACACCGCCCTCGACACCTGGATTGACGAGCCCAAGCGCGAAGTCGACAAACCCTTCCTCCTCCCCGTCGAAGACGTGTTCTCCATCTCCGGTCGCGGCACCGTCGCCACCGGCCGTATCGAGCGCGGCATCGTCAAGGTTGGTGAAGAGTGCGAACTCGTCGGCTTCCGTGACACCGTGAAAACGATCGTCACCGGCGTCGAAATGTTCCGCAAGCTGCTCGACCAGGGCCAGGCAGGCGACAACGTCGGTCTGCTCCTGCGCGGCACCAAGAAAGAAGACATCGAGCGCGGCCAGGTGCTCTGCAAGCCGGGCAGCATCAAACCCCACACCAAGTTTGAAGGTGAGGTGTACGTGCTCACCAAGGAAGAAGGCGGCCGTCACACCCCGTTCTTCAACAACTACCGTCCGCAGTTCTACTTCCGCACCACCGACGTCACTGGCGCCTGCCAGCTGAAAGAAGGCGTGGAGATGGTGATGCCGGGCGACAACGTGCAGATGACGGTCGAGCTGATCGCCCCCATCGCCATGGAAGAGCAGGTGCGCTTCGCTATCCGCGAGGGTGGTCGCACCGTCGGCGCTGGCGTCGTTACCAAGATCCTTGCCTAAGCCTGCAAATGCGTCTTAAAAGCCCTCTAGTGAGAGATCGCTAGAGGGCTTTTCTAACCCCGAAAGTTGGCGCTGTAGAAAGTTTCAGAAATGTAGTTGCGCAGGCCTAAAGGCGTCGATATAATCCGCGCCCCTCGCTTCTCCCGCCCCCAGTTCTTTTCATTATTGAGTGTGTGCATGGCAACCAGCCAATCCATTCGTATCCGTCTCAAGGCCTTCGATCATCGTTTGATCGACAAGAGCGCCAAAGAGATTGTTGAGACCGCAAAGCGCACCGGCGCTGTTGTTCGCGGCCCGATCCCGCTGCCTACCCGCAAAGAGCGTTTCACCGTTCTGGCGTCGCCCAACGGCGATAAGGATGCACGCGATCAATTCGAAATCCGTACCCACAAGCGTTTGATGCAGATCGTTGAGCCGACGGAAAAAACCGTCGACGCGCTCTCGAAGCTCGATCTGCCGGCGGGTGTGGAAGTTCAGATCAGCCTCAACTAAGGAGACTTCATCATGACTAAGCAAGTCTCTAATTTGGGTCTGGTCGGCAAGAAGGCTGGCATGACGCGCGTCTTCACCGAAGCTGGTGAATCGATCCCCGTCACCGTGCTGCAGTGCCTGCCCAACCGCGTCACGCAGATCAAGACCATCGAAACCGATGGCTATCGCGCAGTACAGGTCACCTTCGGCGAAGTCAAGGCCAGCCGTGTCACCAAGGCGCTGGCCGGTCACTTCAAGAAGGCCGGCGTTGCTGCGGGCAAGGAGCTCGTCGAGTTCCGTTTGAGCGAAGGCGAGGGCGCAGAATTTGCCGCCGGCACCGAGCTCAAGGTCGACATGTTCAACGACGTCAAGTCGGTCGATGTCATGGGCACCAGCATGGGCAAGGGTTTCGCCGGTTGGCAGAAGCGCCACAACTTCGGTGGTGGTCGCGCTTCGCACGGTAACTCGCTCTCGCACCGCATGCCCGGCTCGATCGGTCAGCGTCAGTCGCCCGGCAAGGTGTGGAAGGGTAAGGAGATGGCCGGTCACATGGGTTCGACCCAGATCACCGCGCTCAATCTCACTGTCGTCCGCATCGACCACGAGCGCAATCTCATTCTCGTTAAGGGCGCAGTTCCTGGCCACGCGGACGGCACGATCATCGTGCGTCCGACGGTCAAGTAAGGCGAGCACTCATGGAACTCAAAACTCAAACTGGCGAAGCGATCACGGTGTCTGACACCGTGTTTGGTGCCGAATACAACGAGCCGCTCATTCACCAGATCGTCACTGCCTACATGGCTGCTGGCCGTTCGGGCACGAAGGCGCAGAAATCGAAGGCCATGGTTTCCGGCGGCGGCAAAAAGCCCTGGAAGCAGAAAGGCACTGGTCGCGCACGCGCCGGCTCCATTCGCAGCCCGCTCTGGCGTGGCGGCGGCAAGACGTTTGCTGCCGTGCCGCGTGACTTCTCCCAGAAGGTCAACAAGAAAATGTATCGCGGTGCGATCCGTTCGATCGTGGCCGAGCTGACCCGCAAGGGCCATCTGGTCGTCGCTGACACCTTTGCCGTGACCGAAGCCAAGACGCAGTCGCTGATCGCCAAGCTCCAGCAGGACGCTTGCGGCACCGACATCCTCCTGGTGATGGATGCGGTCGACAAGAATCTGTTCCTCTCCGCCCGCAACCTGCACAAGGTCGGCGTGTGCGATGTCGAAGCGCTGAACCCCGTCGCGCTGTTGCGCCACGAGAAAGTGCTGATGACGAAGGAAGCCATCAAGAAGCTGGAGGCCTGGCTCGCATGAGCAACATTCACGTAGCTGGCGAGCGCCTGCACCAGATCATTCTGGCGCCGGTCGTCTCGGAAAAATCCACCCGCGTTGCCGAAAAGCGCAACCAGGCGGTATTCAAGGTGGCGCTCGATGCCAAGAAGCCTGAAATCAAGTCGGCGGTCGAGAAGCTCTTCAACGTCAAGGTGACGGGCGTGCAAACGCTGATCGTCAAGGGCAAGAAGAAGCGCTTCGGCAAAACCGAAGGCAAGCGCTCCGATGTCAAGAAGGCTTACGTGTCGCTCGCCGACGGTCAGGAAATTGATTTCCTGAACGGCGCTGCGCCGCAGGCTTAAGGGGAATAGAACATGGCACTCGTCCAACTCAATCCGCGTTCGCCTGGCACCCGCCATGTCGTTCGCGTGGTGCACAAGCACCTGCACAAGGGCGCCGCGCACGGCCCCTTGCTCGAATCGCAGCACCGTCATGGTGGCCGCAACAACAATGGTCACATCACCACCCGTCACATCGGCGGTGGCCACAAGCAGGCTTATCGCCTGATTGATTTCAAGCGCAACAAAGATGGCGTTCCGGGCAAGGTCGAGACGATCGAATACGATCCGAACCGTACCGCCCACATCGCGTTGATCCTGTTCGCAGACGGCGAGCGTCGCTACATCATTGCGCCCAAGGGCCTGGTGGTTGGTGATGCGATCCAGAACGGTTCTGACGCACCGATCAAGAATGGCAATGCGCTGCCGCTGCGCAACATTCCGGTCGGCTCAACGATTCACTGCGTGGAGATGCGCCCCGGCAAGGGTGCGCAGATCGGTCGCTCGGCTGGCGCTGCGATCCAGTTCGTGGCTCGCGAAGGCGAGTATGTGACCCTGCGTCTTCGCTCCGGCGAAATGCGCAAGATCCACAGCGAATGCCGCGCCGTTATCGGTGAAGTTAGCAACAACGAACACAACCTTCGCCAATACGGCAAGGCCGGTGCCAAGCGTTGGAAGGGCATTCGCCCGACCGTCCGTGGCGTCGTGATGAACCCGGTCGATCACCCGCACGGTGGTGGTGAGGGCAAGTCCGGCCAGGGTAACCCGCACCCGGTTTCGCCCTGGGGCCAGAAGGCAAAGGGTCTCAAGACTCGTAATAACAAGCGCACGCAGCAGTTCATCGTGCGTAGCCGCCACAAGAAGTAAGAGAGCACGACCATGCCGCGTTCCATTAAGAAGGGCCCGTTCGTCGATCATCACCTTGCAAAGAAGGTGGCAGATTCGACTGGTGCCCGCGTCAAGAAGCCGATCAAGACCTGGTCGCGCCGTTCCATGATCACCCCTGATTTTGTGGGCCTCACGTTCCAGGTTCATAACGGCAAGCTGCACCTGCCGGTTTATGTCACCGACAACATGATTGGCCACAAGCTTGGCGAGTTCTCTCCGACCCGTACCTTCAAAGGTCACGGCGGCGACAAGAAAGGCTAGGAGACGACCATGCAAACGCAAGCTGTTTTACGTTTTACCCGTCTGTCTTCGCAGAAGGCTCGCCTGTTGGCGGACCTCGTGCGCACCAAGCCGGTCGGTGAAGCCGTCAACATCCTTAAGTTCTCGCCGCAGAAGTCTGCTCGCATCATCTTGAAGGTGCTGGAATCTGCCATCGCTAACGCCGAGAACAATTTTGGCGCGGATGTCGATGAGCTGAAAATCCAGGAAATCTTCGTCGATAAAGGGCCGGTGCTGAAGCGCATCATGCCCCGTGCAAAGGGCCGTGCTGATCGCATCTTGAAGCCGACTTCGCACATCACCATCAAAGTCTCTGACGGCAAGGCAGCGTAAATCATGGGCCATAAAGTTAATCCCAACGGCTTCCGCCTCGGCATCACCACCAGCCATACCTCGACTTGGTACGCTGAGAAGGGTGCATACGCTGAGACGCTCGCCAAAGACATGATCGTCCGCGCCTTCTTGTTCAAAAAGCTCGCCGCCGCGTCCGTCAGCAAGATCCGCATCGACCGCCCGGCCAAGTCGGCTCGCGTCACGATCCACACCGCTCGCCCTGGCATCGTCATCGGCAAGAAGGGTGAGGACATCGAGAAGCTGAAGGCTGAAGTCGCCAGCAAGATGGGCCTCAAGGTGGATTCTGTGCACATCTCGGTTGAAGAGATCAAGCGCCCGGAACTCGACGCCAAGCTCGTCGCCGATTCAATTGCCCAGCAGCTCGAGCGTCGCATCATGTTCCGCCGCGCCATGAAGCGCTCGGTGCAGAACGCCATGCGCATCGGTGCCGGCGGCATCAAGATCCAGCTCGGCGGCCGTTTGAACGGCGCTGAAATCGCCCGCGTCGAGTGGTACCGCGAAGGCCGCGTGCCCTTGCACACGCTGCGCGCCGTGGTCGACTACAACACTGCTGAAGCGAAAACCACATACGGAATCATCGGCGTCAAGGTGTGGGTTTACACCGGCGAAGCCTTTGAGCCCGAGGCAGTTCACGCTCCCGTGACCCGCCACTCCAAGAAAGACGAATCCACCGAGGCCGCATCGGCCTAAGGTTTAAGGAACTACTCCAATGATGCAGCCTAAGCGGACCAAGTTTCGCAAACAGATGAAGGGTCGCAACCGCGGCCTAGCGCTCGCCGGCAACAAGGTGAGCTTCGGTGAATTTGGTCTCAAATCCGCCGAGTGGGGTCGCTTGACTGCTCGCCAGATCGAAGCCGCCCGTCGTGTCATCACGCGCTATGTGAAGCGCGGCGGCAAGATGTGGATTCGCGTGTTCCCCGACGTGCCGGTTACCAAGAAGCCCTTGGAAGTCCGCATGGGTTCGGGCAAGGGCAACGTCGAATTCTGGGCCGCCAAGGTGCAGCCGGGCCGCATGATTTATGAACTCGAAGGCGTTACCGAAGCCGAAGCCCGCGAAGCGTTCACGCTCGCTGCGGCCAAGCTGCCGGTGAAGACCGCTTTCGTCCAACGCACGATCATGTGAGTGATTGAGATGAAAACGACCGAATACACCAAGAGCATCCGCGCCAAGTCTGGCGACGAGCTCAAGACCGAACTCTCCAGCTTGCGCAAGGAGCAGTTCAACCTCCGCATCCAGGCCGCTCTCGGCCAGCCTGCGAAGGGCAATCTCGTCCGCAACGCGCGCAAGAGCATTGCCCGCGTCAAGACGATCCTGAATCAGCAGAAGGCAGCCGCGAAATGAGCGAAGCAACCACCACCGCCGTCAAGCCGGAGCGCCGCATCGTCGGTCGCGTGTCCAGCAACAAGGCCATGAAGACGATCACGGTTGTCGTCGAGCGCCAGGTCAAGCACCCGCTCTACGGCAAGATTCTGCGCAAGACCACCAAGCTGCATGCGCATGACGAAAACAGCGAGTGCAAAGAGGGTGATCTCGTTGCCATCGTCGAGACTCGTCCGTTGTCAGCTACCAAGCACTTCAAGCTGGTCGAAGTGCTTGAGAAAGCACGCGCTTAAGGAGCTACTGAAATGATCCAACAAGAATCGTTCCTCCACGGCGCTGACAACAGCGGCGCGAAGATGATGCAGGTCATCCAGGTGAAGGGCTCGACCTACCGCCGCTATGCAGCAGTGGGCGACATCGTGAAAGTCACGGTGAAAGAAGCCATCCCGCGCGGCAAGGTGAAGAAGGGCGAGGTGTATGACGCTGTCGTCGTTCGCACCAAGTATCCGATCCGTCGTAACGATGGCTCTGCCATCCGCTTCGACACCAACGCTGCTGTTCTCATCAGCGCCAAGATGGAACCCATCGGCACCCGTATCTTTGGGCCCGTGACGCGCGAACTGCGCGAGCGGTTCATGAAGATCGTGTCGCTGGCCCCTGAAGTGATTTAAGGCTTACACGAACATGAAAAAGATCAAGAAAGGTGATGAAGTCATCATCACCATCGGCAAAGACAAGGGCAAGCGCGGCACGGTGTCGCAGGTGCTCGTTGAAGAAGGCAAGCTGATCGTTGGCGGCATCAACATCGCCAAGAAGCACACCAAGCCGAACCCGAATGCGGGTGTGCAGGGTGGCATCGTCGAGAAGGAAATGCCGATCGACGTCTCCAACGTTGCCGTCTTCAACCCGAAGACCGGCAAGGGTGATCGCGTCGGCTTCAAGATCGATGGCGACAAGAAAGTTCGTATTTTCAAGTCCAACAACGAATTGGTGGGCTAAAGGTGAGCGACATGACTCCGACATTTGAAACGCTCTATCGCGAGAAGATCGCTGGCGAGCTGATGACCAAGCTGGGCCTCAATGCGATGGCCGTGCCGCGCATCCAGAAGATCACCCTGAACATGGGCGTGGGTGAAACCACTCAGGACCGCAAGGTGATTGAGGCCGCTGTGGCTGACATGACCGCCATCGCGGGCCAGAAGCCGGTCATCACCAAGACCAAGATCGCCATCTCGAACTTTAAGGTTCGCGAGAACTTTCCGGTCGGTGTGAAAGTGACGCTGCGCCGCGAGCGCATGTGGGAGTTCCTGGAGCGTCTGGTGTGCGTGGCGCTGCCGCGTATCCGTGATTTCCGTGGTTTGTCGCCCAAGGGTTTCGATGGCGCCGGCAATTACAACTTCGGCATCACCGAGCAGATCATCTTCCCGGAAATCGAATACGAGAAGATCGACATGCTGCGCGGCATGAACATCACCATCACCACCAGCTCGAAGAGCGATGCAGCTGCCAAAGCCCTGCTCGAAGCCTTCCAGTTTCCCTTCCGTAAGCAGTAAGCGTAGAGCGATCCTATGGCCAAGATGAACATGCTGAACCGTGAAGTCGTCCGCAAGAAGCTTTGCGCGCAGCACGGCAAAAAGCGTAAAGCCCTCAAGGAGCTGATCAGCTCCACGACCGCGAGCTTTGAAGACAAGGAAGCCGCTGTGGTGAAGCTGCAGAAGCTGCCGCGCGATTCCGCCAAGACCCGCCAGCGCAACCGCTGCGCCATCACCGGCCGCTCACGCGGCGTCTACGCCAAGTTTGGCCTGGGTCGTCACAAGCTGCGCGAAGCGGCAATGCGCGGCGAACTGCCTGGCCTGAAGAAAGCCAGCTGGTGATGATCATGGTTCGCCGTTCGGCGAACCGGGTCATCAAGTAACAAATTGTTTCACCCGTAGTTCTCGCAACTACGTCCTACCGTCCCGAAGAAGATTTGACATGAGCATCAACGATCCTATCGGCGACTTTCTGACCCGCATTCGTAACGGTCAGCAAGCGCGCAAAAAATTCATCGTCTCCCCGTCATCCAAGCTGCGCGAGGCTGTTGCAGCCGTGCTGAAAGACGAGGGTTACATTGGCGAGTTCACCGTGACTGCCGAAGGTAACAAGAAGACGATCTCCGTCGTGCTGAAGTATTTCGCTGGCAAGCCAGTCATCGAGAAGCTGCAACGCATCTCGACGCCTTCGCTCCGCGTCTACAAAGGCAAGGACGAACTCCCCAAAGTGCTGGGTGGCCTCGGTGTTGCCATCATCTCCACCCCCAAGGGTGTGGTCTCTGACCGTCGCGCGCGCGCTGACGGCCAGGGTGGCGAAATCATCTGCCTCGTCGCCTAAGGAGCAACCATGTCACGCGTTGCTAAAAACCCCATCAAACTCCCCGCGGGCGTGCAGGTCACGACCACCGCTGGTGTCGTGTCCGTCAAGGGTGCCAAGTCCACGTTGACGCTGCCGCTGCCTGCGGGCATCGCCATCGACGTGAAAGACGGCGCCGTCTCGCTCACGCCGGAATCCCTCATCGTCAGCAAGGCGAAGTCGGGCACCATCCGCGCCATCATCAACAACATGGTTGTCGGTGTGACCAAGGGCTACGAGATCAAATTGCAGCTGGTCGGCGTCGGTTATCGCGCTGCCATGAAGGGCAAGTTGCTTGACCTTCAGGCTGGTTTCTCGCACCCGGTCAACATCCCGGTGCCAGAAGGCGTGTCGGTTGAAACGCCGATTCCGACTGAAATCATCATCAAAGGTGCTGACAAGCATGTGGTCGGGCAGCTCGCTGCCGTGATCCGTGCGAAGCGTCCGCCGGAACCCTACAAGGGCAAGGGCGTGCGTTATTCGACCGAGAAGGTCGTGCTGAAAGAAGCCAAGAAGAAGTAAGGCGAACTGACCATGAGCAACAAGACCAACTCAACCCGTCTGCGCCGCGCTCGTCGCACCCGCGCCAAGATCCTCCAGCTGGGCGCGCATCGTCTGACGATTCACCGCACCCCGCGCCACATGTATGCCCAGATCATCTTCGAGGGCAAGACACTCGTCGCCGCCTCGACGGTGGAGAAAGAAGTCGTCGCTGGCCTTGCCGCTACCGGCAACGTCGACGCCGCCAAGAAAGTGGGCGCCGCGATTGCCGAGCGTGCGAAAGCTGCTGGCATCACCTCCGTCGCATTCGACCGTTCTGGTTTTCAGTATCACGGCCGCGTTCAGGCGCTGGCAGATGCCGCGCGTGAAGCCGGCTTGGAGTTCTAAGACATGGCAAGCAACTATCAAAGCAACAACAGCGACGACACTCAGGGCGACCTGAAAGAAAAGCTGGTCGCTACCAACCGCGTTTCCAAGACGGTCAAGGGCGGTAAGCAGTTCAGCTTCACCGCACTCACCGTGGTGGGCGATGGCGCTGGCCGCGTCGGTTTCGGTTACGGCAAGGCGCGCGAAGTGCCGGCTGCGATTTCGAAGGCGATGGACCAGGCTCGCAAGAACATGGTCACCGTTCCCTTGCGCGGACACACCATCCAGCACGAAGTGATCGGCACGCACGGCGCCACTCGCGTCATGCTCAAGCCCGCTTCCGACGGCACCGGCGTCATTGCCGGCGGCGCGATGCGCTCCGTGTTTGAAGTCGCTGGCGTCACCAACATCCTGGCCAAGACCTACGGGTCGCGTAATGCGATGAACGTGATCCGCGCCACGGTTGATGCCATCCAGAAAATGAACCTGCCTTCCGACATCGCTGCCAAGCGCGGCAAGACGGTGTCAGAGATCCTCGGAGTGCCCGCCAAGTGAGCAAAGCTACCGCCGCCCCCAAGCAGATCAAGCTCACGCTGGTCCGCAGCCTCGCCGCCCAGTTGAAGATGCACGTCAACTGCGTCAACGGTCTTGGCCTCAAGAAGATGCACCAGTCCGTGATTGTGTCGGCCACCCCTGAGAACATGGGCATGGTCAACAAGTCGCGCTTCATGCTGAAAGTTGAAGAGCTGAACTAACATGAAACTCAATACCATCAAGCCCGCCAAGGGCAGCAAGCCGACCCGCACCCGCGTCGGTCGCGGTATCGGCTCCGGCCTCGGCAAGACTGCCGGCCGTGGTCACAAGGGTCAGCGCGCCCGTTCGGGTGGCTACCACAAGGTCGGCTTCGAGGGTGGTCAGATGCCCATCCAGCGTCGTCTGCCTAAGCGTGGCTTCAAGTCGCCGATCAAGATGCTGACCGGCGAAGTGCGTCTCTCGGAAATCGAGAAGATGACCGAGACCGAAATCGACCTCGCTGCCCTCAAGGCTGCGGGTGTGGTCGATGCCATGGTGCTGACCGCCAAGCTGATCAAGTCCGGCACGCTGACCCGCAAGGTCACGTTCAAGGGCGTGCGTGCCACCAAGGGCGCGAAAGAAGCAGTCGAAGCCCTCGGCGGCGTTTTCGCTGAATAAGCAAAAAAAAGCCTCATCTAAGCACTCACGAGTTCACGAGACCCGAATGGCCACCAACGCTTCCGCGCCGATGATGCCGGACCTGACCAAGAGCAAGGACGTACTCAACCGTCTGCTGTTCTTGCTGGGTGCGTTGGTTGTCTATCGCATCGGTTCGTACATCCCGGTGCCGGGTATCGATCCCGGCAAGCTGGCGTCGTTGTTTAGCCAGCAGAAAGGCACGATCCTGGACATGTTCAACATGTTCAGTGGCGGCGCGCTCGAGCGTCTGTCGATCTTCGCACTCGGTGTGATGCCCTACATTTCTGCCTCGATCATCGTGCAGCTGATGGCCGCCGCGGTGCCGCAGCTGAAAGAGTTGAAGAAAGAAGGAGAGGCGGGTCGTCGCAAGATCACTCGCTACACCCGTTTCGGCACGCTCGGCTTAGCTATCTTCCAGTCGGTCGGTGCTGCAACAGCGCTGCAAAAGAGCGGTGTTGCAATCTTCCCCGGCTACGGCTTCATCTTTGTTGCCGCCGTGTCGCTGGTGACTGGCACCATGTTCCTGATGTGGCTGGGTGAGCAGATCACCGAGCGCGGCATCGGCAACGGTATGTCGATGATCATCTTTGCAGGCATCGTTGCCGGCTTGCCCCGCGCATTGGCGAGCACTGCGCAGCTGGTCAGCGAAGGCTCGCTCAACGGTCTGTTGGTGATTGTGATTTTCCTGATGATTGCCGCCATCACTTGGGGTGTCGTGTTTGTCGAACGTGCTCAGCGTCGCATTCCGATCCATCATGCGCGTCGTCAGCAGGGCAACCGTGTGTTTGCTGCGCAGACCCAGCATCTGCCGCTGAAGCTCAACATGGCCGGTGTCATTCCGCCCATCTTCGCTTCATCAATCATTTTGTTCCCCGCGTCCATCGTCAGCTTCTTCGGCGAAGGCGAAGCTGGATTTCTGCAGAAGCTTGCCAGTGCTCTATCGCCGGGGCAGGCGCTGCACACCGTGCTTTACGGCGCGATGATCATCTTCTTCTGCTTCTTCTACACAGCGTTGGTGTTTGACAGCCGCGAGACGGCCGAGAACCTGAAAAAGTCGGGTGCTGTCATTCCAGGCGTGCGTCCCGGCGTGCAGACCGGCCGCTATATCGACCAGGTGCTCACCCGTCTCACGGTTGCCGGCGCCATCTACATCACAGCCATCTGTGTGCTGCCTGAAATCATGATTGCGCAGCTCTCCATTCCCTTCGCGTTCGGCGGCACCTCGCTGCTCATCACGGTGGTGGTGGTCATGGACTTCATGGCGCAGCTGCAGGCGCACCTGATGTCGCACCAATATCAGGGCCTGCTCGAAAAGCAGAACCTCAAGACCCTCGGCAAGAAGGCCGATGGCACCCCTTCAAAAGTGTCGGGTCGGCTGGCGAGCCCCCGTCAATCAGTGACGCAAAACCCAACAAGGTAGTAGCCATGAAAGTGCGCGCTTCGGTTAAAAAAATGTGCCGCAACTGCAAAGTTGTGCGTCGTAGCGGTGTGGTACGGATCATCTGCTCGTCCGACCTTCGCCACAAACAACGCCAAGGCTGAAAAGCCGCAGGTCTTGCAAGGCATTCAAGTTTTCATTAGACTCCGCGCCCTTTTTGAGGGTGCAAAGTAAGGAAGTGGCATATGGCACGTATCGCGGGCGTTAACGTCCCAGACAAGAAGCACACGGTGATTGCGCTGCAGTCGATCTACGGCATTGGCGCCACTCGCTCAAAGAAGATCTGCGCAGCGGCCGGCATCAATCCGGCGGTGCAGATTCGCACGCTCACTGAAGGTGAGGTGGATCAACTGCGCGCCGAAATCGCCAAATACATTGTCGAGGGCGACCTTCGCCGCGAAGTGTCTATGAGCATCAAGCGTCTGGTGGACATGGGCACCTACCGCGGCCAGCGTCATCGCCGTGGCCTGCCGATCCGTGGCCAGCGCACCCGCACCAACGCCCGCACCCGCAAGGGGCCGCGCAAGGCGACTGTCTCTTCTAATAAGAAAGCATAAGGATTCATCATGGCCGCACCCCAAGCCGCAGCCGCTGCAAAGCGGAAGAAAGTCAAAAAAAATGTGACCGACGCCGTCGTGCACGTTCATGCGTCTTTCAACAACACCATCGTGCTCATCACCGACCGTCAGGGCAATGCTCTGTCGTGGTCGACCGCTGGTTCCTGCGGCTTCAAGGGTTCGCGCAAGTCCACGCCGTTCGCAGCCGGCGTTGCGGCAGAGCGTGCTGCCACGGCAGCTGCCGAACACGGCGTGAAGAACGTCGAAGTGTTCGTCAAGGGCCCTGGCCCAGGTCGCGAATCTGCCGTGCGCGCGCTCAATGCCGCGGGCATGAAAGTTTCAAACATCGTTGATGTGACGCCGATTCCGCATAACGGCTGCCGTCCCGCCAAGCGTCGTCGCGTCTAAAGAGAACAGAGAAAAATCATGGCTCGTTATATTGGCCCCAAGTGCAAACTTTCCCGCCGCGCCGGCATGGACCTTCTGCTCAAGTCCCGCGCCCGCAGCCTGGAAACCAAGTGCAAACTCGAAACCCGTCCTGGTCAGCACGGTGCCGTCAAGCCGCGTCTGTCCGACTACGCCAACCAGCTGGCTGAGAAGCAAAAGCTGAAGCGCATGTATGGCGTGCTCGAACGTCAGTTCCGCAACTATTATCTGAAAGCCTCGGGCGGCAAGGGTGCAACTGGTCTCAACCTGCTGCGTTACCTCGAAGCCCGCCTCGATAACGTCGTCTACCGCATGGGCTTTGCATCGACCCGTTCGGAAGCGCGTCAGCTCGTCGGCCATAAGGCCATCGAAGTCAACGGCAAGCCGGTCAACATCCCCTCGTATCAGGTTGCCGTCGGCGACGTGATCACGGTGCGCGAGAAGTCGAAGAATCAGCTGCGCATCGCCGCGTCGCTGACGCTGGCCTCGCAGGTTGGTTTTCCCGACTGGCTCGATGTAGATGAGAAGGGCCTGAAGGGCACCTTCAAGTCGGCCCCTGAGCGCGGCCAGATCGTGCCGGACATCAACGAGAATCTCGTGGTCGAGCTTTACAGCAAGTAGTAGCTGATTGGTTACGTATCCACGTTCGCCTGTCGGCGGACGTCGCAAGTTTTATTAAGAGGATTTTCAATGCAGGGCATCGTCAACGATTTGCTGAAACCGCGCACCATCGAAGTCGAGCAGGCTGGCCCCAACCGTGCTCGCGTCTCGCTTGAGCCGCTGGAGCGTGGGTTTGGTCACACGCTGGGTAATGCCCTCCGCCGCATCCTGCTGTCCTCAATCCCCGGTGCCGCCATTACCGAAGCGCAGATCGAGGGCGTGGTACACGAGTACAGCGCCATCGAAGGCGTGCAGGAAGACGTGCTCGACATCCTCTTGAACCTCAAGAATGTCGCCATCCGCATGCATTCGCGCGACTCGGCCACGCTGACTATTGCCAAGTCTGGCAAGGGTCCGGTCACCGCCGGTGACATCCAGCTCGACCACGACATCGAAATCGTCAATCCGGGTCTGGTCATCGCCAATCTCACGGGTGGCAAGCTCAACATGACGCTGCGTGTGACGCGCGGCCGTGGTTACCAGCCTGCGCTGGCTCGCCCGGAAGAAGAAGGCTCCGGCATCGGCGTGCTCAAGCTGGATGCCAGCTATAGCCCGGTTCGTCGTGTCAGCTACTCCGTCGAGCGCGCTCGCGTCGAGCAGCGTACCGACTTGGACAAGCTGATTCTCGACATCGACACCAACGGTGGCATCGATGCCGCCGAGGCCGTGCGCCAGGCTGCCCGTATCCTGCGTGACCAGCTCACCGTCTTCGTCGGTCTCGAAGCCGAAGAAGTGGTTGCTGCCATCAGCAACAAGAAGGACGTTTCGCCGATCCTGTTCCGTCCGATCGACGAGCTGGAACTCGGTGTTCGTTCGACCAACTGCCTCAAGGCCGAAAACATCTACTACATCGGCGATCTGGTGCAGCGCACCGAGACCCAGTTGATGAAGACGCCGAACCTCGGCAAGAAGTCGCTCAACGAAATCAAAGAAGCCCTCAAGAGCCACGAGCTCGACCTGGGCATGAAGCTGGACAACTGGTCGTCGCCGAAAGCGTCGGCCTAAGCAAGAGTAAGGATTAGTCATGCGCCACAAAGTTTCGGGCCGCCGCCTCGGCCGCACCACCTCGCACCGCAAGTCGATGATGCAGAGCATGTCTGCTTCGCTGATCGAGCACGAGATCATCCAGACCACCGTGTCGAAGGCGAAGGAACTGCGCCGCGAACTCGAGCCGCTGATCACGCGCGCCAAGGAAGATTCGCTGCACAACCGCCGCATCACTTTCGATCGCATCCGCAATCGCGATGCCGTTCAAAAGCTGTTTCTCGAACTCGGCCCGCGCTTCAAGCAGCGCCCAGGTGGCTACCTGCGCATCATGCGCTGTGGCTATCGTGCTGGCGACGCCGCACCGATGGCATACATCGAGCTGGTTGATCGTGCTGCAGCAGCTAGTGAAACTGCGGCTGCCTGATTTCAGGAAGCTGTGATTGTAAAAAAGGACGCTTCGGCGTCCTTTTTGTTGGGGCTATTAGAGCGAAACACCGCAAAAAATTGTGCCTCTTGTCGTGGGTGAGATGCACAGTGCTTAGCTCAATGGAGCCAGTTTTCTAAGCGGTGCGCATTGACCTGCGAAGGCATAAAAAATACAGTCACCGCCGATGTGTAGGGACATCAATAAAACCGCTCGATAGTGGATAAGCGGGGTTGATAAAAGCCAAGGAATGGCACCGATGTTGCTGTGCCATCCGAAAAGCGAATGGGGCTGCTCGCCACATTCAAATCCACACTCAATGGGATTCATCATGAAACTTAGTACCGAAGGTCGGTTCCGCACCGCGGTTCAGGCTGCTTTTGTCAGCGGTCTGGCGGTTGCCAGCTTTGCCGTCTCCGCGCAGGAGCCCACACCGATTGTTGCAACTCCCACTGATGTAGTGGCGACGCCAACACCGGAACCTACCGCGTCCGCTGCTGTGACCGAGGCTGCTCCAGCACCCGCGTCAGTCGAGACCCTTCCGGTTGCCGAAGCCTCTGTTGCCCCAGCGACCACTGCACCGGTTGAAAAATCAATCGCAACAGTTGAGCTGAAGAAAATTTCAGTCACTGGTTCTCGCATTAAGTCCCCTAATTTGACGAGTTCCAGCCCGATCACCACGGTGAACAGTGCTGAGATCAAGTTTCAGGGCACGACCCGTGTTGAGGATTTGCTCAACAGTCTTCCGCAGGTATTTGCGGATCAGGGCGGCAACTTGGCCAACGGCGCCACCGGCACCGCCACGGTTGATTTGCGCGACCTGGGTTCTGCCCGCACCTTGGTGCTGATTGACGGCAAGCGCGTACAGCCTGGCGACCCCAGCAGCTCTGAAGCCGATCTCAACTTCATCCCTGGCGCCCTGATTGACCGCGTTGACGTACTGACGGGCGGCGCCTCTGCCACCTACGGTGCGGACGCTGTTGCCGGCGTTGTCAACTTCATCATGAAGAAGGACTTTGAAGGTGTGCGCATTGAAGCCCAGCGCGGCATTTTCAACCACAAGAACGACGGCCCGTATGACGGACTTCTTGCGGCCCGTAATTTCACCAACCCTGCCAAGAACAAGTGGGACGGCCAATCCTGGGATCTGACGGCCGTTGTCGGCACCAACAGCGCCGACGGCAAAGGCAACGTCACCGCCTACGCCACCTACCGCCAGATCGACCCCATCGACCAGGGCGCCCGCGACTTCAGCGCCTGCTCGCTGGGTGCATCCGGCACGGACGGACTGGCCTGCGCCGGCTCCTCCACCAACGCACCGGGTCGTTTCACTGGCACGGGCGGTAACTTCACGCTTGATCCGACCGGCCCTGGCAACACCTTCCGCAACTACGTCGGCACGCGTGACGCCTTCAACTTCAATCCTTACAACTTCTTCCAGCGCAACGACGAACGCTACACCCTGGGTGCGTTTGGCAACTACGAGTTCAACTCGCACGCCCAAGCCTATGCCCAGTTCATGTTCATGGACGACCGCACCAATGCCGTGATTGCGCCGTCTGGCGCGTTCTATGGCAACGACCAGTACACCATCAGCCGCGACAACCCGTTGATTTCCGATTCTCAGGAAGCGCAACTGTTTGCGAACGAAGCTGCCGGCACCAACACCACCGACATCCTGATTGGCCGTCGCAACATCGAAGGCGGCGGACGCGACAGCGACCTGCGCCACACCTCCTACCGCATTCTGGGTGGGGTCAAGGGTGATCTCGTGGCGGACTGGACGTATGACGCCAGCTACCAGTTTGGCAAGACCATTCGCGACAACATCTACCGCGGCGAGTTTTCGCGTGTTCGCACCATTCGCGCCATTGACGTCGTGACCGGTCCGGACGGCGCGCCGACCTGCCGCTCTGTGATTGACGGCACCGATCCCAACTGCGTGCCCTACAACGTGTTTGCCGTGGGCGGCGTCACGCCGCAGGCCCTGAACTACCTCACCGTCAATGGTTTTGCCAACGGCGTGGTGCAGGAGCGCGTGTTCTCGGCGTTCACCTCGGGTCCGATTGGCATCAAGACCCCGTTTGCCGATGACGCATTCAGTCTGGCGGTGGGTGTTGAGTATCGCGACGAAGAGTCGGTGTCGGAGTTCGACTCGGCGTTCAAGTCGGGTGATCTCGCGGGTCAGGGCGGCGCGTCGCTGGATACCAAGGGCGCCTTCGATGTGAAGGAAATCTATACCGAAGCTAAATTGCCGCTTTGGAACGACCAACCCCTAGGCTATGAACTCAGCCTCGACCTTGGCTATCGCTATTCGGACTACAGCTCGATTGATCCGACCAACGCGTATAAGTTTGGTTTGAACTACGCGCCGACGAAGGACATCAAGTTCCGCGGCAGTTTCAACCGCGCGGTGCGTGCCCCGAACATTGGCGAGCTGTCATCGCCTGTGAATGTGCAGCTGGACGGCTCGACCGATCCGTGCTCGGGCGCCATTGATCCGGCGACGGGTGTGGTGTCGGGTGGTGCCACGGCGGCACAGTGCGCCAACGATCCGCTGATCAGGGCCAATCCCGGCCTGTATGGCGCGATTGATCCCAGCCCGGCCAGCCAGTACAACGGCCAGACCGGTTCTTCACCGGGTCTGCAAGCCGAAGAAGCCGATACCTACACCTACGGCGTCGTTTTCACCCCGACGTTCATCAAGGGTCTGACGGTTTCGGTCGACTACTTCGACATCAAGGTTGACGGCTTCATCGGTGGTTACGGTGCGGACACGATTCTCCAGGCTTGCTACGAGCGCGGTCAGCTCTGCAACCTGATCAATCGCGACCCCAACGCCGGCAACACCTTTGGCTCGCTGTGGCTGGGTCAGGATGGCTTCGTGATCGACACCACGCAGAACACCGGTCAGCTGAAGGTCGCGGGTATCGACTTCAAGGCCGACTACCGCGTCAAGGGTTCTGATCTGGGTCTGGGCGACTCCGGTGTGTTTGTTCTCGACTACGTCGGCACGATCAACCTGAAGCAAGACGTCACGCCGATTCCGGGTGATTCCAGCTCCACGTATGAGTGCAAAGGCAAATACGGCACCCAGTGCGGCGCGCCGGTCTCGTCCTACCGCCACAAGCTGCGCAACACCTGGCAGCTGCCGTGGATGGACAGCTCGCTGTCACTCGCCTGGCGCTACATCGGTGGTGTCAAGACGGATGGCGTCGGTCTGAGCAACAACCGCGACGACAAGCTGAAGCCGCAGAACTACTTTGATCTGTTTGGCAGCATCCGCTTCGAGAAGAAATACACCCTGCGTGCCGGTGTCAACAACGTGCTCGACAACGAGCCGCCGATTGTCAACAGCGGCAACATCAGCTCGATCTCGGGTAGCGGCAACACCTACCCGCAGGTCTATGACGCACTCGGTCGCTTCCTCTTCACGAGCGTGACGCTGGACTTCTAAAGCCACACCGCAGCACTGCAACAACAAAACGGCGAGTCTTGAGGGCTCGCCGTTTTTTTGTGAGCGATACTTTGTCATCCACTCCCGTATTGTCATGACTTCAACGACCGCCGATCCCCGCACAAATGCCAGCGACCCAACGGCGGCTGTGGCCTTGGGCCAGCAAGCGAGCCTTGCCATGCAGGCGGGACGCGCTGCTGAAGCGCGACAGCTGTTGCAACGCGCCACGGCGCTGGATCCGGGCAAGGCGCCACTCTGGTTGCATCTTGCGGCCACCAGCCGCGCAACGGCTGATTACCCAGCGGCCATGCAAGCGCTCGAACAAGCCTTGCGTATCGAACCGCGATACTTTGCCGCACTGCTCATGAAGGCCACGCTGATCGAGCGTGAAGGCAGGCAGCGCGAGGCGGCACAGGCGTATGGCATTGCGCTGACGCTAGCGCCGCCCGATGCCCAGTTGGACCCCACGACGCGAGGTGTTGTGCAGCGTGGTCGCGCGCTCAACCGACATTATCTGGATACGCTGCGCACGCATCTCGACAACACCGTGCTGGCAAATGCGAGCGCTGCCTCGGCTGCGGAATCGTTGCGCCTCACACAGTTTTTCGACACCACACTGGGCTTGCGGCCGCGTGCGCAGCAAAATCCAACCGACTATTTCTACCCTGGCCTGCCGCCCATCGAGTTTTGGCCGCGCGAGGCCTTTCCCTGGCTTGCAGCGCTGGAAGCCGCCACACCCGCCATCCAGTCAGAACTAGCGACCACGCTCGGTGGCCCGCAGGGTTTCACGCCTTACGTGGAATACAAGGACGGCATTCCGCTCGACCAGTGGGCTGCGCTCAACCACTCGCTGGACTGGAGCGCGTTTCACTTTTTTCACTACGGTCAGCGCTTCGCAGAGAACTGCGCCCGTTGCCCACAGACGATGCAAGCCTTGTCGTTATTGCCGCAGCCGGTGGTGGAAGGCCGCATGCCGGCAGCGATGTTCTCGGTGCTCAAGCCGCACACGCGCATCCCGCCGCACACGGGCGTGGCGAACGTTCGCCTGGTGATGCACCTGCCGCTGATCGTACCGCCCGGCTGCGGCTTTCGTGTGGGCAACGTCACGCGCAAATGGAAGGTGGGTGAGGCCTTCGTGTTCGACGACACCATCGAGCACGAGGCCTGGAACGACAGCGACCAGACCCGCGTCGTGCTGATTGCCGACGTCTGGCATCCACACCTGAGTGCGCGCGAGCGCGAGCTGATCGGCCAGGCCATGATCGAGATGGACGCCTTCAACGGCGTGACCACCGCGCTGCCGCTATGAGCGCATCCCTGCAACCGGCCAGCGTCGGCAAGATCGCACTGGCGCTGCTGACGGTCTATGTGATCTGGGGCTCCACCTATCTCGCCATTCGCTTTGGCGTGGCCGTCACACCGCCCTACCTTTTCGCCTCCACACGGTTTGTTGCGGCCGGATTGATTCTGTTGCTGTATGCGCGTGCAACGGGACTCACGCTACCCACCACGCGCGCCGACTGGAAGGTCATCACCATCACCGCTGTGCTGCTGCTGGTCGGCGCCAATGGTTTGGTGACGTGGAGCGAGCAGTGGGTGGAGTCCAATCAGGCGGCCTTGATGGTGGCCACTTCCGCACTGTGGATGGCAGGCTTCGGCACGCTGGGCGCGCGCGGCGAGCGGCAATCGCTGCTGACCTGGGCCGGTCTGCTGGTCGGATTTCTGGGCGTGGCCGTGCTGGTCGGCGAAGGACTGCTGCACAAGTCGGCGCCGACCGGTGCCTATGTGGCGCTGGTGATCTCGCCGATTTTCTGGGCAGCGGGCAGCATCTACGGTCGCCGTAATCCGCAGCAGTGTGCGCCGCTGATGACCGCGGCCTTGCAGATGCTGATCGCGGGGGTGCTGATGGCAGGCGTCGGCTTTGCCACCGGCGAGCACGAGCGCTGGCGTTGGACGGCGCAGAGCTGGGGCGCCTGGGCCTATCTCACCGTACTGGGTTCGTGCATTGCCTACGGTGCGTATTACTGGCTGGTGCACAACGTCACGCCGGCGCTGCTCGGTACCTATGCCTACGTAAATCCGGCCATTGCCGTGCTGCTGGGCGCGTGGCTGGGCGCCGAGCATTTGAGCGGCATGCAGATGATCGGCACCGGCGTGATTCTGGGCGGCGTGATCGCCGTGACGCTCGGCCAGAGAATGCCGATGAGAAAGCCCGTAGATCAAACCAAATGAGCCATCGCGCGCTGCTCGCGGGCGCGCTGGCGCTGTTCTGGATCATCGGCGTCCGCGCCGCCGAACGCGCACCGGCTGCGCAGCAAGTGCTGCATCACGGCAATGGCTCCGAACCCAACACACTCGATCCCCACCGTGTGGAAGGCGTCAGCCCCAACAACATCGTGCGCGACCTGTTTGAAGGGCTAACCGGCATCTCGCCGAGTGGCGAGGTCATTCCCGCTGCGGCTGCGCAGTGGACGATTTCGGAGGACGGCCTCATCTACACGTTTGCCCTGCGCGAAAACCTGCGCTGGAGCGACGGCTCGGCATTGACGGCGGAAGATTTCGTCGCCGGCTTTCAACGCAGCATCAATCCCGCGACCGGCAACACCTTTGCGCAGATGCTCAGTGCAATCGATAACGCCGATGCCGTGTTGAAGGGCAGGGCGCCGGTAACCGCGCTGGGTGTGAGTGCGCCGGATGCGCGCACCGTGGTGATTCGTCTGGCCGCACCGACGCCTTATTTGCTGGGCCTGCTGTCGCATCCAACGGCCTTCCCGGTGCATCGTCCCAGCCTCGAAAAATGGGGGCGCGATTTTGCGCGTCCCGGCCGGCTGGTCAGCAACGGGGCTTACGTGCTGAAGAATTGGGTGGTGCAATCGCAGGTCGAAATTGTGCGCAACCCGCAGTACTGGAATAACGCCAACACCGTCGTCGAGCGCGTGTTCTATCACCCCAGCGAAGACATCAATGCCGAGCTGAAACGCTATGCGGCGGATGAGTTCGACAGCACCTATGAAATCCCTTTGGTGCAGGCCAAGACGCTGCGTGTGCGCTATGGCAAGGAGCTGCATGTCGCGCCGTACCTGGGCAGCTACTACTATGGCTTCAATCTGTCGAAGCCGCCGTTCAAGGACAACCCCAAGCTGCGACAGGCGCTGACGATGGCGATTGACCGTGAAGTGATCGTCGGCAAGGTGATGAATGGTGTCGCGCTGCCCGCCTACAGCTACGTGCCGTCCGGCACCTGGAACTACACGCCACAAGTGCCCGAGTGGGCCGCTTGGCCGCGCGAGAAAAAGCTCGCCGCCGCGCGCCGCCTGTATGCCGAGGCGGGTTACTCCGCCAGCAAACCACTCACGGTCGAGCTGCGCTACAACACCCATGACGACCACAAGCGCATTGCGCTGGTGATGGCGGCGATGTGGAAGCAATGGCTGGGTGTGAACACGCGGCTCATCAACGAAGAGTTCAAGGTGTTCCTGCAGAACCGCAAGCTGCATGAAGTGACGCAGGTGTTCCGCAGCGCTTGGATCAGCGACTACGACGACGCCACCAGCTTTCTCGATTTGCAGACGAGCACGCACGGCCGCAACGATTCGGTCTATCGCAATCCGGCCTACGACGCGCTGCTGCAGCAGGCCGCCACGACCGCAGACACCACCGCGCGCCGTGCATTGCTGGAACAAGCCGAGCGCATGCTGCTGGTCGATCTGCCGGTATTGCCGATCTATACCTATGTCTCGAAACACTTGGTCAAACCCTGGGTTGCGGGCTGGAAAGACAACAGCTACGACTACCACTACAGCAAGGATCTGCAAGTGCTCGCGCATCCCGAGCGGCGCGCCGCACCATGATGCGCCACGCCGCCAAGCGCCTGTTGATGGCGGTGCCGACACTGCTGGTGCTGGTGACCCTGACGTTCTTCCTGATGCGTCTCGCGCCCGGTGGCCCATTCGATCGCGAGCGCAGCCTGCCGGCGGAAATAGAGAAGGTGCTGGCGGCTGAATATCACCTCGACGAATCGTTGCCGAAACAATACCTGCGCTATCTCGGCAATCTCTTGCAGGGTGATCTCGGGCCGTCGTTTCAGTACGAGGGTTTTCGTGTCAGCGAGCTGATTGCCACGGGCTTGCCGGTGTCGCTCGCGCTCGGCGCATTGGCCATGGGTCTGGCGCTGCTGATCGGGGGCGCGATGGGCATTCTGGCGGCGCTCAACCATCGACGCCTGCCGGACTACGGCGTGATGAGTGCTGCGCTGTTGGGCGTATCGATCCCCAGTTATGTGGTGGCGCCACTGCTGGTGCTGGTGTTCGCCATCAGCCTGCGCTGGTTGCCTGCCGGTGGCTGGGTGACGGGGCGCTGGAGCGACCTTGTGCTACCCGTCGTCGCACTGGCGCTGCCGCAGATTTCCGCCATCGCACGCCTGCTGCGCGGCAGCCTGCTGGAAGTATTACAGCAGCCCTACCTGCGCACCGCGCGCGCCAAGGGCCTGTCGCCCGCCAAGGTCATCCTGCGCCACGCGCTCAAGCCGGCGTTGATGCCGCTGGTGTCGTATCTCGGGCCGGCGACGGCGGGTATCCTCACCGGCTCGGTGGTGGTCGAACAGGTGTTCAACCTGCCCGGTATCGGCCGCTACTTCGTACAGGGCGCGCTCAACCGCGATTACACGCTGGTACTCGGTGTGGTGGCGGTCTACGGGACGATGATCGTGCTGTTCAACTTTCTGGTCGATCTTGCCTACGGCGCGCTGGACCCGCGCATCAAGACCGCATGAGTCCGGCGCGATTGCTGTGGCAGCGCTTCCGCACGCACCGCGCGGCGATGGTGGCGCTGAGCGTGCTGGGGCTGATCGTACTCGCGCTGTTCATCGGCCCCTGGCTGTCGCCCTTCGATGTCGACTCCATCGACTTCGACGGTGAGTGGGCGACGGCCCCCAGCACGGTTAATGCCCACTGGTTCGGCACCGACAGCCTCGGCCGCGATGTCTTCGTGCGCGTGCTTGAAGGCGGCCGCATCTCGCTGCTGGTGGCCTTTGCCGCCACGCTGGTGTCGCTCTTGATCGGCGTCAGCTACGGCGCGGTCGCGGGCTACTTCGGCGGCGCACTCGATGCCTGGATGATGCGCACCGTCGACATTCTCTACGCGCTGCCGTTCCTGTTTCTGGTGATTCTTTTGATGGTGCTGTTCGGTCGCAACGTGGTGCTGGTGTTCGTCGCCATCGGCGCGATCAACTGGCTCGACATGGCGCGCGTCGTGCGCGGGCAGGTGCTGGCGTTGAAGCAGCGCGAGTTCGTGCTGGCTGCGCACACGCATGGCATGGACTCTGCAGCGATCCTGCTGCGGCACATCGTGCCCAATCTGGCGGGTGTGGTGATGGTCACCGTCACCCTCACCATCCCGCAGGTGATTCTCACCGAGTCCTTCCTGAGCTTTCTCGGCTTGGGCGTGCAGGAGCCCGCCACCAGCTGGGGCACGCTCATCAACGAGGGCGCGCGGGAGATGCAGACCACGCCTTGGGCGCTGCTGTTTCCCGCTGCGCTGATGGCGTTGACGCTGCTCTGCTTCAACCTCATCGGCGACGCGCTGCGCGATGCGCTCGACCCGCGGGATGCGCCATGAGTGCGCTGCTGGACGTGCGTCAGTTGTCGCTTGCGTATCGCACGCGGCAGGGTGTGCTGCCGGTGCTGCACGAGGTGAGCTTCAGCCTCGCCGCCGGGCAGACTCTCGGCGTGGTCGGCGAGTCAGGCTCCGGCAAGTCGCAGATCGCCTTGGCATTGATGGGCTTGCTGCCGATGAATGCGGAAGTGCAGGGCAGTCTGGTTTTCGAGAATCAGGAACTGCTGACGCTCAAGCCGCGCGCGCGCCGTGCCCTGCGCGGCGCACGCATGGGTCTGATCTTTCAGGACCCGATGACGAGCCTGAATCCGCACCTCACCATCGGTCTGCAACTGGCGGAGGTGCTGGAGCAGCATCGCGGTGCCTGCCGCGCGGCGGCGCTGGCCGAGTCACAGCGCATGCTCGATGCCGTGCGCATCCCGCAGGCCGCGCAGCGCCTCAAGCAATATCCACACGAACTCTCGGGCGGCCAGCGACAGCGCGTGATGATCGCGATGATGCTGCTGGCAAAGCCGGTGCTGCTGATTGCCGATGAGCCCACCACCGCGCTCGACGTGACCGTGCAGGCCGAAATACTCCAGCTGCTCGCCACGCTCAAGCGCGATCTGGACTTGAGCCTGTTGATGATCTCCCACGACCTCGGCGTGATGGCCGACATCGCCGACACCCTGCTGGTGCTCTACGCCGGGCGCGTGCTGGAGCAGGGCAGGGCGGCACAGGTGCTGTCGGCTCCCAGCCACCCCTACACCCAGGCTCTGCTGGCTTGCAGGCCGCGATTGGACACGCCCTGGGACGTGCCGCTGCCCAGCATTGCCGGCACGCCAGCGCGCGCGTCGGCCGCAACCGCCGGCTGTGTGTTCGCCCCACGCTGCGGCCGCGTGCAGGTGCTCTGCCACAGTGCACCGCCGCCGCTGCGGGACTTTGGTGAGGGGTCAGCCAGCGCTTGCCATTTTTCTTGACGCCAGCGTCACAAATACTTCGTTCGCAAGCCTTGCCCCATTAAAATGCAGATCGCTGTAGACCTGCGTCTCGTCGTCACCCATGCAGGAGCGGTTGAGGAAGCAACCGACGCGGCAGCGTCCAGTCAATTAGGGAGATTTGCGTGCGCATCCACCATCGTCCGGCTCTTGCCGGCCTGCTCAGTTTTGGCATGGTCGCGTCCGCCTGGGCCATCGAGTTCGTGCTGCCCTATGGCGATGACGGCATCAAGGGCGTGCTCAACAGCAACGTCACCGTCGGTGCGGCCATCCGCACGCAGGAGCGCTCGCAAGCGCTGGTGGGCAAGTCCAACAACGATTCCTCGGCTTGCGGCATTCCGTATCAATCCTGTCAGGCGACTTTCCGCGACCAGATCTATCCCTCGGCTCGACTCGCCACTATCCCGGGCCAGTACACGCTCAATGCCGACAACGGCAATCTCAACTACGACAAGGGCGATGTCACGCAGGCGCCGTTCAAGCTGACTCAGGATCTGTCGCTGACCTATGGCGTGTTCGGGTTCTTCGGCCGCGGCATTTTCTTTCACGATTTCGTCAACGACAGCTTCACCGAGTCGCATCCCAACGAGATCAACCGCGGCAACTATGCGACGGTGGGGTACTCGGCCAACGACTTGGCGTCGTTCACGCTGCCATATCCAGGCAACCAGTTCGGACGCATCTACGGCCCGGGTGCTGCCACCCGAAGCCCGCGCGGCGACCGCAGCACGCGCCAGCAGATCGGGCACGATTTACAGCCGCTCGACAGCTACATCTACGGCAAGCTGCCGATCCCGTTCACCGACGACAAGCAGCTGACTTTCAAGCTCGGCCGCCAGACCGTGAACTGGGGCGAGTCGACCCTGCTCGTCGTCAACTCCTTGAACCAGGCACAGCCGGTCAACGCCAACAACTTCCAGCGCGTCGGCTTCACGGTGGAAGAAGTT
The DNA here is from genome assembly GCA_965279705.1 of Stagnimonas sp. Taxonomy (GTDB): domain Bacteria; phylum Pseudomonadota; class Gammaproteobacteria; order Nevskiales; family Nevskiaceae; genus Stagnimonas. The sequence goes on from OZ257257.1 coordinate 700,047, forward strand.
TTCACGCCCATCAACCAGGCCTTCGTCAGTTTCGAGCCGTTCGAGAACGCCACTTTCGAGACCTTCTACCAACTGGAATGGAAGAACGTCGAGGCTACAGCGCCCGGCAGTTTTTTCTCCGGCCTTGATATCGGCACCTCCAATGCAGTCGACGAGGTCTACGCCAGCTTCGGCGGTGCGGCGGAAGACCCGGATGGCCTGGCGTCACTGCAATACAACCCGCTGTCGCGAATCACCAACACCACGCTGCGTCTGCAACGCCTACCTGATCTGGAGCCGAAGACTGGTGGACAAGTGGGTGCGGCCTTCAAGTACTTCGCCGAGGACTTGAACAACGGCACCGAGCTGGGTCTGTACTTTCTCAACTATCACTCGCGACTGCCGTATGCGAGCTTCTTTTCGGCACAGGCCAGCTGTGCGCGGCGCGAAGGCAATGCGCTCGGCATTGATGCCTACGACCCGGTCAGCTTTCTCGCCACCTGTCCCTTGATCCCGCAAGTGGCGGGTAGCCCCGAGAACGCCCAGTCGAGTGCTGCCGATCTCGACTCCGCCATGCTGCTGCTCGAATACCCCGAGAACATTCAGATGTACGGGTTCTCGTTCAACACCACGGTCGGTGATTTTTCGCTACAGGGCGAAGTCGCCTATCGGCCCAACCTGCCGCTGCAGGTCGATCAGGAAGACCTGGCCTTCGCCGCTTTCGGCCCGACACTGACCCGCTGCCACGACCGCAACCTCGCGCGCAGCCCGCTATCGGCAATTGATGCGAGCGCGGCCACCAGCGCCTTGAACAATCTCTTCGGCAGTCTCGGCGTGCCGCTGGGCGTGCCCAATGTGTTGCCGGTGGGCACCGGCTGTGCGGGCACCACGGCGGGCATCGACACCAACAACACGCGGCCTGCCGGTGCGTCAGCGACGTACGGCTCCAGCAACTTTTTGCTGGCCGATGGCAGCAATCCCTTCCCCGACACCTTCGATCTGGCGGTGGGCCATCTGCCGGGTTCGGCGCGTTCGTTCCCCAACTTCATCATCCCGTATCGCGGCGGCACCTTGGGCGAGAACGCGCCCACCGATCTGAGCCAGCCGCTCGATCGTCGCAACGCCGGCTACATCCAGGGCTTCGAGCGCTTCGAGGTCTACCAATTCAACATGGGCGCGACCCGCGTGTTTGGCGCTACCGACAATCCCTTCGGCGCGGACCAGATCATTCTGCTGCTCGAAGCCGGTGCGACCTATGTGCCCAACCTGCCGTCGCTGGATGAGTTGCAGATCGAAGCGCCGGGCACTTTTCTCTCCGCCGCTGCGGGCGCAGACGGCTCGGGTGCTTACTTCGACGATGCGACCCGTCGGCAGGCGTGCTCCACCAACCCAACGTGCAGCTACGGGCCCGACGGTCTGCGCTTCAACCCACATCAGGAAAATCTGCACAACTTCGTCACGCCATTTTCTTGGGGCTACCGCGTGGTCAGCCAGATCAAGTACGAGAGTGTGCTGCCGGGCATCTCGCTGCAACCGCAGCTGATCTTCGCGCACGACGTCAACGGCATTTCACCAGGCCCCGGCGAGAACTTTCGCCGCGGTCGCAAGACCATCGGCACGATCCTGGAGACGCGCTACAAATCGAGTTTTTCGTTCAACGTCGGCTACACCTGGTTCACCGGTGGCGGCAGCGGTAATTTGCTGAGCGACCGCGACTTCGCACAAGCGTTTGCCCGCTATCTTTTCTAGGTCACTGCAAGAGTTATCAGGGTTACCTATGAAAGCGCGCTGCGGCGCGTTTTTTTGTTGCGCTGCGTGATTGCTGTGCGCCGGATGCACTGCTATTTTCGATGCCAGTTGCGCGGTATCTTCCGCACGACAACACATAGTGCGACTGCCATGACGGTCGCCTTCGAGAGGAGATTTCGATGCGTCTTGCGTACCGTCCGTGGTGGCAGCTGGTGCCCGTGCTCGTTGTTTCTGTCGTCGGTTTTTCAACACCGGCGTATGCCATCGACTTCAAGCTGCCGTTTGGTGAAGACGGCATCGAAGGCGTGCTCAACACCACCAGCTCGCTCGGCGTGCAGGTGCGTATGCAGGAGCGCAGCGCCGATCTGGTGGGCAAGGCCAATCTCGATCCGAGCGTATGCGGGCGACTGCCGGCCATCGATGGCACGCCGGGCACGGGTCGGCCGCTGTATCAGTCTTGCCAGGGCTTGTTCCGTACCCAGACCTATCCCGCAGCGCGGCTCTCGCAGGTGCCGGGTCAGTTCTCCGGCAATTTCGACGACGGCAATCTCAACTACAACAAACACGACATCACGCAAGCGCCGCTGAAGATCACGCAAGATCTCACGCTGACCCAAGGCGACTTCGGGTTCTTCGCGCGGGCCTTGGGTTTCTATGATCTCGTCAACGCCAATTTTTCGGAGTACCACCCCAACCGCATCACCAACGAAAACGCCTCCCGTGTCGGTATTCCAGTCACGCCGCTGAACAACAATGGACTGCCCCGCAACGACTCCAAGCCCTGCGGTGATCGCGCGCCTGTAGCAGGCGTACCCTGCGGTTTGCTGTACGGCCCCGGTGAGGTGGTGCGCAATGGCCGCGACAGCGAAACGCAGCGGCAGATTGGCTACAACGTGCAGCTGCTCGACGCGGTGGTCTACGGCAAGGTGCCTTTTCTGGGGCAGGAGCTGACGGTGAAGTTTGGCCGCCAGACCATCAACTGGGGCGAGTCCACGCTGCTGGTCATCAACTCGCTCAACCAGGCGCAGCCGGTCAACGCCAACAATTTTTTGCGTACGGGCTTCCAGGTTGAAGAAGTATTCACGCCCCAGACCTCGCTCTACATCAGCGGCCAGCCAATGGACGACGTGACCTTCGAGACCTTCTATGACTTTGAATGGTCGCCGGTGGAGATCCCCGCCAAGGGTTCGTATTTCTCGTTTGCCGATTTCGGTACCGACAATGCCGGTGATTTCGCCACCGCCAGTTTCGGTGGTGCAGCCGAAGACCCGGATGGTGCGGGCTTCCTCATCGACAACGCGCTTTCGGGCCTCACCAACACCAGCCTTCGTGTGCAGCGCCTGCGCGACAACACCCCGAAGAAGTTCGGCCTCACCAATCAGTTCGGGGCGTCGCTCAAGTATTACGCCGAGTGGTTGAACAACGGCACCGAACTCGGGCTTTACTTCATGAACTACCACTCGAAGCTGCCCTACATCAGCACCTATGCCTCGCTGGATTCCTGCGCCCGCAACTCCCGCACCACCGTGCAGTTTCTGGCGGACTGCCCCGACATTCCCCTGCTGCATGGACTCACCGATCCCAACAATCCGGCGGCGGCAACCAGTGACCCGATCCTGTTCGATACCGCCAAGCTCCAGTTTGAATATCCAGAGAACATCAAGATGCTGGGCGTGTCGTTCAACACCACGCTGGGCGAGTTCTCGATTCAGGGCGAGGTGGCGTACCGGCCTGATCTGCCTTTGCAGGTCGATGTCGAAGACCTGCTATTTGCCGCCTACGGGCCGACGCTGACGCGTTGCCACAACCCGGATATCAGCGCGAGCAGCGGTCCCAATCCTCGTACTGGCACCTGCCAAGGCACCGGCACACTCACCGGCACCCTGACACAGCCTGTGCTGGGGCTGCTGCCGCCCGAGCTGGCCAGTCTCCTCACCGGTATCGCAGGCTCGGGCCCGGTGGGTGGCGTTGGCACCGATGCAAACGGCAACGTGATCGTCTATCCCGGCAGCGATTACGTGGTGGATGGCACCGGCAGTTTGGGTAGCTATGCCGACACCTTCGACTTGGCCGTTGGCCACGCCGTGGGTTCAGCTCGTGCATTCCCCAGCTTTGTGACGGCCTATCGTGGCGGTGCCGTGGGTGAAAATCCTGGCAGCAATCCCAATCTGCCCTACGACCGCAACAACCCCGGCTACATCCGCGGCTATGAGCGCATGCAGGTGTACCAGTTCAACTTGGGCGCGACCCAGGTGCTGGGCGCCACCGACAACTTCATCGGCGCCGATCAGATCATCAATCTGTTCGAGGTGGGCGCCACCTGGGTGCCCGGCTTGCCGCCGCTGGATGAGTTGCAGTTCGACGCACCGGGCACTCTGACGCATGCCAGTGCCGGTGCCGATGGCACCGGTGCCGATCGCTCGCGCCAGGCCTGCTCGACCAACCCGACCTGCTCCTTCGGTGCCGATGGCCTCCGCTTCAATCCGTCACAGGCGAACCTTGATCTGTTTCCGGACAAGTTCAGCTGGGGCTATCGCATCATCAGCCTGATCAAGTACGAAAGCGTGTTCCCCGGCATCAGTTTCCAGCCGATGATCATCTGGCAGCACGATGTCAGCGGCACCGCGCCGCAGCCGCTCGACACCAACTTTGTCGAGGGCCGCAAGACCGCCACCATCAACATCGAGGCGCGCTACAAGTCGGCACTGTCGATCGTGCCGGGTTACACCTGGTTTACCGGCGGGGCAGATGGCGCGAATGTCTACAAGGATCGTGACTTCGCGCAGGTGTACGTGAAGTATCAGTTTTGAGGTGCTGACCCATAGCGAGAGAATGCGTGACCAACCCGTGACGACAGCCGCCCCCCGCCGCTATACTCGCGCCGATCATTTCATTGGTCGGCACTGGCTCTGAAAAGACCGTTGCCCACAGCCCAGCTTTTCAGATTCCAGCAAGGACTTTTCCAACATGAGCACTGAAAGTGCCATCCACGGTAATCCCAACGTGGATACCAGTCGCCGCCGTTTTTTGACGCTTGCTGCCTCGGGCATGGGCGTTGTTGGTGGTGCCGCCGTGGTCTGGCCGCTGCTGGCCTCGCTGCGTCCCAGCGCCAAGGCCCAGGCTGCCGGCGCACCGATCAGCATTGATCTTGCACCGATCGAGCCGGGCCAGAAGCTCACCGCTAGCTGGCGCGGCAAGGCGATCTGGGTGGTCAAGCGCACGCCTGAGATGGTGGCGAGCTTGACCAAGGTGACTGGCGATCTGGTCGATCCTGAGTCCAATTCGTCGAAGCAGCCGGTTTACGCCAAGAACGCCGACCGCGCGATCAAGCCCGAAGTCTCGGTGCTGATTGCCAACTGCACGCATCTGGGCTGCATCCCCACCTTCCGCCCGGATCATCCGGCGCCGGACGTCCATGCCAATTGGGAAGGCGGCTTCTACTGCCCCTGCCACGGTTCCAAGTTCGACCTCGCAGGCCGCGTTTACAAGGGCTCGCCGGCACCCGTCAACCTTTCCATCCCGCCCCACCGTTTCGTCACCGACGCGCAGATCGTGATCGGCGAAGACCAGACGGCCGCGTAAGCGCGGGATCACGGATTCTATTCAGGAGCTGCACATGGGCATTGTCGCCAATCCATACAAAACAACCGGCCTGCTGGGCTGGTTCGATGATCGCTTCCCGCTGACCAAGCTGTGGAAGGATCATCTGGCCGAGTACTACGCGCCGAAGAACTTCAACTTCTGGTACTACTTTGGTTCGCTTGCGCTGTTGGTGCTGGTCAACCAGCTCATCACCGGCATCGTGCTGACCATGCACTACAAGCCGGGTGCCGAGACCGCGTTCGATTCCGTCGAATACATCATGCGTGACGTGCCCTGGGGCAACATCATCCGCTACATGCACTCGACCGGCGCATCGGCGTTTTTCATCGTCGTATTCCTGCACATGTATCGCGGCCTGCTCTACGGCAGCTACCAGAAACCGCGCGAGCTGATCTGGATCTTCGGCTCGCTGATCTTCCTGGTGCTGATGGCCGAAGCCTTCTGTGGTTACGTGCTGCCCTGGGGCAACATGAGCTACTGGGGTGCGCAGGTCATCATCAGCCTGTTCGGCACCATCCCGGTCATTGGGCCGGACATCGTCATCTGGGTGCAGGGCGATTATTCGCCCGCAGATGCCACGCTCAACCGCCTGTTCTCGCTGCACGTCATCGCGTTGCCGTTCGTGCTGGTCGGCCTGGTCGTCGCGCACATCATTGCGCTGCACGAAGTAGGCTCCAACAACCCAGACGGCGTCGAGATCAAGAAGAACAAGGACGAGCATGGTCACCCGGTCGATGGCATTCCCTTCCACCCGTACTACACGGTGAAGGACATTGTCGGCGTCACGGTGTTCCTGATGATCTTCTGTGCTGCGATCTTCTGGGCACCGGATGGTGGTGGTTACTTCCTCGAGAAGCCGAACTTCACTCCGGCCAGCGCCATTAACACGCCAGAGCACATCACCCCGGCTTGGTACTTCGGCAGCTTCTACGCCATTCTGCGTGCCACACCATCGATGTTCGGCTCGGCACTGCCGGGCGTGATCGCGATGTTCGGCGCGGTGCTGGTGATCTTCTTCGTGCCTTGGCTCGACCGTTCGCCGGTGAAGTCGATGCGCTACAAAGGCCCGCTCTCGAAGATCGCGCTGGCGCTGTTCACCATCGCTTTCATCGCGCTGAACTACTACGGCATGCAGCCGCCGAGCGACCTCGGCAAGGCCATCTCGCAGATCGGCACTGTTGTTTACTTCCTCTTCTTCCTGCTGATGCCCATCTACACCAAGATGGACTCCTACAAGACCGTACCGGAGCGTGTGACCTATGAAGCCCACTAAGCGCCTGAAGACTGCGGTTGCGCTTCTGCTCGGCTTTGCCACTGGCGCGCTGACGGCACCGGCCGCGTTCGCATCGGGTGGTGGGGACCATCCGTATTTCCGTGTCGACACCACCAACCTGGCCGGCCTGCAACGCGGCGCGCGCGACTTCATGTCGTATTGCGCCGGCTGCCACAGCATGAAATACCTGCGCTACAACCGCATGGCTGCTGACCTGGGCATCCCGGAAGACCTGCTGAAGGCCAACCTGATGTTCACCAGCGACAAGGTCGGCGATGTCATCACCACGGCGATGCCGAAGGAATCCGCTGACTGGCTTGGCGCGCAGCCGCCGGATCTCTCGCTCACTGCCCGCTCGCGCGGCCCAGATTGGGTGAGCGACTATCTGCAAAGTTTCTATCTCGACCCCAAGCGTCCGCTCGGTGTGAACAACACCGTGCTGCCGGGTGCCTCGATGCCGCATGTGTTGTGGGAGCTGCAGGGCCTGCAAGCCAAGGTCGAGCATCACGAAGCTGCCGAGGGTCATGGCGAGGCAGAGCACGGCGCGAAGAAGTTCGAGCTGGTGAAGCCCGGCAAGCTGTCGCCAGAGGAATACAAGAAGTTTGTCGCCGATCTCACCAACTTCATGGTCTACGCCGCCGAGCCGGGCCGCAACCACCGCATCAGTACGGGTTGGAATGTGCTGATCTTCCTCACACTCTTCTTCCCGATCGCCTATCTGTTGAAGAAAGAATACTGGAAGGACGTCCATTGATATCCGGCGCTGTGACCCGCTCGAAGTCGACGTGAACAACGCCCGGCTTCGCCACTCATGAGCATGGTCACGCGCCGTTCGCGCCTCGCCACTTTAGGCAAGCCCGCCCCGCAGGCGGGTTTGATGCTGTATGTCGCCCCCAACGACCCCTGGAACGATTGGTCGGCTTTGGCGTTTGCCGAGAAGGATGTCGACGACGCCCGCTGTGAGCGCATCGACCCTGCACGGCCCAACGAAGACCTGCTGGTCATCAATCCCGAGTTGCGCCTGCCGGCACTGGCAGACCGCGAGTTGCTGCTGACCGGTGCCCGAGTGGTGGTCGAGTATCTCGACGAACGCTATCCGCATCCCCGCCTGATGCCGCAAGACCCCGCCGGCCGGGCCAAGGTACGCATGGTGCTGGAGCAGTTTGCGGTGGAGCTGTTTCCCGTTCTGCAGGACGCACTCGCCACCAAGAGTGCGAAGGCTAAATCGCCCATTGCCCAGCAGGTGCTCAATAGCGGCCGCTGGTTTGGCGGCAAGGCGTATTTTCTGGGCGTGGAATACACCCGTGCCGATCTGGCCTGGGCCGTCTGGATGAAAGGCGTGCAATCGCTCGGCCTCAAGCTGCCCGAGAACGCCCAACGCTATCGCGACAAGCTCGCCACGCGCCCCGTACTCGCGGCCTACTTCAAGGCGCTGTAGCGTGGCGCGTTCACACAAATCACGACGGCCGTATCTGATTCGCGCCATCTATGACTGGTGCGTCGACAACGGCCACACGCCGCATCTTCTGGTGGCGGCCGACTATCCCGGCGTGACCGTGCCCCTGCAATTCGTGCAGGAGGGGCGCATCACGCTCAACCTGTCGCCGATGGCGGTGCAGGCACTCAATATCGAAGAAGAGCCGATCTGGTTTTCGGCCCGTTTTTCCGGCCGTCCCTTCGATGTGATCGTGCCGACCGGCGCGGTGCTGGCGATCTTTGCGCGTGAGAATGGCGAAGGTCTGGTGTTTGGTGAGGTGGAGCCGCCGCTGGGTGGTGGCGATTCACCCGTGCCATCAGGTACTTCGCCTACGCTGCCGACCGGTGTTGATCCAGAGCCTGCCAAGCCAAAAGGCAGGGGACACTTGCGAGTCGTGAAGTAAGGCCTGCTTCCCCGCGCGCCCAGTTTTAGAGCAGCCTTATCCGCATGGCCAGCCAGCGAGTAGCTACTCGGCGCACCACCAGCCAGCGTGGCACCCGCAGTCGGACGATCGTGCGATAGCAAAACACGTAGCTAACGACGAAGAGCAGACAGAAGCCCATCAGGATGCCGGGCTGCTCCGAAAAAAAGATGGCCGGAATGACGCACATCAGCACCAGCACCATCAGATACGGAGTGGTCATCGCATTGCGCAGCACCGAGTCGCGGTGGCCACTGTTGCGTTGGTTGTTTTTGATCAGCCGCCGGTAAACCAAGTGGTGCAGGTGCAGCGCATCCGCGCGCCCCATTTGCGCAAGGCCGCCGACAGAGGCACGGCGCAGCATCGAGAACACGGTTTCCCATACCGGATAAGCCACGATCAGCAGGGCGCACCAAGGCGAGACACTCGGGTTGCGCGCGACCAGCAGGATGCTGAACTCGGCAATCAGGAAGCCGATGAAGTAGGCCCCGGCATCGCCCAGAAACAAGCGCCCCATCGGATAGTTCCAGAACAGGAATCCAATCAGGCTGAGTGCCGCCAATAATGCGGCCTGCGCAAGCGAATAATCGCCCACCATCGCGGCGATAGCGCCGATGCCGCAAAAAGCCGCCAGCGAGAAAAAGCCGCAGAGGCCGTTGTAGCCGTCGATAATGTTGATGGCATGCACCACGCCGGTGACGGCGAATACCGTAAACATGAGAGACAGCACGGCGCTGCCCGCGAGCAGCGTATCGACGAAAGACACATCGAGCCGGCGGATCTGCCCGCCCAGATAAAACCAACCCAGCACCGCAGCCAGCACCGTCAGCAGCAAACGCGGGCCGATGCCAGCCTTGCGGCTCATATCTTCAAACAGACCGCCGAGGAAGGCAGGCAGCGAGCAGGCCATCAGCGCGAAGGCTGCGTACTGGTTGAGGTAACCCAGCACGTCCCACAGCCAGCAACCCAGCACGAACGTCACGAAGACAGGTATGCCGCCCAAGCGGGGCACCCAGTGCCGGTGCACTTTCTGTATCCCGTGGGATTCATCAGCACCAAATCGGCCACGCTTGGCAGCGAAGATGGTCAGGCCAGCAAGCGCCGTCCCGAATAGGACCAGCAAGATCATCCATGCCCACATCTTCAAAACTCCAGAACGACGATCCGTGTCTGGTTTGACCGGGTGCATCCTGCACGCCGCAAGAAAAAGGAATTCAACACGACTATTGAAATCGGGTGAATCTGCCGAGAGCACTCCGCAAAGCACATGCCGATCCCTCGAGCCCGCACTGCCACTATGCGCCGTGCCTGCCGAATGAACTGCATATCAGTCTGTTTTTACACCTGACCACACTCTGCCGCGCGGCAGCAACTGTTCGACCAGGTTCTGCCAGCGACCCATGACCCGACCCCGCTCAAACTGAGCATCGAACAACTGGCGGGCGCGAAGTCCCATCTGGCGGCAACGTTCGGGATCATCTGCCAGCAGGCGGATGGCCGTGGATATGCCTTCGACGTCCTCCTGCGCCACGGCAATACCGATGTCGTGTTCGCGTACCAGACGCGCCAGCTCGCTGCGCGGGTTGCCCAAAAACAGCAGCGCCCGACCGGCCGCCATCGCCGAATAGGTTTTGCTCGGTACCAGCACTTCGTCGAACTGCGGGTCGAGCATCACCAGATGAACGTCGGCAATGCCGAGAATCTCGCCCATGCGATCGAAAGGCTGCTGGCCCTGCCATTGCACGTTGCGCAGCTGTAGCGTCTCGATGGACTGCTGAAACGCCAGCCGCCGGCTGCCATCGCCGACCCAGAGAAACTGCACATCGGCACGGTCGTGCAGCAGGGCGGCCGCCTGCAGGGAGGACTGAAAATTGTGCGCAAAACCCAGATTGCCGAAGTAGCCGATGACGAACTGACAGGACGGCAACCATTCGCGGGCCAGCGGCAGCTGTTCGCGCGGCACCGGGTGGATGCTACTGGCGTTGGCCCAGTTGGGAATGATCTCGATAGGGCAGCCACTGCCATCGCGCAGCAGACGGTCGCGCATGCCTTCGCCAATCACCACCAGTCGTGCCGACGCGCGATAGGCGCTGCGCCTGAGGCTGCGCAGCAAGGTCATTAACGGGGCTGCGCGCTGCATCAGGCCCGCGCTTTGCACCACGTCCGGGTAAAGGTCTTGTACCCACTGCACGATGCGCGCGCCGCGGATGCGGGCCGCCAGTGTGGCCAGCACGTTGAACATGGGCGGGTCGGTCATGCAGATCACCAGTTCGCCGCGCCTGAGCCCGAACAACAGCGTGAGCAAGCCTTGCAGATAAAACGCGTAATAGCCCAGGGCCCGCATTAGCAAACCGCGCCGCGCCGCCGAAGGCACCCAGAGCCGGGTGAACTCGATGCCGCTCAGCTGTTCGCGTGCAGGCAGCTTGTCCGACGAGCCGCTGTAGTAGCGGTTGCAGGCCAGGATGCGAATCTCGATATCCGGCCGCGCAACAACCAGCGCCATGGCCAGATCGTGCATCAGGCGGCTGGTGGGCGAGTCGTCCGGAAAAGCAAAACGGTTGACGAGGGTCAGGCGCTGCATGAAGGCATTTTGGGTTGCATGAATGACATCGCCGCAAACGTCTCAACGCGTAATGATCTTGATTTCGACACGCTGATTTTTTTCGATGCCGACCTCGGTATCTTCGCTGGCGATCGGCCGCTCCTCACCCAGGCCTTCCGTGCTCAGGCGATCCGGGGCAGCGCCTAGCTGGAACAGCCTCTGACTCAGCAGCGCTGCTTGCGCCGCAGAGGTTTTGAGGTTGTCTTCGCCAAAGCCGGCCGTATCGGTATGGACGCTGATATCGGCAAACAAGGCCGTGTTCTTGACGAGGCTCGCGGCCACGGCAGCCAGGGCAGCGTCACCCGTCGAACGGATTTCAGTTGCCTCCGCGCTATCGAAAAACTCGGCCCGCGGCAGGATGAGCTTCTGCGGCGAGAGGCAGCCGTTGGCATCCACCAGCGATGCAGCAGGGGCGGGCGGGCACTGGTCTTCAGGGCTGATGACACGTGCCACCACACGCGTCGGCGGCACGACCAGCGGTGGCGGTGGCACTGTTATGGGCAGAGCAGTTTCCGGCACCGTGGCTGGCGACTGGGCAGCAACCTCCGCTGTTGCGCGCGGCGTGTACGGGGTGGGTGCTTTCTGTCCAAGGCTGTAGACCCAGCCGACAGACGCCGTGGCGTCGTAGCTCACGCTGCGACCCGTGATGAACGCATCATCGAAGCGAGCAATCCCGCGCATCTCGTAGCGCAGGGAAAAATCTCGGCTCAGCTCATAGCCCAGGCCCCAGCCGATGTTGGCGTAGGGGGCATTGATGGTTTCGCCGCCGCGCTTGCTGTTGGCGTAACCGCCACCGACCAGAAACAGGAAAGTAAAACGGTCACCGAGTCTTTCGAGCCGCAGGTCGGCACCACCGCCCAGCATGCGCTCCTTGGGATTACTGCCTTTGCCAGCGGCGCTCTGCACGAACACGCTGGCATCCACATAAGCGCCAGGCCGCAGGGGGATGCCCACTGACGTCCGTGCCAGGGGGCCCGGCGAGACGCCGCGAAGATTCTCAGGAAGCACGCCGCCGACGGTCGAGCCGATCTGCCAAGGGGTGGAAAGCAGTGTGCTCTCTGCCAAAGCATGCGAGCTCCACGCGACAAGCGTGAGAGCGGCGAGATGGCACCCTTTTCTGATCTGGTTTTTCACAGTGCGATTCCGCTTGCGTGTTTTGTATCAATGGCGTCAGACGATGTCACGCGCCTCTTGGAACGAGCATAGATGTTGGCCGAGGCTGCGGCTACGGCCCCCATTAAAACAACGACCCATACTCGTAGTGCCGGGATGTGCAGGATGAAGTCGCTCAAGGCGTGCAAACCGGCAGCCAGAAGGGCGGTGGCGCTGGCCAAGGACAGTGCGCGCGTCTCCGCGCTGCGACGGACGCGCAGCAAACGCAGGGCATGCACCAGATGCAGCGCGCCCATCAGCAGTATCCAGCCCAGGCCAGCCAGGCCGTGCTCGATAGCAAACTCGGCGTATTCGTTGTGCGCATGGTCGTACAGGCCGCGCAGGTTGTCGCTCTGCGTCGCCATGAATACGCTCTGGAAACTGCCCCCTCCCGATCCGGTGAGACGATAGGTGTCAATCAGGGGACGCAGGTCGCGCAGGGCGATGGCGCGCTGCTCGGTTTCGAGTTCGGTGTCGTCCAGTCGTTGCACGACCCGATCAAGGCCATAGTAGTTATTGACGATCCACAAGTCGGCGACGGCAAAGCTGGCCAGCAGCAGCACGGCGGTCAGCAGGCGCGCGCGGTTGTAGAGCGCCGTCCACAGCAACACCCCGAATGCCATCACCAGCACGAACACGACGTTGCCCATGCGCGACTGGCTGAGCACCACCGCGCTCAACATGACCAACAACAGTACGCGCCAGACCAGTGCAGGGCTCATCAGCCAGTCCATGCCGCGCAACACATGGCCGCGCCAGCCCCGCACGGGTGACGTTGAAGTACGCCAGGCCAGCAGCAAGGCAAGTGCGCAGGCGCCGCCAAGGGCCAGCAGATTCGAGTAATGGTTGCGATTGACGAAGGTGCCGGTTGCCCAGCCGCGGCCGTAGGTCTTGCGCTCGAAGAAACCGATCTCCTGTCCGGTAAGCGTCATGCCAAGGCCATAAAACGCCTGCGCACCCGCGACCAGTGCCATCAGCACCAGCAGGCCACGGCGGCGCGAGGGACTGTGAACGGTGCGCGCGGCGAGCAGATAGAGCGCGAAGAGTCCGGCGCTGGTGATGAGGTAAAGACGGGTCGAACTGGGCTCGACGCTAAGCGTATTGGCGGGTCTGACGCCGAGTGCGGCGATGCCTTGATGGGCCTGTGCGGCTGCCGGCGAGAGCGCCGCCAGCCAATCGGGCGGCAGCGGCAGCAGGCTCAAACCCAGCCACGCCAGCCAGAGCAGCCAGGCAGCAAACCCCAGACGAAACGTCCGGCCCTGCGGCCAGCGGTCGGCCTCGGGTGCGAGCATGGAAAAAACCAGTCCGAGCCCGGTCAGCAGCAGAGTGGCCGCTTGGGGAACGGCATTGACGCTGCCCCATGGCCAGGGGATGGCCGCAACGATCACCAGCAGCAGGGCATAGGCGGAGCGATCCCACCAGGAGAATGGTCGATGTGCGCTCACGGCAGGGCATCCACCTTGCGGCACCAGCGAAGCTTTCGGGGCTCGCGTGTGGTAGTACATTCCGCAAGATCTCGCTCGATGCGCGCGCACCACCGGCCGCCGCTGAACTGACTACCGTACTCGGCGCAGAACGCGGACTGCCGCCTTGAGCGCACGATGCGATCGAGCAACTTCTGTCGCTGGCCTTGGTTCTGCATCGTGCGCACGAGGCTGGGATACAACACCTCCAGCTGCGCATCCGTGAGCTGCGCGCCATGCCGCCAGCGCACGTCGGCGAGGGCGAGATGCACGGCTGGCGAACGCGGTGCGCGCTGCTGCGCTTCGTCAATCGCCCGATCGAAGCGCGGACCGAAATCTCCCACCAGTGCCAGTGCGCGTGCATATTCAGCCCAGCGGTAGGGGTCGGCCGGGGCATCGCGCAGGGTCTCGACGTAACGGTGGTCGAAGACGTCTGCATCGCCGACTACCGCAGCGAGCCTTGCGCCGTACGCCGCTGCCGCGTGCTGCCGCAGGCTGGTCGCCACTTCGCTGGCCATCACCGCCCGGCGGACATCGCTGTACCAGGCGCTGATGGTTGCGACCCGGTAATACAGGTTGGAAGCCAGCTGCAGGGTGCCGATCGCCACCAAGAGGATGGCGAACAACAGGGCAGCCCAGCGTCCGGCGATGCCCGGCGTCATCCTCAGCCGTAATAACGGTAGGCGTAGCGATAGTCGCTGTGCGCTTCGGCATTGCGGCGCACATCCACCTTGTTGAAGATGCAGCCCACCAGCGGGGCGTTGGTGGTGCGCAGCTGGTGGATGGCGCGGCGCACCGTGGCCATCTTGGTTTCATCGGCGCGGGCGAGGAACAGCACGGCATCGGCGAGACGTGCGAGCACCAGCGTATCGCTGGCGGCGAGGCAGGGCGGCGAGTCGATGATGATGCGGTCGTAGCGGCTGCGCAGATCCGTGATGAGGGCCGCGAATGCCATCGAACTGATGGTTTCCGAGGGATTCGGCGGACGCTGTGCGACGGCCAGCACATGCAGGCCGGTCGGCTCGATATGGATCGCCGATTCCAGCGTAGCGGTGCCGGTCAAAATTTCCATCACGCCGTCGCGGTGCTGCTTGGGCAGCGCCAGCAGCTTGCGTAGCGTGGGTGCGCGCAGATCGCCCTCCAGCAGCAGCACTTTTTCAGAGCCGGCAAGCGCCTGTGCGAGGCAGGTGGCAATGCTGCTCTTGCCCTCGCCCGGCACGGCGGACGTGATGACATAGCACTGCTTGCGGGTATCGACTTCGGCCAGTTTCATCGCCGTGCGCACTGAGCGCACGCCCTCGGCAAACGGTGTGCGCGGATCGGCCAGGAAGTGCTTGACGATGCTGGCGCCGCGTTTGAACGAGAGCTTGGGCACGATGCCGAACAGCGGCACCTGTGCTGCGCTTTCGAGATCTTCGACCGTGTGCAGGCCTTCGCTCAACACATGCCGCAGCGAGGCCATCAGGATGCCGAGGAAGAAGCCAATGAGCAGTGAAATCAGCACGATCTTTGGGCGTTCGGGCAGCACCGGGGTTTTCGGCAGCAGCGCGCCGTCGGTGATGCGCGCATTGAGCGGCTCGTAGCTGGTGGTGCTGTCGGTTTCCTTGAAGCGCTGCAGGAACAGATCGTAGAGCTGCTTGTTGGTCTGCACGTCGCGTTCGAGCACGCCCAGCTCGAACTGCTTGCGGTCGAGTGAGCGCGCGCGACCGGTGGTGTTGGCGACAACGCCGGAGAGCTGGCGCTCGGTTTCCTGCGCGATCTCGTACTGATTGCGCACGCCTTCGGCGGCGGTCAGCAACTGGTCATTAAAAGCGCGCCGCGCGGCTTGCAGCGTCGTGAAACTGGTTGCCATCTGCGGATGCTTGTCGCCGTAGCGCTGCTGCACCTGCTTCAACTCCTGTTCGGCATCCAGCAGGGCCACGCGTGCCTTTTGAACGCCAGAGTCCTGCAGCAGGGCAGTGATCTGCTCCATCCGGGTCGGGTCGCTGCCTGCCGCACGGATACGCGAATAGGTACTCGACAGCTCGGTCTTGATGCGCTGCGCATCACGCAGTCGCTGGGTGTTTTCGATCAACTCCTGGTCGATCAGCCCACGGTTGCTGCCGACGGCCACGATCTGGTTCTCGTCGCGATAAGCCTGGAGCGCTTTCTCGGCGGTTTGCAGCTGCGTGCTCAAGTCGCCGAGCTTGCTGGTGAGCCAGCGGCCAGCGCGCTGCGTGGCCTCCAGGCGCGATTCGAGGCCGCTTTCGATGTAGACATCGGCCAGTGCCGTCGCCACGCGCTGTGCGGTTTCGGGATTGGAAGAGAAAAAGTGCACGCGCACCAACCGGGTACGCGGCACCGGCTGCACACCCACCTGCGAGAGCAGGATCGAGGTGGCCCGCTCGCGGCGTTGCTCCGGAGTGTCGATCGCAACCGGCGCGGGGTCCGGCAGGCCAGGGATGAATTGCTGCCAGTCAAAGCGATCGCGCAGGCTGTCGAGAGTGCCCTGGCTGGCGGTATCGGTCAGAAAGTCGTCGTCGTCGGCCAGCTTGAGCTTGTCCACCACACGGCTGGCGAGGCCGCGTGACCGCAGCAATTCGTACTGGGTGGCAAAGTATTCGCTGGAGAGCCCCTGCGTCGGATCGTAGACATCCTGCACCTGCACCACGCGCTGGTTGCTCGGCTCGATCAGCAGGGTCACGGTCGCGCGGTAGACCGGCGGCAGCGACAGCGCGATCAGCACGCCCAGCAGCGTGGCGGCAAACGTCACCAGCGCAATACCGCTGCGGTAGCGACGCAGAAACTTGAACAGCGAGGACAGATCGGAAGGCGTTTGTGGGGGCACTTCGCGCAGGGGGGCTGCCATGGAAACCGGAAGATTGTTCAAAACACGCCCTCTTCGACAAACAGGGTATCGCCCGGATACAGCGGCGCATCAAGCCCCACCTTTTCGCGCGCGCTGGCCGGTGCGCCTTCACGCAGCACGAAGATGCGGCGTATCGAACCGAGCGGCGTCATGCCGCTGGCCAAAGTCAGTGCCTTCTCGACGCTCAGGCCCTCGCTGAAAGGGAAGGCGCCGGTGTTGCGCACGGCACCCGAAACGAAAATGGGGCGGTAGCGCACCACGTAGACCCGCACATTCGGGTCTCGCAGATAGCCGGCGCGCAGACGATTGGCGATGTCCTGTTCCAGTTGCAGCGGCGTCAGCCCCACGGCGTTGACGTAGCCGATCAAGGGATAGTTGATGCTGCCGGACGACTCCACCGCGGCCTCGCGCGAAAGATCCGTTTCGCGAAAGACATCGACGCGGATCAAATCCCCCACTCCCAGGCGGTAGCTGGCCGCGGTGAACTGTGCACGCGAGGCGGTTTCGGCCACCCGCGGCGCTGTCGGCGAGGCGCAGGCAACGAGCGTGATCGCGGCAACGAGGGCAGCGGCGAATCGGGGGAGTTTGAAATCAACCATGTGTGAGATCGGTTTTATAGAGTCCAGCGAAGGCCCAGTCGCGCTTCGGGCGCATCGTAATCGCGCAGGGCAAGGTCGGAAGTGCGGTCGCGCGTCAAGTACTGGACGAAAACTGTGAACTTGCGCATCAGCAGGTAGTCGGCACCTACACTGAAACCGATGTACTCGTCCTCGCGACCGAGGCCGACAAATTTGCTGTTGATGTAGCGCGCACCGGCATTGGTGCTGAGGCGTTGCGTCCAGGTCTGGTTCCAGTTGAGTCCGGCCGAGCGTTCGTCGATGAAGAAGGTATCGGAACGAAACGTTTCCGACGTGGTTTGTCCGGTGTTGAAGCTGAGCTTGGTGGTGCGTGTCGGGGCCCAGTTGATGTTGGCCTTCCAGGCGAGCGACTGGCGCGCCGGGCGCATGCGGCCATCGACGGAATAATCGCGGATGCCCACCTGCACCTCGCCGGAGGTCTTGCCGGTGGCAATCCAGCGCAGGCCGGTACGGAGGGAGAGTTCGTTGCCGTTGCGATTGCCGAGGCTCGAGATGACAGGACGCGCGTAATCCGTGGCCTTGTAATTGGCCGCGAAGATCACGGCCGTTTTGGGCGAGTACTCGTAGGCAAGTTCGTAATCGACGATGCGCGTGTCGAAATCGAGAAACACCGTCTGGTTGCGATTGGTCTGGTAGGTGCGCTTGCTCTGGCCGATCCTGATGGTGTTGCTGCCCAGGGAATCGCCGGCCCCATAGCGATACGTTGCATAACCACCCGTATTGTTCCAGCGATCGTTGATGCCCTGGGAGAAATCCGCGCCAGCCTCGGTGCGGATCAGACCTGCCGCATCGTGGCCGCGACGAAAGGTGCCTTCAAGATCAAACCGGTGCCGCGTGAACGGCTGCCAGGAGTAGCTGCCCGCCACGGCATAGTCGAGATACTCGTCAAGTTTGCCGGGCAGGTCGAAGTCGGATTGTTCGAGGTTGGCGTCCACCGCGAACAGGCCGATCGAACTGGCGCGTGACAGATTCACGGCGGGGCGTACGCGGTATCCGGTTGCGGAGACACCGTTCGAGGGCTCGTAAAAGTAATTCTCGACCTGCACGACGCTCGCTTCGATTGACGCACCACCGAGGACGCCCAGGCCCAAGTTGTATTTGTCCTGCGCTTGCGCAGGGCCGGCAGTGCCGACAAGGATAAGCACGGCCAGCCCGAGTTGGCGCAGTCGCCAAAGCTGCCGAACAGGGACTTCAGGGTCGTTTAGACTTTGTTGCATTGCGCGGGCCTTGGGCATCGTATCGAGATTCATGGGAGTGTTTCTAAGGCGGCGACCCTGCTTGATTGACCGACCGATAACAATCGTAGCAGTTGCTAATGCCGTGTCGGTGACTTCAATGCAGGGCAAATTGAACCTATCGTCTGTGAAAGCCAGTCCCCGCTTCGGGGCACGCCTGCTGATCGTGCAGCCCTATCTCACCGCCTACCGCCTGCCGGTTTTCGCGGCCCTGGCTGATGCCTACCGCGAAGTGATCGTAGCGGCCTCGCCGCCGCCCGCAAAGAGCGGCTACGGGCAGCCGGATGTAGCCGCGACCGCCATTGCCCGCTCGGTGGTGCTGCCGGAAGTGCGCCTGCTCGGCGGACGCCTGTTCTGGCAGCGCGGCTTGCTGCGGCTGTTGCTGCAGACGCGTCCCGACAAGCTGCTGATCGCCGCCAATCCGAGGTTCCTGAGTTTCTGGATGGCGCTGCTGCTGTGCCGTGTTCTGGGGATTTCCTGTTACGCCTACGGACAGGGCTTTTACGACAAGCCCAATCCGCCTCGGTGGCTGGTGGCGACCTACAAGCTGCTGATCGGCAGCGCCAGTTGCTACATCTGCTACACGGAGTCTTGCCGGGATTCGCTGCGCCGCCAAGGCATCGGCGGCTCGCTGGCAGTGGCCGAAAACAGCTTGCGACTCGACGCCCTGACGAAGCCGCTCGAAAAAACCGGCAAGGAACTCGGCGTACTGTATCTCGGCCGCTTACGCGAAGGCTGCCAGCTGAATGTATTGATTGATGCGCTGCGCGAAGCACGTCGGCAGACCGGCATGGCGCTCTGCCTGCATGTGGTCGGCAGCGGCGAATTTGCTGCCACGATCAAGGCCGGCACCAGCGATTGCGACTGGATCACCTGGCACGGTGAACTCTATGACCAGGAGGCCGTGCGCCGCATCGCGCGCGACTGCCGCATTGGCTGCCACCCCGGGCACGCCGGCCTGAGCGTGGTGCATTTCATGGGGCTCAGCCTGGTGCCCGTCGTGCACGACCGGCTGGACCTGCACATGGGGCCGGAGCCGAGCTATGTCGTCGATGGCGTCAATGGCCGCTGCTTTGCCTACGCACAAGCAGAGGCCAGCCTTGCGGCGGTGCTGGTGTCGCTGTTCGAGGGGCAGGACTCGCCGCGGCTCGCCGCCGCTGCCTTTGCAAGCTACCTGCGACTCAACGACCCCTCGCTCGCAGAGCGACTCATCGACGCACTGCAATCGCACTGAGATGGAAGGGGCCTGCGTGCGTGCTAACCTGACTCGACGTGGCGTGGAAACTTGGATCGCAGCGCCAAGCGGTCGGCCAGGCTTGCGATTCGCCCCTTTCGTACCCACCCCAAGAACGTGAATATCCGGCCTGCAATTTCCGACTTCCGTCCGATCGGCGGGCTCAACTACACGGCGGGCCTGCTGGGCATCGTCATCGGCACGCTGGCAGCCATCCTGCTGTTGCCCGACGACTACTACGAACCCGGCGGTCTGCGTCTGTCGGTCATCGTGCTCGCCATAGGTCTGGTTTCGGGCCCGCTGCTGTCCTCAATGGCCGACCAGCGGGTCTGGATTCGCGCCGAGTCAGTGATGATGCTCGGGCTGGTCTACTGGCTGCTCACTGAACCTTTGGGCACCGGCTACACCGCCTACGAGCTGACCCGCGCAAGCGTGATCAAGACCTTCAGCCTGATCGGCCTGTTCGGGGCACTCATCCAGATCGGTTCGAAGCTCGCCCATCTGACGCACGACGACCGCTCGCGGATCAGCAGCAACCAGCAGGATTTCAGCCGCGAATGGCTGTATGGAGCCTTGATCGCCTGCGCAGCGCTGGGCCTGATGGCGCGCCTGATTCCTTGCAG
This sequence comes from Stagnimonas sp., assembly GCA_965279705.1. Taxonomy (GTDB): domain Bacteria; phylum Pseudomonadota; class Gammaproteobacteria; order Nevskiales; family Nevskiaceae; genus Stagnimonas. The sequence continues at coordinate 720,344 of OZ257257.1, forward strand.
CTTTTCGCCCTCTTGCATGGTCGATGGCCTGTTCGGCGAGCGCGGCACCGGCGCCTGGAACCGCGGCGTGCAGGGCGACAGCGGCGCGTTCGTCTCGCATCTGGCGTATTTCGGCTATCTGACATTGCCGTTGACGGTTGCCCTGCATCACCGCATCGGCCGTATCGACTGGCGCGTGGTGCTGGGCGCGCTGTTGACCACGATTTTTCTCCTGTATCTGGTCAAGGATGGCGGTCGTCGTCTGGTGGGCATGGTGATGGGTGCGGGGTTCATGACCTGGCTGTTGTTGCAGCCGCGGGTCGGCTTGCGGCAGATCGTCATCTCTGCTGCTGCCGGCTTTGCGATGCTTGCCCTGATGCAAGTGATGTTCACCTTCCGCACGGTTGAGGGCGGCATCGTCAGCAACCTGTTCAGTGGCAGCGCCTTCAGTAGCAACCCGCTGGAAGACGGCATCCGGGTCGACAACAACTTCGTATTCCTCACCCGCACGGTCGATCTCATCCCCGAGTTCAAGGACTACACCGGCTGGAAGGCGATCATCTACTGGGCCGCACGGCCGATCCCCCGCGTGCTCTGGCCAGAAAAACCGCTCTCGCCAGGCATCAGCATTCCCTACGAACTCAACGAATACTGGGGCGAGAACTTCACGCTGACCATCTCGGCCATCGGCGATTGGTACATCAGCTTCGGCGTCTATTCCGTCGCCATCGCAGCACTGGTCATGGGCTACTTCGGCGGCAAGCTGGTGCTGGTGTGGATGGGCCCAACGGTAAGGCAGAAACTGCTCTACAGCCTGGGACTGATGTGGCTCTTCATCGGTCTGCGCAATTATCTGGAACTGATCCTGATGAGCTACCCGATCATCGCGCTCTACCTCTTGGGGCGGTTCACGCAGCAACGCGCCGCATCGCTGGTCGCGACTGCCGCACCCAGTCTGCAATCGCCGCCATGAGCGAACTGGATATCGCGGCCAACCGGGCGGCATCCAAGTACAGCCGCAGGGAACTCATCGAACGCGTGCTGTGGGGTTTTTGCCAGCCCCTGTTCCGCTACAGCCCAAGACTTTGCTACGGCTGGCGGCGCGGCTTGCTGCGTGTGCTCGGCGCGCGCATCGGCCGGGCGGTGCAGATTCACCCGCACGTGCGCATTTTTCTGCCCAGCCTGCTGCGCATCGGCGACGAAGTCGCCGTGGCAGAAGACGTGCGGCTCTACAACCTGGGCCTGCTCGACATCGGTGCGCAGGCCACCGTCTCTCAGGGCGCGCATCTCTGCGGCGGTAGCCATGACGATCAGGATGCGACGCTGCCGCTGATCCGCGCGACCATCCGCATTGGCAAGGGTGCGTGGATCTGCGCTGATGCCTTCATTGGTCCGGGTGTCGTCGTCGGTGCTGGCGCCGTCGTGGCGGCACGGGCGGTGTGCGTGCGCGATGTGCCGGCCTGGACGGTCGTGGCCGGCAGCCCCGCCCGCAGGATTCGCGACCGCCAGCTGCAGCGGAAGCCATCGTAGTGAGAGTGCTGTTGACCCTCCCGGATTTGCGCGCGGCCAACGGCGGCCCACCCGTGGTCGTTACCCAGCTGGCGGCGGCGCTGCTGGCCGCAGGCGACGAAGTGCACCTGATGTATGCCGCGTATCCGTCGTCGCTCGAACTGGCGATACCGGCCGGCGTGCAGGGCCATGCCGTGCCGACACGGGGCAATCCCTGGGCTCGCTACCAGCAGTTCAAACAGAATGCGGCGCAGCTTATCGCCGCTGCGCGCATCGACGTTGTCCACGACCACGGACTCTGGCTGCCTGAAAACGCCGGTTCCGCCGCCGCCGCGCAGTCCACTGCCCGGCCCTGGGTGGCGCAACCCTGCGGCATGTTGCAGGCCTGGTCGCTGCGGCAAAGCGCTCTGAAAAAACGCATCGCCTGGCAGCTCTACCAAAAGCGGCAGATCGCGGCGGCAGCGGCGGTGGTCACCACCAGCGCCGCGGAGTCGGATGAAGCCGCCGCCTGTCTGCCGTCGACACTGCCGGTGGAATGCATTCCGCATGGTGTCGACCTGCCGACGCCGGCTGCGCGCGCGCGCCAGCGGCAGGCGGTTTTTCTCGGTCGCCTGCACCCCAAGAAGCAGGTGGATGTGTTGCTGCGAGCCTGGGCAGCGCTGCGCCCTGCGGGCTGGCAGTTATTGATCGCAGGCAGCGGTGCGCCCGAATACGAGCGCGAACTGAAAGCCCAGGCAGAACAGGCCGGGCTCGGCAATGCCGTGCACTTTCTGGGCGCGGTGCACGGCGCGGAAAAATCCCGGCTGCTGTCCCAGAGCCAGTTGTTCCTGCAACCCAGCCAGCAGGAAAACTTCGGCCTCGCCGTTGCCGAAGCACTGGCGCACGGCCTGCCGACGCTGACCACCACCGCAATGCCCTGGGCCGAGCTGGTGCCCGCAGGCTGCGGCTGGAGTGTGGCCGCCGACGAAGTGGCGATCACCGATGCGCTGCGGCAGGCCTTGGCGTTCGATGCTGAGGTATTGCTCGCGATGGGCCACCGCGCGCGCCAGTTTGCCGAGCGCTATTCCTGGGCCGAGACCGCGCGCCGCACGCAGCAGTTGTATGCCCGCGTTTTGCATTGAGGCCTGCATGTTCTCCATCGCCATCCTCACCTACAACGAAGAAACCGACATCGGTGCATGCCTCGCTTCGGTCGCTTTTGCCGACGATGTTTTGGTGTTCGATTCCTTCAGTACCGATGCCACCGTCGCGCGCGCGCAGGCTGCCGGTGCCAGGGTGATGCTGCACGCCTTTGCCGACTACGCCAGCCAGCGCATGGCCTGCCTCGAACAGGGCGGCTTCAAACATCCCTGGGTGTTCATGCTCGATGCCGACGAGCGTTTCACGCCTGAGCTGCACGCCGAGATCGAGCGCGCGCTGGCCGCGCCCGACAATCCCAACAGCCTCTACCGGCTGCGCCGCAAGGATTACCTCAAGGGCCAGTGGATTCGCGGCAGCGGCGGCTACCCGACCTGGTTCGGCCGGCTGCTCAAGCGCGGCGCCGTGCAGATTACGCGGCCCATCAACGAACTCTACGAAACCGAGGGCGGCATCGGACTGTTGCAGGAACATCTGATCCACCACCCTTTCAGCAAGGGCATGGCGCGCTGGCTGGCACGCCACAACGATTACTCCACGCGGGAGGCGGCAGCACTCGCCATCGAGCGTGCGCGGCCCATCGACTGGCGCGGCCTCAAGGCGCGCGACCCTGCTACCCGTCGGCGCGCGCTGAAAGGTCTGTACTACCGCCTGCCGTTGCGGCCCTGGTGGGTGTTTGCCTATCTCTACATCGTGCGTGGTGGTTTTCTGGAAGGGCGCAGTGGCTACCACTACGCCAGCCTGCGCATGAGCTACGAGATCATGATCGACACCAAGAGCTGGCTCGACCAGCCGCCGGCGCGATGAGCGGCGCGGCAACCCTGCAAGCCGGCCGCGTGCTGCTGGCGGCGGTGGGCGATGTCAACGACGTACGCACCTGGAGCGGCACGCCGTTTCATCTGTTGCAGGTCGCGCGCGCGCGTGGCGTGATCGACGCAGGCCTCGTCGTGCAGCCGCTGGAACGCGGCCGGCAGCTGCGTCGCTACGCCTGGAATCTCGCCGCCGTGCTGCGCGGCCGCGGGCAGGGCGGCTACCAGTATTCGGTGCCCTGCATTGAACAGCTGTGGCGACCCTTGCGCGGGAGCTTGCAGGGCGCGCGTGTCATCAACTGTTTCCAGCTCTATCCACCTTCGGTGGTCGCCGATGCGCGCATCGAGAAGTGGTTCTACATCGACCAGACGCTGCCACATCTCTTCGGCGACTACGGCCTCGGCGAAAACATCAGCGCCTGGATGCAGCGCGACGCCATTGCCCGCGAGCGCGTCGGTTACCAGAGTGCTGCGGGCATCGTCACGCACAGCCGCTGGGCGGCCGAGAGCGTCATCCGCGACTACGGCATAGACCCCAGCAAGGTTCATGTCGTCGTGCCCGGCGCCAACATCGACGTCGATGCCTATCGCCTCTGGTCGGCTGACCGCACCGCGCCGACCGTGGATGCGCAGCAGCCGCTGCGACTGGTGTTTGTCGGCAAGGATGCGCTGCGCAAAGGGCTGGATCGCCTGATTCGCGCGCTCATCCTCGCCCGCGCAGAAGGTGCGGACTGCCGCCTGCGCGTCATCGGCTGCACACCCGAGCGCTTGTCGCCTGCACTGCGCAGCGTCGAAGGCGTGGAGTGGCTGGGCTTCATCGACAAGCAGCACCAGCCGCAGGCCTATCTCGATGCCGTCGCCGACAACGACGTCGGCTGTTTGCCGTCCCGCGCGGAGGCTGGCGGCATGTGTCTGCGCGAGTTTCACGCGCTGGGCCTGGCGGTGATCGGCCCCGATGTCGGCGGCTCGCCGGATCACGTCATCGCCGAGGCGGCACAGCTGCTTGCTCCAGAAGCGACAGACATGCAAATTGCCTCGCTGCTGCTGCGCCTGAGCCGCGATCGAGCCGAGGTGCAGCGACTGCGCGCAGTGTCCTGGGCGCGGCGGCAGGAGGTTGGCTGGCCACAAGCGGTATCGGCGATGGCTGCCGTGTTGGGTCGACCCTGAGATGAAGATGCGCATCGGATTGTTGCTACCCGCAAATTTTGCACTGGCTCACGCGGGCAACGGTGTGCGCGTGCAGGCCGCCGCGCAGGCCGCGGCCTTGAGCGCGCTCGGCCACGCGGTGACGCGGCTCGATGCCTGGACGCCTTTCGATCCGGCTGCCTTCGACGTCGTGCACTTCTTCTCGGGCGGCTTCCCGCACTACCGCATCGCACCGATCCTGCTCATGGTCAGCCCGCGCTGCGGACTGGTGTTCTCGCCGATCATCGACTCGCTGACGGCCGACCGGCCGTATCGGCTGGCCGCCGCGCTGGGTCGTCTGCATCCCAAAATCTTCACTATCCCCGGCGAATTGAGCCGGCAGGCGCGCGAGGCGGATGTGGTGGTCTGCCGCTCGGCAGCCGAACAGCAGCGAGTCATTCAGGGTCTGGGTGTGGCGGCTGCAAAAGCAGTGATCGTGCTCAACGGCGTCAGCCCACCCGAGCGCGCGGTCGATCCAGTCGGCATTCGCCAGCACTTCGACCTGCCCGAGGACTTCTGCCTGCACGTCTCGGCCTACACCCAGCCGCGCAAGAACGTCGAGCGCTTGATACAGGCCGTCGGCCCCACCGGCGTGCCACTGGTGATCGCCGGCATCGCCACCGACGCTGCCGTGCTGGCGCGGCTCAAGGCTGCTGCCCAGCCGTATCCGCAGATCCGCTTTCTCGATTACCTGTCGCCCCAGCAGCGGGATTCGCTCTACGCCGCCGCCAAGGTGTTCTGCCTGCCTTCCGACTACGAAGGTACCGGACTGGTCGCGCTGGAGGCCGCCTCGCTCGGGGCCGCCATCGTCATCACCCGCAACGGCGGGCCGCGCGATTATTTTCTGCGGATGGCCGAATACGTCGACCCGCGGAATGTCGAGGGTATCCGCGCGGCTGTGCAGCGCGCCTGGCAGGCCCCGCGCAGCCCGGCCCTGCAACAGCACGTTAACCAGACGCTGAGCTGGCAGCAGTCCGCCGAGGGGCTGGTGACGGTCTATGAAGCGGCGATGCGTGCAGGGGCAAGCCGATGAAAGTCTCCGTCATCATCCCCACCTACCGCGACTGGCCGCGCCTGCTGCTGTGCCTTGACGCAATCGCGCAGCAGACGCTGCCGCGTGGCGAGTTCGAGATTCTGGTGGTGGACAACGACGCGGTGCACGCGCCGCCGTCGCTGCCCGATGGCGTGCGCTGCGTGCACCAGCCGGAGGGATTTTCGTACGCCGCCCGCAACGCCGGCGCGCGACTGGCTCTGGCTGAAGTGCTGGCGTTCACCGATGCCGACTGCCTGCCCGCAGCGGACTGGCTGGCGTCGGGCCTCGCCGCATTGGCCGCGCAGCCCGAGTGTGGATTGGTGGCCGGCCGCATTGACGTGTTTTCGGATGTGGAGAACGGCGTCGTGCGCTACGAAACGCTGTTCGAGTTCCAGCAGGAAATCTGGGTCAAGCGCATGCACTTTGGCGCGACCGCCAACCTCTTCGTACGGCGTGTCGCCTACGATGCCGCGCAGGGGTTCAACGACACCATGAAGTCCGGTGGCGACAGTGATTTCTGCCGCCGCTGTGTCGCGCTCGGCTGGCCCATCGGCTATGCCGATGCGGTGCGTATCCGCCATCCCTCGCGCCGCACGATGACGGAGGTGCTGCAAAAAAACCGTCGCATCGCCGCCGGGTTCTACGGCCATTGGCTGCGCGACAACGGTGGCCGTCGTGACGGCCTGTGGCGGCAGCTGCCCTGGTGGTGGCGGCTGCGGCTGCGCGAGTGGCTGTACATCCTCACCGGCGCTCGTGGCAGCCGTCGCTACACCATGGGGCAGCGCTTCACGGTGCTCTACGTGCATGTGGTGCTGCACTACCACACGGCCTGGTGCCTGCTGACCACTCACCTCACGCGCGGACGCTCGCACCATGACGTCCGCTGAGCGCGTGCCGCGCATCTCGGTGCTGATTCCGGTCTATCGAGACTGGGAGCCGCTGCGGCAGTGTCTTGCCGCACTCGCTGCACAGAACTGGCCGGCGGAAGACTTCGAGGTGATCGCCATCAACAACGATGTCGCGCCCCCGCCAGCCGGTTTCGAGCAGCGGGGGGTGATCCTGCTGCATGCACCCGAGGGCCACTCCTACAGCGCCCGCAATGCTGGCCTGGCGGTGGCGCGCGGCGCGGTGCTGGCGTTCACCGATGCGGATTGCCGTCCCGATGCCGGCTGGCTCGCCGCCGGCTGGGCGGCGTTGCAGCAGCCGGGCGCGGCGCTGGCGGGCGGGCGCATCCGCATTGCGGTGGAGGCACGCAATCTCGCCACCGATTTCGATCAGAGCTTTGCCTTCCGCCAGGCCGAGAGCGTGCGGGCAGGGTCGTCGGTGACGGCCAATCTGTTCGTGAAGCGCGACGTGTTCGACGCGGTGGGTGGCTTCAACGGGGCGATGCAGTCGGGCGGCGATTTCGAGTTCTGCCGCCGCGCCCGGCAGCAGGGCTTCATGCTGGTCTACGCCGATGACGCCGTGGTCTGGCACCCCGCGCGCGACAGCCTCGCCGCGCTGTTCCGCAAGAACCGCCGCGTCGCGGGCGGTCTGCGCCGCGACTTCGAGCTGCAAGGTCTAGGCGCGGCAGCACCCTGGCGGTTCGTCGCGCGCCAGCTCAGGCCACGCCTGCGTTATTGGTACCGGCTGCTGACTGGCCGCGAGAAGACCGAGGTGCTGCCCGCATTCCGGCGGCCCGCAGTGGTGGCTTTGCAGGTGCTGCTGCATTACCACTTCGCCTGGTCGATGTTGCGCGCGCCACCGCGTAAGGACCAGCACTGACCATGCGCATCGCGCTCTCGGTCACCGAATTTCCTGCGGTCTCGCAGACCTTCGTGCTCGACCATGCGGCAGGGCTGATCGAACGTGGCCACCACGTCGAGCTGCATGCGCTGTGGCGCGGTTCGCTGGCGGTGCGTCATGCCGAAGTCGATCGGCTGCAACTGCTGCAACACGCGTTCTATGCGCCGCCGCGCAGCGCCGGGCCCTCGGCCTTGCGCCGCCTGCTGGCGCTGGCGCGCTACTGCGGCCCTGGCCTGCTCAGGCGGCCACGGCTGGCGCGGGCGCTGCTGACACAACGCAGTCAAGGCAGTCGCTACACCGAGATCATGGGCCACTTCAGTTTCTGGGCAATGGCGCGCCGCTACGACCTCATCCACGCGCATTCGGGCCAGAACGGCGTGCGCCTGCTGCCGCTCTACGCCGCCGGGCACTTGCGCGCGCCGCTGGTGGTGACTTTTCACGGCCACGACGTGCACGGCTATCTGCGCGACCAGCCCGCCGACTACTACCAGCCGCTGTTCCGCCAGGCGGCGGCCTTGGTCGTGTGCTCGGGCTTCATGCGGCAACGCCTGCTGGACCTGGGCGCGCCGCCGGAAAAATTGTCGGTGATTCCCAATGCACTGACGCTGGCGCGCATCGCCTATCGCGAGCGGCCACATCGTGCTGATGTGCCGTTGCAGCTCCTGACCATTGGCCGGCTGGTGCCGTTCAAGGGCATCGAGCATCTGCTGGCCGCGCTGGCGCGACCGGAGCTTGCGGGGCGTGCCTTCTGCCTGCATGTGGTCGGTGATGGCCCGCTGCGTGCGACCTTGCAGGCGCAGGCCGCAGCGCTCGGGCTTGCCGAGCGCGTCGTGTTTCACGGTGCCTGCCCGCGCAACAAGGTGCTGACACTGCTGGCGGAGAGCGATCTGTATCTGGCGCCGGCCGTGATGGACGCTGAAGGCAATACCGAAACCCAGGGTGTCGCCCTGCTGGAGGCGCTCGCCAGCGGCCTGCCGGTGATTGCCAGTGCGGTGGGCGGCATCCCTGAGACGCTCGGCGATGCGGCCGTTGCCCTATTGCCGCCTGGTGATCCTGCCGCACTGGCGGCGGCGATTGCCGACTGGGCCGTGAACCCCGAGGCTGCTGCCACGCGCGCGCTGCGCGGGCGGCAGCGGGTCGAAACCGACTACGCCGCCGCACATTGGATCGACTCGCTGGAAGCGCTGTATCGGCGCTGCCTGGGTCGCTAGCTAACGCGGCACGACCCGCGCTGCATCGAGCAGCGGCGAGGCATAGGCCAGTTCGACCCACGCAGGTGCTGGGCCGAGCCGCAGCGCGGGGTCGATCCAGCGCGCATCGAGTCGGGCGGCGAGCTGGTAGCAGGTGGCCGCTTCTGCCGGCTGCCAGAGGCCCGAGTAACCGGGTACGCCGGCCCGCGCCCGTGCGCGATCAAACTCGATCCGCGTGTTTTGAAACTCCACGTGCGTCCGTTCACCAGTGGCGTAGGGCAGCAGCCATTGCAGGGCACGCGCCAGCGAAGCGCCTTCGGGCGTTGTGAAGCTGTACCAGTCCTCGCCATGCTGCCGCGCAATGAGTGCGGCGGTAAGTAGCGGTTCGAGCGAGTAGACGACGTAATGCAGGGCGTCGCGCTCGCGGAAGTCCAGCACCGTGCCGTCGGGGGAGAGGGTGTTGGCGATGTGCTGCTGAAAAACGCCGCGGCTGATCGCGATCCGCTCGCGGTCGTCCAACACGAAGGCGAGTGCGGTGCCCAGCTTGATGCGATGACTCTGCCAGTTGTTACGGTCGGTACCCTGGCGGATGCGCTTGCGGTCGAACACCACATCTGCCGTGCGCTGGAACAGGCGCAGCGTCAGTGTGTGGGTCGCGGGCGTGAGCAAATCTTCACCGGTTTCAAACGCCAGGATCAGCTGCTGGAAATGGGTTTCGCTGATCGGATTGCCCTGCGGCTCGAACACCGGTGCCCAGGCGGCGAAGTAGCGCTCGAGCGCATCGCCATAGCCGCGGTCGCCGGTGAGCCGGGCCGCCTGGGCGAGCGCGAGCATGCCGTACCACTCCTGCTGTGCGGCATTGCTTTCGGCCCGCAAGGGGTCACCCGGCAGGCGACCTTCGGTGCTAACAATACGTCGCGGCTGCGGCGCGCGCAGGCGAAGTTGGTCGGCCAGTGCGAGCGTCTCGGCTTTGGCTGCCGCACCTTCTACGGTGGCGGGCGCGATTGAAGGGATCGCGACGGATTGAAGCGGCTCGGGTAGCAGAGCCGGTGTGGTCGATGGCGCGGATACACAGGCCGCGACCAGCAGCGCCAGCAAAGCCAGAGGAATCAGCCACCAGGTATGCCGCGAGCGATCCCGCATGACGTGCTTCAGGGCTTGGCTGTAGGTTGCGCCAAGGCGACGTAGATCATCGCGTCGCGTTCGCGGCCGCCATCGCCGTGCAGTCGGTCGGTGGCGGCGATGAGGCTTTGCATGATCCAGACGAAAGGCTTGCCGATCCAGCGCTCGCGCAGCGAAAGCCGCTTGTAGATGTGGTCCTGAATCAAATGCAGTCCCGCCGGGATGAGACCGACCAGGCCCTGGAAACGGTTGATGCCAAACCCCGCCATCTCCAGCGTGCGGCGCAGACCTGCACCGGTCCAGCGCCAGAGGTCGAGCGGGCAGGGGTGGTAGATCCAGATGCCGTGGGTCGAGAGCAGCAGCCAACCACCTGGCTTGAGCAGGCGGTGTGCCTCGGCGAGATAGGCGGCGGGGTCGGGCACATGTTCCAGCACCTGCGCCGAGATGATGAGGTCGTAGCTGCCGTCGGCTGCCTGCGTATGGCCGTTGTCTTCGATGAGCACGTCCGCGTGGGGGTTGCCGCTCAGGTCCGCACCTTGATAGTTGGCGCCGGTGGCACGCACCAGCGACTCGTACGGTCGGGTGCCGCAGCCGAGTTCCAGCACCTGCCAGCCCGGCCCGGCACCCGCGGCCGCCATGCCCTTTGCGAGTGCATCGGCAAGGCAGCTGCGCAGGTACCAGTTCCAGTGCGTGCGCGTCAGATTGGGAATGTCGCCCCGTGATTGGGCGCTGAAAAGACTGGCATCCATGTGAGCAGTGGCTACGGTGGAAACGATTCGGGAGGTGATACTAGGTGCTTGGGCCATCAGATCACACGCGCTAGCTGTAATCACTAGGCGCGGGCGCTGAAAAAAATCATACAGTGGGAACAGTAGATAGGGCGGCGGCCGTCAAGGATCGCCGTTCCAATGAAAAATTTAGGGAAGCCATGTCCGAGCACCAAACAGGTTTAGACCACAGCAACACAGCTGAGGCCCCGCTGCCGCGCGCAGGTACGACTTCCGTTCGCTTCGTCGAAATCGACGGTATGCGTGGTCTGGGGGCCAGTTTCGTAATTGCCGGGCACATCAACACCCAGGCGTTATTCTGGGTCTGGATGTTCATGGACATGTTCTTCGTCATCTCCAGCTTTCTCATCACCCGCATCGTGCTCAAGCAGGTGACAAACGTCGGCGGCATGATCGCCTTCTGGGGGCGGCGCATCGAGCGCATCTGGCCGCTCTACATCCTGACGGTCTGGTTGCTGCTGTTGCTGGCTTTGGCGATGAATTATCTGACCAACGCACAATTCGACATTTCGCTGTTCTGGCGTTTCTTCACGTTTTCGCAGAACAGTGATTTGCTGTTCGACAACATCACCGACGAGAAGTACCCCTACTTCACAATCCACCTCTGGTCGCTGTCGGTCGAAGAGCAGTTCTACATTCTGCTGCCGCTGCTGCTGCTGCCGCTACGTTTCACACCACGCCCGGTCTGGCTGCTGGTGCTGCTGTCCGCCATCCCCTTCGCCATCTACCAGCGCGTACTGCATCCGCAGATGTGGATCATCACCAGCCACATCGATGCCTTCGCCCTGGGCTCGCTGATGGCGATCGCGTTCCAGTGGATGGAGGCACGAAAAAAGTCAGTGTCCGGCGTGCTCGTTGCAGGCTCGGTCATCGGGCTACTCGGATTTTTGCCCTACATCGTCGCCGGCTACCAAACCTATTTGGCTGGAGTGAAGGCCCCCGGCTATGAACCGTGGTCTGCAACGGCGGGAGTCTTGATGGCCACTTGCTGGATTGGATTGCTTGCCCTGCATCGGCAGCGTGCCTGGCTCGGTTTCCTGCGCTGGCCGCCGCTGGTCTACACCGGCGTCATCAGCTATGCACTGTATTTGGTGCACTACCCGGTAGTGCGAATTTTCGAGAATGCCGCAGCACCTCTCGCCGCCCGGATGGGCTTGTCAGCACCGCACCCTGTAGTCGTTGCTGGCATCACGCTGGTCACCTGCTTCGTGCTGGCCCATCTGCTCTACAAGTTCATCGATCAGCGCCTGCAGCTCGGACGGCGTGGTCCTTCAAGAGCCGTGCCTATGCCGCGCTGATTTACCCCAGCGTCGTAAACTGGCACGAACGTTGATCGGCTGATCGACAGCACCACTCCGTAAAGACCCAATCCCTTCATGTCCCCAGCTCCTGTTGCTGTGAGCGCCGATGCGCAAAAAATCCGGTTTCTGATCGTCAGCGCCAGCTATCAATGTGCGGCCTGGGTCGAGCGCTGCCTGCGCTCGGTACAGCAGCAGAGCTACGCCCACTTCAAGATGGTGATGATCGACGACTGCTCCACCGACGGCACCATCGAGAAGGCCCGGCAGCTGGTCGGTGACGACCCGCGTTTTCAGCTGGTCGCCAACGAGACCCGGTGCTTCCCGCTCGCCAACATCGTGCACGCCACCGAGCTGGTGGGCGGTGGGCCGGACGATGTCATCGTCATCCTCGACGGCGACGACTGGTTTGCGCACGACCGGGTGCTGGAGCGCCTCGCGGCGGTCTATGCAGACCCCGAAGTTTGGATGAGCTATGGCAGCCACGAAGTCACCCACAAGGGACTGCGCGACCGCCTGCGTCGGCGCACCGTGCGCGGCAAGGTCTACGCCTACCCCGAGGTGGTGAGCCAGCTCGGCTATTACCGCTATTACGATTTCATCGCAGCACACCTGCGCAGCTATCGCCGGTTCTTGTGGGAGTCGCTGCGCGACGAAGATCTGCGCGACAGCGATGGCCAGTATTACCGTGCCGCCGCCGATGCCGCGACCATGTGGCCGCTGCTGGAAATGGCAACGCCGCAGCACTGGCGCTATCTGGACGAGGTGCTCTACGTCTACAACAACAAGCATGGCTGGAGCGAGAACCGTCCCGGCTCGCGTCCCGAGCAGTTGCGCGTTGCGCTGACCATTCGTTCCAAACCGTTGTACGCGCCGCTGGTGCGCCCGGCCGCCATCCCATGAGCAGTGCCGTTGCCCGCCCGCAGATCGTGCTGGCCTGCTGCAGCGATGCCGGGTATGCGCCTTACGCCGCGACGATGCTGCTGAGCGCGCTGGATCGCACGCGCGATGCGGATTTCGTCGTGCACTACCTGCACGATCCTGACTTTCCTGAGGCGACGCAACAGGCCATCCGACAGGGCCTCTCGCGGTACGCCACGAGGCTGACGCTGCACTTTGTGGCGGTGCCCGACGACTGGGTTGCCGGGTTGCCGCTGTTCGGGTTCATGAAGCCCGGCCTGATACGACCGGTGATGTGGTATCGCATCTTCCTGCCGCGCCTGCTGCCGACCACGCCGAAGATTCTCTATCTCGACTGCGACACCATCGTCGTCGACAGCCTGCTGCCGCTCTGGAATACCGTGCTGGGCGATAAAGCTCTTGCCGCAGTCACCAACCCCTGGTGGAGCAACGAAGACGATCTGAGCTGGTATCAGCGATGTGGACTTGAGCGTCGTGAGGATTATTTCAATTCCGGTGTGATGCTGCTCAACCTCGATTCCTTTCGTGCGCGGGGATGGTCCGAAGCCGTGCTGACGCATGGCCGCGAGAACAGCCACTGGACCAGGTTCGGCGACCAGGATTCGCTGGTCGCGGTCTTGCACGCGCAGCGCCTGCCGTTGCCGCCGCGCTGGAACGTCATGCGCATCGTCGCCCTCAGTCGCGACAGTCACAGCGTCTTCACGCCGGACGAAATGCGCGATGTGATGCGGCGGCCCGCGATCATCCACTTCGAGGGCAGCACCAAGCCCTGGGTGGACGCGACCAAACATCCCTGGGGGCGGCTACACGCCCGCTATGCGCGGCAACTGCCGTGGCCGGTGCACCGCGAACCCCTGAAGCTGCTCGATATCGAGAACTTTCTGATTAGGCATAACTGGACGCGCGTGCAGCGTGGTTTCGCGTGGCTGAGATTGCGCTTGCGCGCTGGCTTGGCGAGTCCGGGTTAGTCGTGGGTAATCACATTCGCTGCTGGGGGCATTGATGATCAAGTCACGACTGTTGGCGGCGCTGCGGCGCTATCCCAAGGCGTATGCGCGCCTGCGCTATTTGTATCTGCGCCATGTGCGCGGCCACCGGCTGCTGCACGAGGAAATACAGGGCGCTCTGGCGGGGTTGAAGCAGGTTTATTTCGTGCAGGTCGGCTCCAATGACGGCACCCAGGGCGATCCCATCCATCACCTCGTCACCCGTCATCGGCAGTGGCGCGGCATTTTCATCGAGCCGGTGCCCTTCCTGTTCGCACGGCTGAAAGCCAACTACGGCGACAGCACGCGCTTTGTGTTCGAGAACGTCGCCATTGGCGAGCAGCGCGGCCATGCGCAGTTCTACTACGTGTCCGAAGCGGCCAAAGAGGCGCTGGGTGAACGCCTGCCGTACTGGTACGACCAGCTCGGATCGTTCGACCGCAACCACATCGTCAAGCATCTCGACGGCCTGCTGGAGCCGTACATCGTTGCGGTCGAACTGCCCTGCGTGCCGGTGCAGGACATTCTCGATCGAAATGCCGTGACGCGGGTCGATCTGCTGCACATCGATACCGAGGGTTACGACTATCACGTGCTGTCGCAATTCGATTTCGCCCGCTACTGCCCGGCGGTGGTGCTGTATGAACACAAGCACCTGAGTGCGGCAGTGCGCGAACAGGCGCAGGCGCTGATGCGCAGCCACGGCTATCAGCTGCATGTCCGTGGCGCGGACACGCTGGCGATTCGCCGCTAGGCCCGAAGCCGGCTAGTCTGCCAGTCGAGCAGCGGCCGCAGATAGCCGTTCAAGTCGCCACGAAACTGCCCACGCGAGCTGCTGCCCAGGATCGGGTCGTAGAACGAGAACGCCAGCGCATTCTGCACGTAGGCATGGCAGCGAAAAGGCTCCATCGTGCAGACCGAAGTGGCGAGCTGGAAGCTGCCCTCGTTGAAGAAATTGCCGGGGAACACCGCACGGGTTTCGTAGACGCCCGTCGCACGCGGCAGCGCATGCCACTCGGGATCGGTGTCGATGGCCGACAGCACCGGTGTGCCGCTGAAATCGAACAGATGCAGGCTCGGCATGATGCTCTGGCCGCCGCGCAGCACCTCGTAGCGCAGCGTCAGTTCAACCGGTTGGCGCACGTCGATGGGGCCGGCAACCGGCGTGCCGTTGCTGGTGAGCGACAGCGACAGCAAGCGAGCCGTGTTGTCGCCGGGTGCATCGGCAAGTTCCCACTCGCGGCGCGAGTGGTAGCCACCGATCTGCGCTTCGTATTTCTGGATGGCAGTGAGCGTCGGGCCGTCGAACAACACGCACCCTTGATCGAGCACCACGGTGCGCTTCGAGAGTCGCGCCACGCTCGGCAGATGATGCGAGACGTAGAGGATGGTGCGCCCCGATGTGCCGAATGCTTCGATGCGATTGAGGCAGCGCTGCTGAAAGGCGGCATCGCCAACGGCCAGTACCTCGTCGATCAGCAATACATCGGGTTCGAGATGGGCGGCCACCGCAAAGCCGAGCCTCACCTTCATGCCGGATGAGTAGTTCTTGACGGGCGTGTCGATGAAAGCCGCAACCCCGGAAAAGTCGACGATGGCATCGAAGCAACGGCGGGTTTCCTCGCGCTTCATGCCGAGGATGGCGGCATTGAGATAGACGTTGTCGCGGCCACTCAGGTCGGGATGAAAGCCGGTGCCCACTTCCAGCAGGCTGGCCAGCCGCCCACGCACGCTGACCTGCCCGGTGGTGGGAGCTGTAATGCGCGAGAGGATCTTCAGTAACGTGCTCTTGCCCGAGCCGTTATGGCCGATGACGCTGACCACTTCGCCTTCGGCGACCGCGAGGTTGATGTCGCGCAGCGCCCAGTGCAGGGCCTGTTGGCTGCCTTCCTCAGAGGGCTTGCCCCAGAGGCGGCGCAATGCCTGTGTGCTGTCGGTGAACACTTGGGTCAGCAGGGTGTCTTCGCGCTTGCGCACGGCACCGACGCGGAAACTCTTGGAAACCCCTTCTACTGCGAGCGCCACTTGCGTCATCTCAAATACCGTCCGCCATGCGCTGCTCGCTTTTCTGGAAATAGATCAGGCCGGTGGCGAGCAAGACCGATGCCGTGATGAACCCCATGCCGAGCAGATCCCAAGGCATGGGCCCGCCCAGCAGGGCGCGGCGAAAGCCTTCGACGATCCCCACCAGCGGATACAACCCGTAGGCCAGCTTGAACAGGCCGCCACTGGCTGCGGCACCAAAGCGGTCGGTCATCATCGACAGCGGCCAGATCACCGGTGCGAGGAACATCATCAGCTGGATCAGATAGCTCGCCGCCTGTCGCACGTCACGGAAATGCACCGCCAATGCGGCCAGCCAGAAGCTGACGGCTGCGGTCGTGAGGAGCAGGAGCAGCAGAGGCAGCAACATCCAGAGCAAGCCAAAGCCGGGGAAATAGCCGTAGAGCGTGGCGCTCATCAACAGGAAAAAAACGAGTGTGACGATGAACTCCGACAGCCCTGCCGCAACTAGGGCGATCGGCAGTAGCAAGCGCGGGAAATAGACCTTGGTGACCAGGGCTGCATTGCCCGTCAGGCTGGTGCTGGCTTTACCGACCACGCCCGAGAAATAGCTCCACGGCAGATAACCGCACAGCAGGAACAGCAGGTAGGGATGGCCCTCGCTCGGCAGCCGCGCCAGCCGACCGAACACCAGGGTCAGCACCAGCGCGTTCAACAGTGGCCTGAGCACCAGCCAGCCGAAACCGAGCACGGTCTGGGCAACCTGCACCTTGAGGTCCTTCCAGACCAGAAACGCCAGCAGTTCGCGAAACACCAGCAGCGAGCGCAGGTAGCCCGTCAGGCGTCCGCCTTCCGGTGTAATCAGGGTCACGTGCTCGCGCGCGAGCGTCTCGGATGCAGAGGTCATGGGGCGGCAAGGCGAAACGCTCGGGGTGTTTTACCCTGAGCGTCTGAATCAGCTCAGCGGGCGTTGCTGGCCACGGGCTGCGAGGGGCTGGCAGGGACGTCGATCACACCGGCGAGAAAATCCTGAGCATCCTGCCCAAGACGCTGAGTGCCGGGGCTTGCAAGATCAACGCTCGCCGTCAGCGGGCCGGCGACGAGCGTGCCCATGAATCCCGGAGGCCTGTCGAGAATGCTGACCGTCTCGTTGGTGACCCGCGCACATTGCCCGGCAGCAATCACACTGGTTTTGCTGTCCATCGAAAGCGATGCCTGGCCCGAACGCACGCAAACATAGAGCCCTTGTGGGTCTGAGCAGCCGGCGGCACACAGGCCTGCGGTGTAATCGGTGGCGGAAGAAATCACATCGCCGTAAACGGTCTTGAGCTGCACGGAGCTGGGGTTACGTCTGGCGAGCGTGCCCGGCACCATGCGCACCACGCCGCCGTTCAACACATACGAGGCGCTGTTTGCCGTGACGGCACCAGGCGCCGGGTTGAAGGCAAACTTTTCGATCAACAGATCGCTGGATTCCTCCAGCAGCACCAGGGAGTCATCCGCCATGCGCAGCATCGTGTCGGCGTCCGGGCTGGAGGTCACATGTGCGCCTTCCAGCAGTTTGTAACCCCGGGCCAGCGCGTCGGGGCCGGCGGTTACCACGCCAGAAACTTCAGCCACTTGGCCGATGGAACCCGCAGCGTGGGCGGTGCCGTAGAGCACCGTGAGAAAAACGAGGGTTGGTAGGCGCATTGGCAGACTCCGGACGACAGCAGTTTGTATAGCCGACTTCAAGACAAAGTATAGGGACAGAGCAAAATCTACGCATCGCGGCATTCCAGGCGGCCGCACCTCCAGTCGGTGATTCCGCCGCGTCCATCCCGTGTTTTCACCGTCCGAAATATAGAGGCGCAGTCTTGGGCACATCCAAGGCAGAACCTCTAGGAGAAACGTATGGCCTTCCTGCATTCCACCAGCACGTTGACGGCATTGCCGACGATGCACGCGACGATGCCCTCGCTGGTCAAGATGACGGGCTTGTCGCTGCTGGCTTTGGCGAGCCTGCTGTTTCTGCCGGTGCTGGCTCTTTGGGTGGCCGTTGCGGAAACCGCGGCCACTCCGGTCGCCATCAGCAAGCGACACTAGATTTTTATTGATTCAAGCCCTCGGCGGCGCTACGTGCTGCTGCCAAGTCGCCCTCAATCCGGCAGTGCCTTGCCCGGATTCAAGATGCCCTTGGGATCGAACTGCGCCTTGACCGCACGCATCAGCGCCAAGGTGTCTGCCGCGATCTCCCAGCCGACGTAATCGCGCTTGTCGATACCGACGCCGTGCTCGCCACTGAGCGTGCCTTCCAGCGACAGCACCAGATGAAACACCGCGTGCAGGCAGGCTTCGATACGCGCCATCTGCTGCGGGTCGTCCGGGTTGGCGAGGATGTTGACGTGGATGTTGCCGTTGCCGGCGTGGCCGAAACAGACGATGCGCAGGCCATGCTGGCGCGAGAGCGCGGCGACGCCGTCGATCAGCTCGGGCAGGCGTGTCACCGGTACGGCGACGTCTTCATTCACTTTCTTCGGGGCCAGTTGCCGCAGGCTGGGTGAGAGCGCCTTGCGGCAGGCCCAGAGTGTTTCGGCCTCTGCGGCGTCGCGTGCTGTTCTCAGTTCGACCAGCCCCGCGCCGCGGGCGGCGGTTTCGATGGCGGCAACCGCAGCGGCCAGGGTGGTGGCATCGCCATCGGCTTCGATCAGCAGCAGGGCACCAGTGCCTGCCGGGATGCCGGTCGCGCGATAGTTCTCGGCGAGCTGCACGGCATCGCCATCCATGAACTCCAGTGCAGACGGTGTGGCGGGCTGGTTCATCAAGCGCGCCACGGCTTCGGCGGCAGCATGCACAGTGCTGTAGCAGGCCCGTAGCAGTCGCGTGTGCGTGGGTTTGGGCAGCAGCTTGAGCGTGGCCTCGGTGATGATCGCCAGTGTGCCCTCGCTACCGATGAGCAGGCGCGTGAAGTCGTAGCCGACCACGCTCTTGGTGGTGGTGGCTCCGGTCTTTACGCTGCGGCCGTCGCCGGTGACGGCGCGCAGACCCAGCACCGCATCGCGGGCGGTGCCGTATTTCACGGCGCGCGGGCCGCCGGCGCCGCAGGCCAGATTGCCGCCGACAGTGGAGTAGGCCGCACTAGTGGGGTCGGGTGCCCAGAACAGGCCATGTTTGGCCGCTTCGCGCTGCACATTGCCATTGAGGGTGCCGGCTTCGCAGATCAGCAGGCGATCGCCCGGCGACACGCTGAGGATGCGGGTCATGCGCTCCAGCGACAGCACCACGCCGCCTGCAAGCGGCACGGTGGCGCCGGTGGTGTTGGTGCCGCGGCCGCGCGCGGTGAGTGGAATGGCATGCGTGTGGCAGATCGCGACGATGGCGGCGACCTCGTCATGGCTCTGCGCAAAAACCACGGCCTGCGGCAGCGCCAGCCGCCGCGAGTTGTCGTAGGCGTAAGTGAGGCAATCGGCCGGGTCGGTCAGCAGTGCATCGGGCCGCAGCACGGCGCGCAGCTGGGCGAGGGCATCACTGGGTAATGCGGTGCTCATGCGGCATCGTCGGTGGTGAAGGCGTTGCGCAGCCAGCGGCCTTTGCCGTCCGCTTCGAAACGCACCACGTCGAAACGGATGGCGGCGTCCTGCCACTCGGGGTGCGCCTGCGTGAAGGCCAGCGCCGTGCGCAGCAGCTTGCCGCGCTTCTTCGCGTCGATGCTCGCCAGCGCGCCGCCGTGGCTGGCGGTGCTGCGCGCACGGACTTCAACAATGACCAGCGTTTCGCCCTCGGCCATCACCACATCGAGTTCACCGCTGGTGCAGCGCCAGTTGCGGGCGACGGGCTGGAGGCCCTGCTGTTCAAGATGCGCCTCAGCGCGCGTCTCGGCATCAGACCCCAATTGCGCTGCAAGGCGAGCCTTGAGGCGGCTCAACATCACTCGGCCGGCTCGTCGGGCATGCCGTCGATCGGCGGGGTATAGAGCGGGATGCAATCCAGCCGGCGGTGCACCGCACCATCGGCTTCGAGCACCAGCTTGCCGGTGAGCCCGGCCAGTTCCTCACCGGGCACCAGCGCCGACACCAGCGCGCGGCGGGCGAGTTCGTAGGCGTCGTAGCCCAGCGCGAACAGGCGCTGGGTATCGGCGGTGCGCGGATTAGTAGCGGCTAGCTCGCCGCGCAGGGCGGCAATCGTGCCCTGGGTTTCGATGCGCCACGGTGCATCGCAGACGTTCAGGCGGCCGAGGTCGCGATTACCGGCATCGGCGGCGACGCCGAGCGCATAAGTGGCGATGCGACCGGCGCGCAGGTAGCGCATCTGCGGCCAGATCAACTTGGCCTGGGCGCTGCGAGCCGCCAGAAACATCACGTCGATATCGCCCCGAGGCACCGGTTGCAGCTCGGCTTTCACACCGGTTGCAGTGAGCTGCTTGCCGCGCGTCTCGGCATAGCTGATGCCCAGCACGCGCTTGAGCTGCGCAGTGAAATCCACCGCGCCTGCCCGGAAGGTTTCCGACACCAGCACCGTGCCGCCGCGCAACTCGAACTGCGACTTGAATGCGGCCGCGGCGCGGCTGCCCCAGTCGCCCTCCTGCGCGAAGACAACGGCCCGCAGCAGACTGCGACCCACTGCGTGTTCAGCGGCAGCACGCGCCTCGTCTTCGGGTGCCAGGCCAAAAGGGACGAGCCCTGCCGGCGGCACGCGGCCGTTGTCCAGATAGTTGAGGGTGATGGTCGGCAGCTGCGGCGTGCGGCCGGCGAGGCTGGCGACGTCTTCTTTGCGCAGAGGGCCGACCAGCGCCATCGCCCCTTGTGTGGTGGCGCGGGCGAGTGCGGCCTCTAGGCTGGCGCTGGTATCGAATACTTTTGCAATGGGTGCTTCAGGCCCCGCGCGTTTCTGGGCCGCTTCGGCGCCGGCGCTGATCGCCTTGGCCGCGGCCGCCAGCGGGCCGCTCAGCGGCAGCAACAGAGCAATCTGTCGTGCGCTGCGCGGTGTGGCGCTGCTGGCTGTCACCAAACCGGCGGCAATCTGCGATTCGCCGGGATGGTCGGGATGCTGCTGCCGCCAATCCTCGTAGGCTGACAGCGGTGCGCCGCTTTTGGCGAGTTGCATCAACTGCACCCAGCCCTTGGCGACGGGTTCGGTCACGGTGGAGAAATCCGTGTTTGCGGGCAGCGCATTGAGCGAGCGCCACAGACTGTCGCGACTGTTGCTGCGGGCGCTGCCGGTGAGTGCGGTTTCAAGCACGCCGTGTGTGTTGAGCGCGGCAGCCACATCACCCAGCGCAAACTGTGCTTCAGCGCGTTGCAGCAGTTCTGTCTGGATGCTGACGGGCTGGGCGATGGCCGCGAGGGACGGTAGATTTTCTGCGGCACCATCCTGCGCGACAGCCGCCTGGCGCAGCAGCGCAACGAGCAGGGCGACGAGGGCGGCGCGGGGCCGGATCAGGAGCGGAAGCGACATGCGTAAAGTATGGCACGCACCTCCCAATACGCCGCCATGAATGCCCTTGTTGATGACCCGCTGCTGCCCGGCTGCCTTTACGTGGTGGCCACGCCCATAGGCAATCTGGGCGATCTCTCGCCGCGTGCCTTGAAGGTGCTGTCGGCCGTCGATGCCATCTGTGCTGAAGACACCCGCACCACGGCACAGCTACTCGCGCATTTCGGCGTCAGCAAGCCGATGAAGGCGCTGCACGACCACAACGAATCGCGCATCGCCACTGAGGTCATCGCCCAGCTGCAAGCCGGCAAGACGCTGGCGCTGGTCAGCGATGCAGGCACGCCGCTGGTGTCCGACCCCGGCTATGCGCTGGTGGATGCCGCGCGGCAGGCCGGGCTGACGGTGCAGGCCATCCCAGGCCCCTGCGCGGTGACGGCGGCACTCTCCATTGCCGGTCTGCCAACCGACGAGTTCATCTTTGCCGGTTTCCTGCCTGCCAAGCCCAGTGCCCGCCGCGCCCGCCTGCAAGCACTGGCGACGGAGCCGCGCACCTGGGTGTTCTACGAAGCGCCGCATCGCATCGTCGAATGCGCGGAGGATCTGTCGGCCATATTGGGGAGCGAGCGCCTGGTGTTTCTGGCGCGGGAGCTGTCCAAGCGATTCGAGCAAAGCGTGCGACTACCGGCCACGGAGTTGCCGGCCTGGCTGGCGGCCGATATCAACCGCCTGCGCGGCGAGTTCGTGTTGGCGGTAGCGGGCGCCCCGCCGCGCAACGAGCCCACCACACTGGACGCGCGACAGTTGCTGCGCGCCCTTCTCACCGAGTTGCCGCCCGCCAAGGCGGCCCGTCTGGCGGCCACGCTCACTGGCGAAAAGCGCCAGACGCTGTATCAATGGGCAGTGGAATGGAGTGGCCAGGAAGCCTCGCCCTGAGGCTTACGAAGAGCCTCTCATTCAGGTTGCGATCACAATTTGTGTGGGCGGGTTACGATTGTTGGCCCGTATTTCGCATCACATACTGGTGAACTGACGGCGGCCTCATTTCGACTAACAATACTGTCTTAAGAGCCGCACCCAATAGATTGAACTGGATTGGTGGAGAAAAAACGTATGCGTTGGATTGCAATACCGATGTTGGCCCTGCTGCTGGGCTCTGGATTGTGGAGTGTGCCGGCCAGTGCCAAGGCTGAAAACGTTTCCAAGGTTTCAAAAGCCGGCAAGACCACAAAGACCGTCAAGGCGACCAAAACCACCAAGGCCACCAAAACCAGCAAGGCCAAATCCAGAAAGCCTTCAAAGGCTGCCACGGTCAGCAAGGCCAAATCCAGCAAGAAGAGCGCAAAGCCCGTCGAAGTTGCGCTACAGCAGCCCGTAGAAGCCATCGTCCAGCGCGATGCCGCCAGCGAACGCGTCTACGACGGCACGCTGCCCACCGAAGAAGAGAAGATCGTCATGCCGGCCGTCAAGGACGAGCGCGGCCGCGCCGAGTGCGTGCAGCTGCTCAAGGCCTTGATGGACGCACCGCGCACCTTGTTCTGGAAGGAAGGCCGCAAGCTGAAAGCCAGCTGGGACAACATTCGTCCCGGTACCGCTATCGCCACCTTCAAGAAAGGCCGCTACCCGCAAAAGGGCAAGGCCAACGGCAACAAGCACGCTGCGATTTTTCTCCGCGCGAGCGAGGCAGGCATCTACGTGTTCGACCAGTTCGCAGGCCAGATGGACGTTGAAGAGCGTTTCATCCCTTGGCATCACCCGCGCGATAAAAGGGCTTCAAACAATGCCGCCGCCTATTCGACGGTGCGCTGGTAGCTGACAATGTGCGGCTATGAGCCGCCCTGCTGACCCCCTCGACGCTGATTCTCCCTACGCCGCACTCCGCTACCCGGAGTTTCGCCGCCTGATCGGCGCGGTGTTTCTGCTCACCGTCGCCCTGCTCGCGCAGGAAGTGGCACTCGGCTACGAGCTATACCTGCTCACGCACGATCCGCTGACGCTCGGCTTCATTGGCCTCGCTGAAGCGGTGCCCTTCATCGCGCTGGCGCTGGTCGGCGGCCATCTGGCAGATCGGCGCGAAAAACGCACGCTGCTGCTCGGCTCTCTGGGCGTCATCGCGGTCGCCTCACTGGTCCTGCTGTGTCTGTCGCTCGAGCCGGTGCGCAGCGGCATGGCGCAGTCCACCCTGTTGCTGGCTGTCTACGCCACCATCGCGCTAATCGGGCTGGCGCGCGGCCTGTATGCGCCGGCGGCGTCTTCGCTGAAATCGTTTCTGGTACCGCGCGCCCTGTTCCCCAATGCCAGCACCTGGTCATCGGCCGGCTGGCAGGGCGGGGCGATTCTGGGGCCGGTGGTCGGCGGACTCTTGTATGCCGGCTTCGGCCTGGAAGGCACGATCATCGTCAGCCTGATGCTGATCGCCTGTGCTGCCTTGATGCTGGCCGGCATTCGCCCGCGCGGCGTGCCACCGCCTTCCGAAACCGCCAGCAACCTGCGCGAGTCGCTGAGCGAAGGCCTGGACTTCGTCAAGCGCACGCCGATCATCCTGTACTCGATTTCGCTCGACCTGTTCTCGGTGCTGTTCGGCGGCGTGGTGGCGATCCTGCCGGTGTTCGTCGAGGACGTGCTGAAGGTCGGGCCGGCCGAACTGGGAATACTGCGCGCCGCGCCCGCCATCGGCGCGATGCTCACGCTGTTCGCCTGCGCCTACCTGCCGCCGACGCGCCAGCTCTGGCGCAACCTCTTGCTGGCCGTTGCCGGCTTCGGCGTCGCGACCCTGATCTTCGCGCTCTCGCCGTGGTTCTGGCTGTCGGTGTTCGCGTTGTTTCTCACTGGAGCTTTCGACTCGGTGAGCGTAGTGATTCGTGGCACCATCCTGCAGGTGTTCACGCCCGATCATTTGCGCGGTCGCGTGCAGTCGGTCAACAGCGTGTTCCTGTCGTGCTCAAACGAGATCGGTGCATTTGAAAGTGGCTTGGCGGCACGCCTCATGGGTGCGGTGCCGAGCGTGGTCATGGGTGGTGCGATGACACTGGGGATCGTCGCTGCGGTCGCGGCAAAATCGAAACACCTGTTGCGCATCAAATTAGGGGAAAAGGATGATCCTCACACCGCTGTCCCCGGATGAGTGGCAGCAGAACGGCCGCACGTTTCCGCACCACGGCCACGAGATTTTTTACCGGGATAGCGGCGGCAGCAAACCAGCGCTGCTGCTGATCCACGGCTTCCCGACCGCGTCCTGGGATTTCTACCGCGTCTGGGATGCGCTGGCCGAGCGCTATCGCGTGATTGCGCCGGATCTCATCGGCTTCGGTTTTTCGGCGAAGCCCAAGGACCACGTCTACTCGTTGGTGGATCAGGCCGAGCTCTGCGGCAACCTCTGTGCGCGCCAGCAACTCAGAGAAGTACATGTGCTCGCTCACGACTATGGCGTCAGCGTGGCGCAGGAGCTGCTCGCGTTGCACGAGCAGACGCGCGGCGCGATTCGGCTCAAGTCCATCACCTTCTTGAACGGCGGCCTGTTCCCGGAAACCCATCGGCCGCTGTTCGTGCAAAAGCTGCTGCGCTCACCGCTGGGCGGCCTGGTGGCCAGCCGGATGAGCGAAGCGCGCCTGGCCGAGAGTCTGCGCAAGGTCTTCGGCAGCCACACGCCGCCGAATGCCGAGGAGTGCCAGGCCTTCTGGCAGCTCATCAGCTACAACAAGGGCCAGCGGCTGATGCCCAAGCTGATCCACTACATCGACGAACGCATCGTGCAACGGCCGCGATGGATCCCTGCCATGCAGTTTACCCAGGTGCCGATGCGGCTCATCAATGGTGCGGCCGATCCGGTCTCCGGCGAGCACATGGCGCGGCGCTATGAGGAGCTGATCCCGAACCCCGACATCGTGATGCTGCCCGGCATTGGCCATTACCCGCAGGTGGAGGCACCCGATCTGGTGCTGCAGGCGCTCTACGATTTTCACGCCCGGCTCGAACGAAAACCATGAAATCCCTGCGTGCAGTCTGGCTGCTGCTGACTCAGAAAATCCCAATCTGGCTGCTGCAACTGGTGGTGTGGGTGCTGGTGCATGTGTTCTATCGCATCCGCACCGAAGGCTTCGAGCACATTCCGCACGAAGGCGCGGTGATCGTCGTCTGCAACCACGTGAGCTTTGTCGATGCCCTGCTCATCGGCGGCTTGCTGCCAAGGGCTCCGCGCTTCGTCATGTACCACAAGATCTACAACCTGCCGGTGATGAACCTGCTGTTCCGCGCCGCGCGCGTCATCCCCATCGCACCTGCCAAGGAGAACGCTGCTCTGCTCGAAAAAGCCTATGCCGAGATTCGCGCCGCACTCGAAAACGGCGAGCTGGTGGGTATCTTCCCCGAAGGTGGCCTCACACCTGATGGCGAGATCCAGCCCTTCAAGCCGGGCATCGAAAAAATCCTCGCGACCAACCCCGTACCGGTGGTACCGATGGCGCTGCAGAACCTCTGGGGCAGCATGTGGAGCAAGCAGGACTCGCGTCTGCGTCGTGCCCGTCTGCCGCGCCGGTTTCGCGCCGCGATTGGTCTGGTCGCGGCCGATCCGATCCCGGCTGATCACGTCACTGCCGAGTTCCTCGAAGTACAGGTGCGCGTGCTGCGCGGCGACGCGGCCTAAAAAAGCTCAGAACTCCAGATCAATCGCGCCGCAGAGCCAGTCGAGC
The DNA here is from genome assembly GCA_965279705.1 of Stagnimonas sp. Lineage (GTDB taxonomy): Bacteria > Pseudomonadota > Gammaproteobacteria > Nevskiales > Nevskiaceae > Stagnimonas. The sequence continues at coordinate 746,187 of OZ257257.1, forward strand.
ATCGGCGCCAGCGCCTTGTAGTGCGTGATCGCCAGCGGCAGCAGTTCGTCCGAACAGACTTGCGCCTGCGTGAGCGGGGCGCTGCCGATGAAGTCCTTGCGCTTCAGGTCTTCGATCAGCTCGTGCGTGGGATCGAAGCCCTGCGGCGGCCGTTGCAGGCGGTCGCCTTCCAGCGTGAAGAGCTGGGTGAAGGCGGCACTGCGCGTGGCCTTTTTCCAGCTCGCCGGGTTGCTGAGCAGGTAGGCCCGCACGCGCTTCAGGGTGTCGGACTGCGGATGCCACAAGCCGCCGCCGATGAAGCATGCGCCCGGTTCGATGTGCAGGTAGCAGCCGGGGGCATCGAGCCGGCCCATCATCGCGTTCTGGCCTTCGGCTCTTGCCACTGCCTTGGTAGCGGCGTGATAGAAACTCATGCCCGCATGGGTTTTGTAAGGCGATTTGTCGGCGGAGAACCGCGCGTCGCGATAGATGCGGAACAGCGAGCCGCCCACGGGCTTGGGGTTGGCAACCAGCTGCGGGCTGATCTTCTGCAGCGGGGCGGCCAGATCGGCAATGAAGGCTAGGCACGGTGCCTTCACTGACACCTCGTATTCGGCCTTGTTCGCGGCGAACCAGTCCTTGTTGTTGTTGGCTTTCAACGCCTTGAGAAACTTGAAGGTGGCCGGTGTGAAATAGGGTTCGGACATGAGTGCGCTCGCCGCCAGAGGGATACGACAAATCTAGCCCAAAGCCGTCACGACCGCGCCCGTGCTCTGGCATGGTACGGCCCACAACAAGTCCGAGGAGACGACCCATGAAACTGCCCATCAATGTCCCCGGCCATGCCGCGCTGGCCACCGTGCGCGAGCGCGTATCGCCCGCCGAGTGGCAGCTGCGCTGCGACCTTGCCGCTGCTTACCGGCTGGTCAAGCTATTCGGCTGGGACGATCTGGTGTTCACCCACATCTCGGCACGCATCCCCGGCCCCGAACACCACTTTCTCATCAACCCGTACGGCTTCATGTTCGAGGAGATCACCGCCAGCTCGCTGGTGAAGATCGACCTCGACGGCCGTGCGGTCGGCGAGACGCCGTACTACATCAACCCGGCAGGCTTCACCATCCACAGCGCCATCCACGCCGCGCGGGAGGATGCCGCCTGCGTGCTGCATGTGCATTGCCTCAATGGTCTCGCCGTATCGGCGCAGGCGGGCGGTGTGCTGCCCATCTCGCAGCAGTCGCTGTTCGTGTTGTCGAGCCTGGGCTACCACGACTACGAAGGCGTCGCGCTCAACGCCGACGAGAAGCCGCGGCTGGTGAATGACCTCGGCAACAAGAACTTCCTGATGCTGCGCAACCACGGCCTACTGACGGTAGGCAGCACGATCGCCGATGCCTTCCTCTTCATGTATCTGTTCGAGACCACCTGCATGATTCAGGTGCGCGCACAGTCCGGCGGCGGCGCATTGACGATGATCCCGCAGCCCATCCTCGACAACATCGAGGCACAGTCGGCGGCGGTGACCAAGGGACTGGGCGGCCAGCTGACATGGCCGGGACTGCTGCGGCGCCTGTCGCGGGTGAATCCAGGCTGGGATGTCTAGCGCTCAGCGCTAGGCGCGACGCAGCAAGCCGTAGGCCAGCCCGGCATGAATGGGTACCCAGAGCAGCACCCAGGGTGCGTTCTGCTGCCCGCCCAGCAGGCTCAGGCCAGCCGCCAGCGGTAGCAGGCAGATCAGCAGCACTCGCCATTGGCGGCGCGGCATCGAGCCGGGCCGACGCCAGGCGGTGGGCAGCAGCAGGAACGCCAGCGGCGAACACAGCAGCAGATTCCAGTTGGCCGCCATCACCCAGTGGTCGGTGAGTATCCAGGCGGCCAGCATGAACACGCCAGCCAGGCCGGCAGACAGCAGCACCGGCGTGGCGACGAGCCCGAAGCCGAGCCGATGTCTGCGGTGCCCCAGTCCCGCCAGCAGCAGGCCGAGCAGCAGGCCGGTCGTAACAGCAGTGCTGCTCCAGCGCAGCGGTGCGTCCGGGGCCACGGGGCTGTTCTGGTTGGGCAGTAGCTCGCGCGATTGCAGCACCAGCGGCCGACCATCGATTTGTTGTGTGCCCACCGCCTGCATCAGCACGCCGGGCACGAAACTCTGCTCCCAGAGACTCATCGGCTGGTCGCCGGCAGGGCCCATGATGAAATCCATGCCCAGCGCCAGCGGCACGATGGGCCGCATGAGGCGAGTGCCCTCGAAGCGATAGCTGAAGGGCACCGACTCGGCTTTGAGTGTGGTGGCCAACCGGCCGCCCAGCACGCGGTCGAGTGCATCGCGGACGCGGGTGGAGCAGTTGTCGCGGAAGTAGTCGTAGCGGTATTCGCGCTGGTCTGGCTGGGCGTTGCGGTTGAGAAACGTGGCCAGCTGAAGACGCTGCGCCGCGTCGAGGTCGAGCACCTGCTGATGCACCCAGCGGCCTTCATCGGCATAGATCTGCAACGTGCGTTCGAGACTGTCGACGGCGAGCCAGTACTGCATGTGGCCGCGTGCGAAGTTGAGAAAGAAGTTCTTCTGGAAGAAATCGAACATGCCGTAGTTGTAGACGGCATTGGCCCCTGTCACGGTGTTCTCGATCAGGATGGCGTTGTGGCCGAAGCGCTGCCAGTAGACCTCGCCGGGTGCGAAGGTGAGCAGGCTGACGCGCAGGCTGTCGCCGGCGTTGTCCTGCGCCTGTGCCGGGACGATGAGCCCGAACAGCAGCGCGGTCAGCAACAGCCAGCAGCGCATCAATCCTGCGACAACAGCACTTGCAACTGCTGCACGCGGCGCGAATCGGCGCGCTGCACGCTGAACTGGAAACGCCCGAGCTTGATGCTCTCGCCGCGACGCGGCAGGTGCCCGAACTCCTGCACCACCAGCCCGCCGATGGTGTCGAACTCCTCGTCGCTGAATTCGCTCTCGAACTGGTCGTTGAACTCGGCGATGGGCGTCAGTGCATTGACGAGATAACGCCGCTCGTCCTGCTTGATGATGTGTGCGCCCTCGGCCTCATCGTGCTCATCGTCGATCTCGCCGACGATGGTTTCCAGAATGTCCTCGATGGTCACCAGCCCGCTGACGCCACCGTATTCATCGGCGACGATGGCCATGTGCTGGTGGTTGCGCTTGAAGTCTTTCAGCAGCACGTTGACGCGCTTCGAGTCCGGCACGAACTGCGTCGGCCGCATGACGCGATCAAGGTCGAAAGTGGCCGCCGCGGTGGTGAACTTGAGCAGATCCTTGGCGAGCAGGATACCGACGATCTCGTCCTTGGTGTCGCCGATCACCGGGTAGCGGGAGTGACCGGATTCGATCACCGTCGCCAGGATTTTCTCCAGCGACCATTCGCGCTCGATGCAGGTGAGCTGCGCACGCGGCACCATGATGTCGCGGGCCTGCAACTCGCTGGTTTCGAACACGCCCTCGATCATGCGCGCCGAGTCGGCATCCACCAGGCCATCCTCCTGCGCGCCGTCGAGCAGCTCTTGCAGGTCTTCGCGGGTACGGGGGCCACCAATCAGGCGATTGGTGAAGCGTTTCCACCAGGGCAGGTGGGCTTCGTTGGATTCGGTTTCGGTACTACTAGGGCCGTCGTTCATGGCGTGCGCACGTTCTGCAAGCAGCTTGCGGGCGTGTGGGCGTCGTGGTTGGACTCGTAGTGTAGCCGCAACTGCCGAAAGCGCCGACGACTATTCGTCGGCCAGCGGTGCGTAGGGGTCGCTGAAGCCCAGCCTGGCGAGCAGGCGACGCTCCAGCGCCTCCATTTTTTCTGCCTCGTCGTCCACGATATGGTCGTGGCCCATCAGGTGCAGCACGCCATGCACAACCATGTGCGCCCAGTGCGCACGCGGCGTTTTGTGCTGCTCGGCCGCTTCGCGCGCCACCACCTCGGCGCAGATGACGATGTCGCCGAGATAGTCCTTCTCGCCCATCGGGAACGACAGCACATTGGTCGCGTAATCCTTACCGCGCCAGCTTTGATTGAGCGCGCGGCCTTCATCGGCAGAGACGATACGCAGCGTGATCTCGCCCTTGCGTCGGCCCCGGGCCGCATCGGCCCAGCTGCGAAAGCTGACGGCGCTGGGGATGCCGTTGGCGGCTACCGCGCGCTGAAAATGGATGTCGTTCACGAACCGCTGGCTTAGCGCAGTACGCCCTGCAGCGAGTTGTTCATCGCCTCGGTGATGTGCACTTCCACGAACTGGCCGATCAAGGCCACATCGCCATCGAAGTTCACCGTGCGGTTGTTGGCGGCGCGCCCTGCTACCTGGCCACCGCCGCGCTTGGAGGCGCGCTCCACCAGCACCCGCTGCGTGCTGCCGACCATGCTGCGCTTGTAGGCGTCGTCCTGCTGCTTGATGCGTGCCTGCAACAGGGCGAGGCGGCGATCTTTCACGTCCTGCGGCACGTTGTCTTTCAGGTTGGCTGCCGGCGTGCCGGGGCGCGGCGAGTAGTTGAAGGAGTAGGCAAAGTCGAAACCGGCCAGCTCGCAGGCTTCGAGCGTGGCGGCAAAGTCGTCTTCGCTCTCGCCGGGGAAGCCGATGATGATGTCGGTGGAGAGCGACAGACCCGGCCGCGCCGCACGCACGCGGCGGATTTTCTCCAGGTATTGCGCGCGGGTGTAGCCGCGCTTCATCGCACCCAAGATCCGGTCAGCGCCAGACTGCACCGGCAGATGCAGATAGCTGGCGAGCTTGGGCTCTTCGGCAAAGGCATCGGCCAGGGCGTCGGTGAACTCGGCCGGGTGGCTGGTGGTGTAGTGGATGCGCTCGATGCCGTCGATCTGGGCCACGTAGTGGATCAGCAGTGCCAGGTCGCAGAACTCGCCGCTCTCGGTCATGCGGCCGCGATAGGCGTTGACGTTCTGGCCCAGCAGGTTGAGTTCTTTCACGCCCTGCTCGGCCAGGCGCACACACTCCACCAGCACGTCGTCGAGCGGGCGGCTCACTTCCGGCCCGCGGGTGTAGGGCACGATGCAGAAGGTGCAGTACTTCGAGCAGCCTTCCATGATGCTGACGAATGCCGTCGCTCCTTCGGCGCGCGGGGCCGGCAGGTGGTCGAACTTCTCGATGGCGGGGAAGCTCACGTCCACCGCTGTGCGGTGAGTGCTGCGGGTCTGGTCGAGCAGCTTCGGCAGGCGGTGCAGGGTCTGCGGACCAAACACCATGTCGATGATCGGCGCGCGCTTGGTCAGTGCCTCGCCTTCCTGCGAGGCCACACAGCCGCCGACGCCGATGACGCGACGTGGATCGGCCGCCTTCCACTCGCGCCAGCGGCCCAGTTCGCTAAAGACTTTCTCCTGCGCTTTTTCGCGCACGGAACAGGTGTTGAGCAGCAGCACATCGGCTTCGTCGGCGTTCTGCGTGCGGGTGTAGCCGTGCGAAGCGCCGAGCACATCGACCATCTTGTCGGCGTCGTAGGCATTCATCTGGCAACCCCAGCTGATGACGAACACCTTCTTGTCGCTGATGGCTGCGGGTGTGGCGGACGCGAGCGCGTCCAGTTTGATGGGCAATGTCATGGCAGCGGGACGGCGCTTAAGCCGGGGCTGTGGCGGAAAGGAAGCGGAGTTTACTTGACGCGCTTCAGCCAGTCCTCAACCTGCGAGGCCATCTGCTCATAAGCCGACTCGAACACCGCCTTGGGGCGACGGTAGGGATCGGGCACGTCGGCATCCTGCTGCCATTTGCCGAGCTTGTGCACCTTGCCGCGGTATTGCGGGTAGCGACGGTGAATCCAGTCGTTGTGACTGCCATCGAGCGTCAGCACCAGGTCGGCGGCTTGCAGCAGGGGCAGGGTGAGCTGCTGGGCGCGGTGTGCGGAAATATCCAGACCGTTGGCGGTACTCACCTCGATCGACATCGGGTCAGCGCCATCGCCGACCATCGCCATCGTGCCTGCCGACAACACCGTCTTGCCGGGCAGGGCGACCTTCAGCAGTCCTTCGGCGATGGGGCTGCGGCAGATGTTGCCGGTGCAGATGACCAGAATCGTATCGAACACGTCCTAAGGCACCAGCACGATCTTGCCGGTGACCTTGCGATCCATCATGTCGCGCAGCGCTTGCGGGGCATCGGCGAGCGGATAGCGCTTGGACACATGCGGCTTGAGCTTGCCCTGCTGCACCCAGTCGAACAGCTGCGCGAAGTTCTCGGCATTGACCTGCGGCTCGCGCGCAGTGAATGCGCCCCAGAACACGCCGACCGCCGCCGCGCCCTTCAGCAGCAGGCGGTTGGCCGCAAGATTGGGGATGGGCCCGGCAGCGAAGCCGATCACCAGATAACGGCCGTTCCAGGCGATGCAGCTCAGGCATTCCTCGCCAAGTGCGCCGCCGACCGGGTCGTAGATCACGTCGGCCCCGTTGCCCTTGGTGAGCGTCTTGATGGCGTCCTTGAGCGATTCCTTCGAGTAGTCGATCACCGCGTCGGCACCCTGCGTGGTGCACAGCGCGAGCTTCTCGGGCGAGCTGGCGGCGGCAATCACGCGCGCGCCCATCAGCTTGCCGAGCTGCACTGCGGCAAGACCCACGCCACCCGCTGCGCCCAGCACCAGCAGCGTTTCGCCGGGCTTGAGCGCACCGCGCTGCTTCAAGGCGTGCAGCGTGGTGCCATAGACCAGCGGAAAGCCGCCGGCATCGGCCGGGTCTAGCGCTGCGGGCAGCGGCAGTGCCATGTCCGCACTCACCACGCATTCCTCAGCGTAGCCACCAAACGGCACGAAGGCGGCAATGGCATCGCCCACTTTCAGGCGCGTCACGCTGGCACCGATTTCGGTGACCACGCCCGCCACTTCGGCACCGGGTGTGAAGGGTGGGTTGAGCTTCATCTGGTACTTGCCCGCGATCTGCAGCGAGTCAGGGAAGTTCACGCCCGCGCTCGCAACCTTCACCCGCACCTCGCGCGGTCGCAGGGCTGCCGAGGTCGCTTCCTGCAATTGCAGCAGCTCAGGTTCGCCGAGGGTGGTGCAGACGATGGCTTTCATGCGTGGCTCTAGAGTTGGAGATCAGCGGGCTGCCATGCTCGCCGATCCCGCCCCAAAACCCAATGGCCGGGTTGTTATCCAGCCTGCTGGCAGGAGATCACTTTGGTGGGCTTGTCTGGGTCATCGCCCTCGACCCGCATCTTGCCCTTGCCTTCGAGTGTCTTGCAGTACTGGTAGCTCTCGGAGGTTTCGCACAGCACCTCGCCTTTGACTGCACCCGGATGGCAGACGCTGCTGTAGTCGACGCCAGCCTCGGCTTCCGCAACGGGCTTGGGTTTGGATTTGCCCCCGGCGCTGGCAGGCAGCACGACCAGGCTGGCGAGCAGTGCCGCGATGAGGGTGTGTTGAATACGCATGTCGAAACTCCTGGTGTGTTGTCTGTAGCGCTTCACAGGCCGGGCTTCTGCACGTAGCTGTAGTTGGCCTGCATGAACTGGTAATAGGTGAAGCCGTAGCGGTTGAACCAGTCGTCGTTCTTGTAGTACTCCGCCTCACAGGCGGCGACCTCTTGCAGGTTCACCTTGAGCTTGCCGAGCAACTCTGTGTTCTTGGCGGAGACGGTCTTGTCGAACTCGTCGAGCGCGCCGTTGACCTTGAACGCCTCGGCCTGCGCGCCCAGCGCTGCCACGCCACCGGCCTGGTTCGCCACACCCTGCATGAACGCGATACCGGCTGTCGTGAACTTGTGGGTATAGCTGTAGATGCCGCGCACTTTCTCCAGATTCAGCCGCGTCTTGTCCATGCCGGCGCGTGCGTCGTCGAAACACTTCTTGCAGTTGGCTTCTTCCATGCACTTGGATGGCAGCGCCGGTGCGCCGGGCGGGTTTTGCGGGGCCATGGCTTCGTCCTGCTTGGTCAGGTAGTCGTAGCCCTTGGTGTTGTCGTTGCTCTGGCCGTTGCCGCCACTTCCACCACTGTTCAAGCCGCTGCCTTTGCCGCTACCACTATTGAGACCGCTGCTGCTGCCGCTATTGAGGCCGCCCGAGCCACCGCTGTTGCTCGCCTGGCCGCTGTTGCTGCCGGCTCCTTGCGAGTTGCCTGGATTGCTGCCGGTCTGGCCGGAGCCACTGTTGGTGCCCGTCTTGCTTCCCTTGTCTGTGGAATTCGGAGGTGGCAACTCCGAAATCGTGGTTTCGATCTGTTTGCGGATCGATGATCCGGAGCCAGCCGTCGATGGCGCTCCGGGATCGGGCGGCAGGACGTTATCGCGGTTGGGATCCGGTGCGCCGTGATAGGCGTGCACTGACGATCCGGGCGTAAAGCCATCCTGCGGAGTGCCCCAAGAGCCGGTGTTGCTATCGAACAGCCGTGGCCCCGGACGCACCGGCAGATCAGCTTGCACGATCAACGGCAAGCACAGGGCAGCGGAGAGGATCAGAAATTTTTGGTTCATGGTCAGTCTCACGAAGATTTGCGACGGCCGAGAAAGAACGCGCCGCCGCCGATGAAGAGCAGCGCCAGCATGCCGATCAGTGCCAGCTCCAGCGTGGAAAACGAATGCCCTGCGGCCGGGCTGCTCGCTGCCGCCGCAGCGGTGGCGGGTTCGCGGTACTCGCTCGCGGGCACCGCCACAGCGGGTAGCTGCGGCACTTGCTCCTCGCCCATCCACACCACCAGCTGGTATTCAGTAGGTGTATCGGCCGTCACCCACAGCTTGAAGCCGTCGTAGGTGCGAAAATTGAGATCGACGCGGCCATTCTCGGTGGTCACGTCGCGCACCGGTTTGCTCCAGTCGTCCTTGACGACGCGCAGACGCAGATGCTCGTTCGGCGTGCGGGTATAGACACCTACCGACACCGGCTGCATCAGCTGCGATTCCTTCACCTGGAAGCGCGTGCCGGTTTCATCGGTGCCGCCTTGCAGGAAGGCCGAGACGCCGCCGTCCATGCGTGTATCGGGCTTGAGTTCGATGTCGTAGACGACAGGCTTGTTGTCTTCTTCGTCCTGCGCCAGTGCGGTGCCCAGCCCTGCAATCAGTAGCGTTGTAAGCAGCGCATGGCGCCAAGTGTGTCTGTTCATTATTTTGCCTTCCCCGTTTGTTCGAGTTTGTCGTAAGCGTGCCCCAGCAGCGCCTTCAAATCATCCGGGCTCATGCCGCGCTGGCGGATGGCGATCTGCACGTCGTGGCGTACGCTGTTGAACTGCACCGCAGTCTGCTGCGCGGCATCCCAGGGGCCGTCGAGGGTCTGGCTCTTGCCGGCTTTCGAGCCTTCCGCGCCGATTTCCTTGAGTGCCGCGCCGAGCATGCCACCCAGCATCTGGTTGCCTTCGCGATAGCGGCGATAACCATTGCGCCAGGTGACCGTGCTGACGAACAGTACGTTGCGGCCCTTGTCGTTTTCAAAGGTGACCGTGCACTCGTCGCTGCTCGGCTCCAGCTTTTTCAGGATGCCGACGCTCGCTTCAATGTCAGCGGCCGTCCACAGGCTGCAAGGGTCGCCGGCTTTCGGGCGCTGGGCTTCGCGTTGCGTCGCCGCCGCAATGCCGGCAGTGCCGTCGATGGGCAGCGGTGCGTCGAGGCGGCGCAGTGCGGCATCGGCCAGCGCGCCCGCCTGTTCGAAGTTCGCGGTGCTGCCGCCAAAGTCGATCTCCACCATCGCGTCGCCGCGCAGGGCCATGAAGGTGCAGCAGCCCAGCACTTTCACTTCGTCCCATTCGCCGGTCAGCTCGCTACCGTCCTGCAATTTCACCAGGCCCTTGGTGGCGGCCTCGGCCTTGGCGAGATAACCACCGATGCCCGAGAGTACCGCGCCCGCATCCTTCCAGGTGACCTCGATGGCGATGTTGTGGTGGTCGGCCGTCTCGTACCAGCAGGCATCGCCCTCGGGTAGCGGCGTGCCGCCGTCGCTGCGGTTGGCACTCTCGGCGCGGAAGGGCGCACCGGCGAGGGGTGCGCCGAGTGCAGCCTCGACTTCCTTCGGTTCCAGCAGGCGGCAGGGGTCGTGGGGATCGGCCTTGGCTTGCGGGCTTGCGGCGGTGGCTTCAGCAACTGGGGCGGCGGCGCTGGCGGCCGGCGGCGTGCTGCTTTTGCCGCAGGCGATCAGTAGTAGGGCTGCGGCAAGTGCCGTTGAGAAATGAGTGAGTGAGGAGCGCATGGTGAGTTCCAGTGGCGGTGTCATTTGCAGGCGCGCGCGAGTTCGACGCGGCGGTTGGCGGCGCGGCCTTCGAGCGTGGCGTTGTCTTGCACGGGGCGGGTGAGGCCAAAGCCGCTGGCGCTCAGTTGTTTGGCGGCCACACCATGGCTGGCTTGCAGCGCGGCTTGTACGGCGGCGGCGCGGCGCTTGGAGAGATCCAGGTTGTAGGCCGCACCACCGACGTTATCGGTGTGACCTTCCACGGTGAGCGTCCAGGCGGGATTGGCTTTCAGCAGCTTGGCAACGGTGGCGAGTGCGGCATCGGACTGCTTCAGCAGCGTCGCACTCGCGGTGTCGAAATAGATGCCCGGCAGCGTCACGCGGCAGTCGCCGGTGCTCAGGCTTTGCGCCAGGGTTTTTTCCGGTGCCGGCTGGGGGAAATCGATGCGCACCAGCTGGCTGTGATCGCTCCTGAGATTGACCGCGTTTTGCGGGTCGTCCAGCCACCAGTCGTGGGCCTGCACGGTTTCGCCGCCCACGCTCAGGCTGCCTTTGGCTTCGATGCTGTCGAGCACGGTCGCCACGCCATTGACCAGCACCGTCTGCGGCACGGTAGCCGTGCCAACGCGTTGCAGCGGGCCGCGAAAATACTTGCGGCCGGAGGGCACCAGCGCGAACAGGCCGTCGTTGCCGCCCATACCCTGAAAATCCTTGATGGTGCCCAGCACGAAGGGCAGCGGTGCGCCGCTCTTGAGCGTTTGCAGGGCCGCAGCAGAAAGGTGCATGAAGGTACTGCCCGGGAACAGCTCGGCATCGCCGGTCTGAAAGATGTTGTTGATGCGATTGCCGGTGAGCAGATCCTGCCGCCGCACGCGGCGCACCGAGGTCATCACTTCGGGCTGGCCCTTGGCGTTGGCGGCGGTGCGGAACTCGACCGCAAAACTCGCCTCGGCGTCGTCGAGGGCGGTGAGGGTGACGATGTGTTCCTCGTCGCCCTTGGGGAACGAGGCCGCATAGGTGTAGACCGTGCCGGCCACGAGCGGAATGCGCGAGGCCTCGGCCTGCGCCGCCGCACTCAGCAGCAAAATACTGGCGAGCAGTGCGCGCATCACTTCAGCGCCGGGTAGTCGATGCGCGTCAGCTGACTCGTTTCGTCGCCAATTTTCGACTTCAGCAGCAGCGGGTTGGCGGGGTCATCGAGAAACACCAGCTCGGCGTCGGTGGCATCGCCGAGGCGACCCTTGGCGACGATGCCTGGCAGCGCGGTTTTCTGGCCATTGACCAGCACTGACACGGTGGTCTTGCCGGCGGATTTCAGCAGCCCTTCCACCATCTGCAACTGGCCGATGGCACCCATGGTGTCTTGCCCTTCGGCGAGGTCCTTGGCATCGATCACACCACTTGCGCCGGCGGCTTCGAGCGCCTCGCTGATGCCGGCAAAGCCGCCCATGCCTTCGAGCATGCCGTCGAGTGCATTGGTCACCCCCGCACCCGTGAGACCCGCCTTCATGCTGAGCCCGCCGACGTCGAGGCTGAGCGTGCTGCCGCCCGCTTTGAGCTCGCCCAGCACCAGCGCCGACGTGCCGATGGCGGTGCTGTTCTCGAACAGTTCGGTTTTGCCGTTTGCGAAAGTGGGGTGAATGCTGCGCGCGCTCTGGAGGTCTTGCACGCGCACGTTGCGGGTGCTGGCCAGCTTGCTGCCATCCGCCTGCTGGCCGGTGACGGCGAGCTTCACCAGACGCGGCGTGATCGCCGTGACGATCGTCGTGCTGCTGCTCTTGCCGCCGGGCCCGCTGGCATTACTGGTGAGCGTGAGGCCCGCCCGCAGGGGGATGGACTCTGCTTGCGCCAGCGGCGCGAGCAACAACAGGGCAGTGGCAATAAGGGCGTGGCGCATGGTGGGTTTCCTTTCAGGCTTGTGTCTTAAGACGCCATCGCGTGGGTAATCACGACAGGGCGCCCTAAAAAGGCACCAGCTCGACACGCCGATTCTTCGCGCGGCCTTCGTCGGTGGTGTTGAGTGCGACCGGTGCGAGCGAGGCCACGCCATTGCCGGTGAGTCGCGTGCCGGCGATGCCGTAGTCCTTGATCAGTGCGGCTCGCACCGCCTCGGCGCGGCGCTTGGAGAGGTCGAAATTACTCGCCAGCGTGCCCTCGCCATCGGTGTGGCCAACGATATGCAGATTGAGCTTGGTCTCCTTCTTCAGGAGCTTGGCAATCTCGTCGAGCGAGGGCTTGCTCTCCGGCTTGATGGTGGCCGAGGCGGTATCGAACAGGATGCCGTAGATGGCCACCTTGCCGGTCTCGCCCATCGCTTTTTCCAGTGCGCTGGCCTCCAGCTTCATGTTGGTTTCCATGAGCTTTGGCTTCACATAAACGACGGTGGCGAACAGGTGCTTTTTCCACTCTTCCTCGGGGCAGTACACCGAGACGATGCCGGGGCGGTGGGTGGCGAGTGCCACCAGCTCGCCGGTCTTGTCGTTCTTCAGCACGGTGTAGAGCACGTCGGTCATCAGGTTGCCGCCCGCGCAGCTAACGGCGTTGGCGTCTGTCCACTTGGCGTATTCGGTGCGGGGATACAGCAGGTTGAAAAAGCTGTCAGTGCTGCCGCCGGTATAGCTGCCCACCGCCGCACCGCAATCGTCGCCCGAGCATTCGTACAGCGTGGCAAACCCCTTGGGCAGGAGTTGCTGCTGGTAGTTGCGCACCACCTCGATGGGCGAACGGTTGGGCGGAATGGCGTACATCAGCCGCCAGCGCTGGCCGCTGGCCTGGGCAAATTGCGCCGCCGTGAGCTTGGTCTGCGCCTCGTCCGCGTATTTCACGACCGCTGCGGGCGCCTTGATCTCGTCGTAGTCGGCGAACTCGTTGAGGAACAGCGCCGAACCGGTGAAGCGGGACAGGCCGGGTGGGTCTTTCAGGCCCTTGGCGTCTTTGGTGGGCACGTCAGTGGCTTGCGCCACGCTGCCAAACAAGGCGAAGACGATCAGCCCAATCACAGTCAGATGGCGCGGCATGTAAATCTCCCTTCAGAATGATTTGAGTGTGCTCTGAATCGAGCGCGAGTTCGAGACGCGCACCCTAGCGACAGGGCGCGGCTGCGGCTAGGGCTTGGCGGCGCAATCGCCGATGCGCTTTGCGCTCACCGTCTGCTTCTGCTTCATCGGCATGCCGCCCCCCATCTGCACATCCATCGTCAGATCAAAACTTTCGCTGGTAGCCGTGCCCTTGCCGCTCATGGTGCGGTCGGGGTTCTTGCAGCTGCTCTCTACCGTGAAGTCGTTGCCGGACCACTGCAATTTCGTATCGCTGCAATCGGCCTGCTTCTCGGTGTTGACGTAGGCCTTGCCGTCTTCGATGTCTTTCTTGGTGACGCACTGCTTGAAGTCGATGGCCGGCATGGTCATGCCCATCATCTTGACCTTGACGCTGTAGGTGTATTCGCCCGGCGTGGCCTGTGGCTGGGCGTGGGCGAGGGTCACGACGAGTGCTGAGAGCAGCAGCAGCGGATGGCGGATCATCGGAGCGTCTCCTGGGTAGTGGTCTTCCAATAGACGCCATCTGTCACGGCATCACGACATCGCACCCTGTTGCGGACCGCTACATCAGCCCAAACCAAAGCGGTGACAGCGGCAGCTTCACTGGCACGGGATAAGCGGCAGCGAGTTTTTCGAGCGCAGCACTTTGCGTGAGTGCGGCGCTGCTGCCGAGACTCTCGACGTAGTCGAGCGCTGCGAACAGCTGAAAATCAGGCTGGTATTGCGCCGCCCCCAGCTTGCGGGCCTTGGCGAGCTGGGCGGCTGCGGCCTGCGGCTGCCCCGAAAGCGTGAGCAGATAGGCGTAGTAGGCCTCAGGCGCCAGATTCTGCATCGAGGTCGCGGCCTCGCTGCGCGCCAGCTCGTAATGCGCGAGTGCGTCAGCGGGCTTGCCACGCAGCACTAGCAGGTGCGCACCCAGCATCGCTTCGTAGATGCGGTCGTCGCGGCCCTGCACCTTGAGGGCCGTCATCAGTTTTTGCATGCGCGCCAGCATGGGCTCGAGCTTCGCCACATCGCCCGTATCGGCCACCAGATTGGCAAGCGTGGAGACTACCCGCAGCGTCGTGCGCTGCGGCGGTTCGTCGTTGGGGGTGAGTGCTGCGGCCGCCCGTGCGGCGTAGTCGCGGCTCAAGTCCATTTCGCCCGTCAGCCGACGGCACATCGCCACCTTCGAGACCACATCGACCGTGAGCGGATGCTCAGGCCCGGAGATACGCGTGCGCGCTTCAGCGAGTGCGGTGTATTCCTTCGCGCAGTTTTCGAACTGCCCGACGCGCTTGTAGGTGTCGGCCAGAAACCAGCGCGCGGCGAGCGTCTGATTGCCTTCGGCAGTGAGCAGATCGGTGTAGTCCTTGACGATCTGTGGCTGGCGCTTGAGTGCTTCGTCGAGCGCCCCGGTGCGCGCGAAGGTGTTGGTGAGATTGAGACGCATGGTGAGTGCGTCCTGTCGGTGGCCCTCGGGTGGGTTGAGTGTCTGCGGCTCGATGGAGGCGAGCAGCGTGCGCGCGCCGGCCCAGTCGCTGCGGATGGTGCGCACGGTGGCGGCGGCGTTGACGGCGTCGGTGTAGACCCAGCTTTTCTCACCGTGTGTCGCCAGTGCGCGCTTGCGGGTTTCTTCGAGAATGGCGTCGGCCTCGTCGAACTTCGCGGTCTTGCCCAGGCAATAGGCCCAGTAGCCGCGGGCGATCAGCACCGCCTCGCTGGTGGTTTCGCCGCTGGCTTCCAGCGCCGGGATGGCGGCGTTATAACGCGCCACAGCCTCGGGATATTGCTCGTTCTGCGATTCGGCCTTGGCGAGGATGAGTTGCAGACGCGCGGTGCGCGCATCGTCGGGGCCATAGGCGAGGGCGGCGCTGTTCACCGCTGCCTGCAACACCGGTATGCCCTTGTCGGGGCGCGTCAGCGAGGCATAGGTCTCGCCCAGTGCGCCGCCGAGTTCTGCGCGGATTTCGGCGTCTTCGCCCGCCGCCGCCAGCAGGCGCTTGGCGCCGGCATCGAGCACATCGAGCGCGGTGAGCGAAGCGCCCTTGGTCTGCTCGGGGTCGGCGGCGCGAAACAGATCAGACATGAAGCGACTTACCGCCGTGGCCCGCGCAGCCTGCAACTCGGCGCGCATCGCCGCCGTCTGCGCCTGCTGCGATTGCCACAGGGCCACGCTCAAACCGACGGCGAGCGAGGCGATGACCGCGGCACTCAAGCCCGCTGCCAGCCGGTTGCGGCGCAGCCACAGCACGGTGTCGCGCTGCCAGCTGCCCTGTGCCGCCAGCACCGGGCGGTGTTCGAGCCAGCGTTCGAGATCGGCGACGAAGGCTGCCATCGTCGGGTAGCGATCTTCCGGCGATTTTTGCAGGGCCTTGGCGAGCACTGCATCGAGGCTGGCGGGGATGCCCTTCGCTCGTTGCGACAGACGCGGTGCGGGCTGGTGCAGCACCGCGTATTCGAGTGCGGCGCGGCCTGCCTTGGCGGGTTTGAAGGGCCGCTCGCCTGCCAGCAACTCGAACAGCATCACGCCGAGGGAAAATACATCGACGCCCACACCCGTGTGCTCGCCGGTGATCTGCTCCGGCGCGGCATAGTCGAGCGTGAGGCCACGGCCGTAGAGGCCGGTGAGCGAGGTTTGCTCGCTGTGCGGCTCGTCGATGAGACTGGCGATACCGAAGTCCAGCAGCTTCACCTCGCCTTCGTCGGTGACCAGCACATTGCTGGGTTTCAGGTCGCGATGAACGATGAGCCGGCCGTGTGCGTATTCCACCGCGCGGCCGATGGCGAGTGCGAGCCGCACGCGCTGTACCACGCTGCGGGCATGGGCCTGCACATACTCGGGCAGCGGCTGGCCGTGCACGTATTCGAGCACCAGATAGGGCTGCTGCCCTTCGATACCTGCATCCAGCAGCCGGGCGATGCCGGGGTGCGCGAGTCGCGCCAGCGCCTGACGCTCACGACCGAAACGGGCGGTGAGACGGCTGGCATCGCCACTGTTGCGCAGCAGCTTGATGGCGGCCTTGCCGTCGTAGAGCGCATCCGCGCGCTCGGCCAGCCACACCTCGCCCATGCCGCCGCTGCCCAGCTTGCGGCTGATCTGCCAGGGACCGAAAGACTGGCCGGTTACGGCAGCGTCGGTCTCGCCGTCTATGGGCTTTTCCACACGCAGTGCGCCATCGAGGGCGGCCGAGAATGCGGGCTGCGACAGCAGGCGATGTGCCGGCACGGTGTTGGCCAACTCGCGCTGCAGGAGCTTGCGCAGCGGTATGGCCGTGTCAGTCGCCAGGCCCGCCAGAAAAACCTCGCGCGCGGGCGCATCGAGTTCGATGAGTTCATCGAGCAGGGGCGAGAGGCGTAACCATTCCGCGCGATTCATAGCCTTCCCGTTTTGTGATGTAGATCTAAATATGTAGACGCGAAACCGCAAGGCATCACGACAAGGCTGTTTCAGCTTTCCAGAAGATCCGCCAGCAAGAGCCGCGCCTTCTTGAGGTCGCGATCAACCGTGCGGGTGGCGACACCGCGTGCCTCGGCGATCTCGGCGATGGTCAGGCCGGCGAAGCAGTGCATCTCCACCGTATGCGCCAGCGCCTCGTCGAGTTCGGCCATGCGCGCCAGGGCGGCGTCGAGCACCAGCATGTCGACGGCGGCGGGGTTGGTATCGGGCGCTTCGTCGGCGTGTGAGAGAGTCACCATCTGCAAGCCGCCGCCGCGCTTCGTGGCCGCCACGGCGCGCAGGTGATCGAGCACCACGCTGCGCAGAGCGCGGCCGACGTAGGCAAAAAACTGCACACGCTCCTGGCCGTGCAGGCCTTCGTTGGCGGCCATCTTGATGAAGCCTTCGTGCACCAGCGCCGTGGTGTTCAGGCCGGTGACACCGCCGGCTTCAGCCAGCCGCGCGCGGGCAATGCGGCGAATATCCGGGTAGAGCGCCGCAAATAACTGCTGCACTGCCGAGGCATCCCCGGCAGAAGCGCGTCCCAGCAGTTGAGTGACGGAGTCCATGTCGCCGCCAGCTTGCACCACTCTCCATTAAAACGGAATGTCGTCGTCGCTGAAGCCGCTGTCATCCATCGGTGCGGGTTGCGGTGCGGGCGACTCGCGGCGCTGCTGCGGCGCGCCGGCTGGTTTCTCGTAGCTGGAGCTGCGCGAATAACCGCCGCCGCCTTCCCCGCCGGCACCGGGCTTGCCGTCGAGCATCTGCATGTCTTGCACGAGCACTTCGGTGGTGTAACGGTCAACGCCGTCTTTCTCCCACTTGCGGGTGCGCAGCGAGCCTTCGACGTAGACCTTGCTGCCCTTCTTCAGATACTGGCCGGCGATCTCGGCGAGCTTGTTGTTGAACACCACGTTGTGCCACTCGGTGCGCTCTTTCTGCTCGCCGGTGGTTTTGTCCTTCCAGCTCTCGCTGGTGGCGATGGTGACGTTGCACAGCGCGCCGCCGGAGGGGAAGTATTTGACCTCGGGGTCTTTGCCGAGATTGCCGATGAGAATGACTTTGTTGACGCCACGGGCCATGAGAATCCCCTTTTATTTGCTTGTGAGTGGTTCGCGCGCGTGGAGTGCGGCGAGGTGGATAGCGAATGTTAGCCAAATGAGCGGCAACAGGGCGGCAACCGCAAACGCCGCACTCAAACCATAGTGCCCTTTCGTCGCGCCAATCAGGCTGCCGCCGAGCATCGGCCCCAGAAACTGGGCGCTGGAATACACGCCGAGTGCGGCGCCGCGTCGGTCGGCCGGTGCGCGGCGGGAGATCAGCGAGGGCAGCAGGCCTTCGAGGCAGTTGAAGGCGACGAAGAACACGCCCATGGCGATCACCAAGCCCACGGGCTGCGCATGCAGGGTGGATAGCAGCACCAGGCTCACCGCCAGCGTGACGATCATGGTCAGGAACAATCCGCGCACGCCGCCGGTTTTTTCAGCGCGCTTGACCAGCGGGAACACCGGCAGGATCGAGACGATGAGCACCGGCAGATAGAGCTTCCAGTGCTGTTCGCTCGGCAGTTGCAGCGTCTCGTCGATGGCAAAGGGTGCGGCGACGAACAGGCCGGTGAGCAGCGCGTGCAGCAACAGGATGCCGCCATCGAGCCGCAGCAATTGTGTGTCGCGCAACACCGTCATCACGCCGGCATTGCTGGCTTGTGGCTGTGGGGCCACGGGCACCAGCCAGAGCACGACGGGGATGGCGGCGAGGGCCAGCACGCCGGTGACGTTGAAAATGCCCGGCACACCAATCACCCCCGAAACTACCGGCCCTGCCACCAATGCGCCGATGAAGGCGAGGCCCATGCCGGCGCCCAGTATCGCCATCGCCGTGGTGCGCACGCTGTCGCGGGTGAGGTCGGCCAGCAGGGCGGACACTGCCGACGACACCGCGCCCAAGCCCTGTACCGCGCGGCCGAAAGTGATCCAGAACAAGTCATCGCTGGCACCGGCGACGAAACTGCCGACGGCGAACAGGATCATGCCGATGACGATGATGGGCTTGCGGCCGAAGCGATCCGACGCCATGCCGAGCGGGATTTGCAGGGTGGCCTGCACCAGGCCGTAGATGCCGATGGCGAGGCCGATCTGAATGTCGGTCGCTGGCACCGGCAGGCCATGCGCGTAGAGCGCGAACACGGGCAGGATCATGAACATACCCACCATGCGCAGCGCATAGATCAGCGCAAGGCCAATGGTGGCGCGGATTTCGAGGGCGTTCATTGCGGGTGGTGCAGGGGATCGGCGGCGCGAGTTCAGTAGAAATGCAAGGCGCAGGGCGCAATCAGGCAACGAAGGGGCCGTATAGTAGTCGATCCCTTTTCCGGTCTTCCCGCCCCATGGCTATGGACGCAATACGCATACGCGGTGCGCGTACGCACAACCTCAAGAATGTCTCGATCACGCTGCCGCGCGACAAGCTGATTGTCATCACGGGCTTGTCCGGTTCGGGCAAATCTTCGCTCGCGTTCGACACGCTCTACGCCGAGGGCCAGCGCCGCTATGTGGAATCGCTCAGCGCCTACGCGCGGCAGTTTCTCTCGATGATGGACAAGCCTGATGTCGACTCGATCGAGGGCTTGAGCCCTGCGATTTCCATCGAGCAGAAAAGCACCAGCCACAACCCGCGCTCGACGGTGGGCACCGTCACCGAGATTCAGGACTACCTGCGCCTGCTGTTCGCCCGCGTTGGCACGCCGCGCTGCCCCGATCATGGCGTGACGCTGGAGGCGCAAAGCGTGTCGCAGATGGTCGATCACGTGCTTGCACTCCCTGCGGAATCGGCGTGGATGATCCTTGCCCCCGTGGTGCGCGGTCGCAAGGGCGAGCACGCGGACTGGTTCGAGCAGCTGCGTGCGCAGGGCTTCGTGCGCGTACGCGTCAACGGCCATGTGCACGAGATCGACGCGGTGCCGGCCCTCAACCGCAAGCTCAAGCACGACATCGAGGTGGTGGTCGATCGCTTCAAGGTGCGCGTCGATGTGAAGCAGCGCATCACCGAGTCTTTTGAGACCGCGCTACGCCTCAGCGATGGCCTGGTGCTGGTCGGCCCGCATGGCGAGGCCAATACGGCGGCCGAGATCACCTTCAGCAACCGCATGGCCTGCCCACACTGCGGCTACTCGGTGCCGGAACTCGAACCGCGCATCTTCAGCTTCAACGCCCCGCACGGCGCCTGCCAGACCTGCGATGGCCTGGGCACCATGCAGGTGTTCGACCCCGATCGCGTCGTGGTCGCCCCCGACCTGTCATTGTCAGACGGCGCGGTGAAAGGCTGGGACAAGAAGAACGCCTATTACTGGGCGCTCATCAAGTCGCTGGCGAAGCATTACGGCTTCGATACCGACAAGCCCTTCGACAAGCTCACGGCCAAGGTGCAGGCCCTGGTGTTGCACGGCAGCGGCGAAGAAAAACTGCAATTCACCTATCCCGACGTGCACGGCAAATCCATCACCCGCCTGCATCGCTTCGAGGGCATCATCCCCAACCTGCAGCGCCGCTACAAAGAGACCGAATCACTGGCAGTGAAGGAAGAGCTGGCGCGCTACTTGAGCAGCAAGGCCTGCCCGGATTGCAGCGGTGCGCGCCTCAACCGCACGGCACGCAATGTCTTCGTCGCCGACAAGCCGCTGCACGAACTGACAGCCCTCTCGATCCGCGACGCCGAAGCCTGGTTCACGCAGATGACGCTGCCCGGCCACAAGGGCGAGATCGCGGAGAAGATCCTCAAGGAAATCGTCGCGCGCCTCGGCTTTCTGAACAACGTGGGTCTGGATTACCTGACGCTGGCGCGCAGCGCCGAGACGCTGAGCGGCGGCGAGTCGCAGCGCATACGCTTGGCGTCCCAGATCGGCGCGGGCCTGGTGGGCGTGATGTATGTGCTCGATGAACCTTCGATTGGTTTGCATCAGCGCGACAACGAGCGCCTGCTGAAAACGCTGGTGCATCTGCGCGATATCGGCAACACCGTGATCGTGGTCGAGCACGATGAAGACGCCATCCGCAGTGCCGATTACGTGGTCGATATCGGCCCCGGTGCGGGCGTGCATGGCGGCCGCATCGTCGCCGAAGGCACACCCGCGCAGGTGCTGGCCAACCCCAATTCGCTGACCGGCCAGTACCTCAGCGGCGCAGTGAAGATCGAAGTGCCGAAGACGCGCCGCGCGCCCGACCCGAAGAAGATGATCGTCATCGAGTCCGCCACCGGCAACAACCTGCAAAACGTCACGGCGGAAATCCCCTGCGGCCTCTTTACCTGCGTCACCGGTGTCAGCGGCAGCGGCAAGTCCACACTCATCAACGACACACTGATGAACTACGCCGCACGACATTTGAATGGTGCGGCTTCGCGCTGGTCGGCGGCGAAAGCGGTGCGCGGCATGGAGCATCTCGACAAGCTGGTGGACATCGACCAGTCGCCGATTGGCCGTACGCCGCGCAGCAACCCGGCGACCTATACGGGCCTGTTCACGCCGATCCGCGAACTGTTCTGCGAGGTGCCGGAATCACGCGCGCGCGGCTACGAAGCCGGGCGCTTCAGCTTCAACGTGAAAGGCGGGCGCTGCGAGACCTGCGAGGGCGATGGGCTCATCAAGGTCGAGATGCACTTTCTGCCGGATGTCTACGTCACCTGCGACACCTGCAAGGGCAAGCGCTACAACCGCGAAACGCTCGAAATCAAATACAAGGGCAAGAGCATCAACGAAGTTCTGGGCATGACGGTGGAAGCCGCTCACGAGTTCTTCAAGCCGGTGCCCGCGCTCGCCAACAAGCTCAAGACCCTGCTCGACGTCGGCCTGAGCTACATCACGCTCGGTCAGAACGCGACGACACTCAGTGGCGGTGAAGCGCAGCGCATCAAGCTCGCCAAGGAGCTGTCACGCCGCGACACCGGGCAGACGCTCTACATCCTCGACGAGCCGACGACGGGCCTGCACTTTCACGACGTCGCGCAGTTGCTGAAGGTGATCGAGCGCCTGCGCGATGCCGGCAACACGCTGGTGGTGATCGAACACAATCTCGATGTCATCAAGCGCGCGGACTGGATTCTCGATCTCGGCCCCGAGGGCGGTAGTGGCGGCGGCAAGATCGTGGCGCAGGGCACGCCGGAACAAGTCGCCAAGGTGAAGGGCAGTTACACCGGGCACTTCCTCAAAGGCATGCTGTAGAGCTCAGGCCAACACCACTGCCAGCACATCGCATACGGCCTTGCCCACCACGTTCTCGTCGGTGTGCGCAAACACATTCGAGAACAGGCCGTGATGCTGGCGGTGGCCGATGACGATCAGGTCCGCACCCAGCTCCTTGGCGGTATCGAGGATGGCGCTGTCGGCAATGCCCAGCACCAGATGGATGTTGGCATCGTCAATGCCGTGTGGCGCACAGGCTGCACACAGGTTTTTGCGCAGTTCATCGCGCAATTCGTTCGACCACTGCGGCTCCACCACCAGCGGCAGCATGCCGCCCACATCCCCGGCAAACGTATTGATGGGTGTCGGTGCCATTGCCGAAACCACGCTGAGCCGCGCGCCGAAGCTGCTGGCCAGCGCCTTGGCTTTAGTGAGCAGCGGGGCGCGGTCTTCGGTGTTGTCTACAGCGACCAGAAGATGTTGGTAGGGCATTGCGGTCTCTCCAATGTGCTGCATTGAGACACGATTAAGAAAGATCAAGCCTTAACCGCACCTGCATGTTTCGTTTCGGTGTGCCGCATCAAGCCCTCTTGCGCCACGCTGGCGATGAGCCGGCCGCTGCGGTCGTAGATCAGGCCGCGTGTCATGCCGCGGGCGGACTGTGCGCTGGGCGAATCCATGCAGTAGAGCAGCCAGTCGTCCACGCGCGCATCGCGGTGAAACCACAGCGCATGGTCTAGGCTCGCCACCTGCATGTCGGGCGAATACCAGCTCTTGCCATGCGGGCGCAGCGCGGTGCCGATCAGATTGAAGTCGCTGGCATAGGCCAGCAGGCAGCGATGCAGCATGGGGTCGTCCGGCAACTGCTGGCCGATGCGGAACCAGATGGCCTGGCGCGGCTGCGTCACGTCCGGCACGAGTGGGTTCCACGGGTAGACGGGGCGGAACTCGACGGCTGGATGGCGCGTCAGGGAAGCGTGGATGCGCGGGTGTACTTCGCCTGCTGCCGCCAGCCATTCCGGGATCAGCACGTTGGTGTTCTTAAGGGCTTCTGGCGGCGGGACTTCTGGCATCCACGCCTGATGGCTCAGGCCGTCCTCCGGTACCTGGAAGGAAGCGATCATCGACAGGATCGGTCGGCCGTGCTGGATCGCCTGCACCCGCCGTGCACTGAAGCTGCCGCCGTCGCGGATGCGATCCACCTCGTAGACGATGGGTGCGGCCATGTCGCCGGGCAGCAGAAAATAGGCGTGCAGGGAGTGCGGCGTGCGGCCCTCCACCGTGCGGCTCGCTGCCACCATCGCCTGGCCGATCACCTGCCCGCCGAATACGCTGCGGCCTCCGAGATCGCGTGAGACGCCGCGGAACAGATTGACTTCCAGCGTCTCCAGGTCGAGCACGGTGACGAGGTCGGCCAGCACCTGTTCGGCAGTGAGCGCAGGCGGGGATTCGGAGGTTGAGTCGGTCATCGGGCGGCAGGCATTACGAGAGCTGAGGTGCGCATTATCCCGCCGCACCGCATTCGGTGTCAGGCTGTGCGATGACTGATCGTATGGATTGCCGCAGCGCCTGCGGTGCATGCTGCATCGCGCCCTCCATTTCTTCACCGATCCCCGGTATGCCGTTCGGCAAGCCGGCGGGCGTGCGCTGCGTGCAGCTGCAGGACGACTTCAGCTGCGGCATTTTTGAAGATCCGGCGCGGCCAAGGGTCTGCGGCAGCCTCAAGGCGCGGGTCGAGATGTGCGGCAGCTCGCGCGAGCAGGCCTTGAGCTATCTGTTCAATCTCGAAGAACTGACGCGCAGCCCGTAACGCCGCACGTTACAGACCCCCACCGCTGCCGATCACCGACAGCGGGGTGCTGGAATCACTCGTAGGTGGCTGAGGTGGTGTCGGTCGTGGCGTTGTAAAAAATTTTGATCTTGGAGACTTCGCACAGATTGAAGTTCTGCCATTCCGCCGAGGTGCCATCGACGGTGTAGACCACCTTCATGTCCCAGTAGCAGGAGTCGGTATCGCGACTGAAGCTGATATCGACCCGATCGCCATCGGGCAGCACATCGCGGCCCAGCACATCGTCTTCCCAGTCATCGGTTTTGGCGGCGGACACATACACCTCGCCGATCTCGTAACCGGTTTTGTTGACCAGCGTGAAGTCCTGCGCGCCGGCGAAGGCGGCCTGCGGCAAGGTTGCAGCAGCGCACAGTGCGGCCCCAACGATGAGATGTTTGAGCGACATGACAATCCCTTGGTGTTTTGTTTTTAGAAGACCAAAGCGTGCGCCGCCGTTCAGCTTTGTTCAAGGTCGTTTTTTCAACGAGCCGCCCCGCGCCTAGCCGCTCGCCGCCAATAGCCGCGCATTGCCGCCCACCGCCGAGGTGTTGATGGTCAAAGTCCGCTCCGAGATAAACCGCAGCAGGTAATGCGGCCCGCCGGCCTTGGGCCCGGTGCCGCTCAGACCCTCGCCGCCAAACGGCTGCACGCCCACCACCGCGCCGGTCATGCCGCGGTTGATGTAGACGTTGCCGACATGCGCCCTGGCCTGCACGGTGCGCCAGGTGCGCTCGATGCGGCTGTGCACGCCGAGCGTTAGGCCGTAGCCCAGCGCGTTGATGCCATCGACGAGCGCATCGAGCGCATCGGCCTCGTAACTCAGCACATGCAGGATCGGCCCGAACTGCTCCTCGCGCAGCGCGCCCAGGCTCGCGATCTCCACCGCCATCGGCGCGATGAAAGTTCCGTGCGCGGTCTCCGCCGGCAATTTGATTTCGCCGATGACCTTGCCGCTGGCGCGCATCGCATCCGCATGGGCGGCGAGCTTGGCGCGGGCGTCTTCGTCGATGACAGGGCCGATATCAGTGGCGAGCAGGGCGGGATCACCAATGACCAACTCCTGCATTGCGCCGGCCAGCAGATGCTTCACCTTGTCGGCGATCTCGCGCTGCACGCAGAGCACACGCAGCGCACTGCAACGCTGGCCGGCGGAGTAGAAGGCGCTGTTGATCGAATCCTTCACCACCTGTTCGGGCAGGGCGGAGCTGTCGACAATCATCGCGTTCTGGCCGCCGGTTTCGGCGATCAAGGTGGCGATGGGGCCCGGCTTGGCAGCAAGCGCGCGATTGATCTTCTGGGCGACTTCGACCGAGCCGGTGAAGACGACGCCGGCAATGTGCTCGGCCGCCACCAGCGCGCTGCCAACGCGGCCATCGCCGAGTGCGAGTTGCAGTATGCCGATGGGCACGCCGCTGTCGTGCAGCAGCGTCGTCATGGCGTGCGCAACCAGATTGGTCTGCTCGGCAGGCTTGGCGATAACGCTGTTGCCCGCAACGAGTGCCGCGGCAATCTGGCCGACGAAGATCGCGAGCGGGAAGTTCCAGGGGCTGATGCAGACGAACACGCCCTTGCCGTGCAGTTGCAGCTCGTTGTGCTCGCCGGTGGGGCCGGGCAGGGTGGTGGGCGTGCTCATCAGGCGGCGCGCCTGCGCCGCGTAGTAGCGCAGGAAGTCCACCGCCTCGCGCACTTCGGCGTTGGCATCGCCCATGGTCTTGCCGGCTTCGCGCACCAGCAGCTTGAGGAAGATGGCGGGCGTGGCTTCCATGCGATCGGCGGCGCGTTCGAGCGCGGCGGCGCGACTGTCGGCGGCTGTCGCGTTCCAGCGGCCTTGCGCGGCACGCGCGTCGGCGACGAGCTGTGTGACGGCGGTGGGATGTAGCGCGATCCAGCTGCCTAGAATCTGGCGGCGATCCGCAGGATTGCTGATGGTCTGGGTTTCGCCGGGCATGGCTTCGCTGGCGGTGAGCGAACGCACGTTCTTCAGCGGCGTGGCGTCGCCGAGCTGCTTGGCAAGGGTGATCAGCTCCGGCTCGCTGGTGAGAAACAGGCCCGAAGAATTGCGGCGTTCGTCACCGTAAAGTTCGGAGGGCAGCGGCAGTTGCGGATTGACCTTCACGCTCATCGCGCGCACGGCGGCAACGGGGTCGGCAACCAGCGCTTCGGGTGGCGTGTTCTCGTCGAAGATGCGGTTGACGAAGCTGGTGTTTGCGCCGTTCTCCAGCAGGCGACGCACGAGATAGGGCAGCAAGTCTTCGTGGCTGCCGACTGGCGAATAGACGCGACAGGGAATGGGTAGGTCCTGCTTCACCACTTCGTAGAGCGCCTCGCCCATGCCGTGCAGACGCTGGAACTCGTAGCCCACCTCATCGGCTGCATAGGCACGCACCTGTGCGACGGTGTGCGCATTGTGGGTGGCGAGCATCGGGTAGAACACATCGCGACGCGAGATCAGGCGGCGTGCGCAGGCGAGGAAGGCGACATCTGTATTCGCCTTGCGGGTGAACACCGGGTAGCCGCTCAGCCCCTGCTCCTGCGAGCGCTTCACTTCGGTATCCCAGTAGGCGCCTTTCACCAGGCGCACGGCGAGCTTGCGGCCAACCTTTTGTGCCAGGGCTTCGAGCCATTCGATCACCGCGAGGCCGCGTTTCTGGAAGGCCTGCACGGCCATGCCGAAGCCTTCGTAACCGGCCAGACTCACATCGCTGAACACGGCTTCGATCACGTCGAGCGAGAGTTCGAGGCGATCTGCTTCTTCGGCGTCGATGGTGATGCCGATGCCTTCGTGCTTCGCCTGCTGGGCGAGGGCCAGCACCTTGGGCGTTAGTTCGGCCAGCACGCGGGCGCGCTTGGCCAGCTCGTAACGCGGGTGCAGGGCGCTGAGCTTCACCGAGATGTTGGGGCGCGCGGTGAGCGGTGCGGCGGCGAACACGGCATCGGCACGCACCGCCGCACCAATCGCGGCAATCGCATCCTGATACGCCTTGAAGTAGCGCTCGGCGTCGGCCCCGGTCAGGGCAGCCTCACCCAGCATGTCGTAGCTGTGCAGATAGGCGCGGTGTGCCTTGCTGCGCGCGTTCTTCAGCGCCTCATTGATGGTGCGGCCCATGACGAACTGCGAGCCCATCAGCTTCATGGCCTGGCGCACCGCGAGCTGGATCACCGGCTCGGTGCTCTTGGCCACCAGCTTGTTGATGGCGCTGCGGAAGCTCGATGTGGTTTCGGGCGCGAGCTTGACGATCTTGCCCGTCAGCATCAGCCCCCAAGTGCCGGCGTTGACGAACAGCGAGTCGCTCTTGCCGAAGTGCGATTCCCAATCGGCATCGCCCAGTTTGTCGGCGATGAGCTTGTCGGCGGTGGCGTCATCGGGGATGCGCAGCAGCGCTTCGGCCAGGCACATCAGCAGCACGCCTTCTTCGCTGCTCAAGTCGTATTGCTGCATGAAGGCATCGAGCGGCGACTGGTCGTTCTTGAGCGTGCGCACGCGCTCAACCCAATGCGCGGCTTGCCGCACCACAAGGGCGGCGTGCTCTGTCGGCAGTGCTGCAAGCGCCAGACATTTGTTGACGAGGGCGGTTTCGTCGGCGAGGTAGAGCGCCGAGAGGGCAGTGCGCAGCGCGTCGCGGGCGGGCGGCGGCGTGGCGAAGACGAAGGAAGTCATGGACGGCATCGGGTCAGGGATGCCGCCAGTTTACGGTGCGGCTTGATCTGCAAGTTGGGTCAGGGCGTCTCCGGTCATGCGATAGATTGTCCATTCCTTCTGCGCCTTGGCACCGAGCGATTCGTAGAAGGCGATGGCGGGCGCGTTCCAGTTCAGCACGCTCCATTCGAAGCGGCCGCAGCCACTTTCGAGTGCGAACTGCGCCAGGTGCGCGAGCAGCGCCTTGCCCACACCCTGGCCGCGCGCGGCGGGGCGCACGAACAGGTCTTCCAGATACAGGCCGGGCTTGGCAAGAAACGTTGAGTAGTTGTGGAAGAACAAGGCAAAGCCGACCGGCGCGCCTTGCAGTTCGGCAATCACGCACTCGGCGTGGGGATTGCCGCCGAACAGGCTCTGGCGGATGTTCTCTGGTGTGGCGTGGCACTCGTCAAGCAGCTTCTCGTATTCGGCCAGCTCGCGAATGAGGGTGGCGATGAGGGTGGCGTCGGCGGGTGTTGCAGGGCGGATGCGAAGGGTCATAGCGGTCTCACATGCGAAGATGCGCATCATGTCTGGAGTCATCGCTGGCGTCACGGCCCGGACCTGTTGCTGCTATCGAGCAAGACATCATCATCACGAACTTCCCCAAGTCGTCGCTGTCCCAGCAGCGACTCCCACACGCCTACTCCGCAATGGCTCTTACAAGAATCTTCACTCTCGGTCTGATGCTCATCGCAGCGAGTGCGCTGCTGACGCCGGTACAGGCCGAAAGCCTGCTACACGCCAAGTCCAAAGCCGATGCCTTGCTGCCGGTCGATCAGGCTTTCGACTTACAGGGTGCAACCCGCAAGGGACACGAGATTGCTATCGACTGGGCGATTGCGCCCGGCTACTACCTCTACGGCCACACCTTGAAGGTGAGTGTCGATGCGCCCGCCAATGCCCCGTTTTCTGGCCCGGTGCTGCCCAAGGGCGAGATGCTGAAAGATGCCGAGTTCGGTGATGTCGAGGTCTACCGCAACGTGATGCAGGCCAAGCTCACCTTGCCTGCCGACGCCAAAGCGCCGCGCACCCTGCGCGTGCGTTACCAAGGCTGTGCGGACATTGGCGTGTGCTACCCGCCGCAGACGCGCATCGTGGCGGTCAAGTAGGCCATGAGCGGATTTTCGAGACAGGCTGCACTCGTCGCGGCCATTGCCTTCACAGCCGGTGCCGCTGGTTTTTGGGTGGCAAGACTGATGCCGCCACCACCGCCTGAAGTGGCCAGTGTTTCACCCCGCAAGCCTGCACCCGTCAGTGGTCTCGAAGGTCAGCCTGCGCCTGCCGTGAGCCTGCCTGATCTGGACGGCAAGCCGCGCACTCTGGGCGATTGGCCGGGCAAGTGGCTGGTGGTCAATTTCTGGGCGACCTGGTGCGCGCCGTGCATGCACGAAATCCCAGCGCTGGTTGCGGCGCAGGCCAAGTATGAGAAACACGGCTTGCAGATTGTGGGCATCGCGATGGATGATCCCGATGCGGTGCGCACCTTGATGCGCGAAAAAGGCTTCAACTACCCGTCGCTGGTCGGTGATGAGCAGGTGCAGCACATCATGGAGCAGTTCGGCAACACGATGGGGGCCTTGCCCTACACCGTGCTGATCGCGCCGGACGGTGTGATCCGCTACATCGAGCTGGGCGGTGTCGACACCCCGAAGCTCGACATGCTGATGCAGCGGTTTCTGCCTCTCTAAACTGACTTTGTAGTCATCGTGCTGCAATCTGCACCCATCCGGTGCACATCTGCACGCATTTGCAAATACTGAACACGCTGGTGCAGACTCGAAACCACTGCAATCACTCGCGTTGTTTCATGAGCCATCTGCTGCTGCTCAACGGCCCCAACCTCAATCTGCTCGGCACCCGCGAGCCGGCGCTGTATGGCAGCGCGACGCTGGCTGAAATCGAATCCAAACTGGCCGCCGAAGCGGTAACGCTGGGCCACAGCCTGAGCGCGTTCCAGTCCAATCACGAAGGCGCGCTGGTGGACCGCATCCAGCAGGCGCGCACTGAAAATGTGGCGGGTATCGTCATCAATGCCGGTGCCTTTACCCATACCAGCATCGCCATCCGCGATGCGCTGCTCGGTGTTGGCTTGCCCTACGTGGAAGTGCATCTCTCAAACGTCTACGCCCGCGAGGCGTTTCGCCAGCACTCCTATCTGTCGGACAAGGCGATCGGCGTGATCGTTGGTTTTGGTGCCAAAGGCTATCGCCTGAGTCTGCTGGCACTGCACGAGCATCTCGCGTCCCTCACAAGCTAGTTCTGCCCCTCAACTTGATAGCGGCCGAGCAGGATGTTCGGTCTTCAGCCCCACCGGAGTTCCGCATGGATTTGCGCAAGATCAAAACCCTCATCGACCTCGTGCAGGAATCCGGCATTGCCGAACTGGAAGTGAAAGAGGGCGAAGAAAGCGTGCGCATCAGCCGCTTCCCCACCGGCGGCATGGCGCATCAGGTGATGCTGCCGCCAATGGCGATGCAGTCTGGCGGTTATGCCCCGGCACCTTCTGCACCTTTGGCACCAGTGGCGGCGGCACCCGCCAGCGCCGAGCCGGCAGCCGCCGCCAAGACCAGCGGCTACACCGTCAAATCACCGATGGTCGGCACGTTTTACCGCACGCCGTCTCCGGGTGCTAAAGCCTTTGTCGAAGTGGGGCAGACGGTCAAGGTGGGCCAGGTGCTGTGCATCATCGAAGCCATGAAGATGCTCAACCAGATCGAGTGCGACAAGAACGGCGTCATTAGCGCGGTGCTGGTTGATAACGAGAAGCCGGTGGAGTTCGACCAGCCGTTGTTCGTCATCGACCCGGCCTAAGGCTGGCCGCGCCATGATCCAGAAAATCCTCATCGCCAACCGCGGCGAAATCGCGCTGCGCATCCAGCGCGCTTGTCGCGAAATGGGCATCAAGACGGTGGCTGTCTATTCGACCGCCGACCGTGACCTGAAACACGTGCTGCTCTCCGACGAGTCGGTGTGCATCGGCCCGCCAGCGGCGAGCGGCAGCTACCTCAACATGGCGGCGATCATCTCGGCGGCGGAAGTGACGCAGGCCGATGCGATTCACCCCGGCTACGGCTTCCTGAGCGAGAACGCCGATTTTGCCGAGAGCTGCGAGAAAAGCGGTTTCAAGTTCATCGGCCCCAAGTCGGAGACCATCCGCCTGATGGGTGGCAAGACCACTGCCAAGGCCGAGATGATTGCCGCCGGTGTGCCCTGCGTGCCGGGCAGCGATGGCGTGCTGCCCGAGGACGATGCGATCGCGTTGGCCACGGCAGAGAAGGTCGGCTACCCGGTGATCATTAAGGCGGTGTCTGGCGGCGGTGGGCGCGGCATGCAGGTGGTGCGCGAGCCGGGCGAGCTACTCAACAAGATCAGCATCGCGCGCACCGAAGCGCTCAATGCCTTCAAGGACGGCTCCGTGTTCATGGAGAAGTTTCTTGAATGCCCGCGCCACATCGAGATTCAGGTGCTGTGCGACGAGCACGGCAACTGTGTGCATCTGGGCGAGCGCGATTGCTCGATGCAGCGCCGCAACCAGAAGGTTATTGAAGAATCCCCCGCGCCCGGCATCACCGCCGAGCAGCGCGCCGAGATTGGCGCGGTCTGCGTTACCGCCTGCAAGCGCATCGGCTATCGCGGCGCCGGTACGATGGAGTTTCTCTACGCCAAGGGCCGGTTCTATTTCATCGAAATGAACACGCGCATCCAGGTCGAGCATCCGGTCACCGAACTGGTGACCGGCATCGATCTCATCCAGGCGCAGATTCGCATCGCCAATGGCGAGGTGCTGTGGATCGACCAGTCGCAGGTCACTCCGCGCGGTCACGCCATCGAGTGCCGCATCAACGCCGAAAACCCCAAGACCTTCGCTCCCTCGCCGGGCGAGATCAAGCGCTGGCATGTGCCGGGCGGTCCCGGCGTGCGCATCGACTCGCACTGCTACGCCGGCTACAAGGTGCCGCCCAATTACGACTCGATGATCGGCAAGCTCATCACCTATGGCGTCACACGCGAATCGGCGATGGCGCGCATGGGCATTGCGCTCAGCGAGATGGCGGTGGACGGCATTCTCACCAACATCCCCATGCAGCAGCGCATCCTGAAGGACGAGCTGTTCCAGAAGGGCGAGCATCACATCCACTACCTGGCCGACCTGCTCGAAAAGCCGGAGTAGGTCGCGCCGCCAGTGGCGGCATTGGGCAGCCGAGCGGTCTCAAACAAACGGCGTGCACACCGATACAGGGAGTGAGTCCTCAGCGGCTCGCATCTCTCACCTTGTCGGAGCACGCCATGCTTGCCACCTCTGCGTCACTGCTGTCCCGCATCCATGCGATTCCGACCATGCCCAAGGTCGTGCAGGCGCTGATCTCCACCTTCGATGCGAGCGAGGTCGATGTGCCGCGCATTGCGCGGTTGGTCAATACTGATCCAGTCATCGCCGCCAAGGTGTTGCGGCTCGCCAATTCCTCTTACTACCACCGCGCACGTGCGGTTTCCACCATCAACGATGCGGTGGTGTTTCTCGGGCTGGATGCGCTGCGCATGCTGGTGATCGGTGCCGGGTTTGCCGGCAGCGTGCCGGTGCCGCAGAGCCTGGGTCGCAATCTGTACTGGCGCTATTGCCTGCACACCGCAGTGGCGGCTAAGTTTTTTGCAGCGCAATGCGACGAGGATTCTGAAACTGCCTTTACCGCAGGCCTGCTGCACGCCATCGGCGAGCCGCTGATGGTGACGGCGATGGAAAGCGAGCTGCTTAATGTGGATCTCGAGGCACGCTTCTACGATCACGAACGTGCGCGCTGCGAGCGTGCTGCCATTGGTTTCTCATTCTCTGATCTGGGCGGCGATCTGGCCGAGAGCTGGTGCTTCCCCACCGCCGTCGTTGCAGCAATCCGCACCGCGCCCGAACCTTTGGAGCAGGCCGAGTTCTCGCGGCTCGGGGCCTGCGTGTACCTGGGCGCGCACTTTGCCGCCGCGCACGAGCGCAGCGAGTCGGTGGAGCAGGCCGCCAGCACGCTGGATGCGCGCGTGCTCGACAGCGTCGGCATCGACCTCGCTAAGGCCTTCGACATGCCGCCGGTGCGGGTGTTGGCGGCGGGCCTTGAAGAGTTGGTGGCATAAAACACGAAGCCCGCCATGCAACTCGACGCGCTACTCGCCAACACCGACCGGCTGCCGTCGCTGCCGAAGGTGGTGCAGGAACTGGTGATTGCCTTCGACAAGCCAGAGGCCGACGTCAACCACATCGCCGCACTCATCGGCTCTGATCCAGCCTTGGCAATCAAGATTCTCAAGGTCGCCAACTCGGCGTTCTTCCGCCGCTCGCGCAGCATCAGCAGCATCAAGGAGGCTGCCGTATTCATGGGCCTGCACACCGTGCGCCTGCTGGTGATGGGCGCAGGCATGGTGGGCGCGGTGCGGTTTCTCGACCGCGATGCGCGCACACAGTTCTGGCGCTACTCGCTGCATACGGCGGTCAGTGCGCGCTATTTCGCAAGGCTGCTTCAGCTCGATGCCGACGCCGCCTTCACGGCGGGGCTCATCCACGCCATTGGCCAGCCCCTGATGCGCGAACTGCTGGAGGACGATCTGGCAGCGGTGGATGAAGCCGCTGTTTTCTACGACGAGCAACGCGCCGCACTTGAGCGCTTGGCGCTCGGCTATGCCTACCCGGATGTAGGTGCGGCCCTAGCGGAGTCCTGGCATTTTCCGCCGCAGGTGGCGATGGCCATTCGGGCAGCGCCAGCGCCACTCGACAACAGTCCGTTTTCGCCGCTGGGGGCGTGCGTGCATCTGGGCATGCGCGTGGCCAGTGGCAGCGAACGCGCAGAAGCGCAGGTGATGGCATTCGCCCTGCTCGATACCCGCGTGCTGGCCACGCTCCAGCTGCAGGCCGACGTGATGAAATCCATGCCGTCGATGAGCGAACTCACCCAAGGGCTGCAAGCGTTGGTCGCCTGAGTCGCACGATCAGCGACAATAGCGTCCGATTTTTTGTTGGACAAGTCATGGCCTGGATGCAGTTGCGCGTGTTCACCCGCACTCCTGATTTCGCTGAAGAGATTCTCAGCAGTCATGGTGCGCAGGCCGTGAGTTTTCTCGATGGTGCCGACACGCCGATTCTTGAACCCTTGCCCGGTGAAACGCCGCTGTGGCCCGATACCGTGACGGTCGGCTGGTTCATGGACACCACCGATCTCGCACCCGCGAAGGCCGCACTGTTCGACGCGATGCCTGAAGGGGCAACCCTGCGCATGGAATCCGCGCTGATCGAAGATCAGGACTGGGTGCGCGTCTGGCTCGAAAACTGGCCGCCGCAAAAGTTCGGCGCTTCACTGTGGGTGGTGCCTACTCAGAAGCGCGCGGAAGTCACCGATGCCAACGCGACCATCCTGTTGCTCGACCCCGGCCTCGCATTCGGCACCGGTACGCATCCCACCACGGCGCTGTGTCTGGAGTGGTTGAGCAGTGCCGATCTCAAGGGCAAGACCGTGCTCGACTTCGGCTGCGGCAGCGGCATCCTCGCCATCGCCGCACTGCTGCTCGGGGCCGAGCGTGCGGTGTGCGTCGACATCGACCCGCAAGCGCTGACCGCCACTCGCAACAACGCCGAAGCCAATGGCGTGCAGTCGCGCATCGTCACGCTGCTGCCAGCGGAGTTCACGCCCACCGCGCATGACGTAGTGCTCGCCAACATCCTCGCCAATCCGCTCATCCAACTCGCACCCCTGCTCGCGCAATGCGCCAAGCCGCAGGGCGCACTGGTGATGGCAGGCTTGCTCGATCACCACGCGGATGAAGTACGCGCGGCGTATGCGGAGTCGTTCCGCTTCGATGCCGATGTGACGCGCGAGGGATGGACGCGGCTCAGCGCAAGACGCGCGTAGATCGGTCAAGAAAAACTTTTCTTCGCAACTTTGCGCCGCATTGAAGCTGCGCACTTTTTCAGCGGAGTTCTTGCAGGTATCATTGCGGCCCTCTCCGAATTGCTCACTGGTGCTGCAAGGCACTGACGATCCATGTCGCTCAAATCTTTCGAGCGCGAGTCCAAGCCGCTCGCAACCTCCAACGTCTCTCCATCGCGGGCACCAGCCCCGCTGGCACATGCCGTTTCTGATTCGCTGGGCGATTATTTTCGCGCGCTCAATGGCCATGCGCCGGCCAATCTGTACGACGTGATCCTCGCGCAAGTCGAGCCGCCGTTGCTCAAGGCCACACTCGCCTATTGCCGTGGCAACCAGAGCAAGGCCGCCGATGTGCTGGGCCTCAACCGCGCCACGCTGCGCAAGAAACTCACGCAATACAAGATCACTGCCAAGAGCAGCGGCAGCGCGCTCAGCAACAGCCGCAGCGATGTGGCAGACCGCATCGCGGATCGCCGCCAGTGAGCGTGACGTCTGCTGCGGTCGCGCCCACAGCATTGGCTCCCATCCGTCGTGCACTGCTCTCGGTCTCTGACAAGGCTGGCATTCTCGAACTCGCACAAGGTCTGGCGCAGCGCGGTGCGCAACTGCTCTCCACCGGCGGCACCTGCAAGCTGCTGCGCGATGCCGGGCTGACCGTCACCGAAGTCAGCGAGCACACCGGCTTCCCCGAGATCATGGATGGCCGAGTGAAGACGCTGCATCCCAAGATTCATGGCGGCCTGCTCGGCCGTCGCGGACACGATGAAGCGGTGATGGCGGCCAATGGCATCGCGCCGATTGATCTGCTGGTTGTCAATCTTTATCCCTTCGAGCAGACCGTCGCCAAACCCGGGGTCAGCGACGACGATGCGATCGAGAATATCGACATCGGCGGCCCTGCGATGCTGCGCGCAACGGCAAAGAATCACGCGCATGTCGGTGTCATCGTTGACCCTGCCGACTATGCGATGGTGCTCGCCGAACTCGATGCACAGGGCGGCCTCACGCTTGCCTTGCGCCGCAAGCTCGCACTCAAGGCTTTTGCACTCACGGCACGTTACGACGCTGCGGTAGCGGCGTATCTGTCTTCCGTGAGCGAAGACGGCACGCGCGATTCATTCCCCAGCGTGTTCGGCCTGCAACTCAACAAAGTGCAGTCCTTGCGCTACGGCGAAAACCCGCACCAGCGCGCGGCGTTCTACACAGAGGCCCATCCGGCCGCAGGCACGCTCGCGGCGGCGAAGCAGGTACAAGGCAAGGAGCTGAGCTACAACAATCTTGCCGATGCCGATGCCGCACTCGCCTGCGTGCAGGCATTCGTGAAGCCCGCCTGCGTGATCGTCAAGCACGCCAACCCTTGTGGTGTAGCGGTGTCGCTGGATGGCATTGCGGCCGCTTATGAGTTGGCTTACCAGACTGATCCAACGAGCGCCTTCGGCGGCATCATCGCCTTCAATCGCCCACTCGATGGAGCGACGGCGAAAACCATCGTCGAGCGCCAGTTCGTGGAAGTCATCATCGCGCCCAGTGCCGATGCGGATGCCATCGCAGCAGTCGCCGCCAAGCCCAACGTGCGCTTGCTGGTGACGGGCGAGTGGCCTGCAACGCCGGCAGCGTCTTTCGACTTCAAGCGCGTCGGTGGTGGCTTGCTGGTGCAGGATGCCGACCTCAAATTGCCCAGCGAAGCCGGCTTGAAGGTCGTGACAAAACGCGCGCCTAGCGAAGCTGAAATCCACGACCTGATCTTTGCCGCCAAGGTCGCCAAGTTCGTCAAGAGCAACGCCATCGTCTATGCCCGCAACCGCCAGACCATCGGCGTCGGCGCGGGCCAGATGAGCCGCGTCTACTCCGCGAAAATTGCAGGCATCAAGGCAGCCGATGAGAAGCTCATCGTCGCGGGCAGCGTGATGGCCTCCGATGCGTTCTTCCCGTTCCGCGACGGCATTGATGCGGCGGCAGCAGCGGGCATCACCGCCGTGATCCAGCCAGGCGGCTCCATGCGCGATGGCGAAGTGATTGCCGCAGCGGATGAAGCCGGCATGGCGATGGTGTTCACCGGCACGCGGCACTTCCGGCACTGAGCACAGTCGCAAGACGCAAAAAAGCCGACCAGAAGGTCGGCTTTTTTCATGCAGCGATGGATGCTTTTACTTATCGCGGAAGGTGATGCGACCCTTGCTCAAGTCGTACGGCGTCAGCTCCACGCGAACCTTGTCGCCATTCAAGATGCGGATGTAGTTCTTCCGCATGCGACCGGAGATGTGGCAGGTGACGATGTGCCCGTTTTCGAGCTTCACGCGGAACATGGTGTTGGGCAACACGTCAGCGATGACGCCTTCCATCTCGATCTGATCTTCTTTCGACATTTACGACTTAGGTGTGGCTAAAGGGTGCGCATTATGGTCGCTGAGGGTTCGGGCGGCAACGCGGGCGTCTCGAGCGCTGAAAACCGTCGCCAATCACTGCCGTCGAACTGCTCCAGCGGCGCGAAGTGGCGCTTGTAGTCCATCGTCATCGAGCCCGCGACCCAGTAGCCGAGGTAGAGGTAATCCAGTCCTTCGGCTTTGGCCGCTGCCAGCTGGCTGAGCACGGCATAGGTGCCGAGACTGCGTGTGGTCTGCTCCGGGTCGAAGAAGGTATAGACGGCCGAGAGGCCCTCCGGCAGGCGATCGACCACGGCGACCATGCGCAGTACGCCGGCTTCGTAAAAGCACCAGAACTCGGTGACACCCCAGGTGGAGCCGAGAAACTCGTGAAAGGCCTTGGCATCGTCCGCGTCCATGCCGCCGAACGGATGCCGCGCCAGCAGATAGCGGCGATACAACTCGAAGTGCTCGTCGTTGAGCGCACTGCGGCGTTCGATCACCAGGTCGGCATTGCGCTTGAGGCAGCGTCGCTGCGCGCGGTTGGGTGCGAAGGCATCCACCGGCACGCGTACTGGCACGCAGGCTTTGCAGGTGCTGCACGCGGGTCGATACGCGTAGTCGCCGCTGCGGCGAAAGCCGTTGGCGATGAGCGCGCCGTAGACCTCGCCAGTCACCTGCGTATGGGGTGCGACAAACGCGCTGCGCGACAGCCGCTTGGGCAGGTAGCCACAGGGTTGCTCGGTGCCGAGCAGCAGCCTTAGCGGTATGCGCGTCATGCCGGCAGATGCTTGGCGTTGCCCGTGTGAAGGGCATCGAACTGCCACCGCAACGGCGCGGGCTGCTGCTGTGCTTGCTGCGAAGCGGCGCGAAAATCGGCACGCCTCATGGTGGTGGCACCCAGGGTGAGCAGATGCGGTGACGCCACCTGGCAATCGATCAAGGCAAAGCCCCAGTCGTGCAGCTGCTGCGCGAGATGCACCAGTGCGAGCTTGGAGGCATCGGTGGCGGTGCTGAACATGCTCTCGCCGAAAAAGATGCGGCCGAGTGCAATGCCATAGAGCCCGCCGATCAAGCCGCCGTCGCGCCAGACCTCGATGGAATGCGCGACGCCGGCGCGGTGCAAGGTTTGATAGGCAGCGCGCATCTCCGGCCCCAGCCAAGTGCCGCGTCCGCCCCGGCGCGGGCCCGCGCAGGCTGCCAGTGTCTGCACAAAGGCGCGGTCGAAGCTCACGGCGTAATCACATTGACGGATGCGCTTGGCCAGCGAGTGCGAGATGTGCACTTGCGAGGGCACGAACACGCAGC
The DNA here is from genome assembly GCA_965279705.1 of Stagnimonas sp. Lineage (GTDB taxonomy): Bacteria > Pseudomonadota > Gammaproteobacteria > Nevskiales > Nevskiaceae > Stagnimonas. The sequence goes on from OZ257257.1 coordinate 783,964, forward strand.
GCGGGTCAGGGCTCCACCACAGGATCGGTTCGTCCGGATTGAACCAGGGAAAGATGCCTTCGCGATAGGCATTGAGTAGACGAATCGGCGACAGATCGCCGCCGATTGCCAGCAGGCCGTTGGGGTCAGGCAGCGCACCCGCAGGGTCGGGGAAGGGCTGCGCAGGCTGGCGTGGATCGAGCCAGTGCAGGCGTGCAGGGTGCGCGGCAGTCACGCGGCTTGCCCAGGCGATTTGTAGGCGCTGTGCGTCTGTAACTCTGCCAGGCGCGAGGCCACCAGGCGGCGCTCGCGCGTCAGCGCCTGTGCCACCGCGGCAGCGAAACGGGGTTCGGCAAAATGGTGCAGGGAATGCGTCATCACGGGGTCGAATCCACGCGCAAGTTTGTGCTCGCCCTGCGCCCCCGCATCGTAGCGCGAGAGCCGGTGGCGTATGCAGTAGTCGATGCCCTGGTAGTAGCAGGTCTCGAAGTGCAGGCCGTCGTGAAAGCCGCGTGTGCCCCAGTGCCGACCGTAGAGCGTATCGCCGCCTTGCACCAGCAGCGCCATGGCCATGAAGCGCCCACCCTCGCGCGCCACGGTGACTCGCACCGGCGTGTCCGGTTGCATCGCATAACCGTGAAAGAAATCGAGGCTGAGATAGGGCGGCTGGCCGCGTTCTTCGTAGGTGTTGGCGTAGAGCGCGTAAAGCTCGGTCCATTCGTCGGCGCTGAAGGCATCGCCCGGCAGCGTCTCGAAGGCCCAGCCGAGTGCGGCCACCTTCCTGCGCTCCTGCTGGATTTTCTTGCGCTTGTCGCCGCTGAGTGCCGCCAGAAAATCAGCGAAATCGGTATAGCCCGCTGCGCTGTTGCGCCACTGAAACTGCACATCGCTGCGCTGCAAGGGGGCGTGCGCACCCGTGGTGTCGATCTCATCCTCTGGCATGAACAGCCCATGCCATGACGACAGTCGGGATTGCTGCGGCAAGGCGCACAGTGCCTTAAGCAGCAGGCGGCGCGTTGCGGCATCGCGCGCACCCAGACGCGGGCCAGTGGCAGGTGTGAACGGCACCGCGGTCAGCAACTTGGGGTAGTAGGGCAGACCCGCGCGTTGCGCAGCATCGGCCCATGAAAAATCAAAGACGAACTCGCCCCAAGAATGCGCCTTCAGATACAGCGGTGCGGCTGCAATGAGTGCCCCACTGTCGTCTTCTGCCACAAGATGGCAGGGTGTCCAGCCACGCTCCGGCGTGGCGCAGCCGGTATCTTCGAGTGCGGAGAGATAGGCGTGTTGGGTAAACGGATAGCCGACATCGAACAGGCCATTCCATGCGGCGGCGTCGATATCTGCCATGCGCCCCAAGTGTCTGAAGCGCATCGGGCGAACACTCTATTCAGTGAAAGGTGAGGGCGGTGGCCGGGATGTCTTTCAGCGCCCACTGCACGCAGGCATCGTGCTCGAAGCGGCTGATGTTTTCGTTTTCGACGGGCGGGCCGGCCTCAGCCATCTTGCCGTCGCCGTCAAAGCGGATTGAAGCTCCGGCGGTCTGGATTTTCAGCTCGCTTTCAGAAGCATCTTCAAGCGATACCTGCAAATAGCGCAAACGTTGGTCCGCAAACTCGGGCAGCTTGTTGGCACCGGCGGCGATGAGCGCGGCCTGCTCGGTCGAAAACTCGCGGATGTCGCCGACCGTGGTCAAAACAAAATGGCGAATGTGCATGGCGAAACCTCCTGTGGCTGACCTTCAATAACTCAACTCATCATGGCGTGTCGGGGCTGGATTTCAAGGACATGACGCCCCGCAGCCTCTACCGGGCGGCGGGTATACTGAAAACACACGCAACGACCACGCCTGACGCCAAGTCTGAGCGCCGATGAAGCTCCCAAAAATAACCTCCAATTCCCGTGCCGCCGAGCCTTTACAGGGCGACCCCGGCTGGCTCGCGCGACTGCCGCGCGAGGCGCTGAGCCTGCTGCTGTTCGGCTTGGCCGTTCTGCTGCTGCTGTCTCTGGTCAGCCACCACCCGGACGACCCGGGCTGGTCGTCGTCCGGCGGCGGTGCCGCACTGCATAACTGGATGGGCAGAGGGGGTGCCTGGCTAAGCAATACGCTGCTCAGCCTGACCGGATTCGTCAGTTTTGTGCTGCCGCTGGCTTTGGGCTGGCTGGGGTTTCGCTTGTTGCAGGCACGCGCGCCGACCCATGCGCTGCCTGCCGGCCTGCGGGTGCTCGCAGCCTTTGTTGCCGTGCTGAGTCTTACCGGCGTGCTGGGCGTGCAAAGCCGCGCACCGGGGGAGTGGACACCGCAGGGCGGCGGTGGCTTGTTCGGCGCGGCTTTGTCCGACTGGCTCTCGGCCCTGCTGACGGCTGAGGGTGCTGCATTGCTGCTGCTGACGCTGTGCATTGCGGCCCTGCCGCTGGCGCTGATGTTCAGCTGGCTCGATGTGCTCGACGTGACAGGCGGCGCCACGCTCAAAGGCTGGGCGCGCCTGTTCCCGCCGCGCGCCGTCACGTCGCCGTCGATGAATAACGAGACGCCGGACATGCAGGAAGACGTGTCGCTACCGCCCTTGGTCAAGCCCTTGCCGCCGCGTCGTGGCAAGCCTTCTGCCACGCGCATCGAACCGCAGTTCGACTTGCTGACGCCAACGGTGGCAGGTGCTGCCGTTGCAGAGGCCTCACCCCTGATGGCCGCCGGAGAAGGCCCGGATCTGAAGAGCTTTTACGAGTCCCTGCCCAGCCACGTGCTCGCAGAGGAAACATTTGATCAGCCAACGGAGGCCCCTGCGCCCGAATGGGCGGAGCTGCCCGCGCCGCTGCCACCCTGGGTGCGCAAGGAAGACTCAAAGCCGGCAACGGCGTATCACGACGACGCCGACCGCGACACCATCGCCCCGCTCTGGGGCGGTGCGATATTGGAAGACGCCCTGCCGCCCACGCCGGTGCCGCCGGAGCCTGTCACGCACAAGCCCGTGGTACGCCTCACGACCTACGTCGAACCGGCCGTGACGCCGCCGCCCGCGCCCAAGCCGGTGGTGCTCTCGCCCTATGCGTCGCTGCCGGGGCAGTTCCCCAACGCTGGCAACCCCTTGCCGCCGGTAGAGCTGCTCGACCCCGCCAAACCCTCGACCCGCAAATACACGCAGGAAGAACTCGAACTGCTCTCCCGCAGCGTCGAAAAACATCTGGCGGATTTCGGTGTGAAGGCGCAGGTAGTGAATGCCATCCCCGGCCCGGTCATCACCCGTTTCGAGATGCAGCTCGCCCCCGGCGTGAAGGGCGTGCAGATCACCAATCTGTCGAATGACCTTGCGCGCAGCCTAAGCGTCAGCCGCGTACGCGTGATCGAAGTGATCGAGGGCAAGCCCTTCGTCGGCATCGAGATCCCCAACGCCAAGCGCGACTTCGTGATGCTGCGCGAGATCATCGACTCGCCGATGTACCGCAACTCGCCCAGCCCGCTGACGATGGCGCTCGGCAAGGACATCGCGGGCGCGCCGACCAGCGTCGATCTCGCCAAGATGCCGCATCTCTTGGTCGCGGGCACCACCGGCTCGGGCAAGAGTGTCGCGATCAACGTGATGATCGTGTCGATGCTCTACAAGGCCACGGTCGAGGAAGTGCGCTTCATCTTCATCGACCCGAAGATGCTGGAACTCTCCGTCTATCAGGACATACCGCACCTGCTGACGCCGGTGGTGACGGATATGAAAGACGCCGCCAACGCGCTGCGCTGGTGCGTGGCCGAGATGGAGCGCCGCTATCGGCTGATGACCGTGCTGGGCGTGCGCAATCTGGCCGGCATGAACAAGAAGGTGCTCGAAGCGCAGCAGGCCGGCGTGCCCATGCGCGACCCGATGAGCACGATGCCGCAAGATCTCTTCAGCGACGCGCCGGGCGAAGTGAAATACCTCGAAGCCCTGCCGCACATCGTCGTCGTCATCGACGAACTCGCCGACATGATGATGGTGGTCGGCAAGAAAGTGGAAGAGCTGATTGCACGCCTTGCGCAGAAGGCGCGTGCGGCGGGCATCCACTTGATCGTCGCCACCCAGCGGCCCTCGGTGGATGTGATTACCGGCCTTATCAAGGCGAACATTCCATCGCGCGTGGCGTTCCAGGTCGCCAGTCCCATCGACAGCCGCACCATCCTCGACGTGAAGGGCGCGGAGACGTTGCTGGGTCACGGCGACATGCTCTACAAACCGGTCGGCGCATCGAGTGTGACCCGCGTGCATGGCGCGTTTGTCGATGACCACGAGGTGCATAAGGTCGTCGCCTACCTCAAGGGTGTGGCCGAGCCGAACTATGTCGATGGCATTCTGGCCGACGAAGAAGACCTCAAGGCCAAGGCCGACGAAGCCAGCGATGATGCCGAGAAAGACCCACTCTACGATCAGGCCGTCGCTCTGGTGCTGGAGAGCCGCAAGGCCAGCGTCAGCTGGGTGCAGCGCAAGCTCAAGATCGGCTACAACCGCGCGGCGCGCATGGTGGAGTCGATGGAGTCGGCAGGCCTTGTCGGCCCGAGCGGGCCGGGCGGCAATCGGGAGATTCTTGGATGAGGTATTGCTGTGCTTGGTGGTAGCAGTCAGCCTCCATTCACCCGCGCTTCAGACCCGCTTCACACGATGCGCTTACTTCGTCACCCTGGATCAAACTGATGTTTCGCACTCTGCTCGCAGCTTGCTTGTTCTCGCTCACCTCGCTGGCCCACGCGGAATCAGCCGAGGCCGCGCTCGCGCGCTTCGTCGACGGGGTGAGCAGCTATCAGGCCACTTTCACTCAGGTGCAGACCGACGAGCGCGGCATGAAGATCCAGAACAGCAGCGGTACGATGGCGCTGTCTCGGCCGGGCAAGTTTCGCTGGCAGTACGCGGCACCTTCCGAGCAGCTCATCGTCACCGACGGTAGCAAGCTCTGGTTGTATGACCAGGACTTAAAACAAGTCACCGTGCGCCCCGCTGAAGAAGCCCTGCAAGGCACACCCGCAGCGCTGCTCTCGCAAAAAAAGACGCTGACGGAAACCTTCACGGTCAGTGACGAGGGTGACTCCGATGGCGTCAAGAAACTAAAGCTCACGCCGAAGTCGAAAGACTCGGATTTTCAGGATGTGAGCCTCTGGCTCAAGGCCGGTGCGCCGGTGCGTATGGTGTTCCGCGATACCTTGGGTGGTGCGACCGACATCAACTTCGCGCAGGTCAAGACCAACGCCAAGCTCGATGCGGCCTTGTTCCGCTTCATCCCGCCAAAAGGGGTGGAGGTGATTGAATCGGGGACCGAAGCGGCGCGGTAACAGGGCGTTTTTTGTCGTGTATGTGCCGCATTTACTTAGTCTTGTTTGCTGGATCGCGGGCATGATTCTTGTGATGAATAGCAATTCGCGAACAAGGAAGCTCGCACATGTCCAGATTTCTCAAGGTAAAGGTCTTATCGCTACTGAGTGCCGGAGCGCTGATGAGCGCACAGGCCGCCGTGCCGACACTGGATGACCGCCAGGCCGCCGCCCAGATCGCGGCCGATGGCAGCGACTGCAAGAATCTCAATTTTTATTGGGAGATCGGCGACGCCGCAGGTAACAAGCGTTCAGGCAACGGCCCGGGTGGTTTGGCGCTGACCAAGGTGCAGCGCACTACCTCTGGCTACATCGCGTCTGCCGGCAAATGGTTGTTCGGCGCGTATGTTGCCGAGAAGCGCGGCGGTCTGCCGACCGATGCGGATTTGCCCTATCTCACGCTCAAAAGCGGTCATCACGAGCAAGGTAATTGCGGCTTTGCACTGACCCCTACCGGGCAGCGCACCGTGTTCAAGTGTGGCGAACCCGGCAACAACCCCAAGACAGTTGCCGATGGACCGCACCTGGAAAACGGTCAAACCGTGCCTGGCAGGTATTACTACGAACCTGGTCATTTCGAGGCGCTGGCAGCACTCGATGGCAGCCTGGGATTGGCATCGGCCACCGCACTACAACTGGGCCCGATCATCGGCGGGGCGCTCCACATCGGCGGTCTGAGTTATGGCGGTGTGGTCTTGGCGGGGCAGGCCAGGATCGATGCCGCCAATTACGCGCTGTTCCTGCGACAGGTGCTCGATGGCAGCTTGCGCATGGCAAGCCTGCTGGGTGCCAGCAGCGTCTGCACCAGCACGGCGGCTGCCGGCCTGAACCAGACGCCGCTATATTGCAACCGCAACGCCAATCAGGACGACCGCACCGCTTTTGCGCCGCCACTGCAAGCTGCTCTCGACAGCACGCCAACCTTGCCGGATGGCACCACAGCCATCGCAAATGGCGAGCCTTGGCGCTATTCCCTCGGCCATTTTGTCGAGAAGGACGGCAGTTTCAGCTCTGCCGGGCAGTTTGGTTTCTATCCGTGGATCGACGCCTCACGCAGCTGGTATGGCGTTGTGTCCCGCTACGAAATGCTGAACGGCACCGCCACGCAGTTCCTCACCTATCAGGCCTCGCTACTTTGCGGGCGGTCGATCCGCAATGCCTGGCTGCATGCGGTGCCGAGCGGTACGCCCTGACACTCTAGAATGAGTGGATGCAGGCTTATCGCAATGTCACCGCGCCGCTCGCCGAACGGATGCGCCCCCGAACTCTCGATGAAGTTCTAGGGCAGACGCATCTGGTGGGCGAGGGCGGGCCGCTGCGCGTATTACTCGATGCCGGCAAGGCGCCTTCCATTGTGTTCTGGGGCCCGCCGGGTGTTGGCAAGACCACTCTCGCGCGACTCATCGCCCAGCATGTCGATGCGCAGTTCCTCACGCTCTCGGCCGTGCTCGCAGGCGTCAAGGACATCCGCGAAGCGGTGGTAAAAGCACAGGCCGAGCGTGAAGGTTTGCTGGCGCGCGGCACGATTCTCTTCATCGACGAAATCCACCGCTTCAACAAGGGCCAGCAGGATGCGCTGCTGCCCTTCGTGGAGGACGGCACGCTCACCCTCATCGGTGCCACCACCGAGAACCCCAGCTTCGAATTGAACGGCGCGCTGCTCTCACGTGTGCGCGTGCTGGTGCTGCGCTCGCTGGCGCCAGAAGCCATCGAGCAGCTGCTGCAACGCGCGCTCACCGATGCCGAGCGCGGCTTGGGTGCTACCGCCGACGCGCTGCCCACCGCATGGCTTGCGCGCATTGCCGAAGCCGCGGACGGCGATGCCCGCAAGGGGCTGGTGCTGCTGGAAACCGCCTACGAGCTGGGCCGCGCCGAAAAGAAGCACGACGACACCACATTGGAAAAACTCATCGGCCGGGGATTCCGCCGCTTCGACAAGCAGGGCGAGAACCACTACGACCAGATCAGCGCGCTGCACAAATCGGTGCGCGGCTCAGATCCCGATGCAGCGCTCTACTGGCTCGCCCGCATGCTCGATGGCGGTGTCGACGCCGGCTACATCGCGCGCCGCGTGACGCGCATGGCTTACGAAGATATTGGTCTCGCCGACCCGCGTGCGCTGCAACTGGCGATCAATGCCTGGGAGGCCTTCGAGCGCATCGGCTCGCCCGAAGCCGAGCTGGCGATTGCCGAGGCGGTGGTCTATTGCGCCGTCGCGCCCAAGAGCAACGCCATCTACGTCGCCTTCAAGGCCGCGCAGGCCGCGGTGCGCGATCACGGCTCGCTCGATGTGCCGCTGCACATCCGCAATGCGCCCACCAAGCTGATGAAAGACCTCGGCTACGGCAAGGGTTATCGCTACGACCACGAAGAAGCGGATGCGCATGCGGCTGGACAGCAGTTTCTGCCAGACCAGCTCGTCGGAACCCATTTTTATCAGCCGACCGAGCGCGGGCTTGAAGGCCAGATCGCCGACAAGCTGCGTGCATTGCGTGGCCAGACAGCTAGGAAGGGTGCGCCCTGATGCCGATCTGGATGGCCGTCGCCCTAGGCGGTGCCAGCGGCTCGCTGGCGCGCTATGCACTGGGTGTGTGGGCGCGCACCGCCGTGCCCGGCTTCCCACTCGCCACACTGCTCGTCAACGTCGTGGGCGGTGTCTGCATCGGACTCGTCTTCGCGACCAGCGCCAGCCGGCCGGAGTTTCCAGATTGGTTGCGCACGGGCCTCATCACGGGCGTGCTGGGCGGCTTCACCACCTTCTCGGCCTTCTCGCTCGAAACGCTGCTGCTGTGGCGTGAGGGCAGCGCGGGCCTGGCGCTCGTCAATATCGCGCTCAATCTCTTGCTGAGCCTGGGTGGCTGTGCGCTGGGTTTGTGGCTGGGCCGCAGCCTGTAAACTCTCGCGTCCCCGGAAACACCTGAAAGCAGCAAGACCATGCTCGACCCCAAACGCCTGCGCGCCAATCCCCAGGAAGTGGCTGACCAACTCGCCCGTCGCGGCTACGTGCTCGACGTCGTTACGTTCGAGAAGCTGGAGTCGCAGCGCAAGGCCCTGCAAAGAGAGACCGAGGCGCTGCAAGCCGCACGTAACAAGGCGAGCAAGGAAATCGGTTTTGCCAAGGGCAAGGGCGAAGACGCCGCACCGCTGTTTGCCCTCGTCGAGCAGAGCAAGATCAAGCTGGCCGAGAACGAAGTCGCCCTCGCCGCATTGCAGACCGAGTTCGATGACTTTCTCGCCCGCCTGCCCAACATCCCGCATGCCTCGGTGCCCGATGGCAAGAGCGAAGCCGACAACGTCGAACTGCGTCGCATCGGCACGCCGCGCGTATTCGACTTTCCCATCAAGGATCACGCCGACCTTGGTGAAGCCTTGGGTCAGATGGACTTCGCTGCCGCCGCCAAGATCACCGGCTCGCGCTTCGTCGTGCTGCGCCGTGACCTCGCACGAATGCACCGTGCACTGACGCAATTCATGCTCGACACGCACACGCTGGAGCACGGCTACGAAGAGCTGTACGTGCCCTACATCGTCAATGCCGACTCGTTGCGCGGCACCGGCCAGCTGCCCAAGTTTCGCGAAGATCTGTTCGGCATCAAGCTCGACGACCGCGACTGGGCGCTGATCCCAACCGCTGAAGTGCCGGTGACCAATCTGCTGCGCGACGAGATTCAGGATGCCGCTGCATTGCCTAAGAAGTGGGTGGCACACACGCCATGCTTCCGCAGCGAAGCGGGTTCTGGCGGCCGCGACATCAAGGGAATGATCCGCCAGCACCAGTTCGAGAAGGTGGAGCTGGTCTGGGCGGTTGAGCCGAGCAAATCCTATGAAGCGCACGAGGCGCTGGTGGATCACGCCGAAGCCATCCTGAAAAAGCTCGATCTGCCCTACCGCGTAGTAGTGCTCTGCACCGGCGACATCGGCGCGGTGGCGGCCAAGACTTACGACATCGAGGTCTGGCTGCCTAGCCAGAACACCTACCGCGAGATTTCGTCTTGCTCCAACTTCGAGGATTTCCAGGCCCGCCGCATGATGGCGCGCTACCGCGACCCGGTGAGCAAAAAAAACGAGTTGCTGCACACGCTCAACGGCTCAGGCCTGGCCGTGGGCCGCACGCTAGTGGCGGTGCTCGAGAACTACCAGCGTGCCGATGGCCGCATTGATGTGCCATTGGTTTTGCAGCCTTATCTGGGCGGTGCGACGACGATTAGTTAGCTGCGACGCGCGTCAAAGACAGCGGTGCTGCGATCCTGTGCTGTCTGATAAGGCAGGGGCTTTGCTTCTGCTGAGAGCGCGGCTTGGCACACAGCCAAAGCCTGATCGTCACGCAGCGCAAACTCGTTGATGCCACAGCGCGTCATCATTGCCAGCTGATCGGCAACCACGGCTGCGCCTGTTGCGCGGATCACGCCCTTGTAGAGATCACGGTCACGCAGGCGACGCGCCTGAGAGTAGGCGCGGCCATCGCCAAAAGCAGGGAAGTCCAGCACCAGCATCGGACGTGCAAGCACATCGGCAGCGAGCGTGAGCACATCGACGGTGTTGGCGAGCTTCACGGCCACCGGTGGGCTACGGGCAGCGAGCACTGAGGCATCCGCTTGCCAGCGTGTGAGACTGACGATCACTGCGCCGGTATCGGGCATTGCGGCGTCATCGGTGAGCAGTATGTAAGTGTCGGAGACCACTGCACCTTGGCTATTCAGCAGAGCGCTCATGCAACGGCCTCTTCGGCAACCGGATAGAGCTTGGCCTTGAACGGCTGCATGCCAACGCGCTGGTAGCAGGCGAGGAAACTCTCGTCCTCATTCTGGCGTTGGTCGAGATACGTTTTTACGATGGTCTGCACGGCATCGGCGATGTGCTCACGATCGACCGAGGGGCCGGTGCGGTCGCCGAGGCTGGCCTTGTTTTCGGATGAGCCACCGAGCGTGATCTGGTACCACTCCTCGCCTTTTTTATCGACGCCGAGAATGCCAATGTGACCGACGCTGTGGTGGCCGCAGCCATTCATGCAGCCGGACATGTTGAGCTTGATCTCGCCGATATCGTGCTGGTAGTCGAGCGACTCGAAGCGGTCGAAGATTTCCTCCGCCACCGCAATCGAGCTGGCGTTGCTGAGCGAGCAGAAGTCGAGGCCGGGGCAGCAGATGAGGTCGGTCAGCAGGCCGATGTTCGGCGTGGCGAGATCGAGCTTTACGAGCGCCTGCCAGAGCGGATAGAGATCGACCTGTTTCACATCGGTGAAGACCAGATTCTGGTTGTGTGTGGCGCGCAGCTCGCCGAAGGAATACTGGTCGGCAAGGTCGGCCACGGCATCCATTTGCTGATGCGTGACATCACCCGGGGCAATGCCGCGCGCCTTGAGCGAGAGGAAGACAATCGCGTAACCCGGTTGGCGGTGCGCCTTGAGATTGCGCTTGGTCCAGGCAGCGAAAGCAGTGTCATTCGTCAGATGTTCGGCGTAGCTGACATCGCTTGCGGCGGCGGTGTCGTAGTCGAAACTGGTGAAGAAGGACTGGAAGCGCGCGATGTCTTCGCGCTTGAGCTTGAGCGGCCCATCCTTGATGGTCGCCCACTCGGCCTCGACCATTTCCTTGAACTTGGCGAGGCCGGTTTCCTTCACCGTGATCTTGATGCGCGCCTTGTAGATGTTGTCTCTACGCCCAAGCAGGTTATAGACGCGCAGGATCGCCTCGCTGTAGCTGAGCAGGTCTTCCTCCGGCAGCCACTCGCGGATCACCTGGCCGATGATCGGCGTGCGACCGAGGCCGCCGCCCACCACCATCTCGTAGCCGATCTCGCCCGCGTCGTTCTTGATGATGTGCACACCGATGTCGTGCACCTGTGTCGCCGAGCGGTCGGTAGTCGATGACGAGAACGCGAACTTGAACTTGCGCGGCAGCCAGTTGAACTCCGGGTGCTCGGTGGCCCATTGGCGCGTCAGCTCGCAATAGGGGCGCGGGTCAATCAGCTCGTCTTTGGCCACACCCGCCAGGTGATCGGCCGTGATGTTGCGAATGCAGTTGCCGCTGGTCTGGATTGCGTGCATCTCCACCGTCGCAAGGTCGGCGAGAATGTCCGGCACGGTTTCGAGCTTGGGCCAGTTGAACTGGATGTTCTGGCGCGTGGTGAAGTGGCCGTAGCCCTTGTCGTACTTCCGCGCGATGTGCGCAAGCATGCGCAGCTGCTTGGAGCTGAGCGTGCCGTAGGGGATGGCGATACGCAGCATCGGCGCGAAGCGCTGAACATAAAGCCCATTGCGCAGGCGTAGATGCTTGAACTCATCCGCCGGCAAGGTGCCTGCCAGATAGCGTGTCGTCTGATCGCGGAATTGCTCCACGCGGGCATTGACGAGGGCTTTGTCGAATTGGTCGTAGCGATACATGGGTACTGCTCCTTCATCCGCTCGCCATTGGGCTGGGCATCACTTTCGCGGGCGCGAAGGGTAGCAAGCCAGCGCGCGCATATCGATATATCTAAAGTGCTGCTTGCAGCTTGACCCGCTTGGCGACCTCGGTGCGCCGCGCATCGGCGTCGGGCAGGGCGGCAATGCCATCGACCAGATCCTTGCCGAGATGGGTGGCAAACAGCTGCATGAAGTCGTACATGAAACCGCGCAGAAACAGGCTGCGGCGAAAGCCGATGTGCGTGGTCGAGGGGTCGAACAGATGGCTGGCATCGAGCTGCACGAGATCGGCATCGGTGCGTTCGTCGTACGCCATGTTGGCGATGATGCCGATGCCCAGGCCTGCCCGTACGTAGGTCTTGATGACATCGGCATCGACGGCGGTGAGCACCACATCGGGTTTGAGCCCCGCACCGACGAAGGCCTGATCGAGCTTGCTGCGGCCGGTGAAGCCGAAGGTATAGGTGATGATCGGATGCTCGCTGAGCTGTTTCAGCGTCACTTTTTTCACGCCCGCCAGCGGATGCTGGGGCGGCACCAGCACGCAGCGGTTCCAGTGGTAGCAGGGCAGCATCACCATCTGGTCGAAGTGGTGCATTGCCTCGGTGGCGATGGCGAAATCGGCCTCGCCCTCGGCCGCCATCTTGGCGATCTGTGGGGGGGAGCCCTGGTGAATATGCAGCGCCACCTTGGGATACTTCTTGCGGAAGGCCTGGATCACCTTGGGCAGTGCGTAGCGCGCCTGCGTGTGGGTGGTGGCAATGGTCAGATCGCCCTCGTCGGTCTGGCTAAACTCGCGCGCGACGTTGCGGATGTTCTCGCTCTCGGCCAAGAGCTTCTCGGCGTAATCGAGGATGCGCTTTCCGGCCGGGGTGATCTCGGAGAGATGCTTGCCATTGCGAACGAAGATGTCGACGCCCAGCTCGTCCTCCAGCAGCTTCACCTGCTTGGAGACACCCGGCTGACTGGTGTGCAAGGCTTCGGCGGCGGCAGTGACGTTGAGGCCGCGTTTGGCGACTTCGAGCACATAGTGGAGCTGGCGGATTTTCATTGATGCTTCCTCAAAGCGGCATATCAAACCGGGTCTAATATACACTTTGGCGATGACAGATCACATGCCCACTGCCGCTGCGAATCCTTGGTTGCCCATTACCCTGCGGCTCGCAGGCAGCCGCGTGCTGGTGGTGGGCGGTGGTGAGGTGGCAGCACGCAAGGTGCGGTTGCTGCTCAAGGCTGCGCCGCGCATTGAACTCGTCGCGCTGGAACTCAACGCAGAGCTGACTGCGCTCGTCGAGCAAGGCGTGATCACTGCCAACAGTGCGGCTTTTGACGCCACGCAGCTGCAAGGTTGCCGACTGGTGATTGCGGCCACCGACGACCGTGAGTTCAATCGCCGTGTGGCCGCCGCCGCCGATGCTGCCAATGTGCCGGTGAACGTGGTGGATGACCCTGCGCCATCGAGCTTCATCACACCCTCGTTGGTCGAGCGCGCGCCGCTGTGGGTGGCGATTTCCAGCGGGGGGGCGGCACCCGTATTGGCGCGCAGATTGCGCGAGCGCATCGAGGCGCTGCTGCCTTCGGGCTACGGGCGGCTAGCGGGTTTCATGGAGCGCCACCGCCCGCGCGTGAAGGCGCTCGCGGTCGAGCAGCGCCGTGCGCTGTGGGAGCAGTTTCTCGATGGCCCCGGCCCTGAGCGCCTTCTGGTCGGCGACGAAGCCGCCGCGGCGATCGAGCTCGAAAGCCTGATCCAAGGCGAGCCTGCGCGTGGCGAGGTGTATCTGGTTGGGGCCGGCCCCGGCGATCCAGACCTGCTCACCTTTCGCGCCCTGCGGTTGATGCAACAGGCCGATGTGGTGTTGTTCGATCGTCTCGTCTCGCCCGCCATCATGGAGCTGGTGCGCCGCGACGCCGAGCGCATCTTCGTCGGCAAGAAGCGCAACCAGCACACCGTGCCGCAGGACGAGATCAACAACGAGTTGGTACGCCTCGCAAAGGCCGGCAAGCGGGTGCTGCGCCTGAAAGGCGGCGACCCTTTCATCTTTGGCCGTGGCGGCGAAGAGATTGCCGAACTCTCGGCGCATGGCATCGCTTTTCAGGTGGTGCCCGGCATTACCGCCGCGAGCGGCTGCGCGGCCTATGCGGGCATCCCGCTCACCCATCGTGACCATGCCCAGAGCTGCGTCTTTGTCACTGGCCATGCGCGCGCCGATGGCACGCTGAACCTGCACTGGGACCAGCTCGCGCGGCGTGGTCAGACGGTGGTGTTCTACATGGGCGTGGTGACGCTGCCACGCGTCTGCACCGAACTGATGGCGCATGGCTTGCCGGCGGACTGGCCGGTGGCGCTGATCGAGGATGGCACCCAGCCAACCCAGCGCGTGGTCATCGGCACGCTGGCAGATTTGCCTGCGAAAGTCGCCGCTCACGCACCGAGCGGTGCGAGCCTCATCATCGTCGGTGAGGTGGTGAAGCTGCGCGAAAAGCTGGGCTGGTTTCAGCCGCAGGCCGGCGCTTGAAAGTGCTCAGCCTTTAGCAATCCAACCGCCTTCGGCTATTTGCTCGAACGTCTTCAACTCATAGCCGCGATCCCGATAGAACTTGAAGCGCTCGCGGCACTTCGCACGACTGGTGGCATCACCGGGCACGATCTCCAGCACCCGCTCGAAGCGGCTGAAGAAGGGCGGCACCTCTTGCCCCAGATTGAGCAGCACGTCTTGCCAGCCCTCTGGCGGTTCCACATCGCCCAGCAAGACCTTGGGTAACGGCTCGACGGGGGCGTCGCGCACGAAGCGTTCGTGGGTGATGAAACTCCCTTGGCGCTGCGTCCACAACAGGTCGTCGAGCGCATCGAGTCGCGCCATGTCGGGCGTGGTGACATAGAGCGACTTACCAGCGCTCACCGCCTTGTCACAGAGGCGGGCGGCAGCGACTACCGGGTCGGTGCCGCCCTCTGCGGGGAGGATGTAGAAGTCGATTCGCGTCATTGCCGCGAAGCCCTGCTTACTCTTCCTTCGCCGCGTAATTCACCAAGTACTGGGTGAGCAAGGGCACGGGGCGACCGGTGCCCTTCTTGCCGATCCACGCCGTGCCGGCGATATCGAGGTGTGCCCATTTCATCTTCTTGGTGAACTTGTGCAAGAACGCCGCACCGATACTGGCACCACCGCCCTCGCCCTTGGTGGCGATGTTGGCGATGTCGGCGAACTCGCTCTTGATGTTCTCTTCGTATTCAGGCCACAGCGGCAGCTCCCAGGCGCGGTCGCCGATCTGCTCGCCAGCAGCGAGAAGTGCGCGCGTCAGTGAGGGCGTGTTGCAGAACAGGCCCGAGGGAAACTGGCCCAGGGCCACCACGCAGGCGCCGGTGAGGGTGGCCATGTCGACGCAGACCGCCGGGTCGTAGGTGCGCTCGGTGTAGGTCAGTGCGTCGCAGAGAATCAGGCGGCCTTCGGCATCGGTGTTGAGCACTTCAATGGTGATGCCGGCCATGCTGGTGACGATGTCGCCCGGCTTCGAGGCCATGCCGTCCGGCATGTTCTCGCTGCTGGCAATCACGCCCACCACATTGATCGGTAGCTTGAGTTCGAGCAGGGCCTTGAAGGTGCCCAGCACCGAGGCACCGCCGCACATGTCGAACTTCATCTCGTCCATTTTGGCACCCGGCTTTATGCTGATACCGCCGCTGTCAAAGGTGAGGCCTTTGCCGACGAGTGCGACTGGTTTTTCGCCTTTCACGCCCTGCTTGTATTCGAGGCAGATGAGCTTCGCCGGCTCGCGCGAGCCACGGCTGACGCTGAGCAGCGACATCATGCCGAGCTTTTCCATGTCGACTTCTTCGAGGATTTTCACCTTGAGAACGCCGCCGCTTTCGGCAGCCATTTTCACGGCGCAGTCGGCGATATAGGTAGGCGTGCAGACGTTACCGGGCAGGTTGCCCAAGTCCTTCGCCAGTGACACACCGTGGGCGACAGCCAATGCCTCGGCCAGACCCTGTTCGCCCGCAGGCAGATCAGAGCGGCGCGGCACGTCGAAGGTAAGGCGCTCAAGCTTGTAGACCGGCAAGTGCTCCTTGGTCGGTGCGCCCTTCATGGTGTGCATGCTGTAGTAGGCGTCTTCGGTCGCCATCACCGCCTGCTGCACGCTCCAGCGGAGATCATGGCCCTTGATTTCGATATGCGTCAGATAGCTGACGGCATCGATCGCGCCGGTGGAGTTACGCAGTGCACGAGCGGCAGCGGCATTGGCCTTGCGGAAGGCATTCTCATCAAAGTCGCGCTGCTTGCCCAGGCCCACTAGCAACACGCGATCGGCAAATACGCCGGGCACGCCATGCAGCACCAGAGTCGAGCCGAGCTTGCCGTCCATGTCGCCCTTGCGCAGGATGCCCGCCAGATGACCTTCACTGGCCTTGTCCACCACTTCGGCGGGCTCAGAGGCCGCGCGACGGTCGAAAATGCCAACGATGATGCAGGCTACACGCTGCTTTTCTGGGTTACCGCTCTTGACGAAGTATTCCATGCTCATGGGGATGCTCGGCTGAAAATGTGGATGGCTTCGGCGGACGCAGCGAAATCAATAAAGGCGCAAAACGCGTTTTGCGCGGTGATATTTTCGATTTGTCCGAAAACGCCGCTGTTTCCCCATTTTACTGCCGATAATTGTCACGCGGGTAGCATCGTTTGGCTCGCTGCCCTGCAACTGTTGGGCTAAGGTTGTCCACTTTCGAAGAGTCCCCAATGCCTCGCCTGCTCACGCTCTACATCATTCGCCATGTGCTCGGCATCACTGCCGTGGTCGCACTCGCGATGTTGGCGATCCAGAGTTTCATCACCTTGGTGACTGACGCCGATGAGACCGGCAAAAACGGCTTTGGTGTGCTGCAACTCATGCAGACCACCTTGCTGCAAATGCCCTCAGGCTTAGCCCTGTTGATGCCCATTGTTTCGATGATCGGGGCGCTAATGGGGTTGGGCATGTTGGCTGGCCAGAGCGAGTTGACGGCGATGCGTGCCGCGGGTCTTTCCAATCGCAAGATCGCTGTTGCGACCTTGTTTGCGGGGGCGCTACTGGGCGGTGTGGGCTGGCTGGTAGGCGATGTGATTGCGCCGGAAGGCGACCGTCTTGCCGCCGCGATTAAATCGGGCAGCAATGAAGGTGCTGCGATGGTGTGGCTACGCGACGGCGATGAGGTGCTCCGCATCCGTCGCCTGGTGGCCGAAGACCGCGCGGAAGCAGTCGAGATCTACAGTCTGGATTCAAGTTTGAAATTGCAAAAAGTGCTGGCTGCCGACAGTGCGCACTATGTGGACGGCGGCTGGCAGCTTGAAGGCGTGCGCGAAACGCACTTCACCGCTGAGGGCCGCGCAGAAAGCAGCGTAATGCCCACCGCACGCTGGAGCGGAACGGTCACACCGAATGTTCTGCGGCTTTATCTGCTCGAAGCCGACGCTATTTCGGTCGCCGGTCTGCGGCGCTTGATCGACTACCTCGATGCCAACCAGCTTGATGCCGGCAAGTATCGCTTGCAGTTCTGGCACAAACTAATCGAGCCGCTGACGATCATGGCGATGGCTGTGTTTGCGGTGCCTTTTGCTTTTGGCTCGCTGCGCGACAGCGGTGCCGGGCAGCGCCTGCTGCTGGGTATTTTGCTGGGTGTCGGCTTTTACGTGGTCAATCGTGTCAGCCTGAGTCTGGGGCAGATTTATGGTTGGAATGCCCTGCTCGCTGCGGGTGCTCCTACGGTGGCGTGGGCCGCCATCGCAGCATTCAGGATTCGACGGGCGAACTGATTTTTTCAGGTAGTGGCAGGGTCACCACCTCGGTGCCCGCCACCAGATCTGAGAGCGAGCGCCCGCGCGAGGAAATCAGGCAGGGCACGTAATGCACCAGAAATGCCCAAGGCAGCGTCGAGAGCGCATTCAATACCCGCGCCTTGCCAGCAGGTAACGCTGCACCCATCCAGTGGCCCAGCAACAAGGCCAATACCAGCAGCAGATAGCTGCACGTCAGCCGCACCAGGGCAATGGGCCAGCGCAGCCGGTTGCCATCCAGCCGCCGCACTTGCAAGTGCCAGGCGCGCATGCCCAAAGTCTGTCCACCCTTGGCCCATGACCACGCAAAGATGGCAACTGCGATGCCGTAGCCATACAGCGGCAATATCGCCAGATTGTGCAGCGGTGTGGCAGCGCTTTTGGCAATGGCGGCCGCAATCAAGAAGTTAGCCAGCACCAGCCCGGCCATGAGGGCCGCGATATAGAGCAGCGCGTCGTAGACGAAAGCGGCGAGCCGCCGCCAGATCGCAGCGGGCAGGGTGAGGTCTTGCATGGAGCGGTAGGGCAGAAAAGCGAACGCCTATTGTCGGATAAACCACTCGGCGGGGGAGACGGAAGCAACAACCGACGTTAGAATGCACGCAGGTTCCCATCGTCTAGAGGCCTAGGACATATCCCTCTCACGGATAGAACCGGGGTTCGAATCCCCGTGGGAACGCCAAAAAACCACGCGCTTTCAGTTATGAGGGTTCTAAAGCCTCGGCAAGTCAGGTTTGTCATTTCCTGATGCCGATTGAGGCGTATTGCCAAAAATAGTAGAAGCGTTCTGTGACGGGAGTCCCGATCGGTACGCAATGGCTCGATTTACTGAGGACAATTCCGGGGGTCGTCCTGTTAGTGTTCCAAGTCAAGAATCGCACAACGAACTGTGATCTTTCATGATTTCTACTGATGGATTCTTGAGTAGCTAAATTAATGATTGCGCGACGAGAGCGTTAAAGTCAGGCTTGGCGCCGAAGTTTTACTCCTTAAGCGTAATTTTTTCGGAAAAGCCTGATCTGGGTTTATCCCAAGCGCGTAAAGATTTTATGGCGGCTCAGCGGTTTTTTGGTGCGGAATTTGCCTTGCAATGTTGCATGTAGTGCATGTGCCGCGATATCTTATTTTTGGTGTGTAGGTTCTCAATACTTGGGGGGTACCTTGTGAAAAAGACTTCTTACGTTCTCGCGATGTCGGCTGCAGCGGGAATTCTCACGGCATGTGGTGGTGGCAGCGGTGGTTTCGACGGACCCGTGATTACTATTCCGACCGCGCCTCCTGCCAAGCGTACGGTTCAGCTCAACTCTGGACTTGGCGCACTCGTCAATTCGACTTGCCTGGTCTACGCCCTGCCCAAAATGGGAACGACTGCTCCTATCGGGCGCGGAACGACAGATGCCACGAACGGGTTCGTTGCGCTTGACGTTTTTGCCTCCGCCAGCAATCCAACCGTGATTGAATGCAATGGTGGCCAGTATTTCGACGAGGGCACTGGTGTATTCACCGCTCTCGGCAGCAAGGCCATTCGCGTCACGGTTTCGCCTGAGCGTGTAAGCAATCTTGCCACCACCTCGCTTACCGAGATCGCCTCAGCCGTTGCAGCTCGGCGCTTGGCATTGCTGACTCCTGAAGAGCAGGCTAACGGGGCCAAGGCGTTTGCCGAAATCGATGCCGCTTACGTCGACGTTGCAAAAGCTTTCCTGCCCGGTTTCGATCTGCGCTCCAAGCCCGCACTCGTGAATTCCACCACTCCCGTTCTCGGCAGCGGCAACCAAGCTGTCTACGCGCTTTATCTCGCGGGACTCTCCGTCATCGCCAAAGATGCTGGCGTGACGCTGGTCGATCTGCTGACGACACTGGATGCTGATATTTCCGATGGCAATCTGGACGGACAGTTGCCGGACTCCAGCACAGCCAAGGCCAAGCAATCCTCGCTTTATGCCAGCTTTGCAGACCTGCTCAGCAAGCTGGACGCCGCTGCAAAGAAGTATGCACAAGACACGGGCAATACAGCCGCTCTCGATGCTCTGAATCAGTTCCTTGCCGCAGTTGCTGCTCAGCGTGAGGGCGTGATCTCTAACAGTCCGTCTGGCGGCACTGGCACCGGTACCGGCACTGGTTCAGGCTAGTTGATTGCGAGTCTTGAAGAAAAAAGGGGACTTTCGGGTCCCCTTTTTTTGCCAATTCGCCATGAAAAATAGACTTTTTCGCGCCGCGTCCAGGTCTTGGCTGCTGCTTGTTGCAGCTGTCTGCGCGCCTTCATTGCATGCTGAGCAGACCCTATATGGCTTTACGGGTCTCTTGCAGATTCCAACGGCCGAGGTTGTGCAACACGGCTACTTGGATATTTTCCTCAACGAGGATCTGCTTAACCAGAGTCGCGATGCGCCGGAGAAACCTCCGAGTGTGGATCACGAGAATTTCAGCCTCCTGATCGGGGTCATTCCTGGACTGGAGTTCGGTGCCAATCTAGCGGGCGGCACGGATGCCAATGGTGATCTCACCGCTGGCGACCTGTCTGGAAACATCAAATATGCCCACAAGCTGAGTTCCCGCTGGGCCTTGGCTGGCGGCATCACCGATTTTTATGGCAGCAACGAAAAACAGAAGCTGTCGAGAGCGACTTATCTAGTCAGCACTTACAGGACGCCCAAAGTCATTGGCTCGTTTGGTTATGCCAAGGGTCGCAATTTTCTCGATGGCCCGTTTTTGGGTGTGGAAGTTCCGCTCGGTCCCTACGTATCTCTGCTCGCCGACTATGGCGGCCAATCGGCCCAAGCTGGCGTTCGCGCGCATCTAACCAAGGAGTCCATTGGTTCGTTTTACGGGGTCTACAAAGCGGCTGCTAGCAAGTTCAATAACACCACGATCGGGGGCGGAGGCACGATCAATGTCGAGACCAATCACTGGTTCTCCGAAAAGCCTCTCTTCAATCGTTACATCAGTGGCCTGCAGGCAACCAAGGTCTCTGATGCAGGCGATCAAACAGTTATACAGACTGACTCGATTGGCTACCGGTGGGCAGAGTCGGACGCCATACCGGAAATCTGTACGCGCTACGCCGGAGGGAAATCCACGGTGGTTCGGCGAGCTACCCGTTATGGCATTCCCGTCTACGAGGCAACCGTGGACTGCGTGTCTGGTGAGCAGAGCGATCTGCAGTGGAGCGCAAGCAAGCTCTCAGACTTCAAGCATCTTTTCAAAGGCTGGAGTAGCTCGCCGGTTTATGTTGAGGCGCGTTTTGGACTCGACGACCGTAGCGTCGTCGGCACGGAAACCGGTAACTACGAGTATTCCGATGCCTTGTTGTCGACATTGAGAGTGCAAACTCCAATTGGCCTCGCGGCCTATGTGACCCACGAATTGCCGATTGCGACTTCCAAGGATTTCGAGCCCGACGGCATTTTTGCGTTTCAGCGCCACGACGACGGCTTGCGCGAAACGGCGGTGCAGCTGGCTGTGCATCCTCTGCCAGGCCTCTTCGCCGTCGGCACAGCTGGCCGAACTAGAGTCAACGCCTACGCTTACAACTTTGACCATCTCGACGTCGCCGCGCTGTTTTGGGGCGGCAGGCTGCAGCTGAAGGGAACCTATGCCAATTACCAGGCAGTGGGCTTGCCCAACATCAAATTGCCACCGAACAAAATGCGGATCGCAAATGCCGAAGTGATGGTCCCGGAGATCAGCGCTTCTTTTGAGCTGAGCTATGGCGAGTTCTTTTATCGCGACCGCGGATTCCGCTTTACTGCTTCCCGCTATCTCGGACCCTCAATCGTATCGATGTTCTACCGACATGCCGACGAGGGTCAGCCGAACCAGTTGATCGGCTTGGCGCTGGCCGTGCCTTTCTCGACCCGCAATGGCCTGCGCTTCGGCCCGGTATCTGCTGGTGGGTCACCCTACTTTCGCTACAGCAAGGGCACCACGCTCAATACGCAGATCGAAGGCAATGTGCTCAGGCCGCTGCTGCTCGGTGAGCCCAGACCCATCTATAACCTGGACGATGATTGGCTAGTCAATTCCAGACTTTATCCAAGCAATCAGTAGGCAGTCCGGCCGTTCTAAAAGGCATTTTGCGCGAAACAAAAGTTCGCCATCTCCGGCCATAACTTGTCCATGACTGAAAGCCCGCCCTGCGCGGGCTTTTTTATCAGCAAGTGATGGCATGGATGTACCCATCACTACCATTAGGTCTACAGCCAGCGGCCTGACGGTCGCTCTATATAATCCGCAGCACATTCAAGCCAGCACTTTCCATTGCAAGTCCGCCGCATTCCGCGCGAAGACCACCCCGTCTCCCGCAAACTCATTTCCAATGCGGCACTCAAAGTGCTTTACGGCCTGCGCGATGCGGGCTACGAGGCGCATCTGGTGGGTGGCGCCGTGCGCGATATTCTGGCGGGCATTCCGCCGAAAGATTTCGACATTGCCACCAATGCGCGGCCAGAGCAGATGCGTGCGGTATTTCGCACGGCAAGACTCATTGGCCGCCGCTTCGTCATCGTGCATGTGCGCTTCGGCAACGAGATCATCGAGGTCACCACGTTTCGCGGTGCGATCACCGACAGCCACGAGCGAGACGAGACGGGCCGCATTCTCAGCGACAACGAATACGGCTCGATCGAGACCGATGCCATCCGTCGCGACTTCACCGTCAACGCGCTGTATTACGACATCGAAGACTATGCGGTGGTGGACTTCACCGGCGGGCTAGAAGACATCAACAACCGTCTCATCCGACTGATCGGCGACCCCGAACTGCGCTACCGCGAAGACCCAGTGCGCATGATGCGGGCGGTGCGTATCGCCAACAAACTGCGCTTCACGATTGAGCCCGCGAGTGAAGAAGCGATCTATCGTCTGGCACCGCTGTTGCGCGAGATTCCCGCCGCGCGCCTGTTCGACGAGATCATCAAGATCCTGATGACGGTCGATGCCGTCGCCAACTTCCGGGGCTTGCGCGTGCGTGGGCTGTTCGGCGAGCTGTTCCCGCACACCGAGGCAACACTCAAGCGCCATCCCGGCTTCGAGAGTTTCATCGTTAGGGCGCTAGAGAATACCGCCAAGCGCATCGCCGAAGACCAGCCGGTCACGCCTGCGTTTCTCTACGCGGCGATCCTCTGGCCCTGCGTGGCAGAGCGCTTCGTGCAGCTCATGCAGCGCGAAGGCCTGCACCCCAATCTGGCGCTCACACAGGCGGCAGACGAAGCCATTGCACTTGCCAATGGCCGCGTCACCATCCCCAAGCGGTTTGCGATGCCGATGCAGGAGATCTGGGCGCTGCAACCGCGCCTCGAACAGCGCAAGGGCGGCAAGCCCGCGCGCCTGCTGACGCACCCGCGCTTCCGCGCGGCCTACGACTTCCTGCTGCTGCGCGCCGATGTCGGCGATGCCAGCCGCGAGCTGGCGGACTGGTGGACGGCGGTGCAGTTACAACCCGGTGCGTTGCCGCCGATTGAAGACGAAGAGGAGACGGCCACATCCGCTGACGGCCAGCCCAAGAAGCGCCGTCGTCGCAGTGGCCGCAACCGCAACAAGCCCGCTGGCAATGGCTGAAGTGTTTGTGGCTCTGGGCGCGAACTTGGGTGAACCAGCGGCACAGTTGCAGGCGGCGCTGCAAGCCATGGCCTCACTGCCGCAGACGCAGGTGAAAAAGGTCTCCTCGCTCTACCGCAGCGCCGCCATTGGCCCTACTGGGCAGCCCGACTATTGCAATGCCGTGGCCGAGCTTGAGACCGCGCTTGAACCGCAGCCGCTGCTTGATGCCCTGTTGGCGATTGAAGACGCGGCTGGCCGCCTGCGAGGCGAGCGCTGGGGTGCGCGCGTGCTCGATCTCGATCTGCTGCTGTACGGGCAGGTGGTGTGCAGCACGATAAAGTTAACCCTGCCGCATCCCGAAATGGCCTTGCGCGACTTCGTGCTGCTGCCTCTCACGGAAATCGCCCCGGACGTGAAAGTGCCCCTGCTCGGACGCGCCCGCGATCTGCTGGCGCGATTGCCCGCATCAGCGCTTGCCGAGTGGGCATGAGCCAGCGCGGCTATGTGGTGATCGACGGCCCCATCGGCGCCGGTAAGACCACGCTCGCCCGTCGTCTTGCTGCAGACAGCGGCGCGCGACTGTTGCTGGAGCAGCCCGAGAACAACCCCTTCCTGCCGCGCTTCTACCGTGACCCGACCACGGGTGCGCTACCTGCCCAGCTGGTGTTTCTGTTGCAGCGGGCGGGGCAGTGCGAGGCCTTTGCGCAGGGCGATCTCTTCGACGAGCAATGGATTGCGGATTTTCTGTTCGACAAGGACCGCCTCTTCGCCGAACTCACGCTCTCGCAGGCGGACTTGAAGCTCTACGACACCGTCTTCGAGCGCCTGGCCTGGAGCGTGCCCGCGCCGTCGGCGGTGATCTATCTCACCGCGCCCGTGGATGTGCTGATGGAGCGCATCGCCGAGCGCGGCCGCAGTTACGAGGCCACCATCTCGCGTGGTTATCTGCAGGATTTGAGCGCGGTGTATGCGCGCTACTTCGCCAGCTACAAGGCCGCACCTGTAATCGAGATCGACGTCTCGCAAGTGGACCTCGCCGCCCAGACCGGCACCTATGCCGAGTTGCAGCAGTGGCTTGCCAAGCCCAACGGCTACGCGCGGCTGCCCGAAACCCTGTTGTTATGATCCTGATATGACCGACGCCATCAAACCACTGAACATCGCCGACCTCGCCAAGATGCGTGCAGCCGGTGACAAGATCGCCTGCCTCACCGCCTACGACGCCAGCTTTGCACTGATCGAAGACCGCGCCGGCGTCGACGTGATTCTCATCGGCGATTCGCTTGGCATGGTGATTCACGGCGGCAGCACGACCACGCCGGTGACGGTGAGCGACATCGTCTATCACTCCAAGTGCGTGGCGCCGCATCTGAAGCGCGCGTTTCTCATCGCCGATCTGCCGTTCCTGAGCTACGCCACGCTCGATCGCGCGCTCGACTCCAGCCAGCGTCTGATGCAGGAGGGCGGGGCGAAAATGGTGAAGCTCGAAGGCGGCCGCGAGCAGGCCAGCATCGTCGAATATCTCGCCACCCGCGGCGTGCCGGTGTGCGCGCATCTGGGCTTGCAGCCGCAGTTCATCCACAAGATGGGCGCCTTCAAGGTGCAGGGTCGCGAGGACGTTGCAGCTGAGGCCATGCTGCACGATGCCAAGGTACTGGCCGAGGCGGGTGCCGACCTGCTGCTGCTGGAGTGCATCCCGGCGGCACTGGGGGCGCGCATCACGGCCGAGTCGCCGGTGCCGGTGATCGGCATTGGTGCCGGTGTGCAAGTGGATGGCCAGATTCTGGTGTTGCAGGACGTGCTCGGCATCTCGCCGCAGGTCACTCTTGGCCGCACCCCGCGCTTCGTCAAGAACTACCTGCTGGATGCCAAGGCCAATGGCGAAAAAGCTGGTGTTATCGAGGCCGCAATTGCGGCCTATGTGCGCGAAGTGAAATCCGGTGCGTATCCCGCGCCGGAGCATTGCTTCTAGTCGCATGTTGACGGTTCACACCGTTGCCGAGCTGCGGCAACAGCTGGCGACATGGCGCGCAGCCGGTGAGTGCATTGCCTTCGCGCCCACCATGGGCAATCTGCACGCCGGCCATATCGACCTGATCCACGCCGCCAAAACCCACGCGCCGCGCGTGGTGGCGAGCGTGTTCGTCAATCCCTTGCAATTCGGCCCCAAGGAAGACTTCGGCCGCTATCCGCGCACGCTGACAGACGATCAGCAAAAGCTCTCTGCGGCAGAATGCGACCTGCTGTTTGCACCCAGCGTCGACGAGATGTATCCGCACGGCCTGCCACTCAGCACGCAAGTTCAGGTGGGCAAAGTCAGCGAAGGGCTGGAGGGCGCATTTCGCCCCGGCCACTTCGAGGGCGTGGCGACGGTGGTGAACGTGCTGTTCAACCTGGTGCAGCCCGATGTGGCGCTGTTCGGCGAGAAGGACTGGCAGCAGCTCGCCGTCATCACCCGCATGGTGCGCGACCTGCATCTGCCGGTTGAAGTGATCGGCGTACCGACGCGACGCGAGACGAGTGGCCTGGCTATGTCGAGCCGCAACCAGTATCTGAGCGGTGGTGAGCGCACCACTGCGTCGGTGATCTACGCCACGCTGATGACCATCGCACACGAGTTGAAGCAGGGATCGCGCGATTTCGGCGGCCTCGAACAAGCTGGCATGCAGGCGCTGCAAGCGCACGGGTTCGAGCCGCAATACGTCGCCATCCGCGCCCCGGATTTGCAGTCACCCTCCAATGAAAACAAGAACTTGGTGATTCTCGCTGCAGCGCTGCTGGGCAAGACAAGGCTGATCGACAACCTCAAGGTTGCGCTGTAGCTGACCCACGGCTCTTGCGATAGGCCGAAATGGCCCTAAACTTATGCGTATTCGGTGATGGAAATCTTTAAGAGGAGATTCCTAGTCACGAACGGGTGCATGTCTTATTGGGCCGCCCGCTTGCTCGTTGCACCCATCTGCGAAGCGTGTATGTCTTAGTGGGCCGCGCTGACCGCTCAAAGCAAGAGGAATCCGCCATGCGTCTCACCATGCTCAAGTGCAAATTGCACTCTGTCCGCGTCACCCACTCCGAACTCGACTACGACGGCAGCTGCGCCATCGACGGCAAGCTGCTCGATCTCGCAGGCATTCTCGAGTTCGAGCAGATCGACATCTACAACGTCACCAACGGTGAGCGCTTCACCACCTACGCCATCCGTGCGGAAGAGGGCAGCGGCATCATCAGTGTCAATGGCGCGGCTGCCCACAAGGCGCGCGTCGGCGACCAGGCCATCATCGCCATCTACGCCGACATGGACGAAGCGCAGGCCCGCCTGCACAAGCCCAAGCTGGTGTACTGCGACGACCGCAACGGCGTGCGCCGCACGACCAACACTATTCCGGTCCAGATGGCCGCGTGAGTTTTTAGATGTCCCCAAAACGCCCGCTGAGATGCGGGCGTTTTCTTTTGTGAAGGCAACGACATGGCCCACACCCAAAGCTGGTTCCCCACCCTCATTCATCACGCACCGCTGATGCGCGAGGGCGTGGCACGCCTCAATACCGAGCTGCTGAAAGAGATCGAGCAGCTGCGCGACTACGACCGCGCTGGCCAGCACTGGAGCAAGACCGGCTACGTCGGCGGCTACACCAGCTATGGCTCGATGGACCGCCTGCATCAGTTCAGCAGCACCTTCATGCAGCTCGAAAAAAAGCTCGACGCCCAGGTGCGCCGCTACGCCAAGGCCCTGCACTGGGACCTGCGCGGCGGCAAGCTGGTGATGACCGACTGCTGGGCCAACATCATGCCCAAGGGTTGCGCGCACAGCTTTCACCTGCATCCGCAATCGGTGGTCAGCGGCACCTACTACGTCAAAACCCCGCGCGGCTCGTCGGGCCTCAAGTTCGAGGACCCGCGCCTGTCCTCGATGATGGCCGCCCCCATGCGTGGCGCTACCGCGCCGCGCGAGCAGCAGCCCTACATCACCGTACCCGCAGTCGCGGGTCATGTCGTGTTGTTCGAGAGCTGGCTGCGCCACGAGGTGCCGGCTTCCACCATCACGCAGGATCGCGTCAGCATCAGCTTCAACTACCACCTCTTGTAAGTATTGACGGCTTTCGCCGTCCCGCGGGATGTGCTTACCTAGTGGTAATTCCGCTCTCACAAGCCCGCATGTCCGCCCTCCCGAAAAGCCGCGCCTGGCGCGCCCTTGCTGCCCATGCGAGCGAGCTTGCCGATGTGCATCTCAACGACCTGTTCGCAGCGGACGAAGGCCGCGCTCCGTCTTTCAGTGCTGAAGCCGCTGGCCTGTTCCTCGACTACAGCAAGCAATGCCTCACCCGCGAGACGCGCGACCTGTTGTTCAACTACGCGCAGCAGCAAGAGCTGACGGGCTGGATCGCCAAGCTCTTTGCCGGCGAGCCCATCAACCACACCGAAGGTCGCGCCGCTTATCACATGGCGCTGCGGGCACCGCGCGACGCGGTGATGAAGGTCGATGGTAAAAATGTCATACCGCAAGTGCACGACGTGCTCGACCGCATGGTGGTGTTCGCCGAGAACCTGCGCAGCGGAAAATGGAAAGGGGCCAAGCGCAAGCCCATCACCGATGTCGTCAACATCGGCATCGGCGGCAGCGACCTGGGCCCGCGCATGGTGGCCGAAGCGCTGCAACCTTTCGCCGATGGCCCGCGCCTGCACTTCGTCGCTAACGTTGACGGGGCACAGCTGCAAGCCGTGCTCGATCAATGCACGCCCGCCACCACGCTCTTCATCATCACCAGCAAAACCTTCACCACCCAGGAGACGATGGCCAACGCCCGCGCTGCCCGTGCCTGGCTGTTGGATGCACTCGGGGAAAAGGCCATCCCCAAACACTTTGCCGCTGTCAGCACCAACCTCACGGCCGTGGCTGATTTCGGCATTGCCCATGCCAATGTCTTTGGCTTCTGGGATTGGGTCGGCGGCCGCTACTCACTGTGGAGCGCCGTCGGCCTGTCGCTGATGATCGGTCTCGGACCCAAGCGCTTCCGAGAACTGCTGGCCGGCGCGCACGCGATGGACCAGCACTTTCAAAATGCCCCACCCGAAGCCAATCTGCCCGTGCTGATGGCGCTCGTCGCCTTCTGGAACACTAATTTTCTGGGTGCGACCGATCAGGTGATTGCCCCCTACGCGCAGCGGCTGGAAAAGTTCGTTGCCTGGCTGCAACAGCTGGAGATGGAGAGCAACGGCAAGCGCGTCAACCGCGCGGGCGAGAGCGTGAACTACGCCACCACGCCCACGCTCTGGGGCGACGTCGGCACCAATGGCCAGCATGCGTTCTTTCAGATGCTGCACCAGGGCACGGCGGTGCATCCGGTGGACTTTATCCTCATCGCCAGGCCCGACCACCCACACGCCGAACTCAATCAGCTGCTGCTCGCTAACGGCCTCGCACAATCGAAAGCCATGATGCGCGGCAAGACTGCTGCCGAAGTACGCACCGAATTGAGTGCCAAGGGGCTGAGTGGCGCAGCACTCGAAGCGGCCATCCCGCACCGCGTGTTTCCCGGCAACCGCCCCAGCAACACGCTGCTCATGCCGCAGCTCGACGCCTGGCACTTGGGTGCGTTGTGTGCACTCTACGAGCACCGCACCTTTGCACTCAGTGTGTTGTGGAACGTGAATGCCTACGACCAGTGGGGCGTGGAGCTGGGCAAGCAATTGGCCGGCACGGTGCTCAAGGCCATGCAAGGCGAGCAAGTGGAGCTGGATGGTTCGACGCAGCAGTTGTTGCGCCGCTTGGCCGAGAAGACTTGAGTAAGAGATAGCCATCTGACGGGTTTCTTCGCAGGCGCATCTCTGCTGTTTCGTCGCCGCACGCACCGCCTGCCGTGCGTGTGGCAGCCTGGGATAAACGCAAATGCAGCGAGCGGCGACCCTGGCCAAGGCATCAGGGCGCATTGGCAGGCTACTTATACTCGGCGTTCCGATTGATCGAGAGCACCCATGCCACGCCTGATTTTTGATGAAGCGCACATCCACCCGGCCATCCGCGACGCAGTCGCCAGCAACAACCGCGACATCGTCGAAGAAGTGTCAGCCGCCGTGAACGCGCACGACATCGTCGTGGTCGGCATGGCGCAGAATCCCGCGCCGAAAAAAGCACGCAAGCTGCTCACCGATGCGGGCCTCACGCACCATTACTTGGAATACGGCAGCTACTTCAACAGCTGGCGCCGCCGCAATGCGTTGAAACTGTGGACCGGCTGGCCAACCTTCCCGATGGTGTTCGTCAAGGGCACGCTGGTGGGCGGGGCGGACGATCTGCAGAAGTTGATGCAGTCCGGCGAGCTCAACAAGCTGTTGGGCTAGACCGATGAGCAAGCAACCGTCCGTCTTTTTCGCCGCACTCTTTCGCGGCCCGGCCGCCAAGCGCTTCGAGCCGGTGCTGGCCGCTAGCAAGTTGGTGAAAAAGCCCACCAGCCTCGGCTGGCCGGCAGGCAACCGCCACCAATCATTGTCTGATCTGCAGCCACATCCCATTGATTTGAGGCGCCTGCTGAAGGTAGGTGCGGATGTGCGCTGTGCGCCGGTGGTGCTGCGCCTGAATCGCATCGAGGGGCGCGGCCGCGTCGCGCCTTTCCATTGGGAGCTGAAACCCGAGAAGAGCCCCGAGCTGGATCGTCTGCTCGACGCGATCCGCCTCTCGCTCGTGCAGCAGGGTTTCGACAAGGGTGCGCGCAACTCGCCGCACATCACGCTGAGCTATCGCGCGCCGTTCGTGCTGACCGAGCCGCTGCTGTTCGAGCCCATCGAGTGGCGCATCGACCAGTTTCAGCTGCTGCGCAGCACTGGGCATGGCCCGACCTATCACTACGAAGAGCTGGGCAGCTGGCCGCTGGACGGCGAGCCAGAGACGAAGGCCTCGCAGCTGGCGCTGCTTTAAGGCGCAAGGCCTTCGGCTTTGCTCAAGGTGAGATCGCCGGGCCGCGCACCTGCGATCACTTTCCAGCCCGGGTTGAGTTGCAACTGCCAACCGGGGCCCGAGGTGCCCGCCGCATCGGCACCCACCGCGCTCACGGTGGCCCGCTTCATTGCCGCCTGTATCAGCGCGCCGCCCTCGGCGACTTCGAGCGAGCCCCACTCGTCGGTGAGCCGCATCGTCGGGTAGATCGTGCCCAGGCCTTCGAGCGGCACCAGGGTTTGCGGGTTGAACTGATAGTTGCTCTTGTTCAAGGGCAGCGCCAACACCGGGCCGTCGAGCAGATGCGCCTTGTAGGCCGCGAGGCGCGCCTGCCGATCGGTATCACGCTGCACTTCACGGCGGCGGAGGCTGCCGTCGGCATCGTAGCGGGCCGACATTTGTTCGATGGTGCTATCCGCAGACCGCTGCGCCTTCAGCGCGGCAGCCAGCAGCTGGTCAAAGGGAGCGCCGCTTCGGAACTTGCCGAGCCATGCGGGATCGGCCTGGTCGAGCAGCAGGCCGTAGGCAGGGCCGGTCGCATAGGCGAAAGAGCGCACGAATGAGGGTGCCGAGACGAAGGCCGAGAGGTCGTGAACGGCATAGGCGCGGCGCTCGCGACGCGTCTTCAACCCCAGCATGACGCCGGTGTATTCCGCGATGCCCTCGTTGATCTCCAGCGCAGCTTCTTCGGCAGCCGCAGCGGCAAACAGGCGGTAACGCTCGTGGCGAAAGGCGAGCGCATCCGCAATGGCTTGCCGGCGGGCAGATGGCTTCTGCGCCTGCAGGGCCTTCGCCAGCGCACGCCATTCCAGCTGCAACAGGTAACGCCCTTCGAGGGTGTCGAGATGGCCATTGCCCACCTCAGGGCGCGTCAGACCCAACGACGGCTGTATGCGGTGAAACAATTCGTGCGCCAGCAGCACGTGTCGCTTGGCGGTTTCGTCGGGCACCGGGCCCACGATCTGGGTCCAGCGCGTACCGGACCACTCCGTCGGCGTGTTGGCGATGATCACGCTGTCGGGCAGCACGCCGCGAAACAGGGCGCCCTCGCGCACCAGTGTGCCGCCGCCGTCGGGCTTGTTCGCCAACACCGCCTGGTCGGTGTAATCGACGAGCAGAATCGGCCCGCACAGCGAGGTGCCCCAGAGCTTGCCGTGATCGCGCGAACAGATGGCCTGAGCCTCACCGAACAGTCGCGCGGCGGTACCGGCATCCGGTGCTGCAACCGAAGGCAGGGCCCAAAAGCATGAACTCAAGGCGGCTGCCGCGAAGGCCAGCGCACGTGCAGGAAACAAGCGCATGAAAGTCTCCAGAGACTGAAGAAAGCGTGTGATCGGAGCTTAGCGCGACACCGTCTGATGAAGCTTTGGCGGCGTCGAACAAGCGGCTACCGAGAAACGGATAGGCCGCTAATCGAGCGAAGCCAGAAACTGTTCGATGCGCGGCGTCACCTGCGCTGCATGCGTGAGATTGGCCGCGTGGCCGGCGCCCGCAATCACTTCCAGCCGCGCGTTCGGCAGCGCGGCAGCCATCGCTTGAGCCGCTGCGAGCGGTATGGCGGCATCAGCATCGCCGTGAATCACCATCGCCGGTACGGTGATCTGCGCGAGCGTGCTGCGAATGTCGTCGCGGCTCGCGAGCGTGTGAAAAATCTGCGCCAGATTGGCGGGCCGCACGGCCTTCCATTTTTCCTTCCAGCGATCGGCCTGCGCGTAGCCGCTGCCCAGAATGATGTGCTCAATGGTGTTCGCCATCTCATCCGACAAACCCTGCGTCGCCCAGGTGTGAATCAGCTGCTCGTAGACCGGCAGCGTCTCGGCGGCCTCTGGTCCCGCCTGCGTATCGATGAGTACCAGCGCCCGCACCCGCGCCGGGTGTCGCAGCGCGGCGCGCAGCGACAGATACCCGCCTTGCGACATGCCCACGAACACCGCCTGCTCCACCTGCAAGTAGCTGAGCAGGCCAACGAGATCATCCACCGAGTCGTAATAGCTGAAGGGTGCTGTGGCATCGTTGGTGAGGCCGTGGCCGCGCTCGTCCCAGGCGATCACCCGGTAGCGCTCGCGCAGCGCCTTGATTTGCGGCGCGAACATGGCGTGGTCCATCAACAGCCCGTGCGAGAACACCACCGCCGGGCCACTGCCGCCGGTGTCGAGATAATGCAGCTGCTGACCGTTGATGGCGGCGTAGGGCATGGGGCTCTCCTGAGCACGTGGGGTCGTTGTGGTTGTGCCTGCACGGTAGTCCTCGCTGGCGGCGTCCACAACCCGCGGGACAGCCGCCTTAGCATGGCGCAGACGAGCACCAAAACAGGAGCCTCAACATGACCATCACCATCACCGCCTTTGAAAAATCGCCCGATGGCGGCAAGGGGCTGGCGCGCGACACGCGCGTGCGCTGGGCGCTGGAAGAAGTGGGCCAGCCGTACGACGTGCGCCTGGTGTCGTTCAAGGCTCTGAAGAAGCCCGCGCACCTTGGCCTGCATCCCTTCGGCCAGATCCCCACCTTTGAGGAAGGCGACCTCGCCCTGTTCGAGACGGGTGCCATCGTGCTGCATCTCGCCCAGCACCATGCGGGCCTGTTGCCGAGCGATACGAGTGCGAAGGCGCGGGCGATCACCTGGCTCATTGCCGCGCTCAACACCGTGGAGCCACCGATCGTCGACATCTTCATCGCCAAGGTTCTGGAGGGCGACAAGCCCTGGGCAGCTGAGCGCCTGCCGCTGGTGATCGAGCGCGCCCGCAACCGCCTGCGCGCACTCTCGGCGTGCCTCGGCACGGCCGACTGGCTTGATGGCGATGTGTTCAGCGCGGGCGATTTGATGATGGTGTCGGTGCTGCTTCGCGCGAGATCGTCGGGCTTGCTTGAAGAGTTTCCGAACCTAGCGGCCTATGTCGCTCGTGGCGAAGCGCGGCCGGCGTATCAGCGGGCTTTTGCTGCGCAGTTGGCGATCAATGCGGCGTAGGGCCGAAGTAGGGCGGGTCAAGACCCGCCAGCGCTGCCACCGAATCGACAGCGGCGGGTCTCGACCCGCCCTACAGTAGGCGTATGCCTCGTTACATTCGCGCCTTCGTCCCTGGCGGCACCTTCTTCTTCACCGTCAATCTGCTGCAGCGAGATCAGCGACTGCTGGCCGATCATGTCGAGGCGCTGCGAGCTGCCTTTCGTCAGGTTCGCAAGGCACGTCCATTCACGCTCAATGCCAACGTCGTACTGCCAGATCATCTGCACTGCATCTGGACGCTGCCACCTTCAGATAGCGACTTCTCGACCCGCTGGCGCCTGATCAAGGGCAGCTTCGCCCGGCAAATCGAGAGCGGTGAAGTGTTGAGCGAGCGGCGTATCCGCAAGAACGAGCGTGGCATCTGGCAACGGCGATTTTGGGAGCACCAGATTCGCGATGAAAAGGATTTCGCGACGCATGCGGATTACATCCACTTCAATCCCGTGAAGCATGGCCATGCGGCCCGCGCGGTGGACTGGCCCCACTCCAGCTTTCGGCGCTATGTCGAGGCTGGCGTTTACGATTCCGATTGGGGCGCCAGCGAGGACGTCAGAAACCTGAGCTACGAGTAGGGCGGGTCAAGACCCGCCGGTTGTTACCCCATGTGAGAGCGGCGGGTCTCGACCCGCCCTACCGCGCTGGCCCCACTCCAGCTTTCGACGTTATGTCGAGGCTGGCATCTATGATTCCGATTGGGGTGCTAGCGAGGAAGTGAAAAGCCTGAGCTACGAGTAGGGCGGGTCAAGACCCGCCGGTTGTTGCCGCGCGTGCAAGCGGCGGGTCTTGACCCGCCCTACCGCGCTTCCGGCCACAGCCACGAGTAGCGCCGCGCAGAGAAACTTTAGTAACTGCATTTTCTATCGGCCTCCGACATTTTGTAATTGGTGAGGCTGTTCGACGCCGCAATGTTTCTGAAAATGAGGCATTTGTGGCCGCTAATCCGGGCGCGCGGAGTGAAGGCAGGCTCGCTAGGCCCGTCCCTGATCGGCTCCCTGCCCGCAGGGAGGCTCTCGATCGCTTCCATGACGTCGTCGAAGAACTTCAGTTGTGCGTCGTAGGAAGAAGGATCGGCCAGGCAGGTCGGCGGCAAGCTCTTCAGGACCGCACGGATCCACGTTTCCGGATCGTCGATCTGCTCCAACGAGTAGGCGCCGTCCGGCGTTGCCTTGAATCTCCCGATCGGATCTCCGACGAGCGGGTTTACGGCCCTGCCGGGCTTGAGCAAGAACCATTCGGCGACTACCGACTTGCGAATGAGGTTTTTCCGATCGACTTCCCAAGAGGGGAAGGTGAAGTTCCCGTCGCCGTCCGTGGTGGCCGTGCCGAAATGGAGGCATGAAGTGTGGGCGGACGGATAGCTGGCAATTTCCCCGTCCCACACCATCACCACTTTGGCGCCCGTGATCGGCTGTTTCGTAGCGGAATCGAAAGCCGAGCCTCGTGTCGCGGGATGAATGTAGGTCGACGAGACGCAACCGACCAACAGTCCGGGCAGGATGAAAAGCGACAGAACGGCGAGTATGTTCTTCATGTTCTTGCTCACATCCCGGAGATTCGCCAAGACGATCGGTGACGTGTCCCTACGTCAGTTTTTTTCAGCAATCTATCAATCCCAGCTGAGTGCGCCACCGGTCTGGTACTCAGTGACTCTCGTCTCGAAAAAGTTCTTCTCCTTCTTCAAGTCCATGACTTCGCTCATCCAGGGGAAGGGGTTCTCGGCACCGGCGTAGAGCTGCTTGAGGCCAATCTGGCTGCAACGGCGGTTGGCGATGAATTTCATGTACTCGTTGAACATGCTGGCGTTGAGGCCGAGCACGCCGCGCGGCATGGTGTCGTGGGCGTACTTGATCTCGAGCTCGGTGGCTTCCTTGATCATGCCCAGCACTTCGTCCTGAAACTCGGCGGTCCACAGGTGCGGGTTTTCGAGCTTGATCTGGTTGATCACGTCGATGCCGAAGTTCATGTGCATGGCTTCGTCGCGCATGATGTATTGAATCTGCTCGCTGACGCCGATCATCTTGTTGCGGCGGCCAAAGCTGAGCAGTTGCACGAAGCCGACGTAGAAGAAGATGCCTTCGAACACGACGTAGAAGGCGATCATGTCGCGCAGAAAGCGACGGTCCATCTCCGGCGTGCCGGTGTGGAAGTCGGGGTCGGCGAGCGACTGGGTGAAGGGCAGGCTCCACGCGGCCTTGTCGTGGATCGACGGCACCTCGCGGTACATGTTGAACACCTCGGCCTCGTCCAGGCCCAGGCTCTCGATGCAGTACTGATAGGCGTGGGTGTGGATGGCTTCTTCAAAGGCCTGGCGTAGCAGGTACTGGCGGCACTCGGGGTTGGTGAGGTGCTTGTAGACGGCGAGCACGAGGTTGTTGGCGACCAAGCTGTCGGCGGTGCTGAAGAAGCCGAGGCTGCGCTTGATGATCAGGCGCTCGTCGTCGGTGAGGCCCTTCGGGTCTTGCCACAGCGCGATGTCGGCGCCCATCTGGATTTCCTGCGGCATCCAGTGGTTGTTGCAGGCGGCGAGGTATTTCTCCCAGGCCCACTTGTACTTGAAGGGCACGAGCTGGTTGAGGTCGGCGCGGCAGTTGATGATCTTCTTGTCGTCGACGCGAATGCGCGTAGCGCCCATCTTGATCTCTTCAAGACCAGTGGCGCCGCCTTCTGCGAAGAGCGGGTCTTGCTTGGGGTTGTTGTTCATGACCGGACCAGCATGCGCTGCATGGCTGGTAGTGCCCTGAACGTATTCGCGTGCTGCGGGTGGCAGCTGCGGGGCGGCTGGGGCGGGTGCGTCATCCCAATCGAGCATGGTGTTGATCCTTTCTCTAAGTGTGTTGTGGGCTCGCCCTTGCTGACGAGATTGCAATGCGAAAACGGTGCGCCTCTGAGGTGCAACGACCCGCGCGGGGCGGGTCGTTGGGGGCTCATGGTGGCTGCTGGGCCTACCTACTGGCAGGCCTCGCAGCTGGGGTCGGTAATGAGGCAGAGCTTGGGCCCACTGGCTTCGGCGGCGGCCGAGGCACTGCTGGCGGCAGAGGCGGTGCCCACCTGATTCAGACGACCATCGGTGATGGTGGTCTTCTCGGTGTGGGTCGCGCCCAGGCTGCGGAGGTAGTAGGTGGTCTTGAGGCCGCTGACCCAGGCGTGCTTATACAGCTCGTCCAGCTTGCGGCCCGAGGGCTGCGCCATGTAGAGGTTGAGGCTCTGTGCCTGATCCAGCCACTTCTGGCGGCGCGAGCCTGCATCGACCAGGCGCTTACTGTCGATCTCGAAGGCGCACTTGTAGATGGCCTTGAGGTCTGCCGGCACGCGGTCGATCTTCTGCACGCTGCCGTCGAAGTACTTGAGGTCGTGGGCCATCACCTCGTCCCACAGGCCGAGCTTCTTCAGGTCGTTCACCAGGTATTCGTTCACCACCGTGAAGTCGCCGGAGAGGTTCGATTTCACGTACAGGTTCTGGTACGTGGGGTCGATGCTCTGGCTGACGCCGACGATGTTGCTGATGGTCGCGGTGGGCGCAATCGCCATGCAGTTGCTGTTGCGCATGCCGGTCACCTTGATCTCGGCGCGCAGGCCGGCCCAATCAAACTGGCCGGACTGGCTGCGATCCTGCTGCAGGTAGCCGCCACGCTCGCGCGCGAGAATCTCGATGGAGTCGATGGGCAGCACGCCCTGATCCCACAGCGAGCCCTTGAAGGTGGAGTAGGCGCCGCGCTCCTTCGCCAGCTTGTTCGAGGCCTTGATGGCGTAGTAGCTGATCGCCTCCATGCTCTCGTCGGCAAATTGAATCGCGGCATCGCTCTCGTACGGCAGGCGCAGCTTGTAGAGCGAGTCGTGGAAGCCCATTAGACCCATTCCCACCGGGCGATGGCGCAGGTTGCTGTTACGCGCCGTCGGCACCGAGTAATAGTTGTACTCAATGACGTTGTCGAGCATGCGCAGCGCCGTGGTGATGGTCGCTTCGAGCTTGGCAAAGTCGAGCTTGCCTTCCGCCGTGATGTGCGCGGGCAGGTTGACGCTGCCGAGGTTGCACACGGCAATCTCCGAGCCCGCCTTGGTGTTGAGCGTGATCTCGGTGCAGAGATTGGAGGAGTGCACCACGCCAACGTGCTGCTGCGGGCTGCGCAGGTTGCAGGGGTCCTTGAAGGTCACCCAGGGGTGGCCGGTTTCAAACAGCATCGCCAGCATCTTGCGCCACAGCGTGACGGCCGGGATGCGCTTGTAGTTGGCGATGCGACCCTCGTCCGCCATCTTCTCGTAATGGTTGTAGCGCGCCTCGAAGGCCGCGCCCATGAGGTCGTGCAGGTCGGGTACTTCGTCGGGCGAGAACAGCGTCCACTGGCCTTCTTCCACGACACGCTTCATGAAGAGGTCGGGAATCCAGTTGGCGGTGTCCATGTCGTGCGCGCGGCGGCGTTCGTCGCCGGTGTTCTTGCGCAGGTCGATGAACTCCTCGATGTCGCGGTGCCAGGTTTCCAGGTAGGCGCAGAGCGCGCCCTTGCGCTTGCCGCCTTGGTTCACGGCGACGCAGGTGTCGTTCGCCACCTTGAGGAACGGCACCACGCCGTTGGACTTGCCATTGGTGCCCTTGATGTAACCACCCATGCCGCGCACGGGGGTCCAGTCGTTGCCGAGGCCACCGGCAAACTTGCTGAGCATGGCGTTGTCTTTCACCGCGCCGAAGATGCCGTCGAGATCATCCGGCACCTGCGTGAGGTAGCAGGATGAGAGCTGCGGACGCGGCGTGGCGCTGTTGAACAGCGTCGGCGTGCTGCTCATGAAGTCGAACGAGCTGAGCAGGTTATAGAACTCGATGGCGCGGGTCTCGCGGTCCACCTCGTTGATGGCGAGGCCCATGGCCACGCGCATGAACATCGCCTGCGGCAGCTCGAAGCGCTTCTTGCCCTTGTGGATGAAGTAGCGGTCGTAGAGGGTCTGCATCCCCAGGTAATCGAACTTCAGGTCGCGGTCGGCGACGATGGCAGCGCCCAGGCGGGCGAGGTCGTATTCCATGCAGCGGGCATCGAGCAATTCTTCCTTCACGCCACGGGCGATGAAGGCGGCGAAGTAGGCCGGGTAGAGCGGTGCCATCTCGCTGGCGGTGGGGCGGGTTTCGGGCTGCTCCAGAAACTTCAGGCCCTCGTGATACAGCGCCACCGTCAGTAGGCGGGCCGCGACGTAGGTGTAGTTGGGCTCTTTCTCGATGCGGGCACGGGCCGAGAGCGTCAGCGCCTGGCTCAACTCGGCCTCGCTGATGCCGTCGTAGAGATCACGGATGGCAGAAGTCACCACCTCATCGGCGCTCACGCCGGTGAGCGTGCCGCAGGCCTCGCGCACCAGCTTGTGCAGACGCTGTTCGTCGAGCGGCACGCTGCGGCCGTCGTCGAGCTTGATGTGCAGCACATTGGCTGCGGTTTCAGGAGCTTTGGCAGCGGCCTCGGCGGCGCGGGCCTGCGAGCGCTCTTCACGATAGATGACGTAGCTGCGGGCAATCTTGTGCTCGCCGGCGCGCATCAGGGCGAGCTCGACCTGATCCTGAATGTCTTCGATGTGGACGGTGCCGCCGCCGGTGATCTTGCGTTGCAGCGCGTTCACCACGCTCTGCGTGATGGTCTCCACCTTCTGGCGCACGGCAGCGCTGGCAGCCGCCGCAGAGCCCTCAACGGCCAAGAAGCCCTTGGTGATCGCAATCGCAATCTTGCTGGGGTCGAACGCCGTGACCTTGCCGTTGCGGCGGATCACTTTCAGCGCGCCGGGCGCGGTGGCGGCAACTTCGGCGGCGGTGCTGCCACCGTTGGCCGGCGGCTGTGCTTTCGGGGCGGTGATGGCCGTCTCGATCTGCATGGAACTCTCCCTTATATCTGGTGCGTAAATAGGTGAATGACCCCGGTGCGTCATGCCCCGGTGGTGTGAATCTAAAGCGCTGCGATCACGACGAGGACGGAAACAAATCCCTTGGATGGCAGGGCTTTGGGAGCGAGATCGGCATGCTGCGAAGTGATTGAAACAGACGGATCCAGACCCTCAATATGAGGCTGGATACCGCTTGCAGAAGTGGCATTGAAGATAACGACGCCTGCCAAAAGCGTCAACGCACTGTCACACAAAATGTTGTGTTGTTCAGTCGCCTTAAACACAAGATGCTGTGTTTTTGCCGTTAAAACCGGCTTGAAAGTTGTGCGCAATGTGTGGATAACTTGTGTGCGCAAGGCAAAAGTTTTTACGCTTTCAGTCACTTGGCGCATTGCGCCCAAATTGGCGGCTTTATTGACCGCTTGTGTGTAAAAAGTTTTGGCGCGACTAGCGCCGATTCAGAGCGCACCGATTTCGCCGTCCGGCACCGAAAAGAGGCATGTCGGTTGGCACCGCGCATGTCGCCGCCGGCAAGGTCAGACCAGCGGCCAAATCAGCAGCTGGCGGCGGTCATCCGGGTCGAGGCGGCGTCGAAGATCTTCTCGGCGTTGGCAGCCAGAAAGTGCTTGAAGATCAGCGGCGCGCCATCGTCGCGCCAGAGCTTGATGCCGTCGGCTGCGGTGGCTTGGGTGCGCTCGATGATCTCGACGAACTGTTTTTCGCTCTCGGCCATGCCATCGCTGCCATCGGCCTCACGCACCGGCGTCGGCATGGTCGCGGCCATGGTCGCGGTCTGGCGCAGCTTGGTGCCGGCTGCCCCCTGAATGCCGGGCAACAGCCTGAAGCCACTGGCGAGCATCTTGGCGGCCATCGTCTCGATACCGTCGAAGCCCGCCGCACGCACATCGATGGTGACGTGGTTGAAATCCGGCCCCAGCGCCAGCGCGCTGGCCGCCTCGCCGGAGACAGCGGCTACCGCGTTGAGCGTGCTGCGGCGCAGGGCGGGGCCGTTGCGATGCATGAGCTTGTGCACGAAGTGCGCGACAAAGGCCTCGGCATCGATCTCGCTCAGGCCGCCGCTGGCCTCGGCCTTGGCGATCAGTGCCAGAAACGGGCCGTGGTCGACGGCAGCGGCCTGTTCGGCGCAATCGGCGCGGATCAGCGCGGCGACTTCGGGCGGAAAGGCATCGAGATCGACCTGCGAGACGAACACCTTGAACGGCGTGTGATCCTGCCCGGCCGCCTGCAAGTCGAAGCTCACCAGCTTCTTGGCGGGGAACCGATAGTCCAGATCGCGGTGCAGCCCCAGCACCCGTGCGGCGCGCACGAACAGGTCGCGCACGCTGACATCGGCCGTGCGGATGGCACCGTGGTCGTTGCGGAATACACCGCCCTGTGCCTGCACCAGCGCTTGCAGCGCCACGAAATCGGGCACGTTGGCCGCAAACTTGGTGGTGGCCGCCGCAACGAAACGGCTGCGCAGTTCGGCAGGGCTCAGCAGAGCATTCATGGCGCGGCATCCTCGTCCGGGGCGTCGCCCGGGTCATCGGCAAAGCACTGGTAGCGAATCACGTCGCCGGTCTGCTGCACCAGCGTGGCACCCGGGCTGATGACGCCCTTGGCAACCAGGGGGAAGCGCTCTGCCTGCAAGTACACCTCTTCGCCGCCGGTGGTCAGATACGTGCCGTTGCGGGAGTCGTCACGAAAGTAGAACTTGCCACCCTCGTGCTGGATTGCCCCGTGCAGACGCGAGACATTGGGGCCGCCCACGTTGAGCGCACAGGCCGCATCGCGGCCAATCGAAAACGGGCAGTCTTCGGCGCGCACCAGCACGGTCTTACCGCGGCGGATGAGCTGCACGGCTTGATACAGAGCATCCTTCTGTGCCAACGAAAACTGCCGTGTGCTCTCGCGAAATGTGGTCGCGCGGTCGCGCCAAGCCAGTTCTGTAACGCCGCGTAGGATGTCTTCGGTGTCGCGCGTTGCCGCGTAGTTGACGAGGTCTATGCGCCGCGCCGCCGGCATCTCGCTGGCAAAAGCGGGCGTCAGCAGCACGCAGTGTTCACGGGCATGGCTGAGGATTTCGCGCGCGCGTTCCACCGGCATGTTCTCGGCCGATGCCGGCCACAGATCGAGCACCACGCGGCCGGTGAACGCCAGAGGGCTGCCCACCGCCAGCTCATCCGCAGCGGTCTGGAAGGCAAGAGCGGCTTCGAGCGCGATGCTGGGGTTGGTGTAGATGCCCAGGTACTCACCGCCGCCGGTGACGGCGATGGCGGCACCCGGCAGCTCCAGTGCGGCCTTGAGCTTGGCGCGATGCACCTGGGTCAGCGCCGTGGCCTGCGCTGCATGTTGCCGTGAGCCCACGGTGGCAAGGAGGACTGCGCTGGAGGGAGCTGACATGGCGTTTGGTAATCAGGTCGCGGGTAGCGGGTCGGCATCGTCAGCCGGCGGTGGTGCTGCGACGGCGGGTGGCACCAGCGAGGCCATCAGCTCGCCTGCAGCATCGTCGCCACGGCAGCGGTAGCGCAGCACTTCGCCGGTTTGTTTGACGACCGGCGCGCCCGGGCTGATGACGCCACGGCCCAGCAGCGGCAGGCGCTCGCGGTGCAAAAACACCTCTTCACCCTGCGGGTTGAGCAGATAGGTGCCGTTGCGCGAGTCGTCGACGAAATAGAACTTGTCGTGCACGAACTCGATGCGGCCGTGCACGCGCGAGGCGACATCGCCATCCAGATGCAGCCCGCAGGTTTTATCGCGGCCCACTGTCAGCGGGCAATCTTTGGCCGTGAGGTTGAGTTGCGTGCCGCCGTGGCTGAGTTCCAGGCAGTCGCGTACCGGCGCTGCGGCCTGCGGCTCGGGGATGAAAGTGACTTCCGGCAGGCGCAGGGCTGCGGCCTTCCAGTCCAGATCGAACAGATCGGCCAGTTCAGGATGGTCATCGAGGCCGGCCGGTAATGCCGCCAGACGCGCGCGTTCGGACAGCGAAGCGTCGAGTCGTTCGTAGAGATCGCGGGTCAGCAGCAGGGTCTGGTCGCGGCTCAGGGGCAATATCCGGTAGGCGCGGGTCAGGGCGGCACCGCGGGCGTCGTCGCTGGCGCTCGCCACACCCACCAGCACGGCGCGCAGGGCGAGCGGGGCGCTTTCATCAACTAACAGCGCGGTGCCGTTGACGAGGATTTCAATCGCCGCCTGCACGCCCTGCGCGGCATTGGCGTGAAACGACGACAAGCCCTGCGCCGCATCCACCACGGCGCCG
Organism: Stagnimonas sp.; assembly: GCA_965279705.1. Lineage (GTDB taxonomy): Bacteria > Pseudomonadota > Gammaproteobacteria > Nevskiales > Nevskiaceae > Stagnimonas. The sequence goes on from OZ257257.1 coordinate 826,067, forward strand.
CCACGCGCGCCCAGTTGAGCTGCGAGTGCAATGCGCAGCGCCGGCGGCAAAGGCAGCGGCAAACGCAAGGCACTCCTGGGATCGCTGAATCCCAGGTGGAGGGCGACACCAAGAAACGGCGTCACCGCAGCAGGTGCAATGGAGGCGTCTGCATTCATTGAGCAAGAATACCTGAGCCGGTTTGCACCGGGTTGCGTTGGCTGAGCTGAAGTTTTCACTCAGTACGCATGGTCAGCAGCGCCTCGCAGCCCCTAAAATGAGTCGATATGACTTTCGTCGCGGACGCCCACTTCCAGAAACACTGCCCCGGCTGTTTCCAGCTGAAGGGCGGCATGGCGATTTGCCCGCATTGCGGCTACGACGAAGGCACCCAGCGTTCGCCCATCTTCTTGCCGCACGGCACCATTCTTTCCGGCCATTATCGCGTTGGCCGCGTGCTGGGCCGTCCCGGCGGTTTCGGCATCACCTACCTGGGCTGGGACGTCAACCTGCAACAGCGGGTGGCCATCAAGGAGTATCTGCCGCGCGAGATCGCCCAGCGCATGCCCAACTCGCTGGAAGTGCATGTGCATACCAGCGACGACAAGCGCGGCTTCGAGTTCGGCAAGGAACAGTTCCTGCGCGAGGCGCGCATCGTCGCCAAGCTCGATCACCCCAACATCGTGCGGGTGCGCAATTTCTTCAACGCCAATTCCACCGCCTATCTGGTGATGGACTACTACGAGGGCATGTCGCTGGGCGACTATCTCTCGTCGGTGCGCAACAAGCTCGAACCCGAGCTGGCGGTGCCGCTGGTCAAGCCCATTCTCGAAGGCTTGCAGTATGTGCACGAGCGCGGGCTGGTGCACCGCGATCTCAAGCCGCACAACATTTATCTTGCCGCCATTGGCCGGCCCATCGTGCTCGATTTCGGCGCCGCCCGGCAGGCGGCCGGCGACCGCGTGCAGAGTTTGTCGGTGGTGCTCACCGAAGGCTATGCACCGCTGGAGCAATACCAGCGCCGCGCCGTGCAGGGCCCGTGGACCGATGTCTATGGTGTGGCTGCAACCCTCTACCGCATGATCACTGGCGCGGCACCGCCAATCGCCCTCGACCGTATTGGTCGCGACCCGGTGGAGGACGGTGGCTGGAGTGCCGTGCCCGCTGCACTGGTGCCGGCCTTGCGCATGGCGCTCGCCGTGCGGCCTTCAGACCGCTACCAGAGCGCGACCGAGTTCTTGGCCGCGCTGGAGCGCTTCCTGAGCGGCACCACCGCGGCCAGCGGCATGCTCGGTAACGACAAGCTGGGGGCAGCAATGCCGTTTGTGCCCTTGATTGCCGAGCCACCGCCGACGGTTGCACCGCCCACCGTCGAAGTACCGCCCACCGTGGTGCCCACGCCGCGCCCCAGCATGGTCGAACGCACGGCCCCGCCGCCCTCGTCTTTGCGGCCAAGCGATTCGCAACGCGCCATGCCACGCAGCCCGCAGCCCACGGCCGTGGTGATGCCGGAGCTGCCGCCATTCAGACCCGCCGCCACGCCGCCGCCGACATCGCTGGGTGTGCTCGCCACCGCGCCGGGCGAACGTGCGCTGAGCCCCGCAGCCATCCTGCCGGCGGCCAAGCTGCATCGCCGCGCCGATGAGGTGACACCCCCACCGCCGTCGCGCCCGGCACCGACATCGACCGCGAACTGGATACCCTGGGTGCTGTTGCTGGTGGCCGCGGTGCTGGTGAGCTACGTGTTGCTCAACCCGCCGGGCGATTCAACGCCAGGCCGCGCTGCCAAGCCGGCGATCAGGGCGCTTGCGACGCCGTCGGTTACCGCGCCAGCCGACCCAGCACCGGCAACGCCCGCTGAAACCCTGCCAACAGAAGCCGCGTTGCAGCTGCCCGACCTCATTCCCTTGCCCGGCGGCGTGGTGCGGCTTGCCGAAGGCGAGGCGACGACGACAGCCAGCGGGCGCACCGTGCGTATCGGCCCGGTGAAGGTGGGCCGCACCGAAGTGACCGTGGGCCAGTTCGGTGATTTCGTGCGCCGCACCGGCTACGACAATCCGCGCTGGCAGAACTACCCCTGTGAATCGGCCGGTGGTCGCCTGCCGGATTGGAAAGATCCGGGCTACGCCCAGCGTGACGATTCACCCGTGGTCTGCGTCAGCTGGGCCGATGCCAATGCCTATACGCAGTGGTTGTCTCGCGAAACCGGGCAGGCCTATCGCCTGCCGACCGAGGCGGAGTGGGAATACGCCGCCCGTGCCGGCACCAGCAGCCGCTACTGGTGGGGCAATACTTTCGACCCCGGCATGGCGGCCTGCCAGAGCTGCCCGCCCAAGGTGCCGACACAGCCGGCGACCACGGCGAGCTTCCCGCCCAATCCTTTTGGCCTGTACGAAACGCTGGGCAATGTTCGCGAGTGGACCTGTTCCAAGTTCGAGAGCTATGCCACCAACGCTGCCGAGGCTTGCGGCAGCGTGGTCGAAGGCGCACGCGTGGCCGTGCGCGGAGGCTCCTGGCAGCAGGGTATCGATGCGCTGGCGGCCGGGCAGCGTGAGGCTTATGAGCCGTATCGGCGCAATGTCTGGACCGGCTTCCGCGTGGCGCAGGATGTTCGCGGCGGTGCGACGCCGTAAAGATTGCTGACATCACGCGGGGTCTGCGGCACTGCACCATTCAGCACGGTGCGCCGCTACAATCCTTGCATGTCAGAGCAAGCGCCTGAGAACTTTCAGAAACACTGTCCCGGCTGCTACCGCCGCAAGGACAATCATTCTGTCTGTCCGCACTGCGGCTACGACGAAGCAGCACCACGCAGCCCGCTGTTCTTGCCCCACGGGGCCGTGCTGGCGGGGCAATACCGGGTCGGCAAGGTCCTGGGTCGCCCGGGTGGGTTTGGCATCACTTATCTCGGCTGGGATATCTACCTCCAGCAGAAAGTCGCCATCAAGGAATACCTGCCGCCGGATATCGCGGCGCGTATCCCCGAGTCGCAGGACATCACCGTCCACACTCAGGACGACCGCAAGGGTTTCGAGGGCGGCAAAGAACAGTTTCTGAAAGAGGCGCGAATCGTCGCCCGCCTCGACCACCCCAACGTCGTGCGCGTGCGCGGGTTCTTCAACGCCAACGACACCGCCTACATGGTGATGGACTACTACGACGGCATGAGCCTCGATGCGTTCTTCAGCCAGGTGAAGCCGGTGCTGGAGCCGGTGGTGGCCAGCTCCTTGATGCAGATGGTGCTCGATGGCCTCGACTACGTGCATCGGCATGGCGTCGTGCATCGTGACATCAAGCCGCACAACATCTACATCGCCGCGGTCGGCAAGCCGATCATTCTCGACTTCGGTGCCGCGCGCCAGGCCGTCAGCGGCAGCCCCAAGTCGATCTCGGTGGTGCTCACCGAAGGCTATGCACCGCTGGAGCAATACCAGCGCCACGGCACCCAGGGCCCATGGACGGATGTCTACGGTGTGGCAGCGACGCTGTATCGCATGGTCACCGGCAAGGCGCCGCCGGTGGTGCTCGACCGCATCCACCGCGACCAGCTGGAAGAAGACAACTACGCAGGTATCCCCGAGGTGCTGAAGCCGGTGCTGCGCAAGGCGCTCGCCATCAAGACCGAAGAGCGCTACCAGAGTGCCGCTGCGTTCAAGATCGCACTGGCCGTCGCACTCGGGCCGGCCTCGTCCAATGCACCGATGCCCGGCGTGTCGCCTGCCGTCAAGGACATGAGCCAAGCACCGCCGTCATTGACGCCGCTGCCCAACGAACTGTTGCGCGACACCACGCGCCGTCATGCCGACCTGCCGCCCTCGGTTGCCGATGCCATCACCCGCCCCGGCGTGCCTGCGGGCTTCCGTCCGCTGCCAGAGGTGTTGACCACCGCGCCGGGCACGCCGCCACCGCCGCTCGCCGATGCGAAACATCGCACCACCACCACTACCGTCCCGCAGGCGTCGCCGTCGCGTTGGGTTTTGCCGGTGCTCGCCGTGGCGGCAGTCGCGGTGATCGGGCTCACCTTGTTCAATCAGACCGCGCCGGCACCCAGCCCGGGCAAGTCCACCAAACCCATCGTGGCAACGCCCGCAGCGCCGCCCAGTGCGACTGGCGCCGCCGCATCGCCCTTGCCGGCAGATGCCGTGCCGGAGCTGGCCGAAGTGCCCGCCGGCATCCGCAACGATGTGGAATATCCCGCCCTGCGCATCGGCAGAAGCGAAGTGACGGTTAGCCAGTTCCGTCGTTTTGTCGAACGGGCGCGCTACAGCAATTCGGCCTGGGCCTCCGAGCCTTGCGAAGGCGGCAGCGGCGACTGGAGCAGCCCCGGCTATCCGCAGACCGACAGCCACCCGGTGGTCTGCGTCGACTGGAACGACGCCCGCCTGTATGCCGAGTGGCTGTCTTCAGAGACTGGCCGCAACTTCCGCCTGCCCACCGACCGCGAGTGGGAATACGCCGCCGCTGCCGGCAGCACCAGCCGCTACTGGTGGGGCAATGCGCTCAACGACGCCAACGCCGTCTGCGCCGATTGCAACCGGCAGAGCCCGACCAAACCGTGGATCGTCGCCTCGCTCGGCAGCAACGCCTGGGGCCTTTACGGCACCGCCAGCAATGTGCGCGAGTGGAGCTGCTCGGCGCTGCCGCAGGGCAACTGTGCCGCAGCGGCGGCAGCTGGCCAGCGCATCACCCGCGGCGGCTCCTGGCGCGACCCGGCCACGGCGCTGCAAACCGATTTCCGCGCCACGCTCGACAAGGCGCGCCGCAATACCTGGACGGGATTCCGCGTCGTCGAAGTGCTGCCCTGATTGTTGCTGGGCTACTTCGCTCGCAGTGCTTCCACCACTGGCTGGCGCGCGGCTTTCAGCGCTGGCGGCAGGCCGCCCAAGAGGCCAATCAGCAGTGCCCAGCTCAGACCCTTTTCCATCAGTGAAGGGGTGACCGCGAAGTTGAATGCCACCTGGGTAAAGTTCGCGCCCAGCGTCGACACGCTCATGTTGTTGAACAGCGCGTAGGCGATCAAGGCACCCAGCACGCCGCCGCTGAGCGCCAGCAACATGGCCTCGGCCAGCACCGACAGCACCACCGACAAACCACCAAAACCAATGGCTCGCAAGGTGGCGATTTCCACCTGCCGGGTCGACACCGCCGAGTACATGCTGTTGAGCGCGCCGAACAGCGCGCCGATGGCCATGATGGTGGCGACCACACCCGTCAGCACACCAATCTGCTGGGTGAACTGCTTGGACTGGCTGGCGAAGTATTCAAGCTCCGGTGTGGCATCCACCTGCAGGCGCGGGTCGGCCTTGATGACGGCCCTGAGCGGCTCGATGGCTGCCGGTGAAGACAATTGCGCAATGATCGACGACGCCGAGTTGCCGCGCCCGAATGCCGAGCGGGCGGTATCGGCGTCAGTCCACAGCTCGGACTCGTGCGCGTCGCCACCGGAGGCAAAAGTGCCGACCACCGTCCACTCCGAGCCGCGAAACTTCAGCGTCGACCCCAGCTTGACGCCCTCGAACTGATTCGCCGCGCCCTTGCCGACGGTGATCTCGCGCAGGCCCGGCGTGAACCAGCGGCCTTCGATGAGTTTTACTTCGGGCCGCAGCGTCAGGCCCGCAGGCTCGATGCCGCGCAGCGAGACGTTGACGTCGGCGCGCTGCGCGCCGGTGCCGCGCTTGAGTTCGGTGATCACCACCACTTCTGCCGAGGCCAGCGGCTTGCCGGCGGCATCGCGGACGATGCCCGGCAGCTCGCGCAGCACCGGCACGATGTCCGGCGCCAGCACCGACGACAGTTCGGCGGTGACGCCAGCCGAGAGAAACAGCACGCGGTCGGCCTTGCCCGTGGCCTTGAGCGTGACGCCAAAGCCTTGCGCCATGGCCAGCAGTGCAACCAGCACCGCGACCACACCGGCAATGCCGATGACGATGACCAGCGAAGAGCCTGCCCGCGCAGGTATCGCGCGCAGGTTCATCCAGATGATGGCGAGGATTTGTTTCATCACTTATCTCCCGCTCAGGCCATCAACAATCGAAAGCCGCATCGCCCGCAAGGCCGGCGGCAGGCCGACGATGAGGCCGACACCGAACATGCTGGCAAAGGCGATCTTCCACACATTCGCATCGGCGACGATCGGCGGGAACGGCACAGGTGCATGCGCCAGACCCTTCATCACCAGAGTCGCGAGACCCATGCCCAGCAGCCCGCCGATGATGCAGATCAGCAGCGATTCGGCAATCACCAGCAGCAGCACCATGCGGTTGGTGAAGCCCAGTGTCTTCAGCACCGCAAGCTCCGGTATGCGCTCGCGCACCGCCTGGCTCATGGTGTTGCCGGTGAGCATGAGGATGGTGAAGAACACCGCGCCGAGAATGGCGTTCAAGATCAGCGAGAGATTGCCGATCTGCCGCACGAAATTGAGCTGGAACTCCTTCTCGGTCTGGGTCTTGGTTTCGTCGGGCGAGTTCTCGAACTTCGCGTCGATGCTGCGGCTGATGCTCTCGGCCTGGTTCGGGTCGGCGATGCGCACCACGAAAATGCCGGCCGCACCCTGCCCAAACTGCCGCGCCTCGTCGAAGTAGTCGTAGCGCAGGTACATGTTGCCCATGCGCGGGCAGCTGCCTTCGGTCACGTCATCGAAGATGCCGACCAGCTCGAAGTTCCAGGCCCGCGAGCCGTCCTTCTGCGGCCAAATCTGTGAGAGGAGGGGAATCGGCTCGCCGAGCTTCCAGCCAAAGCGATCCGCCAGTTGCCGCCCGGCGATGACGGCGGTGCGCGACTGCTTCCACGCTGCCGCCTGTTCGGCCGGCAGATTGCACTCGGTGAAGGTTTTCACCCAGCGATCGGCATCTACAGCGAATTGCGGGAAGAAGTTTTTCTCGTCCTTGTAAACGCCCCCGAAGAACTGCGACCAGGACACCATTTCAACACCGGGCACCGACTCGATCTGGCTCAGATGGCGCATGGGCAGCGGCGACGTGAACGACACCCGCGCCTGGCTGATGAGCAGGTTGGCGGCCAGCCGCTGGTTGCTGCCCGCAAACAAGGAGTTGGCCGCCTGCAACAAGCCGAGCAGCAGAAACGCAGCGACCAGCGACAGCAAGGTGAGAATGGTGCGCGCCTTCTTGCGCCAGAGCGTGGCCCACAGCAGCGGGAAGAACTTCATGGCGTGCCTTTAGTGCGCCGGCGCGCTGGCCAGCGCGCCTTTGTCCATGTGCACCTGATGCGTCGCGAACTCCGCCGCCTTCGGGTCGTGGGTGACCATGATGATGGTCTTGCCGTGCTCGCGGTTGAGCGTCTGCAACAGGTTCAGGATTTCGTCCGCGGTCTTGCGGTCGAGATCGCCCGTCGGCTCGTCGCAGACCAAGAGCGTCGGGTCGGCCACCAGCGCACGGGCGATGGCGACGCGCTGCGCCTGGCCGCCCGAGAGTTCGTTGGGTTTGTGCGACGCACGTTCTGCCAAGCCCACCACCGTCAGCGCGATGGTGGCGCGGTGCGCACGTTCCTTGGCAGAAAGATTGGTGAGCAGCAGCGGCAGCTCGACATTCTTCTGCGCCGTCAGCATGGGCATCAGGTTGTAGAACTGGAACACGAAGCCCACATGCCGCGCGCGCCAGGCGGCGAGCGCCGACGAGCCTAGATTGTCGATGCGTTCGCCCTGCACCCGCACTTCGCCGGTGGTGGGCTGGTCGAGTCCGCCGATGAGGTTGAGCAGCGTCGTCTTGCCGGAGCCGGACGGCCCCATCAGAGCCAGGAAATCGCCCTTGGCGACATCGAGATCGAGCGCGGTCAGCACCTCGACTTTCTGTTTGCCACGGGTGTAGGTCTTGCTGACCTGGCGGATCTGCACAATCGCATCACTCATTTGCTGGCTCCTTGCACTTTCACTTTCACACCTTCGGCGAGTTTGCCGAAGTCGCCTACGGCCAGCGACTCGCCGCCGCTGAGGCCTTCGAGAATGGTGATCTCGCTGCCTTCGATGGCGCCGGTTTTCACCACCTGCCGCTTCACCGTATCACCGCTGACCACGAATACTGCATCGCCACTGACGGCTTCGCTCGGTGCCAGCACGCGGCGTGGTGCGGTGGCCTGCGGGGGTGGGCTGTCGTCGGTGAGAAAGCTCACCCGTGCGCCCATGTCCGGCAGGATGCGCGCGTCGATAGCCTCGCCCGCCGCGCGAGTGAAGCCGACGCGCACTTTCACCGTCGCCTTGCTGCGGTCGGCAGTGGGGATGATCGCAATCAACTCGCTGGGGATTTCCCAGTCGGGATAGGCATTGAGCTTGGTGCGCGCCTTCTGGCCCGCCTTTACCTTGTTGAGGAAGTTCTCGTTGACGTCCACTTCCACCTCCAGCGAAGTCATGTCCACCAGCGTGCCCAGCCCGGTGCGGGTGCCCGCGCCACCGGCAGAGAGCGGCGAGATCATCTCGCCCGGCTGTGCGTTCTTGATGGTGATGACGCCGGCGAATGGAGCGCGCACCACGGTGTCGTCGAGGTTTTTCTGCATCACCTGCAACTGCTGCTGCGCCACGCGAACGCCCTGCTCGGCACTGGCGAGCCGTGCCTTGAGTTGGCCCACCGCCGTGTCGGCGTTGTCTGCCGCTGATTGCGGCACGAGTTTTTTAGCCACCAGATCACGGTTGCGCGCGGCATCGCGCTCGGCATTGGCGAGTGACACTTTCAGCTCAGTGAGTTGCGCACGCGCCTGCTCGATCTGCGCACGGCCCAGGCCCATCTGCGCTTCGAGATTGCTGCCGTCGAGACGGGCCAGCACCTCGCCTTCGGCCACCCGCTGGCCTTCCTCGAAATTGATCGCGGTCACCTTGCCGGTCACCTTTGAAGACACCGTGGCCTGACGCCGCGCCACCACGTAACCCGAGGCATCGAGCACCGATCCACTCGCTGGCGCACCGCCCTTGACCGTGGCCTGCACCACGCGCACCGGCACCGCGCCATCGGGTTTCAACACGTACGCCGCCACAACTGCTGCGACGACGATGGCGGCCAGCACCCAGGGCCATTTCGCGCTGCCGCGCGGAGCGGGGCTGCTGCTGCGGTCAATCGAGAGTTGGCGCAGCAGATCGGCTTGGGAGGACATGAGGCTTGAGGTTCCGGGAATCAGTGTCTAAGAATGCCACGGTGCCCGCCTGGCGCGGGCATAAAAAAAGCCCGCGTTCAGCGGGCTTTTGTGAAGCAGACATCAAGACGCTCAATGCGCCGTATGCAGCCCGCATTCGCGATTGGCCTCGACCTTGGTGGGGTCGAAATAATCGAAGTTGTTCGGCAGGCCGTGCTTCTCGCAGTAGGCATGCAGTTCCTTGCTCGTCCAGTGCAGCAGCGGCGCCACCTTGATGAGGCCGTCGGCATTCATGCTCACCGGCTGCATGGCCGCGCGCACGGCGGTGTCTTCAGCACGGATGGCGGTGAACCACACCTGCGGGGCCATTTCGCGCAGGGCGCGCTCGAAGGGCTCGAGCTTCACTTCCTTGGTGAAAGCGGCATGGCGCGGGTCGTCGATGGTCGGGGTCTCGCCGTCAATCGCCTCGCGGTGGGCGCGGCTGCGCAGCGGGTGATAAACCACCAGATTGAGCTTGAGCTGCTTGGCAATCGCGTCGGCGCAGACGTAGGTCGCGGGCGTGGCGTAGCCGGAATCCATCCAGACGATCGGCATGTCCGGCTGGGCGCGCGTCGCCATGTGCAGAATCACTGCCTCGAAGGGCCGGAAGTTGGTGGTGCAGATCGCTTTCTTGCCCAGGCTGACGGCCCAGTTGACCAGCGCCTGCGGGTCGTTGCCGAGTTCGGCGTTGATTTTTTCGAGGTCTAGGCTCATGGGCGGCATCCAGCGGAATCTTGGGGGCGCAGATTATAGAGAGGCTGCCCAGCCGCGTGCGCAGCTGCCCAAAGCATCTATGGATATTCTGTTTTGTGCACAAGGCACGTCATTCATCGTGGCAGCGCATGACAGCCATGCAGCAAAAAGCGCGGCAATCGCTCAGCATCGGTGGTCTATAAGCATCTACCAACAACCGGCAAGGACTCACCGTGCGTAAATGGCTTGTGATGGGCGGCATCGTACTGGCGCTCGCCGCGCTGTGGTTTTCGGGCCTCGGCAACTACCTCAGTCTTGATGCGCTGAAGGCGCAGAAGCTGGCCTTGCAGGCGCAGCAGGATCAGCAGCCGCTGTTGTTCGCGGCGGCGTTCTTCGCGGTGTATGTGGTCACAACCGCACTGAGCTTTCCGGGTGCCACCATTCTCACGCTGGCCGCAGGTGCCTTGTTCGGCACGCTCTGGGGCACGCTGCTGGTGAGCTTTGCCAGCACGCTCGGGGCGACGTTTGCGTTTCTCGGTGCGCGCTATCTGTTTCGCGATGGCTTGCAGGCGCGCTACGGCGAGCGGCTGAAGTTCATCAACAAGGGCGTGGAGAAAGAAGGCGCGTTTTATCTCTTCACGCTGCGACTGGTGCCGGTGGTGCCGTTCTTCGTCGTCAACCTACTGATGGGCCTCACGAACATACCGACGCGCACCTTCATCTGGGTGAGCCAGATCGGCATGTTGCTGGGCACGGGCGTTTACGTGAATGCCGGCACGCAGCTGGCCGAGATCACCTCGCTGAAGGGCGTGCTCTCACCGGGACTGCTCGGGGCCTTCGTGCTGCTCGGCGTACTGCCGCTGATCGCCAAGCGCCTGGTCGATGGCCTGCGCGCGCGCACCGTCTACAAGCCTTTCAGCAAGCCAAAAAAGTTCGATCGCAATCTCATCGTCATCGGCGCGGGCGCGGCGGGCCTGGTCAGTAGCTACATCGCCGCAGCCGTGAAGGCCAAGGTCACCCTCATCGAAAAGCATCAGATGGGCGGCGATTGCCTCAACACCGGCTGCGTGCCCAGCAAGGCGCTGATCCGCGCCGCCAAAAGTAAGGTCGAGATCGAGCGTGCGGGCGAGTTCGGTATTGGTACCACAGCACCCACCGTGGATTTCGCCGCCGTGATGCAGCGCGTGCGCGGCGCGGTGAAAGCCATCGAGCCGCACGACTCGGTCGAGCGCTACACCGGCTTGGGCGTGGAATGTCTCAGTGGCCACGCGACGCTCATCGACCCCTGGACGGTCGAGATCAACGGCCAGCGCCTCACCGCGCCGCATCTGGTGCTGGCGACGGGTGCGGCACCGGTGATGCCGCCCATCCCCGGCCTTGCCGACGCGCAACCGCTGACCAGCGACACGCTGTGGGATCTGACCGAACTGCCGCAGCGCCTGGTGGTATTGGGCGGTGGGCCGATCGGCAGCGAGCTGGCGCAGGCCTTTGCGCGGCTGGGCAGCCAGGTCACGCAAGTCGAGATGGCCCCGCGCCTGCTCGTGCGCGAAGACCCGGAAGTCTCGGCACTGGTCGAGGCACGCTTCGTCACTGACGGCGTCAGCGTGCGTACCCACACCAAGGCCAAGGCCGTGATCCGCGAGGGCGATACGCAGCTGCTGGTCTGCGAGCGTGATGGGGTGGAAGAGCGCATCGCCTTCGACCGCATTCTCGTCGCCGTCGGACGTGCGGCGCGGCTGGACGGCTTCGGGCTGAAGGAGCTGGGTGTGAAGGCAGGCCGCAGCATCGAGGTGGACGACTACGGCCGCACCAGTTTCCCCAACATCTTCGCCTGCGGCGATGCCAGCGGGCCGTACCAGTTCACCCACACGGCGGCGCACACGGCCTGGTACGCGGCCGTCAATGCCCTGTTCGGCAAGCTCTTGTGGCTGCGCGGCGGCTTGTTTCGCATCGACTATTCGGTGATCCCCTGGTGCACCTTCACCGCGCCGGAGGTGGCGCGCGTGGGCTTGAACGAAGCCGATGCGAAAGAGAAAAACATCGCCTACGAGGTGACGCGCTATGCGCTGGATGATCTCGACCGCGCCATTGCCGATGGCGAGACCGAAGGCTTCGTGAAAGTGCTCACCGTGCCGGGCAAGGACAAGATTCTGGGCGTTACCATCGCCGGCCACGGCGCGGGCGATCTCATTGCCGAGTGGGTGCTGGCGATGCGCTACAACATCGGCCTCAACAAGATTCTCGGCACCATCCACATCTATCCCACTTTTGCCGAAGCCAACAAGTACGCGGCTGGCGTCTGGAAGCAGGCGCACAAGCCAGAGAAGGTTCTGCGCTGGCTTGCGCGCTACCACGCCTGGCTACGAGGTTAGCCGCGTCATCAATATGCGGGTCGCACGAGAAGCTTGTTGAAGATGTGCCCGAATTGGCATTGTCTGTGCCTGCGAGCTTTGTAGTGTGGTCGCCGGATTCAGATGGGTTTTAGCTCACGCACGATCCGGTAAAGGGTGAGGTTGTTGAGAGTGCGTGCAGGCGCTAGACCAGCCGCGTGCCAGCAACCTTGTGCAGCAGTACGTCGAATGAATCGCGTACCGTCAGGGAGCTTTACGGATGGCCAGTGTCAGAAACCGCGAGCGTTCGTCCAACGTCTTGCAATACACGCTCGTCGGTGGTGTCGTCGCCGTCTGCATGCTGTCGTTTCTCGTCTTCAAGACGCTCAGCTTCGACCAGCCACTACACCAGCAGCGCCTGGCGGCCATGCGGGCGATCAGCAGCCTGGATACCGAGATCAACCGCCTTTTCATCCGTCTGCTGGCCGACGCCGGCAAGGCCGAGATCAGCAATGAGGACGAAGCGGAAAAGCAGCAGGTAATCGAGCGCATGACGAATGCCATCAACACCTTGCAGGAGCGGCCGCTGGTGATGACCGGCCTGAGCATTGAGATCGACACGGCGGTGAACACCTTCATCGACACCGTGCTCGAAAAGTTCAAGATCGCCACCGACGTGAAGCCGGACCAGACCGAGCGCCTGCGCAGTCTCATCGAACTGCCGACCGGGCCGCAGCTGGCGGCGGTGGAGCAGGCCTATCAGGCCTGGGTGCAGCAGCAGATCGACGAGACCAATTTCTACCGCGAGGTGCTGGTCGCCTACACGGTGCTGCTGCTGCTGACGCTTGCTTATCTGGGTTTTCGCCTGCGCCTGAGCTACTACGCGCTGGACAAGGCCAACGCCGGGCTGCGCGACGCCAACCGCACGCTGGAGTCGCAGGTGCAGCTGCGCACCAAGGACCTCACCTCGGCTTTGAATAATCTGCGCGAGTCACAGGCGCAGCTGATCCAGTCCGAAAAAATGGCCTCGCTCGGCCAGATGGTCGCGGGCGTGGCGCACGAGATCAACACGCCGCTCGGCTACGCGCGCAGCAATTCCGGGATCGTCCGCAGCTCGCTCGGCGATATCCGCCAGCTGTGTGAATCGCAGAGCCACGCGCTGGCGCTGCTGACCGCCGCCAACAGCAGCGAACAGGCGATTGCAGATGCACTCGAACAGGCCGAGACGCAGCGCCAGAACATCAATGCCGAAGAACTGATGGGCGATCTCGACAACCTCCTGGTCGACACCGACCACGGGCTGATGCAGATTGCCGAACTAGTTTCGAGCCTGAAGGATTTCTCGCGCGTCGACCGCTCGCGAACGGACTTGTTCGACCTCAACGCCGGCGTCGATTCGGCGCTGAAGATCTGCAACAACCAGCTCAAGGGTCGCGTCGAAGTCGTGCGCGCATTCACCACGCTGCCCGAGATCGAATGCTCGCCGTCGCAGATCAACCAGGTGTTTCTCAATCTCATCAACAACGCCGCGCAGGCCATCACCAATGAGGGCGTGGTCACCATCGCAACGGCGACGGAAAAGAACGGCGTGGTGGTCAGTGTCAGCGACACCGGCAGCGGCATGAGCGATGAGGTGAAGCGGCGCATCTTCGAGCCGTTTTTCACTACAAAACCAGTTGGGCAGGGCACTGGCCTCGGGCTCTCGATCGTCTTCCGCATCGTCGAGGAACACGGCGGCCGCATCAGTGTTGATTCGACGGTGGGCGTCGGCACCACCTTCAGCGTGCATCTGCCGCTGAGGCAGACCAAGGCGGCGGCCAAGCCGCTGGCGGCGGCCGCATGAACAGTGCCGTGAATACCGGCCCGTCCAAGCCGCGCGTGTTGTTCGTCGATGACGAACCGCGCGTGCTGTCGAGCATGCGCATGCTGTTCCGCGGCGCCTACGAAATGCAGTTTGCCGACGGCGCGCAGAAGGCCATCGAACTGCTCAAGGTGCAGTCAGTGGATGTGATCGTCAGCGACCAGCGCATGCCCGGCATGACCGGTATCGAGCTGCTGCGCGAGGCGCGCAACATCAACCCGCATGCGATGCGTATCCTGCTCACTGGCTACTCCGATCTCAACGCAATTATCGGTTCGGTGAACGAGGGCGAGATCTTCCGCTTCGTCAACAAGCCCTGGGCGAATGACGAGCTGACCAGCACGGTGGCCAATGCCGTCACCGCCGCGCGCGCGAGCTTTGCCATCAGCCAGCTGCCAGAGCCTGTGGTGAACACTGCCGCAGCTGCCAGCGATGCGCCGGCCGTGCTGGTGCTGGATGACGACGCAGAGATTGCACCGCGCATCCAGTCCATTCTGGGCGAGTCCTACCGCGTGTTCGGTGCGCGCAGCATGGACGAGGCGGTGGACCTTCTCGAACAGCAGCACATCGGCGTGGTGATTTCAGACAGCCGTGTGCAGAACCTGCCGGTGGTGAGCCTGATCGGCATGCTCAAGCAGCATCAGCCGCAGTTGGTGACGGTGATCCTCACCGAACGTGCCGATGCGGGGGCTGCCATCGAGCTGATCAACCAGGGCCAGATCTACCGGCTGCTGACCAAGCCGGTGCAGGAAGTGACCTGCCGCATCATGGTCAACTCGGCGCAGAAGCATCATCTGCAACTGGCCCGCAACCCCGAGTTGCACCAGCGCTATGCGGTGGAAAAACCCAGCGCCCCATCACCCGGCATGGCCGCACCGCCGCCGCGTCTGATGGATCGCGTGCGCTCGCTGCGTTCGTGGATGACCGGGCGCAGCAGTGCCCATTAACGCCTGTTGGGCCCCAGCGTTTCGCTAAAGCTCACGCGCGACAGCATCACGGTTTCTTCCAGGCCGTCGGCGATGGCGCGGTCCTTGTTCTCCTGAATCAGCAGGCTGCGAAACCAGGTGCGGATGGCGGAGTTGGCGAGCGTTAGCGTCTCGCGGCCATGACGTTCGGTGGAGTGCCAGGCCAGGTCCCAGGGGCCGTCGCCCGAGCGCACGAAAAACCCCATGTATTGGGCGGTGAAACTGCCAAAGCGCTGCCAGACCATGTCGAGCGTGGCGAGTGCGGGATCGTCGGCCGCCAGTTCCGGCGTGTCGTCGTCGATGCGGCCATCGGCGCGCTTCACCAGCAACAGCAGCAGACCGTTGACGGGTTTCTCGCCCATGACGCCATGCGCGCGCAGGCCCTGAATGGAGATGCCATCGGAATCGGCCAGCACGGCTTCGTCCAGCAGGGGGTCGTTCATCATCGCCAGCCTGAGGCCATGCGCGAAATACACCAGGTTGTGCAGCTGACCGCCGGTGAGCGTTTTGCCGGCTTGCGTAGCGCGCTGGATGAGATGGTTGGCGACGGCGGTGACGGGACGCATGCGCGTGCTCGATCGAATAGGGAAGCGCTGCATCTTACCCGCCTGTCATGGCGGTATCCGGCAGGCGCAATACAATCCGCGCCCTTCGATACCTGCCTCCTGTCCGAGCTGCCCATGTTTTCGCCCCGCCTGCGCACCGAGATGCGCGCCAACCTCAAGCTGGCACTGCCGCTGATTGCCGCCCAGCTGGCCGGTGTCGGCATGGGTGCGACCGACACCATCATGGCGGGCAAGCTCGGCCCCAACGCGCTGGCGGCGGTGGCGGTGAGCGTGAACATCAGCATGGCGTTCTTCGTGTTTTTTCTCGGCGTATTCATGGCCGCCTCGGCCATCGTCTCGCAGCGTCGCGGGGCGGGCGTGGCACCCGAAACCATCGGCAGCTACGCCCGCACCCTGCAAGGCATGGCGCTGTGGATGGGCGCGATCTGGTGCCTGTCGCTGCAGCTCATCGCATCGCCTGCCATCCGCGCGCTGGATCTCGATGCCGAAACCACCGCGCTCGCCATTCCGTACCTGCGCGCCTATGCGTTCTCGGCTTTCGGCCTGTGCAGCTGGTTCGCGCTGCGCTTTGTCGCTGAAGGGCTGGAGGCGACGCGGCCGGTGATGCTGGCGGGCTTGATCGGCCTAGTCGTCAACGCCCTGCTCAACTGGCTGCTGATCTTCGGCGCAGGCCCGGTGCCGGCGTTGGGCGTGACCGGCTCTGGCATTGCGACTGCCATCGCCTGCGTGGTGATGGCGGCTAGCCTCGCAGCGTTCTATGGCCGCTATCCGCAACTCGCAGCGCTGCGCGTCTTCAAGGGTCACGGCCGCGAGGCCGCAGCGGTCGGCGAGACCCTGAAGCTCGGCCTGCCCATCGCCCTGATTGTGCTCGCGGAGGCGGGGCTGTTCGTGGTGGTGGCGATGCTGATGGCGCGTCTCGGCGAGCGCACGGTGGCGGCGTACCAGATCGCCATCAACTTTGCCTCGGTGGTGTTCATGATCCCGCTCGGCATCGGTTTTGCCACCACCGTGCGCGTCGGCTTTTTTGCCGGTGCGGGCGATGCCCTCTCGGCGCGGTATGCGGGCCTGGTCGGCATGGGCATGGGCATGTCCAACGCCGCCTTCAATGCCACGGTAATGCTGGTGTTCGGTGGCGTCATTGCCGCGCTCTACACGCAGGATATCGGTATTGCCGCGCAGGCAATGGCGTTCCTGGCGCTGGCGGCGATCTTCCAGCTGGCCGATGGCCTGCAAGCCACCGTCAACGGCGCGCTGCGAGGCCTCAAGGACACGCGGCTGCCGATGGTGATCACGTTGTTCAGCTACTGGTGCATCGGCCTGCCGGTGGCGTGGTGGCTGTGCTTCCACACCCCGCTGGGTGCCAACGGCCTGTGGTGGGGCCTGACGGCCGGGCTGGCCGCCGCCGCCATCGGCCTGACCCTCAGATTCCAGAGCCTCACGCGGCGTTGATGCCGCTCTGGCCTGCCACTGATCGGCAGGTTTCGGCGGCGGCGGTGGGCGCTGCCACGCTCCAGAAAATCGTTCTGGAAGACGCTCGGTGCGTACCTTACTCACGCTACTTTTTTCGCTGCTGATCTCCGCGCAAGCTCTTGCGACCAGTACCAGTGTGCTGACGCTGGACGCCACGCAAGAGACACACGCCCCCGAGACTTTTGCCGACGCGCTGCCGTTGTCGCTGGATGCCCGACACGATGGTGAATGGCGGCTGCAAGGCGAGACGCTGACCTGGACGCACACCGTCATCGTACATGGCGCGCAGGCCTTGGCGCTGGAACTCGAAGCGCTGCATCTGCCCGCCGGCGCCAGCCTTCAAATCGGCGATGCGCACTGGCAAGGCCCGCTCGATGTGAGCACGCTGTTCACCCGTCATCAGCCCGGCACGCAGTTACTGCTGAAGGCGCAGATGCCGCGCGCCGTCGCCGACGATTTCGTGTTGCGCGTGGTGCAGGTGCAGGCGGCATTCCGCGACCCCTTCGCGGCGGCACCTTCGGTCAGCGCGAAAGCGGGCGGGTCTTGCGCGGTCAATTTCAGCTGCACGCTCGACCCCGCCGTGCAGCAGTGGGGCCGCGCCGTGGTTGCCCTCATCGTGCTCAATACCGCCACCTGCACCGGCACCCTGATGAACAACACCGCCGACGATGCGCGGCCATACCTGCTCACCGCCAAGCACTGCTACAGCAGCGCCGGCAGCACCGACCCGGTGCGCGCCGCCGCCTCGCTGCGCATGGCCTGGAACGCGGTTGCCAGCTGCGGCAGCCCGCTCGGCAGTGCCTGGGGTGGTGGCGCCACATTCACCGAAGGCGCGGTGCATCGCGCCCAGTACGGCGACAGCTGGCTGGTGGAACTCACCAGCCGCCCACCGCAGCGTGACGCCTGGTATGCAGGCTTCGACGCTGGCGACCAGCCGCCCGCCGGTGCCCTGACCGGTCTGCATCACGCCGGCGGCATGCAGAAGCAGCTGCTTTCCGCTGGCACGGCATCGCGCACGACGCGGCTGACATCGTTCCTGCTCGGCGTCGATCTGCTTGGCTGGGCGCTGGCACCGCAGCAGGGCGGCGCGGCGGCGGGCGCTT
Source organism: Stagnimonas sp. (assembly GCA_965279705.1). GTDB lineage: Bacteria > Pseudomonadota > Gammaproteobacteria > Nevskiales > Nevskiaceae > Stagnimonas. Next base: position 844,148 of record OZ257257.1, read on the forward strand.
CGGGCTCTGGTTTGTTCGACGCGAGAGGCCAGCTCATCGGCACGCTCAGCACGGGTGTCGCCTGCGATGCCGCCGATCCGCAACTGACCTATGCGCGATTGGCGCAGGCCTGGGCGGGCGATGGCACCGTGGGCGGTTCACTGAAACCCTGGCTCGCGCCAGCCAGCAATGCCACGGTACTGGCGGGTAAGAGTTTCAGCGGCTTCACTCTGCCGCCGCTGGTGGTGGCACCTGCCACCGTGGTGGCCGACAGCACTGCCAGCAACATGGCGGCTGGTGGTTCGCTCAGCGCTGGTCTGCTGCTGTTGCTGCTGATGGCGTGCGCTGTTCGCAGGGCGGCGGTACAGCGCTCGATCTTCTAACCATAGGTCTTGCCGCGCGCGGTCTTCAGGCGCAGTCTGGCGGCCCCTGAAGGCATTAGAAGGACAAGCCATGACCCTGCGACTGGGCGATATCGTCCCCGACTTTGAAGCACCCACCACCGAAGGCCCGATCCACTTCCACGAGTGGGCCGGCAAGAGCTGGGTGGTGCTGTTCAGCCACCCCAAGAACTACACGCCGGTCTGCACCACCGAACTCGGCTACACCGCCAAGCTCAAGCCCGAGTTCGAGCGTCGCAACGTCAAGGCCATTGGCCTGTCGGTGGACAAGCTCGAAGACCATCACGGCTGGGCCAAGGACATCGAGGAGACGCAGGGTGCGGCGCTCAACTTCCCGCTCATCGCCGACGCCGACAAGAAGGTCGCCAACCTCTACGACATGATCCACCCGAATGCGTCGGATACCTTCACGGTGCGCAGCGTGTTCGTGATCGACCCCAACAAGAAGCTGCGTCTGTCGCTCACCTACCCGGCCTCGACCGGCCGCAATTTCGACGAGATTTTGCGCGTCATCGACAGCCTGCAACTCACCGACGGCTACAAGGTGGCGACCCCGGTGAACTGGAAGAACGGCGAAGACGTCATCATCGTGCCGAGCGTGAAGGACGAAGAAGCGCACAAGCTCTTCCCGAACGGTTTCAAGACCATCAAGCCTTACCTGCGCACGGTGCCGCAGCCGAAATCTTGAGGGCTGCAAACCCGACGAACGTCGAGGCACTGAACGCGTCTGTTGCCCTGGCGCGTCGCCTCGGCGTGCAGGGCCACGAGGCCCGGATCATTGCCGACGGCTATTCGCTGCGCGTGCGCATAGGGCCGATCGTCACGCGGGTGATGACGGCGGGCGTCACCCTGCGCGGCGATGCCTTGCCATGGTTGCAGCGCGAGGTGGCGATGGCGCGGTGGTTGAGCGTGCAGCACGCCGATATCTTGCCGCCTTGGCCGGATGCCGGCCCGCATGCGGTCGATGGCCTCTGGGTGTCGGTGTGGCCCTTCGTTGAAAGTGATGAGACGGCTGCTACGGTTTCAGTGGCCGATGAAGACGCCTTGGCAGGCGGTGCCGAGTTTGGCCGTCGCATCGGCGCGCTGCACGCCATTCTTCGCCGCTGCCCCATCAACCTGCCGGTGCTGGTCGGCCTGCAAACCGACATTGCGGCGGCACGGCGCGACACCGACCATGCGCTGCTGCATCGCGCCGCGCAGGTGCTGTTACCGAAGATCGCGCAGTGGCCGACGCAGCCGCTGCACGGCGACGCCCACACCGGCAATCTGCTGCGCACCGCGAGCGGTCTGCGCTGGATTGATTTTGAAGACGCCTGCATCGGCCCGGTGGAATGGGATTTGGCCTCGGCCACGCTCCAGCCGACTGCCGCCGCTGCTTATCCTGCAGCGCTGGATGCAACGCGGCTGGCCGACTGCCGCGACCTGCGCCGCCTGCAAACCCTGGCGAGCCTGCTGCTGAGCGAGGGTTCGACGGCAGCTGATCTGGAGCCGCTCAGCACCGAACTGGCCAAGCGCTATTGAGCGGGCGAGCCCACCTCAATTGCTGGGCAGGGGAATCCGCTCGGTCTCGCCCGGCACAGGCGCAAAGCGCTCGGCCTGCCAGTCGGCCTTGGCCTGCTCGATGCGCGCGAGATCGGCGGCTACGAAGTTCCACCACACATGGCGCTCGCCATCCATCGGCGCACCGCCCAGCAGCATGGCGACGGTGCCAGCCTCGGCATCGAAAGTACTCGCGGTTTCGGTGAGCACGGCCATCGTGCCGGCTTCGACGCGGGTGCCGGCAATCGTCACCGCGCCGCGCACCACATAGACCGCGCGCTCGGCGTGTTCGTCGGGCAGCGGCAGGCTGCCGGCGCGCGACCATTCGGCGTGGATATAGAGCGTGGGCGAAGCAACTTCCACCGGCGACTCGCGGCCATAGGCGGTGCCGGCGATCAGCCGCAAGGTTGCGCCCTCGTGCTGCCATTGCGGCAAGGTATTGGCGGGGTGGTGCACGAAGCTCGGCTCAATCTCGGCAGCCGCCTGCGGCAGCGCCACCCAGGACTGGATGCCGTGCATCGGCAGCGGCACCAGGCGATCTTCCGGCGTGCTGCGCTCGCTGTGCACTATGCCGCTGCCGGCGGTCATCCAGTTCACCGCGCCGGGTTCGATATCGAGCACCGTGCCCAGCGAATCGCGATGGCGGATGCGACCCTCGAAGAGGTAAGTGACGGTGGCCAGGCCAATGTGCGGATGCGGGCGCACGTCTATGCCGGCACCCGGCGCGAGCACCGTCGGGCCGAGGTGGTCGAAGAAGATGAAGGGCCCCACCATCTTGCGATGGCCGATGGGCAGCACCCGCGCGACGGTGAAACCGCCCAAGTCGCGCGAGCGGCCGGGAATGAGATCGAGGATGGCGTCAGACATGGCGATTCCGAAAGTGCGTGCGAAGGGCCAGACCGTAACCCACCAGATTGATCGCTGCGAGCGCACTCGCCAGCCAGAGCTGATGCGCGGGTTGCAAGCCGGGCGGGTAGAGCAGGGGCATCAGGTAGTGCTCGATGCAGCCGCCGCCATAGGCCACGGCACCAGCCGCTTGCAGCAGATGGTTCTCCAGCACGGTGAGCGGGCAGAGGCCGTGACTGAGTTCGATCCACACGCCCCAGGCCAGCGCCGGCAGATGCAGCCAAGCCCAGCGCGCCCTGTGCCACACCAGCGCGCTGCCCAGCACCGCAAACAGCACGAAAGCCACATGCAGCAACAGCACCGCCTGTGCGGCGACGAGCATGATTACGGCGCTTTGTAGACCACGCCGTCTTTCATCACGAAGGCCATTTTCTGCAACGTGGCGATGTCGGTGAGCGGGTTGCCGACTACCGCCACCAGATCGGCGCTGTAACCGGGTTCGATGCGGCCCAGATTCTGCGATTGATCGAGCAACTCGGCCGCACTGAGTGTGGCCGCGCGGATGGCCTCCAGCGGCGGCATGCCGGCCTCCACCATGTAGGCAAACTCCTTGGCGTTGTCGCCATGCGGAAACACGCCGGCATCGGTGCCGAAGGCGATCTTCACACCGGCCTTGTAGGCGCGGCCGAAGGTGTTCTGAATCAACGGCCCGATGGCGGCCGCCTTGGGCCGCACCAGCGGCGAGTAGTAGTCCGGCTCTTTCGACTTGTCGGCCACGAAGCGCCCAGCGCTGATGGTGGGCACGTACCAGGCGCCGTTCTTCTTGAACAAGGCCATCGCTTCGTCGTCCATGTAGGTGCCATGCTCGATCGAATCCACCCCGCCGCGCAGCGCGCGCTTGATGCCTTCAAGACCATGCGCATGGGCGGCAACACGAAAGCCGTAGTCCTTGGCGGTGCTGGTGATGGCTTTGATTTCGGCCTCGGTGAACTGCGCGTTCTGGCCATTGGCCGCTTGGCTCAGCACGCCGCCCGTGGCGGTGATCTTGATGAGATCGGCACCCTCCTTGTAGCGGGCGCGCACCGCTTCGGCCGCTTCATCCGGGCCATTGATCACCCCCTCCATCGGCCCCGGCGTGCCCACGCCTTTGGCGAAGCGCTGCGAGAGATTGTTGGTCGGATCGGCATGGCCGCCGGTGGTGGCGATCGACTTGCCCGCCGTGAACATGCGCGGCCCGACGATGTGCCCCGCCGCGATGGCGCGCTTCATCGACACGTTGAGGCCATCACTCGCACCCAGATCGCGCACGCTGGTGAAGCCCGCCATCAGGGTGCGCTCGGCATAGGCCACCGAGCGGTACGCGGCATCGCCCGGGTTGAGCGAGAGCGCGTCGCGGAAGGTATCGGCCTGCTTCGCCGTCTCGCTGGTGAGGTGTACGTGCATGTCGATCAAGCCCGGCAGGCAGGTCGCCTGCGAGAGATCAATGCGCTTGGCATCGGCCGGCACCGCTGCGTTGGCCGCCACCACGGTGAACTTGCTGCCCTCCACCACCACCTGCACGGCGCTGCGCAGCGTGCCGGCTTTCACATCCAGCAACTGGCCGCAGTCGATGACGGTGGCGGCGTGCGCGGGCCACAGCAACGCAGTGGTCACGAGGGCGAAAGCAGTTTGGCAAAAGCGCTTGGCGACGGGCATGACACACTCCTTGGAAGGACACGCCGCGATGGTAGCGCCCAACGCGTATCGCCTGCGGTCAAGCTGCCGTATAGCCCGCGGCACTAATGCGCACGCGACCCAGAGCTTCGAGGGTGTCGAGTATCTGTGGCAGCCGTTTCTTCCACGGCCCCTGACCTTTGAAGTGCTGCGCGATGCGCTCGGCAGTCAGCGCCATGCCGCTGCTGGAGAGCAGCTGCACCACGGCAGCCACCTGCTGCGGCAACTCCGAGGGCCAGGCCTGTTGCGGCATCTTGCCGCTGGCGGCCACGGCCTTGGGTGCTTCGTCGGCATCCGCCATCGTCGTCTGCACCGACACCGCCTGCGGGTTCTGGTAGTCAGGCCGCAGCCAGCGGATCAAGCCGCGCGCTTCTTCGGCTGCACGCTCGCTGTTGAGCGCGGCGAGGCGCGTGAGCAGTTCGGCCGTGAGCGCGACCTGTGCAGCGGCACGGTCGCCCGGCGCATTGCCATTCACCACTTCAAGCGAGGGGGCGAGATCAGACCAGCCATAGGCCGCGAGCACCGTGCGGTCGATGGCGTCGTGCAGCTCCTTGAGAATGCTGCACAGGCCCTGCTCGTGGATGAGCTTCTCTTTGGCGTTCAGCGCCTCGCCGCTACGCAGCTTCACCAGCACGTTGTAGCAGCCGGTGAGCGTGAGGCCAGGGTGTGCGGCTTGCTGGCGCTTGCGGTGGGCGTCCAGTCGCTCGCCCAGTTCGGTCAGCGTGTGGCGTTGTGCGGTGGTGAGGGTTGGGAGGGGAAGGTCTCGAAGCAGCGGGAATGGATATATCTCGAATCGTTTCCCACGCCTAAGCGAGAGCCGGTGGCGGCTGACCAATACTGATGTGGCCAGCTTGAGAGGATAGTCAGCGCGGCAGCATCGTTCAGCGCGATTGCGATCACTGCGTCGTCTGGACGAATGTCGCAGCCCAAAAAAATGAAGAATCGGTGCTTGCTGGTTGCAACAGTAGCTATATAGCGAGGCAAGCCGTGAAGGTGCTTTCGTAATTCACGCCGTGGTTCGCCATGTATCCACCAGTTGTCTCGATATGTCGCACGAGCATTCGCATCACGCTCCGGCTTCACCCGCTCCAGCAACCATTGGTAAATCGCTGGATGCGCCTCACGCAGTTGCTCGGCGGTGAGGCCGAAAGCATCAATCACCTGTACGCCACGCGGCGTGTCGGTGAGGTCGCGGCCATTGCGGTAGTGGTGGATCACACTCTTGCTGTCATTCCCGCGTAGGCGGGAATCCAGCATCGCAGTCTGCGCCCCGCCGTGGGACTGGGTTCCCGCCTGCGCGGGAACGACAGGGGGCAAGAGCCGCGCCGCTTCTTCGGGCGTGACGATGAAGCCCGCGCCAATCAACTGCACCCCACGACTGCCGATATCTTCATTGGCGCGCAGTGCCACGGCCGCTGCCACGTTCGCGCCAATGCTCAAGTCCGAATGAATGACCCCGGTCTTGCTGGCAAAGCTGACGGCAATGCCTTCGCTTTCTTCGGTGTCATGTTCAGCAGTAACCGTCAGTAGCAGACCCTCACCGGGCGCGGCGCTGCCCACGGTCATTGCGATACGAACGGCAGCGCCGTCGCTGGCATCTGTCCAAGGGTGATCGGGTATTGCAAAGCCAAGATGAAGCGGTATTTTCTCGCGCTCCGCGCTCCGCGCTCCGCGCTCCGCGCTCCGCGCTCCGCGCTCCGCGCTCGCAGAAGCAGTCATCGCGTCTGCAAGAACCCGTCGATTGAATGTCTGCCGAATGCTGTTCGTGGTGATTAGCCCAAAGCGTCGCAGCGCACCCATGCGGGTGAGGTCAGCAGCGCGCTGCCACCAGTACATCACGAAGTCCGCACTCTCTGGCACCTGCGGCCAGGCATTGCGCAGAGCCTCGGCGTAGCCATCGCCCAGAGCATCGCGGAGATGCTTCGCGCCGATGAAGGGCGGATTGCCCACCACGAAATCCGCCTGCGGCCACTCGGCCGGACGCGGGTTGGCAAAGGTTTCCAGTGCGGTCTGCGCGGCTTCGTCCGGCACAGGTTCGCCCGTCACCGGATGCGCCTTGAAGGTGCGGCCGTCCCAGCGGGTGATGGGCTTGCCGTGCTCGTCCATGGCGTAACGCATGCCGTCGTGGGAGAGCACGGCGTCGCGGCATTCGATGGTGCGAAAGTCTTTGAGCACGGGCAGCGGCGGGGTGGCGTCGCCCCGGGTGCGGAAGTGCCATTGCAGGTAGCCGATCCACAGCACCAGCTCGGCTAGGGCTGCGGCGCGTGGGTTGAGTTCGAGGCCGAGGAACTGGTGCGGGTCAACGGTCAGCCCTTCGGTTTCGAGCTTCTGCTGGCCGTCGCTGAGTTCGGCCATCTGGTTGAGCACTTCGCCTTCGAGGCGCTTGAGGTGTTCGAGCGTCACGTACAGAAAATTACCGCTGCCGCAGGCGGGGTCGAGCACGCGCACATTGCATAGCGCATGGTGAAAACGGGTGAGTTCGGCGAGTGCGGCCTTGCGGTTGCCCTCGCTCGCCTGCGTGAGCGCGGCGGCTTGGGCGTTGGCCCAGTCCTCACGCAGTGGATCGATGACGGTGGGCAGCACCAACCGCTCCACGTAGGCGCGCGGTGTGTAGTGCGCGCCGAGGGCGTGGCGCTCACGTGGGTTGAGCGCGCGCTCCAGCAGCGTGCCGATGATGGCGGGTTCGACGGTGCTCCAGTTCTTGCGCGCGGCATCGTGCAGCAGGGTGATCTGCTCGGCGTTGAGCGGCAGCACTTCGGGATTCTTGAACAGCTTGCCGTTGAAGCGCAGCACATCCTTGCGGATGGCAATACTGAAAGCGCCCTTGTCCATGCTGGTCCACAGCTCGGTCACCAGCGGCACGAACTGCTGCGGGGCCTTGATGAGGCTTTCGAGCAAGTCGGTAAAGCTGCGTTCGGGCAAGAGCTTCACGTCTTCGGCGAAGAAGGTGAACAGGCAGCGGGTCAGGAACTCGGCCACCTGCTGCGGTGGGTGCTGGGCAGCTTCGAGTGACTTGGCGATCTTCGCCAGGGCATCGGCCACTTCGCGCGTCACCTTGGCACTTTGGCGTGCGGGGTTGAGGCTGGGTGCGTCGAGCCACAGGGCCTTGAGCCGGGCTTGAATCTCTGGCCGTTCGAGGTCGGACAAAACGATGCGATGGCTGCGCGGGTCCGGGTAGGGCGTATAGGTCGCACCCGTCTGCGTGAACTCGGCATACAGCTCGATGAAGCGGCCGACATCCACCACCACGAGAAACGGCGGGCGGCCTTCAGCGGCCGGGATGTCGCGCGCATATTGCTCGGCTTGCGCACGAGCGCGCAGGCGGGCGTCGTCGAAGCCCTTGGTGTGCGTGCCAAAGCGAATCTTCTTGGCCTCAAGAATGAAGCTGCCGCGCTTGTAGCAGTCGATGCGGCGTTCGCTCTCGGCACCGTCGCCATGCGTGTGTTGCGCGCGGCGCTCGAACACGTAGCTGTCCTGGTCCGCGATGCCTGTAGCGGGGTTGGGGCGGGGCAGGCTCAGCAGCTCGCAGAGTTCGGTGACGAAGAGCTGAGCGTTGGCGAGTTCGCTGCCGGTGGCGCTTTGCCAGCGCGTGATGAAGGCGGCAGCACTCATATCCAATTCTCGACCTTGAGGCCTTTCACGCGCTTGAACTCGCGCTCGTTGTTGGTGACCACGATCAAGCCTGCGGCCCTGGCATGCGCTGCAATCCACAGGTCGTTGCCACCGATGATTTCGCCCTTGGCTTCGAGCGCAGCGCGAATCTGGCCGTAATGCTCGGCAGCATCTTCGGGCAACGGCAGCACGGGCAACAGCGAAGTCAGTTCTTGCAAGGCGCGCAAGGCTTGTTCGCGTTGTGTGCTCTTGGCGGCGCCATAGAGCAATTCGCCATAGGTGATGACTGAAAGTAGTGCTTCGCCGGCTTTCAGTTTCTCGAAGCGGGCCAGCACCGCCGGCGGGCGTTGTTTGCGGATGTAGATGCAGATATTGGTATCGAGCAGATAGCGAGCAGCCACGGCTTAAAGACCCTTGCGCTTCTGCGGGGGGGCGTCTTGGCGGCCATCAGCCATGAAGTCATCGGGCAGCCCAGCCAGCAAGTCGAACGCGCGGGTCATACCCTTGGCTTTCTCGCGCAACACGATCTCGTCGCCGCGGCGGAAAATATCCACCTCGCTGGCTTTCAACCGAAACTGTTTGGGCAGGCGCACGGCCTGGCTGTTGCCGGAAGTAAAAACACGGGCAGTAGACATGGTGGCTCCTTGTATATACGTCCGAGTATAGACGCAGGCTATTTGTCAGCGCCACAAAAAAGCCCCCGGCGCGATGGCGACGAGGGCCTTGATGTCACTGGCGATCAGTTGAAGGCGAAGTGATCCACCGGCAGCTTGGTGAGCGACTTACTGGGCTTCACCATCGAGCTGGCGTGACCCTTGGCGCGCGGCAGCAGGTGGTCGAAGTAGAAGCGCGCGGTGGCGAGCTTGGCTTTGTAGAACTCCTTGCTCTCCGACCCACCCGACTTGAGCTTTTCGCTCGCGACCGAGGCCTGCATGGCCCAGAAGTAGGCCATCATCACGTAGCCCGAATACATCAGGAAGTGATTGCTGGCGGCGTTGACGATGTCGCGATCCTTGCGCGCCGTGAGCATGATGCGCATGGTCAGCACGTTCCACTCGGCAGCGTAGCGGGCCAGCGTGGTGGCGTAGGGGCGCAGGCGCGCATCGCGCAGGTGGTTCACCGCGAAGTTGGCGATCAGCCCGGTGAACTCACGCACGCACTTGCCGCGCGTGCTGAGCAGCACCTTGCGGCCGAGCAAGTCCAGACCCTGAATGCCGGTGGTGCCTTCATACAAGGTGGCGATGCGCGCATCACGCGCGATCTGCTCCATGCCGTGCTCTTTGATGTAGCCGTGGCCACCGAACACCTGCATGCCGTTGTTGGCCGCCTCCAGACCCATCTCGGTGAGAAAGCCCTTGAGGATGGGCGTGTAGAAGCCGAGCTTGTCGTCCCAGTACTTGAACTTTTCCTGGTCGTTTTCGAGGATGCCGTTGACCATCTGGTCGGCGAACTGGGCGGCGAAATAGATCATCGCGCGGCCGCCTTCAGCCACGGCCTTCTGGGTCAGCAGCAGGCGGCGCACGTCGGCGTGGTGGATGATCGCGTCGGCGTTTTTCTCGGGCTCCTTCTTGCCCGAGAGCGCGCGCATCGAGCGGCGGTCCTTGGCGTAGGCGAGTGCGTTCTGGTAGCTCAGCTCGGCGTGGCAGATGCCCTCCACCGCAGTGCCGATGCGGGCGGTGTTCATGAAGGTGAACATCGCCTCCAGACCCTTGTTCGGCTCGCCGATCAAGAGGCCATAGGCGCCCTCGAAGCTGAGCACGCAGGTGGCAGAGGACTTGATGCCCATCTTGTGTTCGAGCGAGGCGGTGACCACGGCGTTGCGCTCGCCCAGGCCACCATCGGCGGTGGGGATGATCTTGGGCACGATGAACAGCGAAATGCCGCGTGTGCCCTTGGGCGCATCGGGCAGGCGTGCCAGCACGATGTGGATGATGTTTTCGGCGAGATCATGGTCGCCCGAGCTGATGAAAATCTTGGTGCCGCTGATCTTGTAGCTGCCGTCTGCGGCAGCTTCGGCCTTGGTAGTGATCTGCCCCAGATCGGTGCCGCACTGCGGCTCGGTGAGGCACATGGTGCCGCTCCAGCGGCCCTCGGTCATCGGCGGCATGTAGAGGTTTTTCTCGGCCTCCGTCGCGTACTGCATGATGGTGTTCATGCAGCCGAGTGACAGGCCCGGGTACATCGTGAACGGCCAGTTGGCGGTGCCGGTCAGTTCGCTCTTGAGCAGGCCCAAGCTCATCGGCAGGCCCTGGCCGCCGTACTCGGTGGGGTGGCTCAAGCCCTGCCAGCCGCCGGCGATGTACTCGGCGTAGGCCTCCTTGTAACCGGCCGGCGTGGTGACCTTGCCGTCTTTCAACACGCAGGCTTCGTCGCCCTTGGTGAAGTAGAGCGGCGCCAGCGTTTCTTCACAGAACTTGGCGCATTCCTCAAGGATTGCACTGACGGTATCGGGGTCGGCGTCCTTGCCATTGCTCAAGGCGGCGTAATGGGCCGGGTAGTCGAACACCTCGTTCAACAGAAAACGCATGTCGCGCAGCGGGGCTTTGTAAGTGGGCATGGCAGGCCTTCTGGAAGAAAATGGGTGAACGAGTGTAAGCAATAATGTCTACAGTCGTCTACCAAAACGCTGCCGGACGGCAACCGCGCCTGCTACGGCTGCGCCAGTAAGGGCAATTTGGGCTTGAACGCCGTCAGTTCCACCAGCGCGTGCTGGTAGGCAGCTTCTGCAAGGCGATCCAACGCCTTCCACTGGAACAGGCCAACCCCGGCAGTGGGCATGCGGATGTAGCAATCGGCATGGGCGGCGCGGGCGCGCACTTCGGCTTCGCTGCTGAGCGTCGCCGAACGCAGCAGGATGTCGAACAGCCCCGGCCGCGCGCCGGTGCCGCTCCAGCGAAACAGCGCGTCGGAATCCGGCCCCTGGATGCCGGCAGCACTCACGGCGGCATCGCTGCTGACGTCGCAGGCAATCACTGCGCCGCGGCCGAACTGGCGCATCACATCGGCCGGCAGGTTGTTGAGCACGGCGCCGTCGGCCAGCAGCTCTTCGTTCCACACCATCGGCGGGGCGATGCCGGGCACGGCCATGCTGGTGCCGACCCAGTCCGTGAGCGCGCCTTGCTCGTGCACCACCACCGCGCCGCGGGTGAGGCTGGTGCTGATGCAGAAATACGGCGTGGCGAGATGCTCCAGCCGACGTTCGCCGAAGAGTGCCTCCAGCCGACGACGAAACTTGCGGCTGCGTAGCAGTGCGATGCGTGGCAGCGTGTAGTCGTTGAGAAAGTTGTGCAGCAGGAAGGTCTCACGCACCAGGCGGGTGATGTCGTCCAGCGAGCGGCCTTCGGCAAACAGCGCGCCGATGAAAGCACCCATGCTGGTGCCGCCGACGAGGTCGATGGGGATCTGTAGCTCGCGTGCCGCCCGCAACAGGCCCAAATGCGCAAAGCCGCGCGCACCGCCGCCGCCCAGCACGATGCCCACGCCCTGGCCGATGAGGCTGCGAGCCAGCGGCGCGATATCCGCCGCGCTGCGTACGAAGTAGTGGCTATCCGCACCGGCCACCCGGCGCCAGCCCAGCGGGTCGCTGGCTGCCAGCGGCGTGCGGCTCAAACCGAGCACGACGGTGATCGGCGCTTCGACATCGGTCTCGGCCAGCTGGCGCAGCAGTGGCGTCGTCACGGGCACGCCGCTGTGGTCGTCGGTGACCACCAGGATGCGGTCTGCCTGCCGCATGCAGCGGCGCGACCAGGGGCCGGGTTCGGCATCGGCCAGGTAGATCAGCAGGCTGCTCTCACGCTCCTGCGCGCTCAGCCAGGCCACCAGCCGGTGGTTGTGCACGGGGTCGTCGAAACGGCTGTGGGCCACGCGGCTGCCGAGGGCGGCATCGACGGCTGCTGCATCGAGAATGTGCACCGTGCCGAGTCGTGAAAACGCCTGTTGCAGCCCCAGTGCCAGCGCCCGTGTGTCGACGCCCGGATGTGCAGGCAGCAGCGCCAGCGTGCGCGGGCCGGGCGGGCCGGGGTCGGGCTTGCGCAACTTGTCGAGCAGGCGGCCGATCACCACTTGCGAGAGTTGCAGCAAAGCCTCTGGATGCTGCCGCAACAGCGACATCAGCGACTCGCGCGGCAGCACCAGCACGAGGCTGTCGCGCACGGCGCGCACGGTGGCGGTGTGGTGCTCTGCGGCGAGCATGGCGATCTCGCCGATGGTTTCGAGCGCGCCGATCTCGCCCAGCGCCCGTTCGGCGTTGTCGCTGCCGCCATAAGCGCGCAGTCGCCCGACGCCAATCACATACAGCGCGCTGACCGCATCGCCTTTCTGGAACAGCATCTCGCCGGTATGCAGCAGGCGCGGCTGGCAATGTGCGGCAAAGCTGGCCAGCACCGCAGGCGGCAGGCCCTGAAACGCTTTGCTGCCTGCCAGCACGGCGGTGATCGCTGCAAGGTCTTCGGACATGGCTTCTGAGTCTCCCGGGTCCGCAGTCTATCCGCGGATAGAGCCCTTACAATCTGCGCCCCGAAAGGCCGCCAAAGCAGGAAGCCATGTCCGAGCCGCTGAACAAAAACTCCAAGACCATCACCGCAGGTATCGCCCGCAGCCCCAACCGCGCCATGCTGCGTGCGGTCGGCTTTGGTGATAACGATTTCAACAAGCCCATCGTCGGTGTCGCCAACGGCCACTCGACCATGAACCCCTGCAATGCGGGCATTCAGCCGCTGGCCGATGCCGCCTGCGCAGCACTCAAGAAAGCCGGCGCGATGCCGCAGACCTTCGGCTTCCCCACCGTCACCGACGGCATCTCGATGGGCACCGAGGGCATGAAGTTCTCGCTGGTATCGCGCGAAGTCATCGCCGATGCCATTGAGACGGCGGTGAGCAGCCAGTGCATGGACGGCGTGCTCGTCGTCGGCGGCTGCGACAAGAACATGCCGGGCGCGATGATCGGCATGCTGCGCATGAACCTGCCGGGCGTGTTCGTCTATGCCGGCACCATCAAGCCCGGCACCTGGAAGGGCGTGGCGCTCACCGTGGTGTCGTCGTTCGAGGCCGTGGGTTCGTTTCAGGCCGGCAAGATGAGCGAGGAAGACTTTCTCGGCATCGAGAAAAACGCCTGCCCCTCGGTCGGTGCCTGCGGCGGCATGTACACCGCCAACACCATGTCGTCCTCGTTCGAGGCGCTGGGCATGTCGCTGCTGGGTTCTTCCCAGATGGCCTCACCCGATGCCGAGAAAGCCGACTCTTCCGCCGATAGCGCCCGCGTGCTGGTCGAGGCGATCAAGAAAGACATCAAGCCGCGTGATGTCGTCACCCGCAAGGCCATCGAGAACGCGATTGCGCTGGTGATGGCCACGGGCGGCTCGACCAACGCGGTGCTGCACTTCCTCGCCATCGCGCATGCGGCACAGGTACCGTTCGTGCTCGACGATGTCGAGACCATCCGCCTGCGCACGCCGGTGCTGTGCGATCTCAAACCCAGCGGCAAGTACGTGGCGGTGGACTTCCACCGCGCCGGCGGCGTGCCGCAGGTGCTGAAAATGCTGCTGGTCAACGGCCTGCTGCACGGCGATGCGCTGACTATCACGGGTGAAACGATGGCCGAAGCACTCGCCAGCGTGCCGGATGTGCCGCGCAAGGATCAGGACGTGATCCGCCCCTTCGACAAGCCCATGTATGCGCAGGGCCATCTCGCGGTGCTCAAGGGCAATCTCTCGCCCGAGGGTGCGGTGGCGAAGATCACCGGTCTTAAGAACCCCGTCATTACCGGCCCCGCTCGTGTGTTCAACAGCGAAGACGAGTGCATGGCCGCGATCATGGCCGACAAGATCCAGCACGGCGACGTGCTGGTGATCCGCTACGAAGGCCCCAAGGGTGGCCCCGGCATGCGCGAGATGCTGGCACCCACTGCCATGCTGATCGGCAAGGGCTTTGGCGAGACAGTGGGGCTGGTCACTGATGGCCGTTTCAGCGGCGGCACCTGGGGCATGGTGGTGGGGCATGTATCGCCCGAGGCCTTCGTTGGCGGCACCATTGGCCTGGTGCAGGAGGGCGATAGCATCACCATCGACGCCAGGCAGCTGCTGCTGCAATTGAATGTCGATGAGACCACGCTCGCCGCCCGCAAGGCGCAGTGGGTGCAGCCGCCGCTGCGCTACCCGCGCGGTGTACTGGGCAAGTTCGCCAAGCTCGTCAGCAGCGCCAGCAAGGGCGCGGTCACCGACTGACCCGTGTTCATCTTGCGCACGCCTCCTTTTGATAGAAGGGTGTCTTGCCCACATCAATATCAGGAGCACATCAATGGGTCTGTTTAGCTTTGTGAAATCCATCGGCGAGAAGATCGGCGGCGGCAAGATCGACGCCGCTTCGCTGAGCGCGCACGTCAAGGCGCTTGGCCTGCCGGTGGAGAAGTTGCTGCTGTCGGTGAGCGAAGACCATGAAACGGTTGATGTGTTCGGCTACGTGGCCGATCTGGCGGTGAAGGAAAAGCTCATCCTCGCCATCGGCAACATGGAAGGTGTCGCCAAGGTCAACGATCACATCCGCGTCGGCGCGCCGCCTGAGCCGACGCAGATCATGCCGGTTCCGACGACCGTGGCAGAGGCCGTGGCCGCCGAGCCGTCCGCGATTGAAGTGCCGCCCACTTCGCTGTTTTACACAGTCGAGAAGGGCGACACCCTGAGCAAGATCGCCAAGCAGCAGTACGGCAACGCCAATGACTACAACGCGATTTTCGAGGCCAACCAGCCGATGCTGAAGCACCCCGACAAGATTTATCCTGGCCAAGTGCTGCGCATACCGCCCAAGGAGTGAGTGGGTCGAAGCCGCATCAAAAAAGCCCCGCAGTGCGGGGCTTTTTTGTGGGTGAGATTGTGTGGCGCTCAGCGCCCGATCCAGCCGTTGATGGTGAAGCGGCTGTCCAGAAAGGCCCGACTTTCGCAATGCACCATGCACACCTCGTGCATTTCTTCAGCGGCGAAAAACACGATGCTGTTGTCGGTCGGCTCCACCGTGCGATAGGTGTCGGCCGCGTAGTGATAGCCGTTGTGCACCTTGTGGTCGTACACACGTAGCTCGCCGCCGCTGAAGGCCTTGGGCTGGCGGTGAAAGTAGTAGACGAAAGTGAGCACGCGATGGGCGGTGTCGGCCGAGCCGTTGTCGTTGTGCACCTTGTAGAAATTGCGGTCGTTGTGGCTGGTCAGCTGTGCCTCGATGGTGCCGTTGACCAGCGGGATTTTCAGCGCCTCGCAGACTGCGGGCATGAGCTGGCGCACCTTGGTACGCAGCATTTCGTCGAAGGGTGCGAAGTGATACAGCACCGACGACTCGCGGTAGTTGCCGCGCGCGGTCGAGGTGGTGGTGCCAACGAATCCGCTCTCGCTGCGGCGCACGAAGTCGAGCAGTTGCGCGTGCTCGTCGGGGCTCAGCACATCCGGCACCTGCGCACAGAACACGGCGCGCACGCCGTTGGGCTGGCCCGGCGCGGGCACACCTACCGGTGCTTCGACCACCGGTGCGGCCAGCGCGGGCTGCGGAGTGGCGACGGCCTGCACGATGGTCGGCGCATGCTCGGGTTCGGTCAGCACGCCGACCAGTCGCGAGGCAGCGATGGTGAGCACGACATCCGGCCGCAGCGGCAAATCCAGCAGGCTGCCGCGCGGCAGTTCGCCCGCGAGTGCTGCCCTGAGCTGGCGATGCAGCTCGCCGTCGGCATCGACGATCAGCGATTCGCCGCTGCCGCCTTCGAGCAGCACCGTGAGCTTGATGCGCTTGGGCGGGTCGAGCGGTGGGCCGATGGTGATCTTGGGAGTCGGCATGGCGGAATCAGTGGGGCACGAGACGGAAGAAGCGTTGCGCGTTCTCGGTAGTCTGGGCCGCAAGGGCAGATACCGTGACACCGCGCAATTCTGCCAGCGCCGCCGCCACCCAGGGCAGATAGCCGGGCTCGTTGCGGCGGCCATCGATGCCGGCCTTGTCGCTGTGGATGCTCGAAGGGCGTTGGCCGCGCGGCACGTTGTGCGGCAACAGGTACGGCGCATCGGTTTCGATCAGCAAGCGCGCCGCCGGGATATGCGGCGCCACCGCGCGCAGTGCCGCGCCACGCCTGGCATCGCAGACCCAGCCGGTGATGCCGATATAGCAGTCGAGCGCCGCGTAGCTCTGCATGGCGTCGAGCGTATCGGTGAAGCAATGCACGCAGGCATCGACCAGATCTGCGCGGTAGTCGGTAAGGATGGCGAGGAAGTCTTCATGCGCGCCGCGCTGGTGCAGGAACACCGGTTTTTTCAAGGCCACCGCCAGTTCCAGCTGGGCGATGAAGACGCGGCGCTGCACATCGCGCGGCGAGAGATCGCGGTGGTAGTCCAGGCCGCATTCGCCGAGGCTGACCAGCTGCGGCAGCGCGGCCAAGGTGCGGATGAGTGCGGCATCGGCATCGGTCCAGTCCGTCGCGTGGTGCGGGTGCACGCCGGCGGTGCAGGACAGGCGTGCGGGGTCTGCGGCAGCGAGTGCGGCAACGATTTGATTGGAGGCTCGGCAGGAGCCGGTGAGCACGATGTGCGACACCCCGGCCGCCCAGGCACGTTCGAGCACGGCAGGGTAGTCGGGCGCGAAGCTCTCGTGCGCGAGGTTCGCGCCAATGTCGATCAGGCTCACGGCGCGGCTTCGGGCGGGTTGCCGGTGCGAATTTCACTCGCTTTCGGGTCGGCCGCCGGCTCGCGAGTCTGGAAGCACTCGTGTTGCCACAGCACTTGCCGCTCGGTCTGCGCGACCTGGCCAGGTGGCGGCGTGCGTTCGACGATGAAGTGCAGCTTGAAGCGCAGCAAGCGCTGGTCGCGATTCTCCACCAGCTTGTCGGCGTTCCAGCTGCGGCACAGGTATTTGCCGAACCACAGGCGGTGCGGCGCAAACTCGTTTTCCGTCAGCCGCCCGAGGTAGGTATGCCAGCGCAGGTTTTCATGCGTCTGCGAGAGCTGGTAGGGCTTGTCGAAGCTCACGGGTATAGCGGGTTTCAGCACGTTGATGATCTTGCCGTTGGCCAGTGTGCCTTCGACGACGATCCAGCCATCGTCCTTGAGCGGGTAGGGGGCAAACATGTTCCAGAGCTGGTCGATACGCAGCAGCTGAAAGCCCGGCGACAGCAGGCGCTGCACGCTGGCAGGCACGGCGTGGATGGTGCTGAGATTCCAGAGCCCAATCAGCAACAGCGCCGCTGCCGCCAGCTTCTGCCAGCTTGCGCCCAGGTCGAAGCGCACGGCGCGTACGGCCAGCAAGCCGCTGCTGAGCTTTGCAACCCCGCCGCGATTGCGGCCGACCACATCGTAGGCGGCATCGCCGACGGGCTTGAGCAGGTTGGCGGACAGCGGCCGATACAGCCAGGCGAATAGCGGCGATACCCGCAGCAAGGCGACAAATGCCGACCACTTCAGATGTGCGCGGTCTTCATGGTCGATGACCACCCACGACCAATGCGCTTCGAGCAGCGCCTTGGCGCGCGGGTGCGGCTGCGCGGGCAACACGGTGGCGGCCTGCAAGCCCAGCAGCGTGCGGATGAGCAGGCTGGTGCGCAGGCAGAAGCCGCAATCCTGATCGTAATAAATGGTGATCGCGCGCTGCGCCTGTGGCTGCTGCGCGCGCCAGTCCCAGAACCAGCCGCCGAGATAGACCGTGAGCGATGCGAGGCTGACGAAAGGAAAGTGGCCTAACTCCAGACACAGGAAAAATCCGACATGTAGCGAGGCAAACGCCATCAGCAGCAAGAAGCGCAAGCCCTGACCGAGCCGCAGGCCGAGCAGCGGTGCGGCCAGGATCAACGGCGGGCCGAGCAGCTCCAGCCACCAGACATAAAACGTCAGCACCTCCAGCAAGCTGGGGAACTGCAGCAGCCAGGTGCCCAGCGGTGTGGCGTAGCGATCGAGACTGAGCGCGTAGTAGACGGCGGTGTAGTCGGGCCGCCATTCGACGCCACTCTTTAGGAAGGCGCTGTAGAAATACGTCGACAGCACTTGCAGCATCAGCCCGGCACTGGCCCAGGACAGATGCGCGTTGCGGCGCGGCGGCGGCAGGCTGGAGAGCGCGGCGTCGAAGCTCCAGCGCGCCGCGATCGGCAGGAAGCAGGCCCAGAACAGCAGGCAGACCATGAGGATGTCGCCGCCGATCAGCACCATCGGATTGCGGTTGCAGAGCCAGCCCCACATCAGGAAGCTGACGATGGCGGCGCCCCGCGTGCGCCAGCCGAACAGCAAGGCCGTCGCCGCAAGGCACTGCACGGCCAGCAGCGTACCGGTGACGCCGGCAGTGCCGTTGATGAAGTACAGCGACAGCCGCCAGGGCGTGTCGTATTGCATCATCCAGGCGCGTGGCATTACCCCGAAGTCGGTGTACAGCGCCGACAGATCGCCGAAGTGGCGCAGTAGATCAACCAGCAGCACTGCCGCGAGTGCGACCCGAAACAACGCCAGCGTGCGCAGGTCGATGCCGAACACCGAAGTGAGTCGCGGTGTTGCCGTCAACGATGCCAGTAGGGAGCGCGCGTTCATGGTCTGTCGCTGACGATCAAGGGGAGACGTGCAGGATGCACAAAGTCATCCGCACCAATCAAAAGGGGAGCCATGCGGCTCCCCTCGTGTAATGCCATGTCGATCAACGCGGCGAAAGGTCACCCATCTGACCGGTACCGCCATCGAGCCACTCTTGGTACTCCGCAGTGCTGCGCGTGTCACCGAGTATCTGTGCTTCGCTGGCATAACCGCCCAGCAGACCACCGAGCAAGCCACCCAAGGGTGTTCCCGTTGTAGTGCCGCCGGTCGTTGTGCCGCCGAGCAAGCCGCCAAGCGGGGTGCCGGTGGTAGTGCCACCGGTGGTGGTGCCACCCGTGGTGGTACCGCCAGGAGCCGGGTCCGGGCTGTCCTTCTGGTTGACGACTTCAGAAATGCCGTAGCCCACTGCGGCGACACCGACGGCGAGCAGCGTCCAGTCGACGAAGGTGAAATTGCTGAAGGCGCCGGCTTCGCTGCTGCCGCCTTCACCGCCCTCGGTCTGGGCCAGTCGCACGGTGCGCGCAAAGGGCACACCATTGACGCTGGCTTCGCTGAAGCCATAGCGATTGAACTGCATCTGTGCGACGGCAGGGCGGCCGGCGATGCGGCTGGCGTAGCCTTGATCGAGGCGCATGCCGTAGAAGAACTGGCCCAGCTGCTGACGGCTTTCGCCGAAGCCGAACGAGGCGTAAGCGTGCGCTTCAGGCGCGTCGTTGTTGGGACTCCAGGCACCGGCCAGGCCGACACATGTGAGCGAGAGAGCAATACTGAGGGCGGTTTTCCGCATAGGTTCTCCTAACCTTAGAGTTTTTTCAGATCACGCGGACTCGGTTTAGCCCCCGCGGTTCGACTATAGAGTTGTCATAGCGAAACTGGCAAGCCATGTCGGATGCTCTCTTCGCCGGTGAAAATAAGACCACTGCCTTTTGCTCGACTTCTCCCCCAGCCAACATGTCCAACGTAACTGCCGAGTCTCTGCTTCTACCCGCCGCCGGCACCAGTTGGACCGGCACCCTGAACGGCCCTGCGGGCCAGATCGAAGTGCAGCTCACTGCGCCGCGCGAGTCAGCCTGGGGCGGCTGCGTCGTCTGCCATCCGCACCCCTTGTATGGCGGTGCGATGAGCAACAAGGTGGTCTACACGCTGGCGTCGACGGCGGGCAAGGCAGGCCTCGCCACATTGCGTTTCAATTTTCGCGGCGTCGGCAAAAGCACGGGCGTGCACGACGACGGCGTGGGCGAGACCGACGACACCGTCTGGCTGGCCGCGCAGCTGCGTGCCGCCTTGCCCAGCGGCGCGCCACTGTTGATGGCGGGGTTCTCGTTCGGCGGCTTCGTCTCGCTCAAGGCCGCACCCAAGGTTGGTGCGGCGGCGCTGATGAGCGTCGCGCCGCCGTTTTCATCCACCCGCGCCATCTATGCCGTGGGTGACGGCGCGCCGCCGGCACCGGGCTGCCCGTGGTCGGTGATTCACTCGCGCGACGACGACGTGGTGGCCTACGAAGACAGCTCGGCCGTGCTGGCAACCTACGATCCCGCGCCGGAACTCACCACGGTCGATGGCGCAGGGCATTTCTTCCACGGTCGGCTCGCCGAGGTGGAAGCGGTCTTCGCCGCGCTGATTGCCAAAGTTGCCCCCACACGCTGATATCCTCATCCCACAATCACAACGAATGGAGTCCCCCATGCGCATTGCCACCGCTCTCACCCTTGCTCTTGCTGCCGGTGCCGTCTCGGCGCAGGACTTCGGCTTCACACCCGCCCCGGCGCAGGCCGATTTCGCCAGCGCCTCTAAGGACGTCATTGCCGTCACCAGCTACAAGGCGCTCGGGCCGTCGGAGGCTGGCGGCGTCACTGGCTTCAGCATCGGTGCTTATGGCTCGTATACCGAAGTGCAGAACAAGGGTGCCTGGCAGCGTCTGGTCGGTGAAGACGTCGACGGCGTTGGCCTGGTTGGCGTCAGCGCCCGCAAGGGCCTGCCGTTCGGCATCGATCTAGGCGCCATGTATTCGCAGGTGCCGGGCACCGACGCCAAGCTCTATGGCGGTGAAGTGCGCTGGGCACCGTTCCCCGGTGGTGTCGCCACGCCAGCTGTTGCTTTCCGCGGCACCTACACCAAGCTGACCGGCGAAGACGACCTGAAGGCCGATGCGCAGACCGTCGATGTCTCCATCTCCAAGGGTTTCCTGTTCGTCACGCCGTACGCGGGCATCGGATATGTCTGGGGCACGGTGAACCCGTCCGATAACTTCCCCACCTTGAGCAAGGTCGATGTCGACGAGGCGCGCTTCTTTGCCGGTGCGCGGGTGTCGCTCGGCTTTCTGGAGCTGACGCCGGAATACGAGAAGCTGGGCAGCAACGATGTGTTCAACCTGCGCTTGTCGATCGGTTTCTAAGGCCGACCGTACTGCGCCGGAGAACAGTCGGCTGTTTCAACCGGCGCAGGCCCAAAGATTGCAGGCGGGTTTGGTGAGCATGGTGGTGCGTTGACCACTGCGCCCGTCTGCGATTGTTTGATCGCAGGCGGCGTGTGCCCAGATCGAGTCCCAGAATGACTGCAAACAATCGTCGATACCGCGATGTTCCGATGGCAAGGCCGTCGCGGTGCGCTGTTTTGCGGCGCCATCCCGGCCGTTTGCGGCGTGCGGACGATCCACCCCTTTGAGCGCCCAACAGCCAGCAGCAGACATGGCCGCAGCGCGCCAGATGCGGCTGGAACCGTCGCGCGATGCTGCGAAACAGTCGCTGCGCGCCAAGGTGCTGATCGTCGATGACGATCAGTCCAACCGCGTGCTGATGCGCCATACGCTGCCGAATGCCGAGGTCGACGTCATCGAGACCAGCAATGGGCAGCAGGCATTGGCCGCCTGCCGCGAGCACGAGTTCGCGCTGATTCTGCTCGACGTGCGCATGCCAGTGATGGATGGTTTCGAGCTGGCCGCTGCGCTCTCGAACGACGCACTCACCCGCGAGATCCCGATCATCTTCGTCACCGCCGCCGGCGATGACCTGACGCGCATCAAGGGCTATGCCTTTGGTGCCGTCGACTACATGGCCAAGCCGCTCAACGAGCAGGTACTGGCCAGCAAGCTGCGCGTGTTCGTCGAGCTTTGGCGCAGCAAGCGTCAGCTGCACCTGCTGCTCGGCGTGCTCGAAGAGCGCAACAAGAAGCTGGAGGAAGAGATCAGCGAGCGCCGCCGCATCGAGACGCTGGTGCGGCATCAGGCGCAGCACGATGCCCTCACCAGCCTGCCTAACCGCATCCTGTTTCTGGATCGTCTCGACACCGCGCTTGAGCGGGCCGCACGCCACCACGAAAACTTCGCGCTGCTCTACATCGACATCGACGGCTTCAAGCCGGTCAACGACAACCACGGCCATCAGGTGGGCGACGAGTTGCTGCGGCACATCGGCCAGCGTCTGAGCAAGAACGTGCGCAAGACCGACACCGTTTCACGGCTGGGCGGCGACGAGTTCGCCATCATTCTCGAAGAAATCGCCAGCCCGCGTGCCGCCCTGCAACTGGGGCTGAAAATCTGCGAAGTGCTGGCCGTGCCGTATGCGCTGGAAATGCCCGATGGCACTGTCACCGTGCGCATCGGCGCCAGCATCGGCATTTCGATTTTCCCCGACCACGGTCGCGGCCGTGACGACCTCATCAACGCCGCCGATGCCGCCATGTATCGCGCCAAGCGCAGTGGCAAGAATCACGCAGTTTTAGCCGAAGCGCCCTCGGGTTCGGTCACGCTCATTCGCGACCGGCTTGCCGCCCGGCTTTAGATTTTTACAGCGCGAATGTCGGCCGCATCGGCTGCAACTCGAACAACGCCACTTCGGCAAACAGGTTGGGAAACGCACGGCTCATCCAGCCGCCTTCTCGAGCATGGTTGAGCAGCGCCTTGTCGGTGATCTTCCAGTGCCGCCTACTGCACAGCGCTTCGAAATCCTTGACGGTGCAGAGATGGATATTGGGCGTGTTGAACCACTGCTCGGGCAGCGAGGGCGTGACCGGCATCTGCCCGCGCAACAAGGCCCAGCGCACGCGCCAGTGGCCGAAGTTGGGGAAGGTCACGATCACTGTCTTGCCGACGCGCAGCATCTCTTCCACCGCCTCGTCTGGGCGTTGCAGGGCTTGAAGCGCTTGTGTCATCACCACCACGTCGAAGGCGGCATCGCCGAAGTCGGAGAGGCCCTCGTCGAGATCGGCCTGGATCACATTCACTCCGCTTGCGATGCAGGCGGCGACATTCTCGGCGTCGATCTCCAGCCCATAGCCGCGCACCTGCTTGTGCTGAGCCAGATGTGCGAGCAGCGCGCCGTCGCCGCAGCCCAGGTCGAGCAGACGCTGGCCGGGTTCGATCCACTCGGCGATGAGGGCGAGGTCAGGGCGCAGCATGGGTATCTGCCCCCCAGTCCATCGCAGCGCTGGACGACCCCGTGCACACCGTCCCGCTCGCGTGCGCAAGTGTGACGTTGGCGGCGACCCGATCCAGATAACCTTTCAGCACCCGGTGGTACTGCGGGATCGGCATGAGGAAATCATCGTGGCCGAGTTCGGATTCGATCTCGACATAGCTCACGTCCTTGCCGGCCGCGACCAGCGCCTGCACGATCTCGCGCGAGCGGGCGGGCGAAAAGCGCCAGTCACTCGAAAACGCGATGACCAGAAACTGCGCCGTCGCCTTGGCATAGGCCTGCACCAGATCGCCGCCGTTGTCTCGCGCGGGGTCGAAATAGTCGAGCGCCTTGGTCATCAGCAGATACGTGTTGGCATCGAAATGGTTGACGAAGCTTTGGCCCTGATGGCGCAAATAGCTCTCCACCTCGAACTCGACATCGAAGTTGAAGCTCGGCGTCACCGCCTTCAGCTCCGCACCGAACTTGGCGCGCATGGCGGCGTCGGAGAGGTACGTGATGTGCCCCAGCATGCGCGCGAGCTTGAGGCCGCGACTGGGCACTACGCCGTGTTCGTAGAAATGCCCGCCGTGGAACTCCGGGTCGCTCAAGATCGCCTGTCGTGCGATTTCGTTGAAGGCGATGTTCTGTGCCGACAATTCCGGTGCGCTGGCAATGATGAGCGCGTGGCGGATGCGCGCCGGATATTCGATGGCCCAGGCCTGCACCTGCATGCCGCCCAGCGAGCCACCGACCACCGCGGCCCAGGCGTCGATGCCGAAGTGATCCGCAAGAGCGGCCTGCGAGCGCACCCAGTCGCTGACGGTGAGCAGCGGGAAGTCCGGCCCCCAGGGTTTGCCCGTGTCCGGATTGGTCGTGTTGGGCCCGGTCGAGCCCTTGCAGCCGCCGAGATTGTTGAGCGCAACCACGAAGAAGTGCCGTGTGTCGATGGGCTTGCCGGGGCCGACGCAGTTGTCCCACCAGCCGGGCTTCTTATCGTCGCTGCTGTAGATGCCGGCCACATGGTGATCGCCCGACAGTGCATGGCAGATCAATACGGCGTTGCTCTTGGCCGCGTTGAGCGTGCCGTAGGTTTCCACCATCAATTCATAGCGCGGCAGCGTGCGGCCGCAGTCGAGTGCGAGCGGCGACTCGAAGCTGATTTTTTCTGGCGTGACGACGCCGACTGAGCCTTTCTCCATCAACGGATCATCAACGGGCCATCAGAATCGTTCCGCATTAGCGGAACAGCATCGGCAGCGGCACGAGGCGGATCAGCACTTGCAGTGCCAGCATCACCGCCAGGGGCGAGAGATCGAAGCCGCCGATGGGCGGTATGAAACGGCGCACCGGTGCCAGCAACGGTTCGTTGAGGCTCCACAGTATTTCTGCCGCCGGGTTGCGGCCGCCCGGACCCATCCAGCTGAGGATGGCCTGCACGAACAGCGACAGCGTGTAGAGGTTGATGGTGAGCACGATGCACTTCAGCAGCGCGAACCACAGCATTGCCAGCGGCGGCACGCCGGCACCCAGCATCCAGCTCACCATGGCGATGTAGATCACCGCGACCACGAACAGCACAAACAGCGTCGCGGTATCGAGCTTGCGATAGCGCGGCATCACCGCCCGCAGCGGCTGCGCGAGCGGATTGGTGATTTTCCACACCAGCTGCGACAGCGGGTTGTAGAAATCCGCGCGCACCAGTTGCAGCAGCACGCGCAGCAGCAGCGCGCCCATGAACAGCTCGAACAGCACATTGACGAGGAAGAACAGCGCGTTGCCGGCACCCATTTCGTATTTCCTTATTGCTGGTCAAGCGCGTCGCCCAGCGCCTTGGCGCGGGCATCGGCTTTATGGAGGGCTGTGGCTAAGATGGCGCGCAAGCCGGCGGATTCAAGGTGGTTCAGCGCCGCCTCGGTAGTGCCGCCCTTGCTGGTGACGTTGGCGCGCAGCTGGGCGGCATCGAGGCCAGATTCGCCGACCATGCGCGCGGCACCGACGCAGGTCTGCGCAGCGAGTTGCGCGCTGACTTCGGCGCTCAAGCCCAGGGCAGTGCCGGCATCTCGCAGTGCCTCGACGAGCAGGAAGAAATAGGCAGGGCCGGAGCCACTGAGCGCGGTCACGGCATCGAGTTGCGACTCTTCATCGACCCACACGCAGGCGCCGGCGGCAGCGAGCAGGCGCTCGGCCAGCGCGCGTGCTTCTGTGGAGGTGCCCGCGGGCGCGAACAGCCCCGTGATGCCTGCGCCCAGCAGCGCCGGGGTGTTGGGCATGGTGCGCACATAAGCGACCTGCGGCCCCAGCAGGCGTTGCAGGGTGTTAAGCCGTACGCCGGCTGCGATCGACACCACCAACGCGCCAGGCTTGAGCGACAGGCCCGCGAGGGCTGCCGCCATTTGCTGCGGCTTGACCGCCAGCAACAGCGCGTCGGCATCGGCGGGCAGCCCCGCACCCAAGTCATGCACGCTGATCCCGAACTGCGCCTTGAGCCAGTCGGCGCGTGCGGCGAGAGGCTCCGCCACGGCGATCTGTGACGTCGGCCAGCCGGTTTTCAGCAAGCCGCCGATGAGTGCAGCCGCCATGTTGCCGCCGCCGAGAAAGGCGATCTTGGGGTGCAGGGGCAGGGCGGTGGACATGGGGCAGGGCGGGAGTCTGAAAATGCGCCGCGTATCATAGCGGCCGATGACCCAGACCAAGACGCTCACGCGCTTTTCCGCGCCCA
Organism: Stagnimonas sp.; assembly: GCA_965279705.1. Classification (GTDB taxonomy): domain Bacteria; phylum Pseudomonadota; class Gammaproteobacteria; order Nevskiales; family Nevskiaceae; genus Stagnimonas. The sequence goes on from OZ257257.1 coordinate 869,886, forward strand.
CCACCAAGCTGCTTGCTGACCTCAAGCGCCGCATCGACGCCGCCCGCGTCTACGACGTGGCGCAGGTCACGCCGCTGCAAACCGCCGCCAAGCTCAGCGCCCGCCTCGGTAACACCGTGCTGCTCAAGCGCGAGGATATGCAGCCGGTGCACAGCTTCAAGCTGCGCGGTGCCTTCAACAAGATCGTAAGCCTGACGGCGGCTGAGCGCGCCAAGGGCGTGATCTGCGCCAGCGCCGGCAACCACGCGCAGGGTGTGGCGCTGGCGGGCAAACATCTTGGCATCGCCACACTCATCTGCATGCCGCGCACCACGCCCGCCATCAAGGTGGATTCGGTGCGCGCGCTCGGCGGCAAGGTGGTACTGCACGGCGATGCCTACGACGACGCCCGCGAGCACGCCGAAAAGCTGGCCGCCGAAAAGGGCCTGACCTTCGTCCACCCCTACGACGACATCGACGTGATCGCCGGGCAGGGCACCGTCGCCAAGGAAATGCTCGAACAGTTGCAGGGGCAGACGCTCGATGCGGTGTTCGTCTGCGTCGGTGGCGGTGGCTTGCTGGCGGGGGTGGCCAGCTACATCAAGGCTGTGAGCCCCAAGACCCGCGTGATTGCGGTGGAGCCAGACGACTCGGACTGCTTCGCCCGCGCCTTTGAGGCCCGCCGTCGCGTCGAGCTGAAAACCGTTGGTCTGTTCGCCGATGGCGTGGCGGTGAAGCAGGTCGGCGTCGAGCCCTGGCGCATCGCCAAAAACCTGGTCGATGAAGTGATCCGCGTCGATGCCGACGAAATCTGCGCAGCGATCCGCGACTGCTTCAGCGAGAACCGCAGCGTGCCCGAGCCCGCCGGTGCGCTAGCCGTCGCCGGCCTCAAGAAATGGGTGGCGCTGCACGAGGCCAGGGGCCTCACGCTCGCCGCGACGGTGAGCGGTGCCAACGTCAACTTCGACCGCCTGCGCCACATCGCCGAGCGGGCGGAGATTGGCGATCAAACCGAAGCACTCCTGGCTGTCACCATCCCCGAAAAACCGGGCAGTTTCCGCCGCTTTCTGAAGCAGCTTGGCAAGCGGGTGATCACCGAGTTCAACTATCGCTACGCCTCGCCGGGCGAGGCGCACATCTTCGTCGGCTTCAAGCTCAGCGAGGGCGCGCTGGAAACCGCTGCGCTCGTCGCGCAACTCATCGAGCTGGGCTATCCGGTCACTGATCTCAGCCACAACGAGATGGCCAAGATGCATGTGCGCTACATGGTTGGAGGCCGCGCACCGGGCCTGGAAGACGAGCAGTTGTTCCGCTTCGAGTTCCCCGAGCGGCCCGGTGCCTGCCTGGCGTTTTTGGACGCCATCGGCTCGGGCTTCAACATCAGCCTGTTCCACTACCGCAACCACGGCGCCGCCTATGGCCGCGTGCTGGCGGGCTTGCAGGTGCCCGAGGGCAAGAGCCGTGAATGCCGCGAGGCGCTGGATGCGCTCGGCTATCCCTACTGGGACGAGCGCGACAACCCGGCCTACGCCCTCTTTCTCGGCGCGGCGAAACCCTGATGCGCTTCGCGATGCTCGGCAGCGGCAGCAAGGGCAACGGCACGCTGGTGGATGCCGGCGGCGTGCGCGTGCTGGTGGACTGCGGCTTCGCCGTCCGTGAGGTCGAGGCCCGCTCGGCGCGGCTCGACTTTGACCTGCACAGTCTCGACGCGATCCTGGTCACCCACGAGCACGGCGACCACCTGGGAGGTGTGGCGCGCCTGGCCCGTGCCTACGGCGTGCCGGTGTATCTCACGCGTGGCAGTTATCACGGCTGGCGCGACCGCGAGGTGGAGGACATCCGCTTCATCACGCCGCACGAGCCTTTCCATATCGGTGCGCTCACCGTGCGGCCGTTCCCGGTGCCGCACGATGCCAAAGAGCCCTGCCAGTTCGCCTTCGAGCACGGTGGCAAGAAGCTCGGCGTGGTGTCGGATCTCGGTGCCATCACCCAGCACATTCGCTACGTGCTGAGCGACTGCGACGCGCTGCTGCTGGAGACCAACCATGACGTCGCGATGCTGGCAGCCGGCCCCTATCCGCAGCGTTTGAAAGACCGCGTCGGCGGCGGCCTCGGGCATCTCTCCAACCGGCAGGCGGCCGGTCTCATCAGCAGCGTGCAGCGCGAGCGCCTGCAGCATCTGGTGCTGACGCATCTCTCGGAGCAGAACAACACCCCCGAGCTGGCGCGCGCGGCCATCTGCGACGCGCTGGAGCAGGACCCGGACTGGTGCCTCTGCGCGCATCAGGTCGATGGGCTGTCTTGGCGACAGATTTCCTGAATCGCTTGCTGGAATAATGGGCGCTCAAACTTTCGAGATCGCCATGTCCAAGCACGCCGACCCCGCCCCGCTGCACGCCGACGGCACCGCCGTCTGGGACATCGCCCCCGGTGTCGCCGCCTTTCTCAAGGCCCACGTCAAGCCCGGCATGCGCAGCATCGAGACTGGTGCGGGTCGCTCGACGCTGATGTTCGTCGAGGCGGGCGCGGTGCATACCGTTGTCACGCCCAGCACCGACGAGCAGGCTCGCATCTTGGCCGAAGCCGCGCGGCTGAAGCTCGACACCAGCACTCTCACGTTTGCCATCGGCTACAGCCAGGATGTGCTGCCCAAGCTCGAAGGCGCGCTGGACTTCGCCCTCATCGACGGTGGTCATGGCTTCCCCATCCCCGCTATCGACTACGCCTACATCGCGCCGCGCCTTGTGGTGGGTGGCCTGCTGCTGATTGACGATATTGATTTGTGGACCGGCGCGATGCTGGTGGACTTCCTCAAGCACGAGGCCGACTGGGCCTACGTGAGCACGCTGCATGGCCGCACGGCGGTGTTCCGCGTGCTGCGCCGCCCGCAGCTGCGCGAGTGGACCGAGCAGCCCTACGTCGCCGCCCGCTCGCGCTGGCCGCAGCGCCTGCGCAAGGCCGGCAACGTGTTCACGCATCTGGTGCGCGGCGAGTTCGGCCCGCTCACGGCCAAGTTCAAGCGTGACTTGTCCGGCAAAGGCGTTTGATCGCCGCAGACGGGGTAAATAATCCATTGCTGCGCGTGCCGGACGCGCGGACAATTCAGGCTGATCTGTTGGAGCCCGCCATGCGCGCCCGTGCCCTTTTGAGACTGACTGCCCTCGCGGCCCTGCTGTTTGCCGGCGCTGCCGCCGCACAGCTCGGCCTGCCCGAGACGCCGCCCGATGCCAAGCCCGGCGAGTGCTACGGGCTGGTCTACGTGCCGCCGCAGTTCCGCAGCAGCGAGGAATCGAAGCTGGTCGTGGCGGCCAGCGAGCGCATCGAAACCGTGCCCGCGGTCTACGAAATGGTGGACCAGCAAGTGACGCTGCCGGCCGGCAAGCGCCGCAAGGTGGTCACGCCCGCCGTGACTGAAACGGTGCAAGAAACCGTGGTGGTTCTTGGCCAGAAGCGACAGGTCGCCGTGCCCGCCACCTACAAGACCGTGAGCGAGCAGGTCACCGTCGCACAAGGCGCGCAGTTCAAGACCAGCAAGCTGCTGGACAGCAGCGAAGGTGCGGCCATCTGCCTGGTCGAAGGTCCCACCACCCGCCAGACCGTGCAGAAGCGCGTGGTGGATCGCCCTGCAACCACCCGGCTGGTGGAAACCGCGGCGAGCGAGCGCATCGTCAAGCGCAGAAAAATCATCACCCCTGCCGTCACCGAACTGGTGCCCGTCGGCGAGCGCACCGTCACCCGTCGCGTCAAAAAACTGGTCACGCCTGCCACCACCCGCGCCGTGCCGGTGCCCGCGCGCTACGAGACGGTGACCCGCCACGAGATCGACAAACCCGCGCGGGCCGAATGGCAGCGCGTGCTGTGCGAAACCAATTTCACCCCCGCCCTGGTGCAGAGCCTGCAAGAGGCCCTGAAGCGCGAGGGCGTTTACAAAGGCCCTGCGCATGGCGACATGAACATGCAGACCACTGCCGCCGTGCGCTTGTATCAGGAGCGCAATCAGCTACCTGCGGGTGGCCTCGGGCTGACCACGCTGGAGCGTCTGGGCGTGAAGCTCAGCGAAGGGCAGGCCATGAGTCTGCGTCCTTCAGCGGCGAGCCCATAACAGCGCGGCCGCCAGCAGCACGCTGGCCATCACATCGGTAATCACCACGCGGCGGACGGCCGCATTGCCGCCGCCTTCGAGTGCGGCAATGGCGATGAAGCTCAGCATGCTGGCAAGGCCCGCGAGGGCGAGCGGCAGCCGCCATGCGGGGATGAATGCCGCCGCGATCATCGCCCCACCCAAAAGCCCAAACAGCACTGCGCGATGCCGCATGAGAATGCGCAGGCTGGGGTCGTCGAAGCCCAGGCCATAGAGCGCTTGCAAGCGCTCGCCGCCCAGCACGCCGATGAGGGGCAGGGTATTCACGACACCCGCCAGCAGTAGTGCAGCAGCGAGCGGAGTCTGGTGGTTGAAGGGCATGGCTCAGCCGTGCGCGCGCGCCTGCACGGTGTGCGGCTGCGGTGCCAGCAGCAGATACATCAGGGGGCCGATCGAGCCCAGCGTGAATGTCGCCACAACATACGGCCAGACGTTGCGGCCATTGGCCGCGGCATCGCGCCACATCCAGATCATTGCCAGCGTGCAGGCGATGACGAGATCGGCCAGCACCTGAAAGCCCGCAATGTGTGCATGGCTGGCGAAGATGCCGAAGTAGCCAATCTCGTAGACGGCATAAGTCGAATACAGCCCGAACGGCAGCAGGATGGCGAGGACGACGGCTTTGGGCAGGTGCATGGAATTTTTCCTTCTTGAGTGGGCGTGCCGCTACTTTCGGCGCCATGCGGGCGACGCTCAATGACGTGACAGGTAATACCACCGCCCGCACTGCGCAGCGCACAATCGGCCCATGAACAACACCATCGCCACGGCACCGGCCGCCGCCAACGATTTCTCGCACCTGCTGCGCGAGCGGCGGCGCGGGCACGGCTTCAGCCAGATGACGCTCGCCGCCGATGCGGGCCTGTCGCAGCGGCACCTGAGCTTTCTCGAATCGGCCAAGGCGCGGCCCAGCCGCGCGATGGTGCTGCAACTGGCCGAGGCGCTGGCTCTGCCACTGCGCGAGCGCAATCGCTGGCTGATCTCGGCGGGCTTTGCACCGCTATTCGCAGAGCGACCGCTGCACAGCCCCGATATGGCTTCCATCAAGCAGGCACTCGACCTCTTGCTCAAGCAGCAGGAGCCTTACCCCGCGCTGGTGCTCGATGCCGGCTGGAACCTGGTGCAGACCAACGAGGCGATGGTGCGATTGATGTCGGTGCTGGGCGACCCCGCGGAAATCTGGCGGCGCGTCTGCGGCGACGGCCCGCCGAACCTGATGAAGCTCACCTTTCACCCGGAGGGCCTGCGCCCCTACATCAAGAACCTTGACGAGCTGGGGCCGGGTCTGTTGGCCCGCGCCATCCGCGAAGCGCGCGAGAACGAGGCCGCCGCCGCCGTGCTGGCCGAGGTGCTGGCCTACCCCGGCATCCCCGCCCGCTGGCGGCTCGCCGAAGTGTGGACGCCGCTCGCACCCGTGCTGCCAACGCGCATCGGGCTGGGTGATTTGACGCTGAGCTTCATCACCATGCTGGCGAGTTTTGGCACGCCGCTGGATCTCACGGCGGACAATCTCAGGGTGGAGATTCTGTTTCCGGCGGATGCGTTTACCGAGGCGTTTCTGCGGCGGTCTGTGTAATGCAGAGCGTTTCCCCGCCTCTCACTTCAGCTGCTCAATTGCGAGTTTCATTTTTGCCCGCAGGAACATGAATATGAGTGCAATCTGTAGCTGAGTAGATAGCTGCCCATATTTCTTTTCTTTCCTCTCAAAAGACTTAGCAAGAGATGTGTAGCTATCTTGCAAATGCTGCTTATGGGTCGCAGAAAGAGTTTCGTAAATTTCTTTTGCACTCGCGGATGAGAGCTTGAATGTTGGCTTGTGCGCGAAGCTATTCCTCAGTTTGCCAACCGACTGCAAGGGACTTTTAAGGGTGTCACTTAGTCCTAATGCACAGCAAAAGAGAATCTTCGTGTTGTAGTCGAGGTGAAGCTGCTTTTTGTATTTTTCATAATGCGGAGCAGCAGAACTATGAACACATCTAGCTGATGCTCTATGTGCAGATGACTTCGTAACACCATGCTCAGCTCATCAGCCGAGTTCAGCGCTTCAGTGAATTGCTCGTTGCAAAGTTCGCTCATTTTCGTGGTTACCCAGCAACCGGAGAAACCCCAATCAGTATTTTGTGCAGCCCGCCAACGAACAGCACATAAATCGCCAGCCCGCCGAGCACGACCACCAGATCGTTCCAGCGCGAGGCTGGCGCGCTCGGCGGCGGTGTGACATTGGCGCGGCGCTTGAGCGAGATGCGATCCGCCACCGCCCACGCCAGAAAGCCACCAAACAACAACACGTCATGCAGCCCGCCATTGGCGAGCAAGTGCGCCAGCGCCCAGAGCTTGGTGGCGATGAGCATCGGGTGCTTGGTGGCGGTGCGGATGCGCCCCGGCAGATAGGCTGCCAACAGCAGCGGGAACACCGGCAGCATCAGCAGCAGGGCGATGTGGCGCATCGTCTTGGGCGGCTGCCAGAGCCAGACCGGATTCGTCACTCGCGCCTCGCCGTAGCCGATGCAGAGCAGCACGAATCCGGCAATGGCGATGAGGCTGTAGACGCCCTTCCAGCCATTGAGGCCGAGCCTGGCGACCGCCGCCGCACGTAGGCCGGGGGCGGCAATAGCAACGGAGTGGATGCCGAGGAACAGGGCGAGACCAACGATCAACAGGGTCATGGCGTGGCTTTTAGGGCTGCGGTCGGGCCAGTGTAGACGCCCCCGACTGGTAAAATCGCCGCCTGCCCGCCGATGGCTCTTCGCCACCATGCCCCTGCACGTTCTCCCCAGCGCCACCGTCCTCTCCGATTTTCGTGTGGCACGCCTGCTGGAACGGCTGAAAACCCACGCCCCGCAGCTCACCGGCCTGGTGGTGCAGGACTTCTTTCTGGTGGATGGCGAGGCCAGCACCGCTGATTTGCGCCGCCTGCTGGGCGAGGGGCCGGACGCACTGCCCGCCGCCGACGGCACGCTCTATGTGGTGCCGCGCGTTGGCACGCTCTCGCCGTGGTCCTCCAAGGCCACCGACATCGCCAAGGTTTGTGGGCTGACGGGCGTGAAGCGCGTCGAGCTGGGCCGTGCGGTGCTGCTGACTGGCGCAGGCTCACTGCCCGATGCCGCGCTCGCCGAACTGCACGACCCGATGATGGAATCGGTGCTGAGCAGCGCACTCGATCTGGCTGGCGTGTTCGCTACTGAGCCGCCACGCGCACTGCGCAGCGTCGATGTGCTCAAGGGCGGCAAGGCCGCGCTCGAAGCGGCGAACAAGGACTGGGGCCTCGCGCTCTCGGCCGACGAGATCGACTATCTGGTGGACTACGCGGTGAAGGCCGGCAAGAACCTCACCGATGCCGAGCTGATGATGTTCGCGCAGGTCAACAGCGAGCACTGCCGCCACAAGATCTTCAACGCCGAGTTCACGGTGGATGGCGAGACGGCCCCGCTCTCGCTGTTCCAGATGATCAAGGAGAGCTACAATGCCTCTCCCACGGGCGTGCTGTCTGCCTATAGCGACAACTGCGCCGTGGTCGAAGGCCACACCGCGATGCGCTTCTTCCCCGAAGGCGACCGCCACTACCGCGAGCACGCGGAGCCGGTGCACATCCTCATGAAGGTCGAGACGCACAACCACCCCACCGGCATCTCGCCGCATCCGGGTGCTGCCACCGGCGCAGGCGGCGAGATTCGTGACGAGGCGGCGACCGGCCTCGGTGGCCGCCCCAAGGCTGGGCTTTGCGGCTTCAGCGTGGCCAACCTGCGTATCCCCGGCTTCACGCAGCCTTGGGAGGTTGATCTCGGTCGTCCGACCCGCATGGCGAGTGCGCTGCAAATCATGCTCGAAGCGCCCATTGGTGCCGCCGCCTACAACAACGAGTTTGGCCGGCCTTGCCTCACAGGCTACTTCCGCACCTACGAAGCGCTGGCCCCCGATGGCCGCAATCGCGGCTTCCACAAGCCGATCATGATTGCCGGCGGCTACGGCAACATCCGCGCCGAGCATGTGTTGAAGAAGGTGGTGGTCGAAGGCGCCGCACTCATCGTGCTCGGTGGCCCGGCGATGCTGATTGGCCTCGGTGGTGCCGCAGGTTCCTCGATGGCGACCGGAGCGCAGACCGCCGACCTCGATTTCGCCAGCGTGCAGCGTGCGAATCCAGAGTTGGAGCGCCGCTGCCAGGAAGTGGTCGATGCCTGCTGGGCACTGGGCGAGGCCAATCCCATCCTGAGCATTCACGACGTCGGCGCAGGCGGCATCAGTAACGCCTTGCCGGAGCTGGTGCACGCCGACGACCGCGGCGGCCACTTCAAGCTGCGCGATGTGCTCGCTGCTGATCCTGCACTGTCGCCGATGGAAATCTGGTGCAACGAATCGCAGGAGCGCTATGTGCTCGCGGTCGCACCGGAATCGGTCGCGCAGCTGCAAGCCGTCTGCGCCCGCGAGCGTTGCCCGATGGCGGTGGTCGGTACTGCCACAGCTGAGCAACAGCTGCGCGTCGAAGACACGCTGCTCGGCAGCGACACGGTGCAGATGCCGATGCAGGTGCTGCTCGGCAAGCCACCGCGCATGCGGCGTAGCACCACGCGCGCGCCGCAGACCTTCGCCGCACTCGATGCCTCGCGCATCGACCCGAAAGATGCCGCTCAGCGCGTGCTGCGCCACCCCAGCGTGGCGTCGAAAAACTTCCTCATCACCATCGGCGACCGCACCGTCGGTGGGCTCACCGTGCGCGACCAGATGGTCGGCCCCTGGCAGGTGCCGGTGGCCGATTGCGCCGTCACCGCGACCGGCTTCGAGGCCACCACCGGCGAGGCGATGAGCATGGGCGAGCGCCCGGTGCTGGCCCCGCTCGATGCCCCGGCTTCGGGCCGCATGGCCGTCGGTGAGGCCATCACCAATCTCGCCGCCGCCCACATCGCCAAGCTCAGCGACGTGCGCCTCTCTGCCAACTGGATGGCCGCCTGCGGGCAGGGCGACGAAGACGCGCGCCTGTTCGACACCGTGAAGGCCGTGGGTGCCGAACTCGCTCCCGCACTCGGCATCGCCATCCCGGTCGGCAAGGATTCGCTGTCGATGAAATCGCAGTGGACTCAAGACGGCGAGGCCAAGACGCAGACCGCGCCGCTGTCGCTGATCGTTACCGCTTTTGCACCCGTGGCCGATGTGCGCCGCTCGCTCACGCCGCAGCTCGCTGCCGAGCCTTCGACCTCACTCGTGCTGATCGATCTCGGCAATGGCAAGAACCGCATGGGCGGCAGTATCCTCGCGCAGGTCTACAACCAGGTCGGCGATGTCGCGCCTGACTTGGATGATCCGCAGCAGCTCAAGGCCGCGTTCGCCTTGGTGCAGAAGCTCAACGCCGAAGGCCGCGTGCTGGCCTATCACGACCGCAGCGACGGCGGCCTGTTCGCGGCTGTGGTCGAGATGGCGCTGGCGGGTCGCAGCGGTGTGACCGTGCAGCTCGAAGCGCTCGGTGCAGATGCGATGGCTGCACTCTTCAACGAAGAGCTGGGCATGGTGCTGCAAGTGCGCGCTTCTGATTTAGCGGCTGTGCTGAGTGAGGCGGAAGCCACTGGGCTGAGTAGCGCCGTCATTGGTGAACCCACCGCCGAGGACTACGTGCGCTTCAAGTATGGCGCGCGCGAGTTGTTCGCCGACACACTGGAGCCGCTGCACAAAACCTGGGCCGAGACCAGCCATCGCATGGCAGCCCTCCGCGATCACCCGGACTGCGCGCGCGAAGAGTTCGCTGCAGTCGGTGCGCCGCACGATCCAGGTCTGAGCGTGAAGCTCACGTTTGACACGACGGTGCGCGCCCCTGCTATCGGTAAGCGACCCAAGGTGGCGATCCTGCGCGAGCAGGGTGTGAATGGGCATATCGAAATGGCCTATGCCTTCCATGCCGCCGGCTTCGAGTCGGTGGATGTGCACATGTCCGACGTGCTCGAAGGCCGTGTGCAGCTTGCCAACTTCGCCGGCTTTGCGGCCTGCGGCGGCTTCAGCTATGGCGACGTGCTGGGTGCGGGCCAAGGGTGGGCACGTACCATTCTGTTCAACGAACGCGCACGCAACGAGTTCCAGCAGTTTCTCGCCAATCCTGAACGCTTCGCGCTCGGCGTATGCAACGGCTGCCAGATGATGGCGGCGCTGCAAAGCATCGTGCCGGGTGCAGAGCAATGGCCCTTGTTCCGCAAGAACCGCAGCCAACAGTTCGAGGCGCGTTTCGGCATGGTGGAGCTGCTGCCGTCGAAAAGCCTTTTCTTCAAGGACATGGAAGGTTCGCGCCTGCCCATCGCCATCGCTCACGGTGAGGGGCGGCCCGAGTTTAAGAACACGAGCGATCTCGCCACGCTGCAAGCCAATGGTCAGGTGGCGATGCGCTTCATCACCAACACGGGGGCAGTGGCCAAGGCTTACCCCGCCAACCCCAATGGTGCAGAGCAGGGCGTGACATCGATCTGCAACGCCGACGGCCGCGTGACGATTTTGATGCCGCATCCGGAGCGCACCATTGCAGGCACCGTGGGCAGCTGGTGGCCGAAAGCCAACGGCGACAAGACGCCCTGGTTCCGGATGTTTGAAAACGCTCGCCAATGGACAAAGTGAGCTTTGCATCCGGCGCCGACTCGCCTTGCCAGCTGTTCCACGGCGGGGTGGCTCGCGCGTCGCCATGTTTGAAAGCGCGCGCCAATGAATGAAGTAACGCTGTTCGATCAGCTCGGCGGCGAGCCCGGTGTGCGCAAGCTGGTAGATGCGTTCTACGATCACATGGATGCCGATGCTGCCTATGCGGGCATCCGCGCGATGCACCCGCCGCAGCTCGACGGCTCGCGCGACAAGCTGTTCTGGTTCTTGTGCGGCTGGAGCGGCGGGCCGCAGCATTTTCAGCAGCGCTTCGGCCATCCGCGACTGCGAGCCAGGCATATGCCGTTTGCGATTGGGACGAGCGAACGCGATCAGTGGCTGGATTGCATGGCCATCGCCGCGAAATCTTGCGAATTGCTGGAAACGACACATCTCGCCTTGTGGCCTGCGCTATCCGGCTTGGCGGACTGGATGCAAAATCAGGCGAACTAGGCTACGGCATGCACAAAAAAGCCCGCATTGCGGGCTTTTTCTTATTCGTCGTCATCCACGCCGTAGAGCAGTGCCTTGGGCGGCGAACCGTCGTAGACCTTGTTCAGGCGGTTTTGAAGATAGGCCGTGCGAAGAAAGATATACGGGTCGATAGCACCATCAAGCAGTGCGTCTGCACCCAACAATTGTGTGCGGATGCTGACCAGATTGAGCGCGGTGGCGCCATAAAAAAGCCCATCCTCATCGCTGTTGTTCTGCTGCACGTAGTACAGCGGATTGGTGACGTAGTCCGCTCCGCGCCCGATCAGGTCGCGACCGTTGGAGGGGCCGAGGAACGGCAGCATGAGATAGGCGCCCGTGCCCACGCCCCAGTAACCCAATGTCTGACCAAAGTCTTCGTCATGCCGAGGCAGGCCGGCCTTGGTGGCGACATCCATCAAGCCGGCAAAACCTGCCGTGGAGTTGATCAAAAAACGCCCGGTATCGGATGTCGCCTGCAAGAACTTGCCCTGCAACACGCCATTGACGATGGTGATCGGCTCGCTGAGGTTGCTGAAAAAATTGATCACACCTTTCTGCGCAATGTCCGGCACCACAGCCTTGTAGCTCTTCGCCACCGGCTTCAATACATAACGATCAGCCCCGCGATTGAACGAAAACACCGCACGATTCACCGGCTCCAGAGGATCGGAGGGTTGGTCGGGCGGCAGCGTGGCGCAAGCGCTCAGAGTTGCGACAGCGGCCAGAAGGGCGAGGCGTGACGTGGTCATGACTGAGGTTCTAGAAGAAATGCGTCAACGCCAAAGAAAGTGGCAAGAGTCACCAGCTTGGGGGGTGCCTGCACGAACTGCAAGGTTTTGCCAGCGGCTTGCGCACGGCGCTTCAGCTCCAGCAGCAAGGCGACGCCAGCACTGTCAACGCGACCGATGCTTGAGAGATCAACACGACCCGCGTCGATGTAGCGCTTGGCCTGCGCGAGCACGGCAGGTGTGCACTCTTGCGTCCAGTCGCCTTCGGCGCGCATGGCTTTAGGTTCCCTTTTCGGCGGCTTGCTTGACGATCTCGCCGGTTTCGACGCGGGTAATGAGCGCGTCAAGACCGTTTTTCTTGATCTCTTCGTTGAACTGGCTGCGGAAGTTGGTGACGAGCGAGAGGTTCTCGAGAATCACGTCGTAAACCTTCCAGTCGTTGTCGACCAGCTGCATCGAAAAGCCAACCGAAATCGGCTTGCCAACCTTGCGCGTCAGCTCGGCCTTGACGGTCACATCTGTTTCGCCACCGGCCAGACGCAAGGGCTGGAACTTGGCATCGACGCTGTCGTAGTTATCGAGCAGGGCATCGGCGTAGTTGCGAATCAGCGAGTTCTTGAAGGCGCTGGTGAAGCGCGTGCGCTGCTCTGGCGTGGCAGCCTTCCAGTTGCGTCCCAGCACCAGCTTGGCAATGCCCTGCACGTCGAAACGCGGCACCAGAACCTGATCCACCACCGCGTAAAACTTGGTCTTGTCGGCGGCGTAGGCGGCGTGGTTCGCGGCAATCAGCGCGCGCATCTTCTCCGTTGTGTCTTTCACGGCAACGTCGGGCGGCACCGGGGCTGCCTGTGCGGCACCCAAACCCAAGAGCAGAAACAGGGGTAACCAGAACTTTTTCATTGTTGCCTCCAAAACCAGAACATCAAATGCGCGGCTGCTGGCCGTGCCGTGTATTACGTTACTTCGTGCCCGCCGGTTTCATCGAGTCGGCAAGTTTATTCAAGGCGTCTGCGAGTTTCGTGTCTTCCTTCTTCTCACTCATCGAAGACACAAACTGGCCAATCAGATTTTCAAGCACTAGGGCAGACTGCGTGAGCTGGATGCGGCTGCCATCTTTCAAGGACTCTTCATCACCGCCCGGCTCCAAGCCGATGTATTGCTCGCCCAGAAGACCGGCGGTGAGGATCTTCGCGTTGGAATCTTTCGGGATAGTGGAGTAGCTCTTGCTCAATTCAAGAGTGACCACGGCCTGGAAGCTGTTGGCATCGACGGCGATGTTCTGCACGCGGCCAATGGTGACGCCGGCGATCTTCACGGCGTTGCCGGTCGAGAGCTTGCCGATGTTCTCGAAGTTGGCGGTGACGCGGTAGCTGCCTTCCTTGCCGCCGACATCTTTCAAGCTCGCGACGCGCAGTGTAAGAACCAGCACGGCAGCGACACCGAGGCAGACGAAGAAACCGACGAGGATTTCGAGAGAGCGGGATTGCATGAGAGTGATCCTTGAGTCTGCTACTGACTAGAACATGAATGCGGTGAGGATGAAGTCCAGCGCCAGAACAGCCAGCGAGGAGATCACGACGGTATTGGTGGTGGCGCGTGCAACGCCTGCGGAGGTGGGCGCGGCGTGATAGCCCTGATACACCGCGATCCAGGAACAGGCCGCGCCGAAGACCAGGGTCTTGATGAGCGCATCGCGGATGTCGTCGCCATGCAGCACTTCGTGGATGCCCGCCCAGTACGAGCCTGCGTCGACACCCAGCAAGCTGACACCGATGGCATGGCCGCCCGCCACACCAATGGCCATGACGGTGAAGATGAAGCTCAGCAACGGCATCGAAATTAGGCCCGCGAGAAAACGCGGTGCAATCACGCGCTTGACCGGATCGACCGCCATCATCTCCATGCCGCTGAGCTGGTCGGTGGCCTTCATCAGGCCAATTTCAGCGGCCAGTGCCGAGCCGGCGCGACCTGCGAACAGCAGGGCCGTGACGACGGGCCCGAACTCGCGCACGACAGACAGTGCGATGGCCACACCGAGCGAGTCACCTGCACCAAACACTTGGAGCGTGCGATAGAACTGCAAGGCCAGCACCATGCCGATGAAGCTGCCCGAGAGCACGACGATGACCAGCGACAAGACGCCCACCGAATAGAGCTGCTGCGCCATCAATCGCGGCCGCACCAAGGCCGAGGGGATGGCAGCAATGATGGTGAACAGGAAGAACAGGGCGCGGCCGATGCCTTGCAAATAATTGCCCAAGACGCCGATCATGATTTCGCTCCCAGCAGATCTTCGGCATAGGGCAGGGCCTTGTAGTGAAAAGGCACGGGGCCGTCGGGCTCGCCCTGAAGGAACTGCTGCACCCATTCGCTCTGATTGGCGCGCACCTCGTTGGCGCTGCCCTTGCCCAGCACTTTGCCGCCGGAGATCACATAGGCGTAATCGCTGATCGACAGCACTTCGTTGACGTCATGCGAGACGACGATGCTGGTCAGACCCAGCGCATCGTTCAGGGCACGAATGAGGCGCATCAAGACGCCCATGCTGATCGGATCCTGACCAGTGAAGGGTTCGTCATACATCACCAGTTGCGGGTCGAGCGAGATGGCGCGTGCCAAGGCCACGCGCCGGCTCATGCCACCAGAGAGTTCTTCGGGATACAGATCGCGCGCACCGCGCAGGCCGACGGCGTTGAGCTTCATCAGCACCAAGTCGCGGATCATCGATTCCGGCAGTTTGGTGTGTTCGCGCAGCGGGAAGGCGACGTTGTCGAAAACGGTGAGATCGGTGAGCAGGGCGCCGTTCTGGAATAGCATGCCCATGCGCTTGCGCATCTCGAACAACTGGCGGCGCGACTGCTTGTGCACATCGACACCATCGAACGTGACGGTGCCAGCACCCGGCTGCCATTGCCCGCCGATCAGGCGCAGCAACGTGGTCTTGCCGGTGCCGGAGGGCCCCATGATGGCGGTGATCTTGCCGCGTGGGATGTCGAGATCGACACCGTCGTAGATGACTCGCGTGCCATGTGAAAAGCGGAGTCCACGCACGCTCACTAGTGTGCTGCTGAGTGCTTCGGTCGAGAGCGTCGTCATGCTGAGTAGCGCAGGTGAGGTCAACGTATGGATGCGATTGGCGTTGTAATAGCAGTTGAACGGAACGCCTCGTTCAGCATTCTAAGCGATACCTTTTGACTAGCCTTATCCGCCGACATTCCTGTCGGCAATTTCTGGCTAGAGCATTGACGGAGACTCTGTGATGCGCCTTATTGCGAGCTTAACGATACCTGCCTTGGCAGCCTGCGCCCTCACCCTCGGGGCCTGCGCCAACAATTCGCCCAAGAAGCCGACAGCAGCCTCGGATCAATCACGGGACACGGCCTTTTACGACAACTGCTACGACGCCTATTCACGCAGTTATTCGACGCCTATCGGCTGCCCGGCATACGACTCGGGCTACTACCGCACGCGCCGTGGCAATGCTGCGCCGAGAGTGGATATGGATCCGCTTGCGCTTCCGAGCCTGCCTGGCAGAGAAGGCCTTGGCGGTGTCTTGGGCCGTTAGGGCTTAGTCAGCGCGGTCTGGAGTCGCGCCGTCAGTTTTTCGGTGACGTCATCAAGAGTGATGTCGCCGTTCAATGCCGACATCTGCGTCATTGCCAGCCCTTGGTAACCACAGGGATTGATGCGAGAGAACGGCTCCAGGTCCATCGCGACATTGAGCGATAGTCCATGCAGGCTGCGCCCCTGCCGCACGCGCAGTCCAAGCGAGCCGATCTTGTGGCGTCGCGCAGAGATGTCCACATAAACGCCGGGTGCCGCCGCGTCGGCATAGGCGGTGATGCCGTATCCCGCCAGCGTCTCGACCATCGCGATTTCGAGCCGGCTCACGAGGCTCTTCACGCCATAGCCGCGACGGCCGATATCGATCAGCGGATAAATCACCAGCTGACCCGGGCCGTGATAGGTCACCTGTCCCCCGCGATCGGTCTGCACCACGGGTATGTCGCCCGGCAGCAGCAGGTGCTCAGCTTTGCCGGCTTGCCCCTGAGTAAAAACCGCAGGGTGCTGTAAGACCCACAACTCGTCAGGTGTCGATTCCTCGCGTGCTGCCGTGAAGGCATGCATCGCGACGAGCGTAGGCGAGTACTCGACCAGTCCCAGGCGCCGAATCAGCGGTGGCGCGAGCGACATCGCGAATGCCGTCAGTGGTTCAGGCAAACCAGAGGCGAATGGTGTCCCACAGACGCTTGAAGAAGCCGCCGGCCGGCGCATCGGCCAGCACCACCAGCGGCTCGGTCTTCATCGCTTTGCCATCGACGAAGATGGTGACTGTGCCGATCTGCTGACCCTGCGTGAGCGGGGCGATGAGAGTGCCGTCGACGGCGGGTTTGACCTCGGCCTTTTCGGCCACGCCGCGGGGCAGCGAGAGAAACACGGGTGACAGCGTGCCGACCTGCACCTCGTCAGCCGTGCCCTTCCAGAGACGCACGCTGCCTGCCGGGGCCTCCTTGCCGAGCAGCTTCACGCTCTCGAAGAAGCGGAATCCGTAGTTGAGCAGTTCAAGGCTCGCTTCGGCGCGGTAGGTCTTGCTCTTGGTGCCCATCACGGCAGCGACCAAGCGATGGCCGTCGCGCTTCGCAGACGACAGCAGGCAATAGCCGGCGGCCTCGGTGTGGCCGGTCTTGATGCCGTCCACGCTGCGATCCATCGCCAGCATCATGTTGCGGTTGTCCTGCTTGATGCCGTGAAAGGTGAAGTTGGGCCGCGAGAACCACTCGTAGTATTCGGGAAAGTCGCGGATCAGTGCCGCACCCAGCAAGGTGAGGTCATGGGCGGTGCTGTAATGCTGCTCATCGGGCATGCCCGGCGCATTCATGAAATGCGTGTTGGTCATGCCGAGCTTGGCGGCGTACTGGTTCATCAGATCGGTGAAGGCCGACTCGCTGCCCGCGACGTGCTCGGCCAGCGCCACCGAGGCATCGTTGCCGGACTGCGTGATGACGCCGTGCAGCAGGTCTTCGACTTTCACCTTCGATCCTAAGTCCAGGAACATGCGCGACTCGGAGGAGTCGATGCCCTGCTTCCAGGCCTTCTCGGAGATCGTCGCCTCGTCGTCGAGCTTGATGCGGCCCTTCTTGATTTCGTCGAACACGACGTAGCTGAGCATCACCTTGGTGATCGACGCCGGGCCGACCTTGAGATCCGGCTGGCTGCTCACCAGCACTTCGCCGCTATCGTAGTCGTAGAGCAGGTAGCTGCTGGCATCGAGCGCCGGCGGTTCGGGGATGGCGGCAGCGGCGGAGAGCGAAAACAGCGCGGCGAAGACAGCGGCAAAGCGAAAGTTCATCGAAAGCTCGGGTGCAGAAATCAGTGCCTAGTGTACCGCGCCACTCGCGTCAGTCGGCAACTGGAATGGCAGTGATTTCTTGCAGCCCCAGTTTGATGCGCGCTTCTTCCAGCTTCGAGAAGCTCTTGAACGGTCCGATGCGCAGGATATTGTCGACGCCGTCACCTGCGGAATTGGCGGTTTGCAGGAACTCGGTGTCGTTGAAGCCGAGCAGCGACAATTTTTCGCGCAGGGCCAGCGCATCGATGGGGTCAGCGAAACGGCCGACTTCCAGATAGCGCGGCTTGCCCTGCGTGCTTTCGATGGCGGTTGTGCCTTGCTGTGCGGTGAGGGCTTCGATCTGCACATCCGCCGACCCGTGGTGCAGAAGATCAAGTCGCGCTGCTGCCGCGTAGGAAAGATCAATGATTCGCCCCGGGTGAAACGGCCCGCGATCGTTGACGCGCACTACCACGCTGCGACCATTGCTGCGATTGGTGACGCGCACATAGCTCGGCAGCGGCAGCGTTTTGTGCGCGGCCGTCATCTTGAACATGTCGTAGGTCTCGCCGTTGGCGGTGCGCTTGCCGTGAAACTTCTTGCCGTACCAGCTGGCTCGCCCGGTTTCGCGAAAGCCCTTGGGCACGTTCGGCAGCACCTCGTAGCGTTTGCCCAGTGCTTCGTAATTCGGTGGATTGCCGTAGCGGCTTCTGGGCTCATCGGCCACTACAGCGTCGGGCGTATTCTCGATGCCGGTCGGTACTTCGTCGAGCGTCGGCGCAAAGTCGGGGTCGGGCGTCGGGCAGTTGGCGCAGGCTTTTTGCGGGCTGGTTGCCGGCACGCTGCGCGGCAAGGGCGTGGAAGATTCGGTTTTAACCACCTGCGCCGCTGCGCGGCGCTGCGGTGGCTCGACCGGTGCGCGGCTTGCGCAGCCCAGCAACAGCTGCGCAAGCAAAGCCGCCAGCAGCAGGCGACAGGGCAATGCGAGCCTCAACGGGCCGTGACCTCTGCGCTTTGCGCAGCCTGCAATTCGGCGGCAAGGTCGGTTACCGCCATCGCATAGAACACACGCGGGTTGTAGGTCATCACCGCATAGAAGTTGGGCAGCGCCAGCCAGTATTCGGCCCCCTGCGGCCGCCGCAGCTCGACCAGCCCTGCGGGCAGGTCTGCCGGCATCTCGACGGCGGGCTTTACCCCGGCCTTCACCCAGGCGCCCAAGGTGGCATTGGCTGCCTTGGTGTTGCGTTCTGGTGCACTGGCTTTCAGCGCGGCATCGGCAACCGGCACCAATAGCGGTTCGCCGCGGCGCCAGTGCACGGCAGGGCGATCGGGCGGCTGGTAGCGGGTGAAGTAATGCGCGATGGAGCCGATGGCATCGGGCATCGACCACAGATTGACGCTGCCATCGCCGTCGTAGTCCACCGCCAGCGAGAGGTAGTTGCTGGGCATGAACTGCGCAAAGCCGACAGCACCGGCGTAAGAGCCCTTCACCTCGGTCGGGGAACGACCGAAGTCGCGGCAGAAGGCAAAGTAGGCCGCCAGTTCGTTGAAGAAAAACGCACTGCGGCGTGGATGTTCGTAGCCCTGGGTTGCCAGCGCATCGAGCACCCGATGCTTGCCGGTGTAGGTGCCGTACTTGGTTTCCACCCCCATGATCGCGGCGACGACCACCGGCGGCACGCCAAACTCGGCTTCGGCACGCTCGAACCAGGTGCGGTTTTCACGCAGCACCCGCAGGCCGTTTTCGATCTGCTTGGGGAACACATGCAGCGCGCGGTAGTCGTCCCACAGCGGCGTGGTGGTTTCCTTGTTCTGGCGCTCGGCCTGGACCAGTTGCGGCAGGCGCTCGGCCTGGTCGAGTGCGGCATCGACTTGCGTCAGGTCGCTTTCGGTGAAAGCGTATTCATCCGCCAGTTTCTGGTGCAGCACTGCAGTTTTGGGGTCGTCTCGATAACTGGCGGTGGCAGGCAGCGCAGCGCAAAGCAGGGCAAGGGCGGCGAGTGCCTTCATGAGCTCAAGAGCTTTCGGTGGGTGTGTATCGACATGAGCATACCGAAACCTGCCAGCAGGGTCACAGCCGAGGTGCCGCCGTAAGAGAACAGCGGCAGCGGCACGCCCACCACCGGCATCAGCCCCATCACCATGCCCATGTTGATGAAGACGTAGATGAAGAAGGTCAAAGACAAGGCTCCAGCCAGCAGACGCTGAAAACTGTCGTGGCCGCGCAGGGCGATGAACAGCCCGCGGCTGACGATGGCGATGTAGATCGACAGCAACACCACCACGCCGATCATGCCCAGCTCTTCGGCCAGTACGGCAAAGATGAAGTCGGTGTGCGACTCGGGCAAAAAGTCAAGCTTGGCCTGCGTGCCATTGAGCAGGCCCTTGCCAAAGGCGCCGCCGCTGCCGATCGCGATCTTGCTCTGGGTGATGTGATAGCCGGTGCCGAGCGGGTCGCTCTCGGGGTCGAGAAAAGTCAGCACGCGGTTGCGCTGGTAGTCGTGCAGGCGAAACCACAGCAGCGGCGCGGCGGCAGCTCCGGCGGCAGCAGCGCCTGCAATCCAGCGCCACGACAAGCCACCGAGATACAGCGCAAAACCGCCGGAGGCAATGATGAGCAGCGCGGTGCCGAGATCGGGTTGCAGCATCACCATCACGCTGGGAAAGCCGATGATCACCAGCGTCACCAGCACATCGCGCCAGGTCGGTGGCAGTGGTCGCCCATGCAGCCAGGCGGCGACCATCATGGGCATTGCGAGCTTCATCATTTCGCTCGGCTGGAAGCGCAGTACGCCAAGGTCAAGCCAGCGCTGCGCACCCTTGGCGTGATCGCCCAGCACCATCACCAGCATCAGCAGGATCGACGCCGCGCCATAAAACCAGGGTGCGCCGGCGCGGTAGTAATCCGGCGGCACCTGCGCGAGCGTCACCATCACCACAAAGCCCAGCAGCAGCCGCTGAAACTGCGCGAACACCTCGCTGCCAGAGCCGCCGGATGCCGAATACAGTACCAGCAGTCCCATGCTGCCAACGGCCGCCAGCAATCCCACTAGCCAGACATCGATGTGCAGGCGCAGCAGCCGCTCCGACCAGGTGGCCGAAGGCGTGTGCGGTGCAGGCGTCAGCGCGGAGCTCATGGGGTTGGATTGTCCGGCCGTTCGTCATCGGGTGGGGTGCGTTCGCCGGCATCACCGGTGCGGGGCGGTGCTGCGACAGGTGCGACAAAGCCTGCTTCTGGATCTGTCGCATCAATGGCATCGGCCGGATTGTCCATGCCGACGGTGCGCTTGCGGTCACCCGGCGGCAACTGCGCCGGCAGCGTGATGGTGGGCGCTGCGGCCGAGGCAGCGGCGGGTGCGGGTGTGCGCTCTTCCGGCGCGATGTAGCCATCGAACTCACCGTCCGCCAGCGTTGGTACCGCATCCACCGGTGTGGCGGGCAGGGTGGCAGTGCCGTACAGCACGCGACCCATCAGGTATTGATCCATCACCTGTCGAGCGACCGGAGCCGAAACACTGCCGCCATGTCCGGCGTGTTCGGCCAGCACGGCGATGGCGATGCGAGGCTTGTCCGACGGTGCAAAGGCCATGAACCAGGCATGGTCGCGCAGATGCTTGGGGGTGGAGTCGAAAGTCGGCGCGCCTTCCTCGGTTTGCGACAGTCCTGCCACCTGCGCCGTGCCGGTCTTGCCGGCAATGCGGTAGGGCGCGTCCTTGCCGACGCGGTAGGCGGTGCCGCCGGGCTCGTGCATCACCGACTCCATGGTCGAGATTACCGCTTCGAAATCCTGCGGACGCTGGCCATCGAATCGGGGCAGCGGCGTGGGCGTGACGCCGGTGACGGCGCCGGTGACCGGATCCTCAAAGGCATGCACCATGTGTGGCTCGAAGCCGCCGCCGCGCATCGCCAACCTTGCCGTCGCCTGCGCCATTTGCAGCGGTGTCACCTGCCAATAACCCTGACCGATGCCGATGTTGAGCGTCTCACCAGGGAACCAGACTTCCTTGCGCGCCCGCTGCTTCCATTCCCGCGAAGGCAGCAGGCCGTTGCGTTCGTGCGGAATGTCAACGCCGGTGGCACGGCCGAACCCGAAGTTGCTGAGGGATTCGGTGATGCGGTCTATGCCTAAGCCCATCGCCAGCTGGTAGAAAAACACGTCGCAGGAGCGTGCCATGGCACTGCGCATGTCCACCGTGCCGTGGCCGGTGCGCTTGTGGCAGCGATATTTGCGGGTGGAGTTGGGCAGATAGAACGTGCCGGAGCAGAACGCATGGGTGTCCACCGTCGCCTCGTCGGTCGACAGTCCCGCGAAGCTCATGAACGGCTTGATGGTGGAGCCGGGCGGATATGCTCCTTGCAAGGCGCGGTTGTAGAGCGGGCGATCGGGGTCGTTGAGCAGCTCGCGGTACTGCTTGGTGCTGATGCCGCCGACGAAGGGTTCGGGGTCGAAACCAGGCTTGCTGACCAGCGCGAGCACTTCGCCGGTCTGCGGGTCGATGGCGGCGACGGCCCCATCGAGATCACCCAGTGCGGCTTCGGCGATCTGCTGCAGCTTGGCGTCGAGCGTGAGGTAGAGATTGCGGCCGGGTGCGCCGGGCCGTTGCTCCAGCTCGCGCAGCGGCCGGCCGGCGGCATTGGCTTCGACGATCCTCGCGCCGGGCGTGCCGCGCAGCTCTTCCTCGTGGCTTTTCTCGATGCCGAGCTTGCCGATGAGATTGATGCCCTGGTACTGGCGCTCGTCGAGCTTGGCGTAATCCGCCTCGCTGATGCCGCCGACGTAGCCGATCAGGTGGCTCGCCTGTGCGCCCAGAGGATAGTTGCGGGTCAGGCCAGCAGTGATATCCACGCCCTTGAAGGCAAAGCGGTTGATCTCGAAAGCGGCGACTTCTTCGGGTGTGAGGCTGGTCTTGAGTGCTACGCCCCGATAGCGCGGCGTCTTGCGGGCGCGATCTTTGAAGCGGGCGAGGTCGCCGGGCGTCAGGCTCATCACCGGTGCCAGATCCTTGAGCAGCGCGTCGAGGTTGTCGACCTGATCGCGGGTGATTTCGAGATCGAACGACGGCCGGTTCTGGGCGAGCAGCGTGCCGTTGCGGTCATAGATCAACCCGCGCACCGGCGGCATGGCCACCACGCGCATGCGGTTGTCGTCGGCGCGGGTGCTGAAATAGGCGTGCTGCAACAACTGCAAGTCGCCGAGTCGTGCCAACAGCAGGCAGATCATCAAAATACACAGCAGGATCGCCACCACCACGCGACGCTGAAAGCTGCGCTTTTCCTCGTAGAGGTCCTTCATCGCATCGAAGCTGTGGAGCACCATCGTCGTCTGCCCTAGACGCGTTTGCCGCGCAGGCTGTCGAGCAGCAGCGTGACCAGCGGCCAGCACAGCATCGAGGTCACGACCGGCAAAAACCGGCCTAGCGTCTGCGAGGGATGCTTGGCCATGCCGTCGAACACGAACATCAGCACGGCATACAGCGCCCAGGCCGGCAACAGCAGCAGTGTTACCTGCCAGATCGGATACAGACCCAGTTCGGAGCGCAGGCGAATGAGCGTGTAGACCAGCAAGGTCAGCCCGACCACATGCTGGCCCAGCGGTGTGTTGTAGAGCGTGTCGGAGGCGAGCCCCAGCAGAAGTGCTGCGGCGATCACCGACACATTGGGGCCATACAGCGCCCAATAACCGAGCACCATTGCCAGCCACAGCGGGCGTGCTATCGACAGCGTTTCCGATAGCGGCAGGAACTGCAGCACCATTGCCACCGCCAGGCTGAACATGAACAAACCGCCTGGGCCACGAATCATCATTGCGGCGGGGTCTCGGGCCGCGGCTTGGCCTGGACTGGCTTCGGCGTCGCCGGTGACTGTGCGGGTACGGTCACCGCTGGCGGCGACACGCTCGTCGGCTTGGGATTTTTGGGCTTAGCCGTGGCGATGGTTGGTTTCGACGTCGTGCGGCTGTATCTCAGCGGTGGTAATGGCACTTCTTCAGTGTCCACCGCGGGCGGCGGCAGAACGACCGCCACCACCGGCGGTGCGTGTGCAATCGCAGATGCTGCGGCTTGCGCTGCCAAGTCGGCGGTGTTGACCGAGGGGTCCTCGTCACCGGCAACCGCGGGCGGCGTGCTGCTCCACACCAGCAAGGCTTGACGGCCCTGATTGAGACGCGCACTCGGGTAGGCGCTGGCCTCCATGAAGTGCTCGCCCGTGGTGCGGCGGATATCGAAAATTTCACCGACCGGATACCCGGCAGGGAAGCGCCCACCCAAGCCCGAAGACATCAATAAATCACCCACTTTCACATCGGCATTGCCGGGCAGGAACGGCAGCGTCAGCACCCGGCCATCCCCCCCCCCGCGCGCCACCGTTTGCAGGCCGGTGCGGTTGATTTCCACCGGGATGCCGTGGCTGGGGTCCGTCACCAGCAAGGCCACCGACGAGGCGGGATTGACGCGGATCACCTGGCCCATGACGCCGTAGGCATCGACCACGGCCTGGCCAAAATAAACACCGTCGGCAGCGCCCTTGTTGAGCGTGATCTGGTGCCGGTATGGCGACTGCGCGGCCGCGATGATCTCGGCGATCAGTACTTTCTGGTCGAGTGCCGACGAGCTGGCCATGAGTTGGCGAATGCGACGGTTTTCCGCCTCCAGCGCATCGAGTTTCAGCAGCCGCGCCTGCGCCGTCAGTTGGGCTTCGCGCAGCTGTCGATTTTCCTCCAGCAGCTCGCGATAGTTCTTCAGTTCGCCACCGGCATTGGCCAAGTCGTCCGGCACGTTGCCCACCCAGTGCAGTGGTTGCAGCAACCAATCCACCGAGCCCCGCACCGCCGTGAGCACGGGCAGCCCGCGCTGATCGGCAAACCAGATGCCGAGACCCAGCAAGATCACCACCAACGCCCGCGCACCGACACCGGGGCCGCGTGGGAACAAGGGGGGATTGGTGCGACGGCGGGCCATGTGCGTTTAGCGGGTGGCTAGTTGAACAAAGGCGTTTGCGCCGTTGTGAGCAGGAGTGAGGGCAAGGCGCCCGGAGCACAGCAACCGCAGCGTGGCAGCGCCACGTGAGGATTGCGAGCACCGCGCAACGCAGCCATCGCTTCGCGCAGCAGGCGCAAACTAGTCGATATTGAACTTGTCGCCTTGCTGGTCAAGCATATCCAGCATCATGCCGCCACCGCGCGCCACGCAGGTCAACGGGTCGTCCGCGATGATCACCGGCAGGCCGGTTTCTTCGCTGATCAGCTTGTCGAGGTCGCGCAGCAGTGCGCCGCCACCGGTGAGCACGATGCCGCGTTCGGCGACGTCGGAACCCAGCTCCGGCGGGGTGCGTTCCAGCGCCTGCTTCACGGCCTTGACGATGCCGGCAAGCGGCTCCTGAAGCGCATCGAGCACTTCGTTGGAGTTCATCGTGAAGTTGCGCGGCACGCCGGCGGCGAGGTGGCGGCCGACGATGTCGATTTCGTGCACTTCGTGGCTCGGGAATGCCGTGCCGATTTCCTGCTTGATGCGCTCGGCAGTGGCCTCACCGATGAGCATGTTGTACTGGCGGCGCACGTAGCTGACGATGGCCTCATCGAACTTGTCGCCACCGATGCGCACCGATTCGGCGTAGACGATGCCGTCGAGCGAAATCACCGCGACTTCGCTGGTGCCGCCGCCGATGTCGACCACCATCGAGCCACGGGCTTCGCTGATGGGAATGCCGGCACCGAGTGCGGCGGCAATGGGCTCTTCAATGACGTAGACCTTGCGGGCACCGGCGTTTTCGACCGACTCGCGGATGGCACGACGTTCCACTTGGGTTGAGCCATACGGCACGCAGACGACCACGCGGGTCATCGGGCGCATCATGTGGCGGCCCTTTTGCACCTTGCGGATGAAGTGCTGGAGCATTTTCTCCGTCACGGTGTAGTCGGCAATCACGCCATCGCGCAGCGGGCGGATGGTGGTTATGTTGCTGGGCGTGCGACCCAACATGCGCTTGGCGTCGATGCCGACGGCTTCGATCTTCTTCGCGCCGCGCGAATCGAGGCGGATGGCGACGACCGAGGGCTCGTTGAGAACGATGCCTTCGTCGCGGACGTAGACGAGGGTGTTGGCGGTGCCAAGGTCAATGGAAAGATCGTTGACGAACAGGCGACTGATGGCTTCTAGCATCGACACAAAGAATCCAGAAAGTGATGACGAATACGGGGCGGAGAAGCACGCTCGGAGCGGGTCGGCAGTTGCGTTTGATGTGCAGCGAACCGCGGCACCGACTAAGATTGTGCAGCGCACATCTTACGTCATTTCAGCCGCAATCTCCCCCGAATATGAGCCTTTCTCCCGAACAGGTGCAGCAGGTCGCGCACCTTGCGCGACTTGAATTAAAGCCTGAAAAAACCGCCCTTTACGCCCAGCAGCTGTCCAATATTCTGGCGATGGTCGATCAGCTTACCGCCGTTGACACCACCGGCGTCACACCCATGGCCCACCCCCTGGAGCTGACCCAGCGCCTGCGCGCGGACGTGGTCAGCGAGCCGAACCGCCGTGATGTCTATCAGGCCCATGCGCCTAGCGTGGACTCCGGTCTGTTTCTGGTGCCGAAGGTGATTGAATGAACCTGCACGAGCTTTCCCTCACGGCTATGGCCGAAGGTTTGGCCGCCAGGAAGTTCTCCTCGCGCGAGCTGACCCAGCACTATCTGGACCGCATCGCCCGGTTCGATCCGCAGCTCAACAGCTACGTCACGCTCACTGCGCATGGCGCACTCGATGCCGCCGACGTGGCCGATACGCGCCGCGCCAAGGGCGAGGTCGCGGGCCTGCTGGCCGGCATCCCCATCGCGCAGAAAGACATTTTCTGCACCGAAGGTGTGCGCACCGCCTGCGGTAGCAAGATGCTCGACAAGTTCGTGGCCCCCTACAACGCCACCATCGTCCGCAAGCTGCACGCCGACGCCGGCATGGTGATGCTGGGCAAGCTCAACATGGACGAGTTCGCGATGGGCTCGTCGAACGAGACCAGTTTCTACGGACCCGTTAAAAATCCCTGGGATGTCACCCGTGTGCCCGGTGGTTCGTCCGGTGGTTCGGTGGCTTGCGTCGCGGCAGGCCTCGCACCGGTCGCCACAGCGACCGATACCGGTGGCTCCATCCGCCAGCCTGCCGCCTTCACCAATCTCACCGGCATCAAGCCCACCTATGGCCGCGTGTCGCGCTACGGGATGATTGCGTTCGCCAGCTCGCTCGACCAGGCGGGCGTCGTCGCTCGCTCGACCGAAGACGCTGCACTCATCCTGCAAACCATGTCTGGTTTCGATCCACTGGATTCAACCAGCATCGACCGTCCCGTCGATGACCTCGTCGGGGGCTTAAGCAAGTCCATCAAGGGCCTGAAGATCGGCCTGCCGAAGGAATACTTTGCCGAGGGCATGTCCGCTGGCGTGCGCGCCTGTGTTGATGGTGCCATTGCACAGCTGAAAGCCTTGGGCGCTGAAGTGATTGATATCAGCCTGCCCAACGCGCCGCTGTCGGTGCCCACCTATTACGTCGTCGCGCCCGCCGAGGCCAGCAGCAACCTTGCGCGCATGGACGGTGTGCGCTTTGGCCACCGCAGCACCGAGGCCAAAAACCTCGAAGAGCTTTACAAGAAATCGCGCGGTGAAGGTTTTGGTAGCGAAGTGCAGCGCCGCATCATGATCGGCACCTACGTGCTGAGCCACGGCTATTACGATGCCTATTACCTGCAGGCACAGAAGGTGCGAAATCTCATTTATCAGGACTTCAAGCGCGCCTACGAGATCGTCGATGTGATCTTGGCACCCACCACCACGGGCACCGCCTTCAAGTTCGGCGAGAACTCGGATGACCCGGTGGCGATGTATCTCAACGACATCTACACCATCGCCGCCAACCTGGCGGGCATCCCGGCCATGAGCTTGCCTTGCGGCTTCAGCGAGGGTCTGCCGGTGGGCTTCCAGCTCATGGGCAATTACTTCGACGAAGCGCAGCTGCTCAATGTCGCGCACCAGTATCAGCAGGCGACCGACTTTCACACCCAGTGGCCGACGGAGTTCGCGAAATGAGCGCCTCATCCAACCTGCTGCCCTGGGAAGTCGTCATCGGTCTCGAAGTGCACTGCCAGCTGATGACGCAGACCAAGATTTTTTCCGGTGCTGCGACCGCGTACGGTGCTGAGCCGAACACGCAGGCCGATGCCGTCACACTCGGCCTGCCCGGCGTGCTACCCGTTCTTAACCAACAAGCGGTGAAGATGGCTGTGAAGTTCGGCATTGCCGTGGACGCGAAGATTGCGGAGCGCTGCGTCTTCGCCCGCAAGCACTACTTCTATCCTGATCTGCCGAAGGGTTATCAGATCAGCCAGTACGAGCTGCCGATCGTCGAACACGGCCATCTCGATATCGACGTCGAAGGGGCCAAGCCCTACACCAAGCGCATCGGCATCACCCGTGCGCATCTTGAAGAAGACGCCGGCAAGTCGCTGCACGAGGCCTATCCCGGCATGACCGGCATCGACCTCAATCGCGCCGGCACGCCGCTCATTGAGATCGTCAGCGAGCCGGACATCCGCAGCGCTGCCGAGGCGGTCGCATATCTCAAGAAGATGCACGCGCTCGTCGTCTCGCTGGGCGTTTGCGATGGCAACATGCAGGAAGGCTCGTTCCGCTGCGATGCGAATGTGAGCGTGCGCCGTGGCCCGGATGCGCCGTTTGGCACGCGCACCGAAACCAAGAACATCAACAGCTTCCGCTACGTGCAGCAGGCCATCGACTTCGAGATTGCGCGACAGATCGAAGTGCTGGAAGCCGGCGGCACGATCTATCAGGAGACGCGCCTGTTCAACCCGGACACCGGCGAGACGCGTGCGATGCGCCTGAAGGAAAACGCCAACGACTACCGCTATTTCCCCGACCCGGATCTCTTGCCGGTGATCGTGACGGCAGCCGATATCGCCGCCATCAAGGCCGACATGCCGGAGCTGCCCACGGCGAAGAAAGCACGCTTTGAAACCCAGTACGGTTTGTCGCCCTACGACGCCAATCTGCTCACTGGCGAGACCGCGCTGGCGCTCTACTTTGAAGAGGTAGTGAAGACCAGCGGTGCCGACGCCAAGATCTGCTCGAACTGGGTGACGGGCAATCTGCTGGCGGTGCTCAACAAGTCCAACAAGACCATCGAGGAATCACCGATCAGCGCTGTGCAACTTGCTGGCCTGGTCGCACGTATCGCCGACAAAACCATCAGCAACAACACCGCCAAGGATGTGTTCGAGGCGATGGCGAACGGCGAAGGTTCGGCCGACGAAATCATCAAGGCCAAGGGCCTGGTGCAGATCACCGATGAGGGCGCGATCGTGAAGGCCATCGAAGAAATCATGGCGAAGAATCCCAGCCAACTCGCCGAATACCGCAGCGGCAAGGACAAGCTGTTCGGCTTCTTCGTCGGCCAGACTATGAAGGCCACCGGCGGCAAGGCAAACCCCGATGCACTCAACCGTTTGCTGAAAGAGAAATTGGCGGGCTGATGGCAAACCGTCTCACGCCGTTTTTAATCGAGAACCGCGGCGTCCGCGGCTTCGCCGTCGAGATCACTGAAGGCATCCCCGAGCTGCTGGGCTGGCGTGACTACTCGCCAGACATGCTGCGCCTGCTCGGTCACGCGCTCGCCGCTACACCGCTGCTCGCCGCTGACATCGACAAGGATGCCCGCTTCAATCTGCAATTTCAGGGTGCGAATGGACAGGCATTGAAAATGCTGGTGGCGCAGGTCAACCAGCAGATGCAGTTGCGCGGCATGGCCAAGTGCGATGTCGGCACCGAAGGTGACTTTCAGAAGCTCATGGGTGGCGGCACGCTGGCCTGCATGCTGGAGCCCAAATCCGGCGGGGCCGATCGCTATCAAGCGATGGTCGAGATTCTGGGCGACAACTTGAGTGAGGCGCTGGAGATCTACTTCGCGCAGTCCGAGCAATTGCGTACGCGCATCTGCCTAGGTGCCTCGCCCACCAAGTTTGCGGGCTTGATGGTGCAGCGGCTGCCTGAGGGTTGCAGCGACGATGACTGGGTGCACGTCTATCACCTGTTCCAGACTCTGGCTGAGCCCGAGCTACTGGCGGTGGATGCCGAGACCTTGCTGCGGCGTTTGTTCAATGAAGACACCGTGCGCGTGTTCCCAGCCCGACCCATCGCGCTGCAATGCCAGTGCAGCCACGCACAGATTTCCGCGATGCTGCTGGGTCTCGGGGAGGAAGAGCTGCAACCGGTGCTCACTGAACTGGGCCGCGTCGATGTGACCTGCGAGTTCTGCGGCAAGAACTACGGCTATCGCGAAGTGGAAGTGCGCGAGTTGTTCGCCGCCGCCAAGGTGGCCAGCGATGCCAGCGCGAGTCAGACGCTGCAATGATCCTGCCGCGCTATCGCGTGGGCGCATCCGGCATCGCCGGCGCGGGCAAAGGGTTGTTCGCCGATGAGCCGATCGTCAAGGGCCGCGTCATCATCGCGCCGGACAACGTGCACACCGTCTGGCCCGAGGCGAAGCTGCGCAGTTTCGCAAGCGATTCCATCGAGGTGGAATCCAGCGTGCGCTGGTTCGAAGACCAGTTTTCGCTGACGCCGGAGTGGAGTGACGAATGTTTCGTCAACCACAGCTTCGTGCCGAATGCGCTGTGGCATCTCGGCTTCATCTTTGCGTTGCGGGCGATCGCGATCGACGAAGAGATATTGATGGACTATCGCCATGTGATCGGCAGCGGTGAAGTGATGCCGTTCAAGGACGGTGTCACGGGCCGCGAGATCGTCGGCCTGCCGTGGCCGCAAGTGCTGCGCGACTCCGCACAACAACTCGTCACTGTTCTGGGCTGACCCATGATCCTGATCCCGCATTACGTCGCCAGCAGCACCATCGCCGGTGCGGGTTTGTTCGCCGCAGTCGACATCCAGCCTGGCGAAAAAATCTATCAACTGGAAGACCGGTTTCTACTGGTCATCAGCGAGGCCGAGATCAAAGCCATGCCAGCGGCTGCGCGGGCGGCAACGGCCAAGTATTCCTATCGCGGCAAAGGCGCTGATCGTTTGCAGGGTGCGGTGTATTACTGCGCCGACGATTCGCGTTTCATGAATCACTCGGATGATCCCAATACGCGCTCGGTGCGTAATGGCGAGGTGTATGTGGCTGCACGCTTTATCGCAGCGAATACCGAAATCACCTGCGACTACGGTGAGTTCTGCGACCCCGCCGATCTCTGCTTCGACTTCGGCTGACAGACACAAAAAAGCCCGCCGTCTTGCGAGGGCGGGCTTTCTAAAACCAGCTGCTTACTTCTTCATCGGCGCGTTGGCGATGATGATTTCCACGCGGCGATTCTGCTGGCGGCCGGAAGCGGTCGCATTGTCGGCCACTGGCACATCCTTGCCCTTGCCGACGGTGGTGACACTGGCAGCCGGCACGCTTTGGCTGACCAGATAAGCCTTCACCGCATCCGCACGCTGCTGCGAGAGCGTCATGTTGAGCGATGCCGAACCGGTGGAGTCGGTGTGGCCTTCAATCACCACGCCGCGGTCGGGATACTTGAGCATGAAGCTGGCGAGCTTGTTCAAACGTTCGGCAGCGCCCGGCTTCAAGTCCGATTTACCCGTGGCAAACAGCACGTCGCCCAAGGTCATCACCATGCCGCGGTCGGTATTTTTTGCTTCCAGATCGAGCATCTGGCGCTTCAGCTCTTCAGCTTCGGCTTTCGACTTGGCAGCATCCGCCATCGCAGCCTGTGCAGCCTGTTGCTGCTGCATGGCAGAAGCGGCAGCGGCCTCGGCCTGCGCCTTCGCAATCTCGGCTTCGCGGGTGCGGGCGTCCAGGCGGATTTCGCCGCGTTGTTCGCCAAGAGTTTTCACATTGTCTTCGGCAAGACGACGCTCAGCCTGCGCGCGGGCGATAGCGACTTTGCTTTGGGCAACGTAGACCGCCTGCTGGCCGGCGGCGGTGTCTTCAGTCGGCGTTTCGGCAACGCGAACAGCGGCTTCGGCTTCCTGGATCGCCACCGGGGCGAGCACGGCGAGCTTGGGGTCGTTTTGCAGAGTGCTCAGTTCGGCACGGGTGGCATCAGCGCCGTCCGGCTTGATCGGCGTGGCGCAGGATGCGAGCAATACCGCTGCGGAGGCAGCGCCAATCAGCGTGGCGCGCGAGAGAAAATTGGAGAGTTTGGTCATGGCTTATGTGCCTTAGTTTTTCGGGGGGGCGGGCGGTGCAGGGGGCGCGGGCAGAATCACCGGTGCAACATTGGTGGAGTTGCGCAGCGCTTCCTGCTCGATTGCCGCATTGGCTTTCTTCATTTCTTCGATGTTGGCTTTTGCCTTGGCAGCTTCTGCCTTTGCAGTGGCAACTTCGGCATCGAGCTTCGCCTGGCCTGCCAGGCGCTCGGCAAGCTGCATGTCTTCGCGGGTCACCGCATCACGGGCGGCGGTCAGCTTCTCACGTGCGCTCTTCAATTCGGGTGAGGCGTAGTCGGCCACACGCGCTTCTTCGGCACGTTTGATCGCGTTCTCTGCGCCGGTCAGTGCGTCGGTGGGCGGCGGGGTGGATGCACAAGCCGCAAGCGCGAGCAATGACGCGGCGGCCATCGCTTTTGCGAGGCCCGTCAATGGACGGGTAGATACGTGTTTCATAAGTTCTCCAAGGGATGGGTTGCTACAACGCGTTCATTTCGGCCTAAGCCCATGAATCGGCCATGAACTCCCACATCGCTTTGTGCGCTGCCGCCCATTTGCGCCCTTGGAGTGAATCGGCAACCTTGTTATCGCCCTCCGAAAGCCGTCAATCCATCACCGCAACACGCACCATTCAAGGCGCATTGCTGATGACGATCTCGACGCGGCGATTCTGCTGCCGCCCCTCGGGTGTTGAGTTGTCCGCCACCGGGCTTTGCTTGCCACGACCCACTGTGGTCATGCGTTCGGAATCCACACTCTGGATGATGAGATAGACCTTCACCGCTTCAGCGCGACGCTGCGACAACAGTAGGTTGTTTTCATCGGTGCCTTGCGAATCGGTATGGCCCTCGATCAGTAGCGTGCGATCGACATAGGCGTGCATGAAGGCCGCTAACTTATCGAGGCGCTCGGCAGCACCTGGCTGCAAGTCTGATTTGCCGACCGCGAACAACACATCGCCCAGCGTCATCACCATGCCGCGATCGGTGGCTTTGGCCTGCAGGTCATCCATCTGGCGACGCAACTCGCTGTTCATCGCCCGCGCATTGGCGGCCTCCAGCAGCGCGGCGCGTGTGGCTTGCTGCTGGGTGAGTGCAGCCGCCGTTGCCGCCTCGGCCTGCCCACGTACGATCTCCAGTTCACGGCTCTGCGCCTCCTGCAGGATCGCCTCGCGCTGCTGGTTGAGCTGTAGCAGTTCAGCCTCGGCCACGCGCCGCTCGGCATCGGCGCGGGCGATGTCGATCTTGCGATAGGCGACGTGCACCGCATGCTGACCACCGGCCAGATCACGGGTGGGCACTTCGGCTGCCTGCACCGCCAGTTCGGCATCGAGCAGTGCGGCGGGCACCTGCGGTGCCAGCACCGGATCCTCCTTGAGGATGAGTAGACCATTGCGCGCCTGATCGGCACCATCGGGCTTGAGCGGCGCGGCACAGCCGCACAGCAGCACTGCGGCGAGAGCCGCAATGGAAAGAGAGTGAAGGCGGGACATGGCTTCAGGGCGTTCCAGTGATGGAGGGGTCGGCAATCGGCACTTCGATCGGCGCGGGGATGGCAATCGGTGCGACGTTGACGGAGTTGCGCAGGGCCTGCTGGCGCAAGGCCTCGTTGGTCTTCTTCATCGCCTCGACATTGAACTGCGCCTTGCTGGCCTCACCGCGTGCGGTGGCCAGATCGGCATCCAGCTGCGCCTCTCGTGCCAGACGGGTGGCAAACAGCATGTCGCCGCGCGCCATCGCGTCGCGTGCGGCGGCGAGCTTGGCGCGCGCTGCCTTGAGCTCGGCAGAGCTGGGGTCATCGCCGCGACTGGCATTGGCGCGCTGCACGGCGAGGTCGGCGACGGCGAGCAAGTCGGTCGGTACGGGCACGCTGGCGCAGGCCGAAACCAGCAGCGCTGCGGCGCAAAGGGCAAGGATGTGTTTCATGCAGGCTCTCGGTGAATAAACGATTCAGACGCGACGCAATTGATACAGGCCTTCACTGATGGCCACCACCACGCCCTCGGCATCTTTCAGCTCCAGCGACAGCGTGAACTCGGCCTTGCCGTTCTGCGTGGCCTCCTGCTCGATGCGGGTGATTTCAGCCGCCGACAGACGGGCCGTGACGCGCACATCGCTCTTGGCCGGCTTGACGAACTTGAGATTGAGCGCCTTCACCACCGGGAAGAAGCGTGTGGTGTTGAAGCTCGACAGAAACAGCGCGCCGCCGGGGATCTCCGCCACGGTGAAGAGCGCGCCCGCATACATGGTGCCGATGTGATTGCCATTGCCCTTGAACGGCATCAGGCAGCGCACTTCTCCAGGTTCCAGATGCTCGACGATCAGGCCTGCGTTTTTCACGAAGGCGATGCCCTGTTCCAGCAGGCGCTTGGCGCCTTCAAGGGCGGCGGCGTTCACAGGCGAGTGGTTTGCGTCCATGTATAAGCTGGCTTCCGTAATGTGCTGCTGACAGAGTTGCAGCCGCCAGTTTAATCGCCCCAGCCCTTTTGACACGCCCTCGCCATGACCCTACCGCCCCTGACCGCTTTTGCCCTTACCGTGGTGATCGTCATCGCCGCCAAGACCTTCGCCTGGCTGTTGCAGCTCAAGACGAAAAATGGCGGCCTGGTCGATGCCGTCTGGGCCATCACTCTGGGTGGGCTGGCGGGACTTTATGCCCTAACCGGCACCGCGCCACTCGAAACCCGTTTGGTGCTCGCGGCGATGGGTGGTGCCTGGGGCCTGCGACTGGGCTGGCACCTGTGGGCGCGCAACTGGGGCAAGCCAGAGGACTTCCGCTACGCGCAGTTCCGCAAGGACTGGGGCGACAAGGTCAACAGCAAGATGTTCTGGTTCTTCCAGTTCCAGAACATCTTCACGCTGCTGCTCTCGGCCTCGGCCTTCATCGTCGTCGCCTACCGGCCCGACGCGGCACCGCTCTGGGCGGTGGCACTTGCCATCGCGATCTGGTTCGTTTCGGTGATCGGCGAAGGCATTGCTGACGCGCAGATGGAGCGCTTTCGCGGCAATCCCGCCAATAAGGGCAAGGTCTGCCGCGATGGTCTGTGGTGCTATTCGCGTCATCCCAACTACTTCTTCGAGACCGTGCACTGGCTTGCGTACGTGCCGCTTGCCATCGGTGCGCCCTACTGGTGGGTGACGCTCGGCGCGCCGCTGGTGATGGCGTTTCTGCTCACCAAGCTCAGCGGCATGCCGATGCTCGAAAAAGAGATGGCGGCGCGCAAGCCGGGTTACGACGAATACATGCGCACCACCAGCGCCTTGATCCCCTGGCCGCCGAAGACCTGAGGCGCATCCGCACCTGCGCTCGCCACGTAAACAGCCCACTCGCAGCGATCCGGTTGCGAATCCTCACCCTCAAAAACATCTCTCAATGAACGCGATTGATCTCTGCGAAAAAGGCTATTTCCCCGACGTAATCACCCGCTACGGCATGCGCAAGATGATCCGCGAGCGGCTGGAGGGGGCCGAGAATCAGGATGGCGAGGCGCGCTCCAAGCAGTTCGAGCAGTTCATGCGTGACCTGCGTAGTTCGCCGATCGCGATCGAAACCAAGGCGGCCAACGCGCAGCACTACGAGGTGCCGGCGGAGTTTTTCCATCTGCATCTGGGGCCGCAGCTCAAGTATTCCTGCTGCCTCTACCCCACCGGCAACGAGACGCTGGCCGAGGCTGAACAGCACATGCTGGAGCTGTATGCCCAGCGTGCAGGGCTGGTGGATGGCATGCGCATCCTTGACCTCGGCTGCGGCTGGGGCTCGCTCTCGACCTGGCTTGCGAAGAAATATCCCAATAGCCAGATCGTCGGTCTGAGCAACTCCAACGGCCAGCACGAGTTCATCAACAACCGCGCGAAAGAGCGGGGCTTGACAAATCTCACCATCCACACCGGCAACGTCGCCGAGTTCGATTTCAGCGCCGAGCAACTGGCTGGTGGCTTCGATCGCGTGATGAGCATTGAGATGTTCGAGCACATGAAGAACTACGAACTGCTGCTGGCGAAAATCGCGCGCTGGCTGAAGCCCGGCGGCAAGCTGTTCGTGCACATCTTCATCCACAAGGTGCTCGCCTATCACTACGAAGACAAGGAAGACGCTGACTGGATGACGCGCTATTTCTTCCTGGGCGGCACCATGCCCAGCGAGAACCTGCTGCTGCAGTTTCAGGACGACCTGAAGATCGAGAACCAATGGTATGTCGATGGCCGCCATTACGAGAAAACCAGTAACCACTGGCTGGACGGCATGGACGCGAAGAAACCGGAAATCCTCGCCATCTTCAAGCAGGCCTACGGCGAGAAAGACGCCGCCATCTGGGTGCAGCGCTGGCGCATGTTCTACATGGCGGTGGCCGAGTTCTTCGGCATCAGTAATGGCAACGAGTGGGGCGTGGGGCATTACCTGTTCGTCAAGCGCTGATAAGCTAGGGCGTGTCATCAGTTAAATAGTCGCTGCGTTGCCGGTCAAAATCGCGTCAGGTAAGGCGCGAGCTGACGCCAAGGCTGGAGCCTTGGCTAGGCGAGCAACGCGGCATGACGTGATTTTGACCAGCAACCCTTCGGGGCGGGACTGTATTGGGGCATTGCAGCGTCAACAAGTGCTCCGATAGTCCCGCTATCGCACACACTTGTTTCCTTGCACTGCCCCAATACAGCCTTCCGCCGCAGCGACCATTTAATTGATGACACGCCCTGCCATGAATCGTCATCTGCCCTTTCAGCAACGCGTGCTCGCCCTGGTGGTGAGCCTGCTGCTGTTCGCGCAGGTGATGGGCCTGCACCGCCATGTGCACGCGGATGTCGCGGCGCACGGTGCGCAGAGCGAGCTGCATTTTGGTGATGCCGGTCTGCACGCCGATGGTGACGTGCACACGCATTCCATCAACGGCGAAGCGCCAGTGACCCATGAGCACCATGCGGGTTATGACGTGGACGCCAGTGCGCTGGGCGATGCGCTCGCCAAGCTCACTATGAACCTGCTGCCGGTCGGCTTGCTGATGGTGGCGTTGTTCCTGCTCGTGCTGGCGACCGCATCGCGAATCGCCTTGCCGCGCTACTCGTCGCCAGTTTTGCGGCGAAGTCCGTATGTCTTGAACCCGCCCTCCAACGGGCCGCCTCGGCTGTTCTCCACAGCCGACTGACGCTTGCCGCAGTACGGCAGGCGTCTACCGCCCTGCCGCGCAAGCGGTGTCACACCCTCAAAGCCGCATGAGCGGCCTCGCCCAGGCGAGGGGTGTTGTTGGAGAAAACCCTTGTCTCACTTTGCCGCTGCACGCTGGTTCCCCTCGTCGCGCCTCGCACTGGCCGCCGCGATGGGTGTGTTCACTCCGATGGCTGTTTTTGCCGCACCGCCGCAAGAGCAAACGCATGATGAATCTGTCTTGCAGGCCATTGGTGCGCTGCCGCCACTGACGCTCGGCAAGGCCGTCTCTGCGGCGCTCGCGGACAACCCCGACCTCAAGCAATTCGCCTTTCAGCTCAAGGCACAGACCGCCCGTATCGAGGCGGCTGGATTAAAGCCCGCACCGATCTTCAACAGCGAACTGGAGAACGTGCTGGGCACGGGCCGCACCCGCGGGCTCGATGCCGCCGAAGCCACGCTTGCGCTGTCGCAGGTGATCGAACTGGGTGACCAGCGCGCGCGGCGTATCGAGGCCGCGCGCCTCGGCATCGGCGCCATCGACGGTGCACAGCAGGCAGCGCAACTCGATGTGCTGGCCGAAGTGGCGCGCCAGTTCATCCATGTCGCCTCCGATCAGGAGCAGCTCAAGCTCACCCATCTCGCCACTGAGCTGGCCGAGCGCACGGTGGCCGAGGTGCGCCGTCGCGTGAAGGCGGCCAAATCGCCAGAGGTGGAACTGCACCGCGCCAGCATCCTGCTCAGCCGTGCCGAGGTGGAGGAGGAGCACGCCGAGCACGAGCTCATCACCTCGCGCATCAAGCTCGCTGCACTCTGGGGCGCGCGCACGGCGGACTTTGGCCCTGTCACCGCCGAGCTGTTCCGTCTGCCCGAAGTGGGCGACTACATCGCCCTCACGACGCAGCTCGCAGGCAGCCCGGACTTTCTGCGCTTTGCTAGCGAGGCGCGTCAGCGCGATGCGGAGATCCGCGTCGCCGAGTCCAAGGCCCGCTCCCACTTCACGGTGTCGGCTGGCGTGCGGCGCTTGCAGGAGGACGGCGATACCGCCCTGGTCGCCGGCTTCTCGATGCCGCTGTTCGGTGCCCGCACGGCGCAGCCAGCGATTGCCGAAGCAAGGGCGCTGCGTGCGGGTATCGAAAGTGAAGCCGCTGCCGCCACGCTCAAGGCCGAAACCAAATTGTTCGAGCTGGTGCAGGAGCTGAAGCACTCCATCACGGAAGCCGAGATGCTGCGTGACAAGGTGCTGCCTGAAATGGAAGAGGCGCTGAAAGAAACCGAATACGCCTACCAGCGCGGCCGCTACAGTTATCTCGAATGGGTGGATGCGCAGCGCGAGCGCGTCACCGTGCAGCGCGCGCTGATCGAGGCGGCGGCTAATGCGCATCTGTTCAATGCCGAGATCGAGCGGCTCACCGGTGCGCCGATGTCAGTGGCGCGGAGCGAACAGGATGACGGCCATGCCACACAGCGCGAGGCCGACGCCCAGGCCATCGGTCCAGGTCGGGCGAATGCCATCCACCAGCCACAGCCAGACCAGCGCCGCGCTGACGTAAACGCCGCCATACGCGGCATAGACGCGACCACTGGCTTGCGGGTGCAGGGTCAGCAACCAGACGAACGCCGCGAGGCTCAAGGCAGCGGGCAACAGCAGCCACATGCTTTTGCCTTGCTTGAGCCAGAGCCACGGCAGATAGCAGCCGACGATCTCGGCCAGCGCCGTCAGCCCGAATAAGCCCAGCGTCTTCAGCACTTCCATCTTTCGAGTGACCTCATGAAATCCATTGCCATTATCCCCGCGCAGATCGCCTTGCTGTTGTTGAGTCTCAGCCTTGTGGCCTGCGGCAATCCCAACGCCGATTCCAAATCCGACACCACAGGCCATGCCGATCACGCCGACAGCCCTGCAGGCCATACCGACGAAGTCGTCAAAGGCCCGCACGGCGGACGCCTGTTGCGCGATGGCGACTTCGCGCTTGAAGTCAGCATTTTTGAAAACGGCGTGCCGCCGGAGTTTCGGCTGTATCCGACACAGAGCGGCAAGCCCATCGCCCTGAAAGACGTACAGGTGACGATGGCCTTGCGCCGTATCAACGGTCTGCCCGGAGGTGTTACCGATCAGCACAGGTTTGCCCCGAAAGACGACTACCTGCTGAGCGCGACGGAGGTCTACGAGCCGCATTCCTTCACAGTGAATGTCGCCGCCATCTATGCCGGCAAGACTCATGAGTGGCGCTATGACTCGCCCGAAGGCGAGGTGACCATCGCCGCCGACATGGCGCAAGCCGCTGCCTTGAAAGTGGCGGTAGCAGGCGAGGGCGTGCTGCATCAGACGCTCTCGCTGTATGGCGCGATCCAGCCTGACCCAGAGCGTCTTCGCCAAGTCACCGCGCGCTTCCCCGGCCCAGTGCGCAGCGTGTCCGTGAACGTCGGCGATGCCGTGCGCAAGGGTCAGACACTCGCCACCATCGAGAGCAACGAGAGCTTGCAGGTGTATGCGGTCACCGCACCCATCGCGGGCACGCTCACCGCGCGCCACACCAATCCCGGTGAGGCGGCGGGCAGCGAGGCCTTGTTCGAGATCGCTGATTTCAGCAGCGTGCGTGCGGAGTTGAATGTGTTCCCGCGTGATCGCGGCGCTCTCACGCCGGGGCAGGCCGTGCGCGTCAGGGCCGCCGATGGGGCGGCGAAAGGCGAGGGCATCATCGGCTTCGTCGCACCGGTTGGCAGTGCCACCCAGGCGCTCATTGCGCGGGTGGTGCTGGACAACAGCCAGGCTCAGTGGACACCCGGCCAGTTCATCAATGCCGAAGTCACGGTGGGTAGCGCGCCTGCGCCCTTGGTGGTGCCGCTGACGGCGTTGCAAACCTTCCGCGACTGGCACGTCGTATTCGTCAACGAGGGTGAGCGCTACCAGGTACAGCCAGTCGTTCTGGGCCGACGCGATGGCGAGCGGGTGGAGATCGTCAGCGGCCTCAAACCGGGTGCCGCCATCGTGGTCGAGAACTCCTATCTGGTGAAGGCGGACATCGAAAAGTCCGGCGCTTCGCACGACCACTAGGAGCGCCACCATGATCGAAAAAATCCTGAAGTTCTCGCTGGCGCAGCGCTGGCTGGTGATGGCCGCAGTGCTGCTCATCGGTGCGCTCGGCCTCTACAACGCCACGCGCCTGCCGATTGATGCGGTGCCCGACATCACCAACGTGCAGGTGCAAATCAACACCGAGGCGCCTGGCTATTCACCGCTGGAATCCGAGCAGCGCGTGAGCACGCTCATCGAAAACGCGATGGCTGGCCTGCCGCACCTGGAGCAAACCCGCTCGCTCTCGCGCT
Source organism: Stagnimonas sp. (assembly GCA_965279705.1). Classification (GTDB taxonomy): domain Bacteria; phylum Pseudomonadota; class Gammaproteobacteria; order Nevskiales; family Nevskiaceae; genus Stagnimonas. The sequence continues at coordinate 909,811 of OZ257257.1, forward strand.
ACGGTCTGTCGCAGGTGACGGTGGTGTTCGAAGACGGCACTGATCTCTACTTTGCGCGGCAGCTGGTGGGCGAGCGCGTGCAGCAGGTGAAGAGTCTGCTGCCGTCGGGAATCGAGCCTTCGCTGGGGCCGATTGCCACCGGCCTGGGGGAAATCTTCATGTTCACGGTCGATCCGCTGCCGGGTGCGCGCAAGGCCGATGGCAGTGCCTACACGCCCTACGACCTGCACGACGCCATGCGTTGGATCGTGCGGCCGCAGCTCGCCAAGGTGCCGGGCGTGACCGAGGTCAACAGCATCGGCGGCTTCGAGAAACAGGTGCTGGTCTCGCCCATTCCGTCAAAGCTGTTGGCATACGGCCTGACGCTGGACGAGGTGATGACCGCACTCGCCAACAACAACGCCAGCCAAGGTGCGGGCTACATCGAGCGCAATGGCGCGCAGTACCTCATCCGCTCGCCGGGGCAGGTGGGCACGCTCGACGACCTGCGGCGCGTGGTGGTGACGATGGTGAACGGCGCACCGCTGACGCTGGGCGAAGTGGCGGAAGTCAGCTGGGGCGGCGCGCTGCGCACCGGCTCGGCCACACTCGATGGCAACGAGGTGGTGCTCGGCACTGTGTTCATGCTGGTCGGCGAGAACTCGCGCAAGGTGTCCCGCGCCGTCGCCGCCAAGCTGGCAGAGATCCAGAAAAGTCTGCCAGCCGGGCTCGAAGCGCGGACGATGTACGACCGCACCGCGCTGGTCGACAAGACCCTGGGCACGGTGAAGAAGAACCTGCTCGAAGGCGCGCTGCTGGTCGTCGTCGTGCTGTTCCTGCTGCTCGGCAACCTGCGCGCCGCGCTCATCACCGCGTTGGTCATCCCGCTTGCCATGCTCGGCACCATCACCGGCATGGTGCAGAACCAGGTCAGCGCCAACCTCATGTCGCTGGGCGCGCTTGACTTCGGACTGATCGTTGATGGCGCGGTGATCATCGTCGAGAACTGCGTGCGGCGACTGGCCGAAGCGCAGCAAGGCCGCGGTGCGCTGACGCTGCAAGAGCGGCTGGAAACGGTCTATTCCTCGACCCGCGAAGTGATCCGCCCCAGCCTGTTCGGTGTCGGCATCATCACGGCTGTCTACATCCCGCTGTTCGCGCTGACGGGCGTGGAGGGCAAGATGTTCCACCCGATGGCCGCGACCGTGGTGATGGCGCTCATCGCCGCATTGGTGCTCTCGCTCACCTTCGTGCCGGCAGCCGTCGCACTGGTGCTCACCGGCAAGATTTCGGAGAAGGAAAACCCAATCCTCCGCGTCGTCGGCAGGGCCTACGAGCCGCTGCTGCGTGCAGCGCTCAAGGCGCGCGCGCTGCTGGCGATGGCGGCGGTGGTGCTGGTGCTCGCCTGCGGCTGGCTCGCCACCCGCATGGGCAGCGAGTTCATTCCCAGCCTGGACGAGGGCGATATCGCCCTGCACGCGCTGCGTATCCCCGGCACGTCGCTGTCGCAGGCTGTAGGCATGCAGCAAGTGCTGGAGCGCGAGATCAGGAAGCTGCCGGAAGTGGCCAGCGTCTTTGCCAAGCTCGGCACCGCCGAAGTGGCGACCGACCCGATGCCGCCTTCGGTGGCCGATACCTTCGTGATGCTGAAAGACCGCAAGCAATGGCCCGATCCGCGCAAGCCGAAAACGCAGCTGGTCGCCGAACTCGAAGCCGCCGTGCTGCGGGTGCCTGGCAATAACTACGAGTTCACGCAGCCGATCCAGATGCGCTTCAACGAACTGATCTCCGGTGTGCGTTCCGACCTGGCGGTGAAGGTCTACGGGGATGATCTCGATGTGCTCAATGCAGAAGCCGAGAAGATTGAAGCCGTGCTGTCGAAAATCCCCGGCGCGGCGGATGTAAAAACCGAGCAGACCACTGGCCTGCCGGTAATGAGCATCACGCCCCGGCGTGAAATCCTCGCGCGCTATGGTTTGTCGGTGGCCGATGTGCAGGCGGTGGCAGCGACGGCGTTCGGCGGCAGCGATGCCGGCACCTTGTTCGAGGGCGACCGTCGCTACGAGATCGTGGTGCGGCTGCCGGATGCCGTGCGCGCCGACCCGCGCACGCTCGAGCAATTGACCGTGCCGCTACCCGGTGGTGGCTATGTGCCGCTGCAGGAGGTCGCCGAAGTCACCATCGCCCCCGGCCCCAACCAGATCAACCGCGAGCAGGGCAAGCGGCGGGTGGTGGTCACCGCCAACGTGCGCGGACGCGACCTCGGCCGCTTCGTCACCGAGGTGCAGCAGCGCGTCGATGCCGAGGTGAAACTGCCGGCCGGTTACTGGCTCGATTACGGTGGCACCTTCGAGCAGTTGCAGTCGGCCAGCAGGCGCCTTGCCATCGTCGTGCCGGTGACGCTGGTGCTGATTCTGGGCTTGCTGCTGATGGCCTTCGGCTCGCTGCGGGATGCGCTGGTGATCTTCAGCGGTGTGCCCCTGGCGCTCACCGGCGGCGTGCTGGCGCTGTGGCTGAGGGACATTCCCTTGTCGATCAGCGCTGGCGTCGGCTTCATCGCCCTTAGCGGTGTGGCGGTGCTCAATGGCTTGGTGATGGTCAGCTTCATCCGCAGCCTGCGTGAAACGGGCAGGGGGCTGGACGAGGCCATTCTCGAAGGGGCGATGACCCGTCTGCGCCCGGTGCTGATGACCGCACTCGTCGCCGGGCTGGGCTTCGTGCCGATGGCCTTCAACACAGGCATTGGCAGCGAGGTGCAGCGGCCGCTGGCGACGGTGGTGATCGGCGGCATCCTTTCCTCGACACTGCTGACGCTTTTGGTTCTGCCGGGCCTGTATCGGCTGGCGCATCGAGCGGCGCGGAGGGATGCCAGTACGCTGCCCGCCCTGCCGGCTGCGACAGACTGAGCGGCACGTCCTCATTCATACGCATGAAGCCACCCGGAACAAAGACGAGCACGATCATGGCAATGGCAGCATCCGCACCGAGCGACTGCATACCGGCAAAAGCGAATATCCATATGCCGTAAGTCGGTGCGCGATGATGCTAATGTTCGCGCCCAATTTTCAGTCCCTTCTTTCGAGCACGCCACGATGGCCGCCGCCTTTCGCACTGAACGCATCACCAAAGTCCATCACTGGAACGACACGCTGTTCACGATCACCACCACGCGTGATCCGGGCCTGCGCTTCGAGAACGGCCAGTTCGTGATGATTGGCCTGCATGTGGAAGGCAAGAACCTGCTGCGCGCCTATTCCATCGCCAGCCCGAATTACGAGGACAAGCTGGAGTTTTTCAGCATCAAGGTGCAGAACGGCCCGCTCACTTCGCGCCTTCAGCATGTGAAGGTCGGCGATGAGCTGCTGGTGGGTGTGAAACCCACTGGTACGCTGGTGCTGCACGACTTGAAGCCGGCCAAGAACCTCTATCTGCTCAGCACCGGCACCGGTATGGCGCCGTTTCTCTCGACCATCCGCGACCCGGAAACCTACGAGCGCTTCGAGAAGATCGTGCTGATCCACGGCGTGCGCAACGTTAACGATCTGGCCTATCACGATTACATCTCGCAGGACCTTCCTAATGACGAGTCGCTGGGCGAGTTGGTCAAGAATCAGCTCATCTATTACCCGACGGTGACGCGCGAACCCTTCCGTAATCAGGGCCGCCTTACCGAGCTGCTGGATAGCGGCAAGCTCTGTGACGACATCGGCCTGCCGCACTTAAACCCCGAAACCGATCGCGTGATGATCTGCGGCAGCGACGCGATGTTGAAAGACTGCCGTGTGCTGCTCGACAAGCGCAGCTTCGTCGTCTCGCCGCATATCGGCACGCCGGGCGATTACGTGATCGAGCGCGCTTTCGTCGAAAAGTAGGCCGCGACGGGCCGCGAGTCATCGCAGGTGCGGCTGGCAACGGTTACGATTTCGGCCCTCATGCCCGCACAAGGATTCGTCATGCGCTTTCCGTTTCTCGCCCGCGCCGCGGCGGCGCTGCTGCTGAGCGCTATGGCGCTGGGTGCCCATGCCGAGGGCAGCTTCTACGGCTACGCCTACGATCTGGACAGCGGCAAATACCTCTACACCGAGGTGCACAGCCCGCAGTTCGAAGGTGGCAAAGAGGTGGCCAGCACCATCCGCTACTACACGCCAGACGGCAAGGAAGTCGGCAAGAAAACGCTGGACTACCGCGCCGATGCCTACGTGCCCAAGTTCCGATTCGATCTGCCGGGCGAGGGCTATGCCGAGGCGATCACCGCCAATGGCCAGACGATCGACATGCTGAAGATTTCCGGCAAGGGCAAGGAGAAGCGCAAATCCATCGCGCGTGCCGAGGGCCTCAATGCAGCCGACTCAGGCTTCAACCACGCCGTGCAGGACCACCTCGCCCAGCTGGTGAAGGGCGAGACGGTCAACTTCAAGTTTGCCGTCGCCGGCCAGCTCGACAGCTATCGCTTCAAGATCAACAAAGTGGGCATGGGCACTTTCGAGGGCAAGCCGGCGGTGAAACTGCTGGTGCAGGCCGACTCGCTGCTGCGCTTCGTGGCACCCGACCTCAACCTGCTCTACGACGCCGATGCCAAGCGCCTGCTTGAATACAAGGGTGTCTCCAACATCCACGACCCCGCCACCGGCAAGGCCTACAACGCCCGCATTGTCTACTTCGCCAAGCCGCCGGAAGATGCCCCCAAAAACCTGCCGCCATTGCCCTGAGGGTGAGCCGCCATGCGTAATCTACTGATCGCCACGATTCTTTTTGCCAGCAGTGTGTTGGCCCATGCCGAGGGCAGCCCGCTGGATGCCGCACTGGCAGAAGCCAAGGCCAAGCAGCAGCCGGTGCTGCTCGATTTTCACGCGCCCTGGTGCTACTCCTGCTACTTCATGAAAAAGACCGTGCTCAACGGCGCCGAGTGGGCCAGCGTCGAGCGCACGACGGTGGTGCTTGAAGTCGATGCCGACTCGCCTGAAGGCGCCGCACTCAAGGACAAGTTCTCGGTCAAGGCACTGCCCAATTACGTGGTGCTCAACGCCGAGGGCCAGGAGCTGGGCCGTATCAACGCCGAGCGCACACGCCAGCAGTTCTACAGCGAGCTGGGTGCGATCACGAAGCGCAACACCACGGTGGAGGCGCTGCGCACCAAGGCCGCAACGGGTGGCAAGGGCAGCCTCGCTGCCACGCAGATCGTGCTCGCCGGCTACCTCGCCCGTAACGAAGGGCAGGGCGGACTCGATTGGTTTGCCTCGTTGCCCGCTACCGCGCAGGACCCTGCAAAAAAAGACCTCGCCGTGCAGCGCACGCTGTCCCGTCTTGAGTTGAAGAATGCCGCCAAGGCCAAGCAGCCCGAGGCCTGCCTGGTTGCCGCTGAAAAGGCGTTGATGGACAAGCTCGATTGCGAGAGCCCGTACGATCTCGACGCCGCCCTGGAGTGCAGCAAGGAGGACGCTGGCGAGCACCGCAAGACGTTTCTCACCGCACAGGCGCCGCGTTTCGACAAGCTGCTGACCGCCACCGTGCTGGCCAGGAAGCAGGGTTGCGCCGATGCACGCAGCGCAGTGTTTTCGCTGGCTGATCTCTATGAGGCGCAGGGCAACACGGTGGCCAAGGCGGCGACCTTCCAGAAGGGCATCCGCTACTTCGAGCCCAAGATCGCCAAGAGTGCAAAGGCCGACCGCAACGCCGCCGACAACCTTCGCGTGTTCTACGACGCCGCTGGTGACAGCGCCAAGCTCGATGCCCTGCTCGAAAAGCTGGTCGTCGCCTACCCGGATGATTACGTCTACGCCAACCGCTATGCCCGCGTACTGGCCGCGCGCGGCGAGCACGAAAAAGCCCTGCCCTGGTTCGCCAAGGCCGCTGAAAAGGCCTATGGCGTCAATCGCCTGAAGAACGCGCAGGCGCGGGTGCAATCGCTGCTGGCCCTGAAGCGCGCCGACGAAGCCAAGCTCGCTGCCTCTGAAGCACTCAAGGCCAACGGCCCCTGGTTCCCGGAAGAATCCGCCAAGCTCAAGGCGCTGCTGCCCGCGGCATGACCAGTACGCCCGAAACCACGGCCAGACTCAGCGTCACCTGCCCGGACAAACCCGGCATCGTCTCGGCCGTCACCACGTTTCTGTATCACCACGGCGTCAACATCACCGAGCTGGACCAGCACTCCAGCGACCCGTACGGCGGCAAGTTCTTCCTGCGGCTGGAGTTCCAGACGCCGACGCTCGACGTGACCGGCGATGCACTCGCCCGCGCCTTTGGCGAGCTGGTGGCCAAGCGCTACGACATGGAGTGGTGGATCAGCTTCGCCGCCATCAAGCCGCGCATGGCGATTCTCGTCAGCAAGCACGACCACGCGCTGATGGAGCTGCTCTGGCGCTGGCAGCGCGGCGATCTCAGGGTCGACATTCCAATGGTGATCTCCAACCATCCTGATCTGCGCGAGGCGGTGGAGAGTTTCGGCGTGCGTTTCGAGCACGTGCCGATCGACGCCGCCACCCACGCCGAAGCCGAGGCCCGGATGAGCGCGCTGCTGGACGGTCACGCCGACTTCATCGTGCTCGCCCGCTACATGCGCATCCTCTCGCCCGGTTTCGTGGCGGACTGGCCGCACCAGATCATCAATATCCACCACAGCTTCCTGCCCGCCTTCGTCGGTGCCGACCCGTACCAGCAGGCCGACCAGCGCGGCGTGAAGCTCATCGGCGCGACTGCGCATTACGTCACCGCCGATCTCGACCAGGGGCCGATCATTGAGCAGGACGTGGGCCGCGTCAGTCACCGCCACAGCGTGCCCGATCTGCGCCGCTTGGGCCGTGACCTCGAACGGCAGGTGCTAGCCCGTGCAGTGCGCTGGCATGTGGAAGACCGCGTGATCGTGCACGGTAACAAGACGGTGGTGTTTTCATAACGTCGCAGGTCATTGCGGGACGCTGGCGACCACGGCGAAGATCGCGGTACTTTCTTTGATCTCCAGAGCCTGCCCATGACGCTGCGCGACCGCCTGTTCAAGACCCCTTGGCTGTTCAAGACCTACCTCAATCTCTGGGGGCCGTATCGCGGTGCGGGCATCCGCGTGGTGGAGGTCGCTCCCGACTTCGGCCGCATCGTCGTCGAGCTGCGCGAGCTGCGCACCAACCGCAATGCCGTCGGCACGCACTTTGGCGGCAGCCTGTATTCGATGTGCGATCCGTTCTACATGCTCATGTTCATCAGTCGCCTTGGGCGCGAGTTCGTGATCTGGGACAAGGCCGCCCGCATCGATTTCGAGCGTCCCGGCAAGGGCACGGTGCGCGCGGTATTCACGCTCACGCCACAGGACGATGCCACCGTGCGGGCAGAAACCGCCAACGGCGCGCGCTACACGCCGACCTATGTCGTCGAGGTGCTGGACGAGCAGGGCCAGCGCGTCGCCAAGGTGGAGAAAGTGCTTTACTTCCGCCGCAAGGACGCCGCCCGCAAGTCGTAAGCGCAGAGGCAGCGCCATCCATCGAGGAGCTGCCATGTCTGCCGTCACCTGCACCGATTTTCTGGTCCGCAAGGACGACCTGCACCAGACCCGGTTCGTCGAGCGCATGCTGCCGCCGCTCGAGGACGGTGAGGTGCTGCTCAAGATTGATCGCTTCGCTTTCACCGCCAACAACATCACCTACGCCGTGTTCGGCGACTCGATGGCGTACTGGCAGTTCTTCCCCGCCAGTAACGCCGCCTGGGGGCGCATCCCGGTGTGGGGTTTCGCCGACGTGCTCGAATCGCGCCATGCCGGTGTAACGAAAGGCGAGCGGTTGTATGGCTACCTGCCCATGTCCACGCATCTCGTCCTCCAGCCCGGTCGCGTCGGCGAAAGCCTGGTGACCGACGCCGCACCGCATCGTACGTCGTTGCCCAGTATTTACAACACCTACAACCGGGTGCTGAAAGACGCCGGCTACGACCCCGCGCGCGAGGCCGAACAGGCGCTGCTGAGGCCGCTGTTCGTCACCTCGTTCCTGATCGAGGATTTCCTTGCCGACAATGATTATTTCGGCGCCAGCGCCGTGGTGCTCAGCAGCGCCAGCAGCAAGACCGCGCTCGGCGTGGCGCACCAGTTGAAGCAGCGCGGTGCTGTGCAGGTGATCGGCCTCACCTCGCCTGGCAACAGCGCATTCGTCGAGCGCACCGGCTGCTATCACCGCGTGCTGCCTTACGCCGCACTTCAGCAGATGCCCGCCACGCAGAAGACGGTGTTCGTCGACATGGCCGGCAACGGCCAGCTCATCCACGACCTGCATCATCACTTCGGCGAGGCTCTCGTCTACAGCTGCATGGTGGGTGGCACGCACTGGGATCAACGCGCCACCCAGCACGCGTTGCCGGGAGTCAAGCCAACGTTTTTCTTTGCGCCCACACAGGCCAAGAAGCGCGGCGCGGATTGGGGCGCCGGTGGTTTGGAGTTGCGCGTTAGCGCGGCTTGGAAGCCCTTTCTCGCCGCCGTCGGCCACTGGTTACAGGTGCAAGAGCATCGCGGCGCATCGGCGATGGCGGCGGCCTACGCCGAGACGCTGGACGGCAAGACGCCGCCGGAGCGCGGTTACCTGCTGGGGTTTTGAGCGGCTGGCGGTTTTCGTGGCCGCCTCTTACTCGGCCGTCACGATCCAGAGCTTCTGGCTGGCAGTGCGCTTCATGTGAAACCGTGCCTCGTGTTCGGTCAAGGCGCCGAAGGGCGTTTTGGCGCGGAACCGAACCATCACCGCAAACCGGAAAGCGTCGTCCGGCGTTGGTTGAACGGTGACGACGCTGAACTGCTGCAAGCTCTCTGGCATCCGCAGCCGCGCCTTGACCAGCGGCCTTGTATAAAACAGCACCTCCGCCGTGGTCGGTGCAACAGCCGATGTCTGCGCGATGGCTGCGGGGTCCGTTGCTTGCGCATTCGAGACCGTCAGCAAGAAAAACACAGCCACGATCAGGCACCGCCGGGTGCTGCCGCGTCGCGTCGAACAGGGCTGCATGTCCTGTGCCCTCAACGATCGAGGTGGGCAGACGCCGCCGCACACGGCAGCATGCCCGCGGCAGTGGGGTCGGGCGGCTGACGAAAAATCACCTGCGGCTTGTCGCTGAAGAGCGCTTGCAGTGACTTCCAGGCTGCCGCTGCCGAAGCGGGCAGTTCTGCATTCAGCGCCAATGCGGGCACCACCAGCTGGCCGTCCTTGACGAAGCCGGGCATCAACCGGCTGGGGTCGTCAATCAGCTTGCGGTAGCGGCGGCGATGGTCGCGATAGTGATCGCGGCTGACGATGCAGGCACCGTTCAATCGGGCAAGCCGCAGCAGCACGCCATCGGCAGAGCGGCCCGAAGGCGCTTCGATGCAGTGGTTGTGGTGCTGAATGAGCTGAGCGTATGGATCGTGCTCATGCTTCAGCTGATGGCGGGCGCTGGCATCGAACACCATCAGGGCACGGTGCCCATCGGCCAGCAGTTGCGCCGTCAATGCCAGCGGCACGCGCAGGGTTGGCGGATTGCCGCACCAGTACGCGACGTTGAGAGCGTCGATCAGAAAGCCGCTGGTTTGAGGCAGAAATGCCGCTTCGGCACGCGTCATTTCAATGCGTCGAAAGCCAAGTCAAGCAACGGACGAGGCTTCTTCGACGGGCGGGTTAAACCGCAGCGGCATGCTTCGCCCTCAGGATAATTGCGGCGGCGAAAGCGGCCTCGATGGACGCACCGGCAAAGGCCGCGACGTAGGGCTGCGCTTTTGATGCAGCGAGGAAATAGCCTGCCAATGCGAGCACGACACCGCACACCCAGTAGACGCGCAGACCATAGAGCGTGCGAAACGTGAGGTAGCGACCGCCAATGACGAGAAGCATGGCAGGAAAGAACCACCGCACATTGAATTGAGAAACGGCGTAAGTGATGGGAAGGCAAAGGATCAGCCACGCCGTGCCCTCCAGAGCGAGAGCGCCGAGCGGATTGGTCTTGGCATGCTTGCCCGAACGGCCCAGGGCCTTGCAGAGCAAGACCGCCGCCGGATGGATGAGCATGCCGCCCACGAACAACGCCCAGACAGCGTTTGAGGGAGATGTCTGCATTGCAACGAGGCCTGCAACAAACCATGCAAGGGCGGAGGCAAGCATGCCGGGAGCGCCTGACAAGTAGGCAAGGCGCATGTCACGTTGAGCTTCGTCAGTGGTCATGAGTGGACGCCACGTTAGGGGAAAGGGTCATCAGATTGTTATAGAAAATCCAGCGGCAGGCTCGGTCGTTCTCTGCTGTTGCGGCATTGCGGCGCAGATCGAACCTGTGCGCAAGAGCGTCGCTGAATCCACCCGTTGCTGCGCACCCTTCAATTCGCCCAGGCCCCATTGGTCACCCGCACGGCATAGAACCCGCTGTAGACATCGCTGTACCAGATCTCCTTGCGCTCGGGCACGAAGCTGGGGCTGGACATGGCATAACCGCTGGCCTCGAGGATGGGGGTGATGCGCGGCGTCAGGGGCGGATTGAAATAGGCGACTTCACGCGGCCTGGCCGGGTCGCGGATATCGAACACGCGCAAGCCCGAGATGATCATGCTGCACGCGACGATGTCGGGGTTCACACGCGTCGGCAGGTTGCAGTAATGACCGGCGTAACCTTGGCCCAGCGAGAAGGCAGCGCCCGGATCATTGGCGATGGCAGCGAAGTTTTCCGGGTTGTGCACTTCAAGGCGGATGTTGGAGAGCACCTTGGGCTTGGTCTCGTCGGCAATGTCGATGATGCGTGCGGCACCCACGCCGCTTTCGCGGGCGAACTCGTCAATCTCCAAGAGGTATGGATGACCATCTCGTGTGAAGGGCAGGGCGTTCTGCGGGATGCTCGAAGGCGTCCAGGTGAGGCGTGAGATTTCGCGCGCCTGCGGGTTGGGCTTGCGGGCCTGGAAGTCTGAGATGTCGAGAATGATCAGGCCGCGATCCTTCGGCAGGTCGGGCAGGCTGCACGTCACGCCATAAGCGCAGGCGGCGCCGGCAAGTCCCACCCCGGCGAGGTAGGCGCGGCTGCCGTCATCGCTGATCGACAGACCGTGCGAAAAGAACGGGATCACGCCCAGAATCCTGGGCAGCACCGGATTACTGATGTCGATGGCGGTGATCGTCGGTGTGCCGGGCGAGGCGGTGTAGAAGGTCTTGCCGTCTGGCGACATGCCGCTCTCGTGCCCGGTGAGGCCGAAGGAGGCGATGGATTTGACCTCGGGGTGCCGGCAGTCTTTCGAGAGGTCATAGATGTCGACGAAGCCCGGATACAGCGCGGGATTGCCGGTGACGGCGGCCATCAGGCCGCTTTTCTGACTCACCACCAGAGACTCGTGCGGTGTGAGCATCGCGGGCGTTTGCAGCCTTGCGGTGAGCACCGGCTTGGCGGGGTTGCTCATGTCCAGCACGTTCACGCCAGACTCGCCGGTGCCGAAGTTGGTCGGGTAGGCGAGCGTGGTGTCGTAGTAGGCGCAGTCGTGGCCGGCGGCATCGACGTAGCGCTCCACCTTGAAGCCACCCACGGTGCCGATGGCGGTCTCGACCGTGTAGCTGCCGACCATCTCGGTGTTGCAGGTGTAGCCCTCTGCGGCACGGCCGCTGACGTGTTCGGCGCGGCTGATGCGGCCCTGCATACCGAGTTCGGGTCGCGAGCCAGGGCCGCAGATGGCCTTGGGTGTCGCGGGTGCACCGACGGCCACCGGTGGCAACTTCGAGGGGCTGGAATCTGCGCCGCAGGCGGCCAGAAAAACGGCTGCGCCAAGCGCCAACACGATACTGGCTCGATTCATGTCAGGTCTCCTCCCGATCACGTCGGACACAGCATAAGCGCAATGGCGTTTAAGGCATGGCGGCGGTCTGCTGCCTTTTCTTCTTGTCTTCGTACATCAAGCCATCCGCTTCTTCGATCAAGGCCTCGATCGACGCGTGCCGCTGCGGATCGAACTGGGCAGCCCCGACGCTGTACTGGATGTCGTAGCCGCGCCGATCGTTCTTGTTGACCTGATCCAGCTCAGCCGTCAGCCGCTCCAGCACGAGTCTGGAGGCCTCCGCATCGGCATCGGTCAGCAGCACCACGAACTCGTCACCGCCGAGACGGCCGACGACATCGGAGTCGCGGAAGATATTGCGCAGCGCGGTAGCGAATACCGTGAGTGCCCGGTCGCCTTCTGCGTGTCCATACTGGTCGTTGATCTGCTTGAACTTGTTGAGGTCGAAGAAGAACAGCGAAGCCGGCTTGTGCTGGCGCTTGCAGACGTGCAGCGCATGCTGCGCCAGCGCGATGAAGCCGCGCCGGTTGGAGAGCAGGGTCATCTCGTCCATGGTCGCCAGTTGCACGGCGGCGATTTCCTGCTCGGCCATGGCAGCCAGATCCTGCAACAGCTCGCGGTCGTCGGCGCTCAGCACGCGCGGCTGGCGGTCGATCAGGCAGAGCGTGCCGATCTTGCTGCCGTTGGAAACCACCAATGGACAGCCGGCGTAAAAGCGGATCTTCGGGTCGCCGGTGACCAGCGGGTTGTCGCTGAAGCGTTCATCCAGCGCGGCATCCGGCACCAGAAAGGCGTCGTCGCCGAGAATCGCGTGGCCGCAGAACGAGATGTCGCGCGGGGTTTCGGAGGCGCCGAGACCGACGCTGGATTTGAACCATTGCCGCTCGTCGTCCACGAGGCTGATGAGCGAAATCGGCACGCCGAACAGGCGCTTGGCGAGTCGGGTGAGCCGGTCGAAGCGCTCCTCCGGCGAGGTATCGAGAATCTTCAGCGATCGCAGCGTCTCCAGACGCTTGCCTTCATCAGCGGGCTTGGCGGGGGCTTGCATGGCGGTGTCTTTAGAGAAAATGGATGCGGCAATTCTAGGGAGCTACAGCGTGTGCAAGATGAACCTCATTTGCCTTATCCGCCGCCTGACGGTGCGTCCGGGTGTGCTCTGAGGCAGGTCATCAGGCTTCCCAACTCACCTTGTTGCGCGTCTCGCCCTCTTTGGCGATGAGCGTGTGGTAGCGCTTTTCGATTTCGTTGCGCTTCACTTTCATGGTGGGCGTCATCAGATTGTTGTCGATGGTCCAGGGGTCTTTCACCACCACGATCTTGCCGATAGCTTCGTGCGGTTCCAGCGTGGTGTTCACTGCCTCCATCTCGGCCACCAGACCGCGCTCGATGTCTTCGCGCGGCTTGGTGCGGCCGGCGTCGTTGAGTGAGACGAGCATGATCGGCTGCTTCAGTTCGCTGCCGACGAAGCAGAGTTGCTCGATGTCGGTATTGCGCGCCAGCGCGCCTTCGATGGGTGCAGGGGCGACGTACTTGCCCTTCATGGTCTTGAAGATGTCTTTGGTGCGGCCGGTGATGTAGAGGTAGCCGTCGGCATCGAGGCGGCCCTTGTCACCGGTGCGCAGGTAGCCGTCTTCGGTGAAGGTCTCCGCTGTTTTCTCGGGTTCTTTGTAATAGCCGGTCATCACGCCGGGGTGCTTGTACTGAATCTCGCCGTCGGCGGCGATGCGGGTGTTGGCACCGAGGTTTTCCTTGCCGACGGAGCCGATGCGATTGGCGTTGGGCAGGTTGGCGCTGGCGTAGATGCTGTTCTCGGTCATGCCGTAGCCCTGCAAGATCTGGATGTCGAGCTTGGCGAACCATTCGATCAAGGGCTTGGGCATGGGTGCGGCACCCGAGAAAATCAGCCAGGCGCGGTCGAGGCCGATCGCCTTCTTGATCTTGTTCTTGATGACGCTGGAGAGCAGCGGAATCTTCAGCAACTTGTCGAGTTTTTCCTGCGGCATTTTCTTCAGCACGCCGGCCTGAATGCGGGTGTAGACCAGCGGCACGCCGAAGAAGCGTGTGGGGCGCACGAAGGCGAGCTGCTCGGGCAGTTTTTCGAGATGCTCAAGAAAGTAGATCTGCGCGCCGAGGTAGAGGCTGCACATTTCCACCGCGCCGCGCTCGAACATGTGCGCGAGCGGCAGGTAGCTGAAGAAGATTTCTTCCCGCTTGGGCGGCATGGATTTCATCAGGCCATCGATGGTGAACTGGGCGTTGCGCCAGTTGAGCATCACGCCCTTGGGGTGGCCGGTGGTGCCACTGGTGTAGACGAGGGTGATGAGCTCTTCCGGCCCGCGAATGATCGGTGCGGCGAGCGGGGTGTTGTCGGCAATAACCGTGTCCCATTCCAGCTGGCAGGGCGGCGCATCGGGGTACGGCATGCGGATGGTGATGAGTTCGGGCGGCAGCACATCCATGAACTCCTTGGGCTCCATCATCGGGCCCACGATCACGACCTTGGCTTCGCAGTGCCCGAGGATGTACTTGAGATGCTCGGCCGACTGCTTGGGGTAGAGGCCCACGCTCACACAGCCGGCGGCGCTGATGGCGAGATCGGCCATGAACCAGTGCGCGGTGTTGCGGCCGCCGATGCCGATCGCCGATCCCTGCGGGATGCCCAGCTTCTGGATGGCCGCGGCCATGCGCATCACCTGGTTGGCGATCTCCTGATACTTCCACGCCCGCCACTCGCCGTTGATGCTCTGGTGCAACCACGGCCAGTTGGGTGTTTCCTTGGCGCGCAGCAGCAGTTTTTCGATCGGCGTTTGGGTGGCAAGCATCGGGTCTCCAGGGGTGTTTGATTTGATCTGACGGGTGCAGCGTGCAGTCGATGCAGCGTTTTTGACACCGGCGCTATCATCACCGCCGACTTTACCTTGCCGCCGCGCTGTTCGCGCCCCCGACCAAAACCCATGAAAAAAATCCTTCAGCTGCTTGCCGTAGTGGTCGTCGCTGCGCTGGGCTATCTGCTGTTCTGGCCGCTGCCGATCACGCCGGTGGCCTGGGTGCCGCCGCCGGCACCGGCGCTTGAAGGCGTGTATGCCGCCAACGACAAATTGAAGGCCGTGCAGCGCTTTGGCGTCGGCGTCGGCGTGGGGCCTGAGGGCATTGCGGTAGATGCGGCGGGCCGCATCTACGCGGGCTATGTCGATGGCCGCATCGTGATGTTCTCTTACAACGGCAGCAGCTATCAGGAGATCGGCAAGAGCGAGGGGCGGCCGCTGGGCATCGCCTTTGGCCCGCATGGTGGGGTGGTGGTGGCCGATGCCTACAAGGGCCTGCTGCATTTCGGCAGCAGCACCACGCCGACGGTGCTAGCCACCGCAGCAGACGGTGTGCCGTTTGCGCTAGTCGACGACGTGGCCAACACGCGCCTCGACAAGAACCTCTATTTCACCGATGCCGCGGCCTATCCGCTGCACGATGTGCTCTACGAGTTCGTCGAGCACAAGGGCACCGGCCGGCTGCTGCAATACAACGTCGACAGCAAGGAAACCAAGGTGCTGATGAACGGCCTGCTGTTCGCCAACGGCGTGGCCGTGGGGCCGGACGACGCTTACGTGCTGGTCAACGAGACCGCCGCCTACCGCGTGATGCGCTACTGGCTCAAGGGCGAGAAGGCCGGCACCAGCGAGGTGTTCATCGACAACCTGCCGGGCCTGCCCGACAACATCAGCTACAACGAGCAGAACCACCGCTTCTGGCTCGCCTTGTTTTCACCGCGCTCGGCCTCGCTGGATGAGCTGGCCAACAAGCCGGCATGGATCAAGAAACTGGCCCTGCGCCTGCCCAAGTTCTTGCAGCCCGCGCCTGCGCACAAGGCCTGGGTGCTGGGGCTGGATGAAAACGGCAAGGTCATCGCCAATCTGCAGCACGATGCCAAGGACGCCTACGGCCCCATCACCAGCGTACGCGAATGGGGGCCGTGGCTACTCTTCGGCTCGCTGGAGGCCGATAGCCTCGCGCGTCTGCCGCTCAACCAGGTGTTCGAGGGCAGCCCCCCGCCACCGGCCAACTGGCAGCAGCTCAAGCCCAGACCGCATCATTTCGAGCCGCCGCGCGTGGGTGAAGAAAGCGAGCTGCGTGCGCAGGACGAACGCGAAAAGCAGTGATGTCTTTTTCATTCCCTCTCCCGCCTGCGGGAGAGGGGTAGGGGAGAGGGGCTGCCGCTACAGCGCGCCCAGAATCTCGGTGTTGTCCGCCCCCAGCTTGGGTGCCTCGCTCACTGCCACGCCGCGCTGGCCATCAAACACCAGCGGCATCGCCACGGCGGGTTTGCCTGCCACTGTTTCTATCAGCCCGCGCGCCTTGGCCTGCACGCTTTGGAGCGCTTCAGCCGGCTTCAGGATCGGCGTCACACAGCAATCGGCGTCGACCAGCAGTAACGTCCACGCATCGCGCGTTTTGCTTTTGAACAAGGCTGTGAGTTCGCTGCGCAGCGCCTCGCCCTTGGGGCCTGGGGCCAGCGGCAACTTGGCGAGATCCGGCCGCTCCACCGCCTTGCAGAAGGCCACGAAGAACTTGCTCTCCAGCGCGCCCATCGCCATGTGCTGGCCGTCGGCGGTTTCATAGACGGCGTAGTTCGGCAGCGCACCGCTCAGCATGTCGCTGCCACGCGCTGCGGCCTCGCCCACGGCGCGCAGGGTGGAGAGTGTGGTGGTTTGCAGCGCCAGCGTGCCGTCGAACATGGCGGCATCGACAAAGCAGCCTTCGCCGCTGGCCTTGGCCCCCATTGCCGCCGCGACGATGCCGAGCGCGGCGGTGAGTGCACCACCGGCAAGGTCCGCGATCTGGAAGCCCGACATCGCCGGTGCTGCATCGGCCGCGCCGGTCTGGTCGAGCACGCCCGCATAGCCGCAATAGTTGAGATCGTGCCCGGCCTTGTCGCGCCAAGGGCCATCCTGCCCGTAGCCGGTGAGCGCGCAGAACACTAGGCGCGGGTTGATGGCTTTGAGCGCGGCATAGCCGCAGCCGAGCTTGTCCATCACACCGGGGCGAAAGCTTTCCAGCACCACGTCAGCGGTCTTTGCCAGCGCGTGCAGCTTCGCGACGTCGTCGGCATTCTTGAGATCAAGCGTGATCGACTTCTTGCCGCGATTGACCAGCGCGAACATCTCGGGCGACAGCAGTCGCGCGTAGTCCCCCGTGCCCGGCTCCTCTATCTTGATGACCGTTGCCCCCAGCTGCGCCAGATACAGCGAGCAGAACGGGCCGGGCAGCAGGCGGCTGAGATCGAGAATGGTGAGACCGGAGAGCAGTGGGTTCATGGTTATTGAGATTTTTGTGGGGCCAAAACGAAAAATCCGCCACCGGCAATGCCGATGGCGGATTCGATCACTATGCAGTGCTATTAGGCAGCGAGTTTCTCCGGTGCACCGAAGTAGATTCCTTCGTCGCCCTTGCTCTCCTGGTAATACTGCTCGGGCGTAAACACATCCACCTCGATCGCATCGAGTCGCGCGGTGAGTGCGGCGGCGACCTGATTGGCTTCCTCGCGGGTGATGACGCCCTTGTAGGCGGCCTCAGGTGCAAGCTCTTCGGCCGAGCCACGCGGCAGGCGCTTGTCCTTCTGTGCCGTGTGAATCTTCGCCAATATGGGCTCAGCCTCGGTGACCAGACGGAAGGCGCGCAGCAGGCGACCCATGCCAGGCGTGCCTTCGGCCGGCAGATACACGTTCTCGGCCAGACGCTTGAACTGCGCGTTGTGGCTTTGAATGGTGCGCGCTGCCGCAGCACTCATGTCGTCCGTCGGCATCGAACCGATGGGGTTGATGCGCAGGAAGGGCGTGGTGAAGAAGCGCATCACGCTGCCGATCACGCCATCGAAGTTGGCATAGATGCCGACGAAGGCCTGCTGGATTTCAGCCAGCGCGTAGTTGAGTGCGTAGTGCACCAGTGCAAGATCTTCCGGCTTGCGGCCTTCGGCCTCGAAGCGGCGCAGCGCACCTATGGCGAGCAGCTGCCAGGCGAGCGCATCGGCATAGCGGCCGGTGAGCTTGCCGCGCATCTTCAACTTGCCGCCAATGGCGAACATCGCCATGTCGGTCAAGAAACCATAGCGCGCTGCGGCCCAGCCTAGACGACGGTAATAGGTTTTGGTGTCGGCATGTACATCCGGCACCGACACCGTCAGCCCGCGCGTGAGGCCGCGCACGATGGTACGGAAGAAGCCCATCACGAAGTGCAGCATCCAGCCCAGCAGGTTCTTGCGGAACAAAGCGACGTCGTTCTTCTCGACACCATCGACCACCTTGAGTGCATAGGGGTGGCAGCGCGTCGCACCTTGGCCGAAGATCATCAGCGTGCGAGTGAGGATGTTCGCACCCTCCACCGTCACGCCGACCGGTGCGGACTGATAACCGCGACCGAGAATGTTGTTGGGGCCTTGCATCACCGCAGCACCGGCCATCACGTCCATGCCTTCCTTGATGATCTCGCGGCCAATTTCTGTCGAGTACGCCTTCATGACTGCCGAAACCACCGGCGGCTGCTGGCCGTTGTCGACCGCCGAGCAACCAAACACGCGTGCGCCTTCGAGCATGTAGGTGAGGCCTGCGATCTTGCCGACCTTCTCTTCCACACCTTCCATCTTGCCGATGGCGATGCCGAACTGCTGGCGCACCATCGAGTAGGCGCCGGTTGCAGCGGCCACGGTCTTTGCACCGCCGATTGCACCGGCAGGCAGCGACACCATGCGGCCGCCTGCGAGCTGTTCCATCAACATGCGCCAGCCCTGGCCGGCCTTGGCCCCGCCGCCGATGATGTTGGCGACCGGCACGATCACGTCCTTGCCATAGAGCGGGCCGTTGTCGAAGGGGTCGCCGATCGGCTGGTGGTGATCGCCATTGGTGAAGCCCGGCGTACCCTTTTCGATCAGCACGCAGGTGATGCCGACATCCGTGCCCTTGCCCAGCAGGTTCTGCGGGTCATCGAGCTTGCAGGCGATGGTGGCGAGATTGGCGACGGGTGCGAGCGTGATGTAGCGCTTGCGGAAGTTCATCTTGATCTTCAGCGTGCCGTCGGTATCGCGGAATACTTCACCCTCGGCCTTGATGCTCGCGGCATCGGAGCCGGCGGTGGGTTCAGTCAGGCCGAAACAGGGCACGAACTCACCACGCGCGAGGCGAGGCAGGTAGTGGTTTTTCTGTTCTTCGGTGCCGTAATGCTTGATGAGTTCGGCCGCGCCCAGCGAGTTCGGGATGACCACATAAGTGCCGATGGTGGTCGAGGCCGGATTGAGCTTGGCCATGATCGTGGAGATCGCGAGAATCGAGAACTCCTTGCCGCCGTACTGCTTGGGGATGAGGAAGGACATGAAGCCTTCCTTCTTGATGAAGTCCAGCACCGCCGGCGGAATGCGCCGCGTCGTCGCCACTTCGTAATGATCGAACATCTTCAGCAGCTGTTCGCAGGGGCCGTCGATGAAAGCCTGCTCCTCGCTGCTGAGCTTGCTGTACGGCTCGGCCAGCACATGCTTGAAATCGGGGTTGCCGCCAAACAGGCCGCCGTCGATCCACACCGTGCCGGCCTCAAGCGCTTGGCGCTCGGTGTCTGAAATCTTCGGCAGGATGTGGTTGGCCTTCATCCAGTTCATCAGCAGTGAAAACATGGCAAAACTCCTAGGGCGTGAAAAGAAAACGAAACCGGGTGCCAAGCCAAGGCTTAAAACACACCTTGGATTGAGGGATTGGGTCGGATCAATATCCTGCCGCAATGAGACCGCGTACGGCTTGCTTCAGCATGAATCCGCGCATGAATCTGTCTCAATGCCAGCCATTGTTTTCATCAATCGTCGAAGCCGCCGCCAAGACCGCCACCGAGACTGATATCCGGGCCGAGGCATCCGCCTCGGCCCGAATGCGTCATCACTCGAAGCGCTTGCCTTCCGCCGCCATCTTTTTCAGCAGTGCCGCCGGTGCAAAGCGCGCGCCGTATTTGGCAGCGAGTGCCTCGCTGCGCTTCACGAACTCGCCCACGCCAATGGCATTGATGAACTGCAAGGCACCGCCCTGATGCGGTGCAAAGCCCCAGCCGAAGATCGAGCCGATGTTGGTGTCCGCCACCGTCATCACCACGTTTTCTTCAAAACACTTGGCTGCTTCGTTGGCCTGCGCGAACATCAGGCGGTCGATCATCTCGGCCTGCGTGAGCTGCTCCTTGGCGAGCGGGAACTCCTTGGCAAGACCAGCCCAAAGGTGCTTCTCGCCAACGTCGGGATAGTCGTAGAAACCGGCCTTGGCCTTCTTGCCGGGGCGGTTGAGGGTGTTGACCATCTTCTCGATCAGCGCATTGGCCGGGTGCTCGACCATGGTCTTGCCCTCTGCTGCGAAGTCCTTCCGTGTTTGCGTCAGCACATGCAGGCTGAGCGACATCGACACTTCATCGTGTAGCGCCAGCGGGCCGACGGGCATACCGGCCTTGAGGCCTGCCACTTCGATGCTGCGCGGGTGCTGGCCTTCGAGCAGCATCGCTGCACCTTCCATCACGTAGGTCGCGAACGAGCGGCTGGTGTAGAAGCCGCGCGAATCATTGACGACGATGGGCGTTTTCTTGATCTGCTGCACGTAGTCGAAGCCCTTCGCGAGTGTTTCCGGCGAGGTCTCTTCACCCATGATGATTTCGACCAGCGGCATCTTGTCCACGGGCGAGAAGAAGTGCAGGCCGATGAACTGCTTCGGACGTGCGCTCGCCTTGGCCAAGCCGGTGATCGGCAGCGTTGAAGTGTTCGATGCGAAGGTGGCAGAAGCAGGGATCACCGCCTCGGTTTTCTTCGTCACATCGGCCTTGATCGCGCGGTCTTCAAACACGGCCTCGATGATGAGATCGCAACCTGCGAGCAGCGCGTAATCGGTAGTCGGCGTGATCAGCTTGAGGAAGGCCGCCTGCGCGTCGGCCGTCATGCGGCCTTTCTTCACCAGCTTTTCGAGCAGTGCGGTGGAGTAGGCCTTGCCCTTGTCGGCCGCATCCTGCGTCGAATCAAGCAGCACCACTTCGATCCCAACCTTGGCCGACACATAGGCAATACCCGCCCCCATCATGCCCGCGCCCAACACGCCAAGTTTCTTGACGGTGGATTTCTCGAAACCTTCTGGCCGCGACTTGCCCTTGTTGATGGCGTTGAGCTGAAACCACAGCGTGCCGATCATGTTCTTGCTGACCTGGCTCACCACGAGATCAGCGAAGTAGCGCGACTCGATGCGGCAGGCGGTGTCGAAGTCCACCACGCCGCCTTCGTAGACGCAGCTCAGGATGTTGTCGGCGGCTGGGTAATTGCCCTGCGTCTTGGCGTGCGCCATCGACGGTGCAATGGCGAACAGCTGCACCATGCCGGGGCTCTTGCTGTCGCCGCCGGGGAACTTGAACTTCTTGTCGTCCCAGGGCTGGACCGCCTTTGGGTTGGCGATGGCCCAGGCCTTGGCCTTGGCGAGCATGTCTTCAGCATCCGTCGCCAGCTCATTGATGATGCCGGCCGTCTTCGCCTCCGCAGGCGAAAACTCCTTGCCTTCGAGCATGGGCTGCAAGGCCATCTGTATGCCGATCAGGCGCGGCAAGCGCTGCGTGCCGCCGCCGCCGGGCAACAAGCCCAGCTTCACTTCCGGCAGGCCGAACTTGCTCTTGGGGTTGTTGATGGCGACGCGGTAGTGGCAGGCGAGTGCCAGCTCCAGGCCGCCACCGAGCGCGGTGCCGTTGAGGGCTGCGACCACGGGGCGCCCACATTTTTCGAGACGGCGCAGCAGCGCCTTGTATTGCTCGGCCAGCTCGTAGGCGAGCTTGGGGTCGGTGATGGCGAACACGCCGTCGATGTCGGCCCCGGCCAGGAACTCCTTCTTGCCGCTGGTGATGATGACGCCCTTGACGCTGGCGTCGCCCTCCACCTTGGCAATGGCCTCGGCAAAGGGCTCGGTCAGCTCGGCCGCCAGCACGTTCATTGGCCGGGTCTTGAGGTCGAGAGTAATGGTGGCGATGCCGTCGGCATCAACCGTGTATTCGATGGCGCTCATATGTCTTCCAGATTCGTTCGGATGGATGGCGCTTAGACGCGCTCGATGATCGTGGCGATGCCCATGCCGCCGCCCACGCAGAGCGAGGCGAGCGCAGTGGACTTGCCCGTGCGCTCCAGCTCGTCGAGCGCGGTGCCGAGGATGATGCAGCCGGTGGCACCGAGCGGATGACCCATCGCGATGGAGCCGCCGTTGACATTGATCTTGTCGGTTGAGATGCCCAGGTCACGCGCGGCGCGCAGCACCACGGCGGCAAAGGCCTCGTTGATCTCGTAGAGGTCGATGTCGTTCGCGTTCATGCCGACTTTCTTCAGCGCCTTTTTCGAGGCCGGGCCGATACCGGTGAGCATGATGGTCGGCTCGCTGCCGATCACCTGGCAGGTCTTGATCTTCGCGCGGGGCTTGAGGCCCATCTTGATACCGGCTTCCTTGCTGCCGATCAGCATCAGTGCCGCGCCATCAACGATGCCGCTGGAGTTACCGGCGTGATGGACGTGATTGATCTTTTCGACCGTGCTGTACTTGCGCAGCGCCGTGGCGTTGAAGCCCATCTGGCCCATCTGCTCGAAGCTGGGCTTGAGGCTGGCCAGCGTTTCGGCCGTGGTCGCGGGGCGGATGGTCTCGTCGTGATCGAGCACGGTGAGGCCGTTGATGTCTTTCACCGCGATGCGGGTCTTGTTGAAGTAGCCAGCGGCCTGCGCTGCGGCGGCTCGCTGGTGCGAGCGCGAAGCAAAGTTGTCGACGTCCTCGCGGCTGAAACCTTCGAGGCTAGCGATGAGATCAGCGCCGATGCCCTGCGGTACGAAGTCGATGCCACCGTTGACGCGCGGGTCCATCACCATCGCGCCGCCGTCGCTGCCCATGGCCCAGCGGCTCATGCTCTCGATGCCGCCGGCGACGACGAGGTCTTCCTGGCCACTCATCACTTTCATCGCTGCGATGTTCACGGACTCCAGGCCCGAAGCACAGAAGCGCGACTGCGTTACACCCGCCACGCTCTCGGCCCAGCCGGCGTAGAGCACGGCGATACGCGCGATGTCGGCACCTTGCTCGCCCACGGGGGTGACGCAGCCCAGTACCACGTCGTCTACCAAGGAGGTATCGAGATGGTTGCGGGTCTTCAGTGCATCGAACAGGGTCTTCAGCAAATGGATCGGCGTGACCTCGTGCAGCGATCCGTCTTTTTTGCCTTTGCCGCGCGGGGTGCGCACGGCGTCAAAGATGTAAGCCTCAGCCATTGTTCGTCTCGGTAATTTTAATTACGATTAGAGGGTTGCGCCTTCAGGTTGCGCGGCGTGTTTTTATCACGCTGCATACCCAACGGTCGGTGTCGAGCTTAGTGATACCGGAGGAAGTTCGTCAACGTGCGGGGCTGTGACAAACTTGCTGAATCCCTAGAAACAAAAACAACAGTCATTACTAACTATCGACATGGCCAGAGAAAAATCATCCGCCGAGGCGCAAGCCCGCGAAGACCGCAACAAGATGGATGCGCCCACCCGCGCGCGCATCGAAGAGGCGGTGCTGGATATCTTTGCCGAGCGCGAGTTTCACCGTGTGGGTCTGATCGAGATCGCGCGTGGCGCGAATGTGAGCCTGCAAACGCTCTACAAGTACTACGGCAGCAAGGAGGCGCTGCTGTTCTCCAGCCTCGATACCGCACTGGGTCGCCTAGCGATGCGCATGGTCGATCACCTCGAAGGCATCGAGGATTTCAAGGAGCGCCTGCGCAAGGTGTTCTGGGTGTCGCTGGATTACTTCGAGAAGAACCCCAAGGTGGCCCAGATCGTGATGAGTTCGGTCTACCTCAACACCTGGCGCAAGCAGGAAAACTTTCAGAACCCCGTGCTGTTCGGCACCTTCATGAAGGTATTGGGCGAGGGCCGTGCCAAGGGTGTGCTGACTGAAGAGGTCGACCAGAAATATCTGCTCGACTACATCATGGGCGTGATGTTCCGCCTCGTGCAGATGTACATCCTGCGCGGGCAGAAAGAGCCGCCCACCAAACAGGCTGGGCCCTTGTTCGAAATGCTGTGGCGGGCGATTGCCAAGCCCGTTTAGGTATTAGCGCTTCGCCGCATCGGCCACGAAGCTGCGCGCGGCCAGCAGCAACACCAGGCCGGTGACTGCAATCGCCATCGGCACGGCAAGCGCGAGGGATTGCTGCAAACCCTGCGCGATGTAAGCCGGTGCCATTGCCGTTGCCCCCGCAGCGCTCATCGCCGCCTTGGCAAAGTGGTCCGAGAGCGCGCCGGTCACCAGCGAGCCGACCGCACCGCCCAGCACATACTGAAAGAAGAAATACACCGCCATCGCGGTGGCGCGCAGCCGGGCATCGACCACGTCCTGAATCGCCGGATACACCGTGACGAAGTAGAGGAAGTACAGCAGCCAGCCGCCACAGAGCAGCAGCGTGAGTGCGGTGATCGCGCCCTTCGGCTGGGTGAGGCCCAGCCAGAGCAGCGGTGCGGCGATGAGCAGAGCCACCGCGCCACAGAGCAGACGTCCGCGCGGGAAGGCTTGATGCAGCTTGTCGGCCAGCATGCCGCCCAGGGTGAGGCCGATAAGCCCTGTGGCCCCGAGCACCAGTGAAGAAATGCCACCGGCCTGCGCGATGTTGAGACCATGCACCCGCACCAGCAGCGCTGGCAGAAAGGTGTTGAGCGAGTAGGCCGCGAAGTTGATGGCGGCACCCGAGACGATGATCCACCACACGGTCTGGATCGAGAGAATCTGCTTGAAGGGATTGCCGGTGAGCGGCGCGAGCGCAGCCTTGTCTTGCAGACCGCGCTGCGGCTCCACCAGACGCCAGGCGAGTACGGCGACGATCAGCCCCGGCACCATCGCCACCAGGAACGGCGCGCGCCAGCCGTAGGTTTGTGCAATCCAGCCACCGAGTGCGAAGCAGGCAAGCGAGCCGAGCGGCAGGCCGAGCATGAACAGGCCGAGCGCACGGGCGCGGCGGTGGCTGGGGTAGAGATCGCCGATCATCGAGTTGGCGGCCGGCGCACAAGTGGCCTCGCCGATGCCCACGCCTAGCCTTGCGAGCAGCAGGCCGGGGAAGCTCGTCACGAATGCCGCGGCACCCGTGAACACGCTCCATGCCGCAACACCAGCGCCCAGAATGGTTCCACGTCGAAGCCGATCTGCGAGCCGACCGAGCGGGATGCCGGCAATGGCGTAGACGAGGATGAAGGCGGTACCGAGCAGGCCGGACATCGTGTCGGAGAGGCCAAACTCCTTACGCAGCGGCTCCAGCACCACGCCGGGCAGGGCGCGGTCGAAGAAGTTGAGGAAGTTGATGAGGAACAACACGAACAGCGTGTACGCCGTGCCTTTTTGAACGGTGCTGCGCATGCGATTCTCCTCGCGTGGATGCTGCGGTTTGCCGCGCCGCTCGTGGTCGGCGCTGGTCAATGACCTTGAAGGCTAACGCTTCAAGTGTTTGAGGAAAAAAGCGGTCTGGTCTCGCACCGAATCCTCGAAGCCTTCGCCAACATAGATGTCGAAATGCCCACGCGGATAGCGCCGCACCTCGGCCTTGTCGCCTGCACGTCGTGCGGCATCTTCAACTGCCGCGGGCGGCACCACGGCATCGTGCTCGGCAATACAGAACAGGGTCGGGCAGGGCAGGCGCTTGGCCGTCAGGTTAGGGCGATACAGCGGCAAGGTCAGCATCCACGACAGGCTGATGGCATTGACCCAATCCGGCGGCGTGATGGCGAGATAGCCGGGTTCGGAATCGGGTGTGGTGAGCACGCCCATCGTGCCGGGTGCGCTCACCACCGGCAGGGTGATGCGTGACAGGCCGAGCTTGGCGCGCGCGGCATCGAGGGTTGCGAGTGCACTGACCTTGGCGAGCTGCACGGGGCCAACGACCTTGAGCAGATGGGTGAATGCCGCCAGGCCATCGAGCATGCCGCCCTGTGAACTCACGGCGGCGACACGACCATCTTCGACGGCGGCCGTGACCACCAAGCCACCCGAAAACGAGCTGCCCCAGAGGGCGATGCGCTGCGGGTCGATGTCTTTGATGCGGCGTGCGTGGCTAATGGCGGCGGCCCAGTCATCAAGCTGCATCCGCACATCCACCACCTGCCGTGGTTGGCCGTCACTTTTGCCAAAGCCGCGATAGTCGAACACCAGCACTGCGAAGCCAGCCTCTGCGAAACGCGTTGCAAAAGGCACCAGCCCGGCAGCGCGCGTGCCGCCCAGACCGTGCGCCATGACGATGCAGGGCGCGCCACGGTTGTTCAGCAAGGTCTTGCCCGAGGGCTGAAAGAAGCCGGCGCGCAAGCGCACGCCGTTACTGTTGAACTCGATTTCTTCGCTGCGCATCGCGCGCTCCTGATTTGTATTGTTGTGTTGGTGACTCTATTACGCCGCCCAATAAAAAAGGTGGCAGCGCCACCTTTTTTACCGTTACGCGAGTAATCAAAAACGGAAGGTCGCTTCGACGTAGCCGAAGCGTCCCGGCAGGTCATACACCGAGGCATCGTAGCCGTTGAGCGAGCAGCTGACGCAGGTGGGCGGGTCCTTGTCGAACAGATTGTTGATGCCCGCACTGACCGTGGTCTTGAGCGCGGTGGGCAGCGTATAGCTGGCCTGCACATCGCTGTAGAAAACAGAATCCAGCTTGTTGGTGGCCGCAGCTTGGTTGCCGCAGACAGCGAAGTCCACCGCATCACCGCATTTCTCGGTGAGCGCCGAGATGTAGCGCAGGGCATAGCTGGCCGAGTAGGCCTGCAACTTCCAGTTGAGGCGGAAAGTCGAGCGCCAGCGGGGGATGCCGCTATCGGCCACTTCTTTACCCACACCACGCGGTTCGGCAAGGCCCGAGTCGTTGGCGATGGCCTTGAACTTCTCGACGTAAGTCGTCTGCCAGTTCGCACCAAAGTTGCCAAAGGGCAGCTTGGGGCCATCCCAGGTGATGCCAAGGTCGTAACCCGCCGTGGTGATGCTGCCCAGATTGCGCAGGGTGTTGTTGAAGCCGTTGATGTCACCCGTGCTGGCGCGCGTGATGCCGCTGCAAAAAACAGAGTTGGGATTGCCGCTGGCGACGCAACGTTCCAGCTGGGTTTGCGCATCCGGTGCCTGGATGGCGTTTTTGACATCGTGTTTGTAGTAAGTGACGTCGATATCGACGCGATCTGCCCAGGCCGTTTTCTCAGCCCACGAAGGGCTGTAAAGCACACCTAGCGTGGTGCTCTTGGCAGTTTCTGGTTTCAGGTCGCGGCTGCCGCCGGTACGCACGCCGATCTGCGTGCCAGCCTCGAACGTGCCCGGTGAGGCCACACCCAGCGCCTGGCAGTTGCTGACCGTTTGCGGGTCGGTGGCACCCGAGCAGGGGTCGGTGATGGTGGCATCGAAGCGGGCTGGTGAGCCGAACGCTTCGCCGACGGACGGAGCCCTGAAGCCACCCGCGTAGTTGCCACGCAGCACCAGATGCTTGTCGATGGGCTGCCAGCGCGCGCCGATCTTGCTTTTCACGGTGCTGCCGAAGGTCGTGTAGTCGGAATAGCGCGTGGCCACACTCAGATCGAACTTGTTGAAGAAGGGTATATCCGCGAGCACCGGGATGCCGAGTTCAAGGTAGGCCTCGTCCACGGAGTATTGGCCGCGTGTCGGCAGCGAGGGCACGCCGTTGGACTCACCCGCGACGACGACCGAGTCGGGTGAATACGAACCCGCCAGTTTGCGGTGCTCATAGCCAGTCGCGAAATCCAGGCTGCCTGCGGGCAATGGCAGCAGCGCACCCGAAATGTTGGCCGTGAACAGCTCCAGACTCTGGCGGCTATCGTCTTTCTCGGTGAACTGGATGTAGTTGAGCTGATCCTGCGTGATGGTGCCCGGTCCGCCGAAGATGTTGAGCGGTGTGCAAGGAGCCACACAACCGGCCACCGGCCCCAGCGCCGTGGCAATGCGGCGGATGTTGTAGGTGCCTGCAACGCTTTGCGACGCCGAGTTGACGCTGCTGGCGTAATTCATATCCCAAGACAGCAGGCGGTCCAGCAGCTTGAAATCACCCATGAAGCCGGTTGCCAGGTAATAGGTGTTGACCTTCTGATCGAACACGCGCGGCCCGCCCTCAACCGGCCGACGGGCAATCAGCGTCAGATTGCTGGCGTCGAGCGAATAGCCGAGAGGATTGAAGGGATTGCTGGCATCCACCCCGACCGTGTCTGCCAAACCACCCGTGCCGGCGCCGGGGCCGAGAAAGATGGGCTCGGGTGCGGCCTGGTTGACCGAGTTTCGCGCCTGATACAGCCCCTTCACATACCAACGAACATTGTCGGTGACGTTCATGCGGGTCTGAGCGAACAGCGCCGTGCGGCGGGAGGGGGTCAGCAGGTAATTAAAGGGTGAAAAATTAAAACGATCCGCTGTGGTGAACTGGTGAAAGTTACCGGGAAAGCTCTGCGGATTGGCGGGGCCATTGGGTGTGACGTTGCAAAACGCCGTGCCCGTGTCGTCCAGCGGGCAAAGACCACCATTGGTGTTGTTGCCTTGGGGGACGAAGCGAAAACGTCCCGTCGGCGTGGCTGAGCTAGCAAAGGTCAGGCCCGTGCCAGGCACCGGGAAGCGTGCATTGTCAAAGTCGTCAGAGCTGACTTCGCGCTGCTCGTAGTGACTGAGGTCGATGAAGTAGTCACCCCGGTCGGTCTTGCCGCCCATCGAGATGTTGCCGGTATGCGTCTTGCCGTCGCCGGTGCTGTAGTCGCCAAAATAGACATGCGCCAGGCCGCCCTTCTGGCTCTTTTTGGTGATGACGTTGACGACGCCACCGATGGCATCAGAGCCATACAGAGACGACGCGCCATCAGTCAGGATTTCGACGCGGTCGATGACGCTGGCCGGGATGGTATTGAGATCCACCGCCGCCGAAACGCCCGACGCCGAAGATTCGTTGACCCAGCGCAGGCCATCGACCAGCACCAGCACGCGCTTCGCCCCCAGGTTGCGCAGCGAGATGGTGGTGGAGCCGGAGCCCACGCCGCCGCCATCAGCGGGGAAGCCGAAGTTGCCGGCCGAGTTGAACTTGGTGTTGAGCGATGAGCCGCTGACCGACAGGCGTTGCAGGATGTCGCCCACCGAGGCAATACCGCTTTGCTGCAAGTCCGCCGAGGTGAGCACCAAAACGGGTGAGTCGCCTTCGGCCCGCTTGATGCGCGAGCCGGTGACTTCCACCGTTTTCAGTTTGATCGTGTCGGCGGACTCTGTAGTAGTGGCCGCTTGCGCCACCGCGTACTGCGGTGTGCCCAGTACTGCGCACAGCAAAGCGGCGCGCGCGCCGAACGTGAATGGTTTCTTGTTCATGATGTCTCCCTGTGAAATACCAACACAGCGACAGAGGCTAATTACCTTCTGCGCGCTCCCTTTGAATCACTACGGATCGTCAAGGCACTAACAATGCCAATCCGCTCACCAGAATCGACAAGCCCAGCGCAATCAGGATCACTCCCATGATCTGATCGATGCGATGTGCGTGTGCAGACAATCTGCGTCGCGCGGCGGGATGCCCCAACGTCAATGCCACCAGGCTGAACCAGAGGCCGGTCGAAACGACGATCCACGTCGCCAGCGCAAAGCGCCAGCTCAGCGGGGTGCCGCTGGTGATGAGCGTGGAGCAGAGGGCGACGAAAAACAGCGTAGCTTTTGGATTGAGCAGGTTGGTGGTGAGCCCGATGACGAAACTGCGCGGATCGGGCCGCGCGGTATCGACAGCCGCCGCACCGGTTGCGGGCTTGCTGCGCACCGCATTGCAACCCATCCACAGCAGGAACAGTGCGCCGCCGTAGCGCAGCAGCTCCAGCAGCATCGGCAGTTTCTGCAACAGCCAGCCCAATCCAAACAGAGCGTAGGCAACATGAAACACGATGCCGACCGCAATACCCAGCGCGGTTAGCAGGCCGGCACTGCGGCCATGCGCCAACGTCTGGCGGGTGACCACGGCAAAATCAGGCCCGGGGCTCATCACGGCCAGCACATGCGCCGCCGCGGCGGTGGAGAATAAAGTGAGCGAGTTCATGCAGGGGAGTTGGTGATGCGCACCGTCATGCCAAGGATGGCCTTGATGCAGCAATCTATATCGGAAACGCCAGTGCGCACACTGCGCGGCGCGGATTGCCGGGCCGCGTCGCATGGCATCTAAACCCTTCGGCCCCAAGGCGCATCAGAGTGAGGTGCAACTAACTCTCGCCAGCCCGGATGCTTTTATGACCCTCGCGGATGCGCCCGAGGCCAGTGTCGTTGCGCCGCGTCGTTTCGTGCCGGTTGTGGATGCCGAAAAGGTAGCGGCGCAGTCTGCCGAGCAGCTGGATGTGCAGGCGGCCGTACGCGGTGATGCCAAGGCGTTCGAGCGGCTGTATCGCGCCCACATCAGCAAGGTCTATGGCCTGTGCTGGCGTTTGTGCGATGGCGATAGCGCCAAGGCTGACCAAGCTGCGCAGGATGCGTTTGTGCGCGCCTGGGAGAAACTCGGCAGCTTTCGCGGCGAGTCGGCCTTTGGCACCTGGCTGCATCGACTGACGGTGAACGTGGTGCTGGGCGAACACCGCCTGCTCAAGCGCTGGACGACATTTGAAGATGCCGAAGAATCCGGTGCACCCGAGCCCTCGCATCACCCCACCGCCAGCCTCGGCGAAAGGATTGATATCGAACGCGCGCTGACACGCCTCCCAAAAGGCGCGCGCGCCGTATTGGTGCTGCACGACCTCGAAGGCTGGCAGCACGACGAGATCGCCGCCGCCACCGGCATTGCGGTCGGTACCTCGAAAGCGCAGCTGCACCGCGCCCGCAAATTGATGAAGGAGTTTTTGTCGTGAACCCGCAACAGCAGGAAACACCGGTGCCGGGCCTGGAAGCACTCGTCCGCGAGCGCCCGCCGAGCCGCGATTTATGGGCCGGCATCGAAGCACGCATTACCCAGCCTGCGCGCCGCCGCCATCGTGAACCCGCCGTCTGGCCCTACGCGCTGGCCGCGAGTGTGTGCCTCGCGGTGTTGACTGGCGTGCTGCTGCGCGGCCAGCCGCCTGCGCCGCACGAGCCTTCAACCGTGCAATCGGCGCAGCGCGAGCTGGAACCAGCGGCGCGCTACGAAAGCCATCCGTACAGCAACAGCAGCGATGAGTCCCTGGCGGCGGCCGGACTCTCGCCGCGGACCGTGCGCATGTTGCGCAGCGAGTCGCTCGACAATGCCTCCGCACTAGTTGCCGAGCGCGCCGAGACTTCGGGTTTCATGAAGGCCACCTACTCGGCCAGCAGTGGCCGCAACGCCCGCGGGCAGCAGGCCATCCTGCGCGCCAACCTCAAGATGGTGTCGCAGGCCGAGCGCGAGGTGCGCCGTGCACTGAAGACCGACCCCGATTCCACCAGTCTGCAAAGTCTGCTCGTCGTCGCGCAAGAGAAGCGCGCCGTGCTCACCGCCCTGCTCGTGCACGAGCAGGACTAAATCCGCACCGCGCCCCTTATTACGGGTGCGGACACTTGATTCCTGAAGGAGATTTCCATGCGCTTATCCACACTCGCTGCCGTTTTGAGCATCGCCAGTTTTGCGGTTCACGCCGCCGAGCCGCGCAGCTTCACCGACCATCGCGCGATGACGGCCGATGCGAAGCTCACCATACGCAACGTTGCGGGCGTAATCGAAGTGGAGGCTTGGGACAAGGCCGAGTTCGATCTCGTCGCCACGCTCGGGGACTCGGCTGAAAAGATCGACATCACCGGCACGGCGGATGATCTTCGCGTCGATGTGAAAAGCCGCAAGAACCACTCCAGCTACGGCGACGGCGATACCCGCCTGAAGCTGCGCGTGCCGGTGGGTGCGAGCCTGAATCTGGACGGCACCAGCAGTGACATCGTGGTGCGCGGCACCAAGGGCGCATTGACTGCGCGCAGCGTCAGCGGCGATGTCGATCTTGCGGTCGCTGCCAAGCAGATCACCGTGCAGACGGTCAGCGGCGACGTGCGGCTGAACACGCCTGCCGCCCGCGAAACAAAGCTCAACACCGTCTCGGGTGACACCGATGTAAACGGCGCCAGCGGCATCCTCACCGCCGAATCGGTGAGCGGCGATGTTCAGGTGGAAGGCGGCGTGTTTTCGCAGATCGACCTGAAATCGGTATCCGGCGATATCGGCGTGCGTGCCGGTTTTTCCGCCGATGCCAAGGTGAAGGCGGAATCCCTGAGCGGCGACGTGCGCGTCAATGCGCCGGGTTCACTCTCGGCGGAAGTCACGCTCAAGACCTTCTCCGGCGACAAGCACAGCGACTTCGATGCTGCCCGCGAGGCCAGCGACAGCAAGCGCACGGTGCTGAAGATCGGCGAAGGCCGCGGGCAGGTGACGCTGACCAGCTTCTCGGGCGACGTGACCCTCGACAAGCAGTAGCAGCTAGCGCGCTAGAGCGTGCTGCGCTCGCGCCAGGCGAGGTAATCGGCAGCGGTCTGCGCCGGCACTTCTAGCATCGGGCAGTGGCCGACGTTGGGCATCATGATCTTCTCGGATTTAGGCAGCAGCAGTTGCAGCGCCGCCGCGCCATCGGGGTGCAGGATGCGGTCCTTCTCACCCCACACGATCAGCGTCGGAATCTGCACCGCCGCCGTGTTGGGAATCAGCGCATCGAGCATCGGCGACTTGCCATAGAGCTGGTCGCGCACGAAGGCGTAATGGTCGGCGCGTTTGATGTCCTGCGACATCAGCACGCCCTTGAGCGGCTGCGGCAAGGGCGGCGGCGTGACGAACACCCAGCCCATGCGCGCATCGAACTCTTCCGGGCTGCGCACGATCAGCGGCAAGGGATTGCCCTTTTCCGCATACAGAAACATCTCGCTCTTCGCAGTGGTGGTGACTCCCGCGGAGTCGAGCATCCACAGGCTGGCCACTTCAGCCGGATACGCTGCGGCATAGGCGCCGATGATCCAGCCGCCCATGCTGTTGCCGCCGAAGTGCGCCTTGGTGACGCCCATCTGCTGCAACAGCGCATGCAGTCGCGCCACTTGTGCGGGGATGGTGTAGTCGGCCGTCTCGGGCGCATCGCTGGTGCCAAAGCCGATGAGGTCCGGTGCGATGACGCGCATGGTGGGCGTCAACGTTCGGGCCGTGCGCGTCCAGTGGTCGGCGTTGCCGCCGAAGCCGTGGATGAGCACCAGCGGCAGGGCATCGGGTGCGGCGTTACCGCCCGACAGCACATGCCATTTGAGATCGCCGACGGTGATGGCTTCTTCGCTCAGCAGCGAAGATTTGCGCTCGCTTTTCATTGCCAGCGCCAGCGCTTTGTCGGGCCAGATGTAGAGCGCAGCGACCGCAGCCAGGATGATGAGCACGAAACTCAACAGGATTTTCTTCAGCATGTCAGATGCGTCCTTTGGTGATGTCTTGATCTTGGGTTTGCACAGCCTTGCCGCCCTGTAACTGCCGGGAGCGCCAGGCCACGCGAACGCCGACGTCCGGGCGTGTGTCGCTGGTCAATGTGCATTCCAGGGTGTCGGTGGCAGCCAGAGTGATGGGTGAGAGCAGCGGCAAATAAATCTGTTCCCAGTGGGTGGCCTCACTGAAGGGCGAAGTGGAAATGGTCACGCCCGGCACCAGCTCGGCCACCCACCACAACGCATAGCCGTAGACAGTGACCGGCCCCAGCGACTTACCGGACCAGTGCACGCTCTCGCGGCGCAGCGAGGGGGCCGCGTCGGTATCGGTCGCAAAGCGCAAGTCGTCCCAACATTTGGCGTTTGTCTCGCTGCCGCCCACATCCGCAGGCTGCACCGCGCGCACGTACATGTTGTTGAGGCTCATGGTGCGCGCGGCATCGAGGTTGATGCCGAAGCCGATGCCTGGCCAGACGTCGATCTCGTCCTGCAAGCGTGGTATCAGCACCGGCGCGACGTATTGCTTCAACCCGCAGGGGATCAGCACGCCATTCTTCTTGAGATAGCGGCGGGCATCGTTGAGCGTTTCGAGCAAGTTCTCTTCGAGTGCGTAATTGCCCAGTGTCTCGCTCACTACCACATCCACTTTCTCGGGCTTTTTGAGTTCAGCCGAATGACCCTGTATGAAACTCAGCCCGTCGATCTTGTTCGCGCGTGCAAGCTGTGTGGCGAGCTGGATGGTGTCGGTGTATTCGATCAGCGTGCAGTGCGCCGCACCGAGTTGGCGGGCGAGAAAACTCAGGAAGCCCGTGCCCGCGCCCAGATCCGCCACAGTGGTGACGCCGGGCTTGATGACGGCTTTCAGCGCCGCATGAAAGGCCGCGTTGCGGGGTGCGTCGCCCAAGAGTTTTCGGTGTAGTTCGATTTCAGACATGCGCGATTGTCGCGGACAATGCGCACGACATGAAACTCCCCGCCTATCCCGCGCTCGAAGCCGTCCCCGCCTTGAAGGCCGCCTTGCTGACGCAAGGGCGTGCCGTGCTGGCCGCACCGCCGGGTAGCGGCAAGACCACGACCATCCCGCTGGTGCTGCTCGATGAGCCTTGGCTCAAGGGCAAGAAAACCCTGCTGCTGGAGCCGCGCCGAGTCGCTGCTCGTGCAGCGGCGGCTCGCATGGCGCATCTACTGGGCGAGAAAGTCGGTGACACGGTGGGCTATCAAATTCGTTTCGAGCGGCGAATTGGCCCAGCCACGCGCATCGAGGTCGTGACCGAGGGCCTGCTGACGCGCCGCCTGCAAGCCGATCCAGAATTGCCGGGTGTGGGGCTGGTGATCTTTGACGAGTTTCACGAGCGCTCGCTGGATGCCGATCTCGCACTCGCGCTCGCGCTCGACGCGCGCGAGAACCTCAACCCCGATCTGCGTCTGCTGGTGATGTCCGCCACGCTCGATACCCAGCGCGTCGCAGCCCTACTGGATGACGCACCCATCGTCACCGCCGGTGGCACCTTGTTTCCGGTGGATGTGCGCTATCGCGCGCCTCGTATCGATACACCGATGGATGAAGCCCTCGCCAATGCCGTGCTCACCGCACTGGGCGAGACGCAGGGCGACATCCTCGCCTTCCTGCCGGGCACCCGCGAGATTCGCGGCGCACAGCGGCGCATCGAGGCGCGCACCGCGAGCGTGGTAGTGCGTCCGCTGTATGGCGAGCTGTCGTCCGCTGATCAGGACTTGGCTTTGGCACCGGATGCGAATGGCCAGCGCAAGGTGATTCTCGCGACCAACATTGCGCAAACCTCGCTGACGGTGGAAGGCGTGACCACGGTGATCGATGCCGGCTATGTGCGCTTTGCCCGTTTCGACTTGGGCGCCGGTGCCAACGTGCTCGAAACCCGTCGCGTCTCGCGCGCCAGTGCCGACCAGCGCACCGGTCGTGCCGGGCGCCTGGGGCCGGGCGTGGCATATCGGCTGTGGTCGCAGGAGCAGCATGGCCGCCTGATTGCCCACGACACGCCCGAGATGTTGAGCACGGACTTGAGTCGCATGGCGCTCGACCTCGCCGCCTGGGGTGTGGCGAACCCTGCCAACCTGCGCCTGCTGGACCCACCGCCTGCTGCCAACTGGCGCTATGCCCGCGACTTGCTCACCGCCTTCGGCGCGATTGACTCCGCAGGTCGCATCACCGCCCACGGTCGCGCGCTGGGCCGCTTGCCGACCAGTCCGCGCCTCGCGCATCTGCTGCTCACAGCACAAAAAGAAGGGCAGGGCGAACTGGCCTGCTGGCTCGCCGCAGCACTCGAAGAACGCGAAGCCGAAGGCGGAAGAGACCTTGCCGAGCGGGTGGAGCGCTTGCAGGCGGGGCGGGGCGATCCTGCGCAAGTGCGCCGGGTTCGGGAGTCGGTGAAGCAGTTTCAACGGGTGCTCGGCGATGAGGCCGCCTCAGGCCGCATGCCGCTCGATGCGGTGGCGATGCTGGCCTCGCTGGCCTTCCCCGAGCGTCTCGCCCAGCGCCGCGACGGCAGCCGCGATGGTCCGCGCGGCAGCAAGGAGATCGCTTTTCTCTGCGCCGACGGTGCCGAAGCCCGACTGCCGGAAACCGATGCGCTGGCGCGCAGCGAGTGGCTCGCCATCGCCCATTGGGCCGTGGAGACCGATGCGCGCAGCACGCTCACCACGCGGCGCATTCGTCTGGCGGCCGCGATGAGCGAGCGTGAAGTGCGCGAGGCGCACGGTCATCGCATCCTCGCAGCACCGGCCGTGCACTGGGATGCGCAGACCGAGGCCGTGGTGGCCGAGCAGCAGACTCGCTTGGGCGGCATCGTGCTCGCGGCCAAGCCGCTGCGTCTGGCCGACGCCGATGCGGCGGCCAAGGCTGCCATTGCCGCAGCGATGATCGACGGCATTCGCAGCATCGGCCTGCACGCCCTGCCGTGGACGGACGCCGCGCGCGAATGGTGCCTGCGGGTGCAGTCCCTGCGGCACTGGCAGCCGGACGCCAGCTGGCCCGACACCAGCGATGAGAGTCTGCTGGTCACATTGCACGACTGGCTATCGCCCTATCTCGATGGCGTGTCCCGCCGCAGTCATCTTGACCGTCTGGAGTTGGCCAGCATCCTCAACAGCCTGCTCGACTATCCGCAGCAACAGGCACTGGCCAAACTCGCGCCGACGCATCTCACGGTGCCAACCGGCAACCGCTACGCACTGTCCTACACGCCGGGACAGGCACCGGCACTGGAAGTGAAGCTGCAGGAGATGTTCGGCGAGGCGACCACGCCGACAGTCTGCGACGGCCGTGTGCGCGTGGTGCTGCATCTGCTCTCGCCGGGCCGCAAGCCGATTGCTGTCACTGCCGACTTGGCGAGCTTCTGGGCCAAGAGTTACTTCGAGGTGAAGAAAGACCTTCGCGGGCGCTATCCGCGCCACCCCTGGCCTGAAGATCCGCTCGCGGCCCAGGCCACTGCGCGGGCCAAGCCGCGCGGCACCTGATGCCTCAGCGACGGGTAAATATCACGCCAACCCTGTAGTCTCCGCGCCCTCGCGTCCCGGCTGCTCGTCATGCTTACCCTTAAAAACATCGTCCTCCGCTTCGGCGGCCCGCCCCTGTTGGACAAGGTCAGCCTGGTCGTCGAGCGCGGCGAGCGGGTGTGCGTGCTGGGCCGTAACGGCGAGGGCAAATCGACCCTGCTGCGAGTGATTTCAGGTGCGCAGATCGCCGACGACGGGGAGGTGATAAAAGCGCCCGGTATGCGGGTGGCGGAGATGCCGCAGGACATCCCCAAGAGCTTGGACGGCACCGTGCGCGATGTGGTGGCGAGTGGCCTCGGCAAGATCGGTCAGGTGCTGGCCGACTATCACCACACGCTGACCGATCTCGAACACGCCGCGCCTGAGAAGATGGACGCGCTGATGACCAAGCTCGGCCATCTGCAAAGCCAGCTCGACAATGGCGATGGCTGGTCGCTGGACGCGCGCGTCGAGGCCATCGTCACCAAGCTGGAGCTGCCGGGCGACACGCCGTTCGATTCCCTCAGCGGCGGCTACAAGCGCCGCGCTCTGCTCGGCAAGGCGCTGGCGCTCGAACCCGACCTGCTGCTGCTCGACGAGCCGACCAACCACCTCGATCTTGAAAGCATTGCCTGGATCGAGGAGTTCCTGAAGGCCTGGGATGGCGCTCTGCTGTTCATCACCCACGATCGCGCTTTTCTACGTGCTCTGGCGACCCGTATTATCGAGTTGGATCGCGGCCAGGCTTCGAGCTGGCCGGGCGACTACGACAACTATCTGCGTCGCAAGGAGGAGCGTGCGGCCATCGAGGCCAAGACGCTGTTCGAGTTCGACAAGAAGATGGCGCAGGAAGAAGTGTGGATCCGCAAGGGTGTGCAGGCCCGCCGCACCCGCGACATGGGCCGCGTGAGCCGCCTGATGGAAATGCGTCGTCAGTATTCAGATCGCCGCAATCAAATCGGCAAGGCCGAATTCTCGGTGCTGGAGGCGGTGGCCAGCGGCAAGCTGGTGGCTGAGGCCAAGAAGGTGAGCTATTCCATCGACGGCCGTGTGCTGCTCAAGGATGTGAACCTCAACGTCATCCGCGGCGACAAGATCGGCATCGTCGGCCCCAACGGCGCGGGCAAGACCACGCTGCTCAACCTGCTGCTGGGTCGCTTGCAGCCCACCACGGGAGATCTGAAGACCGGCACCAATATCGAAGTCGCCTGGTTCGACCAGATGCGTTCGGCGCTCGACCCGGATAAACCGGTCTGGGAAAACATCGCTGGTGGCAAGGAGTTCGTGACCGTCGGCTATGGCGAAAATGCCAAGCAGAAGCACGTGATGGGCTATCTGCAGGAGTTTCTGTTCACGCCAGACCGCGCCCGCAGCCCGACGCGCGTGCTGAGCGGTGGTGAACGCTCACGTCTGTTGCTGGCGCAGCTGTTCAGCGAGCCTGCCAATCTGCTGGTGCTGGACGAGCCCACCAACGATCTCGACGTGGAGACGCTGGATCTGCTCGAAGAATTGCTGCTCGATTTCGGCGGGACGGTCTTGGTGGTCAGCCACGACCGTGCCTTCCTCGACAACGTCGCGACCCGCACCATTGCCTTCGAGGGCAACGGCCGCGTGGCGGACTACGTTGGTGGCTACACCGACTGGTTGAAACAGCGTCCCGGCGCCAAGGTCGTCACCAGTAAACCAGGGGCGAAAGTGTCGGGTTCGAGCGGCGGCCCCAAGCCCACAGTCGCCGCCGGGCCTGCCCTCAACAGCAAAGAAAAGCGCGAGCTGGAAGGCTTGCCCGCTCAAATCGAAAAAATGGAGACCGAACAGACCCTCATCGGCGGGCAACTGGCTGATCTCTATGGCAAAGATGCTGCCAAGGCGGCCGTCACTCAAAAGAAGCTGAATGCTCTGCAAGCGGACCTCAATGCCCTCTATGTCCGCTGGGAGTCACTGGAAGCGCGTAAATAGTGTCCAGCCGTGCGATTTGTCTTGACACGGCAAGGCCGCATCAAGACAATCCGCGGCCGCGTTAAAGCGGAGAGATACTCAAGCGGCCAACGAGGGCAGACTGTAAATCTGCTGACTTATGTCTACGAAGGTTCGAATCCTTCTCTCTCCACCATCAACGCAGTGAGCGGTAAGTAGTGCGGGTGTAGCTCAATGGTAGAGCTGTAGCCTTCCAAGCTACTGACGTGGGTTCGATTCCCATCACCCGCTCCATCAGTTTTGCGGTAGAGAAACAGTAAAAGTTACGCCCACTTAGCTCAGTCGGTAGAGCACTTCCTTGGTAAGGAAGAGGTCATCGGTTCGATTCCGATAGTAGGCACCAATTCCAGCAGTTCGTTCTTTTAAGCAAACGCGAAGTCGGAGATCAAGATGGCCAAGGAAAAGTTTGACCGCAGCAAGCCCCACGTCAACGTGGGCACCATTGGCCATGTGGATCATGGCAAGACCACCACGACGGCTGCTTTGACGAAGGTGTCGGCGGACAAGTTTGGCAACACCAAATACGTCGCCTACGACGAAGTCGCCAAGGCCTCTGAGAGCCAGGGTCGTCGTGACAGCACCAAGATCCTCACGATCGCCACCAGCCACGTCGAATACGAAACCGAAGCCCGCCACTACGCCCACGTCGACTGCCCGGGCCACGCCGATTATGTGAAGAACATGATCACCGGCGCTGCCCAGATGGACGGCGCGATTCTCGTCGTGAGCGCCACTGACGGCCCCATGCCCCAGACCCGCGAGCACGTTCTTCTCGCCAAGCAGGTCAACGTCCCCAAGATCGTCGTCTGGCTCAACAAGTGCGACCTCGTCGACGACATCGAACTGCTCGACCTCGTTGAAATGGAAGTCCGCGACCTCCTTGAGAAATACGGCTTCTCCGCTGACACCCCCGTGATCCGCGGCAGCGCCACCAAAGCCATCAGCGGCGACGCCGACGGCATTGCCAAGCTCAACGAGCTCTACACCGCCCTCGACACCTGGATTGACGAGCCCAAGCGCGAAGTCGACAAACCCTTCCTCCTCCCCGTCGAAGACGTGTTCTCCATCTCCGGTCGCGGCACCGTCGCCACCGGCCGTATCGAGCGCGGCATCGTCAAGGTTGGTGAAGAGTGCGAACTCGTCGGCTTCCGTGACACCGTGAAAACGATCGTCACCGGCGTCGAAATGTTCCGCAAGCTGCTCGACCAGGGCCAGGCAGGCGACAACGTCGGTCTGCTCCTGCGCGGCACCAAGAAAGAAGACATCGAGCGCGGCCAGGTGCTCTGCAAGCCGGGCAGCATCAAACCCCACACCAAGTTTGAAGGTGAGGTGTATGTGCTCACCAAGGAAGAAGGCGGCCGTCACACCCCGTTCTTCAACAACTACCGTCCCCAGTTCTACTTCCGCACCACCGACGTCACTGGCGCCTGCCAGCTGAAAGAAGGCGTGGAGATGGTGATGCCGGGCGACAACGTGCAGATGACGGTCGAGCTGATCGCCCCCATTGCCATGGAAGAGCAGGTTCGCTTCGCTATCCGCGAGGGTGGTCGCACCGTCGGTGCCGGCGTGGTGACAAAGATCTTGGCCTGATTTTTGACTTACAGCCAAAGGGGCGCGTATCATCGCGCCCCTTTTGGTTTGTATCGACAACGTTTTTTCGGTCAGCAGGGGGATAGCTCAATTGGTAGAGCGTCGGTCTCCAAAACCGAAGGTTGGGGGTTCGAAGCCCTCTCTCCCTGCCAGTCGCGGTCTGCCAAGCGAGTGGTTCCACAACACGGTTTGAATACAGAGTTTAATGATGGAATCCCAAGTCGTTGATGCAGGCTCCGCCCGCAAGGATTCACTGCTGTTGGTGGTTGCCGCAGCGCTGTTCGCTGGCGGTCTGTTCGCTTTCTACTATTTCGATCCGCAGCTGGCGACCGTCGTCCGTCTGTTGATCTTGCTCGCCACCACGGGTGCTGCCATAGCCATCGCATATCAAACCGCGACCGGCCGTGATGTGTGGGATGCCGTCACCGGCGCGCGCACTGAGTTGCGCAAGGTCATCTGGCCCACCAAGCAGGAAAGCATCCAGACCACGATCATGATCGCCGTGGTCGTGGTCATCATGGCGCTGCTGATGTGGGGCCTCGACAGCACCCTGCTGTATGGCGTCGAAAAACTCACCGGACGAGCTTCATGATGCGTTGGTATGTGGTTCACGCGTATGCGCAATACGAAAACAGCGTCGCCAAGGCGCTGAAAGAGCGCATCACGCGCGCTGGCCTTGATGAGCAGTTTGGCGAGATCCAGGTGCCGACCGAAGAAGTGGTCGAGATCAAGGATGGCCAGAAGCGCACCACCGAGCGCAAGTTTTTCCCCGGCTATGTTTTCGTCAATATGGAAATGAACGAAGACACCTGGCACCTCGTGAAGTCCACGCCGAAAGTGCTGGGCTTTATCGGCGGCACCGCTGAAAAGCCAGCCCCGATCAGCGAGAAGGAAGCCGATGCGATCCTCAATCGCGTCAAAGCCGCTGTCGATAAGCCGAAGCCCAAGTTCCTGTTCGAGCCGGGTCAGCAGGTGCGTGTCAACGAAGGCCCGTTCGCAGATTTCACCGGCGTGGTCGAAGAGGTCAATTACGACAAGAGCCGTCTGCGCGTTGCCGTGATGATCTTCGGTCGTGCAACGCCCGTCGAGCTGGAATTCTCGCAAGTCGAGAAGACCTAAAGGCGGCAACAGTTTTTACCCCTTGAGCCGCTTTGGCTTGAGGATCGTTCTCTTCTTCGATTCGCCGTCGTGGAAGGGTTTCCGGGGAGCTACCAGTCAAACCACTGGGGCGTTTGCACCCATCTAGTAGGAGTACACCATGGCCAAGAAAGTCCAAGGCTACGTCAAGCTGCAAGTGCCAGCTGGCAAAGCAAATCCCTCACCGCCAATCGGCCCCGCGCTCGGTTCGCAGGGTGTGAACATCATGGCGTTCTGCAAGCAGTTCAATGCAGATACCCAGAAGCTCGAAGTCGGCATGCCGATCCCGGTGGTCATCACCGTGTATTCGGACAAGTCCTTCACCTTCATCATGAAGACGCCTCCGGCGACTTTCTTCATCAAGAAGGCGCTCGGTCTGGAATCCGGCTCGTCCAACCCCAATACCAAGAAGGTCGGCAAGATCACCAAGAAGCAGCTCGAAGAGATCGCCAAGGCCAAGTGGCCTGATCTCACGGCTGCCGATATGGACGCCGCCATCCGCACCATCGCCGGCTCTGCCCGTTCGATGGGCGTCGATTCTGACCTCAAGTAAGGAGCTAGCCCATGAAAGTTACCAAGCGCGAAAAGCTCTTTGCCACCAAGGTTCAGGCTGGCAAGTCCTACACCGTTGAAGCCGCTCTCGACATCTTGAAAGAGTGCTCGCTCGCCAAGTTCAAAGAGTCCGTCGACGTCGCCGTCAATCTCGGCATCGACCCCAAGAAGTCCGACCAGAACGTGCGTGGCTCTACCGTGCTGCCGCATGGCAACGGCAAGACCGTCCGCGTCGCCGTGTTCACCCAGGGCAACAAAGCTGCTGAAGCCCTTGCCGCTGGTGCTGATGCGGTCGGTATGGATGATCTCGCTGCCGCCATGAAGGGCGGCGACCTGAACTATCAGGTCGTCATTGCTTCGCCCGACGCCATGCGCGTGGTCGGTTCTCTCGGTCAGGTGCTGGGCCCCCGTGGCCTGATGCCCAACCCGAAGACCGGCACCGTCACCGCCGACGTGGTGCAGGCTGTGAAAAATGCCAAGGCCGGTATGGCCAAGTTCCGCGCCGACAAGGCCGGCATCCTGCACGCCTCGGTCGGCTCAGCCGATTTCGACAAGGCGAAGCTGCTCGAAAACCTGATGGCGGTCGTTCGCGACATCCGCAAGGCCAAGCCCTCGTCGGCGAAGGGCGTCTACATGAAGAAGATGACGCTCTCCACGACCATGGGTCCTGGCGTCATCGTCGACCTCGGCAGCCTGCCGGAGTAAAGAATCAGTGAGGCGTGAGGAATGAGGGGTTAGGCGTTAACGCTTCCCGCCTTTCCCCTCCCGCCTCACGCAGCAACTTTGTGGTGTGGCTCTCAAGGCCATCCCATCAAAGACCGTCAGCGCCAGGTTTCCAGTGATGGAAACAGCCTGGACTAAAGCCCGCAGCCAATGGGCACTGACGCAGATGGTGTGAACCCTGACAGCCCACAAGCTAGAAGGATGCACACCGAAAGCCCGACACCAACTCGCAAGGGAAGGGTGCCGGTTTCGTAACGCTACCAGGAGCTGTATTCAACATGCCTCTCAAGTTGGAAGACAAGAAGGTCCTGGTCGCGGAAGTCAACGACATCGCCAAGCGCGCACTCTCGGCAGTTGCTGCCGAGTATCGCGGCCTCACAGCCGGCAAGTTCGATCAACTGCGCATCAAGGCCCGTGAAAACGGGATCTATCTGCATGTGGTGAAGAACACGCTGGCCAAAAAGGCTGTTAAGGGCACTGAGTTCGAGTGCCTCACGTCTGCGCTGGTTGGTCCTCTGGTTCTCGGTTTCGCGTTAAACGATCCGGGTTCCGTGGGCCGTGTCATCAAGGACTTTGCCAAAGATAACGACAAGCTCGTCGTCAAGGCGCTCGCAGTCGGTGGGACGATGTATCCCGCTTCCGACATCGATCGTCTGGCCACGCTGCCGACCAAGGATCAGGCCATCTCGATGCTCATGGGCACGATGAAGGCACCGATCACCAAGTTCGTCGGGACTTTGGCAGCACCGCACACCAAGCTGGTTCGCACGGTCAAGGCCGTTGCCGACAAGTCTGGCGAAGCGGCGTAAAGCCTCAAGACTTCCGCTACCTCTCTAGCTGTTAAACACTTTTAAATTTTTTGGAGTTTCAAATGAGCAAAGAAGACGTTCTCGAAGCCATTGCCAAGATGTCCGTGATGGACGTGGTTGAGTTGGTCAAGATGATGGAAGACAAGTTCGGCGTCACCGCCGCCGCTCCCGTTGCTGCTGCTGCCGGCCCTGCTGCTGCCGCTGCCCCGGCTGCTGAAGCGCAGACCGAGTTCACCGTGATCCTCTCCGGCATCGATGCCGCCAAGAAGGTCAACGTGATCAAGGTTGTTCGCGAGATCACCGGCCTCGGCCTGAAGGAAGCCAAAGACCTCGTCGAAGGCGCTCCCCAGACTGTGAAAGAAGGCGTGAACAAGGCTGATGCCGATGCCCTGAAAGCCAAGATCACCGAAGCTGGCGGCACCGTCACCGTCAAGTAAGCACTTGACCCGACTCGCTTCACGCGAATCAAGCAAGGGCTGGGAGTCGAAAGACTCCCGGCCCATTGCTGTTTTTGTTGGCTCCACCGAAACCGCAATGGAATCCAGTCGTTTGCACGCTGTCAGAGCGAATCTCTACAGCAGCGCGCAAACGACCGCATTCCACTCATGCGGCTTGATTGACTCTTAGAAGGAACACGACCGATGGCCTACTCGTTTACCGAGAAAAAGCGCATCCGCAAGGATTTTCGCAAGCAGACTGAAACCATGGAGGTCCCGTATCTGCTGACGACGCAGATCGACTCCTACCGCGATTATTTGCAGGCCGGGATCATCCCGTCCAAGCGCAAGGATGCCGGCCTGCAGGCCGCATTCAAATCCGTGTTTCCGATGACGGCCTACAACGGCTCTGCTGCACTCGAGTTCGTCAAGTACCGCTTTGAAGAGCCGATCTTTGACGAAAAAGAATGCCGCATCCGTGGCCTGACCTATGCAGCTCCGCTGAAGGTCACCACGCGCCTCGCCAT
Source organism: Stagnimonas sp. (assembly GCA_965279705.1). Taxonomy (GTDB): domain Bacteria; phylum Pseudomonadota; class Gammaproteobacteria; order Nevskiales; family Nevskiaceae; genus Stagnimonas. The sequence goes on from OZ257257.1 coordinate 954,193, forward strand.
CTTCGACCGCGAGTCGAAAGAGAAGAAGGTGAAGGACATCCGCGAGCAGGAGGTCTACATGGGCGAAATCCCATTGATGACCGGCAACGGCACCTTCATCATCAACGGCACCGAGCGCGTGATCGTGAGCCAGTTGCACCGCTCACCCGGCGTGTTCTTCGACCACGATCGTGGCAAGACGCACAGCTCCGGCAAGCTGTTGTATAGCGCTCGCATCATTCCGTATCGCGGCTCCTGGCTCGACTTCGAGTTCGACCCGAAGGACAACCTGTTCGTCCGTATCGATCGTCGCCGCAAGCTGCCGGGCACGATCCTCATGCGCGCACTGGGCTTCGACAACCAGAAGATGCTCGAGACCTTCCACGAGCAGAACACCTTCACGCTCGCTGCCGATGGCGCCGAGCTGAAGCTGGTCGCCGAGCGTCTGCGTGGTGAAACCGCCCAGTTCGACATCGTCGGCAAGGGCAAGGTGCTGGTTGAAGAGGGCAAGCGCATCACCGCGCGCCACATCAAGCTGATCCAGGAAGCCGGCCTCAAGGCGCTGGCCGTGCCGGACGATTACTTGTTCGGCCGCATCCTCTCGCACGACATCATCAATGCCGAAACCGGCGAAGTGCTGGCGCCTGCCAACACCGAGATCAAGATCGAGCATCTGGCCGCGTTCCGCAGCGCCAACATCACCGAGCTGCGCACCCTCTATGTCAACGACATGGACAAGGGCCCGTACATCTCGACCACGCTCAACATCGATCCCTCAAAGACCCGCCTCGAAGCGCTGGTAGAGATCTATCGCATGATGCGCCCCGGCGAGCCGCCGACGAAGGACGCTGCCGAGACGCTGTTCAACAGCCTGTTCTTCTCGCCAGATCGCTACGATCTCTCCGGCGTCGGCCGCATGAAGTTCAACCGTCGTCTGCGCCGTGACTCCGTCACTGGCCCCGGCATTTTGGACACCGACGACATCATCATGGTGATGAAGGAGATCATCTCCATCCGCAATGGTGAAGGTCAGACCGACGATATCGACCACCTCGGCAACCGTCGCATCCGCGCCGTTGGCGAGATGACCGAGAACGTGTTCCGCACCGGCCTCGTCCGCGTCGAGCGCGCTGTGCGCGAGCGTCTTGCGCTCGCCGAAGCCGAGAACCTGACGCCGCAGGACCTCATCAACGCCAAGCCCGTCGGCGCGGCAATGAAAGAGTTCTTCGGCTCCAGCCAGCTCTCGCAGTTCATGGATCAGAACAACCCGCTCTCCGAGATCACCCACAAGCGCCGCGTGTCGGCCCTTGGGCCGGGTGGCCTCACCCGCGAGCGTGCTGGCTTTGAAGTGCGCGACGTGCACCCGACGCACTACGGTCGCGTCTGCCCGATTGAAACGCCGGAAGGCCCGAACATCGGCCTGATTAACTCGCTGGCCTGCTATGCCCGTACCAACGAATACGGCTTCCTCGAAACGCCTTATCGCAAGGTGGTGGATGGCAAGGTCACCGACCAGATCGACTACCTCTCGGCCATCGAAGAAGGACGCTACGTGATCGCGCAGGCGAACTCGGAACTCGACAAGAAGAACGCCTTTACGGCAGACCTCGTGTCGGTGCGCTTCTCGAACGAATTCACGATGATGACCCCGGATCGCGTCCAGTACATGGACGTCTCCCCGCGCCAGATCGTGTCGGTTGCTGCGGCCCTGATCCCCTTCCTCGAACACGATGACGCCAACCGCGCCTTGATGGGTTCGAACATGCAGCGCCAGGCTGTGCCCACCTTGCGTGCCGACAAGCCGCTCGTCGGCACCGGCATGGAAAAGCGCGTGGCGGTGGATAGCGGCAACGCCATCCAGGCCAAGCGTGGCGGCGTGGTGGACAAGTGCGATGCCGGCCGCGTGGTGATTCGCGTCAACGACGACGAAACCGTCGCCGGCGAGTCGGGTGTGGACATCTACAACTTCATCAAATACACCCGCTCCAACCAGAACACCTGCATCAACCAGCGCCCTATCGTCAAACCGGGTGATGTGGTGCAGCGTGGCGACGTGATTGCCGACGGCCCGTCGACGGACTTGGGCGAGCTCGCCCTCGGCCAGAACATGCTGATCGCGTTCATGCCCTGGAACGGTTACAACTTCGAAGACTCCATCCTGCTCAGCGAGCGCGTGGTGGAAGAGGATCGCTTCACCACGATCCACATCGAAGAGCTGACCTGTATTGCCCGCGAGACGAAGCTCGGCAGCGAAGAAATTACCGCCGACATCCCGAACGTCAACGAGTCGGCCCTGCGCCGCCTCGACGAGTCCGGCATTGTCTACATCGGTGCAGAAGTGAAGGCGGGCGATATTCTGGTCGGCAAGGTCACGCCCAAGGGCGAGACCCAGCTGACGCCGGAAGAAAAACTGTTGCGCGCGATCTTCGGCGAGAAGGCTTCGGACGTGAAGGACACGGGCCTCAAGGTCCCGGCCGGCATGGACGGCACCATCATCGACGTGCGCGTGTTCACCCGCGAGGGCGTGAAGAAGGACAAGCGCGCGCTGAGCATTGAAGAAAGCGAGCTGGCCGAAGTCCGCAAGGATTTGAACGACCAGATGCGCATCTTCGAGGACGATATCTACGATCGCGTCCGCCGCCTTTTGGTTGGCAAGGTCGCTGACGCTGGCCCGATGAAGCTGAAGAAGGGCACGCAGATCGACAAGGCCTACATCGACAGCCTCGAGCGCGAGAAACTGTTCGAAGTGCGTCTCGCTGACGATGCCGCGCAGAGCGATCTCGAAGCCGCCGCCAAGCAGCTGAAGGAAATGCGCGTCGAGTTCGACAAGCGTTTCGACAGCAAGAAGAAGAAGATTCAGCAGGGCGACGAACTGCAGCCCGGCGTGCTGAAAATGGTCAAGGTTTATCTGGCCGTGAAGCGTCGCATCCAGCCCGGCGACAAGATGGCCGGCCGCCACGGCAACAAGGGCGTTGTGTCGATGATCGTCCCGGTCGAAGACATGCCGCATTTGCCGGACGGCACCCCCGTGGACATCGTGCTCAACCCGCTGGGCGTGCCGTCGCGCATGAACATCGGTCAGCTGCTCGAAGTGCACTTGGGCTACGCCGCCAAGGGCATCGGCAAGAAGATCAACGCCATGCTCGAACAGCAGAAGGCCGTTGGCGAAATCCGCAAGTTCCTCGCCAAGGTCTACGCCATCGGCAAGGGTGTGGGTGCTGACCTCGACCAGTTGAACGATGCCGAAATCGTCATCCTCGCCAAGAACCTCTGCGGTGGTATGCCGATGGCGACGCCGGTGTTCGACGGTGCGGCCGAGAGCGAGATCAAGGATCTGCTCGAAGTCGCCGGTCTGCCCCGTTCGGGTCAGGAGCAGCTCACCGACGGTCGCACGGGCGAAGAGTTCACCCGCATGACCACGGTCGGCTACATGTACATGCTCAAGCTCAACCACCTCGTCGACGACAAGATGCACGCGCGCTCGACTGGTCCGTACAGCTTGGTCACCCAGCAGCCGCTGGGCGGCAAGGCGCAGTTCGGCGGTCAGCGCTTCGGCGAAATGGAAGTCTGGGCGCTGGAAGCCTATGGCGCTGCCTACACCTTGCAGGAAATGCTGACGGTGAAGAGCGACGACACGAACGGCCGCACCAAGATGTACAAAAACATCGTCGATGGCGACCACAAGATGACGGCGGGCATGCCGGAGTCCTTCAACGTGCTGGTGAAGGAAATCCGTTCGATCGGTTTGAACATCGAACTCGAGCAGAACCAGTAAGGCCCCGGCTAGCTAACGATTTAGGAGTAACAAATGAAAGACCTATTTAACTTCATCAAGCCGCCGGAAGAGTTCGAAGACTTCGACGCCATTAAGATCGGCCTGTCGTCACCGGAAACGGTGCGCAGCTGGTCCTTTGGCGAGGTCAAAAAGCCCGAGACGATCAACTACCGCACCTTCAAGCCCGAGCGTGATGGCCTGTTCTGCGCCAAGATCTTCGGGCCCATCAAGGACTACGAGTGCCTCTGCGGCAAGTACAAGCGCCTGAAGCATCGCGGCGTTGTCTGCGAGAAATGCGGCGTTGAAGTCACCGTTGCCAAGGTGCGCCGCGAGCGCATGGGTCACATCGACCTCGCCTCACCGGTTGCCCACATCTGGTTCCTGAAGAGCTTGCCCAGCCGTATCGGCTTGCTGCTCGACATGCCGCTGCGCGCCATCGAACGCGTGCTGTATTTCGAAGCCCACATGGTCGTTGAGCCGGGCATGACCCCGCTCGAAAAAGGCCAGTTGCTGACGGAAGAGGACTACCTCGAAGCCGTCGAGAAGTATGGTGATGACTTCGACGCCCGCATGGGTGCCGAGGCTGTGCACGATCTGCTCAAGCACATGGACCTGATCAAGGAAACCGAGAAGCTGCGCGAAGACATCGCGGCGACCGGTTCCGACACCAAGATCAAGAAACTCGGCAAGCGCCTGAAGCTCATCGAGTACCTCATGGCGAGCAAGAACAAGCCCGAGTGGATGGTGTTCACCATCCTGCCCGTGCTGCCGCCGGATCTTCGTCCGCTCGTCCCGCTGGACGGTGGTCGCTTTGCGACTTCTGATCTCAATGATCTCTACCGCCGCGTCATCAACCGCAACAACCGCCTCAAGCGTTTGTTGGAGCTGACTGCGCCGGACATCATCGTGCGCAACGAAAAGCGCATGTTGCAGGAATCTGTTGATGCGCTGATCGACAACGGCCGTCGTGGCCGTGCCATCACCGGCACCAACAAGCGCGCGCTCAAGTCGCTCGCCGACATGATCAAGGGCAAGCAGGGTCGCTTCCGCCAGAACCTGCTCGGCAAGCGCGTCGACTACTCCGGCCGTTCAGTCATCGTGGTGGGGCCCACACTGAAGCTGCACCAGTGCGGTCTGCCCAAGAAGATGGCACTCGAACTGTTCAAGCCGTTCGTGTTTTCGCTGTTGCAGCGCAAGGGTCTCGCCACCACCATCAAAGCTGCCAAGAAGATGGTCGAGCGCGAAGAGGCCGTGGTCTGGGACATGCTGGAAGAGTGCATCAAGGAGCATCCGGTTCTCTTGAACCGCGCCCCGACCCTGCACCGCCTCGGCATCCAGGCCTTCGAGCCCATCCTCATCGAAGGCAAGGCCATCAACCTGCACCCGCTCGTCTGCACGGCGTTCAACGCCGACTTCGACGGTGACCAGATGGCGGTTCACGTGCCCTTGTCGCTCGAAGCGCAGATTGAAGCGCGCGTGCTGATGATGGCGACCAACAACATCCTCTCGCCGGCCTCCGGCCAGCCGATCATCGTGCCCTCGCAGGACGTGATCTTGGGTCTGTATTGGATGACCCGCGAGCGTCTGGCCGCACTCGGCGAGGGCATGATCTTCAGCGATCTGTCCGAACTGCACCGCGCCTACGAAACCAAAGTGGTGGACTTGCAGGCCAAGATCAAAGTGCGCCTCGGCGACTGGGACGATGCGGCGCAGAAGAAGATCACGCGCCTCATCGAAACCACCGTCGGCCGCGCCCTGTTGAGCGAAGTGCTGCCCGAGAAGATTCCGTTCTCGGTCATCAACCGCACGCTGACCAAGAAGGAAATCGGTCGCGTCATCGACACCGTCTACCGTCGTACCGGCTCGAAGGACACCGTCGTGTTCGCCGATCAGTTCATGTATGCGGGCTTCCGCTATTCGACCAAATCCGGCATCTCGTTCTGCATCGACGACATCATCATTCCCGATGAGAAGGTCAAGTTGCTGGCGGTTGCTGAAGGCAAGGTCAAGGACATCGACAGCCAGTATCAGCAGGGCTTGACGACACAGACCGAGCGCAAGAATCAGGTCATCGACATCTGGTCGAAGGCCAACGACGACATCGCCCGCGCAATGATGGTGCGCATCGGTAAAGAGAAGGTCACGCTCAAGGACGGCACGCAGGGCGAACAGCCCAGCTTCAACTCCGTGTTCATGATGGCCGACTCCGGTGCGCGTGGTTCGGCGGCTCAGATTCGTCAGCTCGCCGGTATGCGCGGCCTGATGGCCAAGCCCGATGGCTCGATCATCGAGACGCCGATCACCGCCAACTTCCGCGAAGGTCTGAACGTGTTGCAGTACTTCATCTCGACCCACGGTGCTCGTAAGGGCCTGTCGGATACGGCATTGAAGACCGCCAACTCCGGTTACCTCACTCGCCGTCTGGTGGACGTGGCGCAGGATGTGGTGATTACCAGTCAGGATTGCGGCACCGAGCAGGGTCTGCTCATGACGCCGGTGGTGGAAGGTGGCGACGTGCTCGAACCGCTGCGCGATCGCGTGCTGGGTCGTACGATCCTGCGCGATGTCGTGAAGCCGGGCACTGAGGAAGTGCTGGCCGATGCGGGCGTGCTGATCGACGAAAAGACGGCTGACCTTCTCGACAAGAACGGCGTTGATGAACTCTGGGTGCGCAGCTCCATCACTTGCGAAATGCCGTTCGGCGTTTGCGCCAAGTGCTATGGCCGCGATCTGGCCCGTGGTCATCGCGTCAACATCGGTGAAGCGGTCGGCGTCATTGCCGCCCAGTCCATCGGTGAACCCGGCACGCAGCTCACCATGCGTACCTTCCACGTCGGTGGTGCGGCCAACCGTGCGGCAGCCGCCGACGGTGTGGATTCGCGCAACGCTGGCACCATCCGCGAGCACAACGTCAAAACCGTTGTGAACCGCGAGAAGATGCGCGTGGCCGTGACCCGCACCGGTGAAATCGGTGTGATCGACGCCCAGGGCCGCGAACGCGAGCGCTACAAGATCCCTTACGGCGCCATCGTGCTCGTGAAGGAAGGCGATGCCGTGAAGGCTGGCCAGCGCTTGGGCAAGTGGGACGCCCACACGCACCCGATCATCACGGAAATCGCCGGCAACATCCGCTTCCAGGACTTCGAGGACGGTGTGACCATCGCCCGCGAAACCGATGACGTGACCGGCGTGCAGACCATGGTCATCACCGATCCCAAAACCCGCGGCAACGCGGGTAAGGATCTGAAGCCCGTCATCGCGCTGTTCGATGCCAAGGGCAAGCCCGTGAACTTCGCCGGCACCGAAATCCCGGCCGCATACTCGCTGCCGCCGAAGGCGATTGTCTCGCTGGAAGACGAGGGCGAAGTGCAGGTGGGTGACGTCATCGCGCGTATCCCGCAGGACTCCGTCAAGTCACGCGACATCACAGGCGGTCTGCCGCGCGTCGCCGACTTGTTCGAGGCTCGCAAGCCGAAGGACCCGGCCTACTTGGCCGAGGCCAGCGGCACCATCAAGTTCGGCACGCCCACCAAGGGCAAGCAGCGCATCAAGATCGTCCTGCCGGATGGCGAGGAAGTCGAGATGCTGGTGCCGAAGTGGACGCAGATCACCGTGTTCGAAGGTGAAACCGTGTCGATGGGCGAACAGATTTCCGACGGCGAGCCGAGCCCGCACGACATCCTGCGCTTGCAGGGTGTGACGGCGCTGGCGAACTATCTCGTCAAGGAAATTCAGGACGTCTATCGCCTGCAGGGTGTGAAGATCAACGACAAGCACATCGAGACGATCATTCGCCAGATGCTGCGCAAAGTGGAGATTGCCGAGAAGGGCGATACCCGCTTCCTGCAAGGCGAACAGGCGGAAATCTTCCACGTGCTGGCCGAGAACCGCAAAGCCCGCGGCAAGGGTGAACAGCCGGCGAAGTACAACCGCCAGCTGCTGGGTATCACCAAGGCGTCGCTGTCGACGGAAAGCTTCATCTCCGCCGCTTCGTTCCAGGAAACCACGCGCGTGCTGACGGAAGCATCGGTGCGTGGTTCACGCGACGAACTGCGCGGCCTGAAGGAGAACGTGATCGTCGGTCGCTTGATCCCCGCCGGCACGGGCTTGGCGCATCACGAACAGCGTCGCAAGATGCGCGGTGGTTCGCTGCTCGAAGACCTGCAGACGCCGCGTGCGTCGAACCCGATCACCGACATCTTCACGAGTGATCGTGGCGAGACGGTGGGTGGTGGCGACGGCGATGACGAGGGCGGCTCGGAAGAGTAGTCCGCTGCCAGTTACATGCTTCACGAAAAACGCCGGGTCGAGAGACTCGGCGTTTTTCGTTGAGGCTCTCCGGAAACGAAGTGAAAAGAAAATCAATGAATCTTGAAACTGAGCTGGGTCTGGAACCGCATCCCGAAGGCGGCTACTTTCGGCGCATCCACACGGCAGCCACGACGCTGATCACCGAACAGGGGCGACGCCATAGCGCCAGCGCCATCCACTACCTGCTGACGGCCGAGCAGCCGCAGGGGCGCTTTCACCGGGTGCGCTCGACCATCCTGCACTTTGTGCAATCGGGTGGCCCGGTGCAGTACGCCTGCATCGACACCCAGGGGCAGCTGACCGAAACCGTGCTGGGCTATGCCGCCGGGCAGGCCCTGTTTCTGGAGGTGCCGGCATCCACGTGGAAATGCAGTCGCCTGTTGCCTGGTGCGACGCATGCCTTGGTGTCGGAAGTGGTGCTGCCGGGTTTCGACTGGGCTGATCACGAGTATCTGGAGCCCTCGATGCTGCCCTCGGCATTGCTGCAGCAATTGCAAGGCGCGGGTTGGCTGCCGTCAGAGCGGTAGGCAACTGAGTGTGTTTCTGTGGGTCATCGAAGCCGGAGCCACCGCGTTACAGAACGGGTGCAGCAACAGACACTCGTTGGCAGCTGACCCCGCTACACTTGAGACAAAACATAGCAATACATAAGAGGAGCGCCGTCATGGCCAGCAAGATCAAACTCAATCCGCTCGATGCCGCCTGGCTGATGGTGGAGTCCACCGACACGCCGATGCACGTCGGCAGCCTCACGATTTTTTCGCTGCCCGTCGACGCACCCGAGACTTTTCTGAAGGATCTGGTCGCGCAGATGCGCGAGCACCGCAATTTCGCGCCGCCGTTCAATCTCAAGCTCGCGAGTGCCAAGCTCAAGGGCGTGCTGCCGGCCTGGGTCGAAGACCACAAGGTCGACCTCGACTATCACCTGCGCCATTCCGCGCTGCCCCTGCCGGGCGGCGAGCGCGAACTGGGGGTGCTGATCTCGCGCCTGCACAGCCACCCGCTCGACTTCCACCGCCCGCTGTGGGAGGTGCACATCATCGAGGGGCTGGAGAACAATCGCTTCGCGCTCTACATGAAGATGCACCACTCGCAGGTGGATGGCGTCGGCGGCATGAAGATGCTCGAAAAAATGCTGTCGCCCGATGCCAAGGCGGACGAAATGCTGCCGCCCTGGTCGATCGGTCGCGGCACTGGGGACAGCCCGCGGCGCAAGGGCCCGAAACCCACCTTGCAGGAGCAGCTCAAGGCGCAGGCCGCGACGCTGCCGGGCGTGATCAAGGCGCTGACCGAGGTGGTGAGCAACAGCTGGCGGCAGGATGACCCCGCCAACGCCGCGCCGTTTGTTGCGCCGATGTCGGTGCTGAACCGCAAGATCGGCGGGCAGCGGCGCTTCGCCACGCAGTACTACGACCTCACCCGCATCAAGGCGGTGGCCAAGGCTGCGAATGCCACCGTCAACGATATTTTTCTCGAGCTCTGTGCCGGTGCGCTGCGCCGCTATCTGGATGACATTCAGGCGCTGCCCAACCAGCCTCTGACGGCTGGCGTGCCGGTGAGCATCCGCCCGGCCGACGATGCCGACAGCGGCAACGCCATCAGCTTCATCATCGCCAATCTCAACACGCAGATCGGTGACCCTTTGAAACGCCTCAAGGGCATCAAGGAGTCGATCACCATCGCCAAGGACAAGTTGCAGGCCATGCCCAAGGCCGGCCTCGCCAACTACACGATGGTGTTCATGGCGCCGTACATCCTCAGCATGTTGCTGGGTCTCGGTGGGCGTACCAGGCCGATGTTCAACATCACCATCAGCAATGTACCGGGGCCATCCCAGACGCTTTACTTCAATGGGGCGAAGCTCGAACAGATGTATCCAATCTCCCTGCTCAGCCACGGGCAGGCGCTCAATATCACTGTGGTGAGCTACGCCGGGCAGTTCAACGTTGGCTTCACCGGCTGCCGCGATACGCTGCCGCACATGCAGCGCCTCGCGACCTATATGGCGGAGGAGTTGGAGGCGCTTGAAGCCGCGGTGAGCAAGAAGAAGGCGAAAGCCGAAGCCTAAATTGGTTTGCTCATGAACATGCTGTTGGGATCGGGCCGGTAGTCTGCAAACGGCCCGCACTGCATGAAACCGTGTTTGGCGTAAAGGCGGCGTGCGGGCTCGAAAAAATCTTGCGAGCCGGTCTCGAGACTCAGCCGTGTGTAGCCACGAGCAGCCGCCACGGCAAGCATGTGATTCATCAATACCGAGGCGACGCCGCGCTGGCGGTAGTTGCGCGCGACGCGCATGGACTTGATCTCCGCGTGATGCGCATCGTGTTGCTTGAATGCACCACAGCCGGCCAGAGCGGGGCCATCCCACACGGTCCAGAACGTGATTTCGGGCCGTCGCAGCCCCTCAAGATCGAGCGCATGCACGCTCTCTCGCGGCGAGGTGGCGTGCATGTCGGCAAGGTGTTCCTGCAACAGTGCTGCGATTTCTGGGCCTCTGAGATCGTCGATCCGGATTTGCATGGCGGCTGGAAACTCAGGGCATGAAGATCGTTGCCGGATGCTCCAGATACTGCTTGAGTTTCTGGATGAAGCTTGCTGCATCGTAGCCATCGACGATGCGGTGATCGAAGCTGGATGAGAGATTCATCATCGTGCGGATCACCACCTGGCCGTTCCGCACCATCGGCCGCTCGACCATCTTGTTGACGCCGATGATGGCGACTTCCGGCGCGTTGATGATGGGTGTCGAGACGATGCCGCCCATCGTGCCCAGACTGGTGATGGTGATGCTCGATCCACTCAGCTCATCGCGCTTGGCCTTGCCGCTTTTGGCTGCCTCGGCGACGCGCTTGATCTCCGCAGCGCAGGCCCAGAGATCCATGCTCTCGGCATGCTTCGCTACCGGCACCATCAGGCCCTGGGGGGTCTGCGCCGCCACACCGATGTGCAGCGCGTTGTGGCGATGGAAGATGCCAGCCTCGTCGTCATAGGTGCCGTTGACGTTGGGGAACAGCGGCACCGCCTTGACCATGGCGCGCATCAGGAAGGGCAGCAGCGTCAGCTTCGCCTGATCGGGCCGCTTGGTCTCGTTCAAATGCACCCGCAATGCTTCAAGCTCGGTGACGTCGATCTCCTCGACGTAGGCAAAGTGTGGAATGCGCCGCTTGCTGCGCTCCATCGACTCGGCGATCTTGCGGCGCATGCCGATGATCTTGATCTGTTCGATGCCCGTTGCTTTGGTCATCGTGCTGCCCGGCAGCGCGGCTGCCGGTGCAGCCACTTGCGGTGCCGTGCCATGCGCGTCGAGGTCTTCATGGCCGATGCGACCACCCTTCTTGCTGCCAGCGACCTCAGTGAGGTCGATGCCGAGTTCGCGGGCGCGCTTGCGCACGCTGGGTGCGGCCAGCGGCTTCTCGCCATCGGCGCGCAAAGGCGCTGCAGCTTTGACAGCTGCCGCGGCGGGCGCTGCGACGGCCCTGGCCGGTGCGACAGTCGCACTTGGCTTCGGTGATGCAGCAATTGCCGATTCGGCGGGCGCAGCAGCACCAGCGGCCGTCTCGATGAGTAGCAGCACGGCCCCGACGGCGACCTTGTCGCCGGCGTTGCCGCGCAGCTCTTTCACCACACCGGCGACCGGCGAGGGAATCTCCACCGCCGCCTTGTCGGTGAGCATGTCCACCAGCGGCTGGTCTTCCTTCACCGTGTCACCGACCGCCACGCGCCAGGTGGCGATCTCGCACTCGGCAATGCCTTCGCCGATGTCCGGCAGCTTGAAAGTAAAGAGCGACATGGCCTATTCCTCCATCACTTTCTTGATCGCGCGCGAGACGCGATAGGGGCCGGGGAAGTAGTCCCACTCGTAGGCGTGCGGGTAGGGCGTATCCCAACCGGTGACGCGCTCGATGGGTGCTTCCAGGTGATAGAAGCAGTGTTCCTGAATCAGGCTGACCAGTTCCGCGCCATAGCCGCAGGTCCGTGTAGCCTCGTGGACGATCACGCAGCGGCCGGTCTTCTTCACCGACGTCACCAGACAGTCGAGATCGAGCGGCAGCAGGCTTCTGAGATCAATCACTTCGGCGTCGATGCCGCTTTCTTCTGCGGCCGCCAGGCAAACATGCACCATGGTGCCGTAGCAGATCACGGTGACTTTCTCGCCCGGTCGTACGATCTTCGCCTTGCCGAGTTCGATCTTGTAGTACTCCTCCGGCACCTCGCCGAGATCGTGCTTGGTCCAGGGTGTGAGCGGGCGGTCGTGATGACCGTCGAAAGGCCCGTTATAGATGCGCTTGGGCTCGAAGAAGATCACCGGGTCGTCGTCTTCGATCGCTGATAGCAGTAGCCCTTTGGCGTCGTAGGGGTTGCTGGGCATGATCGAAGTCAGGCCGCAGACGTGGGTGAAGATGGCCTCGGGGCTCTGGCTATGCGTCTGCCCGCCGAAGATGCCGCCGCCGACCGGCGTGCGCACGGTGAGCGGGGCGGTGAAGCCACCGGCCGAGCGATAGCGCAGGCGGGCCGCTTCAGACACCAACTGGTCGAAGGCCGGGTAGATGTAGTCGGAGAACTGGATTTCGACCACGGGCCGCAGGCCATAGACGCCCATGCCGACCGCTGCGCCAACGATGCCGCCTTCCGAGATGGGCGCATCGAAGCAGCGGCGCTTGCCGTACTTCTTCTGCAGGCCGGCGGTGGCGCGAAACACGCCGCCGAAGTAGCCGACGTCTTCACCGAAGACGAGCACGTTCGGGTCGCGCTCCATGGCGATGTCCATCGCGGAGTTGATGGCTTGAATCATGTTCATGCGGGCCATCGTTATGCTCCCTCTTGGGCTGCGGCGGCGGCAGCGCGTAGCGCCAGCATTTCCTCGCGCTGTATCAGCAGGCGACCGGGCACTTCCTTCAGTACGTCCTCGAACATCGAGCCGGGATCGTTCGGCGGCGGATTGCCCAGCGTGCCGTGGCTGGAGGCCTCCTTGAGCTGTGCCATCACGTGCTCTGTCATCTCGGTGACGAGCGCTACATGGCGCTCCTCGCTCCATTCGCCGACGGCGATGAGATGTTTCTTGAGCCGCTCGATGGGCTCGCCCAAGGGCCAGTTCTTGGCTTCTTCGGCAGGGCGGTAGGCGGCGGGGTCGTCGCTGCTGCTGTGCGGCGCGGCGCGATAGGTATAGAGCTCGATCAGCGTCGCGCCGTGGTTGTTGCGGGCGCGCTCGGCGGCCCACTTCGTTGCCGCGTAGACGGCCAGAAAATCATTGCCATCGACGCGCAGCGCCGGCAGGCCGTAGCCCACGGCACGTGCCGCGAAGGTGGCCTGCTCGCCACCGGCCATGCCCTGGAAGGTCGAGATTGCCCACTGGTTGTTGACGACGTTGAGCACGACCGGCGCGCGATAGACCGAGGCGAAGGTGAGTGCGTAGTGAAAGTCGCCTTCCGCGGTGGAGCCATCGCCCACCCAACCGGCAGCAATACGGGTATCGCCCGAGTAAGCCGACGCCATTGCCCAGCCCACGGCCTGAGGATACTGCGTGCCGAGATTGCCGCTGATAGAGAAGAAGCCGTAGTCGGGCTCCGAATACATGATGGGCAGCTGGCGGCCCTTGAGGTTGTCCTGGGTGTTGCTGAAAATCTGGTTCATCAGCCGCACTAGCGGGCAACCGCGCGCGACCAGCAGGCCCTGCTGGCGGTAGCTGGGGAAGAGCATGTCCTTGTCGTCCAGGGCCATCGCCTGCGCCACACCAATCGCCTCTTCGCCGGTGCACTTGATGTAGAAACTGGTCTTGCCCTGGCGCTGCAGCTTCATCATGCGCTCGTCGAACTCGCGCGTGAGCACCATGTGGCGCAGGCCCAGGCGCAGGGTGTCGGCGCTCAGTTTGGGGTCCCATTCGCCGACGGCATGGCCTTTGTCGTCCAGCACGCGAATCAGACTGTAGGCGTAGTCGCGCATCTCGGCAGCCGGAATGTCGCTGGCAGGCCGCGAGACAAGCCCGGCAGCAGGGATCTTGATATCGCTGAAATCAACCAGGTCACCGGGGCGCGTCTTGGGCTCCGGGATGTGCAGGCTCAGGGGTGCGGTTTTCATGTTCTCCTCATGCGGTGTGGCGCGACGTTCAACCGATGGTTGCGTCAGGCTCGATAGCGCATGGTAGCCGCAAGTATCGACAGATTCTGTTGTTGGATTTACCTATTTCAGGGGTTCGCCGTCGCGTAGCCGATAAAGCCATCCAGACGCCACACCCGGTAGTCCAGTGACCAGCCCGGTACCACCGGCACATGGATGTCGGGCAGGCGGGTGGCACTCAGGAAACTATCGGCCATCTCGACGGGCAGAGCGGTTTCGCGGCTGACAAACAGGAAATTGTGGTTGCCCTGACCCTGCATCGTCGTCACCAGCGCGTAATGGCTGTTGATGATGCCCTGCGGGTTCCACCAGACCGCATCGGCGCTTAGAGGACGGGCGTAGTAGCTCAGTTCGCTGATGGTGTCGCGCTCGTTGCTCAGCAATCGGGTGCCGGGATTCTGCTCCAGCAAGTCGGCCACTTTTGCGCCCAGCACATCCCAGCCCTGCACGCGCTTGTAGTAGTCGGTCTTGGCTGTCAGCTCGCGACCCGTGAGGTGGGCGATGGCGTGGTAGTGGTAGGCCGCGACCATCGCCACAAGGTTGACGATCAGGCCGGCAATCAGCACGCCGCGACGGTTCGCTTGCAGCAGCCAAGCGACGACCCAGAGAGTGCCTGCCGCATAGGTCATTGCCGCCCAGTTGGCGTTGGCGCGACCCAGCAGCGCCTGCACACTGATGAGCAGCAGAAACGGCAGGGTGAAGCAGGCCAGAAAGCGGCCGTGCGGGCTCTGCCACCACTGTTTAGTGCGGGCGATGAGCACCAGCAAGGCCACAAATAGCACCGGCCCCATGATGGCGGCCTGGCCGCTCAGGAACTCCTGCAATTCGTCCCAGTGCAGGCCGGGGCCGCTTTCGAGATTGCTGATGTCGGCGGTGTGCTGAAAGGTCGGCCAGCCATGCGTGTGGTTCCACCACAGATTGGGTGCGAAGACGACCGCCGCCACCAGCGCTGTCAGGTAGGGGCCGGGCTTGGCGAACTGCTTGCGCAGGGCCGGCGTGATGGCAAACCACAGCAGCGTCGACACCGCGAAGATGCCCATCGTGTACTTGGTGAGCAGCCCCACACCGCAGGCGACACCCAGCAGCAGCCACCAGCGCAAGCCGTCTTCGGCTACCGCCCGGTGCAGGGCGTAGAGCGCGCAGGTCCAGCACAGAAACAGCGGCACGTCGGTGGAAATGATGAGCGACGAGAACGCGACACCCGGCAGGGTGAAGAAACTCAGGGCCGTCCAGAACGCGACACGCGCATCGAACAGGCGCCGTGCCAGCGCATAGAGCACCAGCGTGGTCAGCGGATAGACGATCATCGCCCCGCTTTTGATCGCCAGTTCGCTATCGCCGAACAGCGTTGTGGTAGAGGCGATGAGTGCTGCGATCACCGGCGGCTTGGAGTAATAGCCCCAGTCCAGCGCCTGCGCCCACGTCCAGTACTGCGCCTCGTCAACATACAGATTGAGGCCAGACCAGTGCAGCGCCAGCGCGCGGTAGAGCGTGCCGATGGCGAGAATCAGCAGGAGCCAGAAAATGCGACGGTCAGCGGTGTCGTTCATCGAGGTGCTTGGTGGCGATATGCTCTAATTCTCGCCTATGCGAAATCCTTACGAGCTCTACGCGGGCCTGCGGTACACCCGCGCCAAACGGCGCAACCATTTCATCTCCTTCATCTCGCTGGCGTCGATGCTCGGCATCGCCATCGGCGTGACGGCGCTCATCACGGTGCTGTCGGTGATGAACGGCTTCGAGAAGGAGCTGCGCGTGCGCATTCTCGGCATGGCCTCGCACGCCACCATCTCGGCGCTGCGCGGCGGGCTGGAGGATTGGCCTGCGGTGGCCAAGCTGGCCGCGAGGAACTCCGAAATTATGGCGCTCGCCCCCTATGTGGAAGGCGAAGGCATGGTGAAGGCAGGCAGCGACCTCACCGGCACGCTGCTGCGCGGCGTGCTGCCGGAGGAAGAGGCCAAAGTCAGCGAGATTGCCCAGAAAATGAAGGTGGGTCAGCTCAGCGACCTCAAGGCGGGCGAGTTCAACATTGTGCTGGGCAAGGAACTGGCGACCACGCTGGGTGTCGACGTGGGCGACAAGGTGGATCTGATGATCCCGCAGGCGAGCGTCACGCCCGCCGGCGTGCTGCCACGTTTCCGCCGCTTCACCGTCTCCGGTGTATTCAGCGTCGGCATGTACGAGTTCGACCGCGGCTTGGTGCTCATCCATCTTGCCGACGCGCAGGCGCTGTACCGCATGGGCAGCGATGTCACCGGCGTGCGCCTCAAGCTGCATGACCTGTTCAAGGCGCCGCAAGTAGCGCGAGAGCTGGCGGGCGAGCTGCCCGGCATCTACTACGTCAGCGACTGGACGCGCCAGCACGCCAATTTCTTCCGTGCCGTGAAGACCGAGAAGATGGTGATGTTCATCATCCTCTCGCTGATCGTCGGCGTCGCCGCCTTCAACATCGTCAGCACGCTGGTGATGGTGGTGCAGGACAAACAGGCGGACATCGCCATCCTGCGCACGCTGGGTGCGACGCCGCGCAGCATCATGGCCATCTTCATGGTGCAGGGCTCGATCATCGGCATCGTCGGCACCGCGCTCGGGGTTGTGGGCGGTGTGGCGCTGGCGCTCAACGTGCCGGTGCTGGTGCCGCTGTTGGAGCAGCTCACCAACCAGCAATTCCTTTCGCCGGATGTGTATTACATCAGCGATCTGCCATCCGAACTGAAGCTCAACGACGTGATACGCATCGGGCTGCTCTCGCTCTCGCTGGGCTTGCTTTCCACGCTGTATCCGGCCTATCGCGCTTCGCGCACGCAGCCTGCGGAGGCGCTCCGCTATGAATGAAGTGATTCTCAAATCCACCGGCCTCACCAAGACCTTCGACGACGGCCGCCTCAACCTCACCGTGCTCAACGGGGTCGATCTCGAAGTGGCGCGTGGCGAGCGCATTGCCATTGTTGGAGCCTCCGGCAGCGGCAAGTCGACCCTGCTGCATCTCATGGGTGGGCTCGATTCGCCCACGGCGGGTGAAGTGTGGGTGGCAGGCGAAAAAATCAGTGCACTCAGTGATGCGGCGCGCGGCAGGCTGCGCAACAAATCGCTCGGTTTCGTCTACCAGTTTCACCATCTGCTGCCTGAGTTCACCGCGCTCGAAAACGTGGCGATGCCGCTGCTGATCCGCCGCATGCCCGCCAAGGAAGCCAAGCGCCAGGCGGCGGAATTGCTGACCCGCGTCGGTTTGGGCGAGCGGTTGGAACACAAGCCCGGCGAGTTGTCGGGCGGTGAGCGCCAGCGCGCCGCCGTAGCGCGTGCGCTGGTTACCAAGCCCGCCGCAGTGCTGGCCGACGAACCCACCGGCAACCTCGATGCCAAGACCGCCGAAACGGTGTTCGAGCTGATGCTGGAACTCAACCGCGAGTTGGGCACCAGCTTGGTGGTGGTGACCCACGACATGAAACTGGCTGCCCGCATGGAACGCCGCTACACCCTGCGCGAAGGGCATCTGTCGGAAGTCCACAATGATCCGCTACTCTAAGCGCACCGCAATCAGCGGTTGACAGCCAACCCGGTAAAAATCATCGGGTGGTGCCACTCAAAGGGAATGGATCATGGAAGAAAAAAAAGTCGAAGACTTCAGCAAAACCACGATGTGGAAGAAGTCGATTGCCGCTGAAAAAGAGCGCGCCAACAGCCTGGTCGGCAAGACTTCGCTTATCGTGCTGACTCTCGGCGCCGCCGTAGCGGTGCTGGCCGGCGTTTACTTCTTCCTGTAGTCGTCGTTCGCCGAGCGATGCTCAGCGTCTGTTGATTGCATCCGCGCGGCCAAGCCAGTCCAGCAGCAGGGCGTTGACCGTATCAGGCTGCTCGCGGTGCAGAAAATGCCCGGCACCGGGGACGGTCGTCCACTCGTAGTCGGCGCTGAAGTAATGGCGCTGGTCTTCGAGCATTTCCTTGCGCATGTCTTGGCCGCCGCACAGCACGCGGGTGGGCACGGTGATCGGCGCTTCGAGCCGTGTTTGTACAGCGGTTAATGCCGGGTCGGCTTTGCTGGGGCGGAACATCGCACGGTAATAGGCGAGGCTAGCTTCCAGTGCGCCTGGGGTGGCCATGTTGCTGCGAATTTCGGCGACGTGCAGCGCGTCGTCGAAATCAGGAGACCAGAGTTTCCACAGCGTTTCCAGAAACGCGTAATCGCGTCGGGCGCAGAGCCATTCCGGCAGCCAGGGCAGCTGGAACAGAAACCAGTGGAACGAACGCAATGCGTGCTTGGGCGAGCGCTTGAGCGTGGCGCGCACCTGCGCCGGATGCGGCACCGCCAGCAGCGCCGCACGCGCCACTTTTTCAGGGAACGCCGCCAGCACGCCGTAGCCGATTGCCGCGCCCCAGTCCTGCCCGATCAGCACACAGGGCTTGTCGGGGCTCAAGGTCTTGATGATTTCGGCCACATCGACAGCCAGCGTGGCGCGGTCGTAGTAGCTGCCGCGTGGTGGTATTTCCGTCGGCGGATAGCCACGCAGCCACGGTGCGACGGCGTGATAACCCGCGTCGGCGAAAGCCGGCAGCTGGTGCTGCCAGGTGGTGGCGCTATCCGGGAAGCCGTGCAGAAACAAGGCCAGCGGGCCGTCGACAGGCCCGGCCTCGAGTGCTGCGAAGCGAAGGCCGTTGGCGTCGAAGCCGATCTGGCGCATCAGCGCCCCTGCTGTTGTGGCTGTGCTGTCGCCACAGTGTTTGCGCCTTCCGGCGTCCATTCGGGCGGCCCGAACACCCAGCCCAGCTTGTTGCGCACGCCCTTCGCTTTCCATGCCTGTTTGAGCATGTAGGCCCATTCGTGAGTGATGACGACAAAGGGGTTGTAGCTGCTGATGTTATGCACCAGCCCATAGCGCACCGGCACGGTTTCGGAGGCGAAGGTGCCGAACCATTTGTCCCAGACGATCAGCCAGCCGCCATAGTTCTTGTCGATGTATTCGGGGTTGCTACCGTGGTGTGCGCGGTGGTGGCTGGGCGTATTCATGAAGCGCTCGAAGAATCCAATCCGCTTCACCGATTCGGTGTGAATCCAGAATTGATACAGCAGGTTCAAGCCTGCCGCGAGGGCGACGGCCACCGGGTGAAAGCCGATCAGCACCAGCGGCAACCACAGCACCCAGGCCCAGGCCATCTCGATCACCGGCTGGCGCAGCGCGGTGGAGAGGTTGTAGTGCTGGCTGGAGTGATGGTTGACGTGATCCGCCCACATGAAACGCACGCGGTGGCTGGCGCGGTGATACCAGTAGAAAGTGAAGTCCTCGGCCAGCCACAGCAGCGGCCAGGTCCACCACAGCAGCGGGCTTAAGTCGAACAGGCGGTGCTCGTAAACCGCGAACGAGACGGTGATGGTGAGCACCGCAAACACGGCGCGCATCACCAGATTGAACACGCCGAGGCTGATGCTGGTGGCGCTGTCGCGCCAGTGGTAACCCTTCAGGTGCGCGGCGCTGCGCAGCACCCAGATCTCGTAGGCCATGGCCACCAGAAAGTAGGGGATGGCGAGGTAATAGAGGTTTTCAGTCAGCCAGTTCAGACGGTCCATCGCTGCTCTCCGTGCACAGTCGCTGTAGTCCGCGACGTTGCGGCATTCTACGTTCATGCTGCGATTGATCCTCGCCTACACCGTTGCCGTGCTCGCCACGCAGGCACTGCCCGCGCTGCCGCCTTGGTGGCTGGGTGCGCTCGTGTTGGCATTGGCACTATGGCCGTGGCGCTACCGGCCGCTCACGCTGGCACTCGCCGTCGGTTTCGCCCTGACGCTTTGGCGTGCCGAAGTGCGCCTTGCCGACCGCTGGCCGGAGGAGCGCCAAGGCGAAGAGTTGGTCGTCACCGGTCACATCGCTTCTCTGCCCGAACGCGCGCAAGAGCAATGGGCCGCCCGCAACCACAGCGGCGGCGAAGCACCGCAAATCACCTGGCGCTTCACGTTTGAACCGGATGGTGGAGACGTGCCAGCGCGCATCCGCAGCAGCTGGTATCGCACGCCGGAAACGCTGCGCGGCGGTGAGTGCTGGCGCTTCACGCTGCGGCTCAAAAGCCCGCGCGGTTCGCAGAACCCCGATGGCTTCGACTACGAAGGCTGGCTCTATCGGCAAGGCCTGGGTGCCAATGCCACCGTGCGCGCGGCCGAGCATTGCGACGATGTTGGGTTTTATCCGGTGCTGCGCTTGCGGCAGGCGATCCGTGACCGGCTCGACACCGCGCTGCCGCCAAGCCCTGCGCGTGGCGTGCTCACCGCTCTGGTGCTGGGCGATGCGAGCGGATTGCGCGATGCCGATTGGGATGCCTTCAGGCTCACCGGTACCTCGCATCTCGTCGCCATCTCGGGCTTCAATCTCGCCATCGTCGCGGGCTTTGCGTTCTTTCTATTGCGCTGGTCCTGGGGGGCGTGGCCGCTGCTCACGCGTCGCTTGCCGGCACAAAAAGCAGCGGCGATCGGTGCAGCGGGTATCGCTATTTTCTATGCGCTGCTTGCCGGCTTCGAGCCCCCCGTCACGCGCGCCTTGGTGATGCTGCTGATCGGCCTCGGCGCGCTGTTTCTCAACCGAAGCGCGCATCCCTTCCGCGTGTTGGCGCTGGCTTGGGGTGTGATCCTGCTCGCCGATCCCTTCGCCGTACTCAGTGCGGGTCTCTGGCTCTCGTTCGGCGCGGTTGCCGCCATCGTCTGGCTCGCCAGTGGGCGGCTGGGCACCGAGAGCGGCTGGCGCACCGCCGTGCGCGTGCAGTTGCTGCTGACTCTGCTGCTGGCGCCACTGACGCTGTTCTTTTTCCAGGGCACAGCCTGGATCGCGCCCTTCGTGAACCTCGTGGCGGTGCCATGGTTCGCGCTGCTCACGCCGCTCGCCCTGGTGGCCGTGCTGCTGTTGTGGATCGCGCCAGTAGTCGCCACGCCGCTGTTGCAGCTCACCAACGCCGCACTCGCCGGCACTCACACCGTACTGCGCGCGCTGGCCGAAACCCACGCCGACGGCTGGCTGGCCGCAGCACCGCCAACCGCCTCGCTGCTGCTGGCCCTGTTCGGAGCCGCCCTGCTCACGATGCCGCGCGGTGTTCCCCTGCGTGCACTGGGCCTGCTCTGCCTGTTGCCACTTGCCGTGCCGCCGCACACGGCGCCAAAGAGCGGCTTCACGCTGGCGGCGCTCGACGTCGGGCAGGGGCTCGCCGTAGTGGTGCGCACCGCAAACCACACGCTGCTGTTCGACACCGGCCCAGCCTACGAAGAGGGCTTCGATGCCGGCCGCTCCGTGGTCGTGCCTTATCTGCTGGGGCAGGGCGTGCGGCAGATCGACAGTCTGCTGATATCCCATGGCGATCTCGACCACCGCGGCGGCGCACCCGCTGTGCGCGCGGCACTGCATCCGCGGCAAGAACGCGGCGCGATGGCGGGCACACCCTGCGAGGCTGGGCAGACCTGGGAGTGGGACGACGTGCGCTTCACCATCCTCAATGGCCCCCCCGATGCGGTGGGCGAATCTTCACCCGACAACAACGGTGGCTGCGTGCTGCGCATCGAGGCTGGCCGCCACGCCGCACTTCTGCCTGCCGATATCGAGCGGGATGCCGAAGCGCGCCTGCTGCAATCCCGCCCCGCAGCCGTGCGTGCCGATGTGCTACTCGCCGCCCACCACGGCAGTCGCACCTCATCCACGAGTGCGTTCGTCGATGCGGTGAACCCGGAGCTGGTGATTTTCAGCGCCGGCTACGCCAACAGTTATCGTCATCCAAGGCCTGAAGTGGTCGAGCGGTTCCAGCGCTTGGGCAGTGCCATGCACATGACCGGACATGAAGGGACGATCACGCTACATATCGACCCCCAGACGGGTGTAGGCGACGTGCAGGCTTGGCGGCAAGTGTGGCCGCGGTATTGGTGGGCCAAGCCGCTGCCCGTGCCGGAACAAACCGTGCCGTAGGGCGGGTCGTGCGCCGCCATGTCTGCGTCGTTCCAGCGAAATGGCGGATTACGCTGCGTGTACCCGCTCTACGGCGCTAAATGCGCTTGATGAAGTTCGAGCATTTCGCCGACAGCACCCGGTCGCCTTCTTTCGCGCAGTCCTTGCACTGTCCGTCGGCATCGCTGTTGTAGAGGGGCAGATGCCCCCACGGCCCCTGATTGATTTCAGCCGCCTGCTCCTTCGAGAGCCGCCCCTTGATGCACTCCTCGTCGATCTTGCTGGGCCCTGCGCAAGCCACGATGATCGCGACCGTGAGCAACAGGCACGGCAAACGGATCAGTCGCAGCGAGTGATGGATCAGCAGTGGCATGTTGTTATCGTCGGGTTGATAGTGGGGTGAGATTTGAGATGAGGAAGCCGGGTTCACGTTGGCTCTGCTGCCCAGCCTACGAACTACGCAAGATGCGTTTTTCTTTATCGTGACACGGTGTAATTCCTAGAACCCTTCAATGCCCTACGACGCCCTCATCCTCGGCGGTGGCCACAACGGCCTCGTCTGCGCCTGCTACCTCGCCCGTGCGGGTTTGAAGGTGCGAGTGCTCGAGCGGCGCAACGTGCTGGGCGGTGCGGCGGTCACTGAGGAGTTCGCGCCCGGCTTTCGCAACTCCACCGCCAGCTACACAGTGAGCCTGCTGCACCCAAAAGTGATCCGCGATCTGAAACTGGTCGAGCATGGCTTGAAGATCGTCGAGCGGCCATTCTCCAACTTTCTACCTTTGGGCGACGAGCCGGGGCAGGGCATCCGTCTTGGTGGTGGATTGGCGGCGACACAGGCCGAGGTGGCGCGCTACTCCAAGCGTGATGCCGAGCGCCTGCCGGACTACTACGCCCTACTGGAGCGGGTCGCCAACGTGCTGCGTGCGATGCTGTTGCAGACACCACCCAATGTCGGTGGCGGTATCGGCGCGCTGCTGGAGGCCTGGAAGAGCGCGAAGGTGTTCAAGAATCTCGACCTCGCCACGCAGCGCGATGTGCTCGATCTCTTTGCACTCAGCGCGGGTGATCTGCTCGACCGCTGGTTCGAGTCCGCACCACTTAAAGCCTGCTTCGGCTTCGACAGCATCGTCGGCAACTTTGCCTCGCTTTATGCACCGGGCAGCGCCTATGTGCTGCTGCACCACGTGTTCGGCGAGGTCAACGGCAAGTCCGGCGTGTGGGGCCATGCGCTGGGCGGCATGGGGGCGATCACACAGGCGATTGCCACCGAGGCGCGTGCGCTGGGCGTGACGCTTTCAACCGATTGCGCGGTGTCGCGCGTGCGCTCGCTGGGTAAGGTGATCGAGGTGCAATTGGAGAATGGAGAGGTGCTCACGGCCTCGCAGGTGGCCAGCAACCTCAACCCCAAGCTGCTGTTTACGCGCCTGCTCGATGCGAACGAGCGCGATGCAGAAACCACGCAGCGCTTCGACGGCTACCAGTGCGAGAGCGCGACGCTGCGCATGAACGTCGCACTCAGCGAGCTGCCGGATTTCCGCTGCGCGCCCGGCACACAGCTACAGCCGCATCACCAGAGCGGCATCATCATGGCGCCTTCGCTGGGCTACATGGAGCGTGCCTACGTCGAGGCGCGCGAACTGGGCTGGACGAAAACGCCCATCGTCGAAATGCTGATCCCCTCCACGGTGGACGGCTCACTCGCCCCCAAGGGCCAGCATGTGGCGAGCTTGTTCTGCCAGCACTTCCGCTACACCTTGCCGGATGGCCGCAGCTGGGACGACGAGCGCGAGGCGGCGGCGGATGCGGTGATCGACGTGGTGCATCGCGCAGCACCCAACTTCAAGGCTAGCGTCATCGCGCGGCAGGTGCATACGCCGCTGGATCTCGAACGCAAGTTCGGCCTCGTCGGCGGCGACATCTTTCACGGCAAGCTCTCGCTCAACCAGCTGTTCAGCGCGCGGCCGCTGCTGGGCATGGGCGACTACCGCACGCCGATCAAGGGTCTGTATCTCTGCGGTTCGGCAACGCACCCGGGCGGAGGGGTCACCGGCATTCCCGGCCACAACGCGGCGCGGGAAATGCTGAAGGATTGGTAGTCACAGCACCCACTGTCATTCCCGCGAATGCGGGAATCCGGGTGTGTTTTTAGGATGCCGCAGCAGCACTGCGCTGCGCGCACGCTGGATTCCCGCCTTCGCGGGAACGACAAGCAGCTAAAGGATCGTCGGGTTCGGCACATCGCCGTAGACTTTGAGCGGGTCGAACATTTTCTCGCTCTCTTCAAACTTCAATTCACGCACCCCGCCGTCGCCAGTCGGGATGCTGCGGTAGAAGCAGCTGCGATAGCCGACATGGCAGCTGGCGTCGCCGGGGATTGCGACGCGCAGCCAGACGGCATCCTGATCGTCGTCGATGCGCATCTCCAGCACCTTTTGCACCAGCCCCGACGACGCGCCCTTGTGCCACAGCACTTTGCGGCTGCGGCTGTAGTAGTGCGCCTCACCCGTGGTGATGGTCTTGGTGAACGCTTCGAGATTCATGTAACCCAGCATCAGCACCTCGCCCGAGTTGGCGGCGGTGGTAACGCAGGGGATCAAGCCATCCGCATCAAACTTGGGTGCTAGCTCATGGCCTTCTTCCACCTGTTCGATGGTCACGCGGTTGAACAGCTTCACGTCGTCGGTCATGGTCATTTATCCGGCAGGACACGGCCAAAAATGGGCGCGAAGGATACCATTGCAAGCCATGACGACTGCCCACCTGCACACGCCCCATATTCATACCGCGCATTGCCACAGCAAGGCCGAGCGGCTGGCCGAGGCAGATGCCCTGGTGCAGCGCAAGGGCGCGAGGTTCACCACCATGCGCCGGGCAACGTACGATTTTCTACTCGCACAAAAAGCGCCGCTGTCGGCTTACGACATCCTGGCCAAGCTGGAAACCAGGCTCAAGAAAAAACTCGCGCCGCCCACCGTCTATCGCGCGCTGGATTTTTTGCTGGAGCAGGGTCTCATCCACCGATTGGAAACCAACAACGCCTATCTCGTCTGCGACCATCCCGGCGCCGCGCACGAGAGTGTCTATCTGGTATGCACGCAATGCGGCAAGACGCAGGAAGTCGATGACCATGCCGTAGCGCGTCTGCTCGAAACCAAGGCGCAGACTTTTGGGTTTACGCCCAGCAAGCAGGTGATCGAGGTGCAGGGGCTTTGCAGCCTTTGCAACTGAGACATGGTTCTCTAGTAATTACCTTCGTAGGGCTTGCGCGCAAACGTTGAACAGCGCACCGTAGATGTACTGGCGATTAAGGATTAAATCGCCTGTTACCAACACAACTCATAACAAGGAAGTCGCCATGCGCAAAAAAGCCGCATTGCTGTTGATGTCTGCTGGCCTGCTGCCAGCCCACGCCCAAGAACCTGTCGCTGTCGAGGCAGTGCCGGTTGCTGAGGTCGTGCAAGTTTCGGAAACCACTTCAGATGTGGTGCAGATTGCTGACGCTAATCAGTATTTTGCCGTTTTGCCCGGCTATTTCGGGGCCGACAAAAGCCGCGGCGGCACTGGCGGCGGCGTCACGGTGTCAGGAATCTATGGCTATCGCTACTCGCCGCATTGGGGCGTCGAGGTCAACTTGATGGGCAGCACCATCGAAACGGGCACCGATAAGGGCACCGACTTTTACCAGCTGGGCGGCACTGCCGACCTCGTCTACGGCTTCAAGGATCGCAGCCAGTCATGGACGCCCTTCGTGCTGATCGGCATCGGCGGCGTGAACAATGACATCGTGCCGAACTCGCAGGACAAGATCAGCCTGATCGGTAACGTCGGTCTGGGTGTGGTCACGAGCCCGCTCACCAGTCTCGGATTCAAGTTGCGTGCTGAAGGCCGTTACCAGCGCGATCAGTTTCAAGGCGACTACGACGACTACCGCCTGTTGGGCGGTATCGAGTTTCCGTTCGGCACGCGCACGGTCGCCTTGAGCGCGCTGCCGCCGCCCGCAGTTGAAATCCGCGAAGTCTTCGTGCCCGTGCCCTTCGTCGACAGCGACAAAGACACGATTGAAGACAGCCGCGACAAGTGCCCCGACACGCCCGAGGGGCTGAAAGTGGACGCCGAAGGCTGTGTGATCGAGGGCCAGGCTATGGAGCTGAAGGGCGTAACCTTCGCCTTCAACAGCGCACAGCTCCAGCTCAATGCGCAGACCGTGCTCGACTACGTGGTGAAGGGCATGAAGGGCCAGCCCAGCATGACGGTGGAAATCGCCGGCCATACCGACTCAGCCGGCCCACAGGCCTACAACCAGAAGTTGTCGCAACGGCGCGCCGAATCGGTGAATGCCTATCTGACTGCCCAAGGCATCAATGCCAGCCGCCTCACTGCCAAGGGTTATGGCGAGACCCAGCTGCTGATCAAGCCTGAAATCAGTGACACCGACAAGGAGCGCAACCGCCGTGTTGTGTTCCATGTGGTTGGCAAGTAACCGTAACTCTTCATCTCTCGCAAGGATGCGAAGGAAAATCCAATGAAAAACATCATCATCAAAAAGCCGCATGACTACAAAATCCATCTGATCGGCGCAGCACTCACGGTCGTCATGCTGGTTGGCTGCTCGGCGGATGAGGGCGGCACCATCACGGTGCCTGGCGCGCCGGTACCAGTGCCGGGCACGCCGAACGCCACGCCACCGACCATCGGCACCTTGGCGGCCACGCCGAACCCGGTCGTTGCGGGTGCCACGACCACCATCAACTACGAAGCCACCGGTGCGGTGAGCTGCGTGGCGACGGGTCAATGGGCCGGTACCACGCTCAGCACCAGCGGCAGTGTGGTGGTCACCGCGCCTACCGTGCCCGGCGTTTACACCTATGGCCTGACCTGCACCAATGCCACGGGTCAGCAAACGTCGCAGTCCATCAATGTCACGGTGGTCGCGACTCCGAGCGGTGGCCCGGATGTGATCGGCGGCGGCGACGGCAGCGTGTTGCCGAATGACGGAACCACGCCCACCGACGTTACCGAAGGCGGCGCAGTTCTCCCTGGCAATTTCATCTGCTCTTCCAGCGCGCGTGCCTATGGCAACAGCCCCACCACCACGGTCACGCTCAACGGCCTGCTCGGCGGAACCGTGCTCACCACGCTGCTCGACCTGCTCGGCGGCGGCACGGTGACCCAGCTGCTCAACAGCGTCACTGCCAAAGAAAACGTGGTGGATCGGAGCCTCGACACCTTCGCCCAGTACAACCTGACGGCGGGCCTGTTGACGCTGCCGATGGTTGGCAATCTGGTGTCTTCGGTAGACTTGGTTGTGGGCCTCAACAGCAAGGTGCCGGTGGGTCAATATGCGGTATTCGGGCTGACCTTCCCTGCGGCCACGGTAGAGGCCACGTTGATGCAAACACTCACCGTCACCACGTTCAATGGCACCGCTGTCGCAGAGACACGCGATATCAGCCTGACCGCGCTGGATTTGCTCGGCATGGGTGTGGTTGGCGCGCCGGCATTGTTCGTGGGTTTCAAGACCACCGTGCCGTACGACAGTGTTTCAATCAGTCTTGATCCTTCGCTGCTGTCTGCCAACGTCGGCAATGCGATGAACGTGCATGAGCTGTGCACGGGCGGGTCGTTCCTGGCGCCTTGATCGCTGTATTGCGGTCTTCGTGAAAAAGCCCGGTCAGTGATGACCGGGCTTTTTTGTTGCGGCAGCAGTGGCTTAATACCTATGGATCAGCCGCGACGCGCCAGTGCACCCTTCATGACGCCTTCGTAGGCGCGCACCGTTACCGTCTGGCCGGGGTGTTGTTCGGCAATGCGACTGGCGAGGTGTTCGGCGATTTCTTCCACCGTGCTGTCGGTGTCGTGACCCAGCAGGTAGCAGCGCGCCTTGGGCAAGCTGAGTTCAAAATGGCCTTCGGGCGCGTGGTAGGCCACGGACAAACGCTCGCCGTCATCTGCCACCACATGCGCGCCGGTGACCAGATAGATATCGCGAAAAGTCTCGGCCCATTGCGCCTCGAGCGCGGTGCTGCGCTGGCCGTCCACAGCAATGGCAATACGTGAGCGATGCCCATGCGCAATGCGCTGGCAGGCGCCCTGGTGCTTGGCGAGACCGTGGGTGTAGTGGTAACTCGCGCCATCGATGGCCTCTACGCGCAGGCTGACGCTGACGCGCGCAACATTGGCGGGCACTGCGGTTTTGAGTTGTGGCTCCAGGTGCGCGATGAGTGCAGCCATGGTCACTGCCGGCGCCTCCAGCAGCGTCAGCGCGCAGGGCGGGGCGATGTGTTCGATGCCGCCGGCTTGCGACATGAACCAGGTGCGCACGCGACCATCCGGCAGCGTCGTAGTCTGCTGGGCCGGATAGTGCAGCGGCACGATCAGGGTGTGGTCCGGGCCGTCGTCGATCGCACGCTTCAGCTGTTTCTTGACCGCACCGAAGTCGAGCACCATGGATTGCTCGTCGAGCGCGCCTTCGAGTTCCAGGTCGACGATCCAGCTCTCGCCCACCAGACCCCGCACCGGGCAGAGATAGCTGGCGTCGATCACGGTGAGCTGTTCGACGAAAAGAGTAGTCATGGGTCGGGGCCGGAAAATGCGACGCGGATTGTAAGAGTGCGGCCCGCGCGGCGTGCAGCGAACCGTCCTGCGATTAGTGCGTATTCACCATGCCGGAATCTGCCCATGCAGCTGTGAACGGCATAAGCTTTGCAATATTGCCTGCAACTGTCGTTCGAGTCGCCCTGCCGCACTGAAATAGTGCTGTGGGGTTTGTTGTTTCTAGGGCTCGCCAATTCTCAATCTTTCGTCATTTTCCGATCCGGTCATCATTCCATGAAATCAAAACACTTCAGTGCTGCCATGCTGTTCGGCCTCGCGCTTGCTGCGAGTGCCGCGGGCGCCAGTGCGGCCCTGCCCAATGTGGACCGCTTCCTACGCGAGACGAGCCAGCGCAACATCGCTGCCCCGGCGGGCCTTGAGGGCCGTATGGCCAAGAGTGCGTTTGATGCGCAGTTGGGCAAGCCGACATTTCTCTGGGCCAAGGCCGGCGCCGCACCGGTTGCCGTTGGCCCGCTTGCCACCGAGAAAGACATCCTCGCCGCCAGTGGACGCAAGGTGCTCGCTGACGAGGCCGAGCATCTGGGCTTGACGCAGAAGATGATCGACGAGGCCGAGGTGCAGTTCGCGTCCTACAACGGCCAGGGCGGTGCGGTGGTGCGTTTCCGCCAGCGCGTCAACGGCCACCAGGTTTTTCACCGTTATTTGAATGTGCTGCTGGACCGCGAGGCTCACCCCGTCGCCGTGTCGGGCTATTTCGCGCCGGACAGCGGCAGCGCTGCCGCAACGTTCGCGCTCAGTGCCCCGCAGGCGATCGCCAAAGCCTGGGCGAATCTGGGTGGAACGATCGACCCGATCAGCATGGTGCTGCATGCAGTGAAAGGCGAATACCAGTGGTTCAAAACCGCCGCGTTTCCGGAAACCAGCGCGTATGTATTCGAGCGCGAGCCCCGCAGCCGCGTGATCTATTACCCGCGCGCGGGAGGACTGGAGCCGGCGTATTACGTGGAACTGTTCTTCCTGTCTCGCAAAACCCAGCAACTCGATTCCTACGGCTTCGTTGTCTCTGCCTTGAGCGGCGACATCTTGCACAGAAAGAGCTTGAAAGCCGACGCGACTGCGTTCACGTATCGCGCGTTTGCTGATGCAACCCCTCCGTATCAGCCCTACGATTCGCCATTGGGCAACGGCAACACGCCTTCACCCAACCTCGATGTCACCGGCAAAATTACGCGTGTCGGCGTGCCCTCGAATCTCGTCAAGCTGGTGAGCGGCCCAATCAAGACGGCTGATCCTTGGTTGCCGGACGACGCGACCACCACGACCGGCAACAACGTCGATGCCTGCCTCGACAGCGTCGACCCGGCCGGTCAGCTGCCCGTGACCCTCGCCACCATCGTCCCCGAATCGCAGTTCCTGCTCTACAACTGCAACGCCATGCTGGGTGACTACTACCCGGCGACGACGGGCGACCACGCCTTCGATTTCGAGCAGGCAGCCGATACCGACCCCAGCACTGCCAACGGCATGGGTGCAGCCGTTGTGAACCTGTTCTTCATCAACAACTGGCTACATGACTATTGGTACAATCACGGTTTCGACGAAGCCTCTGGCAACGCACAGACCAGCAACCTCGGCCGCGGCGGTGAAGAGGGTGATGCGATCAAGGCGCAGGGCCAGGATGGCTCCGGCCGCAACAACGCCAACATGCAGACGCCGGCAGACGGCTCGGCGCCGACCATGCAGCAGTATCTGTTCGACGGCCTGGTCGTCGGTGAGGTGCGCGAAACGCTGCCGGTCGACAGCGGCAAGCTCCAGTTCGCCGCCGCAGGCTTTGGCAAGACCAGTTATGACGTGACCCTGGAAGCCGGCCTGATCAACGACACGCTCGGCGATTCGACGACCGACGGCTGCGGCGAGGCCATTCCTGTGCCGGATCCGACTGGGCTCGGTGTGCTGCCCAGCAGCACGCCCGGCATCCCTGACCCCACGGTGGCCGGTAAGGTGGCGCTGATCGACCGCGGCTCCTGCAACTTCACCACCAAGGCGCAATTCGCGGTGCTCTCCGGCGCCAGCGCGTTGGTCGTGATCAACAATACGGATGGTGCGCCCATCAGCATGGGCAACGCCGATGTGCCGATTGCCGTGCCCATCGTCGGCAGCCCCACCGACGCCCTTTATCGCAATCTTCCGTCGGTGATGATCACGAAAGCCGCCGGCGACGCGATCAAGGCACAGCTTGCCGCAGGCCAGGCGGTGACTCTGCACCTGCAGCGCGAAGCCTCGATTGACGAAGACGGAACAACGGACAACCAGATCGTCGCGCACGAGTTCTTCCACTACGTGCATCACCGGTTGACCGAGTCCGCCAACCAGCAGTCCGGCGCAATGAGCGAAGGCTGGGGTGATGTCAACGCCATGATGCTGAGCGTGCGGGCTGATGACATTAGTGCCCCCAGCAACGACCACTTTCAGGGTGCATATGGTTTGGCGGGCTATGTCGTCAACAATTTCTGGTCGGGTATCCGCCGCGCGCCTTATTCCACGGACAAATCGGTGAATGCCTTCACGTTCAAGCACATCTCCGACGGCACGGCGACGCCCGATGGCGGCGCTGGCGTCAGCAATTCAGAGGTACACAACGCTGGTGAGATCTGGGCCAACGGCATGTGGAACTGTTACGCCGGTCTGCTCAATCGCCATTCGTTCGCGGATGCCAAGGAGCGCATGAGCGACTACATCATCGCTGGCATGAAGATGACACCTGCCGACGCCACCTTTACGGAACAGCGCGACGCCATACTCGCTGCGGCGAAGGCGCGCGACAACGAGGACTACATCGCCTGCGGCAACGGCTTCTCGCACATCTGCATGGGACCGGCCGCTGTTTCCCCGGCCCGCGACAGCACCGACCTGACCGGTGTTACCGAGGACTGCGCGGCTTACGGGACCCTGGCTCCGACGACTCCGACTACACCGACGACACCCACCACTCCGACGACACCGACTACGCCGACAACACCCACCACGCCCGTTACACCAGCGCCGGTTGTGTCGGGCAGTACGGGTGATGGCCGCTTCGGTGGCGGTGCGCTGAACCTGATGTTGCTGCTGCCGTTGTTCGGGCTGGCCGCACTGCGCCGTATGCGCGCGCACTGACAAGCGTTAGGTTTCACCTCAAAGCCGCGAGCAACCCTCGCGGCTTTTTTTGTGGCCGACGCCGCCAGAGCGTGGCAGGCTTGCGGCATCTCCCCATGGAAGCACGGCAATGCGACTGCACAAGGTTCTCTCGCTCCTGCTGTTGCTGCCGCTGACCGTGATCGCCATGACCCCTGACGACAGCCTGCTGACCACTGCCGAGCGCAGTGCCTTCATCCATACCGCGCGCTACGAAGAGGCCGAGCGTCTTTGCGCAGCCTATGCGGCGAAGTGGCCCGACGCCGCGCACTGCTTCGACTTCGGCACCACGCCCGAGGGCCGCACCCTGCGGGCGCTGATCGTGACCCGCACGGGCGCACTGGATGCGAAGGCGCTGCACGCGCAGCAAGTGCCGGTGCTGGCCTGGCAGGGCGGCATTCACCCCGGCGAGAGCGACGGCAAGGACGCTGGCTTCATGGTGCTGCGCGACCTGCTCGGCGCACCTGCGAAGGACGATCCGCTGAAGAAGATCGCCATCCTCTTCATCCCCGTATTCAACGTCGATGGCCACGAGCGCTTCGGCAAGTGGAACCGCCCGAACCAGGTCGGCCCCGAGGAAATGGGCTGGCGCACCACTGCGCAGAACCTCAACCTCAACCGCGATTACATGAAGGCAGATAGCCCCGAGATGCAGGCGATGCTGCGTCTGCTGACCGAATGGGACCCAATCCTCTACGCCGATCTGCACGTTACCGATGGTGCGGACTTTCAGCACGATGTGTCGGTGCAGCTCGAACCCATCCACCAGTCGGCGGTATCGATGCGCGCCACCGGCATCGCCATCCGCGATGCGGTGATTGCCGATCTCGCCGCCAAGGGCTCTCTGCCGCTGCCGTTCTATCCCAACCTGATCGAAGAGGACAATCCGGCGTCGGGCTTTGCCGAGTCGGCCTATCACGCGCGGTTTTCCACCGGCTATTGGGCGCTGCGCAACCGCTATTCGTTGCTGCTCGAAACCCATTCGTGGAAGGACTACAAGACCCGCGTGCGCGTCACCGTCAACACCCTCGTGTCGCTGGTGCAGGAGACTGCTGCGCACGGCGCAGGCTGGCTGAAGCTGGCCAAGGCCGCTGATGCGGAGGCCATGAAACTAGGTGGCAAAGAGGTCGAACTGGACCACGATGCCGGCCCGCACGTGACGATGATCGACTTCAAGGGCTACGCCTACACGCGCGAGCCTTCGGCCATCAGCGGCGGACTGGTGACGCGCTACGACCCCACCACGCCACAGGTCTGGCACGTGCCGTATCACGACACCACCGTGCCGACGCTAACGGTGCGCGCGCCCAAGGCCGGCTATGTGGTGGCGGCGGGTTATGCCGCACCCATTGCCGAGCGCCTTGCCGCCCACGGCATCAGCTTCCAGACACTTGCCGCGCCCAAGCCGGCGCAGGCGCTGGAAACCTTCCGCGCCAGCGAGGCCAAGCTCGCGCCCGGCACCTTCGAGGGCCGCAGCATGATGACGGTGAAGGGCACCTGGGCGGCCGAGACGCGCGCACTGCCTACCGGCAGCCTGTTCGTGCCCATCGCCCAGCCGCAGGCGCGTGTGATCGTCGCGCTGCTGGAGCCACAGGCACCGGATTCTTTCCTGAGCTGGGGCTTCTTCAACGCCGCCTTCGAGCAGAAGGAATATGCCGAGCCCTACGTGGCCGAGCAGATCGCGCGCGAGCTGTTAGCGAAGGACGCCAAGCTCGCCACCGAGTTCAAAGCCAAGCTCGCCAGCGACAAGGCCTTTGCCGCAAGCCCCTCGGCGCGGCTGAACTTTTTTTACCGCCGCCATCCCTCCTGGGACGAGCAGTATTTTCTGGTGCCGGTGTATCGCGTCGATCGCTTCGAGTAGGCGTGTAATGACACGGCTCGGAGGCTGACAAACGCGGGTCGATGGGCGTAGTCTCGTCATACGAGGCCGCAGGATCGCGGCGGGTTGGAGGAGACAAGGATGTTGAAACAAGCCCGGCGCGCATTCGCGCCACTCGGGGTGCTGCTGTGTGCCGCCACGCTCGTCGCCTGCGGTAGCGCCGCCCCTGCGACCCCAAACACCAGCGGCGTCAGCACACCGATCGCGGTGATTCCGCCCGCACCCACGCCGGTGGCGGGTGCCAAGTGCGATGTGCGCTACGGCAACGCGCCGCGCCCCGAAGTCAATTCGATTACCGGCTTGCTGCAACTGGCCAGCCTGTGCACTTCGCTCTACGGCGAGAGCCTGAGCTTCACCGACGCCAACGGCACGCTGCGCTCGGCCTGCCTCGTCTCGCCACCCGGCACCACGCTGGCTTCGCCGCGACCGCTGCTGGTGTGGCTGCATCCCAGCCTGTTCCCGATCGACTCTGTGCTGCTTACCGAGCTGCCGGCGCTACTGTATTCGGCCGACCTCACTGGTGATGCCACACGGCCCGGTTACTCGCTGTTGCTGGTCTCGGGCCGCGACACCGAGCACTACTATCCTTTCCCCGACGACACCGGCCTGGGCTGGGACAACTGGTATCGCAACCTCGACCGCACGAGCCCCGCGCTCAACGTCGATGTCGCCACCATCGACCACTTCATTGCCGAGGTGAAGTCGCGGCAGATCGTCGATCCCAAGCGCGTGTACCTGAGCGGCTGGAGCAATGGTTCGGCGATGGCCGAGCTGTACGGCCTCAACACGCCCGGCATCGCGGCGGCGGCGGTGTATTCCTCACCCAACCCCTTCGATGACTCGACCGACCCCTGCCCACAGGCGGCCTTCGGCAACAACAAGCTGGCCTTGCTGCACATCGGCAACCACTGCGACATCATCGGCATCTGCAACTCATCGGCCGCCCTGCTGGACGACCTTGAAACCCGTGGCTTGGCAGCACCTGTCGAGCGCATCCGCGTCAACGCGCTGTTGCAGGAGGTGCAAGGTTGTGCGACCGAACCGAGCTGCCTTGAGCCCGAGAACCCCGCCAACGTGTTGCAGCTCACCGATATCGGCACGGCGAATCATCTGCGCTGGCCACTGGGCTACACCAACCGCATGCTGGCCTTTCTCAAGGCGCATCCGCTGCCTTGAGCGGCAGCGTCGCATCGAATGCTGCCCGCCTGCATTTCGTGCACATCACGACGTGCGCCTGCCAACAAATCTCACAGTAGGCTTGGCCATTCACATCGCAATAGCCATAGATGACGAGCAGTGTTCCGCAGCTTTTGCAGTCATCTTCATCGTCGAGCATGGCGACCTCAGTGCGAAAGTTAGCTGAGCTAGCTTCGATCAATACGGCCCCAAAAACCGCTCGCCGTTGAAGTGAATGAGATGTGTGGGTGACTCCGCACACCAGACTTCGGTCTCCCAAGCGATGGCAGCCAGATAGCGCGTCATTACCGTACGGCTGGGCAGGGCAGTGACGTAAACCAGCCCGGCGCTGCTGCCCTTGAAGAGTGATTTCAGTTCAGCATGGCGCTTGCCGTCCACAGGGCCATGACTGGTGACCGCTTCGCATAGCAGCAGCCAGTTCTTCGCGGTGTAGTGAATGACCACGTCGGGCATTTTGCCGTGGCTGTCGATCTTGACGCCCAAAGCCGCCAGGCTGGGCGCGTCGTAGTAGCCCCATTTGGCGCCCGTATCGCCGACGTAAAGCAGTTTGCCGCCGGGTGCGTAATGAGGGGCGAAGACTTCAACGATCTGACGAATCAAGTCGGAGTGCGCGCCGGGTGAAAGCTGAATGGTGACGCCGTCGGCCAAGGTCAAAGGCACCAAAGCCATCGTGCGTGCCTGTGCATAGCGGGCAGCGAGTCCCGGCCCCTGTGCCTGAAAAGCGGCCAAGGAGATTGCCCAGGCTGGGCTGCCGTACTGCTGAAGCAGAGCCAGTGCTTCCGGCGAAAGCTGATAGACCGCCTTCGGTGAGTTCACTGCGCGATCCGCTGCATCCGGGTTGTAGAGCGCCAAGCCTGCCGTGCAGAACTGGTGCATGGTTTGGCGGCGGATGGTCTCGCGGGTGTTCGGCGCGTAGGGCTCGTCTCGGTAGTGCGCGGCGGCAAACTCCATGATGGGCGTGATGCCAATCAGAGGTGCTGTTGCGGCAGACCAGGCATCGCGCGGCTTCAGGTCGCACAGTGCGAGCAGGCACATTGCGGAACGCTCGTTCTGCTGCTCTCTCGGCAAGCCCAAGTCGGCCAGGATTCCAAGTCCCTCCTTAACCTTCTTCTTCATCGACTTGTCCGAGCGCGCGCAGCGCATCAATCGAGGGGTAATGCAGTCGCCGCAGGTCAGTCGCGTTCACCTGCGTATGACCACTGAAAGTTCGGAAGTAGTCATCCACCGCCTGCGAGTTGAGGTAGCGACACAGCCCACGCGCCACGGCAGGTTCCAGGCCATGCCGATCCTGATGGATGACATTGAGATGGTTTTCCACCCCCAGCCACTCGCCGGGTAGTGCATCGGCTGGCAGCAGATAGGCGACGACACGGCGCTTTTCTTCCTTGGAGGTAAAGCGCCGCAGCAGCACGTAACAGCCATTGCGCATGAGCCAGGATTGCGTCGCTGCATTGACGCGAATGGCATTGGGCTTGCGCGTCTCGCGCGGCCACTGCAAGGCGCCGCCGACGAAGTGACTCGAATACAGCAGCGGTGCGGTGCCGGGTTCGGGCGACGTGCAGAGATGTTCGCGCAACCTGAAATCAACCACCGGCCCGGTGCATACATCAAGGCAGATACCGCGCAAAGGCAGCCCTGGCAGATTGATGATTTCGGTGTGATCCAGATTGGGGATGTGGATGAATCGTTCTTCGTCGTCGCGCGTGACGATGGCCTCGAAAGGGAAGACCGCACTGCGCCGCCCCGCGAATGACTGATCCTGCGAAGCAGAGACGGTGACGGATGCTTGCTGCCCGCGAACGATCAGACGCAGCACAACATTTTCTTGCAGCACGCCGTCGTCGCTGAATGCGCTGTCTCGGCGGTTGAAAACGTGGATATGGGTGAGCGCAACGCGATCCAGAAACCAATAGCGAAACGGCTTGAAATAGGGCCCATTCATGAAGGAGCGCGGCACGATGGCAACCACCTGCGCACCGGGCCTGCACAGCGCGACGGCACAGGCGAGGAAGCAGGTGTAGAGGTTGGAGGTTTCCACTCCGATCTTGCGCAGCAGCGTGCGATGCACACTATTGGTGGCGATTTTTCGATAGGGCGGATTGAGAATGGCCATGTCGTAGCCGGGTACTCGATTCGCAGCGAGCTGAGCTACGGCATCCACGATGAAATCGCGAGGTTCGATGCGGTGCTGGCCGTCGAATCCATCCAGCGTTTGCCGGAGTGCCGACTGGAACTCCGGCTCCAACTCATACGCCGTCACTCTGCCACCGCCCAAGTGAGCTAATGCCGCTGCAGAGAGCAGGCCAATACCCGCACCGGGGTCGAGAATGCTTGGGCAGGCTTGCCCAGTCGGCTGCAACAGCGAGGCCATGAATTGCGCAATCGGCTGCGGCGTGAAGAACTGCCCGAAGTCCGCGCGGTGTGCCGCGCCCAAGCCAAGAGTGGCCTGTTGGCGTCGCGTTTCGAGCGGGGCGGTGGCAGTCTGCATGGCGTCCGGATTGTAGCGGTTCACCAGTCGCTCTTTGCTGCAAGCCCTGCCAAGCGCGCTGCTAAACTGCGCGCCCTTTTGCTTTGTGCGCTGCCATGTCCGTCGTCACCCGCTTTGCCCCGTCGCCCACCGGCTTTCTGCACATCGGCGGCGCGCGCACGGCGCTTTTTTCGTACCTGTATGCCAAGCGCTTCGGCGGCAAGTTTTTGCTGCGCATCGAGGACACTGACCGCGAGCGCTCGACGCAGGAAGCCGTCGATGCCATTTTTGAAGGCATGAAGTGGCTGGGTCTCACCAGCGACTTCGGTGAGATCTACCAGACCAAGCGCTTCGATCGCTATGCCGAAGTGATTGCGCAGATGCTCGAAGCCGGCACGGCTTATCACTGCTACGCCAGCCGCGAAGAGCTCGATGCCATGCGCGCCGAGCAGCAGGCTCGCAAGGAGAAACCCCGCTACGACGGCCGCTGGCGCCCCGAGGCTGGCAAGGTGCTGCCGCCCGTCCCAGAGGGCGTGAAGCCGGTGGTGCGCTTCAAGAATCCGCAGGAAGGCGAGGTGGTGTTGAACGACCTCATCAAGGGCAAAATTGTTTTCAGCTCCGACGAGTTGGACGACCTCATCATCGCTCGTGGCGATGGCGTGCCCACTTACAACTTCTGCGTGGTGGTGGACGATATGGACATGGGCATCACCCACGTCATTCGTGGCGACGATCATGTGAATAACACGCCGCGCCAGATCAACATGATCAAGGCCCTCGGCGCGACCCCGCCGCAGTACGCGCATGTGTCGATGATATTGGGCAGCGATGGCGCCAAGCTCAGCAAGCGCCACGGCGCGCTGGGCGTGATGGAATACCGCGCGATGGGTTTTACGCCGGACGCGATCCTGAACTACCTCGTGCGCCTGGGCTGGAGCCACGGCGACCAGGAGCTGTTCACGCGCGAAGAGATGATTGCCAAGTTCGACTTCGAGCATGTCTCGGCTTCGCCCGCGCGCTTCGATATGGAAAAGGCGTATTGGGTGAGTCACCAGTATTTGAAGTCGGCTGATATCGCGGTGATCGCGCCCGAGTTCGACTGGCACCTGCGCAGGCAAGGGGTGGACCCCGCCAACGGCCCCGCACTCGCCGAGGTGATCGTGCAGCAGCGCGA
This sequence comes from Stagnimonas sp., assembly GCA_965279705.1. Classification (GTDB taxonomy): domain Bacteria; phylum Pseudomonadota; class Gammaproteobacteria; order Nevskiales; family Nevskiaceae; genus Stagnimonas. The sequence continues at coordinate 992,728 of OZ257257.1, forward strand.
GCGTTGCCGCACGCTGCTGGAGATGGCGGAGAAGTCGAGGTTTTTCTACGCCGAGGTCGAGAGCTACAACGAGAAGGATGCTGCCAAGCACCTCAGCGCCAAAGCCGTGCTGATTCTGTCTGGGTTGATTGAAGGCCTGGGCGCAGTGAGCGACTGGCAGGCCGAGGCCATTCACCTTGCGGTGCATGCCGTGGCCGAGAAACAGGGCCTGAAGCTGGGCGATGTGGCGCAGCCGATTCGTGTGGCGGTATCCGGTGCCGCCGTGTCGCCGCCCATCGACCAGACCTTGATGCTGCTGGGCCGCACGGCCACGTTGGCGCGGCTTGCCGCCGCCGCTGCCTACGCTGCCAAAGCCGCACCCGCCGCATAAAGCGGGCGCATCACGCAACACACCGAATATCTGAGGTTCACCATGTCGATTCAAATCACCTTCCCCGATGGCGCCGTCAAACCTTTTGACAGCGGCATCACCGCCCTCGCCATCGCGCAGGGCATCTCACCCGGCCTTGCCAAGAAATGCGTGGTGGCTCGCGTCAATGGCCAGCTGTGGGACTTGAGCCGCCCGATCACCAGCGACGCCAAGCTGGAACTGGTGACGCGCGACAAGCCCGAAGCCCTCGAAGTGATCCGCCACGACGGCGCACACGTGATGGCGCAGGCGGTGCAGGAGCTGTTCCCTGGCACGCAGATCACCTTCGGGCCTTCGACCGACTCCGGCTTCTATTACGACTTCGCGCGCGCGGAATCTTTCACCGATGCCGATCTCGAAAAGATCGAGCAGCGCATGCGACATATCGTGAAGAGCGATCTGCCGATCACGCGCGAAATCTGGCCGCATGAGAAGGCCATCGCGCACTTCGAGAAAGCCGGCGAGAGCTTCAAGGCCGAGTGGATTCGCGAAGGTATTGCTGCGGACGCCGAGATCAGCATCTACAAGCAGGGTGAGCAGTGGTTGGACATGTGCATGGGCCCGCACTTGCCCAGCACCGGCAAGTTGGGCACCGCCTTCAAGCTCACCAAAGTCAGCGGCGCGTACTGGCGTGGCGACAAGAACAACGCGCAGTTGCAGCGCATCTACGGCATCTGTTTCGCCAACGACGAAGACCTGAAGAACTACATCAAGCAGCAGGAAGAAGCCGAGAAGCGCGACCATCGCAAGCTCGGCCGTGCGCTCGATCTGTTCCACTTCCAAGAAGACGCACCGGGCTCGGTGTTCTGGCACCCCAAGGGCTGGGCGGTGTTCCAGTCGCTCATCGCCTACGTGCGCAAGAACCTGATCCAGAACGGCTATCAGGAAGTGAACACGCCGGACATGATGGATCGCTCGCTGTGGGAGAAGAGCGGCCACTGGGAAAACTACGGCGTCAACATGTTCACCACCGCGCGCGACGAAGAGCGCGTGCTGGCCTTCAAACCCATGAACTGCCCCGGCCACGTGCAGGTGTTCAATCAGGGACTGCGCTCGTACCGAGAGCTGCCGCTGCGTATCAGCGAGTTCGGCAAGGTGCATCGCTTCGAGCCCTCCGGCGCACTGCACGGCCTGCTGCGTGTGCGCAGCTTTACGCAGGACGACGGCCACATCTTCTGCACGCCCGAGCAGCTGCTGGAAGAAGCGGTGGTGTTCTGCCGCATGACTCTGGCCGTCTACAAGGACTTCGGTTTCGACGATGTGCGCATCAAGCTCTCCACGCGCCCCGAGAAGCGTATCGGCGACGACTCGCTGTGGGACAAGGCCGAGAAAGCGCTGGCCGACTCGCTCGATTCGCTTGGCATCCCCTTCACGATCTTCGAGGGCGAGGGCGCGTTCTATGGCCCCAAGCTGGAGTTCGTGCTGCGCGATGCGATTGGCCGTGACTGGCAGTGCGGCACGCTGCAAGCCGACTTCAACTTGCCGGGTCGCCTCGGTGCGGAATACGTCGGCGACGATGGTGCCAAGCACGTGCCGGTGATGCTGCACCGCGCGATGCTGGGCAGCCTCGAACGCTTCACCGGCATCCTCATCGAGAACTTCGCCGGCACGCTGCCGTACTGGCTGAGCCCGGTGCAAGTGATGGTGGCACCCATCGTCAGCGATGCCGATGGCTATGCCATCGAGGTGCGTGACGCCCTGCGTAAAGCAGGCATCCGCGCCGAAGCCGATACCAGCAACGAGAAGATCACCTACAAGATTCGTGAGCACAGCTTGCAGAAGATTCCGGTGATTGCGGTGGTGGGACGCAAGGAGGCGGAAGAAAAGACCGTCACCCTGCGTCGCCTGGGCAGCGAAAGGCAGGAAACGCTGACCCTTGCGGAGGCCGCGCAAACGCTGGCAGCCCAAGGCATGATCGGCGGGTAGGGTCACCAAGCCGCGCACTCGGTGTGCGCGGTAAGTTCAGGGGAGTGTTGCCATGCTGAAACTGCACGCGCTGCGGGCCTTGCTGCTGTCTTCGCTGTTGGCGGGATGCGCCACGACGCACTCGCAAACAACGTCGGCACAGGCTGCTGCACTGCAGGCCGCCAGCGTCGCGCCGGTGGCCGCGCAAAAGCCGCATGAGGTCGATTCCCCCAACGGCAAACGCAGCGACCCGTATTACTGGCTGCGCGACGACAAGCGCGAAAACCCCGAGATGCTGGCGTATCTCAAGGCCGAAAACGCCTATGCCGATGCGCAGATGGCGCCGCTCAAGACCTTGCAATCCCGCCTAGTGACCGAGCTGCGCAGCCGCATCCGCGAGGACGACAGCACTGCGCCGACCTACAGCAACGGCTGGTGGTACTACACGCGCTACGAGACCGGCAAGGAATACCCGATCTACGCCCGCAAGCTCGCGTCGCTGGAGGCCGCCGAGCAAGTGCTGCTCGACGGCAACGCGATGGCCCAGGGCAAGGGGTTTTTCCAGATCGGCGGTCTTGAAGTGAGCCCCGACAACCAATGGCTCGCGTATGCCGAAGACACCGTCGGCCGTCGCCAGTTCGTGCTGCACATCAAGAACCTCGTGACCGGCGAGACGCTGGCAGATGCCATCACGCCGATCCAGGGCGACCTCGCTTGGCTCAACGACAACAAGACCGTGCTCTACACCGAGACCAATCCAGAAACGCTATTGGGCTACCGCGTGCGGGCGCACAGCGTGGGCCAGCCCATGGCGGCGGATGCGATCGTCTACACCGAGAAGGACAACACCTATTACATCGGCACCGGCCGCTCCAAGTCGGGGCAGCAGGTTTTCATCACGGCGCACAGCACGCTGCAAAGCGAACAGTTCTATGCCGATGCCAAGGGGCTGCCGCTGAAGTTCAAATCCATCCTGCCGCGCGAGGCCGGGCACGAATACTTTGCCGAGCATCTGCCGGGTGACAAAGGGCAGGGTGAGTTCATCATCCGCAGCAACTGGAAGGCGCCGAACTTCCGCGTACTGTCGGTGCCGGTGGGCAAGAGTGCGAACAAGCGCAACTGGAAGACCCTCGTCGCCCATCGCGGTAAGGCCTTCATTGAAGAAATGGATGTCTTCAGCAACTACCTCGTTCTCAACGAGCGCAGTGGTGGCCTGCTCAAGCTGCGCATCAAGCCCTTGCAGCGTGGTGGCAAGGAGTCGCTGATTGCCTTCGACGAACCCGCTTACACCGCGCGGCTGGTTTCGACGCCGGAGCTGGGCAGCAAGACACTGCGCTATGTCTACACCTCGCTGACCACGCCGGAGACGACGGTGGATTACGACCTGGCCACCGGCGCGCGCACCGAGCGCAAGGTGCAGGCGGTGCTGGGTGGCTTCGACCGCAAGAGCTATGTCACCGAGTACCTATGGGCCCCGGCCCGTGACGGCACGCTGGTGCCGGTGTCGCTGGTCTATCGCAAAAGCACGCGGCTGGATGGCACCGCTCCGCTTTATCAGTACGCCTATGGCTCGTATGGCTACTCCAGCGATCCCACCTTTCGCAGCGAGCGGCTAGCCTTGCTCGACCGCGGTTTTGTCTACGCCATCGCGCATGTGCGCGGCGGGCAGGAGCTGGGTCACGCCTGGTACGAAAACGGCAAGCTCCTGAAGAAGGTCAACACCTTTACCGACTTCATCGACGTCACTGCGTTTCTGGTGAGCAAGGGCTATGTCGCCAAGGACAAGGTGTTCGCCGAGGGGCGCAGCGCCGGTGGTCTGCTGATGGGTGCCATCAACAACATGGCCCCTCCTGAAACCTATCGCGGCATCATCGCCGGCGTGCCTTTTGTGGACGTGGTGACGACGATGCTGGATGAGTCAATCCCGCTCACCACCGGCGAGTTCGACGAGTGGGGCAACCCCAAGCAGAAGCGCTATTACGACTACATGCTCAGCTACTCGCCCTACGACAACGTCAGCGCCAAGGCCTACCCAGCGCTTTACGTCCATACCGGTCTGTGGGACAGCCAGGTGCAGTACTACGAGCCCAGCAAATGGGTCGCCAAGCTGCGTGGCGCCGATACCACGCCCGCCACGCCCATTATTTATCGCGTCAACATGGAGGCAGGACACGGCGGCAAGTCCGGGCGCTTCCAGCGCTTGCAAGACACCGCCGAGCAATACAGTTTCGTGCTCGGCCAGTTGGGTCTCGTCGAATAGCCTGGGGCATTGCATGCGTCTAACGTTTTTGCTGCCTGCACTACTCGCCCTGTGTTGTGCCACTGCGCTGGCGCAAGACCCGCCGCCGCTGCAACTCAAGGGCACTTTCGAGCAGGGTGCACTCATCGTCGGCAGCACCGCGCCGGGTGTGGCGGTGTCGGTGGATGGCCGCGTGTTGCGCACCACCGCACAGGGCCGCTTTGTGTTCGGGCTGGATCGCGATGCCGCCGCCGAAGTCACGCTGGTGCTGACGAGCCCCGGCGGCGTGCCTTCGACGCTGCGCTATCCGGTCGCCAAGCGCAGCTACGCCATCCAGAAGCTTACCGGCCTGCCGCCCAAGCTGGTGAACCCCGACCCCGCGATGGACGAGCGCATCGCCCGAGAGAGTGCGAGCAATCGTGCCGCGAGGGCTCGCGATACGGCAGTGGACTACGTGTTCCAGCCCTTCATCTGGCCCGCCAAGGGGCCGATCACCGGCGTGTTCGGCAGCCAGCGCGTCATGAACGGAGAGCCCAAGCAGCCGCACTATGGTGTGGATGTCGCAGGCCCTGTCGGCGCACCTGTGATCGCACCGGCCGATGGCATCGTCAGCCTCGCCAACCCGGACATGTTCTTCAGCGGCGGCACGCTTTACCTCGATCATGGGCATGGTGTATCGAGTGCGTTTTTGCATCTCTCAAAGATTCTGGTGAAGCCTGGCCAGACGGTGAAGCAGGGCGAAAAGATCGCGCTCATCGGCAAGACGGGGCGTGTGACAGGCGCCCATCTGGACTGGCGCGTGAATTGGTTCGAGGCGCGAATCGATGCTGCCCAGCTGGTGCCTGCCATTCAGAATGGTCATACGCCCTGAAAGTAGAATCAGGAAAAATAGGAGGAGATCGACATGCGTTTTTTCAGACCGCTTCTGGCATTGGCCATCGCCCTTTTCGCCACCCAGAGCCAGGCCTTGCAGGAGCTGACGGCCGAAGGCCCTTTGACTGCCCGCCACTTCGCCCGGTTCTCGTCGTATCAATCCGTGGACATGTCTCCCGATGGCCGTTACCTGGCCGTCAGCGCGCGACTCGATGGGCAGGCGGCCCTGCTTTTTCTGGGGCTGCCGAACAAGAACGTGGTCTACGGCATGCGCTTCCAGAACGACCGCGTGGCAGGTGAAATCAACTGGGTTTCCAACGAGCGGGTCGTGGTGTCACTGGCCTACCAAGAGGGCGCTGCGGATGCGCCAAGTTTTACCGGCGAGCTACTTGGGATCAATGCGAATGGCAGCGGCATGCGCTATTTGTTTGGCGCACCGGAGACCGGCTTTGCATATTTTGAAGCCTCACTCCCCGATGATCCGGAATACGCATTAATTCGTGTTGTGAAAAACACCATGAGAACTGCGGCTGGCCGTTATTACGATGAAAGCTACACATCACTCTCTCGTATCAACTTGCTAACGGGTAAGAGAAGTAAAGTGGCAAGCCCGCCTATACGCAATGTGAGCCGTTACTTCGCTGATACACGTGGCCGTGTCTTCATGGTTTCGGGCACCGGTGATGACAGTTATGACCTGAAAACCTTTTGGCGTCCGGGTGACGGTGACTGGCAACTCCTACCATTCAAAGCGACCGTATTGAATCCGATACGGCTTTCCAAGGACGGTCAGCGCGCCTATTTCGGCGCCGAATACGACACCGGACGTGAGTGTCTTCTGGAGTGGACGCTACCGACTGCAGCAACTGCTCCTGCCTCGCCGCCACGAGAAGTGATCTGCAAGCCTGACGCGTTTCTCGGCAGGGTCTATTTCACGGCCGACGACCGCCCTTACGGCTACTATGCGGATGAAGAAAAAGGCGTGGTGCTGATTGACGCAAAACCACTTGAGGCGCAGGCGCTGGCAGCACTGCAAGCCCAGTTCAAGGGCCAACTGGTCTATCCGGCCGATGCGACGCGCAAGCACGACAAGCTGATCTATCACGTCTACAGCGACCGCAACTCCGGTGAGTACTACTTGTTCGACCTTGCGACACAAGAGGCAACATTTTTTGATGCCGCGCAGATCTGGCTCGACCCCGAGCGCATGGCCAGCGTACGCCACATCGATTATCTGGCTCGTGATGGTTTGAGGATTGATGGCTACCTCACCCTGCCGCCCGGCCGCGGCGACAAGAACCTGCCGATGGTGGTGATGCCGCACGGTGGTCCGATCGGTGTTCAAGACAGTTGGCAATGGGATGCAGATGCCCAGTTCCTCGCCTCGCGTGGCTACGCCGTGCTGCAGATGAATTACCGCGGCTCCAGCAACCATGGCGATGCCTTCGAGAAAAAGGGTTTCGGCGAGTGGGGCGGCAAGATGATCGACGACATCACAGACGGCGCACACTGGGCCGTGTCGCAGGGCATTGCCGACGGCAAGCGCCTGTGTATTTATGGTGCCAGCTACGGCGGCTATGCGGCTTTGATGAGTGCGGTACGCGAGCCGGATCTGTATCGCTGTGCCGTGGGCTACGCCGGCGTTTACGACCTCAACTTGCTGTATGCAGACGGTCTGGGCAGCAAGAAGGCTTCCGGCCGCCTGTTCTGGGAAGACGCGATGGGCAAGACGCCCGAAGTGCGAGCACAACAGTCACCGCTCACCTACATCAGCAAGCTCAAGGCGGCTGTGATGATCGTGCATGGGGAAGACGACATCATCACGCCGCTGTCGCAGGCCAAGGCGCTGCGCAAGGCGCTCGATGCCCAGAAAACACCCTACGAATGGCTGGTGAAATCCCGCGAGGGCCACGGCTTTGTCAATGAAGACAATCGCGTCGAGTTCTACGAAAAACTCGCGGCGTTCCTCGACAAGAACATCGGCAAGAAATAGCGGCGCGTCTCAGGCCGGCGGCCACTTCAGCGGGCGCCCGCCGATGATGTGCAAGTGCAGATGCGCCACGCTCATGCCGGCCTTGGCCCCGTTGTTCACCACCAGGCGATAGGCATCGCCCAAGCCTTCCAGCGCAGCCACCTTGGTGGCGGTGAGCATCAGGTGGCCGAGCATCGCTTGGTCCTCGGCCGTCGCATGGCTGAGCTGGACCAGCGGCTTCTTCGGCACCAGCAGCGTGTGCAGCGGTGCGCAGGGGTTGATGTCTTTGAAGGCGAGACAGAGGTCATCCTCATAGACGATCGTGGCCGGTATCTCGCGGGCGATGATTTTCTCGAACAGGGTCTTGCTCATGGGTCGTCAGCGGGTAGGAAGGAGCGAACAGAATGCCAGCGGAGTGCAGTTGTTACCATGCGCGCCACGATTGAACTGCGATGACAATGGATCTGCTCTCCACCCCTGAATACCGCGCCGGCAAGGTCTACAGACGCCTCTTGGGCTATGCGGCACCGCACTGGCGCATGTTTCTGCTGGCCGTGCTGGGCATGGTGCTGTTCTCGGCCACCGATGTGGCAGTGGCCCGGCTGATGAAGCCGCTGGTGGACGGCACCTTCGTGCAGAAAGACCTCGCCGTGATCCGCTGGCTGCCGCTTGCGATCCTCGGCTTGTTTCTGGTGCGCGGGGTGGCGGGTTATCTCTCCAGCATGGGCATGGCGGTGGTGGGCCAGCGCGTGGTGTCGAAGCTGCGGCTGGAGGTATTCGACCACCTGCTGCATGTGCCGGTGAAGCATCACGACCGCTCCACCAATGCCGAGATGCAGACGCGCCTGACCTTCCAGGCCAACGCGCTGTCGGATGCCGCGATGGGTGTGACCACCGCCATCATCAAGGATGGCCTCACGGCGATCGGCCTGTTGGGTTTGATGTTCTACACCAGCTGGCAGCTGACGCTGTACGTGCTGGTGATTGCACCCGTGCTCGCGGTGTCGGTCACCTGGGTCAACAAGCGCTTTCGCCGCCTGCAGCAGTCCTTGCAGAGTTCGATGGGCAGCATCGGCCACGCGGCGGACGAGGCCATCACTGGCCGCCGCATCGTCAAGATCTATGGCGGTGAGCGTTTTGCGGCGCAGCAGTTCGACAACATCAACGAACAGTTCCGCAAGTTCTCGGTGAAGTTGGCAGGCAACAACGCGCTCTCGTATTCCATTCTCGAGTTCATCGCCGCGCTCGGTATTTCCTCGCTGGTGTTTGTGGCGACGAGGCCGGAAACACTGGCGCAGATGTCGGCCGGCACCTTCACCAGCTTCGTGGTCGCCATGCTGTCGCTGCGCGCGCCGATCTCCAACATGAGCAACCTCAGCGAGCGCCTGCAGCGCGGCCTGGTTGCCGGTGCCGACATCTTCCATTTCATCGACCGCCCGCGCGAGATGGACAAGGGCACGCATACCGTGGAGCGGGCCGCTGGCGCCTTGCAGTTCGACAACGTGCACTTCCGCTACAGCGACGACGCGGCCGAGGCTCTGAGCGGCGTGAGTCTGCAAGTGCCAGCCGGTAAGACGGTGGCCTTCGTCGGCAAGTCCGGCTCGGGTAAATCCACCTTGCTGTCGCTGATCCCGCGCTTCTACGACCCCACGGAGGGTGCAGTGCGATTGGATGGCGTTGATCTGCGCGATTACCCGCTGAAGAACCTGCGCCAGCAGCTGGCCCTGGTCGACCAGAACGTGGTGCTGTTCAACGCCACCATCGGCGAGAACATCGCCTATGGCCAGGGCGAGGTGACCCGCGAGCAACTCGAAGCGGCCGCGCGCGGGGCCAACGCCTGGGAGTTCATCGCCAAGCTGCCGCAGGGGCTCGATACACCCATCGGCCAAGCCGGCGTGATGCTCAGCGGCGGCCAGCGCCAGCGCATCACGATTGCCCGCGCGCTGCTCAAGAACGCGCCCATCCTGATTCTCGACGAGGCCACTTCGGCGCTTGATACTGAAAGCGAGCGGCTGATCCAGAACGCGCTCGAATCGCTCAAGCAGGGCCGCACCACGCTGGTGATCGCACACCGGCTTTCCACCATCCAGAACGCCGATCTCATCGTCGTCATGCACGACGGCGTGGTTGCAGAGCAGGGCACGCACGCCGAGCTGCTGGCGCACGACGGCGCCTATGCCGCGCTGCACCGCCTGCAGTTCCGCGACGCGGAAGACGCGCCGGCCGCCACGCCCGAAACCTTGCTGGCGTGAGGGCTGCGCTGACCGCCGCGCTGCAAGCGATCTGGTGGCGGCCGCAGACACCGCCGCTGATGCTGCGCGGGCTTGAACGCCTCTACGCTGGAATAGCCGACACCATCGCGCAACGCCGAAAAGTGCGCGCTGTGCGACTGCCGGTGCCGGTTTTGGTCATCGGCAACATCGCCATCGGCGGCACTGGCAAGACACCGATCACCTTGGCACTGATCGAGCAGCTGCAGGCGATGGACGCGACACCGGGCGTACTGTCGCGCGGCTATGGCGGCGCGGGACCATTCCCCCTGTTGGTGAATGGCGGCACTGCTGCCGCACAAGCCGGTGACGAGCCCGCGTTGATCGCCCAGCGCGCCGGCGTGCCGGTGTGCGTTGCCCCCTCGCGTGCCGAGGCGGGGCGCGTGCTGATGGCGGCACACCCCGAGGTGGATGTGCTGCTCTGCGACGACGGCTTGCAGCACTACGCCCTGGCACGCGATGTGGAGCTTTGCGTCGTCGACGGCGTGCGCGGACACGGCAACGGCCATCGCCTGCCCGCAGGCCCCTTGCGGGAATTGCCCGCACGCACCGCCGCCTGCGCGCTGGTGCTGGTCAATGGTGGCGAGGCCACGGCCTATGGCCGCAATGCGCTGCGTTTCGACCTGGTGGCAGACCATGCGGTGCAGCTGCGCACAGGCGAGCGTCGCCCGCTCTCCGCTTTTGCAGGCATGACCGTCGAGGCCGTAGCAGGCATTGGTCGGCCGCAGCGGTTCTTCGACGTGCTGGCTGCACATGGGCTGATGGCGCGCGCGCATCCCTTTGCCGATCACCAGGCTTTCAGTGCTGATGACCTTCGGTTTGCAGGCGCAGCCCCGGTCTTGATGACCGAGAAAGATGCCGTGAAATGTCGTGCACTGAATCTGCCTGCCGATCGTGCGTACTGGTACGTGCCGGTGACGGCTGTGTTCACACAAGACGCAACGATGCGTGTGCAAGAATGCCTGCGCTCATTTCTCGCGCTGCGCCGCAGCCCCTGACGATCGCGCCTTTCGCATAACTCATGAACCCGACCCAGATCATCCCGCGCGCGCCGCTGTCCCCACCGGTCATGGCGCCACTGTCAGCCTGGCGACGCTTCGTGGTGTGGCTCAATTCGATCTTTATCGACCACTCGTTCTTCCGGTTTTTCTACAACCTGCGCTCGCGCGTGGGGCGTGACCTGTTCCGCTCGGCGCACCCCATGCCGTACCAGGTGCGCGCGGCCCAGAAAGCAGGTATTCGCAGCATCATCAGCCTGCGCGGCATAGAGCCGCACCTGGGCAGCAATGTGCTGGAGTGGGAAGCCTGCCGCGCCATCGGCCTGCCCATCGTGCACCTGCCCATCGGCTCGCGCGAAGCGCCGCACCGCGATGCGATTCTCGGCCTGGACCAGCTGTTCGATACGTTGCCCAAGCCCATCCTCGCGCACTGCAAATCCGGCGCAGACCGTGCGGGGTTGGCGAGCACGCTGTATCTGCTGCTGAAGGAAAACGCGCCGTACGAAGAGGCGATCAAGCAGATGGAGTTCTGGCGTCACGGCCATGTGAAGCAGGCCAAGACCGGCGTGCTCGACCACTTCTTCGAGACCTATCGCCAGCACCATGCCGCGCACGGTACGCCATTCCGCGAGTGGGTCGAACACCACTATGACCGCAAGGTGGTGGAGAAGAGTTTCCACTCGCAGTGGTGGGCCAATCACATCGTCGATCGCATCCTGCGCCGCGAATAAAAGTCATCTCCTAAGCTACTGCGCTCGTCATTTTGCGTGTCGGCGGTGCTCGCCGTCCTCACGGCCACCAGGCCGCTGCGGGTGCTGCGCTCCGGCGTCATGCAAACTGCCTTCGCTCGCTACGCTTATGAGATAACTTTTTAGCGCATTCTTCATCACACAATTCTCAAGAAACAAAAAATAATGGACAAACGCCTGCTCGATATCCTGGTCTGCCCCGTTACGCAGACTGCTCTCGTTTATAAATCTGCGGCGCAGGAGCTGTGGTGTCGCGCCTCGCGCCTCGCATATCCCATCCGTGATGGCGTGCCGGTGATGCTGGAAGACGAGGCGCGTTCACTGACGGATGACGAAGCGGCGACGCTGTGAACTTCGAGGTTGTTATCCCGGCGCGCTTGGGCTCCACGCGCTTGCCGCGTAAGGTGTTGCGCGACTTGGCTGGCAAGCCGGTGGTGCAGTGGGTCTGGCAGGCGGCGATGGCAGCCGGCGCCCACAGCGTCACCATTGCCACCGATGCTGAGGAAGTGGCTGCCGTCTGCAGGGGCTTTGGCGCCACGGTGGCAATAACCGATGCGGCCCATCAGTCCGGCACCGATCGCGCTAATGAGGTCGCGCGCCAGCAGGGCTGGAGTGCCGACACCATCATCGTCAACGTGCAGGGCGATGAGCCGCTGATGCCACCCGCACTGATCGCGCAGGCCGCAGCCCTGCTGGCCGATGATGGCGAGGCGCACATCGCGACCCTCGCGCATGCCATCCACGACGAGGCCGACTTCGCCAATCCCAACGTGGTGAAAGTGGTGTGCGACCGCCGGGATTACGCGCTGTACTTTTCGCGCGCACCCATCCCTTGGCAGCGCGATGGCTCTACGCGAAGCGCACCCCTTCTGCCGCAACGCTTGGCGCACCGGCATATCGGCCTTTACGCATATAGGGCCGGGGCACTAGCCGAGTTCAGCGCGCTGCCGCCCGCAGCGCTGGAAACCTGTGAGGCACTCGAGCAGTTGCGCGCACTCACGCACGGTTTTCGTATCAAGCTGGGCTTTACCGACACGCCGCCGCCGCGTGGTGTCGATACCGAAGAAGACATGGTGGTGCTGGCGGCGCACTTCGCGGCGCGTTCTGCGTAAGCGCTCCCGCAAAAGGAGGGGACACAAAAAAGCCCGCATTGCGGGCTTTTTTGTAACAACCTCAGATCACACCAGAGGTTTCTGCTCGGCATCGTGCTGCGATGTGTTGACGTCAGCGACGGGCGCGGATTCCACTGCAGTCGCTGCAACTTGCATTGCCTCCTCACCGGCCTGGATCGCTGCCACCGAGACACCGGTTTCGGCTGCCGGGGCATCTACGAGCGGTGCAGAAGCCACCGGCTCAGGGCGACGCTCGCGGCGTGCGCGGGAGTCTTCACGACCCGACACGATCAGGCGCGGCATGAAGTTGCCCACCGGTGCTACCGAAGCCGTCTGCGGCGAGGCCGAGAGCACCGGCAGCGAGGTGGGTGCACCATCGCCGCTGGCAATCAAACGCGGGGCGAAGTTTTTGGGTGCGGCGGCAGTCAGCGGCGTGCTTTCGCTCACCATCTGTGGCGCATCACTTTCCAGATCGCCATCACCGCTGGCCACCAGGCGCGGCATCCGCTCGCCGGTCACTTCTTCAGCACGGGCGACGATCACGGGCACCGCAACCGGTACGGGCGTGGCGGCTTCTTCACGCGGGGCGGTTGGCAGGGCGCGCGGGCGGCCCGAGGGCGTGTCCATCGCCGCCTGCATCACCGCCGCACTGGGCTGAAAGGCCGGCGCGGCTACAGGCGCAGGTGTCGGCGCTGGCGCCGCAACCACAGGTGCAGCAACCGGGGCCACGAAAGGTGCAGCAGCGGGTGCTTCGACTTCCACCGTGCTGACGGCCTCGCTGGCCGGGAGGCTGACCACTTCCGGGCTGCGGTCTTCGCCAGCGTCGGCTGTGTCGTCTTCCTCGCTGCCTTCAGTGGCTTCGGTGCCGTCGGCCAGCAACTGGCCTTGTGCATCGCGACCGCGGCCGCCACGGCGGCGGCGGTTGCGACGACCACGCAAGCTGCGACCACCGGAGACGTTGTCGCGGCCCTCGGCCTCGCTTTCTGCCGTGCCGGACTCTGCGGACGGGCTGCCTTCAGTTGCGTCGGTGACCACCGGTTCCATCGTCGGCGTGCCGCTCAACAGACCCGGCATGAAAGTGGTGGCAGGCGCATCGGCCAGCGGCGGCAGGGCGATGATGCTGCCTGCAACTGCGGCTGCCTGGTCGATGCCATTGGCGGCAGCTTCCGGCTGCGCGCGGGGCGGACGGCCACCGCTGTCGCGTGCAGGACGACCGCCTTCAATGGGCTGACCCGCAGCCTGCTCGGGACGCGGGGTGCGCTCCGGACGCGGCGGACGACCTGCGCCGTCGGCCTCGTTGCGCGGTGGGCGGCCACCCTCGGGGCGGCCTTCGCTACGCTCAGGGCGTGGGCCACGCTCGGGACGCGGCTGCTGCGGCACACTGGCGCCGGTCTGTGCAGCCAGCGGCTGGCTGCCTTGCGCGTTCTGCGGCGGACGGCCGTCACGACGCGGCTCACCCTGCGGCTTGCCATCACGGCGCTGCTGATTCTGTTGCGGCGGCTGGCCAGGGCGGCCATCGCGGCGCTGCGCATCATTGCGATGACCATCGCGACCCTGCGGACGCTCGTCGCGCTTGCCATCGCGGCGGGGATCGCCGTGCTTGCCGTCGCGCCGTACATCGCGGCCACCCTTGTCGTCACGCTTGGGCTCGATCACCGGCTTGGCACCGAAGCCGAACACATAGGCAATGCGCGCCCAGAAGCTGTCCTTGGTCACCGCCACCTGCTGCATCACCAGTGCGGGTGCGGGGATCGGTGCGGGTACGGCGACGGGTGCGGGCACATGCACCGGCGGCGGGGTGGAGGGCAGAATGCCCTGCACCGCAGCTTCGTTGAGCGGCTTGCCGGCAGCGATGGTGACGATGGGCATCGACAGACGCTCATCGGCCTTGTAGTCGACCGCAATCTTGTGGCTGACGGCGTTGTTGTTGCCTTCGCCCACATGGTCACCCTTGATGCGGGCGATGTGGAAGTGCGGCGAGTCCAGCGTTTCGTTGGGCACCAGCGTGACTGCGACCTTGTAGGTCTTTTCGATCTCGCTCAGTTTCACGCGCTTTTCGTTGAGCAGGAAGGTGCCGACATCCACCGGCACCTGCGCGACGACGCGGGCGGTCTTGTCCTTCATGCCTTCTTCTTCAATCAGGCGCAGGATCGACAGCGCGAGTGATTCAACGCTGCGGATGTGGCCCAAGCCCGAGCAGCGCGGGCAGGTGATCTGGGTGTGCTCGACCAGGGTCGGGCGCAAGCGCTGGCGGCTCAGTTCGAGCAGGCCGAACTTCGAGATTTTGCCGAGCTGGATGCGTGCGCGATCCATCTCCACGTGCTTCTCAAGACGCTTCTCGACTTCGCGCTGGTTCTTGTTCGACTCCATGTCGATGAAGTCGATCACCACCAGACCGCCCAAGTCGCGCAGGCGCAGCTGGCGCGCCACTTCTTCGGCAGCTTCGAGGTTGGTGCGGAACGCGGTTTCTTCAATGCCGCCGCCGCCCGTGCTCTTGGCCGAGTTGATGTCGATGGCGGTAAGGGCTTCGGTGTGATCGATCACGATCGAGCCGCCCGAGGGCAGCTTGATGGTGGACTCGTGCGCAGCCTCGATCTGGCTCTCGACCTGATAGCGGCTGAACAGCGCTACTTCATCCTTGTAAAGCTTGAGCTTGGGCAGATCGGCCGGCATGGTGGCCTCCATCTGCTGCTTCGCCTGCTGGTAGGTCTCGGGGTCGTCTACCCAGATCTCGCCGATGTCGGGGCGCAGATAGTCGCGCAGGGCGCGCAGCACCACGTTGTTTTCCTGGTAGACCAGGAAAGGGGCGGGCTTCTTCGCCACGGCCTCGATCACGGCGTTCCAGATTTCGGCGAGATAGTTGCAATCCCACTGCAATTCTTCAGCGGTGCGGCCGACGCCATTGCTGCGCACGATCACGCCCATACCGGCAGGCAACACGAGGGCGTCGAGCGCTTCGCGGGTTTCTTCGCGGGCCTCGCCCTCGGCGCGGCGGCTAATGCCACCGGCCTTGGGGTTGTTGGGCATCAGCACCAAATAGCGGCCGGCGAGGCTGACATATGTGGTCAGCGCCGCGCCCTTGTTGCCGCGCTCTTCCTTCTCCACCTGCACGATGATCTCGGTGCCTTCGGCGACGAGTTCCTTCATGTTGGGCGACGAGTTCGGAGCACCCGGTTTGTAATAGCTCTTGTGGATTTCCTTCAGCGGCAGAAAGCCGTGGCGCTCGGCGCCATACTCGACGAAGCAGGCTTCGAGCGAAGGTTCTACACGGGTGATCTTGCCTTTATAGACGTTCGACTTGCGCTGCTCGCGGGCAGCGGTTTCGATGTCAAGGTCGATTAACTTCTGGCCATCGACGATGGCGACCCGCAGCTCTTCCGGCTGGGTGGCATTGATGAGAATACGTTTCATGGTTTGTTCTTTCTGGTGGTGCGTGCGACCACGGTGAGGCAGGTGCAATCACGAAGTGCCTTGACTCTGTTCTGCTGCGGCGCGGCAAGTTGGCATAGGCCAACACGGGCACGGCCACCAGACGTTGAACTGTCTGGGAAGGTAGCAGGCACAGTAGCGACGCGAGCCCGTGGCAGAGTTGCCAGAGCACATCACGACTGATTGGGAGAAGGTTTTTCATCATCGCGTCCGCTCTTTGGGCGACGCTAAGGGTGGAACACAACGCTTGTCGCGAAGCGCGTGGCAGACCGGTTGTAGAGGGTCGCTTCGCACGGCAACAAACACTTTTGAAAAGGTCGGGGGCCGGGTGGTTTGTTAGCATCACGGCTTACAAACACCGGCGACCGGCTTGCAGCGGCTTCATAAACCTCATGAAGTGCCTCAGGTTTGGTGCCTAAAGCTCAGGAATTGTGACACAAAAAAAAGCAGGCGGGCGCAAGCCGTCAAACGCAAGTAACGAGACCCGCCCAGCGCGGTCTCCCTCAAGATCAGCCCCTAAATCAGCCTCCAAGCCGACTTTTCGGACGGGCCCCAAAGTCGCTTCGGGCGGCACTTCGCGGGCTGCTGCCAGCGGCGCACGCGCCGCACCCCGTTCAGCTTCTGGCCCGCGTTCAGCCGGCGATGCGCCTGCACCCCGTCGCGCGCCGTCGCGCACGGCCTCATCGCTGAGCGCCAGCCCGACCTACGGCAAAAAGCGTCCAGTCGGGGATTTTGAACCGCGTTCGGAGTCGAGCCGCGAAGCGCGCCCGGCCGCACGTTCAGAACCGCGCCCGGAGTCTCGCGCAGACGGCCGTCCGTCCAAGCGTCCCGCATCCGCCGCCCCACGCAGCGAGCCGCGCGGCAGCGTCCACGCCAAGCCGCGCAAGACCGATCGCAGCGCACCGCGCCAAGCTGAAGAGGCGCCGGGTGGTCGCCGCGGTCGCGTGCCTGCCGAGCGTCCACATCGCACGACGGACGCCAAGAAGCGCCCCAGCCGCGCCGCCAGCGGCTTTGGCGCCAGCACGCGGCCCTCAAGCCGCAGCGGTGCTAGCCCGGCAAGCCGCACGCGCGTCGGCGCAGGCGCGGCACCCCGCGCCCGCCCGGCGCGCAAGCACAGTGTGGATCGCAATGCCGCACCCGAAGCACCGCGCCCGATGGAGTGGAACGAGGTGCGGCACATCAAGGTGGACGCCAACAGCGACGGCCAGCGCATCGACAATTTTCTGATGAAGCATCTGCCCGGCGTGCCGAAATCGGCGGTCTACCGTCTGGTACGGTCTGGTCAAGTGCGAGTGGACGGCGGCCGTGCCAAACCCGAGCGCAAGCTGGTGGCGGCCGAGAGCGTGCGCATCCCGCCGGTGCGCCTGCAAGACCCGGCCGAGGCCGTGCGTCCGCCCGACCGCGTGCTCAATGAGTTGCGCGAATCGGTGATTCATGAAGATGAGCACTACCTAGTCATCAACAAACCGGAGGGTTTGTCGAGTCACGGTGGTACCGGCCAGCTTTACGGCGTGATCGAAGCGATCCGCGCCTGGGAGAAATACGAGTTCATCGAGCTCTGCCATCGCCTCGATCGTGATACTTCCGGCGTGCTGCTGCTTGCCAAGAGCCGCAAGGCGCTGCTGCGCGCGCAGCAGGCGTTCAAGAATCACGAGATCACCAAACGCTATTTCACTTTGGTGCATGGCCGCTGGAAAGGCGAAGACCGCGACTGCGATGCAGCACTCGTCAAGGTGCGCCTGGGTGATCAGCACCATGTGCAGCTGGACGAAGAGGGCAAGCCCTCGCTGAGTCGTTTTTCGCCGCGCAGCAAGTTCAAGGACGCCACCCTCTGCGAGGTGGAGATTTTCTCCGGTCGCACGCACCAGATTCGCGTGCACGCCCTGGCACTCGGTCATCCGGTGGTAGGCGACGCCAAGTACGGCGAGCGCGACCAGAACCATCCAATGCGTGAAAAGGGCTTGAAGCGCATGTTCCTGCACGCCCACTTCTTGCAGCTCAAGCAGGAAGGCGACTTCCCCAAATTGCTGCTCAACGCGCCGATGCCGGACGAGCTCAGAAACTTCTTGCAAAAACTGTGAGTGCCGAAATCACTGGTGCCGAGAGCGGCACGAAACCCTACGACCTGCTGATCTTCGACTGGGACGGCACGCTGGCCGATTCGATCGGCCAGATCGTGCGCTCGATGCAGATCGCCATTGCCGAACTGGGCTGGGAGCCGCGCACCGACCTCGAAATCGGCCAGTTGATCGGTCTGGGCTTGAGCGATGGCTTGCGCAAGCTCTACCCCGAGATCGGCCAGCGTGAGGTCAACGAACTGCTGGCCTGTTTCCGGCAGCAGTGGATGACCTTGGGCACCGGTCAGGCGGAAGCCCCGTTTTTTGCGGGCGCCGAGACGGTGCTGCAACAACTGTTCGACGCGGGCTATGTGCTGGCGGTTGCAACCGGCAAATCACGGCCGGGCCTGAATCGTGCTCTGGGCTGGCATCGCGGCATGCACAGTCTGTTCATGGCAACCCGCACGGCGGACGAGACTGCCGACAAGCCGAATCCGCTGATGCTCAAGGAGCTACTGACGGAGTTGGAAGTGCCGACTGCGCGGGCGCTGATGATCGGCGACACCGAGTACGACGCGGCGATGGCGACGGCCATCGGCATGGACTCGATTGGCGTGGCGACCGGTGTGCATGAGGCCGGTCGCATCCAGCGCGCAGGCGCGCTGGCCGTGTTGGAGTCGGTGCGCGATTTGCCGCAGTGGCTGGCAGCGCGCGCTTAGCCTGCTAGCCAAAAACTTGGGTGCTGACGCTGTTCAGTGCGCGTGCCCCGGATCGCAATCCGGGTCGGCGCATTCACCGGTTTCGACCTGCACGGTGACGTGGGTGATGCCGTAGCGCTTGAGCGCGAGGCGCACGGCTTCGAGCAGTTCGGGCGTCTGCACACTGCCGTCTGGGGTGACGTGCAGCGTCATCAGTTTCTTGGTTTGCGACAGCGACCAGGCATGCAGGTGATGCACGCTCGCCACGCCCGGCACCTGCTGCGGCAAGCCGGCCGCGATTTTCGTCAGGTCGAGGCCGCGCGGCGTGCCTTCGAGCAGGATGTGCGCCGACTCGCGCACGATCTTCAAACCCATGCGCAGCACTAGTCCGGCCGCGAGCAAGGACAGCAGCGGATCTGCCGGTAACCAGCCGGTCTTGAGGATGATGAAGGCTGCGATGATCGCTGCCACCGAGCCCAGCAAGTCAGACAGCACATGGGCCGCCGCGCCGCGCCGGTTGAGGTCTTCCACATCGCCGCCGTGCAGCAACGCAAACGACACGACATTGGCGGTGAGGCCGATGGCCGCGACGATCATCATCGTGCTGGCATCCACCGGCGCCGGGTTGAAGAACCGCTGCACGGCTTCGAAGGTGATCCACGCGCTGGCCATCAATAGCAAGGTGCCGTTGACGAAGGCGGCCAGCACTGGCATCCGCTCGTGGCCGAAGCTGTGACCGGCATCGGCGGGGCGCAGGGCTTGCCGCGCTGCCAATAGGCTCAGTCCCAACGAGCCGGCATCCGCCAGCATGTGCCCGGCATCGGCAATCAGTGCCAGCGAGCCGCTGATGAAGCCGCCGGCGATGCCGATGACCATCGCCACCACGGTGACACCCAGTGCCCAGGCCAGTCGCTTGTGGGAGGCATGGGCCGCATGGTTATGGTCATGGTCTTCATGACCATGATCATGCGCAGGGTCCTGGGTGTCGTGCGAATGAGCGGCCTGATGCGGCTGATCGTGTGCGTGGGAGTGATTCATTTTTTCGATCGGGTCAGGGCAGGGTGTAGCCGGCTTTACGCAGCAGCTTGGCAGTGGCGATCAGCGGTAGGCCGATAAGTGCCGTGGGGTCGCGTGACTGCACTTCAGCGGTGAGGGTGATGCCAAGGCCCTCTATTTTCGCAGAGCCTGCGCAATCGTATGCGGGCTCGGCATCGACGTAGCGGGTGATTTCGGCATCGCTCAACTTGCGAAACTTGACCACGGTGGTGTCGAAGTCGCGATGGGTTGCGCCGCCCTGTCTCATCAACACCACGGCCGTGATGAAGGCCGAGTATTTGCCCGACAGGAATCGTAGCTGCTCGATTGCATTCGCACGCGAACCCGGCTTGCCCAGCAGACGGCCTTCGCAGGAGCACACCTGATCCGAGCCGATCACCCAGGCGCCGGGCACAAGTGCTGCAACCACCTGGGCCTTGGCAAGTGCGAGCCGTGTTGCCAGTGGCGCGGCGGCCTCATCGCGCAGAGGCGCTTCATCGACGTTGGGACTTTGCTGCGTAAACGGCAGGCGCAGACGAGCCAGCAACTCAGCGCGGTAAGGTGAGCCGGAGGCGAGGATCAACTGAGGCGGGGATAGGGTGGACACTACAATGACGCTCGCAAAAATCAGATGCCAAGTATGAAAGACCCAGCCCCATCAGAGAAGCGCGCCGACAAATTGCCCGCGCGCTTCAAGGCCGCCGAGGCGGTTGCACGCCGTCAGCAAATCAGCGGTGTGCTGCCCATTGCGATGCTGCCGCGTCTTGCCGAAGCGCTATCCGCACCGGCCGAATTGCTCACCGTCAGGGCGCAATTCAGCACCCATCCGCGCTCGGTCGGCCGTGCCAGTGGCAGCATCACCGGCCTGCTGCCGCTCACCTGCCAGCGCAGCTTGCAGGTGTTCCAATGGCCGCTCGACATCACTTTTGACTGGATCATGGTGCGTGACGAGGCCGAGGAAGAACGCCTGCTGGCCGACGCCGACCCGGTGATGCTGGAAGACGAACAACTCAAGCTGCACGAGGCAGTCGAGGACGAAGTGCTGCTCGCAATCCCGCTGATTCCGCTCGCTCCCGATGCCCCGATGCCGACGGTGCCAGAGGCGGCAAGCGGGTCGGCCAAGACTAAAAAGCAGAACAGCAAGACAAAAGCCCCTCAAATCGGCGATAATTTCCAGCTCGACGACTCTCGTCCAAACCCGTTTTTGGCGCTGAAGGGCAAGTTCAACAAGGACTAACCCATCGGCACCAGACAGTTGGCATGGCTTCGATTCACGGCTGCAAGTTCGCTTAAGGCCACGCTTATCACTGCATCATCTACAGGACCGACCGGAGCTTTCCATGGCCGTTCAACAAGACCGTAAATCCCGTTCCAAGCGCGGCCATCGCCGCAGCCACGACGCCCTCTCCCTGCCTGCGCTGTCGATCGACCCGACTTCGGGTGAGACGCATCTGCGTCATCACGTCACCGCCGAAGGCTACTACCGTGGCCGCAAGGTGATCGACAAGGGTGGCAAAACAACTGCTGCCGAAGAGTCCGCTTAAAGCCCGACTGGGCTTTGCTTCGCCCTGAGCCAACGCTGCGGCGCATGGACAGGACGATCACTCTCGCCATAGACGCAATGGGCGGCGACCACGGTCTGAAAACGACCTTGGTTGCGGCCCTTTTGGCGTTGCGTGCTACGCCACGGCTGCACTTGCTGCTGGTGGGCGATGAAGCCCTTGTGCGCCAGGCACTGCCTTCGCACAGCGCTGCAGACGCCGCTCGCCTCAAGTTCGTGCATAGCACCGAGGTGGTGACGATGGACGAAGCGCCCTCGAAAGCTCTGCGCAACAAAAAAGATTCCTCGATGCGAGTCGCCATCAATCTGGTGAAAGAGGGACGTGCGCAAGGGGCAGTGTCGGCGGGCAACACGGGTGCCTTGATGGCGACGGCCAAGTTCGTGCTGAAGATGCTGCCCGGCATTGATCGCCCAGCCATTTGCGCGCCGATGCCGGCGTCCCAGGGTCGCCCGTACATGCTCGATCTCGGTGCCAATGCCGAATGCACGCCCGAGCAGCTCGGCCAGTTCGCCTTGATGGGCACGGCACTCGTGACGGCTTTACATGGTGTGGCGCAGCCCCGCGTGGCGTTGCTGAACATTGGCGAGGAAGAAATCAAAGGCAATGACGCCATCAAGGCGGCGGCGGTGTGTCTGCGCAAATCCGGTTTGAACTACACCGGCTACATCGAAGGCGACGGTATTTTTCGCGGTGAGGCCGACGTGGTGGTCTGCGATGGCTTCATCGGCAACATCGCGCTCAAGACCGGTGAAGGTGTCGCCAAGTTGATCCGCGATTTCATGAAAGCCGAGTTTCTGGCTTCGCCGTTCTCGAAAGTCGCAGCGCTCATTGCCAAACCGGTGCTGCTGCGCCTTGCCGCGCGCATCGACCCGCGCAACTACAACGGCGCCGCGCTGCTGGGCTTGAACGGTCTGGTCATCAAATCGCATGGCAGTGCCGACGCGCCCTCGTTTGCCAACGCCATTGCCGTGGCGGTGAACGCGGTCGAGCACGACGTGATCGGCCGAACCCGCGAGTTGATCGCTGCCGCGACCCGCGCCACATGAAAGCCACTGCCAGACGCCTGGCACCGTTGCTGGCGGCATTGGCGATGCTGGGCCCGTTCTCGATCGACACGTTTTTCCCCGCGTTTCGGGTGATGGGTGCGCACTTCGATGTGTCGCCTGCCGCCATGCAGCAGACCATCAGCATCTATCTGGCGGTGTATGCCGGCATGTCGCTGTTTCATGGGCCGCTGTCGGACGCCTACGGTCGCCGCCGCGTCATCATCTTCTTCAGCAGTCTGTTTGCTGTCGCGTCCCTGGGTTGCGCGCTGGCCCCCACCTTTGGTGCCTTGCTGGGTTTTCGCGCGCTGCAAGGCGTGGCTGCCGGTGCGGGCTTGATTGTCGGCCGCGCCATCATTCGGGATCGTTTCGGTGGGGCCGACGCACAGCGGCTGATGTCGCAGGTGACGCTCATCTTCGGCATCGCCCCCGCCATCGCACCGGTCATCGGCGGCTGGCTGCTGACACTCACCGGCGAATGGCGTCCGCTGTTCGGATTTCTCTGCCTGTTCTCGCTGCTGCTGACGGGCTGGTGTGTGTGGATGCTGCCGGAAACGCACGCTGAAGCACTGCGCACGTCGCTCAGGCCACGCATCTTGGCGCGTACCTACGCCGCCATGCTGCACGACGGCCCATTTCGCTGGCTTTCATTTGCCGCAGGCTTCAACTTTGGTGCCATGTTCATCTACATCGCCAGCGCGCCCGCGCTGATTCTGGACGTACTGAAGCTCGGCGAGCGCGACTTCGCCTGGCTGTTCGTGCCGACCATTGGCGGCATGATGATTGGCGCCGCCGTGGCTGGTCGCCTGGCGGGCCAGCGCACGCCGTCGCAGATGATGCGCCTGTGCTACCGGCTGATCGCCATCGGCGCGGTGGTGAATCTGCTGGTCAACGTGCTGTTGCCACCGGGCGTGCCGTGGACGGTGCTGCCGATCTGCATTCTCGGCGTCGGCATGTCGCTGGGTTTCCCGACGCTCAGTCTCGCCATTCTCGATCGCTTCCCCGCCACGCGTGGTGCCGGTTCCTCGCTGCAAACCGCGATCAGCCTGTTGATGATGTCGGCGCTGTCGGGTGTGGTGTCGCCGCTGGTGGCGCATCAACCGCTGGCGCTTGCCCTCACCTCGGCGGGGCTCAGCACACTGGGTTATCTCTGCTGGAAGCGTGCGAAGCGCACACTGGCCATCCCGGCGTTGATCCCCACTTCAGCGTGAGGGCGCGCGCCAGTCGGCGAGCTTGCCGTTGGTGAACAGCACCTGTGCTCTCGATGAAGCGCCGCACTTGCCGTAGTGCCAGATCACATTGCTGCCGCCCCGTTCGTCGTAGTGCTCGACGCCCAGCAGTTTTTCCACTTCGGCGGGGGATTGGCCCTTTTCCAGATCGAGCCACAGATCACCTTCCTGCCACCGGGCCGGCTCAATGCCCTTGAACAAGCCCTTGCTGCAACCGCTGCGGCTGTAGGGTTCTTCGATCACCAGCGTCGCGGTAGCGGCGGGTTTAGCGGCCGTGCCGGGCAGGGCGACAGCCTGTGGCGGTGCGGTGACAACGGGCGACAGCGCGGCTTCGAGCGTGCGCACCTTGGCGCGCAGGGTTTCCACCTCGGTTTGCAGTGCGGCGCACTCGGCGGCCGGTGCCGCGAAGCTGCTCGTCGCAGCCAGGCAGGGGAGGGCAAGCAGCAGGGGAATCAGTCGCATGAAAACTCCATGAAAATCGAATCGTTGAAACAGCATCGCACCAGAGCACCCCAGTTTGCACCACTGTCGGCAAGTGCTTATGGTCATTGCACTTTCACCACGCAGGGCGAGACCATGCAAACCTCAAACAGCATCGCATCCACACCCGAGGCAGGCAGCGAAGCCGAGCGCAGCACCTTGCTGCTCACCTATGTGCTGCACGCGCTCGGCCCATTCACGGGCGCGCTGACGGGACTGATCGCTGTGATCATCAGCCATATCAAGGTGCGCGAGACGCAAAGCGAGTTCATCCGCAGTCATCACAGCTGGCTGATCCGCACGTTCTGGTGGGCGGTACTGTGGGTAGCCATCAGCTATGCCCTGATGATCGTGGTCATCGGCTTCTTCAGCTACGGCGCTCTGGCGATCTGGTGGCTGTATCGCACCATCCGCGGCTTCATCAACTACAACGAAAAGCGGCCGATGCCGGGCTGATCTATTGCGCTGCTGGCTGTTTCGGCGCAGTCATCTCCGCCTGCGATAGCAGGGTCTGGCAGTCCCGGTCTTCGCCGGGGCCGAGTTGCAGCGTCGGCAGCAAGGCAGCGAGCGGGGTCAGCAGAGTGCCGAGTACCACAGCCGCCGCACTACGCAGTCCGATGTCGAGCAGATCGGGGCGAATGCGCGGGTCTGCAAACGTGCCGCCGATGTGGATCGGCGCTTTCAGGCGGCCGACATTGGCGCGTTTTGGTTGCGTGCGCAGTCTCAAGGCCAATGTTTCGTCCTTGAGACTGGCACTGCCGTCGAGCAGCAGATTGGTGTTACCGGTGTCGAGCACGAAGCTGCGGGTATCGAGCTTGCCGTTGGCGAGTGCGAAATCGCCCACCAGGCATCGTACCTCCGTGCGCTTGCCGATGCCGATTGCCGAGAGCAGGGCATTGCCGAAGTCGAGGCCGGAAAGATCCAGCAGCAGGGCCGAGAAATCACCGCCCGCCATCGCCAGTTTCAGCTCGCCATCGCCATTGCCAAGCAGCTCTGCCGCCGAGCGACCCTTGCTTTTCAGCGCGGCAATGCCGCCGATGCGGCCGCTGCCCTGATAACCGGTTTTTTCCATCAGGCGCGAGATGTCGACACGACGCAATTCCGCCGTCGCATCGATGCCCAACTGTTCGCCGCGAGGGTCGAGCGTGGCGTAGAAGCGCAGGGTGCCCTCGCCGATGCCGAAATCGACCGGCGATACCCGCAAGAGGCCGTCGTCGAGCAGCAGCTTGAAGCTCAGGCGATCGAACGGCAGCGCGTCGCCGACGATATGCGCGCCCGTGAAGTCGAGTTGCACGTCTGCCATTTGCAGCAGCGGCACGTTGATGGGCGTGGCGGGCAACAGGCGCCCTGTGCTCTTGGCCTGAGCCTCTACCGGCAGATTCGGGTCGGCACCGATCAAGCCGGCGAGATCGACCAGCCTGACTTGCTTGGAGTGCACGGTGGCTTCGAGGCGGGGACGCGGCGCTTGCATCAATACGCTGATGTCGCCGGCCAGATCGCTTTCGCCCACCAGACCGGTGAAGTTCTTGAAGAAAATGCGGCGGGCGCTGTAATCGAGATCGCCCTCCAAGCGGTAGGGCGGTGAGTTGGGCAGGGGCAGCTGGGTCAATGGTGATAGCGCAGAAAGATTCTTGCCCTGCAACACCAGACGCAGGCGCGCCCCGGCAAACTGTAGAGGGTCGAGCAGGCTGCCTTTCAGGGTGATGCGTGTCGCGCCGCTTTCGGCACTGAGATCGACGGGATAGGGATTTTCAGGCGTGCGCAGGCGTAGCACCGAGCCGCCGATGAAGCGTGCCTTCATCGGCTGGCCGTCGTAGCGGCCTTCGGTTTCCGCGCGGATTCGCGACTCGCCGCCCTCTTGAAGGGACTCGGTGCGTAGGGTGCCTTTGAGATCGGCCTTTAGTGCGGGATCAACCAGTGCAAAGCGGCCGTCTCGGATGGTCAGCGCCTCGATCTGCACATCCCAGGGTTTCGCCTCCGGGTCGGCGGATGGCAGCGAAAATTGCCAGTTGCGCAGGCCCTTGGGGCCGGTGCGCAAATCTGCCTGAGGTTGATTGATGTCGAGGCTGGCGATGCGCACTCGACGGTCGAACAGGTCGCGGATGCCGAAACGCACGACCACACTGTCGATCGCGGCCAGCGGCAATTCGTCGGCGGCAAACTCCGGTGGATTGGTGACTTTGATGCCACTCAGGGTCACCTGCGGCTGCATTGATAACCTCACGTCCAGATCATCGATCAGCACGGCTCGGTTCAACGCATTCGATGCCTGCCTTTCGACGAGCGGCCGGAACCAGTTCCAGTCCCAGAGCAGCAGGATGATGACGATGATGAGGAACGGCAAAAGGGGCCAGAAGCGACGGGCAAGCAAGCGGCGGTCGGTGCTGTTCATGGCGATTGACGGCTGAAACTGAACAGCAGGCTATGCGGCAGAGAGTGAATCCGCTGTGAACGCAGACCCCCAAGGCTCATTTGACCAGCGTGTTGAGATCGAAGATCGGCAGCAGGATGGCCAGCACGATCACAAGGACGATTCCGCCCATGACCACCGTCATCACCGGCTCCATCAGCTTCATCAGCACGCCGATGCGTAGCTCGACTTCCTTCTCCTGGTTGTCGGCCGAGCGTTCCAGCATTTCGCCGAGCCGGCCGGAGGATTCACCGCTGGAAACCAGGTGCACCACGATCGGCGGGAACAGCTTGCTGGCTGCCAGACTGCGGCCCAGACCGGCACCTTCGCGCACGCGCTTGGCAGCGTCTTCGATCGCCTCGCGCATCGGCAGGTTTTCGACCACCTGCGCACCGATGCGCATGGCCTCCAGAATCGGCACGCCGCTGCCGAACAGGATGCCGAGCGTGCGCATGAAGCGGCCGGTATTGGCCCCGCGCACCAGCTTGCCGATCACCGGCCAGCCGAGCTGGCGCTGATGCCAGCTGCGGCGAAAACTCTCGTTGGTGCGCAGCGTGCGGCGGAACAGCCAGACACCACCGATGCCGCCAAAAATGATGAAGTACCAGGCGCTGCGCAAAAAGGCCGAGAGCGCAATCATCCCGCGGGTGAGCAGCGGCAGTTCGGCGTTGATGCCCTTGAACACTTCGACCACCTGCGGCACGACGTAAGTCATCATGCCCATGACCACGCCGGTGGCGACCACCAGCATGATGATCGGGTAGATCGCCGCCTGGGTGACCTTGCTGGCCATCTCCTGCGAGCGCTCGACGTAATCGGCGAGACGTTCCAGCACATGGTCGAGCTTGCCCGCCTGCTCGCCGGCTTCGATGGTCGAGCGGAACAGGATCGGGAAGGCATTCGGGAACTGTTCGAGCGCGGAAGCCAGGCTGTCGCCCTCGGTCACCCGCGAGCGGATGCCCAGCGTGATGCGCTGCACCTTGGCACTTTCGCTCTGTTGTGAAACCACCGTGAGCGCCTCGTCCAGCGGCAGGCCGGAACGGAACAATGTGGCGAGCTGGCGTGTGAACAGTGCGAGTTCGGCGGATGAAAGAGAGCCGCCACCGCGCTTGAACAAGCTGCCACCGGCCGACTCGTTACTGGACTGACTGGCACTGTCGCGTTCGGCAACTTCCTTCAGCTCCGTGGTCATCAGGCCACGGTCGCGCAGCAGCTGCCGAGCTTGTCGCGCGGTCTCGGCCTCGATCAGACCTTTTTCGTTCTTGCCTCTAGCATTGAGGGCGACGTATTCGAAGGCAGCCACGGGATCTGGCCTAGTCTTCGATCGTCACGCGCAGCACTTCCTGCAACGTCGTCTTGCCACTCAACACCTTGCGACGGCCGCTTTGCAGAATGCCGGGGCTGGAGGTGCGGGCGTAGGTTTCCAGCTGCTGTTCGCTGGCGCCGTCGTGAATCATTTCTTCGAGTTTTTTATCAACTTCGATCAGCTCGTGAATGCCGCTGCGGCCGGCATAGCCAGTGTGGCGGCAATGGCCGCAGCCTTCGGCCTTGTAGAGCGTGAGCGGCTCGGCAGGGTCCACGCCGAGCATCTCTTTTTCATTGCGCGTCGCGTCATAGGGCGTCTTGCACTTGCTGCACAGAGTGCGCACCAGGCGCTGGGCCATCAGGCCGACCAGCGAGCTCGACAGCTGGTAGGGCTCCATGCCCATATCGCGCAGGCGCGTGATGGCACCCACCGCCGTGTTGGTGTGCAGCGTCGAGAGTACCAAGTGACCGGTCTGCGAGGCCTGCACGGCAATCTCGGCAGTTTCCAAATCGCGGATTTCACCAATCATCACCACGTCCGGGTCCTGACGCAGAATCGCGCGCAGACCGCGTGCGAAAGTCATCTCGACCTTGGTGTTGACCTGGGTCTGGCCCACGCCCTCCATGTAGTACTCGATCGGGTCTTCGACCGTCATGATGTTGCGGCTCTTGTCGTTCAAAACGCTCAAGGCCGAATACAGCGTGGTCGATTTACCCGAGCCGGTGGGGCCGGTGACCAAGAGAATTCCGTGCGGGCGGAAGATGATGCGCTTCAGCGTTTCGATCTGGGTCGGGTCGAGGCCCAAGAGTTCGAGGTCGATGCGCTCGGATTGTTTATCCAAGATACGCATCACCACCCGCTCGTTGTTGGTGCCGGTGGGGATGGTCGATACGCGCACATCCACCTTGCGGCCTCCGAAGGCACGGCTTATGCGGCCATCCTGCGGCAGGCGCTTTTCGGCGATGTCGAGCTTGGCCATGATCTTGATGCGGCTGACGATCTTCGGTGCCAGCGCCTTGGCGGCGGCAATCACTTCGCGCAGCACACCATCGACGCGGAAGCGCACGACCACTTTCTGTTCGTAGGTCTCGACGTGAATATCGGAGGCGTTCTCCTTGATCGCCTCGACCAAGAGTCCGTTGATGAACTTGATGATCGGTGCGTCGTCGTCGCTCTCCAGCAAGTCCTGCGCTTCGCTCAAGGCGGCGGCAAGATCATCGACTTCGATCTGCTCGTCCTTGAGGCCCGAGGCAAGTGCGGCGGTGGCACCGGTCGCACCCTCGTAGGTTTTTTGCAGCAGCTTGTCGAACTCTTCGATGCTGATGGTCGAGAGCTTCACCGGGCGGCGCAAGAAGCGGCGGGCTTCGGCCAGCGCGGTGACGCTCACGCCGGGGCGGGCGAACACGGTGACGTGCTCGCCGTTCACCTCGCCAACGATCAGACCGTGGCGTTTGGCAAAGGCAAAGGGCGGGCGACGCAGCGCGTCGGCAGTGGCTTCAACAGACATGAGCAACAGACCTGGGTTTTAAGGGTTGGTGCCGGTCTGCGGGGCGATTTGCACTGGGGTGGGCTCACCCGGGCGCTGTGCGGGGACGACGATCACGTTCGACGGCGTCGTGCTACGCGTTGCGGCGGGCGCCGGAGCGGGTGTGGCGGGAGCAGGTGCCACTACCGGGCCCGGAGTGGGATCGAAGTTGGTCGCCGCAGCACCGGGCGGCGCCGATGGCGCGCTTCCCCCGGAACCCGCGGCTACTGAGATTTTGGCTGCCGGTGCCGGCGTCGCAGACTTGGGCGGGGCATTGGCGCGGATGTATGCATCGATTTCCGGCATCACCAACCGTTGGCCGACGCCCAGCGGCAGGTTGCCGCGTTCGGCGGCCAGCAGCTGCACATTGCGCACGCTGTCGTATTTGCGGCGAGTGTAGAAGTCGCCTTCATCCTGCGTGCGCAGCACGGTGGGGTGGATGAACACCATCAGGTTGCGCTTCATGCGCGACACCGTGCGCGACTTGAACAGCTCGCCCAGCACCGGGATGCTGCCGAGCAGAGGCACCTGCGATTTCGATTCGTTGGAGTTGTCGTCGGTGAGGCCGCCGATCACCAGCACCTGGCCGCTGGCCACGTTCACGGTGTTGGTGATGGTACGCTTGTTGGTGACGAGGCTGGCGGTGCCGACGGTGCCGGTGTCGCTCGCCACACTGGACGACTCCAGCTTGATCTTCAGCTTGATGACGCCGCCGACGTTGATCTGCGGCGTGACGCCGAGCTTCAGGCCCACATCCTTGCGCTCGATGGTCTGGAAGGGGTTGACGCTGCCGCCGGTCGAGGTGCCGGTGTTGCTGAACGAGCCGGAGAGGAAGGGGACTTCCTGCCCTACGCTGACTTCGCTTTCCTCGTTGTCGAGCGAGGTCAGTGTCGGTGTCGAGAGCACATTGGTGTCGCTGTCGCCTTGCAGCGCTTTCAGCAGCAGGCCAAAGCTGGTGCCGCTGCGGCCGCCGTCCCGAATCACACCACCGCCCAGGCTAATGCCCTGGCCCACGCCGCTCAGCGCCGCCAGCGGCGTACCTGCCGTCACCGCACTGGTCACCGCCCCCAGCGTGGTGGCGTTGAGGATGCTTGCCACCGCGCCGCCTTCCGGGTTGTAGACGGCAAAGTCCAGGCCGAGCTGGCTGGATTTGCTCTGCGAAACCTCGGCGATGATGGCCTGCACCAGCACCTGCGCGCGCTGGATGTCGAGCTGCTCGATCACGCTCTTGATCTGTCGCATGGTCTTGGGCGGGGCGGTAATCACCAGCGCGTTGTTGTCCTTATCGGCGATCACGCGGGTTTTCTCGAAACCGCCCGCACCGCCGCCGCTGGATGCCGCTGCCGTGGCCGGTGTGCTGCTGGCGCTACCGGGTGTGGAGGTCGCAGAAGCCTGCTGGGCATAGCCTTCGAGGATCGGCGCCAGGTTTTCTGCCGAGGCATAACGCAGATAAACCACCTGCGTGTTGCCGTCGGAATCCTTCAGCGGCCCATCGAGCCGCTTGATGAGTGCCACCACGCGGGCGCGCTCGCCCTTGTCGCCACCCACCAGCACCGCATTGCTGCGCTCGTCGGCCAACACCGTGGCCGATGCCGCCGTCGGGTCCGCGGCCTTGGCCTGCTGGATGAAGGTGGTGAGGATGCGCACCACTTCAGACGCCGCGGCGTTTTCGAGCGGCACCGATTCCACATCGCGGTCGCCGTCGCCATCGAGTTTCTTGATGATCTCGATCAGTCGCGAGACGTTGCCGGCGCGATCGACGATCAGCAGCATGTTGTTACCGGGGTAGGCGGCCAGATGCGCGGACTGCGCCATGATCGGCCTGAGGATTGGCACCAGCTGGGCGGCAGATATGTTCTTGACCGGATAGACATAGGTCACCAGGTCATCGAGCGGCATGCCCGCACCGCTGCGGTTGAGGATGCCGCCATCTGAACGCGCATTGGTTTCCGGGATGATCTTGATCGCATCGCCGGCCGGCACGGCGGCAAAACCCTGCACCTGCAACACAGCTAGGAAGGTCTCGTAGACCGCCTGCTGGTTCATCGGTGCGGCGCTGATGACCGTCACCTTGCCCTTCACGCGCGGGTCGACGATGAAGTTTTTGCCGGTCACCTCGCTCACGGTCGAGATCAGGGTGTTGATCTCGGCATCCTTCAGGTTGAGCGTGACATCCGCATGGGCGCTGCCAAGGGCGAGCGAGAGCGCAATCAGGGAGGCAATGCGGAGTTTCATGGCGGTACGGGTGCGGCGAAAAGTAAAAGACATCTAATTAGGGTGAGGCTGAAACATTCACGCTCTGCGACACGCCGTTGCGATCGACAGTGAGGCTCATGCTGCTGGCCTGCGACAGGCTTTGCAGCAATTGTAGGGCTTGGCCGGGGTCGCTCAGCGACGTGCCGTTGATGGCGGTCACCACATCGCCGGGCTTGAGGCCCGCCGCGTTGAAGGCACTGCGCTCGGGGCCGGGATAAACGCGGTAACCCTTCATGCCACCCTCGCCCGAGATGGGCTGCACGCGGATGAAGTTGGCGGCTTTCGATGGGTCGGTCAGCACCTGCGTCTTGATCTGCGCCAGCATCTGTGCGGCGGCGACCGTGCCTTCCTGTGGCTCGTTGCTGCTGGTGGCGGCGGTGTTGAAGACGGTGGCGTTGCTGGGTGCGTCTTTGTCGAGCCGCAGGGTTTCGAGCCGGCCATTGCGCGAGAGGATCACCCGATCGGGGAAGATCGCCTGCAAATTCACGCCGGAGGAAACGTCATCGCCGATGGCGTACGGCGCTTCGTCGTTGTCCTTGGCGATCAGCGCCAGCGATTCCCGCTCGGTCGAGCCGGCCAGGATGCCCAGCAGCGTGAAGTTGAGCTGGGTGTCCGGCGCATTGGCGAGCGAGGCGGTGCTGGCACTGCTCTGCAACTGGCCGAATACATGCGCTGATGCCAGCGCGTCCATGTTGAGCGGCGGCTTGGTGGGCGCGGGGTCGACAAAGCCGGGGGCGGGCGTCCAGGCTGCGGACTTGGGCAACGGCACCAGCGTCCAGAGCAGGCTGGCGAGTTGCCAGGCCAGCACGGCGACCAGCAAAAGAGTCACCACCGGCGGCAGTTTGCTGCCGTGGCGGCGATACAGGGCAGTCGCCCGCGTCAGCACGGCAGCAAGGGCCGGGGGCAGGGCAGGTAAGGCAGTGGCAGTCATGCGCGCGATCATACCGTGAGCTTGCGGGTTTATTGCTGTAACAGGGCTTGGCGCGCTAACTTCGGGCACTGAGCCTGCGCTTAAAGCATGGCCAGCAAATCACTCAAGGGGGCGCTGATGGGCGCGCAACGCACGCTGGTCCGGCTCGGCATCGCCGCCGCCATGTTTCTGGTTTTCGTCTTGCAGATCGGCCGCGTATTGCCGCTCTCGCTGGTGGACAACATCGAGCGCGCGACCTACGACGCGCGCATTCTGCTGACGATGCCCAACACCATCGACCCGCAGGTGGTCATCATCGACCTCGATGAAAAAAGCATCATCGCCGAAGGCCACTGGCCCTGGCCGCGCGACAAGTTCGCCGCCCTCGTCACCAATGCCTTCGACAAGTACAAGGTGCGCACGCTCGGCTTCGACATCAACTTCCCCGAGGCCGATACCCGTGCCTCCGGCCTCGATGCTCTCGACGCCCTCGGCAAGAGCGCCTTTGCCGACCTGCCCGGCTATGCCGAGCGCCTGCAGGCCATCCGCCCGCAGCTGGATTACGAAGCGCAGTTTGGCGCGTCACTTAAAGGGCGCTCCACTGTGCTGGGTTATGTCTTCAAGGACTCCACCGCGCCGGGAGGGGCGGAGTCCATCGCCGCCATCGGGCCGCCCGTGCTTGATGCCAACGCGACCCAGCTCTACAACGTCGACTTTTATAAAAACAACGCCTTCACCGGAAACCTGCCGGTGCTGCAAAGCAACGCCGCCAGCGCCGGCTACTTCGACAACAGCCACGGCCTCGATGTCGATGGCGTATTCCGCCGCGTGCCGCTGGTGCAGATCTACCAAGGCGCGCTCTATCCCTCACTGGCGCTCGAAACCACCCGCCTCGCACTCGGCGCCCCGCCGATACAGTTCCAGTTCGACCCGCCCGACCAGCGCTCGTCGGTCAATCTTGAAGCGCTGGTGATCGGCGCGCTGCGCATCCCGGTGGACGAGCACATGCAGGCCTTCGTGCCCTATCGCGGCCGCTGGCCCAGCTTCAATTACATATCGGCCACGGACGTGATCCGCGGCACTGCTGACTTGGCAAAACTCGATGGCAAGGTGGTGCTGGTCGGTACTTCCGCCCCCGGCCTGCTGGACTTGCGCGTAACCCCTGTCGGCCAGGCATATCCGGGCGTGGAGGTACATGCCAGCCTCATCAGCGGCATGCTGGATGGACGCATCAAGCACAAGGCCCCGTACTACGACGGCATCCATGTCGTCATGCTGCTGGTCATCGCCGCCGTGCTGGCCTTTGCCGCCGCGCGTCTCGCGCCACTGGCTAGCGGCGCGCTGGCGCTGGGGCTGATCGCTGCCGTCGTCGCACTCGCCTTCGGTCTGTGGGCAGCCAACTTCATCATGCCGCTCGGCACGCCGGTGCTGTTCACGGTGACGCTGTTCCTGCTGCTCACGTTCTACGGCTACTTCATCGAGAGCCGCAATGTGCGGC
Organism: Stagnimonas sp.; assembly: GCA_965279705.1. Taxonomy (GTDB): domain Bacteria; phylum Pseudomonadota; class Gammaproteobacteria; order Nevskiales; family Nevskiaceae; genus Stagnimonas. The sequence continues at coordinate 1,026,693 of OZ257257.1, forward strand.
AGGTGTCGAAGCAGTTCGGCGAATACATCCCGCCCGAGATGGTGGAGATGCTCGCCAGCAACCCCGCACTCGCGAGCGAAGAGGGCGACAAGCGCAACATGACGGTTCTTTTCTCCGACGTCAGAGGCTTCACCACCATCAGCGAAAAGCTCGACTCGAAAGAGCTGACCAAACTGATGAACCAGTTCCTCACGCCACTCACGCGCGTGATCCGAGAGCACCGCGGCACCGTCGACAAATACATGGGCGACGCCATCATGGCCTTCTGGGGCGCGCCGCTGCCTGACGAAAACCATGCCACCAATGCCCTGTTGGCCGGCATGGCGATGACCAAGGTGGTGCGCGAACTCGATGCCGACTTCGAGGCCAAGGGCTGGCCCAAGCTCTACATCGGCGTGGGCCTGAACAGCGGCGACATGACGGTGGGCAACATGGGCTCGGAATACCGCCGCGCCTACACTGTGCTGGGCGATGCGGTGAATCTGGGGTCGCGGCTGGAGAGCCTTACCAAGGAATACGGCGTGTATTTCATCGTCAGCGAAGCCACCCGCAACGCCGGGCCCAAGGACTGGGCCTACCGCGAACTCGACTTCGTGAAGGTGAAGGGCAAGAACGAGCCGGTGGCGATCTATGAGCCCTTGGGGCCGAAGGACGCCATCGACCCCAATCTGCGCAACGACCTCGCCCGCCATCGCGGCGCCATGAAGCTGTATCGCACGCAGTTGTGGGATCAAGCTGAGGCAGAGCTGTTCAACCTCTCCCGCTCGGGGCGACCGCACAAGATTTACGAGATTTTTCTGGAGCGTATCCAGCACCTGCGCGCGAACCCGCCAGGCGCGAAGTGGGATGGGGCGTTTACCGCCACACACAAGTAGCCGGCATGACCTACCTGCAACTCACTTATTCCCATCTGGCGACGGTTTTGCCGGCCTTTCTGATCGGCACCTACCTGATGCTCAATCGCAAGGGAACGCCATTCCATCGCAGCCTTGGCAGGGTCTACATGCTTCTGATGATGTTGACTTCGACCATCACACTCTTCATGGAAGCGAAGGTAGGCCCGAAGTTTCTGAACCATTTCGGGTTTATCCATCTACTCGCGGTGTTGACCCTCTATTCGGTGCCAACAGCCTATCTGGCGGCGCGCCGCCACGATGTCAAAAAACACCGCAGGGCGATGATAGCCACCTATGTCGGTGCGATTCTCATTGCGGGCGCACTGGCTTTCAGCCCTGGCAGATTCCTCCATCAGATCTTCTTTTCCTGACGAGCGAAACGCCGGCAAGGCGCAATAAACGTCAGGGCAGGGAACAAGCCTGCAGAGCGCTAAGCGCGACCAACCGAAAGCCGTCACAGCAAAAACAGCGCACGCGTCAAAACCCCGTCAGCCCCAATAACGACAAGGCGCGGCAAGGCTGGAACACGGCTTGCTCTGGAGGCAGTTCGAGAGAACCGCCGGATGTGAGCCATGAACGACCTTGCGATCAACAGCGTGCTGAGCCAGATGCGTGCCTTGCGGGCGCAATCGAGCGGCATCGGGCCGGCATCTGGCTCCACACCCGTTAACGGCGGGGCTCCCGCAAACTTTAGCGACACGCTGAAAGGTGCCCTCAACAGCGTCGCCGAGGGCCAGAACACCGCCAGCTCGCTCGCCACCCGCTTCGAGCTGGGCGACGACACCGTCAACCTTTCGGACGTGATGCTCGCGGGTGCGAAGTCTCAGGTGCAGTTCCGCGGTGTGGTCGAGGTGCGCAACCGGCTGGTGTCGGCGTACCAAGACGTCATGAACATGCCCATCTGAGCTAACGCATGGCCACCACTCTGATTGCGACACCCGAACAACCCGCCTCGCTGCTGGCCCGCGCCCGCGCCATCCCCGGCGTGAAGCAACTGGTGCTGCTGGTGGGGCTGGCTGCCGCCATCGCCGGTGGCTTATCACTATTCATGTGGGCACAGAAGCCGGCGGATCAGGCTCTGTTTGCGGGATTGCCGGAAGCCGAGACGGCGGCGATGGCCGATGCGCTCGCCGCCGAAGGCATTCTCCATCACATCGACCCCGCCACCGGCGCGCTCACCGTGCCGGCCGATCAGGTGCGCAACGCGCGCTTGAAACTCGCCGGACGCGGCCTGCCCAAGTCGGCGGCTTCGGGCTTCGAGTCCATGCAGGGCGATCAGGGTTTTGGCGTGTCGCAGTCCATCGAATCGGCGCGCATGCAGCACGCGCTGGAAACCGAATTGGTGCGCACCATCACCTCCATCCAGTCGGTGAAGAACGCGCGCGTGCACCTGGCGGTGCCCAAGCCCTCGGCCTTCACCCGCGCCGGTGGCACGGCCTCGGCCTCGGTGTTCGTCGAGCTGCATCCGGGCCGCAATCTCACGTCGCAGCAGGTGCAAAGCATCGTGCACATGGTGTCGTCGAGCGTGTCGGACATGCAGCCTTCGGCAGTGACGGTGGTCGACCAGACCGGCCGCCTGCTCACCGACGAAAGCGCCGACGGCAGCGTCGGCATGGGCAACAGTCAGTACGAGCAGGTGAAGCGCGTCGAGGACGCAACGCGCCATCGCGTCGAGGACATTCTCACGCCGTTGATGGGTGCGGGGCGTGTGAAGACGCAAGTCGTCGCCGCACTCGATTTCACTGTGGAAGAGCAGGTGCAGGAGCAATACACGCCCGATGCCAACGCCATCCGCAGCGAGCAGACCAGCGAGGACGTGAACCGCAATGGCGCGCTCAAGGCACAGGGCGTACCGGGCGCCACCAGCAACAAGCCGCCGGAGCCGGGGGCGTCGGCAGCGGCCATCGCACCCGGTGCAGCAGCACCCGCACCCGTCACACCCGCAGCGCCAGCTGCAACGGCCGAGTTGCCGAGTGCGCAGACCAAGACCAGCACCCGCAACTACGAACTCAACAAGACCGTCAGCAGCCGCAAGGTGATGCCGGGTCGCATCGAGCGGCTCTCGGTAGCGGTGCTGGTGGACTACCTGCCTAAGCTCGACGCCAAGGGAGTGGCCGTGCCCACCGCGCTCGGCACTGACGAACTCGCACGTATCGAAGCATTGGTGAAAGAGGCGATGGGCTTCGATGCCAAGCGCGGCGACACCGTGACGGTGCAGAACGCCCCCTTCATCGTCGCGGCGGAAGAAGTGATCGCCCCGCTGCCGCTGATCGAGCGGCCGGAAATGCAGTCGCTGGCGCGTCAAGGCCTGAGCGCCTTGGTGCTGCTGGTGCTGATTCTCGCGGTGGTGCGCCCGTTGCTGAAGAGCCTGTTCGCACCGCCAGCGGCGGCCCCGATGCTCGCGGCCAATGGCCTCTCGGCATTGGCTGCGCCGCAAGACAATGAGGACGAGGTGCAGGTCGCGCTCAGCGCCAAGCGCCAGGCCGCCATCCCCGTGCTGCCGGAAGGCCCCAGCCCCTACGAACAGAAACTCACGCTCGCCCGCGAGACCGTGAAGCAGGACCCGAAGAAAGTAGCCCAGGTGATGAAGACCTGGATCGCCGCCGAACAATGAGAGAGCACTGACATGGCCGATGCCTCATTTGCACCCACCACCAAACTCACCGCCACCGAGCGCGCCGCCATCTTTCTGCTCTCGCTCGGCGAGACCGAAGCGGCAGACATCCTGCGTCACATGGGGGCCAAGGATGTGCAGCGACTCGGGCAGGCAATGGCCAACTTGAGCAACGTCTCGCGCGAGCAGGCGGAGGAAGTACTCGATGCCTTCGCCGATGCCATCGGCAACCAGACTTCGCTCGGGGTCGGCAGCGACGAATACGTGCGCAAGGTGCTGGTCTCGGCATTGGGCGAGGACAAGGCCGGCGGCCTCATCGACCGCATCCTGCTCGGCCGCAACAGCAAGGGTCTGGAAGCGCTGAAGTGGATGGAAACCCGCGCGGTGGCTGAACTCATCCGCAACGAACATCCTCAGATCATCGCCATCGTGCTCGCCTATCTCGACCCCGACCAGGCGGCCGAAGTGCTGGTGAACCTGCCCGACCGCGTGCAGAGCGACGTGGTGCTGCGCATCGCGACACTCGACGGCATCCAGCCGCAGGCGCTGAAGGAACTGGACGAAATCATGGAGCGGCAGTTCAGCGGCAACAACAACATCAAGGCGTCGAGTGTCGGCGGTGTGAAGGTCGCTGCCGGCATTTTGAATCTCATGGATTCGGCCAGCGAGCAGAAGCTCACCGAAGCGATCCGCGGCGTCGATGAAGAGATCGGCCAGCGCATCCAGGACCTCATGTTCGTGTTCGACAACCTCGCCGATGTCGATGATCGCGGCATCCAGGCGCTGATGCGCGATGTCTCCACCGAGGTGCTGAGCCTCGCCCTGCGCGGTGCCGATCCGCGCGTGAAAGACAAGATTCTGAAGAACATGAGCAAGCGCGCCGCCGACATGCTGGTGGAAGACATGGAGGCCAAGGGCCCGGTCAAGCTCGCCGATGTCGAAGCCGCACAGAAAGACATTCTCGCGACGGCACGGCGGCTTGCCGATGCCGGCACCATCCAGCTCGGCGGCAAGGGAGACGACTTCGTATGAGCACGCTCTGGAGCGAAGAGGTTTCGCGCACCGCCACCCGCTGGGCCAAGCCCGCGTTCGATGCGCCGCGCATCATCCGGCAGGACGACGCCGCACTGCAGCTGGCGCGCAGCACCGCTGCCGAGGCCGAGGCGCAGGCGCGTGGTTTTGCCATTGGCCGCGCCGCCGGCATGGCCGATGGCATGGCCACTGCCGAGCTGCTGGTGGAACAACTGCGTACGGTGCTCGATGCGCTCGCCACGCCGCTCGCGGCCGTCGATGCCGAACTCGAACGCGTGCTGGTCGCGCTCACGCTGGAAGCCGCCCGCCGCATCGCCCAGCAGGAACTCAATCTCGACCCTGCCAAGGTTGCCGCTGTGGTGCGTGATGCAGTGTCTGGCCTCGGCGCTGGCGCACGCAGCGTGGCGGTGTACGTAAACCCGGACGACTACGCCGCCCTCGCCGAAGTGCTCGCCGACCAGACCCGCAGCGACCCCGAAGCCGGCCCCGGCTGGCGACTGGTCGCAGACCCCGAAGTGCTGCCCGGCGGTTGTCGTGTGGAGAGCGAACAGGCCAGCGTGGTTGCCAGCCTCGATGCCCGCGCCGCTGGTCTTGCGCACACGCTGCTGATGCAGCCATGACGCCCATTGCCAACGTCGCCGCGCAGCGCAAGCAGAAGCTGCTGCACGGCTTGATGGAGCGCGCCGCACAGGTCGATCGCGCACCGCTGCTGACCGTCGAAGGCCGCCTGAAACGAGTTGTGGGGCTCACGCTGGAAGCGGTCGGCTGCCAGGCGCAGATCGGTAGCCGCTGCCGCGTGGCCGATCACGATGGCGCGTCGGTGGAGGCCGAAGTGGTGGGCTTCGCGGGTGAGCGCACGTTCCTCATGCCCATCGGCGAACTCGCCGGCATCGCGCCCAACGCCCGCGTCACGCCGCTGCGTCGCGCGGCGGAAATGACCATCGGCCCCGACTGGCTGGGCCGCGTGCTGGACGGCGAGGGCGAGCCGCTCGACAGCAAGCCCAAGCCCAAGGGCGAATCGCGGGTGAAGCTCGCCGGGCGACAGATCAACCCCTTCGCGCGCGAGGGCATCAAGCAGCCGCTGGATGTCGGTGTGCGCGCCATCAATGCGCTGCTCACCGTCGGGCGCGGCCAGCGCCTGGGCTTGTTCGCGGGCACCGGCGTCGGCAAATCGACCCTGCTCGGCATGATGACCCGCTACACCGCCGCTGACGTGATTGTTGTGGGTCTGATCGGCGAGCGCGGCCGCGAGGTACGTGATTTCGTCGAAGGTGCATTGGGTGCTGAGGGTCTCGCCCGCGCCTGCGTGATCGCCACGCCCGCCGACCGCTCGCCGCTGCAACGCCTGCACGGCGCCTGGCTGGCGACTGCAGTCGCAGAGCATTTCCGCGATCAGGGTTTGAACGTCTTGCTGCTGATGGATTCACTCACCCGCTTTGCGCAAGCGCAGCGCGAGATCGGCCTTGCGGTGGGCGAGCCGCCGACCACGCGCGGTTATCCGCCCAGCGTGTTCGCCAAGCTGCCGGCGCTGGTCGAGCGCGCGGGCAACGCCGAACCGGGCAAGGGTTCGATCACCGCCTTCTACACGGTGCTCACCGAGGGCGACGACCCACAGGACCCGATTGCCGACGCCGCGCGCGGCATCCTCGACGGGCACATCGTGCTGAGTCGGCGCATCGCCGAGAGCGGCATTTATCCGGCCATCGACATCGAGTCGTCGATCTCGCGCGTGGCCAACGACTGCACCAGCACCGAACACCAGCAGCGCGTGCGGCAGCTGCGCGGCCTGCTCGCCGCCTACAACCGTAACCGCGACCTCATCGCCATCGGCGCCTACCAGCGCGGTGCGGACCCGCGCACCGATGCCGCGCTCGCCCTGTGGCCGAAGATCGAAGCGTTTCTGAAGCAGGACGTCCACGCTGGCGCAGGATTTGGAGAGAGCCTTGCACAGCTCCATGCCCTACTGGATCAGATCCCCTCATGAATAGCGCCGAAGCGAACTCGCTGCAGCGGCTGGCCACCCTCCAGCGGCTGGCGGTGCAGCAAGAGGACCATGCGGCGAAGCAACTGGCCGATGCCCTGGCCAAACACGCCAATGCGGGCGACCGCCATGCCGAGCTGCTGCAATACGAAATTGAATACGCCAGCCGGGTGCCGGCCACCAACGGCGTGATGGCGCTCACGCATCACGCCGGGTTTCTGGCGAAGCTGCGCGATGCGGTGCGCTTCCAGCACGAGCGCGTCGGGCATCTCGCCACCGAAGTGGAGCGCGCTCGCCTGCGCTGGATCGCCCTGCACCGCGAAGTGGAAAAACTCGAACAGCTGGGCGATACCGCCAAGCGCCAGGTCGCGGCGGGCGAATCGCGCCGTGAATCGCGCGACCTCGACGAACTCGCCACCCGCGGCTGGGTGCGCCAGCAGGCAGTGGGGTGGTGACAGCCGTCGCCCCGCTGGCGGCGGCCCCGGTAATTGCCACCGCTGCGCTGTGCAAAGCGCCGGAGCCGCTGTCAGCCCTGCCGTTTCAGCAGATGCTGCAAGCCGAGGCCACGCCGCCAGCTGTGCCTGAAACAGAGAAAGCGGCGGATCTGCCCGACGCACTCGCCATCGACTGGGCCGGGCTCGTGCAGTCGTTCAGCACCGTCGCCGCACCGCCAGAGGCGACTGCGCCGCATGCCGCACCCGAGCCTGCTGCCACCACGCCCGATGCGGTGGGCCTGCCGCTGGCGCTGCCCGAGCCCTCGCTACGCTGGCTGGATGTGCTGAAAGAAATCGCACACGGCCTGCCGTCACGGCACTCGGCAGATACGGGGCTTGCGCTGGCGAGCTTGCCCGCCACTGCACCAGTGCCCGCACCGCAAGTCCTCTTGGATGCGCAGACCGCCGTCCTGCCGCCGGATTTCTCCACCCTCAGTGCGGCACCCAGCCCACTGCCGCCTGCCGCCTTGCTGGTGCAGCCGCCGGTGCTGGTATCCAACCCGGTCATCGCACCACCACCGGTGCCGGCCGCACCGCCACTGGTGATGGACTCACCCGACTGGCCTCAGCAGTTGGGCGAGCAGATTCAATGGCGGCTGGGCGTGGGCATTCAGGAGGCGCGCATCGAGATCAGTCCGCGCGAGCTGGGCGCGGTGGATGTGCGGTTGTCGGTGGACGACAAGGGCCTGAGCGTGCATCTCACGGCCGCCCATGTGCAGACGCGCGAGCTGCTGCAAAACGAGCTACCGCGCCTGCGCGAAGCCCTGCAGCAGGGCGGCGTGCTGCTGGCCGATGCACAGGTGGGCCGCGAGTCGCCGGGGCGCGAGTCGTCGCGTCAACCCACCCCCACTGCGGCGCGCGGCACACCCGGCGACGATCCCGATACCCAGCCCCTGACCCCGCGGGTCGGTGGCTGGCGTCGTCGCAACGGCCTGCTCGACGACTACGCCTGACGGCTTTCCGCCAGACCGTTTGCAGCGGCCTCGACGGAAATCCGTCGAACCTTTCCAGCGAATTCGGCAGAGCGCCGAAAACCCAGACAGAACAAGGGTTTCAGCGGTGATGCAGCCGCAGGCACAAAGCGGGTACGCGGCTTGCTCCAAGGGCTTCTTGAGTCCGTCTGCCACCCCGAGAGCCGCCACATGTCCACCGCCCCCGCTGAAGCTGCCGCTGCCCCCGCCCCGAAAGGCGGTGCGCTCAAGTTGATTCTGGCCGTGGTCATCGCCGCCGGCGCCGCCGGTGGTGGCGCGGTGTTCTATATGAGCAAGAAAGCCGCCGCCAAGCCCGTGACCGAACAGAGCGAAGCGGAGGGCGAAGAGCACGCCGCCGCCGATGAACATGAAGCCCCCAAGACCGACGAGCACGGCGAGGGTCACGGTGACGCCAAGGGCGCTGCCTCCGGCGATTTCGCACCGCTCGCGCCGCAGTTCGTGGTCAACCTCAACGACGAAGAGGCCATGCGCTTCCTGCAGGTGGAAGTACAGGTGATTGCCAAGAAGACCGCGGCGATGGACGCCGTGCGCCTCAACGATCCGCTCGTGCGCAACCGCCTGATGTTGCTGTTCAGCTCGCAGACCTACCACGCGCTGCTGACCCGCGAGGGCAAGGAAAAGCTGCAGGCCGATGCCGCCGCGGAGATCAACAAGGTGCTCGACGAGGTGAAGAAGCCGCACATCAACGGCGTGGTGTTCACCAATCTCGTCATGCAGTAGGTCCGGGAAAAACCATGCAAGACATTCTCAGCCAAGACGAAATCGACGCCCTGCTGCACGGCGTCGATAGCGGCAAGGTGGTCACCGAACCACCACCACCGCCCGGCACCGCGCGCGGCTACGACTTTGCCTCGCAGGACCGCATCGTGCGCGGCCGTCTGCCGACGCTGGAGATGATCAACGAGCGCTTCGCGCGCCTGTTCCGCATTGGCCTGTTCAACATGCTGCGGCGCTCGCCGGAATTGAGCGTGGTCGGCATCGAGATGATGAAGTTCAGCGATTACGTGCACAGCCTGTTCGTGCCGACCAGTCTCAACCTGCTGCGGGTGAAGCCGCTGCGCGGCACGGCGCTGATGGTGTTCGAGCCGCGTCTGGTGTTCACGGTGGTCGAGAACTTCTTCGGCGGCAACGGCCGCTTTCGCACCAAGATCGAAGGAAGAGAATTTACGCCGACCGAACTGCGCGTGGTGCAGCTGATGATGAAACAGGCCTTCACGGACCTTACCGAAGCCTGGAGCGGTGTGCTGCCGCTGGAGTTCGAGGCCATCGGCCACGAGATGAACCCGCATTTCGCCAACATCGTCTCGCCCAGCGAGGTGGTGGTGGTATCGAAGTTCCACGTGTCACTCGAAGGCGGCGAAGGCGACATCCACATTACGCTGCCGTATTCGATGATCGAGCCGATCCGCGAGCAGCTCGACGCCGGTGTGCAGTCCGACCGCATGGAAAAGGACGAGCGCTGGATCGCCACCCTACGCGAGCAGATCAAGGACGCCACCGTCGAAGCCACCTGCGAGCTGACCCGTGCGGAGATCACCCTGGGTCAGCTGCTCACGCTCAAGGCCGGTGACGTGATCCCGTTCCAGATGCCGCGCTCCATCGAGCTGGCGGTGGAGAACGTGCCCCTGTTCTTCGGCAGCTTCGGCACCAGCGGCGGCAACAACGCCGTCCGCATTCACGACGCCATTCGCCGCGAATCCCGCAGCAGCAACATCAACAACGGAGCCACACAATGAACACCGCAACTGCCCAGGAGTTCGCCCCGCCGAGCTTCGATGCCGCCCAGGCCAGCGCCCGCACCAACGATGTGAATCTGGATGTGATTCTGGATGTGCCGGTGACGCTGTCGATGGAAGTCGGCCGTGCGCGCATCCCCATTCGCAATCTGTTGCAGCTCAACCAGGGCAGCGTGGTGGAACTCGAACGCGCCGCTGGCGAGCCGCTGGATGTCTATGCCAACGGCACGCTCATCGCCCATGGCGAAGTGGTCGTCATCAACGAGAAGTTTGGCATCCGCCTCACCGATGTGGTGAGCCCGGCCGAACGCATCCGCAAGCTGAAGTAAGTCACGCACTCACCGGAGAACACCATGTACGACGCCAGTGCCTTTGATGAAATCGCCGAGTCGCAGACGCTTGCCGCGGCAGGCTCCACCACCGCCTCACCGCTGGCTGAAGTCGCCGCGACGCCGGTGGCACCGGTGATGGAACCGGAAACCCATCTCAACACCGCCGTTGCCACGGCAGCACCAGCCGCTGCCGTGCTCGCACCGACGGCAACGGTGGTCGCACCGGCGTCCAAGCCGCTCGGCACGCTGCCTTCCAGCCCCTCGGCGACGTTGCCGATGCTGGGCGCCTTGCTGCTGGTTGTGGGCCTGATTCTGGTACTCGGCAAGCTGGTCAAGCGTGTGCAGGGCGCACGCGCCGGGCAGGGTGCGGCGCTCAGCATCAAGGGCGGCGTGCAGATCGGCAGCAAGGAGCGTGTGGTGTGGATGCAGGCCGGTGATACGCATCTGCTGCTCGGCGTCTCGCCGGGCCGTGTGCAGACGCTGCATGTGTTCGATGTCGCACCCGATTTCAGCGCGGCTGCGGCCAACGAAGCGGCCACCGCATTGGCCGCCAACACGCCGGCCACCCGGGATTTCTCCGAACGCCTCAAGACCTTGCTCGCTCATGCGCGCGCCAAGGGCATTGATACCGAGGTGGCAGAAGCCCCTGCACCTGCCGCCGTCGCCACAGCGTCGGCGCGTACGGCAGGCGGCCAAGCTGCGGAGCCGATGCGGGCCGCGGCGACCAAACCTAATTTCAGCTTCCGCGCCTGAGTCTTGTCATGCGCGTGCTGCTGCCACTGATCCTGTTGTTTGCCGCACCGCTGACACAGGCGGCCGGGCTGCCCGCCGTGATGCTGGAAACCGCACCCGGCGGCGGCCAGCAGTACTCGGTGTCGCTGCAAATCCTCGCAGCGATGACGGCGCTGACTTTCCTGCCCGCCATCCTGCTGTCGATGACCAGCTTCACCCGCATCGTCATCGTCATGGGCTTGCTGCGGCAGGCGCTCGGCACCGGCCAGACGCCTTCGAATCAGATCCTCATCGGCTTGTCGCTGTTCCTCACCATGTTCATCATGGCCCCGGTCGCGGGTCGCATCCACGAGACGGCGTTTAAGCCCTACATGGACGGTCAGATGGCCTTCGAGCCCGCGCTCGCCAACGCCGAAAAACCCCTGCGCGGCTTCATGCTGGCGCAGACGCGCGAGGCCGACCTGATGACGTTCGCCAAGCTCAGCGGCCGCGATAAACCTTTCGAGAAGCCGGAAGATGTGCCCTTCACCGTGCTGGCAGCGAGCTTCATCACCAGCGAGCTGACCACGGCGTTCCAGATCGGCTTCCTGCTGTTCATCCCCTTCGTCGTGATCGACCTCGTGGTGTCGAGCGTGCTGATGAGTCTCGGCATGATGATGCTCTCGCCCATGCTCATCTCGCTGCCGTTCAAGCTGATGCTGTTCGTGCTGGTGGATGGCTGGTCGCTCACCATGTCGATGCTGGCGGCCAGCTTTAAGGCGGCGTCATGAGCAGACCTGCCGCGTTAGCAGCAGCTGCGAATGGCGCCTGGCCACGACAGTGCGCAGCACTGAGTACCGACGCTGATTACGGAGTGGCTGCGTAATGACGCCCGACAGCGCCCTGACTCTCACCCGCGATGCCATGTGGCTGGCCCTGCAACTGGCGACACCCCTGCTGGTGGCAAGCCTTTTCGTCGGCGTGCTGGTGGGCCTGTTCCAGGCCGCGACACAGATCAATGAAATGACCCTGTCATTCATCCCCAAGCTGCTGGCGATGGCCGCGGTCGCGCTGCTGTTCGGGCCGTGGATGCTGCAACTGCTGATCGACTTCACCCGGCGCTTGTTCGAGCAGATTCCGTCCTTGATTGGTTAGCGCCATGCGTCTGACCGAAGCGCAGTTGCTGGAGTGGCTGGGGCTCTACGTCTGGCCCTTCATCCGTATCGCCGCCACCTTGATGGCAGCCCCGCTGTTCGGCAGCCGCGCGCTGCCGATGCGCCTGCGCCTGGTGTTCGCATTGCTGCTCACGCTGGTGATGGCGCCCATGCTGCCCGCCACGCCGCCATTGGCCTTCTTCACCGACGCCGCCCTGATGATGCTCGTGCGGGAGTTTCTCATCGGCCTCGTGCTGGGCTTCGCATTGCAACTGGTGTTCGAGGCCGTAGCACTCGGGGGCGAGTTGTTGTCGGCCTCGATGGGCCTCTCGTTCGCGCAGATGAACGATCCGCTGCGCGGCACCTCATCGACGGTGCTGTCGAGCTTCTTGCAGGCGCTGGCGGTGCTGAGCTTCTTGGCCCTCGGCGGCCATCTGGCGCTGGTGGAATGGCTACGCGAGAGCTTCACCCTGCAACCTATCGGGGCCGCGCCGCTCAGCGCCACCATGCTGCTGTCGATGGTGCAGGAAGGCACTGCCTTGTTCGCTGGCGCGTTGCGGGTGGCACTGCCTGGCGTGTGCGCGCTGCTGCTGGTGAACCTCGCCTTCGGCGTGATGAACCGCGCAGCACCCGCACTCAACATGATGAGCGTCGGCTTCCCCATCTCGCTGACAGCGGGGCTGGTGATTCTGGCGATGAGCCTGGGCAGCATCCAGAGCGTGTTCGCGGAGATGCTGATGTCGCTCGGTAATCGCTTGCCACAGCTGCTGGGTGCCGCCCCGTGAGCGGCAACGAAGAAAAAACCGAAAATGCCACCCCCAAGCGGCGGCAGGACGCGCGCAAGAAAGGCCAGATTCCCCGCTCGCGCGAGCTGAGCACGGCGGCGGTGGTGCTGGGCGTGACGATGGCCGTGCTGCTGCACGGTGGCACCATTGCCAACGGTGCGGGCGCTCTGCTCAAGGCCTATCTGCAACAGCTGCCCGCCGCACTCGCCACGCCGGGCCTGAGTCTGCAACTCGCGGCGACGCTGATCGGCCAGACCCTGCAACTCATCGCGCCGGTGCTGCTGGCAGGCTTCGTCACCGCACTCGTCGCACCCCTGCTGGTCGGTGGCTGGAACCTCGCACCCTCGGCCATCGCGCTCGACTTCTCGCGGATCAATCCCTTCTCGGGTTTGAAGCGTCTGTTCTCGATGAACAGCGTGGTCGAGCTGGGCAAGGGCTTTCTCAAGGTGAGCGTGATCGGCGTGGTCGGCACCTTGCTGTTTCTGCACGAGCGCGAGCGCCTGCTGTCGTTGCCTTTCATGCCCTTGCAGATGGCACTGGGGCAGGGCGCGGGCTTAGCACTCGACGCCATGCTGTGGCTCGGCGGCGGCCTGTTGCTGATTGCTGCCGTGGATGTGCCTTGGCAGCTCATGCACCACAGCCAGCAGCTGAAGATGAGCAAGCAGGAGATCAAGCAGGAATACGAGCAGAGCGAGGGCAAGCCGGAGGTGAAAGGCCGCATCCGCCGCCTGCAACAGGAGTTCTCGCGTGGCCGGATGATGGAGGCGGTGCCCAAGGCCGATGTCATCGTCACTAACCCCACGCACTACGCGGTTGCGCTGCAATATGCCGCCGGCAAGGACAAGGCACCGCGCGTGGTGGCGAAGGGCGCTGACCTCATCGCCCAGCAGATTCGCGAGCTGGCCAGGCAGCATCGCGTGCCGCTGGTGGAGGCACCGCCCCTGGCGCGTGCCTTGTATCGCAGCTGCGAGATCGATGCGGAGATTCCCGGCGCGCTGTATCAGGCGGTCGCACAGGTGCTTTCGTACGTCTACCAGCTCCGCGACTATCGCCGTGGCGAGCGCCCGGCACCGCCCAAGGTGGCGGAGGATCTACCCAACTCCGCAGTCGATCCCGAAAGCTAGTAGTCATTACGAGTGTTCATGCCAGGCTGCGCCCGTATCGTCCCTGCACCAACAAACAAGGGGACGGGCTGCATACGCAGGCCGTACCCCGCTCGTACGGTCAAGCCTTGCAGTTGTGCTCCCCTGACCAAATGCGTTTTCAGGGCTTGGTCTTTTTAACCCGCCGCTGACCCGGCGGGTTTTTTTATGGCGGCCACAAAAAAATCCCGGCGCGAAATGATCGCGCCGGGATTTTGTTGTCGCTTACTTGTTGGCTTTGTCGGCTTCGCGCTCGATAGCGGTACCACCGGCCTTGATGTCCTTGCCTGCGCCTTCAACGGTGTTGCAGGCCGACAGGCCCGTGACCGTGATGAGTGCTGCGAGGGCAAACGTGACGTTGCGGATTGTGCTCATGGGTATCTCCTGAATGATTGGACGATGCGTATGACAACGACTGCGACACCAGTGTTGGCAGCTGGGATGAACCTTTCCTGATCGCTACAAAGCTGGCTTCAGGAGGGGGTCATCGCGGCCTTGCACCTTGCGGGTGGCTTCTCACAGCGGATTTTCTCCCGAGCTGTTTGTGAGCGGCCATCTCGTGCAGAAGCAGGCACGCCGTTATCGAAACTCTCCTGAGGTACTCCCATGAAGAAACTTGTTCTCTTACTCGCCGGCGCCACGTTATCGCTTGCCGCCACCGCCCAAACCAACAACCAGGCCAGTGAGTCGTTGATTGCCAACAGCAGTGTCCTGACCAGCGTATTGACTGTCGCTGGCCCGATCATTCTTCTGGGTGCGATCACCATAGCCGCTGAAGACAACGACACACCGAGCGCCCCGGCCACGACACCGTCTGCGACGGTTTCTACTCGCTAGGGTTTCGTCTGTTGATTTGAGAAAGCCGCGAAAGCGGCTTTTTTTTGCATGCTAAAACCGCAGCACGAACAGCCGAGATTGCACGCTCGCACCCGGTATCAGCATGAACCGCTCAAAGTGGAAGCCGCATTTCTCCAGCACCCGGATTGAAGCGTGGTTGTCGGGCGAGGTGATCGCGTACAGCAACGGCAGCGCCAGCCGCTGACGGGCATCGCCGAGCACGGCTCGCACCGCCTCGGTGGCAAACCCCTGGCCGTGGTGTCGCTGCAAGAACGCATAGCCGATATCGGGTGCTTCCAGATATGGACGTTGCAGCAGGCCACAGAGGCCGACTGGTTCGCCTGTATCGATGCGGCTCGCCCGATCGAGCCCGAAGCTGTATTGGCTATGGCTGCTTACCGGGCCGTTGGCGATGTAAGCCTCGGCGGCGGTGAGATCGTGGATGTTGCGGTCGCCAATGTGTTGCAGCCAGCCGGGTTCATTCACTAGTTCGAGGATGAACGGCGCATCGGCGGCGCTGAGGTGGTCGAATCGAAGACGCGGTGGCTGTGGCATTAGCGGCAGCGGTAGTGCGGGCTCGGTGCAAGGCTAAGGCCAATGCAAGGCGACATGCAAAACCGCGCACGCGGCTTGCAGTGAGGGGTGCAGACGACTCCTTGACGCGCCCCATGACAACGACCGGCAACAGTTTTTTGACGCGACTCATCAGCGCCACCAAGGCGGTGCCGCGCGATGGCCTGGCCGCACCGCTGTTCCTGCTCGCGGTGCTGGGCATGATGATCGTGCCGCTCGCCCCCGCGGTGCTGGACGTGTTGTTCACTTTCAACATCGCGCTCTCGCTCGTCGTGCTGCTGGCGGTGATGTACGTGATGCGGCCGCTGGAGTTCTCAGCGTTTCCAACCGTGTTGTTACTCGCAACCCTGTTGCGGCTGGCACTGAACGTCGCCAGTTCGCGCGTCATCCTCATGCACGGCCATCAGGGCGAGGCCTCGGCCGGCAAGGTGATCGAGGCGTTCGGGCACTTCGTCATTGGCGGCAATTACGCGGTCGGTTTCATCGTCTTCATCATCCTCACCATCATCAACTTCATGGTGGTGACCAAAGGTGCCGAGCGCGTCAGCGAAGTCGGTGCACGCTTCGTGTTGGACGCGATGCCCGGTCGGCAGATGGCGATCGATGCCGATCTCAACGCCGGCCTGCTCACCCGCGAAGAAGCCAAGGCCCGTCGGGAGGAAGTGCGGTCTGAAGCCGACTTCTACGGCTCGATGGATGGCGCCAGCAAGTTCATTCGTGGCGATGCGATGGCGGGCATCCTGATCCTCGCCATCAACATCATCGGCGGGCTCATCGTTGGCGTGGCGCAGCACGGCCTGCCGTTCGGCGAGGCGCTGAAGAACTACACGCTGCTGACCATCGGCGACGGCCTGGTGGCGCAGGTGCCGTCGCTGCTGATGAGCACGGCGGTGGCCATGCTGGTGACGCGCACCTCGCGCTCGTCGGACATGAGCCAGCAGGTGCTGTCGCAGCTGTTCATGCAACCGCGCGTGCTGATCGTTGCCGCGGCAGTGCTCACGCTCATCGGCGTGATTCCGGGCATGCCGAATCTGGTGTTTCTCACACTGGCAGCGGCCTGCGGTGGCGGCGCTTATCTGTTGCACCAGCGCAGCCTCAAGCAGGCGGTTGCACCCGCACCGCAAGCGCCACCGGCACCGCAGGATCTGAGCTGGGAAGACGTGCGCCCCGAAGATCCGCTGGGCCTGGAAGTGGGCTATCGGCTGATCCCGCTGGTGGACGCCAAGCAGGGTGGCGAACTGATGGCGCGCATCAAGGGCGTGCGCAAGAAGCTCACGCAGGAACTCGGCTTTCTCGTCGCCCCTGTACATATCCGCGACAACCTGGAACTGCTGCCGGGCGGCTATCGCCTGCTGCTGGCGGGCGTGCCGCTGGCGCAGGGACAGATCTACCCCGACCGCGAGATGGCGCTCAACCCCGGCCGCGTGTTCGGCCCGCTCGATGGCATCAAGGGCGTCGATCCGGCATTCGGTATGGAGGCTTACTGGATCGAACCCGGCCAGCGAGCCCATGCGCAGACGCTGGGCTACACCGTGGTCGACCCCGCCACCGTCATCGCCACGCATCTGTCGTCGCTCATCAAGAACCACGCGCACGAGTTGCTTGGCTTTGACGAGGCACAGCAGCTGCTGAATGGGCTGGCCAAGTCCTCGCCAAAACTCGTGGAAGACTTGGTGCCGAAGACGCTGACTCTGGCGATCTTCACGCGCGTATTGCAAAGCCTGCTGAGCGAGAAAGTGCCGCTGCGCAACCTCAAGCTGGTCGCCGAAGTGTTGGCGGAGGCTGCCCCCAAGAGCCAGGATCCCGTCGTGCTCGCCGGCACCGTGCGTGCCGCCTTGGGCCGCCAGATCGTGCAGGAAATCCAGCAGGCATCGGGCATCGGGCAGGACATGGAGCTGCCGGTTTTGACTCTCGCACCGGGGCTGGAACGCGTACTGCAGGACAGCCTCTCGAACGGCGCCGCCGTTCTCGAACCTGGACTCGCCGAACGCATGCACACCGCCCTTGCCACCGCCACCGCCCAGCAGGAAGCCCGCGGCGAACCGGCCGTGCTGCTGGTGCCGGCGCCGCTCAGGCCGATGCTCGCCAAGTTCACCCGCCAGACCGTTGCCGCACTGCACGTACTGGGCTTCAACGAGGTTCCCGATTCCCAAAAGCTGCGGCTGGTTTCCGCAGTCGGAGCGTAAGCAATGAAGATCAAGCGCTTTAATGCACCCACCATGCGCGAAGCCATGAACCAGGTGCGCACCACGCTCTCGGCCGATGCGGTGATTCTGGAAAGCCGCCGCACTGCCACCGGTGTCGAGGTCGTCGCCGCCGTCGACTATGACCATATCGCCCCGCAGACCGACACGGACATCCCCAGCGAGCAGCCGGTGGCCACCGCCGCCCGCAACACCTTCGAGCTGCGCTTAGCAGACGACCCCGAACTGATTTCGCTGAAACGCGACGTGCAGGATGTAAAGCGCCTGCTGCAAGAGCAGCTCGGCGGCCTGATGTGGAGCCAGACAAAGAGCACGCAGCCGCAACGCGCCCAACTGTTCAGTCGCCTGAGCCAGCTCGGCCTCTCGGCCACCCTGAGCCGCGAACTGGTCGCCGCGCTCACGCCGGACTTTGAAGGCGAACGCGCCGACAACGCTGTGCTCAGCGATCTCGCCCAGCGCATCCCCGTGCTGAGCAACGAAGCGCTGACCGAAGGTGGCGTGATTGCCCTGGTCGGCCCCACGGGTGTGGGCAAGACCACCACCATCGCCAAGCTCGCCGCCCGCTACGCCGCACATTTCGGCACCCGCGACATCGCGCTCGTCAGCACCGATCACTACCGCATCGGCGCGCAGGAACAACTCTTCACCTACGGCCGCCTGCTCGGCGTGCCGGTGCACACGGCGCGCGACGGGGCTGAACTCGAAGCGCTGCTGCTGAAGCTCGCCGACCGCAAGCTGGTGCTGATCGACACCGCCGGCATGGGCCCGCAGGATCGTCAGCTGGCCGCTCAGCTCAGCCTGTTCCGCCCACTGGCCGGCAAGCTGCGCACCTATCTCGCGATGACCGCGAGCGGGCAGGCGAGCGACTACGAACAGACCATCGCCCAGTTCCGCGCCGTGCCGCTGGCGGGCTGCATCCTCACCAAGCTCGACGAGGCGACGCGCATTGGCGCCGCCCTGACTGCGGTCATCCAGCACCAGCTCGGCATCGCCTACCTCACCGACGGCCAGCGCGTGCCGGAGGACCTGCAACTGCCGCGCGGCGACACGCTGGTGCGGCGCGCGATCGCGCTCGGCCAGCAATGGCCGGATCGCCCGGAGGACGATGAGCTGGCGCGCCGTCTCGCCGACGCCACCACCGCTGCCACCCGCAGCCACCACGCGGGAGCGGCCCATGCTGCCGTCTAACTACCACGACCAGGCTGCCGGCCTGCGCCGCAGCGATGCGGTGCCCGAAGGCCTGCCGCGCCCGGCGCCCAAGGTCATCGCCATCACCAGCGGCAAGGGCGGCGTCGGCAAGACCACGGTCACCGTCAACCTCGGTATCGCGCTGGCCCAGAGCGGCAAGCAGACCTTGCTGCTCGACGGCGACATGAGTCTCGCCAATGTCGACGTGCTGCTCGGCCTCACACCCAGCTACAACCTCTCGCACGTGCTCGAAGGCCGCTGCACGCTGGAAGACACCCTGCTCGAAGGCCCGGCCGGTTTGATGGTGATCCCCGCCAGCTCCGGCAAGAAGAAAATGGCCGAGCTGACCAGCAGCGAAAACGCCGGCATTGTCCATGCCTTCAGCGACTTCAAGCGGCCGGTCGATGTGCTGCTGGTGGATACCGGTGCCGGCATCGCCGACTCGGTGCTCACACTTTCAGCCGCCTCGCAGGAGATCATCCTGGTGGTCACCAACGATCCGGCGTCGATCACCGATGCCTATGCACTCATCAAGGTATTGAGCCGCGAGCACGGCGTGAACCGCGTGCAGGTGCTGGCCAATCAGGTGGCCAATCTCGGCGAGGCCCGCGAGATGTATGCGGGGCTGGAGCGTGTCGCTGAAAAGTTCTTGAACGTGACGCTGGGCTTTCTCGGCGCGATCCCCTACGACGAGTGGCTGAAGGGCGCGATCCGCAAGCAGCGCGCGGTCGTGGACTTGTATCCAAGTGCGCCCTCGTCGATGGCTTTTCACGCGCTGGCGAAGCGCACCGAGGCCTGGCAGCCCGGTTTGCCGCGCGGCCACGTGGAGTTCTTCGTCGAGCGACTGGTTCAACCTCAAGGATTAGCCGCATGAACGCCGCCGTCCGCTTTGCCTCGCCGAAGATCGACGAGCGCGCCGTGGTGATGCAGCACAGCGAGCTGGTCAAGCGCATCGCCTATCACCTCGCTGCACGGCTGCCGTCGTCGGTCGAAGTCGATGACCTCATCCAGAGCGGCATGATCGGCCTGCTCGATGCCGCGCGACATTACGACGGCAATGCCGGCGCGAGCTTCGAGACCTATGCCGGCATCCGCATTCGTGGTGCGATGGTCGACGAGTTGCGCTCGGGCGACTGGGCCCCGCGCAGCGTCCACAAGAAAGTGCGCGAAGCGACCGAGATGGTGCGCAAGATGGAGCAGGAGCGCGGCCGCGCCGTGCGCGAGGTGGATGTGGCCGAAAAGCTCGGTATCACGATCGACGACTACCGCAGCATCCAGGCCGACGCCGTGCAGTGCCAGATGCTCTCGCTCGACGTGCCCACCGGTGACGACGAGAGCGAGGCCTGGCAGGTGGCTGATCTCGCTGCCCTCACGCCCGCCGAACATTTGCAGAACCGCGAGTTCCAGAAGGCCCTCGCCGATGCCATCCGCACCCTGCCCGAGAAGGAACAGCTGGTGCTCTCGCTCTACTACCGCGACGAACTCAACCTGCGCGAGATCGGCGAGGTGATGAGCGTCACCGAGTCGCGCGTCTGCCAGGTGCATGGGCAGGCACTCATCCACCTGCGTGCGCGACTCACCGAGTGGATCGCGCCGCCCAAGGCGAAGAAGCCCCGCGCTCGCCCCGACCCGATCCCTACTACGGAGCACTGAAGCCATGAACAAGAATCTCAAAATCCTCGTTGTCGACGACTTCTCCACCATGCGTCGCATCGTCAAGAACCTGCTCAACGAGCTGGGCTTCACCGACATCAGCGAGGCCGACGACGGCAAGACCGCCTTGCCGATGCTGCAAGCCGGCAGCTTCGAGTTCGTGGTCACCGACTGGAACATGCCGGGTATGCCGGGCATCGACCTGCTCAGGGCCATCCGCGCCGACGATAGGCTCAAACACCTGCCGGTGCTGATGGTCACCGCCGAGGCCCAGCGCGAACAGATCATCGAGGCCGCCAAAGCTGGTGTCAGCGGCTACATCGTCAAGCCCTTCACCGGCGTGACGCTGAAGGAAAAGCTCGACAAGATTTTTGAACGCTACGCTGCCGCTGCCTGAGGTATGCAACCGTGACCAGCCAGCCGCAACTATCGCCGGAGCAAGCTGCACGGCACGAGCTGATTGCCCGCCTGCGCGAGATGAGCGCAGCCTTGGAATCCGGCGATGACGCGTTGTTCTCCGAGCGTCTGCACGCCTTGCTGCGGCGGCGCGAAGAAAGCTTCTATGCCCACATCGCGCGCATCACGGACGATCTGAAAAAGGCTTTCGAGTCACTCGAATCCGATCAGCGCTGGAACGCCATCGCCACCGAGCTGCCGGATGCTGGCGCGCGCCTGGAGCATGTCAGCCAGCTCACCGAAAAAGCCGCGCACCACACGCTCGATCTGGTCGAAGCCGGGCAGCGTGAACTGAAAGTCTTTGGCGATTCGCTCGGCCTGATGGCGACGGTGCGTGCGCGTCTGCTGATGGCCTCGGCTGGTTCCGGCGCGCTGATGCAGCTCGCCACCGATGTGGCGCAGCTTGAGCAGCAGCTGCAAGGCCGTCATCAATCCCTGCGCGGGCAGTTTTCGGCGCTGGCGCAGTCGCAGGAATATCAGGATCTCAGCGGGCAAATCCTCCGCCGCGTCACCCATGTGGTGCGCGAAGTTGAAGCGGCGTTGTTGAAGCTGCTGGACGGTCGCCATCCCGCTCAAGCCTGTGCCGATGCGACCGATACAGGGTTGGAAGGGCCAACCGTGCCCGGCCTGGGCCGCAGCGCCATCGCCGCCGGGCAGGACGACGCCGATGCCCTGCTTGCGATGTTCAGCCTTTAGAGAGTGATGACCCATGCCCGCCGTTGACGACGACATCCGCGCAGACTTTCTCATCGAGGCTGGTGAGCTGCTGGAGCGCCTCGGGCCGCAACTGGTCGAGCTCGAACAGTCGCCCAATGAGCCACAGCTGCTCAATGCCATCTTTCGCGCCTTTCACACGGTGAAGGGCGGTGCTGGGTTCTTGAACGAGACGGCGCTGGTGGAGGTGTGTCATCGCGCCGAAGAAGTCTTCAGTGTGCTGCGCGCCGGCAGTCGCCAGATGGACGCGGGCCTGATGGATACCGTGCTCGCCGCCTACGACGAAGTGCTGCGCATGATGGACAGCATCCAGCGCGGCGGTACGCCGGCACCGGCGCCTGCGGCATTGCTGCAAAAACTGAAAGAACAATTGAAAGCGCCGCTGGCCGTCGTTGCAGCGGCAGCGCCTGCCGAGAGCAGCGACACCATCAGCGACGACGAGTTCGAGGCGCTGCTGGATCAGCTGCACGGCAAGCCAGCGGCGGTGGCCGAGCCAGAGCTGCCCAAGCCCGCGCCGATTGCCGAAGCGCCATTACCCGCCGAGCAGCAACAGCGTCGCAGCAGCGACAATACCGCTGAAACCAGCGTCCGCATCGACACCGGCAAGCTCGACGCGATGATGAATCTGGTCGGCGAGCTAGTACTGGTTCGCAATCGCCTCAAGACGCTGCGCGCGGGTTCGCAGGGTGCCAGCGATACCGACAAGGCCGTGAGCGAGCTCGATGCGCTCACCAGCCGTCTGCAAGGCTCGGTGCTGGCGCTGCGCATGCAGCCGATCAAGAAAGTGTTTTCACGCTTCCCCAAACTGGTACGCGATCTCTCGCGCCAGCTCGGCAAGGATATCAACATGGTGCTGGAGGGCGAAGACACCGACCTCGACAAGAACCTGGTTGAAGCGCTCGCCGATCCCCTGATGCACATGGTGCGCAACAGCTGCGATCACGGTATCGAAATGCCCGACGCACGCGCCGCCGCCGGCAAGCCACGTATGGGCATGCTCATGCTGAAGGCGCAGCAGGAAGGCGAGCACATCCTCATCGTCATCAAGGACGACGGTGCCGGCATCGACGCTGACCGTCTGCGCCGCAAGGTGGTGGAGAAGGGCTTGATGACCGCTGCCGACGCCGGCCGCCTCGATGCACAGGCCGCGCTCGAACTGATCTTCATGCCCGGCTTCTCGACCAAGGATCAGGTCAGTGATCTCAGTGGTCGCGGCGTCGGCATGGATGTGGTGAAGAGCAGCATCAATGCCTTGAACGGCACCGTGCAGCTCGAATCCCGGCTGGGCCAAGGCACTACCTTCAAGCTGCGCGTGCCGCTGACGCTGGCAATATTGCCGACGCTGATGGTTGCCGTTGCGGGACGCACCTATGCCATCCCGCTGCCGAGCGTGGTCGAGGTGACCGCGCTCGACCCGACTGCCGTGCGCTGGCTCAATCGCCGGCCGGTATTACTGCTGCGCGACGAGAACCTGCGGCTGGTCGATCTCGCCCGCTGGATCGACCCGGCCTTGCCCGACGACGACTGCCTGAACGGTGAACGCCACATCGTCGTGGTGCGCGCGAATGACGGGCGCTACGGCCTCGTCGTCAAGCAGGTGAAGGGCCGCGAAGAGGTGGTCATCAAGCCGCTCGGGGCCTTGCTCAAGGGGCTGGCCGGATTCGCCGGCGCGACCGTCACCGGCGATGGCCATGTGGCGCTGATCGTCGATGTGCCCAGCCTCATCAGCACCCACGAGAGAGAGAGCTAGTCATGGATTTGATGACCATCATCGGCCTCGTGCTCGCCTTCGGCGCGCTCATCGGCGGGTCCATCCTCAAAGGCGCGGGTGTCTCGGCACTCTGGGGGCCGGCCGCTTTCGTCATCGTCATTCTCGGTACCGCCGCCGCCATCCTGGTGCAGACGCCGGGGCCGGTGGTGAAGCATGCCCTGCAGATGGCGAAGTGGCTGTTCAAGCCGCCGGTGCAGGACGGCCACAAGCTGATCGAGAAGATCGTCGAGTGGAGCAATGTCTCGCGCAAGCAGGGCCTGCTGGCGCTTGAGGGCAGTGTCGAAGCCGAGACCGATCCCTTCCTCAAGAAAGGCCTGCAACTGCTGGTGGATGGTGCCGAGCCCGACACCATCCGCACCGTGCTCGAAGTGGATGTGGAGACCAAGGAGCACTTCGACACGCAGGGTGCCAAGTTCTATGAAGGCATGGGCATCTATGCACCGACGCTCGGCATCATCGGTGCCGTGCTGGGGTTGATCGCGGTGATGAAGAATCTGGCCGATCCGAGCAAGCTGGGCCACGGTATCGCGGCCGCCTTCACCGCCACGATCTACGGCATCGCTTCCGCCAACCTGTTCTTCCTGCCCTTTGCCGCCAAATTGAAATCAGTGATCGGTCGGCAGACCGCCATGCGCAATCTCGTCATCGAGGGGCTGATCTCCATCGCCCAGGGCGAGAACCCGCGCAATATCGAGGCGAAGCTCTCCGGTTACCTGCATTAGTTACGACGGAACACGCTCAGCACATTGCCATTGGTCGATTGGTTTTCGCCCAGCACGCCTTTCTCGGTCACCAGAATATCGGTACTCGCAAACAGCGGCGGCTGGCCGACCCGCACCTGCGAAGGACTCTCGAAGCTCATCGCATCCGTGCTGGAGACGAACACGCCCTTGCTGTCGAACAAGGCGATCTGACCACCGGTGTAATAGGCCGCGAGCAGGCCATCGCTCAGCAGGCTGAAGTCGTCCGGCAGGCTATTGAAGCTGGCGAAAACCTGCGGTGTGGCGGGGGTGCCGTCGGCGTTGATGGTGACTGTGCTGATACGCCCGAGGGCTGGTAGTGCAGTCTCGCTGAAATACAGCGTGCGCCCGCGCACCTGCAAGCCATTGGGCTGAGATTGCAGCAGGTTCAGCGGCAGCCAGTCAGTTTGCTCCGTGACCTTGAAAGGGTCGGTGGCATCGAGCTTGAGGCGCACGATTTTCGGCGAGGGCAGGGCGTTGGTGGCGAGCGGGCCGTTGACGATATACAGCTCGCCATCCGGGCCGGTCGCCAGACCATTCGGTGCGGCAAGACCGAGTGTATGGATCGCTTCGAGTTTGGGCTGTGCCGTCAGCCGCGCGGCATACAGCTGGCCGTCGAAGCAGTTGGCGTAGAGCACGTCGCCGCGCAGGGCGAGGCCGGTGAAATTGCAGCTGCCATCCAGCAGCGGCGTGGCGGTGTAGCTGCTGCCGCTCTTGCCGATCTCGTAGACGTTGACGCCGCCGCTGACGAACAGACGGCCGGTGGGCGTGAACAGCATGTTCTCGGCATCCGAGATGGTGACGAGGCGGGTCTTGCTGCCGCAGCTGGAGGCCACACAGAGGCTGGTTGCGGGTGCAACAGATGAGGGATCGGGACTGCCCTTGCAGGCGGCAAGGGCGAGCACCGCGAGCAGCAGGCTGCTGCGACGCGTGCAGTTGATAAAGCGCATGGGGTTCTCCACTAGTTTTTCTTGTGCGTGGATTGTAGGCCGCTGGGGGCGGTGCAGACCGCGCCGTTATACTGCCGCCCCTTCTGGAAAGACTGATGACCTGGACGCCCGACAGCTGGCAGACGAAACCCGTCGTGCAGCAACCCACTTACCCCGACCGCGCCGCACTCGATGCCGCCGTGAGCATGCTGAAAGGCCTGCCGCCGCTGGTCACGTCCTGGGAAGTGAACCGTCTCAAGAGCGAGTTTGCCGCCGCCAGCCGGGGTGAGCGTTTCGTGCTGCAGGGTGGCGACTGCGCCGAGAGCTTTGCCGACTGCCGCGCCGACCTCATCACCAATCGCCTGAAGGTGCTGTTGCAGATGAGCCTGGTGCTGACGCACGGGCTCAAGAAGCGCGTCACGCGGGTGGGCCGCTTCGCAGGGCAATACGCCAAACCGCGCAGCACCGACACTGAAACCAAAAACGGCGTGACGCTGCCGAGCTATCGCGGCGATCTGGTGAATGCGCCCGAGTTCACCGCCGAAGCACGCATCCCCGATCCGCAGCGGTTGCTTGAAGCGCACTCGCGCTCGGCAATGACCATCAACTTCGTGCGCGGCCTCATCGACGGCGGCTTTGCCGACTTGCACCACCCCGAATACTGGGATCTCGACTGGGTGCAGCACGCGCCGCTTGCCGCCCAGTACCAGGCGACGGTGGATGCCATCGGCGACTCGCTGCGCTTCATGGAAACCTTGGCGGGGCAGTCTCTCGCCGATTTGCAGCGGGTTGATTTCTACACCTCACACGAGGCACTGCTGCTGTGGGCTGAGCAGGCGCAAACACGGCAGGTGCCGCGCCAGTCGGGCTGGTTCAATCTGTCGACGCACTTCCCGTGGATCGGCCTGCGCACTGCCGCACTCGATGGCGCGCATGTCGAGTACTGCCGGGGCATCGCCAATCCGGTCGGTGTGAAGGTCGGCCCGACCATGGGAGCTGACTGGGTGCTGGCGCTTTGCGAGGCCATCAACCCGCAGCGCGAGGAGGGCAAGATGGTGCTCATCCACCGCATGGGCGTGGGCAAGATCGCGGCACATTTGCCTGCGGTGATTGATGCGGTCAATAAATCCGGCCACCCGGTGTTGTGGTTGGCCGACCCCATGCACGGCAATACACAGAGTGCCTCCAACGGCCTGAAGACGCGCGCCTTCGACGACATCGCAGGCGAGTTGCAGCAGTCGTTTCGCATCCACCGCGAATGCGGCTCGCGGCTGGGCGGCGTGCATCTGGAACTGACCGGCGAGGATGTGACCGAATGCACCGGCGGCGCGCGCAAGCTCACCGAAACCGATCTGGAGCGCGCCTACAAGTCCAGCGTCGATCCGCGACTCAACTATGAACAGGCCCTGGAGCTGGCACTGAAAATCGTCGATTCGGCAGCCCATTAGACTGGGGCATTCGCGCACCGAGCCGCAGCCATGAACACCGACGACACCCGCACGGGCAAAACGCCGCTGATTTTTGCGGTCATCGGCTTCTTCGTGGGCATGGCTACGGGCAGCAACGGCGGCTTTTTGCTCGGCGCACTCGCGGGTTGGGCCTTGGGCTTGGCCTGGGCGCAGCAGGGTGTGCTGCGCCGCTTGCAGGCGCGCATCGAGGGCTTGGAACGGGCGCGCTGGCAGTCCGCCGGCGCTGTGGACGCACCTGCGAAAAAAGCGGTAGCTGTTCCGACGCCGTCTGTTTCGGTACCTCCGGTCGCTGTGTCGCCTGTGAACGATGAGCCGAGCGCCCCCATGGCTGCGCCTGTTCCCGCGCCGGCGAAGCCTTTGCCAGAGCCATCCACCTGGGTGCCACCAGCACCGGCACCGCCCAGCGCCATCGAGCAGGGCATTGCCCTGGCCTGGGACTGGCTGCGCGGCGGTAATCCGCTGGCGAAGATCGGTGTGGTGATCCTGTTCTTCGGCGCGGTGTTCCTGGTCAAGTACGCGGCCGAGCACAGCCTGTTCCCCATCGAGCTGCGCTTTGCCGGGTTGGGTGCGGGTGCTGTCGCATTGCTGGTGATCGGCTGGCGCCTGCGCACGCGCACACCCGGCTATGCGCAAATCCTGCAGGGCGGCGGCATTGCTGGCTTGTATCTCGTCACCTTTGCGGCGGCACGCCTCTACCACTTGTTGCCGTTGCCTCTGGCGCTGGCGGTGATGGTGGCCGTCGCAGTGCTCGCGGCACTCTTGGCCGTCGCACAGAACGCGCTGGCGATGGCGGTGATCGGCACAGGCGGCGGTTTTCTCGCACCGCTCTTGGTCAGCACCGGCAGCGGTAATCACATTGCGCTGTTCACCTATTACGCCATCCTCAATCTCGGCGTGTTTACCGTCGCCTGGTTCCGTGCCTGGCGGGTGCTGAATCTGCTGGGCCTGCTGTTCACCTTTGGCATCGTCGGCGTGTTTCGCGGTACCGGCTATGAAGCTGAAAAGCTCATCAGCACCGATGCGTTCGTACTGCTGTTTTTCGGCATGTATGTGGCCGTCTCCATCCTGTTCGCGCTGCGCCAGAAACCAGATCTCAAAGGCGCTGTCTCGGCCTCCTTGGTATTCGGTCTGCCGGTAGCGGCTTTCGGCATCCATGCCTCGCTGTGGCGCGGCACCGAGTATGCGTTGGCGTGGAGCGCGCTCGGCTTCGGCGCGTTCTACATCGCACTGGCCACGGTGTTGTGGAACCGCCAGCGCGAACACCTGCGTCTGCTTTGCGAGGCCTTTGCAGCGCTCGGCGTGATCTTCACCAGCCTCGCCGTACCGCTCGCTTTCGACGAACACGCGACCGCAGCGATGTGGGCGGTAGAAGGCGCAGGCCTGATGTGGCTGGGGGTGAAGCAGGATCGCAAGCTGGCGCGGGCGTTCTCCGTATTGCTGCAAGTCGGCGGCACACTGGCCTTCCTGAAGCATGGAATGGTGACGGCCGAGGCGCTGCCGATCGCCAACAGTCAGTGCATCGGCCTGCTGGTGCTAGGCGTCTCTGCGCTGCTGAGCGGGCACTGGCTGCGGCGCGAAGGGCAGACCGTACCCGCGTGGGAACAGAGCTGGAGCCTGCTGGCGATGCTGGCCGGCACGCTGTGGATCAGTCTCGCGGGTCTAGGTGAAATCTCGCGGGTGCTGGAGTCTGTCGAGGCCGGTGCGACGCTGGCCTGGCTCTCGCTGCTGGCCCTGGTCTGGCAGGCACTGTCGCGGCGGCTCGCGTGGCCGCTGTTCGACCATCTGGCCATTGCGCTGATGGCGGTTGCCGCCGTGCTGGCGGTGCAGCTTGCCCTGCACCTGCCGACACGCGAAATGCTCGCGGCCTGGGACGACTCGATGCAGCTGTCGGCCACGCAAAGTGTGCTGCCGCATTCCGCCAGTCTCGCGGGCTGGCTCGGTTGGCCGCTGTGGTGCCTGGCGCAGTACCGCCTGTTATGGCGTCGCGAGCCGGCCGGGCCGCTGCTGTTTGCGCAGCACGTCGTCACCGGCCTGTTGCTGCTGACGCTACTGATCTGGGAGGCCACCTGGCAGGTGCAGGCCGCGCAGCCGCTGGGCTTCTGGCAATGGCTGCCGGGTGCGGCCTTGCTCATCGCCACGCTCGCGCTGCTCACCCGCACTGCGCTCGTACCCGCATGGCCGCTGGCGAGTCATGCGCAGGCTTATCGCTTGGGCGTGGGTTGGCCGGTGGCTGCTGCCAGTGCGCTGTGGCTGGTGCTGGCCAACGCCAGCAGCGCCGGCAGTGCTGCGCCGTTGCCGACCTGGCCGCTGCTGAATCCACTCGATCTCGCCAGCGTCGGCCTGCTGTTGGCGCTGGCGCGTTATGGCATACAAGCTGCGGCACGCGAGCACTTGGCCTTGCAGCCGCGCGTGCTGCTCGCGGGTTTGGCGGCACTGGTGTTTCTCTGGATGAACGCGGCTCTGGTGCGCGGCCTGCATTACGGCATCGACACACCCCTGTTCGGGCAGGGCGCGCTGCACTCCACCGTTTTGCAGGCAGCGCTCTCGGTGTTCTGGAGCCTGCTGGCGTTTGCGGTGATGGTGTTCGCCTCCCGCAAGGCGCTGCGCGTGGTGTGGCTGGCGGGTGCGGCCTTGATGGCGGTGGTGGTGGTCAAGCTGTTTGTCATCGACACCGCCGGCAGCGGCACGCTGGCGCGCATCGTCGCGTTCTTCTCGGTTGGCGGCATTCTTCTGGTCACCGGCTATTTCTCGCCGCTGCCACCTGCGATGGTGCAAGACGAAGTGGAGGCCGCATGAGGCGCGCACATTCAAAAAAGGCAATGACCTTCGCAGCCAGTCTGTGGCTGACGGTGCTGCCTGCCATCGCTGCCGAGCCCTTGCAGGTGCAGCAGTTTGCCGAAGCGATCCCGCTCACGGCCGAAGCCAATCATCCGGTGCAGCAAGTGCAGTTGCCGGATGCCGTCTACCAACGCGTGGTCTCGCCCGCCTTGAACGATGTGGCGGTGTTCGACGCGACCGGCGTTGCCGTGCCGCATGTGTTCTGCACGGTGCCGCATCAGCAGTCGGTGACCGAGACGCAGCAGCCGCTGACGGTGTTCCCCGTGCAGCTCGCCCGCGCAGGCGTACAGGGCGCGACGGCACAGGTGCACACCGACACCGGCAGTATTGCCATCACCGTGCCGGGTGATGCCGGCGCGCAGGCGACTGTGGGCGTGACGGCTTATGACCTCGATCTCAGTGCGCTCGCCGCACCTGCGGTTGCCCTGCAAGTGCAATGGCATTCGCCCACGGGATTGTCCGAGGTGCACGTCAAGGTCGAGCAGCCCGACACTACGCAGCAATGGCAGACGGTGGTGGCCGATGCCGTGCTCAAGCGTGTCACTGCCGATGGCCAGACTCTGGAACGTGCAGACATCGCGTTGCCGCTTGCGACCTACAAGAGCCTGCGGCTGACGCCACGCGATGCCGACGGGACGGTGATCGACGCCGTGCAGGTGCGCACTCGCATCATCAATGCCCTGCCAGCTGATCTACACTGGTTCACGGCCGTGCAGACCGGCGCTGCGGAGGATGTGCAAGCCGCTGCGAACGCGGTCGCAACGCAGGGCTACGACACGCTGCGCCAGGCGCCGGTGACGCTGGCGCAGATCAAGCTCGTGGCCCCCAATACGCGTTACGACGTGCGTCTGCAAAGCCGCCGCACGCCGCAGGCTGCATGGCAGACTGTGTGGGCGGGTGAGGCGTTCTACGTGGTCACCGCTGCTGGCGAGCGTCGCAATGCAGAGATCGCCTTGCCCGCCAATCACGATCGTTACTGGCGCCTGGTGGCCGATGCCGCCAACGCGCCCTTTGCACCGATTCTGGAGCTGGCCTACACGCCGCAGAACCTGCGCTTTGTTGCGCAGGGGCAGGGCCCTTATCGACTGGCCTATGGCAATGCTGGTGCCATCAACCATGGCTCTCCGGCGAGCTGTGAAGGCTTGCTGAAAACGCTCTTGCAAGGCACGGCCAATGCCGAAGCCCCAAGCCTGATCGGCAGCGCCTCAGCCAGTGCGCCGCAAGTGCTCGCCGGTGCAGCCGCACTACAAGCCCCAGCGCTTGAAGCTGCCCCTGCCTGGCGGAGCTGGCTGCTGTGGGGCGTGCTGGGTATCGCCGTGCTGGTTCTGCTCGGCATGGCGCGCAAACTGTTGGCCGATCTCAATACCTCTACTTAATCAAAGAATCGAATACTCATGACCATCCGCATCGCCATTCTGGGAGCCGCAGGCCGCATGGGCCGCGCACTGATTGCCACCGTTGCGGCCACCCCCGGCGCCGTGCTGAGTGCGGCCATCGACCGTGCGGGTGCTGCCGAACTGGGCACCGATGCCGGCATGTTGGCGGGCGTGTCGCCACTGGGCGTGTCGGTGAGTACAGACCTTGCCGCTGCGCTCGCCATCAGCGACGTGCTGATCGATTTCACCCGGCCCGAAGGCACGCTGGCCGCCATCGCCGCCTGTCGCAAAGCGGGCAAGCCGATGGTCATCGGCACCACCGGCTTCACGCCCGAACAGAAGGCGCTGATCGCCGAGGCCAGCCAGGAAATCGCGGTTTGCCAGGCCGCCAATTTCAGCGTCGGCGTCAACGTGCTGCTGAAGCTGGTGGAGGACGCCGCCCGCACACTCGGCGACGCCTACGATGTCGAGATCGTCGAAGCCCATCACCGTCATAAGGTCGATGCCCCCAGCGGCACGGCGCTGGCGCTGGGCGAGGCCGCCGCCACGGGGCTGAAACGCAATCTGAAAGAGGTCGCCATCTATGGCCGCGAAGGCCATACCGGCCCGCGTGAAACCCAGACGATTGGCTTTGCCACCGTGCGCGGCGGTGATGTGATTGGCGACCATACCGTGATGTATCTCGGCGACGGCGAGCGCGTAGAGCTGACCCACAAGGCCAGCTCGCGCGGCAACTTTGCGGGTGGCGCCGTGCGGGCGGCGCTGTGGCTCAAGGGCCAGCCTGCGGGCAGCTACAGCATGCGAAACGTGCTGGCCTTGTGAGTGCTATTAAATAAGATCGAATAAGCTCTTTCCCTAACCATAATTTCTCGGGGATTTCTCATGAATCGTCTGCTTGTGCTCGCCTTGGCGGTCACCGTGTCCAGCCTGCTCGGTGCCTGCGCGCCGGGCTTGAAGAGTTATGCCGACCCGACCTATCGCAAAGTCATGGCCAAGCAGCTCACGCCGCTGAATCCGCCGCAGAAGGTGCGCATCGAAGTGCAGTTCAAGCAGCAGGGCGAGCCCAAGCCGGACTCCGACCTGCGACTGCGTGGGCATGTGGAGCGCGCCTTGGCCGCCAGTGGTGTGCTGACGCCGGACCCCTTGGCTTCGAGCGTGCTGCGCGTGGTGGTGAACAACGTCGGCGACATGAGTGAGGCCCGCAAGGCCGGCATCAAGAGCGGCCTGAGCTTCGGTTTGGCCGGCTCGATCGTCGCCGATGAATATCAATTCAACATCGTCTACACCGATGCGGCGGGCAAGAAAAAGGATGTGTTCTCGCGCCACATCATGCGCACGGCCGTTGGCGACGCCGCCCTGCCAGCCGGCGTCGAGCCACGCACGCCGTCGGTGGCCTTTGGCCAGATCGTTGAAGATGCCGTGGTGGCCGCCATCGACCAGTGGCAGGAAGAGCATGTGATCGGTGGCCGCCCATGAGTCCGCGCCTGTGCGGCACCCTGCTGACGGCCTTGCTGCTGTTGCCGGTAGTAGCCGCCGCGCAGGCCAGCACGGCGGACCTGCATGCTGAAATTGACAAGCTCGCCGACAAGGTCGAGCCGCAAATCATCCAGATGCGCCGCCATCTGCACGAGAACCCCGAACTGGGCAATCGCGAAATCGAGACCGCCAAATACGTGGCCAAGCGGCTGAAAGCACTCGGCCTCACGGTGCAGACGGGTGTCGCCAAAACCGGTGTCGTCGCGGTGCTCAAGGGCGGCTTGCCCGGCCCGGTCATTGCCCTGCGCGCCGACATGGACGCGCTGCCGGTGGCGGAGGAAGTCGATCTGCCGTTTGCCAGCAAGGTGAAGACCACCTACGACGGCAAGAACGTGGGCGTGATGCACGCCTGCGGCCACGATGCCCACACCAGCATGCTACTGGGCGTGGCCGAAGTGCTCAGCCAGATGCAGCCGCGCCTGAAGGGCACGGTGAAGTTCATCTTTCAGCCCGCCGAAGAAGGTGCGCCCGCAGGCGAAGAAGGCGGTGCGCAGCTGATGCTGAAAGAGGGCGTGTTCAAGACCGCGCCCATCCCCGAAGTGGTGTTCGGCAGCCACGTGTTCGCACAGTGGGAGGTCGGCACCATTGCCTGGAAATCCGGCGGGGCGATGGCCAGCGCGGACGACCTGCAGATCATCGTGCGCGGCAAGCAGACGCATGGTGCGGCACCCTGGCAGGGCATCGACCCGATTGTTATCGCCAGCCAGATCGTGATGGGCCTGCAAACGGTCGCCTCGCGGCAGATGAACGTCGGCAAGGCGCCGGTCATCGTCACCATCGGCAAGTTCGATGGCGGCGTGCGCAGCAACATCATCCCCGACAGCGTGACGATGAAGGGCACGCTGCGTTCGCTCGACCCGGTGATGCGCAAGGATCTCGCCGAGCGCGTGCGCCGCACGGCGGTGAACATTGCCGAGGCGAGCGGTGCGACGGCAGAAGTCATCATCGGCGGCGAGACGGCGTATCCCGTCACGTTCAACGACCCGGCTCTCACTACCCGCCTGCTGCCGACCCTCAAGCGCATGGTGGGCGAAGACAAGCTGATTGCCGCCGACGCGATGATGGGTGCGGAAGACTTCAGCTTTTTCGCGCAGGAAGTGCCGGGCTATTTCGTGTTTCTCGGTGCGAGGCCCGTCGGCGAAGCGCCGGAGCTGTTCGCCGCCAATCACTCGCCGCGTTTCCATATCGACGAGCAAGTGCTGAAGCTCGGTGTGCGGACGATGGCGAATCTGGTAGTGGACTACGCGGCGACACAGCCCACGCCTTGACGCGATGGCGGCATCGTTAGCGGCAGGCCCGCACAAAGGGCGTGGCGCGGTCAGCAATGCCGATAGCCGCTTCAACCGGCTCGCGCACAGCGTCGAGCACGACGGCTGGGACATCGACGAAGACCCGCCGCCCGCGCTGGAGACCACGCTGATCGCCGAACGGGCGAAAACCATCCTCAGCAAGAACGATTCGCCGGATGTGCCGTTCGAGTATTCGATCAATCCCTACCGCGGCTGCGAGCACGGCTGCATCTATTGCTTTGCCCGCCCGACCCATGCCTACCACGGTCTCTCGCCCGGCCTGGATTTTGAAACCAAGCTCTTCTACAAGCCCGACGCGGCGCGACTGCTGCGCGAAGATTTGGCTAGGCCGGGCTTCGTGCCTTCACCGATCAACCTGGGTGCAAACACCGACCCCTATCAGCCCTGCGAAAAGGAGCTGAAGCTGACGCGCGCTGTGCTGGAAGTATTGCTGGAGGCCAGCTGCCCGCTGGCGATCGTCACCAAGGGCACGCTGGTATTGCGCGACCTCGACCTGCTGCAAGAATTCGCCAAGCTCAATCTGGTGGCGGTCTACATCAGCCTCACCACGCTCGACAACGCCACCAAGCGCATTCTCGAACCGCGCGCGGCCAGCCCTGCTACGCGCCTGAAAGTGATCCGCACGCTCACCGATGCCGGCGTGCCGGTGGGCGTCAATGCCTCGCCGATGATCCCCTTCATCAACGATCACGAGCTGGAACACATTCTCGAAGCGGCGAAAGCTGCGGGGGCGATCCGCGCCAGCACCATCCTCGTGCGCCTACCGCGCGAGGTGTCGCCCCTGTTCCGGGAGTGGCTGGCAACGCATTACCCCGACCGCGCCCAGCGCGTCATGCACGCCATCCAGTCGGCGCACGGCGGCAAGGACTACAACGCGGAATGGGGTACTCGGTTTCGCGGCACCGGCCCGATTGCCGAGCTGCTGCGGCGTCGCTTCACGCTGGCCTGCCAGCGCCTGGGATTGGGGATGGGCGAGCGCATCGCGCTGGATGTTTCGCAGTTTCGCGCGCCGAGCACCGGCGGGCAGGGTCTGTTGTTCTGACTCCAATCTGTCATTGCCCGCACTTAAGGTTTCGGCTTTACCAAAAATCAACGGAACCTCAATGAAAATCAAATCTGTCAGTGCCAGCCTCGCACTGGCGACGGTGTTCTGCGTGACCGCCTGCAGCAACGGCGACAACAACACGGCCGCCGCGCCAATCGTCACCATCTCCACGCCGCCGCCCGCACCGACGCCGACCACGCCGAAGACCATCCGGCTGATCGAGAAAAGCCGCTTCAAGACCAACAAGTTCGATCTCGGCGCAGCGGAAATCCCGGCCTTCGACGCCGCCAGCAAGCGCGTATTCGTGGTCAATGGGGCGGACAAGACCGTGGATGTGATTTCGCTCGCCGATATCACGGCACCGACCAAGGTTGGCACGCTCAACCTCAGCACGCTCGGTGCTGCGGCCAACAGCGTATCGGTGAAGAACGGCATCGTCGCCGTTGCGATCGAGGCCGCGCCCAAGACCAATCCCGGCAAGCTCGGGCTGTACCGCGCGAGTGACCTCACGCTGCTCGGCTCGGCCGAGGTCGGCGCGCTGCCGGACATGCTCACCTTCACCGCCGACGGCAAGACAGTGCTGGTCGCCAACGAAGGCGAGCCCAGCAGCTACGGCGCTGCCGACAGCATCGACCCCGAAGGTTCGGTGAGCGTGGTGGATGTCAGCAATCCGGCCGCCCCCGTGGTGCGCACGGCGGGCTTTGCGAGTTTCAACAGCCAGGCGGCTGCGCTGCGCGCGCGGGGCCTGCGGCTGTTCGGTACCAACGCCAGCGTCGCGCAGGATGTGGAGCCGGAATACATCGCCATCAGCCCGGACGGCACCACCGCGATGGTGTCGCTGCAAGAGGCGAACGCACTGGCCAAGCTCAACATCTCCACGGCCACCATCACCGATATCCTGCCGCTGGGCCTCAAAAATCACAGCGTGGCGGGGCGTGGTTTTGACCCCTCCGACCGCGACACCAGCGTCAACGCCGGTATCAACATCGGTAACTGGCCGGTGATGGGCATGTATATGCCGGACACCATCGCCAGCTATTCCGCCGGCGGCAAGGCGTTCTACGTCACCGCCAACGAGGGCGATGCCCGCGATTACACCGGCTTGACCGAAGAAGTGCGCGTGGGTGCCGCCAGCTACGTGCTGGACCCGACCGTGTTCCCCAATGCCACCGACCTGAAGGCGGCCGCCAACCTGGGCCGTCTCACCGTCAGCAGCAAATCCGGCGATACCGATGGCGACGGAGACTTCGACCAGATTCATGTGTTCGGCGGTCGCTCGTTCTCCATCTTTGATGATGCCGGTGCGTTGGTGTTCGATAGCGGCGATGAGTTCGAGCGCCGTCTGGCTGGCTTGAGCAGCACATTCAAGTTCAATCCCGGCAGCACCAACAACACCCAGGACGACCGCAGCGACAACAAGGGTCCTGAGCCAGAGGCGCTGAGCGTATTCACGCTGGGCAGCAAAACCTTCGCCGCGATTGGTCTGGAGCGTCAGGGCGGCATCTTTACCTACGACATCACAACACCGACCGCACCGGTGTTCATGGATTACGTCAGCAATCGCAAGTTCGTCGCCGCCAGCTTGCAAACCGATGTGGAAACCGGTGGCGCATCGGATGGCGATCTGGCACCCGAAGGCATCGTGTTTGTGACGGCAGCCGACAGCCCCAGCAGCAAGCCCTTGTTGATTGTCGCCAGCGAAACCAGTGGTACCACCACCGTCTATGAGATCGAATTGCAGTTCTGATCGCACGGTTTTCATGGACGAAAGCGGCGCGCGCCACTAAACTGCCGCCTTAATCCTGAAGAAGGGGGCCAGACGCTAAACCGTCTGCCCCCTTTTTCATGGCCGCCACCCGCCCACTCGACGAGTCCCAGCGACCATGAACCAAATCGTATCTGCACCGAGACAGGCCATTCTGGCCCTGGCCGACGGCACTGTTTTCAAAGGACTTTCCATCGGTGCCGAAGGCACCACGGTCGGTGAGGTGGTGTTCAATACCGCCATGACCGGCTATCAGGAAATCCTCACCGACACCAGCTACACCCAGCAGATCGTGACGCTGACCTACCCGCACATCGGCAACGTCGGCGTGAATCCGGAGGACGACGAGTCCGGCCGCGTGCGCATTGCAGGGCTCGTGGTGCGCGAGGTGCCGCGCAAGGCATCGAGCTTTCGCGCCACGCAGGACTTCACGGCTTACCTGATTGAACAGGGCTGTGTCGCCATCGCCGGCATCGACACCCGCAAGTTGACACGCATCCTGCGTGACACTGGCGCGCAGAGCGGTGCCATTGTTGCGGGTGCAGATGCCACAGAAGAGAAAGCGCTTGCCGCCGCTCGCAGCTTTGGCGGCCTGAAGGGTGCTGACTTGGCGAAAGTCGTCACCACGCCCGCCAGCTATGCCTGGACCAAGGGCAGCTGGGAACTCGCGACCAACCGTGACGCGGAGCCGGCCTTGGGCAACAAGCACGTGGTGGTCTACGACTTCGGCATCAAGCGCAACATTCTGCGCATGCTGGTCGATCGCGGCTGCCGCCTCACCGTCGTGCCCGCGCAGACGAGCGCGGCGGACGTATTCGCGCTCAAGCCCGACGGCGTGATGCTCAGCAACGGCCCAGGTGACCCTGAGCCCTGCACATACGCCATCGCTGCGACGAAGGAGTTCATCGCTGCCAAGCTGCCGACCTTTGGCATCTGCCTCGGCCATCAGATTCTCGGCCTCGCCGCCGGGGCGAAGACCTTGAAGATGAAGTTCGGCCATCACGGTGCCAACCACCCGGTGCAGGACGTGGAGAGCGGCCGAGTGCTGATCACCAGCCAGAACCACGGTTTTGCGGTGGACGAGGCGACCATCCCCAAGAACGTGGTGGTCACGCACCGCTCGCTGTTCGATGGCTCGAATCAGGGCATCCGTCTCAGCGATGCACCAGCCTTCAGCTTCCAGGGTCACCCGGAAGCCTCGCCGGGCCCGCAGGACGTGAGCTATCTCTTCGACCGCTTCGTGTCGATGATGGCGAAGTAGGTCGCCATGCTCGGCATCACCGACTTCCCGGCCTTCCTGCTCATCACCACCATCACCGTACTGCTGCCGGGCCCGAACTCGCTGTTCGTGCTCAGCGTCGCCGCGCGGCAGGGCGTGCGGGATGGCTATCGCGCCGCGCTCGGTGTATTCGTCGGCGATGGCCTGCTCATGCTCGCTTCGGTCGCAGGTCTGGCGCCACTGCTGGCCGCAAATCCCCAAGTGTTCACCGTGCTCAAGCTCGCGGGTGCAGGCTATCTGGCGTGGATGGGCATCGGCCTGCTGCGCGCCGGCTGGCAGCAGTGGCGCACGCGCGCCCTGCCGCCGCCGCTGGCGACTGCCGAGAAAGAAGGCTGGGTGGCCAAGCCCTTCCAGCGCACGCTCGGTATCTGCCTGCTCAATCCCAAGGCGATTCTGTTTTTTATGGCCTTCTTCATCCAGTTCGTCAGCGCCGATGCACCGCACCCAGCGCTCGCGTTCACGGTGCTGGGTCTGACGCTTACGGCCATCAGCGCCACGTATCTTTCGCTACTCATCTTCGCGGGCAGTCGCCTTGCCGCCACCTTCCGCGCCCGTCGTCGTCTGAGCGCCGGGGCTACCGGTGGCGCAGGCGCACTCTTCATCGGCTTCGGCGCGAAACTCGCGTCGGCCTCTACCTAGGACTTGGCCATGCCAAAACGCACTGACCTCAAATCCATCCTCATCATCGGCGCCGGCCCCATCATAATCGGGCAGGCCTGCGAGTTCGATTATTCGGGTGCGCAAGCGTGCAAGGCGCTGCGCCAAGAGGGCTATCGCGTCATCCTCGTCAACAGCAATCCGGCGACGATCATGACCGACCCGGAGATGGCCGACGCGACCTACATCGAGCCCATTCGATGGGAGACGGTGGCGCGCATCATCGAGAAGGAAAAGCCCGACGCGCTGCTGCCGACGATGGGTGGGCAGACCGCACTCAACTGCGCGCTTGATCTGGCTAAGCATGGCGTGCTGGAGAAATACGGCGTCGAGCTGATTGGTGCGAATGCGCACGCGATTGACCTCGCCGAAGACCGCCTGAAGTTCCGCGATGCGATGACCGAGATCGGTCTGGGTTCGGCCAAGTCCGGTGTGGCGCACACCATGGATGAGGCGCGTGAGCTGCTGAAATACGTGGGCTTTCCGGCCGTGTGCCGCCCCAGCTTCACGCTGGGTGGCAGCGGCGGCGGTATCGCCTACAACATCGAAGAGTTCGAGGAGATCGTCGGTCGCGGACTCGATCTTTCGCCCACCACCGAGGTGCTCATCGAAGAGAGCCTGCTGGGGTGGAAGGAATACGAGATGGAGGTCGTCCGCGACAAGAACGACAACTGCATTATCGTCTGCGCCATCGAGAACTTTGACCCGATGGGCGTGCACACCGGCGACTCGATCACCGTCGCACCGGCGCAGACGCTGACCGACAAGGAATACCAGATCATGCGCAACGCGAGCATCGCGGTGCTGCGCAAGGTTGGGGTGGAAACGGGCGGTTCGAACGTACAGTTTTCGGTCAACCCGAAGGACGGCCGCCTGATCGTCATCGAGATGAATCCGCGCGTGTCGCGCTCGTCGGCACTGGCCTCAAAGGCGACCGGTTTCCCCATCGCCAAGATCGCCGCGAAGCTGGCCGTTGGCTACACGCTGGACGAGCTGAAGAATGAGATCACGGGTGGTGCAACACCGGCGAGCTTCGAGCCGAGCATCGACTACGTGGTGGTGAAAATCCCGCGCTTCACTTTCGAGAAGTTTCCACAGGCCGACAGCCGCCTGACCACGCAGATGAAGAGCGTGGGCGAGGTGATGGCGATGGGCCGCAACTTTCAGGAGGCGTTGCACAAGGCCATGCGCGGACTGGAAACCGGCAGCGATGGCTTCGACCCGCAGGTCGCCGATCACAGCGCCGATTCGATCTCGCGCATCCGTGAAGAACTCGCCACGCCGCGTGCGAACCGCCTCTGGTACGTGGGCGATGCCTTCCGCACCGGCATGAGCGTCGAAGACATCTTCAAGCTCAGCAAGATTGACCCCTGGTTCCTCGACCAGATCGAAGAACTGATTGCGATGGAAAAGAGCATCGCCGCCGCCAAGCTCGACACCCTCACTGCCGATGCGGTGCGGGTGTGGAAGCGCCTCGGCTTCTCCGACCGCCGCATTGCCAAGCTGATGCGCGTGAGCGAGATGGAGGCTGGCGCGCGTCGCAAGGCGCTGGGCGTGCGGCCCATCTACAAGCGCGTCGATACCTGCGCGGCGGAGTTCCCCACCGACACCGCGTATCTGTATTCAAGCTACGACGACGAGTGCGAGGCCAAGCCGACCGGCCGCGACAAGATCATGATCTTGGGCGGTGGCCCGAACCGCATCGGCCAGGGCATCGAGTTCGACTACTGCTGCGTGCATGCGGCATTGGCGCTGCGTGAGGATGGCTTCGAGACCATCATGGTCAACTGCAACCCGGAGACGGTTTCGACTGATTTCGACACCAGCGACCGTCTGTATTTCGAGCCGCTGACGTTTGAAGACGTGATGGAAATCATCGACCTGGAAAAACCAAAAGGCGTGATCGTGCAGTTCGGTGGCCAGACGCCGCTCAAGCTCGCGCGCGCGCTCGAAGCCGCCGGTGCGCCCATCATCGGCACCTCGCCGGACTCGATTGACCTTGCCGAAGACCGCGAGCGCTTCCAGAAGCTGGTGGAAGACCTGGGCCTGTTGCAGCCGCCAAATGGCACTGCGACTTCGCTCGAAACGGCACTCGCGGCGGCAAAGAAAGTCGGCTATCCCGCCGTGGTGCGCCCCAGCTATGTGCTGGGTGGCCGTGCGATGGAAATCGTCCACGACGATGCGGACTTGACCCGCTACATCCGCGAGGCCGTGCAGGTCAGCAACGACTCGCCGGTGCTGATTGATCGCTTCCTCGACGACGCCATCGAGGTCGATGTCGATGCGCTCTGCGACGGCACCGATGTGGTCATCGGCGGCATCATGGAGCACATCGAACAGGCGGGCGTTCACAGCGGCGACTCGGCTTGTTCACTGCCCGCGCACTCGCTTTCGCCTGCGGTGCTCGACGAGATTCGCGCGCAGACGGTGAAGCTGGCGCACGCGCTGAAAGTACGCGGTCTGATGAACATCCAGTTCGCGGTGCAAGGTGCCAAGGGTGCCGAGCGCGTGTTCCTGCTCGAAGTGAATCCGCGCGCCTCGCGCACCTCGCCGTTCGTGAGCAAGGCCACGGGTCGTCCGCTCGCCAAGATCGCAGCGCGCATCATGGCGGGGCAGACACTCAAATCACTTGGCGTGACGAGCGAACTCATCCCCAAGCACTACTCGGTGAAAGAGTCGGTGTTCCCCTTCGCCAAGTTCCCCGGCGTCGATCCGCTGCTGGGGCCCGAGATGAAATCCACGGGCGAGGTGATGGGCGTGGGTGCCAGCTTCGGCGAGGCCTTCAACAAGGCGCTGCTGGCTGCCAGCATGGTGGTGCCAGAGAGCGGCACAGCTTTCATCAGCGTGCGTGCGCAAGACAAGCCCAAGGCTGTTGAGCTGGCGCGCACCCTGAACAGCAAGGGCTTCAAGGTGGTGGCCACCAGTGGCACGGCGGCATTCATCACCGAGGCGGGCGTGCCTTGCGCATCGGTCAACAAGGTGAAGGAGGGCCGCCCGCATTGCGTCGATGCGATCAAGAACGGCGAGATTCACTTTGTGTGCAACACCACCGACGGCAAGCAGTCGATCGAAGAGAGCAAGTCGATCCGGGCTGCCGCCATGCAGCAGCGTTTGACATACTTCACGACCATCGCGGGTGCGCAGG
Organism: Stagnimonas sp.; assembly: GCA_965279705.1. Taxonomy (GTDB): domain Bacteria; phylum Pseudomonadota; class Gammaproteobacteria; order Nevskiales; family Nevskiaceae; genus Stagnimonas. Next base: position 1,068,047 of record OZ257257.1, read on the forward strand.
CAGCGGCGATGGCGATGGATCACCTCGACAACGTGCAGGTCAACCGCCTGCAAGACCTCCACTAAAAAAATCATGAAAGTACCAATGACCCTGCGCGGTGCCGAGTTGCTGCGCGAAGAGCTGCGTCGTCGCAAATCCGAAGATCGCCCGCGCATCATTGCGGCGGTGGAAGAGGGCCGCTCGCACGGCGACCTCAAGGAGAACGCCGAATACCACGCTGCCCGCGAGCAGCACGGTTTCAACGAAGGCCGTATCACCGAAATCGAAGCCAAGCTCAGCAACGCCCAGATCATCGACCCTGCTGCGCTGCCCAAGTCGGGCAAGGTGATCTTCGGCGTGACGGTCGATCTCATCGACGTCGATACCGATGAGAAGCTTCGCTACCAGATCGTTGGCGAGGACGAGGCCGACATCAAGGCCAACCGTATCTCGGTCAACTCGCCCATTGCCCGTGCACTCATCGGCAAGGCCGAGGGCGATGCGGTTGGTGTCAATACGCCCAAGGGTGTGCGCGAGCTTGAGATCGTGGCGGTGCACTACCTTTGAGCCAGAGACGCAGCGCGTCTTCCGCTCAGTGGCTGGCCGAACACGAGGCCGACCATTATGTGCAGGAGGCGCGCAAGCGGGGCTATCGGTCGCGAGCGGCGTTCAAGCTCATCGAGCTGAACGAGAAAGACAAACTCATCAAGCCAGGCATGGCCGTGGTTGATCTCGGCGCCGCCCCCGGTGGCTGGAGCCAGATCGCGCGGCCCTTGCTGGGCGCCAAGGGCAGACTGATCGCCACCGACATCTTGGCAATGGAGCCGCTGCCGAATGTCGATTTTCTGGTCGGCGACTTTCGCGATGAAGCGGTCTTGAAAGCTATCGAGGCGATTGTTGGTGAAAATGCCATCGACCTTGTGTTGTCCGATATGGCCCCCAACCTTTCTGGTATCGACAGCGCCGACCAAGCCGCAAGCCTGTATCTGTGCGAGCTGGCGCTGGATTTTGCCAAGGCCCATCTAAAGAGTGGCGGCGCATTTGCCACCAAGGTGTTTCAGGGCGAAGGTTTTGAGCAGTATCTGAAAGCGGTGCGTGCCGCGTTTGGCTCGGTGGCGATTCGCAAACCGAAAGCAAGCCGGGCGCGCAGCAGCGAGGTTTACTTGGTGGCGAAGAACTTTCGCCGGGTGTAAGGTCAAAAAGCTCACTATTCTGTTATTCCGAGGCACTGACGTTGAACGATCTCGCAAAAAATCTGCTGCTCTGGGTGGTCATCCTTGTGGTGCTCATGGTGGTGTTCCAAGGCTTTTCGGGTCGCCGTGCTGGCGATCAGCCGCTGGCCTACTCCGACTTTCTGGAGCAGGTGAAACAGGGCAACGTCGACTCGGTGAAGATCGAGGATCAGAACATCAGCGGCCAGCTCAAGGGCGGCAGCAAGTTCTCGACCTACAGCCCGGAAACCGACAATCGCTCGATGGTCGGCACGCTGATCGACAACAAGGTGCGTTTCGACGGCCAGCCGCCGAAGCAGACGCCCATTCTGTTGCAGCTGCTCTACAGCTCATTCCCCATTCTCTTGTTGATCGGCGTCTGGGTGTACTTCATGCGCCAGATGCAGGGCGGCGGGGCAGGCGGGCGTGGCGCGATGAGCTTCGGCAAGTCCAAGGCCCGCATGCTCAATGCCGACCAGGTGAAAACCAGCTTCAATGACGTCGCAGGCTGTGACGAAGCCAAGCAGGAAGTCAGTGAGCTCGTCGAGTTCCTGAAGGACCCTGGCAAGTTCCAGAAGCTCGGCGGCAAGATTCCGCGCGGCGTGCTGCTCGTCGGCTCGCCCGGCACTGGTAAAACCTTGCTGGCCAAGGCCATTTCTGGCGAGGCTGGTGTACCGTTCTTCTCGATCTCGGGCTCCGACTTTGTCGAGATGTTCGTCGGTGTCGGTGCCAGCCGTGTGCGCGACATGTTCGACCAGGCCAAGAAGCACGCGCCCTGCATCATCTTTATTGACGAAATCGACGCCGTTGGCCGCCATCGCGGCGCCGGCTTGGGCGGCGGTCACGATGAGCGCGAGCAGACGCTGAACCAGATGCTGGTCGAGATGGATGGCTTCGAGGGTAGCGAAGGCGTGATCGTCATCGCCGCCACCAACCGTCCCGATGTGCTCGATCCCGCCCTGCTGCGGCCGGGCCGCTTCGACCGCCAGGTGGTGGTGCCTTTGCCCGACGTGCGTGGCCGCGAGCAGATCCTCAAAGTCCACATGCGTTCGGTGCCGCTGCACGACAACGTGAAAGCAAACACGATCGCGCGTGCGACGCCGGGTTTCTCGGGCGCTGACCTCGCCAACCTCGTTAACGAAGCAGCCTTGTTTGCCGCGCGTTACAACAAGCGCCTGGTCGATCACGAAGATTTCGAGCGCGCCAAAGACAAGATCATGATGGGTGCCGAGCGCCGCAGCATGGTGATGTCCGACGACGAGAAGAAGCTCACCGCCTATCACGAGGCAGGTCATGCGATTGTCGGCCTCACCGTCCCTGACCATGATCCGGTCTACAAGGTGACGATCATCCCGCGTGGTCGCGCCTTGGGCGTGACGATGTTCCTGCCGGAGCAGGATCGTTATTCCATGTCCAAGCAGCGCCTCAATTCGTCGATCTGCTCGCTGTTCGGTGGCCGTCTGGCCGAAGAGCTGATTTTTGGTGCCGAGTCGGTCACGACCGGGGCCAGCAACGATATCGAGCGTGCGACCGAAATCGCCCGCAACATGGTTACCAAGTGGGGCATGTCGCAAAAGCTCGGGCCGCTCTCTTACGGTGAAGACAACGGTGAAGTGTTTCTCGGTCGCAGCGTCACGCAGACCAAGAATGTGTCGGATGACACCGCACACGAAATCGACCGCGAAATCCGTCTCATCATCGAGCACAACTACGAGACCGCGAAGAAGATTCTGGTCGAGAAGAACGACATCCTGCATTCGATGGCCGAGGCACTGATCAAGTACGAGACCATTGATGCCGCGCAGCTGGCGCGCTTGATGCGCCGTGAGCCGCCGGGCCTGCCCGAGAGCTGGATCGAAGGTAACGACAGTTCAGGCAAGCCCAGCGCACCGCCACCCCCGAGTGCCGGTGCCACGGCAGCAGGTGGCAGCGTGCAGCCCACACCTGCCAATTAAAAAATGCGTTCGAATATCCAAACGGGGCTCATCAGCCCCGTTTTTTAATGGGATTCAGGGATGAGTGTGGCGTGAAACTGATCTGCGGCCATCGGCATCTGGACCTCGATCGTCCAGTGGTCATGGGCATTCTCAATCTCACGCCGGACTCGTTCTCTGACGGGGGCCGTTGGCTCCAGTCTGACGATGCGCTCGATCATGCCGCGCAGATGGTGGCGGACGGCGCAGCGTTCATCGATGTGGGCGGTGAATCCACCCGCCCCGGTGCTACGGCAGTGACCGAGGCGGAAGAGCTGGATCGCGTAGTTCCCATCATCGAACAACTGGCGAAACGTCTGGATGTGGTGATCTCGATCGATACCATGAAGCCAGTCGTGATGCGTGCCGCGATTGCTGCGGGCGCGACGATGGTGAACGACGTCAATGCCCTACGCGAACCGGGGGCGATCGAGGCCGTGGCGGCGAGTGAGGCTGCGGTCTGCCTGATGCATATGCGGGGCGAGCCTCGCACCATGCAGTCTGCGCCGCAATATCAGGATGTAGTGGCCGAGGTCATGGCAGCGCTATCAGAGCGCATTGAAGCCTGCACTCAAATGGGTATTGCACGCGCGCGTCTGCTGGTAGACCCCGGCATCGGATTTGGCAAAACGCTGGCGCACAATTTGGCTTTGCTCGCCAACCTTGATGCGTTCAAGGTTCTGAATGTGCCCCTGCTGGTTGGGGTCTCCAGAAAATCCCTGTTTGGCCAGTTGCTGGGTCTGAAAGTGCACGAGCGTCTGCTGCCCAGTGTGGTTGCTGCCGTGCTTGCCGCCGAAAGCGGCGTCGCTATAGTGCGCGCCCACGATGTGGCAGAAACTGTGCTGGCCCTGAAAACCGCAGAGGCCATCCGCCATGCCCGTAGAGAGAGCTAGAAAAAATGAGCAGACAATATTTTGGTACTGACGGGATCAGAGGCACGGTTGGCCGCTCGCCGATGACGCCTGATTTTGCACTCAAGCTCGGCTGGGCTGCGGGTCGTGTACTGGGCAAGTCTCCCGGTGCGCGCGTACTGATCGGCAAGGACACGCGCCGGTCTGGTTACATGTTTGAATCAGCGCTTGAAGCGGGCTTTGCCGCCGCCGGTATCGAAACCGATTTGCTGGGGCCCATCCCAACGCCTGGTGTGGCCTATCTCACCAGGGCATTGCGCTGCCAGGCAGGCGTGGTCATCTCGGCCTCGCACAACCCACATCACGACAACGGCGTGAAGTTTTTTGGCCCTGATGGCGGCAAGCTCAGTGATGCGATTGAAGAGGAAATCGAGAGTCTGCTGGACGAGCCGCTGATTTGCGCAGCGCCTGAAATGCTGGGCCGCGCACGCCGCATCGACGATGCTGCGGGTCGCTATATCGAGTTCTGCAAATCGAGTTTCCCCATCCAGCAAACCCTCAACGGGCTGAAAATTGTTGTCGATTGCGCCAACGGGGCGGCCTATAAAACCGCACCCGCCGTGTTCATGGAACTCGGTGCGCAGGTCACCGCCATTGGCGATCGCCCGGATGGTTTCAACATCAACCGCAATTGCGGCTCGACGCACCTCGACCTATTGAAGGCCGCCGTACGTGAATACAAAGCCGACATCGGTGTGGCGCTCGATGGCGATGCAGACCGCTGCCTGCTGGTTACCCATGATGGACGCGCGGTGGATGGCGACGAGATTTTGTTCATCATCGCCTTGCAAAGGCAGCAAGCCGGCGTGTTGCAGGGGCCGATTGTCGGCACGCAGATGTCGAATCTGGGCCTTGAGCAAGCCATTCGCGCGCTCGGCCTTGGGTTTGAGCGCGCCAAGGTGGGCGACCGCTATGTGTTGGAGATGCTCAAAGCCAAAGGTGGAATGATCGGCGGCGAAACCTCGGGTCACACCCTGTGTCTCGATCGCACCTCCACAGGTGATGGCACGGTGACCGCACTGCAAGTGCTGGCGGCCATGATCGAGAGTGGCAAGACGCTGGCCGAGCTTTCGCAAGGCATGAAAAAATGTCCGCAGGTGCTCATCAACGTGCGCATTCAAGGGGCTGCCAAACCCATGCTTGAACATGCCGATGTGAAAGCCGAATTGGTCGCAGTGGAAAAGGAGCTGGGAGCACGCGGACGAGTGCTGCTGCGTGCCTCCGGCACCGAGCCGCTGATACGCGTCATGGTCGAAGCCGATGAGCAGAATCTGACCCAGCGCATGGCGGACCGGATTGCGGATCGTGTCCGCGGACTCGCGCAGTAATCTCAAAAATCATTCAAGGGAGATCATATGTCGCGTCAATATCTCGTTGCGGGCAACTGGAAGATGTTTGGCAATGCGGCCTGCAATCAGGTGCTGGTTGAAGGCATTTGTGCGGGTCTGGTCACCGTGCCGAAAGTGCAGGTTCTGGTGTGCCCACCCGCACCGTATCTGACGGCAATCCAGCAGGCGGCGAGTGGGTCGGCCTTGCTGCTGGGCGCTCAAAATCTCGCCGCGCAAGAAAAGGAGGGTGCTTTCACGGGCGAAATCCTGAGCTCAATGCTCAAGGATGTTGGCTGCTCGCATGTGATCGTCGGCCATTCCGAGCGGCGTGCGCTGTTCGGTGACACCGACGCCGTGGTTGCCCAGAAAGTCCACGCTGCACTGGTAGCGGGTCTGGTGCCGATTCTCTGCGTAGGGGAAACCTTGGCGGAGCGTGATGCCGATGCTACCGATATGGTGATTGCACGACAGATCGATGCGGTTCTGTCCGCCAACCCAGTCGCCAGTCTCGAATCCTTGGTGATTGCCTACGAGCCGGTGTGGGCAATTGGCACCGGCAAAACCGCCAGCCCCGAGCAGGTGCAGAGTGTGCACGCCACCATCCGGGCACGAATCGCGGCAGTCGATGCTAAACTTGGCGACTCGCTACGCATTCTTTACGGCGGCAGCGTCAAGCCGGACAACGCGGCATCGATTTTTGCGCAGGCTGATGTCGATGGCGGATTGATCGGTGGTGCTTCGCTGAAGGCGGCTGATTTTCTGGCGATCTGCGCGGCTGCGCAGTCCCAGGGTTGAGGTTCAACAGTTCAAAAGACGGATGACACGATGTACACGATTCTGGTAGTGATTCAGGTGTTGGTGGCAATTTCGCTGGTCGCGCTCGTGCTCTTGCAGCACGGCAAAGGTGCTGACGCTGGCGCTGCGTTCGGCTCCGGTGCCTCGGGCACGGTATTCGGCGCGCGCGGTTCCGCCAACTTTTTGTCGACTGCAACGGCTTGGCTTGCCGCGGCGTTTTTTGGCATCAGCCTTGCGCTGGCCTACTTCGTTAATGCGCGCAGCGAAAGTGCGAGCCTCGTAGACGGCATCGCTGCGCCTGCCGCCATCGTCGCACCTGCTGCAACGCCGGCTATTCCTGCCGAAGCTTCGCCCACGCCATCCGTGGTGCCGACTGAAGAGCCCAAGCCAAAGCTGCCTGAGTAGCGCTACGCTTTTTTGTCGAACTGCCTCTTCATTTATCGCAGTTCTCAGCTATACTATTGCGCTGTGCCGTCGTGGTGGAATTGGTAGACACGCTACCTTGAGGTGGTAGTGCCGAAAGGTGTGCGAGTTCGAGTCTCGCCGTCGGTACCAGAAGATTTTGTTTGTATGTTGGTTTGTTCATTTGCAAATGTTTTCATTGACTTAGAAGCCATTGCAAAGCTATACTTTATGTCTGTCTGGTGCGGGGTGGAGCAGTCTGGCAGCTCGTCGGGCTCATAACCCGAAGGTCGTAGGTTCGAATCCTGCCCCCGCTACCAATTTGCTCAGCTGAGTGAATTGGTAACTAGATGTGTGAAGTAAGAACCAGGCCCCTCGCGGGCCTTTTTCGTTTTTGCCGTATTTGCTGTTTTTGGAGCTTGCCCGTGCTGCGTGACCGTCTTGTCGCCCTGATCGAACCTGCGTTGTTGGCGCTGGGTTACGAACTTGTGCTGCTCGAATACAGCCCCGGTATCAAGACGGCCTCGCTGCGTCTTTTTATCGATGGGCCTGAAGGCGTACAGCTGGGCGACTGCGAAAAAGTGAGCCGCGAAATCGCGGCCCTGCTCGATGTGGAAGATCCGATTGAAAAGGCTTATCAGCTCGAAGTGTCGTCACCGGGGCTGGATCGCCCGCTGACCAAGGTCGAGCACTACGAACGCTTCAAGGGCGAGAAAGCACGTGTGCAAACGCTCGTCGCCATCAACGGCCGCAAAAAGTTCATCGGGCCGATTGTCGGCATCGAAGGGCGCGCCCTGATGCTGAAACAAGATGCTGAGATTGTCCGTATCCCGCTCGCCGATATCGAAAAATCGCGGCTGGTGCCGGACTACGCCAAAGAGCTGCGCAAAACCCATTCGCTGGACAACTAGAAGGGCAATAAGAGCATGAACAAGAACGTGCTGATGATGGTCGAGGTCGTCTCCAACGAAAAAGGTGTGGAGCCCGAGATCGTGTTCGAAGCGCTGGAAGCCGCACTCGCGTCTGCCAGCAAAGAGCACTACGGCAGCGAGTGGGATATCGTCGTCTCGATCGACCGTGATACCGGAGAATACGAAACCTTTCGCCAGTGGATTGTGGTCGACGACGAAGACGAGAACTTCGAGTCGCCCGAGCGCCAGACACTGCTCGCCCGCGCGCAGATCGACAACTCTGATGCGCAGGTTGGCGACAGCAGGATTGAGCCGCTGAAGTCGATCGAGTTTGGTCGCATCGGTGCGCAGAAGGCCAAGCAGGTCATTTTCCAGCGTATCCGCGATGCCGAGCGTGCCCGTGTGGTCGAGGCGTTTCAGGATCGCATCGGCGAGCTGATCTCCGGCATCGTCAAGCGCATAGAGCGCGGCAACGTGATCATCGATCTGGGTAACAATGTTGAGGCGATCATCGTGCGCGAGCAGATGATTCCGCGCGAGCCGATCCGCCCGAATGATCGCGTGCGTGGTTATCTCTATGAAGTGAGCCCGCAGCAGCGCGGCCCGCAGATCTTCCTGAGCCGCACCAAGCCCGAATACCTGATGGAGCTGTTCAAGCTCGAAGTGCCCGAAATCGCACAGGGCCTGATCGAATTGAAGGGGGCGGCCCGCGACCCCGGCGTGCGCGCCAAGATCGCCGTGCAGGCCAAGGACAAGCGCATTGACCCGGTCGGCGCCTGCGTCGGCATGCGTGGTTCGCGCGTGCAGGCCGTGACGACGGAACTCGCCGGCGAGCGCGTCGATATCGTGCCCTGGGACAATAACCCCGCGCAGTTCGTCATCAATGCCATGGCGCCGGCTGAAGTCGAGTCGTTGATCATGGATGAGGAGGCGCACTCGATGATGATTGCCGTCGCCGAAGACAAGCTGGCGCAGGCCATTGGCCGCGGCGGCCAGAACGTGCGGCTCGCCAGCGAGTTGACCGGCTGGGTGCTCAATGTGATGACGGCCTCCGACGCCGAAGCCCGCAAAGAACAAGAGAACAGCGGCCTGCTGCAGCTGTTCATGGATGGCCTCGACGTCGATGCCGACATCGCTGGCATCCTGGTGCAGGAAGGCTTTGCTTCGCTTGAAGAAATCGCCTACGTCCCCACTGAAGAACTGCTGCAGATTGAAGAGTTCGACGAGGGCATGGTCGAAGAACTTCGCAACCGCGCCAAAGACGTGCTGCTTAATCGCGCGCTGGCCAAGGCCGAGCGTGCCACCGGCACCAAGCCAGCGGATGACCTGCTGGCGGTCGAAGGCATGGACGAAGATCTCGCGTTTGCGCTCGCCGAGAAGGGCGTCGTGACCCGCGAAAACCTGGGCGATCTCGCCACCTTCGAGTTTCTGGATCTGCTGCCTGACTTCGACGAAGCCAAGGCAACACAACTGATTATGACTGCGCGCGGCCTGTAGTTTTTCTGGCTGCTGCCTACTGAGTGGATGACTGAATGAGCACACAAACCGTTCGCGAGCTGGCCGCAGAACTGCACAAGCCGGTAACCGAGTTGCTGACGCAACTTAAGGATGCCGGCGTCGCCGCGGCCGACGAGTCGGCGGCCATCCAGCCGAGCGACAAGGTCGCACTGCTCGGGCATCTGCAGAAGATCGCGCGCGGTGCGGGCATGACGCTTTCCGCCAGCGGCGCGTCACGCATCACGCTCAAGCGCACCGAAAAGACTGAGCTCAAGCTCGGTGGTGGCCGTGGCGTGCCCAGCAAGACGGTCGCTGTCGAGGTCAAGAAGCGTCGCACCTACGTGCCTCAGGACGAGCTCGAAGTCCGAGTACGCGTGCCAGAAGATGCGGGTGAGGCCGGTGGCGCCGCTGTCGTCGAAGAGAACAGCGCTGCCGCCGAGGAGGCCATGCTCGCCGCGCAAGCCGCGCGCGAAGCGGCCGCTGCGCGTGCGGCTGCCGAAGCCGAGGCCCGCAAGGCGCAGGAAGAAGCCAAGCGTCAAGTGCGCGAAGAGGAAGAAGCCAAGGTCAAGGCCGATGTCGCCGCCGCCGAGGCCGCCAAACTCGCGCATGCCGACAAACTCCTCAACGACCCGATCTATCGCGCCAAGTGGGATGCCGATCAGAACCGTCGCCGTGCGCAGGAAAACATTGCCCGCTCGGCTGAGGCTGCGCGTCTGTCTCGCCTTGCACCGCCACCAGCCGCTGTGCGTCCTGCGTCTTCAAGCCCGCGTCCTGGTGCAAGTGCCGCACCGGGTCGCGCAGCACCTGGCGGCGCACGTCCGCCACCGACGGGTGCTCCCGCAGCGCCTGGCGCCAAGCGTCCGGGTGACCGTGATCGCGCAGGCCCTGGTGGTGCCGACCGTGGCCGTCGCCAGGAGCTGCACCTTGCCGATGGCAAGGGCGCACGCCGCAACACCAAGGGTGGCAAGAAGCCGTCTGGTGTGGTGCGTATGGGCGACAACGCCCACGGCTTCGAGAAACCCGCCGCCGCGGTGGTGCGTGAGGTCGAGGTGCCAGAGGCGATCACGGTCGCCGAGCTTGCCAGCCGCATGGCCGTCAAGGCCGGTGACCTGATCAAGGTCATGATGAAGAACGGCGTGATGGCCACCATCAACCAGACGCTCGATCAGGACACCGCGGTGTTGATGGTCGAGGAAATGGGCCACACCGCCAAGGCGATCAAGGACACGGCCTTCGAGGACAGCCTCGAACTCGCAGTCACCGGCGCTGGCAGCGACGTGGCGACGATCATTCGTCCGCCCGTCGTCACCATCATGGGTCACGTCGATCACGGCAAGACCTCGCTGCTCGATTACATCCGCAAGACCCGCGTTGCACATGGCGAGGCCGGTGGTATCACCCAGCACATCGGTGCCTATCACGTCGAGACCAGCAAGGGCGTCATCAGCTTTTTGGATACGCCTGGTCACGCGGCATTTACCCGCATGCGGGCCCGTGGTGCACAGATCACTGACGTCGTCATTCTGGTGGTCGCGGGCGATGACGGCGTGATGCCGCAGACGCGTGAAGCGATCATGCATGCCAAGGCTGCGAAAGCGCCGATGGTGGTGGCGGTCACCAAGATCGACAAGCCGCAGAGCGATCTCGTCCGCGTCAAGAATGAACTATTGAAAGAGAACGTCGTGGCCGAAGATTTCGGCGGCGATACGATGGTGATCGGCGTCTCCAGCCACAGCGGCGAAGGCGTTGATGCCTTGCTCGACGCGATTCTGTTGCAATCCGAAGTGCTCGAACTACGTGCGCAGGTCGACACCTTGGCGCGCGGCGTGGTCATCGAATCGTCGATCGAAAAGGGTCGCGGCCCGGTCGCGACCGTACTGGTTCGCAGCGGCACGCTGCGCCAGGGCGATGTGATTCTCACAGGCCCGCATTTCGGTCGCGTTCGCGCGATGTTCGACGAGAACGGCAAACCGGTGAAAGAAGCTGGCCCGTCCATCCCCGTACAGGTATTGGGCTTGAGCGGTGCGCCCGATGCTGGTGACGACGTGGTGGTGGTGGCCGACGAGCGCAAGGCGCGCGAACTGGCCATCGTCCGCGAAGGCAAGTTGCGCGACACAAAGCTCGCCACCAGCAGCGCCGTCCGCATGGAAAATGCGTTTGCGTCGATGGGTGCGGGCGAGAAAAAAGTGCTCAACCTCATGGTCAAGACCGACGTACAGGGTTCGGCCGAAGCGATCACCGACGCGCTGCGCAAGTTGCCGAGCGAAGAGGTGCACGTCAACGTGCTCTCCACGAGCATCGGCGGCATCAGCGAGAGCGATGTCGAACTGGCACTGGCCTCGAAAGCGATCATCATCGCGTTCAACGTCCGTGCCGATGCGCAGGCCAAGAAGCGCGTGCAAGACACCGGCGTTGATCTGCGCTACTACTCGATCATCTACAACATTCTGGACGACGTGACCGCAGCCATCACCGGCCTGCTGGGTATGGAAACGCGCGAGCAGATTGTTGGCTTGGCAGAAGTGCGCAGCGTGTTCCGCAGCTCGATTCTGGGCAACATCGCCGGCTGTCTGGTGATGGATGGCCGTGTGGAGAAGAGCCTGCCGATCCGCGTGCTGCGCAACCAGACTGTGGTCTACGAAGGCGTGCTCGAATCGCTGCGCCGCTTCAAGGACGACGTTGCCAAGGTCGAGGCCGGCACCGAGTGCGGTATCGGCGTGAAGGACTACAACGACATCAAGCCGGGCGATCAGATCGAGTGCTTCCAGCGCGTCGAGTTCAAGCGCCAGGTCAAGGCAGAGGCGTAATTGGGCAACCAGCGAGACTACCCCCGCGCCGCGCGCTTCAACTCGCAGCTGCGCGAGGAGCTGGTGCAACTGCTGCGCGATCAGGTGATTCACGACCCGCGTGTGGCGGGCGTGGATCTCTCGATCACCTCTATCGATACGCTGGCCGATATGCGTGAGTCGCGAATCCTGATGTCGTCACTCGCTGATGACGCCACGCTGCTCAAAGCAGTGCAGGGCCTCAATCATGCCGCTGGTAAGTTGCGCCATGAAGTTGGCCTGCGCCTGCACATTCGCTATATCCCGGTGCTCACCTTTGTCGTGGATGAGGCGACCCGCGACGGCGATCGCGTCAATGCCTTGATTCGCACGGTGATGGCGAAGGATCGTGCGGCGGCTGAAGCGCGCGGTGATGTCGTCGAGCCACCTTCGCCGCCAGCGAAGCCATCTAACGACGAGTAGTCGCGCGTGTCCAAGCCGCGCCGTCCACTGCGCCGCGCAATCAACGGCGTATTGTTGCTCGACAAGCCGAAGGGTGTGACTTCGCACCAGGCCTTGCTCACCGTGCGTGTGCTCTATAACGCGGATAAAGCTGGCCATACCGGTACGCTCGATCCGCTCGCGACGGGCTTGCTGCCGATCTGCTTCGGGCATGCCACCAAGCTCACCGCGCATCTGCTCGATGCTACCAAGCGATACCTCGCTGAAGTGAAGTTGGGCGAGGCCACCACCACCGGCGATAGCGAGGGCGAGCTTACTGCGCGTAGCGATTCTGCTGGCGTGACGCTCGCCGAATTACAGGCCGCTGCCGTGGCCTGCACTGGCGCCATCCAGCAAGTGCCGCCGATGCATTCCGCCATCAAGCGCGATGGCACGCACCTGTATGAGTTAGCGCGTGATGGGGTGGAGGTCGAGCGCGAGCCACGCGAGGTGCAGATTCATGCACTGCGCGTACTCGCCTTCGATGGCGTCACGGCGACTCTCGATGTGACGTGCAGCAAGGGCACATACATCCGCACGCTGGCTGAAGATTGGGCCAAGAAATTTGGCCAGGTCGCACATTTGTCTGGCCTGCGACGCCTCGCGGTCGGCCATTACGGCGCGCCCGAGCCAGCGCAGATGGTGACGCTGGCTGCTCTGGAAGCAGCATCAGATTTCGCCTCACTCGATCGCCACCTGCTGTCCTCGCTGACGGTCGTTGCCGGTTGGCCATCAGTGGTTGTCACGGTCGAACAGGCCGCCAGACTCGACTTCGGTTTCACCATCCCCAGCGATGCGCCGCCCGGCTGGGTGACGATATGTTTGGAGAGCGGCGGTTTTTTGGGGTTGGGTGAACAGTTTCCAAATGGCATTCTGCAACCGCGTCGCTGGTTCGGTGCCGAGGGGATTTAGTGCGTGCTTCAATGGCGCTTCTATCCATCATTAAGGCCGACGATCTCAAATAAGCTTTGTGGTTCAGCACCTTTGGCTATGCGTGCTGTCCGAGTCTTCTGACAAATCATCAGAGGCGCGCAATGACTATCGTGACTTACGCATGAGTCTGCTGGGTAGAGTCCTGCTTTTGCTGGGGCTGATTTGTTTTGTGCCTGCAAGCACGGCAAAGGTCGTAAAGGATATCGGCCCAAACGCCCAGACGACGGTCGTATCGGCCTCCTCGGAAGAACTGCAAGCACTGCATGTCTTGAATCGTCTCGGGTATGGACCAGCGCCGGGGGATATTGATCGCGTTTTGCAAATAGGTCTGGAGACTTACATCCAACAGCAACTCCATCCCGAAAGCTTGGATATGCCAGCCACTCTCTCAGAAAGGCTGAAGATGATTCCCGATATAAACAGCACGGATGCGGCGCTCTACGCAGACTACGGTCCCCCTCAGCGAAAAGCGGCTGCAGGAGATCAGACAAAGATCAAAGCGGTGACGCAGAGGCAGAATCAAATTACGGATGCCGCGCGTGAAGCCCGTCTTTTGAGGGCCGTTTACAGTCCTGCACAGTTGCAGGAATCGATGGTCGATTTCTGGTTCAACCATTTCAATGTCTTTGCTGGCAAAGGGCAGGAAGGCCGGATTTGGACCGGTAATTTCGAGCGCGACGCCATTCGTCCGCATGTGTTTGGCCGATTCCGGGATCTTTTGGGTGCAACAGCAAAGCATCCGGCGATGCTGAACTACCTCGACAATCGAAAGAGCACATCTGAGCGCACCACCAAAAGCGGTAAAACGCTGGGCGGCCTCAATGAGAACTACGCGCGCGAAGTGATGGAGTTGCACACCCTCGGCGTGAATGACGGCTATACGCAGGCTGATGTAACGGCGCTGGCGCGAATATTCACCGGGTGGGGATATGACCCCAAGCAGCTGGTAGATCGGGTTGCCCCGGCTTTTTTCTTCAACAGCAAAAAGCACGATGCCTACGAGAAGAAATTTCTCGGCAATACGTTTGCTGCTGCTGGCGGCGAAGAGGAAGGCGAAAGAGCACTGGATCTGCTGGCAGCGCACCCTGCAACAGCAAGACACCTGTCTTACAAAATTGCTCAATACTTTGTTAGCGATAATCCACCACCACAGTTGGTCGAGAAGATGGCCAAGCGCTGGCGAGAAACCGATGGCGATATTCGCAAAGTGCTCGATACGCTGTTCAAAAGCCCAGAGTTCTGGTCTGCGGATGTGGTTGCCAAGAAATTCAAGACGCCTTGGCAGTACTTAGTGTCAAGCCTGCGCGCAACAGGGTTGCCGATGGTGACCAATGTGAAACCCTTGCTCGGCATGCTCAAGCAGAACGGGCAAGCGCTTTATGGCTGCACGACGCCGGATGGCTACAAAAATACCCAGGCAGCGTGGCTAAACTCGGATGCCCTTATTTTCAGACTGAATTTTGCCAACGCCTTGGGCACTGGCAATCTGCCATTGTGGAAATCAATGCCGACAGCCGCTGCGTCTGGCATGAGTTCTGATGACGACGCCGGAATGATGGCGACGGTCGAAAAACGACCTGAGTTAACGACTGCAAAATCGCAAGTTGCCGATCCTTTCTTGATGCAGTCGACGCTTGGCGCTGCATTTTCACAAACCACGCTAGATGCCTGGGCAATGGCTCGTCCTCAGTTGAGAGCGGGATTGATTCTGGGCAGTCCAGAGTTCATGCGGCGTTGAACGCCAGGAGGCACTGATGAATCGCAGAAATCTTCTCAAGATCGGGCTGGCTGCCGGCACCACTTTGTTATTGCCCGCCCAGTTTGCGTGGGCCGCAAAAAATGGCACTCCGCCAAAGCGGTTAATTGTCGTGATGTTGCGCGGCGCGATTGATGGGCTGAGCGTGGTGGTGCCTTATGTCGAAGAGAACTATTACCGACTGCGTTCGACTATCGCGATTGCCAAGCCGGGCGACGCAGATGGCGCCCTTGATCTTGACGGCCGGTTTGGGCTGCATCCAGCGCTGGAAATGTTGATGCCGTTTTGGCAGCAGAAACAGCTGGCGTTTATCCAGGCCAGCGGTTCAAGCGACCCGACTCGATCGCACTTTGAAGCGCAGGACTACATGGAAACCGGCCAGCCTGGAGTAAAGCGCGTATCCGATGGCTGGATGAACCGTCTGCTCGGGTTCATGCCAGACGAAAATTCGGTGCTGAATGCGGTCAGTTTGGGCCCCGTGTTGCCGCGCATCCTGAGTGGCGTGCAGGATGTTTCCAGCGTTCCGCTGGGTCGCGAAGCAAGCAGGGCAACAGCAATGGACAAGCCCGAGATCAACGCCGCGTTTGATCGAATGTATGAAGATTCTGACGCGCTTGCTGCCGCATATCGACAAGGCCGTAAATCACGCAAGCAAGTCTTGAATGATCTTAATAGCGATCCGGTCTCCCCAGAATCGAATGTGGCTGACAACGGTGCGCCATCCCCAGCGGGATTCGCGCTTGACGCCAGTCAGCTGGCAACGCTGGTTCGCCGCAATCCGGGCATGCAGTTGGCATTCGCACAACTCGGTGGCTGGGACACCCATGTCAGTCAAGGTGGTGCCAGAGGACAGCTGGCCAATCGTCTCAAATCGCTAGGCGAGGGTTTGAAGACGCTGGCGACGGACCTAGGACCGGAATGGCGTCATACCGTGGTTGTCGTGATGAGCGAGTTCGGTCGGACCGCCCGCCAGAATGGGACGAATGGTACCGACCACGGACATGGCAATGCGATGTGGGTGATGGGTGGTCCGGTTGCAGGTGGCAAGGTATATGGCGACTGGCCGGGTCTTGATGATGCACAGCTGCATGAAGGGCGAGATCTGGCAGTCACCACTGACTTCAGAAGCGTGCTTAAGGAAATTTGCGAGCGGCATTTGCAGGTTGATTCAGAAAAGCTCGCTGGCGTGTTTCCGAATGCGCCCAACACGCCAGCGTCGATTTCCAACAAGCTGATTAGCGTCTAAGTCCCTCGTTTATCGTGAAGAGAGGGCGTCGGCAGAAGGGCCAGCTGCGGATTCATAGCGATTGTATGATCGCCCGGGGCCCTTTATACTTTCGCGCTCGAAAAATCGACCGTTAATTCATCAGCCAGTTTCTGGCTTCACAGCATAGTTTGGAGTGGTATTCATGTCCGTCACCCTCGAAGAAAGAACCGCAGTCATTGAGAAATTTGCACGCGCCAAGGGCGACACCGGCTCGCCGGAAGTGCAGGTTGCGCTGCTCACCAACCGCATCAACACCCTGGCTCCTCACTTTGAGGCGCACAAGAAAGACAACCACGGTCGCCGTGGCTTGCTCAAGCTGGTCAACCAGCGCCGCCAGATGCTCGACTACCTCAAGAGCACCGACGCCCCCCGTTACACCAAGCTGATCGCTGACCTCGGCCTCCGCCGCTAAGCGACCCCACAAACCGCGCCACTGGCGCGGTTTGTTTTTGTGCGTCTTGCATGACGCTGTTGAAACCGCATTCGCCATCCGGGCAACTGCGCCAAGAATCCAAACGAGAGAAAGAAGACCATGACGTTCCCCGTCCCCGCCACACGCGTTGCATTCCAATACGGCCAGCACGAAGTCGTGCTCGAAACCGGCCACATGGCTCGCCAGGCTACCGCTGCCGTCGTCGTCTCTATCGCCGAGACCGTGGTGCTGGTGTCGGTCGTCGCCAAGAAGGAAGCGAAGGAAGGCCAGGATTTCTTCCCGCTCACCGTCGATTACATGGAGCGCTTCTACGCCGGCGGCCGTATTCCCGGTGGTTTCTTCAAGCGCGAAGGCCGCCAGACCGAGAACGAGACGCTGACCTCGCGCCTCATCGACCGTCCGCTGCGCCCGCTGTTCCCGGAAGGCTATTACAACGAAATTCAGGTGGTGGCGACGGTGCTGTCGCTCAACCCGCAGGTGAGCGGTGATATCGCGGCCCTCATCGGCGCCTCCGCTGCCATGTCGCTCTCCGGCGTGCCTTTCCAGGGCCCGATCGGTGCTGCGCGCGTTGGTTATGCCAACGGCCAGTACATCCTCAACCCCACCGCAGCCCAGCTCACCACTTCGCAGCTCGATCTCGTCGTCGCCGGTACCGCCAGCGCTGTGATGATGGTCGAGTCCGAGGCCCAGCAGTTGAGCGAGGAAGTGATGCTCGGCGCCGTGCTGTTCGGCCATGAGCAGATGCAGGTCGCCATCAAGGCCATCAACGAACTCGTCGCCATTGCTGGCAAGCCGAAAATCGAGTGGAGCGCGCCTGCTGAACCGGCTGCGCTCACCGCCGCCATGGACGCCGCCGAAGCCGACGTGACCGCCGCCTACAGCATCACCGAGAAGATGGCGCGCCAGACCGCCGTCGGTGCCGTCAAGAAGCGTCTCACCGAGCAGCTCGCTTCGGGCGACGCCCCGCAGTTCACCGCCGGCAAAGTGAAGGATGCGTTCGGCAACCTCGAAGCCAAGGTCGTCCGCAACCGTATTCTCGATGGCCAGCCGCGCATCGACGGCCGTGACCGCACCACCGTGCGTGGCCTGACCATGGGCACCTCGATTCTGCCCCGCGTGCACGGTTCGTCCGTGTTCACCCGTGGCGAGACGCAGGTCGTCGCCGCCGTCACCCTCGGCACCGGTAAGGACAACCAGCTCATCGACGCTGCTAGCGGCGAGAGCAAGGACACCTTCCTGTTCAACTACAACTTCCCTCCCTACTGCGTCGGCGAAACCGGCCGCCTCAACGCGCCCAAGCGCCGCGAAATCGGCCACGGCCGTCTCGCCAAGCGCGGCCTGCTGGCTGTGATGCCGGATCTGGAGCGCGAGTTCCCCTACGTGGTCCGCGTCGTCACCGAAGTGATGGAGTCGAATGGCTCTTCGTCGATGGCCTCGGTCTGCTCCGCCAGCTTGGCGTTGATGGACGCCGGCGTGCCCTTGAAGGCGCCGGTCGCCGGTGTGGCCATGGGCCTGATTCTCGAAGGCTCGCGCTTTGCCGTGCTCACCGACATTCTCGGTGACGAAGATCATCTCGGCGACATGGACTTCAAGGTGGCTGGCTCGGTCAACGGCATCAGCGCTTTGCAGATGGACATCAAGACCGCCGGTATCACCGGCGAGATCATGAAGCTGGCGTTGGAGCAGGCCAAGGCCGCACGCCTGCACATCCTCACCGCGATGACTGCCGCACTGCCGTCTACTCGCGGCGAGCTGTCGAGCTACGCGCCGCGTATCACCACCATCAAGATCAACCCGGAGAAGATCCGCGAAGTCATCGGCAAGGGCGGCGCGACCATCCGCTCGATCACCGAAGCGACCGGCACCTCGATCGACATCCAGGACGACGGCACTATCAAGATCGCGGCGACCAGCGGCGAAGCTGCTGAAGCCGCGATTGCGCGCATCACCATGCTGACCCGCGAAGTGCAGGTGGGCGACATCTACGAAGGCCGCGTGGCCCGCCTGATGGACTTCGGTGCGTTCGTGACGATTCTGCCCGGCCGTGATGGTCTGGTTCACATCAGCCAGCTTTCTGAAGAGCGCGTCGAGAAAGTGGAGAACGTGGTGAAAGAGGGCGATATCGTGCGCGTGAAAGTGCTCGAAGTCGGCCGCGACGGCAAGATTCGCCTGTCGATGAAGGCTTCTGACGTGGGTGCTGCATAACGTCAGGTTTAGCTTATCGCTGCAAAAAAGCCGCCTTTTGGGCGGCTTTTTTGTTGTGCGGCGCAACAATTCAGTTCAATTCACCGATATCGTGCAAATAGTTCAACAAAAGACCGCCGAAAGGCTTGTCATGAAGGCTTGAGCGCAGCACAATCCGCGCGTTGGCTTTCAAAAGCCAAAAAAAACCCCCTTCGATAAAGAAGGGGGTAAGTGCTAGAAAAGCCGAGGCTTTTCTGGAGGAGATCATAACGAAACCCGGAAGCGAAACCCTCACCGGTTAGCTGACCGGGTTTTTTGCTTTCCGACTTTTGTTGCAGTGCAGTATAGAGATGGAAATCTAGACTGTCAATTTTGATGAATTCTTTAAAAGTGTAAGTAAATCAATGATCTGAATCTTATTGTTTCAAAACAATGACGGGTTCGTCATTAATTTCTTTGATCTGGCTCTCAACTTTCATCGTTTTACTCAGCAATCAGCGTGCCAATCGGCCTAACCCGAGTCGTTGGCAGCTCAGGGCGTGCCCGATTCGTCATCACCGCGTAATAGCGGCTTGATGGCCTTGGCGCGTTCGAGGTTCTTGATGAACTCCTTGCGCACGGCGCGCCATACCGGCAACTGCTTGTCGGCCATCTCTTTCAGCACGAGTTCTTTCAACGCCAGTACAGGCTGCTGGGCTTGGCCGAGCATGCCGCGCAGCTGATCGGTGAAGTGATTCTGCTGTTCAGCGAACAGGCGCAGCGAAAGCTCGAGATAGCGGCTGATGCTCGACTGCATCGGGTCGCCGTAGTAGCGCACGATAAAACTGAGTAGTTCGACGCTGAAGATCGGGTTGCCGTTTTCTTCCTGCTCGGCAATCACCTGCAACAGAATGGTGCGGGTGATGTCATCGGATGTGCGTTTGTCTTCGACTCTAAACACCACGTTTTGCAGCACGAGCTGGCGCACTTCTTCCAGCGTGATGTAGCGGCTGACCTGCGTGTCGTATAGACGCCGGTTGGGATATTTCTTGATGACGCGTACATCACTCATGCTGCTTGCCGCCTAAGTTTGTTGCACTGCGGCAAGAATGCCAGAGCAAGGCCGCTAGGGCAAAGCGAACTCTGCGATGGTCAGAGCCATTGTGCTGACGAGATGTTGCGGATGCCAGTGTTGCAAAGCCCATTGCAAAATTGTTTCCGCACTCGCCTCTGTCAGCTCAGGCGGCGGTACAAGACGCATTGCGGCGAGGCAAAACAGCAGCTGGTTGCTGATGCTGGCGTGATCGATTGCCAGTGCAGCGGCACCGTTTTGCTTTGACAGCTTCCTGCCATCTGCTTCCAACAGAACAGGCACATGCGTGTAATCGGGTGCTGTCAGCACGAGTGCCTTGAACAAGGCCAGTTGGTTCACGGTTGCACCCAGCAAGTCTGCACCGCGCACGACTTCAGTGATGCCCATGCGGTGTTCATCCAGTGTGCAGGCCAGGTGATAGCCAATCTGGCCATCGGCGCGTCGCAGTACAAAGTCACCTGCCTCCGCGGGCATTGCGCGGCTTATTGGGCCTTGTATGCCGTCCTGCCATTGCAGCACGCCGTCGGGCACACGCAACCGCAGCGCTGCCGGTTTATTGGCAACCGACATACGTGAGCGACAAGTGCCTGGATAAATAGGGTCATCAGGTCCGGGCAATGCAGTGGTCGTCAGCAGGGCGCGAGTACAGGTGCAGGCGTAGAGCTGGCCTTGTCGCTCAAGCTGATGCAGTGCGGCTTGGTATTGCGCTGTGTGCTCGGTTTGCCGTTCCGGTGCGCCATCCCAATACAGACCATGCGCTTCAAGCTGGTGCAGGATGGTGTCTTCAGCACCGGCGATACAGCGGGGGCGGTCCAGATCGTCGATGCGCAAATACCAGGCGCCACCCGCTTGACGCGCCGCCAGCCAACTCGCCAGCGCGGTAAACAGCGAGCCCAAATGCAGCGGGCCTGAAGGGGTTGGCGCGAACCGGCCGCGATAGGGTGGCGTGATCAACATCACGATCGTTGACGAATCAAGGCATTCCATACGAATGCGCACCTAGAATATGCGGATGAAGTCCCGCGCGCTTTTAGCACTGCGACTGCGCGCAAGGGCGCAGCGGCAATGACACTGCGCGCGCTGCTGTTCGACCTCGACGGTACTCTGGCTGAGACCGAAGCGCTTGGGCATCGTCCCGCCTACAACGACGCCTTCCGCGAACTGGGATTACGCTTTCGCTGGAGCGAACGGCTCTACAAGCGCCTGCTCGAACGCCCCAGTGGCAAGGATCGCCTGCACCATTACTTGAAGCGCTACGAGCCGGAGCTGGGCGAGCACGCCGAGGCCGTGAGCGAGAGTGCGGAGGCTTGGGTGGATCATGTCCACGGGGTCAAATCCCAGCACTTCAACCGGCGCTTGGAGGAAGGCCAAGTGCCGCTGCGGCCTGGTGTGGAGCGCCTGCTCTGTGAAGCCAGCGATGCGGGCCTGCGCCTCGCGGTGGTGAGCAATGCCAGCGCACGCAGCATCAAGTCCTTCATCAAGCATGGGCTGGGGGCGGAGCTTGCCAAGCGCATCTCGCTCATCGTCGGCGGTGAGTCTGGCTTTGCACGCAAGCCTGCGCCGGATTTGTATCGCCACGCGGTCAGCAAGTTGAAGCTGCTGCACTACGAGTGCATCGCCATCGAGGACTCCGCGATTGGCCTCGCCGCCGCGCGCGGTGCGGGTATCCCCACTGTAATAACGCTCAATGCCGAGACGCTATCGCAGGATTTTCTCGGCGCCGCGCTCGTGCTCAATCACTTGGGCGAGGTCGATCAGCCCGCCGCCGTACTCACCGGCCACATGGACGAACCCTGCCTCACCCTCAAAACCCTGCGCCGCATCGCGCAGCAAGCCGCGCCACGGCTTTGAAGCGTGCGGCTGGCATACTGCGTACCGCTTAAAGACAGGGAGCAGAACATGCGGCGATGGAACGGCTGGGGTGAGACCAGCGAACACACTCCGCTCAGCGCGGAAGCGCGCCAATTTCTGAAAGAGCGGGTCGGGGAGTGCACGCCGAATCAGGACGTCAGCCGCGAGTCGGTGCTGTTGAACGTAACGTCCTCACGGCTTGCCGATGGCCCTTATTTCACTACCGATGCCGCCACACGCCTCGATCACTCGCGCGGCCAGAGCTATCCCGATTGGCTGGCCCTGCGTTACGGCAAGCTCGGCCCGGTGGCCGATGGTGTGGCCCTGCCCACCACCCGCGAAGAAGCCGACATCGCACTGCAAGCCGCGCTCAACATCGGCGCCGTGGTTATCCCATACGGCGGCGGTACCAGCGTGGTCGGGCATCTGCACGTGCCGCAACCGCATGCCGTGGGCGACCGGCCAGTGATCAATATCAGCCTGAAAAAGCTCAATCGTTTGAAGAACCTTGATACCCGCAACTGGCTGGCCACATTCGATGCCGGCACGCCGGGGCCGATGGTCGAGACACAGCTCAAGCAGCAGGGCTTTTTGCTGGGCCACTTTCCGCAGAGCTATGAGTATTCAACGGTGGGCGGCTGGGTGGTGACGCGCTCCAGCGGTCAGCAATCGCTGCGCTATGGACGCATCGAGCAGATGTTGCACAGCGCGCGACTCTCGACACCGCGCGGCGTGGTGGCCATCGGCGGCTTGCCGGCATCGAGTGCCGGCCCTGACATTCGCGAGGCGCTGATGGGCAGCGAAGGCCGATTGGGACTGGTCACTGAAGCCACCGTGCGTATTCGCCCGATCCCGACGCACGAAGATTTTCATGCTGTGTTCTTCCCGTATTGGGAGGCCGGTGTCGAGGCCGCTCGCGCATTGGCGCAGTCCGATCTGGGCCTGTCGATGCTGCGGCTCTCCAACGAGATCGAGACCGAGACCCAGTTGGCGCTCGCAGGGCACGAGAAACTCATCACCTGGCTCAAGCGCTATCTCAAGATGCGCAAGATCGGCGAGCGGCCGGTAATGCTGTTGATCGGCACCACCGGCAGCCACCGCGATGTGCTGCGCCTGAAACGCGAGGCGCTCGGCATCGCCAAACAATACAAAGGTGTGAACACTGGGCGCGCCATCGGCAAGGGCTGGGCGAAGAACCGCTTCAAGGGCCCGTATCTGCGCAACTCGCTGTGGGAGGTAGGTTACGGTGCGGATACGGTCGAGACCTGCGTGAGTTGGGCCAATGCCACCACCGCGATGCGCGCCGTCGAGGCCGCGGCGCAGAAAGTGTTCGCCAGCTTCGGCGAGCGTGCCCACTGCTTCACACACCTTTCGCATGTGTATCGCAGCGGTTGCAGTGTGTATTCCACCTTCGTGTTTCGCGCTGGTGGTGATTACGAGCGCGATCTCGAACGCTGGAAGCTGCTCAAGGCCGCGACCAGCGAGGCCATCGTTGCCAGCGGCGGCACCATCAGCCACCAGCATGGTGTCGGCCGTGATCACGCGCCCTATCTGGTGCGGGAAAAAGGCGAGTTGGGTATCGACCTCATCCGCGCGATGGCGCGTGAGTTCGACCCGCAGGGGTTGATGAATCCAGGCAAGCTGTTTCTTTGATGCGTCTGACCGACTTAGCGCCGAGATACGACCTCGTCATCATCGGTGGCGGCATCACCGGCGCGGGCATCTTCCGCGAGGCGTCGCGGGCGGGTGTAAGCGTGCTGCTGGTGGAGGCACGCGACTTTGCCAGCGGCACTTCGTCGTGGTCATCCAAGCTCGTGCACGGTGGCCTGCGCTATTTGCAGACCGGTGAATGGCGGCTCACGGCGGAGTCGGTGCGCGAGCGACAGCGCCTTCTGCACGAGGCACCCGACCTCGTCGAGCGGCTGGATTTTCTGCTGCCTTGCTATCGCGGCGTGCAGCCTTCGCGTGGCCTGGTGCGTATGGGTTTGTGGCTCTACGATCTTTTTGCGCGTGATGCCGCGGCACGTTCGCAGAGTCTCGATGTCGCCGCTGCACTCGCGATCACACCCCAGCTCGCCACGCACAATCTGCTGGGTGCTTTGCAGTATCAGGACGCCCGCACCGACGACTGCCGTCTGGTCTGGCGCTTGATCGAGCAGGGCCAGCGCGATGGCGGCACCGCGGTCAATTACGTGCGCGCCGAGCAGCTCTTGCAGGCGCAGGGCCGCACCTGTGGCATGGCCCTGCGCGATGTGGAAACCGGTGACACGTGCGAAGTTGCGGCGACTATCGTCATCAATGCCAGTGGCGTCTGGGCCGAGGGCATGCAAGGGCAGGGCATCACCGCACCCAAGCTGCGCCCGCTGCGCGGCTCGCATCTGGTTTATCCGCACGCGCGCCTGCCGCTGCCTTGCGCCGTGAGTTTTTTCCACCCGCGTGATCGTCGCCCGGTATTCGCCTATCCCTGGCAGGGCGCGACGCTCATCGGCACCACTGACCTCGATCACCGCGAAGATTTGTGGTCGCCCCGCATGAGCAGGCCAGAGGCGGACTATCTGCTCGAAGCCTTCGACTGGCTCATGCCCAACGTGGGCCTGAAGCTCGACGAGACGCTCAGCAGTTTCGCGGGCGTGCGCTCCATCGTCGACGACGGCGATGGCAAACCCTCATCCGCCTCGCGCGAATCAGCGCAGTGGTCAGCCCCCGGCTTTATCGGCATCACCGGTGGCAAGCTCACCACCTTTCGCGTTACCGCGCGGCAGGTGCTGGCCGAAGCCGCCAAACAGCTGCCCGCCTTGCGACTGGCCGCAGACGATGCGCCGCTGTTCGATCACCCACGGCAGGAATCGCCTTCACAGGCACCCACGGCGCAGCAGATCGGTGCGCGCGCCAGCGAGCAGGTGCGTCATCTCGATGATTTGCTGCTGCGTCGTAGCCGCGCGGGCCTCGTGCTGCAGGATTTTGCCGAGGCGATGATCGACCCCGCACTCGCCGCCTGCCGTACTGCACTCGGCTGGGATGACGCGCGCTGCACCGCCGAGGCCGCGCAATACCGTGCCCACATGCGGCAGCAGCACAGCGTGCCCGGCAGCAACTAAACTCGCCCTCCGCACGCGCCGGAGAGCGCCTTTGTCATCCAACCTCTTGCTGGCGATTGATGTGGGCACCCAGAGTACGCGCGCGATCGTGTTCGATGCCGCTGGGGCGCTGCTGGCCAAGGCGCAGATCGCGCACGAGCCGGTGCACACGGCGCCGCAGCCGGGCTGGGCCGAGCAGGACCCGATGCTCTACTGGGATGCCGTGGTCAGCGCCTGCCAGAGCCTGTGGACGCAGGGCATCGACCCGCAGCAGATCGCTGGTCTCGCCCTCACCACCCAGCGCGCGACGATGATCTGTACCGATGCGCAGGGCAGGCCGCTGCGCCCTGCCATCGTCTGGCTCGACCAGCGCGAGTCCGCTGCGCCACCGGTGATGTCTGCTGCCTGGCGCACGGCATTCGCGCTCGCCGGGGCGGGCCCGCTCATCCGCCACGCGCAGCGCCAAGCGGAGTGCAACTGGTTGTGGCAGCACGAGCCTAAGCTCTGGCACGACACCGCCAAGTTCCTGTTTCTCTCGGGCTGGCTCTGTCATCGGCTCACGGGCGAGTTCGTGGATTCAGTCGGCTCGCAGGTGGGCTATGTGCCCTTCGACTACAAGCAGCAGCAATGGGCGGCCCCAAGCGATTTCAAGTGGCAGGCTTTTGCCGTCACACGTGATCGCCTGCCGCGACTGGTGAAGCCGGGGCAGCCGATGGGTGCGCTCACGGCCAGTGCCGCTGCCGCACTCGGCTTGCCGCCCGCCTTGCCGGTGATTGCTGCTGGTGCCGACAAGGCCTGCGAGGTGCTCGGCTGCGGTGCGGTCGATCCCCTTACGGCACAACTCAGCTTCGGCACCAGCGCCACCATCAACACGACGCAGCCGCGCTATCTCGAAGTGCAGCGTCTGCTGCCGTCCTATCCGGCGGCGATGCCGGGTGCGTGGAATACCGAGATCCAGATCTATCGCGGGTTCTGGCTGGTGAGCTGGTTCAAGCGCGAGTTCGCGCACCGCGAAACGACGCTGGCTGCCGAGCGTGGTGTGTCGGTGGAGTCGCTGTTCGACGAACTCATCAAGGCCGTGCCGGCGGGCGCGCTCGGCCTCACCCTGCAACCGTACTGGAGCCCCGGCGTGCGCGACCCCGGCCCCGAAGCCAAGGGGGCAATCGTCGGCTTTGGCGATGTGCATACCCGCGCGCATTTCTACCGCGCCATTCTCGAAGGTCTGGTGTATGGCCTGCGCGCTGGTCGCGAGCAGATCGAAAAAAAGCTGGGGCAGCGCATCAACCGGCTGATCGTCGGCGGTGGCGGCAGCCAGAGCGATGCGGCGATGCAGATCACGGCGGATGTGTTCAATCTCGTCGCCGAGCGGCCTGTCATCTACGAGACCAGCGCGCTCGGTGCCGCCATTAACTGTGCAGTCGGCTTGGGTCTGCATAAAGACCACGCCACTGCCGTGCTGGCCATGTGCAAGCCCGGCCAGCAATTCACCCCCAACCCTGAAGCCGCACGCACCTACGACGCGCTCTATCGCGGCGTCTATCGCGAGCTGTATCCCCGCCTCAAACCGCTCTACGAGCGCATCCGAAAAATCACCGGCTATCCCGCATAATTCGCACCGCACCGAACACTACAAACGCCATGAACATCGACACTGCCGCCCAGTTCTCCGCCGTCTACGCCGAAGCCGCCATTGCCTATCTCGAAACCCAGATCCCCCAGGCAGTGCTCTGGTACGAGGACGAAGAACGCTGGGATTTCCGCCCCGGCGACGAAGAGATCGAGCCTTCGCTGGTGGCCTTCGTGCTGGAGCACGGTTGGGACGGCCAGCTCACGCTCGACGCCACCATCGACGTGGATGACGACGATTACAACTCCATCGAGCTGCGCGACGAGATCGAGTTGCAAATGATGGACGAAGGCATTGCCAAGGCCTTCATCGAAAACCTGAGTGAACACCGCGAGCGCCTTGCCGACGGCGACGAGGACGAAGACGAAGACGACCATAAATCGGCATACGAGGAGAGAGACGATGGTGAGGGGGATTCCTGAGGCTTTTGCGCACGTCGTAGCGGCATCGCAGCGGCTCGCCGGCTACGGCGATTCGCGTATTACCGTGCCTGGCGGTTCGCTGAATTCAGTAACCACGATTGGCGACGAGGCGGCGCCCGAAAGCGCTGGCCTCACGCAGGTAAAGATCGACAAGATCGTTGCAGACCTTGAAGCCCTGTATCGCAGTGGCGCGCATCCCGGCATGACCTTCGCCCTGCGCAAGGGCGGCAAGCTGGTGCTTAACCGCGCCCTCGGCCATGCGCGTGGCAATGCGCCCAGCGACGCGCGCGATGCCGAGAAAGTGCTCATCAAGCCGGAAACGCCGGTCTGCCTGTTCTCGGCCTCCAAGGCCGTGACGGCGATCCTCGCCCACAAGCTGGCGGAAGAGGGCGGCATCGAGCTCGACGCCCCCGTCGCTCGCTACTGGCCCGCATTCGGCCGCAAGGGCAAGGCGCTCATCACCGTGCGCGACATCCTGAGCCATCGCGGCGGCATCCCCGGCCTGGCGCTCGATCCGCAAGACCGCGCCGTCGAAAAGCTCAACGACTGGGACTGGATCTGCGATCACATCGCCAACGCCAAAGTGGGCCGTCTGCGCATGGTCGCCTACCACGCCATCACTGGCGGTTTCGTCATCGGCGAGATCATCCAGCGCGTCACCGGCAAGCCGATGACCGCGTATCACGAAGAGAAGCTGCGCAAGCCTTTAGGCATGAAGCACTTCACCTATGGCCTTCCCACAAAGTATCGCGGCGACGTGGCTGTGAACGCCGCCGCCGGCATGCCGGTGCTGTTTCCGATCGCGCCGGTGCTGGAGCGCGCGTTGATCGTGCCGTTTGAAGAGGTAGTGGCCGCCAGTAATACCGACGCCTTCATGGATGCGGTGATTCCGGCTGGCAACATCTACGCGACGGCGGAGGAAACCAGCCGTTTCTTCCAGATGCTGCTCGATGGCGGCGTCTACAACGGCAAGGTCATCCTGAAAAACGAAACCATTACTCGTGCAGTGAAGCCGGTGGGTTACCCGATCCCCGATGCGACGCTGATGATCCCCATGCACTACAGCGAGGGCATGATGATGGGTGGGGCCATGAGCCTGTACGGGCCGTTCACCACGGGCGCATACGGGCATCTGGGTTTCATGAACATTCTGGGCTGGGCCGACCCGAGGCGGGATATTTCTTGCGCGCTATTGGTGACCGGCAAGGCGGTACTTGGTCCACATTTGCTGCCGTGGATGAAGTTGCTGGCTACCATCGGCGCGCAAACCAAGTAGCTGCAACGTCAGGCAAAAAAAGGCCGCGCAGTGCGCGGCTTTTTTGCCTGAGAAGCCTGGTAGTGATGGGCTCACCCAACAACTAAAGCTATCTGCTTGTCTTGATTGAAAATAGTTAATGGAGCTTTTCAGTGTTGCTCGAAAAGTTACCCGACAGCGCGTTTCAACAAGTGATTTTTAAGACAAGTTGCCTGAGATCACCATTAATCAGCGTAGCAATCATTGGTATGTTTCGGACGAGTGGTCCATTGTCGATCATATTTGTGGGCCAAGTTGCGCAACGTTTCGCGCTTCGCCTACACCGAACCCAAGTTGCAACTGCCTGAGCACTGTTTACAACGCAACAAAATCTTGAAGAGAGAATGGCCCAAGAACTGTTGTCGATCACGGACGAGTTGGTAATCACCCCAGACGAAGTGGAACTCTCACGCCTTGTCATGTACTACCCCACCTATGAGTGGGAACACCGCAATGCTTTGCTTAGCGGTTACTTCAGAGGGCGCACATCCACGCAATTGGTCCTCGACAAGCTCGCTGCGTTAAATATCGATGTGGATTCTTGCTCGGGGCGGAGCCTCGGTGGCCATGCACGGTGGGTGAGATACAAGGTCAAGAAGACCATCGTGCGCCTCCTATACCTTCGACTTCGATTGGATCAGAAGTTCTCCCAAGTGGATGCCAATCGGTCCCTCTTAAATCGTTGGGGGTCCGACATCTCGAAGTCTGACGACGCTGGCCAATCGGCGTTACGGAAGATGACGCATTCCCCCCTGCTGGACACTTAGATTCTCGCAGCAGCTTTCAGCACTTTCCCGCTCTTGCCAGCACATTCCCGCTGAAATACTCGCGGTTGAAAGTCGGCCTCCTTATCTTCCCTGCACAGTTTCTAGGAAGTGCGAGATCGATGACGTTGCTCCGTCGCCATGCTGTAACCGCCATGACTGGATTGCCGA
Source organism: Stagnimonas sp. (assembly GCA_965279705.1). Taxonomy (GTDB): domain Bacteria; phylum Pseudomonadota; class Gammaproteobacteria; order Nevskiales; family Nevskiaceae; genus Stagnimonas. The sequence goes on from OZ257257.1 coordinate 1,097,171, forward strand.
GGTCGACCCTCTATTTGGCTATCAGCAAGGGTCAGTTCCCAAAGCCCGTGTCCATTGGCACGCGCTCGGTCGCGTGGCGCAGCGACGAGGTTGAAGCGTGGATCAACGAACGCTGCGTCAGGAAATAACAAACTTTCTTTACCGACGCAGCAGTTGCAGATTTTCTCGCGGCTCGCGCTGCATTTTCTAACACCACACCGGCCCGCAAAGGCATGGAGGTATCCCATGGTTGCTAGTGCGAAGGGCAGTAACGTTGTTTTTCTGAAGGCTGGAAATCCGAATGCTAAAGAAGACAAAAAAGCTTTCAGTAAATCGGTAGGCGCTAGTAAATCGTGGGCGGCGGAGCAGCTCATTACCGACTACTTATCTGACTGCGACAAGGTCGAAGCAAAGCAGATGTCGGCAACAGCCCTCCAAGACAAGTATCGGCTGACATACAGCTCTTGGAAAAACATGAAAACGCGGTGCAAGAAGCATGGTTTTCTGTTGTCGCAAGAATTCGAGGAGTTTCGCTGGTTTCTCCGCCACTGTGGTCCGAGGCTGCACGAGAAATTCTCGCTCGACCGCATTGACTACAACGATCTCGAATACGGGCCGGGTAAGGTCGAATGGCGTGACGACTATGCCCAGAACAACAACAAGGGCAATAACGTATGGCTCACCAGCAAGACTGGGGAAAAGCACACGATTGCTCAGTGGTCAAAGATCAAAAATATGAACCCCTCCAGCATGTACAAACACCACAAGGCAGGCTGGTCGGATCAGGAGGTGCTCGACGGCAAGTGCAACATGAAGGCAAAGGCTAGTCCTTCCAAACCCGATGTATGGGCTCATACCCCGTGGCCAATAGGGAAGGAGATGCATTGCGAGCAAGTTTGGACCCGCGATGGGTTGCTTGAGGACACCCGCGAGGAATGGTTCTTGAGGCGGGCGGAAGGCAATCACACGCGCGCAAGACTCGCCTACGAGGAAATCGACCTGAAATTGCGCGAGCTTTACGAACTTGCCGATTGCTATGGTGTTGATGTGGATAAAAAGCGTGTCAACGAACTTCAGGCACCTCGCGCTGCGGCCATGGTTGTATTGAAACGCGCCGCGGACGTGCTCCGCAGCGCCAAAGAGCACGAGCACTATCGCCGGAGGCTGGCTGCTGTGGCTGAATCAGCGTCCGCGAAAGACCGAAAGTCGTTCATCAGCTTTAATCCCAAGCCTCCTCGGCTACCGTCACATCAGGTGGTCGTATAGATATCCGGCTTCGGGGAAAGCGCTGCATCAAATAAAGTCATTGAAAGCAATAAAGATTCTTTGACAATCGCTACTATCTTTTATATAGTAGATATCCAAGCCGTGGAGCGTTGACAATCGATAACACCTCATTATCGAAGCCAGATTCGTCAGTCCAATTGATAGTTAAAAACTATCAAAATTGTGCAATTAATTGCACAGAACTATCGTCTGACTCCGTGCTTGCACGGTACTTAGACGCGAGTCTCGCCTCAAATTCAAAGCGAGCCTATACATCTGACCTTCGCGCTTTTGCAGCTGCTGGAGGGAAAATCCCCTCTACCCCAGCGATGGTCGCTGCTTACTTAGCCGACCAAGCCACGGGTCGGTCGCCTTTCACACTGGCTCGTCGTCTGGTCGCAATCGGCAAGGCGCACACCGGTCAGGGCATGCCCAATCCCTGCAACACCGAAATTGTCAGGGCTACGCTTCGCGGAATTCGTCGTACTCACGGCACCTCACAGCGTCAGGTTGATCCGCTCCTTCGTGAAGACTTGTTTTCCCTCCTACCGCTGATCCCCGAATCCACCAAGGGTATCCGCGACCGGGCGTTGTTGCTGATTGGGTTTGCTTCTGCGCTACGGCGAAGCGAACTTGCAAACGTAGGCTTCGATGACCTGCGATTCGTTGCCGAGGGTCTGGTGCTTCGCCTGCGCAAATCGAAGACCGACCAAGAAGCGGCCGGTCGTGATATCGGCATTCCCTACGGCCGTTCGCGCGCCTGCCCGGTCAAGGCGCTGAAAGCGTGGCTCGATCATGCGGGCATATCGGCGGGGCCGGTGTTCCGGTCTATCAGGAAAGGCGGACACATCCAGACCGCTGCAATGACCGGCCAAAGCATCGCGATTCTGGTGAAGGCATACGCCACGGCCGCCGGTCTCGATGGAACAAGATTCGCAGGACACAGTTTGCGTGCCGGATTGCTGACCTCGGCGGCCAAGGCTGGGGTGTCGAGCTGGAAGCTTAGAGCGCAGTCGGGACACCGCAGTGAAGCGATGTTGGCGCGTTACGTCCGCGATGGGGATTTATTCGTCGATAACGCTGCCGGGGCAGTCCTGTGAAAAGGTCTGACTGTCCGCTACCGCCACTGCTCGTATTGCTGCTTGGCACCAACGCAGAACCGCCGAGGGCTAAGGGTTGGTATAACGGCTTCAGCCCCTCACAACGGGAGGCACTTCGCAAGACGATGGTTCGTGCAATACAGGTCGGCGCGCTTCCTCCGCCGAGTGGCCCTTGCACGTTGTGCGGCGACCCCGACGTGCCGGTCGAATATCACTCCGAATCCTACGCGTTGCCGTACTCATGGGTTCAGCCGGCGATGTTCGCAGTTTGTCGAAATTGCCACCGGTCGAAATTGCACAGGCGATTCAGTGATCCCGAGCTTTGGCGTGCATTTGTGGAGCACGTTCGGCTGGGTGGTTACGCGCGCAGTTTTCGCACGGCTGCATGACCTCAGAACAATGTTAGAGCCCCTGTTTTTCAGCACGCTCCATCGTCAGCGCCGCAAGCCGTTTGACCCGACTCCCTGTCCATGGCTATTGGCCTTCCATCTCTGTATCGTTACCCCGCTCTATGTCTCAACCTAAAAAGAAAACAGGTCCTCGACCTGTAAAGACCTCATCAGACTTGAGCCGGCCTGCGACGAAGGCGAATGAGGCCATGCATCCTAAAGTGATGTCCGACAAAGCATTCAAGTCGAAGCTATTACTGGAAGCTGCTTACTACTCTGATGACAATGTTTTAGTCCTTCACATGGATGTAAGGGAAGGACTCAAGTTGCTCAAGGAGGCAGGGGTTAAGGTCAACTGTGTGGTGACTTCACCACCTTTCTACGGGCAGCGCGACTACGGAGTCGACAAGCAGATTGGCCTCGAATCTCACCCAGCTGAGTTCGTCGCTGCCTTGGCTGAAGTCTTTGATGCGACGGGCAGTGTACTGGCCGAGAACGGCAGCCTTTGGGTAAATATTGGCGACACTTATTGGAGTGGCAAAGGGGAGCATCGCAGCGGTGAATTGAAGCAGTCAGCCCGGCGATTCGGTATTCGCCCGCAAGATAAGAAGGGTGATGGAAAGTGGTGCGTTCCTAAACAGTTACTACTTATTCCTCATCGTTTGGCGATTGAGCTTCAGGATCGTGGGTGGCTCGTTCGCAACGACAATATTTGGGTCAAGCCAAATCCAATTCCGGACCAAGTGAGAGACAGATGCTCGATGTCACATGAGTATGTTTTTCACTTTGTTAAGCAGCGGTGGTATTACTTTGACAAGAATTCAGTTGGCCGCGTTTCCGAGACCGGAAGCGTATTGCCTCCGTTAGACACTTGGGAGGTTCCACCGGTCCGAGGCCAAGCCGCGCGACACAAAGCTCGTTTTTCCGAGGAGCTTGTGCGTATTCCGATACTGACAACTACTCCGCCTCGGGGAGTGGTTTTGGACCCGTTCGCGGGAAGTGGAACATCATTAGTCTTTGCTCTGAAACAAGGTTTCCGAGCCATTGGCATCGACGCGAACAAGGCTTATTGTGACCTGATGGTTCAGCAGATAAAGAGTCAAAAAAAGACCATGGTGGTCTAGGCGAATCAAAGGCGTTACTGCCAAGGGGGCGAGAGATGTATCTTTCGGTAAACGCCGTCCTAAGGGCGATCAATATTCTGCGCACCGAGGTTCACCCATTTCTTGGGATTACTTACGTTGCTTGCAAGCGTGCTGGCTTGGCTGTGGGATCCCTCGAAGACGTCAGTCTCGATAAGCTGACCCGTTCGCACATGGACGAGCAACATAGGATCGATAGGCGTAGTGACTGGTACTTCCAGCCGTTCAAAGGAGGGCCGAGGCTTTGGATAGCAAAAAAATACCCTTCAAGTGGTCTCCAAACCGTAAATACACAGACCTTTAGCTCCGTGTTTCTGCATCCCCGTGATTCACGTCAATGGGGATTCGCCGCCGATTACCTCGACCGAATGGAGGCGCTGCTTAGGCAGAACAAAATCCGGTTTCCAGTTCCAGCAGACGCGCTGGCAGTTTGGCTATACAAGGATTCTGATCTTGCAGATATCTCTAGCTACGAAGATTTGGTGGAGTTGTTTTTCACGGAATACAACATAACCGAGGCAGAACAAAGCCTGTTGTTCTCCACGATGTCGATGGAAAGTCAGCTGTCTGAAGGCGAGGCATTTGTAGCTGAGCCTCTAGAGATGACTTCTGTCCTTCATGCTCTGCCGGAGCCTCCGGATGCTCAGGCAGAAGGTGGGCGAACAATAACCTCCCTGCATTTACAGAATGCCGGCCCCGCCCCTGAAATGACTCTGAATTTTGGGCAACGACTGACAATCATTACCGGTGATAACGGACTAGGGAAGTCCTTCCTACTGGACTTTGCTTGGTGGGTCGCGACTGGATTGTGGCCCGATCGAGAGGCAATGCCCCAAGGCAACGATCAAAAGGGAACGCCGAAAGTCGATTACACACTCAGTGGCACCTCTGGTCGATTATCAACGTTCACTGCGACATTCGATCGAAACAGCCAGCAATGGGGTCGTCAGCGCGAAGCTATGACCATTGAAGCACTTGCTGTGTTTTCGCGCGCTGACGGCTCATTTGCGGTTTCAGACCCTATAAGGAGTAAGTTCAATCGTGGCGCCCCGGGGGTTGGCTGCCTAACTTCCTATGAGGTATGGAACGGCAGGCCGGGTCTAATCGAAGGGTTAATACGCGATTGGATACGTTGGCAGTCGAGCGATAAGAAGATTTTTGATCAGTTCGCAGCCGTTCTAAAGCGACTTTCCCCGGAGGACCTAGGCGCGCTTACGCCCGGCAACTCCGTCCGACTGCCGGGTGACCCGCGGGAAATTCCTACCATCCAACACCGATATGGGACTGTCCCTGTGACACTTGCGTCGTCGGGCGTACAACGTGTTCTGCTCTTGGCCTACCTAATTATTTGGTCATGGCAGGAACATGAATTAGCTGCTCGAAACCTAAACCGATTACCTCTTCGGCGGATGATGGTAATAGTTGATGAGCTTGAGGCGCATCTTCATCCCAAATGGCAACGAGTAGTGCTTCCGGCATTGATGAGCGTCGGTGATCTGTTGAGCGGCGATCTGGCATTGCAAGCCATCGCTGCAACCCACTCTCCGATGATTCTTGCGTCAATGGAGTCTTCTTTTGACGCCTCAACAGATGTCCTCTACCACCTATACGGTGTTGAATCTTCTGTGAGGTTAGAAGAGACGCCTTTCGTGAAATACGGCGACGCAACAGGCTGGTTGACCTCACCGCTATTTGGATTGCGACAGGCTCGATCGCGTGAAGCGGAGATGGCAATTGAGGAAGCCAAGCGTATTCAACTTGAGGACGAGCCCAGCTTCGATGAAGTAGAAGCAGTATCAAACAAGCTAAAGCGTCACCTCGGGGGCGAAGACAAGTTTTGGCCTCGTTGGCTTTATTTCGCCGAACAGCACGGTGTGAAAATATGATCCGTGTGGAGCGTGTTGTGGAATACCCAAGCTTTAACATCGACGTTCGCGAGCCCGGCGCAGTTTTTCTGGCCGTTTGTCCTACCCCAAACTCAGACCAGTTCAAAAAGAAGAACTACTGGACGCGAGCAGCACCTGAACTTCACGCGGTCTATAAAGGTATTTGTGCTTACACGGCCATGTATATGCCGCAGCAAGGCACAGTGGATCATTTCCTTCCGAAGTCGATACATCCTCAACTGGCTTATGAGTGGAATAACTTTCGGCTTGCGGGTGGGAAGGTCAATAACTCGAAGGGTGATTTGACGAATGTTTTGGACCCGTTTGAGATTCAGGACGACTGGTTTTGTCTGGAAATCCCCTCATGTTTACTAATGCCAAATCCGGGGTTAACGAAAGAGCTTCGAGTTCAGATAAAAAGCAGCATCAATTCGCTTCGACTCAACCAAGATGACAGCTACGTCCAAGAACGGTGCAACATCCTTATGGAGTACGCACGCGAAGCCGTAACCCTTGAATTCTTGCAGCGCCGTTACCCTTTCCTTGCTAAAGAGCTAGTCAGGCAAGGAGTGAATCAACCAGCTCTTCGCGAGAAATTCAAGATTCAGCCTTAAGGGAAAAGCTGAGGTTCGCTAGCGATAATTTGATCAGACGGATTTCCCGCAGTGCTTGCAGACGCTGGCTTTGGCCAAGATCAATTCCGCGCAGTGAGGGCACTCCTTTTCTGCTCGCTGCTGCTGAGATTGCGGTTTGGCTAGTAAGCCGCGCTGCGTTGCTTGGTGAGCCGGCATCAATGAGTCGCTCTTGCAGATAGGGCAGGTATTCTTAGGCCCTGACCGACGCCACATTGAGTAAAAAACGCCCCCGATAAAGGTGGCAACCCACAAAAACAACTCGATGATTCCGCTGCCTTTCATCAGTGCGACATTTGTGTCGCTCCCACATGCGTTGCAGTGGTAGTTCCCTGTGTTCATCAAAGCTCCCCGGCTTTACGTGGCTCGTCACGACGACGTTCCGTTATGGACAGTGTGATGTATATATGCCGTGGCCGTCCACGCCCCTTGCACATGACTCTGGGCAATGGTCCATGGTGAAAATAATATCCCCCAACGTTTCGGTCGCGTGCTTCGCGCCGAGCGTAAGAAGCGCGGAATGTCGCAAGAAATTTTGGCGCTTGAAGCCAGCGTAGATAGGACGTTCGTCTCAAAGATCGAACGGGGCGTAAATCAACCCTCTTTAACTACTTTGTTTTTGCTCGCACACGTGTTGGCAACCACACCGAGTGAACTGATCAGGCAAGTCGAACAAGATGTAGGCGGAGTTCTGTAGCTGGGTAAGTTAAATTTCTTCAGGCTGCGCGCAGCATCACCACCTTGCGGCGTTCACGCAGCAAATCCAAGTAATCTGCCCAAGCCTGCATCATGGCTTTGCGTTCATCCAGAAACGCGGCACGATCATAAGCGGCTCCAAGTGGACCAGCTGCTTTATGCGAAAGCTGACGCTCGATGGCGTCAGTGTTCCAACGCTTTTCCGCCAGTAGGCTACGGGCCATGGCGCGGAAACCATGCGCAGTCATCTGGTCATTGGTAAAGCCCATGTTCCGTAAGGCCTGCCGCACTGCATTTTCGGACAGCGGGCGAAGCCGCGTCTTTGGGGTTGGAAATACATAACGGGGGGCATCCGGCTTCAACGCCAACCCATGTCCAGTCAGTGGAAACAGATCGCGCAGGATGGCCACCGCCTGTGTGGGAAGCGGAACGATATGGCTTGCACCAGTCTGGCGCTTTGTTTTGTTGACCACATAGCGCCACTGGGCTGCCTCAAGATCAAGCTGTGTCCAGAGCATTTGCCGAATCTCACCCGGCCGCTGAAACAGCATTGCTGACAGCTTGAGGGCTGCGCGTACTTCCGGTGTGCCCTTGTAGTCGTAAATCGACCGCATAAGTGCCGACACATCATCAGGATCAGTGAAGGCCGCAAAATGTTTTACGGGCTTGATGCGACGTTCCCCCCTTAGAGCTTGCGTGGGGTCATGGTCATGGGGGGCGATGCCGCGACGGATCGCGTAACGGAACACTTGGCCGACAACAGTGCGAGCGCGCCGGGCAGTTTCGTCCACACCGCGTTGGCGGATGCGATCGAAAACAGCAATCAGTTCAGGCGTGCTGATTTCGGTGAGCGGCCGCTCGCCAACGTATGGCAGCACGTCTCTTTCCAACATCCTGCGAACAGTCGCTCGGTACTCGTCGGAGTTGGCGGCCATCTCATCCTTCTCCCACTTCTCTACGACAGCCGCGAATGTGTTCACGACAGCTACCGCTTGTAACTCGCGCTCTTTCTTGCGCTGAACACTAGGGTCGATGCCTTGGGCAACCAGCCTGCGCTGTGTTTCACGGCGCTGACGCGCAAGATTCAGGGGGATAAGTGGATACGTTCCAAGACTTATCGTCTTTTCCTTGCCATCAAAGCTGTATGAAAAACGCCACCACTTGGAGCCCTTCGGCGTCACGATCACGAACAACCCCAGTTCTTTTGGCAGGTTGTAGGGCTTTACTCTTGGTTGGGCGCGGCGAATCAGGGTGTCAGTGAGCATCTGTGGGGTTACTCGATGTGCAAATTTGCACTCAAGTTACCCGCGAAGTTACCCGATGCAAGCGTTGGCTTCCCTTGGCGCTTGTTGGACATCAAAAACACGAAACCCAAAGAAAAACCGCGCATTAGCGCGGTTATCTAGACTTCCCTGAAAGCTCTGAGCATTGAAACTGGTAGTGATGGGCGGAATCGAACCGCCGACCTAGGGGTTATGAATCCCTCGCTCTAACCGTCTGAGCTACATCACTGTAGGCACAGGTTTTCAGGGGCGCGAAGTGTAGGGAAATTGGGTCTCGCAGTCGAGTAATACCTAAAACTGGCCATGCCGCCCGCTACCGCCGCTGAACCGGCCTGCACCTGCCACGGTTTCGCCACTTTGTAGGGTTTTCATGCCGTGGGCGAACTCGTTGTTGATGGCTGCGGCCTCATCCATGCCCCATTGCTGGTAGGCGCTCTGGCGATCGCCGCGCATGCAAGTCTGAGGGAAGGCCGCGATCTGCAAGGCTAGTTGCTCGGCGGCGGCGAGGGCTTCGCCTGCGGGCACCACGCGATTGGCGAGCCCCATCTGCAAGGCTTCGTCAGCGGCGACCGGCCGGCCGGTGAGGATGAGATCGAGCGCGCGGCTCATGCCAATCAGTCGCGGCAGGCGCACCGTGCCGCCGTCGATTAGCGGCACGCCGAAGCGGCGGCAGAACACGCCGAACACCGCTGTGGTGTCGGCCACGCGCAGGTCGCACCAGAGTGCGAGTTCCAGCCCGCCTGCCACGCAGTAACCTTCTACTGCCGCGATCACTGGCTTGCTCAGTTGCATTCGGCTCGGCCCCATCGGGCCGTCCCCGTCGGGTGCAATGCGGTTGGCTTGGCCGGCCGCGCCGCCAGCCACGGCCTTGAGATCAGCCCCGGCGCAGAACTGCCCACCAATGCCGGTGAGGATGGCGACCTTGAGCGCGTCGTCGGCCTCGAAGTCGCGAAAGGCTTCGGCCAAGGCGGCGGCGGTCGGGCCATTCACCGCATTGCGCGCCTCGGCGCGATGGATGGTGACGATCAGCAGCGGTTCGCGGCGTTCGACCAGTACGAGGGACAGGGCGCTCATGTGTGGCTCCAAGTGATATTACGAAAATTGACGGATATTGCTCTGTAGAAGTAATGTATCAATCATCGTCAAAACGTGACACTAGTTGTAATGAAGCCCAAGGCCAAAAATATCATCCTCGATCTACTGCTTGCCCGCGAAGGCGAGGCGTTGAGCGCGCGGGAGTGTATTGCCGCCTGCGCGCTGTTCGGTATCCGTGACAACAACGTGCGGGTTGCCCTAGTGCGGCTCTCGGCCGAGGGTTTGATTGAGGCCAGCGAGCGTGGCAGCTATGTGCTGAGCGCCGCCGCCCACGAGCTGGCCGATGAGGTCGCCACTTGGCGCAGCAGCGAGCAGCGGGTGCGCGACTGGCAGGGCGGTTATCTGGTCGTGCATTGCGGCGCACTCGGCCGCAGCAATCGCGCTGCGCTGCGCCAGCGCGAGCGGGCCTTGAAGATGCTCGGCTTCCGCGAGCTCGAATGGGGTCTGTTCCTGCGGCCGGATAACCTCGGCGATGGCGTCGCCGGTGTGCGCGAGCGGCTGCGCAAGCTGGGGCTTCAGGGCGAGGCGAGCGTGTTCGCCGCCGCCGATTTCGATGCCGAGCGCAGCGCCCGCATCAAGAAGCTCTGGGACGGCAAGGCGCTCAACGCCAGCTACCGCAAGCTCACCGCACAACTCGAAAGCTGGATGGCCCGCGCCGATGCGCTCGATGCCGAAGTGGCCGCGCGCGAGTCCTTCCTGCTCGGCGGCAAGGCTATCCGCGAGATCGTCTACGACCCGCTGCTGCCCGCGCCCTTCGTCGATATCGAAGCGCGCCGCGCTTTCGTCGAAACCGTGCATCGCTTCGACGCCTTCGGCAAGGCCATCTGGCGCGCCTCGAACGGCATCACTTTCAAATCTGAAACAGCGGGCCAGTCGGCGCGCACCCATTGAGCGAGACCACATCATGAGCACCTCCAGCACGCCTACCGAGCTGCCCACCGTCACCCGTCGCAAGCTCAACGAGCTGTTCACGCGGGACGAGATCACCCAGCTCACGCGCCGTTCCGACCTGCACGGCGGCGTCGCGGTGCTGCGAGTGTGGGCGGTGATTGCTCTTTGCTTCGCAGCCCTCGCGGCCTTCCCTAATCCGCTCACGTTCTTGCTGGTGGTGATCGTGCTCGGTGGTCGTCAGCTTGCACTCGCCATCCTCAGTCACGAAGCCGCACACCGCACGCTATTCCGCACGCCCTGGCTCAACGATTTCGTTGGTGACTGGTTGTGCGCGCGCCTGATCTGGAACGACGTGCCGCGCTATCGCACCCATCACCTCAAGCACCACACGCACACTGGCACGGCGGCTGATCCCGATCTGAGCCTCACCAAAAACCTGCCCACCACGCGCCGCTCGCTGAAGAAAAAGTTTATCCGCGACCTCACGGGACAAACCGCTGTGCGTCGCATCGGCGCGCAGTTCTTGATGGATATCGGCGTGTTCGGCTACACGGTGGCGGCGGAGGTGCAGCGCCTGCCGCGCAATGGTCGTCGTTGGCAGGATTACGCACGCAGCGGCGTGCAGAACATGTGGGGTTTTGTGCTCACCAACCTGCTGCTGGTGACCGCACTCGCCGCCGCCGGTGTGCTGTGGACTTACTGGGCCTGGGTCGCGGCCTACTTCACCACCTTCAGCCTCTTCATCCGCATCCGCTCCATGGCGGAGCACGCCTGCCTCGAAGACAGCGCCGACATGTTCAAGAACACCCGCACCACCCGCGCCGGCTGGCTGGCGCGGATGACGGTGGCACCCATGCATGTGAACTACCACCTCGAACACCACGTGATGGCCTCGGTGCCTTTCTACCGTCTGCCGCTGATGCACCGTCTGCTGCGCGCTAAAGACGCAGTGCCCGTGCCGCCGGGCTACAGTGATGTGCTGCGGCTGGCGGCCAGCCGCGCTTGACGGACTAGACGTTGAAGCGGAAATGCATCACATCGCCTTCCTTGACGATGTATTCCTTGCCTTCCAAGCGCCACTTGCCGGCTTCTTTCGCACCGGCTTCGCCGTTGAACTTGATGAAGTCCTCAAAGGCAATGACTTCGGCGCGGATGAAGCCTTTCTCGAAGTCGGTGTGGATCACGCCTGCGGCTTGCGGGCCGGTGGCACCCACCTTCACGGTCCAGGCGCGCACTTCCTGCACGCCTGCGGTGAAGTAGGTCTGTAGGCCCAAGAGGTCGTAGGCGGCGCGGATCACGCGGTTGAGGCCCGGCTCGGTGAGGCCCAGATCTTCCAAGAAGCTGACCTTGTCGGCTTCGTCGAGCTGGCCGATTTCCGCTTCGATGGAGGCGCAGACAGCGACTACGGTGGCACCCTCGGCGGCGGCGTATGCCTTCACCTTGTCAAGCAGGGCGTTGCCGTTTTTGAGTGCGGCTTCGTCGACGTTGGCGACGTAGAGCGCGGGCTTGGCGGTGATGAGCATCATGTCGCGCACCATCAGCTTTTCTTCTGGCGTGAGCGCCAGCGCACGCACGGCCTTGGCTTCGTTCAAGTGGGCTTGCAGCTTGAGCAGCAGCTCTTGTTTGGCGGCGGCGTCTTTAATACCTGCGCGCACCAGTTTGGCGTTGCGGTCTGCGGCCTTGGTCACGCTGTCGAGATCAGCCAGTGCCAGTTCGGTGTTGATAATCTCGATGTCGCGGATCGGGTCGACACTATTAGCGACATGGATGATGTCGTCGTTGATGAAGCAGCGGGTGACATGCGCAATCGCATCGGTCTCGCGGATGTGGGCCAAGAACTGGTTGCCCAGACCTTCACCCTTGCTGGCGCCTGCAACGAGGCCGGCAATGTCGACGAACTCGACAGTCGCGTATTGCATCTTCTGCGGATTGACGATGGCCGCGAGTGCCGCCATGCGCAGATCTGGCACCGGCACGATGCCGGTGTTGGGGTCGATGGTGCAGAAGGGGTAGTTCTCGGCTGCCGCGTTCTGCGCATTGGTCAGCGCGTTGAAGAGGGTGGATTTGCCGACGTTGGGCAGGCCAACGATGCCGCATTTGATCGCCATGATTTTTTGCTCGGTGTGCTTCGTGAAATTATGCGGTGTGCAGTTGGTTCATCGCTTTTTCCCACGTCTGGCTGAGCCAGACGGGCAGTGCGTTGACCGCGTGGTCGATGCCGGTGCGTATCAGTTGCTCGTCGGCCTTCGAGGGTCGCGCGAGCACGTAATTGAGCACCAGATTCTTGTCGCCCGGATGACCGATGCCGACGCGCAGGCGCCGATAGCCATCACCCAGTGGTTTGTGAATGTCGCGCAGCCCGTTATGGCCACCGTGACCGCCGCCGAGCTTGAAGCGCATCTGGCCGGCGGGCATGTCGAGTTCGTCGTGCGCGGCCAACAAAGCATCGGGCGGCAGCTTGTAGAAGTTCATCATCGCCTGCACCGACTGGCCGCTGCGATTCATGAACGTGGAAGGCTTGAGCAGCAGCACGTCCACGCCTTCGATCTTCACGCGCGACGTCTCGCCAAAAAACTTGCTGTCCACCTTCCACGCGCCCTTGAAGCGATCCGCCACGGCATCCGCAAACCAGAATCCCGCGTTGTGACGGGTCTGGGCGTAGTCGGGGCCGGGGTTGCCGAGGCCTGCGATGAGAATTTGGGTTGGAGTGGGCATGGCTTCAAAAGAAAACCCCATCCGGTTCATCGAATCGGATGGGGTTGTGGCTCAAGCTCAGACTCGGCTTGCGCGCTGCATTCGCGGCGCGGTGCCTCGCTTCGCTACTTCTTCTTGGCAGGTGCCTTGGCAGCAGGTGCGGCGGGGGCAGCCTTGCCAGCCGGAGCCTTGCCACCCTTGGTAGCTGCAGCAGCGGCCTTGGGGTCCACCTTCTGGTTGGCGGCGGGCACGTCGGTCGCAGCGGCGGGGTCAACCACCGGCTCTTCTTCCACCACGATGACGTGGCAGGAGGCGACGGCGGGATCTTCACCACGAATGGAGGCGACGGCCTTCACGCCTTCCGGCAGGGCGAGCTGGGCGATGTGCACGGTATCGCCGAGCTTCATCTCGGAGACGTTGACTTCGACGAACTCGGGCAGGTCCTTGGGCAGGCACTCGACTTCGATCTCGTTCAACAGATGCTCCAACATGCCGCCTTCGGTCTTCACGCCGGGCGCAATTTCGCTGCCGACGTAGTGCAGGGGCACGTTACGACGCAGCAACTTGTCGGCGAGGATGCGGTAGAAGTCGAGGTGCAGGATGTCGTGGGTGCGCAGCGGGTGACGCTGCAGATCCTTGAGCACCACCTGCTGTTCGACGCCGTCGAGCTTCAGCTTGAGGATGGCGCTGTAGAACGCCTCGGTCTTGAGGTGATTCTTGAGATCGTTGGCACCGACCGAGAGCGCTTTTGCGCCATCGTTGCCACCGTAAAGCACTGCGGGAACCTTGCCCTCACGACGCAGGCGGCGGCTCGCACCTTTGCCTTGATCGTTGCGGGCTTCGGCGTTGACGACGAAGGTATGTTTCATGGTGATGCTCCAAAAAAGTGGTGAAACTTTCGCCCGCGACCAGACGAAAGGGCGCGAAGTTTAGGCTTTTCGCGGGTTAGATGCCACCCATTTGATGTGCTGCCGCCAGACGGCGACAGCATTCGCCTTCAGTCGTCGTAGAGCGAGCTGACGGATTCTTCCGCACTCACGCGGCGGATGGTCTCGGCGAGCAGCGCACCGATGGAGAGCTGGCGAATCTTCGGGCATGCCGCCGCATCGGGTGCGAGCGGGATGGTATCGGTCACCACCAGCGAATCCAGGCTGGAGTTCATGATGTTGTGCACGGCTGCCCCAGACAGCACGGCGTGGGTGACATAGGCCACCACCTTGACCGCGCCGGCTTCTTTCAGCGCGTCGGCGGCTTTGCCGAGCGTGCCAGCGGTGTCCACCAAGTCGTCGATCATCACGCAGCATTTGCCGCGCACGTCGCCGATGATGTTCATCACCTTCGATTCGTTCGGACGCGGGCGGCGTTTGTCGATGATGGCGAGGTCGGCGTCGTCGAGCCGCTTGGCGAGCGCACGGGCGCGCACCACGCCGCCGACGTCAGGCGAGACGACGATGACGTTCTGGTAGTTCTGGCGCCAGATGTCACCGAGCAGAATCGGCGAGGCGTAGATGTTGTCCACCGCGACGCTGAAAAAGCCCTGGATCTGTTCGGCGTGCAGGTCAACGGTAATCACGCGGTCGGCGCCGGAGGCGACCACCATGTCGGCGACGACCTTGGCGGAAATCGGCACGCGCGCAGAGCGGATGCGACGATCCTGCCGCGAATAGCCGAAGTAGGGCACCACGGCGGTGATGCGGCGTGGGCTGGAGCGCTCTAGCGCGTCCAGCATCATGCACAGCTCCATGATGTGGTCGTTGGTCGGCGCGCAGGTGGGCTGGATCACGAATACGTCGCTACCGCGCACGTTTTCAAGCAGCTCGATGTGCACTTCGCCGTCCGAAAACTTGCTGACGGTCGCCTGGCCCAGCGGCATCTTCAGGTAGTTGGCGATGTCCTGCGCCAGCTTGCGGTTTGCATTGCCTGAAAAAAGCATCAACTGGGTGTCGGCCATGCGGGCACTCTCTCAATTGTTGTAAATCTGGATGGACAGCAACTGCCCGATCTGGAACGACAAGGCGAGGGCTTGCCCGAGGCGCATCAATGATCATTGGCCCCGACCATTTCCAAGTCGCCACGCGACCTGGAAATGGTTGGGGTGGATGGATTCGAACCACCGGTAGGCTGGATCAAAACCAGCTGCCTTACCACTTGGCTACACCCCAACAAATCAAAGCGCGCGGATTATAGACGCGAGTGGCGAGAGATTTAAGCCACGGGCGACGAATCCGCGCCAGTTTTTTGGGATGCCTTCAATCGCCGCACGCGCTGCGCGTTCATCGGCAAAGGCTGCAAACACGGCACTGCCAGTGCCGGACATGCGCGCGGGTGCGGCGCGACTGAGCCAGCCCATTGCCGTTGCCACCTCCGGGTAGCGGGCGCAGGTGACGGGCGCGCAATCGTTCACGCCTTCGCCACGCTCGTAGTCTTCCAGCGTGATGGGCGCGTGGTCGCGCTTGAGTTCGGCGGCCGAGAAAATCGCGGCGGTGGAGACGAAAACATCCGGGGCCAGTACCGCATACCAGGGTTCGGGCAGCGTCACGGGCACTAGCAATTCGCCCACGCCTTCGGCCCAGCTCGCCATGCCGTGGACGAACACCGGTACATCGGCACCCAGCTTCAGGCCCATCTCAGCCAGTGCAGGGGCGTCGAGCCCGGTGCGCCACAGCTGATTGAGTGCGACCAGCGTGGTGGCGGCATCAGACGAGCCGCCGCCTAGGCCCGCGCCCATCGGTGTGCGCTTGAGCACGCGGATATCTGCACCCATCGTAGTGCTGGTGGCTGCTTGTAGGGCACGAGCGGCGCGCACGACCAGGTCTTGTTCGGCGGGTACGTCGGCCGGGCCTTCGGGCCGGGTGATGACGCCATCGCGGCGCAGGTCGAAGCTCAGTTCATCGCCGTAATCGAGAAACTGGAACACGGTCTGCAGACGGTGGTAGCCATCCTCGCCACGGCCGAGCACATGCAGGAACAGATTGAGTTTGGCCGGTGCCGGCCAGAGCGTGAGCGCGCTCATGGCGTCAGCGTGATGGTGTCGAGCACGACGGTCGCCATCCATTCGCCGGTAGCGGTGGGCTGCACGGCTTCGATGCGGCCGGGCAGGGCGGGTGTGCTGTCGCTGCGGTAGTCGCTGTAGCGAAGCGTCCAGCCTGCCTGCTGCATTTGCAGGGCGCGGCCGTCGGCGTCGAGCACCACATCGGCTTCAGATTGCGGGTCTGGCAGGCCGAGCACCCACCAACGCAGTGAGTCCAGCGGCAGCCGCCAGCCGGTGCGCTGGGCCAATACCAGCTGCGGTTCGGTGGTGACGATGTCGATGTCCTTGCCCTTGATGGCCACCTGTTCTGCCGTGCCTTGCATTGACAAGGCGCCCGCGCCGAAGGGGCCGGCAATGCGCAGGCTGAAATGCGCGCCCTCCTGCTGCCAGCGCAGCGCGCCGGAAAGTCCGCCGCCTTTCACGGCGACACGGCCATTGAGCTGAAACCCCTGCACGCTACCGAGCTGCTGTTGCCGCAGGGCCCAGGCAGCATTGAGGGTGGCAGGGTCTACGTCGGGCGCCGCTGGCGGCACGCTGGCGCAGCTGGCCAGCAGGCCCAGGGCCAGCACCGCACCGAGGCGAAATCCGCCCATCAAGGCGTGGTGAGCAGGCGCTGCACGGTGTCGCGCAGCACGCGGTTGCTGCTGTCTTCGCGGCTGGCTGCTTCCAGCAGGCTGCGGGCCTTGTCCTTCTCGCCCAGAGCCCACAGCACTTCGCCCAGATGGGCGGCCACTTCGGCATCCGGAAAGATGTCATGCGCTTTTTGCAGCAGAGGCAATGCTTCCGCCGGTTTGCCCTGCTTGAATCGCACCCAGCCGAGTGAATCGAGAATGGCCGGGTCGCTGGGTTCCAGCTCGTAGGCTTTCGCGATCAGCTTGCCGGCTTCGTCGAAGCGCGTCGTGTGCATCGTCAGCATGTAGCCGAGGGCATTGAGTGCGCGGGCGTCGTCCGCGTTGGCGGCGATGAGCGTGCGCAGGTCCGCTTCCGCCAGCTCGAAGCGGTTCATGCGCTCGTGCAGCAGCGAGCGGGCGTAGAGCAGCTCAGCGTCGTCGGGCTGCTCCTTGAGGGCGACGTCGTAGAGGCTGAGTGCTTCGATCAGGGCGTTGTCCTGCGTCAGCAGCTCGCCTTCGGTAGCCAGCAGGCGGCTGTTGAGCGGCGGATATTGCTCGCGTAATGCACCGAGCAACTGGCGGGCTTCGGGCATGCGTTTCAGCAGGGCCAGCACGCGGGCGCGGCGGATGAAGCTGTCGAGCACCTGAGTGCCGCTGGTGACTTTTTCGTACCAGGCCAATGCAGTGCCGGGCTGCTTGCGGATCTCGGCGATGCGGCCGAGGTAATAGGCGGCATCACCCTTGCGGTCCGGGTTCTCGATCAGCGCGGTGAAGTGCGGCTCTGCTAGGTCGGGCTGGCGCTCGTCCAGCAGCAGCAGGCCCATTGCCATGTGGGCGTCCGCGCTCTTGGGGTCGGCCTTGAGCACAACATTGATCTGCTCCTTGGCGGCAACGCGCTGGTTGGCGTCGATCAGCAACTTGGCGTACCCAAGGCGCAGATCGATGGTGTTCTTGCCTTCCAGCAGCGGGTTGATCGCCTGGTCGGCGGCCACCAAGTCACCACGCTTGACTAGAGCTGCGACCAGCAACAGGGTTGATTCGCGCTCCATCGGCGCGATGCGCAGCGCTTCGCGCGCGGCTTTTTCGGTGGTGGCGATGTCGTCGAAACGGAACGCCAGCAGGGCCAGCGCGCGCTGTGCAGCGGCCGACTGCGGTTTTTCAGCAGCCAGCGTTTTCATCAAGGCCAGTGCGGGCTGCGCCGTGCTTTTCTCCTGCGACAGCAACAACGCCACATGGCGGTAGCCATCGGCCTCGCCACCGGGATGGCCTTTGACGATCGCCTCGCACTGGATCTTGGCCTCGGCGACGTTGCCGCCTTTCAGCGACATCAGCGTAATCACTTCGCGCGCGTCCATCGATGAGGGTTCGACCGCGAGCCATTGCTGCGAGGCCTGCAAGGCCAGGTCATCGCGTTTGGCGGCCAGCGCGAAGGCGGTGGCGCGCGCGGCCAGCGCCGGGTCTGCCGCGAGCTTGAGAGCTTTCAAAAACTCTTCGGCAGCCGCCTCCGGCAGTTGCCGACCGGCGGCCATCTCGCCTGCCAACACATGGAACTGCGCTTGCGCCTGTGGCGACAAGGGGCTGGCGACCGGTGCTTCTTTTTCCACCCGTGCCAGTACTGGCAGCGGAGCGAAGGCCAGGCCTGCAAAACCGGCTGCACAAAAGAGGGCGGCGTGGAGCGGATTGGAACGGGGTTCGAGCACGGGGGGCGACCAACGAACGAAGGCGGCAGACGGCGTCATGCCTAAAGCCTGTGCATATTAACGTCATAGCGATGGCACGGCTTGTTGGCAGAGGCCGCAATCGCTGAAAATACGGCCTGTCACGAGGTAGCCGATGGCCGTCATCACCCTGGGCTTGAGCCACCACACTGCGCCGGTCGAGGCACGTGGGCGGCTTGCCTTTACCGAGGTAGAAATCCCGGCCGCCCTCGTGCGGCTCAGGGGCTTGGCGGGCGTGCGCGAAGCTGCGATCTTGAGTACCTGCAACCGCACCGAGATCGTTACTGTCACCGAGCCCGAGCACGAGGCTCGCCTCAAGGACTGGTGGCGGCGTGAGCGTGAAGTGGAGCTGGCCCTGGTGGAGCAGCACAGCTTCGTTCATCGCGATCACTCGGCCGTGCTGCATTCGCTGCGGGTGGCGGCGGGGCTGGATTCGCTGGTGGTGGGCGAGCCGCAGATCCTGGGCCAGATGAAGCAGGCCTATGCGGTCGCACTCGGCGAAAAAACCCTGGGCCCAGTGCTGTCGCGCTTGTTCCAGCACACCTTTGCGGTCGCCAAGAAAGTGCGCACCGATACCGAGATCGGCGCGCATCCGGTGTCGGCGGCCTATGCGGCAGTGCAGATCGCCAAGCACATCTTCACGGATTTTTCCAAGCAGACGGCCTTGCTGATCGGTGCTGGCGAGACCATCCGCCTGTTTGCGCGGCATCTGCGCGGGCAGGGCATTGGGCGACTCATCGTTGCCAACCGCTCGCTCGAAAATGCGCAGAAGCTGGCGCATGAACTCGGTGCGTTCGCCATCACGCTGGACGATCTGCCCACGCATCTGGCGGATGCCGATTTGGTGGTGTCGTCCACAGCCGCGCGCAACCTCATCGTCAGCCGTACGTTGATGGAAGCAGCGCTCGCCAAGCGTCGCCGCAAGCCGGTGTTTCTCATCGACCTCGCGGTGCCGCCCGATCTCGACCCGAAAATCCGCGAGCTGTCGGATTGCTATCTCTACACCGTCGACGACCTCAAATCGGTCATCAGCGAGAATCTGAAGGCGCGCGGCGTGGCTGCCGAGCAGGCCGAGGCGATGCTGATCGACCATGCCAGCGAGTTTGGCCGCTGGCTGGAGTCACGCGACGCCGCGCCCACTATTCGCGCCATCCGCCAGCAGGCGCGTGGCTATCGCGACGAGGTGCTCGAAAAGGCGCGCCGCAAGCTTGCGGCCGGTGAGCCCGCTGAAGTGGTGATGCAGTTCGTGGCCGATACGCTGGCCAACAAGTTGCTGCACGCGCCTTCGGCGGCCTTGAAGCGCGCGGATTCAGTCGAGCAGGCGCTTTTGCTCAATGCGGCGCAGACACTGTTCGACATCGAAGATCCAGCGGAAGCAGGAGAGCGGCGAGAGGAATCGGGTCGCCGCTATTAGCAAGGGTGCACTGCTGGTCGTCCCCCATCCCCTGTCTCCGGTATCCGCTTTTCAGATTGCCCAATGAAATCCTCACTTCTTCAAAAACTGGCCCAGATGGCCCAGCGCCGCAGCGAGATTGAACGCGATCTCGGCGAGCCGCATGTGGCCGCTAACCAAGACGTGTTCAAGCGTCTTTCGCAGGAATACGCCCAGCTAGGCCCGCTCAGCGAGGCCTATGCCGCGCATGTTGCCGCGAGCCGGGAGCACGCCGATCTCATCGCCATGCGTAGCGAGCCGGACAAGGAGCTACGCGACATGGCCGACAGCGAATTGCCGAGCGTGACCGCGCGCATCGAGGCACTCGAAGCCACGCTGCAAAGCTATCTGGTACCGCGCGATCCGCTCGATGGCAACAATGTGTTCCTTGAAATCCGCGCGGGCACCGGCGGCGACGAGGCGGCGATCTTCGCCGGCGATCTGTTTCGCATGTATTCGCGCTACGCCGAGACCCGCGGCTGGGGCATCGAAGTGCTACGTGCCAATGACGGTGAGCACGGTGGTTATCGCGAAATCATTAGTCGTATTGTTGGCTTTGGTGCCTTCTCGCAGCTCAAGTTCGAGAGCGGCGCGCACCGCGTGCAACGGGTACCGGCGACGGAAACGCAGGGCCGCATCCACACCAGTGCAGCAACGGTGGCGGTGCTGCCCGAGGTGGAAGAAAAGCAGGTCGAGATCAACCCCGCTGATCTGAAGGTCGATACTTTCAAGGCCTCGGGCGCGGGTGGTCAGCACGTCAACAAAACCGAGTCAGCGATCCGCATCACCCACATTCCCACGGGCGTGATCGTCGAATGCGACGACGAGCGCAGCCAGCACAAGAACCGCAGTAAGGCGATGGCGCTCTTGGCCTCACATCTGATCGACGCGCAGCGGCAAAAGGCGGCGAGCGAGCAGGCAGCAACGCGCAAGAAGCTGGTGGGCTCGGGCGATCGCAGCGAGCGTATCCGCACCTATAACTTCCCGCAGGGGCGCGTCACCGATCACCGCATCAACCTCACCTTGTATCAGCTCGACCGCGTGATGACCGGTGACATCGACCCGGTGATCCAGCCCTTGCTGGCAGAATCACAGGCGGAGCAGTTGGCAGAACTCACGAGCGGCATGGGGGAATACTGATGCGCACTATTTTTTGGCTTGCGACGGCGCTGCTGGTGGTGTCCTGCGGGCCCATCTACGAAACCAACTATCGCTACACGCCGCCGCAAGACCCGCTCTCGCGCCCCTGCGTCAGCCAGTGTCTGGCCGACAAGGGGCAGTGCCGAAACACCACCGATCTCAAGGCCGAAAACTCGCGGCTGCGCTGCGAACGCGACTCGCGCGATGACTACGAACGCTGTCTGGGCTCTGCTTCTGGCGAGCAAGGTCGCAGCAGCTGCAACCGCCGCAGTTGCAGCGAGAACGCCGACTACGGCCAGTGCGAAGGCGATTATCGCGTGTGCTTTCAGTCCTGCGGTGGCGTAGTCGACGAAGAGCGGGTGTGCACCTTCAACTGTCCGTGAGCGCGGTGCTGGAGCCGCAGCTTCGCGAGGCAGCACGACAGCTTGAAGCGGTCAGCGAGCAGCCGCGCGATGAGGCGGAATGGTTGCTGGCCGAGTTGCTGGGCATTGGCCGTGGCGCCTTGCGTATCCACGATGACGCTCTCACGCCCAGGCAGCAGTCGCGCTACACCGAGTGGCTGCAACGTCGCGCTTCGGGTGAACCCTTTGCCTACGTCACGGGTGCCCAGCCGTTTCGTCGGCTGAACTTGCACGTCACGCCCGATGTGCTGATCCCCCGCGCCGACACTGAACATCTGGTGGACTGGGCTTTGCAAATCCTTAACCGGCAGACGGCGCCAGCGCAGGTGCTGGATGCCTGCACAGGCAGTGGCTGCGTGGCGCTGGCGCTGGCGGATGAAGCGCCGGGGCATCGCATCAGCGCTTCGGATTGTTCCGCAGCGGCGCTCACTGTTGCGCAAGCCAATGCCACGCAGCTGCAACTGCCCGTGCAGTTTGTATTGGCTGATGCGCTCGAGCTGCCGCCTGCAATGCCGCGCTTTGATCTCATCACCGCAAACCCGCCCTACATCGCCGAACACGACACCCACTTGCCCGCGCTGCACCACGAGCCCGCATTGGCGCTGGTCTCCGGCTCCGATGGGCTGACGCTGTTGCGGCGACTCATCCAGCAAGCGCCGAGCAGGCTTCAGCCCGAGGGCTGGCTACTGCTCGAACATGGCTATGACCAGGGCGAGCGCGTGCGCGCCTTGTTGCGTAACCAAGGCTTCTCAAAAGTGGAGACGCGTCGTGATTACGGCGGTAACGAGCGGATCACCGGTGGGTGCTGGAGTGCGGCATGAGTGACCTGAGCCGCTATGCGCGCCAGATCGTGCTGCCGGAAATCGGCGTTGCCGGCCAGACCGCGCTGCGCGATTCCCGCGTGCTCGTCGTCGGCCTTGGCGGCCTGGGCTGCCCGGCGGCGCGCTATCTTGCTGGGGCCGGCATCGGCACCTTGCTGCTTGCGGATCGCGACCGGGTCGAGCGCAGCAATCTGCCGCGGCAGATTCTCTATACCGAATCCGATATCGGGCGGCTCAAGGTCGATGCGGCCATCGAGCACCTGGCCGCAGTGGATGCCAGTGTGCAGGTGCAGGGCGTGCACACGGCAGAAGCCACACTCGCCGCTGTGCGTAACGTCGATGTGGTGCTCGACTGCACCGACAACTTCGAGGCGCGCTTCGCCTTGAATGCCACCTGCGTGACGGCGCGCGTGCCTCTAGTCTCCGGTGCCGCCATCCGCTGGGAGGGGCAGGTGGCGGCTTTCGATCTGCGACGCGGCGGCCCTTGTTATGCCTGTCTGTATCCCAACACCGGCGAGGCTGCAGAAGCCTGCGAAGACGCCGGTATCCTTGGCCCTGTCGTCGGCGTCGTAGGTGCGATGCAGGCTTTGCTCGCTCTGCAACTGTTGCTCGGCCAGCCCCACGCCGCAGGCCATCTCTATCTCTGGGACGCGCGGCGCGGCGACTGGCGTAAGCTCTCGCTCGCCCGCGATCCCCACTGCCCGCACTGCTCATCACCATGACCGCTAGCCCTCTCGTCATCACCCGCCGTCTCGCCATCCAGTTGTTGCACGAGGCGCAGGTGGCGGCACCCAAAGCCATCGACGGCGTGGTCACGCTGGTCGATGGTGAACCCTCGCGCTATCTGCCCGCCGAGCGCGCCGCTGGCCAGACCGCGTGGGCACGGGTGTTCTCCAACCCCACCGCACCGGCAATCCCGAGGGCGCAGGAACTCTCGGCAGATATGCAGACCTTGATGATCTCGCTCGATACCAAGGGCGTGCTGGAGCTGCGTGCCTGGGTACAGCAAAACGGCGCGCCTTTGGAGCGCGCCGTGTCAATTCGCGATTAGGGCAAGCGGCGCTATTTACGCATTTCAGGCACCACGACCTGGATGTGATCCACGTCGATTTCGGGAGTTTCCATAAAGTCTTTTTCGACCTCGCCGATGATCTCGATCTCGGTCTTGTCGTCGATGGCCTGCTTGGGGAAGGCACTGGCCTTGATCTCGACCCGGATCTGGCTCTTGCCATCTGAAAACAGATATTTGTCGCTATTGAGCTGCTGCAACAGACGACCGCGCAGCTGCACGTTCTGACCATCGACGGGGGACTTCAGCAGTTCTGACAGCGAGGCGGGTGGCTTGCTGGTACCGGGTCCGATGTACTGGGCCTGCGCGAAGCTGGTCAATGCGGTGAGTGCTACAAATGACGCCCGCTTGAGGCCAGCGTGATGCGTGAACGAGGTCAACATAAAAGCTCCAGAGCAGAGTAGTACGGCTGCCGCCCAAGAATCATCGTGGCGAGGGCAGCTCTGCAGTCTTCAACGAAGTGCTGAACCATCCGTTGACGACGGACGCCTCAGGTGGCCTTGTCTTGGTGCTGGATAACGCTGATCGCGCCATTGATCTCGAGGATGGCCAATGAAACTTCCGAGACCTGCAGACAGCCTGCCTGACGCAGTGCCGCATGCAGTTCGTGCTCAGTCAGTTGGGCACGGCGCATCACCGACTCAAACAACTTCCCATCCCGGATCAGCACTTCGGGATGTCCATCCACCAGTCGCTCCACGATACGGCTGCGCCAGGTGATGAAGCCGACGCCGTAGTTGAGCGCGACCAATGCGGCTGCCGAAATCAAGCCGCCGACCAGCGAGTTGTCGCCGGCATTCATCGAGTTCTGCACGGCATTGCTGAGCACCAGCAGCAGCACCAGATCGAACGGTGCCAGCTGCCCCACCTGCCGCTTGCCGGTGAGGCGCAGCAGGATCAGCAAGAACGCATAAACCACGACCGCGCGCAGGATGAACATCCACCACGGCACTGTCATGTCGAACAGGCCGCTCATTTGCGGACGCGCAGGCCGCGCTCATCGCTGACGAGCTGGGGATAGAGCGCTTCGAGCTTGGGCGCTGTACTCGCCTGCACCTCAGCCTTTACTTCTTCAGTTGACCAAGCGGGCTTGAAGTAGATGATCTGTTTCCAGCAGCGCGTCACGTCGCTGCCGAAGATCAGCAAGAGGTCGCTCGGCTCGGCCATCTTCAGCATCACGTCGAGCGCGGTGGGTTCTTCGGGGATGACGTGGATCTGTGAATCCTTCACGCCGGCCTTCAAGAGATATTCGCGCATCAGCTTCGGCACTTCGTCCGGCCCACGCCCACGGCTGTCGTCGTCGCGGTCGCAGATGTAGACGTCGAAGTGACCGGCGATGATCTTCGCAATCGTCTCGTAGTCCTCGTTACGGCGGTCGCCCGGCGCACCGATCTGCACGATGCGCTTGCCGCGCGGTTTCATGCGCTCCACCAGCCCCGTCATCGCGGCAATCGCCGCAGGATTGTGGCCGTAGTCGAGCACGACGCGGAAGCCATGCTCGTCGTAGACGTTGTTGCGCCCCGGCGTCTGGCTGAAGCTCATGTCGAAGGTGCGCAGGCCCTGGCGGATGTCGTCCAGCGACTTGCCGAGCGAGTAGGCCATGGCCGCCACGAACATAGCGTTCTGGATGTTGTGCTGCGCCTTGCCTTCCATCGTCGCGGGGATGAGCTGCGGACGGATCAGCGGGATGTGCTGGCCTTTGTCGAACACCGAAATCATTTCGCCGTGGTCGGCCTGCTCCAGCACGATGGCGCGGTGGCCGAGGCGGATGTGCTCTTTCACCAGCGGATGCTGCGCATCGAGCGTGACGTAGCAGATGTGCTTGGCGCGGGTGTAGTCGGCCATCTGCAACACCAGCGGCTCGTCGGCGTTGAGCACGGCGGTGTCCCGTGCTACTTCGACCACGATGCGCTTCACTTCGGCCAGCTCTTCCAGCGTGTGGATGCCGCCGAGACCCATGTGGTCTTCGCTGACGTTGAGCACGGCGCCGACATCGCACCAGTCCCAACCGAGACCCGCGCGCAGAATGCCGCCGCGGGCCGTCTCCAGCACCGCGCAATCCACATCCGGGTCGCGCAGCACCATGGCCGCAGCTTTCGGCCCAGTCATGTCGCCCTTCATGGTGAGGTTGCCGTTGATATAGACGGCATCGGTCGTCGTTAAGCCCACGTGATGACCGGCCATGCGCATCACATGCGCCAGCATGCGCGCGGTGGTGGTTTTGCCATTGGTGCCGGTGAGAGCGGCGATGGGGACGCGCGCGGGTGTCGAGGGCGGGAACATCATGTCGATGACCTTCGCCGCGATGTCGCGTGGCTTGCCCTCGCTGGGCGCGACGTGCATGCGAAAACCGGGGCCGGCGTTGACCTCGCAGATGCCCGCACCATTGTCCTTGTAGCTGACGGTGATGTCTTCGCTGAGAAAATCCACGCCACCGATGTCGAGGCCGACGGCCTTGATGACGCGCTCGGCCATCTCGCGGTTGTCGGGGTGGATCACATCGGTGACGTCGATTGCCGTGCCGCCAGTCGATAGATTCGCAGTCTTGCGCAGCAGCACCGTTTCGCCTGCGGCAGGCACGGTTTCCAGCGTGTAGCCCTTCTCGATAAGGCAGGCCATCGCCTGCGGGTCGATATGGATTTGCGTCAGCTCCTTTTCGTGGCCGACACCACGGCGCGGGTCGCGATTGAGCGTCTCGACCAGTTGCTTCACCGTGCTCTTGCCGTCACCAATTACGCGTCCGGGCATGCGCAGTGCCGCCGCTTCGAGCTTGCCGTTGATGACCAAGAGACGGTGATCGAAACCCTTAACCATCTGCTCCACGAGCACGCCATCCGAGTGCTCCTTGGCGCTGTCGTAGGCGACTTCCAGCTCTTCCTCGTTCTTCACGTTCACCGTCACACCACGGCCGTGGTTGCCATCGACCGGCTTCAGTACCACCGGGTAGCCGATCTTCTCTGCGGCCTGAATCGCGCGATTGAGCTTGTAGACCAGGCGCTGCTTAGCCACCGGCAGGCCGAGATCGCTCAAGATGCGATAAGCCAGTGATTTGTCCTTGGCGATGTCGGTCGCGATCATCGAGGTGCCGCTGGTGGTGGTGGCCTCGATGCGCTTCTGGTACTTGCCGTGGCCCATCTGGATCAGCGACTGATTGTTGAGCCGGAACCAGGGGATGCCGCGCGCCTCCGCCGCCTTGATGAGCGAGCGGGTGCTGGGGCCGAGCGTCTGTCGCTCCGCCAGATGCAGAAAGTCGTCGTAGTCGCCCATCAGCTCCGCCCAGGAGCGCGCGGCACGGTCACCGAAGGCAATGAAGTCGAGCAGATCGAGTGCGAGTTCGCCCGCGAGCAGGCCCACTTCCTCGTCGTCATGACCGTAGAGCACGTACACCTCGCCCTCGGATTTCGGCACCGCACGCGCCTCGCAATACTCTGCTTCGACGCCGGACTGCCGCTGCAACTCAAGCGCGAGTGCAGCGTGAATGGCGCCGGCATCACCTTGCGCGGGCAGCCAGTCGCTGCTGGCCCAGCCCGCCAGCTTGTCGAGCAGCGCGGGTAATTGTTTGCGGTACGCTGCGCCATCGGCATCGCGGCCATAGTCCACTGTCAGCCGGATCGCCCGACTCTTGGTGTAACGGTTGGGGCCAACGAAGACGCCGGTGTGGGTGATTTTCATGGCGCAGGATGTCCTTCGAAAATTAGGCGGGGCGCTTGCGCAGGCGACTGGTCAGCAGCTGGTCGTTGATGGCATCAATGTCGGCGGCATCCCATTGCCTGGCGACCAGCTCCTCTCGCACCAGCGAAATGAGCTTGGCTTTTTTATAGATGTTGAGCTTGTGGGTCTGCTCGAAGTGCGCTGCCGCCTCCAGCACCTTTTCGATGCGTTTGCCGGTTTGCGCCATCTTGTCGCCGCGCGCCGTGCCTCCCGTCTTGAGGCGGTGCAGATCTTCGACCAGTTGCGCGGCATGGCCTTTGACGTCGGTGAGATCAAACCATGGAAATGGCATGTTGTTGTCCCTTGAGATTTGGCTTGCGGTGCAGCATTGGTGCCGCTTGTGGACTTAGCATACGAGCTTCCAATGCCATATCGCACCATGAAATCTTGGCTCTCGCGTTTCACCAGCAAAGTCCGTGTGTCGCCGCCGCTCAACGTGGCAGTGCCGGCAAATCGGGCGGTTACAGACCTCGTTGCGCAAGGGCAAGCCCTTGAGGACGATGGTCAAGTTGTAGAGGCCCTGGGGCGCTACCGCGAGGCACTTGCCTTGCAGCCTGATTCGGTATCGGCACTGATCAATCAGGGCAATGCCTTGCTGCTGCTCAGCGACTACGACAATGCCATCGCAAGCTACCGGCAGGCCTTGATGCTGGATGTGTACAGCGCCTCCGCGTGGCTCAATCTCGGCAATGCACTCATGCAGTCGCCGTCGGTCGACCCAGCCAGCCGAGCTCGAGTACTTGCGGAGGCTGAAGCGGCCTATCGTGCGGCGCTCAAGGCCAGGCCAGATTGGGTCGAAGCTTATTTTGGGCTGGGCTGCGCCCTGGAAGCCGGTGATGCCGCAGAGGAAGCTTGTGCGGCTTATCGCCGTGCGCTCATGCTTGACCCCACGCACCCCGGGGCGGCATTCAACCTGGCTGATCTCAGTGCGCAGCAGTTGGTGAAGCGCCGCGAGATGGGCGCTGCGCGGAAGGTGCTGATGGACTGCCTCACCCAGCAGCCGGGCCAACGCAGATTGCTGGCGCGGCTGGCCGATTTGGAACGCGACAGCGGCATGCTGCACAGCGGTCTTGCGCGTTTGCGACAGCTGGTGGCGGCAGAGCCGGATGACTTCCCCGTTCACAGCGTGCTGTTGTTCGCGCTGAATTATTTGCCGGAGATCAGCGCACAAGAGCTGTTTGCGGCGCATCAGGCTTATGGTTGCTTGGCCGAGCAAAGCATCGCGCCGCTGCCCACACGGATGGCATGCGACCCTAATCGTCGCTTGCGCATTGGCTATGTGTCGCCTGACTTGCGGCAGCATCCGGTGTCGGTCTTTCTGATTCCGATACTGCGCCATCACGACCGTCGTCAGGTGGAGGTGTTCTGCTACCACAACCACGACGGCGAGGATGAAATGACCCGCAAGATACGCGGCTTGTCAGATCACTGGCGCGCGGTGGCCAAGCTCGGCGACGACCGCGTGGCCCAGCAGATTGTTGACGATGAGATCGACCTGCTCATTGATCTTGCAGGCCACACCACGGGTGGGCGTATGACCCTGTTTGCGCAGCAGCCCTCACCCGTGCAACTCACCTGGCTGGGTTACCTGGGCAGCACGGGTCTGAGCCGCATGCACTACCGCATCAGCGATTTCCATACCGATCCGGTCGGTCAATCCGACGCCCTGCACAGCGAGACCCTGTTGCGTCTGCCGGGCAGCCAGTGGTGCTACGAGCCGCAAGTGCCGCTGCCTGCGCCTACGCCGCTGCCGTATCTGGCATGCGGTTACTGGACGTTTGGCTCGTACAACAATGGCCTCAAGCTCAACGAGGCCGCATTCGCCGCCTGGGCAGGAGTGCTCGATGCCTTCCCTGACAGTCGTTTGCGATTGTTCTCGATCGTCAACGACGCGTTGGAGCAATGGGTGCGGGCGAGCTTTGTGCAGCACGGCATCAGCAGCGATCGTATTGACTGCATCGGGCGCATCCCGATTGACCAATATTTTGCCAGTGCCAGCGGGGTGGATATTGCGTTGGACAGCTTCCCCTACAGCGGCGGCACGACCACCTGCGATACGCTGATGATGGGTTTGCCGGTGGTCACCATCGCAGGTGAGCGCACGCTGGCGCGCAGTGGCGTGAGCTTGCTGAATACGCTGGGTCTTCATGAATGGATCGCGTCATCGCCGCAAGACTTGCCGACGCTGTTACGCCGCCAGCTTGCCGATCCGCTGCGCATTGCTGCCTTGCGAGAAGAGCTGCCCGCACGCATGCGCAACAGTCCCTTGATGGACGCGCCGCGCTTCACCAAAAATCTGGAGCAGTGCTACCGCGAGGCCTGGCAGCAACGGTGCACCGCTGCATGAGGTGATTCAGTGGCTGCGCATCGCACTGCGCTGCCAATCTGGTTCGCGAATGGCACGGCGTGGCTCGTTGGGGCGCGTCATGCGCAGGCTGAAATGAGCTTCACCGACAGCATCGTCTACCCGCACGTCGAATACTTCACAGCGTGCATTGCGCTCGTGGTCGTAAAGCCGGCTGGCATCGGCCTCGAAACGGCTGAGCACATCTCGGATGCGCACCGTGTCGGGTTTGCCATCGCCGCTGATGAGGCCGCTGACGGTGTCGAGAATCTGGCCAGGCTTGAGGTGACGCAGGCGCACGTCGAGTACCTCGAAGCCGCGCGTGCCCGGCGTGTATCGCGCCTCGCGCAGGTCCAGAACCACGGTGCCGGTGGCGCCCAGCGCCTGCAACTTATGGCCGCCGCCGGTAGAGGCAAACCCAGCTTCTTCCGGCAGACCGAAGCCATAGCGCACGCCTTCTTCTAGGCAGGCCACCAGCAGGCGGCCGAGGCGATGGCGGCTGACGAAATGCTGGTCGATCAAGCCTTCGCGAAACGCGCCCATGCCCTCCTGCACCACGACGCCGCGATACCAGGGGTCGGGCGAGGCGCCGAACAGAAGCGCCTCGTCGCTGGCGCCGCCGCAGATCATCGCGCCGGAGAGCGCCGTCGCACTGCCGCCGACGGCGATCAACGTGCCACCACTGCGGTAGGCGGTAATGACGGCATCGAGCAGCGGCGTTTCTTCACCTTGCTGGAACAGGGCGCGCATTAGGCGATCCTGATTGCCACCGGTGAACAGCGTGGCCGGGCTCGACATCAACAAGGACAGGGTGTCGTCGCTTCCGTCCCACACGGTGCAGCGGATGCCGTTGGCCTCGAACAAAGTGCGGTATTCAGCGGCGGCTTCCACGGGTTTGCCGCTGGCGACGGTGACGATGGTGATGAGCTTGCCGAGGGCCTTGAGATCTTCGAGCCAGGCGCTGCTCTCGGCGGTGAGCAGCGCGCCGATGGCTATGAGTTTGGAGCTGGCGGCGACGCTGCGCCCGCGCATGAGCTGTTTGCTGTGGCGCGTCATCCAGGCCTTGCGCGCCTCGGGGGCGAGCGCGCGACAGCGGATGTTCATGCCGTAATCGAGCACGGTGTAGCGACGTGCGGAGCCAATGCGCGCGACCCGCGAGGCGCTGGGCATGCCGCTGCGTTCCAGCTCGACGGTGACTTCGATCTGCGAATCCGGGTCGTAGGCGGTGCCAATGTCGCGGGCGTAGCGCTCGCTGTCACCGTCGGCGAGGCGGGTGAGCAGTTCGTCGAACACATTGGGTGCAAAGATGCTGCGTTCGAGATAGCCGGGGCCGGCGAACACGCGACCGCTGGCGCGCCGCGTGGGCTTTTTGCGCGGGTGCGGCATGGCAACACCTTCGGCCAGATTCCAGGCGTCGCCGTCGTCGAGATAGCTGACCCGGTAGTGGTCGAAGCGGCGGTGCCGCGCATCGGCATGGGCGAGGCTGCCGTTGACGACGAGCGCGCCTTTTTCGCCGACGATGCTGAGCATGTGGTCGTCCACGAACATGCAGGTGTTCTCGTCGATGCCGAAGCCGTACGGTGCATTGCCATGGGCCATCGCCGCGACCAGCCGGCCGATGCGCCCGCGCTGAATGAAGTGCTGATCGACCAAGCCATACGGGAAAAACCCCAGGCCCGCACCCACCAGCAGGCCGGGCATATCAGGGTCGCTGACCACGCCGTGGATGACCGCTTCCATCGAGGTGCCGCCGATGATCGCGGTGCGCGACATGATGGCCGCACCGGCGCTGCTGCCGGCAATCAATCCACCCGCTGCGTGCTGACGGCGAATGGCGGCGAGCACGGGTGTCTCGCGGCCGTTGGGGGCAAGGGCGCGCAGTAGCGTGGACTGATCGCCGCCGGTGAAATAGACGCTGCCCAGACGCTCGATCTGCGCCACAAGGCGTGGGTCGTGCGCGGCGGTGGCGGCGTTGCCGTGAAACAGTGGCACCAGCTCGGCATCGGTGCCGTGGTTGCGAAAGTCCGCGACCATTTCCGGGCCGACTTCCTGCGGCATCTGGCTGGCGGTGGCAAGCACGGCGATGCCGCGCGGCGCACGTTCACGCAGGCCATTGAAGACGGCGAGGTTGTCGGCTTCGAGCCGCCCACCAATGATTGCGAGCGTGAGCGGCATCAGTTGGACAGCAGCGCGCCCGCTTTACGCCAGTCCAGTTTTTCGCGACCGGCGATCTTGGCAATCCACTGGCCGGGCCGCACCCAGCGATGGCCTCGGGCGGCAAAGAAAATGCCGCTGGTGCGGGCGGTGATGGGGTGGCGTGTGCCGGTTTCAGGGTCGACCAGATGGCCGATCAGCTGATCTTTTTTAACCTCATCGCCCAGTGTGGCCGACCACACCAGAATGCCGGGATGATCGGCGTTGAGCGAGTCCACGGCTTCCAGCTGCGTGGCTTCGGGCAGCGTGGCGGGTGTCGTCTGTTTTGGGCCGTCGATGAAGCCGCGACCGGTGAGAAAGGCAATGAGGCCATCGGCATCCTGTGCCGCGAGCGCATCGCTCACATCGCGGTCGCCGCGCAGCTCCACCGTCGCAGCACAACAAGCGGGCGGGATGGGATGCTGCGGGAAGCGCTTGGCCAGCCGCCACCAGAGACGGCTGTTGGCCTCGTCGAACGCTTCGCCGCCCGAATCTTCCGCCAGCAGGTTGACCGGGCTTTGCAGGCAGGCGGCGAGGTCGGCGGCGGCCGGCCACAGCGGCGTGCCGATGTAGAGGTGCATCGTCGCTTCGTAGTCACAGTGCAGGTCGAGCACCACGTCGGCGTCGCAGCTCAGTGCATACAGATGGTGTTTGAGCGCCGCGTTCTCGGCCGTGGGACGCTGGTGGGGCAGGGCGGCGCGCAAGGCCTTGCGGATCAGCGCGAGATTAGTTGAGGCATCCGCCCCAAGCTGCTCAGCCACCGCGGCGGCAACCGGCTCGAACAAATCCGGATAGCCACGATTGAAATTGGCACCGCTATCCAGCTCATAGCGCCCCAGATGCCAGCCCTGCAAGAACTGTGTCAGGCCAATCGGGTTGGCGTAGGGCACCAGAATGATCTCGCCCTTGAGCTTGCCGTCGGCATCCAGTGCGATCAGTTTTTCGCGCAGGTGCTGGGCCACCAGCAGCGCCGGGATTTCGTCGGCATGCACCGCAGCTTGCACATAGGCCTTAGGCCCCGGCTGGCTGCCCGTGAAACGCAGCACCGTCAGGCGACGTTCGGTGCCCGGTCCGGCAGGGGGCAGCGTCAGGATTTCGGTGGAGAGAGCCATGCGGCAGCGTGCGCTTTGGGGGACTTAGGCATTATGACTGTGCCAAGGTCATCGCACCGCTGGACTGTCCGGGTTTATTGCCGTCAGGACGCGCCAAAAAACTCATTCGTCGGCATGCCTTGAGAAGCGCGGCTGCCGCGCTATATTCAATCCATGAGTTCGCCGAAGACCCCACCCGAGAACGAAGACGACCGTGGCCGTGGTGCCGCACTCGCCGTCGCCCCTGCCAAGCCCAAGCTGCAACAACCACCGCAGTTCAAGGTGGTGATGCTGAATGACGACTTCACGCCGATGGAGTTTGTGGTGCAAGTCTTGCAGCAGTTTTTCGGGCACAGCCGCGAGAAGGCAGTGCAGATCATGTTGGCCGTTCACCAGCAGGGCAAAGCCACGGCAGGCATCTACCCGGCTGAAATCGCAGAAACCAAGACCGCGCAGGCCAATGCCTTCGCCCGCAAGAATCAACACCCGCTGCTCACCGTTCTGGAGAAAGTCTGATGCTGGCTGAAGAACTTCAAAAAGCGCTCGATGCCGCGTTTGTCCAAGCCCGCATGGAAGGCCACGAGCTGTTGACCGTTGAGCATCTGCTGCTGGCGCTGGTCTCCGACGCCAATGTCTCGGAGGTGCTCAACGCCGCCGGTGCCGACCTCGAGAAGCTTGAAGTGGCACTGCGCGACTATTTATTGAACAACCTGCACGCCAACAAGGATCAAGCCGGCCAGATCGACACGCAGCCGACGCTGAGTTTCCAGCGCGTGCTGCAACGGGCGATCTACAACGTGCAGGCCAGCGGCAAGAAGCAGGTCACCACGCTGAATGTTCTGGTGGCAATCTTTGCCGAGAAAGACACGCAAGCTGTTTTCCTGCTCGGCGAGCAGGGCGTGAGCCGGCTCGACATCGTCAACTACATCAGCCACGGTATTTCGAAAAACGGTACCGGCAAAGCACCGCAGGAAGCCGACAACAACGACGAGAAGGAAGAATCGGGCGAGAAGGGCGAGGTCAAGGAATCGGCACTCAAGCAGTTTGCCGTCAACCTCAACGAACGCGCCAAGCTCGGCAAGATCGACCCTTTGATCGGCCGCGACCACGAGATCGAGCGTGTGATGCAGACGCTCTGTCGCCGCCGCAAGAACAATCCCCTGCTCGTCGGCGAAGCCGGTGTGGGCAAGACCGCGATCGCCGAAGGTCTGGCCTGGCTCATCACTGAAAATCGTGTGCCGGATCTGCTCAAAAACGCAGTGATCTACTCACTCGATCTCGGCGCTCTCATTGCCGGAACCAAGTATCGCGGTGATTTCGAGAAGCGCTTCAAGGCCGTCATCAACGAGTTGGTGAAGACACCGGGCGCGGTGGTGTTCATCGACGAAATCCACATGATCATCGGCGCCGGCAGTGCCAGCGGCGGCGTGATGGATGCGAGCAATCTGCTCAAGCCGATGCTGGCGACCGGTGAGATCAAGTGCATCGGCTCGACTACCTATCAGGAATACCGCGGCGTGTTCGAGAAGGACCGTGCACTGGCGCGGCGCTTCCAGAAAATAGATGTAGCCGAGCCTTCAGTCGAAGACACGGTGAAGATTCTTGAAGGGCTGAAAACGCGCTTTGAGGAGCACCATCAGGTGCACTACACCAGTGGCGCGATCAAGAGCGCCGTGGAGCTGGCAGCCCGTCACATCACCGATCGCCAGCTGCCGGACAAGGCCATTGACGTGATCGATGAGGCCGCTGCGCGTCTGCGTCTGCTACCCGAGAGCAAACGCCGCAAGACCGTGCAGGTGCGCGACATCGAAGAGACGGTAGCCAAGATTGCGCGCATTCCGCCCAAGGCCGTCTCGACCAACGACCGCGACAAGTTGGCGACGCTCGAACGCGACCTCAAGCTGACTATCTTTGGGCAGGACAAGGCGATCGAACTGCTCGCCTCATCCATCAAGCTCGCCCGTTCCGGTCTGGGCAATCCTGACAAGCCCATTGGTGCCTTCCTGCTCGCCGGCCCGACTGGCGTAGGCAAGACCGAGGTGACCAAGCAACTCGCCAACAGTCTTGGCATTGAGCTGGTGCGCTTCGACATGAGCGAATACATGGAGCGCCATACGGTCAGCCGTCTCATCGGCGCGCCGCCTGGTTACGTGGGCTTTGATCAGGGCGGTTTGTTGACCGACGCCGTGCTCAAGCAGCCGCACAGCATCGTGTTGCTGGACGAGGTCGAGAAGGCGCATCCGGATGTTTTCAACCTGCTGCTGCAGGTGATGGACCACGGCACGCTGACCGACAATAACGGCCGTCATGTCGACTTCCGCAACGTGATTCTGGTCATGACCACCAACATGGGTGCCTTCGACGCCGCTCGCAGCACGATGGGTTTTGTCGAGCAGGATCATGCACCGGATGCGCTGGAAGCGATCAAGAAGGGCTTCACGCCCGAGTTCCGCAATCGGCTCGATGCCGTCATTCCCTTCGCCTCGCTCGGCAAAGAGCAGGTCGTTCGGGTGGTCGAGAAGTTCCTGATCCAGCTCGAAGGGCAGCTGGCCGCCAAGGGTGTGGCAATCGAGATCGACGAAGCCGCCAAGCTGTGGCTGGCCGACAAGGGCTACGACCCGAAGATGGGGGCACGTCCGATGGCGCGGGTGATTCAGGAGCAGATCAAACGTCCGCTGGCTGAAGAGCTTTTATTCGGCAAGCTTGCCAATGGCGGCAAGGTGTTTGTGCGACTGGGTGACGAAGGTCTCAAGTTCGATATCGAGGGGCGCGAAAAGACGGCGGCACTCGAACCGGTGTGAGATTTATCGCGTTGTTGAGGCGGTTGGAACCAATACTGGCGAGGGACGACTAAACTGTTCGTCCCTCCAGCCGGAAATTACGATGCGATCACTCGCACTTAGCCTTATCGCGTTGCTGATACTCGCCGCGTGCACCCCC
Organism: Stagnimonas sp.; assembly: GCA_965279705.1. Taxonomy (GTDB): domain Bacteria; phylum Pseudomonadota; class Gammaproteobacteria; order Nevskiales; family Nevskiaceae; genus Stagnimonas. The sequence goes on from OZ257257.1 coordinate 1,132,726, forward strand.
ATCCGTGGCACCGAGGACAACGCGCGTTCATCAGAAACTGTGTCGGAGCGTGCTCAGCCTGTGCCTGAAGCCCCCGCAGAGACGCAGACCTACACGCGTGAGGAAATCCTCAACTCTGCCAAGACGTTTTTTGGTGGCACGACGTCCGAGCTTGCGTCACTCATTGAAAAAGCTTTTTCGGACTACGGCCAGCCGGTCGCCTACATCGAGGGCGAGGAAGGCTCGGGCGCATTTATTGTTGGCCTGCGTTATGGACAAGGCTACCTACAATACAAGGGCGGCGGCCGTGGGCCAGTATTCTGGCAGGGGCCTTCTGTTGGTTTCGACTACGGAGGCAACGCCTCCAAGGTGTTCACATTGGTCTATAACCTGCGCAAGACTGATCAGTTGTTTCAGCGCTATCCGGGCGTCGAGGGTAGTCTCTATGTGGTCGCTGGCTTTGGACTCAACTATCAGCGTAGCGATGAAGTGGTTTTAGCTCCGATACGCACGGGTGTTGGACTGCGCGCTGGAGCCAACATCGGCTACGTGCATTACACCCGTGAACCGAGCTATATACCTTTCTAGACCTCACCAGTCACAGTGCGTTCAGCGGGGTTTGTAATGTTCAAGACTTGTTGCGACGCACAAAATTGATGCACTATTAGTGGGCGTAAGGGCGCACATTTGGCTATAGCTTCTTTTAAGGGGCGGCCCGGGTTTTGCTTCACGACATCGGGTAAATAAGGAAAGTAAATGCGAGTTTTGGTAATCGGAGGTGCTGGATATATTGGTTCTCATATGTCCAAAATGCTTGCCGAACAAGGGCATACTGTTCATGTACTGGATAATCTTTCGACCGGTCATAAGGAAGCCTGCCGATTTGGAACGCTTCATATTGGTGATTTAAGTGATGTTTCAACATTGCATCACGTATTCAACGCTACCAAGCCTGAAGCTGTGATGCATTTCGCCGGTAAATCGATCGTTTCTGAATCCATTCGCGATCCCTCGCAGTACTACTTCACTAATTTTGTCGGAACTGCAACGCTGGCTGACTACATGAGTCAGCAGCCAGGTTTGCCCTTGGTGTTCTCTTCCACGGCCGCCATTTTCGGAGCGCCTCAAACAGAACGTATAGGCGAGCAGCACCCTTGCAATCCAATCAATCCCTACGGTGCCAGCAAGTTGGCTGCAGAGCGTCTGCTGGCTGATTACTGGGGTGCCTATGGTCAGAGCAGCGTCACTTTTCGGTATTTCAATGCGGCAGGCGCTGACCCTTCAGGTGAGATTGGGGAAGCTCACGAGCCTGAGACGCACCTGATACCCAAGATTCTCGATTCGGTGCTGTATCAGCGTGAGCCAATCCTGGTGAATGGTGTGGACTATCCAACCGAAGATGGCACCTGTGTGCGCGATTTTGTGCACGTCAATGACATCTGCCGCGCCCATTTATTGGGCTTGAACCATCTTTTGCGCAAGCCAGGTGCCTATGCCTTCAACTTGGGTAACGGTAATGGCTACAGCGTGAAGCAAGTATTGGCAGCCGCGGAACGCGTGGTTGGCAAGACCATTCCCTACAAGATCGGTGGGCGCCGTCTGGGCGATCCCACCATGCTGGTCGCCGACGCAACACATACGCACACTGTTTTAGGGTGGAAGCCCGAGCTGCCTAAGCTTGAAGAGATGATCGAGACAGCTTGGCGCTGGCATAAGCGGCGTCACGGTGCAGCGAATGGTGAGTATGCCAATGTGCTTCGTCATCCTGGTGTATCTGAAGTGGTCCAATCAGTTGGTCCCGCTCAGCAGAAGCTGGTATCGCGAGTAGGCTAGCTATTTATTCGAGCACTGCTCAATATGAAAACATTCGATGCCAAGAAGGTGCGGCGCAGTATTGCTGCCGATATAGAGGTAAAACCTTACACGGGCAAACGAGCCTTCGATATCGTAGGCGCTTTGGTCATGTGCGCGGCGTTTGCGCCAATCGCTATGTGTGTAGGTGCTCTTGTATGGCGCCAAAGCGGACGGCCTATCCTGTTTCGCCATCGTAGAGTAGGCCAAGCTGGCCAGGCTTTCTATGTCTACAAGTTCAGGTCTATGGTGAAAGAGGCTGATGTAGTTCTCGATCAGCTGTTGCTTAGCAATGCAGATGCAGCTATCGAATGGCAGGAATCACGAAAGCTTAAAAACGATCCGCGAATTACGTCGATCGGTCGTCTTTTACGTAAGACCAGCTTGGACGAATTGCCGCAGGTACTCAACGTGCTGAAAGGCGACATGAGCCTTGTCGGCCCACGTCCAGTCGTAGTGGAGGAGTTGGAGAGATACGGCAAATACTTGCCTTATTACTTGGCGGTAAAGCCCGGCTTGACGGGACTTTGGCAAGTCTCGGGGCGCAACGATGTGAGCTATGACGAGAGAGTGGCGTTAGATGTGCGTTATGTAGGCATTCAATCCGTGTTTACGGATATCGGCATCACTTTGAAAACTGCCAAGGTTCTATTCAGCCCAACAGGAAACTGAATTGCCCTCGCATATAAGCTCACGCGTTAGTTTCGGGTCTGTCTTCGATGCTGAAGCTAGACCTCGTCTACCTTTACCAGAAAATGCTCGATATCCGAGTTGCCTTGAAAGCCGTTGGATTACCCAAGTCAAGGTTTCAGGGGGCGCTACTTCTCAATGGTAATAGAAAAAAATATTCACATCTCTGGACATACAGGTAGAGCTGGACAGTGGATTGTCCGAAGGTTGATAGAACCGTCTCGCAGCGTTGCGATACACACGTACGTTCAGCTAGGTGGCAACTTTCCGTCCAAGTTGGTCTATGTAGATAGCGCCTACTGTGTTTTTTATTAATGCCATCCATCTATACACAGACCGGCAGCTCGTTCCCGGCTGCTCAAGGGCAGTCGATATTGGATGCTGCGTCTAGCAGCGGAATTCAATTTCCGTATAGCTGCCGCACGGGCCGTTGCAGCAGTTGCAAGGTTAGAATCATTAGCGGTGAGAGTGCAGCTCTAGTGCAGGAAATGGGTTTATCCGAGCACGAACAATCACAAGGTTGGGCACTGAGTTGTGTAAGGACTGCCGTGTCGAATTTGCAGATCGAGGTGGAGGAGCTGCCTAGCTTTTCGCTGCCGAAAGCTAGGACCCTACCTTGCCGGATTCGGCAGATTGATCGTCTGGCGCCTGACGTCATGCGAATTTTTCTGGGTTTGCCGCCCGCGTCTGATTTTTCGTTCCTTGCCGGCCAGTACATAGATGTCATTGCACCCCAGGGCGGCATTCGTCGCAGCTATTCCTTGGCTTGTTCTGCGGTCAAGGAGAATCAGCTGGAGTTGCACGTTAGAAAAGTCGCGAATGGCGCCATGAGCGAATACTGGTTTTCACACGCCAAGGTGGGGGACCTGCTGCGACTGCATGGCCCCTTGGGAACATTTTTTTTTCGCGATCTCAGCAATGTCGATCTGGTGTTTCTTGCCACTGGCACTGGCATCGCGCCGGTGAAAGCCATGGTAGAGAGCCTAGTTTCGTCGCCTCCAGAAAATCAACCTCGATCGGTCTCGATCTATTGGGGTGGGCGAAAGAAGGAAGATATCTATCTGGATTTGTCGCCGTTGACGATGGGTATCAATTATCAGCCGGTTCTCTCTAGAGAAACCGATGACTGGTACGGCGCGCGAGGTTATATACAGAACGTGCTGGCACAGAGCTGCAGCAATTTCGGAAACACGGCTGTTTATGCTTGCGGCTCCGACACGATGATACAGAGCGCCAGGAAGATGCTGATCGAAAGGGGTCTACCAGAGCGACGGTTCTACTCCGACGCGTTTGTCTGTTCGTTGGCAGGATAATTAGGGAAGCAAATGAAAGCAGTGATACTTGCAGGCGGCCTCGGAACACGGTTGAGTGAGGAAACCTCCACCCGTCCGAAGCCGATGGTGGAAATCGGCGGCAAGCCTATCCTCTGGCACATCATGAAGATGTACTCGTACCATGGCATAAATGAGTTCGTGGTCTGCTGCGGTTACAAGGGTTATGTCATCAAGGAGTACTTCGCGAACTACTTCCTGCACATGTCCGACATCACCTTCGACATGAAGCTGAACACCATGCATGTGCATCAGAAGCGCGCCGAGCCGTGGACGGTGACGCTAGTCGATACCGGAGAAGACTCGATGACCGGCGGCCGACTCAAGCGCGTCGCCCAGTATGTGAAAGATGAAGAGGCTTTCTGCTTTACCTATGGCGATGGGGTCAGCGACGTCGATATCGCCGCGACCCTGGCGTTCCACCGCCAGCATTGCAAGTCCGCGACCATGACGGCCACCTATCCGCCCGGCCGTTTCGGCGCGCTCGAAATCAAGAACAAGCAGGTGATCAGTTTCAGGGAAAAGCCGCGCGGCGACGGTGCGATGATCAACGGCGGTTTCTTCGTACTCGCGCCCAAAGTGCTCGATTACATCAAGGGCGACAGCAGCATCTGGGAGCAAGAGCCGCTCATGAAACTGGCAGAGGAAGGTGAACTGATGGCGCACGAGCATCAGGGCTTCTGGCAGCCGATGGATACCCTACGCGACAAGCACCTGCTGGAAGACCTCTGGGCCAGCGGGAAGGCCCCGTGGAAGAAATGGGACTGAAAGTGGCATGAGCACCATCAACGCTGACTTCTGGCGCGGCAAGCGCATATTCCTCACAGGCCATACCGGCTTCAAGGGCGGCTGGCTGTGCCTGTGGTTGCAATCAATGGGCGCTGAGATCTGCGGATTGTCGCTGGCGCCGCCGACGACTCCTGCCCTGTGGATTGAGGCGCGCGTCGCCGAGGGCATGACCAGCCACATTGGCGATATTCGCGATTTCGAAACAGTACGCGCGGCGATGGCGGCTTTCGAGCCCGAGATCGTCATCCACATGGCAGCTCAAGCATTAGTGAGGTTGTCTTACAGCGAGCCGGTGGCGACGTATGCCACCAACGTCATGGGCACGGTGCACGTTCTCGAAGCCGCTCGCCAAATCGCCAGCGTGAGGGCGGTGGTCAACGTCACAACCGACAAGTGTTACGAGAATAAGGAATGGGTCTGGGGCTACCGTGAAGACGAGCCCATGGGCGGCTATGACCCCTACAGCAACAGCAAGGGCTGTTCGGAGCTGGTCAGCAGGGCCTACCGGCAGTCCTTTTTCCAGAAGGGTGGCATCGCCTTGGCCACCGCGCGTGCCGGCAATGTCATCGGCGGTGGTGACTGGGCGGTGGATCGATTAGTGCCGGATATTTTGCGAGCCTTTGAGAACGGGCAACCGGCCGTCATCCGCAACCCGGCTGCCACGAGACCGTGGCAGCATGTGCTGGAGCCTCTGTCCGGCTATCTGAAGGTGGCTGAAAAACTGTATACCGACGGCTCTGCCTGGGCCGAGGCTTGGAACTTCGGTCCGCGTGACGAGGATGCGCGTCCTGTCAGCTGGATCGTCGAGCAACTGGCCGACGCTTGGGGTGACGGCGCCAGCTGGCAGATCGACGCGGGCCAACATCCACACGAGGCGAATTTCCTCAAGCTGGATATCTCCAAGGCCAAGGCGCGCCTTGGCTGGCAACCGCGCTGGACCCTCGCGACCGCACTGGGGCACATCACCGCTTGGCATCAGGCATGGCTTGCAAAGCAAGACATGCGCGCTTTCTGCCTCGCACAGATCAAGCAATACAACGCAAATTAGTTTCCGTTTTCGAGACCATTGATGACTTCAACCACCGCCACGCCAGAACAATTGCGCAGCCAGATTGCCGAACTGGTGCAGCAATTTGCCGACATTACCTACGCGCCCAAGCCTTTCGTCGCCGGACAGTCCGCCGTGCCCGTATCCGGCAAGGTGCTAGGTGCCAAGGAGCTGCAGTTGATGGTCGAAGCCAGCCTCGACGGCTGGCTGACCACGGGACGTTTCAACGCCGAGTTCGAGCAACGTCTGGCGGCCTATCTCGGGGTCAAGCATCTCATTACCGTGAATTCGGGCTCGTCCGCCAATCTGGTGGCGTTCTCGACGCTGACCTCGTCACGCCTGGGTTCGCGCGCAATAAAGCCGGGCGATGAGGTGATCGGCGTGGCGGCGGGCTTCCCCACCACAGTCAATCCCATCTTGCAGTTCGGCGCAGTGCCGGTCTTCGTCGATGTGGATCTCGCGACTCACAACATCGATGCCTCGAAAATCGAGGCCGCCATCACGCCCAAGACCAAGGCCATCATGCTGGCGCACTCGCTGGGCAATCCATTCAACCTCGACGTCGTGACTACGCTTTGCAAGAAGCATGGGCTCTGGCTGGTGGAAGACTGCTGCGATGCCTTGGGCGCGACCTACAAAGGTCAACTCGTCGGCACCTTCGGTGATATCGCCACGCTGAGTTTTTACCCCGCCCATCACATCACGATGGGCGAGGGCGGTGCGGTATTCACCAACAACGCCGAGCTCAAGCTCATCGCCGAATCCTTCCGCGACTGGGGCCGCGACTGCTACTGCCCGCCCGGCAAGGACAACACCTGCAACAAGCGCTTCTGCTGGAAGCTCGGCAATCTGCCCGAGGGTTACGACCACAAGTACACCTACAGCCACTTGGGCTACAACCTCAAGATCACCGATATGCAAGCGGCTTGCGCGCTGGCGCAGCTAGATCGCGTCGATGACTTCATCGCTGCGCGCCGGGCCAACTTCAAATACTTGAAGGAACGGTTGCAAGGCTGTTCGCAGTTCCTGCATCTGCCGGAGGCGACGGCTAACTCCGAGCCCTCTTGGTTCGGCTTCCCACTGGTGCTCAAGGAAGACGCTGGTGCAAAGCGCACCGACCTCATCAATTTTCTGGACGAGAACAAGATCGCCACGCGCCTGCTGTTCGCGGGCAACCTCACCCGCCAGCCGTACATGATTGGCCGCAACTTTCGTGTCAGCGGCACGCTGACAAACACCGATACTGTGATGAACCAGACCTTCTGGCTCGGCGTATGGCCTGGTCTTGCACGCGAGCAGCTCGACTACATGGCCGACAAGCTCGAAGAGTTCTTCGGGGTCAATTTCTAGGTCCGCATCATGCAATCTGTCCGCGAGATATTGCCTGGCACCTGGCACATCGCCTTGAAGCGGTTCGATGACCTGCGCGGCAGTTTCGTAAAAACCCACGCACGCAGCGCTCTCGAAACGCAAGGGCTGCAGTTCGATGCGCGTGAAGAGTTTTATTCCTTTTCACACAAGGGTGTCGTGCGTGGGATGCATTTTCAGCTGCCGCCCCACGATCATGCCAAGCTGGTTTACTGCCCGATCGGCGCAGTACTCGATGTGCTCGTGGATCTGCGCAGTGGCGCTGGTCAAGGGTGTGTTGCCAGTGTGCAGCTTTCAGGTGACGAACCCGCCATTCTGCTGATTCCCAAAGGCATCGCGCATGGTTTTCGCTCGCTCAGTGACAACAGCTTGATGATTTACAAGACCAGCACCGAGCATGTCCCTACCCATGACGCAGGTATTCATTGGAAAAGCATCGGTTTTGATTGGGGTATCGACGACGCTGTCGTATCTGCGCGTGATTCCGCGCATCCTGCGCTTGCCAATTTCGTGAATCCTTTCTGATGCAGACGATGAAGCTGTTTGTTACGGGTGGCACGGGCTTCGTTGGCACGCATTTCTTACAGCAGGCACTCGCTGCCGGGCATGAAGTCATTGCGCTGCGTCGGCAGGGAAGCAAAACCAGGCTGCCGCTGTTGGTCGAACCCCAATGGATCGAGGGGCATTTGAGCGACGACTTGTCCAACGAACTCGCCGGTTGCGATGCCCTGATTCATCTCGCGTCACACACGCCGAATCCTCCGTATGCACCTCTTGATGAGTGCCTGTACTGGAATGTTTTCGTCGCGATGAAACTGGCGCAGCAAGCCCATGCCGCAGGGGTGCAACGGTTTTTGATTGCCGGCTCTTGTTTCGAATACGGTGTTGCTGCCGAAGGACTAGAGCGAATCACTACTGATACCCAGTTGCAGCCGACGCTTTCCTATCCCATATCGAAGGCAGCCGCTTCACTTGCCTTCGAGGGTTTTGCGCGCGAGCGCAAAGTGATGCTGAAGCTACTGCGCATCTTTCAGGTGTTTGGCCCCGGCGAGCAGGCATCGCGTCTTTGGCCGTCATTGCATAAGGCTGCCATCGGTGGGGCAGACTTTCCGATGAGCTTGGGTGAGCAGCTTCGAGATTTTGTGCGGGTCGAAGATGTGGCTAGGATGTTTGTCGAACATCTCACTTTTGAGGGCAGCGTGGCGGGTCTTCCGACCATTCACCATGTCGCTAGTGGGCGATCGCAGTCACTTCTGTCGTTCGCCGAACACTGGTGGGCGCATTGGGGTGCCACCGGAAAAATCTTGCCCGGCGCAGTGCCTTATCGCAAGAACGAGATCATGCGGTTGATACCGCTCGTATGAAACGCGCTTGTGGAGCAGCGCGTTGCCTAGCTCAGATACTGCTGCCGGATCTGATGAGGAGCACGCTTGCGCCGCAATTACCTGATTGTTGCCCCCCATTTGACCTAGCTTCCGGCCTCTGCCACCTGCTTGCGGCCACCCGAGCCCGAAATGGAGATCCCCTGTGTCAGTGACTTTCACCATCGGTGTGGCGGTTCCAGCCTACTCACGTCCCGAACTATTGACCCAGCTGATTGGCACTATTCCGGATACGCAGCCAGTTTTCGTAAGCGACAACGCAGGGAGCATGCGTAGTCATTCCTTCGAGTTCGGTTGCAACGTCACGATTTCCCACGCGGAAACACTGATTCCAATGTTCGCCAACTGGAATCGTGCCTTAAGCCTTGTCACCGAACAGGTCACCCATGTTCTGATCCCGTCGGACGATGATCTCTACCTTCCGCAGGCGTTCGATCACATGGCCACTGCGATTTCTGTGCATCCGGATGCAGACATTTACGTCTTTGGGTGCGATCTGGTGGATGGGGCCGGAAACCAGCGCCGCGGGTATGTTCCTAAGTGCTGGGAGTTCCTCGACCAGGGGCGCGGCTTTTTCAAATTTGAGCACGGTGTCGATGCCCGTATGCCCGCGGTGATGTTCCGCAAAGATTTCCTAGCCGAAATTGGAGCTTTCGACGAAACCTTTCAGCTGACCGCTGCCGACAGTGACTTGATTCAGCGGGCCCTGCTGTTGGGCCGCTCAGTGTTCGTCCCGCGCGTGGTCGGTCTCTACCGTGTGTGGGCAGGCAGTTTGACGCATTCAAGGCAGGCCACCAGCGAGTGGATGCGAGAGATCGATCTGTGGACCGACAAGATCATACGTTTGCTCGAAAATGGACAACGTCCCGCAGGTGATGTGGTTGACCTCGAGCGCTTTAAGGATGAAATCGTTGCGCAGAACCTCTTGTCGGGTATTGCTGGGCTTATCGCGCGAGGGGAGTACAACTCAGCGCGTGCGTTCATCTCGCAGTACCAAGTGCCTGCGTCAGCGAAATTCAGGACCAAGCTCAGTCTGGCGCGGCGACGTTTCGCGGTTTGGAGGCATTCCCGCGCATGATTGTGTCCTCCAACGCAACCCGGAATATGGCCGGTGCACTAGTGACGCGAGTGGTGTCGATGGCGGTCGCCATTTTCTCCGTGCCCATCCTGCTAAATCTACTGGGCACTGAGCTATACGGTACGTGGGTCACGCTGACGGCACTTATTGCGTTCATCGGCATGATGGACTTGGGCGTTGGGAACAGCGTGCGCAACTCTGTGGCGAGTGTTGTAGATGGAGAGTCAGCGGAGGCCACGCGACAAGAGTTCGTGGCATTCTTCCGCATGTTGTGCGGCGTAGCAGTGGTAGCGGTCGTGCTCTTGGGATCGGCGCTTTCCTGGTTTCCCTTGCTGCGGCAGAACCAGTCCGCGGCAATGCTGCTTTACGGCCCACTCCTGCTCCTGCTGCCTCTGCTTCTGGGCAGTAGCGTATTACAAGGCGCGCGGGCGGTGGGCCTTCAATCGCTACTTCAGTCGGCGAGTGGCTGGCTGTTCTTCGTGTTCATTGGGGTCTGCCAGTTAGCAAGATGGACGCCCGACCTTGCCGATCTCGCGACCGCTTGGAGCGGCTTCTACGCCTTGGCAGTTGTTACGATGTTTTTGCTCTCGCTCCGAGTCTTGAGGCTGTCGGCGACCCGTCTGGTTTCATTGCGCACCGGCGGGCTCCCCATATCGCGTTTGAAGGTCGGCGTGTCATTCCTACTACTTCAGCTCTCGGCACTCACGCTCTACAGCCTCGGTAACGCGATCATCTACCATGAACTCGGTGCTGTTGAAGTAGCGCGCTATGACGTGCTCAACAAGATCTTTCAAGTCGAGCTCGGGTTCTACACCATCGTGATCGGCGTCATGTGGTCTGAAATCGCTAGGCTACGTGCGCTGGGAGATTTTGCGGCCTTGCGTCGGGTTTACCAAAAGATGACGTTAGTAGCTTTGCTATTCTGTGTAGGCGTTTTTGTGGCTGCGATTTTTACACCAGCATTGGTTTCCACCTGGACTAAGCACGCCCTAGCGGTGCATTGTCGAGAGGCGTTGGCAGCGGCGGTGCTCGTGTCGCTGCAGGCCCTCGCTTACGTCGGCGCCGTATTTATGAATGCTTTCGAGCAAATTAAAGAGCAGATGATATTGGCCTGTGTTTCGGTGGTATTGATGCTGCCGCTATCCAGGTTCCTCATCCATCACGGATTGGGCATCGCAGCCATTCCGGTGGCTGCATCGTTGCTGACACTCCTTCCAATGATCGTCTGCCATGTGAAGGCTCAAGCCCTCATTAGCCACCCTGCGGGGCTGAAGGCACGGCAATGAACAGGCGGATAGATGTCTTGGCGGATCGACCCCATGCTTAGTCCAAGGTTTTACTTGCGGCTGAAGAACATCGTCAGGTTTTTTCTGCGGCGATTGCCGATCAAGTTGCGCACCACTGTTCAGTCTTGGCGGTCCCAGGGAAGCATGATCCACGGCGCGCGGGCATATGTGCATCCGTCAGTGCATGTCCTCGGCTGCGCTAACGTCCGCATCGGCGCCAACTCTTGCGTCAGCGAGGGGAGCTGGCTGAACGTCAATCACCGTGATCCCGGATGCATCGGCATCGATATTGGTCGAAGCTGTTTCATAGGAAAAAATAACTTTTTGACCTCCGGGCGATTGATATCCATTGGCGCGTTCACACTCACGACCATCGACTGCAAGTTCATCGGTAGCAGTCACGTCATCGATGACCCACGTATCCCCTGTCTGTTCAGTGGAACGACGAACACGGACGAAATCCACATCGGCGTCGGCTGCTTCGTAGGGGCGGGTGCCACTGTTCTGGGCCATGTCCGCATCGGGCACGGCTCGGTGGTCGCCGCCAATTCGATGGTGATGAAAGACGTCCCGCCCTTCAGTCTCGTCGTTGGTAATCCTGCCCGGGTGGTCAAGCGTTATTCGTTCTCGCGAAATCAGTGGCTTGACTTATCGTCCTTTTCCGATGAGGACGAATCGGTCGCGCCAACGGAACAGATGCATCTGAAAAATCTTATGGAGAACTACGCGCACGTCGATATGCCTTGGATCGCCGCTGCACGCAGCATGGGAAACCTATGAGCGATCAGGTCGCAGTCGTGACGGGCGGTGCAGGCTTTATTGGCGCCCATGTCGCGCAGATATTCGCCTCCCAGGGGTGGCGAATCGTTGGGATGGGACATGGCACGCCCTCCGCCTCAGTACTCGATCAAATGGCGTCGTGGCGGAACTGCGACGTCACCAGACATGCGCTGGTCGGCCTGGACGAGCATGTTGCCGTCATCGTTCATTGCGCGGGTGGGGCATCAGTTGGGGCTTCAATCGACAATCCAGGCTTGGACTTCGAGCGCACGGTGAAGACGACTTCTCAAGTGCTCGAGTATATCCGGCTCGATTCCCCCAAGACGCGCTTAGTGTATCTGTCGAGCGCCGCAGTTTACGGAGAAGTGTCCTCGATCCCCATTCGCGAGAATACGGACTTGAAGCCGGTATCGCCCTACGGACACCACAAGGCGATGTGCGAAGCCCTGTGCAGGATGTATGGCCAGCAATATGGCGTTGCGACAGCTATCGTGCGGCCGTTTTCAATCTTTGGTGCCGGATTGCGAAAGCAATTGCTATGGGACGCCTGCCGGAAGTACAGCAATGGGGACGATGAGTTCTTCGGTACGGGAATGGAAGTGCGAGACTGGCTTTACGTTGGCGATTTGGCGAGGTTGCTGATCTTCGCCGCGGAGCATGCGTCCATGGAGTGCCCTGCGGTCAATGCCGGAAGCGGGCAGGGCGTTGCCAACAGGACTCTGCTGACGCGACTTGGCGACCGTCTAGGTGCTTCTGCGCCACCGCGGTTCTCGGCATCCCCAAAAAGCGGAGATCCAGCTGCTTACGTCGCGGCTATCTCAGAGGCACGCCAGTGGGGCTGGAATCCAACCGTCAGCTGGCAGGATGGCGTCGATGCGTACGTAGATTGGTATAAGCAATGCAATTGATTCGAGTAGGGTTCGTCCTGGGACAGGTCACTTGGCTCGGTGGTGTGAACTATTTCCGCAACCTTTTTTCCGCGCTTCACGGCCTAGACGACAAGAAGATCCGCCCGGTCGTTTTCGCGGGACTTAAATCGGATGTAAGCGACTTCGCCGAGTTGGCAGAAATCGTACGCACTCCTCTCTTGGATCGCCGCTCGTTGACTTGGACTTTGCATAAGGTCCTTGGGAGGATACAGCCGGGGCAGGACGTGCTTTTGGGACGGTTGTTTCGCAAGCACCGGATCGATCTGGTCTTCCATTTCGGCACTAATTGGCGGTGTACGACGGTGCCCGCGATCGGTTGGATCCCCGATTTCCAGCACCTCTACTACCCCAAGTTTTTCAGTGAGAAAGAATATCTGGGGCGCGACGCACAGTTCGACAACATCGTCGAGCGTTGTGACGCCCTGCTGTTGAGCAGCGAGGATGCTCGCAATGACCTGCGCGAGAAATATCCCCGCTGCGGCAAACCTTCGCACGTGCTGAGATTCGTGTCGTCCCTGTGCACTAACATCGCTGCATTGCCCGGTAGGGAGGAGCTGATGCACAAATATGGGCTCAGCGAACCTTGGTTCCATGTGCCCAACCAATTCTGGACGCACAAGAATCACCAAGTCATCGTCGATGCCCTGAATATTCTCCAGTCGTCGGGCCGGTGCCCATTAGTCATTTCAACAGGCAAGACGGATGACTACCGCAACATCGGCTATTTTCCGGCGTTGATGCAGAAAACGCGGGAATACGGGCTCGAAGGTCGTTTCCGGCCACTCGGTATCGTTCCTTACGAAGATGTAGTGGCATTGATGTTGTATTCCGTCGCCGTGATCAACCCATCGCTATTCGAGGGCTGGAGCACTTCGGTGGAGGAATCCAAAGCCATGGGCAAGAAGGTTTTGCTTTCCGACATTCCCGTCCACCGGGAGCAGGCACCGAGGAGAGGACAGTACTTCCTGCCACACGACGCTGCGGGGCTTGCTGCTTTGCTACTTGCTGCCCTAGACGACCACTCTGCTGTCGACGAAAAGAAGCTGTTCCATGCAGCTCAACAGGCGCTGCCGAGTCGCCGTCGGGAATTTGCCATGAATTTCGAATCAATTTGCGCAAGCACCTTGGCTCAAACTAACTCTGCCCTAGCGCTCGGTAAGCAGATATCCACATGAAATCATCGGAGCGCCGTTATGGAAAAGAGTAAAAAGATCTACGTTGCCGGGCATGGGGGGTTAGTCGGATCCGCAATTGTCCGCCGGCTTCGCACGGGCGGCTACGAGAACATCGTCACGAGGACTCGTGAACAACTGGACCTTCTGAATCAGATGGCGGTGAACGCGTTCATGGCAGCCGAGAAACCAGACTACATATTCGTCGCTGCTGCCAAGGTTGGTGGCATACAGGCCAACAACGAATTCAGGGCTGATTTCATCTATCAGAATCTGATGATTGAAGTGAACTTGATACACGCCGCGCACGCCACCGATGTGCAGCGGTTGATCTTTCTCGGCTCGAATTGCATCTACCCACGTGAATGCCCGCAGCCCATCAAGGAAGACTATTTGCTGACGGGACCGCTTGAGCCGACGAACGAACCCTATGCAATTGCCAAGATTGCCGGTATCAAGCTTTGCGAGAGCTACAACCGCCAGTACGGCAGGAAATACTTCTCCGTAATGCCCGTGAACCTATACGGGCCCAATGACCACTATGATCTTGCCAACAACCATGTGCTGCCGGCGCTGATTAGGAAGGTTCATGATGCGCGGGTCAGCGGAGCCTCGTCCTTCGAAGTGTGGGGCAGTGGGACGCCGCGCCGCGAGTTCATGTACGCCGACGATTTGGCCGACGCGTGCGTGTTTCTTATGGAGCTGGGATACGACGAGTCCCTGGTGAACATCGGTACCGGCGATGATATGACCATCAGGGAGCTCGCCGAGACCATTAAGGAAGTCATGGGCTTCGAGGGCGGTGTCACCTTCGATGCGTCAAAGCCAGACGGTACGCCCAGAAAGCTGCTAGACGCGAGCAAGCTGCTTGCATTGGGCTGGCAGCCCAAAATCGGCCTGCGTGAAGGAATACGCCGGACCTACGAAAGCACGCCGTTTTTCCAACAACGGGTTTGAAACTCTTTACAGATGCCTACGCACTCATAGTGAAAAAATGAATACCTCCAAGGTTGCACTTATCACCGGCGTCACAGGGCAGGACGGAGCCTACCTCGCGGAATTCCTCCTCAACAAGGGCTACGAGGTCCATGGCCTCAAGCGACGGTCAAGCCTGTTCAACACGGACCGAATCGATCATCTCTATCAGGATCCCCACGTCGAAAATCGTCGATTTCAGCTGCACTATGGTGACCTGACGGACAGTACCAACCTGATCCGCATCATCCAGGAAGTGCAGCCGCACGAGATCTACAACCTGGCCGCGATGAGCCATGTGGCCGTCTCGTTTTCGATGCCGGAATACACTGCCAATGCGGATGGCATTGGCACGCTGCGCATTCTGGAAGCTCTCCGTATTCTGGGCCTCGAAAAGAAAACTCGTTTCTACCAAGCTAGTACTAGCGAGCTGTATGGGCTGGTCCAGGAGATTCCGCAGAAGGAGTCCACGCCTTTTTACCCGCGCAGCCCATACGCCGTCGCCAAGCTTTACGCCTACTGGATCACGGTGAATTACCGAGAGGCCTATGGCATGTATGCATGCAACGGCATTCTGTTCAACCACGAGAGCCCGTTGCGCGGAGAAACCTTTGTCACCCGTAAGATCACACGAGCCCTAGCCCGTATCGCGGTCGGGCTGGAGGACTGCGTCTACCTTGGCAACCTTAGTGCGCTCCGCGACTGGGGCCATGCTCGCGACTACGTGGAGATGCAGTGGCTCATGCTGCAGCAGCAGCAGGCCGAAGACTTCGTGATCGCCACTGGCGTGCAGTACAGCGTCCGCCAATTTATCGAAATGGCCGCACGAGAACTTGGCATCACGCTGGCATTTACTGGGCAGGGGGAGGATGAGATCGCCACTATCGTAAAGGTCGAAGGCGACCGTGCCAGCTGTCAGGTCGGCGATGTCATCGTGCGGGTGGACCCCCGCTATTACCGGCCGACTGAAGTTGAGACGCTGCTTGGCGATCCGAGCAGGGCCAAGGCAAAGCTTGGGTGGGAGCCGAAGGTCACACTGCCGGAGCTGGTCTGCGAAATGGTGAACAGCGACTACGATCTGGCAAAGAGGGACAGTCTCATCAAGGCGGCTGGCTACCGGGCTTTTGACCACCGCGAATAAGAGACGACATGGCGACGCTGTCCATAGTGACGATGACCTTCAACTGCGCCAACGACATCGGCGGCTATCTGGACAGCTTTTTGCGCCTGGATCGCAGCAAGTTTGAATGGATCGTGATCGACGCGGGTTCCACCGATGGGACGGCCGAAGTGCTGGCGGCTCATCGTCAGCACTTTTCCTATTTTGTCAGCGAGCGCGACGCGGGCTTCTATCACGGCCTCAACAAAGCGCTGCTACATGTCAAAACAAACTACTACATGGTGTTCGGCGCGGATGATCGTCCAGCGCCTGACTTGCTCGAGCAAGTTTTGCCGCTGCTGGAGCACGGCGCCGCTCTCGTGCTCGGCGCAGTCCGGTTAATGCCTATTAATCGGATCAAGCACGTCGGACCGCGGTGGATGCATCATTTCGTATGGGGGCGGGCTGTTTCTCATCACAGCGTGGGTACTGCAATTAGTATGGAAGCGCATGCCCGTTTCGGAAAATACGATACCGGCTACACGCTGGTCGCAGACGGTTTGTTCCTTAAGCGTGTATTGCGGTCGTCCAGCCGTGTGGTGCGAAACCGCGCCGTTTTCGGCGACTTTTACCTGGGCGGGATGTCAAGCAAGCAGGAACTGCGATCCATTGCAGAGACCTTTTTGCTTCAGGTCTCCGAAGGGTCTAGTCCTCTCCTACAGCTCGCGCTGTTTTGTGGTCGAATTCTCAAGCGATCGGCCCGGTCGACTATTCATTCCGTAACGGTATAAAGGTAATTTTGCAAATTCCGACCAATTCAAGTAATCCCCGGCAACAGGATCACTTGTGATTCATCAGCGGCGCTCGCCAAAGAGCTTTTTAGGCATAGTCGAATATGTCTTGGGCTTCTCCTGCCTTTTTCCTAGCATTGCAATTTTTAATCTGGGATCAAGTACTGGCGTACAGTTTTCAATGATCCTTGCGACAATTGCAACCATATTTCACGTAAAAAACAGAAATAATATTGTAGGCGCTTGGATAACTGGAGTGATTCCCCTTTTATTCGTCGTGTTCATCTGCCAGCTCGCAGAATTTTCAGCCAATGATTTATTAATAAAAAACTTCATCGCTTTCCAAGTCTGCTTAATCTGCATCGTACTTGGCTCAATGATGAGTGCCTTGACTCATTCGATAGAAAGATATATCGCAGGCTATATGGCCGGAAGCATCATTAGTAGCTGTTTTGCAATCATTCAATTTGTTGGCTGGAAAGTGTTAGGCAGTTCCTCGGATTTATTGTTAGGGTTCAGAAACAACAAAGGTTTTGGAGATTTAGAAGCAGAAGGTTATATCAACTTTACCGACTACGGTAGGTCTTTTGCATTTTGCTCAGAACCATCAGTGCTTGCGTTGTTGTTGATGCCAGGATTTATTTATTCAGTAGGCGCTGGAAGATATAAAACTTCCTTATTAATTGGATGCGCCCTGCTAACGACGCAGTCAGTAACTTCTATTGTATTACTTTTGCCGATTTTTACTTATTTTTGCTGGAAGCGAGGCGAAAAAGTTATATCTAGCCGAACTTTGGTGGCATTTCTAGTTACATTACCCCTCGTTTTCGGCGCTTCACTTTATATTCCGGAATTTAGTAATCGGCTCCGGGATCTAACCGTCGACGGATCGACCATATCACGCCTAAACTCGTTGATCAGCGGATGGCAAGCTGTGCAGGTTCACCCATTACTTGGTTGGGGTATCCAGTCAGATGACTTAAATAGCTTCGTTGAAGATCGATCTACAATTTTTGAAGTCAGCAAAAATATTCAGTCTCTTTTACTTTCTTTGATGGCTTGGTTCGGCGTGCCGACTGCCATGGTCCTTTTATTTCCATTGGTCCGCTTTTTTATGAGGCGCCATACGTCTTATTCCCCTGCAACAGACGCGTTTATGGCTGCGACCCTAATTCCAACACTTTTATCCCTGAACTACTTCACTCTCTATAACGTCTGGATTTGCTTGGGTATAGCATGTAGCTTTGGGCTTCGGCGTCGAAGACTAAAAGCCAATAATTTTGCGGGTACTCCGCTGAATCTAAGTAGCTCGATTTCAGAATTGGCATAGTCTAACGTGTTCCATGAAAAAACATAAAAATCAAGCTGTACAGTCACAGGAGCGACCTGCTCAACTGTATTCTGAAACTTCAGGAGATAATCAAAAGTTACTTGGACTTGAGTTGTTTCGTTTCATTTGTGCCTTTGCAGTTTTGGTATATCACTATCAACATTTTGCCTATGTTGGTCATCGCGCAGAAAATTTTCGACCATTCGATCAGCCTTTCTACCCTTCTCTGAGCTATTTTTACGATGTCGGCTATTACGGTGTTCAGCTTTTCTGGTGCATTAGCGGATTTATTTTTTTTTGGAAGTATCAAAAAAAGATTGCAAATAAATCTATATCATTTAGGCAATTTGCAGTAAACAGAATATCTCGCTTGTATCCGCTTCATTTCATAACTCTGTTAATGGTAGCTGTATTGCAGATATTATATTTCGCATCAAATAATAATTATTTTGTTTCGGAGGCAAACGATTGGTATCATTTTAGCTTGCAACTTTTTCTTGCGAGCAATTGGATTGAGCAACAGGGCAGTTTCAACGTGCCAATTTGGTCCGTATCAGTTGAAATTATTGCGTATCTCTTATTCTTTTTTTGCGCCAGGATCATTGCATCTTCATTGTGGATAAATATTTTAATAATAATTATTTGCATGTTTTTAAAATATAAAAACATTGATCTGAAAGTGATTGATTGCATAATGTATTTTTATGCTGGAGGCATTATGGGTCTGGTAAGTAAAAACTGTAATGCTGAGGCTAAGACACATGATAATCTGCAGCTGTGGATTTTAACCTTCTTGGGTATCATGGCCAGCTTATACCTTTTTTTTGGAATTTACGAAATGAGAAATAGTCAAGGGCTTTTCATTCTTTTTATGGTTCCGCCCTTCCTATTTGCTATTGCCAACGCACGAGTCGAAGCCAGACCACTAGCGCGCGCTATAGAAGAACTTGGTGGAATGACGTATGGGATTTATCTTTTACATTTCCCATTGCAGCTGACTTTCGTACTGCTCTGCATGCTTTGTGGGACTGAGGTGCCATGGCGCTCACCTTGGCTCCTTATTGGCTATATCGTCTTTACTTTAGTTATCTCAAGGGTCATTTTTCACAAGTTCGAAATGCCAGTACAAAAGTCGCTACGCAGACTTATGCTGCAAAAGCAGTATAAAAATCGTGAGGTAGCTTGAGACAATGCTCTTCCTAAGAAACGGTTGTTGCCGAGGCTTGAGATGATTTCAACAGCATGACTGGTTTGAAAATTGGCGGTCCGTCCGTAAGTGTCTGTATGGCAAGCTATAACGGTGCCAAGTATATTCGGGCGCAGATCGATAGCATTCTTCTTCAACTCGAACCGGGTGATGAACTACTTATCTCCGACGACGGCTCGACAGATGGCACCCTGAGCATCCTCTTTGAGTATGGCGAACGCCTTCGTTTTGCTGGCCGCGGTCGCGTCGGCGGCGTCGTGCGCAACTTCGAGCGGGTGCTGTCCGCCGCCCGCGGAGACTTCGTCGTGCTCAGCGACCAAGACGATGTCTGGCTTGACGGCCGACTCGCTCTCATCCGCAATCGCTTGCTGGATGTGCCGCTCGTTATGACCAACGGCGAGGTTGTGGATGCCCATCTCAAGCCCACGGGCCAGGACATTCGCCAACTGGTGCGCTTCCACAATGGCTTTCTCCGTACGTTTGCCGCGAACAGATACGTTGGCTGCTGCATGGCATTCCGTCGCGAGCTGCTGGAGATCGCATTGCCTTTCCCGTCGCACATCCAGTGGCACGACTGGTACCTTGCGCTTGTCGGCGAGTTTCTGTTCACCTGTGAATACGAGCCGCGCAAGACGATCCTCTTCCGTCGCCACGCCAGCAATGCCTCTAATACCGGTCTGCGCTCACGCAGCACTCTGATACAGAAGGCCATCGCGCGTTTTTGGATGGCGCGTGCGGTCGCCATTGCCTTGTTGCGGTATGCCAGCCGCCGGCTGCGGATCGCGCGATGACTACGCGCGTGCTCGTACTGCTGGCTGCGCGCAACGGCGCCCAGTGGATCGAGGAACAAGTGGAATCCATTCTTGGACAGCGCGGCGTCGAGGTGGCGCTAGTGGTGGGCGACGACGCCTCCACCGACGACACCCGCGTGCGGTTGACCAAGCGATGGGGTGGGGACACTCGAGTTCGGATGCGGGCCTTCGAGACTTCTAGCGGCTCAGCCGGCGCGAGCTTCCAGCGCCTGATGCGTGAAGTTGACGCGACGGGGTTCGACGCCGTGGCGCTTTCGGATCAGGACGACTGCTGGTTACCCGACAAGCTGCTTGCCGCCGTCGACATTCTGCGCGAGCAGGGCGCATCGGGTTATTCGGCAGCCGTGCGAGCACACTGGCCCGACGGTCGCGCGGCGGTACTCGGCCAGTGTCCGCACATGCGCCGAGCGGATTTCCTCTTCGAAGGTGCTGGCCAGGGCTGCACATTCGTCCTAGAGCGAGGCTTCTTCCAGCGCGCACAGGGTTTCCTGCGTGGTGACGCTGGCAGGGGCGCGACAATGCACTTCCATGACTGGATGGTCTACGTGCTGAGCCGTGCCTGGAACGTGCGCTGGGTCTTTGATCCCGTGCCACGCATGGACTACCGCCAACATAGCGGCAACGATATCGGCGCGAGGGGCGGTCTGGCAGGGGGCTCGCGTCGACTATGGATGATTCGCGACGGCTGGTATGCGGAGCAGATTGCCAAGGCGTCCGCCGTTTATGTGGCTGCCGGCGGATGCGATCCTTTAGTCCTCAGCCTCGTGCGCGAGCTCGAGCACCGTGCTGCCCGCGGTATTCCAGCGTCGGTGCGGCTCGCGTTGCGACTCATTCAAGACGGCCGCCGCCGTCGCGTTGATCGCGCCGTCTTGGCTTGCGCCGCACTGGCCCGCTGGATTTGATGGGGGACTACCGAGGCTCTGCTTGCTGAACATTGATTAGCGGGATGTCATCGGTGGAACCTCATCGTAAGGCTGTTAGAGAATTCCAGTATTCAGCCCCTACTGACTTGCAGAGATTTGACCGATTTTGCAACTGCGTAAATGCTGCTCAGCATCAAGCCCAGCATCATACCAACGCCAACAATCAGCGAGCGCTTGGGTTTGGCCTTTCTTTCCGGGGCCACGGCTGGGTCAATCACTTTAAAGGCATAGTCCTTGCTGCCGGTCGCCACCATTACGTTCTTTACTTCCGACTCAATAAGCCGGTAGATGGCTTGGCGTAGTTCGATGACGCTGGTTTTTTCCAGCTGGCTATCGAGGTAGGCAAGGTTGGCCTCTGATTTTTCAATAGCCTGTTGGCGCAGGGTCTGGTTGGCAAGCTGCACCAAATCATTGGCCCACTGGGTGGCCACGACCGCGTCTTTCCACTCCACCGTCACGGTAATCAGGCCGGTTTTTTTGTCCTCTGAAATTTTACGCACCTCTTTCGTGAATAACTGTGTGGCTTGCCAGAGCGTCGGCTTTTTATCTACCGCGCTCTTCCAGTCTCCTTTGCTGGCATCCCACTTTTCTTCAAACAGTACGGGCAGCAGCTTTTGCGCAGTGATGTATTGCGCTACCAGCTGGTTGGAGCCCAGCGTGCCCAGGTTGTCGGTGCGGGTGCTCGAGCCACCCGTGTCAAAACCAGCCAGGCTGGAAAGCCCACCCAGTTGCCCTTTCAGTGCACCCAGGCCACTCGCCTTGCCGCCATCCTCTACTAAGGCAACAACCACCGCCGTCTGGAAGATCGGCGTCATGGTAAAGGCAACAGCGGCGGCAACGGCAGCACTTAAAAAAGTGACCCCCAAGATCAATATCTTTTGCTGTTTCAGCGCAAGCCAAATTTCCACCAGGCTGATCTCGTCATCCTGCTGCAGGTTGGCGTGGCTATCAGAGTGCGGAATCATCAAGTACTCAGCGACGAATGGTCTGGGCCTCGAGTATAGCTGCGCGGCTTGGCGCGTCAGTCGCTGCGGCGCCAGCAGCTTCTTGCTCGCATACCCGAGGGAGCTATGCCGCCGGTTTCATTGCTGCATCTCACAGGCGCGGGGCGCACCAGCTGGCATGGCTTTGCCAGCCGCATCGTCGAATGGGGTGCCGAGCTCGACTATGCAATGCGATTCCCGTGCAGGCCATCACCACCGCGGAATACCCGACTCCCGCCGCACGACCGGCCAACTCTTCGCTCAGCCTTCAAGCTATCGAGCAAACCTACAGCCTGCAACTGCCGCTGTAGGAAACCAGCCTCAAGCAGTGCTTGCAGGATCTCGCCGAGGCACGCAGCGGGCGCTAGTTGCAGAAAGAGCTGTATTCAAGGCGGCCCTGCTTCAGGGTAGATGCGGACGCTGCAAGTATTCCAGCGTCCGCATCTCGATAAGCCGAGACTTGGTGCGTTCAAACTCGAACATAAGCCGATCGCCGCGGTACAGCTGATCGATGGCGGCATCGGCCGCAATCACCATCTTCACATTGCGGTCGTACATCTCGTCGATGAGGGTGATGAAGCGCCTTGCCTCGTTTTCGTCACTGACTGTCAGCACGGGGATGTGACTAAGCATCAGTGTGTGATGCGTGCGCGCGAGTTCGATGTAGTCCGCAGCGCCTCGCGGGCCTTCACAGAGTTCGCTGAAATCGAACCAGACCACACCTTCGGCATGGCGGCGCGCGATGAGTTCGCGGCCATGAATGGTGAGCGTCACGCCCTCGGTGCCTTCAGTGCCGGCAAAGCGGTTGAAATAGTCGGCCAGCCGGAGCTCGCAGGCCGGGTCGCAGGGCGTGAGATACAGCTCTGCATCGGTGAGGTGGCGCAGGCGGTAATCGACGCCGCCGTCGACGTTGAGCACGCTGACATGCTTTTTTAGAATGTCGATCGCGGGCAGGAAGTTGGCGCGCTGCAAGCCGTCCTTGTAGAGGCCATCGGGCACGATGTTGCTAGTTGTTACCAGCGTCACGCCCTTGGCGAAAAGAGCTTCCATCAAGCGGCCCAAGATCATCGCATCGGCAATGTCGCTGACGAAGAACTCGTCGAAGCACAGCACCCGCGTTTCTGCTGCGATTTCAGCGGCGACTTTCGCCAAGGGGTCGCGCACATCGGGGTAGCGATGGCGGCGCTCGTGCACATCCAGCATGAAGCGATGGAAGTGCGTGCGGCGCTTGGCGCTGAAGGGCAGGGCCTCGTAGAACACATCCATCAGGTATGTCTTGCCGCGGCCGACACCACCCCAGAAGTACAGGCCCTTCACGGGTGGATACAACGGGCGTTTACTGCTGAGGCCATCGAGCAGACTGCGTTTGGGCGGCTTGGCGATCAGCTCGTCAAACAGTTTTTGCAGAGCCGCTACTGCCGCAGCTTGTGCGGAATCGACGGCAAAGCCCTGACGCTGTAAATCAGCTGCATAGCGCGCGGTTGGCGAAAGGGCTTCGCTCAAGGCTGACGTGCTCCGAGAAGCTTGCCGAGATAGTCGTTGAGAAACACGCCGCGCGGGTCCAGCTTGGTGCGCAGGGCGAGAAAATCTTTCCAGCGCGGGTATAGGCCCGCCAGTTCGTCTGCGAACTTGCCGTGCGACGAGCCCCAGTGCGGACGTGCGTCGTGGCGCTCCATCACGTCGGCAAAGGTATTGGCGATGTTGTCCTGCTCGATGCCGCGGAAGCGCTTGAGTCGCACGAATGCCGAGTCGCGGCCGAATGCGGGCGACAGCCAGACGTCATCGGCGGCGACAAAGCCCACTTCGAGCGCCAGATAGCCGCGTAGATTCAGTGCCGCCAGCAGATGTTCAAGCTGGTGCAGCGCATCACCCAAGTCATCGACCGCCAGCTGGTATTCCAGCAGTTCGGCTTGGCGCAGCAGCGGTTGTGCTGACGGGGCGGGTGCGGCCTCGATGCGTTCGGATTCCGGCAGCAGTTGTAGTGCCAGGCGTTGCGCGCGATAGGCAAAGCGCGGCGCGCGATCGCTGGCGTGGGCCAGCATCCAGTGGCCGGCATTGCGCATCAGCCATTCGCGGCCGGTGGCCGTGCTGGTTTCGCTGCGGGGCGGCGCTTCAGTGGCCATCGCGGTACGGATGCGGGTGACGCCGGTGCCGGGAAACCATTCGAAGGAAAGTTGCGTGGCATGCGCGCGCAACTCGGGCAGGCGGGCGAGGGTGTCTTCCAGCGCGCTCTTGAAGCGACGCACCCGCATGGGCCGCGCCAGATCGCATTCCAGCTCGACATGGCTGACCACGCCGAGCGCACCGAGTGAAAGACGCGCGGCACCAAACAGCTCGTGATCGGCTTGGGCGGTCACACGCCGCAGCACACCATCGGCGGTGATGAGGCCGACGGCGGTGACATGTGCTGAGAGATTGCACAACTTGGGGCCAGAGCCATGCGCGCCGACGCTGACGGCACCACCAATGGTCGCACCCGCCGGCCAGCCATCCATCGGCAGCGCGAGATTGTTGGCAGCCAGCGATTCGGCCAGCGCACCCAGTCGCGTGCCTGCGCGTACCCAGACACGGCCGCGTTCGAGGTCGGCCGATTCGATGCCGTTGAAATGATCGAGCGTCAGCAGATTTTCGTCGGTATTCCACAACGCATTCACGGCCGTGCCGCCGCCCGCGACGCGCAGGCGTTCGCCGTCTTCGGCGCAGCGCAGCACTTCGGACTGGATGTCTTCCACGCTCACCGGCCGGGCGATATGCGCCGGGTCGGCAAGAGCAGCGCCGCGTGTGAAGCGGGGACGGGTTGCAGCGGTTCGCAGCACCATGCGGATCAATCCTTCGACGCAACGGGTTCGGGCAGGGGGTGCGACGCATCCGGCTCGCCGCAGCGGGCGAGAATCGCCGCACGCACGTTATCGCGCAGCGTGTTGGCCACGTCGCGGCCCTCACCCAGGGGCAGAATGGACGGCAGCACTTC
This sequence comes from Stagnimonas sp., assembly GCA_965279705.1. Lineage (GTDB taxonomy): Bacteria > Pseudomonadota > Gammaproteobacteria > Nevskiales > Nevskiaceae > Stagnimonas. The sequence goes on from OZ257257.1 coordinate 1,157,500, forward strand.
GATACAGATCTGGGACCAGCCGGGCAGCTTCATGCCCTCGCCGAACAACTGGCGGGTGCCGCGGATCACCACCGGTGCGATGGGCACGTTCGCTTTGCTGGCAATCACGAAAGCGCCGCTGTGAAAAGCCATCAGGCCGGCCGGTCGCTTGAAGGTGCCTTCGGCAAAAATCGTCAGGCTTTCGCCGACCTTGAGACGCCGCAGCAGGTCGCGGGTCGCCAGCGCGGCCTCGCGCGCCGAGCCGCGGTTGACGAAGCTCACGCCCATGCGCGTCAGCGTCTTACCGACCAAGGGCCAACTGCCAGCACCGTTCTGTACCAAAAAGGTAAAGCGCCCCGGCAAGGCGGCGGTGAGCACCAGTCCATCGGCATAGCTCGCATGATTCGCCACACAGACGCAGGCGCCGGGTGGCAGATGCTCCAGCCCGCGGATGCGCAAGGGCTGGCCGATGACGAACATCGCCAGTCGCACACCGGCGCGGCCCAGGGCGCGGCGCATGGCAAGAGTAGGGCCTAGGATGATGAGCACGCACAGCGGCACCATCACCAAGGTCAGCGCGACTGCCGCATAAAGGCCGTAGAGAGTTTTGAAGAAGCGTTGCGGCATGACCGTATTATAGGTTTGTGCCCCGCTCCATCTCGCCCACATCCGAATCAGTGTCGCCGCTCTCTGCCGCCGACCAGGCAGCGCTCACGGCGTTTGACGACATGTTGCTGGTCGAACAAGGGCTGGGAGATCTCACCCGCAGCGCCTATGGCTCGGACCTCAGCCTTTTCGGCCGCTGGCTGGCGACGCAAGGGCAATCCCTGCTGACGGCCGGTGAGGCGGACGTGCGCGATTACCTCGCGTATCGGCAGCGTCAATCCGCACAGGGCAAGGCCGGCTTTGCTGCTCGCTCTCAGGCGCGGCACATCACGGCCGCCCGACGCTTCTATCGCTGGCTGGTGCGCGAAAACCGTCGCAAGGACGACCCCACCCGCCTGCTCGAAACCCCGCGGCTCGGCCGACCGCTGCCGAAGACACTCTCGCCCAAGGAGGCCGAGCGCCTACTGCTGACGCCCGACGATTCGCCGATGGGCCTGCGCGACCGCGCCATGCTGGAATTGATGTATGCCAGCGGCCTGCGCGTGAGCGAACTGGTGAACCTGCCGCTGCCGCGGCTGAACATCACGCGCGGCGTGGTGCTCATCCTCGGCAAGGGCGGCCGCGAGCGGTTGGTGCCGATGGGCGAGCCTGCGCAACAAGCTTTGCAGCGCTATCTCGACGGCGCGCGTGCGGGTTTCGCCGAAGGCACGGGCAGCAACGACGCCGTGTTTCTCTCCAATCGCGGCGAGGCCATGACGCGCCAGAACTTCTGGCATCGCATCAAGCTTCACGCCAAGACGGCGGGCATCGTTGCGACGTTATCACCGCACACCTTGCGCCATGCCTTCGCCACCCATCTGCTCGAAAACGGTGCCGACCTGCGCTCAGTGCAGAGCCTGCTCGGCCATGCCGATCTCTCCACCACGCAGATCTACACCCACGTTGCCAACGCACGATTGAAAGCGCTGCACGCAGAGCACCACCCCCGCAAATGAACGACTGGCAGCCTGATTTGTCATACTCGCAGCGCTTCGTTCCCCTCTTTTGCTGACCTCATGAATCTGACCCGTTTTTGCAGCCTTTGCCTGCTCTCTGTCTCGCTCGCCGCCACCACTGCCTCCTGCGCGCCACCGCAACCGGACAAGGCCAAGCAAAAGAGCAAAACAGTGAAGGCCGCTGTCCCAGTAGCGGCTGCACCCGTTACGGCGCCTGCCGGCGTGGCACTCGATGCCGATCAGCTCAAGGAAAAGCTGCATGCGCTGATGCCGGACCTCGCGCTGGATGCCGTGCGCCCCTCAGCCATTCCCGGCCTATATGAAGTACAGCGCGGTGCACTGTTCGGCTATGTGACTGCCGATGGCCGCTTTCTGATTTCGGGCGATCTGATCAATCTGGAAACCGGCGAAGAGCTGACCGAAGCCTCGCGCAAGCAGATGCGTCTCGACATGCTGGCAGGCCTCGGCGACCAGTATGTTGCCTATGACCCGCCTGGCGGCAAGGCCCAGAATATCGTCACCGTGTTTGTGGATGTCGATTGCGGCTACTGCCGCAAGCTGCACGACGAGCTGCCCAGCTACAACGCGCTCGGCATCGGCTTTCACTACATTTTCTTCCCGCGTGCGGGCCTAGGCTCGGACTCCGAACGCCAGCTCGACGCGGCCTGGTGCTCGCCCGACCGCAAGGCAGCGACCACGCGCGCCATCCATGGCGAGAAGTTCACCGCCAAGACCTGCGACACGCCGACCAAGCAGCACTACGAGCTGGCCGCCAAGCTCGGCGTACGCGGCACACCGATGATGATTTTGCCCACCGGCGATATCGTCAACGGCTACGTGCCGGCCGCCCAGTTGGCAGAGCGCATCGTCTCCGCCACCCTGCCGCCGACACCCCCCGGTGGCGGTGCCGCGCCCAAGAGCGCGCCCTGATCGGCTGATGCTTGAAACCCAAAACCCGCCGTCGGCGGGTTTTTTTATGGCAGCGGCAGGCACTGCGCCGTGGGTGTCCAGATCACGCCTGCCCGCACGATGCGCTGCGGATACAACCGCTGCACGGCACCGACATAGCGCTGTAGCTGCTCGCTGGCACGGGCCAGTACCGTCGCGGCGTCGGTGCCGCGATGGGTCTTGTAGTCCAGAACCCAGAGCGCATCGCCGGTATCGACCAAGCGATCCAGCACGTTCACCTGCACGCCGTCGGCGGTTTCGACCAGCAGCGGCACTTCGTTCCAGGCTTTGTGTGCCGGGTCGAACCAGAGAGCCAGCGCTGCGGCATGGCGTACCGCCTTTGCCTCGTCGCGCACCACTTGCCAAAACGGTGCAGGAAGCACCAAACCCAGTTGCTGCTGCACACGCGCTTGCAGAGTCCCGTCGTCGAGCCTGGCCGCACCGGCGAGATGCTGGAGCGCGGCATGAATGGCCTGGCCGCGCAGGGCAGCAGCATCGTCGTGAGCAGCTTCGGCAATCGCTGCAACAGGGCGAGATGTGACAAGCGGCTGTAGCAGGCGTGGGTCCAGTGTGGGCAGCGGTGCCCGTGCCACCGCTTCGCTAACGGCCTTTGGTGCGATGCCTTCCGCATGACTCCAGATCTGGCTGGACTCGCGCGCCTGCGGCAGCAGCGAGCCGACGGCCGTGCGGCAGCGCGCATGCCAGCTGTCGGTCTGCACCGCCTTGCCGGATTGGAAGCCCGACACGAACAGGTACTGCTGCGCGCGAGTGACCGAGACGTAGAGCAGATTGAGCGATTCACGCGCCTCGCGCTCGGCTTCAGCCGCGATGAGCGCAGACGACAGCGGCTCCCGCTGTTCGGCCTTGCCCGCATGCACCACCACGCGCGGGCGCGCATCGGCAGCAGGCCAATCCACCCGCCAGCCAGCATGCGCGGCACGCGGCGTGGGCGCAGTGTTGACCAGGAACACGGCGGGCGCCTCCAGGCCCTTGGCGGCGTGCACGGTCATCACCCGCACGCGCGCTTCGCTGCTCGGCGGCGGCGCTTCGTCGGGGCCGTCACCTTCGGCCAGTGCTGCGCAATCGCGCAGAAAGCCGCCGAGGGTTGGATAGCGACCGTGGTCGCTGTCGAGTGCGAGTTGCAGCAGCGCAGCGAGGTTGGCCGCCAGCAGCGTGTCGTGCGGGCGCGCCGCCTGGCAGCGGCGCAGCAGATCGCCCTCGCTGGCGATGCGGTCTATGAGGTCGTGCGGCGGCAGTTGCTGCGATAGCAGCCGCCAGTGATTCAGTAGCGTATGCGCGCGATGCAGGCGCTCGAAACCCTCAGCCTCTGCCAGGACTGCGAACCAGCTCCGCGAGCTGCTGCGGGCGTGCTCGGCCAGCCACAGCAACTCGATATCGCTGGCCGAGAACAGCGGCGAACGCAGCGCATGGGCCAGGTCGAGATCGCGGTGCGGGCTGTCGATCACCGCGAGCAGCGCCAGCAGGTCTTGCGCGACGGCAGTGTCCAGCAGGGTCCCGCGGGTGGCGCTGCTGTAAGGGATACCTGCCGCACCCAGTGTTTTTTCCAGCACCCCGAGATGGGTGCGGTGGCGCGCCAGCACCATGACGTCGCCGTGGTGCAGCGCGCGGGTGGTGCCATCGCGCGCGGTCACCGGCGTGGCGCGGTCGATCAGCTGAGTGATGCGATCCACCACCCACTGCGCTTCTTCGGCGGCGCGGCGGTCTTCGCCGACCACGCGTGGCGTGGTGAGCGGGTTGCGTAGCGCGTTGTCGTTGGCGGCTTCGGCGTATTCGGTGGCCAATATCAGCGGTGCGATTTCTACCGAGCCATGCAAGGTTTCGAGCGCCGTGCGATGGGCGGCAAAAGCGATGCGCGCGCCATCGTCGTTGGCAAATAGGGCGTTGACGAAATGGATGACGGCGGGGGCACTGCGACGGGACTGATCCAGCGACTCCGTGGCGGCATCGAGCTTGCTGCGCAGCCAGTCGCCGGCAATGCCGAGCAAGGCCGGTTCGGCGCGACGAAAGCCGTAGATGCTCTGCTTGCCGTCACCCACCAGAAACACGGTTCGTTTGCCGTCCTGCCGCGTCGCAAACTCTTCCAGCAGCGGCAGCAGTAGGCGCCACTGGGTGGGGCTGGTGTCCTGAAACTCGTCGAGCAAGACGTGCTGCAGCTGCTGGTCGAGCCTGTAACGCACCCATTCGGCTGACTCAGAGCGGCGTAGCAGGCGCACGGTCTGCCACTCCAGTTCGGCAAAGCCGAGCTGATGGCTGCGATACAGGCTTTGCGCAAAGGCATCGAGTGCCGCCAAGCCAAGCGTGAGGGCCGCGCGGCTACGCTGATAAGTGGCATTGCGCAACAAGGCCTTTCGCACGCTGGCGGCGGCCTCGCTCACGGTATGGAAATGCGCACCCACCGTCTCGGCCTGCGGCGGCGTGTACTTGCTCTTAGCGGGCTTGAAGGCGTACGGCTCTCCGTCGCCCTTGAGCAGGGCATCGGCCAGCACGGCGTAGCGCGCGGCCCCTTCGCACTCGATGGCCGGCGCGAGCTTGCGGGCTTTTACCGACCCGACATCGCCCTGTTCGGCGAGCATGCGCAGCAGCATCGACAGCCTGGCGGTAAGGGCAGGCGCATCGATCACGCCATACAAGTCTTCGTCCGCGCTCCAGGGCAGCGCGAGCGCCAGTTGCTCGCACAGCGTGTCGAGCGGCGCGGGTTCGCCCTCGGTCGCCGCCCAGAGTTCGGCGCGGTGCTCGAACAGGCTATGCAGCAGGCCGCGCACCTCGAACTCGCTCAGCCCTTGCGCCGCCAAGGTGTCGAGTGCCAAGGCCAGCGCGCCGGTGGCATCGCGGTGCGCTTGCCGCAGCACGGATTCAATCGCTTCGCCGCGCAGGGCGCGCTCGTTTTCCAGCAGGGCGAAACCGGCGGGGACTTCGGCCTCCAGCGCGAAACGGCTGAGCACCTCGGCGCAGAACACATGCAGCGTACTGGCGCGCAGCGGTGTCTCGGCATACAGGTAGGCCTCGAACAGCGCACGTGCGCGGCTGCGGGTATCGGCGTCATCGACCGCACCGATTTCTTTCAGCAGCGCGCCCAGCGTTGCGTCGTCGGCGAACGCCAGATCCTGCAAGCGAGTCGCGACCCGCGCGCGCATCTCGGCCGCTGCCTTGCGGGTGAAGGTGAGCGCCAGAATGCTGCCCGGTGCCGCACCGGCCAGCAGCAGGCGGACGATGCGCGCCGTGAGCGTCCAGGTCTTGCCGGTGCCGGCGCTGGCCAGCAGGGTGATGCTCTTCGTGGGGTCGAGGGCGGCGCTCATGGGCGTTCCAGGTCCTGCCAGCGACAGACGCCGCGGTAGTCGCAGCGGGCGCAAACGGTTTCGACCCCATGCGCGGGCAGCGCCGCACCGCGTTCGAGCGCCGTCGCTAGCACGCCGAGGCGTGTCGTCATCGCGGGCAGCAGGGTGGCAAGCTGCGGCTCGTCGAGGCCGAGCACTTTTTCGTCCTTGAGATTCCAGTATTCGACTTCGGTCGTGAGTGCCTCCAGCAGCGCGTAGTGCGGCAGCTGCACCGCCTCGCCCACCAGCAGCTCGGCCTTGCCGGGCGACTGGCCGCTCTTGTAGTCGACCACGCGGCAGCGCGTGCCGGCGTCGTCGATGCGATCGGCGCGGCCGCGCAGCGACCAGCCCTGCGTATGGGCTTGCAGCTCGGCCTCCACCTGCACAGCGGCACCGGGCCAGCTGGCGAGCTGGCGCGCGAGCCAGGGTGTGCGTAATGCAAACGCCTGCTGCCAAAACCGCGCCAGCGGCCGGGCGGCCAAGTCCTCGGCGAACACGCCCTGGGCGATCGCCAGCAGATGCGCTTGCATCACCGGCAGATGCGCCTCGTCGCGCGGGCCGCTATAGGGCGCGGGCAGGCCAGCCACCACGCTCTCGAAGGCATACAGAATGCGGTGCACGCGCTCGCCGTAGTCGCTGCGATCGACCGGCGCATCGGGTTCTTCCAGCCGGTTGAGGCCGAGCGCATAGCGGGCATGGAAAGCATAGGGACACTCGATCAACGTCTGGTGTCCACCTGCCGAGAGCGGCCGGGCCAGCAGTGCGGGTGTGGCCGCCGGTGCGGCGCGCAAGGTGGGCGCCGGCAATACGGACTCGCTGGCGATGTCTGCACGCGGCGCACGTTCGGCCAGCGCGCGGTCGATGGGCAGCGGGCAACCTGCCGCCTGCGCGAACGCCATCAGCCCCAGCAGCGGTGCTGCGGCCTGTGCCTCTTCGCCGGCCTGCTCGGGCGCATAAAGCACGCGCACCCGCGGTGCGGCTTGCAGCACGCGGCGCAGGCGCGCCAGGGCAAGCGCCTGCACGTCTGCGGCAGCGGGCAGGCCCAGCTCGCGACGGACGCTGGCATTGAAGAACGGCGTGACGGTGCTGGCCAGTAGTGCTGTCGTCGCCCCGGTGAGAATCACTGCATCGGCGGCCAGGCCCTGCGTCTGGTCGAGCGTCAGCAGCTGCACACGCGGGCCGCTGCTGGTGAAGGGCGTGGCAGTGAAGCTTGCGTCCTCCAGCGCGGTGTCGAGCAGAGCGCGAAAGGCGCGCCAGCTCAATTTGAGCGCGGTGCCGGCCAGCGCCGTGCGCAGCTCCTGCAAGCGCGCCAGCACGCGCGCACCAGCGGCATCGGCGCCGAGCGCAGGTTCGATACCGAGCCGCTGAAGGCTTTCCAGCACACCATCGACATGCGCGCTGGCACTGTGGCTGTCGCCCAGCGTCTGCACCGCACGGGCGCTGTGAACCAGCTGCGCCCAGCGCGCCACTTTGGTGCTCTGCATCGCTTCGCGCCAGTGCTCAGCCCCCCCGGCGATGACCTGGCTATAGGCGCGTGGCTCCAGCACATCCGCCCAGTCGATGCCGCCCGCGATGAAGCCGGATTTGAGCAGCGCGAACAGCGGCCGGAACGGGAAATCCTGCTCGATGCAATCCAGCCAGCTATCGAGTGTGGCTGCCGCCCGACTGGTGGAGAGCGCCCAGCCGCCGCGGTCGAGCAGTGTGACGTGCGCCCGTTCGAGCCGCGCCCGCAGGCGGCGGGCCAGGCGGCGGTCGTTGCAGACCACGGCGATGTGGCGTGCACCCGCCAGCCAGGCCTCGCGCACGGCCAGGTCGACGCACTGCGCTTCGTGTTCGGGGTCGGCGGCGGGCACCACGGCGATGTCGCCCAGTTGCGGCGGCGCGGTGCGCAGGCGCTGTGCCCGGGCGTGGGCGCTGTCGATCGTGTCGAAGGCGGCATCGAGCCAGCGGCTGCGGTCGTTGTCCGTTGCCTCGAACGCCTGCGGCCCAAGGCGAAGTTGTGCGAACAGACGCGTGCAGGCGGTGCTGTCGCGGCCTTCCAGACGTCCCTGCGCGATGAAACGGGTTTGCGGCTTGGCCAGCGCCAGTCGCAGCGCTTCGGCCTCGCTGGTGCTCAGGCTGTCGAAGCCGACGAAGATCAGCGGTGCGTCGCCAGGCCAATCCCGCAAGGCGGCGTGCAAGGCCTGGCGCTGCGCAACGGCGGGTGCGGTATCGCCCAATTCCTCGCGGAAAGCCTGATGCAGGCGGTGCACGATCTGCGCTTCACGAGACAGCGCGCCGAGGGGTTGCTCCGCGCCATAGCCCGCCTGCAACAGCGCTTCGAGTTCCGCCTCATCGGTAGGCAGCGTCACCGCCTGGCGTTCGAGCTCGTCGAACAGCGCATACAGCGCATCGGCGACGCGCAAGGGCGTCTGGCCCTCGAACAGAAACCGGAAGCGCGACATCGCCTCGGCCAGCCGCAGCCGGCAGGCCAGCGCAGAAGCGGGTGGAACGGCCGGTGCGCCGAGCGCGGCGAGTGTGGTGATGCGCGGCATCAGCAGCGCGCCGCCCGCCTGATGCAGCAAGGCGTCGCGCAGCGCGGTGGCAAGCGCGGCCTGCGGCACCACCAGCGTCAGTGCCGAGAGATCAGGCAGTGCCGCGTGATGCGCGCTGAGCACCTGTCGCGCGACGGCTTGCGGAAAATCCGCACCGGGGGCAATCAGAAGGGAGCGCGCGTCGGTCATGGCGACGCGGCGAGGCTACCGTTCGAGCAGCTTGAACTTGTCGGGTTTGCCGTCCCAGGCCTTGGCATCCGCCGGCGCGCCCATCCGTTCGGTGAGCACCGGCCAGAGCTTCGACAGCTCGGCATTCAAAGGTTTGAAGTGCAGCTCATGCTCTTTCAGGTCGTCCTCGGCCTTGATGGCGTTGGCGGGGCATTCCGGCTCGCACAGGGTGCAGTCGATGCACTCTTCCGGGTCGATGACCAGGAAGTTGGGCCCGACATGGAAGCAATCGACCGGGCAGACCTCAACACAGTCGGTGTATTTGCACTTGATGCAGTTTTCGGTGACGACGAAAGTCATTGCAGCACTCAACGAACGGGCTAGGGGGTGACAGCGGGCGGCATTTTACGGCAGTGCGGCCAAATCACCATGCAGGGCCATAAATGCGGCCAATAGCGCGACCGGCGCGGTTTCGGTGCGCAGGATTCGCGGGCCCAGTCCCAGCCGCTGCCAGCCGTGGCGGTCGGCCAGTTCCAGCTCCAACGACGAGAAGCCGCCTTCGGGGCCGATCAGGGCGGTGACGGCCGTGGTGCGCGGCAAGGTGTTGACGGTCACAGTGCCACCGGGGGCTAGGATGAGTTTCAGGCCTTCGCAGGGCGTGGTGACGAATCGCTCGAAAGGCTGAGGTGTCTCCACTTCGGGCACGGCGGTGCGGCCGGACTGCTCGGCCGCACTAATGGCGACACCGCGCCAGTGCTCGATTTTTTTCTCCCAGCGCTCGCCATCGAGCTTGACCACGCCGCGTGCGGACAGCACCGGCTGGAATGCCGCCATGCCCAGCTCGGTGGCTTTCTGCACGGCGTAGTCCATGCGGTCGCCCTTGCTGACGCACTGGGCGATGGTGATAGCGATGGGTGCTTCGCGCGAGATCGGGTCGTAGGCGTCGATGGCGAGCGTGGCGGCCTTGCGCGTGGCGCTGGCCAGGGTGGCGGTGTATTCCCCGCCCAGTCCGTTGAAAACGGTGAGCCGCTCGCCAGCCTCCATGCGCAACACCTGCACCAGGTGGCGCAGGGCCTCGTCGGGCAGGGCGATGGTAGTGCCGACGGTGAGCGGCTGCGGCAGGTAGAGACGTGTCATCGGGTCAGCTGGGGCTGGGTGGGTCGATCGGCTTGGCGGCCAACACATCGCAGTCTTGCGCAAAGTCACGCAGGCGGCGGGCGAGATGATTGCGCTGGCGCACATCGAGGGTGGCGGCCAGATCGACGAAATAGCTGCGCAGTCGTTCGCGGTTGGCATCGCGCTCGGCAACGGCGTCTTCGGTCTGGTTCAGGGCTTGCAGGCGGGCCTCGAAGCCTGGTTGCTTGCGCGTGGCCAGCACGGCGGCGAAGAGTGTCTGCTGCTGCTCGGCATCGGCGCGTTGTTTCACACCATCGAAGGCACCCCGCTGCTCGGCAGCTGCAATGCGATGCTCGGTGAGCGCCTGCTGAGCCGGCAGTACGCGGCCCAGCCAGTCGTCGATGCGGCCTTCGGATTTTTCACTGAGACGCACACGGCGTTCTTCCGCGGTCTCATCGGCCCATTCCTGCAGGCGCTTGTCGAGGTCTTTTTGCTGCTGGGCGAGCAGGCTGGCGATCTGCGGGTCATCGAGGCTCGCCAGCAGGCGCGTCAGCCCCGGCCGCGCCGTCTGCTCGATGCGATCCAGACCGTCTTCGACCTGCTGCAACAGGCGGATGACTTCGGCGCGGTCTGGATTGCCGCGGTCGAGTGTGTCCGCCAAATCGCGCAGGGCGGCGGCATACAGAGGCAGCTCATGGCCGCGGTGCCAGTCCCACACGGTCTTGAACTCGCGCTTGAGCGCGGCACGCTGTGGCTTTTGCAGATCGACGTAGTCGCCGACCTCGACCGAGACCAGGGTGTCGAGATTGTTGTAGGCCAGGCGCGTGCCGGTACTGCAAGCGGCCAGCAGGCTCGCTGCGCATAGCAAGGTAATGCGAAGCCAGCGCATCAGAGGGTCGCCTGAGTGGCGACATCCACCGCCTCGCACAGCACTTCGCACATCATCTCGGCCTCTTTCAGCGTCAGCACGTAGGGCGGCATCAGGTACAGCACATTGCCCAGCGGCCGCAGCACTACGCCCTTGCTGAGCGCATGGCGGTAGGCGATCAGCCCGCGCCGCTCGCTGGCCGGGTAGGGCGTCTTGCTGCCGGTGCGCAACACCATCTCCACTGCCAGGATCATGCCCGTCTGACGCACTTCGGCGACATGCGGATGGCTGCGCAGGCTGTGGGTCTGCTTCCAGATGTGTTGCGCCATCAGCCGGTTGGCTGCGAGCGCATTGCCCTCGCCGAACAAGTCCAGCGAGGCCAATGCGGCGCGGCAGGCCAGCGGATTGCCGGTGTAGCTGTGGCTGTGCAGGAAGGCCTTGTGCGCCGAGTAATCGGCATAGAAGGCCTGGTAGATCGACTCCTTCGCCAGCACCACCGCCAGCGGCAGCGTGCCGCCGGTGATGCCTTTCGACAGACACATGAAATCCGGCGTGATGCCGGCCTTGAGCCCGCGGCCATAGCTGGCGGGCGGGGCCTGCTCGCAGGCGAAGAAGGTGCCGGTGCGGCCGAAGCCGACGGCGATCTCGTCGGCGATGAGATGCACGCCGAAGTGGTCGCAGGCCTGGCGCAGCAAAGTCAGATAGATCGGGTGATACATGCGCATGCCGCCCGCGCACTGCACCAGCGGTTCGACGATGACGGCGTTCACTTCGTGGGCGTGCTGTTCCAGCAGAACTTGCAGATGAGTGAAGGCACGGCGGCTGTGATCCTCCCAACTCTCGCCGGGGCCGCGCTCGTAGCAATCCGGGCTGGGTACGAACAGCGGTTGCAGCAGCAGCGGCGCATAGGTGTCGCGATACATCGACGGCCCGCCGACCGCCAGCGCCCCCAGGGTCTCGCCGTGATAGCTGTTTGTGAGGGCGACGAACTTGCGCTTTTGCGGCTTGCCGAGGTTCTGCCAGTAATGAAAGCTCATCTTCATCGCGGCTTCGACCGCGCTGGAGCCGTTGTCGGTGAAGAAGCAGCGATCAAGGCCGCTGCGGGCACAGAGCTTTTCGGCCAGCTGCACCGCTGGCTCATGGGTAAAGCCCGCGAAGATGACGTGATCGAGGTTGTCGAGCTGATCCTTGAGGGCGGCAACGATCTCCGGATGGCGGTGGCCCCAGAGATTGGTCCACCACGAAGACACTGCATCGAGGTAGCGCTTGCCGCTGGTGTCCTCCAGCCAGGCACCCTCGGCGCGAGCGATGGCAATCAGCGGCAGCTCGCCGGTGGCGTGATCCTTCATCTGGGTGCAGGGATGCCAGACTTTGGCGAGGGAGCGTTCTGTTAGCGTGAGTTCGGGCACAGGCAGGCGTTGTTGATTGGGTTCTCGATGATGGCGCATCGCGCGCAAGATCAGTATCGTCCTGCGGTTAAACCCCAATCATTCCAACCAGACCGATTCCATGTCCTCTGTGCTCATGCCCTGCATCATGGCGGGCGGTTCAGGCACCCGCCTGTGGCCGCTGTCGCGCGAACAGTATCCCAAGCAGTTTCTCAATCTGACGGACGCACAAAGCCTGTTGCAGTTGACGGCCCGCCGCGCGGCCAAGCTGGGCGCGGTGACGCCTTCGGTGGTGATCTGTGGCGAAGACCAGCGCTTTTTGGTGGCCGAACAGATGCGCGCCGGCGGGTTCAAGGATGCCATCACGCTGGTGGAGCCCACCGGCCGCAACACCGCGCCGGCCGCAGCCTGTGCCGCGCATCTGGCGCTGCGTCGCTACGGGCCGGATGCGATGGTGCTGCTGATGGCAGCCGATCACATTATCCCGGACGAAGCGGCGTTCGCCCGTGCCGTGGAGGTCGCCTGTGTCGCCGCCCAGGCCGGCAAGATCGTGACTTTCGGCATCCAGCCGACGCGGCCCGAAACCGGCTATGGCTATCTGCGTGCTGGCGCCGCACTCGGCGAGGGGTATCTGTCGGTCGCCGCCTTCATCGAAAAGCCGATTCGGGAAAAAGCCGAGGCCTTCATTGCCGAAGGCGGTTATTACTGGAACGGCGGGCTGTTCCTGTTCCGCGCCGACGTGATGTTGGCAGAGCTGAAGCACTTCGAGGCTGCGATGGAAGCGCTGGCCGAAAAAGCGCTGGAGAATGCCAAGACGGACCTCGATTTCGTGCGCCTCGACCCGGAGAGCTTCAAGGCCTGCCGCAACGAAAGCATCGACTACGCGGTGATGGAAAAAACCGACAAGGCCGCGATCGTGCCGCTTGACGCCGGCTGGGACGATGTCGGTGCCTGGACCTTCATGGACACGCTGCCGAAGGACGCGCAGGGCAACGTCAAGCGCGGCGACGTGTGGATCGAGGGCGGGCAGGGCAACCTTGTGCACGCCGACTCGCGCATGGTGGCCCTGGCGGGCGTCAGCGACGTGATCGTCGTCGAGACCAAGGACGCCGTGCTCGTCACCAACCGCGCACACGTCCAGGACGTGAAGAAGATCGTCGCCTCGCTCAAGAAGGCCGGGCGCAGCGAAGCGGTGAACCACCCCACGGTCTACCGCCCCTGGGGCAGTTACGAAACCATCGCGATGGACGAACGTTTCCAGGTCAAACGCATCATCGTCAAGCCGGGCCAGAAACTCAGCCTGCAGATGCACCACCACCGCGCCGAGCACTGGATCGTGGTGAAGGGTACCGCCGAGATCACCAATGGCGACAAGGTGTTCATGCTCTCCGAGAACCAGAGCACCTACATCCCGCTCGGCACCACGCATCGCCTGGTCAACCCCGGCAAGGTGCTGCTGGAGCTGATCGAAGTACAGTCCGGCTCGTACCTGGGCGAAGACGATATCGTTCGCTTTGAGGATATCTACGGGCGCAGTCCGGAGAGCAATGATGCTCAGGGCCGCACGCCTGAGAACAAGGCATGAAGCTCCCGGCCTTCAAGGCCTATGACATTCGTGGCCGCGTGCCGGATGAGCTGAATCCCGACATCGCCTACCGCCTGGGCATCGCCTATGCGGAGCTGTTCCAGCCCAGCAAGATCGCGTTGGGCCGTGACATCCGCCACAGCTCGTTGCCCTTGCTGCAAGCGCTGGCGCATGGCTTCGTCTCGCGTGGCGTCGAGGTGCTCGACTTAGGCCTGGGCGGCACCGAAGAGGTCTACTGGGCCGCGCAGCAACCGGACGTGGACGGCGGCATCATGGTCACCGCCAGCCACAACCCGATGGACTACAACGGCATGAAGCTGGTGAAGGGTGGGGCCATCCCCATCAGCGGTGACAGTGGCCTGCGCGACCTCGAAGCGCGCGTGCTGGCACTGAGCGACTTGGCACCCAAGGGTGCGCCGACGATGACGCCGACCGACTATCGCGCCGGCTATGTCGAGCATTTGCTGGGCTATGTCGATGCCGCCAAGCTCAAGGGTTTGAAAATCGTCGTCAACAGCGGCAACGGCACGGCGGGTCTGGTGATCGATGCACTCAGCCCGCATCTGCCCATCGACTTCGTGCGCGTACACCACACGCCCAATGGCGACTTTCCCAATGGAATCCCCAACCCGCTGCTGCCGGAGATGCGCGAAGACACGGTCAAGGCGGTGCGCGAATCGGGTGCTGCCTTCGGGGTCGCCTGGGATGGCGACTTCGACCGCTGCTTCCTGTTCGACGAACACGGCGGTTTCATCGAGGGTTATTACATCGTCGGCCTCTTGGCCGAGGCGCTGCTCAGGAAGGAGCCGGGTGGAAAGATCATCCACGACCCGCGACTCACCTGGAACACCATCGACATGGTCAAGGCTGCGGGCGGCATCGCCATCCAGAGCAAGACCGGCCATGCCTTCATCAAGGAGCGCATGCGGCTCGAAAACGCCATCTACGGCGGCGAGATGAGCGCGCACCATTACTTCCGCGACTTCGCCTACTGCGACAACGGCCACATTCCCTGGCTCTTGGTCGCGGCTCTCGTCGCCGAGACCGGCAAGACGCTGTCGCAGCTGGTGCAAGAGCGTCAGGCGGCGTACCCCGCCAGCGGCGAGATCAACAGCAAGGTCGCCGATGTGAAGGCCACCATCGCCAGCATCGAGGCACGCTATGCGCCGGGTGCTTACGCGATCGACAAGACCGACGGCCTGTCATGCGAATACGCCGAAGGCTGGCGTTTCAACCTCAGAGGCTCCAACACCGAGCCGGTGCTGCGGCTCAATGTCGAATCGCGTGGTGATGCGGCGCTGATGCGTGCAAAGACAGCTGAACTGCTCGCATCGATCGATGCGGGTGGTGGTAGCGGCGCAGCGCATTAAAATTAGCGGATGTCACGAACCATCCTCGTCACCGGTGCGGCCGGTTTCATCGGCTTTCACCTCGCCCAACGCCTGCTCGAAGCCGGCGATACCGTCATCGGCTTCGACAGCGTCAACGACTACTACGATCCGGCGCTGAAGCGAGCGCGGCTCGCCCTGCTAGCGCCGCATTCGAGGTTCTCTTTTATCGAAGGCGACCTCGCCGATCGCGAGCGTGTTGCGGCATTGTTCGCTGACCAGCACTTCGATGTCGTGGTGCATCTTGCCGCGCAGGCGGGCGTGCGCTATTCGCTGAGCAATCCGCATGTCTACGCGGACAGCAATCTGGTCGGCTTTCTCAACATTCTCGAAGGCTGTCGTCACGCCAGAATTGCGCATCTGGTCTATGCCAGCAGCAGCTCGGTGTATGGCGCCAATGCCAAGATGCCGTTCTCTGAAAAAGACAACGTCGATCACCCGCTGTCGCTCTACGCCGCCAGCAAAAAGGCCAACGAATTGATGGCGCACACCTACGCCTCGCTCTACGGTCTGCCGGTCACCGGCCTGCGCTTTTTCACGGTTTACGGTCCCTGGTATCGGCCCGACATGGCGCTGTTCAAGTTCGCCAAGAACATTCTCGAAGGCAAGCCCATCACCGTGTTCAACCACGGCAACCATCGCCGTGATTTCACCTATATCGATGACATCGTCGAGGGCGTCGTCCGCGTGATGCTCAAGCCGCCGATGGCCGATCCTGACTGGGATGCGATGACGCCCAACCCTGCCACCAGCAAGGCGCCGTATGCGATCTACAACATCGGCAACGGCAACCCCGAAAACCTGATGGACTACATCCAGGCACTCGAAGCCGCACTCGGCAAGAAGGCGGTGATGGAGATGCTGCCGGCACAACCCGGCGACGTGGCCGAGACCCATGCGGATGTCAGCGCCCTGCATGCAGCCACCGGTTTTGCGCCTTCGACGCCGATTGCTGTTGGCGTGCCGCGTTTCGTCAATTGGTATCGCAGCTACTACGACATCTAGCGGCGTCGCAGCGCCTAATCAGCCCAGCGGCTTGATCAGCACCAGCGAGTTGCGGCGGTAGTTGTAGATGCGCTGCTTCTGCACCGGCAGATCCTCGATCTTGCCTTCGACAAAGCCATGCTCGATGAACCAATGCTCGGTCGTCGTCGTCAGCGCGAACAACTGCTTGAGCCCCTGTTTGCGGGCGGTGTCTTCGGCGCGCTTCAGCAGCGCCTCGGCACGGCCTTCGCCGCGATAGTCGGGATGCACGGCGACACAGCTGAACTCGCCCATCTTGTATTGCGGGTAGGGGAACAGCGCGCAGCAGGCGATCACCAGACCGTCGCGCACCATCACGTCGAACTGGCTGATTTCCAGTTCGAGCTGCTCGCGCGAGCGCGGCACCAGCACGCCGGCGTCTTCCAGTGGCTTGATGAGGGCGAGCACGCCGCCGACGTCTTCGATAGATGCCTCGCGCACCGCCTGGTAGTTCTCGTCGGTATAGAGCATCAGGCCGACGCCATCGCGGGTGTAGAGCTCGCGCAGCAGCGCGCCTTCTTCGGCCGCGCCGATCAGGTGCACGCGGCGCACGCCGCCATGGCCGGCTGCGAGAGCAGCGCTGAGATGTGCGCGGTCGCGGTCGGAAAGATGCGTGGCGTCCTCCGCCAGTTTTGCACCTTCGCCGAGCGAGAGCTGGCCGGCATCACCAGTGTCTTCGGCGAGTGTCCAGCTGTCAGGGTTGCTGTCGACCAGGAACACCAGCTTGTCCGCCTTCAGCGCGCTGGCGACGGCCGTGGCCACGTCTTCGTAACGCAGGTTGAAAGTCTCGCCGGTCGGCGAGTAGCCGATGTTGCTGACCAGAGCGATGCGGCCTTGATCCAGCACCTGGCGGATGGTCTCGGCATCGACGCGCCGCACTTCGCCGGTCGATTGCAGATCGACACCCGCCCGCACGCCGGCCGGCTTGGCGATGATCCAGTTGCCGCCCGCCACCTTCACCCGCGCACCGCCCATAGGGGTTGAGGCGAGCGAGGTCGAGAGCTTGGCTTCGATGCTCATGCGCAGGCTGCCGGCGGCGTCCTTGACGCACTCCAGTGCCGCTGCATCGGTGACGCGCTGGTTGCCCTGATGCTTGCTGTCCAGCCCGCGTGCCGCCAGCCGGGTTTCGATCTGCGGCCGCGCGCCGTGCACCACCACCGGCTTCACGCCCAGCGATTGCAGCAGGGCGATGTCGTAGAGCAAGCGTTCGAAATCCGCCCGCTCGCAGATTTCGCCACCGAAGGCGAGCACGAACACGCTGCCGACGTGGGCATGCACATAGGGTGCGGCGGCGCGCAGGGCGCGAACGAAATCGGAGGGGTTCATGGCGGGATTATCCACGCTGGGCCACGGCCCGTGAAAGTCCGACTGCGATGGCGTGGTGCTTTACCCTTCTGGCCGCAGGCAGATGAAAACTTTCAACGGTCCGGCAAGCTGTCGGCTCGCCATAGCGTCAAGAGATTGTTAACTTCGACGCATCCAAAAGAGGGTCGTCCCATGAAAATGATGCCGTCACTGGCGCTTGCTGCCAGTTTTTGTTTCTCCCCGGTCGGCTGGGCGCTGACGGTCAGCCAGCTGGCGGCGAAGAATCTCGAAGCCCGGGGCGGGGCTGCGGCACTGAGTGCCGTGCAGGGCGTCAAGCGCAGCGGCAAGTTCATCATTGGCGAGGGCCGCTTTGTGGCGGGATACGTCGAGATGCGCGCCAGGCCGAAAGCGATTCGCGGTGAGTTTTCCTTGCAGGGGCTGGTCAATGTGCAGGCCTACGACGGCAAGGAGGGCTGGCAGATCGACCCTTTCCAGGGCCGCAAGGATCCTGAGCGCATGCCAGAAGACAGCGTCAAGGGCTTGATCGAGGATTCCGACATCGATGGCCCGCTGGTCGATAGCCAGAAGAAGGGCTACACGGTGGACTATCTCGGTACCGAGGACATCGACGGCACCCCCGCCCACAAGTTGAAGGTGGTGAAGGCCAATGGCGATCTGCAATACCTCTGGCTCGACCCGGATCACTTTCTCGAAATCCGCACCGAGAGCCAGCGCAGCGTGCGCGGCGTGAAGGAAATCACCGTCACCGAGTACGGCGACTACGAGAAGGCGGGCGGCGTCTACTGGCCGATGTCGCTGGCGTTCTGGCAGAAGGGCTCCAGCGACCGGCAGGTGATCGACTACCAGACGGTCGAGGTCAATCCCGCCTTGCCGGCGACCCTGTTCGCCTTTCCCGTCGCTGTCGCCAAGTAGGAGAACCCCATGATCCGTTCGATTCTCTTGGCCGCCGCCCTCGTGCCCACGCTCGCCATTGCCCAGGTCGCACCTGTGGCAGATGCCGCCGTGGTCTCCGGCCTCGGTATCCGCAACATCGGCTCGGCCGCCATGAGCGGCCGTATCGCCGCGATGGACGCCCAGCACACGCCTGACGGCAAGCTCACGGTGTACGTGGGAGCGGCCAGCGGGGGCGTCTGGAAGTCGCAGGATGGCGGCACCACTTTCCGCCCCGTGTTCGACGACCAGCCGGTGCAGTCGGTGGGCGCACTGGCGATGGACCCGAAAGATCCGCAGACCGTATGGGTTGGCACCGGCGAGGCCTGGACGCGCAACAGCGTCTCCATCGGCGATGGCCTCTACAAGACCACCGACGGCGGCGACACCTGGACCAATGTCGGCTTGGGCGATAGCGAGCGCATCGCCGCACTCGCCATCGACCCGCGCGACAGCAACACCGTCTACGCCTGCGTGTTGGGGCGGCTGTGGAGTGACTCGGAAGCGCGTGGCATTTATGCCACCCGCGATGGCGGCAAAAGCTGGCAGCACATCCTCAAGGCCCCTTCGCAGTCGACTGGTTGCGCGAGCTTGAGCCTCGATGCCAAGAACCCGGATGTGCTCTACGCCGGGTTGTGGGACTTCCGCCGCAAGGGCTGGACCTTCCGCTCCGGTGGTGAGTCGCCTACCAGTGCCTCGGCGAGTGCGCTGATGGTGAGCCGCGATGCGGGCAAGAACTGGAGCGAGGTCACACCCGAAACCAGCAAGGGCTTCGCTAAAAAGCCCTATGGCCGCATCGCGGTCAACGTTGCGCCCAGCGACTCCAAGCGAATCTACGCCTTCGTCGAGTCCACCGATTCAGCGCTGTACGTCAGCAGCGATGGTGGACAGAGCTGGGAGGCCCGCGACAAGAGCCAGTGGATGGTCTGGCGGCCGTTCTATTTCGCGCGCATGACGGTAGACCCCACCAATGCCGACCGCGTCTACAAGGACAACGGCAATCTCATCCTGAGCGAAGACGGCGGCAAGAGCTTCACCATCGTCGGCGGCTTCCAAGGCATGCACGGCGATATCCATGCGGTCTGGGTCGATCCGAAGAACCCCAAACATGTCTTGTCAGGCGACGACGGCGGCCTCTGGTACAGCTACGACGGCGGTAGCAAGTGGTGGAAGAACGAGAACCTGCCGATCTCGCAGTTCTACCATGTGAGTGTGGACGACGCCGACCCGTATCGCGTCTACGGCGGCCTGCAGGACAACTCCTCCTGGGTCGGCGATTCGGCCTATCCCGGCGGCATCACCAACTCGCGCTGGGAGAACATGTACGGCGGCGACGGCTTCTGGATGTTCAACGATCCCTCGGACCCGAACTATCTCTACGCCGAGTATCAGGGTGGCAATCTCGCGCGCATCCACCGCCACACCCACGCCTCGCGCGATATCCAGCCCAAGGCCGCGCGCGGCGAAAAGCTACGCTTCAACTGGAACACGCCGCTGCACCTCTCGCCGCACGAGAAGGGCGCGCTCTACATGGGCGGGCAGTTCCTGTTCCGCACCAGGGACCACGGCCAGAGCTGGCAGCGCATCTCGCCAGACCTCACCACCAACAACCCCGAAAAGCAGAAGCAGGAGCAGACCGGCGGCGTGACGGTGGACAACTCCGCCGCCGAGATGCACACCACCATCTATGCGATCAGCGAGTCGCCCATGGTGGCGGGGCTGATCTGGGTCGGCACCGACGATGGCAATGTGCAGCTCACCCGCGACGGCGGCAAAAGCTGGAAGAAGGTGATCGACGGCGATGCGCCGAGCGTACCGGGCCTGCCGAAGAACGCCTGGGTCAGCACCATCGAGGCCAGCCGCCACGCGCCCGGCACCGCTTTTGCGACCTTCGACCTGCACACGATGGGCGATCACCAGCCCTATGTATTTGTCACCCGCGACTACGGTGCCAGCTGGCAGCCGCTGGTCAGCCCTGCGGCTGCCAAGGGCGTGCGCGGCTATGCACACGTCATCAAACAGGACCCGGTCGCAGCGAATCTGCTGTATCTCGGCACAGAGTTCGGCCTGTGGATTTCGGTGGATTCCGGCGTGAACTGGGGTGCCTTCAAGGGCGAGCAGTTTCCGTCCGTTGCGGTACGCGATATCGCCATTCAGGGCCGCGACCACGATCTGGTGCTCGGCACCCACGGCCGGGGCATCTGGATCATCGACGACATCAGTCCGCTGCGGCAGATCAACACCGCACTGTTGCAGCAGGATGCCGCTTTTGTGGCAGGCCGCAGCGTGCAACAGCGCATCCAGGGGCAGGGCGGATGGGCCAGCGGCAGCGCGGTCTTCGTCGGAGACAACCCCACGGACGGCGCGGTCATCACCTACTACCAGAAGACTCGTCACCTGTTCGGCAGGCTCAAGATCGAAATCCTCGATCCCAGCGGCAAGGTCATCGACGAACTATCGGCCAGCAAGCGGCGGGGCTTGAACCGCGTCACCTGGTCCATGCAGATGAAACCGCCGCGCGTGCCACCGGCCGTGCAGCTCGCCTTTGCCGGCACCCAGGGGCCGCGTGTGCTGCCCGGCACCTACACCGTGCGCATGACCAAGGGCGGCAAGGTCTACGAGCAGAAAATCGACGTCAAGCTTGATCGCCGCAGCAGCTTTACCGTTGCCGACCGCAAGGCCCAGTTCGACGCTGCCATGCAGGTGCATGGGCTGTTCGGGCAGGAGAGCGCGCTGATGGATCGCATTCTCGCCCTGCGCAGCAGCCTGGCCGAGCGCAAGGCTGCGTTGAAGGATGCAGCCTTGAGCCAGCGGGTTGCAGATGTGGACGCCAAGGTCGATGCCGTGCGCAAGCGCATCGTTGCGACCACCGAGGGCGGGGCCATCACCGGTGAAGAGCGCCTGCGCGAGCACACCGACATGCTCTACGGCGCGATTCTGAGCCACGAGGGCAAACCGGGCAGCTACCACCTGCAACGCATCGCCGCACTCAAGGCCGAGCTGGCTGATGTTGATCTGGCGTTCGCCACGCTGCTCGATTCGGACCTCCCGGCGCTCAACCAGGCGCTAAAAGCCGCCCAGCAGCCCGAGGTAGCGAAGCCGCCGGTGGTTGCGGTGCGCGAGAGCGAGTTCGGCTCTGCCGACGCCCGCTGGCTGGCGGGCTTGAGCCGCAAGAACAAGAAAACCTGGGCACAGACGCTGCTGCTGCCGACTGCGGCACCCCGCCTGCATTAGCTGAATTGAAAGATGCGGTCATCGCCGCCGGTATACTGCGGCGATGACCCAATCCACACCCTATGCCGCCCTCAATGCGGCCCTGCGAAGCGCCGGTTTCGATCAGGATGCTGCCGAGTACCACGGCGCGCTCTGCGGCGCGCTCTGCACCCGAGCCCCCGCCGATGTAGACCCCATGACCGTGCTCGATGGTGCCGACCACGACATCGCTGGTGCCTCGCTGTTGAAGGCAGTGCGCGATGCGGCCGCCCTCTCGCTGGCCGATACCGATGGCGATATTCGCCTTGTGCTACCCGATGACGAACAACCGCTGGGCGACCGCGCCCGTGCTCTGGGCGAGTGGTGCGAGGGCTTTCTGTTCGGTCTCGCCAGCCACGGCAAGCTCGACCTCAAGAACGCCGCACCGGAAGTGCGCGAGGTGATCGAGGACTTGGCCCAGTTCACCCGCGCCAGCTTCGACGAAAGCGGCGATGAGGAAATGGAGGAAGAGGCCTACGCCCAGCTCGTGGAATACGTGCGCGTCGGCTTGCAGTTGCTGTTCATGGAGCTGGCCCCCGGCTCGCAGGCGCGCGCGCTGCAACGCGCCAAAGATTCTGCTGTCCATTGATGATCCATTAGGAGCCGCCCATGCGCCCCAACGACCACCAGCTCACCGAATACTCGTCACGCCGCGCAGCGCTCATGCAGCGCATCGGCCTCGATGGCGTCGCCATCATCCCCGGCGCGCATGAGGTCACCCGCGCCCGCGATACCCACTTCAAGTTCCGGCAGGATTCCGACTTCGCCTACCTCACCGGTTTCTACGAGCCGGACGCCGTGGCGGTGATCGCCCCCGGCCGCAAGGATGCCCACGGCCAGCCGGCGGAGTTCGTGCTGTTTGTGCGCCCACGCGATGTCGAGAGCGAAATCTGGCATGGCCGCCGTTTCGGCCCCGAGGGCGTGGTCGCACTCTTCGGTGCCGCACAGGCCTTCACCATCGATGCGCTGGAAACCGAGTTGCCCAAGCTGCTCTCCGGCCGCGAGATCGTGCATTTCACTTTGGGTGAAGACCCCGCGCTCGATACCAAGGTGATCAACGTCATCAAGGATATTCGCGCCGTCGCACGCCGTGGTTCGGCAGCACCCACCAGCATCGTCGCGCTCGAAAACACCCTGCACGAGCAGCGCCTGTTCAAGCGCCCGAGCGAGATCGAGTTGCAGCGCACGGCCTGCGAGATCAGCGCGGCGGCGCATGTGCGCGCCATCCGCGCCACCAAGCCCGGCATGAACGAGTGGCAGATCACCGCCGAGATCGCCGCCGAGTTCACGCTCAACGACTGCGAGCCCGGCTACGGCACCATCTGCGGCGGCGGCGACAACGCCTGCATCCTGCACTACACCGAAAACAACATGGCGCTGAAAGACGGCGAGCTGCTGCTGGTGGATGCCGGTGCCGAGTACCGCGGCTACACCGGCGATATCACCCGCACCTTTCCCATCAACGGCAAGTTCACGGCGTCGCAGAAGGCGGTCTATCAGGTCGTGCTTGCGGCGCAGAAGGCGGCCATCGCCACACTGGTAATTGGCGAGAGCGTCGGCAAACCGCACGAGGTCAGCACCCGCGTGCTCACCGAAGGCATGGTCAAGCTCGGCCTGCTCAGCGGCGATGTCGATGAGCTCATCAAGGCCGACAAGCAGAAGCAGTTCTTCATGCACGGCACCGGTCACTGGCTGGGTATGGATGTGCACGACGTCGGCCGCTACAAGCTGAAGGGCGAGTACCGCAAGTTCGAGGCCGGCATGGTGATGACTGTCGAACCCGGCATCTACGTCGCCCCCGGTACGCCGGGCGTGCCCAGCGAGTTCTGGGGTATCGGCATCCGCATCGAAGACGATGTGCTGGTGACGCTGACAGGCCCGGAAGTGCTCACCAGCGGCGTGCCGAAGGAAATCCACGAGATCGAAGCGCTGATGGCCTCGGCCTAGCCCATGCGCGAGCTCGTGGCGGATATCGCCATCGTCGGTGGTGGGCTGGTCGGCACCAGCCTGGCGGTGGCCCTGGCCCATACCCAGCTCAAGATTGTGCTGATCGACGCCGTCGCACCGCCCGCCAATGCCGCGAGCTGGGACGAACGCTGCATCGCCCTCAACGACGGCAGTCGCCGCATCTTTCAGAAGCTGGGTGTCTGGGAGGGGCTGCGCGCACAGGCCGAGCCGATTACCTCAACGCACATCTCCGAGCGCGGCCGCTTTGGCGTCGCGCGGTTCACGGCAGCCGAGACCGGGCTGGACGCACTGGGCTACAACACGCCATTGCGCGCGGTCGGTGCGGCCCTGCTGGGCCAGGCGCAGGCACGCTTGCAGTCGCATCTGCAATGGCTTTGCCCGGCGCGCGTCACTGGTCTGGCGCTGGAGCCGCGCAGTGCAAAACTCACGCTCGACGATGGCCGCGTCGTCGCAGTGAAGCTGGTGGTCGCTGCCGATGGTGCCAGCTCCGCCCTTCGCGGCCTGCTCGGTTTCAATGCCGATGTGCGCGACTACCGGCAGAGCGCGATCGTCACCGCCGTGCGCGTGCAGCGCGATCCAGCGGGTGTTGCCTACGAGCGCTTCACGCCGGATGGTCCCTTCGCCGTGCTGCCCAAGCCCCGCCTTGTCGATGATGTGGTCGCAGGCTACCCCTGCTCGCTAATCTGGACCTTGCCGACCGCTCGTGCCGAAGACCTGCAGGCGCTGGCAGAAGCCGAGTTCATAGCTGCGGCGCAGGACACATTCGGGGAGCGCCTGGGGCGTTTCATCGGTATCGGCAAACGCATCGTCTATCCCCTGCAACGCACGCTGAGCGAAACGCTAAGCGCGCCGCGCGTGGTGTTCTGCGGCAACGCGGCGCAAAGCCTGCACCCGGTGGCCGCGCAAGGCTTCAACCTGGGATTGCGCGACGTTGCCGTCCTCGCAGCGAGACTCACCGAAGCTGCAGCACAGGACGCCGATCTCGGCGACGGCCTACTGCTCGCCGACTATGCGGCGAGCCGCGAAGACGACCGTCGTCGCACCGCCGACTTCACCGATCAACTGGTACGCCTGTTCTCCAACCGTGTGCCCGTGGTCAGCAGTCTGCGTCATCTCGGCCTGCTGGCCATGGACCTGATGCCACCTGCGAAGCGAGCCGTTATGCAACAGAACCTCGGTCATACCGGTCTCGCCGCATGAGCTTCGATACGGATGTGATCGTCGCCGGTGGTGGCACGGTAGGCCTTGCGGCTGCGGCAGCACTCGCGCAAGCGGGCTTCGCCGTCACGCTGATCGAACGCGCAGCGGCACCGGCTGCATTTGAAGGCGGCGAAGTCGATGCGCGCGTCTACGCACTCTCTCCGGCTTCGGTCCAACTGCTCGATACGCTCGGCGTCTGGTCAGCGATTGCTGCCGCCCGCATCAGTCCTTATCGGGGCATGCAGGTCTGGCATCGGGACCCGGACGAAGCGCTGTGCTTCGATGCGCAGCCTGACCAAGCGCTGGGCTGGATCGTCGAACACAACCTGCTCAACGCCGCACTCTGGGCACAGGCGGGTAACTGGCAGCGCCTGAGCAAAACCGCCATCACTGAAACCCGTGCAGACGAGGACGGCATCAGCGTCACGCTTGCCGATGGCCGCAGCCTGCGCGCGCGTCTGCTGGTGGTAGCCGATGGCCCCGATTCGCCGCTGCGCGAGCAACTTGGTATCGACAGCATCGGCTGGGACTATGCGCAGCGCGCACTGGTTGCCCACGTCACCACCGAAAAACCGCATGGCGGTATTGCGCGCCAGCGGTTTTTACCGACCGGCCCGCTGGCTTTGCTGCCCCTCGCCGATGGCCGCTGCTCCATCGTCTGGTCCTGCCACACGGCGCTGGCCGATGAGCTGATGGCACTCGATGATGCCGCCTTCAGGCTGCGGCTCGGCACGGCGAGCGGGCAGGTGCTGGGTGCGGTCACCACCTGCACGCCGCGCCAGAGTTTTGCGCTGCGACTCAAGCATGTGCCTGCGCCGCTGGTGCCAGGCGCGGTGGTGATCGGCGATGCGGCACACGTGGTGCATCCGCTGGCGGGCCAGGGCGTCAACCTGGGTTTGGCCGACGCCCGCGTACTCGCCGCCACGCTAGCTGCTGCGCGCGCCGATGGCCGTGGCTGGTGGCGCGCCCGCACACTGCAAAGCTATGTGCGGCAGCGCAGTGCGGAGACGGTCGAGATGCTGGCGATGACCGATGGGCTCCATCGTGCTTTTGGTGGTGATGCGCTGCTGGGCCGCGCGCTCGGCCTGGGTCTCGCGACCGTGAACCGCGCCGGCCCACTCAAGCAGTGGTTTGCGGCACGGGCGCAAGGCGCCTAGTCAACCGGCCGCAAGTAGTGCATCGCACCAGTCGTTGAGGATGCGCTGGCGCTGCTGCTGGGCATGGCGTGCCGAAAACGCCACCGCGGCGGGCGGTACGGGGTCATCCAGCAAACGCCGCAGGGTCGCGCCGTAAGCCGCCACGTCTGCGATGGACTGATGCGTTGCCATGCCAGTGACTGACAGCCTTTGCGCCAGCATCAGGCGCTCGCGCTGATCCGGCAGCAACAGCAGGCGCTTGCCTGCCAGCAGCGCCTCTACCGTCGCCCCATGCGCGCCGTGGCCGATGAAGAGATCGCAGGTTTCAGCCGCCTGCCGCAGCGATACGGCCTGCTCGGTGACGACCCAGCCGGGTCGTTGCAGCGCACTGAGGCTGGCCGGTTTGATGCCGCGCAGCTTGACCACCACCTGCGCTGAAAGCGCCGCCAGTGCTTGCAGCAGCGCAGGTGTACCGGCTGAGGGATTGAGCATGGCGAACACACGCGGTTCGCGTGCCGCACCCCACTGCACGGGCGCACCTTCCGAGAGATCGTGCAGACCCAGATGGCCTTCGCTGCGCAGCGTTCCGTAGTGGTCGGTTTCGGGATAGGTGAACAAGCCCGCGACGCTGCGATCGAACAGCGCCTGCATGTGCGGCAGGGCTGCGGCACCGAGAGTGGCGAGTGCCTGATTGATGACGCCGGTGACTTTGTGCTCGTTGTCGCGCACCACGGCGGGATTGGCATCGGGCAGGTAGGGCGGAAACGGCGTGAGCGCGGGCGGCACGCTGAAGCCGGTGCCAGTGATTGCTGAAGGCACGCCGAGCACGCGCGCCGCCAGCACGGCGCTGGGTGCATGGTTGGCAATCACTCGCGTGCAGCCTGTCTGCTGCATCAGAGTGCACCAGGCCTTGAGCCGAACTGCCAGTGTCAGCGGCTCGTCGTAGCCACAGCTGAAAAGTGTGCTGGCGTAGTTGAGCTGCACATCCACCGGGTGCTGCGGGGCCTGCTGCGCCAGCGGCGCTTGATAAAGATGGGCAATGGCTTCAGGGCCATCGACAGCCAGATAGCGCGTCGCGGCGTCGAGGTTGCTCACGGCCCAGACGCAATCCCAGCCGCGTGCTTGCAGATGTCTGGCCAGCACCCGCAGCGGCGCTAAATGCCCCAGCCCGCCGCCGAGTTCCCACGCCAGCAGCACGCGCGGGCGGCCCATGGGCTCAGCCTGCGGTGGTCAGCGCGTCGCGCTCGACGGCTAGCTCCATCAGCACCGCGAAGTTTTCCAGCGAGATGAGATGCGCATACGTGGCTTTCAGTTCGCCCTTGCGCAGCATCACGCGCAGGTCCTTGCCGGGGATGGCATTCATCTTTTCTTCGTCGATGCGGAACAGTCCCTGCAGCCGCATGCGCTTGCCGGTGCGGGGCAGGGCGAGTGCCTCGAAGGGCGTGAACAGGCCGAGTGATTCCAGCCGCTTGCAGAGCACGCGGGTCTGTTGCCGCGACGCCTCTATGGCTTCGAGCAGGCGCTGGGTGTTGTCCCACAGCGGTGTCGCCTTGCCTCTGGCATCGAACAGCGCCTCGCCAGTGGGCTGGAGCGCGCCCTCTTCGAAGCACACCAGCCGCTGCGGCGAGCGACCTTCTCGGTCGGGGATTTCGGCGATGCAGAACGGATAGCGCCGCACATAGGCTGGCACATAGCTGCGCGGCAGCCACTGGCCCTTGCCGTCGACAAAGAGATTCTCGGCGCTGCGCAGGCCCAGCACCGCCATCGGCACGAACTCGCCGGTGTCGTCATCGCGGGCGAAGGCGATGGGGAAACTCGCTGCCGCGCTCGCGAACTCGGCGGCGTTGAGATGCACGGCATTGAGCCCCGCGCACCAGCTGTACGAGGGCATGCCGAGGCCGAGCGTGGCGTGGGATTCACGGTTGAGCGGGACGAGCTTCTTGTAGCCGAGCGGGGCCCGGACGGCGGTCGCGGCCATCGTCAACTGCAAAACGCGGGGTTGAGGCTGCGCTCGCTGTCTTCGATGCTCGGCCGCGTCGGCACGACGGTCGTGCTGCCATCGCTGGAGGTGAACACCGCCGTGCACGGGCTGGCCTTGCCGGCCTGCTCGTCACTGCTGGCGCGACAGGCGTTCTGCACGGTGCTGCCCTGGCCGGATTGCAGCTCGATGGAGCCGTCATCCACAGTGGTGACCAGCACGATCTCGTCCGGCGTCACCGACTTGCCGACGCCGCGCAGCTTGGTGACGATCTGCTCGCGGTCTTCGCAGGCTCCTTCGCAGAGGCGCGCGGAATAGCGGGTGCCGCGGATACCGATGGTGGCGACGGGCGTCGATACGCGATAGTCATCGTGGTTGAGCTTGCCGATCAGGCCGCTGACCGAGCGAAAGCCGCCTTTGACCAGACGGAAGAATGCGCGCGAGGTGCCCGAGCCAGCCTGCTGCTGTGGCGTCGTGACCAGCGGTGCCGGCGGGGGCGTGGCTGCCGCGGGCGGCGGTTTGACTGGCGCGACTGGTGTTGCAGCGGCAACGTAGTCGTACTGCTCGATCTGGAACCGCGTTTCAGGCCGCAGCAGAAAGAAAGCGCCATCCGCAAACTTGAGATTGACGTAGCTGCCGGCACCGGAGTTGACGAGATCGCCCGAGAACACGGTGTCGTTCTTGGCAAGCGTGCGCACGGTGCCATCCACGCCCAGCGCAGTGGCCCTGCCGGTGAGCATCACGACCGTGCCTGCAACACCGGCCGCCGTTGCCGCGAGCGGGGCGAGCAACAGCAATGCCGCAAGCAGACGAGGAAGACGCTGGATCATTTGAGGGTTCCTCATTGAATGGCATCGCATTGCTGTGAGGCCTGCTCGACCGAGTCGCGAGTGACGAGCAGCTCGTCCGGCAAGAACAACTGGGATTCGGAGAACTCCGTGACCAATCGCTTTTTCTCGGCCGGGATCAGCTGGTCGCCGAGCAGCACCAGATTCTGGTCAGAGATACCTGCCACCGGATCAGGCACTGGCACCGGTGTTGGCGCCGGGGGGGGCGGTATCGGCGGCTCGGGCGTGGGCGGCGGTGGGGCGGGCGGCGGCGGTGCCGGGGGTGTTGTCGGTGTCGCCGGACCTAGTACCACCACTTGGCCGGTCGTCGCAGTTTGCAGTGTCTCCGCGCCAAAGGTGGTGCCGCTGCTCAGCGTGATGTAGTTGGTGTTGTTGCCATCGGCAGTCAGTGCCTTGTCCGGTGTCTGCACGATGCCGGTGCTGGGGTCGGTGATGAAGATGGCGCCCATGTAATCCGAGCTGCCGAAAGCGAAGGTCGCGGCACTGTTGGCAAACGAAAGCTGGGCAAGATCAAAGGTGAAATCTGCCGCGTTATCGGTGGGCGCGTATTGCAGGAAGAGATCACCCGCCGTGCTGCTGATGCTGCCGAAGTTGGGCAGCGAGGCCACCGGCGCGCGCAACACGATGTAGTGCGCCGTGCCGCTGACCGAGGCCAGCGTCAGTGCCTCTGTCGCATCGAAGCTGGCATTGGGGACGAGTGAAGAGGGCAAGATGAAACCCTGCTGGCCCAGCGCGTTGATCAGCCCGAAGTCGCTGGACATGGGGGCTTCGCCTTGGCCCACCACGATGTTTGCACCCGAAAAATCAAGGATTCGCCCGGCAGCCGAGAGTGCTGCGACATCAATGTTGACCGCCTCGGTTGCCGTGATGGTGTCTGCCGCCAGATAGCTGAGGTTGCCTTCGATGCTGCTGTTGTCGAGTGTGATGCCGCCACTCTGCGCGAGCATCTGGATGTTGCCGAGTGTGCGATAGCTGCCGGTGGCACGGATAACGCCCTGCTGCGCTGCAAGCGACACATCGCGGGTGGCCTCAATACCGCTGACAGTGATGCCGGTAGCGCTGTCGAGCGTCACCGCGCCCTCGCTGGTGATCGGTGCCGATACGGTGATGCTGCCGACGGTCGAGGTCAGGTTGATATCGCCGCCATAGCCACCGTAGCCACCTTCACCGCTTGCCAGCGTGTAGTTGCGCAGCTGGCTGCCACTGATGCTGATCGTGCCGGCGGTGAAGTCATCGGTTGCGACCGAGCCCGCTGCGGCGGTGAGGCTGCCGATGCCGCTCAGATCGGCGCGGGCCACCCGCACATTGCCACCATAGGACAGCACAGTGGCGTTGTTGCCGCGAAGCGCGGCAACGTCGATATCGCCATACGAAAGCAGGTCAATCGTGCCGCCGGATTCAGACGCAAGCCCGGTGCTGACCAGCGAACCGGCGCTGATGCGGCTGCCGCCGCGCAGCACGATGTCGCCAGCTGCGGCGATATTGCCGGTGGTGACGTCGCCCGTGTCGCCACTGATGACCGTGACGCTGCCGCCTTGAAGCGCAGCGGTCTGAATCGCGCCGGCAGAGAGCAGTTCCAGATCGCCGCCGGCCGTGACCGCGCCGGTGATGAGATTGCCAGCTGTGGTTTGAAGCGTGACGTCGCCGGCAATGACCAGCGCCGCGGTGTTGTTGATCGTGGCAGCCGTCACCGAAAGATCGCGAGTCGTGATCTGGTTGAACGCGGCTGCGCCCGTGGCGGCATTGAGCACGACATTGCCGGTGGCTGTGCCGGCATTGATGTTGGTGCTGCCGAGGTTGATCGCACCTGCGCTGCTGATGTCGACCAGGCCTGCATTGATGACCGGCGCGCTGATGCCAATGTTGCCGCTGGTGCTTCTCAGCACCACGCTGTTGGTGTCGGAGCCTTCGATATCGGTGGCTGCCGAGAGCAGGATGCTGCCAGCGGTGACTGTATCGACACCCACAAAACCGGTACGCGCCGTGAGGCGTGCCAGACCATCGGCAGTCACATTGGCGTCGATGTTGTTGTCGGCATCCAGCGTCACGATGCCGCCGTTGTAACTGCCGTAGATATTGCCATTCACTGCGCGGGCGGTGAGCGCGCCGCTGGTGCTGGCGTTGTTGATCTCGATGTCGCCGTTGGTGGAGTTGGCGACGAGCGCGCCGCCCTTGAAGCCATCCAGGTTGATGCCTCCATTGCTGGCCGTGATGGTGGCCAGCGTACTTGCGACGACCGTGCCGGCTGAAAAATTGACCGATGGGGCGGTGATGGTCAGGGTGCCGGTGTTGAGCGGATCGAGATCGGTGATGTCCTGCACCGAGGTGATTCGGATGCTGCCGGCAGCGCCGGTGTTGATGCTGCCGTTGACGTCGAGGGTGACATCGCCCGCCACGTCCAACCGCACATCGGGCGCATTGAGATTTTCGATGTTGCCGGAGACCGTGCCTGTGAGGCTGGTGGCGGTCAGGTAGACATGACCGGAGTCGCTGAGGTTGCCCGTTGCATTGAGTGCCAGCGAGCCGCCCCTGAGATCGTGCGCAAAGATGTTGCGGCCGCTGCTGATCGACAGCAGACCGGTGACATTGCCAAGGCCGCTGATGGTGACGTCCTTGCCCGCGCTGCTGGTGAGGCTGGCACTGCTGCCGGTGATCGAGCCTGCCGTCACATTGCCAGCATTGGCGACCAGCGTGATGGGGCCGCCTGCTGCGAGATCAGCAACCGTCAGCGCGCCATTGCTGGCAAGCAGGTCGATGAAGCCCGTGAGCGTGATCGCATTGCCGGCACTGATGCTGGGTCCTCGCGCAAGCAGACTGCCCGCCGTGATGCCATCGAGCGAGACGGTGCCCACCGTCGCCGCGATGTTGGCCAGGCCCGTGGTGTTGATGAGGCCCGTGCGGATGAGGGTGGTCTCGGCGTCAAGGCTGACGTTCGGTCCGGTGATAGAGTCCGCAGAGACGGTGAGGTTGCCGACGGTGGAGGTGAGCGACAGCGGTGCCGAGGCGCTGGTGATGTTGCCCTCGGCATCGAGAGAAACGGTACCCGCCGTGATGTTGAGGCCCGCGCTGCTGTTGCCGACGATGTCGTTATCGCTGGTGACCGTGAAAGCGCCGGACGCAGTGCCACTGCCGCCCAGCAGTACATTGCCGGTTGCCGTCAGCAAAGCGTCGCCGTTGCTGACCGTCAGCGGGCCATTGATGGTCAGCGCACCGGTCGTGCTTAGCGTGGCACCCGTGACAGCGCTGACGCGGCCCGTGGTCAGCGCATTGCCAGTCGTGACCGTGATGCTGCCGCTGGTTGCCACCAAGGCACCGTTGCGGATGCCGGTGGTGGCCGATTCGGTGATGCTGGCCGCCGTGAGCGCGCCTGTGATGATGTTGCCCTGCGTCGCGGTGAGGCTCAGCGTGCCAGGCAGCACGATGGCTCCCGTCGAGAACAGACTGCGGGCCGTGGCATCGAGACTGTTGGTGGTGATGTTGGCAAGGCTCAACGTACCGCTGCCCGCCACCAGCGTGGTGAGGCCTGCGACATTGATGGGTGCGCTGCGGCTCAGTGCCGCGGCAGAGTCCAGCGTCAGTGTGGGGGCCTGGATGCTGCTGGCCGTCACCGAGAGATCACCCACCGTGCTGGCGAGGTCGATGGCGCTGATGCTGCTGAGCGACCCGGTGGTATTGACCGTGACTGCGCCAGCTTCGAGGTTGTTGATGGCAATGTTGCCGCCACTGGTGACCTGGAACAGGTTGGCCGCGCGACCGTCGTTGACGAACAGACCGACCTGCAACGGCGTACCTTGCGGATCCAGCACCACACCGGTGTTGACGCTGCCGGTCGACACCAGCACGTTGCCGGCAGTGCTGCGGGTTTGTCCCGGCAAATTGATGCGGCCCGAAGTGCTGCTGATTTTCAGATCGTCCTGGGCGACCAGGTCACCGCCAGTGCTGACGCCGCCGGCAGTGCCGGTGAGTGTGATGGCGCCCGCGTTGGCGGTAGCACCCGCGAGAAGGGATACATCCTGCGCCGCAAGCAATGTGATGTCGCCACCGGTGGAAATCACCGTGCTGCCAAAAGTGAGGCGATTGGCGGTGGAGGTCAGCATTACATCCTGCGCGGCCTGCACCGCGCCGAAGCTGCCTAAGCCACTGAAGCTGCCAGTGATGCCGCCCGCTGTCGAGGTCACGCTGCCACCGCTGAAGCCGGTGCCACCCAGGGTAATCAGACTCACCGCCGTCAGCGGGCCGCTGGCCGTGTAGGCCCCGTTGCCGCCCAGCGTGAGTGTCGAAGCCGAGTTGACGGCACCGAGGCTCGCGCCGCCACTGCCGGTCTGCACATTGAGTGCGCCCACGGTGAGGTTGCCGAGCGACAGCACGCTGCTGCTCTGCGTGGTCAGGCTGAGATTGGTCGCCGTGAGGTTGCCGGCCAGTGCGCTGCCCAGTACCAGACCGTTGAGGCCGGTGAGGTTGAGCGTGCCGGGTGCGTTGGTCAGCGTGCCGAGCGTGAGCGTGCCACTGCTGCTCAGGTCTGCGCGCGTCGCACGCGGGCTGCCGCCGATGCCGCCGACGGTGACGTTGCCGCCCTCGCTGGCCACGGTGAGCTGGCCGGCACCGGAGATAACGCCCACCGTAATGACGCCTGCATCGATATTGCCGCCCGTGCTGCGTTCGCCGATCAGCACGTTGCCGGCGCTGCCGGTTGCGGTGACGGTGCCCAGGCTGATGTTACTGGCATTGCGGGTATTGACAGTCACATTGCCGACGCCCGCGACTGTGCCCGCCGTGACCGCACCGGAACTGTCGAGCACGACGGCACCGCTGTTGGCCGTGATGGCACTGTTGCCGAGCTGGATACCGCCCGCCGAGACCAGACTGACGGTATTGCCGCTGATGAGGCTGGCAGCGCCGCTGATGCCGGTTGCGCCAAGTGCGGTGATATTGATCCCCGTGCCGCTGCGACCGGTGAGACCGGCTGCTGTGTTGAGGATGACGCCATTGCCGCGCAGCCTGCCGATGATGGCGCTGCTGCTGTTGAGCGTGATGTTGCCGGTGCTGGCGGTGATGTTGCCGACATCCAGCGTGCTGGCGCCCAGCGTGATGTTGCCCGCGGTGGTCGTTGCACCGTTGGTGATGGTGAGCAGCCCCGAGCTCGAAGCGACGTCGATACCTGTCGCGGCAGACAGCGTATTGAAGCTGGCCGCGCCTGCAATGTTGCCGACAATGTTGCCGGCACTGCTGCTGGTCGCGTTGGCGACCGCGAGCGATGCGGCACTCAGCGAAACACCGTTGCCGCCTGAAAGGCTGCTGGCGGTGACACTGCCATCGGCATCGAGACTCAGCATTTGCAGCGCTGTGACATTGCCGAGCGTGACGGGCCCGGTGCCCGCAGTGAGCGTGAAGTTGCGGGTGTCGAGGTTGCCGGCGCTGAGGCCGGCATTGCTACCGACGATAAGGCTGAGGTCGGTGGCAGTGAGTGCCGTGGATGACAGCGGCGTGCCCAGCACGATGCCCGTATTGCCTTCGAGAATGAGCGTGGCGGGCGCATTGCTGATCGCCCCCAAGCTGAGCGTGCCGGACCGCGCATGGAGTTCCGCCAGCGTGGCGCCGACGGGTGAAGCCAGCCCCGCCACTGTGACGTTGCCGCTCGCTGCATCCACCTGCACAGTGTTGCCCGACAGCGTGCCGATGTTGATCGAACCATTGGTGCTGTTGATGTCCAGCAGGTCGGTGGCAGTGATCGCGCCGGTACCGGCGATGGCACCGAGGCTGGTGAGACTTGCATCGCCGGTGCTGACGAGGTTGGCCGCACCCAGCTGAATGCCTCCTGCCGCCGAGCCCAGCACAACGTCCGCTGCCTGGATGGCAGGCGTGTTGAGCGTGATACCCGGCGTGCCGGTTGCTGCGATGGTGAGCACCCCTGTACCGCGGGTGGTCAGCAGCGTAGAGGCGTTGATGGTCACACCAGTGCCGCTGGCGCTATCCACCTTGACGGTGCTGCCGGTCAGGGTGGTGTTTCCGTTTACGGCATCGACGGTGGCCGCTTCCAAAGTTGCGCCCCCCAGTGCGAGATCGCCGCTGGTGGTGCGCGCCAGACTGTTGACCTTGAGTGCACCAGCCGCCGAACTGATGTCGATGCCGGTCGCGGCCGTCAAGGTGTTGAATGTCGTGGCACCCGCAATGGTGCCCACGATGCTGCCTGCGCTGCTGCTGACACTACCCACATCGAGGCTGCCCGCTTGCAGTGTCACGCCGCTGTTGCCGGCAAGGCTCGCGGCGGTGATGTTGCCGCTACCAGTCAGTCCCAGCGTTTGCGTGGCCGCGATGTTGCCCAGTGTCACGGTGCCGTTGCCGGTCGTGAGAGAAAAGCTGCGGGTATTGAGATCGCCCAGCGTCAATGCCGTGCTACCGCCGACGGTGAGGCCAAGAGCGGTATTGGCAAAGGTATTCGCCAACAGCGGGGTGGTGAAGATGATGCCGTTGTTGCCGGTCAGGTTGAGAATGCCCGGCGCATTGGCGGCATTGCCCAGCGTCAAAGTGCCGCTGCTGGCAATCAGATCCGCCTGTGCAGCCAGCCGCGTGGCAGCGAAGCCCTGCACCGTGACGTTGCCATCCTGACTGGCGATCTGAGCGCTGCCAGCCGTCGTCAGCAGACCAACAGAAATCGTGCCGGCATCGGTCACGCCATCCAGCAGCGAACGCTCGCCGACCAAAATGCTGCCCGCAGGCCCGGTGGCTTGCAGATCGCCCAGCAGAATGGCGTTGCCGCCACCGCTGTAGGCGGTGATGCCACTGACGGCGGTGATGTCGTCAGCGGTGATGCTGCCCGCACTGTCGAGTGCTGCGGTGGTGCCCGCCACGATAGCGGTGCTGCCCAGAGCAATGTTGCCGCCCGTCGTCGTCAGATTGAGACTGCCGGTGCTGGTCAGTGAGGTTGCGGTGACGGACAGATCGCCGTTGGTAGCGGCGAGCGTCAGCGCGGTGCCGCTGCTCCCCACATTGCCCGTGGCCTGTAGGGTGACCGTACCGCCGCTGGCACTGGAAAGCGTCACGTTGCCGGCGTCCGCTTGCAAGGTAGCCAGCGCAGCGCCGGCATCGACGGCGGTGTTTGCCAGATCGATTCCGCCCGCCGAGTGCAGCGTCAGACCGTTCGCGGTGAGGCTGGCGGCATTCACCGAAATATCGCTGCCTTCAGAGACGAGCGAGATCGGCCCACCCACGGTTCGCGAGGTGATCGACCCTGCGCTGAGGCTCAAGCTGCCGGCCGTAGCGCTATCCAGCGCCAGCATGGCGCTACCGGCCGAAAGCGCGGCTAGACCAGCGACGTTTTCGAGTGTGCCGACGGCAAGCCCTGCGCCACCTTGTAGCGTTGCATCGCTGGCGTTGCCGGCAGTGGCATTGATGCTGTCGACGGATACGCTGTGGGCGGTGTTCAGTGTGCCAATGCTGATCGTGCCGCTGCTGGTGATACTGCCGATCTCGGTGAGGATGTGGCTGTCGCAGCCGATGAAGCAATCATCGACGTTGACGTTGCCCGCGGCCGTGATGCTGCTGATACGGGTGCTGGTGCCGAAGGCGCCTGAATTGATGGAGACGTTGCCCAGCGTGGATGTCACGCTGCCGAGGCTGACGTCGGATGCGGCGGTATTGCTGTTGTCGACCTGGGCATCGATCCTCACGTTACCGGTAGTCGCTGTCACCGCCCCGGCACTGATGTTGCCGAAACTGCCGGTTTCCAGCACAACCGAGCCGCCGTTAACTACGCCATCGCCGCTTGCAACCGTTGCCAGGTCGTCGACGACGAGATCGCCGTTGTTAGCAGTGGCACTCAGGATGCCGCCTGCGGTCAGGCTGCTGGCCGACAGGCCTTGTGCCGAGACGAGAGACAGGTCGGAGCCTGCATTCAGTGCCAGTGCGCTGATGCCGCCTGCGGTGCTGATCAGCGAAAGGCTGCCGCCCAGGGTGACGTCGCTGGTGATGCCAAAGTCCTGCGCCTGCACCGACAGATTGCCGGTATTGAACGTGATGCCGCCGAAGAAATTGGTATTCGGATTGGTATCGGTGGGGTTGCGAAAGTCGATGCTGCCCGAGGTCGGGGTGCCGGTGGTGATGTTGGCTCTGCCATCACCGGTGCGGATGGTGAGGCTGCCCAGGCCGCCCGTCGGCGTGCCATTGGCATCCCGCAGGGTGGTGTCGAACAATCCACTGGTGACGAGGCTGCGCGCCGCATCAATCGTGATGCTGTTACCGAGAACGGCTGCATTGCCGTTGTTGGGTTGAATGGTGATCTTGCCGGTGTTGGAAGAGTCGCCCTGTGTCGGTGGATTCACCGTCAGCGACGTCACCGAGAGGTGGCCATCGGCAGCCGTCGAAGACATGTCACCCCCTGAAGACAAGCTGACAGTGCCGCCGTAGATATCTGAAAAGTGCAGGGCGGCGCCACTGTCGATACGTACAGATATGGGCGCCAGTGCCGCACTGCCGATAGCGCCATTCAGTGTGATATCGCCCGCGGGTCGAATATCGGCACCGCGCGTCAGCAGATCGAGGTAACCGCTGGCGCTGGTTTGTACCGGGCCGCTGAGCGTGATGCCACCACCCATGACGAACGCCGTGATGTTGGCGTCGCCGACGCCACCGGGCGTCAATGCCACATTGGTGATGAGACCGCTGCTGCCGCCCGCGATGATCGAACCGCCGTAAGACCCCGGCGTTTCGTTTTCGAGGTAATCCGTCCTGATCTCGATGTTGGCGTAGGCATTGGCCGCAGGGGGCGGGCCGCCCTCGACCACTTCCATCGTCGGTGTGCCATAGGCGGTTGCGCGGGTGATGATGCCTGCGGTCTGGATCGTTATGGGCCCGTTGTCGGTATCGCCGTTGAAGATCAGCACGCTGGCATCGGCTGTCGCCGGATTGGCAATAGCCGCGTCTTCCTGCCCCACCGTGGCGGTGGTGGTGATGTCGCCTGAAACGCTGATGTTGCCGGTGTCTGAAAACACATAGAGCGAGGCATTGGCCGTATCTGTTTCGCCCTGAACCGAACCTTCTGTTGCCGTGGCGCTGGTGGTGATGGCGCCCATCACCGTGTTATCGCCACCTGCAAGCAGAGACACCGAGGCCCGGCCGCTGCCTGCCCCGCTTGCGCTGGTGCTGATCGCCCCCGTGACAAGGCTGCCGCCCGCGCCGATGTACACATCGCCGCCACCGATAAAATGGAAATTGCCCGACGAGTCCTGGTAGTTGGTGACAATCGAAGTGCCGAGCGAGGCGGTGCTGATGCTGCCAAGAGTGACGTCTCCACCCGCACTGTTGACGAAGACGAAGGCCTCGCCAGTGCCGGCCGCACCGTTGATGTTTGTGGTGATGTTGCCCAGCACGATGCTGCCGGGCGTGGTGAGCGTGACGGGGTTGTCGTTCTCGTCGAGATTCTCCTCGGTGAGTCCCGCATTCACCGTCACTGATCCACCAGTCGTCACCAGATTCAGCAGACCCGCATCGATGGCGAGCATCTGGCTGTTGGGGTCATCCGCGCCCGTAAGCAGGTTGATGCGCTGCGCCGTCACCGTGGTGGCAATACCTTCATTGATGCGCAGCAGACCAAAGCTCTGGATATCGACGAGGCCGAGGTTTGCCCCGCCGATGCTGCCGACGGCGATGTTGCCGCCGCTGGTGTTGAAAACGGTCAGATCACCGTTGTTGGCGACGAGGTCACCGGTGGTGAGATCGACTGGATTGCCGATACTCGGCAACAACGTCGTGCCGACATCGCAATCCGCCTCGCAAGCCGTGACTGCAAAGCCCGGGCGGGCAGAATCGAGGGAGCCGTTGGCTTGCAGATAGATGCCGCTCTGCTGGCTGGTGATGTTGCCGAGATCGAGCGTGCCGTCCGACGAGACAGCAATACGGCCGGCTGCGGAAAGGTCGAGGTTGCTGTAGTCGAAGGCGCTGCGGGTGGTGATGGCCGTGTTGCCAGCGACTGCCCAGAGCACGGGAGTGTCATCGTCCAGCATCCGCACGGCGAGATAGCCGCCGTAGGCTGCCAGCGTGAGATCGTTCAACTGTGGCGTATTGGCATCCAGCGGGTTGCTGATGCCGCCAGAGAGCGAGGCGATATCGATGCTGCTGAAATTGCTGGTGAGGTTGAGAGTGCTGCCAGATGCAACGAGGTTGCCCGCGACAATGTCGCCATCGGCACCCAGCACGACATTGCTGCTGTAGGTGCCCACGCCGGATGCGGTGGCAAGGCCGAGTGCGAAGAGGTCGTCGCCGACCGTCGTATCGCTTTCATCATGCGAGAGCGAGATGCCGCCGCCTGAGCTGGCCGTGACGGTGACATTGGCATCGGCTCGGGCCGCGCCGGTCTGATTGGTCGCGATTCCAATGGCGCTGATGACGGTGCTGTCGTCCTGATCAACAGCGCGCGTCACACCGATGCTGCCGCCATCGTTGGTCAGCGTGATGTCGGCATTGGTCAGAGCAAGGTTGCTGCTGCTGTTATTGATGGCACGGGCATCGGAATATATCGAGCCGGTGTTGAGTGAAGCGCCTTGCTCGCTATTCATGCTCAGCGTGATGTCAGCAGCGGCCGTTGCATTACCGCTGAAGATATTGCCCGTCAGCAAGGTGCCGGCGCTGTCGTAGCCAACATGGGCGAGAGTGGAAATATTGCCGGTGACGGTGATGGCGCCGTCCGTCGTGTTGGCAACGAAGATGGCAGAAGCTTGGTTGCCTGCGCCGGAGTCGTTGGTCGAGATCGCGCTGGTTGTTACATCCCCATCGATGTAGATGCTTTGGCTCGCCAGAATGCGGACATCTGCATTGGCATTGCCGGCGTTGCCGAAGGCATCGCTGGAGGTCGTGGTGATGGAGCCAGTGTTGACGGACACAGCGCGAGGCGCATCGTCGCCCGCGCAAGCGCCTGCGAAGCCGCAGATCTCAAGCGGCCCACCAGCATTGAGCGCGCCGACCGTGACGTCGCCATCTGTTTGCAGCTGGATTGAGCCCGAGGCCGTCAGATCGATGTTGCCGTAGGTACTCAGAGCGCTTCGAGCGCGCAGCGTAATGCCACCGCTCGTTGCGGTAAGGAGGGTGAGATCCCCGCCTTCACTATCCTTAAAATTGATGCCGCCGCCGTAGCCATTGTCCTGACTCAAATAAATGCTGGAGGCCGTCAGGCCTGCACTGAGGTATTCCACTTCGAACGTGGCACTGAGATTTCCACCTGCTGACAGCGACAAATGCCCGAACGGGCTGCCCGGTTCAGAGGCATTCTGACGGACGGTGCCGAGGCTCAAATCCCCCGAAGCGGTCCCGGTGAGATCGCCCGCAAAGTCATCATTGCCAATCGAGACACTGCCGGTGCTTATGCTGCCGTTCGTCGCCGTCAGTGTTAACCCGGCCCCAGCAGTCAGCTGACCGAGATTGATGGAACCGGTCGTGGCAGAAAATGCCGCTTGATTCAGCGCAGTGATGGAGGTGCCAGACAGCGCGATGCTGCCGTCGCTATCAAGCACCACGTCGTAGCCATTGAGCGTGGGTGAAGAGCTGCTGTAGCTGATGCCGTTTGTGCCGGCCGTCAAGCGCAAGGTACCGGTCGCACCAGCATTGAGACTTGAAGTGGGGAAAAACCCAAATCCGATGCCGGCATCAAGGCCGCTCGATAGCGTCAGATCGCCGCCTGCTGTGAAGACGCTACCGGTGATGGCAATATTGGAGGTTTCAGAGACGCCCGAAAACGAAGCCGCACCGCCACCGGTATTGATGTTGCTGTTGATCGAGATATTGCCGTTGGCAGTTGCGGTGATCGCACCACCATTTGTACTCAGCATCGGGCCATTAAAATTGATGGCTGAGCCAGCGTTTAGAGTCAGCGTCAGGCTGGTGGGATTGCCGCTACTGCCACTGCCGAAAATGTTGCCGTTGAGTTGAATATCGTTGAAGGCAATCAGGTTCAGGGTGCTGTTGCCGGAATTGCTGAAATCCAGGTTGACGTCGGCATTGAGAAGTAGATCACCTGGCTGACTGCCGCCACCGTTGACGGTCTGCACGGTGACGTTGCCGCCGTTTGCCAATGCATCGGTAATCACGCCCACCTCAATGGTGGCGTCATCGCCTGTGGAGGTGAAAGTCGATGAGGTCTGCGACACCCCAATCAGACCGCCACCACCGCCGGCGACGATGGTGAGGTTGTAGGGGTCGATCAGCCAGCTGCCGCCGCTGCCCAGCGGGCCGCCGGTGATCTTTGGTGCGGTGTCGATGGCGAGGCCGCCGTGGCTGGAGGTTTCCACATCACCGCCATTGCCGCTGCTGGCACCGACCGCCGAGACGAGCCCGGCGACCACGGTGTTGTGATCGGACCACAGCACGATGTTGCCGCCCTTGCCTTCATCCAGCGCGTCGGCACGAACGGTGGCGGTGGGTGCGAGATAGGTGCGTGCCGCGGTGGTCAGGCCTTCGCCACCCTGCCAGCCGCCACCGATGCGGATCACGCCGCCGCCGGTCGCGCCGCTGGCATCAAGCGTGCCGCTATTGACCAGCACGTCCTGATCGCCCAACACCTGGATGGTGCCGCCGCTGCCCGTTTCGCTGGTTGCGGTGAGCGTGCCGCTGTTTTCGGTATTGCCACCAAGGGCTTCGAGCACGATGACGCCATCCTGCTCGCCGATGCTGGCTGCACGCACCGTGCCGCTGTTGTTGACGGCCGTGGCGGCGAGTTCACGCGCCACCTTGGCCGCCATGAACACGCGGCCACCGTCGGCCATCAGGCTGCCGGTATTGGTTACGCCCGCCACATCGCTCAAGGCGGCCGCATCGATGCGGTAGCTGATGAGGCCGGTGTCGTTCATGTCGAGCGTCAGGCCCGCGCCGCTGGCGAGCACCACGTCGCCGAGGCGTGTCTGGATCAAGCCGCCGTTACGCACATCGCCGCTGGCCAGCACCACGAAGCCGCCATCGCGTGCGGTGATGACGCCATCGTTGCTCACTGTCGCCGGGTTGGCATCGCCTGCCAGCACATAGCGGCCCGCCATGAAATCCTCATTGCGGATATCGAGCGTGGAGGCAACCAGACTGCCGACATCGACACGGCTGCCAGCGCCGAACATCACCCCTTGCGGGTTGATGAGAAACACGCGGCCGTTGGAGGTGAGGTTGCCGAAGATCGCGCTGGCATCGCCACCGATCACCCGGTTGAGGATCGCCGCCGAGGCGGAGGGCTGCACGAAGTTGACCGTCTCGCCACTGCCGATGCCGAACTGCTGCCAGTTGATGACGGCCGACGCGCTTTGCTGCTGGATGGTGGTGAGGCCAGAGCCGCCATTGATGCTGGCCTGACCTGCCACCACGCTGCCGCCAGTGGGGTTGCCGATTGCCGCGAGCGGCAACAGTGCTACAGGCAGCAAGGCCCAGCGGGCCTGCAGCAGCGGCCTCACGATGAGGCTTGGACGCATCAAATCGGCTTGATGACCGGGGCGCTGCATCGGGGCTTTTTTCATGGGTAACTCCTGCTAAAAGGCGAGGGAGAACACGCCGTAGAAGCGGCCGTCCTCCTTGCCATCGCTGACCGGCGTGTTGGAGGCCGGTGTCGCGTAATCCATCTTGAGGCTCAAGTTGCGGTAGCCGATATCGAAACCAAACCCGTAACTGGCCAGCGACACATCCTGCGGCTGGCTGCCGAGGGGGAAGCGATCTGCCTGATGCTGCCGCACCGCGCCGGCGTCATAGAACAGGCGCGGCGTCAGTACCGCCTTGCCGGCCAGATAGTTGCGACGCAAGGTCAGCTGCGCGAGATAACCCCAGTCACCGCGAGCCTCGGAGGGCGCATAACCGCGCACCGTGCTGGGGCCGCCAATCGAGAACTTCTGGGTATCGGGCAACGGGTCGACGCCATAGACGAACTGGGTGCGCGTCAACAGCTGCAAGTCGTAGGGCAGGGGCGTGAGCTGTTGTAGGTCAACATCAACTTTCAACGGCACGCTCGCCGTATCGGTGGCGGCGTTGTAGCCGGTGAAGTTGCTGCTCAGCAGCAGTGCCAGCTGGGTCACGGAGCGGTTGGCATAGGTACGGGCAAAGTTGCCGCCCACTTCCATCACGGTCACGGCCGTTTCGGCGAAGGTGATGCCGCTGAAGTCGGTATTCGCACGGGTATCGTTGACGGCGGCAAGCACGTTGAACTGGTCGTAGCCGTTGTCCAGCACCGGCACATACAGCTCGCCGCGGGTGCTGCTGTTGCTGCCGGTCACGCCCTGAAAGGTACCGGCTACCTTGAACTCGGCATAGCCATAGCTCACGTTGATGCGTGAGGCGCCGACGCCGGTGGGCAGTGAGTAGGCGGCCGCACCGTATTTGAGCAAGCCCTCGCGCGAGCGCAGGCCTGTCAGCGAAAGCTGGTCGGCAGCGCCCAGCGGATTGTTGAGGGTGAGCTGCGCGCCGGTGCGGATCACACCGATGTTTTCGGTACCGGCGTTATCGACGAATAGACTGCCCTCAAAGGGCGTTTCTTTCGCCAGCACGACGATATCGGAGCTGCCGTATTCCTCGCCCGGTTGCAGACGGGCACGCACATCGAGGCCCGGCAGATCGTCAAGGAGGCGCAATTTGGTTTCGAAGTCGCTGGCCTTGTAGACGCGGCCCTCGTCGGTATCGAGAAAAAACCCTAGTTCATCCTTGGAGTAGCTCTTGATGCCTTCGTATTTCACCTTGCCGATGCGGCCTTCGATCACTTCGAGTCGCACCGTGCCTTCGGTGACCTTCTGTGCCGGCACCACGGCGGAGGCTAGCGTGTAGCCCTGCCGCACATAAAACTCCGTGATCTTGTCCGCGGCCTCGTAGAGATCAATCAGCGTGATCGGCTTACCGGTGTAGCTGCTGATGACGTCGTTGAGCTCGTCACTCGCATACAGGGTGTTGCCTGCAAACTCGAAGTGTTCGACCGTGATGGTCTTGGCCACCGTTGCAGGTGCGATATTCGTGCGCGGCGCAGGCTCGCCGCCGGGTGCGAGCAGAGGTTGCGGCGGCTTGAGTTCAGGTGCGCGCTTGAGCGTGTCTTGCACCGC
Source organism: Stagnimonas sp. (assembly GCA_965279705.1). GTDB lineage: Bacteria > Pseudomonadota > Gammaproteobacteria > Nevskiales > Nevskiaceae > Stagnimonas. The sequence continues at coordinate 1,201,112 of OZ257257.1, forward strand.
GCCCGGCGTGATGGGTGGTTGGGCCGTAGCGGCGGTAGCCGCGACCCCCATCGCTGCAATCCACCCCATACCCACTACCCTGCTGATGGAAACCAATCCCATAGCTCGTCCCTTTTTGCTTTGGTTAGCATTTTTTACGAGGCACGAATATAACTGACCGATGGAAAGCCAGCTATTGGCTGGATGTGACGGACATCATGCTTGCCGGCCTTGCTCGCAAGGCAGGCCAACCCGCTAAACGTCTCGCCATCCGTGTGGCTAGCGCATACACTGCGGCCGCAGACGAGAGAGACCGGCTCACCCCGGCACCGAAGGCGCAAATCCGCTCGGAATCGCTCAGGTAAAAGGATCGTTTGCGAAGACACAACTCTGGAGAGCGCCTGTTCAGCAGGCCACCGAAGGCGCACCAACGCTCAGGTTAAAGGACAGAGGGGCGGATGCACTCCACTACCGGCATCCGTCATGACGCTCAAGCACACCGCGCTGCACGCCGAACACCTCGCTCTCAACGCCCGCCTGGTCGACTTTGCCGGTTGGGATATGCCGATTCAGTACACCGGGCCTTTGGATGAGCACCACGCGGTGCGCCAGGGTGCGGGCATGTTCGATGTTGCGCACATGTCGGCGGTCGATCTCACCGGCCCGCGCACTCGCGAGTTCCTGCGCCATCTCGTCGCTAATGACGTCGCCAAGCTCACCGTGGCCGGTCGCGCGCTCTACACCTGCATGCTGCGGCCCGACGGTGGCGTCATCGATGACCTCATCATCTATTTCCTGAATGAAGGCTGGTTCCGTCTGGTGGTCAACGCCGGCACCACCGAGAAAGACTTGGTGTGGATCAGCCAGCAGGCGGCTGCCTTTGAGGTGAGCGTCAAACATCGCAGCGATCTGGGCATTCTCGCTGTGCAGGGCCCCACGGCCCGCACCACGGTGGCCAAATATCTGCCTGCAGCCCTCGCTGAAAAATCGCTGGCCTTGATTGCGTTCCAGGCCGCCTACGAGGGCGACCTGTTCGTCGGCCGCACCGGCTACACCGGTGAGGATGGCTTCGAGCTGATCCTGCCGCATGCCGATCTGGTCACGCTCTGGCAGAAGCTGGTTGCTGATGGCGTGAAGCCCTGCGGTCTCGGCGCGCGCGACACGCTGCGCCTCGAAGCGGGCATGAATCTGTATGGGCAGGACATGGACGAGACCAAGCATCCGCTGGAGTCCGGCTTGGGCTGGACGCTGGACTTCAGCGATGCAGCACGCGACTTCATCGGCCGTGCCGCGCTTGAACCCTTGCGTGGTGGCAAGTCCCCCAAGAATTTTGTCGGCCTGCTGCTCGAAGGCCGTGGTGTGCTGCGTGCCCATATGCCGGTGCGCTTCGCCAACGGTGCGACGGGTGAAACCACCAGCGGCGGCTTTGCGCCGAGCATGAAGCAGTCCATCGCCTTCGCCCGCGTCGATGCCTCGGCCGAAGGCAACGTCGAAGTCGAAATCCGCGGCCAGTGGGTCGCTGCCCGCATCGTCAAGCCGCCCTTTGTCCGCAACGGCAAAGTGCTGATCGCAACCCCTTAAGCATTCAAACCGTCCACTCGCAGGAGCCTTTACATGAGCAATACCCCCGCCGAACTCAAGTACGCCAAATCCCACGAGTGGGTGAGACTTCAGCCCGATGGCACGGTCACCATCGGCATCACTGACCACGCGCAGCACGCGCTGGGCGATCTGGTGTTCGTCGAAACCCCCAAGGTCGGCCGCAAGCTGGCGGCGGGTGAGTCCTGCGCGGTGGTCGAGTCGGTAAAGGCAGCTAGCGACGTCTACGCGCCGATTGCCGGTGAAGTGATTGCCGTCAATGACGCCCTGACGACCGCGCCCGAAGTGCTCAATACCGACCCCTACGTCGGCGGCTGGATGTGGAAGATGAAGCCCGCCGATGCCGGTGATGTCGCTGGCCTGCTCGATGCCGCTGCCTACACCGCGACGCTCGGCTAAATACTGATTTCTCTATTGCTTTAGGAACACCATGCCGTTCATTCCTCACACCGAGCAAGACGTCGCGTCGATGCTCAAAGTTATCGGTGCACCGACACTCGACGCGCTGTTCGACGAGATCCCCGCCGAGCTGAAAGCCAAGGGCCTCACCACCGTGCCGGAAGGCGTGAGTGAAATGGAGATCACCCAGCTGATGCATGAGCGGGCGGGCTTGGATGGCGCGCCGCTCAACTTCATCGGCGCCGGAGCCTACGAGCACCACATTCCGGCGGCGGTGTGGCAGATCACCACGCGCGGCGAGTTCTATTCGGCCTACACGCCGTATCAGGCCGAGGCGAGCCAGGGCACGCTGCAGGTGCTCTACGAGTTCCAGACCATGATGACGGAACTCACCGGCATGGACGTGAGCAACGCCTCGATGTACGACGGCGCCACCGCACTGGCCGAGTCGCTCCTGATGGCAACCCGCGTCAACAGCACCAATCCCGATGGCGTGATGCTGGTGCCGAAGACGCTGCACCCCTTCTATGCCGAAGTGGTGAACAGCTGCACGCACGCGCAGGGCATCCGCCAAGCCGCGATCGGCTACGACGCCAAGACCGGCAAGACCGATCTCGCATCGCTCAAGAATTACGAAGGCACCAAGCCGACGGCGGTGGTGATTGCCCAGCCCAACTTCTTCGGCGTGCTCGAAGACGTGGATGCGCTGACCGACTGGGCGCATGCCCAGGGCGCGCTCGTCGTTGCGGTGGTCAACCCCACCTCGCTCGCCCTGCTCAAGCCGCCCTCGCAGTGGGGCACGAAGGGTGCGGACATCGTCTGCGGCGAAGGCCAGCCGCTGGGCTCGCCGCTGGCGGGTGGTGGCCCCTACTTCGGCTTCCTCACCTGCAAGATGCCGATTGTGCGGCAGATGCCGGGCCGCATCGTCGGCCGCACGCTGGATATGGAAGGCAAGCCTGGTTTCACGCTCACCTTGCAGGCGCGCGAGCAGCACATCCGCCGCGCCAAGGCGACCTCGAACATCTGCACCAATCAGGGCCTGCTGGTGACGGCCGCGACCATCTACATGAGCCTGGTTGGCCCGGCGGGCTTGGAGAAAGTGGCCTCGGCTTCAATGGCCAACACCACGGCACTGGTGGAGGCCCTCACCAAGATCAAAGGTGTGGAACTCGTGTTCGCCAGCCCGCGCTTTCACGAAGCCGTGATCCGCCTGCCCAAGCCGGTTGCGGCCGTGCTCGAAACGCTGGCGGACCACAACATCTGCGGCGGTCTCGATCTCTCTGCGCATTACCCGGAGCTGGGCCAGACGCTGCTGATCTGCGCCACCGAAACCAAGACCCCAAAGCACATTCAAACCTACGCCGCCGCACTCGCTGCTGCGCTCAACTAAATCCAACGGAGAACCCCATGGCCGATATCACCCTTCACAACGACGTCAAGATCTCCACCTCGGGCGAGCTGCCCAAAGTGGGCAGCGCCGCGCCTGGTTTTCGCCTGGTCAATGGCGATCTCAAAGACGTGACGCTGCATGACTTCGTGGGCAAGAAGAAAGTGCTCAACATCTTCCCCAGTGTCGACACCGGCACTTGCGCGATGAGCGTGCGCCAGTTCAACAGCAAGGCCTCGAAGCTGGAGAACACCGTGGTGCTCTGCATCAGCGCCGATCTGCCGTTTGCGCAGAAGCGTTTCTGTGGCGCCGAAGGCATCGAGAACGTGGTGAGCCTGTCGCTGATGCGCGGTGCTGCCTTCGCCAAGGACTACGGCGTGCTGATGGAAACCGGCCCGCTGGCGGGTGTCACCGCCCGCGCCGTAGTGGTGCTCGATACCGACAACACCGTGCTCTACACCGAGCTGGTGAACGAGCTGACCCACGAGCCGAACTACGACGCTGCCATTGCTGCGCTCAAGTAAGCAAACAGCCTCAATCAAGACCCTGCCGGTATTCCCCGGCAGGTGTTTCATCCCTATGAGATGCCTCGCATGTCCGAACCGCTGATTTTTGAAATCTCCTCTGCAGGCCGCGCCGCCCACGCGCAAGCGCCGAATGTCGTCGTCAATCGCGATGCGATTCCTGCCAGCCTGCGCCGCCAGGCCGCGCCCAAGCTGCCGGAAGTGAGCGAGTTGCAGGCCGTGCGTCACTACACGCGCCTCTCGAAACTCAACTTCAGCATCGACACGCACTTCTACCCGCTGGGTAGCTGCACGATGAAATACAACCCGCGCGCCTGCAATTCGCTGGCGATGCTGCCGCAGTTTCTGGGGCGTCATCCGCTGGCACCCACCAGCCACGGGCAGGGCTTCTTGAGCTGCATGTACGAGCTGCAAGAGATTCTGAAAGACGTCACCGGCATGGCCGGCGTCAGCCTCACGCCGATGGCCGGCGCGCAGGGCGAGTTCGCGGGTGTGGCAATGATTCGCGCCTACCATCAGGCCCGCAACGATCTGGGTCGTACCGAGATTCTGGTGCCCGATGCCGCACACGGTACCAATCCGGCGACCGCGACCATGCTGGGTTACAAGGCTCGCGAGATCCCGACCAATGCCGAGGGCGATGTGGACATCGAGGCGCTGAAAGCGGCGGTCGGCCCGCAGACCGCCGGCATCATGCTCACCAATCCGTCGACGCTTGGCGTGTTCGAACGCAAGATCAAGGAGATCGCCGGCATCGTGCACGCCGCTGGCGGCCTGCTGTATTACGACGGTGCCAACCTCAACGCGATTCTGGGCAAGGTGCGTCCCGGCGACATGGGTTTCGACGTCATCCACATGAACCTGCACAAGACCTTCTCCACGCCGCACGGCGGTGGTGGTCCGGGTGCCGGTGCGGTGGGCGTGTCGCAGCGCCTGTTGCCGTTCATGCCGATCCCGGTGGTGGGCAAAAAAGGCGAGGGAGATGCCGCGACGTACGGCTATCTCGACGAGCGCGATCTGCCGCAAACAATCGGCCGCCTCAGCGCGTTCATGGGCAACTCCGGCGTGCTGATGCGCGCCTACATCTATGCGCGCCTCTTGGGCCGCGAGGGCATGCACCGCGTCGGCGAGTTCGCTGCACTCAATGCCAACTACCTGCAAGCCCGCCTGCGCGAGAAGGGTTTTGACCTCGCCTTCCCGACGCGCCGTGCCAGCCACGAGTTCATCATCACCCTCAAGCGCCAGAAGGCCGAGATCGAGCTCACCGCCACCGATGTGGCCAAGCGCCTGCTCGACTACGGCTATCACGCGCCGACGGTGTACTTCCCGCTGCTAGTGCCGGAATGCCTGCTGATCGAGCCGACCGAGACCGAAGACATGGCGACACTCGATCTGTTCGTGGAGGCGATGGCGAAGATCTACGAAGAAGCCAAGGCCGACATCAAGCAGCTCAAGGGCGCGCCCTACACCATGCCGGTGCGCCGTCTCGACGATGTGCGCGCAGCACGTCAGCTCGATGTGCGCTTTACCGCAACCGCTTAACTCACAAGAAGAAACTCAATGTCCGCACTCATCACCGGCTCCTTCGCCTACGACACCATCATGGTGTTCTCCGGCCAGTTCAAGAACGAAATCCTGCCCGACAAGGTGCACATGCTGAATGTGTCCTTCCTCGTGCCGCAGTTGCGCCGCGAGTTCGGCGGCTGTGCCGGCAACATCGCCTACAACCTCAACTTGCTCGGCGGCGCGGCACTGCCGATGGGTACGGTGGGCAAGGACTTTGGCCCCTATGCCGAGTGGATGGACAAGCAGGGCATCAATCGCCAGTACGTGAAAGAGATCAGCGAGAGCTACACCGCGCAGGCTTACATCACGACTGATCTCGACGATAACCAGATCACCGCCTTTCATCCCGGTGCGATGGGCGATGCGCACACGCAAGTGGTGCCCACCGATGGCAGCATCAAGATCGGCACCGTCTCGCCCGATGGTCGTGACGGCATGATCCAGCACAGCAAGCAGTTTGCCGCTGCTGGCATCCCCTTCCTGTTCGACCCCGGCCAGGGCCTGCCGATGTTCGGCGGCGACGATCTCAAGACCTTTATCAAAGAGGCCAATTACATGGCCGTCAATGATTACGAGATGGAGCTGGTGATGTCGAAGACCGGTCTCTCGCAGGCAAAGATTGCCGAGCAGCTTGATGCCCTGATCATCACCAAGGGTGCCAAGGGCGCTGACATCATTACGGCCAAGAAGACCTACGAGATTCCGATTGCCACCGCGCAGTCGCTGGCCGACCCGACGGGTTGCGGCGACGCCTTCCGCGGCGGCCTGCTGTACGGCCTGCTCAAGGGCATGGACTGGCATGTCGCTGGTCACATCGGCTCATTGATGGGTGCCTACAACATCGAGCGCCCCGGCACGCAGAACCACAAGTTCACGCTGGAAAACTTCCGCGCCCGCTTCAAGCAGGAGTTCAAGTTCGACTTCGCTTGAAGTCGAATCAAGATCAAACATCGACTTCGCTGAAGTCGATTGAAGGCTCAGCGGTGGCGGTGTGCGCGGTAAATGCCGCGCACCCAGTCCAGCGCCGGGTGGCCCGCCCATTTGGCGCGCAGTGGCGCAATTCCGTCCCGGTAGTCCGCCTGTGAATAGACGGGATGCTCATCGGGGCAGGCGATAGGTGCGAGCAGGGCAGCGGCGGTGATGTCGGCTGCTGTGAGCTCCGTGCCGACTAAGTATTGGCGGCCATCCTTGAGCTGCTCGGCGATCCAGTCGAGACCTTCACCAAAGCGTTGTTCCGAAGTGGCAACCGCCGCCGCATTGCCGAGCTTCAGTTTGCTGCGAAACACCAGGCGCAGCAGGGGGTAGCTGGCGCGCAGGAATCGGGCTTGGCCGGGTGTGGCGTCGATCGTCCACAGCTTGGTCACGCCTTCGGCATTGTCGAGCGAGACGCTATAGGCATAGCGGACGACGTGATTGCCAACGCGGTCGAAACGGTCTTCCACCGCCAGCACTTGCTCGCGCAAGGCCGGATCGGCTGGCATCAGCGCATAGGGTGCGCGGTGCTTCTCACACCAGAGCAGGATGCGGGTCGAGTCCTGCACATAACCCGTGCCGGTATCCAGCACCGGCACGGTGGTGGCACCACGCCCGCCTTTGCGCAGCGCCTTGACGATGTGCAGAAACGGCACCCAAGGTTCTTCGAAGTAGCCGATGCGGCCGGCATCCAGCAGCCAGCGGGCTTTTTCGCTGAAGTGCGAAACCGAGAAGGTGTGCAGTTTCAGCATTGCGGGCATGGGCTTACTTGAGCAGCGGCGTCGAAGCGCGGATGAGGTCGAGGAAGGGTTCGGGGTAGACGCCCATCACGAGCATGAAGATCATCGCCGTCACCAACATCGCGCCGCCGGCGTTCTGGATCCAGTTCAGCGGCTCGCTGACGCGGTCGCGCGTCGGGATGGGCTGGAACATCATGATAAGCACGCGCAGGTAGTAGAACAGGCCGATCGCACTGCCGGCGATGACGGCACCCAGCAGCCACCACTGGCGCTCTTCGACGCCCAGTGCGATCACGTAGAACTTGCCGATGAAACCCGCCGTGACCGGGATGCCGGCCAGCGAGAGCAGCATGGCCACCATGATCGACGACAGGTAGGGACGCTTCCAGAACAGGCCGCGGAACTGCTCGATGTGCTCGACGTCGCGGTCCTTCATCGGGCTGCTGACCAGCGCAATCACGCCGAACACGCCGATGGTGGTGACGACGTAAGTGAGCAGGAAGATGCCTGCCGCTTCGGTGGCACGCTCACCCGCGGTGACCAGCGCCACCAGCAGATAGCCGAACTGCGCGATGGAGGAGTAGGCGAGGATGCGCTTGACGTTGTCCTGCTGCAGGGCCAGCACGTTGCCGATCACCATCGATGCGATGGCGACCACACTGAGGGCACTGACCATCGACGGCTGCTGGAACAGGCCGACGTTGAGGAAGAGTCGATAGGTGGCCGCGAAGACCGCGATCTTCGACACCGTGGCGAGAAAGGCCGCGACGGGTGCGGGCGAGGCTTCGTAGACGTCCGAAGTCCACAGATGGAAGGGGACAGCGCTGAGCTTAAAAGCGATCGCGACAACCATCATCGCGGCACCGGTGAGCATGATCGGCATGCGGCCTTCTGCCAGCTTGGCGCCAATGTCGGCAAAGCCGAGTGCGCCGGTCTCGGCGTAGATCAGTGCCATGCCGAACAGCAGGAAGGCGGAGGCAGCGGCGGAGAGGATCAGATACTTGATGCCGCCTTCAAGCGCACGGCTGTCCTTGGTCGGGTAGGCGACCATCGCGTAGAGCGGGATCGACATGAGTTCGAGGCCGATGAAAAAGCCCGCGAAGTGGCGGCTCATGGCCATCACCACCGCGCCCATCGTCGACATCAGCAACAGCAGATACAGCTCTTCGCGGTTGCCTTCGTAGCTCTCGAAGTAGGCGCCGCAGAGCGTCAGCACGCCGAGTGCAGCGGCGAGAATGAGGCCACTGTAGAACAGCGCGTAGCCATCCAGCACCAGCAAGGGTGTGATCTGCACCGGCTGGCCGTCGTTGTAGATCCACAGCAGCGGCAGCGACAGCAGGGCGAGGTTCATGCCCAGAATGGTGAGTGCGCCGATGACGTGATAACGCCGCGCCCAGGCGATGTGCAGCATCACGCCGACGGTGGTCAGCGTGAGCAGAATCAGAGGTGCCAACGCCAGCAGTTGGTTCAGAGTCATGGCGCGACTCCGGTGGTGGCGACGGCAGGATTAGCGTTGTAGATCATCTGCACGGTTTGCATCGCGGCCTTGCTGGCATCGAGCACGGGTTGCGGGTAGAGGCCAAGCCCGAGCAGCAGCAGCATCAGCAGCGCCATCATGCCCAGCTCGCGGCGGTTGAGGTCTTCGTATTTCTCGCTGTCACCGTGGCCGTGGGTATCGGCTTTCTGCGCGCTGCCGTGAAAAGCCTTCTGGATCAGGATCAGCGAATAGACTGCCGCGAGTACCAGCCCCAGGGCGCAGAGGATGGTGAACAAGGGAGAGACCGCATAGCTGCCGGTGAGGATGAGGAACTCGCCGACGAAGTTACCCAAGCCCGGCAGACCGAGCGAGGCCGCCGAGAAGAACAGCATGATCGGGGGCAGATACGGGAAGCGCGCCCACAGGCCGCCCATCTGTCTGAGATCACGCGTGTGCAGACGCTCGTAGATTTCGCCGCAGAGGATGAAGAGTGCCGCCGCTGAAAGACCGTGCGCGATCATCTGGATCACCACGCCCTGCAGCGCCTGCTCGGTGCCCGCGAAGATGCCGAGCGTGACGAAGCCCATGTGCGAGATGGAGCTATACGCAATCAGACGCTTGATGTCGGTCTGCGAGAACGCGACGACACCGGCGTAGATAACGCTGAGTGCGGCCAGCGCCATCGCAAACGGCGCGATCTCGCGCATGGCATCGGGGAAGAAGGGCAGCGCAAAGCGCAGCATGCCGTAGGCGGCAGTCTTGAGCAGAATGCCAGCAAGATCGACCGAGCCGGCAGTGGGCGCCTGGCTGTGGGCATCGGGCAGCCAGGTGTGCAGCGGCACCATGGGCATCTTCACCGCGAAGGCGAGGAAGAAGCCGAGCATGATCCACCAGGCCACTTGCGGGTCCAGCCCGCGCGCAGTCTTCAACAGCTCGAAGTAGCCAAAGCTCCAGGCACCGGTGGACTGATGGTTGAAGAACACCAGCGCCAGGATCGCCAGCAGCATGATGAGGCCGCTGAACTGCGTGAAGATGAAGAACTTGGTGGCTGAATAGATGCGCCCCTTGCCGCCGGGGATGTTGTGACCCCAGAGCGCGATGAGGAAATACATCGGCACCAGCATCATTTCCCAGAAGAAGAAGAACAGGAACAGGTCGAGTGCGAGGAATACGCCGACTACACCGGCGAGATTCCACAAGAGGTTCAAGTGGAAGAAGCCGACATAACGGTCGATTTCCTTCCAGGAGCAGCCGATCGCCATCACGCCCAATAGGTTGGTGAGGATGATGAGCAGCAGCGAGAGGCCATCCAGCCCGAGATGGAAGTTGATGCCGAAACTGGGGATCCACGCTGCCTTGAACTCCAGCGCAAAGGCGGGCGTTGTGCTGGGCGCGGCGAGTGTGAAGTCGCCGACACACCACAGCCACACCGACATGCCAAGCACGATGAGCTGGGTGAACAGCGCAATCCAGCGCGGGACGAAGCGCGAATAGCGTTCGGACTGCCAGCTGAGCATGCCCCCGACGAAGGGGATCACCAGCAGCCAGACGAGAATGGTTGGACTCATGTTCTTAGTTCGTCAGGTGTTAGTGAAGCGCAATCATTGCGATGAGACCAACTGCGCCCGCACCGGCGGCAAAGGCATACCAGCGCAGGTTGCCGGTTTGCGTCGCGGCGGCGAGGCTGTTGGCACCGCGCAGGGTGAGCGGGATGAGGCCGATGACCCAGTCCGCGATGTCGTTCTTGTTGATGGTGGCGGCCCAGACGAAAGGGCGCACGAACAGCTTGTCGTAGAGCCAGTCGAAGCCGAAGGCGCTCTTCCAGAACTGGCTGATGACTTTGGTGACGCCGCCATTGGCGAGCGCAGCAGGGATGTCCGGCCGTTTGAGGAACAGGAACCAGCTGACGAAGATGCCCGCGAAGGAGACGGGGATGGGCAGGTAGGCGATCCAGGCCGGGCCATGTTCAGCGTGCTCGGCAGCGGGCAGCACGCTATCAAGCGGCAGGTGGATGAAGCCACCGATCAAGGCCATCACCAGCAGCACCGCGAGCGGGATGTGGTGGTCGAGCGTCTTCGCGCCATGCGGCTCGTCCTTCGGTGACAGGCCGTGATGCGCGCCGTGGTCATCGTGACCGTGGGCGTGCTGCTCGGCCTTGCGCCAGCGTTCCGGGCCGAAGAAGACGATGAAGATCAGACGGAAGCTGTAGACGCCGGTGAGGAAGGCGCCGAACAAGCCAGCCAGCCAGAGGTTGGTGTGACCACTCAGATAAGCCTCGTGCAGGATGGCATCCTTCGAGAAGAACCCGGAGGTGAGCGGGAAGGCGCAGAGCGCCAGCGTGCCGATCAACATGCACCAGTAGATGAAGGGGATGTGCTTGCGCAGGTTGCCCATGCGGAAGATGTTCTGCTCGTGGTGCATGGCCAGAATCACCGAGCCGGACGAGAGGAACAGCAGCGCCTTGAAGAAGGCATGCGTCATCAGGTGGAACACGGCGGGCTGGTAGGCGCCCACACCCTCGGCCAGGAACATGTAGCCGATCTGGCTCATGGTGGAGTAGGCCAGGATCTTCTTGATGTCGGTCTGCATCACAGCGATGAAGCCGGCCATGATGAGCGTGAGTGCGCCGATGGTGCCGACGCATTGCAGCGCAAACGGCGAGAGATCGAAGATCGCGTGCGTACGGGCGATGAGATACACACCGGCCGTCACCATCGTCGCCGCATGGATGAGTGCGGATACCGGCGTGGGGCCAGCCATCGCATCCGGTAGCCAGGTTTGCAGCGGCAACTGTGCGGACTTGCCCACAGCACCACCCAGCAGCAGCAGGGCAACGACCGTCGCACCTGTGGCACCGACACCATTCACCACCGGCCAGGCGGCAGGGGCGAGCACGGCCAACTCCTGAATGTTGAGCGTGCCGAACTCGCGGAACAGGATGAACAGCGCGATGGCCATGAAGGTATCGCCGACGCGGGTGATGACGAAGGCCTTGCGGGCGGCCGCGCCATTGGCGGCGTCGTGATACCAGAAACCGATCAGCAGGTAGCTCGCCAGCCCCACACCTTCCCAGCCGAAATACAGGAACAAGAGGTTATCGCCGAGCACCAGGAACAACATGCTCGCCACGAACAGGTTCATGTAGCTGAAGAAGCGCGCGAAGCCCGCATCGCCGCGCATGTACCAGCTGGCGAACAGGTGGATGAAGAAGCCCACGCCGGTGATCACCCCCAGCATGGTCAGCGACAGCGCATCCAGATGCAGCGCGAAGCTGGGCTGAAACGTGCCGACGCTCATCCACTGCCAGAGCGTGACGACGACGCTACCGCCCTGCGGCGGGTTGCTCAGGAAATCGAAGCCGACGAGAAGCGTGGTGAGCGCGGAGATGCCGACCGAGCCGACGCCGATGACGGCGGCGAGGTTCTCGGAAATCTTGCTGCGCGAGAACGCCAGCAGGATGAAGCCGAGCAGGGGGGCTGCAAAGGTGAGAGGCAGGAGATTGAGCATTTGCATTAGCCCTTCATCGTGCTGGCGGCGTCGATGTCCAGCGTCTTGAAGCGGCGATAGAGCTGGATCAAGAGCGCGAGGCCAACCGAGGCCTCAGCCGCTGCGAGCGTGAGGATGAGGATGAACATGATCTGCCCATCCGGCGAAGCCCAGCGGCTGCCGGCGACGATGAAAGCGAGGCCCGCCGCGTTCAACATGATTTCGAGCGACATCAGCATGAACAGCATGTCGCGGCGGGTGAGCAGGCCGAAAAAGCCGACAGTAAACAGGGTTGCCGCCAGCAGCAGGCCGTGCTCCATCGGTATGGCGCTAATGGCATTCATGCGGCGTCGTCCTTACCCAGGTGATAGGCGGCGACGAGGCCGGCGAGCAGCATCATCGAGGCGAGTTCGACAGCCAAAAGATAAGGGCCGTAGAGAGCGATGCCGACAGCTTTGGCCGAGACTTCCTGCATGCCGGCGGGCGTCATGAAGCCGCCCTTGGGCCAGAGCAGTTGCACCATCTGCCAGAGCAGCGCCGATGCCAAGAGGGCGGGGCCAATCCAAGCGCCTGGCGAAAGCCATTTGCGCTCCTGTTCGGAGGTCTTGCGGCCGAGGTTGAGCATCATCACCACGAACACGAACAGCACCAGAATCGCCCCGGCGTAGACGATCACTTCAAGTGCGGCCGCAAACGGCGCACCAAGCGTGAAGAAGATCACCGCAATCGAGAGCAGCGAAAGCACCAGATACAGCAGTGCGTGCACGGGATTGGTGTTGATGACGACCATGATCGTCGCAAACAGGGCGACGGCCGCCGCGACATAGAACGGCGCGCGCGGACCAGAGATCCAGGCCAGTGCCACCAGTGCGACGGCGACCAGAAAGTAGGACATGCCGTTGACAATAAAGTCTTTCATTTCTTGGCCTTCATGGCAGCAGGCTCTTGAGATCAATCGGGGCCGATTCGTTGGCGGCTTCGCCCTTGGCCTTGCCGCTGATCGACATGCCGGCGTGGCGGTAGAAGTTGTAGTCGGGATACTTGCCGGGGCCGTTGATGAGCAGATGCTCTTTTTCGTAGACGAGGTTCTGGCGGTTGTATTCGGCCAGTTCGTAGTCGGGCGTGAGCTGGATCGCCGTGGTAGGGCAGGCCTCTTCGCACAGGCCACAGAAGATGCAGCGCGAGAAATTGATGCGGAAGAACTCTGGATACCAGCGGCCGTCTTCCTTCTCGGCCTTTTGCAGACTGATGCAGCCGACCGGGCAGGCCACCGCGCAGAGGTTGCAGGCCACACAACGCTCTTCCCCATCGGGGTCGCGGGTGAGGATGATGCGGCCGCGATAGCGCGGCGGCACGTAGGGTTTCACTTCCGGGTAGCTGATGGTGTCGCGCTTGGCGAAGCTGTGCATGAAGATCAGCCCGATGCTGCGCAGCTGCGTCCAGATGCCCCAGAGAACGGCTTTCAATTGGCTCATGGTTTATGCCCCCGCGCGCCAGAGCACGACGGCCCCGGTCACGAGCAGGTTGAGGAGAGAGAGCGGCAGGCACCACAGCCAGGCCGCCGACATGATCTGGTCATAGCGCGGGCGGGGCAGGGCAGCGCGCACCAGGATGTAGAGGCACATGAACAGGAAGGTCTTGACGGCGAACCAGACGAAGGGGATGTGCTCGGTCCAGAACGGCCCGTGCCAGCCGCCGAAGAACAGCACGGTGGTGAGCGAAGAGACCATCACGATGCCGACGTATTCGCTGACCATGAACATGCCGAACTTCATGCCCGAATACTCGGTGTGATAACCCTGCACCAGTTCCGATTCGGCTTCGGGCAGATCGAACGGCGTGCGGTGGACGACCGCAAGCATGGCCGGCACCCAGACCAGAAAGCCCAGGAACTGCGGCACCACGTTCCACAAACCCTCTTGGGCGGCGACGATATCGCGCAGATTGAATGACCCGGCCTGAATCACTACGCCCATGAGCGCCAGGCCCATGAACACTTCGTAGCTGATGGTCTGTGCCGTGCTGCGCAGGCCGCCCAGCAGCGAATACTTGCTGTTGCTGGCCCAGCCACCCAGCATCACCGCGTAGACGGCGAGGCCCGCGATGGCGAGGAAGAAAAGCAATGCCAGATTGGCATTGGAGACACCCCAGGTCGGCGTCATCGGGATGAAGATGAAGCCCAGCATCATCAAGCTCATCGCCAGGAAGGGTGCGAGCACGAAGGTGAACTTGTCAGCGAAGGGCGGCAGCCAATCTTCCTTGAAGAAGATCTTCAGCATGTCGGCGATGACCTGACCCAAGCCAAACGGGCCGACGCGATTCGGGCCGTAGCGGTCTTGCCAGAGGGCCAGCAGGCGGCGCTCCAGCCAGATCATGTAGGCGGCGGTGAGCACCATGCCGAGCAGGCTAACGATGGCCTTGACCACGCCCCAGAAGATGGCGGCGAGTTCGGGAGTGATCCACGAGAACATGCGATCAGGCTCCCTTGCTCAGACGCACACTGGCGCCGGCAGTCAGCGGCGGAATGCCCGCGAGGCCAACGGGCAAACCGACGCTGCCCTGCGGCAGATCGACACGCACCTTGGCAGGCAGACTCAGCACGTATTCGCCCAGCTCGACGCGGGTGAGTGACTGGTGTTCGATGCCGAGGCGTTGGGCATCCGCGACATTGATCGCGACATAAGCCTGCGGGATGCGCTCCTGAATCGGCTTGGCCTTGGCAGAGAGTTCCTCGCTGCCGAAGTGCGAATGGATCGGCAGCACGGTGAGACCTTCAACGGCTTCGAGCTTGGCGGGGAAGTAGTCGGCGGCGCCGTTGTGCTTGAACAGATGCACGCCGGAGTCGCCGCCCTTCATGGCACCGCCGACTTCGGCCTGGAACTTGTTCCAGGCCGAGGGAGAGTTCCAGCCTGGTGACCAGGCGAAGGGGATCAGCGCAGCAGGACGGGTGACGGCGTGGGTGCTGTTCACGCCTTCCATCGAGAAGGCGAGCGCGGAGTCGGCGTCCTGCGTCGCACGCGGCTCGTGCACGAACACGTTCGCGCGCATCGCGGTGCGGCCGGATTGGCGCTGCGGCGCGCGGGCGAGCTTCGCACCTTGCAGGCGGAAGCTGGCATCGGGTGCGGCGGCAGCAATGCCTTTCAGCACCGGCAGGCTGGCCTCGGCATCGGCAATCACGGCATCGAGATTGGCCCAGGCGGGCTGGCCGAGGGCTAAGCGCACTTCGCTGATCCAGCGCCAGCTTTCCTGCGTCGCCACATGGCGGTCGTAGTAGGCGGGGTCGAAGTTCTGGAAGCTGCGCTGGGCGCGGCCCTCGAAGTTGACGAAGGTGCCGTCGCCTTCGGCGAAGCTGGCGGCGGGCAGCAGGAGCGCAGCGGTTGCAGTGGTCGCGGTCTGCTGATGGTCGAGCGCGATCACCGTGCATTTGGCGAGCGACTCGTCCAGCAGCGTCGCGGTGGCGCGGCGGCTGAGGTCGTTTTCCAGCACCAGCACCACGCTCTGCGCCTGTGCGGCCTTGGCGAGGGCGGCTTCGATGGCAGGTGCGTTGAAAAGTGCCAAGCCGAAGCTGTTGGCTTCGGGAATAGCCAGGCTGATCGCGGTGGTCTCGACCACTTTCTTCAGTGCGAAGGCGACATTGGCGGCGGCTTCGATGAGTGCCACAGAGCCGCAGCCGGTGCCGCTGACGACCAGCGGATTCTTTGCCGCTTTCAGCGTATCGGCGATGCGTTGGGCCAAGGCGGCAGTCTCTGCATTCACCTTGGCAGTCGGCGCATTGGCATCAAGCGCGTGCGTGACCGCCTGAGCGAGCAGCACCAGATCGTTGACCGAAGCGCGGTGCGCCACGGCAGCCATCTCATCCAGCTTGGTGGCAACCGGTGTGGCGATGAACAGCGGGTTCAGCGCGTGCTGCGCGATATCGTTGGCGGAGTTGGCTTGCCATTCCGGCACGCGCTTCTCGGCGGACATCGTGGCAAGCATGCCGCGCGCAGCCTGGCGCAGGGCCAGGGCCACGCGGGCGGCGGTGCCGAGCGTGTCTTCGCCGAGCACGAACACGGCGTCGGATTTCTCGATGCGCTTGATGGTGGCAGCAGGCACCGGGCCATCGCGCAGCACCTTCAGGCAGAGCGCGGTGAGGGCCGAGTCCTGGGCGGAAACGCCAGCGTAGAAGTTGTCAGCACCGACCAGCGCGCGCAAGGCAAAGTTGGCTTCGAGGCTCGCACGCGGCGAGCCGATGCCGATCAGCGGCTTGTGGCCGCCGAGCACGGCGGCGGCCTGTGCGATGGCATCGGTCTTGTTGAGGGCGATCCACTTGCCCTCGCGCTTGATCAGCGCGTGGCGGGGACGATCTTCGGAATTAACGTGGCCGTAGCCGAAGCGGCCACGGTCGCAGAGAAAGTAGCCGTTGAGTTCGCTGTGATAGCGGTTCTCGATACGGCGCACCTCGCCGTAGCGCTCGCCGGGCGAGATGTTGCAGCCCACCGCGCAGCCGGTGCAGATGGCGGGCGCGAACTGCATGTCCCATTTGCGGGTGTAGTGCTCGCTGTGGGTCTTGTCGGTGAACACGCCGGTGGGGCAGACCTCGGTGAGATTGCCGCTGAACTCGCTCTCCAGCACGCCGTCCTCACTGCGGCCGAAGTAGACGCGCGAGGCCGAGCCGAACACGCCCAGATCCTTGCCGCCAGCGTAGTCCTTGTAATAGCGCACGCAGCGGTAGCAGCTGATGCAGCGGTTCATCTCGTGGCCGATGAAGGGGCCGAGATACTGGTTGTTATGGGTGCGCTTGGTGAAGCGGTAATCGCGGCTGTGATGGCCAGTCATCACCGTCATGTCTTGCAGATGGCAGTGGCCGCCTTCCTCGCACACGGGGCAGTCGTGCGGGTGGTTGGTCATCAAGAGGGCGACCATCGCCTCGCGGAACTCCTTGGCTTCCTCATCCGCAATCGAGATGTAGGTGCCATCGCTCGCAGGCGTCATACAGGACATGACGATGCGGCCGTTCTTGTCGTCGGCATCCTTGAATTGCTTGACCGCGCACTGACGGCAGCTGCCGACGCTGCCCAGCGCCGGGTGCCAGCAGAAGTAGGAGATATCGAGGCCCAGCGACAAGCAGGCCTGGAGCAGATTGTCTGCCCCATTGACCTCGTGAACCTTGCCTTCAACGTGAATCTTGGCCATGAATCCTGTGCCTTATTTGTGGTGCTACGATGCGATATAGCTGAGGTGTCACGCTTACTGGTTGACCCACTTCATGCGTTCTTTGGCGTATTCGGCTTTGACCCCAACGCCGTGCTCCGGCAACACGCACACATCAACCTCATCAAGCGCCTTGGTCACTGCCATGCCTGCTTCAAACTCGTGGCGGAAATACTTGAGTGCCGATTGCAGCGGTTCCATCGCACCCGGCGCGTGGGCGCAGAAGGTGCGGCCAGGGCCAAGCCAGCGGGTGAGCTTGCTCAGAGTGTTGATGTCGCTAGGCTGACCTTCGCCCGCCTCGATGGCGCGCATGATCTTCACCGTCCACGGCAGACCATCGCGGCAGGGCGTACACCAGCCGCAGCTCTCGCGCGCCATGAACTCTTCGAGATTGCGCACCGCGCTAACGATGCTCTGATCTTCGTTGACCACGGTGATCAGCCCCGTGCCCATGCGCGAACCGGCCTTGCTGATGGTGTCGAAATCCATCGCCAGATCGAGATGTTCCGGCAGCAGGAAGTCGGTCGAAGCGCCTCCGGGCAGCCAGGCCTTGAGCTTCTTGCCGCCCTTCATACCGCCAGCGTGCACTTCGAGAATCTCGCGTGCCGAGGTGCCGATGGGCAGCTCCCAGACACCGCGCTTGTTGCTCAAGCCCGAGCAGCCGTAGAGCTTGGTGCCGCCATCCTTGCTCTTGCCTTGCGAGAGCGCTTTGAACCAGTCCGCGCCGTTGTTGACGATGTGCGGGATGTTGCACAGCGTCTCGACGTTATTGACGATGGTGGGCCGGCCCCAGAGGCCGGCGATCTGCGGGAATGGCGGCTTCGCACGCGGGTTGGCGCGGCGGCCTTCCAGCGAGTTGATGAGGGCGGTTTCTTCGCCGCAGATGTAGCGGCCGGCGCCGGTGTGGACATAGAGGTCGAAGCCCCACTCGCCACCGAGGATGTTCTTGCCGAGGTAGTTTTTGGCCTTCGCTTCGGCAATCGCCTTGTTAAGGCGCTCGGCGCAGAGCACGTATTCGCCGCGCAGAAAGATGTAGCCGAGATTCGCGCCAATCGCGTAGGCCGCGACAGCCATCGCTTCAACGAGCTGGTGTGGTGCCTGCTCCATCAATAGACGATCTTTGAAGGTGCCGGGCTCCATCTCGTCGGCATTGCAGACGAGATACTTCGCGCCAGCATTCGGCCCCATCGGGATCAGCGACCACTTGATGCCGGTGGGGAAGCCCGCACCGCCACGGCCGCGCAGGTTGGCATCCTTGACCTTGCTCTGGATGTCCTGCGGTTGCAGCGTTTTCACCGCCGTCTTGAGAGCGGTATATCCGCCCTCGGCTTCGTAGCCGGCGAGGTCGAGCGGGCCTGCGGCGACGTCGATCAGGCGCGTCAGCGGCTTCTGGTATTGCGTATCGGTTGAGGATCGTAGGCTCACGAATAAGCCTCCAGCAATTTGGAAACGTCAGCAGGCTCCACCGGCCCATGCAGGTCGTCGCCAATCATGAGCGCGGGGCCGCGGTCGCAGGCGCCGAGGCAGCAGATGGGCAGCAGGGTGAAGCGATTGTCTTTGGTGGTTTGTCCCGGCTGTATGCCGAGCTGCTTGACCAGCTCGCCCCGTAGCTCGTCGTAGCCGGTGAGGTGGCAGCTGATGCTGTCGCAGACCAGGATGACGTTGCGCCCAACGGGGCGGCGGAAGATCAGCGAATAGAACGTCGCCACACCTTCGAGATCAGCCGCCGAGATGCCAATCGCCTCGGCCAGCACAGGGATGGCCTCGTCGCAGACATAGCCACGGCGCTTCTGCACGGCTTTCAGAGCATCGATGGAGGCGGCGCGCGAATCGGGGTAGTGACCGAGCGCGTGCTCAATGTCGTGGCGCTCGTCATCGCTCAGCACGAAGGGCTGGGCCTTGGGCAGATCAGCGAGTTTTAGTACGGGAGAGTTCATGACTTAGCGATCCACGTCGGCCATGACGAAGTCGATGGAGGCGATGTAGGCAATCAGGTCCGGCACCATCTGGCCGCGAATGGCTGAGGGAATTTGCTGCAAGTGCGCGAAGCTGGGCGTGCGGATGCGGGTGCGATAGCTCGCAGTGCCGCCGTCGGCCGTCAGGTAATAGCTATTGATGCCCTTCGTCGCCTCGATCATCTGCGAGGTCTCGCCATGCGGCATCACCGTGCCCCAGCTCACCTGCAAAAAATGGGTGATGAGGGTTTCGATGTCTTTCAGCGTGCGGTCTTTCGGCGGCGGTGTGGTGAGCGGGTGGTCGGCCTTGTAGGGGCCGGCTGGCATGTTTTTCATGCACTGCTCGATGATGCGCAGGCTCTGGCGGATTTCTTCTTCGCGCAGCACGGTGCGGTCGTGGCAGTCACCCTTGTGGCCTAGCGGCACCTCGAAGTCGAAGTTCTCGTAGCCGGAGTAGGGGCGAGCCTTGCGCAGGTCGAAGTCGCAGCCGGTGGCGCGCAGGCCGGGGCCGGTCACGCCCCATTCGAGCGCATCGGCGGTGGTGTAGGCGGCCACATCGCGGCCACGGGCCTTGAAGATGGTGTTTTCGAGCGCGGCCTTGCGGTAACCGTCGAGACGCTTGGGCATCCAGTCGAGGAACTCCTTGACCTTCACCTCCCAGCCCTGCGGCAGGTCGTGGGCCAGACCGCCAATGCGGAACCAGGCCGGGTGCATACGGAAGCCGGTGATCGCCTCGATCACGTCGTAGGCTTTCTGCCGATCCACGAACATGTAGAACACCGGCGACATTGCGCCGACGTCCTGCGCATAGGTGCCATAGAACAAGAGGTGCGAGGTGATACGGAAGAACTCGCAGAGCATCACGCGCACGGTCTGCACGCGATCCGACACCTTGATGCCCGCCAGCTTCTCCAGCGCCATCACGTAGGGCAGGTTGTTCATCACCCCGCCCAAGTAGTCGATGCGGTCGGTATACGGGATGTAGCTGTGCCAGGTCTGGCGCTCGCCCATCTTCTCGGCACCGCGATGGTGGTAGCCGATGTCCGGCACGCAATCCACCAGCTCTTCGCCATCGAGCTGCAACACGACGCGGAAGGCACCGTGCGCGGCCGGGTGGTTGGGGCCGAAGTTCAAGAACATGAAATCGTGCTGATCGGTGCCGCGCTTCATGCCCCAGTCTTCGGGGTTGAAGCGCAGAGCTTCCTGCTCCATGTCCTGGCGCAGTGCGGTCAGCTGGTAGGGGTCGAACTCGGTGGCGCGGGCCGCGTGTTCCTTGCGCAGCGGGTGGCCGCCCTTCCAGCTTGGCGGCAGCAGGATGCGGCGCAGGTTGGGGTGGCCGTCGAAGACGATGCCGAACATGTCCCAAACCTCACGTTCGTACCAGTTGGCGTTCTGGAAGACGTTGGTGATGGAGGGGATGTGCGGGAACTCGCCGACGAGGGCGACTTTCAGGCGGATATCGGCGT
Organism: Stagnimonas sp.; assembly: GCA_965279705.1. GTDB lineage: Bacteria > Pseudomonadota > Gammaproteobacteria > Nevskiales > Nevskiaceae > Stagnimonas. The sequence continues at coordinate 1,221,855 of OZ257257.1, forward strand.
TGCGCTCGATCGAGAGCAGCTGATAGACGACCGTGAAATCAGCCTTGGGCTGGCCTGCACGCTGCTTGCGAAAACGCTCGTCGATGGCCGTGAGGTCATAGAGCATCTTGAAAGGCTTTTGCGCCTCGTGCTTGAGGTAACGCAGTACCTCATGCAAGCGCTCAACAGGTATCCACAGCGTCGGCAGCGCATCGACCGTGGGCTGGTAGGTAAAGCCTGCATCGCCGAAGCGCGTGGTGAGTTCGCACACCACATCCGGCACTGAGAGGGGAGTTCCGTCAGCCACGGGATTGGCGTTCCAAATCGAGCAGGTGTTCGCTGTCGTGCTGCACCATGCGTTGGATCAGCACGCCGAGCGTGAGTGTTTGGTCGCGGTAGTGGCCGGGTTTGCAAAGTGCGGCGGCATCTATGCCGGCTAGCAGCTTTATGCTTTGCGCTCTGGCCTCGGCAAAGCCTTGCAGTGCGGGTGCAACGGCGAGCTGGTTGTAGGCCCTCTCGATAGCGAGACGGTCGCCGTCGAGGTCAATCAACAAGGGATCGTCCTCACACAGAATACTGGCAATGCGCAGCGCGTAGCCCTCCACCTCGATGTCGCGCAGGTGCCAAGCCGTTTCGAGCGGGGAAAACAGCCCAGGCGAAGGCTGGCGACACAGGCTTGCATCGTTGAACGCAAGCATGGCTTCGGCGAGCTTTGCAGGCGCGCTGCGAAGCATATCCAGCACTATCGGCAAGCTCTCGAACGTCACTGAGTTTTGTGGGTTGCTCATGCACATGGGAGTGACCTTAATGGTTAAACCGAATCAGGCGAGCGCAGCACGGTCGCCGCCATGCGCTCGGCGTGCTTGGCATCGCGCTGGCTGGGCTGCACGGGCTTGTAGATGTTCTGGTCGCCGGCCGTCCAGGTGATTGGGCGGCGCTCCTTGCCGATGGAGTTCTGCAACATCAGCAGGCCTTCGAGGAAGGCCTCCGGGCGCGGCGGGCAGCCGGGAATGTAGAGATCGACCGGCAGAAACTTGTCGACGCCCTGCACGACGGAATAGATGTCGTACATGCCGCCCGAATTGGCGCAGGCGCCCATGCTGATGACCCACTTCGGCTCCAGCATCTGTTCGTAGAGGCGCTGGATGACCGGAGCCATCTTCATGAAGCAGGTGCCGGCGATGACGATGACATCCGCCTGACGCGGCGAGGCGCGAATCACTTCAGAGCCAAAGCGGGCGAGGTCGTGCGTGGGCGTGAAAGCGGTGGCCATCTCCACGTAGCAGCAGGAGAGGCCGAAGTTGTACGGCCAGATCGAGTTCTTCCGACCCCAGTTGATGAGGTCGCTGAGCTTGGCCGTGATGATGTTGCGGCTCACCTGCTCTTCGGTGAAGACGTCATCCGCACTCGGCTTTTTCTGCGTGTAGTCGTCGGTGAGCGGCGAGACGCCAGTCGGGCGGTTCGGGTCGATGCGCGTCAGTGTGTATTGCATGGGTTTAGTCCTGAACCTTGGCGGCCTCGGCAGCGCGGCGCTTCTTCTGGTGTGGGGTCCAGTCGAGTGCGCCGATGCGGGCGAGGTAGACGAGGCTTGCGGTCAAGATGGAAATGAAAATGGCGGCTTCGATCCAACCCGTCCAGCCGTTTTCTTTCACGGAGACGGCCCAGGCGTAGAGATAGAGGGCTTCGACATCGAAGATGACGAAGAACATCGCCACCAGATAGAACTTGGCAGAGAGCCGCAGGCGCTCAGGGCTTGAGGAGACCACACCCGATTCGAAAGGCTCGTTCTTGGCCCGGCCACCGCTACGGCCACCGAGCAGGAAGGACCCGATGAGCATGATGGCGCAGATGCCGAACACGGCGACGATGTAGATCGTCGTTGACCAGAACTCCGGCCCCAATTGGGTGATGCGCGCAAGTATCGCGTCCACGCGTTGGCTCGCTCCTAAGTGATGCTGGAATGCTGGCGGGTGCGCCCCCGACACCCAAAGTTTTGTTCGCAACTCGATGCCTGCTGGGCCTGAAATGCTTAAGGCGAAGCGAGCATTTGTGAGGCTGGCGAACAAAACTCCGGGGCCCGTCGTTGGACGCCGTATGGGACAATGATACGCCAGCCTCTGCGACACGAACATGCTTGCGGTGGCGGCATTTTTCTGCACAAGAAACGCAGCGTGTTCTGCGGCGTTGGTCAATGATTTATCAAAAGGCTCCATGCAAAAGCTTCAACTGAAAATCCACGAAGAGCGCCGCCTGCGCGCGGGGCACATGTGGGCCTATTCCAACGAGATCGACACCACCGCCACGCCCATCAAGGGCATGGCACCCGGCAGCCTGTGCCGGCTTGAGGATTACCGCGGTAAGCCACTCGGCATTGCCACCGTCAACCCGCATGTCCTTTTGGCGGTGCGGGTGCTGAGTGGGCAGGGCGATGCCGAGATCGACGTCGACTTCTTCGAGCGGCGCATCCGCCAGGCACTCGCTTTGAGGGCAAAACTCTTCCCCAGCCCGCACTACCGCCTGGTGTTCGGCGAGAGCGATGGACTTCCGGGCCTGGTAGTGGATCGCTTCGGCGATGTGCTGGTAGCCCAAGTCACCACTGCCGGCATGGAGTTGCTCAAGCCGCTGCTGATCGAAGCGCTAAAGCGGGTGCTCGCACCCAAAGGCATCCTGTTCCGCAACGACACCGCCATGCGTCAGACCGAGGGGCTGGCGGGCGAGGATGAAGTGATTGGCGAGGTGCCGGACTGGGTGCGCGTCGATGAATCCGGCGTCGCCTTCGATGCACCGCTCAAGGGTGGCCAGAAGACCGGCTGGTTCTACGACCAGCGCGCCAACCGCGACCGTCTCGCCCCCTACGCCAAGGGCGCGCGGGTGCTGGATGTCTTCAGTTACGTCGGCGGTTGGGCGTTGCGCAGCGCCCAGTTCGGCGCGACGCAGGTCACCTGCATTGATTCATCCCAGCCCGCGCTCGATGCCGCCCAGCGCAGCGCAGCGCTCAACGGCATTTCGCTCGACACCATCAAGTCCGATGCGATGGATGCCTTGAAGGCCCTTCGCGCCGAAGGTCGCCAGTTCGATCTGGTCATCGTCGATCCGCCGGCGCTGATCAAGCGCAAGAAAGACGAAGAGGCCGGCATGGCGCACTACGGCGCGCTCAACCGCGCCGCCATGCATTTGTTGGCCGCCGACGGCGTGCTGGTGAGCTGCTCCTGTTCGCATCATTTGAGCGAAGAGCAGCTGCAACGCATCCTGCTGCGCGAATCGCGCCAGGCCGGTCGCCGCCTGCAAATCCTTGAACGCGGCGAGCAGGGGCCGGATCATCCGGTGCACCCGGCCATCCCCGAAACCCGCTACCTCAAGGCCTTTTACTGCCGCGTCACTACTGGTTAATTCTTCAGCATGATCCCGTACCACAACCTCTCGCCCATCGCCCTCGAACTCGGTCCCATCAAGATTCACTGGTATGGGCTGATGTATCTGCTCGGCTTCTGGGGTTTCTGGTGGCTTGGCACCGTCCGCGGCCGCAAGCCGCATGTGGGTTGGACCAGTCAGCAGGTGTCCGACCTGCTGTTCTACGGCGTGTTCGGTGTGATTCTGGGCGGGCGCATCGGTTACACGCTGTTCTACAACTTTCCCGGCTTCATCGCCGATCCCCTGAGCATCGTCCGCATCTGGCAGGGCGGCATGTCGTTCCACGGCGGGCTGTTGGGCGTGATCGTGGCGATGGCGGTGTTCGCCAAACAGCGAGGGCTCTCGTTCTGGACCGTTGCCGATTTTGCCGCCGTGCTCACGCCGTTCGGGCTGATGACGGGGCGCATCGGCAACTTCATCAATGGCGAGCTTTGGGGCGCGGTCACGACACAACCCTGGGGCATGATTTTCCCCACCGGCGGCCCGCTGCCGCGTCATCCCTCCATGCTCTATGAGGCTGCTCTCGAAGGCGCGCTGATGCTGGCCATTCTCTGGTGGTTCGGCAGCAAACCGCGGCCACGTGCGGCGATCTCGGGTTTGTTCCTGATTCTGTATGGCCTCTGCCGCTTTGCCGTGGAGTTCGTCCGCGTGCCGGATGCGCACCTCGGCTATCAGCTCGGCACCACCTGGCTGACGCGCGGCATGGAGCTGTGCATTCCCATGCTCATCGCCGGTGCGATTTTTATGGTGATGGCCTACCGCCGCGACGCCAAGAGCTAACGCGATGAAGCAATACCTCGACCTCATGCAGCTGGTGCTCGACAAAGGCACCATCAAGACCGACCGCACCGGCACCGGCACCAAGAGCGTGTTCGGTCACCAGATGCGCTTTGATTTGAACGAAGGCTTCCCGGTACTCACCACCAAGAAGCTGCATCTGCGCTCGATCATCCACGAGCTGCTGTGGTTCATCAAAGGCGATACCAACATCCGCTATTTGAAAGAAAATGGCGTCTCGATCTGGGACGACTGGGCGGACGAAAACGGTGAGCTAGGCCCGGTGTACGGTAGCCAATGGCGCGCCTGGCCAGCGGCAGACGGCCGCAAGATCGACCAGCTCAGCCAAGTGATTGAGCAGATCAAGAAAACCCCCGACTCCCGCCGCCTCATCGTCTCGGCCTGGAATGTCGGTGAGGTGGACAAGATGAAGCTGCCGCCCTGCCATGCGTTCTTCCAGTTCTATGTGGCGGACGGCAAGTTGAGCTGCCAGCTCTACCAGCGCAGCTGCGATATTTTCTTGGGCGTGCCCTTCAACATCGCGAGCTATGCGCTGCTGACCATGATGGTGGCGCAGGTCTGCGACTTGAAACTGGGCGATTTCGTCTGGACCGGCGGCGATTGCCACCTGTATTCCAATCACTTCGAGCAGGCGCAGACGCAGCTCGCGCGCACGCCTGGTGTGCTGCCGACGATGCAGATCAACCCGGCGGTCACCAGCATCTTCGACTTCAAGTTCGAGGATTTCGAGTTGGTCGGCTACGCGCCGCAGGCCCACATCAAGGCGCCCGTCGCGGTCTGATTTGCGCGCGACGCGCTGAGCGCGTCGACTTTTTGTCGGGGCTCGCCCGACAGTTCCACCGGCCATCTTCCAAGCCTCGCCATTCATCGGTGATGTGTCGATGTGCGTGTCGGGAAATTGACACTGCGGTTACTGCCACACCGGCAGCCAGGCAGGGCGACAAGGGTTGGATAGCTCTTGAATCGCCTGCTTCAGACCCGCTACTCAAGGAGAGAGTCCCATGCATCAAAACTCAAAAAGCGCCGCCCGAATCTCGCTGATCCGCCACTTCGGCCTGGCGGCTTCGGTGGCCACTGTCATGGGACTCACCGCCTGCGGTGGCGCGACGACCGGCGATGTTGCCGATGCCGTCCTCATGCCGGCACTGGTGACGCCCAAGTCCTGCAACAACATCGCGGGCGGGCTGGATGTGCTGCAAAACACGCTGATCAACCAGTTGCAGCCCGCCGTACGGGCCATTCCGACCGTCGGTGCTTCGGCCGCCAGCGCCACCACCGCGTTGGTGCTCACGCTCGATGCCGTCGATGCCGTCGCCAACTCACTGACTACGCTGGCCAGCACCCAGAGCCCGCAGCAATTCACTGCGCAGCTCACTGGCGTCGGCGATTCCATTCTCTGCTCGGGTTCGAGCCTGAGCAATTCGCTGGGTCTGCTCGCCAGTGCGCAGAGCATTCCGGTGCCGGGGCTCGCACAGGTACAGCAGACGCTTGCACAGGTATCGCAGCAGGTCGCCAACGGCCTGGTTGGCACCGTGCCCGGCGCGGACCTCAGCGTGCTCACCGATCGCCTGGTGGTGCTCGCCAATCAGGTGCGCGATCTCTCCACCAATCTGCCGCCCCAGCTCAACCAGCCGTTCCTGAAGGAAGTGCTGGCGCTCAACGCCACCGCCTTCAATTCGCTGGCGCTGATCCTGGGTGATCTCGGCGCGCTCAACGGCAACAAGCTCGCTACCGATGTGACTGCTCTGCTCATTGCAGGCGCCAACAGCCTGCAAGTGCCGTTTGCAGCACAGCTGGGTTTGCCGGCCAATGTGCTGAGCCCGGTCACCAATCAGTTCGCCATTGCCGCACAAGCCGTCAGCACCGGTCTGGGTGCCGTCGCGGGGCCGACTCTTCAAGCGGTGTCGGCAGTGCTGGGCGGAGTCAACAGCACCGTCGCTGGTTCGGCCGCGGGTGCCTTCTCGGATCTCATCGGCGGGACGCTGTCCAGCGTGCCGGTCGTGGGCACCGCGGCCTCCACGACACGCATCGAGGAGGTGACCCAGCTCATCAGCGGCACCACCACCGGCACAGTGACGTTGCTGCAAGCGTTGCTGGCCTCTTTTGGTGGCAGACTGCCGTAACAAACGATCTTCGACTATTGGAGCGATCGCAGCGCCACAAGGATGTGGCAACCGCCGCCGGTGCAAGCCGGCGGCGGTTTTTTTATGCTGCGGGTATGTCTATTGCATCGCAACCCTTTCTCAACCTCATCGTCGCCCATGACGAGACCCTGCTCATTGGACGAGACGGAGATTTGCCGTGGCGCTTGCCCAACGACCTCAAGCACTTCAAAGCCCTGACGCTGGGGCAGACGGTGCTGATGGGCCGCAAGACCTGGGAATCGCTGCCGCGCCGCCCTCTGCCGGGCCGCGAAAACCGGGTGTTGACCCGCGATGCGCACTATCAGGCCGACGGCGCAACGGTGTTCACCGAGCTTGCCGCAGCGATCGCAGCGCCGACACAGGGCGAGTTGTTCGTCATCGGTGGCGCAGCACTCTACGCCCTGTGCCTGCCGCTGGCGCACCGTCTGTATGTCACCGTCGTTCATGCGCGGGACAAGGGCGATACCTATTTTCCTCACTATGCCCAAAACGATTACCGCGAGATTGCGCGCGAGCATCACCCAGCCGATGCCACCCATGCGGTGGCCTACAGCTTCGTGACGCTGGAGCGCCTTGATGCGCCGCATTGAACGATTGCTGCTGGCAGGTTTGCTGGCGCTGACAAGCCCTTGGTGTGCAGCGGTATCGCTCACCGAAATCATCGAGGCCGATGCGGCTGCGAAGCCCTCGTCTTTGAAGGGTGAACCGTCGGCAGAGCCGGCAATGAGGCTCAGCACGATTCGCTTCATCGGCAACAAGACCACGCGCGAACGCACGCTGCTGCGCGAGCTTGCGTTCAAGCCCGGAGATGCCGTCACCGCTGACCAGCTCGAAGCCGGGCGTCAAGCCATACAGAACCTCAACCTGTTCAAGAAGGTGACGCTGGCGCAGCACCCTGACGACAGCGGTGGCGTCGAAGCGGTTTACGAGGTCCAGGAGAAATGGTACGTGCTGGGTTATCCGCGCGTCGATGCCAATTCCAACGGCGAATACGCGTACGGCGTGCAGCTGGACTGGAACAACGTCTGGGGTCTCAACCACACCTTGCGGGTGTCGGCGTTGAACAAGGAAACCAAACGCGTTGGCATCGGCAAGGAGCGAAACCTGGCCGTGGGCTATGCCGCACCGCAGATCTTCGACTCGCTGTGGAGCTTAGGCCTGGGTAGCTCTTATACCGAGCGCCCGGTGAGTGATGGCTTCGGGCAATACAACGAGCGGCTGGAGGCCTACCAGGCGCTGGCCTTTCGGGCGCTGGATTCCGAGCGGCCAAACCAGGGCTGGTCGCTGGGCGCTGGCGCCCTTTGGACCGGCCAGCACACCAGCACCGGCGTAGCGCAGTACGGCGAGGCCTTCGGCCCGGTCGGCGTGCTGAATTACCGCGACCTCAAGCTCGAAATCTACAGCGAGCAGGGCCTCACGTTCACCTCGCGTGTTGATGCCGCGAAGCAGGATTTCGGTGCCGACTACGATTTCGCGCGCGTGACGCTGGCGGCCATCCGCTATTGGCGCGTCGGCGCCACACCGCACCAGACCGTGCATGTGTTCGGCGATACCGGCATGAATTGGGATGGCCCGCGCAGCGTGCGCAATTTCACCCTCGGTGGTGTCGGCGGTCTGCGCGGCTACCAGCGCGGCTATCGCGAAGGCAACGCCTATTACCGCGTCGGCACCGAATGGGCGCGGCCGCTGTTCAAGCCCTGGCTGCGCACGGTGGTGATTGCGGAGGCTGGCAATGTTTATGCGCAGCCCAACGAGTTCGAAGCGGGCGATATCAAGGCCAGCATCGGACTGGGTCTGCGGCTGCGGCTGCCGATGTTCGTCAATGTGCAGCTGGAGGCAGGTTTCGCCTTGCCGATCGGCGGCGGCGCACCGAGATTCTTTGCCGGGCAGGTTTGATATTGCTGCGCGCAGGGTACTGCGGCCATAGTGCGCACCCCAACAAAATCAAAACAGCTGGAGAAGACCCATGGCCGACCTCAAGAAAGACTTCGTAAAAGCGCAGGAAGACGTCAAAACGCTCACCAAAAAACCGAGCATGGATGACTTCGCGTTCCTCTATTCGCACTTCAAGCAGGCCGAGAAAGGCGATGTCAGCGGCAGCCGCCCCGGCATGCTCGACCTGATGGGCCGTGGCAAGTACGACAGCTGGGCCAAGCTCAAAGGCATGAGTGCGGATGCCGCCATGAAGGCCTACATCGACAAGGTTGCCGGTCTGCTCAAGACCCACAAGTAGGCTGCCGCCAGCAGCCGGTTATGGACGCGCTCGCCACCACGCCGCTGAAGTGGCTGTTCGAGCGGTGCGTGTTCGAGGAATCCACCCTCGAACTCTCGGTGGATGGTCAGCCGGTGGCGCTGGAGCGCAAGCCGATGGAGGTGCTGCGCCATCTGCTGCGCCACGCCGGCGAAGTGGTGACCAAGGAAGAGGTTCACGCTGCTGTCTGGCCCGGTCGGGTGCTGTCCGACACCGTACTGACCAAGGCGGTGAGCCGCATCCGCGAAGTGCTGGGTGACGATGCACAGACACTCATCAAGACCGTGCATGGCTATGGATACCGGCTGATCGCGCCGGTGCGCATCGAAGTGGCCAACGCCACCCTGCCGAGACCGGTGCTGGGCCTGAAGGCCGGCGACAGTCCGCCATTGCGCGCCCACTGGCAGCTCGATAGTCACTTAGGCAGCGGCGGTAGCGGCGAAGTGTGGAAGGTTGTGCATCGCCAGACCCGCGATGTGCGCGTCTACAAGTTTGCGTTGGACGCCGAAGCACTCAACGCCCTGAAGCGCGAGATCACCCTGTTTCGCCTGCTGCGTCAGCAACTGGGCGGCGAGGCACCCATCGCCGAGATGCTAGACTGGAACCTCGAAGAAGCGCCCTATTTTCTGGAGCTGGAACACTATTCCGCTGGCAGCTTGACGCTGTGGGCGGCTGAGCAGGGCGGCCTCAACCAGCTGCCGTTTTCGCAGCGGCTTGCCTTATTCGTCGTCATCGCCGAAGCGGTGGCGCGCGTGCACGGCGTGGGCGTACTGCACAAGGATCTGAAGCCCAGCAATGTGCTGATGCGCGGCAGCGGCGTGGCGGTGCAACCGCTGCTGGCCGACTTCGGCGGCGGCGGCGTGCTGACCGACGATGTCATCGCCAACGCCGGCATCACCCGCATGGGGTTTACCCAGGTGCTCGATTCTTCGGCGCAGGCAACCACGCTCTATCTCGCTCCGGAGGTGCTCGAAGGCCAGCCGCAGACCGCCCGTGGCGATGTGTATGCGCTGGGCGTCTTGCTCTATCAGCTTTGTATCGGCGACTTTCGCAAGCCCGTCTCGCCCGGTTGGGAGCAGGGCATTGCCGACGAGTTGCTGCGCGGCGATATTGCCGACGCGGTGCAGGGCGATCCCGAGCGCAGGCTCTCCAGCGCACAGACTCTGGCCGATCGCATTCGTACGCTCGATGCCCGCCACGCGACGCTGTCGGCGCAACGTGCTGCCGAGGCGGAGCAGGTGGCAGCCATCGCTGCGGCTGAAAAAACACGGCGCGAAAATGAGACGCTGCGTGCGCGCCGCAAGGCGATGTGGTCAGTGGTCGCTGCCGTGGTCATCGGCCTCGGCTTCACCCTCAAGTTCGCCTGGGAGGCCCGCCATGCCGAGCACGCCGCCAGCCAGGCCGCCAAGAGTGCGCAGGCGGTGACGGCATTTTTGACCGAGGACTTGCTAGGTGCCATCGACCCCAATATCCGCAAGGGTCGCGAGGTTGATCTGATCTCGGTGCTGGACGCCGGTGCGGCGAAGATCGACGGCCGCTTTGCAGATGACATCGGCGGCAAGGCGCAGGCTTATGTGGCCTTGATGAAGGCCTACGAGAACTTCCCGGTGCGGCCGCTCGAAGAGCTGCTGCCGCTGTGGAAAAAACATTACCAGGCCTTGATGGACTGGATGGCGAGCGACCCGGCCAATGCCTTTCCGGTCGCCTACAAGGTGATCCAGACCCAGCCGGATCTGGCCTACCTGAAAGACCACGAGCGGCTGGTCTTGCAGCTGAAGGCCTACGCTGCCGCCACGCCGACGGTATCAACCCCGGTGCGCCTCAACATCGCGCTGCTCGAAGCCACGTTACTGACACAGGATGGTCGCTGGAAAGCGGCGGTCGCGGCCTACGAAAAAATCGACACCCAGGTGTTCGAGAACTTCGACGCCATGCTGGTCGGCAACAGCTGGAGTCTCTCTACCTTCGTGCGTGACAACGGCAGCCTGCAACGCCTGGCCGCTGCTCGTCAGGGTTGCGCACGGCTGCAAAGCTATGCCGCGCGGCACCCCGAACTGCCGCTGGAAGAAAGCCTCGACTACGCCTTTGCCTGCACCGCCGAGGCGGCGTACGCCGGCGATTTCCCGCGCCTGCTGAAACTGGCGACGCAGAGCGTGGCGCGCGCCAAGCCGGTCTATGCCGAAGAGAGTGGCTACATGCAGACCTTCTACGGCTGGCAGGGCAGTGCACTAACCGGGCTGGGCCGCTTTGCAGAGGCCAAGCCGTTGCTGGACCGTGCCGTCGCCCTGCGCGAGAAAACCCGTAGCGGCCCGTACCTGGCTGGCAGCTATACACAGCGTGCCTGGCTGAGCGAGCGGCAGGGTGATCTCGAAGCCGCGCTATCCGACTACAAGAAAGCCAGTGCGGCAATGGTGGATTACCAGTCCAATATCCGTATCGTGCTGGCGCAGGTGGGCTTGTCGCGGCTGCACGGCAAGCTCGGACACTTGGCCGAGGCCGAGGCAGCGCTTGCAGTCATCCCGCCCGCCGTGCTGGCCCAGCTGCCGCCGCACTACCGTACGCTGGCGCACTACCGACGCGCGCAGGCCATCATCCTGCGGCTCAAGGGCGACGAGGCCGGTGCACAGGCCGCGTTCAGGGAGGCCGAAAGCTGGCTGGCGGAGTCCTTCGGCCCTGACCACCTCTGGACCGTGGAGGCCCGCAACGAGCGCTTGCAGCGATAGCGCGCACTACAGCGGCACGGCACAATTCTTGACTGCATGAATGACGAGTCTGTCAGCATGGTCAGCACTCCAGTTGCTTCAATCCGCCGCGTCGCCCGCGGATTTCACTCTCGCCAAAGCCACCCACCTCACTTGCCGGAATGGACGCCTCGACCACCGCACCGCTGAAGTGGATTTTCGACTGCTGCGTGTTCGAGGAATCCACCCACGAGCTGACGGTAGCTGGTGCGCTGGTGGAGCTGGAACGCAAACCGCTGGAAGTGCTCAAGCTGCTGCTGCGCCATGCCGGCGAAGTGGTGACCAAGGAAGAGATCCATGCCGCCGTCTGGCCTGGTCGGGTGCTGAGCGATACGGTGCTGACCAAGGCGGTGAGCCGCATTCGCGAGGTGCTGGGCGATGACGCACAGACGCTCATCAAGACCCTGCACGGCTACGGCTATCGGCTGATGGCGCCGGTACGCATCGCGGTGGCGACGACCGTCGCCCTGCCTGAGCCGGTGCTGGGCCTGAAGTCTGGCGAAAGTCCGCCACTGCGTCCGCAATGGCGGCTCGACCAGCACCTGGGTCGCGGCGGCAGCGGCGAGGTGTGGAAGGTGAGTCATCGCAAGACCGGCGATGTGCGCGTCTACAAGTTCGCGCTGGATGCGCAGGCGTTGAATGTGCTCAAGCGCGAGATCACCCTGTTCCGCCTGCTGCGCCAGCAACTGGGCGAGGCGGCACCCATCGCCGAACTGCTTGACTGGAATCTTGAAGAAGCGCCGTATTTTCTGGAACTTGAACACTACGCTGCGGGCAATCTGGCGCTGTGGGCAGCGAGCCAGGGCGGGCTTGCCCAGCTGCCGCTGAGCCAGCGGTTATCGCTGTTCGTCACCATCGCCGAGGCCGTGGCGCGCGTGCACGGGGTCGGGGTGCTGCACAAGGACCTGAAAGCCACAAATGTGTTGATGCGCGGCAGCGGTGCGGCAGCCCAGCCGCTGCTGGCGGATTTCGGTGGCGCAGGGGTGATGGCCGATGAGGTGATCGCCCAGGCCGGCATCACCCGCATGGGTTTTACACAGCTGCACGACAGCGCTGCCCAAGGCTCGACGCTGTATCTGGCGCCCGAGGTGCTCGAAGGGCAGCCGCAGACCCTGCGCGGCGATGTCTACGCGCTGGGTGTGCTGCTCTACCAGATGGTGATTGGCGATTTTCGCAAGCCGGTCTCGCCGGGATGGGAGCAGGCCATCGGCGACGAATTACTGCGCAGCGACATTGCCGAAGCGGTGCAGGGCGCCCCGGAGCGCCGGCTCTCCAGCGCGCAGGCACTGGCCGATCGCATCCGTACGCTCGATACGCGGCGCGAGACGCTGGCGGCGGAGCGGGCCGAATCACAACGGCTGTTGCAGTCCGAAAAGGCGCTGCTGCTGATCCGCCAGCGAAGACGCTGGTTGTTCGCGATCATCGGCGCGCTCTCGGTGGGTTTGGTGATTGCCGCCGTGCAATATCGCCACGCCATCACCGAGCGCCAGCGGGCTGAAGAAGCGGCCCAGGTCGCGCTCGAAAGTGGCCGCTTCATGATCGAAAGCATGCTGCCCGGCTACGATGGTGGTGTGCAGTCGGGCACGCGTAATCTGAGCGTCAAAGACCTGCTGGACTCAGCCTCGCACGCCGCGGATGCCAAGCTCGGCGAGCGGCCCGAAATCGCCTTCCATGTGCGCCTCGCACTCGCCAACGCCTACAACCAGATCGATGGTGGCTCGGTGGAGGCCAAGCGTCAGGAGCAGCTCTCGCATCAGGCCTTGCGTCAGCTGATGACCACCCAGCCGCACCGCGCCCTGCAGCTGATCCCCGCGGAAGGCTTGTGGATTGCCGCACCCGAAGACCTCGAACTGGTGCGGGCGCTGCTGGCGCTGGCCGATGCGCAGTCGGGGCTGGACCCGGCGATCCGCCTCGGGTTGCTGGGCAGCAACAGCGACGCCGAGTTCCGTTATGGCTCCTTGCAAAAGGCGCGGCGCACAGCCGCTGCTGCGCAAACCCTGGCGCAGCAGATCGGAGACGCCGCCAATCTCGAAGACAACCTGGCGTTTCGCATCCGGCTGGCGCGTGAGGATGCCGACTTTGCCGAAGCCGAACACCTGACGCCGGACTACGAACGTCTAGTCAACAGCGCCAAACCACCGTCGCCGCTGAACCTCGCCTACTTCCAGGCCGATCGCGGCATCACCCGCTGGATGCGCGGCGACAGCGCCGCTGCTGCCCCTGATCTTGCCGTCGGCTACCGCGCCACGCTCGCCTTGCAGCCCGACACCAACTGGTATTCGCGCTACGCCACCGCCTACTACATTGGCCTGCAAGCCGATTTGGGCGCGTTTGAAACCGTGCGCAAGCTGGCCGAGAGCTGGGCGCAAATCGCCGAGCGCATCGCCCCGCTCGAACCCGACATGCCCAACGAGACGCTGGTGGTTGCCGAGGCCTGCCTGAAAGCCGGAAAGGCTGCACTCGCCGAACGGCTGCTGCTGAGCCTCGACGCCGCCCGCTCGCCCGGCAATCGCCAGAACGTCGCCAACTGGGCGCGCCTGACAATGGCGCTGCAACGTGCCAATACGAATGACGCCGCTGAAGCGCAGCGGTGGCTGGAGCGCGTCAACCCTGCCAGTTGGGCGGACTACCGCCCCGGTCATCCCCGCGAAGCGCTCGAAGCGGAAGTACGCGGGCGGCTGGCCTTGCTGGGCGGCAACCGTGTAGTGGCGGCCGAGCAGTTACGCCGCGCCGAAAAAATCCTGATCGCGAATTACGGTGCAACGGACTGGCGCGTGCGGCGTGTGCGAACCGCACTGGCACAAGCCGGTTAGTTGCTGCGAGCGGCGGCTGCGCCGACAAAATCCTGCGCAAATTGCCGCGCCACGCGCGCCGAGCGGCTGGCGCGGTTGAGGGCCCAGCGCAGCGCCAGCAGCTTCGTTGCATCGGACCATTGTACATGGCCGAGCTGCCTGAGATGCAGGCGCACGGCATCGAGATACTGATCCTGCGAAAAGGCGGGGAACGACAGCCAGAGGCCGAATCGCTCGGACAGAGAGACTTTTTCTTCGGTCGATTCACCGGCCTGCAACTCGCCATCTTCCCAGTGGAACTCGTTGTTGTCGGCCTTCATCGTCGGCATCAGATAGCGGCGGTTGGAGGTCGCGACAATCAACACGTTTTCGGCGGGTTCCTCGATGCCACCGTCGAGCGCGGTCTTCAGCGCCGTGAGTGCGCGGTCGTTGTTGGCGACGCTGAAGTCATCCACGTAGAGCAGAAAGCGCTCGTCGCGTTCGCGCAGCGGTGCCACCACATCCGGCAGGTCGATCAGGTCGTGCGGATGTACCTCGACCACACGCAAGCCTTCGGGCGCAAAGCGCGTCAGCAGGGCTTTGACCAGGGATGACTTGCCGGTGCCGCGCGAGCCGGTGAGCAGCACATGGTTGGCGGGTCTGCCCTGCACGAACTGCCGCACGTTCTGCACCAGTGCAGCCTTCTGCCGGTCGATGCCCAGCAGATCATCGAGTGCCACCGACTGCACGTGATTGATCGGCACCAGCGTGGAGTGCCGCCAGCGATAGGCGAGGGTGGGCAGGTCGGTGCGGGGTTCGGTCATGTGTGGCGGCGCGTCCAGGAGTTTTGGCAGCCCGTATTGTGGGGCAACCTGCTGCCACGCCCACGAGTCCTCCATGCTGAAACCGTTCTCCGCCGCGCTTATCGCTCTGCTGCTCACCGCCTGCGGCAGCCAGCACCTCGGCAAGCCCGAAACGGCCGCACCACCGCCCGTGGTGTCGAGCTACAGCATCACCCGCGACGTGGTGGTGTCGCCCGCTAACTGGCCCAAGACCCTGCTGGCTGATATCTACACACCGGGTGGCACCGGGCCGTTCCCCAGCGTGCTGTTGATTCATGGCGGCGCGTGGAAGCGCGGCGACCGCGCGCAGGTTAAAAGTCTGGCGGAACGCATCGCCGCGCGCGGCTATCTGGTGGTGAACACGACGTATCGGCTGGTGCCCGATTACATCTTCCCCGCGCAGTTACAGGATGTGCAGCAGGCGGCGCAGTGGATGCATGTTTCTGGTGCGGCCTACGGCATCGACCCCAGGCGCATCGGCTCGTACGGCTATTCGGCCGGTGGGCATCTCGCAGCACTGGTCGCCGCAGTGGCCGATGACCCTGCACTGGGCTTAGCCAACACGCAGATGAAAGCCGTGGTGGCTGGCGGCACGCCGAGCGATCTCACGCTCTACGATGGCGGTTATCTGGTGCCCAATTTCATGGGCGGTGAAAAATCCGAGAAGCTCGAAACCTACAAGGCCGCCTCACCAGCGCTGTATGTGAAGCCAGGGCACCCACCGGTATTTCAGTACCACGCCACGCTGGATGGCTATGTGCCGTTCGAGCAAGCGGAGAAATACAAGGCGAAGCTGGATGCAGCGGGCGTGCCGAACGAGCTGTTCGTCATCAAAGGCCACGGACATATTTCGGCGTTCTTCGCCGATGGCGAAGCGGTGGAGGCTTCGCTGGCGTTTCTGGATCGCTATCTGCGCTGAGCACGCAGCCACAAAAAAGCCCGGCATCGCCGGGCTTTTTTGTGGGCTCAGCATCAGGCCAATTTCTTGTGCCGATTGCGACGGTTCACACCCGGCTCGCTGCCGGTGCGACGGCGGAAGTCCTCTTCGTAATCGCCGTAGTTGCCCTCGTGGAACACGACTTCGCCGCTGTCTTCAAAGGCAAGGATGTGCGTGGCAACGCGATCGAGGAACCAGCGGTCGTGTGAGATGACCATGGCGTTGCCAGGGAAGTCCAAGATGGCTTCTTCCAGCGCGCGCAGGGTTTCAACGTCGAGATCGTTGGTGGGTTCATCGAGCAGCAACAAGTTGCCGCCCGTGAGCAGCATCTTCGCCAGATGCACGCGGTTGCGCTCGCCGCCCGAGAGCTCCTTGATGCGCTTCTGCTGGCTCTCGCCCTTGAAGTTGAAGCGGCCAATGTAAGCGCGGCTTGGCATCTCGTAGTTGCCGACCTTGATGAGGTCGCCGCCGCCGGAGATTTCCTGGAACACCGTGTTCTCGCCATTGAGCGAATCGCGGCTCTGGTCGATGGCGGCGAGCTTCACGGTTTCGCCGATCTTGATGGTGCCCTCGTCCGGGGTTTCCTGGCCCAACATCATGCGGAACAAGGTGGTCTTGCCCATGCCGTTGGCGCCGATGATGCCGACGATCGCGCCCTTGGGCATGCGGAAGGTCACGCCCTTGTAGAGCCAACGCTCGCCAAACTTCTTGCCGACGTTTTCAACCTCCAGCACCAAGTCGCCCAGGCGGGGGCCGGGTGGGATGTAGAGCTCCTTGGTCTCGCTGCGGGTCTGGAACTCCTGCGAGGCGAGTTCTTCGTAGGCCTTGATGCGCGCCTTGCTCTTGCTCTGACGACCCTTGGGGTTTTTGCGCACCCATTCCAGCTCTTCGGCCATCGCCTTCTGGCGGGCGTCTTCCTTGTTGCTTTCGTCCGACAGGCGCTTGGTCTTCTGCTCCAGCCAGTTGCTGTAGTTACCCTGCCAGGGTATGCCGGTGCCGCGATCGAGTTCCAAGATCCAGCCTGCGACGTTGTCGAGGAAGTAACGGTCGTGGGTGACGGCAATGATGGTGCCGGGGAAGTCCTTCAAAAACTTTTCCAGCCAGGCCACCGATTCGGCATCCAAGTGGTTGGTGGGTTCGTCGAGCAGCAGCATGTCGGGCTTGCTCAGCAGCAGGCGGCAGAGGGCCACGCGGCGGCGCTCACCACCCGAGAGCTTGGTGACATCGGCATCCCAGGGCGGCAGATTGAGGGCTTCGCCGGCCTTGTCGAGCACCAGATCGATGTTGTCGCCATCGGCAGCGGTGATTCGAGATTCGAGATCGGCCTGCTTGGCGGCCAGCTTGTCGAAGTCGGCGTTCTCTTCACCGTAGGCGGCGTAGACCGCTTCGAGGTCGGCCTTCAGGCCCAGCAATTCGCTCAAGGCCTCTTCGACGTTGCCGCGCACGGTTTTGGTCGGGTCGAGCTGCGGCTCCTGCGGCAGATAGCCCATCTTGATGCCGGGCTGGGGTCGTGCCTCGCCGACGAAGTCCTTGTCGATGCCGGCCATGATCTTCAGCAGCGTTGATTTGCCCGAGCCGTTGTAGCCGAGCACGCCGATCTTCGCACCCGGGAAAAACGAGAGCGAGATGTTGCGCAGGATTTCCTTTTTCGGCGGCACGATCTTGCCGCACTTGTTCATGGTGAAAACGTATTGGGACATGCTGGAAACCTGATGACGATTGCGAGGGCGCGCATTCTACTTAATGGCGCTTGGACAGACGCGCGTACAATGCGACATGCGCGCCATTGCCCTCGTCCTTCTGCTGCTGTCAGCCTCTGCACACGCAGAGATTTACAAGTGCGTGGCGGCCGGTAAAACCACCTATTCCGACCGTCCCTGCGATGCTGCTGCGCAGCCCGCCGTGCTGCCGCCGCTGAATACCATCCAGCGCAAGGCGGGTGACGACCTCGCCAAGAGCTACGACGAGCGGCTGAGCCGTGACAAGAAGGCGCGCAATCAATCCGACGCGACATTCCTGAAAGATCACGCGGCGAAGGGCGAACGCGACAAGGTCATCCGCAAAGCCATCATCGACCACCGGGCGGTGAAGGGAATGACGGCGAGCGAGGTACAGAGCGCGCTCGGTTCCGCAGATGAAACCCTGCCCGACGGCGCTTGGCGCTATCGCCGCGACGGCCAGCGCATCACTGTTCGTTTTGAGGATGGCCAGGTTTCAAGCGTGAGCACCACCACCGAGAAGAAAAGATGAGCGTGACCTTTGCCGACATCACCGCTGCCGCGCAGCGCTTGCAGGGCCAGATCGAACGCACGCCCTGCACGCATTCGCGAGTGCTGTCGCGCATCACCGGCGCCGAGGTGTGGCTGAAGTTCGAGAACTTCCAGTTCACCGCCTCGTTCAAGGAGCGTGGCGCCTTCAACAAGCTCAGCGCGCTGAACGAGGCCGAGCGTGCTGCTGGCGTAGTGGCAGTGAGCGCGGGCAATCACGCGCAGGGCGTGGCGTATCACGCGACACGGCTCGGCATCAAAAGCATCATCGTAATGCCCGAGAACACGCCGTTTACCAAGGTGCGCAATACCCGCGAGCTGGGCGGCGAGGTGATCCTGAAAGGCGAGACGCTTGCCGATGCCGCCGAGTACATGCAGGCCGAATACATCGCCAAGCGTGGCATGACGCTGGTGCACCCCTACGACGACGCGCTGATTGTCGCGGGGCAGGGCACGGTGGCGCTGGAGATGCTCGAAGACGCGCCCGAGATCGACACGCTGGTGGTGCCGATCGGTGGCGGCGGGCTCATCAGCGGCATGGCGATCGCCGCCCACGGCATCAACCCCGACGTGCGCGTGGTCGGTGTGGAGTCGGCCGGTTACCCGAGCGCCTACGCGGCCCTGCAAAATGATCTTTCGCTGGTGACGGGCGGGGCGACGATTGCCGAAGGCATTGCGGTGAAATACATCGGCCAGCTGCCGCTGGAAATCATCCGCGAACACGTCGCCGACCTGATGCGGGTTGAGGAATCCGCCATCGAGCGCGCCATCGGCCTGCTCGCCAACGTCGAAAAAGTCGTGGCCGAAGGCGCGGGTGCGGCCGGGTTGGCAGCGCTGCTGACCGACCCGGCACGCTTCAAGGGCCGCAAGATCGGCCTCGTCATCTGCGGCGGCAACATCGACACGCGCCTGTTCGCCAGCGTGCTCATGCGCCAACTGGTGCACGAACAAAGGCTGATCTCGCTCAGTATCGAAATCGAGGATCGCCCCGGATTTCTCGCGCGTGTCGCAGGGCGCATCGGCGAGAGCGGTGGCAACATCATTCAGGTGCATCACGAGCGCCTGCACGCCGGCACTCACGCCAAGCGCGCAACGCTGGAAGCCCTGGTGGAGGCACAGGACGAAGCCCACGCCGCCGTCATCGCCGCCGACCTGAGTGCCGCCGGCTTCATCGTTCGGCGCGGCAGCGGCAGTGTGGAGATGGACTAGCTGATGGCAAAGGTTCTCAGCCTCTACGAAATGGCGGCCAGCAAGGGCCGCGTCATTCGTCAGGGCGAGATCGTCCAGATGGTGATGGATGGCGCGGGTGCATTCGTCTGCGCGGCACAGGATTTCGTGGTGGCGCAGAAGTGGGGTATGTCGCGCACCGGCTCCGGCAACATCACCACCGACCGCGGCCGCCTGCTGGACAAGATCGAAGTGCTGATCTCGCGCCCCAACAGCTTTGTCAGCACCCGCGGCAGCAGCGTGCCCATCGAACGACTGGCCAAGGCCATGAAGCAGGCGGGCTACGATCTCAAGGAATGGAACATCTCGCGCGACGTGATCGCCAGCATTGAGAAACGGCCCGATCAGACGCCGGCATTAAAAAAGGCGGCTGTCGAAGAGCCGCCCTTGCAGAAACCGCCTGAAGCCTAACGCCCGAGCAGCGAGCGCGCGATCACCTCTTTCATGATCTCGCTGGTGCCGCCGTAGATGCGCTGCACGCGCGAATCCATGAAGTGGCGACTGATCGGGTACTCGCTCATGAAGCCGTAACCGCCGAACAGTTGCAGGCAGCCATCGGCGACGCGGCACTGCATTTCGGTGGCGGCCAGTTTCACCATCGCCGCACCGGCGCCATCGAGCTTGCCGTTGGCATAGGCCACCGCGCACTTCTCAACGAAGGCGCGGTTGATTTCGACATCGGTCTGCATCTTGGCGATTTCAAAGCGCGTGTTCTGAAACGTGGAGAGCGCGGTGCCGAAAGCCTTGCGGTTCTTCACGTAGTCGATGGTCATGGCGAGCATGCCGTCGGCGGCACCAATCGCGCCCACGGCCAGCGTCAGACGCTCACGCGCCAACTCATCCACCAGATGACCAAAGCCGTTGCCAACGGCACCGAGCACGGCGGTGGCAGGCACACGCACGTTGTCGTAGAACAGCTCGGAGGTATCGCCGCAGTGCTGGCCGATCTTCTCCAGATTGCGGCCACGCGCGAAACCCTTGCTGCTGGTTTCGACCAGAAACAGCGTGGTGCCACGCGCTTTGGCGGCGGGGTCGGTCTTGGTGAAGGTGATCACCACATCGGCGTGCTGGCCGTTGGTGATGAAGGTCTTGCTGCCGTTGATGAGGTAGTCGCTGCCATCCGCCGTGGCGCTGGTTTTGGCACCCTGCAAGTCGGAGCCTGCACCGGGTTCGGTCATCGCGATGGCACCAACGAACTCGCCGGTCACCAGCTTGGGCAGGTAGTGCGCCCTTTGCTCCGGCGTACCGAGATGGGTGATGTAGGGCGCGACGATATCGCTGTGCACGGCGAGGTTGGCACCCAGCGCACCAAAGCCGGCACGGCCGACTTCTTCCAGCACCACGCAGCTGAACTCGAACGGCGCGCCGATGCCGCCGAACTCTTCCGGGGTGTCGACGCAAAGCAGGCCGTTGTCGCCAAACTTGTTCCAGGTGTCGCGCGGAATGATCCCGGCCTTTTCCCACTCGGCGTAGTGGGGCGCGATCTCGGCTTGCAGAAACTTGCGGACGTTGTCGCGAAACAATTCCAGCTCGGCGTTGTGACTCATTGTTGAAAACTCCTCATCGTGATTTTGGAAGGTTTTTGGCGGCCTGAGCTGTGGCTTGCACCACACCGCGCGCCAGTTGAAGGGTGAAGGTGCTGCCTTCGGGCAGCTGTGCGGCATCGCGTGCGGCGCTGCCATCGGCGGTGAAGGCGATGGCATAGCCACGTTCGAGCACGGCGCTTGGGTTGTAAGCAGCCAGCTGCGAGGCGAAGCGCGCGAGGCTCGCGGCCGTGCGCTCGTGGCGGCGCTGCTGCGACTGCCGCAAGCGATCCCCCAATTGTGTGAGCCGCAGGCGCTGCGGCGCGGTGCGGCGCAAGGGGCTGGCGTGCAGCAGGCGTTCGGCCAGGTCGTCGAGCTGTTGCGCGCGCTGTTGCAGGCGGCGACCAGGATGCAGCGCTTGCAGCCGCGCGGCCTGTTGCGTCAGTTGTAGGCGACGCTGGCGCAGGCCGTCGGCCATTTCGGTGTGCAGACCTTGCGCGGTGTGTCGCAGGCCTTCGCGCCACTCATCTATATCCGGGCTCGCACGCTCGGCAGCACCTGTGGGTGTGGGCGCGCGCAGGTCGGCCGCAAAATCGGAGAGACTGAAATCCACCTCATGGCCGATACCGGTCACCACCGGCACCGGGCAGGCGCGCACGGCACGCACCACTTTTTCGTCGTTGAAGGCCCAAAGGTCTTCGAGCGAGCCGCCGCCGCGGGCGAGGATCAGCACATCGATCGGCGCGAGCGTGGGCAGGGTTTGCAGGGCCTTGAGGATGGCGGGTGGCGCCTCTGATCCTTGCACCGGCACCGGTGCCAGCCAGACGGTCGCCAGCGGCCAGCGGCGGGCGAGGGTGGCCTTGATGTCCTGGAGTGCAGCACCCGTGCCGGAAGTAATGACGCCGATGTGGCGCGGCATCGCGGGCAGCTCGCGCTTGAGGTGCTCGTCGAACAAGCCCTCCGAAACCAGCTTTTTCTTGAGTTTCTCAAAGGCGGCCAGCAGCTCGCCAACGCCGGCTGGTTCGAGTGCTTCGCAGATCAACTGCAAATCGCCACGGCCGGTGTAGAAATCCACCTTGGCCCGCACCCGCACCTGATCGCCATTGGCCGGCGGTGGGCGCACGTAGAAGTTGCGGTTCTTGAACATTGCGCAGCGCAACTGGGCGCTGCTGTCTTTCAGTGTGAAATACCAATGGCCGCTCGCCGGGCGCGAGAGGTTGGAAATCTCGCCTTCGACCCAAACACTGGGCAGCATGTCTTCGAGTAACGCGTGCACGATCTCGGCCAGCTCCGACACTTGATAGGTCGTGGGTGGCGGCGAGATTTGGGAAGGCGGGATCATGCCCGTATAATATGTTTTTGGAGCCTCGCTTATGAGCCGCATCGTCCAGGAATCCCTGACGTTCGACGACGTTTTATTGCTTCCCGCGTATTCCGACGTGCTGCCGCGTCAGGTCGATACCGGCACCCAGCTCACCAAATCCATTCGCCTGAACATTCCGCTCTTGAGCGCGGCGATGGATACCGTCACCGAAGCCCGTCTGGCCATCGCGTTGGCGCAGGAAGGCGGTATGGGCATCGTCCACAAGAATATGACGCCCGCGCGCCAGGCTGCTGAAGTGATGGCGGTGAAGAAACACGAGAGCGGCATCATCTTGGAGCCCATCACCGTCTCGCCCAACATGACCATTGGCGAGGTGCTTGCGCTGACTCGCGCCAAGCGCATCTCCGGCGTGCCGGTGGTCGATGGCAACAAGCTGGTGGGTATCGTCACCGGCCGCGATCTACGTTTTGAAACCCGCTTCGATGCGCCGGTGTCGAGCGTGATGACGCCGCACGACCGCCTGGTGACGGTGCGCGAGGGCGCGAGCAAGGACGAAGTCATCGGCAAGCTGCACACCCACCGCATTGAAAAAGTGCTGGTGGTAGATGACGCCTTCCGCCTGCGCGGGCTGATCACGGTGAAAGACATGCAGAAGTCCACCGACCATCCCTTCGCCTGCAAGGATGTGCGTGGCCGTCTGCGCGTGGGTGCTGCCGTGAGCACGGGTGCTGATACCGAAGAGCGCGTTGCAGCACTGGTGGAAGCCGGCGTCGATGTGATCGTGGTCGACACTGCCCACGGCCATAGCAAGGGCGTGCTGGATCGCGTCGCGGCGATCAAGAAGCAATACGGCGACAAGCTGCAAGTCATCGGCGGCAATATCGCGACGGCCGAAGCCGCACTGGCATTGGCGGATGTGGGTGCCGATGCCGTGAAGGTCGGTATCGGTCCCGGGTCCATCTGCACGACCCGCGTGGTCTCCGGCGTCGGTGTGCCACAGATTTCGGCGGTGATGAACGTGGCCGCCGCGCTGAACGATCGCATCCCCATCATCTCGGATGGCGGCGTGCGGTACTCAGGCGATTTCGCCAAGGCCATCGCTGCGGGTGCTTCGGCCGTGATGGTCGGTTCCATGCTCGCCGGCACGGAAGAAGCGCCCGGCGATGTGGAACTGTTCCAGGGCCGCAGCTACAAGAACTACCGCGGCATGGGCAGCCTGGGTGCGATGGCCGAGGGCAGCAAGGATCGCTACTTCCAGGACACCACCCGCGAAGTCGAAAAGCTGGTGCCGGAAGGCATTGAAGGCCGCGTTCCCTTCAAGGGCCCGATGGCCGCCATCGTGCATCAAATGGTCGGCGGCCTGCGCGCCAGCATGGGCTACACCGGCTGCAAGAACATCGAAGAAGTGCGCACCAAAACCCGCTTTGTGAAAATCACTTCGGCGGGCATGCGCGAGAGCCATGTGCACGATGTGGCGATCACCAAAGAGTCACCCAACTACCGGGTCGACTAAGGCTTTCATGCCCCGGCTCGCCGGGGCTTTTTCGTAGTGAAGACCGTATCTGAAATGAACATCCATCAAGACAAAATCCTCATCCTCGATTTCGGCAGCCAGGTCAGCCAGCTCATCGCCCGCCGCGTGCGCGAGCTGGGTGTGTATTGCGAGCTGCATCCGTTCGATATGGACGAGGCTGCCATCCGCGACTTTGCGCCGAAGGGCGTGATCCTCTCGGGTGGGCCGGAATCAACCCTTGATGCCGGTTCGCCGCGCGCGCCGCAGATCGTGTTCGATCTCGGCGTGCCGGTGTTCGGCATTTGCTACGGCATGCAAACGATGGCGATGCAGCTGGGCGGGCAGGTGTCGCCTGGGAGTGTGAAGGAGTTCGGCTACGCCGAGCTGCGCGCGCGCGGCCATTCCAAATTGTTCGAGGGCATCGAAGACCGTCGCAATACAGAGGGCCACGGCCTGCTCGACGTGTGGATGAGCCACGGTGATTACGTCAGCAGCCTGCCCGCAGGCTTCAGTCGCATCGCCTCCACGCACGATCTCGACTTTGCCGGCATGGCTGACGAAGCACGCGGCCTCTACGCCGTGCAGTTCCACCCCGAGGTGACGCACACCAGCAAGGCAAGGAGATCTATTCGCGCTTCGTGCACGACATCTGTGGCTGCGGCAATGCTTGGACGCCGTCGAACATTGTTGAAGACGCCATTGCCCGTGTGCGCGAACAGGTCGGTAACAAGAAAGTGTTGTTGGGCCTTTCCGGCGGTGTCGATTCGAGCGTTGTTGCCGCGCTGTTGCATCGCGCAATTGGCTCGCAGCTGACCTGTGTCTTCGTCGACAACGGCCTGCTGCGCTTGAACGAAGGTGATGCAGTGATGGAGCTATTCGCCAAGAACCTCGGCGTGAAGGTGATTCGTGCCGATGCCGAGCAACGCTTTCTCGAACCGCTTGCTGGTGTGAGCGACCCGGAGCAAAAGCGCAAGATCATCGGCCGCGTGTTCATCGAAGTGTTCGAGCAGGAAGCCACCAAGCTCACCGAAGTGGAGTTCCTCGCGCAGGGCACCATCTACCCGGATGTGATCGAGAGTGCAGGGGCTAAGACTGGCAAGGCGCACGTCATCAAATCGCATCACAACGTCGGCGGCCTGCCGGCGCACATGCGCATGGCGCTGGTCGAGCCGCTGCGCGAATTGTTTAAGGACGAAGTACGCGCGATTGGCCTCGAACTCGGCCTGCCGCGCGAGATGGTGATGCGCCATCCCTTCCCCGGCCCTGGTCTCGGCGTGCGAATCTTGGGTGCGGTAGACAAGGCCAGCGCCGACACGCTGCGCCGCGCCGATGCCATCTTCATTGAAGAACTGCGCAAAGCCGGCTGGTACGAGAAAACCGCGCAGGCCTTTGCCGTGTTTTTGCCCGTGAAGAGCGTGGGTGTGACCGGCGACGGTCGCCGCTACGAGCCGGTGATTGCGTTGCGCGCCGTGCAGACCATCGATTTCATGACCGCCCACTGGGCGCATTTGCCCTACGAACTGCTGGACGTCTGCAGCCGTCGCATCGTCAACGAAGTGCCGGGCGTGAGCCGCGTGGTCTACGACATTTCCGGAAAGCCGCCCGCGACGATCGAGTGGGAGTAGCCTGCGCCCATGAAATGTGCCCTCGAGGTGATCGTTGATGAACACGAATTGTTTTGCCGGCCTGTTTTTCATGGCGCTGAGTGCGTCGGCCTTGGCCGGCAACAGCTGCCCCCCTTTGCCAGCTGAGGTGAGCGGCAATGTCATCCTGCCTTCGGGATGCGTGTACAAAAACGCGGTGAAAATCCTGCAAAGCAATACGACGCTCGACTGTAATGGTTCGGTGTTTGAAGGCGACCAGCGCCGCACGGGGCTCTACATCGATTCAAAAGGCCAGGCGCTGGAAAACGTGACGGTGAAGAACTGCACCTTCAGGAACTTCAGGGGTGGGGTGCGCGTGGGTTGGACGGCGACAGATAACAGCAAGGGCGACGACCATGCTGAGATTTACCGTAGAACTCCGACCAGGATTCTGCTTGATCATCTCCTGGTCGAGAACAACAGCGGTGTCGGTATCTACCTCGACGACTACGTCACTCACGTCACGGTTAAAAACTCGGTGGTGCAGCAGAGCGACGGTGTCGGCATTTATCTCGAACACAGCAGCAGGAGCAACACCATTACCCAGAACAAGTTCATGGGAAATGGGCGCGACAAGGGGCGGGAAGCGATCGCCGTGGATTCTTCCGCAGACAACATCATCACCGACAACGATTTCCAGAACAACGCGGCAGGCGGCGTGTTTCTATACAAGAACTGTGGCGAGCACATGGATAGCGGCAAGCAGGTGACGCGCTGGCAGCACAGCGATAACAACCGGATCGAGAACAACCGCTTCACCAACGAGAAAGTGGGCATCTGGATCGCTTCACGGCAGAGCCGCAACATGCAGAAGAGTGCCTGCGGCGATCCCTCGATGGATGGTCATGGTCAGTACTTTCAGGATTACGCCAACAACAATGTGGTGACGGGAAACCAGTTCACTGGAGATGACGTCGGCGTGCGCATCGAGGGCGATAACAATCAGGTCACCGGCAATACCTTCGATTGCGGCGGCAAGACCTCGATTGATCTGCCGCATACCAAGCGCGAGCAGTTCCTGCGCCTGCCCCAGGTTGGCAATGTCACGACGGCCAACAAGGAAGCTAGCTGTCGTTGAGACGGCCCGACGACACCGTGGACGACGTAGCCGGGCTTACACCAGCCGAAACCGACACGTACTGGATGCGCCAGGCGATGGCTCTTGCGCAGCGAGCCGCCAGCGAAGGCGAGGTGCCCGTGGGCGCGGTGCTGGTGAAGGATGGCGTGTTGATCGGTGAGGGCTACAACAGACCCATCACCGATCACGACCCCTCGGGTCATGCCGAGATGATTGCGCTGCGGGCCGCTGCAAAAACCATCGGCAACTATCGCCTCACCGGTACCACGCTCTACGTCACGCTCGAACCCTGCGTGATGTGCGCCGGGGCCATCACCCACGCTCGCGTTCAGCGGCTGGTGTTTGGTGCGGCCGACCCCAAAGGCGGAGCCGTGCATTCGCTCTACGACGTGATTGCCCATCCGCGCCTCAACCACCAGGTGGAGTGGACTGGCGGCGTATTGGAAGCGGAATGCGGACAAGTGCTGCGCGACTTCTTCCGCGCTCGTCGCTAGCAAGAAGAAAACCTTCTTGTCCGGTAGAACCCTGTCGTGCAGTGCGAGTGCCCGTGTAGCATTCCCGCAACAGGAGGTCGCATGAAAGGCATGATCTTCACCGAGTTTCTCGACATGGTCGAAGGCTCTTTTGGCTTGGCCGTGAAAGATCGCGTGATTGCCGCAGCAGGCGGCGCGCACGACGGGGCTTATACCGCTGTGGGTCAATACGACCACCGCGAAATGGTGGCGATGGCGCTGGAGCTGAGTGCCATCAGCGGCATGACCATGCAAGAACTGCTGATTGCGTTCGGGCATCACGTCTTCGGCATTTTCATACAGGGCTTCAGCCACTTCTTTTCGGGCACGGATAGCGCTCTCGTGTTTCTCTCGCGCATCGACGACTACATCCACGTGGAAGTGCGCAAGCTCTATCCGGGTGCCGAGCTGCCCAGCTTCAGTTACCCGCCCTGTGTGGCAGGGCAGCTGGTGATGGAATACCGCTCCCCAAGGCCGATGGCGGCGTTTGCCGAGGGTCTGGTGCGCGCGACGATCAAGTACTACGGCCAGCCGGTGCAGCTCCTGGTTGAAGATATCTCCGGCGGGGCAGGCACCGCGGCGCGCTTCACGCTGACGGCTGCCTAAAATCGGCATGGACGATCTCGAGCTGCTGCAACGCGCACTTGCGCGGGAGCGCGCCGCGCGCAAGGAGGCCGAACGCCTGCTGGAGCAGAAAAGCCTGGAGCTGTACGACCGCAATCGCGCGCTCGAAACCGAAGTGAGCGAGCGCCGACGCATCGAAGCCAGCCTGCGCGAATACGCCAGCGCATTGGCGCGCAGCAATGCCGAGCTGGAGCAATTTGCCTACGTCGCCTCGCACGATCTGCAGGCACCGTTACGCGGCATCGTCGGCTTTTCACAGCTGCTGGCGCGCCGGCTGGAAGCGCAGTTGGGCGTGGCACTCGACAGCGACTGCCGCGAGTACCTGAAGTTCATCGACGATGGCGCACGCAGCTTGCGCAGCGTCATCAACGACCTGCTGGAGTTTTCACGCGCCGGGCTTGCCAGTGATGCGGTCGTTGCCCTATCGCTCGAAATCCCGCTGCGACGCGCCCTCGCCGAGCTTGAGCCAGTGCTGCGCAGTACCGGTGCGGCGGTGCGTTTTGGCGCGCTGCCGAGCGTGATGGGCGAAGAAACGCAGCTGGCGCAACTGCTGCGCAACCTCATCGACAACGCCATCAAATACGTGGTGCCCGGCGTGCAGCCCCGCATCCAGATCGAGGCCTCGACGCAAGGTGCGGAAGTGCAGGTGTCGGTGGCCGACAACGGCATCGGCATCTCGCCGGAACACCGCGAGCGTGTGTTCCAGATTTTTCAGCGCCTGCACACGTCCGAAGAATATCCGGGCACTGGTGTCGGTCTCGCCATCTGCAAGAAAGTGGTGGATCGCCACGGCGGAAGGCTTTGGGTCGAGAGCCCGCAGCAGGGCGGCAGCGTGTTTCGTTTCACGCTACCCGCCGCACCCTGAATCAGACCAGTTCGATCGCGGCTGCGGTCGCCAGATGGCCGCGCTCACGCGCGATCTCGGCGGCATTCTTGCCGTCTTCGGTCTTGGCCAGGCGATCCGCTCCGCGCGAGATCAGCAGGCGGCACAGCGCCTCGAAACCGCGCGAGGCAGCGAGATGCAGCGCGCTGACGCCACTGCCGCCAACGTAGAGCGGGTCTGATCCCAGTGCCAACAGCAGCGGAGCCAGCGACTCGCCACCGGCACCGGCGATGGCGGCATGCAGCGGCGTGTTCTGCATCGGGTTAGTGCTGTTGGCAGCCAGCGGCGCGCCCAGGCCGATCAATATCAGCGCGGTGTCGCGTGCGCCGAAGAAGCCGGCGAGATGCAAGGGTGTCCAGCCATCGACGCTGTAGGTGGTCATCAGGGCAGGGTCGGCGACCAGCAATTTGGCGAGCGTCATCGGCTCGTTGAGGGCGGCCGCCTCGAACACATCCGGTTCGCAGAACACCTTCAGCAGCGCAGCGATCTCCGGCGCGCCGTTGTAGAGCGCGAACATCAAGGGGCTGATACCACCGGGCAATGGCGTGGTGGCCTGCGAGGCATCGCGTTCCAGCGCGGCTTTGGCGGCCTCGGCATCGCGGTTCTGGATGGCCAGCATAAGGGGCGAGACATTGCTCATAGGGATCTGCCGGAAAGTGGGGGGGCGCAGGCTAAGCTCTGGGGCTGCGGCACACAACATTCCAATGCGAGGAGATCGCCAGATGTCAGAGTCAAAACTCACCGTCGAACGTCGTGGCCATGTGCTGCTGATGGGCTTCAACCGGGCCGCCAAGCGCAATGCGATGGATGTCGATCTCTACACCGAGCTGGCGCTGGCCTACGGCGAGCTGCACCGCAACCCGGAGCTGCGCGTGGGCCTGCTGTTCGGGCATGGCGATCACTTCACGGCCGGGCTCGATCTCACCCAGTGGGCACCGATTTTTGCCGAAGGCCGCTGGCCTGATCTGCCCGCTGGGGGCATCGAGCCCTTCGGCATCGACGAGGCCCATCGTTGCAGCAAGCCGATCGTCGTCGCGGCGCGCGGTTGCAGCTTCACCGTCGCCATCGAGTTGATGCTGGCCGCCGACGTGCGTGTGGCCGCGCCCGACACCCGCTTTGGCCAGCTGGAAGTGCAGCGCGGCTTCTACCCCTGCGGCGGTGCCACCGTGCGCCTGATGCAGGAGGTCGGCTGGGGCAATGCCATGAAGATCATCCTCGGCGGCCAGGAGTTCTCGGGCGAAGAGGCGCACCGCATGGGCTTTGTGCAGCGTCTTGCACCGGCAGCGGAAGTGTTTGATGCCGCCCTCGCCGAGGCCGAGATGATTGCAAAGCAGGCCCCGCTGGGCGTGCAGGCCGCACTCAAGCTCGCGCGCATCGCCCGCACCAAAGGCGATGTCGCCGGCCTCGCCGCCATGCTGCCGGAGCTGGTGCCGGTCATGCAGACCGAAGACTCCAAGGAAGCCGTGAAAGCCTTTGGCGAGAGACGCGCGCCGGTGTTTGTGGGGCGCTGATTCTTCTTGTCATTCCCGCTTGCGAGGGAATGACACAGAGTGGCGGCGGCTGACGATTTGCCGCTATTTGACCCATCGTTCAATAACTCTTAAAAACACGCACCGCGCAAGAACAGCGCGCGACCCAAAGCCAGGTTGAGGAGACCTCATGACCCAGCGCACTGCGCCCGCGACGGCACTGCACCGCCGCGATTTCTTGAAGCTGTCTGCGGGCAGCGCGGCACTGCTGTCGGTCGGCGCGTTCACCGCCACTCTGACTGGTTGCGCCAGCCATCAGCCACCGGCCAAGGGCTATAACTTTTTGCGGCCGCAAGACCTGGTGCTGTTCGCCGCACTCGCGCCTGCCGTGCTGGGCAGCACCCTGCCAGAGCAAGACCGCGCCAAGCACATCGAGGCCGTCCTGATGGGCATCGACGCCACAGCTACCCGGGTGCTGCTGCCCACGCAAAAGGCGCTCTATCAGTTGTTCGACCTGCTCAACGGTAGCCTCACGCGCCGCCTCACCACCGGTGTGGCCCAGCCCTGGGCCGAGACCACACCCGCGCAGGCTGAAGCGTTTCTCGCCCGCTGGCAGAGCAGCTCCATCAGCCTGTTCAACGCCGGTTATCGCGGCCTCATCAAGTTCATCACCGGCGCCTGGATGGGCACCGAGGCCGGCTTGAAAGCGGCGGGTTATCCCGGCCCGTACCAGCCGATGTTCAACGTCGTCAACGCTGCCTGACCGCAGACGGAAATCTCATGGCCATCAACGATATTTATACCGACGGCATCGCCTCCGGCTGGGACGTGCGCGACGCCAGCACCTTTACCGCGCCGGTTACGCTGGAGGCCGACGTGGTCATCATCGGCACCGGCGCGGGCGGTGGCACTACGGCCGAAATTCTGTCGCAGGCCGGGCTGAAAGTATTGATGCTGGAAGAAGGTCCGCTCAAGACCGCCGCCAGCTTCAAGGACATGAACGAAGGCCGCGCCTACGCCGAGCTGTACCAGGAGGCGACAGGACGCGCGACCAGCGATGGCGCAATCGCCATCCTGCAAGGCCGCTCGGTAGGTGGCACCACCACGGTCAACTGGACGTCGAGTTTTCACACGCCGCCGGAGACGCTCAAGCACTGGGCTTCAGCGCATGGCGTCAAGGGCTGGAGCGAGTCCGACAGCAAGCCCTGGTTCGACAACCGCATCGAGCGCCTAGGCATCGCACCCTGGGCGGTGCCGCCCAATGCCAACAACGCGGTGCTCAAGCGTGCCTGCGAAAAACTGGGTTGGGAGCATCACGTCATCCCGCGCAATGTGCGTGGCTGCTGGAACTCCGGCTATTGCGGCTACGGCTGCCCGGTCAACGCCAAGCAATCGATGCTGGTCAGCACCATCCCCGAGGCGCTCAAGGCCAAGGGTACGCTGGTGCATCACCTGAGCGTGCGCAAGCTGGTGTTCACCGGCGACAAGGTCACCAGCCTGCATGCCGTGGCGCTGGACAGCAGCTGCGTGCATGCCGCGGGCGTGACCGTCACCGTGCGCGCCAAGCATTTCGTGGTCGCCGGCGGGGCCATCAACAACCCCGCGCTGCTATTGCGCTCCAACACGCCGGACCCGCACGGCCGTATCGGCAAGCGCACTTTCCTGCATCCGGTCGTGCTCACCTACGCGGTGATGCCCGAGGCCATCGACGGCTGGTATGGCGCGCCGCAGTCGGTGGCGAGCGATCACTTTCAGTGGCAGGGCGATTTCAACAAGAGCCCTGGCTTCAAGCTGGAAGTGCCGCCCATCAATCCGCTGCTCACCGCCGCACTATTCGGCCGCATCGGCGGCGAGCTGGCCGATGGTTTGGCCAACATGAAAAACCTCAACGCCATGCTGGCGCTGGTGCGCGATGGCTTTCACGACCAGAGCGTCGGCGGCACGGTGAAGATCGACGACGTCGGCAATCCCATTCTCGATTACGAGATCACCGACTATCTCTTCGCTGGCTTCAGGCAGGCCTTGCTGCGCATGACCGAAGCGCAGTTTGCAGCTGGCGCAGAACGCGTCACACCAGCGCATCTCGATGGCGTGTGGGCCACGAGCTGGGCAGAAGCCAAGCCGCAGATCGAAGCGCTGGCCTACAAGAAGTTTCGCCTGGCGGTCGCCACCGCCCACGTCATGGGCGGCTGCGCGATGGGCGAGGACGCGAAGCAGTCGGTGGTCAAGAGTGACGGCGCGCACCATCAGATCGAGAACCTCTCGGTGATCGACGGCTCGGTGTTCCCCACCAGCATAGGCGCCAACCCGCAGCTGTCGATCTATGCGTTGGCCGCGCGCAACGCCACGGCACTCGCGGCGCGGCTGAAGCCGGCGCTGGCCGCCGCCGCCTGAGGGCGTCAGACGGCGCGGTCGAACGCGATCGCGCCGTCTTTTTCCACCACCTGCACGGTGTCGCCGGCGGCAAACTTGCCGTCGAGAATCTCGCGTGCCAGTGGGTTTTCGACTTCGGCCTGAATCGCCCGCTTGAGCGGCCGCGCGCCGTAGATCGGGTCGTAGCCGGCACGCGCGAGGTGATCGAGTGCCGGCTCGCTGAAGGTGATGCCGATGCCGCGCTCAGCCAGACGCGCGACCAGCCGATGCGTCTGCATCGCCGCGATGCTGCGAATCTGCGTGGCACCGAGCGGGTGGAACACCACCGCCTCGTCGATGCGGTTGATGAACTCGGGGCGGAAGTGCTGGCCGACCACGGCCATCACGCCCTCCTTGATCGCGGAGTAATCGTTCTTGGTGCCTTCGGTGGTCATCATCTCTTGGATCAGATGCGAGCCCAGGTTCGACGTCATCACGATCACGGCGTTGCGAAAGTCCACGGTGCGGCCCTGACCATCGGTGAGGCGGCCATCGTCGAGCACTTGCAGCAGCACGTTGAACACGTCTGGATGTGCTTTCTCGACTTCGTCCAGCAGCACGACGGAGTAGGGGCGACGGCGCACCGCCTCGGTGAGCGTACCGCCCTCGTCGTAGCCGACATAGCCGGGCGGGGCACCGATCAGCCGCGAGACGCTGTGTTTCTCCATGAACTCGCTCATGTCGATGCGCACCATCGCTTCTTCTGTGTCGAATAGGAAGCTCGCCAGGGCCTTGCAGAGTTCGGTCTTGCCTACACCCGTGGGGCCGAGAAACAGAAAGCTGCCGATGGGACGGTTCGGGTCGCTCAAGCCCGCGCGCGAGCGACGGATGGCATTGCTGACCGACACCACGGCTTCGTTCTGGCCCACCACGCGGGTGTGCAGGGCGTTCTCCATGCGCAGCAGTTTTTCGCGCTCGCCTTCGAGCAGCTTACTGACCGGGATGCCGGTCCAGCGGCTGACCACTTCGCTGATCTCGTTTTCGGTGACGGTGTTGCGCAGCAGGCGCGTGCCGGTGGTTTCCGAGCGCGGTGCGTTTTCGGCACCCGTGGCAGTGGCGAGCTTTTTTTCCAGCTCCGGGATGCGACCGTATTGCAGTTCGGCCATGCGTTTCAAATCACCAGCACGGCGCGCGACTTCAAGCTCGGTGCGCGCGACATCCAGCGCCTGCATCGCCCCGGCGCTGCCTTGCGCTTCAGCACGCTCGGCGTTGAGCTGCTCCTGAAAATCCGCCAGCTCCTTTTCGAGCGCGGTGATCTGTTCCCTGAGTGCGGCGAGCGAGCGCTGGGCGCCTTCGTCCTTCTCCTTCTTCAAGGCCTCCTGCTCGATCTTGAGCTGGATCAAGCGGCGGTGCAGGCGATCCATCACCTCGGGTGTGGAGTCCTGCTCGATAGAGATGCGCGCCGCAGCCTCGTCGATCAGATCAATCGCCTTGTCCGGCAGTTGGCGATCGGTGATGTAGCGATGCGACAGCTTGGCGGCGGCAATCAGCGCGCCATCGGTAATGCCCACCTTGTGATGCACGGCGTAGCGCTCTTTCAGGCCACGCAGGATCGCGATGGTGTCTTCCACCGATGGCTCGCCGACCAGGATTTTCTGGAAGCGGCGTTCGAGTGCGGCGTCCTTCTCCAGATACTTGCGGTATTCGTCGAGTGTGGTGGCACCGATGCAGCGCAGCTCGCCGCGGGCGAGGGCGGGCTTCAACATGTTGCCGGCGTCCATCGCGCCATCGGCCTTGCCGGCACCAACCAGCATGTGGATTTCGTCGATGAACAGGATCACCTGACCGTTGGTCTTGCCGAGATCGCTGAGCACGGCCTTCAGCCGCTCCTCGAACTCGCCGCGAAATTTGGCACCCGCAATCAGTGACGCAAGATCGAGCGAGAGCAGGCGCTTGCCTTTCAGGGTTTCCGGCACTTCCTCGTTGATGATGCGCTGGGCCAGGCCTTCGACGATGGCGGTCTTGCCCACGCCGGGTTCGCCGATCAGCACCGGGTTGTTTTTGGTACGGCGGGCGAGAATCTGTATCGCGCGGCGGATTTCTTCGTCGCGCCCAATGACCGGGTCGAGCTTGCCGCTGCGGGCGCGCTCGGTGAGGTCGGTGGTGTATTTCTCCAGCGCCTGGCGGTTTTCTTCTGCGCCGGCATTGTCCATCTTCGCCCCGCCGCGTACGGCGGTGATGGCTTTCTCCAACAGCTCCTTGCGCGCGCCGGCGCCTTTCAGCGCCTCTCCGAGCGCGCCCTTGTCATCCAGAGCGGCGACGAAAAAAAGCTCGCTGCTGATGAACTGGTCGCCACGGGTCTGGGCTGCCTTGTCGGTGAGGTTGAGCAGGCGGTTCAAGTCCGCCGAAACGGTAATGTTGCCGTCCGGCTGGCTGACTTTGGGCAGGCGTTCAAGCGCGGTGCTGAGCTTGCTGCGCAGCAGATCGGCGTTGATGCCGGCCTGTTGCAGCAGGGGTTTCATGCCCCCTTCCTGATCCAGCAGGGCCAGGGCCAGATGCACCGGCTCGATGGCCGTGTGGTCGCGGCCCACGGCCAGGCTCTGTGCCTCGCTCAGGGCCTGCTGGAAACGACTGGTGAGTTTGTTCATGCGCATTGGGGAATCCTGCGGGTATACGGATGAGAAAACGATGCAGTTGATATGGGTCTGCACTATCCGCATTCAAGCCGCCGACGCCCTGCCGCCGGCGGGCACAGGGGTCAAAATAACGACGCTAAATGCTGGTTGTCGCGTGATAATCTTCGACGAAAGACAGCCGGGTTTTGGATGAGCCGCGTGATGGGAACTGACCACTACAAGACCTGGGCAATGGCTGCGGCGGCCTTTGTCCTCTCCGGCTGTGCGCTCATGCCTTCTGGGTCCGTGCCGCCGCCGCCGGGGATGACGACGGCTGAAGTAATGCCGGTTGCGAGCCCATCCACGATGCCGCGCAGCAGCCTGCCTGCGGAGCGTGGCCTGGAGTCGATGCCCCCCGTGCCGATGCCGCCGCCTTCGCTGAAGCGTCTTGAGCCTGCTGCGCTGCCGCGCGCCACGCCGCAGAGTTACGCGCCGCGCTACACCGAGCCGCAGCAGCTGCCAGGTGCGCCGTCGATCTACTACGCGCCCTCGGTGCCTGAACTGGCCCCTGCGCCTGCCGCCAATTCGCCGCAGGTGATGCAAGCCCAGCCGGGGCCGGCGCTGTCGCTCGATTTCGTGCCCAACCCCGCCTGGCGTCGTGCCGAAGTGCCGGCCGGCAGCAATGCCGCCGCCGTGGGGCGCGTGCCGCCGCCGGCCGCCGCCCAGGGCTTCACCATCGGCGCGGGCGATACGGTGCAGATCGACGTGCTGGGTCGCCCGGAGCTTTCCGCCCGCGGCAATGTCTCGGGCGATGGCCGTGTCACCGCCGCACTCATCGGGCCGGTCAACATCGCCGGCCTCTCGCCCGTGCAGGCGGCCGAGCGCATCGGCCGCGCCTACAAGGACGGCCAGTATCTGGTCGCGCCGCAGGTGACGGTGACGATGGTCGAATATCTCAGCCAGCAGCTCACCGTGATGGGCGAGGTGCGCGCACCGGGGCGCTTCCCCATGCGCACGCGGCTGTCGGTGCTGGATGGCCTGGCGCTCGCCGGTGGCATCACCGAACAGGGTTCGAGCCTCGCCTACCTATTGCGGCCGGAAGACAGCGTCGTCACCCGCTACGAGGTCGATCTCGATGCGCTGATCCAGTCCGGTGCGGGCCAGCAGTATTTCGAGCTGCTGTCGGGCGACATTCTGGTGGTGCCCAAGGCCGAGGTGTTCTACATCTACGGCGAAGTGAAAAGCCCCAATTCCTACAAGATCAAGCCCGGCATGACGGTGATCCAGGCCCTGTCGCTGGCCGGTGGCCTGACTGACAAGGGCAGCGACCGGCGCATCGACATTCGCCGCAAATCGCCCGAGGGCCGGCTGGATTCGATGGCGGCCTCGCTCAACGACCGCCTGATGGCGGATGACGTGATCTACGTGCGGGAGCGCCTGTTTTGAACACCCAAACCACGCCCGTGTTGCCTGCTCAATTTGCCGGTCGTAGCCTGTCGCCGCGGCAGTTGTTCGCCATGCTGTGGGCGCAGCGCAAACCCATAATGATCGCGGCCCTCGGTCTAGCCTTCATCGCTGGGGTGTTGTCCAAGTTCGTGCTGCCGAAAAGCTATTACTCCGAAGCGGCGGTGCTGATCGACTTCGACGTCAACGATCCGGTCAGCGGCCGCGAGTTTCCCTCGCAGCTGGCCGCTAGCTACATGTCCACCCAGCAGGCCATTATCGAAAGCCCGCGTGTGATGGGCCCGGTGGTCGAGCGACTGGGCTGGATCAACGACCCGGAATACGCCAAGGGCAACACCGGTGGTCGCGAAGGGCTACGGGACTGGATTCTGCAAAAGGTGATTGCCAAGAACATCACCATCAAGACCTTCAAGGACACCCGGCTGATCTACATCGGCTACAAGCACAAGAATGCGGCCGAGGCGGCGCGCGTGGTCAACACCGTGGCACAGGTCTACATCGAGACCCAGCAGGCCTCCGCAGGTGGCAGCGCCAAGGGCCGCGCCACCCAGTATTTCAGTCAGCTGGAAGAGTTGCGCACCAAGGTGGTCGAGGCGCAGGGCAAGCTGGCCGCCTTCCGCAGCAAGACCGGCCTTTTGGAGTTCGATACCGGCGGCGGCATCGAGGCCGAGCGTCTGGCCTCGCTCAACGCCCGCCTGTCGGAACTTGAAGTGGTGCGTCGCAGCGCCGAGGCGCGCGCCACAGTCGGTGGCCTGTCGCAAGACCCGGAAGTGCTGGGCTCGATGCTGATCCAGACGCTGAAAGGCCGCGTGCTGGAACTACAAAACAACTTCACGCTGGTGTCGCGCGAGCTGGGCCCGCGCCACCCGGACTACATTGCCGCGCAGAAGCAGCTCGACGCCGCCCGCGCTTCGCTGGCGCAGGAAGAAGGCCGTTATGCGGTGTCGATCCGCAACGTTGCCCGCAGCGCCGGCAGCAGTGAATCCGCCATCGAGAAGTCGGTGACCGAGCAGCGCCAGCGCCTGCTCGACGTGCGCGAGCAGCAGGACGAAGGCGCGACGCTGGTGCGCGATGTCGAGGCCGCCAAGAAAATCTACGAACGCGCGCTCGATCTCTACGACAAGGTGGTCACGCCGAGCGAAACCAGTTTCACCAACATCACGCTCATCAGCCCCGGAACGCCCGCGATCAAGCCGACCAAGCCGGTGACGCGCGTGAACATCCTGCTCGGTCTGGTGGGTGGCGGCCTGCTGGCCTGCCTGGTGGCCCTGTTCTGGGAACTCACCCATCGTCGCGTGCGCTGCGAAGAAGATCTGGAAGCAGAGCTGGGCCTGCCCATCCTCGCCACTGTCGGTCGCCTGTCATGAGCCTCATCCCCGGCCTGGTGGCCCCCCAGGCGGAAGACGCGCTGCGTATCGCGGGTTTCCTGCAACGCTTCGCCGGCGTCAGCACCGCCGATCTGGCCTTGGCGGTCGAACGCCAGCGCAAGGGCGAGATGCGCTTCAGCGAGGCGGTGTTCGATCTCGGTCTTGCCACACGGGCGACGGTCGATGCCGCCGTGTCCGCCGAGGGTGATGCGCAGACGATTCAGCTCGCGCGGCCTTCGCTGCTGCTGAAGGTCGCACACGATGCCTTCCATCCGCACAGCGAGCGCATCCGCGCGCTGCGTACCGAACTGTTGCTGCGCAGTGGCCCGGCCAGCTCGCAGACGCTGGCGGTGGTGAGTGCAGGGGCGGGCGAGGGCCGCAGCGTGCTCGCCGCCGAACTGGCCATCGCCTTCGCCCAGCTCGACGAGCCGACGCTGCTGGTGGATGCCGACCTGCGCCGGCCGTATCAGCATCATCTGTTCAATGCCGACAACCGTCGCGGTCTCGGCAGCCTCGCCGCCGGTGAGCCACCGTGCCTGCAGGCGGTGGAAGGCCTGCCACAACTGGCCGTGCTCACCGCCGGCCCTGCGCTGGCCAGCCCGCAGGATCTGCTCGGCGGCCCGCGTATGGCGCACTGGCTGCGGCACTGGGCGGCGGGCTATCGGCACATCGTGCTCGACACCTCCGCTGCTGCCGACAACGCCGATGCGCTGACGCTGGCCGGGCGCATCGACGCCGTGCTGCCGCTGGCGCGTCGCCACCACAGCTCGATGCCCGCCTTGAAGACGCTGCTCGAAAGGCTGCGTGCCGCCCCGGCGCGGCAGTTGGGCGCGGTGCTGCTCGAATTCTGATCGCATGAGCAGCCTCGCCGCCGGGATGGTCACACCTGCTGCTCCCGCCGGTTGGGTCAGCGATGTGCACTACGGCCGCTGGCTCAATTTCATCCTGGGCCTCTGCCTGGTGATGACCTTCACGCCGGACGCGCTGGATTACTCCACGCTCGACCGCGTCGGCACCATGACCGGCGAGAGCTACGGCTTCATTGCGCGCGTGCAGTGGTTCCCCTTGTTCGGTATCGGCGCTTTGCTGTGCGCGATGCGCTGGCGTCTGGCTTGGGCCCTGGTCGGCAAGATGAACCCTTTTCTCATCCTGGCCGTGGTCTGGATATTTGCCAGCACGCTGTGGAGCTTCGATCCCGGTATCAGCTTGCGGCGCGCCATCAAGATTCTGGGCATGGGGCTCGTGGTCTTCGGGTTCTTCCTGTTCAACTGGTCGCCGATGGGTGCGATCCGGGTCTGGCGCAACACCTGTGCGCTGCTGATCGTCGCCTCGATCGTGTTCGTGGTCGTGCAGCCGCAGTACGCCATTCACCAAGGCTTTGCCGAGCCGGGACTGAAAGGGGCCTGGCGTGGCATCACCACCCACAAGAATGCGCTGGGCATCCTGTGCGCGATGGGCACCATGACGTGGGTGCATGCCTGGGCGACCCGCGACCTGCCGCTGCGCTACTGCCTACCGGTGCTGATGGCGATCGTCGTCTGCCTCATCGGCTGCAAGAGCACCACGGGCATGGTGAC
Source organism: Stagnimonas sp. (assembly GCA_965279705.1). Classification (GTDB taxonomy): domain Bacteria; phylum Pseudomonadota; class Gammaproteobacteria; order Nevskiales; family Nevskiaceae; genus Stagnimonas. Next base: position 1,261,167 of record OZ257257.1, read on the forward strand.
GTCCTTACTCTCGGCGGGCGTGGTGGTGTATCTGCTGCGCATGCCGCCGTTCACCCGCTCGGCCGGATTTCTGCTGTCGATCGTGGCGCTCTTGGCCGCCTTGCTCTGCCTGTTGTTCGTGTTCACCGGCGTGCCGACCGTCTCTGAGGCCCTCGCTGCCGCCACCGGTGGCGTCGGCAAGGATGCCGGCCTGACCGGCCGCGATCTCATCTGGGGCGCGGTGCTGGACGAAGTCACCAAGCACCCCTGGCTGGGTACCGGCTACAACGCGTTCTGGATTTCGCAGGATCTCAGCAGCCCCTCGGCAGATGTCATCCGCACCATCAAGTTCGCGCCCTTGCAGGCGCACAACGGCTATCTGGAAATTCTCAACGAGCTGGGCATCATCGGTCTCTGCCTGCTGTTCGGCTTCCTGACGTACCAGTTCTGGCAGCTCAACCGGCTCTATCGGGTGGACCGCAGCGTGGCGACACTCGGCATCGCCTACATGGTCTACGACCTGATGTTGAACATCAGCGAATCCAACTTCCTGCGGCCAACCTTCGCGCCCTCGCTGGTGGAGTGGGTGGTGGTCATCATGACCGCGCGCGCGCTGCTGCATTACCAATGGTTGGCGGCATCGCAAGGCACGGCCCGTGAGCGATAGCCAGAGCATGCCGTTGCCCACCGTGCGGGTGTTGCAGACGGAGCTTCACGACGTCGATCGGCCGACTTTGCTCGCTGCCCTCACGCGCGGTTCGGTGTTCACGCCCAACGTCGACATCGTGATGAAGCAGGTGCACGACCCGGTGTTTCGCGCGCTGTTCCACCAAGCCGAGTTCCGCATCTGCGACAGCGCGATACTCATGTTCGCGGCCCGATTTCTGGGCACACCGCTGAAAGAGAAAATCTCGGGGTCAGATTTTCTGTTCGAGTTCTGCGAGTTTCATCGCCACGATCCCGACTACCGAATGTTCCTGCTCGGCGCCGCCCCCGGCGTGGCCGAGCTGGCGCAGAACAACATCAACGCGAAGCTCGGCACGCCGTTCGTGATCGGCTGCTACTCGCCGCCATTGGGTTTCGAGAACGATGCGTCCGAGTGCGAGGCGATTCGCCAGCGCATTCGCGCCAGCGGTGCCGGCAGCGTGGCGGTAGCACTCGGTGCGCCGAAGCAGGAGCGCTGGATCATCGCCAACCGCGATCTGTTGCCCGAGGTGCGGGTGTTCATGGGCGTCGGCGCGACGGTCGATTTCGAGGCCGGCATCGTGCCGCGCGCGCCGGTCTGGATGAGCCGCAACGGCCTGGAATGGGCCTGGCGGCTGGGGCAGGAGCCGCGCCGATTGTGGCGACGCTATCTGATTGAGGACCTGCCGTTCTTCTGGCTGATCCTCAAGCAGAAATGGGCATCGAGAACGGCGACGCCATCCGTAACGACAGCGACACACGCGACGACGACAGCAGGGACTTCACAGATGCAGTTACTCGATATTCACTACGACGACCTCACCAAGGCAGAGGCCGTCGATGTGCTGCTGACACGCGCGGTGGAGCGCACGCCGACGTTCGCGACCTATCTCAATCTCGACTGCCTGCGGCTGTCGCAGCTGCGCCCCGACTACAAGGCCTTGCTGAAAGATGCCGATTTCCTCATGCCGGATGGCATCGGCATCCGCGTCGCCACCCGGCTGATCGGCCAGCACAAGCGTGAGCACTGGGAGGTTACTTCGCTGTTCACCGAGTTCATCCAGGGCTCGGGCGCGGCGGGGCTCAAGCTGTACTTGGTTGGCTCGCAGGATGGCGTTGCCGAGGCTGCCGCTGAAAAGTTTCGGTCGCTGTTCCCCGACGTGCAGATCTGCGGCACCCACACCGGCTACATCAAGGATCACGACGCCGTGGTCGCCGACATCAACGCCTCGGGTGCGAACGTGCTGATTATCGGCATGGGCGCGCCCATCCAGGAAAAATGGATCGCGACCCACCGCGCGGCCTTGCGGCCCACGATGTTGCTGGGCGTCGGTGCCTTGTTCGACTGGACCTCGGGCCGCCTGCAACGCGCGCCGGTGCTCATGCAGAAGCTGCATCTGGAATGGGCCTGGCGCATCCTGATCGAGCCGAAGCGCATGTTCCGCCGCTACCTGATCGACGGCATCGGCTTCCTGCTGTCGGTGCCGCAGCGCCACAAGGCCATTGGCAGGAGCAAGCCATGACGATGGCGCAGGTCTCGGTGTGTATCTGCACCTATCGTCGCCCCGAGCGCCTTGCCATTCTGCTCGCCTCGCTCGCCGCGCAGACGCGTCTGCCGCAGGAGGTCGTCGTCGTCGACAACGATGCCGAGGGCAGCGCCCGCGCCACGGTCGAACACGCGGCCGCACAGGCACCGTTCCCGGTGCGCTACGACATCCAGCCGGTCAAGAACATCTCGCTCACCCGCAATCGCACCATCGCGCTGGCCTCGGGCGAGTGGCTAGGCTTGCTCGACGACGACGAGCAGGTGATCCCCGAATGGCTGGAGCGCCTGCTGGCGACCCAGGCCACGCACGACGCCGACGGCGTGCTGGGGCCGGTGGTCTGCCAGGTGCCGGATAGCGCACCCGGCTGGATTCGCGCCGGCGCGTTCTATGCCTTGCCACGCTTCGGCACCGGCGAGGTGGCACCGCTCAACCGCATCGGCATCGGCAATGCGCTGCTGCGCGCCAGCCTGCTGCGCCGCGAGATGGCGGACGCGCAGGGGCCGTTCGACCCGGCCTTCGGACTGAGTGGTGGTGAAGATGCTGACCTGCTGTTCCGTCTCGTCAACCGCCATCAGGCCCGGCTGATCTGGTGCGACGAGGCGCTGGCGACCGAACCGGTCGAGCCCAATCGCCTGTCGCTGCAATGGCTGATGCGGCGCAGCCTGCGCGGTGGGCAGGACAATGCGCGGCATTTTCTCAACGGTCGCCTGGGGCCGAATGCCCTGGCGGCACGCGCGAGCTACTTCCTGCGTGCGGCCGCACAGTCGGCGGCGGCCCTGCTGCTGGCCGGCTTGACGTTGGTGCTGGGTCGGCACCACGCCGTGCACTGGCTACGCAAGGCCTACGGCAATTACGGCAAGCTGTCGCTGCTGTGGGGTTCCACCTACCTGGAATACAAGTGAACGCCGTGCTCTCCGTGTTCGACTGGCTGCTGATTCTCGCGGCGATACCGCTGCTGCTGTCCGCCCTGTATCTGCTGCTGCTGACGCTGCTGTCGGCGCGCCTGCCGACGCTGCCGGCGGCTAGCAAGCCTTGGCGCTTTGCGGTCGTGGTGCCGGCGCACAACGAGGCGCAGGTGATCCAGCGCACGGTGAACAGCCTCAAGGCGCTGCACTGGCCGGCCGAGCAGTTTCAGGTGCAGGTGATTGCCGACAACTGCACGGATGACACCGCCGCACTGGCTACCGCCGCTGGTGCCAGCGTGCGGGTGCGCCATGATGCCGTCGAGCGTGGCAAGGGCTACGCGCTGCGCTACGCCTACGAACAGGTGCTGGCCGAGGGCTGGGCCGATGCGGTGGTGGTGGTCGATGCCGACAGCGAAGCAGCACCAGAGCTGCTCGCCGTATTCGCCGCCCAGCTAGAAAGCGGTGAAGAAGCGCTGCAAGCGCATTACGGCGTGCTCAATCCCGATGCCTCCTGGCGCACGCGGCTGATGCACATCGCCTACGAGCTGTTCATCCGCGTGCGGTCGCGTGGCCGCGAGCGGCTGGGCGTTTCCTGCGGCTTGCGCGGCAACGGCATGTGCTTCGCGGTAGGCGTGCTGCGCAAGGCGCCGCACCGCTCGTTTTCGGTGATGGAAGACCTCGAGTACGGCATCCAGCTCGCCGATGTCGGTGTGCGCGTCGCCTACACCGACGCTGCCGCGGTGTATGGCGAGATGGTTACCGACACCGCAGCCTCCGGCACCCAGCGCCAGCGTTGGGAAGGCGGCCGCAGCCAGATGCGCCACCTGCATGCAATGCGGCTCCTGGGGCAGGGCCTGCGCGGCAACAAGTTGGCACTCGACCTCGCACTGGATCTCTTGGTGCTGCCGCTCGCGCAGCTGGGCGCGCTGACGGCGGTTGCCTTTGCGGCTACGGTGGCGCTCGCGCTGCTAGACGGCGGCGCATTGCCCCTGGTGCTCGCTACGACGGCGCTGCTGGCGCTGTTGGTCTACGTCTTCCGCGGCTGGCAGCTGAGCGGCACCGGCCTGCAAGGACTGCTCGACCTGCTGCGCGCGCCGCTGTATCTGATCTGGAAGCTCGCGCTGCTGTTCAAGAAAGGCAGCAAGCCCACCGAATGGGTGCGCACCGAGCGCAACAAGTAGCAGCGGATCAGCCTGCCCAGCGCTCGCGGTTGAACTCGTAGATTTCCTTCAGGATCGCCGGCACGTTGTATTGCAGCTTCCAGTCCGGGTAATGGCCTTGGAAGCGCGCGAGATCGCCCACCCACCAGATGTGGTCGCCCATGCGGTTGTTCTCGTTGTAGGTCGCGTTCATCGGCTTGCCGGTGAGCTGCTCGCAGATGGCAATCGCCTCTTTCATCGAGCAGTTGCTGTGGCGCCCGCCGCCGATGTTGTAGACCTCGGCGATGCGCGGTGCCTTGCGGAAGGCATCGAAGGCGGTGATGAGGTCGTGGCTGTGGATGTTGTCGCGCACCTGCTTGCCCTTGTAGCCGTTGACCGTATAGGCGGTGTCGGTCGCAGCACACTTCATCAAATAGGCGAGGAAGCCATGCAGCGCCGTGCCCGAGTGGCCGGGGCCGGTCAGGCAACCGCCACGGAAGCAGGCGGTGGGCATGTCGAAGTAGCGGCCGTATTCCTGCACCAGCACGTCGGCGGCGACCTTGGAGGCACCGAACAGCGAGTGCATGGTCTGGTCGATCGACATGTCCTCGCGGATGCCGGTGGCATAGGTGTGGCTGGGGTCGATCTCCCAGCGGTCTTCCAGCTCGATCAGCGGCAGGCGGTTGGGCGTGTCGCCGTAGACCTTATTGGTGGAGGTGAAGATGAAGGGTGTGCGCGGCGAGTGGCGGCGGGTCGCTTCCAGCAGGTTCAGCGTGCCGTTGGCGTTGACCGAGAAATCCATGTGCGGGTCGCGTGCGGCCCAGTCGTGGCTGGGCTGAGCCGCGGTGTGGATGATGACGCCGATATCGCCCGCATATTTCTTGAACAAGGACTCGATGGCATCGAAGTCGCGGATGTCGATCTCGACGTGCGTGTAGTTCTTCAGCTCCGATTGCAGCGCTTCGCGGTTCCATTGGGTGGAAGCTTCCGCGCCGAAGAAACGGGCGCGCATATCGTTGTCGATGCCGACCACATCCATGCCGAGCTTGGCGAAATGGCGGGCGGCTTCAGAACCGATAAGGCCGGCGGAACCGGTGATGACAGCAATGCTCATAAGGGCTTGGGGACAATAAGAAGATTGAGGAAGAGTGATGCAGATAGGGTTTGCGCGGAACGGCGGCGTGCAGATCAGGGCAGGGCGCAAACCATAGCTGTACGCCCAACACTAGAACGTGTATTCAGCAACGCGGTGTACGCTCCAAGGGTCACCATATCCATCTGGAGCTGAAAATCATGAGCATTGAAGCCGTCAAAAGCATGATCGTTGCCTCCCTGCAAGCCAAGCAGCAGGTGTTGCAGGACGAAAAACTGCTGGCCACCACCGTGCAGGTAGCCAGGCTGGTGGAAACCGCCCTGCGCGCCGGCAACAAGGTGATGCTGGCCGGCAACGGCGGCAGCGCGGCAGACAGCCAGCACATCGCTGCCGAGTTCGTCAGCCGCTTCGAGTTCGACCGGCCGGGGCTGGCGGCGATTTCGCTCACCACCGACACTTCCATGCTCACCGCCATCGGCAACGATTACGGCTACGACCACGTGTTTGCCCGCCAGCTGGAGGCGAATGGCCGCGAGGGCGATGTATTCATCGGTATCTCCACCTCGGGCAATTCCAGGAACGTGATTGCGGCAGTGACCGCCGCCAAACAGCGCGGCATTCACACCGTGGCGCTGTGCGGGGCGGGCGGGGCGCTGAAAACACTCTGCGATTACGCGTTGTGCATCCCCTCCACCCACACGCCGCGCATCCAGGAGAATCACATCCTCATCGGCCACGCCATTTGCGCTCTGGTCGAGGAGTGGATCTGGGGTGCTGAATACAAACCGGCGGCAAAGACCACCGCACAGGGGTAATCCAAACCCGGCGAGCGCTCGTATCGTTGTTTTTGTCGCCTCGCACTGCCGAACAAAGCGCATTCAAAACGCGCCGATTCGGCTAGCATCTTTTCCAGTATCCGCAGACGGAAACCCATCACGATGATTCGAGCACTGGCCGGCAGCAAAATGCTGCGCTTGTTCAGCAGTGCCGTGATCGACCAGGCCATGCTGTCGGCGACCAATTTCATCGTCGGTCTGCTGCTCATCCGCAATGTCAGCGACCAGGATTACGGCCATTACGTGCTGGCTTTCAGCACGCTGTTGCTGGTCACCAGCTTTCAGGGCTCATTGATCGGCGGCCCGTTGGCGGTGCTGGCGCCGAAGCGCGATGCCGAGGCCAAACGAGTGATGGTCGCCAGCCTGCATCGCCGGCTGCGGCAGTTCAGCAATCGACTCACCCCGGTCGCACTCGGGTTGCTGGCGGTGGCCACGGTCGCCGTGCCGCTGACCTGGGAATACGCCTTGCTCTTCGCAGCGTTCATCATCACCACCCATACGGCTATCGAGCGCGAATACCTGCGCTCGTCGCTGATGCTGTATTCGCGGCCGCAGGCCGTGCTGGCGGTAGATGCCGTCTATTCCGCCGTGCTGCTGGCCGGGGCATTCGCGGCGGTGATGCTGGTCAAGCCGGCGGCACCGGCCACCATCGGTGCGATCGCGCTGGCGTCGGTGGCAGGCTCCTGGGCGGCGCGCCGCTCGTTCGGGCGCTCGCCGGGCTGGGCAACCGAAGACGCGCCGACGGCGCTGAAAGAAATTCTGGTGCTGGGCTATTGGGCGGCGGTTGGCTCGGTCATCTACTGGATCTGCAACTACGGCTACAACTACGTGACGGCGATGAAACTCGACGTCGCCACCGTCGCCGCCATTGCCGCCACCCGCCTGCTGCTGATGCCGGTTAATCTGCTCACGGCCGGCGTGAAATCGCTGCTGATGCCCACCGCAGCGACTTGGTACAACGAGCTGGGCATGCGCGAGCTGGTGCGGCGCATGCTGTTTTTCACTTTCGGTTTGCTGGTGCTGATGGGCCTCTACGATGGCCTGCTGTGGGTGCTGCGCGACTGGGTGATCGACGTGGTGCTGAAAAAGAACATCGCCGACCGCGATGCGCTCATCGGCCTGTGGATTCTGGTGTTCTTCATCGCCGTGGTGCGCGACCAGTTGCAGACCGTGCTGCTGATCCGCGAGCGCTTCAAGAGCCTGGCCTGGGTGGCAGCGAGTTCGGCGGTGTTCTCGCTCAGTTTCAGCTGGTGGGCGATGGATCACTACGGCATGGTCGGCGCGGTGATGGGTCTGGTCGCCGGCGAACTGCTCAACTTCATCGGCACGGCGGTGCTGACGGTGCGACAGGTGCGCGCCGATCTGGCCGCCGAGCGGGCGTGAGCTTGGCCGTGGCGGGCGAGGGCATGGGCACGGTGAGCGTCTGCCTGGCCACCTACCACCGCAATGACCAGTTGGCCCTTCTGCTGGCGGATCTCGCCGCGCAAACCCGCCCGCCCGACGAAGTGGTGGTGGTGGACAACGACGCTGCCGGCAGCGCCGAGGCCACCGTCGAGCGCTGTCGCACCATCGTGCCGTTCCCGATCCAGTACGAAGTGCAGCCGGTGCAGAACATCTCGCGCACCCGCAACCGCACGGTGGCGCTGGCAACGGGCGACTGGTTGGCGATCATCGACGACGACGAACGCGCTCCACCGCACTGGCTGACCGCCTTGCTGGCCACGACGCAGTCCGCCGCGGCTGACGGCGTGCTGGGGCCAGTGCACTGCATCGTGCCACCCGAGGCCCCGGCCTGGATACGCCGCGGCGACTTCTACGCCACTCGTCACCACCCCACTGGCCAGACGTTTCCGCTCGACCGCATCAGCAAGGGCAATGCGCTGCTGCGCGCCAGCCGGGTCAAGGCGCTGGATGGCCCCTATGACGAGTCGCTGGGGCTTTCGGGCGGGGAGGATGGTGATCTGTATTGCCGCTTCGTCAACGCCGGCGGCAAGCTGGTGTGGTGCGAAGAGGCGCTGCTGAGCGAGCCGGTCGAGCCCTCGCGGCTCAAGGCGCGTTGGCTGCTGTTGCGTGCCCTGCGCGGCGGGCAGGACTACGCCCGGCATTGGCGCAGCGGTCACTACCAGCCGGTGCAGGCGCTGGATGTGCCGGTGTTCGTGCTGCGCGCCTTTGCGCAATGGCTGCTGGCCCTGCTGCTGGGCGTGCTGCTGCTGCCTTTGGGCCTGCATCGCGCCATGCCCTGGCTGGTGAAGGCCGCTGCCAACATCGGCAAGCTCTCGGCTTTCTGGGGTGCGCGCTATGGAGAATATGCAGCACCGGCCGCTGCGCTGAAGGGTGGCAAGGCATAATCTTGCCTGCCGACTGACCACCCCTCATCGCCGTGCTCCAAAAACAGAACTCGCGGGCGCTCACCATCCAGGGCTCGGTCTATGCGCTGATTGTTGGCCTGAGCCTGTTGGCCATCGCGCGTCTCTGCGGCGAACAGGTCTACACCACCTACCAGATGCTGGCTCTGCTCTCTGGCCTGTTGGCTTATTTCGTGTTCCGCCGCTTCGATCTGGCCGAAAGCTGGCAGCCGGGCCGCGTCGGCGCGATGGGCACACAGGTGCTGGTCCACTGGGTATGGATGGTCACCGGCCTGCTGCTGCTGGGCTTGCTCAGCCAGTTTGCCGATGTCTTTGCCCGACGGGTGCTGGTGCTCTGGTTCATCGCCGTGCCGTTCTTGTTTCTGCTCGCTCATGTGATCGCCCGCTACGGCCTGCGCCGCGTACTGCCGCAGATGGCGGTGAAGCGCAGCGCGGTGATCGTGTTCGCCAACGATTCGGCGCGCATGCTCGGTGAGAAACTGCGCCACTCCAACCGCTACGACCTGCAAGGCTATTTCGACGACCGGGAAGAAGACCGCACCGGCGGCGGCATCCCCGGTTTGACTCTGCTGGGCAAGGCGCGCAACGCCGCACAGTATGTGCGCGACCACGAGGTGGAAGTGGTGTTTGTGGTGCTGCCGGACTCCGGTGCCCGCCGCGCCATTGCGGTGATCGACGATCTCGGCAACACCACCGCCTCGCTCTATTACGTGCCGGACTTCTTCATGTTCTCGCTGCTGAAGGCGCAGGTGGGCGAGATCGAAAGCGTGCCGGTATTGCAGGTAGCCGAATCGCCGTTCTATGGCGTCGATGGCATGTTGAAGCAGCTGTTCGATTTCGTGTTCGCGTTCTTTGCCGTCATCGCCATTTCGCCGGTTTTGATCGGTGTGGCCATCGCGGTGAAGCTCTCATCGCCCGGCCCGGCCTTGTTCAAGCAGAAGCGCTATGGTCTCAACGGCAAGCGCTTCTGGGTCTACAAGTTTCGCTCCATGAAAATGGACGCTCCCGATGCCGGCACACGCCAGGCCACCAAGGACGACGACCGCATCACCCGCGTCGGCCGCTTCATCCGCAAGACTTCGCTCGACGAGTTGCCGCAGTTCTTCAACGTGCTCAAGGGCGAGATGAGCGTGGTCGGCCCGCGCCCGCACACCGTCGCCCACAACGAGCACTACCGCAAGGAAGTGCGCCGCTACATGCTGCGCCACAAGGTCAAGCCGGGCGTCACCGGTTGGGCGCAGGTCAACGGTCTGCGTGGCGAGACGGCCAACATCGAGCGCATGGAAGAGCGCATCCGCTTCGACCTCGAATACATCCGCATGTGGTCGCCCTGGGTCGATATCAAGATCATCTTCCTGACGGTGTGGACGATCGCCCGTGGCGACGAAAATGCGTATTGAGAGGCTCGGTGCGGCGTTGGCGCTGAGCCTTGCCGCGACCGCGGCGGGTGCACTCAACCTGCAGTTCAAGCCCTCGGTGCATGCCGAAGTACAGCGCGACGACAATGTATTCCGCGCGCCGGACGACCCTGCGCCCGGTGCCGCGCCGCGCGTCGGTGACACGATCAAGACTCTGGGCGCAGGAGCCAAGTTGACGCTGCGCGAAAGCCTGCAAGAGCTGGAGGTGCGCGGCGAGTTCGACCGCATCGACTACACCAGCCTCGACACGCTCGACTACAACCGTTACTTGGTGGGCGCTGAAGCGCGTCTGGCCTATGCCTCGCTGCTGCGGTTGAAGCTGGATGCCGGGCGCGAACGCCGGCAGGAAAACTTCATTTACCGCGACGACACCAACAATGGCTTCATCACCGTGGACCAGGCGACCGCCGAGCTGCGGCTGGCAGTGACGCCGCGCTGGACCGGCATTGCCCGCGCTGAGCATTATCAGACTGAAGCCTCGCGCATCGCCTCGCAGGACTACGATCTCAGCGAAGACGCGGGCGAGCTGGGTGTTGAGTACCGTCGCAATGGCTATTCGTCGCTCGGCCTTGCCGTGCGTGTCGCCGAGGGCGAATACCCGCGCCGTGTCGTCATACCGGGTGATGGTCGCGAAAAGGACTACGACCAGCAGAGTCTGCTGGCACGGGTCGGCTACACGCCCAGCGGTCTTTCAGACCTCACGATGCAGCTGGGCTACACACAGCGCCGCCACGACGATGCCGGCGTGCCGGATTTCAGTGGCTTTACCGGTCGGGCCAGTTACACGCGTCGCTTCTCCGGCATCAGCCAGATGCAGCTGGAGGCCTACCGCGACCTGTATTACGTCGAAGACGTCAGCGCCAACTATGTCGAGAACCTGGGCTTCAAGGCCACCTACGACTATCGCTGGTCGGCCAAGCTCGCCTTTGCGGTGGCGGCCGAGCGCTACGAGTCCAGCTACGAGGGCTCACCAGGTTTCACGGTGGCGGGCGAGCCGCGCAAGGACGATGTCTTCAACATTCGCCTCGGCCTCGATTACCAGCCGTTCTACCGCTTCAGCATCCTGCCGGAATACCGCTACGAACGGCGCGGCTCCAACGTGGCCAACAGCCGCTACGATTTCAGCGTGATCGGCGTCGATCTCGCCTACGAGTACGGCGTACGCAGCACACGCCGTAATTAGCCTTCTCTTTGGCGTGCACGCACGCCGCTAAAAGCATCCATGAACCTCATCAAGGCCTACAACAACGCCGACTTCCTGAACGGCGACGACGCCCGCAGCGTGCGCATCCTCTGCGAATATCTGGAGCCGCTGTCGCGCCTGAAAAGCGAGGGCGTGAGTCGCGCCATCGTTGCCTTCGGCTCGGCCCGCGTGCGTCGTCTCACCGAGGGTGCGACCGGTGTCGACTACTTCCATGACGCGGCCGAACTGGGCGAGCGGCTGGCGCGCTGGACCACCGACACCCATGCGGCGAACGAGCGCTATCACCTGGTCACCGGCGGTGGCCCCGGCATCATGGAAGCGCTGCACGAGGGCAGCGCGCGAGTGAATCGCGCGCTCAATGTCGGCATCGGCATCTCGCTGCCGTTCGAGCAGCACGGCAATCCTTATCTCGATGCCGGCCACGGCTTCGAGTTTCATTACTTCTTCATGCGCAAGTTCTGGTTCATGAACTTGGCGAAAGCGGTGGTGGTATTTCCGGGTGGCTTCGGCACGCTCGACGAGTTGTTCGAGGTGCTGACGCTGACGCAGGTCGGCAAGGCCGAACGTATGCCGGTGGTGCTCTATGGCAGCGAGTTCTGGAAAGAGATCTTGCACATCCCGGCGCTGACCCGTCGCGGGCTGATCGCCGCCGACGATGAAAACATCTTCAGCTACGCCGACAGCGTCGAAGAAGCCTTCACGCTGCTGACCCGCACGCTGCCCTGAATTAGGTTCCTCTCCCGAAGACGGGAATTAGGTTTCTCTCCCGAAGGCGGGAGAGAGCAGAGCAGCTTCGAGAGCTACTTGCTCTTGACGATGCGGGGCTTTTCTTCGCGGAAGAGATAAGCCTCAAGGTCTTCCTCAACCAGCTTGCGCAGGTCGCGGGCCTCGCGGTACTTCTCCACATCACGCCAGTCGCGGCGTTCTTCGCCTTCGGCCGTCTCGATGTCGGGCACGTCTTCGGTAAAGCCCGAGTCGTCACCGGCGTAGTCATCGTAGGTTTTGGCCGCAGCTTCGGCTTGCGCCTTGGCTTCTTTGGCTTTCTTGCTGGGACGTCCTGCCATTTCTCTTCACTGGTTCTAAAAGCGGGCGCGTTTTAACAGGCTTGGGGCCATAAGGGAAGTGTCGCGCGTGAAAGTCCTTTGTGGATCAGCGCCGCACCAGTGGTGCCAGCTGTCCCAAACGTCGCGCCCGCCGCCAATCTGCGGGGTTGTCGAAGTCTTCGCGTGGCGGCGACAGCCGCTGCAAAATGCCCTCGCGCCGCAGGCGGCGAGCGGTTTGTGCGCACTCCGAGCCGCTGCTCCAGCGCACGCCGGCGAGCGGTGGCAGCGGCTTACGGTTGCCGATCAGTACATAGCCGCCATCGGGCGCTGGCAGCAGCACGTAATCGCTGCTGGCGAGCGCTGCTGCGGCCTGCTGCAAATCGGCCAGCTGCAAGCCGAAGGCATCCGAGCCGATCAGCAGGCCTGGCTTCTGCCTCAGCGTACTGCGAATCCTGGTGCCGAGATCGCCGCGTCCCTGCCTCGCCAGCCGCATGCCGAAACGCTGGCGGCACTGCATGAAGAATCCATGTGCCGCGTCGGGTGCCCCCCAGAGTGTGACGTTTTCAGCGCCTGCCGCTGCGCAGGCAGTGGTTAGGGCACGCTCCACCAGCCGCCGCTGCACCCACGCCGCACCGCGCGCGCCGAGGCGCGGCATGAGCCTGGTTTTGCACTGCCCCGCGATGGGCGCACGGGCAAAGATGTGGACGCGCATGGGCATGGCGAGAGTGGTCATTAATAGCTCCATTCTGCCTCGTGATCGGCTGGCGTTTCGCAAATGCGCCGCGTAGACTCCCGGCGTCTTCACGGGGTGGTAGCTCAGCTGGGAGAGCGCTGCGTTCGCAATGCAGAGGTCGGGAGTTCGATCCTCCTCCACTCCACCATTCAAATAGTTTCAGAGAGTCTCAAAACGTTGAGCAGCCCTACGGAAACGTGGGGTTTTTTCGTTTGTGGGGCAGCTGTTGAGAGTCAGCCTTGCAGCAGACCAGGATGAGCACTGATGTGTGCTCATCCTGGACCGACCTCATGCAGACGCTGCGTCCTTGAGTTTCTTGAGCGGACGCACGCGAATCTTGATGGAGGCAGGCTTGGCTGCAAACCACTGCTCGACGCCGGTGAACGGGTTCGGACCCTTGCGCTTGGGCTTGGCGGCAATCTTGAGTGCGGAGATTTTCAGGAAGCCGGGCAGTACGAAAGTGCCTGCGCCCTTCTTGCTGACGGACAATGCAATTGCACCTTCAAGCGCAGCGAGCACGAGGCGCACTGATTTCAGCTCAACGCCGCTTTGTTCGGCAACATGGGCAAGAAGGCCTGTTTTATTCAGGGCGGTCTTGATCGGCTTTGCGACTGCTTTTGCGGGGGCAGCCTTCTTGGTTGCGGCTGGCTTTTTAACGGGGTCTTTCTTGGTGGCCATGAGTACTCGTTCTCGATGTGGAGGGGTGCCGCGTAGAGACGGCTCAGCACTCTAAAGCAATATCCGGATGAATCTCGCCTGTAGGCAATCTGTTTCGTTGCAGAAAGAAGGCGGATAAGTACTCAGCCTTCTGCCGCAGCGCGCTTGTCGGCAAGCTGACCCATGGTGCATTGATAGGTCGTCGAGTCTGGAGCAGGCATGCAAGAAGAGTCGCTTGAAGAACCGAAGCTCGAAGTCATCGAGGCGATGATCGGTGCTGCACTCATCGAGTTCGGTACCGACTGGTGCGGCCACTGCCGTGCCGCGCAGCCGCTGATCGCAGCGGCTCTGGAGCGGCATGCGGCCGTGAAGCATCTCAAGGTCACCGACGGCAGCGGCCGGCCACTGGGCCGCCACTACCGCGTCAAGCTTTGGCCCACTCTCATCTTCCTGAAGGACGGGCGAGAGGTTTCGCGGCTCGTAAGGCCGCAGCGAATGGCGGATATCGACGCGGCACTGCTCGCAATCGTCAATGCGGAATGAGCGCAAGCGGAAGGCCTTGGGTTCAGCCGCAATCAAGTCGGGTGGTCAATGCTCGCTTGCGTCAATCACTCCACGCACCGGACGGCTCGATGGACATCACAATGGTCTTCAATCGCAACGCGCACATTGATCAATGCCTTCGATCCTTGCAAAGCGGACAGGATGTCGGCTTTCTCGAAACCCTCGGGCGACCGTATCAAGAGGTGGTTGCCGCACAGGAGCGTCTGCTCTGCGCGGTAGAGCGGCTCGCTGACCGATTGAGACCGACGGACTGATTTGATGCGAAGCCACCACCGTGCAGGGTTTTGGTTTCTGGGCCTTGTTGCGGCTGTGGTGCTGATCCGCGCGTTGCTGCCCTATGGCGTGCTGCGCATCGTGAACGGGAAGCTCAGCAATATGGGCGACTACCACGGCGTCGTACAGGATGTTGATCTGCATTTATGGAGGGGCGCCTACACGCTTCACCAACTCAACATCGAGAAAAACAACGGCGAGGTTCCCATCCCCTTGCTCTCAGCGCCAAAGGTCGAGCTTTCGCTGGGTTGGCGGCAACTGCTCCGCGGCGCCTTGGTGGGCACCGCGGAGTTCCAGCAGCCTGATCTGAACTTCGTTGATGCCGAGGCCAGTGCCAGAAAGCAGGTTGGTGTCGGTGTGGACTGGCGCCAAAAGCTGCAGGATTTACTGGCGATCCAACTCGATGAGGTCGTGGTGCGGGACGGCAGAGTGCACTTTCGCAACCTGAGCTCCACCCCGCCGGTGGACCTCAAGGTCACCGACGTACAGATTGTTGTGCGCAACCTCACCAACTCCAGCAGCGCCATACGCAGGGCTACGTTCGATGGAACGGCGAAGGTCTTCGACCAGGCCCGTCTCGATACATCGGGAGAGTTCGACCCCATTGGCCGACCGGACAGCTTCGTTTTCAAGCTGCGGGTGCTCGATATCGACCTGACGCTGGCCAACAGCTTCGTGCGTGCCTACTCCGGGCTCGACATCGCCTCTGGCAGCGGCGATTTCGTTGCCGAAGTCACCGCTGAAAAAGGCAGGATCAGCGGCTATGCCAAACCCTTGATCAAAGACCTCAAGGTTTTCAGCTGGGCGCATGATGGCGATACCAAAAGCACCAATCCGCTGCGCGTGATCTGGCAGTCTCTCGCCACCGTCGCGGTCGAGGTGTTCACCAACCGCCGCAACGATCAATTCGGCACCCGAATTGAACTGAGGGGCTCCATCGACGACAGCACCGTCAATGTGCCGGGTGCGCTCTGGGGCATCGTGCGTAATGCGTTCATCAAGGCATACAAGCCTGATTTCGAGTCACTGCGCGACGCTGCAAAGCCCAGCAAGGATTCAAAGTGACGCCGAGACATGCCGGTTTTGAGTAGATGGCGATTCTGGGTGCCTGCCGAAGACCGCGAATGGCCTGATCGCCGACACATACCTCATCGAATCGGCGTTAAAATCCGCAGGCAGAAAATCTTCGGCAGGTGTGAATCCAGCCAAGACTCTCTGCCCATTGTTTCATAAGGCCCACTTAGTCCAGTGGGCTTTTTTCGTTGACCACTGGCCGGAAAGTGATGCTCTTCCAGTGGGCTTTTTTCGTTATCCGCTGGACGGAAAATGATCCTCCTCCAGCGGGCTTTTTGTTGTCACCGGAGAGCAAGCCATGACTGTCAGCCGCCAGACCTTCAACGAAGTGATGGTCCCCAACTACCAGCCCGCCGAGATCATCCCGGTGCGCGGTGAGGCTTCGCGCATCTGGGACCAGCAGGGCAAGGAGTACATCGACTTGGCCGGCGGCATCGCCGTCACCGTGCTCGGCCACGCCAACCCGATCATGGTCAATGCGCTCACCGAACAGGCTGGCAAGCTCTGGCATCTCTCCAACGTAATGACCAACGAGCCGGCGCTGAAGCTCGCCCAGGCCATCACCGACGCGACCTTTGCCGAGCGGGTTTTCTTCTGCAATTCGGGCGCTGAGGCCAACGAGGCCGCCTTCAAGCTCGCGCGCCGCCATGGCAATCTCATTGGCCCGCACAAGAACAAGATCATCTCGTTCTTCAACGCGTTTCACGGCCGCACGCTGTTCACCGTGAGCGTGGGCGGGCAGGCCAAATACACCCAGGGCTTCGAGCCCATTCCCGGCGGCATTCGCCACCTGCCATTCAACGATGTGCAGGCGCTCGAAGCCGCGATGAGCGACGAGGTCTGCGCCATCGTGCTCGAACCGATCCAGGGCGAGGGCGGCATATTGCCCGCCACCCAGGCCTTCATCGAGGCCGCGCGCTGCCTTGCCACCAAATACAACGCGCTACTGGTATTCGACGAAGTGCAGTCCGGCAACGGTCGTAGCGGGCATCTGTACGCCTACCAGCATTACAACGTGGTGCCGGACGTGCTCACCACTGCCAAGGGGCTGGGCGGAGGCATTCCCATCGGCGCGATGCTGACCACCGCCAAACACGCCGAGACGCTCGCGTTCGGCACCCATGGCAGCACCTACGGCGGCAATCCGCTCGCCTGCGCGGTGGCGCATGCGGTGTTCGAGGCCATCAACACGCCGGAGATGATGGCCAACGTCAAGGCGCGCACTGCGCAGTTGCACGAGGGCCTCACGGCCATCGGCAGCCGCTACGGCGTGTTCGACAAGGTGCGTGGCTTAGGGCTTCTGGTCGGCGCGCCGATGAGCGCGGCATGGAAGGGCAAGGCCAAGGAGTTCGTCAACGCCGGCCTCAAGCATGGCGTCTGGACGCTGGTCGCCGGCCCCGACGTGCTGCGCATGGCCCCGGCACTCAACATTACCGAGGCGGAAGTGGCCGAGGGTTTGAAGAGGCTTGAGGCGGCTTGCGCGGAGATGACGGCGGTGGCGAAGGCCAAGGCTGCTTGATCTTCCTTAAAGTAATAGACGCATGAGTAAAAGCATCCATACGACTGTGGCGAGCACACGCCGGGAGAACAGTCGGGCCGAGCTGGATGAGCCAGGCAATGCAGATGTGGCTAACCTCGCTAAAAAGATTCGCTACAAAAAAGTGGAACGGCGTAAACGACAGGCCGGAAACGGAGCGACAAGTAGTGTGCCGCCGACTAAATCTGACTAAAACTTAACTTGCTTGCAGCAGCCTGCGCAGGTCGGATTAGTGACGTAGCCCGGATGAAATCCGGGATTGCGCTGCAACTGCCACGGATTTAATCCGGGCTAATGACTACTGCGTGCCCACCAATCAACGCGGCAGCTCTACCAGCACCTTGCTGCCGCGGTGCTCCACCACGACGCCCACGGGCGTGATCTCGACCACACGCGGGCCTTCCATCAGTGTGTCGGTTTCGCGGTATTTCTTGCCGTTGACGAGCACGAAGCGCCGAAGGGGGTTTTCGTCGTAGACGTGGATGTCCACCACCAGCTTGGGGAACTCGCTACGGAAGGCGGGCGGCATTTCCTTGAGCGGGCGCACGGCGGCGTTGTCCTGCGGCGGCGGTGCGCTGGCCGCAACGGCAGGCGCGGGTGCCGGGGTGGGCGTCACGGTGGGCTGGGTCGGCGCAGGTGCGGCTTCGGCAACCACGGGTGGCGTTGGCGGCTCGTACTGCGGCGGCTTGCTGGGGGAGGGCTGGGGCGCGTCGCCATCCAGCTCGTCCATGGTCATGGCCTGCGCGGCACCGGTGTCGGTGCTGGCCACGGGTTCTTCCGGCACATCGGCCACGGGCGCCTCCAGCCGTTCGGGGTCGATGCGCATGGCGGGCGCTGGGGTGCTTTCTTCAGCGCGTTGCTCGGTGGCTGGGGCGGCCGTGCTGGTGGCGACTGCGGCCGGAGCCGCTTCGCCAGCAGGCCAGAACCAATAGACCAATCCAGCCAGCGCAAACAGCACCGCGAACAGGATGGCAGCGACCAGCAAGACATCCTGCTGCGGGTCGCGACGCCTGGGGGCTGCGGCCGTGCGGCGTATCAGCATTTCGTCCAGCACCGGTGCCTGCCCGGCGTGGCGGTCCTGCTCGGCTTTTTTCAGTGCATCGAGGATAAGGCTCATGGCGTCGCCTTCTCGCGCACGGACAACACCGGCCCAGGCTGGCTGGCGAGCGCGATCAGCGTGCGCGGCCCGGCAACGCCATCGGGTCGTGCGCCGATCTGCGATTGCAGGCGCTGCACGTTCTTGCGCAAGGCTTCATCCCAGGTCTCGTCACCAGTGATGACGTTGGCATCGCCCAGCCGCACTGCCAAGCGCTGCCGCAGCCACAGAATCGGCTCGCCGCGAATGTCCGGGCCAATCAGCGTTTCGTCGGTTTCGCGCCGCCAGAGCAGCAGGTATTCGCCGGTCCACAGCGGGTCGAGCGTGGCCACCGGCACGCGCACGTTGCCGCGGGTGCCGAGCAGCGTCGCCTGCTCGTTGCCGAGTTCGCGCAGCAGCACGTAATGCAGGCTGCCGCCTTCCGAAATCGTCAGCACGGCGGGGCTGTTCATGGCGACCAGATCGTTCCATTCGGCGCTGCCTTTCAGGCACTCCAGCCGGGACATGCGCAGCGAGTTGCAGGCGCGCTCGCCGCGTTGCAGCTTGAAGCCCGGCTGCCAGAGTTGCGCCAGCCGCTGCACCAGGCTGTTGAGCGGCGCGTAGGCATCGGCGATGGCCGAGGGCGGCGCGGCTTGCGGCATGCTGGTGCTCTGCACGGGCACCGGCTCTGGCGATGCGCTGCGGGGTTCGACGACATCGGCAACAGGCGCCGCCGCCGTGCTGGAGGACTCAGCCGATGCAGGTGTGGATGCTGGTTCGCTGAGCGTGCTGGCGGGTTCAGCCCTAGCGGGCGCGCTGCGCCATTCGCGCATCAGCAGCGTGGCGGCCAGCACCAGCCCGGCCAGCACCAGCGCCCCTTCGGCCCAGCGCAGCCAGCCGCCGGGCAGGGCGAGGCGAGGCAGCTTGAAGGCTGGCGTTACCCGTGCAGCGCTCGTCGGTGGGCGAATGCCGGCAATCAGCGAGGCGGGCGTGCCGAATACCTCCGCTGCTGCCTGACTCACCATCTCCGGCGTCACCTGCCGCACGCTCTGCGAATAGGCGCCGAGCAGGGCGCGGTCGCAGAGGATGTTGACGAGGCGCGGGATGCCGCCCGCATGCTTGTGGATGAGCTTGATCGCCGCCGGGCTGAACAGATCCCGTGCACCACCGGCTACCTGCAGACGATGCGCGATGTATTCCACCGTCTCGTCGCCGGAGAGCGGCGTGAGGTGATAGCGCGCGGTGATACGTTGCGCCAACTGACGCAGGTCCTGCCGCGCCAGCAGCTCGGCCAGTTCCGGCTGGCCGATGAGCATGATGCGCAGCAGCTTCTCTTTGTCGGTTTCGAGATTGGTGAGCAGGCGCACCTGCTCCAGCACATCAGGGGCCAGCTGCTGCGCCTCGTCGATGATGAGCACGGTGCGACGGCCTGCGGTGTGGCGCTCGATGAGATAGGCATTGAGCGCATCCACCAGCGTCTTGAGCGAAGGATTGGCCTTGTCGTAGCCGATGCCCAGCTCGTCGCAGAGGCTCTGCACGAACTCGCGCTCGCTTTGCCTCGGGTTGTGGATCATCGCCACATCCACATTGTCGAGCCGCTGCGCGAGCAAGGTGCGGATGATCGTGGTCTTGCCGGTGCCCACCTCGCCCGTGAGCTGTACGAAGCCGCCGTACTTGCCGGTGCCGTAGAGCAGGTGGCCGAGCGCCTCCTGATGGCGCGGGCTCATGTAGAGATAGGCGGGGTCGGGCGCGATGCTGAAGGGCATCTCCCGCAGGTTGAAGAATTGGGTGTACATGCGGCTGATTCTACGCAGGCAGCCGCATTTTCACGTGCAGGATGCCGTCTTCCAGCTCCGGCTCGGTTTCGGTGACGAAGCCGAAGCTCGAATAGAAGCGCTCCAGATGGTGCTGCGCCCAGATCAGATTCGGCAGGCCGGGGTAGTGCTGGCGCGCGCCGCGCACGCTCTCGGCCATCAGCCGGCGGCCGGCGCCGGTCGAGCGCACGCTGCTGCTGACCACTACGCGGCCAATCGAAGGCTCGGTATATTTCTCGCCCGGCGGCAGCAGGCGCGTGTAGCCGATCAGTGCGCCCGAGGCGTCGTGCATCAACAGGTGCAGCGCGTTCTGGTCATGGTCGTCAAGATCGAGAAACACGCAGTTCTGTTCGACCACGAAGATCTCGCTGCGCAGCTTGAGCAGCGCATACAGCTCGGTGTTGCTGAGTTCGTCGAAGCGCCGCCAGGTGAAGGTTTCGATAGCCATGATTCAGCGTTGAAAGTCGTAGATGGAACCCAAGCCCAGGAGCTGGGTGAGGCGGTCGAGCGCGGTGCGGGTTTCGTCGAGCAGGGTCGGGTCGGCGAGATCGGCAAACACCAGCCGGTCGCGGTAGTGCGCTTTCACCCAGGCTTCGAGCACATCGGCTTTGTCCGCAGTGATCCAGCTCTGCGCATTCACTGCCGCGCGCTCGGCTGGGTTGAGCACCACACGTAGGCGCAGGCACGCCGGGCCGCCGCCGTTGTGCATGCTTTGTCTCAGGTCGAACACCTTCACATCATTGATCGGGTTGTCGCGCGCGGCGACGAGGCGCTGAATGCAGGCCCAGACTTTTTTGTTCTCGGCGCACTCCTGCGCCACGATCAGCGTGTGGCCGTCAGTGCCCGGCACGCAGACCAGCTGTGAGTTGAAGAGATAGCTCGACACGGCATCGGTGACGCTTACATCCGCCTCGGCCACCTCGACGAAGCGCACGCCCGGCAAGGCCGCCAGCAAGTCGCGTTGGAGTGCTGCCGCATCGACGAAGGCCTGCTGATGAAAGAACAGCAGCTCGCGGTTACCCACCGCGATCACATCGTTGTGAAACACGCCGGCGTCGATGACATCGGGTGCCTGCTGGTGGTGCACAGTCCGCGCCGCCATCAGCTGGTGCAAGCGCGCCACCGCCTCGCAGGCGGCGCGCGTCTGGCGGGCTGGATACTTCGCGGGCTTCGGCTCGGCATCGCTGCCTTGGCCGTAGACGAACAACTCCACGCCCGACGCGCCGTAGTCCAGGCACAGCCGCGTGTGATTGGCCGCGCCCTCGTCGCCCATCGCGGGCGTGGCGGGCAGCGGTGCGTGATGCGCGAAGTGTTTGGGGTTGGCGAAGGTCGCGGCCAGCACGCGCGCGGTCGTTGCGGGTTCCAGCGAGCGATGCAGATGGCTGGCGAGATTGGCGGGCGTGAAGTGCAGCTTGCCGTCGGCGCAATCGGCACTGGGCGACACGGTTGCCGCATTGGCCGTCCACATGCTGCTGGCACTGCTGACGGCGGCGAGCAGGCCGGGGGCTTCACGCGCGGCCTTGGCCAGCACTTCGGAATCCTTGCCGCTGAAGCCGAGCGCCTTCAGCGTCGGGATGTGCGGCCGCTCCTGCGGCGGCAGCACGCCTTGGGCCATACCGAGGGCAGCCAGCGCGCGCATCTTGCCGAGGCCTTGCAGCGCCGCTTCACGCGGGTTGCTGGGTTTGTCCGCATTCTTCGCCGACGCGACATTGCCGTGCGCGAGGCCGGCGTAATTGTGGGTGGGGCCGACTAGGCCGTCGAAGTTGGCTTCGATCGCAGTGAGGCGATCGGCTTCGACGGCGGTACTGCTGTTGGCAGAGTGGGTCATTGGCGCATTATCGCCTCGACAGTGATGGCAAACACCTCAGTTCTGCCCATCCGTGATGGCACGCCGCAACGGCCAGCGAACCGTCAAGCTGGTGCCGGTAGGCAGCACCTCGGCGATGCAGATACTGCCACCTGCGGTTTCGGCAATGCGGCGGACGATGAACAAGCCCAGGCCACTGCCCATGTTGTCCGATTGCAGACGGGTGAAACGCTGCATCACCCGTTCGCGTTCCCAGACGGGTATGCCGGGTCCTTCATCGCTCACCGTCAGGATCAGCTCATCCCCGACTTCGCAGGCGTGCAGACGCACCTTGCCACCTCGTGGCGTGTAGCGCAGGGCATTATCGAGCAGGTTGCGCAGCACCACATAAACCGCATGCGGTGAGCTGCGGATCGTGTTGGGACTGACCTCGAGAATGATTTGCTGCGCGTTCTGGCGAACCGTATTCTCGAACTCGCCGACGGTCTCTTCAACAATTCGTTTGAGTGAAAAATCCTTCTGATCCTGATCTGCTGCACGCTCGGGATCGAGTCGCGCCAAGGTCAGCAGCTGGTCAACCAGACGCGCGGTACGATCGACACCCGAGATCAGTCGGCCCAGGGCGTGGCGTGTCGCCGCATCATCGGGCGCACGTTCGATCAGCTGTGCTTGCAGGCGGATGGCGGTCAGTGGCGTGCGCAGCTCGTGGGCTACGTCCTCGGCAAACTGGCGCTCGTTGCGCAGCGCGTTCGCCAACCTCACCAGCATGGTGTTGAAGGCACCAACTAGCGCTTGCAGTTCTTGTGGAAAGCTGGCCTGTGGAATGCTGTTGAAATCATCTTCGCGGCGTTGCGCCAGCAACTCGGCTGCCTCGCTCGCGGGCTGTAAACCCCTGTTCAGTGCGGCCCACATCAGCAGGGCCAACAGCGGTAGCACCAGCAACATGGGCAGCAGCAGCGACAAGCTCAAGCTGGCCAGCACGCTCTGCCGCTGCTGCTGGGGCTCGGCAAACAGCAGGTGCAGCTTGTGTGCGGGATTCCAGACGCTGTAGAGCCGCCAGGCGTCATCGGCGTAGCGGATATTCGAGTAGCCCTCATCGTCGCCGGCAATGGCTGTTTCCGGCCCACCTTCAGACCGCAGTAAAAGCTGGCCCCGATCACTCCAGATTTGATACAGAAAGCCGCTGTGCGGCAGCTCGTCGGATGCAGAAACGCCAGCCAGACTGCTGCCCGCCGTCTCTGCGTATTCGTGCTCTGCAAAACCCATCAACAGGCTGGCCGCACGCCGCAGACTGTCGTCCAGTTCCTGACTCGTGGAGAGGTATGCGGACAGCAGCGCAAACGCCGATGCGGCAGCCCAAAGCAGGCTGACGACGATCAGCAGACGAAGCAGCAGTCGCCGTCTGAGCGACCAGCTCGCGACAGGTATTGGATCAGCGGATGACATAGCCGACGCCCCGGACCGTTTCAATCAAGGTGCTGCCCAGCTTGCGACGCAGACGGTGGATGTAGACCTCGACCGCATTGCTCTCCAGTTCTTCGCCCCAGCCGTACAAGGCTTCTTCGAGGCGCTCACGGGTTTGTACCCGACCCCGATTCTCGGCAAGGGTGAGCAGCACCCCGTACTCGCGGCCAGAGAGCGTGATGTCCTGCCCCTTCAGCTTTGCCTGGCGGCCGACCGGGTCGAGATGAAGCGTGTCGATATCGATACCCGGCGTACTGCGCCCCGTTCTGCGGCGTGCTGCTACGCGCAGGCGGGCGGTGAGTTCGTCGAGATCGAACGGCTTGATCAGGTAATCGTCGGCGCCGAGATCGAGTGCACGCACGCGGTCGGTGATGCGGTCACGTGCCGACAACACCAGAATCGGCAGGCTGCGATGACTGTCGCGCAGCTCGGCAATCAGCCCCATACCATCGCCATCGGGCAGACCTAAGTCCAGCAACAGGCTGTCGTATTCGCAGGCTCTGAGCGCGGTGCGACCATCCTCGATATTCTGCACCCAGTCCACCACATAGCTCGCCAGATGCAGGCCGGTGCGCACGGCTTCGGCCAGCATTTGATCGTCTTCAATCAGCAGCAGACGCATTGCGGTCGGGGGCGATGGGCGAGTCTCATGGTAGCCGTCTGCGGGCTCGACTGGGGCTGTGAGGCACGGCGCCCGCCCGCTTAAGAGCCTTGTAAGAAAGCGACTCTAGGGTGTGTACACGACTCATGCCCCTGTGCCGCCGTGCCCTATCGCCACCACCCGTTGACCATCGCGCTGCACTGGCTGACGCTGCTGCTGATCGTCGTGGGCGTGGCCAGCGTGCTGTCGCGCGAACTCACCGATGACAAGGCCATCCGCGGCGTGCTGCTGGCGGTGCATCGCTCTTGCGGCCTGCTGGTGCTCTGGGGCGTGGTGATTCGCCTGCTGTCGCGCTGGGTGATGGTGACGCACGAGGTCAACACCGATTTGCCGCGCCACATTCGCTGGGCGACCTGGCTGGTACATGGCCTTCTCTATCTCGGTCTGGTCGCCATGCCGCTGCTCGGCTGGGCACTGACCAATGCCCGTGGGCAGCCGGTACAGCTGCTGGAGATATTCCCGCTGCCGACGCTTTTGGCGCGCAACCGTGATCTCGCCGAAACACTGGAGAGCTGGCACCAGAACACCGCCTGGGTATTGATCGCCTTCGCCACCATTCATGCACTCGCCGCGCTCTGGCACCACGCCATCCGCAAGGACGATGTGCTGCGCTCGATGCTGCCTTGGCGCTCCTCTTCTTCCCGTTCCAACTGATTTCCTTGCCACCGGAGTTGCACATGTCTCTGCCCAGCCGATTGACCGCCTTAAGGACATTGATGACCGTTGCAGCGCTGCTGCTCGGCAGCCTGCCTGCGCATGCGCTGCCCAGCTACGCGCGACAAACCGGGCAGGAATGTGTGTCCTGCCATGTGGGTGCGATTGGCCCGCAGCTGACGCCGTACGGGCAGAAGTTCAAGATCGGCGGCTACACCGATGGCAAGTTCGCCGAGTGGGGTATTCCGCTCTCGGCGCACATCATCGCCGGTGCAACGCACACCCAGAAAGAGCAGGACGGCCCGGCCGCCGAGCACTTCAAGAGCAATGACAACGTCGCGATCCAGGAAGTCTCCGGCTTCATCGCCGGCAAGCTCAGCGATCACGTCGGCACCTTCAGCCAGGTCACGCTCTCGGGCATCGAGCAGCGCGTGGGCTGGGACAACATCGACGTGCGCTACGCCCGCGAGCTCAAGTTTGGCGAGACCGATGCTGTGCTCGGCCTTTCGCTCAACAACAACCCAACGGTGCAGGACCCGTTCAACACGGTGGGCGTCTGGGCTTATCCCTACACCTCGTCCGACTTGGGCTTTGGGGCGCCGAGCAATGCGCTGCTGACCGGCGAGAACGCGCTGTACGGCCTGGGCCAGAACGTGCTTGGCCTCACGGGCTATGCCTTCATCGCCAACTCGGTGTATCTCGAACTCGGCGGCTATCGCAAATTGAATGGCGCGACCTTGAGCCGCCTGGGTGCCGGCAAGGATTCCGAAGTGCCGCTCACCGGCTTCACGCCCTACTACCGCCTGGCCTATACCAGGGACTTCAACCATCAGAATTTCTCGGTGGGACTGATCGGCATGAACAGCAGCTTCAAGCCCGAGGACGGCGGCGGTGCCAAAGACAAGTTCAAGGACATTGGCCTGGATGCCAGCTATCAGTTTCTCGGCACCCGCAAGCACATCGGCACGGTGAACGCCGCCTATATCCGTGAGAAGCAGACGCTCGCGTACACCGTTGCCGAGGGAGGCGCTGACAACACCTCGCAAACGCTGAAGAGCTACAACGTCAATGCGGCGTATTACTTCAAGAACACTTACGGCGCGACGGTGGGTCTGTTCGGCAGCAAGGGCAATGAAGACGCGACGCTCTACGCCGACAACCGCGTAGCGAGGCCCAACACCAACGGCACCACCGTGCAGCTCGACTGGACGCCGACCGGCAAGGAGAGTTTCACCGGCCCAGCCTGGCTCAACTACCGGCTCGCCCTGCAATACACCGCCTTCTCGAAATACGACGGGGCCAAGAACGACTACGACGGCAGCGGTCGCAAGGCCAGCGACAACAACACGCTATTCCTCTACCTCTGGAGTGCCCTGTGATCCGGGCTGTGCTCCTGGCATTGCCGCTGCTGATGGTGTCGCTGACCGCACTCGCGGTCGGCGATGCTTCGCGCGGTGCGGACTCGTTCGATTCCAACTGCGCCGAGTGCCATAGCGTGGCGAAGACGCTGAAGAACAAAAAGGGGCCAACGCTGTTTGGCATCGTTGGCAGGCCTGCTGCAAGCATCGCGGGATTCGACTACTCGCCCGCACTCAAGGCCGCCGGTTTTGCGTGGAATGCCGAGAAGCTCGACCTCTACGTCACCGCCCCCAAGAAGCTGGTACCCGATGGCAAGATGAAGTTCGACGGCCTCGGCGATGCCGGTGAGCGCGCCGATCTGCTGAGCTTTCTGGCGCAGCAGAAATAGTCCAGCCACGCCCTAGATCGCTAGCTCGACCCGGTTTCGGCCGCGCTGCTTGGCACGGTACAAGGCTGCGTCCGCAGCAGTGATTGCCTCTGTGAGGTCTCTGCCGGCTCGCCACTCGCTGATCCCGATGCTGATCGTGACTTGCAGCCCTAATGCAAAGTCATGAACGGCCACACGCTCGCGGAATTTTTCGGCGATGTCGCGTGCACCTGCAAGATCACAATGGTCGAGCAGCAGGATGAACTCCTCTCCGCCATGGCGCCCGGCGATATCCTCCGGGCGCGCCTGCGTGGTCAGCAACGCGCTCAGGCGCACCAGTACTTGATCTCCCGCTGGATGCCCGAACTGGTCGTTGATGTTCTTGAAGTGATCCACATCGAGCAGCACCAGGCACGCAGGCTGCGGATGCGCCATGGTGCTGTTCAACAATTTTGCCAGTCGCAGATCGAAACCCCGGCGATTGAGCAATCCCGTCAGTGGATCGGTCAGGCTTTCTTTTTCACGCGCTTCCACCACGTCGGCCGCAACCGCGATGAGCTTGTTCACCTCGCTGGAAATCGTTCCGAATTCGTCGCGTCGGCCATAGTCGATACGGGTACGAAAATTACCCCCCTGCGAGATGAGGTCAAGACCCAGCAGCAGCCGGCTGAGTCCGGTGACGATCCGGCCAACGGTGGCGAGCGAGAGGCCGAGAGTCACCAGACCCAGCACGCCGAGCGCCAGCGCGAACAGCCTCATCCGCCACTCCAGATCCTTCATCTTCTGGTCTGCGGCTTCGATGAGCCTGAGAGATTGCCTCTGTGCAACCGATAGAAGAAGGTCAACTGCGGCACTGGCATCTTTCCACCACTGCTCGGCGCCAAACCCCAAGCCGTCCGGCTGACGCGTTTGGATGAGTCTCGCCACTCGGTCCTCGGCGAGCCGCAGCGTCGGCGACGCCAGTTCTTGCGCGCTCTCGGTCAGCGTGGGGCTGGGTGCGGAGCGCTGGTACAAGCGGATGTATTCGCGATAAAGGGTGGTGAGACGAATCAAATCGGTGGCGGCGACATCAGGCATGACACCCGCCAGAAGTAAGCCGTTTACCTTGCCACGCTCCTGCGCCAGGATTTCTGCGGCCTGCATCAAATGAGTCACGTGTTCGTAGGGCAAACCAACTTCGATCATGCCGTCCGCCAGGCGCCTTGCAGACGAATCAATGAGAACCGCAATCAGGCCTGTGTACCAATTGAAGACGAGGTCGGGCGACTCACTGCGGTGATCTGCTGCCGAGCGATGCTGGGCAAGCTCAGTGACCCGGACGGCAACCGGCGCATCCAGCATCTGTCCCGACGGCGGTCCGATCTTCGCTAATGCCTGGTCAAGCGCTGCACGCGCCGTCGATAGGGATGGATTCCGATACTCGTCGGCATGGGCGTGCAACCATCCGTTGGTAAGTCCCCGCTCACGCGCACCAAACGTGGACGCATCGGCATAGTGCTGTGCCGCGATCAGGCCTTCGCGGATTCGTCCCAAACGCTCGCCTTGCTCGACCAGGTTTCGGTATTGCAGAAAGGCCCCGGCCCAGATCGAGCCGGTCGCGACGGCCGCCAGAATCAGCAGTTGGTTGCGGATCGAATGCCGTGCTGCCGAATGGGTAACGACACTCACTGTGAGCTTGGAGATTGGGCGGGGATGTGCTGATTGTAAGGCGATCGTTGACGATCATTTTCGACTTGCAGCACGTCGTTTATCTCCGTTGGCAACGATCCGTTTTTGGCACCAGACGATCAGGCATAAAGACTGCCATCTGCTGCTGGCTGCGGCGCGCTATCGGCTTGTGTGAAAACCGAGCGGAGTATCGCCAGAACCTGGTCGACGTCCATTGCCGTGACATCCAGATGCGTCACGAAACGCGTGCGTGGGCCGATGCTGGCGAGCACGTTCTGAGCCTTGAGCGCCGCAGAGATTGCTGCGACCTGCGGCCCGGGAATATGTACGAAGACGATATTGGTTTGCACCGGCTCCACCACCAGTCCCAGCGCGTGCAGGCCATCGGCGAGATGCCGAGCGAGCGCGTGATCTTCCGCAAGGCGGGCAACGTGATGCTCCAGTGCATACAGGCCTGCCGCCGCGATCACTCCGGCCTGCCGCATACCGCCGCCGAGCGCCTTGCGCCAGCGCAGCGCCTGCTGGATGAAAGACTTGCTGCCCATCAGCAGGCTGCCCACTGGCGCGCCGAGCCCCTTGCTCAGGCAGAGCGAGACGGAGTCGAAGCCGGCCACGATTTCGTGCTCGCTACAACCACGCGCCACCATTGCATTGCAGATGCGGGCGCCGTCGAGATGAGTGGCAAGGCCATGTGCGTGGGCCAGCGCGGTGGCCTGCGCCACGTAGCCTGCGGGCAGCACCTTGCCGCCGATGGTGTTCTCCAGCGCGAGCAGCCGCGTGCGGGCAAAGTGCACGTCGTCGGGCTTGATGGCCGCAGCAATATCGCCGAGCGCCAGCGTGCCATCGGGCCGATTCGCAATCGGCTGCGGCTGGATGCTGCCCAGCACGGCGGCACCGCCTTGCTCCCATCGATAGGTGTGCGCCTCGGCACCGACGATCATCTCGTCGCCACGCCCGCAATGCGACATCAGCCCGGCCAGATTGCTCTGCGTGCCGGTGGCAAAGAACAGCGCCGCCTCGAAGCCGAAGCGTTCGGCGGCGACCGCTTGCAGACGGTTGACGGCGGGGTCGTCGCCATAGACGTCATCACCCAGTTCGGCGGCGTGCATGGCGGCCCGCATGGCGTCGGTGGGGCGGGTGACAGTGTCGCTACGGAGGTCGATCGGTCGCTGGGTATTTGTCATGGCCGCATTATCGCCCGGTGATTTGAAAACTCGTGTGGCACCCGCCTTGTTCGTATGCCACGAAAGGCTACTGGTGGATGCGCCGCCACAGCCTTGCCGGTGCGTTAGCATTCCCCGCAGGGGATTGGGAATAAAACACTGGCGGGGGCCACATGAAAACACCCAGCAGGCGCCTTACAGCAATCGTCTTCACCGACGTCGTTGGTTACAGCGCGGTCGTGCATCGCGATGAGCGGCTCGGCGACCGCTTGCTCGAGCGCCAGCGGCTGGTGGTGCGCAAGATCATCCCTGCGTACGGCGGCCGCGAAGTGTCCACCGCGGGTGACAGTTTCCTGCTGCAATTCGACAGCACGCTGTCGGCGGTCGAAGCGGTCATCGCCATCCAGCAGCGGCTGGCGCGCGAGCCATCGACTGAAGCGCCGATCGTGCTGCGCGCCAGCGTGCATCTGGGCGATGTTGAGCATCGCAGGGGCGATCTCTATGGCGACGGTGTCAATGCCGCTGCACGGCTGTTGCCCCTATCGCCTGAGGGCGGCCTGGCGCTGTCGAGTCAGGCACTCAGCATGATCCGCCCACGCATCGAGCTGCCGGTGCGCTCGCTCGGCACGCCGCCTCTGAAGAACATCGTCACGCCCATCGAAGTGTTCGTAGTCGAGGCGGCCGATCTGGCCCGCATCGAGCTTCAGGCCACAGTGCCTCCCGCTACTGCTTTCACGTTCGCAGGGTTCGGCGCAGCGGCGTTATCCATCAGGTCTGCCGCGGTCGTCGTGGTGATAGCAGTGTTGGTGGGCTGGGGCATCGCGCACTGGTCTAAGGCGCCTGCGCCCGTGCCTGCCATCGCACCCGCCAGCCCGGCAGCAGTGTTGGAAAAATCCGTTGCGGTATTGCCCTTCGCCAACATGAGCGAGGACAAGGGCAACGGTTATTTCGCGGACGGCATGCAGGACGAAATCCTCACCGCACTCGCCAAGATCAAGGCGCTCAAGGTCATCTCCCGCACCTCCACCGAGCAGTTCCGGGGCACGACCCGCAAGCTGTCGGATATCGGCGCAGCACTCGGCGTGACGGCGGTGTTGGAGGGTAGCGTGCAGCGTCTGGGCAATCGCGTTCGCATCAACGTGCAGCTCATCAATGCCCATACCGACGCGCATCTGTGGGCCGAGAGTTACGACCGCGATTTGACCGACCTGTTTGCCGTGCAAAGCGATGTCGCCCGAGGTGTGGCTGCGGCCCTGCAGGCCAGCCTGTTACCAGCGGAGCAAAAGGCCATCGCGCGCGCGCCGACACAGAGTGCCAAGGCCCACGATCTGTATCTGAAAGCCAGCGATCTGGAGCGGCGCGGCGACGACGCGCCACAGCCGGACGACATCAACACACTCTGGCCGGAGGTCGTCGCACTCTATCGGCAGGCGCTGGCCGAAGACCCGGCCTTTGCACTGGCCGCGGCTGCGATCGGCCGCGTGCAGATGCGCATCTACTTTTACGGAGAGCACGACAAGGCGCAGATGGCGGACGCCCGCAAGGCCGCCGAGCTTGCGCTGCGCCTCGACCCGGATCTTGCCGAAGCGCACGTGGCGCTGGGGCTCTACCACTACTGGGGCCAGAAGGATTACACCGCCGCGCGCGCCGCACTCGAAACAGCCCGCAGCTCAAAGCCCAGTGACGCCAATGTGCAAGGTTATCTGGGTGTCATCGCCCGTCGCCAGGGGCGCTGGGACGAGGCCGTCGACCAGTTCAAGCAGGCGGTCGCGCTCGATCCACAATCCACCAGCTGGTGGGAACAGCTGGCAATCGTCTACCGCGAGTTGAACCGATGGAGTGAGAACCACGCCGCCGTGGGCCGACTGATGGTGCTCGTCGCTGATCCGATCTATCGCCAATGGTGGCAGGCGAACGATGCGATCTCGAAGTCCGGCGATCTCGTGCCCATGCGCGATTTCATAGCGGGCTTGAAACCGGGCTCTGATGCCTATCGCCAATACACGGTGGATCGGGTGGATGGGCATTACCTGCTGCGTGACTTCGATGCGGCGATTGCGGCACTGGATGAAATGGAGACTGGCTGGATCACCTCCACCCACGGCGAGGCATTACAGCCGAAGGCCTTGCGCATCGGCATGCTGCACATGCTCAAGGGCGATCCCGTTCGCGCCCGCCCGTATTGCGAAGAAGCGCTGCGACTGGTGGACACCGCTCTGCGGCAGCACCCGGAGGAGAGCGCCTCGCACTTCCATCGCGGCTATGCACTGGCCTGCCTCGCAAAGCGCACAGAGGCGGTGGCGGCCGCACAACACGGCGCTGCCCTCACGCCCGTCGCCAAGGATGCGCTCGTCGGTGCCAACTATTTGTTCGACCTCGCCTCCATATACGCCCTGACGGGAGATCACGACCGTGCCATCGAGACGCTGAGGCAGCTGCTGGCGGTGCCCAGCGACTATTCGAAGGGATGGCTCGGGGTCGAGCCGCAGCTCGACGCCTTGCACGACGATCAGCGCTTCCAGCTGCTGCTGAAGAATTGAGATGGGCCTGAAACATCAGCGATCGCCTGGTGCGGTCGGCAGGGCGGCGGTGGCCACCCGGTTGCGACCCGCGTGCTTGGCTTCGTACAAGGCCTGATCGGCGCGACCGAGCGCCGCGTGCAGGGATTCGTCGGGCAGTACCGCCTCTGCCACGCCGAGGCTGACGGTGGCGCTGATCTCCCAACCCGAGAAGCGCAGGCTGCTGCCGCGAAACTGGTCGCAGACCCGCTGGGCCACGAGGCGCGCACCGGCTAGGTCGGTATCCGGCAGCAGGGCCCAGAACTCTTCGCCGCCGGGGCGGCACAAGAGATCAGTAGGTCGCAAGGCCACGCGCGCGGTCTGCGCAAAAGCGCTCAGCACCGCGTCGCCGGCTTCATGGCCGTAGCGGTCGTTGATGCTCTTGAACCAGTCGAGGTCCATCACCAGCACCGACATCGGCTTGCCGTCCCGCAGGCTGCGCTGCCGCTGCCGGTCGGCCAACTGCTCGAAGCCCTTACGGTTGAGCAGGCTAGTCAGCGCATCCACGGTGGCGGCGCGCACCAACTGATTCTCGTGGCGCTCGAACAGCATCATGAAGCTGGAAAGATTCACCAGCGCGAAGGAGCTGAAGTACACCAGCATCACCATGGGATACCAACCCTGCCATGCGGTGAAACTCAAGTCGGCCCTTGGCTGCTGCAACCAGACGACCGCAAGCTGCACGCACACGAGGACGATGTTGAGCCCGATGCTTGCGATGAGCATCTGTCGCGTCACCATCGGTTCGGCACGGTAGGCGCGCAGCGAGTCCCGGATGATCAGGCCGTTGAAGAGCACCGCAGCCAGCAGGATGATGACGGTGCGACGGGCGGCGGTCAGGCCCAGCGGCTCCGTGAACGCGGCGACCCCGAACAGCATCAGTGGCGCGCTCAGGTACTGCCAGGCCGGCGTGTGCTGGCCCTCGAAGCGGCGGAGCCCAGCCCAGCGCAAGGTGCCGGTCAACAGCATCAGCATGTTGCCGACGGCGATGCTCAGAAGGTCGGGGATCGTGCCGCGCAGGAAGTACAGCAGGGTGCCGCCCGCCGTGCAGAGACTCGCGACACTCCAGAACGCCAGCGCGGTTTCGCGGCGGCGAACGGCCCACACCGCAGCGAGCAGCAGTCCGTAGACGAGCGACGAAATCGACATCAGGAGCAAGGCCGTGCGCATGTCGATGTGCATGGCGCGGACTCAGGCCGTCACCGCATGCAGGCCTGACGGCGCTGCATCGGCAGTCACGAAGCGGTCGCGCCCCTTGTGCTTGGCGGCGTATAGCGCCTGGTCGGCGCGGGCCAGCGCGGCCTGTATCGTTTCTGTCGCCAGATTGACGGCCGCCACACCAATGCTCACGGTGGCGGCGATGTGCTGATCGCCGTGGCTGACGCGCACGCGGCGGAACCCGTCGCAGACTCTTTGCGCGCTGCGCTCGGCCTCGGTGAGCGCGCACTGCGGCAGCAGCGCCCAGAACTCCTCGCCGCCGGCGCGGGCCAGCAGATCAGTGGGTCTGAGTGCGGCACGGGCGGCTTGGGCAAAGGCGCGCAGCACGGCATCGCCGGCCTCGTGACCGTGGGTGTCGTTGACCTTCTTGAAGTGGTCGAGATCCATCACCAGCACCGAGAGCGGCTGGCTGTCGCGGAAGTTGCGCTGCAACTGGCGGCTGGCGAGCTCGCCGAAGCCGGCACGGTTGAGCACATTGGTCAGCGAGTCCACCGTGGCATCCCGCACCAGGCGGCCCTCGTGACGCTCGAACACCATCAGGAAGCAGCTCAGCCCGTAGAGCGAGGAGACCACGAGTAGGCTCAACAGCACCGTGGCATTGGCGAGGTTCTGCGCCAGGAAGTGCTGCGTGGGGCCACCGCCCAGGTTGATCAGCGTGATGCCGATCTCGAACAAGACACCCAACACGCTGATGCCGATGATGACGCTGCGCATCACCAGTCGCTCCTGCCGCTGGGCGCGCAGCGCATCGACGATCATCAGCACGGCGTAGACCCCACTGAACAGCGCCACCAGCGCCACCCGTGTGCTCGTCTCAAGGTGCAGCCAGTTGCGGAGCTGAAAGGCGAGGCCGATCAGCAGCGGCGGGCCGAGCACCCAGACGAGGCGCAGCGGCTGCTGAGCAAAGCGGCGCAGGCCCGCCCAGCGCAGGCTCCAGCTGAGGCTGAACAGCAGGTTGGCGAGACCGATGCTGAGCCAGTCCGGCAGCTGGCCGCGCAGGCTGATGCCAAGGCAGCCGAGCGAGAGGCTCAAGCTGGCGAGCGCCCAGTAGGCCAGCGCCGGTTCGGCGCGGCGCACACTCCAGACCACGCCCAGCAGCAAGGCAAACAAGCCCTCGGCGAGGACCATCCAGATCCAGAGGGTGTGCATGTCCAGTTCGATCATCGGCATCACCTCAGTCGGTGCGAAGCTGCAACTGCAAGCCGAAGCTGCGCGGCGCACCGTAGCGGCCGTAGAGCGTGCCGAGCGTGCCGCGATTGATGGTTTCGAGATAGCGGTCGTCGAGCAGGTTGTCGCCATAGAGGCTCAGCTCGAAGCGGCCGCTTCGATCCTGCAGGCCGAGCCGCGCGCCCAGCAGGTTGCGGGTGTCGGCCTGGAATATCGGCAGATTGGAGGGCTGCGTATAGAAGCGGCTGCGCCAGGAATAGCTCAATGCCCCCTGCATTGCGCCGACCCAACCCCAATTCACCCCGCGCCGGTATTCGATGGCGTTATTGGTGGTCCAGCGCGGTGCGTATTCGGCGCGGTGGCCGGAGAAATCGACGCCGTTGCCGCCGCCGTTCTTGAACTCGACGTACTCGGCATGCACCCAGGCGGTGGAGCTTCGTAAGGTCAGGCCGCGCAGCGGTCGCGCCAGCAGTTCCAGCTCGGGGCCGTAGCTGCGCACCTTGCCGGCATTGGAGACCACCGGCACCGTCACCGTGCCGATGCCGGTAGCCCGAAACTGCGAGACCTGGTAGTCGTCGTAGTCCGCCAGGAACAGCGCCAGATTGGCGCGCAGCCGCCGCTGCAACCATTGGCTCTTCAGGCCCAGCTCGTAGCTGTTGACGGTCTCTTCCGCGAACTCGCCCGGCATGGTGCGGTTGCTGGTGAGCGTGTCGGCATCGAAGCCGCCACTCTTGGAGCCCATCGCGTAACGCGCATAGGTGGTGAGCGTCGGGCTCAGGTCCCAGCTCAGCGCCACATCCGGCAGCACTGAGTTTTCGCTGGCGCTGTTCTCATAGCCGAGGATGGTCCGGTTGCCGATCGCCCGCAGGCCGCCCGTGGTCAGCTGGCTGTAGTCGAGTCGAAGCTGCACGCTCACCAACCGCAGGCCGGCATCCAGCCGCAAGTCGGGCCGCAGCGCATAGCCGACGGAGCCGAATACGGCAGCCGAGCGGCTGTCGAGTCGGGGTGTCACCACCAGGTTGTCTCCCGGTGAAACCTGCGGGATGAACAGCCCGATCTGCGGCCCGGCCGGCACCGCCCGATCGGAGTCGGAGATCTGTCGGAAGGCATAGACACCGGCCAGCCAGGTTAGTGGCAGGCCTTGGCTCTGGCCGCTCAGGCGCAGCTCTTGGCTCCAGCGCTGATAGTGATCGATGTTGTCCACCTGCCAGGCATCGAGCGGCGAGTAGTCGAGGTCCACCCGCCAGTGCCGCTTGGCCTCGCGCCAGGCGCTGATCGAGGTGAGCTTGCCGAAGCGGCTATCCCAGTTCACGGTTGCCGACAGGCCACTGTTACGGACGTTGTCCGCCTGCGGCGTGTTTAGGGCGACGCTGTAGGCGCCGGGGTTGGCATCCGGGCCCAGACCGCTGCTGTTGCTGAGCGCCTCGCCGGTGGGGAAGTCATCGCTATGGCTGGCGATGTCGGCCGCGAAGTCGGCCTTGAGATTGCTGGCGATGCGCCATTGCAGCCGGGCGCGGGCACCGGCTTCGTCGAAGGCATCGGGTTTGCTGCCGTCGAAGCGGTTGGTGATGAAGCCGTTGCCCTTCGCGAGGTTGCCGCTCAGGCGCAGCAGCAGGCGCTTGGCGATGATCGGCATGTCCTGCGCGAGGCCTATGCGTTGCTCGCCGCGGTCATCCACCCGCAGCACCGCCTGCACCGAGGGGTTCTCGCCCGGCTCCCTCGTGACCAGGCTGATCGCGCCGGAGTCGGTGTTCTGCCCGAACAGACTGCCTTGAGGACCGCGCAGCACCTCGATGCGGTCGAGGTCGAGCAGCAGGGCGTCGGCCAGCGGCGGCTGGTTCATGAACACGCCATCGATGTAGAAGCCGGTGCGCGGCTCGAAGCCCACCTGCCGGCCACCACCGCCGACCCCGCGCAGGAATACCGTTGGCGTGCCATTGAGATCGCCAATCTGCAAGTTGGCGACTCGGCTGTCGAGATCGCTCAGGCTGAAGCGGCCCTCGTCAACCAAGGCCTCGCCACTGACCACCGCCATCGAGACTGGCACCTGCTGCTCGGCTTCTGGTCGCAGGCGCGCGGTCACCATGACGGCATCGAGTTCAACGGTGCTGAAAGCGCTGCTTTGCGGCGAAGGCCCTTGGGTGTCGGCCGCGGCTGGAGCGACCAGCGACATACAGGCGAGAAAGGCGGCACCTAAAAGTCCCGGTCGCGCTAGCCCGTTGGCAATCGGGTCGGATTGCCATGGCGTACACCCCTGCACGTGCAGTAATCCCAAGCCAGTGAATGGTGGTCTTTTCATGCCGATTCCCTTCGGTCTTCGTCTGGTTTCACGATCGTAGCTCAGGGACGGCGGGATTGGAGATGCCGCGTCTACTCCAGCGCCTTCTGCGCCGCTTCCAACCGCTGCGTGCAGGTCTTGATGCGCGGATGCTCGGGTGCCAGGTTGGCCTTGAGCTGCGCGAGCGCGGGGATCAGCTCGTCGCGTGCTTCCGCCGCGCGGCCCAGTTGCAGCAGGGCATCGGCGCGGTTGCAGCGGTAGATGGCGTTCGAGGGATGCTCCGGCCCCATCACCTCGGGCAGACGCTTCAAGAGCTGGTCGTAGGTCGCCAGTGCTTCGACAGGGCGATGCAGCTGCATCAGCAGCTGGCCGTAGTGGTTGAGGCCGGTGATGTCGATGGCCGCCGGGCGGCGCTGGTCGAGGCCAGCGAGCACCTTCAGCATCAGCGGTTCGGCGTCGGCCGGTTGATGCCGGTCGCGCAGCATGATGGCGAGCACCATATAGGCGGTGCGGGTGTTGTAATCCTGCTCGCCGAGCTGCGCGCGCAGGCCGTCGAGCGAGTGGCGCGCTAGCTGTTCGGTCTCCGGCTCCGCCGAGCGGCCGGCCGCCCACAGCGTGGCGGCCAGTCCCTGCTCGGCGAGCAGGGTGGTGAGGTGTTCGGGGCCCATGACGCGGCGGCGTGCGGCGAGCGCCTCGCGCCACAGCATTTCGGCCTGCGGATAGCGGCCCCATTCGCGCTGGATCAGCGCCACGCCTTCGAGCGCGTCGAGGCTTTGCGGATGGTCGCGGCCGAGGCGCGCGACGCGCTGCTCCAGCAGCTGGCGTTGCAGGCGGTCGGCGCTGCCATAGTCGCCGCTCTGCCACAGCGCGACGGCGAGACGGCGCAGGGTTTCGAGGGCATCGGGGTCGTCTTTGCCCAATCGCGCCACCGCTTCGGCTTGCAGCGGCGTCAGCAGGGCGATGGCCTCTGCCTGACGATCCCGTGCCAGTAGCAGTTCGGCCTGTCGCCCCACGGCCTGCACGCGCAGGCGCTCGTCCGCGAGGGTTTTGGTTTGCAGGCCTTCGAGCGCGTGCGTCAGTTGCAACTCGGCATCGGCATAACGCCCGGCGAGTTGGTAGGCGGCGGCCAGCGAGATGCGCGCGCTGCGACTGGCCGCAGCCTCGCCCGGTGTGGTGTCGGCGGTGGCGACACCGGCTTCTAGTTGGGCGATGGCGGGTGCGGCTTGGCCGAGGCTGGTCAGCGTGTCGCCCAGCGTGGTGCGCAGGCGCACGGTGACGCCCGGCGGCAGCGAGCGATCGGCATCGAGCGCGATGCGCGCGGCGTCGATGGCCTCCAGCACCGACACATTGCGGCCGCGCGCCTGCGCGGGGGTGGCGGCGGTGAGCATGTCGCTCATGAAACGGTTGACCGCATCGAGTTCGGCCGAGCGTTGTTCGGCCTCGCGACGCGCTTGGGATTCCGACACCGCATAGCGCGCCGACACCACGGCGCCGCTGATGATGGCGAGCAGCACCAGCACGGCGGCAGTCGAGGCCACGCGATGACGGCGCACGAACAGCTTCAGCAGATAGCCCGCCGTCGGTGGCCGCGCTTCGATGGGTCGATTCAGCAGCCAACGTTCGAGATCGGCGGCGAACTCGGCGAGCGATTCATAGCGTTGCGCCGGCTCGCGCGCCATCGCCTTGCCAATCATGGTCTCGACATCGCCCTGTGCTGCCGGTGCAAGCTTCGACAAGCGCTGCGGTGTGCCGCGCTGGATGGTGGCGAGGGCCTCGATGACGCTCGCGGTTGAGAGGCCTGGGAACGGCAGCTGCCCTGACACCAGCTCGTAGCCGACCACGCCCAGCGCATACACGTCCACGCGCGGATCGCTCTTGCCGCTGCCCGCGATTTGCTCCGGCGCCATGTAGGGCAGGGTACCGAGCACCTGACCAGCGACCGTCATTTGCGTGAGGTCGGCGCGTGCGGCGTGGGCGATACCGAAGTCCAGCACTTTTGGCTGGCCGCTGGCATCGACCAGGATGTTGCCGGGCTTGAGATCGCGGTGAATCACGCCGTGCGTGTGCGCGAAATGCACGGTGCGCGCGACCTGTGCGAGCAGTTGCAGGCGGGCACGCAGGTCGAGACCCTTGCTGTTGGCGTGGCGCAGCAGGTCTTCGCCTTCGATCAGCTCCATCGCGAGATAAGGCACCGGGCCGCTGTCGCCCTCGGCCGTGCCGGCGGCGTAGAGCCGCGCGATGGCGGGATGTTCGAGCGCGCCCAGCAGTTCCACCTCGCGCTTGAAACGGCGCTGTGCTTCGGCCGGCAGGCCCACCGAGCGCAGCACCTTGAGTGCGACGCGGCGCAGCGGCGCGGTTTCTTCCGCCAGATAAACACAACCACTGCTGCCTTCGCCCAGCAAGCCGAGAATGCGGTAGTGGGCGATGCGGCTGGGCAGCACCACCGCCGCTTCAGCCGACATGGTTCGCCGATGCCGGCAGCGGGAATTGCAGGATCACTTTCGTGCCGCCGGTGGTGCCGCGCGCCCAGTCGATGGTGCCGTGCAGCGCTTCGGCGCGATGGCGCATGCCGAGCGTGCCGCGCCCGCTGCCTTGTGCGGACTCGGCGGTCGCGGGCAGGCCGGGGCCGTCGTCGGTGACGTCGAAGATCAGCATCGCCCCCACCGCCTGCACCCGCATGCGGATGTGCGTCGCCTGCCCATGCCGCAGCGCGTTGGTGACGGCCTCACGCGCGATGCGGAACAGGTGCAGCACCTGCGCTTCGTCGAGTTCCGGGTCGGGGGTGTCGGCGTGCTGCTGCCAGTCGAGCAGACTGCCGGCGGCTTCGAGTCGTGCCTCGGTTTCCTCGCGAATCTGGCCCAAGGCCTGCAACAGCGTGCAGGCGTCCTGGTTGCTGCGGCTCACCACGTCGCGGAAATCCTGCACCACCGAACGCACGAGGTCGGCCTGTTCGGGGCGTTCGAGGGCATGGACGAGGTTGAGCAGCTTCGCACCGATGTCGTCGTGCAGGTCGGCCAGCAGGCGGCGGCGCTCGTCGGCTGCGGCTTGCAGGCGCTCGCTCGCCAGGCCGCGCACCAGCGTCTCGCGCAGCTGTTGCAACTCGCGTAGCAAAGCCTGCTGCCGTCGCCACTGCCAGGCGGCGATCAATGCAAGCAACAGGGTCGGGAGAAGGGCAAGCCAGAGCATCAGATCATCATGCCAGCTTGCTTTGGCTTTTCGTGACCCGATGCAATCGTCAGCGTCTCAGAGGTGCGGATTGACCAGGCCAAGCCGTGTCGCTTCGAGTGTGGCCTCCGCACGGCTGCTCACCTTGAGCTTGCGGTAGACGCTCTTGATGAACTCGTGCGCGGTGTTGTGGGTGATGCCCATGCTGGTCGCGACCTCGGCGATCTTGTAGCCGCGGGCGATCAGTGAGAGCGTCTGCTGCTCGCGCGGCGTCAGGCGCTTCTCGGCCACATCGGCGGTCTTTGTTTCGGTATCGAACACCCGCAGCAAACGTCGCGCGATGCTGGCCGACAGCGGCGGCTCGCCAGCTGTGATGCCACGCAGCGCCTGCACGATCTTTTCGCGCGGCTGGTCCTTCAGTAGATAGCCCTGCGCACCGGCGCGCAGGGCGGGGAACAGATGCTGATCGTCGGCGTAGATGGTGGTGACGACGATGTGACAAGCCGGGTGACGGCTGGCGAGATCGCGGATCAGATCAATGCCGGAGCCATCGGGCAGGCCGAGATCGACCAACGCGATCTGTGGTGCCTCGGTCGCAGCCAAGCGCAAGCCTGCTGCGAGAGTGGCCGCATGCTCGACGCGAATGCCGGGGAAGCACTCCTGCAAGGTCTCCAGCAGCCAGCGCGCCAGCGGCGCTTGATCTTCCACCAGCAAGCCCACTTGCATCGCGCTGCTCCCAAGATTTCGATGCCGCACCTTGGGGCGGCGCTGACGCTCGCGTCAAGGCTAGCGCGGGCCATACCCCCTGTTCTGGTTATGTCTGCGGCCGCCCGCGCTGCTTAGTGTTAGCACAGCCGAAATCGGCACCGACCACACCATCCCGCCGGAGCTGTCCCCATGAAACTCGCCCACCTTGCCGCCGTCGCACTCTTGTTGCCGACCTTCGCTTTTGCCGACGCCGCGCCCAGCATCGGCGATGACAAGGCTTCGGCTTTCAAGGGCAGCCCCAAGGTCGCCATCGCCGAGTTTGGCGTCGAGTTCTACACGCAGCTTCACGCCGAGGGCCGCCAAGGTGGGGCTGCGGCGATGGTCACCACCGAGTTGCAGGGGGTGAGCGATGCCGACTTTCAGGCCATCACCGACCAGGCCTATGCCGACACGCTGGCAGCGCTCAAGAGCGCGGGCATCGAAGTGCTCGACCAGGCCGCGCTGAACGCCGATGCGGGCTACCAGGCGCTGGCAGAGAAATACGGCGCGCCTTCGCCTTACACCTTCACCGATTCCAGCGTCGTGAAGGCCAAGCCGATGGTGAGCAAGGTCTTTGCACCTGCGGGCATGAAAGCCTTTCTCTCCACCAGCACGGGGCGCGGCGATTTCGGTCAGCGCCTGGATTCGCAGAACCAGGGCCGTGGCACGAAGGAGGGCGAGCTGGCCAAGTCGCTCGGTGCCACGCTGCTGCACGTGCATTACCTGGTCGGCTTCGGCCTGCCGTCCGCCAGCAAGAACAACGCGCTCTGGGGCGGCAGCACCGCGCGCGCCGGCATCGCCATGGGCAATGTGCTGTTTGCCGAAGACACCGAGTGGCAGTTCGTCACCGCCGCCGGCATGCGCACGTTTACCAACAGCCATCGCCCACGCCACACCGGCGCGCTGTATCTCGACAAGCCCTTCATGGCCGAGAAGAACATCTTCGCCGTGCAGGACACCACCGGCAGCGCCGAGAAAAAAAGCGACGGCGTGATGAACGCCATGGGCAGCCTGCTCGGCGGCTTCGGCCAGAAGACCAAGCTCAGTGATGCCACGCCCGAAAACGCCGAGGCCTATCGCCAGAACGTCAGCCAGCTCATCGCCACCAGCGCCACTGCCTTTGCGCAGGCGCTGGGTGCGGCCAAGTAAACACCACCGCGATTCACAAAACACCTCATCCCGTTCATGGAGAACAGCCCGATGAAACACTTTTCTTTCACCACCTCGGCCAGCGCACTGGCCATTGGTCTCGCCGCCCTCGGTCTTGCTGCCTGCAACGACCAGAACACCAGCACTACGCCGGTGCTGACCATCCCGACAACGCCAACCACACCGGTCGCGATGACCACGGTCAGCGGCGTCGCGGCCACGGGTGCGCCGATCAGTGGCGGCGCAGTGGCACTGCGCTGCGCGAGTGGTGCAACCGCCAGCACCACCAGCGCTGCCGATGGCCGTTGGAGCGCCAGCGTGCCGTCATCCGCCCTGCCTTGCGCGGTGCAGGTTTCGGGCGGTACACCGGCCGGCACTTTCTATTCCATCGCGCGCAGTGCCAGCGGCACGGCGAGCACTGCCAACCTCACGCCGATCGGCGATCTCGCGCTGGCCTCGGCCGTGAATGCGGCCGTCGGCACCGCAGTGAATACCTGGTACACCAACGCCAGCGATGCCCAGCGCCAGCAGGTGGCCGATGGCATCAACACCGCCATTGCCAGCCTGCGTACCGCGCTGGTCAACGCCGGTTACAGCTTACCGCCCGGGGAGGGCTTTGATCCGTTCACCGCTGCCATAACAGCGGGAGCGGCCACCGATGCGTACGATCAGTTGCTGGAGGCGTACAAACAGGCGCTGGCCGATGCGGGCAAGACCTACGAGTCCGCCCGCAGCGACTACACGGCCGGTGCCGGTGTGGCCGCCGCACCCACCACCACGCCGCCGCCCACGGGCGAGGTGCCAGATACCAGCCTGACCGCCAGCGAAACCGGCGCGCGCTTTGCCACCACCGGCACCGTGCTGGGCGCGGCCGAGCAGAACAAGCTGCGCTACTGGGCTGGCCCCGGCAGTGTCACCACCGGCAGCACTGCGGGCACGCTCGACGAGGTGACGCTGATTGGCCCCGACGCCAATAGCTATCTCAATTTCCGCGACCTGCCCGATGCCGTCGGCACCTACGACTGCGGTTATGGCTTCAACGACGAGAAGGCCAACATCGAACTCGGCTTTGCTGCCAACAATGGCTACAACACGGTGGGCACCCGCGGCAGCAATGGCACGTTCACGACGGGCTTCCGTTGCTCGATCACGCTCACCAAGGTCGGTACTCGCAGCGGCAGCAGCTACAGCGGCAGCATCGAAGGCAGCTTTGATGCCCAGCTCTACAAGAGCGGTCAGGCGGTGAACCAGCGGGATTCGATTTCGGTGAAGGGCAACTTCCGCATCGGTGCCGCTGCCCCGGTCACACCCACACCCACACCCACACCCACCGCCGGCAAGGGCATTCTGGGTAGCGCGCTCAACACCGTGTTCGCGGGTGACTACGTGCTGAAGTGCTCGGTGTCTCCCGGCCAAGCGGTGCGCACTTTCGCCTTCTCGATTGCCGCAGATGGCAGCAGCGTGTTCGAGGGCGCGCCACTGGTCGATGCGACGCACGCCGGCACCGTCACCACCGAGGGTGTGCTGTCGAGCAGCATCACGATCAAGTTCGCGCCCAAGGCGGCAGACAGCGCCTACGTGGTGCTGGGCTTCCGCCAGGGTGGCAGCTTCGCGCCCAACAGCGTGTTCGTACCGGGCCAGCCGAACGGGCAGGTCTACACCTGCAACAACCCCGGCAACACCGCGCCGGCAGCAACCTCGCGTGCGCTGGCAAGCATCCCCGAAGCGGCGGCCGCGCTGGCCCGCAGCGAGACCTTGAACTGCCGACAGGGCGGGGCGACGACACCGCAGACCCTCACCATCAACAGCGATGGATCAGCCCAGCTGGGTGCGCAGAGCTTTGCGGCCTCCACACTCTTCAACATCACCGATCGGCTGCTGTTCGGCGGTGCGGGTCAGAAAGGCACCGTGCAGTATTCGGACACTAGCAATGGCTTCCGCCTGCTGGCGGTGGATGTGGACGCCGACCTCAAGACCACCGGTGTGATTGCCTCGGTGGGCACCGGGCCGAACGACAGCATCAGCTGCACACCCTGATCGTTGGTTGTTCACAAAAAAGCCCGCGCCTGTCGCGGGTTTTTTTGTGAACGCGCAGTCGCAAGCGATCTTTACCACTTCGCGCTGCGCGCGATGCGGGCAAGAATGCAGCGCTGCATCGGATGCGGCTTTCAAAAGAATTATCTAGGAGAGGTCATGAGCTGGATTCTGCGACGGGATTGCCTGTCACCGTTGTTGCTTGCCGCCGCACTGGTTGGCTGTGGGGACTCGAAAGGTCCAGCCACTGCGCCAGGCGTGGTGCCGGGCGGTGGCAACAACACCACGCCCGCCGTGACCAAATTCGATCTCGCCAATCGCTGCTTCGTGATGAAGACAGGCGGCAAGTATGTCGTCAGTGATGCAAGCGGCTTCATTGCCAGTGGCAGCGATGCGTCGACTGCCGAGCACTTCTACATGAAGCCGGCTGGTCTTGGCCGCTACCTGTTCTACACCAGCGGCAAAACATTGTTGACGGGCGGCAGTACCACACTGCTCGGCAGCAGCACGGCAGTGACCGCTGAGACCACCCCTGCGGACGGCGCCGACATCACGCTCGAAGGTATCAATGGTAGCTACACCGCCACGGCACTGGGGCTGTCGCTGGCAACCGACGATGCCGGCCGGCTGCTGATGGGCGATACGCCGGCACCGCTGACCTTCGAACTGGCCAAAGGCGCTTGCAGCGTCTACCCCGAGATGCCGGTCGGTATCGACGCCCCGACGTTCAAGAATCCGCTCGGCAAGCCGGTGATCGGCTTTGCCGAAGTGCATTCGCACATGGGTATGTCGAGCGAGATGTCGGACGGCAGCGGCAATGTTGGCCCGTCTTCCGGCGGTGTGCTGTATGGCCAGCCCATCAATCGCTTCGGTGTGCCCGAGGCACTCGGCAACTGCATCGCCCTGCATGGCCCCAACGGTACCCTGAGTGCC
The DNA here is from genome assembly GCA_965279705.1 of Stagnimonas sp. Lineage (GTDB taxonomy): Bacteria > Pseudomonadota > Gammaproteobacteria > Nevskiales > Nevskiaceae > Stagnimonas. Next base: position 1,305,500 of record OZ257257.1, read on the forward strand.
GAGAACATCATTCTCGATACCGACCCGCTGGCGATGCACGACACCCAGGGCTGGCCGACCTTCGTCGACTGGCCGAAGGATGATTCCTTCCTGCACCAGCAGATGTATTACAAGTGGATCGAGCGCGCCTGGAAGGCTGGCTTGCGCACCATGTCGATTCACGGCACCACCATCGAGGCGCTGTGCAACATCGCCAAGGCGACTTACGGCGGCGTGACCAACGTCGGCAAGAATGTCGAATGCGTCGATCAGGAAGTCGGCACCTTGCAGGTGAAATACCTGTTCGATATCGAGAAATATGTCGACGCGCAGGAAGGTGGCCCCGGCAAGGGCTGGTTCCGCATCGTCAAGGACCCCAGCGAAGCGCGCAGCGTGATTGCCGACGGCAAGCTGGCCGTGATTCCGGGTCTGGAGTTCGCCAATCTGTTCCATTGCCGCGTGCAGTTTCTGCCCGGCGGCGGCGAGACCAGCGATTGCACCAAGGAGAGCATCGACCGCGAAGTGGACGAGGCCTGGGACAACGGCGTGCGCCAGATTTTCCCCTACCACGATGTCGATAGCGCGCTGGGCGGCACCGGCATTTTCAGCTCGATCCTCAACTACGTCGGCTTCACCGACGTGCATGGTTTCTGGAAGACCTACAACTGCCCGGATGTCGAGTATTTCACCGGCGAAGGTGTTTACGTCGCGGGTGCGGAACTCGAAACCGCACCGCTGATGCTGGGCGGCGATCCCTTGAGCGCGGCACTCATCGCAGCCGGCGGCGGCACCTTGCCGCTGTATCCGCCGGGCCGTCAGTGCAATGCGCGCGGCGTCACGCCCTTGGGCAAGTACGTGATCGACAAGATCATGAAGAAAGGCTTCGTGTTCGACATCGACCACGCCGAGCTGTCGATCAAGCAATACATGCTCGACCAGGGCGCGAAAGTGACGCCGAACTACCCGATGATCTCCGGCCACGGCGGCCATGGCGGCATCACCACGGCGCAGGCCGAACAGATGTTCCGCCAAGGCGGCATCATTTATCCGGGGCTGCCCAACGGCAAGGATTTTGCCCGCTTCGTCTCGCAGATCACGCCGGTGTGGACGCGCTCCACCAGTCGCCCGCTCGCAGTCGGCTACGGCGCCGATGCCAACGGCTTGCGCACGCTGCCGGGGCCGCGCGGCATGGGCAACAAGGGAGCCATCCCCTATCCCTTCACGCTGTTTCAGGGGCCAGGCTGGGGGCCGCAGTACGCGGCGGCCGGCATTGCACCGATCAAGGTGGACATGCTGAGCATTCCTGGCGGCAAGACCTGGAACATGGACGAGCAGGGCATGTCGCATTACGGCCTGGTGCCTGACATTGTCGAGGAGATCAGCATCGAGGGCGGCGAGCCGGCCACCACGGCGCTCTACAACTCTGCCGAGGCATACCTGCAGCTGTGGGAGCAGACGCTGAAGGCCTCCGCCGAGGCCAAGAAGCTGCCGTCGCCATAAGCCGTTTCTGATGCGCGTGTTGAAGCCGATGGACACGCGCATCGTCTGCGCACTGGCGGCACTGATGTTGCCGCTCGGTGTGCAGGCGCACGGTTTTGGGCGGCTCTACAACCTGCCGGTGCCGTTCTGGCTTTACGCCTGGGCGGCGACGGCAGCACTGGTGCTGTCTTTTCTGCTCGTGGCGTTTTTCGCGACGTCGCCAACGGTGGCCGCAAGGCCGATAACACGCGACATCAGCCACGCAGGCTGGGTACGTGTACTGCGCCGCGTGCTGCCTTCACTGAAGCTGCTCAGTGTGTTGCTGCTGCTGCTGTGTATCGCCACGGCGCTGTTCGGCAATCGCGATCCCTTCCGCAATTTCAGCATGACTTTTTTCTGGGTCGTGTTCTTGCTCGGCTGCACCTATCTGACGGCACTGGTCGGCGATTTCTACGCGGTGCTGAATCCCTGGCGGGTGATGACCGATGCGCTCGGCGGCGTCGCACGCGGCTATGCCCGTGGCCGCGTGCGGTATCGCGCCAGCTGGGGCGACTGGCCGGCGCTGGTGTTGTACCTGACCTTTATCTGGTTCGAGCTGTTCGGCCTGGGCCGGCCGGTGCCGCTCGCCAAGCTGCTGCTCGCCTACAGCGCGCTCAATATCGCCGGGGTCTGGCTGGTCGGCAGCGCGGCCTGGTTTCGGCATTGCGAGTTCTTCGCCGTTTTTCTGCGCCTCGTCGCGCTGATGGCACCGCTGGACTACCGCCCCGGCGCAGGGGGCGAGCGGGGCAGCCTGCATCTGCGCGCGCCTTTTACTGGGCTGATGCAAGAGCGCCCCGAAAGCCTTAGCACCGTGGTGTTCGCACTGGCCATGCTCTCCACCACCGCGTTCGACGGCCTGCGCGCCACGCAAAGCTGGGTGTATCTGTTCTGGAGTGATCCGACCGGTATCGTCACTGCGCTCGCGGGTGCACGACCCGTGGCGGCTTACGCCAGCCTGAGGTCGTGGTACGTCGGCTGGGAGACGTTCTGGCTCATCACCTCACCGTTTCTCTACCTGGGTGTGTATCTGGCCTGCATCGTGCTCGCAAAACGCCTCACCCGTAGCCCGCGCCCGGTGCGCGAACTGGCGCTGGATTTTGGCTTCACGCTGCTGCCCATCGCGTTCGTTTACCACCTCACGCACTACGCCACGCTCGTGCTGACGCAGGGCCTGAAGATCATCAGCCTCGCATCCGACCCTTTCGGCTGGGGCTGGAATCTGTTCGGCACCGCCACGCTGCTGAAGGCCCCGATATTGCCGGGCATGGGCCTGGTGTGGCATGCGCAGGTGGGCCTGATCCTGTTTGGCCACATCGTCAGTGTTTATGTCGCCCATCTCGTCGCGTTACGGGTGTGGCCGACGCGCCGCAGCGCCCTGCTGAGCCAGCTGCCGATGCTGGCGCTGATGGTGATCTTCACCGTGGTCGGGCTGTGGATCATCGCGCAGCCGCTGACCACCGAGATGATGCGTTAGCTAACCGCGCAAAGCACGCGAGAGCAGCACACCGGCGAGCAGCAGCATGGTGAGGCCGACCAGCAGGTCGAGCACCTTCCACGCCATCGGCCGCGCAAACACCGGCGCCAGCCAGCGTGCGCCGTAGCCGAGGCCGATGAACCAGACATACGAGGCCGTGGCCGCGCCCACCACGAACAGCGTACGACTGGCCGGCGGCAGACCCGAACCCACGGCGCCCATCAGCAGCACGGTGTCGAGATAGACGTGCGGATTGAGAAAGGTGAAGGCCGCCGTGCCCGCCAAGGCGCGTGCCAGCGACATGGAAGGTTGCAGCGTGACTGCCATCGTCTCGGTGTGCGCGGCGCGGCGCAGTGCGCTGATGCCATACCAGGCCAGAAACACCGCGCCGCCGAGCGTCAACGCCAGCGTCAGACCCGGCACGACGGTGAGCAGCGCGCCCAAGCCCGCAACGCCAGCCGCAATCAGCACAGCATCGGCAGTGCCGCAGAACAGCACGATGGCGCCGACGTGTTCGCGGCGCAGCCCCTGCCGCAGCACGAACATGTTCTGCGCGCCGATGGCCATGATGAGCGCGGCCGAGAGGGCAAAGCCCTTGGCGAAGCTGGCGAACAGCGAAAGTTCTGCGAGATCAGGTGACATCAATGAGGTGTGGAAAGCCCGTGATGCCTGCGATTTTAGATCCAGTACTTGATCAGCGAAGCGCCGGTTTCCTTCAGGCGCTCGACCCAGGGCCGCGCACGCCATTCTTCCAGCGTGATGCGATGGGACTGCTGCATATCCTGCGTGAACAGTGTCTCCATCTTCTTGCCGAAGCGCTTGCCGATCACCACCGCATTGGCCTCGTCGTTGTGGATGAAGCTGCGATAGTCGAGGTTTGCACTGCCGACGGTGGACCAGACGCCGTCCACCACCGCGGTCTTGGCATGCAGCATCACGGGTTTGTATTCGTAGATCTTGATGCCGGCCTTCAACAGCCGGTCGTAGTAGTGGCGTGTGATGAGCGGCAGAAAGCCGACATCCGACTTGGCCGGCAGCAGCAGGCGCACATCCACACCGCGCTTTGCGGTGTCGCAGAGCAGCTCGGTGAAATCCTCGTTGGGCGCGAAGTAGCTCTGCGTGATCCACACGCTTTTTTCAGCGAGCTTGATGGCACTGAAATAGGTGCCGTAGATGACGTTGCGCTTCTCGCGCTGATTGAGCAGCGCCTTGGCGGCGGACTCCGGCACGGCGAGGAACACGCTCAACAGATCGGTACCCTCGCTGGTGAGCACGCGCACGATGTCATCGCCCACCGGCTGCTGCGGCGGAAAGTACTCGCCGGAGAGATCGATCTCGCCTTTGCCGGCCTCCCAGGCGTCGAGAAACGCGCGCTGGAACGAGGCCACGGCTGGCCCTTCGACCTTGATGTGGGTATCACGCCAACCGGCGCCCGGCAGAAGCTGCGAGGGCCGCATGCCGGAACCGCCGCGGGGCTCTTCACCGCCGCTGCTGCCGGCACTGCCGCCACTGCTGCTGGCACCGCCGCTGCTGGCGGCAATGCCGGTGGCGCGCGCCTCGCCGTTGGGCGAGGACTCGGTGTATTCGTCCATGATGTTGATGCCGCCGGTGAAGGCGACCAGACCATCCACCACCAAGAGCTTGCGGTGGCTGCGGCGGTTGACGCGCCAGATGCGCAGGTCGTTGGTCTTGTGGAACTCCAGCAACTGCACGCCCGCGGCCTTGAGCTCGTCCTTGAACTTCTCGCCCGCGCCGGCGCCGCCGATCGAGTCGAACATCAGCCGTACGATCACGCCATGCCGAGCGCGCTCACTGAGTGCGGCGGCGTACTGCTGGCCGATTTTTTCGTCGGTGATGATGTAGATGTCGAGATGGATGTGGTGCTTCGCCTTGCGAATGGCGTCGAGCTGTGCCGCGTGTGCGGCGGGGCCATCCACCAAGAGTTCGACTTGATTGCCGGCGATGGCCGGGCGGCGGGTGAGTGCGGTTTCGGCGGCGCCCACCTTGCGGGCATATTCGTAGGCGGCCGGGTCGTGGCCGACGGCATCGCGCAGCACGGCGTCGGGTGACTTGGCGACGGCACCATTGCAGTTGCAGGTATCGGCAACGCGAATCCAGTTGCTGCCCGCTTTCACGGCGGTCGGCGGCACGCTGGCGCAGGCTGCGAGCAGCAGTGCGGCGGCGAGCGCGGCCGCGTGTTTCAAAACGTCAAACCGGGTGAGAGAGATGAGGGTTTCTCCAGCTTGGATGCTTCGCTCGATGCAACCGGGTAGCTGCAATAGTCCGCCGCATAGTAGGCGCTGGGCCGATGGTTACCTGAATGGCCGGGGCCGCCAAACGGGAAGCTGCCGGAGGCACCCGTTGTCTGCCGGTTGCGATTGACGATGCCGGCGCGGATGCGTTTGAAGAAGGTCTGCCATTCGGCATCGTCGTCGGTGAGCATGCCGGCGCTCAAACCGAATTGGGTGTTGTTGGCTTGCGCGATGCTCTCGTCGAGCGAGGCGGTGCGGATGACTTTCAGCAAGGGGCCAAAGTCTTCCTCGTCGGGCACATCGGCGGCGCACGCCGTGATGTCGATGATGCCGGGTGAGATGAAGGCGGCGCCTTTTTCGAGGCGCTGCATGGTCAGCAGCGGTGTGGCGCCGAGAGCAATCAGGCGTGCCTGCGAATCCAGCAGCAGCTGTGCCGCGCGAGGCGAGACCACAGGGCCCATGAAGGGTGCGGGTTCGTCCTCACTGCCAGCAATGCGCAGGGCCTTGGTGACTTCGATCAGCCGGGCGAGCAGGGCGTCGCCCTTGGCACCGGCAGGCACAATCAGCCGTCGCGCGCAGGTGCAGCGCTGACCGCTGGTGATCCAGCTCGATTGCACGATCTCGTGCACGGCCGCATCGACATCGCCGACGCTGCCGATGACCAGCGGATTGTTGCCGCCCAGTTCCAGCGCCAGGATCACATGCGGCCGCGCCGCAAACTGCTGGGCGAGAATGCCGCCGGTGCGGGCGCTGCCGGTGAAGTACAGACCGTCGAGCCGCTTGTGGCCTGCAACCGCTTCGCCCGTGGCCCGCTCACCCTGCACGAGGTTGATCACACCGACGGGCAGGCCTGCGGCTTGCCAGCACTTGATGGTTTCCTCCGCCACCATCGGCGTCAGCTCGCTGGGTTTGAACAGCACCGTGTTGCCCGCGAGCAGGGCAGGGACGATATGGCCGTTGGGCAGATGGCCCGGAAAGTTGTATGGCCCGAACACGGCGACCACCCCATGCGGCTTGTGGCGCAGGATGAAACGACCGAAGGTCTGCGGCTGCTCACGGGTGCCGGTGCGCTCGTGGTAGGCGGCAATCGAGAGTTCGATCTTGCCCGCCATCGCCGCAACCTCGGTGCGCGCCTCCCATAGCGGCTTGCCCACCTCGCGGGCGATGGTGAGTGCCATCGTCTCGCTGCGCTCTTTCAGCACTGCCGCAAAGCGCCGTGCAAAGGCAGCGCGCTCATCAAAACTCAGATCCGCCCAAGGCTCGAAGGCGGCATGGGCGGCAGCAAAGGCCATATCCACGTCGGCCACATCGGCGCTGTGACCCTGCCACAGCAGGCCGCCAGTGGAAGGGTTGTGACTCTCGAAAGCCGCGCCGTGGCCGGGATGCCACTGGCCGTTGATGAAGTGGGTCATGCGATATTCAATCGTCCCTGAAGAGTTCACCGGGCATCTTAGGTCGTAGCCGCTGCGGCACACAGCACGCACCACTCGGGAAACCGCAGCGAGCGCTCTTCAAATAATAATAATTCTCATGTAGAATCGCATTCGTCTCATAGGCAAGGCATGGGAAGTTTCTTCAGGCCAGTACCGAAAACAAAAAAGACAAAGCGCAGTCGCGGCCTTAAGTCCGTGCGCTCTGCGGTACGCCCACCACCTTGACAGGAGTCTCCATGAAGTTCCGCTTGAAGCCCATCGCCGCCGCCGTTCTCGCCTTCCACGCGCTGCCTGGCACCGCCCAAGAGACACTGCCGCCCGCTGCCGAGCCCGCGACCCAGTTGCCCGCAGTGAAGGTGCAGGATGAAGCGATCAACGAATACAAGGCAGATCGAGTCTCATCGCCCAAGTTCACACAGCCGTTGGTCAACACCACGCAGACCATTAGCGTGGTCAAGAAAGAAGTGATGGCCGAGCAGGGCGCGCTTTCGCTCAGCGATGCACTGCGCAACACGCCGGGCATCACTTTTCAGGCGGGTGAAAACGGCAACACCACCAGTGGTGATGCGATTTTCCTACGCGGCTTCGATACCCAAGGCAGCATCTTCCTCGACAACATTCGCGATCTCGGTGCTTCGGTGCGCGACCTCTTCAACATCGAGCAGGTCGAGATCGTCAAAGGCCCATCGGGTGCCGACAACGGCCGCGGTGCGGCTTCGGGCTACATCAATCTGGCGAGCAAGACGCCGTTTGCAGATAACGCGATCTCCGGCACGGCGAGCTATGGCTCTGCCGAGCGCCGTCGTGTGACGACCGACATCAACCAGAAAGTGGGCGAGCACTCTGCGGTGCGCCTGAATCTGGTGGGGCAGGACGGTGGTGTGGCCGGCCGTGATTTCATCGAGCGTCAGCAGTGGGGTATCGCACCCTCGCTGGCACTGGGGCTGGGCACCGCCACCCGCATCACGCTGTTCTCGCAGCACATCCAGCAGAACAACACGCCGGATGGTGGCGTCTCCGCTATCGGCATTTCCGGCTACCGCAATCTCATCCTCGAAGGCCGCGACGCCAACGGCAACGCCACCAACTCCACCGGCACGGCAGTGATTGCGCAGCCGGTCGATTCCGACAATTTTTATGGTCTCGACGATGACTTCGAAGACCTCCGCGCCAACATGTTTACCGTGCGTATCGAGCACGACCTGCGCCCGGGCTTAACGGTGCGCAACACCTCGCGCTACGGTGACAGCGACCAGGCGCGCATCCTCACCGCACCTTTACAGGCGCCGGTGGTCTCGGATGACCCGGATGGCACCGGCCCCATGCAGCCCGTCGTGCGCGCCGACCCCAACACCTGGACGCAGGGCCGCAGCCGTCAGGCGAGCTACCGCGACAACCAGATTCTCACCAACCAGACCAACCTCACGTCCGTCTTCAAGACGGGCGCGATCGAGCATTCGCTCACCAGTGGTGTCGAGTTCATCTACGAGTCGCAGTTCACCCCGACCTATGCGGTGGTGGGCGCGGCACAGGCGCCAGCCAACCTCTACAACCCCAACCGCACCGACGCCGCCGCAACGCTGGCCCCCAATGGCGCGTTCTCCGACGGTGACACCACCACGGCCGCGATCTACGCCTTCGACACCATCAAGCTCAGCGAAAAGGTGCAGCTCAATGGGGGTCTGCGCGTGGAGCGCTACAAGACCGCCACCGACAGCGCCAGTCTGTCGACGGCCGCGGCCAACCCGACGCTGCCGGTCGGCACGCTGCTGCCGGTGCACATCGAGGGCTCCGATAATCTGATCAGCTACAAGGTCGGTGCGCTCTACAAGCCACGCCCTGAGGGCAGCATCTACGTCGCCTACGCCAACTCGCTGCGTCCACCCAGCGGCGATAACTTCACGCTGTCGGCGGCCACCACTGCAACGGGTGCGCCCAACGCCAACATCAACAGCCCGGCGCTGGACCCGCAGGAAGCCACCAACATCGAGCTCGGTACCAAGTGGGATCTGCTCGGCGGCAAGCTGGCGGTGACCGCTGCGCTGTTCCAGAGCGAGAACAAGAACGACCTCGCGCGTGCCGCCGATGACAGCATCATCCAATACGGCAAGCGCAAGGTTGAAGGCCTGGAGCTGGGCCTGGTTGGCCAGCTCGCCGCGGGCTGGCAGGCAAGCCTTGGCTATACGCATCAGAAATCGAAGGTCTCTGAAGGCGCGCTCGCCACCGATGGCACCAGCACGCAAACGGGCGCGGTCATCAACTTCTCGCCGAAGAACAGCGCCACGCTGTGGACGACCTACGACGTGCCCTTGCCCTTGTTGCCGCGCCCTCTGACGCTCGGTGGTGGCTTCCGCTACGTCGATAGTCAGGCGCGTACCGTCAACAACAATCTGGCCAGCGTCACCAGCGGTATTGTCGAGGTGAAGAGCTACACGGTGTTCGACGCAATGGCGTCGTACGAGGTCACGCAAAACCTCGGCGTGCAGTTCAACGTCTACAACCTCGCCGATGAGGACTACGTGGCCAGCGTCAACAACTCCGGTGCGCGTTACTTCCCGGACATTCCGCGTTCGTTCCTCGTCACGCTCAACGCCAAGTTCTAAAGAGAGGTTCACCGTGTTGCTGCAAATCCCCCAGTTGCTGACGACCGATGAGCTGACCGCAATACGGTCAGCTCTGGCCCAGGCCAACTGGGAGGATGGCCGCAACACGGCGGGATATCAGGCCGCCAAGGTCAAGCACAACGACCAGCTCAGCGAAGAGCATCCGCTCGCGCGCGAGCTGGGCGAAGTGGTGCTTAAAGCGCTCGGGCGCAGCAGTCTGTTTACGTCTGCGGCGCTGCCGCTGAAAGTATTCCCGCCATTGTTCAATCGCTATCAAGGCGGTGGTCACTTCGGCATGCACATCGACACCGCGGTGCGGCTCACGCGGCTACCGCCGTATCGAGTGCGCACCGATCTTTCGGCCACCTTGTTTCTGTCACCGCCCGAGGACTACGACGGCGGTGAATTGGCGGTGGAAGACCACTATGGCTCGCATCGCGTGAAGTTGCCCGCGGGCGATCTCATTCTTTACCCGGCCAGCAGCCTGCACGAGGTGCGGCCGGTGACACGCGGCGCGCGACTGGCCGCCTTTTTCTGGGTGCAAAGCATGGTGCGTGAGGATGCGCGCCGCAGCCAGCTCTACGAGATGGATCGCGCCATTCAGCAGCTGACGGCGGATCATCCGGGGCATCCCTCATTGCTGAAGTTGACTGGCGTGTATCACAACCTGCTGCGGCAATGGGCAGAGCTTTAGCGTGAGCACTTTGGCATTGGAAGCCGACTACAGAGCGACGCAGCGCATGGGCAGCCCGCAGCGCGGTCTCGCCTGGTTGCTGATCGTTGGTCTGCATGTGGGCGTGCTGGCTGGCCTGATGCACCTGCCCGCCGAATCGGCCCCGTTGCCGGCACCGCAGGCGATGATGGTGAGCTTCATCAGCGAGCCCGCACCGCCGAAGGTGGAGCCGCCGCCGCCAGAGCCACCACCACCGCCCAAGCCGCCACCCAAATTGGTGGCAACCAGCAAGCCGACGCCTTCAGCCATGCAGGCGCCGCCGCCGGATGAGTTGCCCGTTGTTGAAGAGACAGTTGCCGAGTTGCCGCCCGCACCGCCACAGCCAGCCGCACCTGCACCCGAGGTCGAGCCGGTGATCGTGCCGCCCAATTTCGTCGCTGCTTATCTCAACAATCCGGGGCCGGCTTATCCGTATGTTTCCAAGCGGCAACGCGAGCAGGGCGAGGTGATGTTGCGGGTGCTGGTGAGTGCGGCGGGCCGCGCCGAGCAGGTGTTGATCGAGCGCAGCAGCGGCCACAGTCGACTCGACGAGGCGGCACAGGAAGTGGTGCTGAAACGCTGGCGTTTCGTAGCGGCCAAGAAGGGCGACCAGGCAATTTCTGCCTGGGTGCTGGTCCCCATCCAATTTGAATTGAAAGGCTGATCGAGAGTTATGGACACAATGCAGAGCATGGGCTTCGGCCATTTCATCCAGCAGGCCGATGGCGTCGCCAAGGCCATCCTCATCATCATGCTGCTGGCCTCGATCAGCAGCTGGTATCTGATCGTCACCAAGCTGATTTCGTATCGTCGTGCGCGCCAGCGCAGTACCAAGTTTCTGGAGTTTTTCTGGAACGCACCATCGCTCGACGTAGTCGCCGCCGAGATCGAGCAGAAGCACCCGGACGAACCGTTTTCGCACCTCGCCTATCACGGCATCGCCGCCAGTCGGCACCACGAGCGCCATGGTGTGAACCGCTTGAACGAGGCGGGTAGCTCCAGCGATTTCGTCACCCGCACGCTGCGCAAGACCATCGATGAAGAAACCGCCAATCTCGAATCGGGCCTCACCATCCTCGCCTCGGTGGGCGCCACCGCACCGTTCGTGGGCCTGCTCGGCACGGTGTGGGGCATCTATCACGCGCTGGTCGCCATCGGCATTTCTGGCGCGGGCACGCTCGATAAAGTGGCGGGGCCGGTGGGCGAGGCGCTGATCATGACGGCCATTGGTCTGGCGGTCGCGATCCCGGCGGTGCTCGGCTACAACGTCATCGTGCGCGCCAACCGCATGACGCTGTCGCAGCTCGATGGCTTCGCGCATGACCTGTTCACCTTCCTCGGCACCGGCGTGAAATACGACGCCCAGACCGGCAGCAGCGTGACCCCGCTGAAGCTCAACACCGCGAGGAATTGAGTCATGGCCTTCGGTAGCTTTGGCGCCAGCCGCAACAACGCCCCGATGGCGGAGATCAACGTCGTGCCGATGGTCGACATCATGCTGGTGCTGCTGGTGATCTTCATCATCACCGCACCCTTGCTGAGCCATGCGGTGAAGATCGACCTGCCCAAGGCCAGCAGCACGCCCAACACCTTGCAGGCCGACAACATCCAGTTCGCCATCGACGCCGCAGGCCTGATGTACTGGAACGGCGAGGCGCTAGCGATGCCGCAAGTGATTCAACGCATGGCAGCGGCAGGGCAGAAACAGCCCACGCCGGAACTGCACCTGCGCATCGACCGCGACGCCCGCTACCAGCAGATCGCCGAAGTGATGAGCGAGGCGGGCAAGGCGGGCTTGGGTAAGGTCGGCTTCGTCACCGACCCCTCTGGCGCGGCAGTGACCACCGTGTTGCCGCAGCCCTGAGTTGCCATGAGCGCCGACGCCCCCGCCGCGCGCCAGCGCCGTTCGTACTGGCTCAAGACCCTGCACCAGTGGCACTGGATCAGCGCGGCCTTGAGCCTGATCGGATTGATCGTGTTCGCCATCACCGGCATCACCCTCAATCACGCCTCGCAGATCAAGGCCACGCCGCAGGTCGTGACCCTGAAGGCGACGTTGCCGGAGTCGCTACGCGAGTCGCTCGCCACGCAGCCGGAGCAAGGCACTGCGCCGTTGCCGCCCGCGCTGCGCGCCTGGCTCAGAGACGAGTGGTCGCTGCGCAGCGGCGGCCGCGAGGCCGAGTGGTCGGCAGACGAGGTGTATCTGTCGCTGCCGCGCCCTGGCGGCGATGGCTGGCTGAGCGTCGATCGCGCCAGCGGCGAAATGGAATACGAGCAGACCGACCGCGGCTGGGTCTCTTACTTCAACGACCTGCACAAGGGCCGCAATGCGGGGCCGATGTGGGGTTGGTTCATTGACCTGTTTGCCGGTGCCTGCCTGCTGTTCGCGCTCACTGGTTTGTTCCTGCTCAAGCTGCATGCCGTGCAGCGCCCTTTGACCTGGCCTGTGGTTGGGCTGGGTGTGGTCATCCCGCTACTTCTCGCGCTGCTGTTCGTGCACTAGCGCACTCCCTTCCCCCGACGTCGAGAACCCTGATGCGTACTCCACAACTTTCTTCCTTCGCGCTGGCCCTGAGCAGTGGCCTGCTGGCTGCCCCGGCTTCCGCCGCTGGCCTCGATATCCGCATCCAGATCCCCCAGCTGGACACTGCCGAGTACCACCGCCCGTATGTTGCCGTGTGGCTAGAGCGTGAAGACCGCACGGTCGCTGCCAACCTGAGCGTGTGGTACCAGCAGAGGCGCGCTGCCCCAGCCGCTGCGGCTGCCCCGGCCGCCGGCACGCCGCCGCAGGCCAACGAAGGCGGCACCAAATGGCTGCCTGATTTGCGCCAGTGGTGGCGTCGCGCCGGCCGCGATCTGAACCTGCCGGTCGATGGCCTCAGTGGTGCCACCCGCCCGGTGGGCGAACACGACTTGCAGTTTGGTGACGGCAAAACACCGCTGCCCGCGCTGCCTGCTGGCAAATACAAGTTGATGGTCGAAGCTGCGCGTGAAGAAGGCGGCCGCGAACTGGTCGAGATTCCGTTTGAATGGCCGGCCAAGACCAGCACCCCGTTGAAAGGCCAGGGCAAGAGCGAGCTCGGTGCCATCAGTCTCGTCGTCAAGTCCTAACCCCAACCCGCACGGAGCCATCCCATGAAAAACACGCTTACCCGTAGCGCCCTCGCACTCGCCCTGTTGCTGCCGCTGGCCAGCCAGGCCCACAAGGGTTGGTTTCAGCCTTCCAAGACCGTGCTCAATGTCGGCCAGTGGGTCACTGTCGATGCCGCCAGCTCCACCGATCCTTTCGTGAAGGATCACAACGCCATGCGCCTTGAGAGCTTGCTCATCACCGCACCGGATGGCAGCACCGTCGCTGCCGAGAACGTGAACAGCGGCAAGCTGCGCAGCACATTCGACCTGCAACTGAAGCAGGCGGGCACCTATCGCCTGGCATCAGTCAGCAACGGCCTCAATGCCAGCTGGGAAGTCGACGGCCAGCGTAAATCATGGCCGCCGCGTGGCCAGCAGTTCACCGCTGAAGACTTTGCGAAAGAAGTGCCCGCCAAGGCCGACAAGCTCAAGGTCACCGCCTCGCAGCGCCGCCTCGAAACCTTTGTCACCGCCGGCAAGCCCAACGCAACCGCGCTGCAATCTACCGGCGTGGGTCTTGAGTTGGTGGTGGCGCAAGGCGTGAATGATCTCTACAGCAACGAGCCCGCCACCTTGCAGTTTCTGCTCGATGGCAAGCCCGCGCCCAAGCTCAAGGTGGAGCTGATCGCCGACGGCGGCCGCTATCGCAACAGCGTGGGCGAGATCGAACTCGTCACCGATGCCGACGGCCAGGTGAAAGTGCAATGGCCGCAGCCCGGCCTGTACTGGCTCAGCACCTCGGTAGAAGACAAGAACGCCACTGCACCCGCTACCGAGCGCCGCGCCAGCTACACGGCAACGCTGGAAGTGCTGTCGCCCTGAGCGACGCAACGTAGTGACTGAAGCTGCCAATCGCATCCTCATCCCCCAGCGGCTGAGTGCCGCCGCGCAGGCAGGTGCAGCACCTGGCGCGGTGCTGCACAGCTTGAGTGGCGAGAGCATGGGCACGCGCTGGACGGTGAAGCTGTCGGTACCGCCGCGCTCGCTCGATGCTTTGCAGCTGTTGCTGCAAGCCGCGCTGGATCGCGTGGTGGCCGAGATGAGCAGTTGGCAGGCGGACTCTGATCTCTGCCGCTACAACGTCGCTGAGTCGGGCAGCTGGCAGCAGTTGCCGGATGGCTTCTTCGAGGTCATCCAGCAAGCACTTTTGGTGGCCGACGACAGTGCCGGTGCCTACGACCCCACCGCGGGTCCGCTGGTGGATTGCTGGGGCTTTGGGCCCAAGCCGCGCCGCAGTGCGCCGCCGTCCGCTGAAGAGATTGCGGCTGCACGCACGCAGGTCGGCTGGCAACGCGTGCGACTCGACGTCACCCAGCGCCGTCTGCTGCAACCGGGTGGTGTGCAGCTCGATCTCTCGGCCATCGCCAAGGGTTACGGCGTTGATCAGCTGGCGCGCGCGTTGTCAGCGCAAGGCCTGCATCACTATCTGGTGGAGGTCGGCGGCGAGCTGCGAGGGCAGGGCTGCAAGCCGGATGGCAGCCCGTGGTGGGTACAGCTGGAAGCACCCGATGAGCAGACTGATCACGCGCCCATTGTGCTGGCGCTGGATGGTCTCGCCGTCGCCAGCTCCGGTGATTACCGCCGCTATTTCGAGAGTGATGGCAGGCGCTACGCACACACCATCGACCCGCGCGATGGCTGGCCGCTGCGCCATGCGCTGGCGTCGGTGAGCGTGGTGCATGCGTCGTGCATGCGGGCCGATGCGCTCTCCACCGCGCTGTTCGTGCTGGGGCCAGAGTTGGGGTTGGACTACGCCACGCAGCACGGCTTGGCAGCGCACTTTATGTTGCGTAGTGCAGGCGAGAGCGGCCCAATCTACGAAGAGCGTTGGTCGCCTGCGCTAGAGGCATTGCTGGAATGAAGAAGCCAGGTTTGGGCACGCTGGGCGCGCTGGTGATTGGGTTACTGTCGGTCTGGTCGTTCTTTGGGCAACACGCCGCAATCACTCGGCCTCAGCCCTCTGGCGAACACCTGTTGTGGTCGGCAGTGACGGTGCTGGCGTATGTGCTGGCCTGCGTGGCACTGCTGTGGCGTCGTCGGCCAAAGTCAGTTGCATCAACGGCAGGCGAGGGCGCATTGCTGGTGGTCTACGCCAGCCAGACTGGACACGCCGAACAGCTGGCTCAGCAGAGTGCCGAAGCACTGCGCGCAGCTGGTGTTCTGGTTGAACTGTTGCCGCTGGGTGCGCTGGATGCCGCGCGTCTGCGTCGGCACGAGCAGATGTTGTTCGTAATCAGCACCACCGGCGAGGGCGATGCACCCGACAATGCCTTCCGCTTTCTTGCGCGCATGACCGAGCAGCACCCGCTGCCGACGCTGCGCTACGGCGTGCTCGCCCTCGGCAACCGCCGCTATCAGCACTACTGCGGCTTCGGCCACGCCGTCGCGGGTTGGCTACAACAGCAGGGCGCGCAAGCCTTTTTCGAGACTATCGAAGTCAACGACGGCGATGCCGCGGCGCTGAAAGTGTGGCAACAGCAACTGGGCGAGCTTGCAGGCGGTGCGGTGATCAGCAGCTGGGGCGCAACAGAGTTTCCGCGCTGGAGATTGGTCGAGCGCCGCCAACTCAACCCCGGCAGCGTCGGCGGCCCGGTGCACCATCTCGCCTTCGAGCCTTTGTCAGCGCTGCTCGCGTGGCAGGCGGGGGATATCGCCGAAGTGCGACTGCCGCAGATAGATGCCGCCGAGCCTGTGCAGCAACGCGATTACTCCATTGCCTCGCTACCCGTCGATGGCCGCCTAGAACTGCTGGTACGCGAACAGCGCGATGCCGAGGGCAAGTTAGGCCGCGGCTCCGGCTGGCTGTGTGTGCAGGCGGCCATCGGTGAAGAGATCTCGATACAAGTCCGCAGTAACCGCAGCTTTCATCTACCGGCCGACGACCGCCCGCTGATCCTCATCGGCAATGGCACCGGGCTGGCGGGCTTGCGGGCCTTGCTGAAGGCGCGTGCGGCGGCGGGCCAGCATCGCAACTGGCTGCTGTATGGCGAGCGCAACGCCGCGTACGATCGGGTCTATGGCAGCGAGCTGGCCGCCTGGCAGCAGGCGGGCGTGCTCAAGCGCGTCGATTTCGCCTGGTCACGTGACCAGCCCGAGCGCATCTACGTGCAGCAGCGCGTGCAGCAGGCGGCCGAGCTGCTGCGCAGCTGGGTCGCCGAGGGCGCAGCCATCTACGTCTGCGGCGGCGCACAAGATATGGCCCCGGCGGTTGAGCAGGTGCTACTGGCCGAGCTAGGCGCAGAGACGCTGGATACGCTGCGCGAAACGGGTCGCTATCGCCGCGACGTGTATTGAGTCGTCTCTTGCCGTAAACGCTTCAGCTACAGCTGCGACACCCGCACGCGGTCACCCGCGTTCACACCAAGGCATTGCGCGAGGTCCGCGCCGAGTGTGACGCTGCCGTCGTCCGGCTCCAGCTCGGCATAGGCGCAGCGGAAATCGCCCAGCGCCGTATTGGCGACCAGGCACGGCGCGCCACCCTGCGGCTGGCCGATGCGCACCGTGACCGCTTGCGAGCGGCGGATGCTGCGAATGTCTTCGCGCGGCGCTTCCACGGTCGGGCCGCCATCGAAGATGTCGATGTAGCCTTGGTAGCGAAAGCCCTCCTGCTGCAAGAGGTGCAGTGCGGGTGCGGTTTGCGGGTGCACCTTGCCCATCACGTCCTGTGCTTTCTGCGGCAGCAGTACGGCATAGATGGGGTGCGGCGGCATCAGCTCGGCGATGAAGGCCTTGTTGCCCATGCCGACGATGTGCTCGGCCTCGGTGTAGTCCACCGACATGAAGTGCCGACCCAGGCCCTCCCAGAACGGCGAATGGCCGTTCTCGTCGGAGTCGCCACGCATCTCGGCGATCACTTTTGCGGCAAAGCGCTCGGGGAAGTTGGCCATGAACAGGAAGCGGCATTTGCTGAGCAGCTTGCCCGCGCCTGCGCCGCGAAAATGCGGCTGCATGAACAGCGAGCACAGCACGCTGGTGCCGGTGTAGTCGTTGCTGAGATACAGCGTCGGCACACGGTTGTAGATGGCGAGCTCGCGCGAGGCATGCACGGTGAGGCCGACGCGGTAGTTGTAGAAGGCCTCGTCCAACCCGCAGGCGGCTTCGATGGCGCAGCAGGCGCCGACTTCGCCGGTGTCGGTTTCGACCATCACGAACAGATAGCGCTCGTGGCCGGCGACGGTCACGTGCTTCGCGAACGAGGCGATCGAAAGTTCGATCTTCTCGCGCAGAAACACTTCGTTGGTCGGCAGCGAGGTGAAGCCGGCACCTGCACTTTCGGCCAGGTGCACCAGGGCAGGGAGATCAGCGAGGGTGATGGGGCGGATGATTTTCATGTGTTCTTCTTAGTAGACCCGCGCGCCATTCGGCACCGTACGTTCAACGCCCAATACCACCAGACCACCCTCGCCATCGACGGCGAGTGTCAGACATTCACTCAGCACATCCGCCACCTTGCGCGGCGCGAAATTGACCACGGCCAGCACCTGACGGCCAATGAGTTGCTCTGCGGTGTACAGCGCGGTGATCTGCGCGCTGCTGTTCTGCATGCCGAGCGGACCAAAATCGAGCGTCAGCACGTACGAGGGCTTGCGCGCCTTGGCATTGGGCACACAGGCGGTGACGGTGCCGACGCGCAGATCGCAGCCGAAGAATTGCTCGACCGGGATGACCGGCGCTGCTCTCAAGTCCATTTGAGTTCGCCGCTGGCAAGGCGCAGCAGCAGCAGCGCCGAGAGCTTGGCGCGCTCGCTGATGGACGACACGCGCATCCACTCCTGATCGCTGTGGATGCGATCACCGATCACGCCCATGTTGTCGAGATTGGCCAAGCCATGCGCCGCGAGATTGTTGCCGTCGCAACAGCCGCCGGTGGGCTTGAAATGCAGCCCCAAGCCGAGCTGCTGGCCGCAGTCGCCAACGTAGTCCATCAGGCGCTGAATCTCGGCATTGACCACTTTCGGCGGGCGCGTGAAGCCGCCGGAGAGCTCGCAGTGCAGGCCCTCGCGGGCATTGAGGCGCGTCATCAGCAGATCGAGTTCGTCGTGCATCCAGCACTCGTCGCTGGCCTGCGAGGTGCGCACATTGAACTTGAACACGGCGAGATCAGGCACGACGTTGAGCGCGCCACCGCCCCTCACATATCCGGGGTTGATGGTCACGCCCTCGCGAGTGCCGTTGAGCGCATTCAGGCCACTGATGAAGTCGGCACAGGCAGCGATGGCATTGCGACCCTTGTCGAAATCGCGCCCCGCGTGTGCTGCCCGACCATGCACCACCACATTGAAATTGCCGCTGCCCTTGCGCGCCGAGGCGAGCGAGCCATCGGGCAGGGCGGGTTCGTAGATCAGCCCCAAGTGATGTGACTGCGCGGCCTCTTTCAGCAGGGGCGCGGAAGAGACCGAGCCGATCTCCTCATCCGGGTTCATCAGCACCGTCCAGCCGATGTGGTCTTTCCAAGGCGAGCGTTCGAGCGCCATCAGGGCCTGAAATAGCACCAGCAGGCCACCCTTGAGGTCGGCGACGCCAGGGCCGTTGAGCGTATCGGCGTCGATCTCGCGCACGGTCTGGAACGCATGGTCTGCGGCGAACACCGTGTCGAGGTGGCCGCAGAAGAACACCTGCAAGGGCGCTTGCGGGCGCAGCCGCAGCCGCAGCGCCTTGCCGATGGGCCGCTCGATGGTCTGCCCGGCGTCATTCACACTGCGGAAGGGGGCCAGAGCGAGCAGTTCCGAGCTGGCCTGCAAGGGCGCGAACACCGCACGCATCGCCTCGGCCATCGCCGTCACGCCAGCGGCATTGAAGCTGCCGGAGTTGATGCCCGAGAGCCGCACCAGCGTCTCGCGCATGGCGGGCAGGGCAGCGTCGATGGGCGACAAATAGGGGGTGTAATCCGTCATGGCGGCATTTTAGTGAAGTGGCCCCTGAGCCGCTGCCGAGTTGAATCGTGGGCCCAGACGGGCCGCTTCACTAAAATCAATGATCATCCAGTGGAATGCTTGTTGCGAGCCTTATGGCATTGCCATCGCTACACTCAAGAAATGAACCAAAGCGCGTCTCTCTCATTAGGTCATTCCCGCGAAAGCGGGAATCCAGTACTCGCTCGCGGAGCACTCCGCCTCAAAGGCTGGATTCCCGCTTTCGCGGGAATGACAGCGATGTTGCTGGCCCTGCTCACAACGCCAGCACGCGCCGCCGACCAGGCCCTGTGGGAAAAATCCACCCTGAACCAGATCATGAAGCGCGGCGAGCTGCGCGTGGGGCTGGAGGCCGGCTACATGCCCTTCGAGATGCGTGACAAGAACGGCAACATCATCGGCTTCGACGTTGATCTCGCCAAGAAGATGGCGAGCGTGCTGAAGGTGAAAGTCACCTTCGTGAACACGCAGTGGGACGGCATTATCCCGGCGCTGCTCACCGACAAGTTCGACATCCTCATGTCCGGCATGACTATCACCCCCGAGCGCAACGCGCAGGTCAATTTCAGCGCGCCCTACATCACCGTGGGCCAGACGGCGCTGTTGGCCGGCAAGCACAAGGGCAAGGTGCTGCACGCGAAGGAGATGGATAATCCCAAATACATCATCGCCACCAAGCTCGGTACCTCGGGCGACATTGTCAGCGCCCGCCTGTTGCCGCGCGCCACCATCAAGAAGTTCGAAACCGAGGCCGATGCCGCGCTCGAAGTGAAGAACGGTCGCGCCGATGCCTTCGTCTACGACCTGCCGTA
Source organism: Stagnimonas sp. (assembly GCA_965279705.1). Lineage (GTDB taxonomy): Bacteria > Pseudomonadota > Gammaproteobacteria > Nevskiales > Nevskiaceae > Stagnimonas. The sequence continues at coordinate 1,325,326 of OZ257257.1, forward strand.
TCTCGCCGTCTACGCCAACCAGTATCCCGATGGCGTCTACATGCTGCCCGAGGCCTTCACCAAGGAAGACCTCGGCTGGGCCATCAAGAAGGGCGACCCGGACTTTTTGAACTGGCTCGATCACTTCATCGTCTCGATCAAGAACGATGGCACCTATGACGTGCTCTACAACCGCTGGTTCAACGGCACCAGCTGGCTCAAGAACATTCAATGAGACCGGCAAACCCTCTCTGGCGGCTGCTCACGGCCGCGCTCGTATTGCTGATCGGCGTGGGCCTGTATTGGGCGACGATCAAGGTCAACTACCAGTGGCGCTGGGACCGCGTGCCGGAATATCTGCTCATCACTGGCGGCGAAGACGTGCTCTCGCCTGTGGATGGCACGGTGGCGGTGCAGGGCAAGCAGATCACGCTCACGCCGCTGCTCGGTGGCGAGCCACAGACCTTTCCGCAGATCGACGTCGTGCAGGTGAGCGATGGCGAAATCGTGTTTGCCAACAACTCGCTCGGCAAGAAGGCCGGCGTCACGCCAGGGCCGCTGCTGATTGGCCTCTGGGTGACGCTGAAAATATCGGCGCTCTCGCTCGTGTTCGCGATGGTGCTGGGCCTGATCGCCGGCTTGGGGCGCGTCTCGTCCAACCCGGCGGCGCGCGACATGGCCGCGATCTACGTCGAGCTGATTCGCGGCACGCCGCTGTTGGTGCAGATGTTCATCGTCTACTTCTTTCTCGGCACGGTGCTTAATCTTTCGGGCTTCGTCGCGGGTGTCGCCGCACTCTCGGTGTTCACGGGTGCTTACGTCGCCGAGATCGTCCGTAGCGGCATCGAGGGCGTGTCGAAAGGCCAGATGGAAGCCGCCCGCTCGCTCGGCATGAGCCACTGGCAGGCCATGCGCCACGTCGTGCTGCCGCAGGCGCTCAAGCGCAGCCTGCCCGCACTCGCGGGCCAGAGCATCAACCTAGTCAAGGACAGCTCGCTGGTCTCGATCATGGCGCTCACCGATCTCACCAAGGCCGGCCGTGAGATTGTGGCCTCGACCTTCAGCCCCTTCGAGGTCTGGTTCACCGTCGCTCTCATGTATCTGGTGCTGACGGGTGCTTTGTCGGTGTTCGTGCGCCGCCTGGAAAAGAAGATGGCCCATGACTAAGAACTTCTCCCCCGACGCCGAAGTGCTGATCGACGCCCGCGACGTCAGCAAGCGTTATCCCAATGGCACCCAGGCGCTCACCAATGTGTCGCTGCAGGTGCGCCGTGGCGAGGTGGTCTGCATCGTTGGGCCCAGCGGCTCCGGCAAGTCCACGCTGCTGCGCACCATCAACGCGATGGAAACCATCAGCAGCGGCGAAGTGATCATGGATGGCCTCTCGGTGCATGGGCCCAAGACCAACCTCAACGCCGTGCGCACCCACGCCGGCATGGTGTTTCAGCAGTTCAATCTCTTCCCGCACAAAACGGCGTTGGAGAACGTGATGCTCGCACCCATGCAGGTGTTGAAACTGCCGCTGGAGAAAGCCCGCGAACGCGCCGAGCAATTGCTTGCGAAAGTGGGTCTGGCCGAGAAAGCCACAAGCCGCCCTTCTCAACTCAGCGGCGGCCAGCAGCAGCGCGTCGCCATCGCCCGCGCCCTCGCCATGCAGCCGCGTGTGATGCTGTTCGATGAACCCACGTCAGCACTTGACCCCGAAAAGGTCGGCGAGGTGCTGGAGGTCATGAAGCAGCTCGCCATGGAAGGCATGACCATGGTCGTCGTCACCCACGAGATGGGCTTCGCCCGTGCGGTGGCCAACCGCGTGGTGTTCATGGATGGCGGCGAGCTGGTGTATCAGGATGCGCCGGAAGCCTTCTTCAGCAATGCGCAGCATGAGCGGCTGCGCAGCTTTTTGGGGCAGGTTTTGCCGCATTGAATCTAACGAGTGTCAGCCCTCAATCACTATGAGCGATTACCGCGCAGTCTTAAAACGTGTTGGTCTTGTCTTGCTCGCAATCGGCGTGCTCGATATTGCCTACATGATCTATTGCGTCAGTCGTGGACAAAGCTATTCATCGAGTTTCAACATCTTTTCGGTCGTGGCTGGCATCTTCCTCATGCGTGGCGGCCTCAAGACGACTCGACTCGCTACTTGGTTTTCTGCGTTCATGCTCACGGTTCTTGCCGGCGCCGTGTTGCTGCTCTTTCCACTTCAAAAGCCATTGGCCCTTTGGGCTACAGAAATACGTTTAAATCCTGTCGGCACTTTTGGCTCGATACTTTTCACCATCGCTGCGGCCGCACTCTTGGAGTGGGTCTACATGCAACTGCGCAACCCTGTGGTTGTTGCTGCGCGTGCGGGTGCAGGACAAAAAACGGAAGCACCAAAACTTGCGTTTGCTCTGGGTGCAATTCTTGTCGTGGCGTTGGCGATTACGCTGCCATTGATGCTCGGTGGTGAAGCCGGTGCAAAGGCCGCTGAAATCGCTAAGACCAAATATGGAGCTGGCTACCAGTATCAAGTTACTGGTCTTCGTTGGGCTGGCGAACATGTCTATGCAAACCTCACTGCCTACAACGAACATGAAATAAAGTTAGTGCAAGTTGAGTGGCAGCAAGGTTCTTAGGCAGGTAATCGCTGGGTTTTCGCTTTGCTTCTACCCAGCCTACGAGGCCGCGCACGTAGCTTGCAGGGTGGGATGGATGAACGCCGCCGCCCTGCCCATCACCGCCCAGCTGCACTCCTGGCTCAATGCCTGGCGCTGGGCAACTGACCGCCGCGCGCGCCAGCGGCCCAAGCCCTACCGCGAGACGCCCGCTGTGCAGCTGACTGGCTTGCCGCTGCCGGTTTCCCGACGCCTCTCGCAGCTGCGCTCGCGCTATGGCGTGGCGTTCGAGCAGCAGCTCAACCCCGACAACGCGCTGGAAAACTACGTCTACCTCGACGTGCTGCACCGCCTGCGCGAGCAGAGCCCGCGCTGGCCCGCCGTGCAGGGGCGGGTGCTGGATGTGGGCTGCAAGAACTTCTACTACGCTGCCGCACTTGCTGCCGCGTTCAAACCCGCACAGCTCACGGGGCTGGAGCTGGAAGGCCATCGCCGCTACCGCGACGGCCACCGGCGCAGCGACTACGCGGCGTTCTACACCGGGCAGCTGGCCGGCGCGCGCTATTGCGTGGGCGATATCTGCGACTGGCGCGAGCAGGCTGATCTGGTCAGCTGCTGGTATCCCTTCGTATTCGCGGAGGTCGCTCTCGCCTGGGGGCTGCCACTCTCGGCGTTTGTGCCGCAGCGGTTCTTTGCGGCGCTGGCGAGCGCCATCGCACCCGGTGGGCTGCTGTTGGTGGTGAATCAGGGGCTTGCCGAGTGGCAGCAGACGGGGCGCTGGTTGGGCGAGCAGCGCCTGCATTGCGTGGCGCGCGTGGTGGTAGATGCACCGCTGCTGCCGCGTCCTGCGCCGCCGGTGGCGTCGCTTTGGAAGGCCTGAACGCTATACGAATCTGTCATTCCCGCGAAGGCGGGAATCCAGGTCTCTCAGTGAGCGCGGAAACGGCACGGCGCTGTGCGCCGCTCTGGATTCCCGCTTTCGCGGGAATGACGAGTTAGGCGAGGGCTTCGCTTGCTTCCATCCACTGTTCTTCGGCAACTGAAAGCTCGCTGCGGGCGGCGGCCTGCCGTTGCTGAAGGCGGGTGGCGTCCTTGTGGCGACTGGCTTCGTAGAGGTCTGGATCGGCCAGCTGGGTTTCGAGTGACTTGAGTTCGTTGCCGAGTTTCTCGATCTGCTTGTCGAGCTTCTTGACCGTGTCTCGCAAAGCCTTGGTCTGCTCAGCGTTGAGCACTGGCTTGGGCGCTGCCACCGGTGCAGCAACAGCTTTCGGCGGTGCGGAATCACCACGTTGTGCGGCACGGCGCGCTTCGCGCAGCCACTTGGCGTAGTCGTCGAGATCGCCGTCGTAGGGTTCGCAAACGCCATCGCTGACGCGCCACAGGGTGTCGCAGCAGGCCTCGACCATGTGGCGGTCGTGGCTGATGAGCACGACTGCGCCGGGATAGTCCTGCAGAGCGTTCTCCACCGCCTGACGCATCTCCAGATCGAGATGGTTGGTGGGTTCGTCGAGCAGCAAGAGATTGGGGCGCTGATAGGCGACGATGGCGAGTGCCAGGCGCGCTTTTTCGCCGCCGGAGAACGGCTCAATCGGCTCGTTCTGACGGTCGCCTCTGAAGGCAAAGCTGCCGAGATAGTCGCGCACGGATTGGTCCGGCGCTTTCATGTCCAGCCGCTTGATGTGCATGAAGGCGCTCGCGGCGGCGTCCAGCGTTTCGAGCTGGTGCTGGGCGTAGTAGCCGACCTTCAAATACGGGTCGCGGGTGACTTCGCCGCCCATCCATTCCAGCTCGCCCGCAAGGGTTTTGATGAGCGTCGATTTGCCCGCACCGTTCGCGCCCAACACGGCGACACGGTCGCCGGGGGCGAGGATGATGCGCACGTTTTTCAGTAGCGGCTTGCCGGGGTAGCCAGCATTGCCGCCCATCACCCGCAGCAGCGGCGAGTTGGCGCGCTCGGGCTTGCGAAAGGTGAAATCGAACTCGCTGTCGGCCAGCACCGGAGCGACCAGCTCCATACGCTCCAGCGCCTTCATACGGCTCTGTGCCTGCTTGGCCTTACTGGCGTGGGTCTTGAAGCGATCGACGAACGACTGCAAGTGCGCGATACGCAGCTGCTGCTTGCCGTGGGCCTGCGATTGCAGCGTCATGCGCTCGGCGCGTTGCAGCTCGAAGGCCGAGTAGTTGCCGGCGTAGAGCGTGCCGGCGCTGCGCTCCAGATGCAGCGTGTGCGTGCACACCGCATCGAGAAAATCGCGGTCATGCGAGATGAGCAGCAGCGTGCCCTTGAAGTTGATCAGCTCTTCCTGCAGCCACATCGAAGCATCGAGATCGAGGTGGTTGGTCGGTTCGTCGAGCAGCAGCAGATCGCTGCGCTTGAGCAGTGCGCGTGCGAGGTTCAAACGCATGCGCCAGCCGCCCGAGAACGAGGCGACGGGGTTCTCCTGTTGGCTCGGTGCAAAGCCCAGACCGTGCAGCAACTGCGCGGCGCGTGACTTGGCGGCGTAGCCATCAATCATCGCCATGCGGTCGTGCAGCTTGGTCAGCAGGTCAATGTCGGCATCGGTCGGGTGCATCTCCAGCCGCTCTTCCACCGCCTTGAGCTTGGCTTCGAGACTGCGCAGTTCTTCGTCGCCATCCAGCGCGTATTCGATGGCGGGCTGGGGCAGGGGTGGGGTGTCCTGGCTGACGTTGGCGACGATCAGGCTTTTGGGCAGATCGATGCTGCCGCCATCCGGCACCAGCTCGCGGCGAATGGCGGCGAACAGGGTGGACTTGCCGACGCCGTTCTTGCCGATCACGCCCACGCGCTGGTTGGCGTGGATGACGACAGAAACATTTTCGAGCAGCGTCTTGACGTTACGACGCAGCGTGAGGTTTTGCAGAGCGAGCATGGGGCACCACCAATCGGGCCGCGATTCTACGCGGCTCGCTCACTATTTGATCGCTTTTTTCGCCCCCAAACGCTGCGCAATCTCCTTGTAGATCGCCGGATGATTGAGCAGCTGCATGTGGTGGGCGCTGTAGAGCGTGGCGGTGTCGGCATCGGCCAGCTCGCGCGCGGTGCTGCTGGGCAGCTTCACCAAGCCATCGCCAATCGCCTTGCCGAGCCAGTGGTGCTCGTCGATGCCGATGCTGCTGCCGATGAAGTGATATTTCACCGTCGGCAGGCGCGGGATCTCGGTGCGGGCATCGGCAGTGCGCTCCTCGGCCGTTCGTTTCTTCCAGTGTTCGTCGGCGACAAAACCGTGGCGCAGATCGCGGATGCCCTCGCTACGCACCGCCAGCACCTTGGCCAGCGGGCGAGAGAGCGGGAAGGCTTCGAGCACTGGGGTTGCCGCGTGCACGAACTGCTCCAGTGGCGCGCCGGTGTGCGGGGTGCCGAGGCAGAGAATGTGCGAGAGCTTGGCCGGCCAGGTCATATTCGACTTCGCCGCCTTGTAGGCCGCCGAACGCGCGACCAGCCCACCCATGCTGTGGCCGATCAAAACCACTTCCTTGACGGGTACCGGCCAGAACGACACCAGCTTGTCGATCTGCCGCGCCAGGGTGCGACCGTTGAGCGAGATATGCAGGCCGGAGTTGTAGCGCACATGGAGTGGCGTGTAACCCAGGCCAGCGAGCTGGTCGCCATAGGGCGTGTGCTGTTCGGCATACAGCCGCCAGCTGTGCTCGTTGCAGCACAGGCCGTGAATGAAGATCACCAGCTTGCCGGCGGCCTCTGGATAGGTGGCGTCCAGCACTGGCGCAGTCAGCGTGGTGCGATGACCCTCGCGGTAGAAGCCGAGCTTCACCCGCAAGGGGTTGCGCTCCTGCGACATCGCATCGCCAATCAGGCCGCTGATTGCACTCACCACGTTGTCGCGGGCAATGGCGGGTGGCGTGATGGCGAGCGCGGTTTGCGTCGCCGGCTGAAAGTTGCGTTCGGCGAGCTTCAAGGCCACGTCCGCCTGCTTGAACAAGGCGCCACCAATGCCCTTGATGACGCCGTAGACGCCATCGGTGATGCCGTCGTGAATCGCGCGGGTGCCTTCGCTACCGTCCTTCACACCCGGCACAGCGGGCATGGCGTTGAAGGGCATGTCCGAAATGGCGCGGTGAAACTCGTGAATGCGCGAGGTCAGGTGCTCGAAGGCCTTGCCAGCGAGCTTCACCGAGCCGCGAATTTCGCCGATGCGATTGTTAGCCATGCGCTCCTCCGAGTGCTTATGTTTTGGTCTGCCAAGACTGTAACCCGACACGCTTTGGATGCGCGGGCTGGCGTGAGCCTTGCAAGGTCTTTCATGCAGGCCACCCTTTCATGGAGAGATTCATGCAAACGCCAGACTTCGCCCAGCTCAGCCACCCCACGCTGCCGCCGCGGGACATCAACTTCCTGCTGTCGAACTTCCCCGGCGAGGTGGACGTGCCCCGCGCCATGAGCGAGATGGGCCAGTTCTTCAACACGCTCGACTCGATGCTGGATGCCGACTACATCTACAAGGCTCTGCGCGACAGCGACACGCTTGATCTGCCGGTGTCGCCGCAACTCTGGTTCGAGGTGATGCTGCGCCACGCCATGCCGGCGCGCCGCAACCGGCAGGAGCAGCAGGCACTGCATTACGTGGCGCATTTACTTGCACTCTTTGGCCGTACCGATCGCCTGCGCCACGTGCAGGGCGGCGAAGACACCGCCTACGACTATCTGGTCGATCTCGTTGCCGAAGAGCAGGCCGCACAGGCGCAGCGCCAGTTCATCGTGCAGGCGCACATCGCTAATTACGCGCTGTTTCTGGGCGGCATGTGCTCGGAGTGGATCGAACACCGCCACCGCTATGCCAATCGTCCGGTGAAGATCGGCTATTACCGCGACATGGGTGCCTCGCGCTTCCACGCCGCCTCGAAGCACCCGCTGGCGCAGGAGTTTGGCCTGAGCAATACCTACCGCGAGCTGGCCCAGCGCTTCGACTATTACCGCGAAGGGCTTGAGAAGATGGCGGCGACGCACCTCTATCAATAGGTATCTTCACCAATAGATGTGGCTACCGTGGTGGCGATACAGTGCCGCCCTGGACGTGGTCGCGCGTGCCGCACGATTTGAATTGACCCTGCCGCTTGAGCGGATGGCTTGCTCACACCTCGTGGCTTGCGATAAGCGCCTTTATGAGTAACGAACATTGTTCGTGAAAAACACCGCCAGACCTGATTAAATGGCGGTATTAAACCAGCGCAAACCGAGAGAGCGGAAATGCCTGTTATCGAATCAAAGGTTGATGTCAACGGCGACGCCTTCAAAGCCAATCGCGAGGGCATGCTCAAGTTCGTGGCCGACTGGCGGGCGATCGAGCAGAAGGGCCGCGACGAAGAGGAGAGCAAGCGCGCGAGGTATCGCAAGCGCAAGCAGTTGCTGCCGCGCGAGCGCGTACACCTGATGCTCGACCGCGGCTCGCCGTGGCTGGAGTTCTCCACACTCTGTGGCTACAAGCAGCACGACGACAAGGATGGCTCGCTGGCCGGCGGCAACATGATTGCCGGCATCGGCTATGTCAGCGGCATGCGCTGCTTCATCATCGCCAGCAACAGCGCCATCAAGGGCGGCACCATGACGCCCTGGGGTGTGCAGAAGACGCTGCGCCTTCAAGAGATCGCCCTTCAGCAGAAGCTGCCGGTGGTCTCGATGATCGAATCCGGTGGTGCCAACCTGATGTATCAGGCGGAATTGTTCATCCCCGGTGGCAAGACCTTCGCCAACCAGTGCCGGCTCTCGGCTGCGGGTATTCCGCAGGTCACCGTCGTGCATGGCTCGTCCACGGCCGGCGGTGCTTATATGCCAGGCCTCTCCGACTACGTGGTGATGGTGCGCAAGAACGCGAAGGTGTTCCTCGCAGGCCCGCCGCTGCTCAAGGCCGCGACCGGCGAGATCGCGCTGGACGAAGACCTGGGCGGTGCCGACATGCATTGCTCGGTCGCCGGCACCAGCGAGTTTCTGGCGCAGAACGATGGCGACGCGATCCGCATTGCCCGTGAGATCGTCAAGAACATCAACTGGAATCAGCAGAAGCCGCGTCTCGAACTGCTGCCGGTGAAGGCGCCGCTGTACGATGTGGAAGAAATCTGCGGCGTGATGCCGCCCGACTACAAGAAGCCGGTCGATTGCCGCGAGATCATCGCGCGCCTCGTCGATGGCAGCGAGTTCCTCGATTTCAAAAGCGAATACGACCAGCAGACCATCTGCGGTCGCGCGGTGATTCAGGGCCATCAGATCGGCATCATCAGCAACAACGGCCCGATCACGGTGAAGGGTGCGACCAAGGCTGGGCAGTTCATCCAGCAGTGCTGCCAGTCCAACACGCCGATCGTCTATTTGATGAATACCACCGGCTACATGGTGGGCACCGAGAGCGAGCAGGCGGGCATCGTCAAGCACGGCTCGAAGATGATCCAGGCCGTGGCCAACGCCACCGTACCGCAGATCACCATCGTCATGGGAGGCAGCTTCGGCGCCGGCAACTACGGCATGTGCGGCCGCGGCTTTGGCCCGCACTTCATCTTCGCCTGGCCCAACTCGCGCACTTCGGTGATGGGTGGCGAGCAGGCGGCGAAGGTGATGAGCGTCATCACCCAGCAGAAGTGGGCTGCTGAAGGCAAGCAGGTGACCGAGCAGGACGAAAAAATGCTTGGCATCGTCGAGAGCAACATCGTCAAGCAGTTCGACCGCGAGTCGCATGCTTTTGCCGCCACTGCACGTCTGTTCGACGACGGTCTGATCGACCCGCGCGATACCCGCAAGGTGCTCGGCCTGTGCCTCTCCGTCTGCCGCGAAGCCCGCGTGCGCGAAACCTTCCCCAACAGTTTTGGCGTGGCGCGCCTCTAGTCGCCCGCAAGGATCAACCATGCAATACACCCCTGAGCATCAAAGCCTGTTCGATACCACCAAGCGGTATGTCGAAGAGCAGATCAACCCCCATACCGCCGCTTGGGAAAAGGACGGTATGTGGCCGGCGCACCAGGTGCTGAAAGGCATGGGCGACTTGGGTCTGCTCGGCATCGCCAAGCCGGAAGAAGTTGGCGGCCTTGGCCTCGACTACAGCTACCAGATTGCCTTTGCCGAGGCGCTTGGCCACTGCAACGTCGGCGGCATCCCGATGGCCATTGGCGTGCAGACCGACATGTGCACGCCCGCTCTCGCGCGCTATGGCAACGATCATCTGAAAGAGAACTTCCTCAAGCCCTCCATCGCCGGTGATCTGGTCGGTGCAATTGGCGTCAGCGAGCCGGGTGCGGGCAGCGACGTGGCCGGCATCAAGACCACGGCGGTGAAAGACGGCGGCGACTACGTCATCAACGGCAACAAGATGTGGATCACCAATGGCACACAGGCCGATTGGGTGTGCTTGCTCTGCAACACGGGCGAGGTCGAGGGCGGCGGCAAGCACGGCAACAAGAGCCTCATCGTGGTGCCGCTCGATGCGAAGGGCGTCGATCGCAAGACCAAGCTCGACAAGCTCGGCCAGCGCAGCAGCGATACCGCGATCATGTTCTTCGACAACGTTCGCGTGCCTGCAAAAAACTTGGTCGGACAAGAGGGGCGCGGCTTCATCTACCAGATGGAGCAGTTCCAGGAAGAGCGCCTGTTCCTCGCCGCCAGCATCATCGTCGCGATGGAAAAGTGCGTCAGCGAGACTGCCACCTACACGCGTCAGCGCAAGGCCTTTGGCGGCTCGATCCTCGACAACCAGGTGGTGCAGTTCAAGCTGGCACAGATGCAGACCGAACTCGAAGGCCTGCGGGCACTGACCTACCGCGCCGTCGAGCTGATGCTGAAGGGCGAGGACGTGACGCTGCTGGCCTCGATGGCGAAATTGAAGGCCGGCCAGCTCGGCCGCGAAGTGCCGGATGCCTGCCTGCAGTACTGGGGCGGGCAGGGCTTCATGTGGGAGAACTACGTCAGCCAGATGTATCGCGACCTGCGCCTGCACGCGATTGGTGGCGGCGCCGACGAGATCATGCTCGGCATCATCAGCAAGCGGCTTGGCTACGGCAAAAAGAAGGCTTGAGTCCCATGCCGCTGCCCGAGACCAACACACTGCTGACCCGTATCGAGGGTGGCGTGCTGCACGTCACCTTCAACCGTCCCGAGTCGCGCAATTCGATGTCTACGGAAATGCTGGCAGATATTGAGGCGGTGTTCGCGACAGTGGCCGACGACCGCAGCGTGCGCGCTGTCGTGCTGCGCGGCGCGGGTGGCCACTTTTGTTCGGGTGCCGATCTCAAGTCGATGCTGGCCGGCGGCATGAAGCCGCCCGCACCGGGCGAGCCCGATGCCGTGGCCAACATGAATCGGAGTTTCGGTACCATGCTGCGCCGCGTGCAGAACGCACCGCAGGTGGTGATTGCCGTCTGTGAAGGTGCGGTGCTGGGCGGCGGTTTTGGCCTGGCCTGCGTCAGTGATATCGGCTTTGCGCATGTCGATGCCAAGTTCGGTCTCCCCGAAACCACCCGTGGCCTGCCGCCGGCGCAGATCGCGCCCTTCGTGGTCGAGCGCATCGGCCTCACGCAGGCCCGCCGACTCGCACTCACCGGTGCGCAGTTTCGCGGTGCCGAGGCGTTGCGGCTTGGCTTGGTGCATGAGGGCTTTGCCAGCGAGGAAGAACTGCAGACGAAGCTCGCCGAGGCAATTCAAAAAGTATTGAACTGCGCGCCCGAAGCCAACGCCGTGACCAAGGCCATCCTTCTGCAAGCCGGCAAGGTCGATATGGATCTGGTGCTCGACGACGCGGCAGCCAAGTTTGCCGCCTGCGCGCGTGGGCCCGAAGCGCCGGAGGGCATCACTGCCTTTATTCAGAAACGCAGCCCAAAATGGGCGAACCCCAACTGAACACCACCGGAGTTCGCCATGACTAAACCCACATTCCTGCTGCCTGTTGCCGCCATTTTTTCCGTGCTGCTTTCTGCCTGCGCAACGGGCCCGCATACGGTGACGCTGGCCCGCGAAACCGTGTTGTATCGCTGCGCCGGCGACGTTGATATGGGCGTGACGTACTCCGGCCGCGCGACGGGCATGGAAGGCACGGCGGATTTGATCTGGGATGGCAAGACCTTCCCGCTCAAGCAGGACGTCAGCGGCAGTGGCGCGCAATACACCGATGGCACCTTGACGCTCGTTACCAAGGGCGATGAGGCGTTTGTCGAAAAAGCGGGTGAAGTGGTGCTGAAAGACTGCAACGCCAAGCTGGCGACACCTTAAAAAATAAAACGAGGAGCAGCACCGTATGGCCCAGCGTTTCAACAAAGTATTGGTGGCAAACCGCGGCGAGATCGCGCTGCGCGTGATTCGCGGGGCGAAGAAGCTCGGCTACAAGACGGTTGCCGTCTATGCCGATGCCGACGCCAACAGCCTGCCGGTGCGCGAGGCCGATGAAGCGGTGCACATCGGTGCCTCACCCGCCAAGGAAAGCTATCTCGTCATCGAGAAGATCATCGAAGCCGCCAAACGCAGCGGGGCGCAGGCGATTCATCCCGGCTACGGGTTTCTGTCCGAGCGTGCCGAGTTTGCCAAGGCCGTTGCCGATGCGGGCCTGATCTTCATCGGCCCCGACGCGCACTCCATCGACAAGATGGGTAACAAGTCGGCCTCGAAGATTCGGATGATTGCTGCCGGGGTGCCCTGCGTGCCGGGTTATCAGGGCGATGACCAGACTGACGAAACTTTGGTGGTCGAGGCGATCAAGGCGGGTTTGCCAGTGATGGTGAAAGCCGCCGCCGGTGGTGGTGGTCGTGGCATGCGCCTGGTGTTCGAGCAGAAAGATTTGCTGGCTGCCGTGCAGTCCGCACGCAGCGAAGCCAGCAACGCTTTCGGCAGTGGCCAGCTGCTGATCGAGAAGGCCGTGATGAACGCGCGCCACGTCGAGATTCAGGTGTTCGGTGATCGTCACGGCAACGTCGTGCACTTTGGCGAGCGCGATTGCTCGGTGCAGCGCCGTAATCAAAAGGTGGTGGAAGAAGCGCCGTCGCCAGCGGTGGACGATGCGTTGCGCCTGAAGATGGGCGCTGCCGCCGTTGCTGCCGCCAAGGCTGTGCAATACGTCGGTGCTGGCACCGTCGAGTTCATGCTCGCCAAAGATGGCGCGTTCTACTTCCTCGAGATGAACACACGTTTGCAGGTCGAGCACCCGGTGACGGAGCTGGTCTACGGCGTTGATCTCGTCGAGTGGCAGCTGCGCGTGGCGCAGGGTGAAAAGCTGCCGCTGGCGCAGGAAGAGATTCTCGACAATCGCTTCGGTCACGCCATCGAAGTGCGTCTGTGCGCCGAAGACCCACTCGACAACTACCTGCCGCAAACCGGCCCGGTGCTGCGCTGGCAAGCGCCGACGGGCGAGGGTGTGCGCGTCGATACCTATCTGGAGACGGGCAGTGCGGTCAGCCCGTTCTATGACTCGATGCAGGCCAAGGTCATCGCCTGGGGCGAAGACCGCGAGACGGCACGGCAGCGTCTGCTGAAAGCACTCGACGAGACCCGTTTTCTCGGCCTCGTCACCAACAAGGATTATCTGCACGCCGTCCTCTCGCACGAGGCGTTCGCGGGCGGCGATTTCAGCACTGGCTTCATCGGTGAGTACTTCCCGCAAGAGACCATCAATGCGGCCAAGCCCTCGGCGCGGCAGATCGTGCTGGCTGCGGTCGCGCTCTATCTCGATGACGCGCGCAAGCTACGTGAGCAGCACCAGATCGAGGCCGAGATGATGGGCTGGCACAGCTCGCACGAAACCGGCATCGACTTCAAACTCAAGTGCCGCAGTGCCGAGACCGATCTCGAATTGCTGGCGCACGACGGCCATCTATTCACTGCCCGCATCGGTGAAACCGAAGTAGCGATTGATGTGACGCGCCACGACGCGCAGGGCTTCGCATACATCGCCGATGGCGTGCAGGGCAAGGCGCAGCTCGCCCGCAATGGCGATGCGCTGTGGCTCGAAGCCGAGGGCAATACCTGGTGCTTCATCGACCGCACGCTCGCACCCGTCGAAGGCCCGGCAGCGGGTAGTGATGGGCGTCTGCTGGCGCACAGCGATGGCAAGGTCGTGGCCGTGCATGTGAAGCCGGGCGACATCGTCGAGAAGGGCCAGACGCTTGCTGTGCTGGAGGCGATGAAGATGGAGTTCCAGTTGTCGTTGCCGGTCGGCGGCGTGGTGGAGTCTGTCGGTGTTGCTGCCGGCACACAGGTGCGTAATAAGACCCTGCTGGTGCAGGTGAAGCCGGTTGCTAAAACGGGCTAGCGCAGGTCTTCGATCACGATCTTCGGCAGCAGGCCCAAGCCCGGCTGCCGAGCCCAGTCGCGATGGTTGAACACCTGCCCATCGGCACGCACGGCGGCGAGCTTTGCGGGGTCGATGTCGGCGGTGACGCATTGCGGCTGGTTCCATTCGCCGATGGCCAGCACGCCGTCATCCGGCAGGCCGCGGTCAGGTGGTGTGTAGATGCCGGCCCTGCCGACGTTCACATCGACACAGGCGCTCCAGGGTGCCAAGCCCACCAGCGGCGCCTGCACCACCACGCATTGATTTTCCAAAGCGCGCGCTTGTGCCCCGACCCGCACGCGCCAGTAGCCGGCAATGGTGTCGGTGCAGCTCGGGGCGAGAATGATCTGTGCGCCCGCCTCGACCTGCGCGCGGGCGAGCAGGGGGAACTCGACGTCGTAGCAGATGTTGACGGCGATGCGGCCCAGTGCGGTGTCGAACACCTTGAGCGTGTCGCCGGCGCTAATACCCCAAAGTTCGGTCTCGAAGCGCGTCATCGTCCACTTGTCCTGCCAGCCACTGTTGCCATTGGGTGCGAACAGATGGGCGCGGTTGCGATAGATCGGTGTTGCTCCCGCGTCGCTGATCTGTACGGGGAAGCTGCCTGCGAGGATGTGCAGCTGGTATTCGCGGGCGAGGCTCGCGTGCAGTGCGAGCCAATCACCGTGCAGGCTCTGTATGGCGCGCAGCTCTTGCTGCAACTGACCCTTGATGGTGCTTGGGAACAGTGCCGCCAGTGACATCGCTGCGTATTCCGGGAACACCAGCAGTTGCGCGCCTTGCCCCGCGGCTTGCGAGACGAAATGCGCGAGTGTGCGCTCGACTTCAGCCCAATCCTGCGGTGCGAACACCGGAAACTGTGCGGCGGCAATGCGAAGCAAAGGGGTGCTCACAAGTCGCGCAACCAGTAGGTGAGCGTGTGCGGCGTGGGTGCTGACTCGCCGCGGTCCAGCCACTCAAACGTGCACTGCAAGGCGGGCTGACGGGTGTAGCCGCGCCGTGTCCAGAAAGCATCGTTGGGCGTGTAGTCTGCGGGCTTGAGCGGATGATTTGCAGGTCGGTCGACGGCGCAGAAGGCGCAGAGCGTCAGCCCCAAAGCGCGAGCATGCGCCTCGCGCTGCTCGAAGAAGGCCACGCCGATACCGCGGCCGCGATGGCTGGCGAGCACCACTGATTCACCAAAGTAGAGCGTGTTGCCGGTATCGAGTGCAGCTTGCTCGAAGGGTTTGCGCATGGCGCTTTCAGCACTCTGCATCGGCAACGCGGTTGTGGCGCCTACACACCGCGCACCATCCCAGGCCAGCACCGCGATGCTGTCGTCGCAAGCTGCATAGGTTTCGAGGTATTGGCGCTCGTAGTCGAGGGTGCCGTCGTAGAGATAAGGCCAGTCGCGGAACACCGTCAACCGCAGTATGGCCAGCACCTGAAGTGGCTCGCGAATCGCAGCGCCTTTCAGGGCTTGATAGCGGATATCGCTCACAGGCCTTGCCTCAAGCACCGACCTGTTTCAGCCAATCCTGCAAGTTGTAGTAGTTGCTGATGCGCGCGACCTTGCCGTCGCGAATATCGAAGAACGCGCTGGCGGGCAGCGTGTATTTCTGCCCGGTTGCAGGCGGCAGGCCTTCATCGGTTTTCAGGTATTCGCCCAGCACCGTGAATTCAGCAGCGCCGCGCGTACCGTCGTCGCTCGCGAATACGGTGATATCGACGATCTGCTCGCGGTAGCTGGTGTTCATGCGCTGCATGAAGGCGACGAAAGCATCACGCCCCACTTCACGTCCGCTTTGGTTGATGTCGTGCGCCACATCGTCGGTGAGCAAGCCCACAAATGCAGGCATGTCGCCCGCATTGAAGGCGGCGTAATAGCGGCGGATAAGATCAGTAGTGGCAGAGCGCATGGTCAGTTCTTGAAAGCGAGTGAGGGGTAGCAACGGCAGGGACGCAGTCGCAATAAAAAACCCGGCAGATGTTGCCATCTGCCGGGTTCGATTCGCCATCAGCGAATGAGGTTGAAGGTCAGTTGGTGACCTTGAACTCCACGCGGCGGTTGTTATCGCGACCAGCTTCGGTGGCGTTGGTGTCGATCGGCACGCTTTCGCCGAAGCCGACCGGCTTCAGGTTGGCGCCCACTGCACCCTTGTCCATGAGGAACTTCTTCACGACGTTTGCACGACGCTCGGAGAGACCCTGGTTGTAGGCATCGGAGCCGATGTCATCCGTGTGGCCTTCGACATCGACCTTGACGGTGGGGTAACTCTTCAGCGTTTCGCCGACGTCGGCCAAGATCTTCTCGGAAGGCTTGGTGAGGCGATCGGAGTCGAACTCGAACTTCACACCGCGCAGGATGAAGCGCTTGTCGATGGCGCAACCATTCTTGTCGACTGCCTCGCCCGGACGGGGCTTGCGGCAATCACCCACCAGCGCGCAGCCATTGGGCAGAACCTTCAGGCCCGGCGGCGTGTTGGGGCACTCGTCGAGATAGTCGGGGATGCCGTCGCCATCGCTATCCAGCGGGCAGCCATCCGGGCCTACCGCAATACCCTTGGGCGAGTTGGGGCACTTGTCGAGGTAGTCGGGGATGCCATCGCCATCCGCATCGGTGAAGGGGCAGCCGCGCTCATCCACCTTGGTGCCAGCCGGTGTTGCAGGGCACTTGTCGAGGTAGTCGGGGATGCCATCGCCGTCGCTGTCCAGCGGGCAACCGTCCAGACCGACCGCAATACCGCGCGGGGTGCCGGGGCACTTGTCGTTGACATCGAGCACGCCGTCGCCATCGGAGTCAGCCGGGCAGCCGTCTTTGTTGACGACCGTTCCCTTCGGGGTGTTGGGGCACTTGTCCAGATAGTCCGGCACGCCGTCGCCATCAAGATCGGTGGGGCAACCATCGGAGTAGACCGTGACGCCTTTGGGGGTGCCAGGGCACTTGTCGCGGCTGTTGGGCACGCCGTCGCCATCTTCATCGTCCGGGTCCGCGCCAAACTTGTAGCGGAAGCCAGCCGTCAGGCCGCCGGTATTGAAGGTGGATTTTTCGACGACGCCGGTCTTGGAAATGAAGTCCAGGTTGTAGCGAGCTTCCAGCCTGAAATCGAGCGCCTGGTTGACACGCACCATCGCACCAGCGCCGAAGCCCAGACCGCCGCCACTCAGGCTTTCGCCGAGGAAGTCGATCTGATGCACATTGATGTTGGCGATACCGTAAGGCCGGAACGTCTCGGACTCAGGTAAGAAGTAGCCCAAGCCGCTCACGCCAAAAGTCAGGCGCTTGTAGCTGTTGCCAGACGGCAGATCGGAGAGATCCTGATTGGCATAGGCGCCTTCGATTTCAAAGCCAAAGTTGGGAAGCAGCGTGCGACCAACCGTCAAGCTCCCAGCTGGTCCTGCACCGGTCCCCGAAAAAATCGCTCCCACGGACGGTGATACGTACCAGCGGTAATCAGTCTCTGCGGCCTGCGCGGCTGAGACGCTGAAGCTCAACGCGGCAATTGCACTTGCAGCTGCCGTGATGATCCGGGCAAATAATTTCATGTTGCTTCTTCCCTGATTCAGATGTGGTTAGTGACTTCGACGAACCGTATGCCATCAAAAGCAATATGAATGGCTTTTGATGCTCCACTGCAAAAAACTAGCTGCCATATTATTGACGTGACGCTCATGCAGCATTCATCTGCATTATTATTCGAGAGTGCAGTAGACGTAAACCTTTATGTTGAATGCACAGCTAAAGCTACTAGCCGACGCTGTGTAGCCCAAACCTAATTAATGCAGTCAAAAACCGCTGGGGATACCGATGAAACGTAATGTTGGCTTTTTTGCGACGTGTAGCTTGGCACTTGCTCTGTCGGCCTGCGGTGGCGGTGGCGTGCAGAGCCCGGATTTCAATGGCGTGCTGAATGGTGTGGTCATTGAAGAGGTTGCCCCCAACACGCTCACCGTAGACGTCGGCGCCACTCTGCCGCTCAAGGCGTTCGGCCTCTACACCTTGCCGCCCGGAGCCGATGGCGGCGAAGCCTGCGGTGCGTTTCGCTGCACCCGCGGCAATGCAACCGGTGTGACCTGGAGCGTGACTGGCCAGGATGCCCAGTACGTCACCGTCGATAGTGCTGGCGTCGTTCGTGGCATCAAGCGCAAGCCCCCGACGGGAACCACCGGTCTCGGCTCTATCGAGATCACCGCGCGCATCGGCGACCTGCCGAGCGACACCGCCAACATCAAGGTGGACGGCGAAGTCCTGAAATCGCTGGTGTTCACGCCGTCATCGTTGTCGGGCGCATCGCTGCTGCCGGTGCCTGTCGGCATCAGCCAGCCGGTTGCCATTCAGGGCCAATACACCGTGCGCGGCGACTTCAGCACGACCGGCCCTACGCGCGACATCATTTCTGAAACCATCAACTGGTCGATCAACGACACGGCTTTTGCAACGGTTGTGCGTGCCACCGGCGTCACCAACTCGATCACGGGTGTTCGCGAAACGGTGACACCGAAGCCCACGTTGACCGTTCGTGCCACCAATCTTGAAGGGGATCCCGTCACGGTGGTGCAGAGCGTCACTGTCACACCGCCGGTCATTGTCGGTATGGCCTCGGTCCGCTCGGACAAGGACATCATCGAGATCGACGAATCGATTCCCTTGATCGCACTCGGTCGCTACAGCGACGGCAGCAATCGCGACCTCACCAAAGTGGTTGCGGGCGCCACCGTCAGCAACGACGACTTGGTGACTTTCGCCGCTGCCGGCACGTCAACGGATGGTGGGCCGATCGTCAGCGTGAATGCCACTACCGGTATCGCGACCGGTCGTGCAGTAGGTAACTCCACGGTTACGGCGACGTTCAAGGACAACGTGGTGCAGAGCGGCCTTGCGTTCTCCACGACGCCTGCTTCCGCCAGCAAAACCATTGCAGTGAAGGACAAGGTTTGTCTCGCGCAATTTGTTTCGCCTGCTGCAACGTCGACGAGCACCACCACGACCTCGGCGACCAGCTGCGGTGTGAGCGGTTCTTGCCGCACGACCAATCCGCCGAATGCCATTACGGCAGCCCCCTTGACCACAGACTCGGCAAACTTCCAGGTCGCAAGTCCGGGCGGCTTGATCGCAAGCGGTTACACGCTGGACCTGCGCGTCAACGGCGCTGCTGTGATTGCAGCCAGCACCGCTGCACCGCGCCGCATCGGTCTCGTGGTGGGTGTGCCGCAGGACACCACGCTGTTCAACCCCGCGAGCGATTTGACCATCAGCGCTTTCAATGGCACGGGTGCCGGTACGGCCATCACTAATCTGTCGGCGGTCAACCTCAACACACAGGTCGGCGGCTTCAATCAGGTGTTGGTCTATGGCGATGTCACGACACCCTTCACCGGGATACTGACCACGCTGCCAGTGTCATCCGGCACGCCGCTGCTCGACGCACTGCTGCAACTGCTCGGCGCCGGACAAACGGTATCGTTCGAAGTGCCGGTGTTCCAGGTTTGCTCGTCGGCACGTCCGCCTGCGACCACTCCTTGAGACGATTGCTGGCAACAAAAAAGGCACCGAAAGGTGCCTTTTTTTTGTTGGTGCGCTATGGGTGTGCCAAACGTCTTTGCAGTAGAGCCGTGCGATCAGTAGCCCATCTGTTTACTGGCAAGGTCCTTCATGATCTCCAATGAGCCGCCACCGATGGTGAGAACCTTGGTCTCGCGATAGATGCGCTCGACCTTGCTGCCCCGCAAATAACCTGCACCCCCGAAAATCTGCATGGCTTCGTTGGCAATCCATTCCAGCGCGGTACAGGCGTGATTCTTGAGCAGGCAGACTTCGGCAACCGGCATCTGCTTGTTGGAGACGCGCCAGGTCAGTATGTCGAGATGGGCCTTCACCGCGTCGAGCCGCATTTTCATGTCGGCCAGCTTGTGGCGGATGACCTGGTTGCGGATCAGTGGCTTGCCAAACGTGTGGCGCTCCCGTGCGTAGGCGAGCGATTCCTCGTAGCAGACCTGCGCGAACGCCCAGGCCTGCGCAGCGAGCATGATTCGTTCCTGGTTGAAGTTCATCATGATCGCCATGAAGCCCATGTTTTCAGGGCCGATGCGATTGGCGACCGGCACACGGCAATCCTGGAAATACAGCGTGGCCGTGTCTGAAGACCACCAGCCCATCTTTTGCAGCGGGCTGCGGGTAAAGCCTGCCATGTCGGCTTCGATCACCAGCAGCGAGATGCCGCCCATGCCCTCACCGCCGGTGCGAACGGCACAGGTGATGTAGTCGGCGCGCATGCCGCTGGTGATGAAGGTCTTGCTGCCGTTGACGATGTAGTGCTCGCCCTCGCGCACCGCTTTGGTTTTGAGACTCGCGACATCTGAACCACCACCGGGCTCGGTGATGGCGAGCGCCGCGATCTTCTCGCCCGCCAGCACGGGTGCAGCAAAGCGCGCCTTCTGCGCCACGTTGCCGGTGTGTGCAATGGGCGGGGTGGCGATGCCATGGCTCATGAGCGAGGCAATCACGCCGCCACTCCCGGCACGCGCCAGCTCTTCGGTGAGCACCACCATGTAGAACAGATCGGGCACTTCCACCCCGCCGCAGGATTCTGGAAACCCGATCTGCAACAGCCCTGCCTGGGCCGCTTTCAGGTGGAGTTCGCGAGGCAATTGTTCGGCTGTTTCCCAGGTATCGACATGAGGAACAATCTCTCTTTCCACAAAGCGTCTAACCTGAGTGCGAAACTCCTCGTGATCTTGATTGTAGAAAGGACTCTTGGCAGATACAGCCATTTCCGACTCCTCGGATTTTTGTGTGTTTCACAGGTTACGGGAGCGTGCGCCGATGCGCTAGCATCGCGTCACTAAAATCGCATCCAGCTTCATACAGTCCGAACACCGGAGGAGAACCCATGGCCCAGCACCCTTGCGCCCGAGAGCAGTTGCCGCTTGCCCGAATCTTTCATTGGGAGCGCACGCGCAGGCACTACCCCTACCTGACACAGCCGATGGGCGCTGGCGTGGTGCGCGACTACACCTGGGGCCACGCCGTGGGCGAGGCGCGCCGTATTGCCGCCTACCTGAAGGCGCAAGGCTGGCCACAGGGTTCGACGGTGGCGATCCTCGCCAAGAATTCCGCACACTGGATCATGGCGGACTTCGCGATCTGGATCGCCGGCTACGTCAGCGTGCCGATCTACCCGACGCTCACGGCCGACAGCGTGCGGCAGATCTTGGAGCACAGCGAAGCCAAGGCCTGCTTCATCGGCAAGCTCGACGCCTGGGTGCAGATGCAGCCGGGTATTCCAGACAACGTGCTGTGCATCGCCATGCCGCTGTCTCCTAAAACCGATTACATCCATTGGGATCACATCATCTCCGAGACCTTGCCACTGGAGGGCGAAGTGATACGCGATGCCGATGAACTCGCCACCATCGTCTACACCTCGGGCACCACCGGAGCCCCAAAGGGTGTGATGCACAGCTTCGGCAACATCGGCTGGTCGGCCGGCCCGCCCGAGCAGCGCGGCAATCTGGTGCCGGAAGACCGCATGCTGTCGTATCTGCCGCTGGCGCACGTGGCCGAACGCTGGCTGGTGGAAGCCAATTCGATCCGCGCCGGGTTTCGCGTGTTCTTTGCCGAATCGCTGGATACCTTCGCCGCCGATCTGCGCCGTGCGCGCCCGACCTATTTCATCTCGGTGCCGCGCTTGTGGACCAAGTTCCAGCAGGCAGTTTTCAGCAAGATGCCGCAGCAGAAGCTCGAACGGCTGATGAAAATCCCCATCGTCAGCGGCCTGGTCAAAAAGAAGATCGTCAAGCAGCTCGGACTCGATGCCGTGCGCATCGCCGGTGGTGGTGCAGCGCCCATGCCGCCGTCATTGATCCACTGGTATCGCAGCCTCGGGCTCGAATTGCTGGAGGGCTACGGCATGACTGAGAACTTCGGGTGCTCTCACGGCTCGCGCATCGGCGAGGCGCGCATCGGCTACGTCGGCAACACTTGGGATGGCACCGAGCACCGCATCGCGCCCGATGGCGAAGTGCAGACGCGCGGGCCGACGACCATGCAGGGTTACTTCAAGGAGCCTGAAAAAACTCGCGAGACCATGACCGAAGACGGCTGGCTGCGTACGGGCGATCTGGGCGAGATTGATGAAGCGGGCCGGCTCAAGATCGTCGGCCGCCTCAAGGAGCAGTTCAAGACCAGCAAGGGCAAGTACGTGGCCCCCGCGCCGATCGAGAACAAGCTGAGCACACATGGGGCGATCGAGGCCTGCTGCGTGGCTGGCTCTACCTACCCGCAGCCATTTGCCTTGCTGATGCTGAATGCCGATGCCGAAAAGGCCTGCGCGGAAAGCGCCGAGAAAAAAGCAGAGCTGACCGCGTCACTCACCGCGCATCTCGAAGCCGTCAATACCCAGCTCGACGACCACGAGCGACTCGACTTTCTCGTCGTGGTGCCCGAGCAGTGGACGGTAGAGGCCGGGTTCATCACCCCGACCATGAAGATCAAGCGTCCAGTCATCGAGTCGGTCTACGCCCCGCATTTCGATCGTTGGGCTGCAGCGCGAAGATCGGTCATCTGGCAGGCCGCTGCTTGAATGGCAGCAAGGCCGCAAAAAGTGGCATAAGCCTAGATCGATTGGTTATTAGCCTTGGCGCGCAAGGCGCTGCTAGCGTGCATCCGCAATGCAAAATCTTGGCTTCGGCTACTCACTGGCAGGTTTAGTTGTCGGCATCGCTGTCGGTGCCACGGGTGTGGGTGGTGGCTCGCTGATGACGCCGATCTTGATTCTGTTTTATGGCATTAGCCCCAAGCTCGCAGTGGGCACTGACCTGCTGTATGCCTCAATCAGCAAAAGCTGGGGTGTGGCGCTGCATACGCGCAACGGCAGCATGGCCTGGGGCATTGTGGGTCGCTTGGCGCTCGGCAGCGTGCCCGCCGCGTTGGGTATGCTGGTTTTTATCGAAAGTCACGGCAGCAGTGCCGATCTGGATCGCTGGATCAAGCTGACTCTGGCGATTGCGGTCATCACCACGGCAACCTTCACGCTGCTGCAGGAGCGGATTCTGAAGTTGGTCAAGCGCAGTGAAGATGCCAGTGGGGTGGGATTTTTCGAGCGCAACCAGAAGCTCGGGACGGTTGTTTCTGGCGTGCTGATCGGCGCGGTGGTGACGATTTCATCCGTCGGTGCCGGTGTGATCGGCATGATGCTGTTGATGATGCTCTACCCCAAAGAGCAGCCACTGAAACTGGTGGGCGCCGATCTCGCGCACGCCGTGCTCATCACTGGCTTGGCGGGCTTGGGCCACGCCAAGTTGGGCACCGTGGATTACGGCTTGCTGGGCTGGCTGCTACTGGGTGCCATCCCCGGCATCTGGATCGGCAGCCGCATCGGCTTTCGCTTGGACGCCAAGGCGCTCAAGCGCGCGATTGCCGTGATGCTGATCGTCGCGGGCGGCATGACGCTCTACAAGGCGATCGCCGGGTAACGTTAGCCTTCGCGTCTCTGCGGACCGACCAAAGCTGCAGAGTCATCGAGGTCCTTGGCACGCAGGCGCTTCTGCACGCTGCGCAGCACGCCAGGGGTATCGAGCCCGATCTGCGCCAGCAATTCCTCGCGCGTACCGTGCTCGATGAAGTGATCGGGCAGGCCCAGCATCAGCAGCGGCACCTGCACCTGATGCGCAGCCAAAGCCTCGCAGATCGCGGAGCCCGCACCGCCGGATTTGGCGTTGTCTTCCAGCGTCACCAGCAGATCGTTTTCCTGCGCCAGTTCCAGCAGCAGTTCGAGGTCGAGTGGCTTCACGAAGCGCATGTCGGCGACGACGGCATCGAGGATGTCCGCCGCTTCGAGTGCGACCGGCACCATGCAGCCAAAGGCGAGAAAGGCCACGCGCGGACGACGACGGCCTCTAGCCTCGCGCACGATACGGCCCTTGCCGATGGCGAGCGGCTTGGGTACCTCATCCACCGCTACGCCCAGCACATTTCCGCGCGGATAACGCACTGCACTCGGGCCGCTGTGGGCAATGCCGGTCGCCAGCATGCGCCGCAGTTCGTTTTCGTCCGAGGGTGCCATCACTACCAGATTGGGGATACAACGCAGAAAGCTCAGATCGAACGCACCGTGGTGTGTTGCGCCATCGGCCCCGACCAGGCCACCGCGATCAATCGCGAAAGTGACGGGCAGGTTCTGAATCGCCACGTCGTGAATCAGCTGGTCGTAGCCACGCTGCAGAAAGGTGCTGTAGATCGCGCATACCGGCTTCAGGCCTTCGCAGGCCATGCCGGCGGCGAGCGTCACGGCATGTTGTTCGGCAATGCCAACGTCGAAATAGCGGGTCGGGAACTGTTGCGAAAACTCCACTAGGCCCGAGCCTTCACGCATCGCCGGCGTGATGCCGACAATCTTCGGATCGCGCTTGGCCGCAGCGCACAGCCAGTCACCGAATACCTGCGTGTAGGTCGCCTTCGCAGCGGCTTTCTTGATGGGGAAGGCCCCCGTCACCGGATCGAATTGGGTGACACCGTGGTATTTGATCGGCTCGCCCTCGGCCGGCTCGAAGCCCTTGCCCTTGACGGTAATGACATGCAGAAACTGCGGGCCTTTCGCAACTTTGAGCTGATCGAACGCCGTCATCAGCGCACCGAGGTCATGGCCGTCGATGGGGCCGTGATAGGTGAACCCGAGTGTTTCGAACAGCGCTCCGGGGCGATCGGCCAGGTGCATGTTGTTTTCGCAGCTTTCGTCGTCGATGAGTCGGGGCAGTGCAAAGCCCAGCTTGGCGGCGACGCGCGCGGAATGGTTGCGCAGCGCGCCGACGTTTTCAGAAATCGACATGTCGTTGTCGTTGTAGACCACCAGCATGTCGAGGCCCAGATGGCCTGCGTGGTTCAGCGCCTCGAACGCCATGCCGCCGGTCATGCCGCCGTCGCCGATGATGGCCACCGCGTGGCGTCGTTCGCCCTTCACCCTTGCTGCTGCGGCCATGCCGGCTGCAGCAGAGATGCTGGTGCTGGAATGGCCGACGCCGAAGGTGTCGAACTCGCTTTCGCTTCGGTGGCAGAACGGCATCAGCCCGCCCAATTTGCGGATCGACTCCAGCCGCGCGCGGCGGCCGGTGAGCATCTTGTGCGGATAGGCCTGGTGGCCCACGTCCCACACGAGGCGGTCGTGCGGCGTATCGAAACAGCGGTGCAGTGCCACGCTGAGTTCCACCGTGCCGAGATTGGCGGCAAAGTGCCCGCCGATGCGGCCCAGCGTCTCGATCAGATAGCGGCGCATTTCCACCGCCAGATGCGGCAGATCCGCCACGGGCAGTTGGCGCAATTCGGCTGGGGTGTCGATGCGGCCGAGCAGGGTGTAACCGGGAACGTCGTTGGCGTTATGGCTCATGACGATTAGATGAAATGTGATGCCGCATTATGGTGCACGGACGTCCATGCTGCACTGCGGCATTTTGGATTAGCGGCAAGCACCTTGGGGTCAGCTTTGCCGACGCAACAGCCGCAATAGCAGGGCGCGCAGTGGGTTGGCACGATCGTCAAATGGCTCCAGCAGGCGTTCGCTCTCGCTTAGCAGCTGTTGCACGCGGTCGCGCGCTTGCGCCAGGCCCATCAGCTGCACGTAGGTGGATTTGCCGCTCGCGGCATCCTTGCCTGCGGTCTTGCCGAGGCTGGCGGTGCTGCCTTCCACATCGAGCACATCGTCCTGAATCTGATAGGCGAGGCCGAGGGTTGTGCCGAAATTGTCCAGCCGACCGCGCGTGGCTGCGGCGGCATCCGAGGCGGCGGCAGCCATACGCACGCAAGCCAGCATCAGCGCGCCGGTCTTGTGGGCGTGCAGCTGTTCCAGGTCTGCCAAGGCCAGCGTCTTGCCTTCGGCATCGAGATCGGCTTGCTGGCCGCCGGTCATACCCTGCGAGCCGCTAGCGATGGCGAGCACGCGCAGCTGCTCCAGCACGGCTGTGGCGGGCAGGGCGTGCGCACTGGCCAGCACGGTGAACGCCAGAGCCTGCAAGGCATCGCCGACCAGAATCGCCGTGCCCTCGTCATAAGCCTTGTGCACGGTGGCGCGGCCGCGGCGCAGGTCGTCGTCGTCCATCGCCGGCAAATCGTCATGCACCAGAGAAAAGGCGTGAATCAGCTCGACCGCAACCGCAGGTGCATCGAGTGTTTCGGGCGAAGCACCCAGCGCTTCGCCAGTGGCATAAACCAGCAGCGCGCGAAGCCGCTTGCCGCCTTCGCAGGCATAGCGCATGGCGGCGTGCAGGCGGGCCGGGTAGGCATCAGCCGGCGGCAGGGCGGTATCGAGTGCAGCGTGCAGGCGCGCGCGGTGGGCGGCCTCCCAGCCAGTGAAATCGCAGCGATTCATTCGTCTTTGAACTGGCCGTCGACCAGGGTTTTGACTTTCAGCTCGGCGGTGTCGAGCGCGGTGCGGCAATCCTGCGTCAGCGCCATACCGCGCTCGAACAGCACCAGCGACTCCTCCAGTTTCAGCTCGCCACGTTCGAGTTTCTGCACGATGCCTTCCAGCTCCTGCATCGAAGTCTCGAAGCGGGCAACGGGGTCGGCTGCGGGGGTTTCGGTTTCAGCCACTTTGGTTTTGCTCATGCCGACATTTTAAGGCCTGGACCGTGACGACCGTGTTCAGATCTTGTGCTTGGAGCGTGCCAGAATCGCGGCCATGCCTTGTTCGAGCGAAATGCGCGGCACATAGCCCAGCAGCCGCTCGGCCTTGGCAATGGAGTAGCGATGCCGGCGCAGCAAAAAGCGCGTCGCGGTTGGGCTGGCTGGCGGTTTTTCTCCGCGCCAGCGCCAGTACGGCTGGCTCAGTTTCAGCAAGCCCAGCACCAGCCAGGTCGGCAGTGCAGGGGCGCTGCGCGTGCCTGCCAGCAGAGCATGGGTGTGAAAGAACTCGCTGCAAGGTGTCGCGACGCCATCGCTGATGGTGAAGGCTTCGCCGATCGCATTCTTCTCCAGTGCCAGTAGCACGCCGTCGATGAGGTTATCGACATGCACATGATTGATGACGCCACGCCCCCAGCCCGGCAGCATGAACAGCCCGCGTCGCAGCATCTCCACCGGCCGCAGCAGCCAGGGCAGGCTGCCGTCGCCATAGACATCGCCGGGGCGGATGACGATCACGCCCAGCCCGTCGGGCTGGTTGAACGACAGGGCGACCTGTTCGCTAGCGAGCTTGGTGTCGTTGTAGACATTGCCTTGGCCATCGAGGGGTCCTTCTTCGCCGACGTCGGGCGGGTAGTCGAAGCCGTAGACCATCACCGAGGACAGATGCACCACGCGCTTCACGCCGAGATCGCGCGCGACCGTGCAAACCATGCGAGTACCTTCGACATTCACCTGCTCGTAGAGGTGACGCGGGCCGTCTTCCTCGACGATGGCTGCGGTGTGAAATACCCAGTCGGCACCTTGCAACGCGGCACTCACCGCAGCGGCGTCGTTGACGCTGCCGACGACTACCTCTGCGCCTAAGGCGCGGGCACGTTCGGCAGCAGCAGAGGATAGATCCAGCCCGCGCACCGCCCATCCCAGCGTGCGTGCGCATTCGGTCATGCGCAGGCCGATAAAGCCGCCAATGCCGGTGATGGCAACTGTGGTCATGCAAGGTCTCCAGAGTGATCGCGTGAAACCAAGGCCGCACCGCGCAGCAGGGCGCGGAACAGCAGGCTGATTTCGTCGGTGAGCGTGGTGATGCTGGGTGGCGTGGCTACCGTTAGCCACTCCGCCAGCAGCTCGTTGACGCCGCCCACCATCGCCACGCTGGCCAGGTGATAGTTGCGCCGGGGCAGCTGGCCTTGTGCGGCGAGCGCGCCGAGGTAGCTTTCGAGCAGTGCTGCTATTTCGTGAATCACACCGCGGCGGCGCTTCTCCATCGCGGCGCTGACGCCGACCACTTCCAGCACACCGATGCGCGCGCGGCGGGCATCGTCGAGGTAGTGGTGGATCATCGCCCGCACCGCGGCAGCAATCTGCGCATCTGGCGTGGTGGCCGGTGTAGCCAGTGCGACGAGCATGGCCGCACGCAGCTCCTCGGCGATGCGGCTGTAGAGCGCGGCCAGCAGCGCCTCGCGGCTCTCGAACAGTTCGTAGAAATGCCGGGCGGTAACTTTTGCCTCGGCACACAGCTGTTCGATGGGCGTCTTCGCGTAGCCTTGTTGTGCGAACAGCTGCAGCGCCGCGGCCAGCAGACGCGCCCGACGATCGTCGCTGCGTTGCGCGTGACCGATGCCGCCGTAATCGCGTCGGGGTGCGGGCGATGCTGTTTCTGCACGCGCCGTACGCGTCCGCTTGGGAATACGCGCCGTGCGGGGCAAGGGCGAAGTGGGCTTGGGCATGACGTGGTTTCTATAATTTGAAAAGAAATCTTGTCGAAATTATAGTGCGGCCTCGATACACAGCAATCCGCGCCTTTACGCAATGAGCGCGGAGCCGATTTTTGAAGGAGATTGCGATGCCCATGATGGAACCCATCCGCCACTTCGATGGCACCCGCGACTCCCATCGGCCGATGGCGCGCGTCGATAACGTGCGCGAGGCGTCGAAGGACTTTCGTCGCAGCATGCTGGCCCGGCCCAAGGTGCGGTTCTACAAATCCTTCGAGCTGGTACGCGTGCCGTATCCGTCCAAGTTCGGCTACCTCAACGCCTTCGCGGGCGTGACGCCGTTCATGCATCTCTGCAACCGCCTGTTCGTGATCCAGTTCGATACCGCCGAAGGCGTGAAGACCCTGCTCGCCAGCCCCTCCGACTGGGAGCACCAGCGCAGCACGCCGTTTTTCGCCCAGCTCGACGCCCTTGCCGGCAGGCTGACACCGGTGATGGAGGGCCTGATGCTGAAGAAGGCCAATACCGTGCTCGGCTGCCTCGCCAGTATCGGGCTCCAGCCCAGCGACATCGACTACCTCACCTACGACCATCTGCACACGCAGAACGTCACGCGCTGGCTGGGCGGGGCGGGGCAGCAGGCGATCTTTCCCAACGCCAAGTTATTGATCATGCGCGAGGAGTGGGAAAGCGCGCAGGCGTTGATCCCCTGGCAGAACCAGTGGTACTGCCCCGGCGGCATTGCGGGCGTGCCGGCATCACGTGTGCAGTTGCTGGATGACAGCGTGTTTCTGGGCAATGGCGCGGTGGCGCTGGTGCGCACCAAGGGGCACACCGAGGGCAACCACAGCATCGTCGCGCATACCGACCAGGGCCTGCTGGTGACCAGCGAAAACGGCGTGAGCCTGGATGCCTACGAACCCAAGCACTCGAAGATTCCCGGGGTCGCCGCCTACGCGAAACAGACTGGGGCCGAGGTCATCATCAACGGCAACACGCAGGAATACGTGGTCGATCAATACATCTCGATGGTGCAGGAGAAATCCATCGCCGGGCCCAACCCGAAGGACGAGCGTTTCCCCAACATGGCGCCCTCGTCCGAGGGGCGCGGCTACTGGCTGTTCCCCGGCACCGCACCGACGGCGCTAGTGGGCGATCTGGAGTTCGGTCAGTTGGTCGCGGCGAAAAAGGCTGCCCGCGCCGAGACACGCCTCGCGGCCTGAGTACGCTCAGCGCGCCAGCAGCGTTTGATAGAGCTGCCGATACTGGCGCGCCGAGGCGGCCCAGCCGAAGTCGCGCGCCATGCCGTTGCGCCGCAGCGCGGCACGGCTGACGGGGTCAGCATGCAGCTCGATGCCACGCGTGAGCGCCCAGATCACGCCCCCGACATCGGCGTTCTCGAAGCTCACGCCAGTGGCGCTGCCATCGGCCAGCGTCTGCGCGGTGGCGTCGACCACCGTATCGGCCAGTCCACCCGTGCGACGCACCAGCGGCATCGTGCCGTAACGCAGGGCGTAGAGCTGGTTGAGTCCGCAGGGCTCGAAGCGCGAGGGCATCAGCAGCAAATCCGCTGCCGCAGTGAGCTGATGCGCCAGTGCTTCGTTGTGCGTGATGCAAGCCGTCACCTTGCCGGCTGAAGCCAGCGCCCAGTCGCGCAGCGCCGCCTCCAGCGCGGGGTCGCCACTCGCCAGCACGACGAGCTGCAGCGGCAATTGCTGGATAGCCTCGCGCGCAGCGAGCAGCAGGTCGGCCCCCTTCTGGTCAGCGAGGCGGCCGATGAAGATGGCGAGCGGCATGTGCTCGTCCACCTTGATTCCGAGGGTCAGCGACACCGCCAGCCGGTTGGCGCGCTTGCCGGCCTCGACCGTGGCGGCGTCGTAGCGCTGCGCCAGATGCGCGTCGCGTGCCGGGTTCCACACGGTGTCGTCGATGCCATTTAGGATGCCGCTGAGCTTGTCCGCCCGCTGTTGCAGCAAGCCCTCCAACCCGCAACCGAAGGCCGGCGTGCGGATTTCCTGTGCGTAGGTCGGGCTGACGGTGGTGATGGCATCGGCAAAATTGAGCCCGCCCTTCATGCAGCTGAAACCACCCCAGAACTCCAGTGCGTCCGGCGTGAACCAGTGCGGCGGCAGTTGCAGCGCATCAAAGGCCTCGCGCCCGAACTGGCCCTGATACGCCAGGTTGTGGATGGTGAATACGATGCGCGGCCGTGCTGCCGAGGCCGCGAGCCAGGGTGCTGCGAGTGCCGCCTGCCAGTCGTGCAGGTGCACCACATCGGGTGCAAAGCCGATCACGCCCTGTTGCACAAACGCCGCTACCGCCGCCGAGAAGGTGCCGAAGCGAAAGGCGCTATCGGCGAAGGGCTGATGGTTTTCGTCGGCATAGGGCGTGCCGGGGCGGTCGAACAGCGCGGGCGCATCGAACAGGTACACCGGCAGGCCATCGGCCAAAGCACCGCGCCGCACGGTGAACTCCACCGCGTTCACGCGCAGCTGTGTGATGGCTTGTGTCTCGCCGAGGGCTGCTTGCACACCCCGATAGGCGGGCAGCGCCACGCGGGCATCGCAGTTGATGCCGCGTAGCGCCGAGGGCAGGGCGCTGACCACATCGCCCAGGCCGCCGGTCTTGGCCAGCGGGAAGCACTCGGCGGCGGCATGGAGGATGCGTAAGGGGTTCATGGGTCGAATTATCCATGAAGCCATTGCATGGCTCGCAGCCATTCAGATGAAGCCGCCTACGATAGAGTCATCCAAAGCGCCGCAGAGCCCCAGAGGAGAGTGGGTACGATGAACGCCAAGACCGCGAGCAACGAGCAGGACAGCCGCTTCGTCAGCCGCCTCACTCGCGAGACGCTGGCGCTGGTCATGGCCGGTGGACGCGGCTCGCGGCTCATGCAGCTCACACTTTCGCGCGCCAAGCCGGCGGTGCCGTTCGGCGGCAAGTTCCGCATCATCGATTTCACCCTCTCCAACTGCATCAACAGCGGCATTCGGCGCGTCGGCGTGCTCACCCAGTACAAGAGCCATTCGCTGATCCGTCACCTGCAACAGGGCTGGGGATTTTTACGCGGCCAGTTCGGCGAGTTCGTCGAGTTGCTGCCCGCCGAGCAGCGCGGCGAGGTCTACGGTTGGTACGAGGGTACCGCCGATGCGGTATTCCAGAATCTCGATTTCATTCGCCGCTGTCAGCCCGCGTACGTGCTCGTACTGGCCGGCGATCACATCTACAAGATGGACTACGGCCCCATGCTCGCGCAGCACGCCCGCACCGGCGCGCAGGTCACGGTCGGCTGCATCGAGGTGCCTCTGCAAGAGGCGCGTGGCTTCGGCGTGATGCAGGTGGACGAGAGCAATCGCATCACCGAGTTCCAGGAAAAACCGGACGCCCCGAACAGCCTGCCCGGCAAGCCCGAACTCGCACTCGCCAGCATGGGCATCTACGTGTTCGACGCGCGCTTCCTGCTGGAGCAGCTTTCGCGTGACGCCGGCGTGAGCGAGTCCAGCCACGATTTCGGTAAGGATATTGTTCCGTCGATGATCGCGGACGGCAGCGTCTACGCCTATCGCTTCAACGACCTCTACAAGCCCGAGCAGCAGGGCTATTGGCGCGACGTAGGCACCATCGATGCCTTCTGGCAGGCCAATATCGAGCTGACCTATGTGCTGCCCGACCTCAACCTCTACGACGCCGACTGGCCGATCTGGACCTTGCAGGAGCAGGTGCCACCTGCCAAGTTCGTATTCGACGAGGGTGAGGTGGCTGGTACGGCGATCGAGTCGTTGGTGGCTGGCGGCTGCATCGTCTCCGGCGCGCAGGTGCGGCGCAGCGTGCTGTTCGTCAATGCGCGCGTCGAGCGCGGCTCGCTGGTGGAAGACTCGCTGCTGCTGCCCGGCTCAAAGGTTGGCAGCAACTGCAAAATTCGCCGAGCCATCATTGACGAAGGCTGCACCATCCCCGACGACACCTGCATCGGCTACGACCGCGCGAAGGACAAGAAGAACTATCACGTCAGCGCCGGTGGCGTGACGCTGGTGACGCGCGAGATGCTGGAAAGCTAAATGCCTGCTTCCAATGATGGCCCTGATTCGCGTCTGCTGATCGACGCTGCGGCC
The DNA here is from genome assembly GCA_965279705.1 of Stagnimonas sp. GTDB lineage: Bacteria > Pseudomonadota > Gammaproteobacteria > Nevskiales > Nevskiaceae > Stagnimonas. The sequence goes on from OZ257257.1 coordinate 1,357,594, forward strand.
GCCAGCGCGCTGGCGGCGGGCGAGGTGGGCGATCCATTTGCCGTGCTCGGCCCGCACCCTTGCGATAGCGGGCTGATCGTGCGCGCCTTTCTACCGGGCGCGCTCGATGTGCAGCTGCGCTGCCGGGCGACGGATCGCGTGCTGGCCACGCTCACCCCGATGCAGGTCGATGGCCTCTTCGCTGGATTGCTTGATGTGCCTGTGCCGTACTGCCTGCACATCCGCTGGCCTGCCGCCGAGGGTGGCGAGACCGTGCAGCGCACTGAAGACCCTTACAGCTTCGGCACGCTGCTAGGCGCGCTCGATCTGCACCTGTTTGCCGAGGGTCATCATCAATCGCTGGCGCAGTGTCTGGGTGCACAGGCAATGGCCGTGGACGGCATCGACGGTGTGCGTTTCGCGGTCTGGGCACCGCACGCGCGGCGGGTCTCGGTGGTCGGCCCGTTCAATGGCTGGGATGGCCGACGGCACCCGATGCGTCGCCGGGTCGAGAACGGCGTGTGGGAGTTGTTCCTTCCGCGTCTCGCAGTCGGCGAGAGCTATCAGTACGAAATCCTCACCGCCGATGGCACGCTGCTGCGTAAGGCTGATCCGCTGGCGCGGCAGGCACTGGTCGCGCCTCTCACGGCATCGGTGGTGTTCGATCCAAAACCCTTCGAATGGCACGACGCGGCGTGGATGCGCGAACGCACAGCGCAGCAAGCGCCCGCTGCGCCAATGTCGATCTATGAAGTCCATGCCGCCAGCTGGCGACGTCATCCCGATGACAGCGCCTACCAGTGGCCCGAACTCGCGGCGGCGCTGATCCCCTATGTGGTCGAGATGGGCTTCACCCACATCGAGCTGCTGCCAGTGACGGCGCATCCCTTCGGCGGCAGCTGGGGCTATCAGCCGCTGTCGCTGTTCGCGCCGCAGCCGGAGTGGGGCACGCCACGAGAGTTCGCCGCGTTTGTAGACGCCTGCCACGCCGCCGGGATTGGCGTGTTGCTGGACTGGGTTCCGGCGCATTTCCCCGACGACGCCCACGGTCTGGGTCGCTTCGACGGCACCGCGCTCTACGAGCATGCCGATCCGCGTGAAGGGTTTCATCGCGACTGGAAAACACTGATCTACAACTTCGGCCGCAGCGAAGTAGCTGGCTTTCTGGTCGCCTCGGCGCTGCACTGGCTGAGCGAATACCACCTCGACGGCCTGCGGGTGGATGCGGTCGCCTCGATGCTGCACCGCGACTATTCGCGCCCCAAGGGCGAGTGGCTGCCGAACCGGTTTGGTGGCCGCGAAAACCTCGAAGCGGTGGACTTCGTGCGCGCGCTCAACACGCGGGTGCAGGCACAGTGCCCTGGCGCGCTGGTGATTGCCGAGGAGTCCACCAGCTGGCCCGGCGTCACCCGCCCGGTCGCCGAAGGCGGGCTTGGGTTCTCCTGCAAATGGAATCTGGGCTGGATGAACGACACGCTGGCCTATGCGCAGCTCGACCCGATCTATCGCAGTACGGCACATGAGCGCCTCACTTTCGGGCTGATGTATGCCTTCGACGAACGCTTCGTGCTGCCGCTGTCGCACGACGAAGTGGTGCATCAAAAAGGCTCGCTCTGGCGCAAGCAGCCTGGCGATGACTGGCAGAAGTTCGCGGGCCTGCGCGGTCTGTTCGGCTGGATGTGGGCGCATCCCGGCAAGAAGCTGCTGTTCATGGGCGGCGAGCTGGCGCAGAAGGCCGAGTGGAATCACGACCGCGAACTCGACTGGCCCGCACTCGCACACGCCGCACCGCAGGGCGCGCTGCATCGCGGCGTGCAGTCGGCGGTGCGCGATCTCAACCGGCTATATCGCACGCTGCCGGCGCTGCATGCGCAGGATGATCTGCCGCAGGGCTTCGAGTGGCGGCTGGTCGATGCGCGGCTGGAGAGCCTGTTTGCCTTCTGCCGTCACGCCAAAGACGCGGCGCCCATCCTGGTGGTGAGCAACTTCACCCCATTGCCGCGCTTCAACGTGACGCTGGGAGTGCCCTTGGCCGGGCACTGGCGCGAAGTGTTCAACAGCGACGCGGAGGTATACGGCGGCAGCGGGCTAGGCAATCTGGGTGGTGTGCTGGCCGAAGCCACCGCTCATCACGGCCAGCCCGCGTGCCTCAAGCTCACCGCGCCGCCGCTTGCGACGGTGTGGCTGGTGTGGGAGGGCGACACCACCGAAGCAATGCGTAACTAATGTAGTAACATTTCTACATAGACCTCATCAGGAGCCGCACATGGGAATCACCACGCTCTCAAGCCGCGAGTTCAACCAGGATGCCAGCGGTGCCAAGCAGGCGGCGCGGCGCGGACCGGTGTTCATCACCAATCGCGGCCGGCCCGAGCATGTGCTGCTCAGCATCGAGCAGTACCAGAAGATTACCGGCGGGCAGGCCAGCATCGTCGAGCTGCTGGCCATGCCGCGCGCGGGCAAGGTCAAGTTTGACCCGCCGCGTCTGGCCGGCAAGCTCTATCGCCCGGCTGATCTGGGCTGAGTGGCTAGATGTTTCTGCTCGATACCAATGTCGTCTCCGAGTTGCGCAAGGGCAAGGCTGGCAAGGCCAATGCGAAAGTGCTGGCCTGGGCCGGTTCTGTCGCGGCGAGCAGCCTGCATCTCTCGGCTATCACCATTCTCGAACTCGAAACCGGCATTCTGCTCTTGACGCGTCGTGACTCGAAGCAGGGCGCGGTGTTGCGCACCTGGCTGGATCAGCATGTGCTGCCCGCCTTCAACGGCCGCATCCTCGCCATAGACACCGCCGTTGCCCAACGCTGCGCCCAATTGCATGTGCCCGACCCCCGTGCCGACCGCGATGCCCTCATTGCCGCCACGGCGCTGGTGCATGGCATGACGGTAGTCACTCGCAATGTCGATGACTTCAAGCGGACGGGCGTGGCTCTGCTCAATCCCTGGCTGTGATGGCACCCATGTCGGAATCACCTCATCGTCTTGAAACCTGCCCCGCTGGACCCCCGGGCGTGCAGCCAGTGGCGCGAGGCATTCGCTTCTGCGTGTTTGCCGAGGCGGCGCAGAAAGTCGAGCTTTGCATCTTCGACAGCACGGGCGCGCAGGAGCTGCGCCGTTACGAGATGCCCGAATGCACCGACGGGATCTGGCATGGCTTTTTACACGGCGGCAGCTTCGGGCTCGTCTATGGCTACCGCGTGCACGGGCAGTACGATCCCGCACGCGGCCTGCGCTTCAACCCCAACAAGCTGCTGCTCGACCCATACGCGCAAGAGCTGCGCGGCGCGCTGATTTGGGACGACGCGCTCTACGGCTACATCGAGGACGAGGCCGACAGTGATGCCAGCTTCGATAGCCGCGACAGCGCGCCTTACATGCCCAAGGCCGTGGTGACGCAGCCGTATTTCGACTGGCAGGGCGATAGTCCGCCGAACGTGCCCTGGGCCAGGACCGTGCTCTACGAACTGCATGTGAAAGGCTTCAGCCAGCAGCGCGAGGACTTGCCGGAGGTGCAGCGCGGCAGCTACTGGGCGCTGGGCCTGCAAAGCACCATCGCCCATCTGCACGAGCTGGGCGTGACCACCATCGAGCTGCTGCCCATTCAGGCCTTCGTGCGCGACCGTCGCCTCGCCAAGCTCGGCCTCACCAACTACTGGGGCTACAACACTCTGGCCTGGTTCGCGCCCGATGCAGCTTATGGCGCCAGCGACGATCTCAAGTGGGCGATCCGCGAGCTGCACAAGGCGGGCATCGAGGTGATTCTCGACGTGGTCTACAACCACAGTGGTGAGGGCGACGAGCTGGGGCCGACCTTGAGTCTGCGCGGCTTCGGCAACGCCGAGTACTACCGCTTGCTGCCCGACGACGAGCGCCATTACGTCAACGACACCGGTTGCGGCAATACGCTCAACTTCCAGCATCCGCGCGTCATCCAGCTGGTGATGGATTCGCTGCGGCACTGGGTCACGGCCTATCACGTTGATGGTTTCCGCTTCGACCTTGGCGTCACGCTCGGCCGCGAGGCGCAGGGTTTCGATGCCGGCGCTGGGCTATTCGATGCCCTGCTGCAAGACCCTCTGCTGAGCCGCGTCAAGCTCATCGCCGAGCCCTGGGATTTGGGCCCCGGTGGCTATCAGGTGGGCCAGTTCCGCGCCGGCTTTGCCGAGTGGAACGACAAGAGTCGCGACGAGCTGCGCCGCTACTGGCGTGGTAATGCGTCTGCGCGCGCCGCACTCGCCACGCGGCTACAAGGCTCGGCGGATTGCTTCGACCATGACCGCCGCCGGCCTTGGGCGAGCATCAATTTCATCACCGCGCACGACGGTTTCACGCTGCAAGACCTCGTGAGCTACGCGCACAAGCACAACGATGCCAATGGCGAGCAGGGCCGCGACGGCTGCACCGAAAACGACTCGGCCAACTGGGGTGTGGAGGGTGTGACCGAAGAGGTGGAAATCCTCGCGCAACGCGCGCGTATTCAGCGCGCCCTGCTGGCCACGCTGGTCTTCAGCCACGGCACGCCGATGCTGCTGGCGGGCGACGAGTTCGGCCACACACAACAGGGCAACAACAATCCCTACTGCCAGGACTCCCCACTCACCTGGCTCGACTGGTCGCGCCTCGCCACGCCTGCGGGCCAAGCGCTGTGCACTTTCACCGCACGCCTGCTGGCGCTGCGGCGCATGTATGCGGCGCTGCGCAGCACCGCCTTTCAGCACGGTCGCCTTGAGCCGCTGCCCGGCTGGCCAGATGCCATCTGGTTCGACGAACGCGGCCTGCCGCTGAGCGATGCCGACTGGAGTAATGCGCAGGGTCGCCTGCTGGGCTTGCGTCGCGTCGCGCCGGGCGGTGCAAAGGACGGGTTCGACGTGCTGTATCTGCTCTGCAACGCCGATGCTACGCCGCACGCTTTCGCGCTGCCGCCGCCGCTGCTGGAAACCAAGCTGCTGCTCGATACCTGCGACGACAGCCAGGATCATGTAGCGGTCGCACGCAGCCATTACACCGTGCGGGCGCACAGCCTCGTGCTGCTGGCGGCACGCCTGCCATCCGCCGGAGTTTCTGCATGACCACTACTACGGACTCTGCACTGGAAGCCTTGGCGCTTGAAGCGGGTATCTCCACCACTTGGCAGGACTATCGCGGCCAGCCGCAAGAGGTCGCGCCGGATGTGCTCCGCGCCCTGCTCGCGGCCATCGAACTACCCTGCGCAACGCCGCGCGAACTGGCCGAGAGTCGCGCCCGCCTCGCCGCCGAGCAGGGCAGCGCGCACTGGCCGCCGCTGACCACCGGCATCGCCGGCCAGCCGGTGCAGTTGCCGATGGCCGCAGCGGCGCTCACCCACATCACCGTGCTGCTCGAAGCCGGTGGCCAGCGCACCTTGGCGGTGACGCAAGCTGCTGATGGCACACCGCAACTCGCCGCTATTCGCGAGCCCGGTTACCACCAGTTGCTGGTGGGGCAGGGCGCGCCGCCGCTGCTCGCCATCGCACCCGCCAAGGCGTTCTCGCTGGAGGCGGTGGCGGGTCAGCAGAAGATGTTCGGCCTCACCGCGCAGCTGTATTCGCTGCCGCGCGCGGGCGATGGCGGCATCGGCGATTTCAGTGGCCTCGCGCAACTGGCCCAGGCCGCCGCTCAGCGCGGTGCCGATGCGCTGGCTTTGAGCCCCGCACACGCGCTGTTCGCGGGCGAGCCGGATCGCTATGCGCCGTACTCGCCGTCGAGCCGCCTGTTCCGCAACCCGATCTATGCCGACCCCGCCGCGGTGCTGGGCGAGGCCGCACTGCGCGATGCGCTGGCCGCCACCGGCCTTGCCGACAAATACGCCCGGCTCGAAGCACTGCCGCTGATCGACTACCCACAATCTGCCCGCGCCAAATGGCAGGTGCTGCGGGCGCTCTGGCAACAGTTTTCAGTGACGCTGCAACAGGGCGCTTCGCCGCTCGCGCAGCGGTTTCAGAACTACTGCGTGCAGGGCGGCGCACACCTCGCCGAGCACGCGCGCTTCGAGGCGCTGCACTGCCACCATGCGGCGCAGGGCCAGCGCCATTGGCACCACTGGCCAGCGCAAGAGCGCGACCCGCACAGCGCTGAAGTCGCGGCCTTTGCGCAGGCGCATGCCGGCGAAGTGGCGTTTCACCAGTTCGCCCAATGGCTGACCGAAGAAAGCCTCGCCGCCGCCCACGCCAGCGCCTGCGCGGCGGGCATGAAGATCGGCCTCATCAGCGATCTCGCTGTGGGCACCGACACCGCCGGCAGCCACGCCTGGAGCCGCCCGCACGAACTGCTACGCGGCATCGGCATCGGCGCGCCGCCCGATGCGCTGGCGCCGCAAGGCCAGAACTGGGGTCTCACCACCTTCTCGCCGCGCGCCCTTCAAACATTGGGCTTCGCCCCGTTTCTCGATCTGCTGCGTGCCAACCTGCGTCACGCTGGCGGCATCCGCATCGACCACGTGCTGGGCCTCAGCCGCCTCTGGCTCGCACCCGAAGGGGCGACTGCCGGGCAGGGCGCGTATCTGCGCTACCCGATGCAGGATCTGCTGCGGCTCACCGCACTCGAATCGCACCGCCACCGCGCCATCGTCATCGGCGAAGACCTGGGCACCTTGCCGGATGGCTTTCAGGATGTGCTCGCCGATGCCGGTGTGCTCGGCTTGCGGGTGCTGTACTTCCAGCGCGAGCACAAGCTGTTCATCGAGCCGCCGCGCTGGTCGCCGACGGCCATCGCCACCCCCACCACCCACGACCTGCCAACCATCGCCGGCTGGTGGGCCGAGCGCGACCTGGACTGGCGCACACGACTGGGCCTCGCCGACGCTGAAGAAACCGCCGCCGAACAGGTCGAGCGCGAGGAAGGCCGCCAATGCCTGTGGTCGGCGCTCGAATACGCCGGGCTGGTGCACAGCGAGCGACCCGCGCCGGAAGCCGGCGATGCGGTGGTCGATGCCACCTGCGCCTTCATCGCCCGCAGCGCTTCGCCGCTGGCGCTGCTGCCGGTGGAAGACCTGTTGGGCCTGCGTGAATCACCCAACCTGCCCGGCACCACCAGCGGCCATCCCAACTGGCAGCGGCGCTTGCCGGTGACGGCCGAGACTGCATTGGAAAATGAAACGGCCAGCGTAAGGCTGGCCGTGGTGAAGCAGGAACGTGGTGCTGGCTAGTTAATCGTAGGGTGGACGAAACGCAGCGTGTCCACGCAGGTTCGCGGCACATCCGCGTGGGCAAACGAGAAGATGTTTGCCCACCCTACTTCACTGAGGCTGCTTTTAGGCCCAACGCTCAAGTTCACCGGAAAAACAGCCGCAGTGCAGCGCAGCGAAACGGAGGCTGGTTTTTCCGGTGCAACGCCATGTTAGGCATGTGCTGTTCATTTACCCGCTGGCCCAACATCCATGCCGTCGTATAACGCGATGCCGAACTGCTCGGCTATGCGATAGAAGCCTGCATTTCGCTTGTAGAGTGATTGAGGCGTGTGATGCTCAGTTTTTTCAACGTGAAGAACGTAAGTGCTGTTGTCGTCGGTCGGGTAAAGGTTCACGTAGTGATAGCCCAGCTTTACGAGATGATTTTTTACAGCATCTAGTTTTCTGGGGTCGGGGTCGGTGAAGAAATAGCCCCAAAGCATGTCGCCGTTTATGTTCCAGGACGGTGACTTGGCCCTTATGTTTTGGAACATATCTTCAAGCTGTTCTAGCGGAATCATTTTATTGCTCCCCGCTGCAGTTGCCGTCGCAGACCCGATAAACAGGGAGGCTACAAGACCGAGAACGAACCGAGGTAGATGGGACTGTTTCATACATGCCTAACGCTCAAGTTAAGCGGCGGGCGTAGCCCGTCCGCTTGAATGCATGGTTAGAGCGCACTAAGGACAAGCCTCGAACGGCTGCTCTCTGAATTGCGGTAATGGAACACATGCGGAGTAGTCGGTGCCTAGGCCAAACAGAATATAGAAGCTGGCCAGAAGACTGACAGGCACACGCCACCACGCAGAGTTATGGACTCGCCAAAGCGAAGCAACGATGAGGATGCCGCCTAATATGTAACTGCCTTTTAGGCAGAGAAGAAAAAACGCGGTTGTAACTGTCAGCGGACGGGCTTGGGCAAAATGTAGAAGCGTGCTCGAAAGACAAAATGGCAGTAATGCGCCGAAGCTTGCTACTACGTAGCGCCAATAAAAAGCTCGCGGTCGTTGGTGTGGCATCAGCGCGCTCTAACGCTCAAGTTCACCGGAAAAACAGCCGTAGTGCAGCGCAGCGAAACGAAGGCTGGTTTTTCCGGTGCAACGCCTTGTTAGGCACGCACTGCCGCCTGTAGTTGTGTAATTAACGACTGCCATTGTTCTGCTTCTTCACCCTCTTGCCACAGCTCAAGTAATTCTGAGTCTTTCGCAAGGATGCGGACAAGAACCTTCTGTGCTTTTTGAAGCAGTGCCACGCTGGGTTTTTGCTTTATGGATTTGACCCATACATCGACTTTTTCTGTGTATGCGTCTGACTGCGTGCCATGACCAAGTAGCTTTGCTAGAACCTCGATTGCACCTATGGCTTCTTCTGCCGTTGGTGCTTCCAAGTATTCAGACCCTTGCTCAAGAACAGCGTCTAGCGCCGCCTCGATGTGTGAAAGGTCTTTTGTTTCCTCAAGACCATAAGCCCAATCATTGGCTGTGTCGTTGCCGAATGGCTCGTGTGACCATGCACCCATGCTATTTCTCCTTTAGTGCCTAACGCATATTGGACGGACGGAGTTTTTGGCGAAGAGTCAGCACAAGACAGTACTCCAACAGAAAACCCTCGAAAAATCATAAGGCTTGAGATTTAGTACGGACTAAAAATTGGCGGATGACTTCTACGATGCCCACCCGCCAATTCTCCAATCCTCAAACCCAAACCACACACCCCATCTCGAAGGGATGCGACAACGCCGTGTGATTGGGCCGCATCCGCACCCGATAGTTTTGCAGGCCGGGCAGGGGTTGCAGGTCTAGCGCGTAGGTCAGGGCGTCGCCCTCCTGGCCGGTTTTGGCAAGCGGCTCGACCTTGGCGGCGACGAAATGCCCTTCGGCATCGTGGCGGCCCACCACGCATTCCACCACCACGTCGTCGGCCGAGAGGCCGTTGAGTTTGGCGTGCACGCGCAGCGGCAGGGTTTCACCGTGAAACAGCGTTTCGGGGATGCCGCCGGCGGCGCTGAGCGAGACACCGCTCCAGTGCGAGCGCACTTTCTGCTTCCACTGCGCCAGGTCCTTGGCGAGGGTTGAACCGGGGGCGGTGAACAGCGCCGTCTGCCGAGCAGCTGGGCCGTAGAACTGGCGCACGTAGTCCATCACCTGCCGCGCGGAGTTGAAGCGCGGGATCAAGGTCTTCATCGAGTTCTTGCTGATCTGCACCCACTCGGCGGCATAGCCGCGGTTGTGGCTGCCGTAGTACAGCGGCGCAACCTGGTGTTCGAGGATGTCGAGCAGCTGCTTGCCTTCTTCTTCGTCGCGGCGCGCACGCGCGGTGGCGTCGTCGACCAGGCTCGACCAGTAGCGCGGGTCGACTGGCTTCACCGCAAAGCCGTTGATGTGGGCGGTGTCGCCGCCGACGAAGCCTTCATCCCACCAGCCGTCGAGCACGCTGACGTTGACCACGCCGTTGATGCCGGCTTTTTCGCCCGAGGTACCGCTCGCTTCGAGTGGATATTCCGGGTTGTTGAGCCACACGTCGCAGCCCTGCACGAGGTTGCGGGCCAGCAGCATGTCGTAGCCCTCGATCATGATCAGGCGGCCGATGAACTCGGGCTTGAGGCTGGTTTCGTAGAGCTTCTTGATCAGCTCCTGACCGGGCTGATCCTTCGGGTGCGCCTTGCCGGCGAAGATGAGGATGGCGGGGCGCTCAGGGTCGTTGAGCAGGCGCGACAGGCGCGCTTCGTCGGCGAGGATCAGCGTGGCGCGCTTGTAGGTGGCGAAGCGGCGGGCGAAGCCGAGCACCAGGGCGCGGCTGTCCGGGTCGCTCACATGCTGGGTGGCGCGGCTGATGATGGCCTCCGGCACGCCGTTGCGGCGCAGCTGGCGGCGCAGGCGCTCGCTCACGTCCACCAAGAGATCGCGCTTGAGCTTGCGGCGCACGGCGACATAGGCGTCGTAGGGAATGGTGTCGATGCGCTGCCAGTAATCGACATCCAGCAGCTTGTTGCGCCATTCGCGGAAGCTGTCGTGGAACAGCTGCGTCCAGGCGCGGGCGATGAAGGTGTGCATGTGCACGCCGTTGGTGACGTAGCCGATGGGGTTGTCCTCCGGCTCCACTTGCGGCCACAGCGCCTGTTCCATGCGGCTGGCAACACCGCCGTGAATCTTCGACACGCCGTTGTGAAAGCGGCTGCCACGCAATGCGAAGGTGGTCATGTTGAAGCGGTCGCTGCCGTGCTCGACCGAGCCCATGCCCAGCAGGCGGCTTTCGTCGGTGCCCAACAGCGGCAGGGTGCGGCCCAGGAACCAGCGCATCTGGTCGTGGTTGAACACATCGTGGCCGGCGGGCACTGGCGTGTGGGTGGTGAAGACGTGACCGGCCGAAACCAGTTCGAGTGCCGAGTCGAAGTCGAGCCCAGCCGCCACCTGCTCGCGGATGCGTTCGAGGATGAGGAAGGCGGCATGACCCTCGTTCATGTGAAACACCGTGGGCTTTTTGTCCAGCGCACGCAGGGCGCGCACGCCGCCGATGCCGAGCACGATTTCCTGCTGAATGCGCGTGTCGCTGTCGCCACCGTAGAGCTGGTAGGTGATCTTGCGATCGGCGTCCGAGTTCTCGGCCACGTCGCTGTCGAGCAGATACAGCGCTGCATCGCTGATGCGCGCGAGCCAGATGCGCAGCTGCACCTCGCGGTCGGCGATCTGCACCGTCACCCGCAGTTCCTTGCCGTCCGCGCCCTTGCAGAGCGACACCGGCAGGTCGTCGAAGTCCACTGCATTGGCAATGGCCTGCTGGCGGCCCTGGCCGTCGATCTGCTGGGTGAAGTAGCCCTGGCGATACAGCAGGCCGACGCCGATGAAGGGCACACCAAGATCAGCGACTGCTTTGCAGTGGTCGCCCGCCAGAATGCCCAAGCCACCGGAATAGATCGGGAAGCTCTCGTGCAGGCCGAACTCGGCGCAGAAGTAGGCGACCAGGTCTTTCTCGAAATTGAGGTGCTTGCCGACTTCGGGGCGGTCGCCCGCCGCGATGTGCGAGTCGAAGGACGACAGCGCGAAGTGATAGTCCTCCAGGAAGTCGCGATCTTCGGCGGCGGCTTCGAGTTTGTCCTGCCCGACGCGGCGCAGGAACAGCTTGGGGTTGTTGCCGCAGTCGCGCCAGAGTTCACGGTCCAGACGCCAGAACACACCGCGCACTTCGCGATCCCAGGCGTAGATGAGGTTATCGGCCAGTTCCACCAGCCGCTTCAGCTTTTCGGGGATGCGCGGACGCAGTTCGAGACGGAATGTTTGACCCTGCATGCACTGCTCCCTATCGGTGGATTTACGACGGAACCGGTTTTATTAAAGTCTAGCCAGATCAATGGTGCGGCGCGTGCCGCAGTGGTGACAAGGGTGAAGTTTGACCATGCGCGGAGTTGTGATGCCGGGGTGTGTTCGCTACCGTGCCGGGCTCATTACGGCACCCTAAGACATGGCTCAGCAGCAATACGACGTCAACGCAATCGAAGTTCTGGACGGCCTCGACCCAGTGCGCGTGCGCCCCGGCATGTACACCGACACCACCCGGCCAAACCATCTGGCGCAAGAGGTAATCGACAACGCCGTGGACGAGGCGATGGCGGGGCATGCCAAGCACATCCGCACCGTGATCTTTGCCGATGGCAGCTGCGAGGTTTCGGACGACGGTCGCGGCATCCCGACCGACATCCATCCCGTGCACAAGATCAGCGGCGTCGAGCTGGTGCTGACCAAGCTGCATGCGGGCGGCAAGTTCAGCAACAAGAACTATCAATTTTCGGGCGGCCTGCACGGCGTCGGCGTCAGCGTGGTCAATGCGCTCTCCACACGTTTAGATGTGTTTGTGAAGCGCGGTGGCATCGAGCACACCATGCACTTCGAGAGCGGCTATCCAAAGTCACTGCTGCGCGAGGTGGGCCCGGCCGGCAAGAAGGAAACCGGCACCCGCGTGCGCTTCTGGCCCGATGCCAAGTATTTCGACAGCGCCAAGTTCTCGCTGCCGCGCCTGAAGCAGATCCTGCGCGCCAAGGCAGTGCTTTGCCCAGGCCTCAAGATGTCGCTCAAGGATGAGGCGACCGGTGAAGTCACCGAGTGGCACTACGAAAACGGCTTGATGGACTACCTGCTCGATGCCGTCAAAGGCCACGAGCTGATCCCGGCCGAGCCCTTCACCGGCAAGTTCAAGGCCGACCGCGAAGAGGCCGAGTGGGCACTGGCCTGGGTCAATGCCGACGGCACGCCGGAGCTGCTGCAAGAGAGCTACGTCAACCTCATCCCCACCGCGCAGGGCGGCACGCATGTCAATGGCTTGCGCACGGGCCTGACCGAGGCGATCCGCGAGTTCTGCGAGTTCCGCAACCTCTTGCCGCGTGGTTTGAAGCTGGCGCCGGAAGACGTCTGGCAGGGCCTCGCCTACGTCATCAGTATCAAGATGCAGGACGCCCAGTTCGCTGGTCAGACGAAAGAAAGACTGTCGTCGCGTGAGACGGCCGCCTTTGTCAGCGGCGTGGTGCACGACAGCTTCGGCCTCTGGCTCAACAAGCACCCGGACGAGGGCGAGAAAGTCGCGCAGCTGGTGATCGCCAATGCCTCGGCCCGCATGAAGGCCTCGAAGCAGGTGGTGCGCAAGAAGATCACCACCGGCCCGGCATTGCCCGGTAAGCTGGCCGACTGCGTGCTGACCGATCTGAATCGCACCGAGCTGTTTCTGGTCGAGGGCGACTCCGCCGGTGGCAGCGCCAAGCAGGCGCGCGACCGTGATACGCAAGCCATCATGCCGCTGCGCGGCAAGATTCTGAATACCTGGGAGGCGAGCGCTGGCGAGGCGCTGGCGAGCGAGGAAATCCACAACATCAGCGTTGCGATTGGCGTCGATCCCGGCAGTGCCGATATCAGCGGCCTGCGCTACGGCAAGGTCTGTGTGCTGGCCGATGCCGACAGTGACGGCTTGCATATTGCGACGCTGCTGTGCGCGCTGTTCCTCAAGCACTTCCGCCCGCTGGTCGCCGCCGGCAACATCTACATCGCCATGCCGCCCCTGTTCCGCATTGATGCCGGCAAGCAGGTGTTCTATGCACTGGACGAGTCCGAGAAACAGGGCGTGCTCGACCGTCTGCAAGCAGAAGGCAACAAGAGCAAGGTCGGTGTCACGCGCTTCAAAGGCCTGGGCGAGATGAATCCGCTACAGCTGCGCGAGACGACCATGAACGCGGATACGCGGCGCCTTGTCCAACTCACGCTCGACGAAGCGCTGCCCGCGGAAGAAGGCGCGCCGGTCGTGAAAACGACGGATGGGCTGATGGACATGCTGCTCAACAAAAAACGCGCCGGTGATCGCAAGAACTGGCTGGAAGAAAATGGTGACAAGGCCGAGGTCGAGGTCTAACGCAAGGACTGCATATGCATCACACCCCTCTCATCGCCACCATCGTCGCGGGCCTCGTATTGGCCTTCGTGTTCGGTGCGCTTGCGCATCGCATCAAGGTATCGCCCCTGATCGGCTACCTGCTGGCGGGTGTGCTGGTGGGGCCGTTCACGCCGGGCTTTGTGGCGGATCAGGGGCTGGCCAACGAGCTGGCCGAGATCGGCGTGATTCTGCTGATGTTCGGCGTCGGTCTGCATTTCTCGATGAAGGACCTGCTCTCGGTCAAGGCCATCGCGGTGCCGGGTGCCATGGTGCAGATCGTGGTGGCCACGCTGATGGGCATGGGCCTTGCCCACTGGCTCGGCTGGTCGCTGATGGCCGGTTTCGTGTTTGGCCTCGCCCTCTCGGTCGCCAGCACCGTGGTATTGCTGCGCGCCTTGCAGGAGCGGCGCCTGGTGGACACCCAGCGCGGCCGCATCGCAGTGGGCTGGCTGATTGTCGAAGACCTGGTGATGGTGCTGGCATTGGTGCTGATCCCGGCCATTGCCTCGGTGGATGACGGCGGTGACAAGGGCAATGCCGGCGTGATTGGCATCGTCGCGATCGCCGTCGGCAAGGCCGCGGCGTTCGTGGTGTTCATGCTGGTGGTCGGCCGCCGTGCCATCCCCAAGCTGCTGCACTGGGTGGCGCAGACCGGCTCTCGCGAGCTGTTTAGTCTCTCGGTGCTCGCCATTGCGCTCGGCGTCGCCTTTGGTGCGGCGATGCTGTTCGGCGTGTCGTTTGCGCTTGGCGCTTTCTTCGCCGGCATGATTCTCAACGAGTCGCCGCTCTCGGCCCGTGCAGCGGAAGAATCGCTGCCGATGCGCGACGCCTTTGCTGTGCTGTTCTTCGTCTCGGTTGGCATGCTGTTCAACCCTTCGATCATCGTCGATGCGCCGTGGGCGCTGCTCGCCACGCTCGTCATCATCCTGTTCGGCAAGTCGGTGGCGGCGTACCTCATCGTCCGCGCCTTTGGCCATAACAACCAGACCGCGCTCACCATCGCCGCCAGCCTGGCGCAGATCGGCGAGTTCTCGTTCATCCTTGTTGGCCTGGGTATCTCGCTGCAGCTTTTGCCACAGCAGGGGCAAGACCTGGTGCTGGCCGGGGCGATCTTCTCGATTCTGCTCAACCCGCTGCTGTTCAAATTGTTTATCAGCAACGAGCCGGAGAAGCTCAAGGAACCGGTTGCCGACCTCAGACCGACGCAGCTGCATGGTCATACCGTTCTGGTTGGCTATGGCCGCGTCGGCAGCCTCATCGGTGCCGGTCTCAAGCAGGCTGGTGAGCCCTTCGTGGTAATCGAAGACCGCAAGATTCCCGCCGCCGCTGCCTTGGCCGATGGCGCCGAAATCCTCTCCGGTAACGCCGCTGATCCCAAGGTGCTGAAGGCTGCCAATCTTGCCGGCGCGCGTCGTCTGTTCGTCGCCATCCCGCAGGCCTTCGAGGCCGGGCAGGTGGTGAGCCAGGCGCTGGTTGCCAATCCCGATCTGCGAATTCTGGCGCGCGCGCATTCCGACGCCGAGGTGGCGCATCTGCAAATCTGCGGGGCGACGGCCACCATCATGGGCGAGGCTGAAATCGCCCGCGGCATGCTGGATGCCGCTTTCGAGCGACGCCACACCTGATGTTTCTCATTTGATTTTTTGACCTGCTGACCATGACACCGATCGTTATCGAACCCGAGCGCCTGCCGCTGCGCGTCTTCGCCGAAAAAGCCTATCTCGACTACTCGATGTACGTGGTGCTCGACCGCGCCCTGCCGCATGTCGAAGATGGCCTGAAGCCGGTGCAGCGCCGCATCATCTACGCGATGAGCGAGCTGGGTTTGCAGAGCACTGCCAAGCACAAGAAGAGCGCGCGCACCGTCGGTGACGTGCTCGGCAAATACCATCCGCACGGCGACTCGGCTTGTTACGAGGCGATGGTGACGATGGCCCAGCCCTTCAACTACCGCACGCCGCTGGTGGACGGGCAGGGCAACTGGGGTTCGGCGGACGACCCCAAGTCTTTCGCCGCGATGCGCTACACCGAGTCGCGGTTGACGCCTTATGCGCAGGCACTGCTGGCGGAACTCGAACAGGGCACGGTGCAGTGGGCGCCGAACTTCGACGGCACGCTGGAAGAGCCGAAGCTACTGCCTGCACGCCTGCCGAACATTTTGGTCAACGGCACCACGGGCATCGCGGTGGGCATGGCCACCGACATTCCGCCGCACAACATCGGCGAGCTGGTGAAGGCTTGTATCCATCTGCTCAAGCATCCGAACGCGTCCATCGAAAAGTTGATGGAGTTTGTGCCGGGGCCGGATTTTCCCACCGGCTGCGAGATCATCAGCGAGAGTGCGGAGCTGTTGAAGCTCTACCAGACCGGCAACGGCGTGGTGCGCACGCGGGCGCGTTGGGAGCGTGAGGATGGCGGCGTCAATGGCCTGCAGATCGTCATCACCCACCTGCCACACCAAGTCAGCGGCAACAAGATTCAGGAGCAGATCGCCGAGCAGATGCGGGCGAAGAAGCTGCCGCTGGTCGAGGACCTTCGTGACGAGAGCGACCACGAAAATCCCTGTCGCCTGGTCATCATCCCGCGCAGCAATCGCATCGACGTCGATCAGTTGATGGCGCATCTGTTTGCCACCACCGACCTCGAGAAATCGGTGCGCGTGAACCTCAACATGATCGGCCTCGATGGCCGTCCACGCGTGAAGAACCTGCGCGAAATCCTGAGCGAGTGGCTGGAGTTTCGCTTCACTACCGTGACGCGCCGACTTAATCACCGACTGCAAAAGGTCAACGACCGCCTGCACCTGTTGGAGGGCTTGCTGATCGCCTTCCTCAATCTCGACGAAGTCATCCGCATCATCCGTTTCGAGGACGAGCCGCGCGCCACCTTGATGCGCACGTTTGCGCTGAGCGAAATCCAGACTGACTACATCCTCGACACCCGCCTGCGACAGTTGCAGCGGCTCGAAGAGATGCGCATCAAGGGCGAGCAGGACGAGCTGGCAGCCGAGAAGGCGAAGCTCGAAGAGCTGCTGCGCTCCGACGAGGCGCTGCGCAAACTCATCAGCGACGAGCTGCGCGAAGACGGCAAGAAATATGGCGATGCCCGCCGCAGTCCCATCGTCGCGCGCGCGCCTGCGGTGGCGATGAGTGCCGAGGAAATCCTGCCTGCCGAGTCGATCACGGTGGTGCTGAGCAAGGCGGGATGGATCAGGGCAGGCAAGGGCCACGAACTCGATCCGGCCAGCCTCAACTACAAGTCCGGCGACGAATACTTTGCCCACACGCTGGGCAAGACCAATCAACTGTTGATCCTACTCGACGACAAGGGCCGCGCTTATACGCTCAGTCCGCGTGACTTGCCTTCGGCGCGCTCGCAGGGCGAGCCGGTGACCACCAAGATCGACATTCAGGACGGCGGCAAAATCATCGCCATGCTGATGGGCACGGCCGATGAAAAGCTGCTGCTCGCAGGCAGCGACGGCTATGGCTTCATCACCAAGCTGGGCGACATGGAAGGCCGCAACAAGGCGGGCAAGGCGGTGCTCAATCTCGAAGGCACACCGCTCTCACCGATGCGCGTACTCGACACCGTCACCGACCGCATCGCCATCGCCACGGCCGAAGGCCGCCTGCTGGTGTTCCCGGCCGCCGAGCTGCCGGAACTGGTGAAGGGCAAGGGCAACAAGCTGGTCACCTTGAAGGGCGAGGACAAGATCCTCTGTCTCACCGTGCTGCCAGCGGGCCGTCCGCTCGAACTGCTGTGCGGCAAGCGCAGTCTGACGCTCAAGGCGGCTGACCTCGCTGGCTTCATCGGCAGCCGCGCCAGCCGTGGTGCACCGTTGCCGCGTGGCTTCCAGCGGGTGGACAGCATGAGTGCGGAGCCCGCCAAGACCTGAACTTGTAGCGTGTTGACGTGGTCTTGAGACTTCGCACAGCCGCCACATATTCATACCGTTATTTCTCATTAGCCATTCTGACCGTCAGCCATGAAACGCATTGCTCTCTTCCTGCTCACCAACTTCGCCGTCATGATGGTGCTGTTCGCAGTCACCTCGCTGTTGGGCGTCGACAAGTTCCTCACCAAGAACGGCCTCAATCTCACGCAGTTGCTGGCGTTCTCCGCCATCATGGGTTTCGGCGGCAGCTTCATCTCGCTGCTGATGAGCAAGTGGATGGCCAAGCGCAGCACCGGTGCCGTGGTCATTACCCAGCCGAGCAATTCGGCTGAAGCCTGGCTGTTGCAGACCGTGGAGCGTCAGGCGCGCGCCGCAGGTATCAAGACGCCCGAAGTGGCGATCTACGACGCCCCCGAGCCCAATGCGTTTGCCACCGGTGCTAACAAGAACGCCGCGCTCGTCGCGGTGTCGACCGGCCTGCTCAAGGCCATGTCGCAGGATGAAGTCGAAGCTGTACTCGGTCACGAGATCGGCCACGTCGCCAACGGTGACATGGTCACCCTCACGCTGATTCAAGGCGTGGTCAATACCTTCGTGATCTTCCTGTCGCGCGTTATCGCCTATGCCGTGGACAGCTTCCTGCGCCGTGGCAACGACAACAGCAGCGGCCCCAGCTTTGCCTACTACGGCATCTCGATGGTGATGCAGATCGTGCTGGGTATCGGTGCCTCAATGATCGTCGCCGCCTTCTCCCGCTGGCGCGAATACCGTGCCGACCAGGCCGGCGCGCAGTTTGCCGGCAAGCGCAAGATGATTGCGGCACTGCAACGCTTGCAGTCCTTCCACGAGACCCCTTCACAGCTGCCGAAAGAGATGACCGCGTTCGGCATACGCGAGGGCATGATGGGTCTGTTCTCCAGCCATCCGCCGATGGAAAAGCGCATCGCTGCCCTTCAGGTCATTCAGTAGGATTTTCTGTGGCATCCCAGGCTGGGGCCGAGCGCGATGCACTGCATTCGGCTATTTTCACCGCCTAGGGAGACAAGGCCGCATTGACGGTTGCCGGGCACGCAGCCGCAGCGTGATTCGACTCCCGCACAAAGGGAACTCGAATGGCAGCTACTTTTGCGCAGCTCTCGATGCAGCGCGGAAACAACTTGGACTTCGTCCGATTTTTCCTCGCTGCCTGCGTGGCGTTCACGCATTCCTTCAACCTGCTCTACGGCGACAACACCGACCCTCTGGGTGTGGCAACGGGCGGCGCCATCGGCCTTGCCGGTGAGGCGGTCAATGGCTTTTTCATCATCAGCGGCTTTCTGATTACCCAGAGCTGGCAGCAGCAGGGCGAATTCGTAGGGTTTTTCAAGAACCGCGTGTTGCGCATCTACCCTGCCTTCATTATTGCGGTGCTGTTCTGCACCTTGCTGGTGGCGCCGCTAGGCTCTGCGGATGCGGAGGTCTACTTTTCACGCCTCGATTACTGGCGCGTTAGCGGCGACATGCTGTTGCTCAAGTTCAGGGCCGTGCCCGGGGCTTTTGCAGAAAACGCCTTTCCAGGCAACGTCAATGGTTCGCTCTGGACCATCTCGTACGAGTTTGTCTGCTATCTGATGGTGGCGGCCCTGGGTGTGTGGGGCGTGTTCAAAAGAAAACCCTGGCTGGTGCTGATCTTCCTTCTCGCCTTGGCGCTTTCCATTGCCAGCCATGTGGAATGGCAAGCTCAGCCCGCTCTGCAAGCCTGGCTGAAAGACCTTCAGAGTTGGCCGCGATTCATTGCCTCCTTCGTCGCAGGCATGTTGTTCTATCTGTATCGCGACCGCATTCCCTACGACCGTCGTGTCTTTCTGCTGGCGCTGCTGGGCTTTGTGTTCTGCACGCTGGTTTTGCGCTCCGTCGCCTTGGCGACGCCGGTATTTGGCAGCTATTGCCTGCTCTACCTGGCTTTTCACCCAAGACTGCCGCTGAAACATTTCGCGAGGCGGGGAGATTTTTCGTACGGGATTTATCTCTATGCGTTTCCCGTGCAGCAGTTACTTGCCCTGTACGCGGGCCATAGCCTCAACGGCCTGACCATGTTCGTGGCCTCGATACTGCTATCGCTGTTGCTGGCATGGCTCAGCTGGAATCTGATTGAGAAACCTTGCCTGCGCTTCAAAAGCAAAAAGCGATTGCAGAGCCCGGTAGCGGTGCCAGGCCAGATTACGTCGCGTTAGCGCGGCGCGTGAATCGACTTGGCTTTGGTGATGAACTCACTCGCCAGCAGCACCACTTCGGGCTCTTGCACGTGGTAGCCCTGGATGTAGTTGACGCCCATCTGCCAGAGACGCGCCATGACGTTCGCGTCTTCCACATGGCTGACGATGGTCTTGATCTTCTTCTGCTTGGCGATCTCCATCAGCTGCGTCATGCGCCGCTGCAAGTCCTTGTCGTTGAACTTCTGCGTGTAGGACTGGTGGAACTTGAGATAGCTGATTTTCGGCAGGTGCTCGATCAGTTGTACGCTGTTGGCACTGGTGCCGAAGTGGTCGATGGCGATGCCCGCACCCAGATCGCTCAATGCCTGGGTGATGCCCCTGGCCTTGCGCACGTGGTTTTGCAGGATCGATTCCTTGATCTCGAACACGAACTCTTCGTTCTTGAGCGGGTAGGTCTTGAGCAGTTCGCTGACCCAGCGCACATAGCCTTCGGCATCCTTGACGCTGTCTTCGGAGACCTTGACGAACAGCGACGGCGCTTCCTTGCCGCCGCCGCGCTTGGCGATGATGGCGAGGCAGCGTGCCAGCACCCAGCGGTCGATGTTCTTCATCAGGCCGAACTTCTCGGCCGCAGGCAGGAACTCACCGGCGTGCAGCTCCTTGCCGTTCTCGTCCATCATGCGCACCAGCACGTCGAAGTGCTGACGCGAGTCGCCTTCGAGGCTGGCAATCGACTGGTAGGCAAGCTTCAGGCGATTGTCTTCGATGGCCTTTTTCACCATCGCCGCCTTGCGCGCTTCTTCGCGGTCGTTCTGGCTGGATTTGGCGGCGGCACCGATGACGGCCGATTGGTTGCCACCTTTCTCTGAGAGCCTTCGCGCTTCGCGTACCACCTCGGTCACCACCTGGTCGGGCTTCTCGGTGCCGGCCAGTGGATGCACCACGATCGAGAAGGTCAGCTGCGCCTCATGATCGCGCGTGGTGAAGATCATCGCAGAAAGCTCGCGCCGGACCTGTTCGCCCACGGCCTCCAGATCGGCAATGGCGGGTCGATAGACCGACACACCGATCTCGCTCGGTGAAAAGCTGAACAGCGCATCGGCGGGGCTGAGGCGCTCCTTGAGGGCGGTGGTGATCTGCTCCACCACTTGCTCGGCCGCTGTCAGCCCGAACCGCTCTTCCAGTGCCGGGAAATGATCGATGAGGATCATCATGGCGCCGTGCGGACCGTCCACTTCGGCACCCGGCGAACTGATGGCCTTGAGGAAACCCGCACGGCCGCCGAGAGCAGCGCGCGTCGGGTGCTGCACAAGACCTCCGCTGGGGATGGTATTGGCACCGAAAGTAGTGTCCAGAGCAGCTGGCACGGGGTTGTGCAGTGCCACCGGAGCGAGTGAGCGCACCAGCATCTCGATCACCTTCTCGCCGTTCTCGTTGCCGAGAATCAGCTGTGCACTCACTGGGACAGGGCGGTCATCCTTGCCCAGCAGATCAAACTCCAGTGCCTCGCCATTGTGCTTGCCCTTGATGACCACACGCAGGCGTTCTTTCACCCGCACCTGCTGCTCTTTGGCGACGAAATCGATCATGGGTGCGGCGATCAGCTCGCTGTCGTCGTCGTAGCCCATCAGACGCAGGAAGGCCGGATTGACCTCCGAGATGATGCCTTCGTGGATACGCACGATGGCATCGGCGGCCCCCGCCAGCAGCTTGCTGTGGAGCTGCTCGAAGTCGAGCAGCCGTTCGCGCAGCAGGCGCAAGGTACGCAGGTGGTAGTGGCCGACGAATTCGCGCAGCACCACCAGCTCAAGATGACGCAGATGGCTCTGGTCCTCGCAGCTCACCAGATCCTTGGCGCCGACTGACAGCGCGGCAATCACCTCGTCCGCGCTCAGGGACTTGCCGATGACGAGCACCGGCACATCCGGTCGCAGCTGATTGGCGCGGCGGATGAGTTCCCCGGCTTTGCTGACACCCTGAGTGTCGTCGCACAGCAGCACATCGGGCGGCGAACGTTGCAGCACGTCCTCCATCTCGGCTAGGTCGTCGGTCCAGCCACAGCGCAGCGGGTGGCCGCTGTTGCGCAGAAAGCTCTCGATGCGTTTGGAGGTTTCCTCCGAGCGGCCCACCACCAGCAGCACGCCGCCGGCATCGCCCACCAGCGTCTGGCTGACGGGGCTGGTCCACACTCTGGGTTCGGTGTGCTGCGGTGCGTTCACCAATGAATCCAAGTTTTGGAGGGCTTGCCCGGCAATTCGCGGACCAGACGAGGGACGAGATAACCCGGCAAGTGCCCCGACAGTTGTCGCAGCAGCGCCTTGCCAACGGCGTCATCCACTTCGTAATGGGCCGCGCCCTGTACGCGGTCTAGTAGATGCAGATAGTAGGGCAGAACCCCACAATCGAACAGTCGCTCGGAAAGCGCTTTCAACACATCCAGCGAATCGTTGACGCCTTTGAGCAATACCGACTGGTTGAGCAGCGTCACACCGGCGTGCTTCAGGCGTGCCATTGCCGCCGCCACATCTTGATCCAGCTCGTTCGCGTGATTGGCGTGCACCACCATCACGGTTTGCAGGCGCGTACCAGTCAGCCAGTCCAGCAGCTCGTCGTCGACGCGCTCCGGCAGCACGATGGGCTGACGGCTGTGCACGCGCAGGCGCTTGAGATGCGGGATGGCATCCAGCCCCTGCGCCAACTCGGCCAACTTGTCGTCGGCAAGCGAAAGCGGGTCGCCGCCCGACAGAATCACTTCTTCGATGGTCTCGTCGGCCTGCAGTTCGTCCAGCAGCGAGCGCCAGCGGTTGCGCGAGGCGCGGGTCTCGCCGTAGGGGAAGTGCCTGCGGAAGCAATAGCGGCAATTCACTGCACAGGCCCCGGTGGCGATCACCAGCACGCGGCCGTGATACTTGTGGATCAAGCCGCCGGGCTTGAGCTTGTGCAAGTCACCAACGGCATCGTCCACGTAATCCGGATTGAGCACATCCTCGTCGGGCGACGGCCAGATCTGCCTGAACAGCGGGTCGTCCGGGTTGCCTTTCTCCATCCGCTCGGCAAAGCCGCGTGGCACCCGCAGCGGGAAGTCGCGAATCTGCGCCAGCCGCAAGCTGGGTAGCTCTGGCGGCAGTTGCAGGAAGGCGAGCAGCTCAGCCGGCCGCGTGAAAGAGCCCGTCAGCGCGGCTTGCCATGCCGGGATCAGTCGTTGGGGTTGCAGCGCAGCATTCATGATCGTCATTGTGCGGGGCGGGGGTTGCTGACGGCAATGTAAAAAACCAGCCCTGAACCGTTCAGAGTACGGCGGCCACGGGTGCGGTCTTGCTGCGGTACTCGCAGAGGTCGTAGATGGCGCAGCGCGGGCACTCGGGGCTGCGTGCCTTGCAGACGTAGCGCCCGTGCAGGATCAGCCAGTGGTGCGCGTCCTGCGCAAACTCGGGCTCGGTGAACTTCACCAGCTTGTCTTCGACCACCCGCACATCCTTGCCGGGGGCCAGGCCGGTGCGGTTGGCGACGCGGAAGATGTGGGTGTCGACGGCAATGGTCGGTTCGCCGAACGCGGTGTTGAGTACGACATTGGCGGTTTTGCGGCCGACGCCGGGCAGGGCTTCGAGTGCGGCGCGGTCATGCGGCACCTGGCTGCCGTGGAGCTCGATCAGCATCCTGCACAGGCCGATCACGTTCTTGGCCTTGGTCTGATACAAGCCGATGGTCTTGATGTAGCCGCGCAGCGCTTCTTCACCCAGCGCCAGGATCGTCTCCGGCGTATTGGCCACCGGATAGAGCTTGGCAGTGGCCTTGTTGACCGACACATCCGTCGCCTGAGCTGACAGCACCACGGCGACCAGCAGCTCGAAAGGGTTGCTGAAGCGCAGCTCCGTGGTCGGTGATGGATTGGTGGCGCGCAGGCGTTCGTAGATCTGGCGGCGTTTGGCGGCGTTCATGGCGCACCGGCCTTGGCGCGCGCCATCGCCGCTGCAAGCGGATTGCTGGCTTTCTTGCGTGCACGGGCAGCCTCGTCTTCGGCCTGCCAGCGCACTAGCCGCGTCGCGCGCGCGCGGTAGCGGTCGAGTGAATGCGGCGCGCGCAAGAAGGGCGCGGGCAGTTCCGGTGCTTCCACCATCTCGATGCAATCGACCGGGCAGGGCGGCACGCACAGCTCGCAGCCGGTGCATTCCGCCGTGATGATGGTGTGCATCAGGTTGGGCCCGCCGATGATCGCGTCCACCGGGCAGGCCTGGATGCACTTGGTGCAGCCGATGCAGTCGGCCTCGATCACGCGGGCGACCAGCTCGGTCAGTATCTCGATGCCGAAGCTGGGATTGAGGGGTTTCTCGGCGACGCCCAATACGGCAGCCAGTCGGGCGACACCCGCTTGGCCACCGGGCGGACATTGGTCGATATCCGCGATACCGCTCGCCAGAGCTTCGGCGTAGGCACGGCAATCGGGATAGCCGCAGCGCGTGCACTGCGTTTGCGGCAGGGCGGCGTCCAGGCGATCAGCGAGGGTCATGGCTTCCGTGAGTTGAGAGAAAGTGATTCGTCGGCGCTGCTACGCGGCGTAGCAACAATCACTTAATACGCATGCCCGGCTGTGCGCCCGCGTCGGGCCACAGTAGGCAAGGCCCGCCGCGCTCGTCGCTGGCGGCCAGAACCATGCCCTCGCTCATGCCGAACTTCATCTTGCGCGGGGTGAGGTTGGCGACGCAGACGGTGAGCTTGCCCACCAGTGTCTCCGGCGCATACGCGGCCTTGATGCCGGCAAACACCTGCCGCTCGCCCATCGGCCCCAGATCGAGCTTGAGGCGCAGCAGTTTGTCGGCACCTTCGACGTGCTCGGCGCTGGCGATGCGGGCGATACGCAGATCGACCTTGGTGAAGTCGTCGATGCTGATGGTGGCGGCTTCGATGGCGGGTTTTGCTTCCACTTTGGCCGGGGTAGCGGGTGCTGCAACTACAGCAGGCTTCACGTCTTCCTTCGAGGCTTCGATCACGGCTTCAATACTCTTTGTTTCGATGCGGGTGAACAGCGGGGCATAGCTCTTTATTCGGGTGCCGAGCAGCGGCGTTCCGGCATCGGCCCAGCGCAGGGGAGCAACGGCAAGAAATCGCTCTGTCTCTGTGACGACAATCGGCATGACCGGTTTGAGGTAGATCGCAAGAACACGGAAAAGATTGAGTGCGGAGGTGCAGATGGCGTGCAGCTTCTCGCTCTGCATGGGGTCTTTCGCAAGTGTCCAAGGTGCTCTCTCTGCAATGTAGACGTTAGTCGCGCCCGCGAGATCCATGATGTTGCGAATTGCTTCGCTATATTCACCACGCTCGTAATTTTTAGAGATGGAGTCCGATTGCTCAGCTGCTAATACGAATAGATCCCGGCCTTCCCTGTCCATATCGGCCGCCAGCTTCCCGTCGAACTGCTTCTCGATAAAGCCCGCACAGCGGCTGGCGATGTTCACCCACTTCCCCACCACATCACTGTTCACACGGCTTGTGAAGTCGGAGAACGAGAGATCGAGATCATCTGGGCCAGCGCCCAAACGCGCGGCGAAGTAGTAGCGCAGTGCTTCGGGCGGCAGGGTTTCGAGATAGGTACGAGCCTTGATGAAAGTGCCGCGGCTCTTGCTCATCTTCGCGCCATTGACCGTCAGATAGCCGTTGACGTGCAGCGCGGTCGGCGTGCGATGGCCAGAGCCTTGCAGCATCGCGGGCCAGAACAGGCCGTGGAAGTTGACGATGTCCTTGCCGATGAAGTGGTGCAGCTCAGTCTCGCTGCCCGCCTTCCAGAACGATTCGAAGTCCAGGCTCTGCTTGGCGCAATGCGCCTTGAAGCTGGCGATGTAGCCGATGGGTGCGTCGAGCCAGACGTAGAAATACTTGCCGGGTGCGTCGGGGATGGCGAAGCCGAAATAGGGCGCATCGCGGGAGATATCCCAGGCCTTGAGGCCGGCATCGAACCACTCGCGCAGCTTGGCCTTGATCGAGCTGTGGATATTCGCGGACGCCAGCCACTCGGCGAGAAACGGCTGGAATTGTGCGAGCTCGAAGAAGTAATGCTCGCTGTCGCGCATCTCGGGTGTGGCCCCGCTCACCACGCTGCGCGGGTTCTTGAGATCCGTCGGTGAATACGCTGCACCACAGTTTTCGCAGTTGTCACCGTATTGATCCGCCGTGCCGCACTTGGGGCACTCGCCCTTGATGTAGCGATCCGGCAGAAACATCTGCTTCACCGGGTCGTAGAGCTGCTGGATGGTCTTGGCGCTGATCGCGCCCGCCGCCTTCAGGCGCGTGTAGATGCTCTCCGAAAGCTGTCGGTTTTCTTCCGAGTGCGTCGAGTGGTAGTGATCGAACTGCACGCCAAAGTCGGCGAAATCCTTTTCGTGCTGCTGCTGGATGTCGGCGATGAAGACTTCGGGTGTGACGCCCGCCTTCTCGGCCGCGAGCATGATCGGCGTGCCATGCGCATCGTCGGCGCAAACGTAGTGCACCTCGTGCCCGCACATGCGCTGAAACCGCACCCAGATATCAGCTTGCAGATAGCCCACCATGTGGCCGAGATGCAGCGGGCCGTTTGCGTAGGGCAGGGCGTTGGTGACGAGGATACGACGAGTCATGTGCGGCTTTGAGGCTTGAAGCGGACTGGCATTATCGCGCGACTAGCTATCTAGCAAACGGCTCAATCCACTCTCGATCGGCCAGTCCTTGAGCTTTTGCAGCAGGCTGCGCTGCTCGGGTGTGGTGGCAGTGAATAGCCGCGCTTCGATCAGCTGCTCGTAGGCCTCCATCGTCAACCCCGCCAAGCCGGTATCGAATTGCAGCTTGCCCTGCACGAACTCGCGCCACTCGGCGGCTTCGTCTTCACTCAAGCGATCTGGCCAGTGCCGCGCGCGGTAGCGGAACAACAGGGTGTTGAGCCGCGCATCGCGAAACTGGCCCTGGTAGTTCCAGAGCGCATCGGCGCTGGCATCGCGCACCTTGGCGAGCAGGGGCTTGTCGGCATCGGGCATGAAGCCGGCGTAGAGCGAGAGTTCGGCGTCCTGCTCCTCAAACTCGGGGGCGGTGAACACCGCGCGCACCTTCTCAGCCAGGGCCTCGCGCACCGTCAGCAGCAGGTCGCGGTGCTGCTGGCAGCGGGCCAGATCAATGCCCCAGCGTTCGGCCGTCGCAGCATCCAGCGTGCCGAGCGGGGAGAGCATGGGCGACTTGTTGGCGTGCACCCCCTTGAGCGGGATGCGGCTCAGGCCTTCCGGCAGATCATCATCGCTGGCGAACACGCGCTCGCGCAGCTCTTCGGCATCGAGTTCGAGTAGCTCGGTGGGGTCGAAGCTGAGATCAAAGGTGATGACGGCATTGCTGTTGGTGGGGTGCTGGGCGAGTGGTGCGATTACCGCAAGGCAGCCGCGCGCGGCGGGGATCTTCGACGAGACGTGCACCACGGGCGTCATCTGTTGCACGTTGAGCAGGGTGCGCACGAAGTGCTTGTCGCGCAGCTTGAGCGCATGTTCCCACAGGCGCGGCTGCGCCTCACGCAGACGCCGTGCGAGGCCGATGGTGGCATCGACATCGCTTAGCGCCTCATGCGCGTGTTCGTGGGCCAGGCCATTGGCGGCGGTCAGGTGTTGCAGCTTAAAACTGGTGCTGCCATCTTCGCGCTTCGGCCATTGCAAGCCGCTGGGGCGCAGCGCGTGCCAGAGCCGCATCACATCAATCAAATCCCAGCGCGAATTGCCGCCAAACCACTCGCGTAGATAGGGCTCGTGAAAGTTTCGGTAGAACAGGTTGCGCGTCACCTCGTCGTCGAAGCGCAGGGTGTTGAAACCCACCGCACAAGTGCCAGTGACCATCATCTCTTCGTGGATGGCTTCTGCAAATGCGTATTCGGGCAGGCCCTCATCGCGTGCCCGCTGCGGGCTGATACCGGTGAGCAGCACCGCATCGGGATGCGGCAGCACGTCGATCACTGGCTGGCAAAAAATGCTGATCGGCTCGCCAATGGGTTCGAGCTCCGCATTGGTGCGACGCGCAGCGAACTGCGAGGGACGGTCGCGCGTTGGGTCGACGCCGAACGTCTCGTAGTCGTGCCAGAGAAAGCTGGTTGGGGCGTTCATGGGTATTTTTTCATCTGACGCTCGAATCGTATTGCCGTTATGGCAGGCCCTTTGCTATACGGTTTAGGTCGATCAGCGGCCGGTTTGATCCGTTCGTCTGAAAGCATGCACAGGGAAGTTTCACACGAGACGGGTTGTACTCATCGCCTATGGCTACTCAGGGCATCCAAGAGCGGGATTCATCAACAGGAGTATTCATGATTCGTCGGAACCCAGTGCTGAAAAATGCGATGGCTGCTGCCATCAGCGGCTGTGCCTTGCTGGCGGCTGTCAGCGCCTCAGCGGCAACCCTTGCACCCAAGCTGATCCCTAATCAATACATCGTCGTGCTCGACAAGGCCGCTCTGCCGGCCTCGCTCGCCAAACTCGGCCTCAACGACCTCGTGCAGAGCACGCTGGTGCAGGTAGGCGGCGGTGTGGTGCTGAGCAAATACAGTACAGCCTTGACGGGCTTTTCGGCCCGTATCACGCCTAACCAAGCAGCCGCGCTCGCCAAGCTGCCCTTCGTCAAGCTGGTCGAGCAGGATCAGGTGATGTCGGCTTCGGCCACGCAGTCCAACGCCACCTGGGGCCTTGATCGCATCGACCAGCGCAACCTGCCGATGGATGGCCTCTATATCTACAGGGATCAGGCGGCTGCTGGCGTCAACGTCTACGTCATTGATACCGGCCTTGCCGCAGGTCACACCGAATTCACTGGTCGCGTCGGCGCGGGCCGCAACTTTGCGCCCAACAGCGATGGTCTGATTGGCGGCCTCATTCCCGGCGGCATCGTGCCGATCAATCTTGGTGCGCTCGATTTCGGACTGGGCCTGTTCTCGGGCGACACCGACCCCGCTGACACCACGGATTGCAATGGCCACGGCACGCACGTCGCGGGCACGGCCACGGGCACCGTCTATGGTGTGGCGAAGAAGGCCACCATCCATTCGGTGCGCGTGCTGGGTTGCAGCGGCTCGGGCTCCAACGCAGGCGTGATCGCCGGTGTGGACTGGGTTGCCGCCAATGCGGTCAAACCGGCGGTCGGCAACATGTCGCTCGGCGGTGGTGATTCACCGGCACTCGACCAGGCGGTTGAAAACGTCATCGCCAAGGGCATCTCGATGGCCGTGGCAGCGGGTAACGACAGCTCTGGTGCCTGCTCGGGCTCGCCCTACAAGGCACCCAACGCCATCACGGTCGGCTCGACCGACAATGGCGACGGCATGTCGTCGTTCTCCAACTTCGGCACCTGCATCGACATCTTTGCACCCGGTGGCAGCATCACTTCTGCCGACTACAGCACCACCAGCGGTTCAACCGTTCTCAGCGGCACTTCGATGGCCAGCCCGCATGTTGCGGGTGCGATTGCACTGATTCTCGGTGCTTCGCCCGGTGCCAGCCCCGCCCAGGTGCGTAGCACGCTGGTCGGCAACGCCACACCCGGCAAGGTGACGTCGATCGGTGCCAACACGGTCAACCTGTTGCTGTACACCGCGCCCTGAAGGTTCTGTAGATGGGCACAAAGGCGAGCTTCGGCTCGCCTTTTTTATTTCTGCCGATGCCCCAGCGGCATTCGAAACTGTGAACTTGATCCTGAACGCAGCAAGCTGAATGAAGAATCGTATTGCACTCAGGAATTGATAATTGCTATACAACTACTACCGCTGGTCGGGCAGTTCGCGACGATCGTAAGTTTCACGGCCGGCATCAAAGGGTTCGGCGTTAGGCGCCGGGCAAAGTCAATCTGACAAGGAAAGCCATGAGCCATCACATCCGTTTTTCCAGAACCATTGCGCGCGCCCTGCTGTCTGTCGCCGCATTTTTTGCCCTGTCGGCGCAGGCCGCGACCGGGCCTGAGCGCATCCCCAATCAATACATCGTGGTACTCGACAAGCCCGCCTTGCCGGCGCTGCTGTCACGCTTGGGTATCGATGCCTTGGCCGAAGCGACGCTGGTGCAGGTTGGTGGCGGCGCAGTGCTGGCGCGCTACAGCGCGGCGTTCACCGGGTTTACTGCGCGACTCTCGGAGTCTCAGGCGCAGGCGCTGGCCGCGCTGCCTTTCGTCAAGCTGGTCGAGCAGGATCAGCTGATGATGCTGGTCGCGACCCAGAGCAGCCCGCCGAGCTATGGCATCGACCGCATCGACCAGCGCGCGCTGCCGCTTTCGGGCAGCTACATCTACCCTGATCAGGGCGGCGCTGGCGCGCATGTGTACGTGATCGATACCGGCATCAATCCCAACCATACCGACTTCACGGGTCGTATCGGCACCGGCCGCAACTTTGCCACCAACAGCAGTGGCGGTCTCTGCACCAATCTCAACATTGGCTGCGCCGCACCGGTCGCCACCAACGTCACCGACTGCAACGGCCACGGCACGCACGTGGCCGGCACCGCGGTCGGCACCAGGTTCGGGGTTGCCAAGAAGGCCACCGTGCACGCCG
Organism: Stagnimonas sp.; assembly: GCA_965279705.1. Classification (GTDB taxonomy): domain Bacteria; phylum Pseudomonadota; class Gammaproteobacteria; order Nevskiales; family Nevskiaceae; genus Stagnimonas. The sequence goes on from OZ257257.1 coordinate 1,387,785, forward strand.
TGCGTGTGTTCAGCTGCGCAGGCAGCACCGCCACTTCCACCATCATCAGCGGTGTGGACTGGGTAACGGCCAACCGTGTGTTGCCGGCAGCGGCCAACATGTCGCTCGGCGGCAGCGATTCGGCGGCGCTCGACTCGGCCGTGAACGCGATGATCAACGCCGGTGTGTCATTGGCGGTGGCGGCGGGTAACTCGTCTTCCAACGCCTGCACCGGCTCGCCCAACAAGGTGCCGCGCGCGATCACGGTGGGTGCCACCACCAATACCGACGCACAGGCCAGCTACTCCAGCTTTGGCCCCTGCCTCGATATTTACGCGCCGGGCACCAACATCGTGTCGGCGGCCTACAACAACAATACCGGCAGTGCGACGCTCTCCGGCACCTCTATGGCCAGCCCGCATGTCGCAGGTGCCGCCGCCCTCGTGCTGGGTGCCAATCCCAGCCTGTCGCCGGATGCGGTGCGTGATGCAATCGTCGGCAATGCGACGCTGGGTGTGGTCACCGGCATCAATGCCACCTCGCCGAATGCCCTGCTGTACACCGGCAATTGATGGATCGACGCGGTACGTAGGTAAAAACGGGCCAGACACTGGCCCGTTTTTTATTGGGCGCTGTGTTGCGTTAGCAGGGACAATAGGCGGATGTTCTGGAAGAAATCACCGCCGCCCATGTCGCCCATTAGCCCCGAAGCGCTGCTCACCACGCTCGATACCATCATCGATCCACATCTGGGGCAGGGCTTGAATGCCGCAGGCTGCGTCAAGGCGATCTACCCCACCGTCGTGCCGCGTATCGAGATCGAGCTTGGGTTTCCCGCCGCTGGTATTCGCGAGGCGCTGGTGTCCACCGTCCGCGCGGCCATCCAGCAGGCGCATGGCATCGACAGCACCGTTGAAGTGAGCTGGGACATCCAGCCACAAACCCTGAAAGGCAATGTGCCGCCGCAAAAAGGCATCAAGAACATCATCGCCGTCGCCTCCGGCAAGGGCGGGGTGGGCAAGTCCACCGTCGCGGCCAATCTGGCACTCGCTCTGCAGGCTGAAGGCGCGCGCGTCGGCTTACTGGATGCTGACATCTATGGCCCCAGCCAGCCCCTGATGATGGGCGTGCGCCACACCAAGCCCACTGCCATCGACCAGCGCCTGATGCGGCCCGTGATGGCGCATGGGCTGCAACTGATGAGTATTGGTTTCCTGATCGAAGAAGATCAGCCGATGATCTGGCGCGGGCCGATGGCGACCCAAGCGCTCAACCAGTTATTGGGTGAGACGGCCTGGGATGCGCTCGACTATCTCGTCATCGACTTGCCGCCCGGCACCGGAGACATTCAGCTCTCCATCGCGCAGAAGATGCCGGTGGCTGGCGCGGTGATCGTCACCACGCCTCAGGATGTGGCGCTCATCGATGCCAAGAAGGGCTTGCAGATGTTCAACAAGGTCAGCGTGCCGGTGCTGGGCATCATCGAGAACATGGCCATCTACTGCTGCCCCAACTGCGGCCACAGCGCCGCGATTTTTGGCGAGGGTGGTGGCGAGAAACTGGCCGAGCAAAGCGGCACTGAGCTGCTCGGCTCGCTGCCGCTGCTGCGCGCCATCCGCGAGCAGGCCGATAGCGGCACGCCCATCGTCGCAGCCGAGCCAGACAGCGGCGTGGCGCAAACCTATCGCGCCATCGCAAGACTCACGGCAGCGCGTCTCGCACATGGCGTCGGTGGCGCTGCGTTCCCCAGCATCGAAATCGCGTGAATCGGCAGCGCCTGCTGCTGGCGTTGCTGTTGGCCGTTGCGGGGTGGCAGGCGGTGCAGTGGTGGCAGCTGAGGCCAGTGCGTCAGCCGCAGGGCGTGCTTGCTGCGGGTGAACCCGAGCAGGCGGCAAGTGATGCTGCACCGATACTGTTCGACCAATACATGCTCAAGCCGCGCGCCAGCTATCGCATCCGCGCACGGGTGCTATCGCGCAAGAACTACCGGCTCGGCCGCGAGGCCGATCTGTCGCCGGTGGACTTCGCACTCGGCTGGGGTCTGATGTCCGACAGCGTCATCATCGATGCGCTCGACATCTCGCAGAGCGGCCGGTTTTTCTGGATGCACTGGGACGACCCCGCGCCAGCCCCCGAGGGTGAGCTGATGCACCACGCCGCCAACGTCCATCTCATCCCGGCCGACAAGGTGATTGGTCGTCAGCTCGCTAAAATACGGCCCGGTCAGGTCGTCGAGTTGCAGGGCTTGCTGGTGGATGCCGCAAGTAACGATGGCTGGAACTGGAACACCTCCCTGACGCGTGACGACACCGGTGCCGGTGCCTGCGAGCTGTTCTGGGTGCAACACGCTGAAGTGCTGCTGCGCGGTCGATAACAACACACGGGAACGAGCAAAAAGATGAGCATCAAATCTGACCACTGGATTCGCCGCCAGGCCGCACTCGGCATGATCGAACCCTTCGAGCCCGGCCAGGTGCGCACGGCGGCAGACGGCCACAAGATCGTCAGCTACGGCACCTCCAGCTACGGCTACGACGTGCGTTGTGCCAACGAGTTCAAGATCTTCACTAACATCAACTCAACCATCGTCGACCCCAAGGCCTTCGACCCGGCGAGCTTTGTCGACGTGCAGGCGGACGTCTGCATCATCCCGCCCAACTCCTTCGCGCTTGCGCGCACCGTGGAGTTCTTCCGCATCCCGCGCAGCACCCTCGTGGTGTGCCTGGGCAAGAGCACCTATGCGCGCTGCGGCATCATCGTCAATGTCACGCCGCTGGAGCCGGAGTGGGAAGGCCACGTGACGCTGGAGTTCAGCAACACCACGACGCTGCCCGCCAAGATCTACGCGAACGAGGGCGTGGCGCAGATGCTGTTCTTCGAGAGCGACGAGATTTGTGGCACCTCATATAAAGACAGAGGTGGCAAATACCAGGGCCAGCGCGGCGTGACGCTACCTAAAACGTAATCTGCCGGCGGCAGACTTCGGGATTGTCCCGAACAAAGTCGCTACCATGCGCGTTCCCCAACCCCTCAAAGATCCTTCGTTCTCCGCCCGCCACAAGCTCAGGCGGGCGTTGATTCATCGCAGTCTTTCCACGCTCGCGCGTTTCGGTGAGCGAAAGATCAAGCTCGGTGAGATCGAGGCGGGCTTGGCGATTCAGCGCGATATTCCATACGGCCCTGCACCCGAGCATTTGCTGGATGTCGTGCGTCCGCGTGGCGCGGTCACAGCACTGCCGGTGCTGCTCTACATCCACGGCGGTGCGTTCACCACTTGCTCGCGGCAGACCCACCGTGCGGTGGCCGCGCTCTATGCCTCGCGCGCCGGCTACGTGGTGTTCAACATCGACTATCGCCTGGCCCCGCGCCATCGCTACCCGGCCGCAATTGAAGATGCCTGCCTCGCCTATCGCTGGGTGGCGGATCGCTGCGCGCAATACGGCGGCGACCCGCGCCGCATCGTCATTGCAGGCGAAAGCGCAGGTGGCAATCTGGCGCTGGGTGTGGCCTGCGCGGCCAGCTATGTGCGGCACGAGGCTTATGCAAAGGCGGTCTACGAACATCCCGTGCGGCCGCTGGCCGTGATGCCACTGATGCCGGTGTTGCAGGTGAGCGATCCACTGGCGCGCAGGCAATACCGAAACCTGCCGGACTGGGCGATCAAGATTCTCGAAATACTGGCGATGAACTATGTCGGCGAGCGCCAGCCGCATGCCACCGATGCGCTGCTGTTTGCCGATCCCATTCGTCTGCTCGAAGCCACGGCGCCGGCCAAACCCTTTCCGCAAATCTTCACGGGCGTGGGTACGGCAGACCTGTGCGAAGAAGATGCCAAGCGACTGCATACGGCTGCCCAGCGCTGGGGCATCGCCAGCGAGCTACATCAGTACCAAGGCGAACCACATGCGTTTCAGGCTATGTGGTGGCGGCCGCTGACGCAGCAATTCTGGGACGACAACATCACCTTTCTGCACGGCCTGGCGGTGACCTGAGAGCCGCAGCTGGCTTCGTGCTTACACGCCGAAGCCGTTTTCGCGCGCGATGCGCTTGAGCACCAGCCACTCGCCAAAGTGCGACTCGGCCGGGTTGGCCGGCACCGGCAGGCTGACCGGCAGCGCATCCAGCGGATTGCCGCAGAACTGGCCGAAAGGCTGAGGCCCGCCGACGTCGAAGCTCGGCTTCACATCGACACGTGGAGCATTGTCGAAATCCAAGGCGTAGGCCATGTTGAGCGACCAGTCCGCGCGACTGCCGACCGGGTCCAAACCAAAACGCCAGGTGATGAGGTTGAGGATGGACTGCGGATCGAACTGCAACTTGCACACGCCCTTGGCGACGCGCGGGCCGATCAGTGCACAGGGCACGCGGAAGCCGAGCCGACCATCGTTACCGAGCGTTTTCTCGGCCTCGGAAACCGGCCCCACCGGCGGCACCACGTGATCGAAGAAACCGCCCCATTCGTCGTAATTGATGATGAGCAGCGTCTTCTCCCAGTTGGGTGAATCGCGCAGCGCCTGGTAGACGCCATTGAGATACAGCTGGCCGTCGCGCACATCGGAGGCCGGATGGTCGTCGTTGGCGACCTGATTGCCCTCGCCGAGAAAGCGCGGTTCGACGTAGCTCACCGAGGGCAGCAAGCCTGCGGTCGCCTGGGCCAGAAAGGCCGCATACGGCAGCGCCGTGCCCGCGGCCACGTACTTGGTGCCCCACAGGGCCAGCAGAGGCAGGTCGTTGAAGTAATAGTTGGCTGTGACGTTCTTGGCGGCCAAGCGGTCCCAGATCGTCGGCAGGCTGGAGATGTCGAAGGTGTTGGTCATCCGGTCCGTCGCGCCCGAATGCATGTAGAAGCGGTTGGGGTAGGTCGAAGACAGGATGCCGGAGAAGTACTTGTCGCAGACCGTCCAGTTGTCGACCACACCCTTGAAGAAGGGCAGGTCGTCGGCGGTGAAATAGCCCGCCGGAAACTTGTCGGCCGGATTGTCCTTGGTGCCGCCGGTGAGCAGCCAGCCATCCATCGCGCCGTTGTTGAGGTGCGTGCGGCCGCCTGCATAACCGTGGCTGGGGTCGGCCCAGGCGCAGCCGCCGTAACCATAGGCGGGGTCGGCGGCGAGGTGGAAGCTCTCCACCGTCTTGCCCTCGATGTTCTTGAACTTGCGACCGGCCTGAATGCCGTCGGCACCCGGCACCCAGCCCAGCATGTGGTCGAAGGTGCGGTTCTCCATCATCACCACCACGATGTGGTTGATGCCGCTGTCTTCGGGTTTCGGCAACGCCTTGCCGGCAGGTGGCTGCGGGGCGGGGGTGATGTCGCCGCCGACGCCTGGCGGCATCAGCAGATTGGCAGCGCCCGAGCTGTCACCGCAGGCAGCTAATGTCGCCGCTGCACTTGCCGAACCGACCAGACCAGCGAGTACGCGGCGACGGTCGTGGTTGAGGGGATCTTTGTTTGACATGGAGCTCTCTGGCGTTCGGCTGGAAGCCGCAAATGATGAGAACCCAAGTTATCAGCCTGATGACGGCCGCATGCGTGCGTTAGGGTGGTTTTCCCGCAGCGACCTTTTACGCGCGGGTGATGCGCCAGGCGCGATGCGGTGCCGGTGGTCGCTTGTAGTCCTCACCCAGCGTTTGCAGGGTGATGTCTTCCACCTTCAGCCCTTCGAGCGCGTCGAGCTTGAAGCGCTGACGGTTGGTGCTGAAGTACAGCACGCCGCCCGGTGCCAGCAGCTGCATCGCATCGCCGATCAGCGAGACGTGATCGCGCTGGATATCCCAGCTGTCTTCCATCTTCTTCGAGTTGGAGAAGGTCGGCGGGTCGCAGAAGATCATGTCGAACTTCGGCGCGCGATCGTCTTGCGCGGTGCGGGCCAGCCACTCGACACAATCAGCGCGCAGCGTCGCGTGCGGCGGCAGGCGCGAGGGCAGGGGTGCGCGGCCATCCAGCTCGGTGAAGGGGATGCCGTTCAGCTCGAAGTTCTGGCCCAGCCAGTCGAGATAGGTGTTGGACATATCGACCGACAGCGTGTGATCGGCGCCGCCGACCGCCGCATGGATGCTGGCCGTGCCGGTGTAGCAAAACAGGTTCAGCACCTTCTTGTTGCGCGCCTCTTTCTGGATGCGCTGACGCATCGGGCGGTGGTCGAGAAACAGACCCGTATCGAGGTAGTCGTCAAAGTTCGCCCACAGCTTGCAGCCGTGCTCGGTCACCACGTGATAACGCTCGTGGGTGCCCTGCTTCTGATACTGCGCGGTGCCTTTCTGGGCCTTGCGCAGCTTGTAGTGCAGGTTGTCCATGGGCAGCTCCAGCACGTGCTGGATCACCTGCAGTGCTTGGCGCAGGCGACGCTCGGCGACGGCGGGTTCGATGGTCTTCGGCGGTGCGTATTCCTGCACGACCACATGTAATTCAGGCGTCGCGTAGATGTCGACGGCGACCGCGTATTCCGGCAGGTCGTTGTCGTAGAGGCGGTAGTTGCTCACCTCGCTGCGGCGGGCCCACTTGCCGAGATGGGCGAGATTTTTCTTGAGGCGATTCTCGAAGTCCGGCGCAGGCGACTTGCGCGGCTCGGCGGGTGCCACTGGCACGGGCGAGGTATCGGCCACCATCTCGCCGTGCTCGTCCATCACATCCGGGCGGGCTACAACCTCACCGCGCTGCGCAAATACCTCCATCACCAAGAGCTTGCAGGGGATCGCGCCATTGAAGAACGAATACACCTTGTCGGCCTTGATGCCGAGGCGGAAACCCAGCTCCTGCTTGCCGGTGAAGAGCGCGAACTTCCAGCCCGGGAAGTTCGCCCGCACCTGGCCGCCGAGCAGCGAGTGCAGCTTGATCAGCTCGGCCTCGTCGGACAGACGCTCGCCATAGGGCGGGTTGGCGATGAGCAGGCCAGGCGTGTCGCCGAGGGGCTTGGCGAGCGTCGCTTCGTTGACGGTGAAATCGACCTTGCCGGTGAGCCCCGCGCGCTTGCCGTTATCGCGCGCGATCGAGATGGCGCGCGGGTCGTTGTCTATGCCGGCCAGCGGCGGAATATTCCTGAAACCCGCTTCCGCGCGCGCCAGCGCTTCTTCGCGAAGATTGGCCCAAGCCTGCGGCTGGTGGGCGTTCCAGTGGGTGAAGCCCCACGCTTCGCGCATCAGGCCCGGCGCATGGTCGCCGGCAATCCATCCGGCCTCGACCAAGAAGGTGCCGCTGCCGGTGAAGAGATCGACGAGGCTGCCGCCGCGCGCCGCAATGGCGGGCCAGCCGCTGCGAATCAGCAGCGCGGCTGCCAGGTTCTCCTTGAGTGGAGCTTCGACCTGCCGCGCGCGCCAGCCACGGCGATGCAGCGAGGAGCCACTCAAGTCGAGTGACAGCTGGGCTTGGTCACCCGAGGTGCGGCCATCGAGATGCAGATGGATACGGATGTCCGGGTTCTCAGGGTCAACATCCGGCCGCTTGCCGCTGACGGCGCGGAAGCGATCGGCGATGGCATCCTTCACTTTCAAGGCCGCGTAGTGGGTGTGGGTGACGGTATTGCTGCGGCCGGCGACTTCGATCAGAAAGCTCTTGTCGACGTCGAACAGCTCTGGCCAATCGATCGCATTGGCGGCTGCATATAGCGAATCAACGCCATCGAGCGGAAATTTGGAGAGTGGCATCAGCACCCGCGAGGCCAGCCGCGACCACAGGCACAGGCGATAAGCGCCCGCGACATCCGACTTGGCGTGCACGCCGCCGATGGTTTCCTTGCACTCCACCGCGCCGAGGGTGCGGACCTCGTCCAGCAGCATCGTTTCGATGCCGCGCGGGCAGGTGATGAAAAGTTGGATCAGGTTTGTCGGTGTGATTTCGCTCATTGCGCATTATCCCGTGTATTGCGCCAGCCATCGGCTTAGGATTCACAAAACCCTTCGCGAGACCGCCATGTTGATCCGCCGCTTGCTGCTGTCGCTGTGTCTTCTGCTCACTTTCGCATCGGCCCAGGCCAATGAGGACGCAGCTTTTGGCAAAGCCTTTGGAGATGATTGGCTGGCCCAGTACTGGCAGCTGAATCCCGATTTCGCGGTGTCGGTCGGCTATTACAAGGTCGCTGGCCTGCTGCCCGCACCGGATGCCGCCAATCGCAAGACCTACGTGCGCTGGCTGGATGTGCAGATCAAGCGTCTTGCAGGCTTTGATGCCGCCCAGTTGAGCCCGGCGGCGCGTAGCGATCTCGCCATGCTCAAGACCCAGCTCGAATCCGAGCGCTGGTCGCTCACCACGCTGAAAAGCTGGCAGTGGAACCCTTCGGCCTACAACGTGGCCGAGCCGATCGCGATCCTGCTTTCCACGCCGTATGCGCCAGAGACAGCGCGCCTGCGCACCGTTCAGCAACGTCTGTTGAAAGTGCCGGCCTATTACGCCGCTGCCAAGAAAGCGGTCGAGCATCCCACCCGCGAGCACACGCGCATTGCCATCGAGCAGAGCGCCGGCGCCTTGGATGTACTCGGCGCTTCTCTCGAAAAACAGGTGGCTGGCTCCGCGCTCAACGCCCAGCAGCGCACGGCGTTTCTGGCTGCGCTCAAGCCCGCGCGTGCAGCGGTGACCAGCTACATCGACTGGCTAAAAGCGCTCGATGCTAAGCAGGCCACCGACGGCACGGCGCGCAGCTTCCGTCTGGGCGAGGCGCTGTACGAGCAGAAGTTTGCCTACGATATTCAGTCTGGCTCCACCGGCAAGGCGCTCTACGAGCGCGCCCTGCTTGAGAAAGAGCGCCTGCACGCGCGCATGGGCGTGCTCGCCGATCAGCTCTGGCCCAAATACTTTGCCGAGCAGAAGCCGCCCGCCGACCGCGTGCAGAAAATCGCCCAGCTCATTGCCAAGTTGAGCGAGCAGCACACCACGCGCGAGGGTTTCGTGGATGAGGTGAAGCGGCAGATTCCGCTGCTCGAAGCGTTCGTGCGCGAGAAGGACCTGCTGACGCAGGACGCCAGCCGCCCCTTGCAAGTGCGCGAGACGCCGATCTACCAGCGCGGTTTTTCCATTGCCAGCATCAATGCACCGGGGCCGTATGACCCCACGGCCAAGACCTATTACAACGTCTCGCCGCTCGACGACTACACGCCGGAGCAGGCCGAGAGTTTCCTGCGCGAATACAACCGCTGGCAGTTGCAGGTGCTCAACATCCACGAGGCGGTGCCGGGCCATTACGTGCAGTTGCTGCACGCTAACAAATCACCCAGCCGCATCAAGACGCTGTTCGGCAACGGCGCGATGGTCGAGGGCTGGGCGGTGTATTCCGAGAAGATGATGCTCGAAGCCGGCTGGGGCGGGCATGAGCCGGAGATGGAGTTGATCCACAGCAAATGGCTGCTGCGCGTCACCACCAACACCATTCTCGATTACGGCATCCATGTGTTGAATTGGGACGAGCAGAAAGTGCTCGATCTGATCCGCAACGAAGCCTTTCAGAGCGAGACCGAGGCGCGAGGCAAGTGGCGCCGCGCCACCTTGAGTCAGGTGCAGCTCACCAGCTATTTCGCAGGCTATTCGGCGATCTATGACTACCGCGAGCGCCTAAAGAAAGAATTGGGTGCGCGCTTCGACCTGAAGCAATTCCACGAACACTTCCTGAGCTATGGCAGTGCGCCGGTGGCGGTGATCGAGTCGCTGATGAAGCCCGAAGACGCGACGAAGAACTAGAAGCCGCCGCCGAGTGCCTTGAACAAGCCAATCGCTGCGGTCTGACTTGCTAGCTGCGCCTGCACCAGACTGTCTTCGGCATTGAGGCGCGTGCGCTGGGCATCGAGCAGGGTCAGCAGATCGTCGGCACCCGCGTCGTAGCGGATGCGCGCGAGGTCGTAGGCGAGGCGCGCCTGCTCGGTGGATTGCACCAGCAAGGCGGTGCGCGTTTCGTTGCTGCCGACGGCGACGAGGTTGTCTTCGACATCCTTCAGTGCCAGCAGCACGGTCTGCGCATAGCTCTCCAGCAGCTCCTGTTGCTGTGCGTTGGCGAGCACTACCTGGCTTTGCAGGCGGCCACCATCGAACACGCTCTGGCTGAGCGAGGCCGCGAGCGACAGCACCGTGCTGCTGCCGCTGGTGAGCACACCGTTGATGCCGGCCGAGGCCGACAGCGATACGTTCGGCAGCAGGGCCGCGCGGGCGACGCCGATGTTGGCGTTGGCGGCAATCAGCCCCGCCTCGGAGGCACGAATATCAGGCCGCTGCACCAGCAGGCTGGCGGGCGTATCGACGGCAATCGCGGGTAGGGTGATGCCCGCCAGCGTGGTGCCGCTCACCACAAAACCACACGGCGCACGCCCCAGCAAGACCGCCAGCGTATGGCCGGTCTGTTGCAGGCTCTGCTGAAGGGCGGGGATGCTCGCCTCGATGCTCAGCAGCGTGGTTTTCTGCTGCGCCAAGTCGAGCGCGGTGGCCGCGCCGTTGTCGTAGCGCACTTGCACCAGACGCAGCAGTTCGGCGGCGGCGGCGCGGTTCTGCTCGGTGAGGGTGAGGCGATCCTTCAAGGCCAGCAGCTGAAAGTAGTTGCTGGCGACATCGCCTTGCAGGGTGAGCGCAACGGCATCACGGCTGTAGACGCTGGCATCGAGCCGCGCGCGCGCAGCGGCCACACTGGCCGCGTTGCCGCCCCAGAGATCGAGTTCGTACGCCGCACTCAGTGTGGCCGAATCGCTCTGGCTGTTGCTGCTGCCCGATGACGTGTTGCTGCTGCCGTTATCGCGGCTGCTGGTGCTGGCGGATGCCGAGGCGTTCACGGTCGGCAGCAGGCTGGCGCGTGCGGCCTTAGCACTCGCGCGGGACTGCTCGATGCGGGCGACGGCGGCAGCAAGATCGTGATTGGCGGCCAGCGCCTCGACCATCAGCGCATCGAGTTCGGCGCTGCCGAAGCGTTGCCACCATTGCGCGTTCACGGCTTGCGCGTCGGGGTCTGAAATGGCTGCGCTGTAGCTCGGTGGCAGCGGCAACTCGGGCTTGGTGAGAGTTGGCGTCAGGCTGCACGCGCTGAGCGACAGCAGTGCGACGAGGGCGAGAGTGCGATTCATGGAGAGAGACCAGTTCATTCGGAGGCCAGCGCCACCACCGGGTCGAGATTGGCCGCCTTGCGGGCCGGCAGATACCCGAACAGCAAGCCGGTGATGAAGGCCGAACCGAAGGCAAACAGTGCGGGTGCGGCGGTGAACACCACCTTGGTGCCAAAGCTCTGTGCGGCCAGTGCCGCGCCGATGCCGAGCAGCACGCCCACCACACCGCCGATGCCGCAGATCACCAGCGCCTCGGTGTTGAACTGCAAGAGGATGTTGCTGGTGCGCGCACCGGTGGCCATGCGCACGCCGATCTCTCTCGTCCGTTCCGTGACGTTGACCAGCATGATGTTCATCACGCCGATGCCGCCCACCAGCAGCGAGATGAAGGCCACCGAGCCGAGCAGCAGTGTCAGCGTGTTCTGCGTGGTGGTCGCCATCTCCATCAGCGAGGTGGTGCTGCGCACCTGGAAATCCAGCGTGCCGTGCCGCGCCATCAGCAGATCGGTGATCGCCGCCTGGGTGTCGTCAGCCACCGCCGCACTCGCCACCTTGACGTTGATGCTGCCGAGATAGCGCTTGCCGAAGATGCGTGCGAAGCCGGTCGAGAGCGGGATGATGGCGACGTCGTCCATGTCCGCGCCGAAGGCATTGGCCCCCTTGCTGGCCAGCACGCCGACGACCTGGAACGGCACCTTGCCGACCAGCACGTAGAGGCCCACCGGCGAGGCCGCATCGGGGAACAGATTGCGCGCCACCGTGCTGCCCAGCACCATCACCGGCGCGTAGCTGGCCACATCGTCTTCGCTGACGAACACGCCTTCGCCCATCTTCCAGTCCTGCATCTGCGTGTAGGCGGGCCAGACGCCGATGACGTTGCTTTTGTAATCGATGCTGCCGTAGCGCAGGGTCTGGCGAGACTGCCGCTGCGGCGAGACGGCGGTGACACCTTCGACTGATTCGATCGCATCGGCATCGGTGTCTTTCAGCATGGCGAGTTCGCCGCTGGGCCGCGTGCCGGGCGCGCCGGGCTGCACCAGCAGCAGGTTACTGCCCATCGACTCGATGCTCTTCATCACCTCGGCCTTGCTGCCGTTGCCAATGGCCAGCATGGTCACCACGGCCGCGACGCCAATCACTACGCCGAGCAGGGTGAGTGCCGAGCGAAAGATGTTGCCGCGCAGCGAGTGCAGCGCCATCTTCACCGCCTCGCCGAGGTCCGGCAGCCAGTGCGGATGCGTGCGGCCCTTCGGCAGTGCGGGCGTGGCGCGCCCCGCACCGCGCGTGCCGGCGTCTTCGACGATGCGGCCGTCGCTGATCTGGATGATGTGCTCGGCGTGTGCGGCCACTTTCGCATCGTGGGTGATGAGGATGATAGTGCGGCCTTCACCGTGCAGCTGCTTGAGCAAGGCCAGCACTTCGGCACCGCTTTTGCTGTCGAGCGCACCGGTGGGTTCGTCGGCGAGGATCACCTCCGCGCCATTCATCAGCGCACGCGCAATCGACACGCGCTGCTGCTGGCCGCCGGAGAGCTGATTGGGCTTGTGGCCGAGCCGCTCGCCGAGGCCGAGCTGACCGAGCAGTGCGGCAGCGCGCTGCACGCGATCGGGCTTGGCCATGCCCGCGTAAATGGCGGGCAGCTCGACGTTCTCGGCGGCCGTGATCGTCGTCATCAGGTTGTAGCGCTGAAACACGAAGCCGAAGCAGTCGCGGCGCAGCGAGGCGAGGTCGTCCTTGCCCAAGGTAGCGACATCGATGCCGCGCACCTTGTATTGGCCGCGCGAGGGCGTGTCGAGGCAGCCCAGCACGTTCATCAGTGTGGATTTGCCCGAACCCGACTGGCCCATGATCGCCACGAACTCGCCGGCGGCAATCGACAGCGTGATGCCGTCGAGCGCGCGCACCTCGGCACCGTCGCCGCCGGCGTAGATCTTGGCGACGTCGTCGAGTTGCAGCAGGGGTGCGTTAGCGATCACAGACGCGGGCCTGCGCCGCCAGGCATGCGCGGCGTGGCGGTAGCCGGGCCGCCCTTGCCGACGGCGGCAGTGGATTTCTCGCCCGCCACCACCTCTTCACCCACCGTCAAACCCGACAACACCTCGGCCTGCGTGCGGGTGGTGAGGCCGACGCGCACGGGTCGCATCTCAAGGCCTTGTGCAGTCTTCACTTGCACCAGATAAGGCGTGCCTTGTGTCGCAGGCGCGCCGTCGGATTTTTCGCGACGCTTACGTTGCTCACCCTCGGGCGCGTCTGCGGCATCGGGCTTGGGCGCGCTACCGGCCTTGTCACGCCGCTTGCGCTTCTCACCGCTTGCGGGCGTGCTGGCGGGGTCGGGCTTCAAGGCGCCGAGCGGCACCAGCACGGCGTCCTTCGCTTCGGCGAGCACAAAGAAAGCCTGCACCGTCATGGCCGGCAGCAGCGCGCGTTCGCGGTTGTCGACGTCGACCAGCACGTTGTAGAGCACCACGTCGTTGGTGGTGGTGGGCGTGGGCTGCACCTGCCGCACGCTGCCCTGCCAGCGGCGCTCGGGCGCGCCCAGCGTGGTGAAGTAGGCCGGCATGCCGGGCGTGATGCGACTGATGTCGGCCTCGGCCACCTGCGCCCACACCGTCATCACGTCGAGATTGGCGATCTGTGCCACCACTGCCACCGACTGCGTAGAGTTGACGGTCTGGCCCTGGCGGGTGTCCTGCACCACCACCGTGCCGTCCATTGGCGAGTAGATCTTGGTGTAGCTCAGGTTGGCCAGATCGCCATCGAGGGTCGCCTGTGCCGCCTTGATCTGCGCCCCGACGGACTGGACCGCAGCGGCGGCGACGCGGGCGGCGGACTGCGCCTGCTGCACGGTGTCTTCGCTCACGGCCTTGGCGGCGGCCATGCGCTCGTTGCGCGCGGCCTGCTCGTTGGCCAGCACCAGCTCGGCCTGCCGCTGCGCCAGCTGGGCCTTTAGGTTGTCGAGGTTCGCGCGGTCCTTGCTCACGGTGGAGGCGTACACCGTCGGGTCGATCTCGGCGATGAGATCGCCCTTGGCGACGCGATCACCAATGGCGACCTGAATCTTGAGAATACGGCCCGACACCTGGGTGCCGACATCGACGTATTCCTTAGCCTTGAGCGAACCGACGGCCGTCACGGTTTTTTCCAGATCACCCTGCTCGACGGTCGCGAAGCGAAGGTTGGCGGCGGGGTCGGCGGCCTTGGCGCGCTTCCAGGCAAAGCCTGCGCCTGCGATGACCAACGCGAGTATCAGGGCCAACAACCACCAGCGGCGGCGACGCGGGATGCGTGAGGTGGCGGGACGGAAGGTTTCGCTCATGGTGGTGTGCTGGTTGAAAGAAGCTCTAACGCTAGAGAGCGCAGTTTCACGCACACGTTCCACGCCCGACTAGAGGCATGCTGGTAAAGATTTGTTGCGGCTGCTCTTACCCGTGCAACAAACCGCCGTTAAAGCTCGAGCGCATGCCGCAAGGCTTTGGGCGTGAGTACCGCAGGCTTGGCGAGATCGAGTGCCTCGACCATCCGCACCAGCGCGGCATTCACTGGTGCTGGCCAGTTGAGCCGCTCGCCGAGTGCGACGATCTCGCCATTGAGCTGCTGCACTTCGGTGCGGCGGCCGGCACGCACATCGCTGACCATGCTGGGGTAGGCGCCGTCATCCAGCCCGTTCTTCACCTGCGCCAGCCACCAGGTTGTACCGCCACCGTATTTGAGCAGCGTGCGATAGCCGCGATAGGGCAGGGGCATGGGCAGGCGGTAAGCGATCTTCGCGGCCTCGATGCGATCGACGGCTTCGTCGAGGGTGGCGACGAAGATCGCGCGCAGGTCGGGGTCGCTGAGCAGGTCGCGAAAGGTGCTTTGCGTCAGCGCGCCGATGGCATTGGCGAGATTGATCAGCAGCTTGCCCCAGCAGGCCTGTTCATCCTGCGATTCGGTGAGTGCTAGGCCGCATCCGCTGAGCAGGGCGTGCAAAGTCGCGTCGCGACTAGTGCCAACCCGGGCAAGGATCACCGCCGGCTTGGTGGTGAGCTGCGCGTGCAGCACGCCGCTGTGCTGGGCGTTGAACATGATGGTGAGCGCGGTGGATTGCAGCTGCGGCAGTCGCTCGCGGATCAAGGGCAGGGCGCGCACGCCGTTCAAGGTACTGACCACGGTGAGTGTCGGCGGCGCATCGCGCAGCTGCGCCAGCAGGGCATCGAGCGCACCGAACTTGGTGGCGATGACGAGGTAGCGCGTATCGGCATCGAACAGCTTGTCGGTGAGCGGCGGCAGCGCGGCCTTGAGCGGCGCGCGACGCGGGCGGTCGAGCGTCAGTCCACCGGCCGCTGCGAAGCCTGCTTGGTCCTTGTGCCGCGCATACAGACGAATCGGCTTGCCCGCCGTGGCCAGATGCGTGGCCAGAGTGACACCAACTGCGCCTGCACCAACCAGTGTGAGCATGTTCCGATCCTCTCTGTAATGACCCGCAGCATACGAGCGCGCCGCATCTGCGGATACACTCTTGCCATAAGGCTAAGAAGGGAAGGGAGTCGCAGATGATCCGCACACTGGCTGGCATGCTCGGGCTCTGGTTGCTGGTGGCGTCGGCGCACGCCGGCCCGGCGGAAGACAAGCTGATGGCCTGCATGCGCGGCAACATTCCGCCCACCTTGCGCATCCAGGAGTTTCAGCTCACCTCGGTTGATCGCAAGGGCGACAAGCGCGCCATGCAGGGCAAGCTGTTTGCCAAGCGCGAAGGCGAGCTGCTGCGCGCCATGCTCAAGCTCACCTCGCCCACGGATGTGAACGGCGCGGCCTATCTGATCCGCGAAGGGGTCAGCAGCGATGAGATGTATGTGTTTCTGCCGGCGCTCAACAAGACCCGGCGCATCAAGGGCGGCGCGGGTGATGGCCCGCTGTTCGGCACTGATCTGTCGTATGCTGACATCAAGCAGGTGCAGAACGCCTTCACCGGCTCAACGCCGAAGATCGAAGCGCACGAGAAGATCGACAACCGGCCCGTCACCGTGCTGGGCGTGGTGCCCACGCCGGAGTCCGGCTCGAAGTATTCGCGCATCAAGGCCTGGATCGACGACGAAAGCTGCGTCGCGATGAAGGTGGAATTTCTCGAAGGGGTCACTACTCGCAAGCGCTTGCAGGCGGCGACGGGTGCCATCACCAAGGCCGGCACCTACTGGTACGTCAACGACTCGACCATGACCGACCTCAAGCTCGGTACCAAAACCCAGCTCAAGATCACCGGCGTGAAGAGCGGCGAAGACATCGCCAACCGCTACTTCGATTCGCGCAATTTCTTCCTGGGCAACTGACGCGCCGCCTGTGCTCAACTTCCTGCTCCGTTGCGCAGCACGCCCTTGGCTGACGCTGGTGCTGGGCGCAATGCTCACCGCCGCCGCCGCCGCGGTGTGCGTGGACTGGCACAGCGGCAGCTTCAAGCTCAAGGTGGACCCGGCGATGGAGCGCCTGCTGCCCGCGCAGGATGCCGACCGCGCCGTGTATGAAACCGTGCGCGCCGTGTTTGGCGATACCGACCCGGTGCTGCTCTCGGTGCGGTTTGAAGACGGCGTGTTCACCGCCGCCAACCTCGCGCACATCGCCACGCTGGCGTCGCGCTTGCGCGAGCTGCCGGGCGTGTCGGATGTGTTCTCGCTGGAGAACGCGCCTAACCTGATTGCCGAAGACGATGCACTGGAGGTATCGAGTTTCACCGCCCAGGCCGCTGCGGACCCCAGCCGCATCGACGCCCTGCGCGCGCAGCTGCAAGCCAACCCGATCTACGGCAACACCCTGATCTCGAAAGACGGCAAGGAGGCGGCGTTTGCCATCACCCTGCGCGGCGTCGACGAGACGGTGTTCCGCCTCAACGACTACCCCAATCGCATGGTGTCGGTGGCACAGGAGGTCGCCCCCGGCAGCCTGGTGCGCGCCACCGGCGCGCCGGTCATCAAGCGCGCGACGGCCGATGCGCTTTTGGCGACTTTGAAGTTCACCCTGCCAGCGGTGTTCGTGGTCATCACGCTGGTGCTGCTGTTTGCCTTTCGCGATCTGCGGCTGGTGCTGGCCGGCGCCATCACCGTCGGTGTCAGCCTGGTCGGCACGATGGCCATGCTGGTGCTGATGGGCTGGAAGCTGCATTTGCTCACCGCCCTCACACCGGCTTTGGTGGTGACGCAGGGACTTTGCTACTGCATCCACTGGCTCTCCGATTTCACCCGCCACAACGATGGCCGTGCACCAGCGGTACGCGCGCAAAACGCACTCAAGCACGCCGCGTTGCCACTGCTGCTCAATGCCGTGACGGCCATTGCCGGTTTCGTGGCGCTGCTGATCACGCCGCTGCCCGCCATTCACCAGTTCGCGCTGCTGACCGCGTTTGGCATTTTGCTGTCGATGCTGTCCGCACTCGTGCTGCTGCCGGCGCTGACGCTGGTGCTGGGCTGCAACGCGGCGCGCAGCAACCCGCTCTCCAGCTTTTATGACCGCATTGCCACGGCGCTGGCGAAGTACTCCATCAAGCGGCGCGGCTTGATTCTGGGCATTGCACTCGCTCTGCTGACCACCGGCGGCGTACTGGCCACACAGCTCGAATCCGGCACCGAGTTCGTGCGCAGCTTTCCGGCCGACAGCCAGGTGCGGCAGGACTACGAGGCCATCAACACCGGCTACGGCGGTGCCAACGTACTGACGGTGCTGATCGAAACCTTCGTCACCGATGCGCTCACCGACCCCGCACTGCTGGCGCAGGTGGATGGCCTCGCCAAATGGCTGCGCGAGCAGCCGGAGGTGGGCGCGGTCTACAGCTATGTGGACTTGGTGAAGCTGCTCAACCGCTCGCTGGGCGATGGCCGCGCCGAGGATGAAGTGATCCCCGACAGTGCCGCCGCGGTGAAGCAGATTCTCATCTTTGCCGGCGGCGACCAGGTGCGGCAGGTGCTGGACGCGCAATACAAAACCACCGCCGTCGTCGTGCGCGTCACCGTCGATGACGCCCGCTCGCTCGCCGCGTTTGCCGAGCGGGTCGACCGCAAGCTGGCGGCACTGCCCGCGCCGCTGTCGGCACATCTCACCGGCAGCAGCCTGCTGGCCACCCGCACCGCCGACCAACTCACCGGCGGGCAGTGGGGCTCCATCGCGCTCACTGCGTTTTTGATCTGGCTGATCCTGTCGGTGATCTTCACCTCGCCGCGCGCGGCAGCACTCGCACTGCTGCCCAACCTGGTGCCGGTCGCCATCTATTACGGCCTGCTCAAGATCACTGGCATCGGGCTCACCCCCACCACCAGCATCATCGCCAGCATCGTGCTCGGCATCTCGGTGGACGACACCATTCACTACATGGTGCGCTTCAACAAAGAGGCCCGCGCCCGCGGCAGCGAGATCGAGGCCGTGCGCCATGCGCTCGCCGAAGTGCTGCGCCCCATCACGCTGACCATGATCGCGCTCTGCCTCGGCTTTCTGGTGTTCACCGGTGCCGACATGGAAAGCCAGGTGCAGTTCGGCCTGCTCGCGGCCTTCACCCTGTTTCTGTCCTGGGCGTCGGACATCACGCTCACGCCCGCGCTGGCTTCGATGGTGCGCATCGTCACCCTGTGGGACATCCTGCGGCTGGACCTGGGCCAGTCACCGCAGCACACCATCCCGCTGCTGTCGGGGCTCTCGCTGCGGCAGGCCCGCACCTTCGCGCTGCTCAGCAATCTCGAAAAACTGCCCGCCGGCAGCCGCGTGATCACCGAGGGCGACTACGCCCGCGACATGTACGTGATCGTCGATGGTCAGGTGGAGGCCTGGGTAGACCGCCACGACGAACGCAAAACGCTCGCAACGATGGGCCGTGGCGCGGTGATGGGCGAGGCGGGCTACTTCGGCCAGCGCCGCACCGCCAACATCGACGCCCTCACCGCCGTGCGCCTGCTGCGCTTCGACAGCCAGGATCTCGAACGACTGCGCGTGCGCCATCCGCGTATCGCCGCCACCTTGTTCCGCAACCTCAACCGCATCCAGGCCGAGCGCATCGCGCGCATGACGGCGATGCTCTAGCGCTGTCGGGTCAATCCCGGCAGAAGCCCTCGCCAGGCTGGATCGTCAGGCAGTCGGTTTTCTCCTGCAGCCACTTCATGCCGGTGCCCTTGCCGTCGCTAGCGCGGATCGTCTCGGTGGCGCCGGCACGCTCGAAAACAATGTGATCGCCCGCCGCGGTGCCCGCGTATTGCGCCGGGCCATCCAGCGACTGCAGGGTGATGACATAGCCACTGCCCTTGGCGTCCAGTTGCAGAAAGGTGCCCTCGGGGCCAGTCCAGCGCCCGAGCCAGTCGCTCAAGTGGTTCGCAGTCGCCGCCGCTGGTGCCGTTACCGCAGGCGTGGTGGCGATGGGGGTGGATGCGGCCGGCCCGACTGGCTCGGCGGGCTTGCAGCTAGCCAGCAACGTCGCCAGCAACAGGGCAATGCAATGTGGGGTTTTCATGGTGCTTTACTCTGATGGTGTTCTTCAGCGTAAGGCGTTGCAGCTGAAGCGGAGGTGGCTGCCGGCGCCAGATTTACTCGGCCATCCCGTAGGTCGGAGCTGCGCTAATCCGACCTACGGGCTCTGCTCATAGTGCCAATACCAACCGGACACCCTCATCAATTCGGTGGAGGCACGACACGGGGAGTATTTTGACTCTCTCAATAAGCAAACCCCGGTCAATGGTGAGCAACTGCGAAACATTGACGACGGAAGGTTTCGGAAGGCCAGATTCCGCTTTGCTAATGCGCACGTTCCCCGGGAAATCCGCCAGACCAAGATTGGACGTGATGATGGACACAATTACCGTAGCAATATGGCTTTCATTGAAAGGGTTGGCTTGTATGACAAGCACTGGACGCTTCATGCCCGGCCCAGAACCGACTGGATCGGGCAGGTCGGCCCACCAGACCTCACCACGTCTCACGGCTCAGCACCTTGAATTGAGCCGAAGCAAAAGCAGGGTCAAGCCTTGTGGATTCGCGAGCACAAACCGCGTTGATACGTTGCGTGATGTTGTGCGCGCCATGTGTGCGAACAAACCCTGCCAGTGCTTCGGCATAGAGTTGGCTGCGTGACTTGTTAAGAGCAGAAGCAAGCACCTCTGCTTCGTGGAAGATTGTGTCTGGCACTGAGATGGCTACTTTCATGCCATCAAAGTATCACTATGGTATGACCGTTTTCAAGCCTCTGAAGTGCTGGGCTGCATCTGGTCTGCAAAGCGCACCGGCAGCACTTTCAACAGGTGCGGATCGACGGGTTTGTATCGCGCCATGAAAGCTCCTTCCAGAAACAACAAAGCCGCTGCAAAGGAGCAACGGCCTGTGCGCCAAATCAGGCTTGAATCTGGGGTTTTTCTACAGCCTCAACGCTCAAGTTAAGCGGCGGGCGCAGCCCGTCCGCTTGAATGATGAAATGGCTCTCTCCCCGCTTTTCTGGCGGGCTTTTATGGTCATCGAGAGAAGGAGAGCTGACATGGACAAGGACGTTACCGTGGTGGCGGTCGATCTGGCAAAGGACGTGTTTCAGATTGCGGGTGGTGATGGTGCGGGGCGAGTCTTGCGCCGCCAGCGTCTTGGCAGCCGCCCAGCGTTTGCTCGCGAGCTGGGCCTGTGGCGCGATGTCGTTGTGGTGATGGAGAGCTGCGCCACCGCCCACTACTGGGGCCGTGAGTGCCAGCGTCTCGGTCTCGCAGTGCGCTTGCTGCCTGCTCAGCACGTCAAAGCGTATCGCCGTCGAAACAAGACCGATGCTGCCGATGCCGAAGCCCTGCTCGAAGCCTATCGCCGCGCCCAGCTCAAGCCCGTGCCGGTGAAGAGCGAAGGCCAGCAGCTGGTGATGACCCTGCATGCGCTGCGTGAAGGCTGGAAGGCCAGCCGCGTGGCCCGCCTTAATGCCCTGCGCGGCCATCTGCGCGAATACGGCCAGACCATTCCGCTAGGCGCCGACAAGGCGATTGCCCAGGCGCCCGACTGCATTGAGCGCGTGCCAATGGCACTGCACGGACTGCTGCGACAGCTGCTTGATGAAATCCAGGACTTGAGCCGGCGCATGGTGGATGCCGAGCGACAGATCAAGACGATGAATCAGCAGAGTGTCGCCGCCACCCATTTGCAGCAGATCAGCGGCATCGGCCCGCTCACCGCCAGCGCACTGACTGCGAGTGCCGTCGATGCGAGTCACTTCAAGAATGGCCGTCAGCTCGCTGCCTGGCTGGGGCTCACGCCTCGGGAATATAGCTCTGGCAATAGCCGCAACCTCGGCAGAATCAGTAAGCGAGGGGATGTGTATGTCCGCATGCTGCTCATCCACGGCGCGCGCAGCGCGCTGAGTGCCGCGCTCGCGTTACGACACAAGGCACCGGACAAGCTCAATCGATTGCAGCGATGGGCAACGACGCTCAATGATCGCGTCGGCATTCACAAGGCCACGGTCGCCATGGCCAACAAGCTCGCCCGCATCTGCTGGGCGATGTGGACGCATGGCGACGACTACAACGCCGAGCATGATGGTCATCGAGCCATGCAGGCATTACCGCAGCACTGATTCACAGCAGCACGCAGCAACGCAGCACACACCCGCAGTAGCACCTCGAAGACAGCCTCACGACACACCGGTCGGACCGGCCTTTCAGATACCCCGGTAACTAGGGCGAGTCTGCGATAAAGCTCGATTGAACGATAGGGATTGAAAGGCGCGGATTTTCATGAGGGCACGCAGCACGCCACGCTGACGATGCCGGATATACGAACGCAGCCGACCGGGCTGTGATGTGAGTGAGGGACTTAAAATCCCTTAGCTATCGAGGCTTGTGGGGAGAGAGCCATATATGCATGGTTAGCCATTGCCGAACCCGAGAAAGAAAAATGCCCCCCGTAAAACACAAATCAAAGCCAAGACGTTAAACAGGAGGACCGCAGCCCAAAATTGAAATGGTTTTTGCTCGCGGTAGATGCCCTTAACCCCAGTTTTGCCAGGAAAATAGCCAGCTCTCACGGCCTCAATAGTTAGGACTGCTGTGAAAATTCCGAAAAATGTTACAGCGAGCTGCCATACCGCTTCGGTTGAAAAGCTGGCCGGCATGAAGAGTTGGGCTAGACAGGCCGCAAGTATGAGAAGCGCCATGCACACGCACAAAGCGTGTGAGTGCTTTGACCATTTACGATAGTTGGGCAAATTGCTCATGGCTAACGCTATTTAGGCGTCAAAAGTGACAGCTATCACGCCGCTCTTTTGCGCAAACAATGTTCAAGTCTTTTCCCATGCCTATGATTCCCTTTGTATATTTCTTGAGGCGATCCCGTGCTGGAGCCGACAAAAGCGTCAAACGCCAAAACGCCGAAACTTCTCGATCAGGTGCGGGAACGAATTCGCATCCTGCGCCACAGCCTGAGAACTGAAACAACATCTGTCAACGCGGCCAGCCATTGCTGGTGAACATCACGGGCTGCGTGGCAAGCCGGGCGTCAGCCAGCGCGCTCCCTAAAACGAATAACTGATGCTCTGCGTGAACAGCCGCGGCTCGTTGATGCCGGAGGAGGCGAAGTTGCCGGGGGCCAGGGGCTGGCTGAGTTTCTGGTCGTAGTAGCGGGTGTTGGTGATGTTGCGCACGCCCATGTTGATCGCCCACTGCTTGCTGTGGTCGCTGATGATGAAGAAGGCGTTGTAGAGATTGGTGGCCCCCTGCTTCTTGCGGGGGTCGAGGTCCACATCCAGAAACCGGCTGCTGCGGAACACCCAGTCCAGCCCCAGCGAACCGCTCAGGCCGTTGCCGAGGGGGAAGAAGAAATTGGGTGCGACGGCCGCCGTCCAGCGTGGCGCGTAGGGCAGGCGCTTGCCGGAGAGATCCTGCTGGGTGCAGTTGCTGGCATCGCCATAGCAGGGGCCGTTGGGGTAGTCGCGGTAGCGGGCATCGGTGTAGCCCACGCTGCTGCGAAACAGCAGGAACGGTACGGCTTCGGGCAGCCATTGAAAGTCGACTTCGCCGCCGCGTGATTCGGCGCGGCCAGCGTTGAGCACGAGGAAGCGGTTGCCCAGAAACGTGGAGACCTGCAGGTTGCTGAAGTCGGTGAAAAACGCCGAGCCGCTAACGCGCATGCGGCCCTTGTAGAGGCGCGCCTTGGTGCCGAACTCGTAGCTGGTGGCGCGCTCGGGGCCGTACTCGTTTTCGGTTGAGCGCAGCGGCAGGCCGTTGAAGCCGCCGTTCTTGTAGCCGCGTGCGTAGGTGAAGTAATGCGACACCTGTTTGCTGGGCGAAAACTTGAGGCCGCCTTTGGGCGAGTAGTCGCCCTCCTTGCGGGCGAGCGGCGTCTGGTGGTCTTCGGCGTTGGCGATGAAGCCGATGATGGGGCTCGATACCTCTGCCGAGGCGAGGCCATCCTTGCGGAAAGCGCCGTAGCGCACGCCGCCGATGACCGCCCACTTGGGCAGAAAGTTGTACTCGAACTGCCCAAAGCCGGCGATGGTCTGCTCGTTCTGCGCCAGCCGGGTCTGCACGTTCTGGTTGTTGACGCCAGTGGGGTCGAGCAGCGGCAAAATGTCCCGCAGCGTCATCGCCACCGTGGTGCCCAGGCCGCCCGCGCCGGCGGGGATGTTCTCGTTGCAGTTGCCGGGCCCGCCGGCATCCGATGCCGTGCAGTACGCGAGCGCGCCATCGAGGCTTTCCAGATTGAACAAATCCGAGGCGCCGTAGCTGGCTTTTGAGAGATAGATGCCGGCGATGAAGCTGATGCCGTGGCCGTAGCCGAACAGATCCTTGCCGTTGCCGGTGAAGCGGATTTCTTCCGACACCTGCCGGTAGATGCTGGGTTCGAGCAGGCTGTCGCTGATGAAGGGGATGGGCGTGAAGTCGGCGTCGATGTTGCGCTGCCCGGCTTTGGACTCGGCATAGGCGGTGATGGCCGTGAGCTTGAAGTTGCTGATGCCGCCAAAGCTGGGCAGCGGTGATTCCAGCGTCATCGCATAGCTGCTGATGGTGGACTGCTCCGCACTCGGGTAGTCGGTGGAGACGGTGCGGTTGCTGAAGTGGTCGTCGTAGTCGGGGTCGTATTGGCGGATGGTCGCTTCCATCGCCGCACTGATGTCGGTGAGCTGGAAGTTGGAGTTGTTCTGCGTGAAGCGCGAGTGCAGGGCGGTGAAGTCGAGTGCTACGCCATTGTCGGTGGCGTAGCGCGCGCGCAGGCGCAGGCTGTTGAGCTCTTCGTTTTCTTCCGGCCGGTTGAGCTTGGTGTTGTAGAGCGTGTTGCGGTCGCCGTTCTGAAAGCTGCCGGAAAGCCGAATGCCGAAGTCCTTGTTGATGGGGATCGACAGCGCCGGCCGCACGGTGAAATCGCCATAGCCGCGGTTGAGCACCTCGCCGTCGAACGCGAGCACCGGCCCCGGCTTGTTGGTGACCACGTTGAACAGGCCGGCGGTCGAGTTCTTGCCGAACAGCGTGCCCTGCGGCCCGCGCAGAATCTCGAAGTGATGCACGTCGTTGAAGAACGCCGACAGAAAGTTGGCGCGACCGTAATAGACGCCATCCACCACCGTGCCGACGGAGGGGTCGAAGCCCAGGTTGGTGTCGGGTGTGCCCAGGCCGCGGATCACGAACTGCCCGGCCGAACCGGAGACATTCATGGTGACGTTGGCGGCGTAGTCGGCGGCCTCCTGAAAGCCGCTGACGGCGCGCTCGCGCATGAACTCTTCGCTGAGCGAGGTGACCGATGCCGGCACTTTTTCAAGCGTCTGCGCCACGCGCGTGGCGGTGATAGTGACGTGGTCCAGCTCGGTGGGGCGGGCCGTTTTAGCTGGCTCGTCCTGCGCCGGTGTAGCGGTCGCGAGGGTGGCCAGCAGCGCTGCTGCTGCGAGTTGGCGCGCGCTCATTTGCAGCGCGCCTTGAGTGCTTTGGTCTGCGCATCGAGTTTGCCCATCAGCGCTTCAAAGCCTTCGCTTTTCATGGTGCCGTCGTATTGGGTGGCGCGCAGCGCCAGGTCGCTGACGCCATCGGCCAGCACGTTGACCACCTGCCAGCGGTCGCCGCGCAGTTTCAGCACGTAGTCGAGTGTGATGGCGCTGCTGTCACCGGGCGTGAGCGTGGTGTGTACCAGCGCATCGCCACTGGCGAGCAGGCTGTTGTTGCCGGTGGCAAAACGCACTGCGTTTGGTGTGGCGAACTCGGTGGCATAGGTGGTGATCACCGAGCTGCGCAGCGCGGCCGCGAAGCGCTCGCGCTGCGCCGCATCGAGGGTCTTCCAGTGGCGGCGCAGGGCGCGCTCGGCCAGAAAGGGTAGGTCGAAAGTGCTATCGACCGCCGGCTGCACCAGCTGCATGCGCCCCTCGCAGCCCAGCTTGGCGCTGCGACTCATGGCATCGGTGAGCGTGTCGTGAAACACCGTGACGGTGGCGGCGGGCAGGCTGGCCGCTGCGGGTGTTGGGTTCGTGGCCCAGCCGGGCGTGGCCACCGTGGCAATCACGGCGGCAAAGACAAATGCGGTGCGAACCAGTCGTATGCGAAACATGCAGGGTGAGCAGTAGGTTGTATGGAAGCTGAACGGAAAAAAGGGTAACAGACGCCTGCCGGTCGACCACGCCTGATTGCCATGGCATGTCGGCATCGCACCTATTCGATTCGCGCAGCAATCGCCCCTTTCCGCCAGCGATCCGCGCACCGTATGCTCGCCGACACCTTTCCGCTGCTTTGCAAACCCATGAGCGACCGCCTGCAAGGCTTGCTGCACCTCTGGGTGCTCTTCATCCAGCGATGGGCAAAAGCCGTGGCCTGGGTGTGTGCGGGCCTGGCGGCGGTGGCGCTGGGTATTGCCGCGCTGCGGCTGTCGGTAGACACCAACCCCGCCAACATGCTGGACAGCAATCTGCCGTGGCGGCAGGCCGAGCTGGCGCTGGATCGGGCCTTCCCCAACAGCGATGGCGGTCTGGTGCTGGTGATCGAAGCCGCCGAGCCCAGCCGCGCTGCGGCGGCACAAGCCGCGCTGGGTGCGATCCTCAAGCCGCAACTCGCCCTGTTTGCCGATGTGCGCGCCGCCGAGCTGGAGCCGTATTTTCAGCAGAACGGACTGCTGTATCTCGAACCCACTGTGCTGCAGGACGTGGCCGACGGCGTGCTGCGCGCCCAGCCGTTTCTGGGTGCCCTGGCGCGCGAGCCGAGCCTTGCCGGGCTGGCGGGGCTGATTGAAAAAGCCCTTCTGGTGCCCGATGCCAGCAGCGGCGACTTTGACCTGGTACCTGCGCTCAACGCCGTGGCGGAAGCCACCGAGGCCGCCACCACGGGCCAGGCCAAACCGCTGGACTGGGCCAAGCTGATGGCCACGCCCGCTGGCCTCTCGCCCTCGCCACGCAAGTTCATCGAGCTGGTGCCGGTGCTGGACTACGGCCGCCTGCAACCGGCCACGGTGGCGATCGCCGCCATCCGCAGTGCGATTGCCCAGGTGCAGGGCGCGACCCCCGGCTACGGTGATGTGCGCATCCGCCTCACCGGCCGCATCGCGCTGGAGCACGAGGAAATCGGCATGGCCTTCAGCGGTGCGCTACTGGCCTTCGGCGTCGCTCTGGTGCTGTCGGCAGGCTTGCTGTTTGTGGCACTACGTTCGCGACGGCTGGTACTGGCAACGGTGCTGACCTTGCTGTTTGGCTTGGTGCTGACCGCCGCCTTTGCCGGCCTGGCGGTGCAAAAGCTCAATCTCATCTCGATGGCGTTCGCCGTGCTCTATGTCGGCCTGGGCCTCGACTACGCGCTGTACCTGGCGCTGCGCTACCGCGAGCTGCGCCAGCACGGCACGCCGCACCGCGAGGCCGTGCCGCAGGCGGCATCGGACATCGGCGGCTTTCTATTCGTGTGTGCGGCCACCACCTCGCTCGGGTTTCTGGCCTTTGTGCCCACCGCCTTCATCGGCATTGCCGGCCTGGGCCTGATCTCGGGCGCAGGCATGTTCATCAGCCTCATCGCCAGCCTCACCTTGCTGCCAGCACTGCTGACGCTGCTGCCGCCGCCGGCACCGGGGCCCGCATTGCCAGGCCGCTGGCTGGAGGCGCTGCTGGAACTGCCGTACCGCAAGCGGCGCGAAATCTGGATTGGCATGGCGGTGTTGTTGCTGCTCGCGGCCTATTTCGCGCCGCGCGCGCGCTTCGACTTCGACCCCCTGCATCTGCGCGACCCCGACAGCGAATCGGTGCGCACCTTCCGCGATCTGCTCGCCGACCCGGTGATCCCCACGCTGACCCTCTCGGCCATCGCCGCCAACGCCGCCGAGGCAGAGGCCTTGGCCGCAAAGGTGCGCCCGCTCGCCACCGTGCGACAGGTGATGACGCTGGCGCAGCTGGTGCCGACGCAGCAGGCCGAAAAGCTCGCCATCATCGAAGACCTCGCCTTCAGCCTCGGCCCCGAGCTGACCACGCCCGGCGAGTTGCTGGTGGTGGCGCGGGCCGAAGACGCGGCTGCCATCGATCGCCTCGAAGTCGCCATGCAGCAAGCCGCGCGGCAATGGCGCGGCCCGCCCGCTGCTGCTGCAGCGCGACTTGCAAAGGCGCTGGAAGCGCTGCAATCCAGCCAACGCCCGCTGGAGGGTGTGGCGCTGCTGCGCCGCAACCTGCTGGATAACCTGGGTGCGCAAATTGCCGAACTGAGGCTGTCGCTCACTGCGCATGCCGTCACTGCCGAAGACCTGCCGCTGTGGCTGCGCGCGCGCTGGCTGGCCGAGGACGGCCGCCAGCGGGTGGAGATCTGGCCACGCGCGGTGCTCGACGACAACGACAGCACCCGCACTTTCGTGCGCAGCGTGCAGGCCGTGGTGCCGACGGTGAGCGGCCCGCCGGTGGGCATGATCGAAGCGGGCGAGGTGGTGGTGCAGTCGTTCCAGCAGGCGTTTCTCTACTCTGCCGGGGCGATTGGCCTGCTGCTGCTGATTTTGCTGCGCAGCCTGCGCGATACGCTGCTGGTGCTGCTGCCCTTGGCGGCGGCAGGCCTGCTGACCATGGCGGCGTCGGTGGTCACAAACACGCCGTTCAACTTTGCCAACGTCATCGCCCTGCCGCTGCTGCTGGGCGTCGGTGTGGACTACGGCGTCTACCTGGTGCAGCAGGCGCGGCGATTGCCCGCCGACGCCAATCTGCTCAAGACCGGTGCCACCCGCGCGGTGCTGTTCGGTGCGCTGGTGACGATGGCCAATTTCGGCGACCTGATGCTCGCGCGCCACCCCGGCATGGTCAGCATGGGCCTGCTGCTGACGGTGGGGCTGGGTGTGATTCTGCTCTGCACGCTGGTGCTGTTGCCGGGCTTGCTGCAACGGTTTCGCCGATGAGCCGCTGGCGCCCCCCCAACCCGGATGGCCCGGCCTCGCTCTACATCACCCGTACCGGTTTCGAGCGCCTGAAAGCCGAATACGAACATCTCTGGCGCGAGCGACGGCCCGAGGTGGTGCGCGCCATCACCGCCGCTGCCGCCGAGGGCGACCGCAGCGAGAACGCCGAGTACATCTACCGCAAGAAGGAGCTGCGCGAGATCGACGCCCGCGTGCACTACCTGCAACGACGGCTGCCGGACTTCAAGGTGGTGGAATCCAGACCCACCGACGGCAGCCGCGTGTTTTTCGGTGCCAGCGTGACGGTGGCCGATGTGGCGAGTGGCGAGGAAAAAACCTATCGCATCGTCGGTGGCGACGAGACCGACTTTGCCAGCGGCAGCATCAGCATCGACTCGCCGCTGGCGCGGGCGCTGATGAAAAAGAGCGTGGGCGATGCGCTGCGCATCACGCTGCCCAGCGGCGAAGCAGAACTAGAGATCGTCGAGATTCGTTACGACTGACTCACTTCTTCACTTCGTGGTCGGCAGCACGTCCTTCAGCACCCGCCAGCCGCCATCGACCGACACCACATCCGTGTAGCCCATCTTCTGCAGCGCGTCGGCGGCAAGAGCCGAGCGAAAGCCGCCGCCGCAGTAGAGATAGAGCGGGGTGCTTTTGTCCGGCACGGCACTCTCGATGTCACGCTCGATCACGCCCTTGCCCATCCAGGTCGCGCCCTGCACATGGCCGGCGGCGAACTCGCTCTCTTCGCGGGTGTCGATCAGTTTGATCGCCGGCTTGGCCTTGAGTAGTGCGGGCAAGTCGTTGGCGTGTACTTCCTTGATGCGGGATTTGGCGTCGTTGACGAGGGCGTTGAAACCGGGATTGTGGCCAGCCATGCGAATTACTCCGTGCGTTTGGACGTGAATGCTTGTTAAAGTGATTTTAGCGAGGAGTTCGCAGGCAAAGACTTAAAAATGAGCAAGCCAAGAAAGAGCATCTTTATCACGGGGGCCGCCGCCGGCATTGGTCGCGCGACGGCCATCCGCTTTGCGGCAGCAGGCTGGCGGGTCGGCCTCTACGACGTCAATCTGCTGGGCGTGAAGGCGCTCGCTAGTGAGATTGGCCCGCAGGCCGTGGTGGGCAAGCTCGACGTCACCAATGATGTGGCGTTTGCGAATGCATTGGCTGATTTCGCCGAGCCCACCGATGGCTACATCGACGTGCTGTTCAACAACGCCGGCATTCTCTCCACCGGCGATTTCGAGTCGATGCCGCTGGCCCGCTGCCATGCGCTGATCGACATCAACACCAAGGGCGTGGTCAACGGCTGCCATGCCGCATTGCCGTATCTCAAGCTCGCGAAAGGGCGTGTCATCAACATGGCCTCGGCCTCTGCCATCTATGGCACGCCGGCGTTCGCGGTGTATTCGTCCACCAAGTTCTTCGTGCGCGGTTTGACCGAAGCACTCAACATTGAATGGGCGCGGCTCGGCATTTATGTGTGCGATGTGATGCCGCTATTCGTCGATACCCCGATGCTGAAAGACGTTGCGGAGAAGCCGAAGAGCGTCAAGAACCTTGGTGTGCGATTGACCGCCGACGATATCGCTGCCGTGGTGTTTGAAGCCGCAACTCGTGCCGCTTGGCGCAGCCCCGTGCATTGGGTACCGGGGCGGCAGACGCAGGCGCTGGCGCTGATGAACAAGCTGGTGCCGCAGCGTCTGGCGCGCGCCTCCAACAAATATCTCTCGGGTTACTGACGCTATGGGGCAGCCTCTCGTTCTGATTCACGGCATGTGGTGCAACACGCGGCATCTGGCACGACTCGATGATCTGTTCAGCGCCCGCACCTACGACTGCCACCGGCCATCGCTGCCGCACCACGAGCCGGTGGACGGGCAGGCCGAGGCCGTTGCTGCCGTTTCGATCAGCGAGTACGTGCAGCACATCAAGAGCTACATCGCCGCACAGAACTTCAGCCAGCCGCCGGTGCTGGTCGGCCACTCGATGGGTGGGCTGGTCGCGCAGCTGGTCGCAGCACAAATCCCCACCGCCGCTCTGATACTTCTCACGCCGGCTTCGCCTGCGGGGGTCAATGCGGTGGTGCCGCGGGTGATCCGCTGGAGCCTGCCGCTGCTGTCTCGCCCCGGTTTCTGGCGGCGCGCGCACAAGCTCACGCCGGAACGCGCGCGACGCTATGCGGTCAATGGCCTGCACACCACGCATCAGGAGAAACTCATCAGCAGTCTCGTCTACGAATCCGGCCGCGTCTTGAGCGAGATCGCCTTCTGGTGGGCCGATGGTGCGCATGCCACGCGAGTGAATGCCGCCGCCATCCAGTGCCCGGTGTACGTGGTGAGTGCCGGGCAGGATTGGCTCACCCCCACCAGCGTGGTCAAGAACGTCGCCGCGCGCTACGCCAACAGCACCTACCGCCACTGGCCCGAGCGCAACCACTGGGTGATCGACGACCTCGATACCGAAGACATGGTGCATGAGATCGACGGCTGGCTGCGGCCCGTGCTGCAACGCCTCAACCGCAAGCCGATGACACTGCCGAAGGTGACCCGTGCGCAATAAATTATTGTTGCTCGCCGCACTCGCGCTGCCGCTGCTCTCGGGTGCGCAAGCGCCAGACAAGCTCGATCAGGCGCTGAAGACCACCATCGATTCCAACCGCGCCAGCGCGCAGAGCCAGCAGCGCATCGACGGCATCGACGACAGCGCCCGCTCGATGCTGGAACGCTACCGCGCCGCCACCTGGCAGGCGCAGCAGCTCAACGTCTACGCCAAGCAGCTGGAGCAATTGCTGGGTGCGCAGGACACCGAGAAAACCTCGCTGCGCCAGCAGCTGGTCGAGATCGAGCGCACCGAGCGCGAGCTGACACCGCTGATGCTGCGCATGCTCGATTCCATTGACAAGTTCGTTAGCCTCGACCTGCCGTTCTTGAAGCAGGAGCGGCGCGAGCGCATCGAGAACCTCAAGCGCCTGATGGCCGACCCCGAGGCCACCAGTGCCGAGCGGTATCGCCGTCTGCTGGAGGCCTACCAGGTGGAAATCGACTACGGCCGTTCGCTCGGTGTGGAGCGTGCGCAGGTGGGTAGCGAGGGCAGCGCCCGCGAGGTGGACGTGCTGCGCGTAGGCCGCGCCTCGCTGTTCTATCTCACGCTCGACGGCGAAGAAGCCGGCCGCTGGGATGCCGCCAGCAAGCAGTGGCAGCCGATCGACAACGAGTGGCGCGCCAGCATCAAGAAGGGCCTGCGCATCGCCCGCGAGATCACCGCACCGGATGTGCTGCACCTGCCGATGCCGGTGGTGGCTATTGCAGGGGGTGACAAGTGAGCACCCGCATGCGTCTTTCATTGGCACTGTTGCTGGGCCTTGTGACGACGGCCCACGCGCAGACCACACCTACGGGCCTCGATGCCCTGCTCAACCAGGTGCGCGAGTCCGCGCAACAGACCAGCAAGATCAACCAGGAGCGCGAGCAGCGCTTCATCAAGAACAAGGCCGAGCAGGCCGCACTGCTGCAAAAGGCCGAAGCCGAACGCGCGAATGTTGAGGCCCGCGTGGCCGGTGTGAAGGGTCGCTTCGACGCCAACCAGCGCGACATCGCCGCACTCAAAGCGCAACTCACCGCGCGCTCGGGCGACTTCGTGCAGGTCTACGCCGCCGCCCGCACGGCGGCTGCCGACCTGACACCGGTGCTGGCCGAGAGCTACGTCAACGCGCAGTTTCCACAACGTATCGCCAAGCTCGACGCCATTGCCAAGAACCCGGCGCTGCCCAGCATCAACCAGCTCGAAGCCTTCTGGTTCACGCTGCAACAGGAGATGACCGAGCAGGGCAAGTCGGCGCGCTTCAAGGCCGAGGTGGTGAATCCCCTGGGCACCAAGAGCACGGTGGACGTGGTGCGCGTCGGTGCCTTCACCGCGTTTGCGGGCCGCGACTATCTGGTGGTGCCCGAGGGCGGCACTGGCCTGAGCGCACTGTCGCGCCAACCCGCGCGCAGCGACCGCTCGCTGGCGGAGGATTTCAGTGAAGCCACCAGCGGCCTGGCGCCCATCCTCATCGACCCCACGCGTGGCGGCCTGCTGGCCTTGCAGGTGGAGCGGCCGGGCTTTGAAGAGCGAGTCCATCAGGGCGGCTGGCCGGGCTACGTGATCATTTTCGTCGGCTTGCTGGCGGCGGTGGTAGCGCTCTATCAGCTTCAATTCCTGCTGCGCACCGATGCCAGCGTGAAGCGCCAGCTCCGCACGCCGACGCAGCCGCGCGACGACAACCCGCTGGGCCGCGTGCTGCAGGTGTTCAAGAACGATGTCGAGAAGCACGATCCTGAAGTATTGGAGCTGCGACTCTCCGAGGCGGTGCTGAAGGAAACGCCGGACATCGAGCGCTTCCAGCAGTTCATCCGTCTCGTGATTGCCGCTGGCCCCTTGCTGGGTCTGCTCGGCACAGTGGCGGGCATGATCGAGACGTTCCAAGTCATCACCGAGGCGGGTTCGAGCGACCCCAAGCTGATGGCGGGTGGTATCTCCAAGGCCATGATCGCGACGGTGCTGGGTCTCGGCATCGCCATCCCTCTGCTGTTCATCAACGCCATTCTCGCCTCGCGGTCGCGCGCCATCATCCAGGTGCTCGACGAGCAATCGGCGGGCCTGCTGGCCGAGCGCATCGAGTCACAGCAAGACGGTGCGATCCGTGCTTGAGGTCTTCACCGCGCCGTTCACCGGCATCAGCGAGTTCGTCGATGCCGGCGGCTGGGTGGTGTGGTGGATTCTGGCCACGGCGGTGACGCTGTGGACGCTGATCGCCGAACGCGTCTGGTGGTTCTGGAAAGTCTTTCCGCAGGCCCGCGCCGAGGCTGCACAGCGCTGGCAGGCACGCCGCGAACGCTCGTCGTGGACGGCCCGGCGCATCCGCACGGCGATGATCGGCGAGCTGTCGGTGGCGATGAATGGAACGCTGCCGATGATGCGCGCGCTGATCCCGATCTGTCCGCTGCTCGGCCTGCTCGGCACCGTCGGCGGCATGCTGGAAGTGTTCGACGTGATGGCCATCAAGGGCCGCAGCGAGCCGCGTGCAATGGCCGATGGCGTCAGCCAGGCCATGATCGCCACGCTCTCGGGTTTGGCCGTCGCGCTCAGCGGCATGTATTCGGCGCACCACTACACCGCACGTGCGCGGCGCGAGACCGATGAGCTGCAATCTCTGCTTGCCTTGGAGGATGCCAAGTGAGATTTCGCCGCCATAACCCACCGGTTGAAGAAACCGGCATCGACCTCGCCCCAATGCTGGATTTTTTCCTCAACCTGCTGATCTTTTTCATCATCAGCGCCGCTTTCGTCAGCGAGTCCGGCATCAAGGTCAACCGCCCTTCGGCCAAGACCGCCGTGAAGGACGAAAAGGCCAGCATCTTCGTTGGCATCAGCGCCAACAACGAGGTGTATGTGGATAAGCAGCGCGTCGACATCCGCGCGGTGCGCGGTCTCGTCGCCAAGCTGCACGCCGCGCACCCGGATGCCACCGTCGTCATCCAGGCCGACAAGGATGCGCGTGCAGGGCTGATGGTCGAAGCGATGGATCAGGCGCGACTGGCCGGGGTCGCCAATGTCTCGATTGCCGCAACCCCAGAACGCTAGTGCGCTGCGGCGCTGGCTCGTCGCACCCTTGCTCGGTGCACTGGCCGTACTGCTGCTGTTCGCGTTTCTGCACTGGGCCATCACGCCGCGCGAGTTCCTGGCGGTGAACGAAGGCCCGGCCATCGACGGCGTGCAGATCGTGAAAGTCACGCCGCAGCCGGACACGCCCGAGCCGCCGCAGGAGCTGCCGCAGAACCTGCCGCCACCGCCGCCGGATGCGCCGCCTTCGCTGGCGCGGCCGGATATTTCTTCAAGCGCACCAGCGCTCACCAATGTCGCCATCGATGCCGGTCCGGTGACGGTGAACGTCGGTGCGGTCACAGGTGCGGCGACCGGTTTGGGTGGTCTGGGCAGTCTCGGCAGTGGTCTGGGTAGTGGCTTTGGTGGTTTCGCCGGCGGTGGTGGGGGCGGCGGCGGCAAGGGCTTTGCCACCGGCAAGTCCTTCGAGGGCAAGACCCTGGTTCCGCTCTCCACCGCCCGTCCGCAGATGCCGGAGTGGGCCTGCAAACAGAAGATCAAGGGATGGGTGGAGGTGGTATTCACCGTCATGCCCAACGGCCGCGTGCAAGACGTGAAGATCGTCGATGCCGAGCCGCGCGGCGTGTATGAGGCCGCTGCCATCGAGAGTGTCAGCAACTGGATTTATGCGTCCTACAAGAATGCCCGCGAGGTGAAGCAGCGGGTGCCGATGAACCCCGACGATTGCGCGTACAACTACCCCGGATGAAGACGGTGCGCGTACTGCGATGGGTTCTCTGTTCCGGTGCGTTGCTCTGCAACGCGACGAACGCTCAGCAATACCGCAGCGAAACCCGCGAGATCGAAACGCCCTCGGCGCAGCAGGCCCCTGCTGATTTGAAGGCGCAGTTGCAGGCCGTGACCGACCCGTACGCCAAGGCGATGCTGCTGCGCGAACTGGCCGGTGCCTCGGCGGCGGCCAAGAATTATCCCGAGGCCAAGAAGTATCTGGAACAAGCGCTGGGACTCAACGCGCTCTCGGGGCCTGCGGCCGTGCAGATGCGGGAGGATGTGAAGGCCTTGTCCGCCGCCAGCATGCCCGAGCTCAAGGCCGGTAACTACAAGGCGCAGATTCCGATGCTCGAAAAGCGGGCGAAAGAGCCAGGCGCGCCGCCGGAAATCTTCATCGCCCTGGGTGCTGGCTATGCCGAAGCGAAGCGCTTCAACGACGCCATCGTCTGGCTCAAGAAAGGCATCGCGGCGGTGCCCAACCCTGATCCCTCGTGGAAGCGCGCGCTGCTCGCCAGCCTGCTCGCCGCCGGTCGCGAAGCCGAGGCGCTGCCGTTGTTGCAGGAGCGGGTGAAAGCCCAGCCGCAGGAGCGTGACAACTGGCTGCAACTGGCTGCCCTGGCGCTTAAGGCCGGCGACAAGGAACGCGCCGCCGGCGTGCTCGAACTGGCCGGTCGCCAGGGCCATTTGAAGAACGCGCAAGAGCGCCTGCAACTGGTGACGCTCACCGCCCAGATCGGTGCGCCGTTTGCGGCGGCCTCGCAGGCGCAGACCTGGATCGAACAGGGCTTGATCGCCAAGACCGCCGACAACTGGGCGACACTCGGCGCGCTCTGGTCGCGCGCCCGCGAGCCGGGCCTGGCCTCGACTGCGCTGGAGGAGGCCAATCGCATCGAACCCAACGCACAGCGCCTGTTGCAGATCGGCCAGTTGCAGATGGATCGCGAGGATTACGCCCGCGCCGCCAACAGTTTGCAGAAGGCGATACAGGCGGGGGCCAAGAGCGGCCCTGCGTGGATGACGCTGGCGATGGCGCAATACCAGCAAGCAGATGTCGATGCGGCTGCGCAGGCCTTCCAGCAGGCGGCGACCTATCCGCAATCGAAGAAACTCGCCAATGACTGGCTACGCTATTTGCAAAGCGGTGCGGCGCGTGAAGAAGCACTGGCCGCACTCAGCAACCGCCGCCCGCGCGATGCCGGCACAGTGACGCTGGCCAACAAGTTTTCGGGCGCGCCCGTGCGTATCGAGGGTGTGGCTGAAGAAACCTACGTGCCGAGTTCGACGCAGAGCGCCAGCGGCGGCGGCAGTGCCTTGCTCACGCCCATCGGTGCCGACAAGAGCGGCACGCCGGATGGCCGTATTCCGATGTGGCAAGGCGGCATCACCACCGCGAAGATTCCGGCGGGCTACAAGAAAGGTGGCCGTCTGGTCGATCCGTATCCGGGCGACAAACCACTGTTCACCATCACGGCGGCGACTGCGGCGAAATACGCGAGCAATCTCTCGCCGGGCCATCGCGCGCTGTTTGCGAAGTATCCCGACTACACGATGCCGGTGTTTACCACGCGCCGCAGCGTCGCTTATCCGCAGGCGATCTACGACGCGACACAGGCGAACCTGGCGACCACCAAACTGCTGGGGTCGGATGCGCTTTCTGGCGCACGCCTGGGCTTTCCCTTCGGCACGCCGATGAACGGTGTCGAGGTCATGTGGAACCACCGCACGCGCTATCGCGGCGACGCGACGCAGACGCAATCGACGCAGGCCATCGTACGCCCCAGCGGCGCACCGCAATACCTCAAGCAGACCGAGCGGGTGCTCTACCGCTACGCCAATCTCAAGAACCCGGCGGACATGAAGACCAGCAACATCCTGCTCTACTACCTCACCTGGTTTGGCGAGACGGCGAACGCGGTGGACTTCACCGCCCTCGTGCACGAGACCGCCAACTCCGAGAAGGACAGTCGCGATGTCTGGGTGATTCCGCCCAAGATCCCCAAGATGTTCCGCGTGCCGCCGGTGGGTTACGACCAGCCGTTTCCCGGCAGTGACGGCATCCAGTTCATCGACATGGTGGACATGTACAACGGCGCCTTCGACCGCTATGTGTGGAAGCTCACCGGCAAGCGCGAGCTGTATATCCCCTACAACGCCTATCGCATCAGCGATGGCAGCTGGAAGTATCCGCAGCTCTTGAAGCCAGGACATTTCAACCAGGCTGCGACACGCTATGAGCTGCATCGGGTCTGGGTGATTGAGGCCACCGAGCGGGGCGGCAAGCGTCATGTCTTCGGCAAGCGCATCTTCTATGTCGATGAAGACAGCTGGAACGTGGTGCTGGTCGAGAACGAAGACCGCGAGGGCCGACTCTGGCGCTTCCAGGAAGGGCATCTGGTGATGCTCTACGAGAACCAGTCCACCAACACCTTGCCGGTCATCACCTACGACCTGAAGGATGGGCGTTACTTCATCAACCGCCTGTTCGGCGAGGATGTGCCGCCACGCGAGGTGACCGACATGAAGCAGAGCGATTTTCTGCCGGCCGCTGTGCGCTCCCGATATGCACGCTGACACCGCGCTCCGCTACGATCCCGCTGCCCTGAAGACCGACCGAGCGTAACGATGCGTGTAGCCTGGCAAAGCAGTGTGTTGATGGCAGCAGCTCTGGTCTTGAGCAGCTGCGGCATGCTGGGCAGCAAGCCAGCGCCGGTGGTCGAAATCCCCGAGGTGCCGCCGCCGCGCATTGCACTCGCTCTGGGCGGTGGTGCCGCACGCGGCTTTGCCCACATCGGCGTCATCAAGGTGCTTGAAAGCCACGGCCTCAAGGTCGATCTGGTGGTGGGCACCAGCGCTGGCTCGGTGGCAGGTGCGTTGTATGCAGCCGGCTACTCGGGCTTTGACTTGCAGCAGATGGCGTTTGATCTGGACCGCGCCACGGTTGCCGACTGGACCTTGTTCGGCAAAGGCTTGATCCGCGGCGATGCCTTGCGCAAGTTCGTCAACACCGCGGTCGGCAATCGCCCGCTCGAGAAGCTGCCGATGAAGTTCGCCTGCGTCGCGGCCAATCTACGTACCGGCGAAGCGATCCTGTTCGAGCGCGGCGAAACCGGGCAGGCGGTGCAGGCCTCGTCCGCGGTGCCCGGCGTATTCGCCCCGACCATCATCAATGGCAGCGAGTACGTCGATGGCGGCCTGGTCAGCGTGGTGCCGATCCGCTATGCCAAAAAGCTGGGTGCCGACTTCGTCATCGCCGTCGATGTCGCCGCACCTCCAGACCAGCGCGAGGCACAGGGCAAGCTCGACGTGGTGATGAAGACTTTCGGCATCATGGGCAAGACCATCCGCGAGTCGGAATATCCGCTGGCCGATGTGCTGATCGTGCCGGACATGAGCACCATCAGCTCCACCGATTTCGAAGGCAAGCATCGTGCGATCCTGGCCGGAGAGCGCGCCGCACAGGCGGCGTTACCGGAGCTGAAGACCAAGCTGCGGCTGCTCGGCGTGGAGTTGGACCGCTGATCGTTATTCGACTTCCAGGTCGGGTATCCGGGTGAACGCGATGCGCATCGGCGCGTGGTCGCGGCCCTTGTGGGCCGCGCCGAAATAGATGCTGCTCTTGCCGTAGCGCTTGTTGAGCAAATCCACCGCCTGCATCAACGGTTTGTGTGGGCGGCCTGTATCGAAGATGGATAATGTTTGATGACGTGCCTCGATGAGGCCACCGAACACCACCCCGACGTGCATCGGCGAGCGGGCGGCCGTCGAGCCGGGATATTCGCTCCAGAGCGCATCGAGATGATGGGTGAGTTCCAGCGTGTCGTCGGTGTGGTTGAAGCGCGCCTCCACGCCCCAGTGGTCCTTTCCCAGCTTGCCGATGAAGCGCACCGAAACGTGCATCTGCGAGGTGACGAGATCGAGCTTGCGCAGGCGCATCGCGGCCTTCTGCATCATGCGGTGGATGATGCTGTGCGCATCGACATCGTTGCGCTTCACCGGCGGCAGCACATGCGAATGGCCGATGCTGGCGCGCTCGCTGGCAGTGAGCGGCACAGGCGCGCCGCGCAGGCGCTCGAACATGATCTCGCCCTCCACCCCACCCCAGGCGCGACGCAGCTCCAGTTTGCTGGCCGCACAAAGCTGCTGCACGGTGAAGATGCGAGCGCGGTTGAGGCGCTGCTCCATGTTGGGGCCAATGCCGCTCAGGTCGCGCAGCGCCAGTCCATGCAGGATGTGCGGCAGGTCGTGCGGTTCGATCAGCACCAGACCGTCGGGCTTCTGGATGTCACTGGCCACCTTGGCGAGCCAGGCATTGGGGGCAATGCCGATGGAGCAGGTCATCACCTCGCCCACATCCCGCGCCATCGCCTGCTTCAAAACCTTGGCAAGCGCTACGGCCTTTTCCGGCGTCTTGTGCCCTGCGGGCAGGTCGCAGATGAACTCGTCGATGGAAGTCGCCGCCTCGATCGGCACCACGCGGTCGACGCAAGCCTTGATGCGGTCGTGGTACTGCACATAGAGCGGCGGACGCGCCTCGACGATCTCGATGCCAGGGCACAACAGACGCGCTTCAGCCACCTGCGTGCCGGTCTTCACGCCGAACTTCTTGGCGGCGTAGCTGGCGGCGATGCAGCAGGTGGTCTCGGCCATCAGCGGCGCGACCGCAATCGGGCGGCCCCGCAGCTCGGGTCTTTCCTGCTGTTCGCAGGAGGCAAAATACGAGTTGAGGTCGAGTGCGAGTTTCATGCGTGCGGGGTGGCTTGGAGCAGGCCGTGCGGGAGCAGTGGATGCCCGTTGCGATTCGGGGAAGGTGCTCCTATAATCCGCGTCCCGCAAGGGGCCATAGCTCAGCTGGGAGAGCGCTTGCATGGCATGCAAGAGGTCGTCGGTTCGATCCCGACTGGCTCCACCAAAGTTAAAGTTTCACCACGTTGCCTGTCTTGTTCCCATCGTCTAACGGTTAGGACATCACCCTTTCACGGTGAGTATAGGGGTTCGAATCCCCTTGGGAACGCCACCTACTCCTCAGTGACAGGTGAGCAAAGAGCAAGCTCTGCACAAATAGAAAAGACCGTCCCGACGGTCTTTTTTTATGTTTGTGACTTGCCTTCGTCAGGCTGGCCGTTGCGCGGTGGCAAGCGTCCGGTTCGCCGTCACTGGTGCTGGTGGCATGACTGCTGGCAAACGGCGCGGTTTATGCGGGTGGATTGATGACTCAAGCTGCCTTTAACAGCCGCCGGTGATGCCATGAATTTCACGGATCACTGCTACATTGGCGTCCTGTAATCCCATTGATATGCAAGGAAGCGTATGCGGATGCGACAGGCCTCTGGCCTAGGTGTGACATTGCTGTGCGCGGCGCTGTCGGCCTGGTCGGCGCCCGTCGCTGCTGCCCCTGCGGATTTGTTGACCGCCGTCAATGACGCGCTGCGCAGCAACCCCAGTTACCAGGCCACGCTCGATGCCTATGCGAGCGCCCAGCAGCTGATACCTATTGCCGAGTCGCGCTACTACCCGCAACTCACCTTGACCGGCAGCTACGACTATTACGACGAGACGGTGAAGGGCGATTACTTCGGCCTGCGCAGCATCGATTTGCAGGACGACTTTCCGCGCTACACCTATGGCGCCTTTCTGCGCCAGGCGGTGTTCTCTGGCGATTTGCTGTTCAACGCGGGCAAGGCCGTGCAGCAGGTGGCGCGCGTGCGGTTTTTGTCGGATGTAGCTGAAGACGCGCTGATCGTGACCGTCTGCAACGCCTACTTTGCCTTGCTGTCGGCACAGGAGCAGCAGCGCATCAGCGAGGCCAAGGTGCAGGCGCTCAAGATCCAGTTCGAACAGATCAAGGGTCGTACCGATGCCGGTCTGGCACTGGAGGCCGAGTCCAAATCAGCCGAGGCAAGCTTGGGCCTGGCAGCCGTCGGTTTCGAGGAAGCGCGCCGTGCGGTCGAAGGTGCTTTTGTCGATATAGAAGCACTCACCGGTCAGCGTTACGAAGGCATCCTGCCGCTGCTGCCCAGCGTGGAGCTTCTGCCGCCAACGCCTGCCGATGAGTCCGCATGGATCGCCCGTGCGCGCGCAAACAACCCGGCCGTTCTTGCCCAGCAGATGCAGGTGGCCGTCACCAAGGCCGATGTCGAAAAGGCCCGCTACCAGCGTTATCCCAAGGTGGATCTGGTCGGCTCCTACAGTCGCCTCAACAACGATGGCGGCGTGACCGGCAAGCGTGAGGAAATCGAGGGCCGCGTTGGCCTTACCGCCAGCCTGCCGCTATTCACCGGCGGCCTGCTGACCGCGGAGATCGCCCGCGTGCAGGCCGAGCAGCGACGTGCCGAATCCGAATTGGCCGCCACTGTCGCCAAGACAGTGCGCGATACCCGCATTGCCTATGCCAGCACCACGCTGGGCAAGCAGAAGATCACCGCCGTACAGCGCGCGCTCGATGCTGCCGTGCTTGCCGAGGCCGCTAACAAGGCCGGCTTCGAGTCGGGCACGCGCACCAACGCCGATGTGCTCGCCGCCGTCGAGCAGCGCTACACGGCCGAGTTCGCGCTCACCACCGCGCGCTACAAGTTTCTCGCCGACACGCTGTATCTCAAGCAGGTCGCCGGCGCCTTGCTGACCGCGGATCTCGGACGTATCAACCGACTCTTGCAGCCGGCCACAACCCCCACAGCGCCGGGTAACGGTGCAGCGGTCATTCGTCCTGTGGCGCGCTAGCGCCGCCTGTGATGGATGCGATGAATGCGCCGCCGCAGTCCCGCTACCGGCGCTACCAGCGGCCGCAGGGGGTGTTCAAGGCCCTGCCTGACGAGGCGCAGCTGGGGCCCCTGTTCGACGGCAGCGCACCCACGGCAGCGCTCGCCGGCCCGGCGTCTCAGCGTCTGGGCGGCCCGGTAAGTGCAGCAGAGCTGGAGGAGTTTGCCGGTCGCCTGACCGAAGCGGGTCGGCTCGAACCCGGCAGTCACGAGCCCTTGCCGGTGCCTGCGCATACCGACGCCGAAGCGCTTCGGCTGCGACAGCAAGGCCTGAGCGGCCAGCAGCGCGAGGCCGCCGAGCGCAGGGCCTTGCCGCCCTCGAACATGCCGGGCTCCCTGGCGCAGCCGGCGGTGCAGCATTCCGCCACCGGCGCGGCGGGCGATCGTCGCGGCGAGCCGGTGCGCATCGATGTGCCGCTGTCGCCGGCACCGTTCATCGCACTGGGCCGCTGGCTGGTGTGGCCGCTGGCCTCGGGTGCCGGGCTGGCGGCCCTGCTGGTGCTGCTCGTGGCCACCATCAGCCTGTTCTACAGCCGCCGCCTAGAGTGGCTCGCCTTCGGCGTGCTGCATCTGCCCGGCATCAAGGCCCTGGCGGCAATCGTGCTTGCAGGCTGGTTGGTCAACCTGTGTTCGATGTCGGCGCGTGCCGCGGCGGTAGAGCGCTTCACTGCCGCGGCACCGAAGTTCGGTCTGCGTTACGGATTCCTGAAAATCCCCTATTTCGTGGCCGACACGGCGGGTGCGGCGACACGCATCGATCGTCTCAACCGCCAGCGGCTGGTGGCTGCGGGACTCACCGGCACGGCGCTGCTGATGGTGCTGGGCGTGGTGCTGTGGTTCATCACCGCCACCACGCTGCCCAATATCGGCGGCGTCGCCTCATCCGCCGCGACCGCTGCCGCCATCTCGCTGCTGGTACGCCTCAACCCGTTGGCACTGCGCGATGGCTATCACCTGCTTGCCAATCGCGTCGGCGTGCTCGATCTGCGCCAACAGGCCGACTTCGCCCTGTTTGGCGCCGACCGACCGTGGATGACGCAGGCCAGGCGCCTGCCGCGGCGCTGGCTGATCTGGTTTTCGGTGCTGTCGTTCATCTTCACCCTGGGGTCTTTCGGCTTGATCCTGTGGTTGCTGGGCGGTGCGTTGGAGGCGCGGTTTCAGGGGTCTGGCGTGGTTCTGGTTTTGGTTTCAGGGGGGATATTCATGTTCAAGCGATATCAGCGCACGGCGGTCGAAACGACTCGCATGGGGCATCTTAAGAAAGCGCCGTGGCGGCCCAGCCGCAAGCAGCTGATCTGGGCTGCGGCCGTCTTCGTCGTCTGCCTGCTGCCGTATCCGGATTCGCCTGGCGGCAACTTCGAGATTCTGCCGCGCGACCGTGCCGACGTGCGTGCGCTGGCGCCCGGCGATGTGCGCGAGGTGCTGGTGCGCGAGGGCGATACGGTCAAGGCAGGCCAGCCACTGGCGCGGCTCGACGACTCGGCCCAGAAAGCCAAGGTGGCGGGCGCCGAAGCCGATCTCGCCCGCCTGCAATCCGATTTGTCCCGCGCCAAAAAAGGCGCAAAGAGCGAAGAGATCGAACTCGCCCGCCAGCAAGTCGCCACCGCTCGCGCCAATGCCAATCTCGCCAGCGGCAGCTTTGATCGCATCGCCACCGCCTATAAGGGCAAGTCAGTGACGCCGCAGGACTACGACAAGGCCAAGGGCGCGGCCGAGGTGGCCAAGCAGCAGCTGCTGGCTGCACAACGCTCGCTCGATCTCGTCAGCAGCCCGACCCAGCAGGACAGCATCAAGGCGCTCGAAGCCGAGATTCGCGGCGTGCAGGTTGATCTCGAATACCAGCGCGAGCAGCTCGCAGCGACCACGCTGACAGCACCTATTGGCGGTGTGGTGGTGGCGCCGCGTTTGCAGTTCGCACGCGGCAGTTATCTGGAGCGCGGCGCGCTGCTGGCCACCATCGAAGACACCGGCGAGTTGATTGCCGAAGTGAAATTACCGGAGTCGTCCATCGGCGATATCAAGGTCGGCGCCAAGGCTTCGGCCAAGCCCTGGGCCTTTCCCGGCAGCAGCTACCGAGGCGAGGTGCGCAGCATTGCCCCGACGGCCGAAGAGGGTAAATACGGCAAGATCGTGCGCGTCAACGTGGCGGTGAGCGACCCTAAGGGCGAGCTCAAAGCCGGCATGACCGGCAACGGAAAAATATCGACCGGCTGGGATTTCTTCGGCCTGGTGTTCACCCGTGCGGTGGTGCGCTTCGTGATGGTGGAACTGTGGTCGTGGATTCCCTGAGTTCCTCGCTGCAACCGGGCCTGCAAGGTGCGGATTTTCGCCTCACCTGCCTCAACGGCTTTGGTGACGGCTGGAATCACTATGCCCACAGCATGGCTTGGTTCAAGGGCAAGATTTACGTCGGCACCAGCCGTGCCCAGCTGGCCGCCCTGCGACTGGCGGGCAAGCGCGATGGGGTGAGGCCCTGGCCGATCGAATCCCCCGATGACATCTACGACATCGACCGCCGCGCACAGATATGGGAATACACGCCGGAAACCGATGTCTGGCGGCTGGCCTATCGCTCGCCCATCGTGCACGGCAACAACGGCCGTGATGATGTGCCGAGCTACATCGGCTTTCGCGGCATGGCGGTGATCCAGGACCCGTCCGACGACGAGCCCTGCCTGTATGTGTCTTCCTGGTCG
Source organism: Stagnimonas sp. (assembly GCA_965279705.1). GTDB lineage: Bacteria > Pseudomonadota > Gammaproteobacteria > Nevskiales > Nevskiaceae > Stagnimonas. The sequence continues at coordinate 1,431,889 of OZ257257.1, forward strand.
CCGCACACGGCGCATTCGCCGGATGTGCTGCGCAGTGCCGATGGCGTGCACTTCACGCCCATCCCGCGCCCGCCGTTCGGCGCCGCCGTACGCACCTGCCGCGCGCTGGAGCACTTCAACGGCCGTGTGCACCTGAGCCCCACGGCCAGCGGCACCAAGAAGGGCTTCAACCAGGACATCAGCAGCGAGGCGGTGATCTACGGCTGCGACAACATGGCCAAGGGCGAGTGGTTGCCGGTCAACGAGGAAGGCTTTGGCAATGCCGGCAACGGCACGGTGTTCGAGCTGGCGCAATTCAACGGCTATCTCTACGGCGGCACTGTCAACCCGGTGACCGGTACCGAAATCTGGAAGACCGCAGGCGGCAAGCCGCCCTATGTATGGACCAAGGTGCTCGACTGCGGTGCCGGGCGCGGGCGGCTCAACGAGGGTTCCGGTTCCATGTGCGTGTTCAAGGGCGCGCTCTACGTCGGCTGCGGCATCATCAACGGCGGCTACCACCGCGCCGCCAACATCGGCCCTGCAGCTGCGGAGATGATCCGCATCTGGCCCGACGACACTTGGGACTTGATCGCCGGCGAAGCACGCCACACGCCCTGGGGTCTCAAGTTTCCCCTCTCGGGCATGGGGCCGGGACTCGACAGTCTTTTCAACGGCTATTTCTGGCGCCTGTGCGAGCACCAGGGCTGGCTCTATGCCGGCACGTTTTCGTGGGCCAACATGATCCCCTACATGGCCACCAACCGCTGGCCGGAAGACATGCTGACGCTGCTGCGCCGCTGGGGCGACGAAGAACTGGTGGCGCGCTTCGGTGGTGCCGAGCTGTGGCGCTCGCCCGATGGCGTGCACTGGCAGCCGGTGACCCGCAATGGCTTCGGCAACAAGTTCAACTGGGGCATCCGCAACATCGTCTCCACCCCGCACGGCCTGTTCGTGGCAACTGCCAATCCCTTCGGCCCCACCGTGGCAGTGAAGCGCGACGGCCGCTGGCAATACGTGCCGAATGCGCGCGGTGGCTGCGAGGTGTGGCTGGGTCAGACGCCGAGCGATCCGCTACCCGGGCTGCATGAAGCGCCATGAACACGCCCGCACCGGTCTATTTGCTGGCCGCACCTTTCAGCGGGGCAAGCGTGCTGGCGGGCGTGCTGGCGCAGCATCCGGCGCTGTATGCCGTGCCCGAACTCAATCTGTTTCTTGCCGATACCGTCGGCGAGTTGCTCGACCTCTTCGACAGGGGGCAGGGCGGCCATGCACACGGCCTGCTGCGCGCCCTGGCGCAGCTCGATTCTGGTGGCCAGACCGATGTGGGCATTGAAGCGACCCGCGCCTGGCTCGAAGCCCGCCATGCCGAACCGGTGGACAGCGTGCTGCAACATCTCGCCGCGCGCGTCGCACCGCGACGACTGATCGTGCCGGATGCCGAGAGCGCCCTGCGGCCGATGGATTTGCAGCGCCTGCGTAACGCGGCGCCGCGCATCGAGTGCATTCATCTGCTGCGCCACCCCTGGTCGCAGGGCGTGCTGCTGCATGCCTGGGCGTGCGAGCAGTTGTTTGTGCCGCAGGACTACAAGGATCACGCGCTGCGGCCACCGTTGCTCGATCCGCAGATCCCCTGGCTGCGTGCCGAACACAATCTGCAAAACCTGTTCGCCCAGCGTCCGCCCCTGCTGCATCTGTGCGGCGAGACGCTGGACGACGATTTCGATGTGGCTGCACGCCAGCTCTGCGAGGCGTTGGGTATCGGCTGCGATGCAGAGACGCTCACCCTGATGCGGGATGCCGACCACTGGCTGTTTGCAGGCAACGGCCCGCGCAGCGCACCGTATGGACTGGAGCCGGAGGCAATGGAACCCTTCAGTGCCGCCGCGCTCGATCTCGCCGCAGCAAGCTCACTCACGGCGCCCTTACCCTGGCGGCCGGATGGACAGACCTTTGCCATCGAAGTGCAGCAGCACGCCCGGCGCTGCGGTTATCGCTGAATCATTCCGGCGCTTTTGGCAGTACGCGACGCGATTCGAGGCAGGCCGCAAATGCCGCCGCTGCACCCTGTGCCGCACTGGCATTGAACACTGCGCGTGAACAGTACGTGGCCTTGGGCTGATAGATACCGCGCGAGGCCGAACCCGCCTCACCAAAGTCGGTGCGCACGATGGCTTCTGCAAAGGTCGGATGCGCGAGCAGTTCGCGCATGGTCAGCGTGCCCTGCCGCTCCGGCCCGAACGGTAGGGTGTTGAAGCCGAGATCGCGGGTGGCCAGTAATGGTGGCGCATCGCGGCTCACCACCAGTGTGTAGCGGCCCTCGCCGTCGAGTGCGGCGTCTTCATCCGGCACGCAGCCATAAACCTTCTGCGTGTTGAAGCCGTAGTGACAGAGCGACCAGTAGCGCACCTGCGGCGGATTGCTGGCGCTGCCGTCGTCGGTATGGCTGGGTGGCAGGCCGCGCACCAGCAGCAGCTCACCGTAATTGCGCTCGGTCTTGATGTAGGCGAAGGCATTGTGATTGTTCAAGCCCACGCCGCTGCCCGCCGCAACCAGCAGCAGCGACTCGAACTTCTTGAATACCGGCTTGGGCAGTGGTGGCACCGGGTCCAGGCCGTTGGTGATGCCCGGCACTTTTGCGCCGTCCTGATAGAAGCGTGAACCGATCTCTGCACAGCCCGCCGCGTCCTCGACGTTGGCGAGCGGCAATGCGCCGTCCGGCGTTTGCAGGGTGAGCCGGGGCAGGCCGACACCGCCGGTGTTTTCGCCCACCGGCAGATAGGTGCGGTAGACCAGCGCGGTGGTGCGCTTGGCGACACCGTCACTGGGTGATGGGGCAGGGCGGTAGAGCACGTTCGCCTCGCGTTGCGCAGGTACGGCGCTACCGAAGCGCAGCGTCGCGGTGTAACGGCCACCACGCGGGACGTTGGCTTGCAAGGTGGTGATGTCGAGCCAGGGCGTGCTCGCGCCGGCATCGGGGCGCAGCTGGTATTCGGCCTGCGCATCCAGAACCAGCAGGTTGCCGTCGTGCACATGCAGCGCGGCATAACGGCTGTTGGCGTAGCGGCCTTCGATCTTGAGCGTGGTGCCAACGGGCTGATCCGGCGCGATGAAGGCGACCCAGTAGCGCGCTCCGGTGTCGGCAAACGCGGTGTTGCCCAGCCCTTCGATGCTGGGGTCGAAAGCAAGTATCCAGCCGCAGCCGCGCTGGAGCGGCACGGCGCGATCAACCCCGCCTTGCGCACTCGGTCGCGTCGGCACGGTGCCACTGTCAAAGGGGATCGATGGATCTGCCGGTACTGGCGCCTGAGTGACCGGGTTGCTGCTGCCCGCGCCGCAGCCGCTCAGGGCGGCAAGCAGGCACAGCAGCAGAACAGCATTGAAACGGGGGGTGGGCATGACGTCATCCTTGACAACATGCGTGCAGTGTATTCAAAGCAATATGAACGGATGGGATCTGAGTTCAGATCATTGCGGTGTGATGCATCACCTAGCGCGCGAGTTGCGCGAAGAACGCACCGATCTTTGCACTGGTGTTGAAGTCCGCCGTGTTGGGGCCGAGCAGCAGGGGGAAGTAGGTGGCCCCACCAGCCCACTGATGCCCCACCGCAGGCAGCCCACACCATTGCAGCTGCGTGCCGCCCGCACAGATGCGCGACCAGCATTGCGCGGTGGGCGAGTCGCTCAGCACTTTCACCGCGCTGCTGCACTGGCCACGCGTGGCGATGGACTGCACCACCTCAGCCATCGAGGGTCGTGGCGTGCCGTCGAAGGCACCGCCATCCCAGGGAATGCGCTTGTCGAGCCGACCCTGAATCAGCAAGGCCGACACTGGCGTTTTAGAGGGGCAGCTATCGACCATGATGCCGCCAGAAACGGGTGCAATGGCGGCGAACACCTCCGGCGCCTCGCAGGCGATGCGGTGCGCGAGCATCGCGCCATTGGAGAATCCCATGCCGTAGACCCGCCGAGCGTCGATGGGCAGGCGGGTCTTGAGGTCTGCCACCAGGTCACGCACGAACGCGACGTCATTGCTCTGCGCATTGCCGCAGCAGCGGCCGGCGTTGAAGACCTTGCCCAGTCCATCCGGGTAGGCAACGACGAAGCCGTACTGTTGCGCGACGGTATCGAACCCACTTTGCTTGGCAAAGATGTCGCCGGTGCCCAGGCCGCCATGCATGGCAATCACCAGCGGGGCGTTTTTGCCGGGGGCGAGACCTTGCGGCACGAACAGGCGATAGCTGCGTTTGTCGCTGCCGGCCTGCGCCAGCTCGCCGTGCGTCACGCCTGCCACGGGCGCCAGCGCGAAGCCGGATAAAGGCAGCGTCAGCAACAGCGCGAACAGCAATGGGCGAAGCATCATGTCAGGCCTTCCTTGGCTTTAGTCACCCGCGTGGGACTTCGAAAAACTCTTTTAGTGCCGCCAGCGTGAACGCCATCTGGCTGATCGGGAAGAAATGTCCGCCATTCGGCACGCTTAGCGTACGGCTGTGAGGCAGCAATTGTGAAAGCGCCTTGGCCGAAGGCCAGCAGCGCGAGCGTTCTCCATAGAGCAATAGCGTCGGTGCGGTGATATTGCGCAGGGCAGCTTCGTCTGCACCCGCTTGCGGAAACTCGCTTCGCGCCGCGGTCTCGTCCAGCAGCGCCAGCCAGCTTTTGGCGGCGCGAAGAGCGCCGCTACCTTCGCCGAAGGGAATGAACTCGTCGCTGCCACCCGGTATTTCGCCCGCCACTTTCAAACGTGCCGAGGCTTCCAGAAAGCGAAAGCCGATCTGGGTTTCGTGCGCGAGTGTTGTCGGGCCGCCGGCGCGGTCCACCAGCGCCTGCTCGAAGCCGGAACGGTCTTCGAGATCATCCAGCCGCATCTCCGGTTGCAGGCGCTGCACGCGCACATCGGCGAGGGCCAGCTTGTTGAAGCGATGTGGCGCGAGGGCCGCGGCTTCGAGTGCAGCACCACCGCCGTAGCTGTGGCCGACGATGCTGGCGCGGTCGATGGCGAGCACATCCATCAGCCCCAGCAAATCGCGGCCCATGTCGGCGCTCGTGTAGCCACTGGGCGAACGCTCGCTGTAGCCGTGACCGCGCAGGTCGAACAGGGTCACCTTGAAGGCGGCTGCGAACTGCGTGGCGATGGGGAACCAGAAGGCGCGGTTGGCAGCGACCCCGTGCAGAAAGATCAGGTCAGGGCCCTCACCCATCTGCTGCCAGGCAAGGCGGGTGCCATTGACCTCGGCATTGGCCATCCGCTTATTCCGCTAGAAAATCTGCGATCTGGCCGATCGAAAGATCATCCACGTAGCGGCCGTCCTTCATCAGCAGCTTGTCGAAGGACACGCGCTTTTTCACCACTTCTTCCTGGATCGCGACAGCGAGCTGGATGATGTCGATGGACTCGAAGCCGAGATCGGCAAACAGCCGGGTATCGCGACCCATCGTGCCATCGAAGCTGTGATCCCAGTCCTGTGTGAAGTCGGCAAGCAGGGTGATGAGCGGTTGAACGAGAGCGTCGCTGGCTGTGGACATGGTTGCGTGGAGTCAGGAGAAGAAAAGGGGTTTCGGCAAGGCCTGAATGCTCAGCTGCCCGCTCGTGGCGCGGGTCAGTCTGAAGCTATCTGGCTTCAAGGGTTGCAGTCGGCCTTCGGCCAGATGTTGTTCAAGCGCTTCGAGCGTCGGCTCCATCTGCATGAAGTCGAGCGTGTGTTTGAACGGGGCGAGATCGTAGCGCCACCATTGCAGCTTGAGCAGACGCTCGACCAGCTTATCGGCAAAGCGCAGTCGCACAATGCGCGCCGGGCTGCCGACGGCGATGGCATAGGGCGGGATATCGCGAGTGACCACGCTGCGCGCGCCGATGAGCGCGCCATCGCCGATGGTCACGCCGCGCTTCACGAAACTGCCGGCGCCCAGATACACCTCGTGGCCGAGCACGGTGTCGTTGTTGACGGTGTCGATGTAAGACGGCGCTTCAGAGTCCTCCGGCGCCAGTTCGGCAAAGTCCGGCAGCCGGTAAATGCTCGGCATCAGCGACGGCCGCGTGAACGCAAAGGGATGATTGCTGAAACCGGTTTGTGGATGTTCCGGCGGCCCGATGATCGAGGACTCGCCGATCTGAGCATAGCGCCCGAAGCGCACGCGATAGGCGCTGGTGCGCCCCGAAGCGTTGAAGAAACAGAATGCGCCGAGCGTGCAGTTTTTCAGCCGATGCCCAAAGGGATAAGCCGGACGCTCGAAGTCGAGCGTACCATCGATGCCATGGCTGGTCTCGCGCAGCGCACCAGGCGGCGCGCCCAGCATCAGGCCATTGGCTTCGAGGTTGTGTGGTTCGATAGACACCCTTAGAACCTGTGAAGAAAGCGTAGCGAGCATGGCCGATGGCAAGGAATAGGAGCGCAGCAACCGCAGCGCACTGAAGTGCGTGAGGATTGCGAGCACCGCATGACGCAGCCAGCGGTCAGCGCAGTAGCTTTATTCATAGGTTCTCATTCCATGTATCCGAGCATTTGCAGCTGCTCGATGATCTGTTGTTTTTCGCCTGCGTCCATCTCTTGGCCCAGCGCGCGGCGCTCAGTGATTTTGGTGCGTGCACCCTTCTTGATGGGCTTGTCTGCGAGGTGCTCGGGCGTAAAGAACTCCGCCACCGCTACACCCTCGAAGTCGGACGGCACCGGCAGGCCAGCACTGTAAAGCAGCGTCGGGGCCACATCGACAATCTTGCGAGTTTCGATCATGCCCGCCGCCGGAATGCCCGGGCCGACGGCCATGAAGATGCCATCCGGGTGGTGCGTGCCGACGGCCTGCGGCCGCTGCACGATGGAGGGGGTGTAGTTGCGGATCGACACGAAGCCGTGGTCGCGCAGCACCAGTGTCAAGTCACACGCGCGCTTCATGTGTTGACCGGGGAACCACTCCTCGCGCTTGAGCACATCCGTCACCACTTGTTCGCCCGTATCGGGATCGCGGATCGCCATCAGGTCAGCGATCAATTTGTCGCGGAAGGGGATGTAGTCCTTCGCATCAATGCCCGAATCACCGGGCTTGGACTTCACCCGAATATGGATGCCGTTCGATGACGGCGTGCGGCAATAGGCGGTGGTGTGTGCCCAGTCGAGGTTGGCGAAGTCGCTCGCCTCGCGGCGCTGCGCCTGGTCGCTGCCGTCGTTAGTCGCCCATTTGAGATAACCCTTCTCACCCAGAAAGGTGTTGATGCGCAGCACGAAGGTGCTCGCCGTAAAGCCGTGATCGCTGGCGAAGAACACCTGCGTGTCGGGGCCAGCCAAGGCCATCAGTTTCTCGATGTAGCCATCGACATTGCGGAAGTATTCGAGGCAGACCTGACGCATTTCGAGGTCATGACCCTGCGGATTCTTCGGCAGCAAGGCCTGATCCAACCACGGCCAAGCCTGGTGCTGAATCTTATCGGTGCCATCGAACATCACCGCCATCAGGTCGGGCTTGTCGTTCTTCAAAATGAACTCTGCGACCTTGAACCACTGGTCCTCGCGCGGCAGGTGGTAGCGCACCCACTTCGCGGTTTCCTCGGCGCTGAGCGATTCCATCGCCTGCTTTTCCTTGTCGAAATCCCAGGCCAGTTCTTTCGGGTCGAAACCCGGAATCTCCGTCTTGATGCGCTCGAACAACTCGCGCGGGTGCGTGTTACGGCGCAGGTGCTTGGCGGGGATGAAGCCGGGGACGATCGAGCCCTTCAAGTCTTCCGGTGCGGGTGCGGTGAGCGGAAAGTTGAGCGCGGCTACGCTCTTGTTCTTGCGCGAGGCGATCGACCAGATGGTCTCGCTGTCAATGTCGCGCGCGTCGTAGAGAGTCCAGAACACTTCGCCGCCGTTGTCTTCGGCGCGGATGAAGTCGAACACGCCATGCTCGCCCGGCCCCTTGCCGGTCATGATCGAAGCCCAGGCTGGCGGTGTGAGCGGGTTGGGCGTGCTGCGCAGCTTGGCGCGCACGCCGCGCTCCATCAGCGACTTCATGAAGGGCATGGTCACGCCCTCGCCGGGCAGGTCGCTCACCATCTGGTCGAGCACGGTGAAGGTGCAACCGTCGAGGCCGATGAAAAGGGTGGTGGTCATGGTGGGTCTCTGTGGGGGATCAGTGCGTGAGTGAAGGGGATGGGGTGGGTGCCGCGGTGACGCAGAGCGCGATCACCGCGCCATCGGCCTCGAAGTGCAGGGCGCAGTCGTAGTCGAGGCATAAGCGCCGCACGCGCGCGACGGCGGGCGCGCCGCTGCGCACATCGAGGTGCGCTGCGACGACTTGCCAGTCGAGTGGTCGGCCTTCGAGACCAGTGCCAGCGGCTTTGGCAGCCGCTTCTTTTGCGCACCAGAGGGCGATGGCCTGCTGGCTGCGTTCGGGTTCTTGCGCGGCGATGAGCACGTGCTCGGCGGCGCTGAAACCACCGCTGATGAGGTGCTCGCCGCGCACGCGGTCAGGCCGCTGATAGTCGATGCCGAGCGACACGCTCGCATCACTCGCCACGGCAACCGCCCAGCGCTGGCTGTGGCTGAGCGAGAGCGCGGGCGGCACGAGATCAGGCAGGGCCGCGATACGCACCACCGGCTTGCCGTGCGGGCCTTCGAGAATCTCGACATCGGCCGCTGCGAGGGCCGCCGTGCCACGGCGTTGCAGGTAGTCGCGCACCGCGTCTTTGGCGGCGAGACGGCCCATCAGCCACTCCTCGCGGCGCTCGCCCTGCGCAGGCAATTTGTAGAAGGCCTCGCGCTCGGCACGCGAGAGAATCATGTGGGCGAGCACGCGCTTCCAGATGGTACCGCCCTCGTCGAGCAGACCTTCGGGCAGGGGTTCGAGCCGACGCACGCACAGCTCGGCAGGCAGGCGGTCTGTGAGTGCAGGCACCGAGAGCGGTGCGGCATCGGGGTTCATACGAAAGGCGTGAAAGCGATCCGGCACCGCGAACACGCGGTCTTCCCAGCCCTCGGACTGCATCACCAGCTGACCGTCGGCCCCAAACAGATCCCAACGCGCTTCGAGCTGGGTCTCGCCCTGCATCGCAATCGCACCCCGGCAGGTGAGCTTGGTGCCCGCCGGAGGCGGTGGTGCAAACAGGCGCAAGGCCCGCACGCGGAAGGGGAAGCAGTTGCGCACTTCTGCAAAGTATTCGCGCAGCCAGAAACCGGCGATCTGACCTGCGGCGTCCAGTACGGCGGCATCGAATTGGAACTGCGGTTGCGTGCTAGCAAAGTAGTCGTGGGTGGGGATGGCGGTGATTTCGGCTTCCATGCCGCCATGTCCCCAACGCCTGACCGCAGTGCAGCCCTGCAAACGTGGCCCGTGAAACATGCCGTGCTGGTAGACCTGCCCGGCGATGTGCAGGCGTGGCGCTTCGTCGTCGCTTGCAGCCCAGGGCATCGGTGCGGGTGCTGCGGGGTAGAAGGCAGCCAGCACCACCACGCCCTCGAACACCAGCATGCCGCCGGGCGTCGTGCCTTCGCCACGCAGGAAGATGCGGCAGGCGATGCGCGCCTCTGCACCGTTGGCACTCTGCTGTTCGGCGACGATGCGCAAGGGAATCTGGCCTGAGTCGAGCGAGAGCCAGCGGCTGCCACGGGCGTCCTCGATGGCCGTCACCACCCAGCCCTGGCGGTTGAGCAGACGCGCACCGGCTTCGGCCACCAGCTCCATGCTGAAGGTGAAGGGGATCACCGGCAGCGGCAGCAGCGAGGGGTCGCGCGGTGTCGGCACGCCGCCGATGGCGTGGTCGCGCAGGAAGAGATCTTCGCGGATGTCGAAGGTGCGTTCGGTGACAAGGCGCGTTGGGGTTTCTTCGACCACCGTGCCGAGCATCGGGAAGGCGGCGAGCGGCTTGCTGGCGACTGCCTGCACCAACGCGGCGGGCGCCGCCGTAGCGAGGCCCAGTACCCGTGCCTGACTGTCGAGAAAATCCTGCATCAGGCTGAAATGCGCGTTGAGCGCGGCCATGCGCGGGTCGCTTGAACTCGCGGCGGTCGGCATCGCCGAGGGCGCAGCCAGCGCAGGCGGAGCGGCAGGCGCATGCACTGTCTCCACCACCCGCTCGACGAGCTTCGGCAGCGGCTTGCGGAAGGCCTCTGGCAGCGTCAGCGTCGGCGTGATGAGCTTGAGTTGCAAGCGCGGCTTGGCGGCGGCGCGCGGCGGCGTCATCAGAGCCAGCGGCGCAATTGCGCGCTCGGCAAACAGCGCCTGCGGCGTGAACGGCACCCCGGCAACGAAAAGCTGTGCGAGTGTGGCGTGCAGCTGCGCCATGCCGGACTTGCGGCGATTATTGCTGGCGAGTGCCAGCACATCTGGCTTGCCCTTGAGCGTGTCGCCGACGAAGGAGGTGAGATTGCCGCTGGGGCCAATCTCCAGAAACACCCGCACGCCATCGGCATACAGCCGCTCGATGGTCTCGGTGAAGCGCACCGGGCTTTGCCACTGCTGGCAGCACAGTTCGCGGATGCCTGCGGCATCGGCAGGGAAGGGCCCAACGCTGCACGCGCTGTAGAGCGTGGTACGGGCAGCGCCCACGTCGAGCGCAGCGAAGTAGGTGCGAAAGGCATCGGCCAGCGGCTTGAACAGCGGGGTGTGATAGGCGCGACCAAAGGGCAGCAGGGCGCAGAGCGCACCGGCCGTAGCGAGTTCTTCTTTCAGCGCCGCCGTCGCCTCGCTGCTGCCGAACAGCACAACTTGATTGGGGCAGTTGTCCATCGCCAGCTGCACGCTGCTGCCGGGTTCCTTCAACTTTTGCAGCAGCGCGCTACGCAGCTCGGCGCTGAGCCCGCCCACCGTCAGCAGCGTACCCTCAGTGATCTGACCCGCGGCTTCGAGCTGGCGGTAGATCGTGTTGAGGTCGGTGACAATGCGCGCGATCTCGTTGCGCGACTGCACCTTGTTGACGGCCGCCGCCGTGAGCGCCGAGTTCTCGCCCGTGGAATGGCCCAGCAAGGCATCCGGCGCAAAGCCGAGCTGAGTGAACAGGGCGTGCAGGCCCATATTGGCGGCGAACACACTCTCGGCGGCGATATCCATTTCATACAGCCGATCTTCCAGCTCGCGGCGCTGACCGGCATCGATGCACGTCGGCACCGGGAACAACACCTGCGCCCGCGACGGCGACCCTCGTGCAATAGCGTTGTGCTCGATGAAATCGAACCAGTCGCGCACGGCCGGAAACTGTGTGGCGAGATCGCCCAGCATGTTGGGGTATTGCGAGCCTTCGCCGGGGAACAGCAGGCAGAGCTTGCCGGGCGCCGCGCCCGCGCCGTAGTGAATGCCGTTGCGGGTCTTGAACGGGGCCAGGTCCACATCCACCAGTTTGGCGATGGCCTGTTCGAGTTTCTTGACGAGATCGGCGGCATCGCTGGCAACGATGGCGAGGCGGTGTGACCCCAGTGCTTCGGCACTGGCGGCCAATGCAATTTCATCCAGCGTGGCGGGCGCGGGGCCTTGCAGATGTGCGAGCGCGTGCTGCGCTTTGCTCGCGAGCAGGATGGCACTGTCGGCCGCCAGTACCAGCAGATCGGAGTTGGCAGGCCCGTGCAGCGCGGCGATCGGCTGCGGCACGGGCGCAACATATTCCTCAAGAATGAAGTGGCTGTTGATGCCGCCAAAGCCAAAGGCATTCACGCCGGCGCGGCGCGGATGCGCCTTGCCATGCACCCAGGGGCGCGTCTCGGTATTGAGATAAAAAGGTGTTTTATCGAGTCCCAAGGTGGGATCAGGCTCGTCGCAGAGCATCGGCGGCAGCACCTTGTGGTGCAGTGCCAGTGCGGTCTTGATAAGCGCCGCCGCGCCGCTCGCGGGCATGCAGTGGCCGATCATGGATTTGACGGCCGTGATGCCGATTTGTGGGCCGGGAGGTCTGCCGGGTGATGACCCGGCGCCGCGCCCACCAAACACGGTGTTGAGCGACTCGATCTCGGTGCGGTCGCCGATGCTGGTGCCGGTGCCGTGTGCCTCGATCAGATCAATCGTGTCGGGGTCGATGCCGCTCGATTCATAGGCGCGGCGCACGGCCAGCACCTCGCCTTCGAGCCGGGGTGCGAGCAGGCCCTTGGCCTTGCCGTCGCTGGCGGTGCCGATGCCACGGATGACGGCGTAGATACGGTCGCCATCGCGTTCGGCATCCGCACGGCGCTTGAGCACCATCAGCCCCACGCCCTCGCCTAGCAGCGTGCCTTCGCTGCCTTTCTGGAAAGGCCGAATCTTGTCCCGCGAGAGCGCGTTGATGCGGCAGAACTGGATGAAGATCTGCGGCGGCGTGTGGGCGTGGATGCCGCCGGTAATCATCAGGTCACAGCGGCCCGACTCCAGCTCGCGCACAGCCTGCTCGACCGCGATCAATGTCGAGGCGCAGGCGGCATCGACGATGCAGCTCGGCCCCATCAGATTGAGACGATTCGCAATCAAGCCGGCGATAACGTTGGGCGTCAGCACGCCGATGTGCTCGGCCTGGAAGGGCATGAGCTGGGTCTTGAGCGACTCCTGCAGCGCCTTCACCTCGCTCTCGGCAAAGTCGGGACGCAGCGCGCGCACGAAGTCCATTGCCTGGTCGAGAAACAGGCTGCGCGCCATCGAGCTGCCGAGCGCCTTGTTGCCGTAGGTGCCGCGCCCCAGAATCACGCCCGCTTTGGTGTTGTCGAACGGCTTGTCGAGATAGCCCGAATCGGCCAGCGCATCGCGTGCGAATTGCAGCGCCAGCAGGTGGTCGGGGTCACTGCCCGCCGCCACGCTCGGCATCACGCCGAAACTCTGGGGATCGACCTGCGCCAGGTCGCGCAGAAAGCCGCCCTTGGTGGTGTAGATGCGGTCGTCGGCGGTGGTGTCTTTCTCGAAATACGGCCCCACCCATTCCGGGTCGGCATCGGCCACCGAGTCCACCTTGCCGAGGATGTTGCGCCAGTAGGCCTGCGCATCCTTCGCACCGGGGAAGCAGGCGGACAGGCCGACGATGGCGATGTCGAGTGGCTTTGGGACTGGCGCGCTCATGCTCAGTGTCAGGCAGCCTTTGCGGGCGTCTGAGCGCGTGGCACCAGCATGGCCGTCGCTTTCGCCAGCGCCTTCTTGCCGCCCATGGCCAGTAGCTCTACCGTCACCGACTGAACGCCCGGCTCGGAATGCGTTGCGGCCTTCGCGCGCAAGCGCACGGTGCCGCCGGCTTCACTCAAGCCTTCAGTGCGCAGGTCGAGCAGCTCGCTGAGTTGCCACTGCGGCCAGCCGAGTGCAGCCAGCTCGCTCAGCAATTCGGAGGCCAGCTCGCGGGCATCGAGACCATCGGCGACGGGATCGAACAGCGCATCGGCGAGCACTGAGCCGCCGGCACCGACGCGCAACTCTTGCGTGATGCGCGACGTGATAGCTGCAACGGGCACTGCGGCCGGGTCGTGATCTGGGAGGCTGATCGCGTCATCGCCCCAAGGCCCAACACCGGCAACGACTTCGACCTGACCGGGTGCGGCGTAGGCGAGTTCTTCGAGGTAGAAACGGCAGCCGTCGGCGAGCGGGATGGGCTCCATGCCGCGTTCGCGCAGTGCGGCCTTCACACCCTCGCTCGCCATGCCGGCATCCCAGGGGCCCCAGTTCATCGCACTCACCCGCACGCCCGGCCACTGGCGATGCAGCTGCCAGGCAAGGCGGTTCAGCGTCTCGTTGCCGGCGGCGTAATCGCTCTGGCCGCGATTGCCGTAGCGACCGGCGACCGAGGTGAAGAAGGTGAGCGTCTTCAGCGTGTCGGGCTTGAGCTTCTGCGAGAGCACGAAGGCCGCGTCGAGCTTGGTGCCGAGTACGCGCTCGAAGGACTCGGCGTTCTTGTTGGCCAGCAGCTTGTCTTCGATCACGCCTGCCGCATGCAGCACGGCGTCGATGCGGCCGTGCGTGGCATACAGCGAGTCGATGAGCGCGCCAAAGCTCGCTTCGTCGCGCACATCGCAGGCGCGGTAATCCACTGTCGCACCCGTCGCTGCGAGCTTCGCCAGGTTGTCGCGGATTTCACGATCCACCAGCACCTTGCCCACCTCGCGGTCAATCTCGACCGGCTTCGGTTTTTCGCCACGCGCGATGCGCGCGGCGAGCAGGGCTTTCTTCAGTGCGGATGCGTCCTGGTGCGGCGTGGTTTCTGCTGTCTCCGGCGCGGGTGCTGCGGTGCGGCCCAGCAGCACGAGCCTCATGCCGGGCAGGGCCATCGCCTGCAAGATGCCCGCCGTGATGCCGCGTGCACCGCCCGTCGCCAGCACCACCCAGTCGCCTGCGGGTTTGACGGCGGCGGCTTCGGCACGCGGCAGCAACACTTGAAGAGCAGTGACGCTGCCGTAGCGTGTGGTGCCGAGGTAACCGGCCTCGTGTGCGCTGTCGTCGGCGAACAATTCCTGCGTCAGTCTGAGTGCAATCTCGGCTTCGGTCTGGCCGTCGAAATCCACCGCGCGCAGACGCGCATTGGGATATTCGTAGCGCAGGCAGTTGAGCATGCCGTTGGCCCCACCGCCGGTGGCGAGACCTGCACCGCTGCTGTCGCGCCCGAAGCGGCCACCGAGGCGGCTGGCGGCGATGACTTGTGCCGTAGCGAGGTCATCACCCAGGGCTTGCAGGGCGTGGAAAAAGCCCAGCACGTCGCGCTGGTAGGCGCTCTTCCAGTCCGCGAGAGTCACCGCAGTGGCGGGCTTGAGGCCGTGCAGATTCAACAGCGCGACCACCGGGCCGTGTGCATGCCTTGCTGTGGTGAGCGCGGCATCGAGACCGGCACGGTCGGTGGCGGCGATGGCGATGGGCGTGAGGCCGCCCGCCTGCAACTGCTCGCTCACGTCGCTCATCAGCACGCCCGGCTCGCCGAGCAGCACGGCCAGCCCGCGCAGGGCGCGGGTGGCTTGCGTCAGCGGCAGCGCGCGTGGCTGGATGACATAGCGCGCCAGCGGCTTGTTGCTCGCCGCTGCGATGACGGGGACCGCGACGGGTGCGGCGGCCACCGCAGGCGATGCCGTGCCTTGCAAGCCTGCGAGCTTTTGCAGAATGGTCGCCAGCGACTTGGCCTTGGTGAAAGTCTCCATCTGCGCCTGCATCGCCGCGCTCAGTTCGGCGGGCAACGCCTTGCGCAAAGCGCCGATGATCTCGACGCGCTTGATCGAGTCGATGCCGAGATCGGCTTCGAGGTCGGCGTCCAGTCCCAGCATGTCGGTGGGGTAGCCAGTGCGCTCGGCGACGATGCCCAGCAGCAGGCTTTGCACGTCCACACTCGGCGGTGCTGCGGCTGGCGCGCGGCTGACGGCGACGGCGGCTGCCACGACAGTGCTCACCGCACCCGCACTACCTTGCAGTGCGGCCAGCGCGCTCAAGATCGCGGCCAGCGATTTGGCCTTGGTGAAGCGTTCCATCTGCGCCTGCATAGCCGCGCTCAACTCGGCGGGCAGGGCCTTGCGCAGCGCGCCGATGATCTCGACGCGCTTGATGGAGTCGATGCCGAGATCGGCTTCGAGATCGGCATCCAGCCCCAGCATGTCGGTGGGGTAGCCAGTGCGCTCGGCGACGATGCCCAGCAGCAGCGGCAGGGCATCGACGGCGGCCGCAGTGCTGACCACGGTGGTCTCGACCGAGACGGTGGTCGTGGTCGTCGTGGTGGTGATGGAGGCCGAAGGTTGCAGGGCATCGAGCGCCGCCAGAATCGCGGCGAGCGATTTGGCCTTGGTGAAGCGTTCCATCTGCGCCTGCATCGCGGTGTTCAAGTCGGCAGGCAGGGCTTGCCGCATAGCACCAATGATCTCGACGCGCTTGATCGAGTCGATGCCGAGATCTGCTTCGAGATCGGCGTCCAGCCCCAGCATGTCGGTGGGGTAGCCGGTGCGCTCGGCGACGATGGCGAGCAGCAGGGTGGCGAAGTCGGGAGTGGTGCTGGCGACGGTCGCCGCCACCGCGATGATGGGTGCGCTGACTGGCAAGACGCTGGCCGCGACGGGGATGGAGGCAGCAATAACGGGCAGGGGTGCAGTTTCGATGCGAGGCGCTGCGGCGTGCATCACGGGCGCAGCAGCCAGCGCTGCAGCGGGCGCGCTGCCACCGCCCATGAACTGCTGCACCACGCGCTCCTGCAAGCTGAGGAACTGCCGCATGGTCTGCTGATAGGCGACGAGCGCCTCGCTGTTCAGTGCGCTGCCTGCCATTACTGGTGTGGCGGCAGTGGCGGGCGCAGGCACGGTCACGATCTGAGGTGCGGGCGTGAGTGCGGCGATCTGTGCCGCCGCCGCCGTCTGGCGCGTGGCAGCAGTGAGTGCGGGGGCCAAGCCCGTGCGTAATACCAGGTCATCGAGCGGCCGTGCGCAACCGCCGCTGACCATCCAGGTGTGCTTCGGCAGCACCGGCGCGCGGCCGCGTTCGAGCACGGTGGCGAGGTCAAGCAGGGCGAGATCGCGGCGGGCGAACAGGGCCGTGCTGCGCCAGGCGACACCGGCGACGAACAGCTCGGCAAGCCCGCTCAAGAGTCCCCGCAGGCCGCCACCATTGCCATCCAGCGAAACGGCGAGTGCGGGCTTGCCGCTGAGCGTGGCGCGGGCCATGTTGGTGCAGATGCTCTTGGGGCCGAGCTCCACGAACACGCGGCAGCCCGCGCCGTGCATGGCCTCGATCTCGCGCACGAACTCGACGCGGCTCAAGAGGTGGGCATCGAGCTGCGCCTGCATCGCCGCAGGCTCGGCCGGGTAGGGCAGTGCGCTGCTGTTGGCGTAGACGGTGAGGCTCGCCGGTGCAAAGCGCGTCGCGGCAATCGCTGCCGAAAGCGCGGTCTTGGCCGGTGCCACCAGCTCGGTGTGAAACGCGCCGGACACCGGCAGCACGGTGGCTTTCAAGCCGACCTGGCCGAGCTTGGCGACGGCCTTCTCGACGGCGGCTTTCGGCCCCGAAATTACGCTCTGCTCCGGCGTGTTGTGGTTGGCGATGATGACGCCCGCGAACTCGGCGATGAGATCGGTGATCTGCTCGCGCCGACCCTGCACCGCCGCCATGCCGCCCGGCACGCTGGACTTGGAGGCCGAGGCCATCGCCTCGCCGCGCACGGCGGAGAGTTTCAGGAAATCCTCAGTGCTCAGCACGCCTGCCGATAGCAGCGCCGAATACTCGCCATAGCTGTGGCCTGCGGCTGCCGTGGCCTTCAGGCCGAGTCGTAGTGCTAAGCGCAGATAGCCCAGCGAGAGCGCGCCAATCGCAGGCTGAGCGATGCGTGTGTCGGTGAGAGCCGCGACTTGTGCTACTTCGGTCGCCTCGTCGAAGGCCGAGGCCGGCATGAGGTAGCTGGAGAGCGCCTGCGGTGCGTGCGAGGCGAGCACACGGTCGGCCAGTTCCAGCGCCTCGCGCAGCTCGTCGAAATACAGCGCCGTCTCGCGCCCCATGTTGAGGTGCTGCGCGCCCTGGCCGGGGAACAGGAAGGCGATCTCGCCGCTCGCGGCAGGCGTGGCCGTGTTGCAGCGGATGTGCGCGGGCAGAGGCTTGCTGCTGCCCTTGAGCTGGATCAGCAGGGTCTCGATATCTGCCGCGAGGGTCGTCGCACTGCTGGCAACGATGGCGGCCGTGACCGGCTGCGCACCTGCGGCTTCGGCCTCACGCGCGAGTGCGAAGGCGAGTTCGGCAAGATTCAGGCGCTCGGTCTGGCGCAGGGCGGGCAGCAGGGCAGTGAGCTTCTCCGTGAGTGCGGCTGTCGTCGCCGCCTTGAACAGACAAAGCTCATGCGGCCAGCGATCCGCACCCGCAGGGGCGGCATGCGCCGGATATTCCTCCAGCACCACATGGAAGTTTGTGCCACCGAAGCCGAAGGCCGAAGCGCCACCGCGACGCGGATGCGCCGGGTGCGCGAGCCAGGGGCGGGCCTCCTTCAAAAGCATCACCGGCGAGGCCGCATCGGCAATCGGCTCGATGGGATTTTCGACGCCCACATGCGGCGGCAGCACGCGGCGGTGCATGGCGAGCACGACTTTAATCATGCCGCTCACGCCTGCGGCGGCCTTGGTGTGGCCAAGGATGGTTTTCACCGAGCCGAGCGCGACGCTCTTGGGCGCAGCGCCCGCCTGCGCGAGTGCGCGGCAGATGGTCTGCGCCTCGGCGCGATCACCCACGCTGGTCCCGGTGCCGTGGGCTTCGATCAGACCTAATGTCGCGGGCGAGAAACCGGCCTTGGCATAGGCGCGGTCGAGTGCGCGCACCTGGCCCTCGCTGCGCGGCGCGGTGAGACCGAGTGCCTTGCCATCCGACGAACCGGCGGCAGATTTGATGACGCCGTAAATGCGATCGCCATCGCGCTCGGCGTCGGCAAGGCGCTTGAGCACGACCATCGCCACGCCCTCGGAGATGGCAATGCCATCGGCAGCCGTATCAAAAGTTTTCGGCTGACCGGTGCCGGAGAGCGCGGAGGTCTTGGCGAAGGCCATGAAGGCATAGGCCGACTGCGTGGTGTCGAAGCCGCCAGCGAGCGCGACATTGCTGCGCCCTGTTTCCAGCTCGTTGACCGCGACGCTGATCGCGGCGAGCGAAGAAGCGCAGGCGGCGTCGATGGTGTAGTTGATGCCGCCGAAATCCATGCGGTTGGCGACCCTGCCGGCTGCCACGTTGAGCAGGGTGCCGGCGAAGGATTCCTCGGTCCATTCTGGCAGGCGATCCCACACTTGGTCGCTGAGGTTTTCGACGAAGCGCGGCAGCTCGGCGCGCAGGGCGTACTGGGTTCCGAGATCGCCAGCGCCGCCACCGGCACCGAGCACGATGGAGGTGTTCTCGCGGTCGTAACCCCCGTTGGCATAGCCCGCATCGGCGAGCGCACGGCTGGCGGCTTCGAGCGTGAGGATTTGCAGCGGGTCGATGGATTTCATCGACTTGGGCGGGATGCCGAAGCGCGTCGGGTCGAAGCTGATTTCGTCCAAGAAACCGCCCCACTTCGAATAGACCTTGTCTTTCTGCTTAGGGTTTTCGTCGAAGTAGAGTTTCCAGTCCCAGCGGCTCTCCGGCACCTCGCGCAGCACGCTGACCTTGCCCAGCACATTGCGCCAGTACTCGTCGGCATCGTTGGCCTTGGGCAGCACCACGCCGATGCCGATGATGGCGATGTCGCTCGGCTTCTGTTCCAGCTTGGGTGTGGCGGGCAGGCAGGATTCGAGCAGGGCTTGCGCGCCGCGCGTGACGTCGAGATGCAGCGCCTCGATGCCCACTGCCGCATCGCGCAGGGTGGCGACCTGGCCGATCATGTACATGCCATCGCTCTTCTGCTGCGCGACGGGCACCTCCACCACCTTGCCGTCGTCGCCACGGTTCACGCCCTTGCTGGCGATGCGCAGGCGGCCGAGGTTCAAGTCTTCCAGCGCGTCGCGGATTTCCTCGCTGCTCTTGCCTTCTTTCAGCAGGCGCCGCCGCTCGGCGTAGAAGTCATGCGCGAACTTTGTATCGACGCAGCGGCTGGCATGGCCGGGGCCGGATTCGAGATTCATCGTCCTCGCGCAGGCGATGGCTTCGGTCTGGAAGGTCTCGACGATGGCTCCGGCACTGACGATCTCTTTCGTGAAGAGATACGCCGTGCCCATGAGGCAGCCCACCTTCATGCCGCGTGCTGCGAGCGGTGCGCTCATCGCCGCCACCATTGCGGAGGAGCGCGCATCGTGGATACCGCCTGCGAACAAAACATGCACGCTCTTGTCCGCCCCCTTGGGCGTGTGTTCGAGCAGCACGGCAATCATCTGCTCCCACAGCGGGAAACTCGCCAACGGCCCGACATGGCCGCCGCACTCACGGCCCTCGAACACGAAGCGGCGCGCGCCCTGTTCGAGATAGAGCTTGAGCAGGGCGGGCGCGGGCGCGTGGATGTAGGTCGCAATGCCGCGCGTTTCGAACTCGGCGGCTTGATCGGGTCGGCCACCGGCGATGAGCGCGAACGGCGGCTTGCACTGCCAGATCGCCTCGCATTGCTCCTGCCGAAGCGCGTGCGGCACGAAGCCCAACATGCCGACGCCCCAGGGCGCATCGCCGACCAGTTGCTTCGTGGACTGCAACATCTCAAGCACTTGCGGGCCGCGTGTGAGTGCCAAGGCGAGGAAGGGCAGCGCGCCCGCCTTGGCGACTTCTGCCGCGAAAGCGGGCGAGTCGCTGACGCGCGTCATCGGGCCTTGGGCGAGCGGGAAGCGCGTGCCGTGCGACAGCGCCAATGCGCTGCCTTCATCCATGGTGGCCAGTGTGGCGGCTTGCTGGACCTGCTGTGCGCAGGCCTTTCGGATGGCCTGAATCAATTTGCCAACGCTGCCGAAGTCGCGGCGGTATTGCGCGGCAAAGCCCACGGCCTGGCCGAGGGGCAGCAGCTGACTGCCGTCACTCGCCCAGCCGGTCTGCGCTGTGAGCTGCGTGGCCCATTCCGAGGTCGCCAGTTCGCCCGAATCCAGACGGCGGCTGAGTGCCTCCGCACTTTTGAGCGCCGACGAACCAGCGCGCGCATAGGCACGCAGGGGCTGCCCTTCCAGTTCGCCGAAGAGCTTGGCTTCGACGCCGTTGAGCCGACCGAGTTCGCTCTGCTGTGCAGGTGTGAGCGGCGACTCGGCGAGCAACAACAGCGCATCGTCGAGCACCACGCCAGCGGCACCGGCGGCGCGGCAGGCGGCGGCGGTGTAGAGGCCAATACCGCCCTGCACGAACACAGGGCGCTCGGTGGTCTTGAGCAGCTTTTGCAGCAGGATGTAGCTGGTGTCTTCACCCACCCAGCCACCTGCCTCGTGGCCGCGCGCGACGAGGCCATCGAAGCGCGAGGGCAGGGCATTGAGCCCTTCGGCGCTGGTGACTTCGGCCAGCCAGCGGTGCTGCTGCGGCTTGGCGTGCTGATCGGCAAAAGTGCGCAGCGCAGCGATGCTGCCCGACACGATCAAGGTGAGTGAGTGAGCGGACGCAATGTGCAGCAGCGTCTCGGCCAGCGCGTGCTGGCTGGCGTGCAGGCGCAGGCCGGGTGTGCCTTGCGTGGCAGTGGGCAGTGCCGCGAGAAACGAAGTCCAGCACAGGCTGGCTTGCGCGACATCGGCACCGGCCCATTCAAAGTCGAGCACACCGACCGCACCGCTTTGCACCGCCGCGCGCGCGAGTTCGGGCGACGCCGGGTTGGCCGGGCAGATCGCCATTACTTCAAAGCTCTTGTTCTGCATCACGTCACTCCCTGACAGATGTCGCCGGGCGCGCCCTTCTTGGGCTGCGCCCTGTTGCATGCGCTACCGCTTGCGGCCTTCGAGAAAGGGCACTTCCATCACCTTTTCGTGAACGATTGGCCCGTGGCCGAAGAAGCCGCCCTCGCCAAAGCACTCGCCGTGATCGGCGGTGATGATGAAGTGGGTGTCGACCGGCGCCTTGGCAATGAGGCCATCGAGAATGCTGTCCACATGCTCCACGGTCTTGATCTGTTGCAGGTGCAAATCCTGCATCTGCTTGGCGTCGAAGAACTGGTCTTCCTTGCCGTGGCCGAGGTCATCGTCCATGTGCTTGAATACGCCGTGCACGCCGGAGATATGCGGCAGCGACTTGCCATCCAGCATGTAGGGGTAGTGGGTTTCGCCGAGGTTCAAGAAGTAGAACGAAGGCTCGTCGGCATCAAACTCGATGTCTTTCACCATGCCGCCGAAATCGTTGTGATCGGCCATCAACTTGTAGTCGTCGAAGTGACGGTTCAAGTGCGAGAGCGGATTCAGCACTGGCAGCGAGACCTTGGCGGCGGTGCGATAGCCGTTCTGCTGCAAGACGTATGGCAGCGACAATTGTGGAACGAAGTTCTTGAACGAGAGATCGGGCACGTTCAAGCGCCCCACCCACTTCGAGAACTCCTTCTTGTAGACCTCTGAGGCGAACACACCCTGCGGGTTGTCGTGCGGGGTCATGCCCATCAGGTAGGTGTAGTGCGAGGGCGAAGTCCAGCTCGCATAGGAGTAGCGTTTTTCGCCCATGCCGATGCGATCCATGTTCGGCGTTTTGGCGCGTTGGTAGCTGTCGAAGCGGCAGCTGTCCATTACGATGAAGACGAGGTTATTGCTCACAGTGGGAGTTCTCGGTAGATCAGGCCGATTGGGAAAGGGGGAGGCTGCCGTGCTCGCTGCGAATGCGCCCCGTGGCTTGCAGGTAATGCAGCACCGTGTGCACGCCGGCTTCGAGTGCCAGCTCGTCGGTGTCGATCACCAGCTCCGGGTTTTCGGGCGCTTCGTAGGGCGAGTCGATGCCAGTGAACTCCTTGATGAGCCCGGCGCGCGCCTTGGCATAGAGGCCCTTGGGGTCGCGCTCCTCGCAGGTGGCGAGTGAGGTCTTGACGTAAATCTCGACGAATTCGTCGGCGGCGACCAGCTGGCGCACCATCTGGCGGTCGGCCTTGTAGGGCGAGATGAAGGCGGTGATGGCGATCTGCCCTGCATCGACGAAGAGCTTGGCGACCTCGCCGATGCGGCGGATGTTCTCGACGCGATCCTTCGGCGAAAAGCCCAAGTCCTTGTTCAGACCGTGACGCACATTGTCACCATCCAACAAATAACTGTGATGGCCCATGCGCAGCAGGGCGCATTCCAGCTCGTTGGCGAGGGTGGACTTGCCCGCGCCGGAGAGGCCGGTGAGCCAGATGATGCAGGGGCGCTGGCCCTTGAGCTCTGAGCGTTCTGCGCGCGTGGTTGTGTGCGTATGCCACACCAAATTAGTGGCCTTCGGAAAATTGCTGATTGTTGCCATTCGATTCCCTCCGTGGAACCATTTTGCTGGTGCAAGATTGGGTGCATCCATGCACCGCAGAAAATTTGCTCCATCGCCGAATGAAGCAGTTTTACCATTGCAGTCTAAGCATATGCCGTGCCACTCATACGACGCCATTTATATTTTTTTGACCTCAGCACAAGTTGAAGCCGCAAAGCTTGCGAGCCTGGTTGGCGGGTCGGCCGATTGAGGTGCGTGGTAAAGTGCATGTAGAGGGGGATGACCCCCGCCCTGCGGCGAACTGCCGCACTCACGACAACATTAAAGCGTCCATCCAATGGCAACCGTCAGCACTAACGAAATGAAGTCCGGCGTCAAAGTCCTCATCGAGGGCGAGCCGTTTTCAATCATCGACAACGAATATCGCAAACCGGGCAAGGGCCAGGCCACCAACAGCATCAAGGTGCGCAACCTCAAGAACGGTCGTGTGATCGAAAAGACCTTGAAGTCTGGCGACACTTGGGAAGTGGCCGACGTCGAAGACATCGACCTGCAATATCTCTACAACGACGGCGAGTTTTGGACGTTCATGGACCCGGTCAGTTTCGAGCAGACCATGGTGGGCAAGGCGCAGATGGTGGATGCCATCGACTGGTTGAAAGGTCAGGAAACCTGCCGGTTGACGCTGTGGAACGGCGCCCCCTTGCAGGTGATGCCGCCCAACACGGTGGAGCTCGTCATTGCAGAAACCGATCCCGGCGTGCGTGGCGATACCTCGGGCGGCGGCGGCAAGCCGGCCACGCTCGAAACCGGCGCGGTGGTGCGTGTGCCCTTGTTCGTGCAGCAGGGCGAAATCATCAAGGTCGATACCCGCACCAGCGATTACCTCGGCCGCGTCGGTAAGTAAGTGCCCGCAACCGTTTAACCACAAGCGCGTCCATCGAGACGCGCTTGTTATTTGGAGAACTTGAAATGGCAGCAGCAGACGACCGCAAAAAAGCACTCGAAGCCGCGCTTTCGCAGATCGAGAAGCAGTTTGGCAAGGGCGCAATCATGCGCATGGGCGTCGATGAGCGTCCCGACATTGAGGTGATTTCGACTGGCTCTATCACGCTCGATGCCGCACTCGGCATCGGTGGCGTGCCGCGCGGCCGCGTGGTTGAAATCTATGGGCCGGAATCTTCCGGCAAGACCACTTTCGCCCTGCATGTGACCGCGCAGGCGCAGAAGGGCGGCGGTGTCGCTGCCTTTATCGACGCCGAGCACGCACTCGACGTGACCTACGCCGAGAAGCTCGGCGTGCAGGTGGGCGATCTGCTCATCTCGCAGCCCGATACCGGCGAACAGGCGCTCGAAATCGTCGACATGCTGGTGCGCAGCAACGCCGTTGATCTCATCGTGATCGACTCGGTTGCCGCCCTGGTGCCGAAGAACGAAATCGAAGGCGAGATGGGCGAGGCGAGTGTCGGCGTGCAGGCGCGCTTGATGAGCCAGGCGCTGCGCAAGCTCACTGGCAGCATCAACCGCAGCAAGACCACCGTCATCTTCATCAACCAGTTGCGCATGAAGATCGGCGCGATGATGCCCGGCCAGTCGCCGGAAACCACCACGGGCGGCAACGCGCTCAAGTTCTACGCCTCGATGCGCCTCGACATCCGCCGCATCGGCGCGATCAAGAAGGGCGACGAGGTGGTGGGCAACGAGACCAAGGTGAAGGTGGTCAAGAACAAGCTCGCGCCACCATTTAAGACGGTCATTTTCGAGATCATGTACGGCGAGGGCATCAGCCGCGAAGGTGAGCTGATCGACCTGGGCGTGGAGCACAAGTTTGTCGAGAAATCTGGCGCCTGGTTTGCCTACAAGGGCGAGAAAATCGGGCAGGGCAAGGACAACTCCAAGACCTACTTGAAGGAGCACCCCGAAGTCGCCGCCGAGATCGAAGCCCTGCTGCGCGCCAAGATGCTGCCGCCGAAAGCGGCCAAGACCGAGTAAACATCACCGCCGATGATGCGCCGCAAGGCATCTGACGAGCCGGTATCGCCTGAGGCTGCCAAGCTGAAGGCGATGCGCTTGTTGGGGCGCCGTGAGCACTCGGCGCGCGAGTTGAGCAGCAAGCTCAGGCAGGGCGGGGTGGAGGCCGAGCTCACCACCGAGGTCGTCGAGTCGATGACCGAAAACGGCTGGCAATCAGACCCTCGCTTTGCCGCCAGCCGCATCCAGAATCGCATTGCACAGGGTTTTGGGCCGATTCGAATCAGCGCCGAATTGCGCGTGGCGGGCCTGCCGGATGCGATGATCCGCGAGGCGATGGAAGCTTCCGAGTGCGACTGGACAACGCTCTGTATCGAGACCTACCAACGCAAATACCGGCAGCCGGCAGCCGATCGTGCCGAGAAGCAGAAGCGCTACAACCATCTGGCTGCAAGAGGTTTTACCGGCGAACACATCCGGGCTGCTTTTGACGGCGGGGATGACGACGCGAGCGACTAGCGCCAATGCCCGCCCCGGCCGGGCTGCGAGCCGCTAAACTGCGCGACTCTTTTTTGCAGCCCATAGCCATGAACAGCAACGAACTGCGCGCCAAGTTCCTGCAATTTTTTGCCACCAAGGACCACACCGTGGTGCCTTCGTCGAGCCTTGTGCCCGCGGGCGATGCGACGCTGCTGTTCACCAACGCCGGCATGGTGCAGTTCAAGGATGTATTCACGGGGCAGGACCCGCGTCCCTACAAGCGCGCCACCTCCTCACAGAAATGCGTGCGCGCCGGCGGCAAGCACAACGATCTGGAGAACGTGGGCTACACCGCGCGTCACCACACTTTCTTCGAGATGCTGGGCAACTTCTCGTTCGGTGATTACTTCAAGCAGGACGCCATCGCCTGGGCTTGGGAGTTCATTACTTCACCGGTTTGGCTTGGCATCGACAAGTCGCGCCTGCTGGTGACGATCTACCACACCGACGACGAGGCTTTCGACATCTGGCACACGAAGATGGGCGTGGCGGCGGATCGCATCGTGCGTATCGGAGACAACAAAGGCGCACCGTATGCCAGCGACAACTTCTGGGCGATGGGCGACACCGGCCCCTGCGGCCCCTGCACCGAAATCTTCTACGACCACGATCCCGACGGCAGCAAGGGCATCTACGGCGGCCCGCCCGGCTCGCCGGAGGAAGACGGCGACCGCTGGATCGAAATCTGGAACGTGGTGTTCATGCAGTTCGAGCGCACCGCCAAGGGCGAAATGCTCAAACTGCCGGCGCCGTCGGTGGATACCGGCATGGGCCTGGAGCGCATCAGCGCGCTGATGCAGGGCAGCAACGACAACTATCAGACCGACACCTTCAAGGCGCTGATTAGCGCCGTCGCCAAACTTGCAGGGCAGAAGCCGTACGAGAATCCTTCGCAGAAGGTCGTCGCCGACCACATCCGCGCCGCCAGTTTTCTGATTGCCGATGGCATCACGCCCAGCAACGAGGGGCGCGGCTATGTGCTGCGTCGCATCATGCGGCGTGCCATCCGCCACGGTTACAAGCTCGGCCTGAGTGAGGCCTTCTTCTACAAGCTGGTGGCACCGCTCGCAGCTGAAATGGGCGAGGCCTTCCCCCAGCTCAAGGCGCAGCAGGCGGCAATCGAGAAAACCATCCGGCAGGAGGAAGACAGCTTCGCCACCACGCTCGACAAGGGCATGAAGCTGCTCGAAGACGCCATCGGCAAGCTCAAGGACGATGTGATTCCGGGCGAGGTGGTGTTCAAGCTCTACGATACCTACGGCTTCCCGCTCGACCTCACCGCCGACATTGCCCGCGAGCGCAACCTCAAGCTCGACGAGGCTGGTTACGAGCGCGAGATGCAGGCGCAGCGCACCCGTGCTCGCGCCGCCAGCCAATTCAAATCGGGCGAAGCGCTGCGTTACGAAGGTGCGGCCACGCAGTTCCTGGGCTACGAGGGCTTAAGTCTCGAAGGCGCGAAAGTGCTGGCGCTCTACCGCGATGGCGCTGCGGTGCAGAGCCTTGCCGCTGGCGATGCCGGCGTGGTGGTGCTCGACAAGACGCCCTTCTACGCGGAGGGCGGCGGCCAGATTGGTGACGCCGGCCATCTCGGTGCCTTCAAGGTGGCCGATACCCAGAAGATCATGGGCGGTGCGTTTGGCCATAGCGGCAGCTTGGAGGCCGGCACGCTGAAAGTCGGCGATGTTGTGACCGCGACCGTCGAAAGCAGCGTGCGTCGCGCGACCATGCGCAACCACTCGGCGACGCACTTGCTGCATGCCGCATTGCGCGAAGTGCTGGGCACCCACGTTTCTCAAAAAGGCTCGCTGGTCAACACCGAGCGCACGCGCTTCGACTTCAGCCACGGGCAGGCAGTGACAAGCGATGAGATCGCCGAGATCGAGCGCCTGGTGAATGCCGAAGTGCTCGCCAACCATGAAGTGGGGGCGAAGCTAATGAGCTTCGACGACGCGGTGGCCTCAGGCGCGATGGCGCTGTTCGGCGAAAAATATGGTGCCGAAGTGCGGGTGCTGAAAATGGGCGCGTTCTCGACTGAACTTTGCGGCGGCACCCATGTGACCCGCACCGGCGACATCGGCCTGTTCAAGATTGTCAGCGAAGGCGGCGTTGCGGCAGGCATCCGCCGCATCGAAGCCGTGACCGGCGAGAACGCGCTGGCATTTGTGAGCGAGCTACAAGGCAAGCTCAACACCGCCGCCGCTGCGCTCAAGACCTCGCCGGCTGATCTCGGCGCCAAGATTGGTGGCCTGCTGGAGGCCAACAAGGCGCTGGAAAAGGAACTGTCCGCGCTCAAGAGTAAGTTGGCGGCAGGGCAGGGCGACGAGTTGCTCGCCAAGGCCGCCACCATCAATGGCGTGAAGGTGCTGGCCGCACAGGTGGAAACCGACGCCAATGGCCTGCGCACGCTGCACGATCAGCTCAAGCAGAAGCTCGGCAGCGGCATCCTGCTGCTAGGTGCCAGCAGCGAAGGCAAGGCCAGCCTGATCGCCGGCGTCACCGCTGACCTCACCGGCAAGGTGAAGGCCGGTGAGTTGGTGAACTTCGTGGCCGGGCAGGTGGGCGGCAAGGGTGGCGGCAGGCCTGATATGGCGCAGGCGGGCGGCACGCAGCCAGAGAACCTGCCTGCTGCAATTGCCAGCGTCGCAGCTTGGGTTGCAGCCAAGCTCTAATGAAAGTCTGGATTCTCAAAACCACTGGATCCCCGCCTTCGCGGGAATGACAAGAAATAGAAAATGGCACTAATCGTTCAAAAATACGGCGGCACCTCGATGGGCTCGGTCGAGCGCATTGAGCACGTCGCCAACAAGGTGGCCAAGTTCCGCGCCGAGGGACATCAGGTCGTAGTCGTAGTGTCTGCCATGTCGGGCGAGACCGACCGCCTGTTGAAGATGGCGAAGTCGATCAACCCGCGCGGCTCGGCCCGCGAGTTCGACCAGATCGCCTCCACCGGCGAGCAGGTGACTATTGGCCTCTTGGCACTCGCGCTCGAAAAAGCCGGCGTGAAGGCGCGCAGCTACACCGGGCCGCAGGTGGCGATCCGCACCGATGTGTCGCACATGAAGGCGCGCATCCAGTCCATCGACACCGAGCGTCTGCGCGCCGACTGCGACGCCGGCATCACGCCGGTGGTGGCGGGCTTTCAGGGCATCACGCCCGATGGTTCGACGGCGACCCTCGGCCGTGGCGGCAGCGATACCACCGGAGTGGCTCTCGCTGCGGCGCTGAAGGCTGATGAGTGCCAGATCTACACCGATGTCGATGGCGTCTACACCACCGACCCGCGCGTGGAGCCTAAGGCGCGTCGCCTGGACAAGATCACGTTTGAAGAAATGCTGGAACTCGCGAGCCTCGGCAGCAAGGTGCTGCAAATCCGCTCGGTCGAGTTCGCTGGCAAGTACAAGGTTCCCCTTCGGGTGCTGTCCACCTTCGTGGACGGCCCCGGCACATTGATTACGTTGGACGAGGAAAGCTCAGTGGAAGACCCGCTCATCTCCGGTATCGCCTTCAACCGCGACGAAGCCCAGCTCACCGTGGCCGGCGTGCCCGACCGCCCTGGCATCGCGGCGGCCATCTTGGGCCCGATTGGCGATGCCAATATCGAGATCGACATGATTGTGCAGAACGTCGGCGCCGATGGCTCGACCGACTTCACCTTTACTGTCAATCGCGTTGACTACGACCGCGCGGTCGAGGTCGCCAAGCACACAGCAAACGAGCTGGGTGCCAAAGGCGTGCGCACTGCCACCGACATCGTCAAGGTCTCGCTCGTCGGTGTCGGCATGCGCAGCCATGCGGGCATTGCCAGCCAGATGTTCAAGGCACTGGCCGCCGAGGGCATCAACATCCAGATGATCTCGACTTCAGAGATCAAAATCAGCGTCGTGATCCAGGAAAAATATCTGGAACTGGCGGTGCGTACCCTGCATAAATCCTTCGGCTTAGAAGGGCCGTCGGCTGCCTGACCATCCAGAGTTAAAAATACTACCGTTCGCGTCAGATTTAGGTACTCCAAACCACTGCTCACCCGTTGCCTTGGGGGTCAAGATGACTTTTCGAGACATAACCACGGATCAGGGAGAGCACTGCAATGTTGATATTGACTCGGCGGATTGGGGAAGCGCTGAAGATTGGGGATGACGTGACCGTT
This sequence comes from Stagnimonas sp., assembly GCA_965279705.1. Lineage (GTDB taxonomy): Bacteria > Pseudomonadota > Gammaproteobacteria > Nevskiales > Nevskiaceae > Stagnimonas. The sequence continues at coordinate 1,461,164 of OZ257257.1, forward strand.
ACCGTTTTGGGCGTCAAGGGCAATCAGGTGCGTTTGGGCATCCATGCACCCCGTGAAGTGGCTGTGCACCGCGAAGAAATCTTCGCGCGGATTGCGGAAGAAATACACATTCCGCTGGATGCAGCCCGTCATTGACGGGTTTGCAGGCATCGACCTGCAAAAAAGATGAAATAGTCCTTTACCCGGCGCAGGTGTTTCTTTAGACTTCGCGCCTCGCCGGGGAGACCTAGCGTTCGGATAGATGGCCGAGTGGACGAAGGCGCTCCCCTGCTAAGGGAGTATAGGGCTTTAAAACCTTATCGAGGGTTCGAATCCCTCTCTGTCCGCCATCAGTTTCTTAATTTTATGAGCGCCCGTAGCTCAGCTGGATAGAGCACTTGGCTACGAACCAAGGGGTCGGAGGTTCGAATCCTTCCGGGCGCACCATGAACTTGTAGAGGTCGACACAAAACAACCTGCGAAAGCGGGTTTTTTTGTGCCCGTCATTTGGTGGCAGTCCAGCCGTGGGAAAATGCAGCGCTACGCCACCCAAGGGTTTTACGACGCCGATGATGAGCTTGTTCCGCCGCTGGTTCTTTGCCGGCCTTCTGGTCTGGGCGCCACTCGGCGTGACGCTGGTGGTGATTCGCTTTCTGGTGAATCTGCTCGATTCCAGCCTGCTGCTCATCCCCACCAGCTTGCAGCCCGCCTGGTTCAGCATCCCCGGCATCGGCACGATACTGACCTTGCTGATCGTGCTCGGTACGGGGGCGCTCACGGCCAATCTGCTCGGTAAAAAAGCCTTGGGCTGGGCCGAGCAGTCGCTGGACCGCATCCCGTTGGTCGGCTCGGTCTACGGCAGCATGAAAAAGGTGGCCGAGACCATGCTTTCGGGGAAGGGCAATGCCTTCAAGAAAGTCGTGCTGTTGCAGTATCCGCGTGCAGGTTCGTGGACGGTTGGCTTCATGACCGCAGACCCCACACCCGCTTTGCAGCGCGCAGCTGGCGAGATTGATCTGGTGGCGGTTTATGTGCCGACCACACCCAATCCGACCTCGGGATTTTTACTGCTGGTGCCGAGGGCCGAGGTGCGCGAACTGCCCATATCGGTGCAGGACGGCATGCAATACATCATCTCGCTGGGCGTTGTGCCGCCCGATAGTGCGTTGCCGCCCGCCGAATGAGGGTGCACGCGGCTACAATGCGCGCCCACAACGCTTAAAAACCCTGCTTATTCATGCTGCGTAGCCATTACTGCGGTCAGGTGACCGAAGCCCTGATCGGCGAAACCATTTCCGTTTGCGGCTGGGTGCATCGTCGCCGAGATCACGGCGGCGTCATCTTCATCGACCTGCGCGACCGCGAAGGTCTGCTGCAATGCGTGTTCGACCCTGATGCTGTCGAGGCCTTCGCTGCCGCCGACAGGCTGCGTGGTGAATACGTGGTGCAGATCACCGGCCGCATCCGTGCGCGTCCCACCGGCACTACCAACGCCAACCTCGCCAGCGGTCAGGTGGAATTGCTGGGCAAGGAAGTGACACTCCTCAACAAGGCCGAGACCGCGCCGTTCCACCCCGATGACGAGACGGTGGGCGAAGAGACGCGCCTCAAGTACCGCTACATCGACCTGCGCCGGCCGAGCATGCAGAAGAACCTGCGCTTGCGTCACGAGGTGGTGAAGCGCATCCGCAACTTCATGGATGCCAAGGGTTTCATCGACGTGGAGACGCCGATCCTGACCCGTGCGACGCCTGAAGGCGCGCGCGATTATCTGGTGCCCTCACGTACCCATCCTGGGCAGTTCTTCGCGCTGCCGCAGTCGCCGCAGCTGTTCAAACAGTTATTGATGATGAGCGGCCTCGACCGCTACTACCAGATCGCCCGCTGCTTCCGCGACGAAGATCTGCGCGCCGACCGCCAGCCCGAGTTCACCCAGCTCGACGTCGAGACCTCCTTCCTCAATCAGGAAGAGATCATGGCGATCATCGAGGAACTGGTGAAGCATCTGTTCCAGGATTTGCTCGGCGTCGATCTCGGCACGCTGCCGCACATGACCTTTGAAGAGGCCATGCGCCGCTATGGTTCGGACAAACCCGACCTGCGCAACCCGTTGGAACTGCACGACGTCAAAGACCTGCTCAACGATGTCGATTTCAAGGTGTTCGCCGGCCCCGCCAACGACCCCAAGTGTCGCGTCACGGCCTTGCGCGTGCCGGGCGGTGCGGCCCTGCCACGCAGCAAGATCGACGGCTACACCGAGTTCGTGAAGAACTACGGCGCCCGTGGTCTCGCCTACATCGTCGTCAACGACTGGAGCACCAAGGGCCGCGAGGGCTTGCAGTCGCCCATCGTCAAGAACATCCACGACCGGGGTCTGGCTGGCGTCATCGAGCGCACCGGTGCGAAAGATGGCGACCTGATCTTCTTCGGCGCCGACAAGGCCAGCGTCGTCAGCGATGCCTTGGGCGCCCTGCGCATCAAGGTCGGCAATGACTTCGGCCTCACCGCCAAGGGCTGGAAGGCCCTGTGGGTGGTGGACTGGCCGATGTTCGAGTGGGACGACCGCGACGGTGGCCGCTGGGTCAGCCCGCATCACCCCTTCACCGCGCCCAAAGTGCAGTCGGCGGACGAGGTGCGGAACGCGCCCGGCACCGTGCTGTCTCAGGGCTATGACATTGTTCTCAACGGCGTTGAATTGGGCGGCGGCAGCGTGCGAATCCACTCCACGGAAGTGCAGCAGGCCGTGTTTGACTTGCTCGGCATCACGCCCGAAGAGCAGCAGGAGAAGTTCGGCTTCCTGCTTGAAGCGCTCAGCTATGGTGCGCCGCCGCACGGTGGTCTGGCGATCGGTATCGATCGCATGATCATGTTGATGGCGGGTGCGGGCTCCATCCGTGAAGTGATTGCTTTCCCAAAGACCCAGACTGCCCATTGCCCCTTGACCAATGCCCCCGGCATGGTCGATGCCAAGCAGTTGCGTGAGCTGTATGTAAAAAGCACGGTGCCGCCGCCGGCCGTGCCTGCTGCTCACTGACCCCGCGCTATTTCGAGGAATTGTTGATGAAGGTGCAAAAAACTGCTGCTTTGGTGTCTTCGGTTGCGTTGGTTCTATCCGCCACCCTGGCTGGGTGCGGTGGTTTGGGCGATGGGGTTCAACCCGTAAATGCTTTCATTCAACCCTTTGGCGGGCTTCAAGGGGCGGCAACGACCAAGGCGTTTACCTGCCTCAACACAGGCCTCAGCTTTTTTGTTGATTTCACCAATGGCGCGCGGGGCGACTTTACCGGGCGGGCGACCTACACCAGCTCAAATCCGGCAGTGGCCAAGGTCAGCAACTTCGACATTCCGGTGCCGGAACAGACCAACACCTTTTACAACCGCGGCACGATCGTGGCTGTTGCCCCCGGCACAACGACAATCACAGTGCAGTATTTGACGTTCACCCGCACCATCGATGTCACGGTTTCTGCGGCGCAGAACTTCCGCATCACGCCGGCAAGTGCTGATCTGGCTGCCGCTTCGCGTCTGGATTTTTCGGCCACGGCCGAGCTGGATGGTGTCGAGACGACGATTGATCCCGTTGCCGTCTGGTCCTTTAACACACCGAACACGGCGATTGCGACCATTGATGCGGCATCTGGAACCGTCACTGGCGTTGCTGCTGGCAGCGGGCTGGTTGCGCACCTGCGCATCCCTGGTTGCGACGCCACCGCCGATGCGCCGGTGACGGTTGCCAATCTGCAATCCCTGGCGTTGACGCGCGAGTTCGGCGACAACGAGCAGTTGATTGTTGGCACCTCCGAACGATTGATTGCCACCGGCACGCTCGACAACGGCGCGACGCAGGATCTGACGACACAAGTGACCTACACCTCGTCGGACCCGACTGCGGTTGCCTTGCTGGGCGGCAGCTTCCCCAATCTGGCATTGGCGCTTAAAGCCAACGCGCCTGCGCAGCTCGCGGCGAGCTTTGCAACTCCAGCCATTGTCGCGCCGGCTATCAACATCACGCCGGTGGTGGACAGCCTGAACACCATTGCCATCACGCCTCTGACCGTTGATGTCGTCGCAGGGCGCACCAGCCAGTTTGCAGCGACCGGCAGCTATGCCAGCGGTGCGACGCAGAACATCACCCGGCATGTGATCTGGACCAGCGGCAACACGGCGCTGGCGGGTATCCAGACCAGCGCCGGGGTCTCCTTCAACAGTCTCTCTGGCCTTGCCACGACGTCGACCACGGGTAGTGGCAACGCGGTAACGATCACGGCCACGACTCTCAATGGCGCCAGCCAGGGGATTACCGCGACTGCAACCCTCAACATCCAGTAGCGGGGACGCCGAAGACGACCGCAATCCGATCCCTACATCTGGGGGTTGCGGTCGTAGTCCGCTACAATAGCTTGCTGTTTTCCTGATTCGCCACGGTGTTTGCCGCGCCAAGGAGTGCGTCCATGTCCGCCGCTCTCAAGATCGACCCCACGATCGACCAATACAGCTTTTTGTCGGATGAAGAATGCGACTTAAAGATTGTCGCCGCCAAGGCCAAGCTGGGCAATAAACTCGCAATTCTGGGGCATCACTACCAGCGCAACGAGGTGTTCAAGCACGCCGATTATTCGGGTGACTCGCTCAAGCTCAGCCAGATGGCCGCCAACAGCACCGCCGAATACATCGTGTTCTGCGGCGTGCACTTCATGGCCGAAGTCGCCGACATTCTCACCTTCGGCAAGCGCACGGTGATCCTGCCCGACCTCGCCGCCGGCTGCTCGATGGCCGACATGGCCAATCTGGTGAAGGTGAATAAGTGCTGGGAAGAGCTGAAGACGGTGCTCGACGACCCGGATCAGCAGGTCACGCCGGTCACCTACATCAACTCGGCGGCTGATCTCAAAGCGTTCTGCGGCAACCACGGCGGCATTGTCTGCACCAGCAGCAATGCCAAGGCGGTGCTGGAGTGGAGCTTTGCCCGCCGCGAGAAGGTGCTGTTCTTCCCCGACCAGCACCTTGGCCGCAACACGGCGTTCATGCGCATGGGCATTCCGCTCGACCAGATGGTCACTTGGGATTTCATGAAGCCGATGGGCGGGCTCACGGCCGAACAAATCAAGGGTGCCAAGATGATTCTGTGGAAGGGCTTCTGCTCGGTCCACCAGATGTTTCACGTCAATCACATCGCCAAGTTCCGCGAGCGCCAGCCGAATGGCTACGTCATCAGCCACCCGGAAAACGAGCTGGCCGTGTGCGAGAAGAGTGATTTCGTCGGCAGCACCGAATACATCCTGCGCACTGTGCGCAGCAGCCAGCCCGGCGCGCACTGGCTGGTGGGCACCGAGCTGAATCTGGTCAACCGGCTTGCCGACGAGATGAAGCCCAAGGGCGTGACCGTCGAGTTCATGAGCCCGATGGTGTGCATGTGCTCAACCATGTTCCGCACTGATCCGCAGCATCTCGCCTGGGTGCTTGAAAACCTGGTGGAAGGCCGGACTGTGAACCGCATCCGCGTGCCGGAAGAAATCGCTGCCCCGTCCCGCGCCGCCCTCGACTTGATGCTCGAAGTCGTCGACTGATTTCCCCTTAACTCAAGTCACTCAAAATGTTCGTCAACGCCCCAAACCTCGCTAAAGCTGACCCCGAACTCTTCGCCGCCGTGGTCGCCGAAAACGCCCGGCAGGAAGCACATATCGAGCTGATCGCCAGCGAAAACTATTGCTCGCCGGCGGTGATGGAAGCGCAAGGCAGCCAGCTCACCAACAAGTATGCCGAGGGCTACCCCGGTAAGCGCTATTACGGTGGCTGCGAGTTCGTCGATGTGGCCGAGACGCTGGCGATTGATCGCCTCAAGCAGGTGTTCGATTGCGACTACGCCAACGTGCAGCCGCACTCCGGCGCGCAGGCCAATGCGGCGGTGTTCCTGGCACTGGTGAATCCGGGTGACACTGTGATGGGCATGAACCTCGCGCAGGGTGGTCACCTGACCCATGGCCACCCCGCCAACTTCAGCGGCAAGCACTACAAGATCGTGCCCTACGGCCTCGATACCGAGACCGGGCTGATCAATTACGACGAGATGGAACGCCTTGCCGTCGAGCACAAGCCGAAGCTGTTGATCGGTGGCTTCTCGGCTTACTCGCGCGTCAAGGATTGGGCGCGGATGCGCGCCATCGCCGACAAGGTGGGCGCGTTCTTCTGGGTCGACATGGCCCACATCGCGGGCCTCGTCGCTGCGGGTGAATACCCCAGCCCGGTGCCGCACGCGCATGTCGTCACCAGCACCACCCACAAGACGCTGCGTGGCCCGCGCGGCGGCATCATCATCAGCAAGGGGCAGGGCGAGGACTTCAACAAGAAGTTCCAGTCCGCCGTGTTCCCTGGCATTCAGGGCGGCCCCCTAATGCATGTCATCGCCGCCAAAGCCGTCGCATTTAAGGAAGCCCTCGACCCCAGCTTCAAGAGCTACCAGAAGCAGGTCATCGCCAATGCCCGCGCGATGGCAAAAGTGTTTCTGGATCGCGGCTACAAGGTCGTCAGCGGCGGCACCGACGATCATTTGTTCCTGCTCGATCTGGTTGCCAAGAACGTGACCGGCAAGGATGCTGAAGCCAAGCTCGGCGATGCTCACATCACCGCCAACAAGAACTCGGTGCCCAACGATCCGCGTAGCGCCTTCGTCACCAGCGGTCTGCGTCTTGGCAGCCCGGCGTCGACCACGCGTGGCTTCAAGGAAGCCGAGATGGCGAGCATTGCCGGCTGGATCGCCGACATCGTCGATGCCATGAGCGCAGGCGCGGATGTCGATGTGGCGGTGGCAAAAGTGCGCGGTGAAGTAGAAAAGCTCTGCGCCCGCTTTCCGGTGTACGGCAGCAAGGCTGCCTAAGCACGATGCAATGCCCCTTCTGCAATTCCGCCGACACCCGAGTCATCGACTCGCGGCTGGCAGAAGAGGGCACGCAGGTGCGGCGTCGGCGTGGCTGCGAAAAATGCGAGGGGCGCTTCACCACGTTTGAAAAAGCGCAGCTGACGATGCCCACCATCCTCAAGCGCAGCGGCACGCCGCAACCTTTCAGCGAGAGCAAGCTGCGGCGCGGCTTCGAGAGCGCCGTCTACAAGCGGCCGGTGAGTGCCGAGCAGATCGACCACGCCATCGACAACATCGAGCGCAAGCTGCGCCAGACCGGCGAGCGCGAGCTGGCCAGCCGCCGCATTGGCGAGTGGGTGATGGAAGAGCTGCGCGATCTCGACCACGTCGCCTACGTGCGCTTCGCCTCCATCTATCGCGCCTTTGAAGACGTGAATGCCTTCCAGGAAGAGATCCAGAAACTCAAGGCCATGCCGAGTGCCGAGCAGCGGCGTTCGCAGCTGGAATTGATTGACAGGCAAGACGCCTCTTCAGACGCCAAACCAGAGCCCAAGCCCGCCACCAAAGTCAGTGCCAAGCCAGGCAAGAGCGGCCGCTAGGTGGTCGCCGCTGCCGCACTCATGGCCCATGCGCTGCGGCTTGCCGAAGCCGGGCGCTATTCCACGCACCCCAATCCGCGCGTCGGCTGCGTCATCGTCAAGGATGGCATCGTTGTCGGCGAAGGCGCGCATCTCAAAGCAGGAGAGCCGCATGCCGAGGTGTTTGCGCTGCGCGCTGCGGGCGAGCACGCCAAGGGGGCGGATGTGTTCGTCACGCTCGAACCCTGCAACCACCACGGCCGTACACCGCCCTGTGTCGATGCGCTGATCGCCGCCGGCGTGTCGCGCGTGTGGGCGGCGATGACCGACCCAAACCCGCTGGTAGCGGGGCAGGGCTTGGCGCGCTTGCAGGCGGCAGGCATAGAGACCCACGTTGGCCTGTTGCAAGCCGAGGCCGAGCAACTCAATCGCGGGTTCATCTCGCGCATGGTGCGGCGGCGGCCGTTCGTCACGCTCAAGCTCGCCGCGAGTCTCGACGGCCGCACGGCAATGGCGAGTGGCGAGTCGCAGTGGATTACCGGTGCCGCTGCCCGCGCCGACGTGCATCGCCTGCGCGTCGATGCCGGCGCCGTACTCACCAGCAGCGCCACGGTGCTCGCCGACGATCCCTCGTTGACGGTGCGCGACTTCCACGCTGAAGGCCTGCGCCAGCCCGATCGTATCGTGCTCGACGGTCAAGCGAGAGTGGCTGCGAACGCCAAAGTGTGGGCGGACGACGCGCGCCGGTTCTGGCTCTGTAGCCAAGCCGCAATGCAAACACCACAAGGCGTCGAAGTCGTCGCCATTGAATCCGATGCCGCTGGCACCATGTCGCTACCCAGGGTTTTGGCGGTGCTGGCGGAGCGACAGGTCAACGCGGTTCTAGTCGAGTGTGGGCCGCGTCTTGCGGGCAGCTTTCTAGCTGCGAAGTTGGTCGATGAGCTGGTGCTTTACATGGCCCCCAGCCTGCTGGGGCACGAAGGCCGCTCGCTGGCAACGCTGCCGGGATTGACTCGCCTCGACCAGCGCATACCACTGTATTTTTCGGACGTGCGTCAGGTCGGCGACGACCTGCGCATTACTGCCACTCTCAAGGACGCTTAGAGCATGTTCACCGGCATCATTGAATCCAAGGGCCACATTGCGACCATCGAAATGATCGGCGGCGATGCGCGCATGACCATCGCCGCGTCAGACGGCTATATCAAGAGTGCGAACCTCGGTGACAGCATTGCTGTCAACGGCGTCTGCCTGACTGCCGTGGCGTTCACGAACGATGGTTTTATTGCTGATCTTTCGGCGGAAACGCTGCAAGGCACCACCGCCAGTCAATGGCACGAAGGGCAGCCGGTCAATCTCGAAAAAGCCCTCACGCCGCACAAGCCACTCGGCGGCCACATGGTCAGCGGCCACGTCGATGATGTGGGTCATCTGGCTGAGAAACACGAAGATGCGCGCGGCTGGCGGCTGAGCTTCGAGGTGCCAAAGCCGCTCGCCAAATACATCGCCCGCAAGGGCTCAATCACCATCGACGGCATCAGCCTGACGGTGAACGAAGTGGACAAGACCCGCTTCGGCGTGATGATCGTGCCGCATACTTGGCAGCACACCACCCTCGGCACGCTGGACGTTGGCAGTGCCGTGAACCTGGAAGTCGATTTGATTGCGCGGTACTTGGAGCGGCTGCTGGCCGCCCGTGAGGAGTAGAAAAATGAATGCACCCGTCAAGCCACCCGTGGCGCCTAACACCGGCATCCACACCATCCCGGAACTCGTTGCCGACTTGAAGGCCGGCAAGATGGTGATTCTCATGGACGACGAAGACCGTGAGAACGAGGGCGATTTGCTGATGTGCGCGGACGCCGTGCGGCCGGAAGACATCAACTTCATGGCCCGTTACGGTCGCGGCTTGGTCTGCCTCACGCTGACGCAGGAGAAGTGCCGCGCGCTGCGGCTGCCGCTGATGGTGAGCGATAACGGCAGCGGCTTTGGCACCAACTTCACGGTGTCGATCGAGGCGGCGCAAGGCGTCACCACCGGCATCTCGGCGCAGGATCGCGCCCTCACCGTACTGGCGGCCGTGAAGCCCGATGCCAAGCCGGAAGACGTGGTGCAGCCTGGCCATATCTTTCCGCTGATGGCGCAGCCGGGCGGCGTGTTGACCCGTGCGGGCCATACCGAAGCGGGTTGCGATTTGAGCCGCATGGCTGGCCGTACGCCAGCGTCGGTGATCTGCGAAATCCTCAAGGACGACGGCACGATGGCGCGCCGGCCCGACCTCGAAATCTTCGCGAAGGAACACAACCTCAAGATTGGCACCATTGCCGATCTCATCCGCTACCGGCTCGAAAACGAGCACTCGGTGGAACGCATCGCCGAGACGCATGTGCAGACCGAATTCGGCGAGTTCCGCCTGGTCAGCTATCAGGACACCATCGACAACACCGTGCACATGGCGATGATTCGCGGCGAGCTGGATGCGACGAAGCCGACGCTGGTGCGTGTGCACATCCGCAACATGCTGCAAGACGTGCTCGGCGTGCGCCATGGCGATTTCAGCTGGCCAGTGCGCCGCGCGCTGGAGCGCATCGCGCAGGAGGGGCAGGGTGTCGTCGTGCTGCTACGCAAGCCTGAATCGACTCGCGAGCTGCTGCAACAGATCGTCGGCCTCAACAAGCCTGACGATGGCCATGAGGTGACCGGGCCGGTGCTGCGTACTTACGGCCTTGGCGCACAGATTTTGAGCGACCTCGGCGTGCGCCAGATGCGGGTGCTTTCCGCGCCCAAGAAGATGCAAGGCTTGTCGGGCTTTGGCCTGGAAGTCGTTGAATACGTGCCCTGCGATTAATGATTGACCGGACCCCGAAGCACATGAAATCTGGCTACGCCGCCCCCAAGAAACCGTCCAAGAAAGAGTTCAAGGACACCCGCATTGCCTTACTCGCCACGCGCTGGAACGTCGAGGTGGTCGAGGCACTGCTGGCCGGCGCCGAAGCCTGTCTGGAGGACTGGGGAGTCCAAGAGCAGAACGTCGAAGTGTTCTACGCGCCGGGCGCCTATGAGCTGCCGCTGGCGGCGTCTGCAATCCTCGCCTCCGGCCGCTTCGATGGGGTGGTGGCACTCGGCGCCGTGATTCGCGGCGACACGCCGCACTTCGATTTCGTCGCCGGTGAATGCGCCCGTGGCCTGATGGACGTTCAGCTTGCCATCTGCCGCCCCGTTGGCTTCGGCGTGCTCACCGTCAACACGCCCGAGCAGGCACTCGAACGCTGCCGCGCCGACAAAACCAACAAGGGCTACGAGTGCGCCGCCGCCGTGCTGGAGATGCTGCGCCTCACACGCAGCGTCATCGGCAGCCCGCACGCCGCTGAAGCAGCAGTCGCATGAGCGACGCACAGATCAGCCACTCGCCGCGCGCACTCGCCCGCCGTGTTACCGCTCAGGCGCTCTACCAGTGGCTGGTCAACACCACGCCGACCGAGACCCTGCTCAAGCAGTTCCGCGAACAAGACGACGGCCTCGGCCGCGCCGACCCGGTCTACTTCGACACCCTGCTCAATGGCGTCATCGAAAACGCCCACGAACTGACCATGGCCCTGGTGCCGCATCTGGATCGACCGCTGACGCAGATCGACCCGGTGGAGCACGCCGTGCTGCTCATCGGGGCCTACGAGTTGCAGCACCAGCCCTCGGTGCCCTGGCGCGTGATCGTCAACGAGTGCGTCAATCTTACCAAGCTGTTTGGCTCGGAAGAGGGCTTCAAGTACGTCAACGGCGTGCTCGACAAGCTGGCGCGCAAGGTGCGGCCTGCGGAAGTTTCTGGCTAGTGCGTGGATGAGTTCCAGCTAATCCGGCATTACTTTACGGGCCTCTCGGTCAGTAGTGAAGGCGTAGTGCTGGGCATCGGCGACGACGCCGCACTGCTCGCCGTGCCGAGCGGCCACGAGCTGGTGGTGACAACCGATACGCTGGTGGCAGGCCGGCACTTTCCCCAGCAAACCCGCCCTTTCGATGTGGGTTGGAAGGCGTTGGCGGTGAATCTCTCCGACCTTGCCGCGATGGGGGCTGTGCCGCGGTGGTTCACGCTGGCGCTCACCCTGCCAGCGCAGGACGCCGACTGGTTGGCAGGCTTCAGCGAAGGCCTGAAGGCGCTGGCCGATCTGCATGGCGTGGCGCTGGTGGGCGGTGACACCACGCGCGGGCCGCTCAGCATCACCATCACTGCGATGGGCCTGGTGCCGACAGGCAGGGCGATGCGGCGCGATGGGGCGGTGCAGGGCGATCTCATCTGCGTCACGGGCACGTTGGGTGATGCCGCATTGGCCCTGCGCCAGTTGAGCGAAGCCAGCGCCGACCCCATCCTGCGCCGCCGACTCGACCGACCCACCCCGCGCGTCGAAGCAGGCCAGATTCTGGCCGAGTGGGGCATGGCGGCCATTGATCTCTCTGACGGTCTGGCAGGCGACCTCAATCACATCCTCATTGCCAGCCAGGTCGGTGCCGAGCTGCGCGCCGAGAAGCTGCCGCAGTCGCCTGCCTTCCGGCGCGCCGCACCGGCCGATGCGCTGGCGCTGCAACTGCATGGTGGCGACGACTACGAGCTGTGCGTCTGCCTGCGCGGTGAAGACTTTCAAGCCGCACAACCAAAGCTCGCGGCCCTCGGCGTGCCGCTCACCTGCATCGGCAGCATCACCGCCGCGCCGGGTCTACGGCTGCGGCAGGGAGCTGAGGTGCAGGCCATCGAGCCGCGCGGCTATCAGCACTTCAGCGATACTGCTTCGCCATGAACCGCTCAAAAATTGGTGTCTTCGACTCCGGCCTCGGCGGCCTCTCGGTGCTCAAGGAGCTGGTCGCGGCACTGCCGTCCGAGCAGTTCATCTACGTCAGCGACGCCGGCCACTGCCCCTACGGCGGCAAGCGCGCGAGCGAGATCACGGATCGTGCTGAGGCGATCACTGACTTTCTGCTGGCTCAGGGCGCGCGACTGATCGTGGTGGCCTGCAACACCGCCACCATCGCGGCAATTGAGTCCTTACGCGCGAGCTACGCGGTGTCGTTCGTCGGCATGGAGCCAGCCGTCAAACCGGCGGCGGCGCTCACCCAATCCGGCGTGGTGGGCGTGCTGGCCACGGGTGCTGCGCTCGCGGGCGAAAAGCTGCACAAGCTCATCGAGCGCCACGCGGTGGGCGTGCGGGTGTTGACACAACCTTGCCCCGGCTTGGTCGAGCGCGTAGAGGCCGGCGCGGTGGACACAGACGAAACCCGCACCCTCGTGCGCCGCTATGTCGCACCCTTGCTCAAAGAAGGTGCCGACGTGCTGGTGCTGGGCTGCACGCACTATCCGTTTCTGCGAGCGGTAATCCAAGAACAAGTCGGCCCTGAGGTGGCGCTGCTCGACACGGGCGCTGCGGTCGCACGCCGCACGGCCGCGGTGTGGGCGGCGGAACAACCCAGTGCCGCCTTGCCCGGTGTGGGCAGCCTGCAACTGTTCACCAGTGGTGATGTGCGGAGCGTGAGTGCGGTCGCCAGCCAGCTCTGGGGCAGCCCGCTCACGGTGGAGCACCTGCGCTGATGCGCTCTCACCATGCGTAATTACACGCCGCCGCCGGTGGATGCGAAGGTGATTCTGCGCTCGCCTGTTCACTTCATTGCCTTCGGCTTTGGCACCGGCCTGTCGCCCAAGGGGCCGGGCACGATGGGCACGCTGGCGGGGCTGCCGTTCTGGTTTCTGCTCAATCACCTGCAATGGCCGCTGTATCTGGCTGTATGTGCAGGAGTATTCGCGTTTGGCTGCTGGGTGTGCGGCGAGTCGGCCAAGCGACTGGGGGTGCACGACCATGGCGGCATTGTGTTCGATGAAATCGTTGGTTTTTTAATGACTTGCACGCCCTTGTTGTTGCTCGGTCTCAGCTCCTGGTGGCTGCTGCTGGCCTTCGCTCTGTTTCGCGTGTTCGACATTCTCAAACCCTGGCCGATCAAGGTCTTGGACGCGAAAGTTCATGGCGGTTTCGGGATCATGGTCGATGACCTGATAGCGGGCGTGTTTGCGGCGGTGCTACTGGCGCTTGCCGCCTTATTTGTCATTCCCGCGTAGGCGGGAATCCAGGTTTCTTTTCGGACGGCATCGCTGCGCCAGCGCTGGATTCCCGCCTGCGCGGGAATGACAAAAGAAGTAACGAACATTGTTGTGGCGCGTGGCCGCTCCAGACGGCACACTGCATTTGTATCCCGCGTTCGGCTGAGAGCGAAAAGCCCAAGCAGAACAATCATTAGGAGCCACAATGAGCAAAACCATCCGCATCGGCTGCGCCTCCGCGTTCTGGGGTGACACCAACACCGCAGCCGCCCAGTTGGTGCAGAAGGGAAACATCCATTACCTGGTGTTCGACTACCTGGCCGAGATCACCATGTCGATCCTCGCCGCCAAGCGCATGCGCGATGCCAACGATGGCTACGCGACGGATTTCGTCGAGCACGTGATGGCCCCGCTGCTGCCAGAACTGAAAGCGCGCAGCATCAAGGTGATTGCCAACGCGGGCGGCGTGAACCCGCTGGCCTGCAAGGCGGCCCTCGAAGCGGTGTGCGCCAAGGCCGGTGTGGCGATGACCATCGGCGTGGTGCTGGGTGATGACCTGCTGCCGCGTCGCAAGGAGTTCGCTGACGCCATCGAGCAAGATGACTTTGCCAGCCCGGTTGCTACCGGTGCGAAGCAGCCCGGCACCTTCGTGTCGATGAACGCCTATCTGGGCGCGATCCCGATCGCCAAGGCCCTGGCGGCCGGGGCGGACATCGTCATCACCGGCCGCTGTGTGGATTCGGCCGTCACGCTCGCGCCGCTGATGCACGAGTTCGGCTGGGGCGAGACCGATTACGACTTGCTGGCGGCGGGCAGCATCGCCGGCCACATCATCGAGTGCGGCGCGCAGTGTACGGGCGGCAACTTCACCGACTGGCAGCTGGTGAAAGACGGCTATGCCGACATGGGCTTCCCCATCGTCGATTGCGCGGCTGACGGCAGCTTCGTGGTCACCAAGCCCGAAGGCACTGGCGGCTTGGTGAGCGTGCATACGGTGCTGGAGCAGATGCTCTACGAGATCGGCGATCCGCGCGCCTATCTGCTGCCGGATGTGAGCTGCGATTTCACCGATGTGCAGCTCGAACAAGTCGGCGAGCACCAGGTGCGCGTCACCGGCGGCAAGGGCCAGGCACCGACGCCGTTCTACAAGGTGAGCGCGACCTATCCGGCCGGTATGCGCTGCTGCGCCACCTTCATGATTGGTGGCATTGAGGCGGCGAAAAAGGGCAGGGCTTCAGCCACGGGCATTGTCGAAAAAGTGCGCCGCCAGTTGCTCGAACAGAAGCTCGGCGACTTCACCGGCATCGACATCCACTGCCTGGGCGCTGAGGAAAGCTACGGCCCTCATGCCCGCGCTGGGGCAGCCGCCACACGCGAAGTGCTGGTGAAGATCGTCGCCCAGCATCCCAACCCCAAGGCGCTGAAGATTTTCGCGCGCGAGATTGCGCAGGCGGCGACCGGCATGGCGCCGGGCTTCACCGGCTACTTCGCGGCGGGGCGGCCGGAGCCGCACATGATCCCCAAGCTGTTTTCGACTCTGGTGCCCAAGCACAAGGTGAGCATCGAGGTCTCAGTGGGCGAACAACGTTTTGCCGTGCCGGTGCCGACCTCCGGCGGCTTTGTCGCGCCGCCGACAGCCGCCGAAGCGGCACCGGCGATCGACTTGGCCGATGTGGTCACGGTGCCGCTGATCCAGCTGGCGCTCGCCCGCAGCGGCGACAAGGGCGACCACGCCAACATCGGCGTCATCGCGCGTAAGGCGGAATACCTGCCCTACATCAAGGCGGCACTCACACCCGAAGCAGTGCGCGACTACTTTGCCCATGTGCTCGCTGGTGGCGCGCAGGGCAAGGTCGAACGCTGGGACTTGCCCGGCACGATGAGCCTCAACTTTCTGCTGCATCACGCCTTGGGCGGCGGCGGGGCGGGATCACTGCGCACCGACCCGCAGGGCAAGTATTTCGGCCAGATGCTGTTGGACTACCCCATCCCCGTGCCGCGCGGTCTCGTCTAAAAAAGTAAACTGTGCAGCATGGAAGACCTGCAAAACCTGCTCGACAACAACCGCCGCTGGGCGGCCAAGGCGGTCGCCGCCGACCCGGATTTCTTCAAGCGGCTCGAAGGCCAGCAAGCGCCGGACTACCTGTGGATCGGCTGCTCGGATTCGCGCGTGCCCGCCAACGAGATCGTCGATCTCGCCCCTGGCGAGCTGTTCGTGCACCGCAACGTCGCCAATGTGGTTAACCATGGCGATGCCAACTGCCAGTCGGTGATCCAGTTCGCGGTGGATGTGCTCAAGGTCGAGCACATCATGGTGGTCGGCCATTACGGCTGCGGCGGCGTGAAGATGGCGCTCGAATGCACGCCGGTCGGCGGCATTGCCGACTATTGGCTAGGCCATGTGCGCGAAGTGGCCTGCCGCCACCAGACGCTGGTTGACCTCGAACCCACCGACATCAGCAAGAACACTTTACTGGTCGAGCTGAACGTGATGGAGCAGGCCATCAACGTCTGCGCCTCGCCGACCGTGCTCGCGGCCTGGGGGCGCGGCCAGCCGCTCACGGTGCATGGCTGGGTTTACAGCCTGCGTGATGGACTGGTGCGGCATCTGGACTTCAACGTCAGCGCGCCAGAGAACGTCACCGCCCTGCGCGAACGGGCTTTGATGCGGCTGATGGAGGCGCGCGGCGAGTTCAAGTTGCGCAGCAAGGCTCTCAGGGCCGAAGTGCGGGCGCAGATGGCGGCCGAAGACGACGCACTCAAGCCCGGTGGCTGATCGCGCATCGCACTGCAACATCGTAAACTCGCAGCCCCAACTTTCGACCCTCTTCCAAGGCAGGCCATGAGCGACAGCCAACCGATCCAGCGTGATGTCATGGAGTACGACGTCGTCATCGTCGGTGGTGGGCCTTCGGGCTTGGCGGCGGCCATTAGGCTCAAGCAGAAAGCGGCGACGGCGGGCAAGGAAATCAGCGTTTGCCTGGTGGATAAAGGCTCTGAAATCGGCGCGCACATTCTCTCTGGCGCGGTGTTCGAGCCGCGCTCGCTCAACGAGCTGTTCCCCAACTGGAAGGAACTCGGCGCGCCGCTGAAAACCGCCGTTGTGCGCGACGAGTTACACATGCTCACCAGCGAGACGGCGGGCGTGAAGCTGCCGAATCTGTTCGTGCCCAAGACCATGCACAACGAGGGCAACTACGTCATCTCGCTGGGCAATCTTTGCCGCTGGCTGGAAGAGCAGGCGGTGGCGGCGGGCGTCGAGATCTATCCGGGCTTCGCTGCGCAGGAAACCATTGTCGAAGACGGCGTGGTCAAGGGCATCCAGGTCGGCGACATGGGCATCGACCGTGACGGCAGCCACAAGCCGGACTTCGCACCTGGTATCGAGCTGCGCGCCAAGTACACCCTGTTTGCCGAAGGCTGCCGTGGTCACCTCGGCAAGCGCCTGCTAAAGCAGTTCAAGCTTGATGAAGAAGTGGACCCGCAGCACTACGGCATCGGCATCAAGGAAGTCTGGGACGCACCCGCCGGCAAGCATCAACCCGGCCTCGTCGTCCATGGTGCGGGCTGGCCGCTGGATGTGCTGGGCACCGGCAACACCGGTGGCTGGTTCCTGTATCACGCCGACAACAACCAGATTCTCGTCGGCCTCATCGTCGACTTGAGTTACAGCAACCCCTATCTCTCGCCGTTCGACGAGTTCCAGCGCCTCAAGCATCACCCGGTGCTCAAGCAATATCTCGAAGGCGGCAAGCGCCTGAGCTACGGCGCGCGCGCCATCGCCAAGGGCGGCTTCAACAGCCTGCCGAAGATGGTGTTCCCGGGTGGCGCGCTGATCGGCTGCGACCTCGGCACCATGAACTTCTCGAAGATCAAGGGCAGCCATACCGCGATGAAGAGCGGCATGATCGCGGCCGAGGCCTACGCCGACGCGCTGCTGGCGGGCGACGAAGGTGGAACGGCGCTGCAAGCCTTCCCCGAAGCCTTCAAACAGAGCTGGCTCTACGACGAGCTGTATCGCAGCCGCAACTTCGGCCCGGCCATCCACAAGTTCGGTGCGCTGTTCGGCGGTGCCTTCAACTGGATCGACCAGAATATCTTCGGCGGCAAGATTCCCGTCACGCTGCACGACACCACGCCCGACTACGCCACGCTCAAGCTCGCCAAGGACTCGACCCAGATCGCGTACCCGAAGCCCGACAACAAGCTGAGCTTCGACAAGGCCAGCTCGGTATTCATGTCGTCGACCAATCACGAAGAGCATCAGCCGGTGCATCTCAAGCTCACCGATCCTTCGATCCCGATTGCCAAGAACCTGCCGCTCTACGCCGAGCCGGCACAGCGTTACTGCCCGGTGGGTGTCTACGAGGTGCTGGGCGAGGGTGCCAATGCGCGCTTCCAGATCAACGCGCAGAACTGCGTGCACTGCAAAACCTGCGACATCAAAGACCCGTCGCAGAACATCACCTGGGTTGCCCCCGAAGGTTCGGGCGGCCCCAATTACGCGGGCATGTAGTCCGGCCCAAACGCTTCAGACACTTCCTTTTTTAGAGAGCCAGAGAAACCATGAAAGCAATCGTCAGCGTCAAACGTGCGGTGGATTACAACGTTCGCATCCAGGTCAAACCCGACGGCTCCGGTGTGGTTACCGACGGCGTCAAGCACTCGATGAATCCCTTCGACGAAATCGCGATGGAAGAAGCGGTGCGCCTGAAAGAGAAGGGCAAGATCACCGAGATCATCGCCGTCACCATCGGCGGTGCGAAGAACGAAGAAACCCTGCGCACGGCGCTGGCCTTCGGTGCCACCCGCGCCATCCACGTGAAGGACGACGGTGGCATCGAGCCGCTGACCGCCGCGCGCGCACTGGCTGCCATCTTCACCAAGGAAGGCGCCTCGCTGCTCATCGCCGGCAAGCAGGCCATCGACGACGACGCCAACCAGACCGGCCAGATGGTTGCCGGCCTGCTCGACATCGCCCAGGCCACCTTTGCCGGCAAGGTAGACATTGAAGGCAACAAGGCGACGGTCGTGCGTGAAGTCGATGCCGGCCTCGAAACTCTTGAAATCGATCTGCCCGCCGTCATCACCGCCGACCTGCGCTTGAACGAGCCGCGCTACTTGAAGCTGCCCGACATCATGAAGGCCAAGCGCATCGCCATCGAGGCCACCACGCTGGCCGAGCTGGGCGTCACCGCCGCACCGCCGGTCAAGACCCTCAAGACCACCCCGCCGCCCACCCGCAGCAAGGGCGTCATGGTCAAGACCGTGGATGAACTCGTCGCCGCACTGAAGGCCAAGGGCCTCGCCTAAGCCGTCTCTTTTCCCAATCCATTTTCGGGGCCGCGAGGCCCCGGTTGAGAGTAAACATGACCTCCAAGATTCTTGTTATTGCCGAACACGCCGACGGCAAGTTGAATGCCGGTGTCGCCAAGGTGATCGCCGCCGCCACCCAGATCGGTGGTGAAGTCGATATCGCCGTATTCGCCGTCGATGGCGCTACCGTAGCTGCACAGGCCGCCAAGCTGGCCGGTGTCGCCAAGGTGCTCACCGTCAACAACGCCGTCAACGACCATCCGCTGGCCGCGACCCTGGCACCGCAGATCGCAGAGCTGGCTGGCAAGGGCTACACCCACGTGCTGTTCCCCGGCACCACCTTCGGCAAGGACGTCGCCCCGCGCACCGCCGCCAAGCTCGGCGTGCCGCAGATCAGCGATGTGATGGCCGTGCACTCCGCCACCTCGTTCGACCGCCCGGTGTATGCCGGCAACGCCATCGTCACCGTCGAAGCGCCGGCTGGCACGCTGGTGGCTACGGTGCGTCTGGCCTCGTTCAATGCGGTTGCCGAGAC
Source organism: Stagnimonas sp. (assembly GCA_965279705.1). Classification (GTDB taxonomy): domain Bacteria; phylum Pseudomonadota; class Gammaproteobacteria; order Nevskiales; family Nevskiaceae; genus Stagnimonas. The sequence continues at coordinate 1,480,504 of OZ257257.1, forward strand.
GGGCAGTGCTGCCGTGGAAGCCGCGACCGTTGCAGGCGCAGCACCCGCGCACACCCGCTTCGTGAAGCTCGAAGCACAGAAGTCCGCACGTCCCGATCTGCAATCCGCTGGCAAGGTGGTGTCGGGTGGCCGTGCGCTGGGTTCGAGCGAGAACTTCAAGGTCATCTTCGACTTCGCCGACAAGATTGGCGCCGGCGTGGGTGCCTCGCGCGCCGCCGTCGATTCGGGCTATGTGCCCAACGACATGCAGGTCGGCCAGACCGGCAAGATCATCGCGCCCTCGCTCTACTTCGCCATCGGCATTTCGGGTGCCATCCAGCACTTGGCCGGTATCAAGGATGCGAAGGTGATCGTCGCCATCAACAAGGACGCAGAAGCGCCGATCTTCGAGGTGGCCGACATTGGCCTCGTCGGCGATCTGTTCACGGTCGTGCCGGAATTGCAGAGCAAGATGGGGTAATCCATTGCCGCACCTGCAAGCAGGTGCGGAGCGTTTAGTGAATCAACACGAAGGCCGGAACTCCCGGCCTTCGTCGTATCTGGAGGATAAAAACATGGCTTACCAATCGGTCTTCGCAGCAAACGCGTTCCAAGGCAAAACCATCATCGTCACCGGTGGCGGTTCCGGCATCGGTCGTTGCACGGCGCATGAGTTGGCAAGCCTCGGTGCCACCGTGCTCATCACCGGCCGCAAGCAGGAGAAACTCGACAAGACCATTGCCGAGATCGTCGAAGACGGCGGCCGCGCTGCCGGCTATGCCTTCGACATTCGTGATGAAGAAACCGTGAAGGCCAATGTGAAGCTGATGCTCGAACAGCACGGCGCGATTCACGGCCTGGTGAACAACGCGGGCGGGCAGTTCCCCATGCCGGTCGCCAACATCAGCAAGAAGGGCTTCGAGGCGGTGGTGGCGAACAACCTCACCGGCGGGTTCCTGATGAGTCGGGAGCTCTACAACACCTGGTTCAAGAAAAACGGCGGCGCGATCGTCAACATGCTGGCCGACATGTGGGGCGGCATGCCCGGCATGGCGCACTCGGGGGCCGCAAGAGCCGGCATGATGAATCTCACCGAGACCTGTGCCACCGAATGGGCCAGCGCGGGTGTGCGGGTGAATGCAGTCGCCCCCGGCTTTGTGGCGTCGAGCGGCATGGATCAATACGACCCGGCTTTCTCCGCGCAGATCATCCCGCAGATGGCCGCGACCATCCCGCTCAAGCGCATGGCGGAAGAAGCCGAGGTGAGTGCCGCCATCGTGTTCCTGCTCAGCGATGCCGCCAGCTTCGTCACCGGCCACACGCTCAAGATCGACGGCGGCGCCAGCCTCAACACAAAACTCTTTCCGCTGATCGGCAAGGGCACGGTGCCGTTCACCGGCTTTCATCGCGCGGTGAAGCCCAAGGCGGTTGGCTAGTCCGCGTTGCCCATTGCGGGGTCGCTGATGGACGGCTTGCCGGTTTCAACACGCCCTGCGAAGCGCCGCACCATGGCGTTCGTACCGGTGGTGCTGGCCGTGAAGTCGTACCAGTGGCCGCTGTCTTTCAATACCAGCGTTTGCTGCACGCTCTTGCCGGCCTCCACCGTGAACAGCTGGGGCGCAGTGCTGAAGTAGGCATTGGGCGTGAGCGTGAATCTCGCAGGCATTGCGCCGGTGTTGCTCATTGTGACCAGCACATCGCCGTTGGCGATGTCGTAGCAGAGTGAAATATCCGGGTTGCTGCCGAGCGCATTGCTGATGGCGGCTGCCCCTGTGTAGCTGCGATGGAAACCGTTCGGCCCGAGCAGAAACAGGTCGTAGCCGCCGGTGATCGAAAGCGTCCAGCTGCCGGTGAGCGTCTTGCCGGCCTCCACGGTGTAACGGCGCGGCGGGAGCAGCAGATTATTCTTGTTGTAGACCTGAAACACGGCCGCCTGCGTGCCGGTGTTGGCAAACAGGATTTCGATAGCGCTGGCCGTGACCCGACTGCTGGCGTGCAGCTCGTAGGGCAAGGCACGCGAGGGGCGAATGCCGCGCTTTTGCAACGGCATGGTGCCGGCTGCACCTGTGGGTGCGGCGATCTGTGCGAGGGCCTCCTGATCCGCACGGATTTTCTCAACCTCCACCATCGACTGCTGCGGTAGCGGTGGCAGCGTGCTGTCGTTCGGCGTGGCGAAGTTGAAGCAGCCGGTGAGGTCGCCCGATACCGCGCGCCGCCAGGGGCTGATCTGCGGCTCCATCACGCCGAAGCGTTGCTCCATGAAGCGGATGATCGAAGTGTGCTCGTGCACCTGCGAGTTCAGCCAGCCGCCGCGGCTCCAGGGCGAGACCACATACATCGGCACGCGCGGGCCGGGGCCGTAGACCCAGTCCTTGTCGTAGAGCTGATGATTGACGCTGCGGTATTCGGCGCTCACATCCACCGTCGAGCCACCGGCCAGCGAGCCGTCGAGATTCTTCGTCGGCGGGCAGGGCGGCGGCACGTGGTCGAAGAAACCATCGTTCTCGTCGAAGCAAACGAACAGCACCGTCTTGGCCCACACAGCAGGGTCGGCGGTGAGCGCGTTGAGCACCTCCTGCGTGTACCAGGCGCCCTGCACGGGGCTCGAAGGCCCGGTGTGTTCCGAGTAGCCGGCAGTGGAGACGATGTAGCTCACCTGCGGCAACTTGCCGCTCACCACATCGGCCTTGAAGCCTTCGAGCGAGGCGCCCTTGAGCGTGCTGGTAAGGCCCTTGGTGAGCAGCGGATTATTCGGCTCAGCCGCCGCATTCTCGAAGGCCTTGCGGAAGCTCACGAAGCCTTCCAGCGAGTTGTCGGTGAAGTTGTCGTCCATGTCCTGATAGACCTTCCAGGACACGCCAGCTTTCTCCAGTCGCTCGGCATAGGTCATCCAGCCATAGCCGGTGGCCGAGGCGCCGAGATCGTCATTGGTGTTGTCGATGGCCGGCCCGCCGCCGACGCCGGTGGGATTGTTGGTGCCGGTGAACATAAAGAGGCGATTGGGATTGGTGCTGCTGTGAATCGCCGCATGGTAGGCGTCGCAGATCGTGAAGGCGTTGGCGAGCGCGAACTGGAACGGCAGCTCCTGCTCGGTGTAGTAGCCCATCGAGCGTTGCTCCTTCAGCGCCGGCCAGATGTTCATGCGGCCATCGTCCCAGGCGAAGTGCGCATCGCTCCAGCTGTGCGGCGTGCCCTCCACGCGCTGTGCGTTGCCCTTGGTCTGGTCGAGGTGATACGGCAGCACCTCGTTCAATAGGCGGTCGGTCTGGTGCCACACGTCCTTGCCATTGGCGAGCGGGATGGGGAAGCGATCGCCAAAGCCGCGCACGCCGGGCAGGGTGCCGAAGTAGTGGTCGAAGCTGCGGTTTTCTTGCATCAGCACCACCACGTGTTCGACGTCTTGAATCGTGCCGGTGCGGTTGTTGGCCGGGATCGCCAGCGCCTTCTGGATGCTGAGCGGCAGCGCGCTGGTCGCCATGGCAGCACCGGCAAAGCGAAGGAAGTTACGGCGGTCGAGACTCATGACGCCGCTCCCGTCGTGACTGCACGGCAATCCGCTGCGAGCAGTGTATGGCTCTCAGCCGCCGCTGTGGTCGTGGCACCCGGAGCGCAATGGATGACCGGCGGCAGTAGTTCGCCATCCATCGGCGTGGGCACCGGCGTTGGCATGGGCGCCAGTGTCTGCGGGGCAGTCGACAGATGGTCGTCATGGCAGGCCGATAGCGCCGCACTGGCCAGCAAAGGCACCAGCAGCAGATGGCGGTGCGGCCTGTCGCGCAGGCGTGACGGCGTGTGAACTGGCATTGGCTGGTCCTATCTGATCGCCGCCCCAATGCGGCAGCGCGCACGGTAGTGCCGGCTTGCGTCAGGCCGATGAAGCTTTGGTTGCAGTCGCCATCAAAAAAGCCCGCCGAAGCGGGCTTGATGCCAATCCATAAAATCAGGCTGCGACAGCCACCGTGATCGTGCCCACGTAGCCACTGCTGTTGTCGCCCGTGATGGTCAGTAGCTCGGTCGCGGTGCCATCGCTGAAGATGTTGTCGCTGCTGTTGCTGGTGTTGTTGGCGGCACTGCGGGGGTAGAGCGTGGTGTTGGTGTAAGGGCTACCGCTACCGTCGGTGATGGCGGCGGGGAAGGCCAGCTGCGAGGTGGCGCGCTGCTCGCCATTGGCCGGGGTGTTATCCGGGTAGACCTGAAAGTGCATGTGCGTCGCCCGGCCTGAATAACGGCCGGGGAAGATGCTGCTGAAAGTGACTTTGCCATTCGCATCGGTCACGCCGACGCCGCGCAGGAAGGTGCGATCTGAAAAATCACCGCCGTTGTTGTTGCCGCTGTACTGGCTGTAACTGCCACTAGCATTGCAGTGCCAGAGGTAGACGTAATAGCCTCCCAGCGGTGCGCAGCTGTTGTTGAGGTTTTGCAGCGTCATCACCAGCGTGAACGGCGTGCCGGTCTGGGTGTTGCTGCCATCCAGATCGCTGCGGATATCGGTGCGGAACACGCGCGAATCGGTGAGCACGTTCTTGCTGACCCCGGCATTGGTGTTGGTGCCGTTGGAGGGGAAGGGCCCTGCGGTTTCCTCCGCCACCTTGGTGCAGCTGCCGGTGGTGGTCGTGGTGCTGCCGGTAGTTGTCGTTGTCGTTGTCGTTGTCGTGGTGTCGGTCATCGCGCCCCCGCAGCCGACGACGAAAGCGGCACTGGCCGCACTGCCCAGCAGGTTCAGGGCCTCGCGGCGGGTCAGGCGGCGGCGCAGATCAATCGGCGTCGCGACGGCTTGGGGCTGGCTGGGGGTCTGCTGGCGCATGGGGTGGCTCCTCGGGGTGGTGGCGGTGCGAGACGCATGGTTTCGCAACTGCCTGCCAAGGCCGCTGCTTTTTACATTCGGCTTACAAAGTGGCACCGCACTGGTTTTGTAAGCGGCGTGTAAAGCCGGCCGATGGCCATGCGGCCGCACTTGATACTGCGCACCCGTCCCCTGCATCGTTCGCTCATGTCCCACGCCGCCACCAGCGCACTGCCCGCACCGCACCCGGTGGCGCGCGTGCTGCTGGTCGAAGACGACAAGAAGCTCGCACGCCTGCTGGGCGATTACTTCGCCGCCAACGGCCTCACGCTGGTGGCCGTGCACGACGGCGCCGAGGGCTTGATGCGCGCGCGCAGCGAGCCCTGGGACCTAGTGATACTCGACGTGATGCTGCCCGGTCTCGATGGCCTGTCGATTCTGAAAAAGCTGCGCGAGGGCTCGAACCTGCCGATTCTCATGCTCACCGCTCGGGGTGGCGAGACCGAGCGTATCGCGGGGCTGGACGAGGGTGCCGATGACTACCTGCCCAAGACCGTCTCTGCCCGCGAATTGCTGGCCCGCGCCCGCGCGCTGCTGCGTCGTGCGGCGGCAGGAGCCACGGCCACACCGCCGCCTTCGCCCGAGTTGAGTGCGGGTGCTATCAAGCTCGATATCGCGGCGCGTCGCGCCTTCAACGACACCGCCGAGTTGCATCTCACCGCCGTCGAGTTCGATCTGCTCGCGGTACTGCTGCGCTACCAGGGGCGCGTCTGTTCGCGCGAGCAACTGCTGGAGCAGGTGTGCGACCGCAACTTCGATAGCGACGACCGCAGCATCGACGTGCACATCGGCAAGCTGCGCAGCAAGCTGGGCGACGACCCCAAGGCGCCGCGGCACATCCGCACCGTGCGCGGCATCGGCTACGCGCTGATGAACGCGGAGCCCGAATGAGCGCGCCGCGCACGCGCTGGCGCTATCCGCTTGCCCTGCGCCTGCTGACGGGCCTGCTGCTCAACTTCGCACTGCTCGCCGGTCTGTTCGTTGCCCTGCCGGGTCGCGGTGGCGCGGGGTGGGACTTGCTGCTCACGGCGCCCGTGCGCGAGCGCCTGCTCAATGTGGGCGATCAACTGGCGCTCAAGCTGGCTGCGGTGCCGGCCGCGCAATGGCAGTCCGTATTGCAGGCCGAGGGTAGTCAGCGCGGTGTGCAGCTTTCCGCCCACGCCCGGTTTGGTGGCGGCCCACCATCCGGCGAGCGACCGCCGCCGGATGGTGAGCACGGTCCGCACTTCGGCATGCCGCCACCCGACGCACCCCGGGGCCCTCCACCCGAGCGGAACAATACCAATCCACCCAATGGCCCGCAGACCGATCGCAGCGTGCGGGCCGACATGATTGCCGTCAGGCACAGCAGCTGGCGCGAGGGCTTTGCGGTGCGCATCCCCATGCAGGTCAATGGCCGGCCGGTCGATCTCGATGTGCAGACCGCAGGCTGGGTCTCGCTGCTGCGGTTTCTCGGCATTGCCGACTGGGTGCTGTTTGGCCTGCTGTGCCTGCTCGCCACCGGGCTGGTGTGGGCGCCGTTTGCCTGGCGCCTCACGCGGGCTGTAACCGCACTCACCCGCGCAACGCAGACCATTGCCGAAGGCCGCTTCGACGTGCGCGTGCCGCTGGCGCGCCGTGACGAATTAGGCCAGCTGGCCGAATCCGTCAACGACATGGCGGCAAGGCTGGAGCGACAGGTGGAAACCCAGAAGCAGTTCGTGGCCGACGTGGCCCACGAAGTCACCGCACCGCTGGCACGCCTGCGTGTCGGGCTCGAATTGCTGGGCACCGCACCTGACCCGCGCACTGCGCAAGTGCAGGCTGATCTGCACGACGACGCCGAGCAGATGTCGGTGCTGCTCGATGAGCTGCTGCTGTTCTCGCGCACGGGTCAGGCCACCGCCCGTGAGTCGGCGCAGGTCTGCGCCCTCTGTGAGCTGGTGGAGGCGGCACTGGAACAGGAAGCACCGAGCGTCGAAATCCTTGCGGCGGTGAAGGTCAGCGTGCCCGCCGAGCTGTTGGTTTCAGTGCCGCCTGCACTGGTTCAGCGTGCGCTCGCCAATCTCATCCGCAATGCCCTGCGCCACGGCAAGGTGGATGTGCAGATCCAAGCTGAAATCATCGGCACTCAAGTGCAGGTCATGATCAGCGATAGGGGTCCCGGCGTGCCCGAAGCCGCTCTGGCGAGGCTAGGCGAGCCCTTCTACCGGCCGGACTTCGCCCGCGCCCGAGAGCACGGCGGCACGGGCCTTGGCCTCGCCATTGTCCGCCGCTGCATCGCGGCGGCCAATGGCTCGCTGGTGTTTCGCAATCGCAGCGGCGGGGGCTTCGAGGCGGTTCTGCGCCTGCCGCTCGCTGACTAATACAACTTGCGCTCGCTGAAAGGCGGTGGCGTGTACTGATACAGCCAGGTCTCGCTCAGCACCTCGTTGCCGCTCTTGAGATACATGCGCAGATTGATCGGTTCCAGGCTGTTGTCGGGCACCAGATCGAACATGGCGCGATAGCCATTGAGTTCGGTCAGCGGTCTGGCAGAGGTGATTTCCACCGTGCCACGCGAGGCGGTGATGACGGCCTCGACCTTGGCCTTGGCGTCGAGTGTGGCGAGCTTGCCGCCGGCAAAGTCGACTGCAAAGCGCCAGGAGAATTGCGTGCGCTTTTTGCCGATGACGCCACCGAGACCGGTGCGGCTGGCGCGCACTGTCGCGCCCAGCGGCACCGAAGGTGGCGTTGCGCCCCAGTGCAGCTTGTAGGAGAGCAGAAACTCCTTGCCGGGCACCACCGGTTCGGCGGGGTTCCAGAACGCGACGATGTTGTCGAAGGTCTCGTCCACGGTGGGTATCTCCACCAGCTGCACCGCGCCCTTGCCCCAGTCGCCTTTCGGCTCCACCCAGAGGCTGGGGCGCTTCTCGTAGAACACGCCGTCGTCCTGGTAGTGGTCAAAGTTGCGGTCGCGCTGCAAGAGGCCAAAGCCGCGCAGGTTGTTGTCGTAGTACGAGTTCACCCGCACACCGAGAGGGTTCATCAGCGGTCGCCACAGCCATTCACCAGCCCCGGTGTGCATGGCCAGGCCATCGGTGTCGTGGATCTCTGGCCGCCAGTCCCAGTCCATGCGGCGGTCGTTTTCGCCCACTTGATACATGCTGGTAAGCGGTGCCAGGCCCAGGCGCTCGATGGGCTTGCGCGGGTAGAGCGCAGCGTCGATCTCCATCACCAGATTGCTGCCCGGTGTGATGTTGAAGAGATAAGCGCCGGTGGTGCTGGGGGAGTCGAGCAGTGCGTAGACGCGCAGACGCTCGCTGTTCTTGCTCGGCCGCTCCAGCCAGTAGGCGCTGAAGTTGGGAAACTCCTCGGGCTGCGACATGCCGGTGTTGATGGCCAGCCCGCGCGCCGAAAGACCGTACTGCTTGTCCTCGCCGACGGCGCGAAAATAGCTGGCCCCCAGAAACGCGGCTACATCGAGCTTGAACTCGGGCGGTGTCTGGATGCGAAAGCCGGCGTAGCCGAGATCGGCGGGCAGCTTGCCGAGCGGCGTCTTGCCGTCGTAGCTGAAGCTGCCGCCGTCGTAGGCCAGTTCGCGGGCTTGGCCGTCGACCACCTCATGAATGCGCACCGGCGTCTGGAAGTACAGGCCGAGATGGAACAGCCGCACCTGGAAGGGCGTATCCAGCTCGCGCCAGAGCGAGTGCTCGGCCTTGAACTGGATGCGCTGGTAATCGTCCCAGCTCAGGTTTTTGAGGGCGGCGGGCAGCTCTCCAGCGTGAGAGACGTACGGCCTGGCCGCCAGCGCCTGTGCATGGCCCTTGAGCCAGGCGTAGTCAAACCGGGTGGCCGTGACGGCCAGTGTCGGCGGCGACTCTGCAAACGTCGAAAAGGGGAAACCAAAGGTGGAGAGTGCGGCCGCGGCCTGGAGAAATTTTCTGCGATTCATGCAGGAAGAAAAGTGTTGGGAGGTTGGAAAAGTCTTGCCTCAGACAGCTTACTGAACTGTGGCTCCCGATGGTGCCGCGCGCGCAGCCCGTGCGTGTTTACCCGGCCCGGTTGCAGTGCACGACCGCTACCGGCTTCGGGTGCCCTTCCACGAGGAGCTTGCCCTTGCCTTCGAGCTTCTTGCAGCGTGCATAACTCTCGCTAGTTTCGCAGTTGATGGTGCCTTTGCTGTCGATGGCGTGACACATTTCCTCGACTGTGCCAGAGCCGCGTTCTGCCAGAGCGGTTGTCGCACCCCCACCGGGCTTGTCGAACTGGGTGGGTTCGGCAAGACGGGCGGTGTCGAGCTGCGCATGGCCATCCAGCCAGGTGAGTGCGAAACAGTCTTGCACCGCGAGCACGCCCAGACCTCGGCTTTGCAGATCGCCCAGAAAGCCCATGACCGCTTGCCCGTTCTCGCCCGCCATGCCGCCTTCCAGCGCGGTGGCCATCGTTTGCAGCGCGTCGGTGAATGCGAGCGCAGCGGGGTCTCGGCTGAGCAGTACGTCGCTGGTGAAATCCTGGCCTGGCTTGGCCGTCCAGGTCAGGCGGTAGACCTCGGCGGCAATGGGGCTGGGTCCGGCAACCGTTTGCTGGCGGCCGGTGGCAACAAACTGCCGGCTGGCCCGCGCGTTGGCCGGCAGCATGCACAGCCGCACGCCGGTCGAGGCCCTGACGCCGAGCTGGTCCAGGCTCTTGCCGCTGCGCGCCACAGCCATCATGTCGAGCGTCTTGGTGGCGGCTCCGGACTGCATGCCGGAGCGCACGGTGAGCATGTGCATGCCCTTGCCATACCTCACTGCATCACCGGTGCTGTCGCTGCTGATCAGCACCACATCGCGGCTTGCCTCCAGATGCAGCAACTGTTCGCTCGAAGGCCCATCAATCGCCCTTGCCATCTTGCCCGTGAGCCTTGCTTCGATATCGGCGTGCGCCATGCCGCTGCATGCCATGAGCGCGAGCACGACGCCCATCCCGAGAGACGGCTTCAGCGGACGGAACAGGATTTGTTTTGATGGCACGGGAACGCTCCGGGCAAAAAGGTATGGCTAAGGTGCAGCATCAGCGTCGAGCAGTATCGACCCCTCATCAGCTTAGACCCGATGGCTCAAACAGGGGTTGGCGACGGCGGCGCGGCGGGCTGCACGTTCAAGCCCTGCGCAGCCAGCAGCGCCCGCACCGGCACCACGGCCTTCAGGCTGCGAAGAATCCAGTACAAGCCACCCAGTGCCCGCATCACGAAGATGAGGTCGGAGACCGGCTGAAACTTGAAGGATTGCAGCAGGTGCTTGCGGCCGGCCTGGCGCACGTCTTCGATGAAACCGGGTGCACCGAAATCGAAGGTTTCGTCGGCGAGCAAGCGGTGGACGATGAGCTGCGTGAAATCCGAGTAGAGCTCCTGCACCTTGGCGAGCGGCACGTTGGGCGAGACACCATCGAGCGTGATCAGGGCCTCGTGCAGGCCTTGCCAATCGGAAGCGATGGCGGCATCGAGCAGCATGCGCACGCTGGCTACCACGGGTGCGGGCACGTTCTTCACACAGCCCATGTCGTAGATCACCACGCGGCCATCCGCGCGGAACGCGAAGTTGCCGGGGTGCGGGTCGGCGTGCACCGCGCGCACTTCGAACATGCTGTGGGCGATCCATTGGCACAGCAATGTGCCCAGCGCATCGCGGGTCTCGGCCGACCAGGTGGCAGCGGTGTCGAGCGTGTCGCCGGGCTCTTCGCTCATCACCAGAATGCCGTCGGTGCAGAGCGCGGTGTGCGGCGTGGCGTAAACGATGCCGGGCAGGGCCGCCGCACTGCGCAGATGTTGCAGATGCGCCAGCTCGGCGGCGTAGTCGGTTTCTTCGCGAAAGCGCGCCTTCACTTCGGCCATCAACCGGTCCATGGCGTTATCGTCTATCGGCAGCAGCTTGCTGGCGCTGATGAGACGCCGCAGCTGCGAGAGGTCGGCATCCACCGCCTCGCGCACGCCGGGGTAACGCAGCTTGATCACCACCGCCTCGCCATTGGCGAGCACGGCGCGATGCACCTGGCCGATACTGGCTGCCGCCATTGCCATGGGCTCGATGTGCTGCACGGCCTTGCGCTGTTTCGCTGACCACTGCGCGTGCAGCAGCGGCTCGATCTCGGCGAATGGCAGCGGCGTGACCGAGCGTTGCAAGAGCTTGAGTTGCTGCGCGAGCGCAGGCGGCAGCACATCGCTGTATTGCGAGGCGAGCTGGCCCAACTTCATCGCCGCACCGCGCAGCTCGCCCAAGGTTTTCACCATGTCGCTGCCGACGTCGGTCCAGTAGCGCAGCGAGCGCTCGGCCTTGTCGCCGCCCACCGGCAGGTTCTTGATGAGCGAGCGCCCGAGCGTGCGCGCACCCACGCCCAGCAGCTTGAGCGTGCGACCGCCAGCGGTGGTGTTCTTGATGGCCATCAGTGGCGTGCGCCTTTCGTTGCCATTAGTGGCGACAACCCTTCCACGTGCCGCCGTAGCGGTAGCCGGGGTTGGTCTGCTCATTCGGCAGGCAGCCGGGGCAGACGAATAGCCAACCGCTCGCGGGGGCGGGCTGCACGCGATACGCTACCGCCGTGGCCTGCGCACAGCGCGCACAGGCCTTGGTTTTCATGGGCCGCTGCCGCCGGTTTGCTCGGCCAGCAGTTGCTCGATTTCGACCAGGGCCACCAAGGGATCAGCCTGTTCCAGCCAGCGCTGCCGGCGCTCGGGCGTGACCGGCAGCAGCTCGGCCCAGCGGTTGGCGACCCAGGCGGCATCGTTGAAGCGGCGTGGCTTGGGCAGCGGCGCGTCTTCACCGAGTGCCTCGATCAGCTCCTTGATCAGTGCCGCCAAACCAGCGTGCTGCGACGGCAGCGCGAGCGGATCGGGCGGGTCGATCAGCTCGACGGCTGCCACCATCAGACCATCGTCGGCAACCCGGCGGCTGATGATTTTGAATAGGGACTCGCCCTTGCACACCAGTCGATAGCGGTCGGTCATGGGCTGCGACCACTCGATGATGCGCGCGGTACAGCCAATGGCTGAAGGTACCGCCGGCACACCCACCTCGAAGCCCGCGCGGATCAGGCTCACGCCGAAGGGTTTGCCGCTCTTGATGCACTCGCTGGTCATGGCCAGATAGCGGGGCTCGAAGATGTTGAGGTGCAGCAACCCGGCCGGGAACAGCGGGTTGCCGAGCGAGAAGATCGGCAGCTCATCAGGGTAGGGCGTGGTGGTGCGCATGCGGTCAGTCTGGCTCAGTGCCACTTGCCTTGCACGCCGTAGAACTTGCTGAAGCTCTGGCAGTATTTTTCGGGGTCTTCAAGAAAGCGCGGTATGGCTTCGAGCCGCACCGGCCCCTTGCGCAGCGCTTCGGCGTAGCCGGGGTTCAGTGTGTCGCGGGCGCTGACGGTGCGGGTTTTGAGCATCGGCAGCAGGGCATGCAAGTCGCCGACGAACACGGCATCGCAGCAAGCGCGCATTCGCTCGGCGACGAACGCCCAGCGCCGCGCCGACCACGCGAAGCGCGCGTGAAACGGCAGGTGGATCACGCCCAGGCGATAGCCGGCTGTGCTGTGCTCGCCCAGGCTCCAGGGGTGGATCAGCTGGAGGCTGGCGGGCAACGAATCCACCGCATCTAGCGGCAGCGCCGTGAAGGTGTGCAGCGGCGGTGCGGTGAAGGTTTGGGGGGCTTCGACGGGCGCCGCTTGCATGGCCTCTGGCCCGCAGTCGGGCGTCTCGCGCGCGAGCACATCCAGCGCTTCGTACGAGGTGTCTATCACCGTGCCGGGGCTATGCCACTCGCGCGGTGCGAAGCGCGCCACGTTCTCGGCATTGAACAGATAGGGCTTGATGCTGAAAGTGCCCGCCACCCACTGCCACGACAGGTGATTGCTGGCGAGATCGCCGTCGAGCAGATGGGCGTAGAGCCAGTCTGCCCCCGTGCGCCAGTGCACCTTGCGTAGATGCACGAGGTAGCTCGCTAGCCACATGCGGGCGTGGTTGTGGAGATAGCCGGTGGCATAGAGCGTGCGCACGGCCTGGTCGATCACCGGCACGCCGGTGTTGGCGCGGCGCACGTCCTCTGGCAGCACGCTGGCGTATGGCAGCGTGGTGATGGGCGGGCGTAGGTCCTTGAAGATGCGCTCGCCCTGATGCCGCCAGACGTGTGCGAAAAACTCGCGCCAGCCGAACTCCATCACCAGCTTGTCTTGCGGCCCGAGCGGGTGCTGCTGTTGCAGCGCGACGAGTGCATCGGGCAAGTCCAGCAGGCCGTGGGTCAAGTAGGGAGAGAGGCGCGTCACCGCGCCGTCGAGTGCATTGCGGGTGCGGGCGTACGTGCTTGGGTTGATGCAGCGCAGGCGTGCCTGAGCGGCTTCGGTCGTCGGTGCAAAGTCGGTTGCGGTGTGCATGGACGACCTGCTCAGAAGCTGCTGGCGAGCAGTGCGGTGGCCGCCGCCGCGCCACTGGTCATCGCGTGCTCGACGCGATCGCCCAGGCAGCCATCGCTGGCGTAGTGCAGCCCCGGTGCGAGCGTGAGCTGCGGCCGCTCCAGACTCTGGCGCACGCGCGCAAAGCGCCAGCGGTGTGCCATTGCAAAATGCGCTTGCGGTGCGATGCCCAGCAGCTGCGCCGCTGTGGTTTGCAGCGCCGCAGATACTGTTTCAGCAGGCTGCTCCAGCATGCGCAGCGACCATGCAGTAGTGGCATGCACCACGTAGCGCGGCGGGCCATTGCGGCCGGGTTTGGAATCTTCCCGGGCGATCCAGCCGATGCACTCGTGCCCCGGCGGGCTGAAGGGCAGTAGCTCGGGCAGCTCGGTGGCGGTGGGCACCCACAGCAGCGTCCAGCACGGGTAATAAGCAATGCGGTGCAGCAGCTGCGGTAGTGCGATATCAGGCAGCAGCGGCTGGAGTTGCGGCTGCGGCACGGTGACCACTACGGCATCGAAAGCGCAGGGCTGCGCCTGGCCCGCAATACGCAGCTGCCACGAGGTGGCATCACGGGTGATCGACTCCACACGCTGCTGCTGCGACACCGTCAGCCCTGTTGCCCAGCACTGCGCAATCTGGTTGTTGCTGGGCACGCCGATCAAGGGCTGGCGGATGAAGTGCTGCTGGTCTTCGACCACAGACACCGCCCATGTCGTCGCATGCCCCTGGCTGCACGGAGCGATCAGCGATTGCCGTAGCGACGCACCTTCGGCGGCGAGATATTGCACGCCGTGGTCGAAGCTGCCGTGCGCCGTCTCGCGGCTGGCGAGGCGGCCGCCGGGCTTGCGGCCCTTGTCGAACACCGTCACCGCCACGCCTCGGCCCTGCAGCAGTCGGGCGGCGGTCAAGCCCGCCGCGCCCGCACCGATCACGGCACAGGTTTTGATCGCCTCAGCGCCCATCGCCCGGTGACCCGACTAACCCGCGAAGGCCTTGCACCAGCCGGCCTTGGCGACCAGCTTGCCGCCCACGGCGCCGCAGGGGGCATAGCCGGCTTTTTCCTGCGCCTTGCCGTAAAGCGCGCAGCTGCCGCAGTGGCTGCCGGCCTTGAAGGTGGGTTCCTTGGCGGCGGTGATCTTGGCGGCGTTTTCGACGTAGCCGAGGGCGACGGCGGTGGGGTCCTTCACGTCGAGTTTCGCGGGTGCGGCCTGTGCCAAAACCCGCACGGGGATGGCGGCGAGTGCGGCTGCGCCGCAAAGGCCCAGAAAGGCGCGGCGGGTGGTTTGCATGGACATGGTTCAACTCCTGTTGGCTTGAGAAACATCTGGCTAGACAGTGCAGTGACAGCACGGCGGCATCGCAGCAGCGGTGCAAAATCAAACTACGTGCGCAGTGTATTCTATTTGTATAGGTAATAAACACAAATAACGATACAAAATGTTTACAAAACGACGCATCTCGGTGAAACTCTAGCTTCCCTATGACCTGCCGCACCGCAAACCTCCGTGGTCGCAGGTCCTTTAAGGTCGGCTCCGCCGGCCTTCTTTTTTGGAGCGCCGCCATGATCAATGCCTTGTCTACAGAGTCCTCTGCGACTGCACCGCTGCTGCTGGTCACTGGCGCGCGTGGCGGTGTGGGGGCTGCGGTGGTGACGGCTGCCCTGGCCCGTGGTTGGCGCGTGGCGGTGGTATCGCGGCGCAGTGCATCGGCCCCGGTAGCAACCGCGCAACAGTTGGATGTAACTGCCGACGTCAGCACTGGCGCTGGTGCAGCGGCGGCGTTCGATGCAGCGCGCAGCCACTTCGGCGAGGCGCCAAGCTTGCTCTGCCATGCAGCGGGCAATGTGCGGCTGGGCGCGATTGAGCGCAGCACCGAGGACCAATGGCGGCAGGTGATGGCCGCAAACCTCGAGTCGGCCTATTTCACGCTGCGCGCCTATGCACAGGCGCGCGCCGAGCTGCCGCAGGGTGCGGCAGTGTTGTTCAGCTCGGTGGCGGCGGGCATGGGCACGCCCAATCACGCCGCCGTTGCCGCCGCCAAGGCGGGGGTTGAAGGCCTGGTGCGCGCATTGGCTGCCGACTGGTCACCGCGCGGCTGGCGCATCAACGCCCTGGCGCTGGGCCTCACCGAAACGCCGATGACCGAAGGCTTCACCCGCAACGACCGCATGCGCGCCGGTGTGACCGTGCAATACCCGCTGGCGCGCCTGGGCCGAGCCGACGAGGTGGCCGCCTGGGCGCTGCAACTGCTCGATGCCGATGGCTGGATGACCGGCCAGATCCTCGCGCTGGATGGCGGCTTCAGCGCCGTGCGGCCTTTGGTGAGGGTGACGCCGTAGGATCCGTTATTCCCTCGTGCTGAAGCACCTGATGCAGCGCCTGCTCCAGCCACTGCCGGCACTGCGCGGCGGTGGTGTAGAGCAGTGAATGGATCGAAGCATCGGCTGTATCGCTGCTCTCGCACTCCAGGCTGTATTGCTCGAAGGCATTGAGCTTGGTGAGCAAATCGGCCAAGTGATGCGGGCACTCGCAGCGCACCGTGCTAGGCAGCTGTGCCACCGTGGCGAGAAAGGTTTCGTCGTAGCGGCGGGGGCTGAGCGTCTGCAAGGGCTGCATGTGCAGGTCATGGGCAGACGGTGCCTCCGCGGTCGACCCCAGCAGGCAGATGCGCGCCAAATGCGCAGGCTCGGCGGGCAAAGCCAGCGCAATGATGCCTTCTTGATCCAGCCGCGCCAGCGTCTGCCGATTGCCGAAGCCGTAGACCACGATCATCACCTTGGCGCGCGTCTGCATACGCAACTGCCGCAGGCTGCGAATGGGTGCGGACTGCAAGGTGGCGGCCTCGACGATCACTGCGTCGGCCGTGGTCTGCACCGCTGGCGCATCCGCCGAGAGCGGCGTGAGCGTGGCGGTGATCTGCACATCGCTACGGCCTGCCCAGGCCTTGTCCAGCCGCGCCGCCAGCGCGGCCCCGCACACCAGCACGCGGCACGGGGTGTTGGCGGGCACGCTGCTACTGCGGCCGGGCGCTTCCAGCAGGCGCGCCTGCAACTGCGGCTCGCTCAGTTGCGCCACGGTGCCAATGGCATGGCCCGCATCGGCCACGGCCTTGAGCAACATCAAGCGGTCAATATCCGCCCGCGAATACAGTCGCCCATTGGCCGCACTGCGCGCGGGTGTGACTACGCCATAGCGCCGCTCCCACATGCGGATGGTCGGCACCGGCATGCCGGTGAGCTTGGCCACCGCTGCAATGCGGTAAGCACCATCGGTGCTGCTGGCGAGCGGTGCGATGCGGGCTTTAGACGCTGCTTTGGTGCGGGCGGGCATGGCTATACAAAAAGTGAACGTATTTGGATTGTTGCACTGGTTGTATAGGTTTTGCATCAGAGCTTGTCGAGCATGCTCGTTACGTCACACGCTGCGTCCGCCGCGATTCGACGCTGGGGTAGATGATTCAAATGCACCTACATAAACACCAAAGCCGCCCGCGCCTGATTCTGCGTGGACGACGCCACGTCGCGCCCCACCGCCAAATGCGTGAGAAAACTGGTCACCTCCGCCGCCCCCATCTCTGCCGGGTGGCGCTTGCCATGAAACAGGATGAAACGACGGCACCAGTCGGTGTAGCTTTCTTCCGTACGCAGGCTATATCCTCGAACCCGAACGGCCTGGCGTACACGGTCGAGCAGCTTTGGGGCGGGGCTAGAGGGCAGTGGCAGGCTAGAAGTCATCCGCCAAATCTTAGTCCGTACTAAATCTTCGCACCTGAGATTTTCGTGGGCTTTTTGTGATGGAGGATTGTCTTGTGCTGACTCTTTGCCAAAAACCCCGTCTGTCCAATATGCGTTAGGGCTATTATCAAAGGAGCATATCTATGAAAACTTTGTTTTGCGTCTTGTTGTCGATTCCTCTTATCAGCTGTGCCAATAAAACTCCAGATACTCCGTCTAAAGCGGCTATGGCTTTTGTCAAAACAATTTACAACGACCAGTCTTACAGTGAAGCACTAAAATACTGCGATGACCAACTTAAGGCTTTCTATGCCGAAACAGATAAAGATAAGCCGCAACAATTTAAAGATGCCATGCTAGTTGCCTCACAGTTTGAGGATCATGGGCTTAGCTGGCAGGTAACAAATGAGAAAATAAAACCTTCCACAGAAATAATTAACGGCCTTCCAACTGGAGGCTCAGCTGAAGTAACTATAGACTTTAAGTTGAAATCAGAAGTATTGGGCTCACAAACTGCTCTGTATAAAAATGCTGGACCCTCTAATAAAAAATATCTTGAAGAACTAAAACTTTCAGAATGGCAAACCACCTATAAAATGTATCAAATCGATGGAAAATGGCTCGTTCACTATATTACTCCTAGCGGCATACTACTGGGATTTTAAGGAATAAAAAATGTCCACATTCTGTCCGGTTTGCGAAATACCCTTAATCAAAAATAAAAGCGCGTTGCTATGTCAAAAATGTGAGCGAGTCTTTGCTTGGTTTGGTGGCGAGCTAAAAGAGATTCGCGGGCCAAAGCAGCCCTAACAATGCGTTGCACCGGAAAAATCAGCCTTCGTTTCGCTACGCTGCACTACGGCTGTTTTTCCGGTGAACTTGGGCGTTAGACCTACTGGTTAAGAACCATGTCTGAAATGGGATATGTCGTTGACATATCCCATTTCAGACGACACGATTGCTCGATGTTATTACGCCCCTTAAGGAGCGAACCATGGAAAGAGCTGGTGTGTTCATGAGCAACAAGAGCCAGGCCGTGCGACTGCCCAAGGCGGTTGCCCTGCCTGCGGATGTGAAGCAGGTGGACATCGTGACGCTGGGTCGCGCGCGCCTTATTACTCCGGTCGGTGAGGGCTGGGATAGCTGGTTTGCGGCCCCCGCTGTAACGAGCGACTTCATGACGAGTCGAGACCAGCCAAACCCGCAGGAGCGCGAGGGTTTGTGATGCTCAAGTTCATGCTCGATACCGACATCTCGATCTACACCATCAAGAATCGACCGCAGGCTGTACGTGAGGTGTTTAATGCGCACGCAGGCCAGATGTGCATTTCGGCAGTGACGCAGATGGAGCTGATCTACGATGCCGAGAAATCCTCGAAGCCCACTCAAAATCTATTGGATGTGGAGGGCTTTCTCGCCCGGCTGGAGGTGCTCGACTTTGGTGCCGCCGCTGCCACACATGCCGGGCAGATTCGCGCTGAACTGGCGAAGCTGGGCACGCCCATAGGCCCCTACGACCAGATGATCGCGGGGCATGCTCGCTCACTGGGCTTGATTGTGGTGACCAACAATCTCGCAGAGTTTGCGCGGGTGCCGGGTTTGCGCGTCGAGAATTGGGCCGCTTGAGGCCAATGAGAACGTAGCGCTGACACGCAACAAAAAGCCGACTTCGAGTCGGCTTTTTGTTGCGCGGCACTTAGGCCGTCAGGGTATGCACGCGACCACCGGGGAAGGCCAAGCGCCAGATCGTCCACGTGGTCGTGCCGAACTGCCGCGTCAGCGAGCCGGTGTTGTAAGGCAGGCGATACCGCGCTGCCATGGCGCGCACGCGCGGTGCGACTTCGGGGTAGCGGTTGCTCGGCATGTCTGGGAACAGATGGTGCTCGATCTGGTGGCTCAAGTTGCCACTGAGGATGTGAAAGATCTTGCCGCCGCCGATGTTGCAGCTGCCGAGCAGCTGGCGCACATACCAGCGGGCGCGGGTTTCGCCTTCGACTTCCTGCTTGGTGAAGTGCTGCACGCCGCTGGGGAAGTGCCCGCAGAAGATGATGACGTTCGACCAGATGTTGCGCATCAGGTTGGCGATGGCGTTGGCACCCACTAGCCAGGCAAAGGCGAGCAGGGCGACGTGGCCCATATCCAGACCGAGGCCAAGCGAGAACGGCACGGTGACGAGCGCGCCGAGGGCGGGCCAGAGCACGTAGTCCTTCAGCAGCTGGCGCGCGGCCTTCTGCGCAATGCCGCGCAGCAGATGCTTGACCGAGCTGATCTTCTTTTCACCGGAGAGCAGCTTGTCGGGCTCCACATCGTGCACCGCCACACCCCACTGGAACCAGATGTTGAGGAAGAAGTTGGTGACGGGCTGTATCAGATACTTGGGCTTCCAGCGCTGCTGCGGCGTCACGCGCAGCACGCCGTAGCCAATGTCCGGGTCTTTGCCGAACACGTTGGTCCAGGTGTGGTGGACGACGTTATGGCTGTGCTTCCACTGGTCCGACGGGCAGACGTTGTCCCACTCCCAGGTGTTGCTCTGTATGTTCGGGTCGCGCATCCAGTCCCACTGCGCATGCATCACGTTGTGGCCGATCTCCATGTTTTCGAGAATCTTGGCGATGCCCAGCATGGCCGCGCCCAAGCCCAGCACGGCAATGAACTGCGGCCAGCCGGCGTAGGCGAGCTGGCTTGCAGGCAGCAGCAAGAAGCTGAGGAACATCACGATGCGGCCGCCCAGAGCAAGGCTGCGTTGGATGCGGATGATCTTGAGGATGTAAGCGCGGTCGGCCGCACCGCGCGAGTCCATCACCTCGTTGCGGATGGCGTCCATCTCGCGGCCAAACTCTTCGATTTCGGCGTTGGTTAAGTGTGTGGGCATGCCCATGGGTGTCTCCTTGGCTAAGTTGAGAAATCAGACTTCGAGTTCGGCATCGCCTGCGGCAGCACAGACGCAGATCTGCACGATGGCGCCGACCTCGTTGAGCAGGGCATTGGTGCGCAGATCGCGCACGCAGCCGGATTTGAGCTTGGCGTCGCAGCCGTGGCAGATGCCCATGCGGCAGCCATGCGGCGGGTTCAGGCCTTGGTCTTCGGCGAGGCGCAGCAGGTTGATGACGCCATCGCTCGCCGCAGTCACACCACTGTTGACGAAGCGCACCGTACCGCTGGTGATCTTGCTCGGTGCCGCTGCCACCTGTGCACGGAAGCGCTCGGTGTGCAGCTGGCGTGACACACCGGCATCGCGCCAGTGCGATTCGACGGCGTCGAGCAAACCTTGCGGGCCGCAGGCATAGGTATCGCGGGTGCGCCAGTCGGGGCAGACGCTGTCGAGCGTGGCCGCCGAGAAGTGGCGCTTCTGAGAGGTGGTTTCGCCCGGCTCGCGTGTATAGATGAGGTGCAGCTTGTAGCGCGGGTGCTTGGCGGCGAGTGCTTGCAGCTCCTGCCCAAAGATCACGTCGTAGGCATGCGGCGCGTAGTGAATGTGGGTGACATCCGGCAGACGCTCCTGCGCGACGAGGCTGCGCAGCATCGACATGACCGGCGTAATGCCGCTACCGGCGCTGATGAACAGCGGCTCGACCGGGTTGGCATCCGGCAGATAGAAATCGCCCTGCGGCACGCCGATCGGCAGAAAGTCGCCCGGCTTGATGTTGCGCACCAGATGGTGCGACATGCGGCCGCCGTTGATGGCCTTCACGGTGATGGTGAAGCAGCCATCGTCGCGCTCGGGTGCGGACGAAATCGAATAGGTGCGCGTGTAGTGCATGCCGCCAATCGGCACGCCGACGCGCAGGTGCTGGCCGGGGCGATGGCTGCGCCAGTTGCGGCCGGGCTTCAGCGTGATAGTGCGGGCGTCCGCAGTCTCGTCCCACACGCTCACCACCTTGGCCTGCAGCGCGTGCGTGGTCCAGAGCGGGTTCACCAGCTCCAGATAGTGCGAGGTGCGCAGGGGGAAGGCGAAGGCATCGGTCAATGCCGTAAAGCGACTCAGCAGCGAGCGTTGCGCTGCCTGAGGTTGTGGCTGCATGGTTTCTCCTCCATGTGGCTGGTTGTGAATCGTTTTTATGGGTGCCGCGTTCAGCAAATATGCGCCTGTTTCGGCGTCTCGTCATTGCTGCGCTGCGGCATGGCATGGGCCATGCCGCAGGAGGTTTTTCAGGCAAATGCAGCGGTCATCGTGCGCTTGAGATCCTGCTTGGTCGGCAGCCCCAGCTTGACCACGCGCTTCAAGGTGGTGCCGAACTGACGAGCGAGCGAGGCGCTGTTGTAGGGCAGGTCGTACTTCGCGCAGATCTTCTGCACTTCCTTCGAGAGTTCCGGGTAGCGGTTGCTCGGCAAATCCGGGAACAGGTGGTGTTCGATCTGGAAGCTCAGGTGCCCGCTCATTACGTTCAGCGTCTTGCCGCCCTTGATGTTGGCGCTGCCGAGCAGCTGGCGCAGATACCACTGGCCGCGCGATTCGTTCTTCACGCTTTCGACAGTGAACTGCTCCACACCGTCCGGAAAGTGGCCGCAGAAGATGATCATGTAGGTCCACAGATTGCGCGTCAGGTTCGCACCGATGTTCGCGGCCAGCACGGGCGCGAAGAACGGGCCGGCGAGGGCGGGGAACAGCACGTAGTCCTTGAGGGATTGCTTCTTCACCTTGGCCCACACCGCCTTCAACTTGGCCTTCTGCTCAGGCTTCAGATTGCGCAGGGCCTTGAGGCTGCGCACTTCGGCAATACCCGTGTCGTGCACGCCCACGCCGTACTGGAACAGCATGGCCAGCAGGGCATTGTTGATGGGGTTGAGCAGATGGCGCGGCTGCCATTCTTGCTGCTCGCTCATGCGCAGAATGCCGTAGCCGACGTCCTGATCCATGCCGACCACGTTGGTCCAGGTGTGGTGCTCGACGTTGTGGCTGTGCTTCCACTGGTCGGCGGGGGCGGCCGTATCCCAATCCCACTTGCTGCTGTGGATCACCGGGTCGCGCATCCAGTCCCACTGGCCGTGCATGATGTTGTGACCGACTTCCATGTTGTCGAGGATTTTCGCGGCACCGAGTGTGAGCGCACCGGCCACGAAGGCGGGCGGAAAGACGATGCCGGCGTAGATGGTGGCGCGACCGGCCACTTCCATCTTGCGCTGCAGGGCAATGATCTTGCGGATGTAGGCAGCGTCTTCGGCACCGCGCGAGGCGAGCACGCCTTCACGCAGGGCGTCGAGTTCGCGGCCAAAGGCGTCAGCCTGCTCGCGCGTCAGGCGCGGGGCTTTCGGCATCGCCTCCTTGGCGTCGGCGTAGATCTTGGCGTTGTCGCCCTTGAGGTTCTTGAGGCTCGTGCGGGTAGCAGTCATGGTGATGCTCCTGTTCGTTGAGAGAATTAGAGGTCGATCTGCACGGCGCCGATGGGGGCGCAGACGCAGATCTGGATGAGGTCGCCTTCGTCGGCGTAGACACGGCCGTCGCGCAGGTCGCGCACTTCGCCGCAGACCAACTTCGCGGTGCAGCCGTGGCAGATGCCCATGCGGCAGCCGTGTGCAGGTGTTAAGCCCGCGCGCTCGGCGGTTTCGAGAATCGACTCGCTGCCTTCACGCGTGGCCTGCTTGCTGCTGCCGGTGAAATCGAGCATGCCGATGGTGCTGTCGTTGCTTGCTGCGCGCAGGGCGGGGCGGAAGCGCTCGATGGTGAGCTGGTGCTGCAAACCCTGCACCGACCACTGGGTTTCGATGGCATCGAGCATCGCGCTCGGGCCGCAGGCCCAGACGCGACGGGTCTTCCAGTCGGCGCATACGGCCTTGAGATGGGCCGCAGCAAAGTGGCCGCGCAGCTTGGCGTCGGCACCCGTGCGCGTGTGAATGAACTGCACCGTCAACGCTGGGTGCGCTGCGGCGAGTGCGGTCAGTTCCTCACGAAAGATCGTGTCAGCGGGCGAGGGTGTGTAGTAGATGAGCGTCGCCTGCGGCATCGCATCGCGCGCAGCAGCCGAACGCAGCAGGCTCATCACCGGCGTGATGCCGCTACCGGCGGCGATGAACAGGGCGGCGTCGTTCATGGCATAGGGCATGGTGAAATCACCATCCGCAGCAGCGATGTCGATCACCGTGCCCACCGTCAGCTCGCGCACGAGATGGCGTGAGACGCGACCGTCATCGACGGCCTTCACGGTGATGCTGATGCGGCCATCGTCACGCTCTGGCGCCGAAGAAATGCTGTAGCAGCGCGTGTGGCGCACACCGTCGATGCTCACACCGATGCGCACGTATTGCCCGGCGCGGTGGCCCGCCCAGCGCACGCCCGGTTGCAGCGTGATGGTTGCACTGTCGGCGGTCTCGGCCGTGACTGCTTCAACGCGAGCATGCAGTGTCTCGCGGGTCCACAGCGGGTTCACCAAACCGATGAAGTCATCCGGGATGAAAGGCGTGGTGAGCTTGGCGGCAAAGCGGGTCAGCGAGGTGGCGGCGTTCATGGCTGGGCTTCGGTTGATAGTGAACATGTGTGCACTATTATGCAGAACGCAGAACAAGTCAACAAACGTTTACTGAATGAAGAAAATATAAGTGTTATCAGTGCTTAAGTCGTTCAGTAAAAATACAGAAAAGTGACCTGACTGTTCTAGTTGCTAGAAACCTGCGGTTACAATGCGCGATGCGATTGAAGCGAACAGCCTCTACTGAAACCCCTGAAACAGCCCCCACCGGTGTGCGCGACGAGCGCAAACAGCGCACCCGCAAGGCCCTGCTCGATGCGGCCCTGATCTTGCTGGATGGCGAGCGCAGCTTCTCATCGCTATCACTGCGTGAAGTGGCGAAAGTGGCGGGCGTGGTGCCGGCGGCGTTCTACCGGCATTTCACCGGCATGGACGAGCTCGGCATGTCGCTGGTAGACGACAGCTTTCACACGCTGCACCAGATGATGCGCGGCGCGCGCTCGGCGCCCTTGCCGCCGGCCAATCTCATCGCGCGTTCGGTCGAGACTTTTCTGCTCTACGCGCAGGCGCATCGCCTGCACTTTCAGTTCATCGCCAAGGAGCGCGTCAGCGGCTCGTCTTCGGTGCGTCTCGCCATTCGCAAGGAGCTGCGGTTGTGGACCAGTGAGCTGGCGACGGACTTAGCCCCCTTCCCCAAGCTCAAGGGCTTCAATGGCGATGACTTGCGAATGATGGCCGGGCTGGTGGTCAACGCCATGATGGGTGCGACCGAACTGATCCTCGATGCCGACCTCAACGACGCGGCCGAACTCGCGCGCATCCATCAGCTGGCGGAGAAGCAGTTGATGCTGATCTTTCTTGGTGCCGCGCAGTGGAAGAGTAAACCCGCGCAGTAAATGCGGGCTTTATGGTCCGCCAGCCTGGGTTTCGCGCACGGACTTGAACTCCGAGCCTGGCTTCCACGCCGGCCAGGCACCATCGCCTGAAAGCCGCGCGCCGACATCGAACAACAGTTGCAGGTCGAGTGCCGCGCCGGAGAGATCCCAGTCTGGCCGCACTTCGTCCGAAGGCTTGTGGTAGTCCTTGGCGGTGTATTCGGCGCGCTTGGATTGCCCCCATTCCTGCGATTTGCCGATAAAGATATCGCCCGAGGTCGCGTACAACCCCGGCACACCGACCTTGGCGAACTCGAACTGATCCGAGCGGTAAAAGCCACCGCGCTCGGGCGTCTTGTCGGCAACGACGATGCGGTTCTGGGTCTTGGCGGATTCGATCAGCACATCTTCGAGCGTGTTCTGGCCAAAGCCCACTACTTGGATGTCCTGCGTCGGCCCCCAGGGGTTGAGGGCATCCATGTTGATGTCGGCCAGCGTGTCGACAATGGGATACAGCGGCTTGGCGGCATAGGCGCGTGAGCCGAGCAAGCCTTGTTCTTCGGCGGTGACGGCCAGGAACAGCACCGAGCGCTTCGGTGGCGTGCCCAGTGCCTGATAGGCCTTGGCGATTTCGAGCAGGCCCGCGACGCCGCTGGCGTTGTCGACGGCACCGTTGAAGATCTGGTCGCCCTTGAGCGTGGTGTCGCGGCCCAGGTGATCCCAGTGCGCGGTGTAGATGATGTGCTGGTCGCCCACCACCGGATCACTGCCGGCAATGCGGGCCGCGACGTTGCGCGACTCCACCGAGCGCAGAGTGTTGCGGATGTGCACGGTGGCACTGGCATCGAGCGCCACTGGCGTGAAGTCGCGTCGTACGGCGGCGGCCTTGAGCGCATCGAAGTCCTGCCCTGCGGCGGCAAACAGCTCTTTGGCCTTGTCCAGCGTCAGCCAGCCCTGCACCGGCACGCGCTTGAGATTGCGGTGATCGGCATCCAGCTCGAAGCGCTCGGTGCCGCCCCAGGAGTTCTGCACCACGGCCCAGGGGTAGGCCGCCGGCACGGTTTCGTGGACGATGAGCACGGCCGCAGCACCCAGCTTGCTGGCAATGTCGTACTTGTAGGTCCAACGCCCGTAATAGGTCATGCCCTTGCCCTTGAACACCTTGGGGTCGAGCTGCGCCGGGGCATTGGCATTGACCGCCGGTGGGCGGTCGGGGTCGGCCACGGGCGGGTCGTTGATGAGCATCACCAGCGTCTTGCCCTGCACGTCCAGGCCCTTGTAGTCGTCCCAGTCGTATTCGGGTGCCTGCACGCCATAGCCGACGAACACCAGAGGCGCGTTTTTCACATCCACATCCGGCAGAAACCGCACGCTGGCCGCCACGTAGTCGTTGCCTTGCTGCAATGGCAGTGCCTTGCCTTTGACATTGATCTTCAGCGTTGCCTCGCTGGTGATGCCCATCAAATCCACTGGCTGGGTATAGCTGCCCTGCTGCGAGCCGGGCAGCAGGCCGAGTGTCTTGAACTGGCCGACGAGATAGTTGACCGTGGCGTCTTCACCACCGGTGCCCGGCTTGCGGCCTTCGAAGGCATCGCTGGCGAGCACGCTGATGTTCTTGAGCAAGCCAGCGGCCGTGATCTGCTGCGCTGCCACTGCTCGCTCGGCTGCCGACTTGGCCTCCTTCTGTGCGATGGAGGGATCGACTACCGGCGGCGGGTTTTTGAGATCAGGCGTGCTGGCGCAGCCCGCAAGGGCAACAGCGCAGCAGAAGGCGAGGTGATTCAGGCGCATGTCGAGTCCATTACGAGGCTTTGCGTCACTTCAGCCAGCGAGCCAGCCAGGCCTCGACGGTTTCGTGCCATTGCACCGAGTTCTGGGGCTTGAGCACCCAGTGGTTCTCGTCCGGGAACACCAGAAACTGCGAGGGGATGCCGCGCCGCTGCAAGGCGGTGAACGTGGCCAGCCCCTGCTCGGTGGGCACGCGGAAGTCTTTCTCGCCCTGGATCACCAGCATCGGCGTCTTCCACTTGCTGACGTAGTTGATGGGATTGTGACGCTCGAAGTTGGCCGGCTTTTCGTACTGCGTGCCGCCCATTTCCCACTCGTCGAACCAGAGTTCTTCGGTGGTGTAGCTCATCGAGCGCGAGTCGAAGATGCCATCGTGATTGACGATGGCCTTGAACGGCTCGGCCCAGTTGCCGGCGATCCAATTCATCATGTAGCCGCCGTAGCTCGCACCCAGCGCCGCGGCCTTGTCGGCGTCGAGAAAGTCGTAGGTCTTGAGCGCGTGGGCATAGCCCTTTTGCAGGTCTTCCAGCGGCTTGCCGCCCCAGTCGCCGCTGATCGAATCGGTGAAGGCCTGGCCGTAGCCGGTGGAGCCGTGGAAGTCGATGAACACCACCGCATAGCCTGCGCCCGCATAGGTCTGCGGGTTCCAGCGATAGTGGAAGTGGTTGCCCATGCTGCCCTGCGGCCCGCCGTGGACGATGAAGGCGATCGGATACTTCTTACCCTTTTCATAATTGGCGGGCTTGGCGACGTAGCCATAGACCGTCTCGTTGTTCCAGCCCTTGAACTTGAACTGCTCATAGGCGCCGAACTTGAGGCTGGCCAGCGCCTCGCCGTTATGGCGGGTGAGCGCCTTCAGGCCACTACGCTCGACGCGATAGAGGTCGGTCGGTTTGCCAAGATTGTTGTACGCCACCACCAGACCCTTGTTACCGAGTGCGAAGCCTTCCACCGTGCCTTCGTCGGTCAGCGCCTGCACCTTGCCGTTGCTGACGTCGATGGCAAACACGCGGTTCTGGCCCAGGTCGTCGGCCTTGGTGTACAGCGTCTTGCCATCGGCGGACCACACCAGTGTTTCGGCGGAGCGGTCCCAGTTGGCGGCAAGCTCACGGGTCTTGCCGGTCGCCAGGTCACGCAGCAGCACGGCGTAGCGGTCGGCCTCGAAGCCGGGACGCTTCATGGCGCGATAGGCCAGCGTCTTGCCATCGGGCGAGACGGCAGGACCGGTGTCGGTGGCGTCGTTGTCGGCGGTGAGATTGACCGGCTTGGCCGAGCCATCGGCGGGCACCTGCCAGAGGTCGAGATTGGTGCTCCAGGCTTCGGTGCGGCCGGCTTCGCGCAGGCCAAAGAACAGCTGCTTGCCATCGGGCGAAAAGGTGAACTCTTCCGCGCCGCCGAAGGGCTTGCTGGGCGCGTCGCCGTCCAGCCCCTTGCTGACCCACACCGGCGAGCCGGTGGCGATGCCGTCTTGCATCGTCAGGGTGAACAGCTGGTTGCGGCTGCCGTTTTTCCAGGTGTCCCAGTGGCGCACGAACAGCTTGTCGTAGAGCTTGCCGGCGCTGGTTTTTTTGTCCAGTGCATCGAGGCGGGTTTTGGTGTCTTCGAGGCTGGTGGCGTCGGGGAAGACTTCGAGTGCCACCGCGATGCGATCGCCGGTGGGCGAGAGCACGAACGCGCCTACATCCAGGGGCAGGCTGGTGACCTGCATGGCTTCGCCGCCGACCAGACTCAGGCGCCAGACCTGCGAGCTGCCGCTGCGGCTGCTCAGGAAGTACAGCGCGCCATCGCTGCCCCAACGGCCGTCGCTGGCGTTGCCGCTGCCCGTCACACGCCGCGTCGGTGCGCTGCCGTCGGCGGGGACGATCCAGAGGCTGCGCTTGGCCTTGTTGGCCTCGTAGTCGGTTTCGCGCAGGGTGTAGGCGATGAGCTTGCCGTCCACCGAGGCGGCGGGGTCGCTGACGCGCTCGAAGCGCACCAGCTCGTTGTAGCTGAAAGGTTTGGCGTCCACGGACTTGGCGGCGTTGGTGATGAAGGGCGAGGCCGCGAGCACGGCGGCGAGAAGAACACGTTTCATGGGGAGGTTTCGGCGGACTCGAATGCCGCGATGGTAGCGGCTCGTTGCGGTTTCGTGTCCGTTGCCGACTACACTCTTTGCAATCCTTGAAATCACGCCGCCGCCCGCCATGACCTCAGCCCTCCCTGCCGACCGCGGCGATTTCCTCGGCCATCCCAAGGGTCTTTACGTCTGCTTCTTCACCGAGATGTGGGAGCGCTTCAGCTTCTACGGCATGAAGACGCTG
The DNA here is from genome assembly GCA_965279705.1 of Stagnimonas sp. Classification (GTDB taxonomy): domain Bacteria; phylum Pseudomonadota; class Gammaproteobacteria; order Nevskiales; family Nevskiaceae; genus Stagnimonas. Next base: position 1,508,802 of record OZ257257.1, read on the forward strand.
TTGCTGCTCTACGTGCTCAAGTACCACCTGTTCGGCGATGACGCCGGTTACGACCTGCTCGGTGCCTACGGCGGCCTCGTGTATGCAGTGCCGGTGATCGGCGGGCTGGTGGCCGACCGCTATCTGGGCATGCGAAAGGCGGTGATCTTCGGCGGCGTGTTGCTGGTGCTGGGACATCTCGGCATGGCCTACGAGGGCCACGCGGCGCAGCGCATCGACGGCGTGGTGGTGCGTGATGAAGTCGCCTTGCAGGTGTTCTATCTCTCGCTCGCCCTCATCATCATGGGCGTCGGATTTTTGAAGCCCAACATCTCCACCATCGTCGGCAAGCTCTATCCGCCCAACGATCCGCGCCGCGACTCCGGCTTCACGCTGTTTTATGCGGGCATCAATGTCGGCGCGCTGTTCGCCAGCCTCATCTGTGGCTTCCTGGGTGAAATCTATGGCTGGAAGTATGGCTTCGGTGCCGCCGGCATCGGCATGACGGCCGGGCTGGCGCTGTTCCTCTGGGGCCAGAAGTACTTGATGGGCCATGCCGAGCCACCCAACCCGGCGGCATTGCAGGAAAAGCGTTACGGGCTGCCCCGCGAATGGCTGATCTACGCCGCCGGTGCGGCAGGCGTGGTGCTGGTCTGGCAGCTGATCCAGCGCACCTGGACCGTGCACGGTGCCATGCACCTCATCGCCATCGCCTTTCTCGGCTGGTTCGTCTGGTATCTGGTGCGCCATTGCAGCAAGGTCGAGCGGCAGCAGATGGTGACGCTGGTGGTGCTCATCATCGGTGTGCTGATCTTCTTCGCGCTCTACGAGCAGACCTACGGCAGTTGGGTGACCTTCACCGATCGCCTGCTCACCAAAGATCTGTTCGGGCTGGCGAGTGAAGCCACCAAGCCCAGCCTGCCCTGGGCGGTGTACTCGCTGGGCTTGAGCCCGCCGCTGATGATCGCCGCACTGATGGCCGCCGACCGCGGCAACAAGCCGCTGGCAGTCGGCTTCATCGTATTGCTCGGCATCGGTCTGGTCATCGCCATCACCCACGATGTGGTGATGGTGCCGCAGAGCGCAGGCTCGCTGACCTTTCTCGGCGCATTCTTCATCGTCGTGCTCGCCCCGGTGTTTTCGTGGCTGTGGCCCTGGCTCGATCGCCGCGGCCTCAACCCCAGCAAGCCCGCCAAGATGGCGATTGGCCTGCTGGTCGCGGGGCTGTCGTTCTTCCCGCTGGTGCTTGCGGCCAAGAGTGCGGCGGGTGGTGAATTGGCCAGCGTCTGGTGGCTGGTGCTCGCCTATTTCATTCTGGAGATCGGCGAGATGTGCCTGTCACCCATTGGCCTGTCGGCGGTGACCCAGCTTTCCATCGCCAAGGTCGTCGGCGTGATGATGGGTGCGTTCTGGCTCGCCACGGCCTATTCCGAAGTGATCGCAGCCCAGCTCGCCAAGCTGGCCTCCCTCGAAATCCCCGAAGGCACCACCCTCGACTTTGCCACCGCGGCCGACAAGTACGCCGGTCTGTTCGAGTTTTCCGGCGCTATCGGTATCGGTGCCGGTGTGCTCTATCTGTTGCTCACGCCGCTGCTGCGGCGTGGCATGAACGGCCTGCGCTAAGCGGCGAAACGGCGTCTTGCCGCCACACCGAGCAGCAGCACCATCAGGGCAGTCAGCGAGTTGCTGCCGCTGCCGTTCTCGCTCGGGGCGCCACCGCCGCCCGAGGACGTGCAGTTCGCCAACGGCGATGCCGTGCCGGGGTTCTTGCTGATGAGTTGCAGGCAACCCGTGTTGATCGGGTCGAGGTGGGCCTTGAGCTGGCCGCTGCTGGCGCTGTTTGCCTGCCAGCCGCGCTCCAGACGGGCGAAGAAATCGGGTGATGTCTGCGAAGCACAGGAGGCTTCACCCCCGGAGAGCACGCCGACCAGCTGCCGGTTCTGGTTCCACAGACCGCTGCCGGACGAACCAGCCTCCGTGGTGCCGCTCGACCAGTTGATGCGCCAGGCATCGACATTGAAGCCCTCGGTAGCGGTGCCGATGCGCACATCCTCCACCGCCACACCCGGTGTGCTGTAGAGCGAGATTTTTTTCTCGTCGCCCTGCGGGTGATGCATGGTCGAGCCGGATTGCGGGGCCACGCCGGTGCGCGCATCCCAACCCGCGTAGAAGGCATTGAAGGCAGCGAGCGGGGGACTGGCCAAGGTGAACAGCGTGAAGTCTGAGTTTTCGTCGCGCGCCAGGAAGGTGCTGCCGACGATGTTCTGGTCGAGCCGTCCGTTCTGGTTGCCGCCGCAGCTGCTCGACTGCACGTTGAAATAGGCGGTCACGTTGGTGACGTTGGTGCTGCGGATGAGGCAGTGGTTGGCGGTGAGAATCAGCGGTCGGTCGTTCTGCTGCGTGTTGCTCACCAGCGAGCCGCTGCACAGCGTTTGGTTGGCCACCACCAGCAACACGGTGGAGCGTATTTCGTCGCGCCAGTTATTGCCTTGGGTGCAGACCACATCGATGTTGCAGCTACCGGCATCGTCGCCGATGGCAGCCTTGGGCGTGTTGCCCTCGCTGTCGGTGCCGATCAGATTGCGATAGCCGTGATAGGCCTCGGTGAGTTTGAAGGCGACTTCGCTGCTGTGCTCGGCAGGAGCCTGCACTTCGAGCACGGCTGCGTTGCCACGCACCAGCGGCAGTTGCAGATGCCCATCCCTGAGTTCGGGACTGTTGCGGTTGAACGGCCCCTGCACGTCGCGGCCGGCCGCGTCGTAAAACCAGAGGGCGGCCCCTTCGGGCAGCTGCACGGCATCAAGCTTCAAACCGAGCGAGCGGGCACCGTCGGAGGCAATGCGAAGGCGCCAGCGTGAGACGCCGGGGCTGGCGGTATCCCAGCTGCCGTTGCGCTGATCGAGATTGAGTGCAGCCGGCACGGCAAAGCGCAGCGGTTCCTGCTTGAGCGCGGTGACGCGAGCGCGCACCTCAGCAACCGGTAGACGCGCTTCGGGCAGCCGTGCCAGCGCTGTGGCCGTCGTCACAAGACCGGAAGCGGGGGCGGCAGCCTGCGCAGCGCTGATAAGGCCAGCCTGCAAGAGCAGGAAAGCAGCGGCGAGATGACGACGGGTCATGGGGGCATTCCTGCGAGGCGTGGGGCTATGACAGGTGCGCAGGCTCACCTGTTCCCCCAGTCTTTGTCCAGCTTGCGACGACTACACGGTGGCGCAATCGCCACCGTGGGTCAGTTGCCGATCAAGAGGCTGTCAATTTCAGCCAGATCGGTTTCTTTCAGCCGCCCGGCAGCCGCCTTGAGTTGCAGCACGGCGTAGAGATAGTCGTAGCGCGACTGCGCATAGTTGCTCTCGGCTGCAAACAACAGCTGCTGCGCGTTGAGCACATCGACGGCGGTGCGGGTGCCTACCTGCAAGCCGACCTCGCTGGCTTCCACCGCCGTGCGGTTGGAGATCACCGCCGCCTTGAAAGCATTGACGGTCGCAATGCCGGTCAGCACGCCTTGGTAGGCATCGCCGGCATTGCGTTCGGCCGTACGCACCGCGTTGTCGTATTCCGCCAGCCGCTGGCCTTGCGTCGCTACGGCCGAGCGCACGCCGGACTGCACCGCACCGCCGGAGTAGATCGGGATGGTGAGGATCGCCTGCACCTGCGAGCCGTCGCTTTTGGTCGGTGACTTCAGCCCGTCGGTTTTGGTGTCGCCGTCGGTATCGGTATATCCAGCCTGGATGCCGAGCGTGGGCAGGTGGCGCGAGCGGGCAATGCGCACATCGGCATCGGCGACGGTCTTGGTGAGCTGTGCGGCGAGTGCGGCGAGGTTGCCCTGTTTCGCAGCGTCGATCCAGCTCGCGGGCGTGGGTGGATTGGGGCCGGTCAGCGGCAGGTCGTCGCGCACGGCGACCACCCTGTTTTCCACTTGGCCGGTGATCTGCGACAGCGCCCGCCGTGCCGAGAACAGAGCCGATTCGGCCTGCAATTCCTGCGCAACGGCGAGGTCGAATCGCGCCTGCGCATCCTGCACGTCGGTGATGGCCGAGAGGCCCACTTCAAAGCGCTGCTTGGACTGCTCCAGCTGGCGGCCGATCGCCGCGTTCTGGCCCTGGGCCGCGCGCAGGGTTTCTGAAGCGGTGAGCACGTTGAAGTAGACCTGCGCCGTGCGCAGGATCAGATCCTGCTGCGCGGCCAGATAGCCGGTTTCGGCCAGCGCGATCTGGCTGTCGGATTGCTTCAGGCGGGTGAACGCCGCCCAGTCGAACACCGCCTGCGACAGCGACAGCGACAGTCCCCGTTCGTCGGTTTCCGTCTTCTGCGTCACCGTCATCGGCGTCGGTGAGCCGAAGCGGGCGGTGGAATACGAGGTGTTGTTCTCGCTGATCGTGTAGGTGCCTTGCCCGCTCACCTGCGGCAGCAAGGCGGCCAGTGCCTGAGGACGCGCCTCGCGCAGCGCATCGCGCTGAAAGCCTGCGGCCTGCAAGGTCTTGTCATTGGCCTGGGCCTGACCGTAGAGATCGAGCAGTGCGCCGGCGTGGGCGGAGCTGGCGGTGCCAAGCACCAGTGCGAAGGCGGTGCGGCGGAGCGTCGTGAAAGGCATGGGCAGGTCGGCGTGAGAGCGGGGACAGATCAGATCAGTAACGGGGCAGGGCAGGGTCAACATCGAGCGCGTAGGCATCAATGCCTCCCATCACGCTCATTGCATCGGCAAAGCCCGCCTTGTCGAGAAACCGTGCAGCCGTCTCGCTGCGCACGCCATGGTGGCAGATGACGGCCATGGGTTTGTCGCGCGGCAGCTCGGCATGACGGGCCGGCAGCTCGTGCAGCGGGATGTGCAGCGCCCCGGCGATGGCGGCTTCGTCCAGCTCTTCGGAGGTGCGTACGTCCAGAAGATGCACAGTGCCTTCATCGAGCAGGGTTTTGAGGGTAGTGGCAGAAATGGTTTGCATGGCGTTCGGGCAGTTGGACGCTGCATTCTGCCAAAAGGTTGTATGACGAAGGCGCGATGAAGATCAGCGCCGTCCGATCACTCGGTGCCGGGGGCCGCGTGGATGAGGTCGGCCAGCGCCGTGCGACTGTTGACGCCGAGCTTGCGGTAGATGCGATACAGATGGTTGGCGACCGTGGAAGGTGCGACGCCGATCTTGCGCGCCGCCTGCTTGAACGACAGCCCATGCGCCACCGCGACCACAATCTCGCGCTCGCGGTTGGTCAAGCGGTCGAGCGGGCCCATTGGCCAGCAGTGCACCATCGTCATCTCGCCCATCGGCTCGCTTTTGACGCAGAGCCCGTCCATCAGCCGCATCTCGCCGGATTCCGGCACCGCGAAGGGCAGCTGGTTGGCGGTATGGCCCGGCCAGTATTTTTCCATCGCGTCGAGAAACCGCGGTTGTGCCTCGTGATAGGCACCGCGCAGGTCGACGATGGCCGTGGCCGCACCCGACGGACGATCGCGGTGCGTGCGCACCAGATGGATGAAGAACGAATGCGACAGCGCATTGAACAGGTGATAGGTGAGCCGCCGCTGCACGGCTTTTTCTTCTGCCGTGAACGCCGCGTTGCGGTCGTTGCGGTAGAGCGACACCAGCGAATACAGGCCGCTGCGGCGATCGACATGCAGGGTCGACAGCAGCCGCTCGACGCCATGTGGCCCGAAGGTGTTGCGGTAGAGATCCGACTTGTAGAACTTGGCGTCCGGGAACACGCTTTCCATCGTCGTTGGCGTATCCGGCTCGCTGTGGATGAGCCGCTCGATCAGCGGATTCTGGTCTGCCGAGGCTTCGAGCACCTGCACGAAATGGTCCGGCAGGTTGCTGAGCGTCATCGCGTGGAAGCGGCGTTCTTCCCACTTGCCGCTGCCCCACAGGGCGCTGTCGAAGGGGATCACCGTCTTCAGGCTGTCGAGTGCCCAGCGACGAAATTTTTCCGGCGGTACCGATACCACCGAGCGATACAGGCGCGCGATGCAGTGATCGACTTGTTCGTCGATGGATGGCGCTATGGCAGGGCTCTTTGGCAAAACACTCCTCTCTCTCGTGGGCCGCAATGACGGATGCGTTCTCTTCGTGCCCTATTGAAACCTTGTTTAGCACAACTGTCATCTGCGGCACCCGATTCGGCCGGTCTGTTCAGGGTGCCGCACGCACCGGCTGCGACAGAATCCAAAGGCCTGCAACCGTGAATGCGACCATCAACAGCAGCATGGGCACCTGGCTGAGCGTGGCGGCGCGGCGGTTGCGCAACAGGTCGAGCGCGATGAGATGCGCGACGTAGACGCTGACGATATGACCAATGAGGATCAGCGCCACCTGCACATGCCAGACGATGCCGCTATCCGGCACGAAGATGCGCCGGAACCAGGTGGCGGTGCCAAACAGATCCCAGCCGCGGCCGAAAGGGTCAGAGGCCAGCGCGATGATCTTGATGCCCTGGGTCTCGATGAGCGTGTAGTAATGAGTGACGTGGTAGACCAGCACGATCGGCAGCAGCGACGGCAAAAATGCCATCGCCAGCTGCATCAGTGAATGACGTCCCCGCAGCAGCAGGCGCATCAGCCCGATACCGGCCAGATAGAAGCCCAGGTACAGCCAGGGCGACGCCAGCAGCCAGCCGAATTGCCAGTATTGATACAGCACGCGCAGCTGCGGGAACGCTGACACCGGATTGCTGCCGGCCCAGGTCATCAATACCTCGCGGTAGAGCGTGACCCAGTACAGCTCGACCCAGACCTTGGCTTCGTGCAGGCCGTCGAAGGCGGTGGAAGAGAGCATGAACAGCACGAACAGCAGCAGCGTCCAGTGCTCGGGCCGCTGTACTCGCAGGCCCGAGAACGGCCAGCGCCAGAAAAACTGGCGGCTGCGGTCATCGGCAAACCCGAGTGGCGCCATGCGGGCGATCAGGCCGAAGAACACGCCGAAGAACTCGCCGTAACGCAGCCAGTCCCGCATACCGAAAACAGCGCTGCCGAGAAGTGTGATCGCCGTGTAGGCCAGCAGGCTCTGCGACAGCAGCTTAGGCGAGGCACCACCAAACAGTTCCAACCACAGAAACCCGGCGTAGAACAGCAAGGCTGGCGTGTAGCCGAGTGCCTGCGGGTAGCGCAGCCGGCCATCGCGTTTCAGCAGGCGTGCCAGGCCGAGTGCGAGTGCCCTGAACGGACTGATGCGGGCATACCAATCGCCGAGCACGGCGGTGAGGTAGGCAAAGCCGAGCATGAACACGATCCAGAAGAAGGTCATGTTGAAGTTGCCGTACGGGTTGCGCGTGCCGAACAAGCCGGTGGCGATGCAGAGCAGCAGTGCCAGCAGGCTGCCGACTTGCAGCACAAGCAGCAGCGATGCGGGTGCGGTGCGCCAGCGCATCGGCACAGCCCGCGCCACTTCTGCCGATGGTTGTGTCGCAAACACGCCAACGATCACGAACGAGGCAATCAAGGCGGCAGACGCCGACCAGGCGTAGAGCCAGAACGGCACCGGCAGCGTGTAGATCACGCCGAAGGAATGCGCCATTGCGGCCTGTGGCAACAACCATCCAATGCTGAGAAGCACGACGAGCGGGAGGGCGGGCATAAAGGTTCGTGTGAATCGCATGGCCGTCATAGTGCACGCGCCAGTCGCCGCGATGCGACCCCCTGCAAGGGCGGATGTGAACTTCGGCCGGCACGAATGTCGTTATCCGTGCAGCGCCTGGTAAAAAAATATCCATGTGCCCAAACAGACGCAGCGACGAAATGCGTGTAGACATACAGGGCTAGATGCGTTGCTCCCCCTATTCCAGTCGTCTCCGTCACGTGCAATCGGCACTGGCGCGCACGGTCAGGAGCACCGTCCACCCGGACTCCCCGATGCGCAATCTCCCGTTGTTACCGCAGATTCCCCCAGTGGCTGCCGATATGCCTTGCGCTGGTGCGACGTGAATACCGTGGGCGCACTGAGCGCAGCGCGGGAAATCAATTTCGGTAATACCGAAATCATCACCGAAGCAGGACGCCAGAAAGCCTTGCTGAAGACTGGCGCCCTGCAGAACGCAATCATCAACAGCGCCAATTTCTCCAGCATCGCCACCGATGAAAAAGGGGTCATCCAGATCTTCAACGTCGGTGCGGAGCGCATGCTGGGCTACACCGCCGCCGAGGTGCTCAACAAGATCACGCCCGCCGACATTTCCGACCCGCAGGAAGTCATTGCCCGCGCCGAGGCACTCAGCCTGGAGCTGGGCACGGCGATCACGCCGGGGTTCGAGGCACTGGTGTTCAAGGCCTCGCGTGGCATCGAAGACATCTACGAGCTGACCTACCTCACCAAGAGCGGCAGCCGTCTGCCCGCGGTGGTGTCGGTGACGGCATTGCGCGACGATCAGGATGCGATCATCGGTTATCTGCTGATCGGCACCGACAACACCGCGCGCAAGCAGATCGAGGCGGAGCGCACCCGGCTCGATCAGGTGCTGCAGGCCAAGAACGTCGAGCTGGAAGGCGCGAAGGTGGTGGCTGAAAAAGCCAGCTTCGCCAAGTCGGATTTCCTCTCCAGCATGAGCCACGAGCTGCGCACGCCGCTCAACGCCATTCTCGGTTTCGCTCAGGTGCTGGACTCTGATATTCCGCCGCCGACAGCCTCGCAAAAAAGCAGCATCGAGCAGATTCTGCAAGCCGGCTGGTATCTGCTCGACCTCATCAACGAGGTGCTTGATCTGGCTGTGATCGAGTCCGGCAAGCTGATGTTGTCGGAAGAGCCCGTCTCGCTTGCCGAGGTGATGCTCGAATGCCATTCGATGATCGAGCCGCAGGGCCTCAAGCGCGGCATCACGCTGAAGTTTCCGCAGTTCGACAGCGCCTGTTTCGTGCTGGCAGACCGCACCCGCTTGAAGCAGGTGCTCATCAACCTGCTCTCGAATGCCATCAAGTACAACCGCACCGGTGGCAGGGTGGTGATCGAGGTGTGTGCCGACGCGCTCAAGCCCACCCGCATCAGCGTACGCGATACCGGCGAGGGCCTGCCGCCCGAAAAACTCAACCAGTTGTTCCAGCCCTTCAACCGCCTGGGGCAGGAGAACAGCGCCGAAGAAGGTACCGGCATTGGCCTGGTGATGAGCAAGCGTCTGGTCGAGCTGATGGGCGGGCAGCTGGGCGTGGAGAGCAAGGTGGGCACGGGCAGCGTGTTCTGGTTTGATTTGCGCGCGGCTGTCGAGCCGCAGTTCGTCAACGACGCGGCGCTGGCGATGGTGACGCCGCAGACGCAAACGCCATCCGGCGCACCGCAACGGACGCTGCTGTATGTCGAAGACAATCCAGCCAATCTCAAGTTGGTGCAGCAGCTGGTTGCGCGCCGGCCCAACATCCGGCTGTTGAGCGCGGTGACCGGCGGCCTGGGCGTCGAGCTGGCGCGGGGCTATCGACCCGATCTGATTCTGATGGACATCAATCTGCCGGGCATCAATGGCTTTCAGGCGCTGCACATTCTCAGGGACGACCCGGTGACGGCACAGATCCCGGTGATGGCCATCAGCGCCAACGCCACGCCGAGCGACATCCGCAAAGGTCTGGACGCCGGGTTTTTCCGCTATCTCACCAAGCCGATCAACGTCAACACGTTCATGGAGGCACTCGACCAGGCGCTGGAACTGGCCGAACAAAAAGCCAGTCGCAGCGCCTTGGGCACGATGTAAGGCGCTGCCGCAAAGTCACATGTTGCGGCGGTAGCGGCCACCGACTTCAAACAGCGTCTGCGAAATCTGCCCGAGCGAGCACACCTGCACGGCATCGATCAGCACGGCAAACACGTTGTCGTCTGCCACCACCGCATCACGCAGGCGTTCCAGCATCGGGCCGGACTCGCTGGCGTGCTTGGCGTGGAAGGCCTTCAACCGCACCAGCTGCGAGTCTTTTTCATCGGTGGTGGAGCGCGCCAGCTCGATGGGTGCGTTTGATTCTTCGCCCTTCGGGTTGCGGAAGGTATTCACACCAATGATCGGCATCGAGCCATCGTGCTTCATGTGCTCGTAGTGCATCGACTCCTCCTGAATCTTGCCGCGCTGGTAGCCGGTTTCCATCGCGCCCAGCACGCCGCCGCGGGAGGCGATGGCCTCGAACTCTTTCAGCACCGCTTCTTCCACCAGGTCCGTCAGCTCATCAACGATGAAGCTGCCCTGCAGCGAGTTCTCGTTCTTCGCCAGACCGAATTCGCGGTTGATGATGAGCTGGATCGCCATCGCGCGCCGCACGCTTTCTTCGGTCGGCGTGGTCACCGCCTCGTCGTAGGCATTGGTATGCAGCGAGTTGCAGTTGTCGTTGATCGCAATCAGCGCCTGCAAGGTGGTGCGAATGTCGTTGAAGTTCATCTCCTGCGCGTGCAGCGAGCGTCCCGAGGTCTGCACGTGGTACTTGAGCTTCTGGCTACGGTCGTTCGCGCCGTAGCGATCACGCATCGCCACTGCCCAGATGCGACGCGCCACACGGCCGATCACCGTGTATTCCGGGTCCATACCGTTGCTGAAGAAGAAGCTCAGATTGGGTGCGAAATCGTCGATATGCATGCCACGAGCCAGATAGCTCTCGACATAGGTAAAGCCGTTGCTGAGCGTGAAGGCGAGCTGGCTGATCGGGTTCGCCCCGGCTTCGGCGATGTGGTAGCCGCTGATCGACACCGAGTAGAAGTTCTGCACCTTGTGGTCGACGAAATACTGCTGGATGTCGCCCATCATCTTCAGTGCAAACTCGGTCGAGAAGATGCAGGTGTTCTGGCCTTGGTCTTCCTTCAAGATGTCGGCCTGCACGGTGCCGCGTACGTTCGACTTTGCCCAGGCCTTGATCTGCGCTTCTTCTTCAGACGAAGGTTCGCGCTGGTTCTTCTCGCGGAACTTGTCGCGCTGCTGCTCCATCGCAGTGTTCATGAACATGGCGAGAATCATCGGCGCCGGGCCGTTGATGGTCATGCTCACGCTGGTGGTCGGCGCGCAGAGATCGAAGCCCGAATACAGCACCTTCATGTCGTCGAGCGTGCAGATCGACACGCCGGAGTTGCCGATCTTGCCGTAGATGTCCGGCCGCAAATCGGGGTCGCCGCCGTAGAGCGTCACCGAGTCGAAGGCGGTGGAGAGACGATGTGCAGGCATGCCATCCGATAAGCGCTTGAATCGCTTGTTGGTACGAAAGGCATCGCCCTCGCCGGCGAACATACGCGTAGGGTCCTCACCCTCGCGCTTGAAGGCGAACACGCCGGCCGTGTAGGGGAAGCTGCCCGGTACGTTCTCCTTCATCAGGAACTTCAGCGTCTCGCCTTCATCCTCGAAACGCGGTAGCGAGACCTTGCGAATCTTCAGGCCGCTCAGCGATTCGCTGGTCTGGCGGGTGCGAATTTCCTTGTCGCGCACCTTGGTGACGAACTCGTCCTGTGCGTAGGCGATCTGATCTTTCGGCCACTGGGCGAGCAGGCGCTTGGCGGTGGCGGTCAGCTCGGCATCCTTGCCGGCGATGGCGTCGGCAAAATCTGCGACGTTCAAGCCAGATTTCTCGAACAGGCCGAAGCTGGTTTTCAGTGCCTGGCGCTCGCGGGCGATGCGCGATTGCTGCATCACATGCTGGTGATAATCCCGCACGGTCTTGGCGATGTCGGCTAAGTAGCGCACGCGCTCTGGCGGCACCACGGCGCGGCCGAGTGTCGAGGCGCGGATGGCAGGCTTGGGTAGCTTGCCCTCCGGCAGGCTCAAGCCCAGCGTGCGCAGGTGTTCGGCCAGCGACTGATACAGGGCAGTGACGCCATCGTCGTTGAAGCGCGAGGCCATGGTGCCGAACACCGGCATGGTGTCGGGGCTTTGCATGAACAGCTCGCGGTTGCGCTGGTATTGCTTGCGCACATCGCGGTGCGCGTCTTCGGCACCCTTGCGGTCGAACTTGTTGATGGCGATGAAGTCGGCGAAGTCGAGCATGTCGATCTTCTCCAGCTGGCTCGCGGCTCCGAACTCCGGCGTCATCACGTAGAGCGAGGCGTCGACGAAGGGCACGATGGCGGCATCGCCCTGACCGATGCCGGAGGTTTCGACAATTACCAGATCGAAGCCCGCCAGCTTGCAGGCGGCAATCACGTCCGGCAGTGCGGCCGAGAGTTCGGTGCCGGCCTCGCGCGTCGCCAGCGAGCGCATGTAGATGTGCGGCGACTCGATGGCGTTCATACGGATGCGATCGCCCAACAGCGCGCCGCCGGTGCGCTTGCGCGAGGGGTCGATACTGACGATGGCGATCTTCACGCGGTCGCTTTGATCCATGCGCAGGCGCAGCACCAGCTCGTCGGTGAGCGAGGATTTGCCCGCGCCGCCCGTGCCGGTGATGCCGAGCACTGGGGTTTTCAGTGCCTTGCCGGCCTCGCGAATCTCGGCACGCAGGGCTTCGGGATAGCTCTCGTTTTCGAGCGCGGTGATGACGTGCGCCAGCTCCTTGTGGTCGCCGCTCTTGAGTGCGGCCATAGCCGTCGCGGCGGGTGCTGCGAGCTGTGCCACCGGGAAATCGCTGGACTGGATCAGGTCGTTGATCATGCCCTGCAAACCCATCGTCGCACCGTCTTCCGGCGCGTAGATGCGGGTCACGCCGTAGGCCATCAGCTCCTTGATTTCACTCGCGACGATGACGCCGCCGCCGCCGCCGAACACCTTGATGTGGCCCGCGCCCTTCTCGCGCAACAAGTCCACCATGTACTTGAAGAACTCGATGTGGCCACCCTGATACGAGGTGATGGCGATGCCCTGCACATCTTCCTGGATCGCCGCATTGACGATCTCGGTCACCGAGCGGTTGTGGCCGAGGTGGATCACCTCGCAACCCGAGCCCTGCATGATGCGGCGCATGATGTTGATGGCGGCATCGTGGCCGTCGAACAGCGCCGTGGCGGTGACGAAGCGCACCTTGTTGGTGGGCTTGTAGACCACGGGTTTTTTGAAGCTCATATCGTTCACGTCGTTACTCCTTTACAGCGCCGAATCTTGTTTTAATGGTGCGCTATTGTCCTCGTCTGGACGTGGGATGTCAGTCTAAGGGCCAGCCTGGGTTTTGACAGCCGCCACCCGCGCTCGCAGAGTTGCGCACCGCCCGCGCCGCACAGACTGCCGGCATTCCCCGACGGAGACCCCATGAAGAGCAAGATTTACCCCGACGCGGCCACAGCACTCGCCGGGCTGACGTTCGATGGCATGACGGTGATGAGCGGCGGCTTCGGCCTCTGCGGCATTCCCGAACACCTCATCGTCGCACTGCGTGATTCGGGGGCCAAGGATCTAACGGTGATCGGCAACAACGTCGGTTGCGATAACCACGGCATGTGGCTGGTGCTGGCCAACAACCAGATCAGGAAAGTGCTGGCCTCGTACGTGGGCGAGAACAAGATCCTGGAGGCGCGCTACATGAGCGGCGAGATCGAGATCGAGTTCAACCCGCAGGGCACGCTGGCCGAGCGCATCCGTGCGGGCGGGGCGGGCATCCCTGCCTTTTACACCCGTACCGGTTATGGCACGGCGGTGGCCGAGGGCAAGGAGACGCGCCAGTTCAACGGCGAGTGGTATGTGATGGAGACCGGCCTCGTCTCGGACCTCTCCATCGTCAAGGCCTGGAAGTCCGATACCGAAGGCAACCTCGTCTACCGCAAGACCGCACGCAACTTCAACCCGATGATCGCGACCGCAGGCAAGGTAACGGTGGCAGAGGTCGAGATGATCGTGCCGGTGGGCACACTGGATGCCGACCAGATCCACACGCCCGGCATTTTTGTGGATCGGATCGTGGTCGGAAAGCAGTACGCCAAGCACATCGAGCGCTTGACCACCCGCCCGAAATCCGCCGCTGCAGAGGGAGCACAGTAATGGCCTGGACACGCGAACAAATGGCGCAACGCGCCGCGCAGGAATTGCAGGACGGCTTCTACGTCAACCTGGGTATCGGCATCCCCACACTCGTCGCGAACATGATCCCCGACGACATGAGCGTGACCCTGCAGAGCGAGAACGGCATGTTGGGCATGGGGCCGTTTCCCTACGAGGGCGAGGCGGATGCCGACCTCATCAATGCCGGCAAGCAGACCATCACCGAGCTGCCGCAGACCAGCTATTTTTCGAGCGCCGACAGCTTCGCGATGATTCGCGGCGGCCATATCAATCTCTCGATTCTGGGCGGCATGCAGGTCGATGAAAACGGCGACCTCGCCAACTGGATGGTGCCGGGCAGGATGGTCAAGGGCATGGGCGGCGCGATGGATCTCGTGGCGGGTGTGAAGCGTGTGGTGGTGGTGATGGACCACTGCGAGAAGGCGGGCGACAGCAAGTTCAAAAAAACCTGCTCATTGCCACTCACCGGTAAAGGCGTGGTCGATTTGCTGATCACCGACCTTGGGGTGTTCTCCATCGACCGCAAAGGCGCAGGTGCGACCCTCATCGAGCTCGCAACCGGCGTTACGCTGGACGAGATCAGGTCTAAAACCGAAGCGCGCTTTACCGTGCAGCTTGCGGACCCATCAAGAGACGGATGATTCTGGGCCGCAAGCGAATATCACTGTAGTGCCTGGTTTCAGCACAGAGAGTCGCGGAGCCATGCCGTCAGCTTCCACCTGCGTTTTGTCGTGCGCTGACGTTTAGACAAGGGCCAGTCGAGCCAGTCCCAACAGCGCCGGTTGCGGATGCCGCACCTGCCACACCGGTACCGCGGCGAGGTCCGAGGAGAACGGCGCCTTGTCCTCGAAACCCTGGCGAAAAGCCTGGCCATCGAAGGCATCGCCCAGGCGCTCCAGCACCCCGCCGGCCAGCACCACACCGCCCCAGGCGCCGTGGCTGAGCACCAGATTGCCGACGGTGCGGCCTAGCCAGGTGGAGAACGCCGTCAGCGTACGCAGCGCCGTCGCCTCGCCCTGCGCGTGGGCGGTACGCAGGTCTTCGTGCAGCGCCATGGGTTTTTGGGCGATCACCGCGTGCAGGCGCAACAGGCCGGGGCCAGACAACACCTGCTCGATGGCGCAGCGGCCGAGCGGTGCAAGGCTGTCGAGCCAGCGCCGTTCGCTGGCGGTGACGGCGGCGAGATCGGCGTGACCGGCTTCGGTCTCGATCAAGTTGCCGTCGGCCGTCAGGGCGGCAGCGCCAAAGCCAGTGCCGATGCCCACCACCAGCCGGTGGCCGGGCACCGCCGAGCGCGCGCCGCCGACGCGCACCAGCTCGCCATCGGCCAGCCACGGCAAGGCAGCGGCGATGGCCGCAAGATCGTTGAGCAGCATTACGCGCGCGACGCCAAAGCTGGCCTGCAACTCTTCGCGCTCGATGGTGAGCGCGGCATTGGTGAGATTGACGGCGGTTCGGCCGGGCAGGCGGCGCACGCGTCCGGCAGCGGCGATGGCAATGCCGGTGAGCGATACGCCGTCGTGCTTGGCCAGAAACTGCCGCATTACGCCCTCCAGCGTGCCGCGCGGCGTTGCAATCACCTCCACGGCAGAGAGCCGCACGCGGCCGTTGGCAGGCCAGGCCAGCGCCAGGCGGGTGTGGGTACCGCCCACATCCAGCACCAGAGTGGCGTCGGCCGTGGATGCAGCTGGGGATGTGCTCATCGGTTTTCGCTCAAGGCGTCCAGATAGTCGTGCTGCCAGCGGCGGGCATCGTAGTCATGCAGGCCGCGCAGCAATTCACTGTGACGCTCGCGGCGTTCGGCCAGCGGCATCACGCGGGCGGTTTCAAGGGCGTCGGCGACGGCATCGCTGTCGTAGGGGTTGGCGATCACCGCGGCGGTCATCTGATGCGCCGCACCGGCAAACTGCGAGAGCACCAGCACACCGGGGTCTTCCGGGTCCTGGGCGGCAACATACTCCTTGGCGACCAGGTTCATGCCGTCGCGCAGCGGGGTGACAAAGCCGATGGCGCTGGCGCGATACAGCGCTGCGAGCGTGGCACGCGAGAGCGGGCTGTTGAGGTAGCGCAGCGGCGTCCAGTCATAACGCGAATAGCGGCCGTTGATGCGCGCGGCATCGCGTTCCATCTGCTCGCGGAAATCCTGATAGGCACCGACCTCGCCACGGCTAACCGGGGCCAGTTGCAGATACTCGACGCGGCCGTGGGCACGCGGGTGCTGCTCCAGAAAATGCTCGTAGGCTTCCAGTCGCCGCAGCAGGCCCTTGGCGTAATCGAGGCGATCGACGCCGATGATCTGCGTGCGGTTACGCAGCTCGGCACGCATTCGCTGCACCGTGCGCGCCGCCCTGGGCTGGGTGGCAAAACCCTCGAAGGTCTCGACGTCGATGCCGACTGGAAACACGCCGGTGCGCAGTGTGTGTGTGGCGGTCTGCCAGCCGTCATGGCTATGCGGCAGGGCGAGAAGCTGTGTGAAGCAATCGTGCAGACGATCGAGATTCACCGGCGTCTGCACGCCGATCAGGTCGCAGGCGCTGAGCTGTTGCAGCAGTTCCAGATGATTGGGCAGCGTCAGCAGCAAATCCCTTGCGGGGAAGGGGATGTGCAGATAGAAGCCGATGCGCTGGCGGCAGCCGAGCGCGCGCAGGGCGGCGGCGAGTGGGATCAAGTGAAAGTCGTGGACCCAGATGATGTCGTCGTCCTGCAGCAGCGGCGCCAGCGCACTGGCAAAGCGCTGGTTGATGCGCAGGTAGGCGTCGTAGTCGTCGCGCCGGTAATGCACGAGGTCGGGGCGAAAATGGAACAGCGGCCACAGGCAGCCGTTGGCGTGGCCGTTGTAGTAGCTGTGATAGTCCGACGTATTCAGCTCGATGGTGGCGGTATGCAGACCCTCGAAGCTGTCCAGCTGTACCGCGTCGCGCGGATGCGCCGCCAGCTTGCCGCCGAAGCCGAACCACAGGCCGCCGCGCTCGCGCAGCGCATCGACGAGTGCTACGGCCAGGCCACCGGCCTGCGGCGTGTCGCGGATGGGCCCGACGCGGTTGGAGACGGCGATCAGCCGGCCCTTGCCACCACTCACACCGACTGCTCCCAAGGCGGCGAGAGCCGCATCGCCGCGTTGATGATGCCAACCAGCGAATAGGTCTGCGGGTAGTTGCCCCACAGCTCGCCGGTTTCGGGATGCACGTCTTCAGACAACAGCCCGAGCGGGTTACAGCGCTCCAGCATGTTCTCGAACAACTCTTTCGCTTCGTCCCGCCGACCGACACGGGTGAGGGCATCCAGATACCAGAAGGTGCAGATATTGAAGGCGGTTTCCGGCTGGCCGAAGTCGTCGGCTGCGGCGTAGCGGAACAGATAAGGCCCGCGCCGCAGGCGTTTCTCGATGGCGGCCAGCGTGCCGAGAAAACGCGGGTCGTCCGGCTGCGAGTAACCCACCTCGGCCATCAGCAGCAGACCCGCTTCCACA
The DNA here is from genome assembly GCA_965279705.1 of Stagnimonas sp. Taxonomy (GTDB): domain Bacteria; phylum Pseudomonadota; class Gammaproteobacteria; order Nevskiales; family Nevskiaceae; genus Stagnimonas. Next base: position 1,526,101 of record OZ257257.1, read on the forward strand.
TCCTGCCCGCCGAAGGATTCGGCGTAGCTGTTCAAGGTCGGGTTCCAGGCCTCGGTCTCTATGGCCTCACGGATAGCGTCGGCGCGCAGCTGCCAGTAGCTGGCGGTGGCGTGCTCACTGCGATGCGTAGCGATCTTCGCAAGCCTGTCGCAGGCGGCCCAGCACATGAGAGTGGACGAGGTGTGTACGCGCGCGCGGGTGCGCAGTTCCCACATGCCGGCATCCGGCTCGCGATAGACGCGGTATGCCTGCTCACCTACCGCTTGCAGCCGTTGCCAGTCTGCGGCCGTCGGTTTGCGCAGCAGGCGTTCGTCGAAAAAGGCCTGCGAGGCGGCGAGGATCACGTTGCCGTAGGCATCGTGCTGAAAGTGCTCATGTGCCTGGTTGCCCACACGCACGGGCCCCATGCCACGATAGCCGGCGAGTGCGGTGGCTTCGCCTTCGATGAGCGCCTTTTCAAGCGCGATGCCGAACACCGGTTGCAGATGCCCATCGCCGCTCGCGCCGACCACGTTGGCGAGATAGCGCAGGTAATTCTCCATCGTCTCGACTTCGGCCAGCGAGTTGAGCGCGCGCACGACGAAAAACGAATCGCGTAGCCAGCAATAGCGGTAGTCCCAGTTGCGGGCGGTATGCGCGGCTTCGGGGATGCTGGTCGTCATCGCCGCGACGATCGCGCCGGTGTCTTCAAAGGTGCACAGCTTCAGTGTGACGGCGGCTCGGATCACCTGCGCCTGCCATTGCAGCGGCAGCGCCAGACGCCGCACCCAGAGCTGCCAGTGTCGCTCGGTGTTCTCCTGAAAATCCCGTGCGCAGGACTCCACCCCCTCGCGCAATGTTTCATCTGGCCCGAGGATGAAACTCACCGGCGCATCGAGCAGGAACGGCGTGCCATGCAGCACGTAACTCACCGGTGCGTTGGTGGTGAGCCGCAGCGTGCGCTCGGGCCCGACGTAGCGGATGTGGTTGGAACCATGCGTGAGCGTTGGCAGGGTCGCGCCGTAGTCGAAGCGCGGATTGAGCTCCACCATGATTCGCGGTGTGCCCGCCAGTGGGCGCACACGGCGCACCAGCTGCTGCGGCCGAAACAGACGACCACGGGTCTCGAAGCGCGGGCAGAAATCGGTGACTTCCACGGCGCTGCCATCGGCAGCAAACAGGCGCGTCACCAGCACCGCCGTGTTGGCGACGTAGCTCTGCTCGCTGTGGGTGAAGCCTTCCAGCACGAAGCGCCAGACACCCGGCTGCTGAGGCCTGTCCGCACCATCGACCAGGGCATGAAATACCGGATCACCATCGAAGCGCGGCAGGCAGTGCCAGACGAGTGCTGCCTTGTCGTCCACCAGCGCGCTGACCGTGCAATTGCCGATGAGACCCAGGTTGAGTGTGCTCATGGGGTGGCTCTCAGTTGCAGAAGGGATTCGCGCAGCCAGCGGTGTACCGCAGGCACATCGGCGAGTCGGTATTGGGCCACAGTATTCCCAGCGCCCACCTTAATGCCGTAGCCGCCAACAGCCTGCACCGCGGCAAAGCCCTCCTCATCGGCTAGATCGTCGCCGACGAACACCGGTACCCGTCCTGCAAACGCCGGGTGCTGCAACAGGAAATGGATCGCCGAGCCCTTGCTCAAGCCCTTGCGCCGCAGCTCCACCACGGCGTGGCCGCCGAACACGTCGATCTGTGGATACCCTTCGGCCACCTGCCGTACACGGCGCAGGCACTCGTCGCCTGCTGCCAAGTTGTTTCGAAAATGCACGGCGAGCGCAAGGATCTTGTTCTCCAGCCAGAGCCCCGGCAGATCGGCGATGGCGGCTTCGATACCCGAGACCAGCGAGGCTTCGAGTGCTGCGATGACCGGCGTGGTCTTGCCTGCGATGGCTACCCGCAGTTCCGCGCCATGCGCGCCGGCACCCATCAGCCGCAGCGGCTCCAGATGGCGATCCACCTCGGCCAGACGGCGGCCCGTGACGATGGCTAGTGCATCGCCAAGCAATTTTTCAAGCTGGTACAGCCAACCCGCCAGACCTGCCGAGGGCGACACCGCATCCGGGTGCGCAGCCAATTCGACGAGGGTGCCGTCAAAGTCCGATAACAAGCCGTTATCGAGACCGAGCAGCGGTGGCGACCTGGACAAAGGAAGGTCGGTTGTCATCTGCCGATGGTTCGGGCATCGGCCGCTGCTGTCAACCCGAGGGCATGAAAACCCGCTCGATCAATGAATCGACAGAGCCTCTGGTTTCGACGCACTCGCCACCTGGCAGCGGGCACCGGATTCGAGGAAGTGGAATCTGGATACGAGTTCTGCAGCGGGCAGTGCCTTGCTGACCAGAAAACCCTGCACGCAGAAGCGATCCGCCGGCTGCACAGCACCCAACAGCACACCCTGTGCGGCGGTGCATTGGCGCTGCAGCAGATAGCGCAGTTGATCCAGCGTTTCCACACCCTCGGCGATGACGCGAAGATCCAGGCTCTGCGCCAGCGCCAAGATGGCGTTGACCACGGCCGCATCGCGCACGTTGTGAGTGACTTTCTGAACAAAGCCGCGGTCGATCTTCAGTGTGTTGATGGGCAACTGGGTGAGATACGACAAGCTTGAGAAACCAGTGCCGAAGTCGTCGATCGCGATCTTCACGCCGAGCGACTGGATTTCATCGAGGATGATCTTTGCGTCTTCGATGTGCTCCATCAGCACACCTTCGGTGATTTCGAGTTCGAGGTTTTCGGGTGCAAAACCGGTCTGCTGGAGTGTTTCGCGCAGCACGCTGCACAGGCGACCTTTCTCCAGTTGACGCGGCGACAGATTGATCGCCAGCATCAAGCTCGCACCAGTGCGTTTCTGGATGTCGAGGCATTCCCGGCACGCGGTTTTGATGATCCACTCGCTGATCGGCAGGATCAGCCCCGTGCTCTCCGCGATGGGGATGAAAGCCGCTGGGCTGATCATGCCCTTGGTGGGGTGCTGCCAGCGGATCAACGCCTCGACGCCAATCATCTGGCCGGTGGTCAGGCACACCTGCGGTTGATAGTGCAGTTGCAGCTCGTTGCGGCGCAGTGCCACGCGCAACTCGTTCTCGATCTGCAGATCGTTGATCGCCTTGGTTTCAAGCTCAAGGTTGAAGATCTCGTAACAGGCGCGGCCGGCACTCTTGGCCTTGTACATCGCGGCATCGGCGTTCTTCAGCAGACCGTTGGCGGTGATGCCGTCCTGCGGGAACATCGCCACGCCGACGCTCGGCGTCACATCCAGCTCATGGCTGCCGATGACGATGGTCTGCGAGATGCTCTTGACGATGGCGTCTGCCACGCGGGCAATACCGTTGCTGTCGGTGATCGACGGCAGCAGCAGCACGAACTCGTCACCACCCATGCGCGCCACCGTATCTGACTCCCGCACGCAGGCGACGAGCCGGGCCGAGACGACCTTGAGCAGTTCATCGCCGATGTGGTGGCCCAGCGAGTCGTTGACGCGCTTGAAATGATCGAGGTCGAGCATCAGCACGCCGAACGCACAGGCACTGCGGCTTGCGGTGCGGATGGCCTGGCCCAGGCGGTCGTGCAGCAGTACCCGGTTGGGCAGGCCGGTGAGGTGGTCGTGCTGCGCGATGTGCTGGGTGAGCGCCTCGCGGCGCTTGCGGTCGGTGATGTCGTAGGCCGCACCCAGATAGCCACAGATGACGTTGAACTGATCGCGCAGGGCGGTGACCGTGAGACTCACATACAACCGGGAGCCATCCTTGCGCAGGTAGCTCCATTCGCGCTCTTCCATCTGCCCCTGCGCCGCCTTCTGGGTGAACACGGCAAAGCCGGGTTCGATGGGACGATGCAGTTCTTCCGAGAGTTCGGCCGCACGTTGTGCAACCTCCGCGGCGTCGTGGATGAGGGCGGGTGTTTGCCGCTGCACGATCTCGTCGCGGTGATAGCCCAGCATGCGCTCGGCGGCGGTGTTGAAGCTCTGGATGATGCCGTCGACCGAGCAGGTGATGATGGCGAACGGCGAGGCTTCGAGAATCACTTCGCGCATGTGGTTCGCACCTGCGATTTGTTCCTCTGCCGCGCGCCGCTCGGTGAGGTCGCGCGACATCTTAGCGTAGCCCACCACGTTCTGCGTGGCATCGCGCACCACCGTCAGCACCATGTTGACCCAGATGCGGCGGCCATCGCGGCGCACGCGCCAGCCCTCGCACTCTGCGCGTCCATGCTCGGTGGCGGCGTGCAGATCGGCAGCGGGCACACCCGCATATTGATCTTCCGGCGTGTGCAGACAGGCTGGCGAGCGGCCCATGATTTCGATGGCTTTGTAGCCATACATGCGTTCCGCCCCGCGGTTCCATGAAGCGACACGACCCTGCGCATCCAGCAGGATGATCGCGTAGTCGATGGCGGCATCCACCATCAGGCGAAAGCGCTCTTCGCTCTCGCGAAGCTGGGCCTGTGCCCGGTGCGCCTGGGTGACATCGCGGTTGACGCCGACCACACGCAAGACCAGGTTGGCTTGGTCGAGCATGACATCTGCCGATGCCTCGACATGCCGGATGCCCAGCTGTGGATGCACGATGCGAAAGTGGTAGCTGACCTCGGCCTTTTCGCTGACGCAGCGATTGATCGCGGCCATCGCAATGGCTTGGTCGTCCCTGTGCAGGGCAGCGGACCAATCGTCGAAGACGACAGGGCAGAGCGCGTCCATGCCGTACAGCTCGTACATCTGCGCATCCCAGATCAGCTTGTGCGTTCCCGGCACGTATTCCCATACGCCGACGTCGCCGGATTTCAATGCCAGTGCATGGCGTTGACGCAGATGTTCAAGCTCGGCCTCGGCTTCCTTGCGCTGCTGGATATCCTCGATCTGCGCGATGAAGTGCAGCAGCGTGCCCTGAGCATCGCGCAGTGCCGAGGCGGTGAGCTGAATCCACACCACCGAGAAATCCTTGCGGATGTAGCGCTTTTCCATCTTGTAGCTGCTGCACTTGCCGTCGATGAGCTTTTGCAGGTTTTCAAGATCGAGATCGAGATCTTCAGCCACCGTGATCTGCTGAAAGGTGAGTTGCATCAGCTCATGCGGCTGATACCCAACGATCTGGCACAGCGCGGTGTTGACGCGGGTGAAGCGTCCTTCCAGCGATACCAGGGCCATGCCGATTGGTGCGTTGTCGAGCACGGAGCGAAACTGTTCCTCGCTCTGTAACAGCTGATCGCGGTCGCGCCTTGCTTCGCTGAGGTCGAGCGCCTCGCACAGTGCGGTCTCCCGATCCGAAAGTTTGGCAATCAGCCGGTCGGCCTCGCGACGGCGGCTATCGATGTCGAAGAATGCACCGCCAACGTGGGTGATGACGCCCTCGTGCAGCACCGGCTCTGCCATCACCGAGACATAGATCAGCTGCCCATCGGCGCGGATCAGCTCCAGCTCCAGATCGATATTGCCCTCGCCGCGCAGAGTGGCTGCCAGGGCTTGCGTGATGAGGCTGCGGGAGGTCTCGGTGTAGAACGCCAGCCCAGCCTCAAGGGCCGGGGTGTAGCCCGAGGGGTCGAGACCAAGAATGCGATAGACACCCTCGGACCACCATAGATCCTTCCCGTCCGCACTCAGCCGCCACAGACCGGCGCGCGCGCTTTCTTCGAGCGGATTCAAGCCGAAGGTTGAGGCGCTTGCAGCGGGCTTTTGCTTGGAGAGCACAGTGCCTTCTTGGTCGTGTGGGTCGTTCAGTTTGCTTACGGCAGCAGAACCGCCATGTCGAAGCGCACCTCATGCGAGCCCTATCGACACCCGTAACGCAGAGTTGAAGTGCGGGCGACCGGCGGTGGCTTGCCAGCACATCGGCGGTAGCGACAACAAGCAATGTCGTCACTCAACCCCGCACTGCGTGAACGACTAGACTGCAATCACAAGCGGTCAAATCAATCAGGCGCCATCTCTCAAGAGGACGCATGGGCAGCAGTGCGAAAAGGAATTCAAAGAGAGCCGAAGCATTCAGTGCGCACAAGCTGTTCGCACCTGTACCCCGCGTGGGTGCGATCCAGCGACAGCTGATTCTCGATCGCCTGTTCGGTGAGGTGTGCCCCAGCGTGGTGGTGTTGCAGGCCCCTGCGGGGCACGGCAAATCGACTTCGATGCACCAGATCAAGATGCAGTGCGAGGCGCGCGGCACGCTCACGGCATGGCTGACATTCGATGAAGCCGACAACGATACCCGTCGGTTCCTGATCCATTTCCAGGCCTTGCTCGCCTCTCTGCACGGCGATGCAGTGGGGGCGCTAGAAGTCGCCAGTGACGAGATCGAGGACTCAAACCGTCGTCGCCGGTCAGACTGGATCATCGACCGGCTGATGGCTTTCACGCAGCCCGTGGCCCTGTTCTTCGATGATTTTCAGGTGCTCGAAAGCCCGGCAATCTTGGGTCTGTTTCGTGAACTGCTGGAGCATGTACCGGCCAACGCCCGGTTCTTCATCGGCTCCCGCTCCATGCCGGAGCTGGGTTTGGCACGCCTGGTCGTCAATGCGCAGGCGCTGGTGTTGCGACCGGAGGAGCTGCGGTTTTCACAGGCAGAGATGCAGCAGTTTTTCTCCGGCGCTCAGGGGGCTGGCGCCAGCGAGGCAACCGATGGCGAGCTGGAAAAAATCTATCGCCAGACCGAGGGCTGGCCTGCCGCGCTTCAGCTCTATCGGCTGTCGTGGGTCAACCCGGCGGTGCGTCGCTCGCAAGGTGATTTTTCTTCTGCCCGTCCGCGCGAGCTGGCGGAGTATCTGGCCGACAACGTGCTGAGCTTGCAGACGCCCAGCGTGCAGGATTTTTTGCTGCGCACGGCCCTGCTGACACGGCTCAGCGCTGCCCTCTGCAACGCCGTCACCGGTCGCAAGGACTCGCAGCAGATGCTGCTTTCACTTGAGCGTTCGGGGCTGTTCGTGCGCAGCCTCGATCAGCACGCTGGATGGTTCGAGTACCACGCCTTGTTTGCTTCTTTTCTGCGCGACCAGATTCGCAGCCGTTCTGAAGCAACGGCTCTGGAGGTGCACGAACGTGCGGCCAAATGGAACCTGCAAAACGGGTTCTTTGAGGAGACCATTCACCACGCCGTGGCCTGCCGCGACTTTGTACTGGCGGCGGACACGCTGGCCTTCTGGTCTTCGCAGCTGGTGGCAGACGCCTTGCTCATCACAATGGAGCGCTGGTGCGACCGACTGCCATTCGAGGCCATTGCCAGCCGTACCGATCTGCTCATCAAGTACGCCTGGACGCTGGTGTTTCTGAGGCGGCGCGAAAAACTGAAAACCCTGTTGCCGCTGCTTGAAGCCCAGCAGCCTCCGTACGATGTGGGCACCACCACCGACCCCAATATCGTGCTGTCGATGGCCGCCATTGCCAACGATGACGCTGAAGCGGCTTTCAGGATCGTTGATCGCGTTTCGGTGCGCGAAGAGAAAGGTGAGGGTTTTGCCAGCCATGAGCTGGGTGCGGCGGCCAATCTCATGGGCTTCCGCCAGCTGGCATATGGAGATTTCGACGGGGCCCGCGAGTACTTGGCGATTGCCCGCGTGCAGGGTGAGCGCAGCGATGCGATCTTCAGCCGCGGCTACACCATCGGCATCGTCGGTGTCAGCCTTTTGGTGCAGGGCCAGCTGCGCGAAGCGCTGGAGCGGCTCAAGGCCGGCATGGCCGAGCAGCGCATGCACGAGGATCGCTCGGTGGCGTCCGCCGCACTGGCGTCCTGCACCATCTGGGCCTTGTACGAGGCCAATGAACTGCATGCTGCCGAGGCCTTGTTCGGCCAGTACCACGACATCATTGCCGAGACTACGCTACTGGATTTTCTCGCCGTCTCGCAGGTGGCGATGGCGCGCATCCACGAGGTGCGCGGGCGGCATAACAAGGCGCTGACCACGCTCGACGAGGCCGAGGTACTGGGCCACGCCAACGACTGGCGGCGCTACCTGAGCATGCTGAGCTGGGAACGGGTACGACGCGCGCTGCTGGCAGGGGAATTGGAGCGCGCGCAGGCTATCGCTGCGATCCACAGCACGCCGCAGTCGGCAGCCAGTGAAGCGTGGCTGCAATTCTCCGAAGATCTCGAAGGCGAGGCACTCGGTCGCATTCGCCTGGCGATTCACAGCGAGGATTTCGACGCCGCGCGCGATCGTCTGCAAAGGGAGTTTGCACGGCAGCCGGGCAGGGTGTTCCGGCAGATCAAGCTGCATCTGCTCGATGCCGAACTGCAAGTGCGCAAGGGCTCTCGCAACATCGCCCACCGCAGCCTGCGCAAGGCCTTGCAGCTGGCAGCACCCGGCGGTTACATCCGCTGTTTTCTGGATGAGGGCGAGCACATCCTGGCGCTGTTGCGCGAGGAGTATCAGAGCCTCGTAGACAGCGGCGGCCGCGAAACCCAGCAGCCGGCGGCGCGTCAGTTCGTCGAGCAGGTCTTGCAGGCTTCCGGCACGGACTTGAGCCGCAACACGATGCCGATGGCGGGCCGCAAGTCCGAGCCGCTGACCGATCGCGAAAAGGAAATCCTGCTGTTTCTCGGCAATGGCGTTTCCAACAAGGAGATGGCCAACCGCCTGTTCGTTTCCGAGAACACGGTGAAGTTTCACTTGAAGAACATCTACTCGAAGCTGGCAGTGGCCAGCCGCGTGCAGGCCATTGCCAGTGCGCGCGATATGGGTCTGGTGCGTTAATTCGCGCCACCGATTGCCGCAGTGCAGCAATCGGGAACAGGGCCGAGAACTACCCGTTCGTGTAGTGCGGATGGTCTGCCAGCAGCATTTAATCGATCTCAATAAATAGCGACGTTCGTTTCACGCCAAGCCTCGCTGGCTGGTGGAAACAGAGCGACCGGAGATTGTTGCTGGAGGACGAGATGAATCTTGTGAACGATGCGCCGCACAGCGCGGGGGCACCATGACGCCTGCTGAATCCGAAAAGGGCGTTGCGCTGTCGATGCGCTTCCGCATGGCGGGCTGGGTGATGCGCCATCGCGCCGTCACCTGGGCGATCTTCGCCATCATCACGGCCTTCTTCGCGGTGGGTCTGCGCAATGTCGAGTTGAAGACCATCTTCAGCGACCTGCTGCCGGAGGACGACCCCTTCGTGCAGGTGTTCAAGGACCATCCCAATTTCGGCAACCCGCTCACCATCACGGTGATGGTCAAGCGCAAGAATGGGGACATCTACAACCCCGAAACGCTCGACAAGGTGTGGAAGCTCACCCGCGACATCGACCTCGCACCTGGCGTCGATCACGACCAGATCCTGTCGATCTCCACCGAGAAGGCGCGCTACGCCGAGGCCACACCCTTCGGCATCGACATGCGTCCGCTCATGGGCGATTTCGTGCCCAAGACGCCGGAGGAGATTGCCGATTTTCGCACCCGCGTCGATAAATCCCCTGGCGCGCGCACCTTCCTGATCTCGGGCGACAACACCGCCACGCTCATCAACGCTACTTTCATCGAGGCGCGTCTCGATTACGGCGAAGCCTTCAAGTTCGTGCAGGATCTGGTCGAGAAAAACCGCGATGCCGATCACGACATCTTTCTCGCCGGGCAGCCCGCGCTCACCGGCTGGGTCTATCACCTCGAATCGCAGATGTTCGGCATCTTCGCCGTCACGCTCGGCGCGCTGGTGCTGTTCCTCGTGCTCTACATGCGCAACGTCGTCGGCGTGGTCACGCCCATCGTCACCAGCATGGTCGCAGCGATCTGGGGCTTTGGCCTGACCGGCTGGCTCAAATCGCCGATCGAACCGCTGCTGATGATCGTGCCGCTGCTGCTGGTGGCGCGCTCGTTCTCGCACTGCGTGCAATTCACCGAGCGCTACTACGAGATCTACGCCGAAGTGAAAGACCGTGTGAAGGCGGCCGAGATCACCATGGGCGTGATGATGGCGCCGTCGGTGCTGGGCATCTTCACCGACATCGTCGGCATCTTCATCATCGCCATCGCGCCGATACCGGCGATGGATCGCTTCGCGATGTTCTGCGGCTGGTGGGCGGTGTGGCTCATCCCGACCGGCGTGGTACTCATCTCGCTGCTGCTGGCGTCGCTGCCGGCACCGGGCAACGTCGATCAACTGGTGGGCAAGAACGGTAATGTCTCGGGCTTTCAGGCCTTTCTCAAGAAACTACTCGCCGGCGTTGCGCGCATCACCTATGGCAAGCCCGCGCGCATCACCAGCGTCATCGTCATCGTGGCTTCGCTGGCAGCCGTCTACACCGCACTGCAGATCAAGATCGGCAACCCCGTGGAAGGCAGCAGCCTCTTGTGGGAGGACTCCGAATACAACCAGGCGGTGCGGGCAATCAACAGCCATTTCCCCGGCGTGAACACGCTGGAGATCGTGCTGGAGGCGAAGGATCAGCTGAGCCCAAGCCGTGTCGCGCGGCAGGCCGACACCGCCAATACCCGCGCGGCGCTGCAACACATCATGGAGAGCGGTGCGCAGCCACCCCGCGCGACGCTGTCGTTCACCGACTACATCATGGAGGCCAACCGGCTGATGGCCGGCGGCGACCCCAAGTGGCTGCCGGTGGACCCGACCGACTACGCGACCAATGCGGCGTCTGCCATCACGATGGTGGGTTCGAGCCCCAAGGCCTACTCGCACGTGATGAACTTCGAGCAGCAGAACTCGACCGTCTCGCTTTGGTACAAGGACAACAAGCAGGAGACCGTCGATGCCGCGCTGGCCGCAGCAAAAGCCGCGGTCGATCAGGTCGGCATCGACCACGCCAATTTCACCGTGCGGCTTGGCACCGGCACCATCGCTTTGCAGCAGGCGATGAACAATGTAGTGAAGCGCTACCACTGGGTGGTGATCGGGCTGTTGAACCTCGTCATCCTGCTCGGATGCAGCTACGCCTACAAGTCCTTCGTCGCGGGCTTTCTGCTGCTGGTGCCGGTGAACTTAAGCAATTTCAGTCTCAACGCCACCATGCACTTGCTGGGCATCGGTCTCGACATCAATGCCCTGATGGTCGCGGCGATCGGTGTCGGGGTCGGCATCGACTACGGCATCTATCTGCTCTCGCGCATCTGCGAGGAGTACCACGCCCGCAACGAGGACTGGGGTGAGGCGATCACCGCCGCACTCACCACCACCGGCAAGGCGATTCTGTTCACGGCGACGATCATGCTGGTCAGCATCGTGCCCTGGTATTTCCTGAGCGAGCTGAAGTTCATGGCCGACATGGGCCTGCTGCTCACACTCGTGATGCTCATCAACATGGTGCTCTCGCTGGTAGTCCTTCCGCTGCTGGTGTGGGTGGTCAAGCCGCGCTTCGTGGCACGCAAGGATCTGCTGGTGGGCGAGGGCGTTGACCTCTCGCTGTTCACGGCAGCGGCCCCCAAGCCATTGCTGGTGGGTGCGACATGAGCGGCTCGCACAAACGTTTTTAGACGCTGGCACTGCATCAGGCAGTGCCGGTGGATACCCGGTCACAACCTCCGGGATCAAAGGTTGTCGGTGGAGGAGAGAGAAGATGCATATCCGCAAATATGACTTTGATTACGGGCGCCGCATGCTCTTGCAGAAGGGTGCGGTCGGTGCCGCCGCCGGTGTGCTGGCACCCTTGTGGCCGATGATCGGCAATACGGCCGACAGCACCAAGGCCTACCCCGACGAGCTGTTGTCGATCGAGATGTACACCAAGGGCAAGGTCAAGCCCGGTGACACCATCACCAAGGACAACGTCGATCTGGTCAAGGACCTGCTCGACCCGGTGGCCTACAAGCAGGTGATGACGATGGGTCGGCGCATCCACATCGTCGAATCCACCAAAGACGTCACCAAGCTGTTCCCCGCCAACTACCTTGCCGCGACGCTGCGCAACAAGGGCAAGGCCAAGTTCGGGGCCGATGGCAACGTCTACTTCCAGAACGGCGAACCCTGGGGCGGCGGCATGCCGTTCCTCGATGCGAAGGACGGCTTGCAGGCCACCGCCAATCTCACGCTGAGCTGGGGTCGTCACGACTACTCGCAGTACGCCGTGCGCGACTGGGACATCGCTCCCGATGGCAGCCTGTCGTACCAGTACGACTTCGTGTGGTCGGAGCTGAACACCACCGCACGCGAAGACGACAAGGTGTGGAACGGCAAGAAGGAGCTGCTGCGCTATCAATCGGTGTGGTTCACCGCGCCGCAGGACACCGCCGGCAGTTCCTTCCTCAACATCTGGAGCTACGACCAGCGCAAGTTCCCCGACCTTTACGGCTACTTCCCCGCGTTCAAGCGCGTGCGTCAGTTCCCTACCAACCAGCGCTTCGAGCCACTGGTGCCGGGCATCACCCTGTTCCTCTCCGATGCCTGGGGTGCCGGCGACCCGATGCTGACCTGGGGCAACTACAAGATCGTCGATCGCAAGCCCATGTTGGGTGCCATCGGTGGCCGCAATTTCATGGGTGGTCGTGGTGGCTTGATGAACAACCATGAGCGTCCGGTGCATGGTGGCCCGAAGAACCAGACCTTCCACGATGTATGGATGGAGCTGATCCCCGAGTGCATCGTGGTCGATGCTGAACCGGTGGGTTATCCGCGTGCGCCAGTCGGCAAGAAGCGCACCTGGATCGACGTGCGCAACGGCATGTATGTGGCCTACAACACCTACGACCGTCGCGGCGAAATCTGGAAATCCTTCGAGCCGCACTACGCCCAGTACGCCAACGAGTTCCAGACCATCAAGGACGAGGGCGGCAAGCCGGCATGGTCGTGGGTGAGCGTGCTGAGCCACGACATCCAGGCCAACCGCATGAGCCGCTTCGTGCAGGCCAAGGAAGTCACCGGTGGCTACAAGAGCACGTACAACACCAACGGTGTCGACGTCTACAACAAGTACCTCACCGTCAACGCCATCACGCGCCTCGGCGCGGTCTGACGCGGCTGCTCGAACCCGGGGCCGTCGCTAAGGCGGCCCCGGACTTGAAGGGAGACACCATGAAGCTTCACCTGTGCAAGTTTTCTGCACTGCTGTTTGCGGGTCTGCTGAGCACCTCGGCGCTGGCTACGGACCCGATTGAAGTGAAATCGCAGGGCGTTGCCCACGATGCGCTGTTCGCGATTGCTTTCGACGGTGCCAATGGCATCGCCGCCGGTGCACCCGGCAAGATCATGAGTTCCACCGACGGCGGCAAAAGCTGGTCGGCGGAAGAGAAGTTTCCAACGCTGCTCGCCATGCTGGGTGCCGACATCAAGGGCCCGCGTGCAATCGCCGTCGGCCAGATGGGAGCGATCTGCATACGCACTGCGAAGAGCGGCTGGGTCAAGGTCGCCAGTGGCAGCACCGAGCGGCTGATGAACGTGGCGCTCAACCGCAAGGGGCTGGCGGTCGCTGTCGGCTCTTTCGGTACGGTGCTCAAGTCTGCCGACTACGGCAACAGCTGGGCGCCGGTGGTGGTGGACTTCAAGCCGTTTCTGGGTGTCGACCAGGTCGAGCAGGGTATTCAGCCGCATTTCTCGGCGGTGAATGTCAGCGAGGACGGGGTCATCACCATTGCCGGCGAGTTCAGTTTGATCCTGCGTTCCACCGATGGCGGCACCACCTGGACCGAGCTCAACAAGGGTGATGCGGCGATCTTCGCGCTCGAACTGCGCGCCGATGGCATTGGCTACGCAGTAGGGCAGGACGGCTTGATCCTGCGCACGCGCGATGGCGGTGCGACCTGGGCGCGCGTCACACCCAGCAGCAAGGCCAACCTGCTCGGCGTGCGCTCGGTCGGCACGCGCGTGGTGGCCAGTGCCATGCACGACATGCTGGTCAGCAGCGACGACGGCGAAAGCTGGCAGAGCGTGGCCTCGCCCGATGTTCAAGCGGGCTGGTACAGCGGCGTCAGCGTTACCGACGATCGCTTCCTGGCCGTGGGCTTCACCGGCCGCATCGTTCAGGTGATGGCGGCGAAGTAAGGCTTCAACGGTTTGTTTCGAGCGCAAGGTGGCTTCAATAAAACACCGGCGGTGTGGCACCAAAAGGAGAGAAATCAAATGACAAGGAAGATGCTTGGTTTGCCGGCGCTCGTTGCCGTGCTGCTATTGACCGCCAGTGGAGTGACAAGGGCGCAGGAAGAATCGGGTTCGACGGAGATCAAGCCCGGTTTCATCCGCAGTTTCATGCCGGATTTCGATATCAGCGTCGGCGGTTTCGTGCGCATCGAGAACGCGGTATCGACCACCGACGAGGGCAACCCCAACAACCAGCGCAGCAATGATTTCAACGAACGCCCGCAGGCACGGCAGGCCTTTGTGCCGCCGGGTTATGTGCCGGCGGTTTTGAATGGTGTCGGGCTGTGCGGCGTGCTGGGCCAGCTGTGCAACTTGCCGCAGGCGGCGGTTTCAAGCTGGACCTCCTTGCCTTTCCCCACCTTGCTGGCCGCCGATGCCGCCTCACCGGGTGTGCGCGGCACCTTCAACTCCAACCCCAGTGGTCAGCTCACCGGTCAGCCGTTTCGTCGCTCGGACGACATCATCAATTTCCAGATCCTGCGCGCGGAGCTGGAAACCGGCATCAAGTTCACCCAGAACCTGAGCCTGATCGCGCGCCTGCGCGGCATCTACGACCCGACGCTGTTCTACAAGGAGTTCGATGCCAACTCCACCAACAACATCATTACCACCGGCGGCGGTGGCATCGTCGGTGGTGAGCAGCGTCTGTATGGCGGCAAGCCCGACTACTTCAACTACATCGTCGAGGGCGGCAAGAAGCCGAACCCCTTGGAGTGGACCGGCCGCGATTACCAGGTCTACTTCCCGGCGCTGATCCTCGACTACAACCGCGGCCCGGTGAACCTCCGCATCGGCAACCAGCAGATCGCCTGGGGCCAGGCCCTGTTCTATCGCGTGTTCGATGTGGTCGATGGCCTCGATCTGCGCCGCCACCTGGTGCTCGACTACGCGCAGGAGGAATACGCCGACGAGCGCGTACCGGCGCTGGGTATCCGCACCAGCTGGCAGGTCAACGAGGAGCTGTTGTTCGACAGCTTCGTGCAGAAGTTTCAGCCCAGCATCTATCCCAATCCCAACACCCCGTACAACGTCATCCCCAGCCAGTTCACCGTGCACGACCTCTACGTGCAGGGCAACTACGACGACAAGGTCAACTTCGGCCTGCGCTTCAAGGGTAATTACGGACAGTGGGGTTTTCAGGCCGCCGGCGTGCGGCGCTACAACCCGGACGGCGTGTTCCGCTGGACCAAATCCGGTGTCGACCGCGACCTGCCGTGTGCCAACACCACCGACAATACGCTGGCCTGCCGCGTGGAGCTGACCTTGCAGACCTATGGTCAGCGCTCGGGCGCGCTGTTTGCCAACAGTGCCTTCGAGGCGTCACCGGGCGGCGTCTATTCGGCGCAGGAGTGGTTCAGCTATGCAGCCCAGGCACGACTCAACGCGGTGGAAGGGCTGAATGCTTCCATCACCGAGTTCCCCGCCACCACACAGCTCTACGCCACGCCGGTCAACACGGTTGAGGAGGCCTACAACGAGCTCAACACCTTCTTCATCGCCTCGGGCGGCGCGCTGCGCGGCCACATCGCGCGCGAGTACTTCAAGGAAGACGTGATCTCGCTCGGTGCAAGCTACGTGGTCGAGGGCGAGCCGGGCGGCATCTTCGACCAGCTCATCATCAATCTCGAACACGCCTATACGCACAACCGCACCTTCACGGCGCCATCGCTGTCGCGCAACTACGTGCGCACCAACACCAATGTCACGGCGCTGGTGATGGAGAAGTACTACCGCTTCACGCAGGCCTTCCCCGCCACCTACTTCGTCTACCAGTTCATGTATCGGGACAAGGACGATCTCTTCGGTCGCCTGCTCGATGGCTACGGCGGCAGCGAGACCAAGGCCGCCGATGGCGTAAGCAATGCGATGTATCACGTCATCGCCATGCAGCAGCCTTTCCCGCAGGACATCTTCCGTGCCGGCTTCGCCCTGCTGGTGGACCCGCGCGGCAGCCTGCTGGTGCAGCCGGGCATTCGCTGGAAGTACAACAGCGCACTGACCTTCGAGGCCTTCTATACCCACATCGAAGGTTCGCTGGGCGGGGCCAACCCCAACAACACCCTGCTCTCGACGGTGGGCTTCGCCGACGAGGCCACCGTGCGTCTCACCTTCCAGTTCTGATGCGCCTGCTCCGCTACGGCACCGATTTCAGCCGCCGCGAGTTTCTCGCCAGGCTGGGCACCGGCGCCGGTGCGGGATTGCTGCTGCCGCTGTGGCCGACCATCGCGGCGACGGGCGACATCAGCAAGGCGTACCCGGACGAGCTGCTTTCCATCGAGGGCTATACCAAGGGCAAGATCAGCACCGGCGGCGAGATCAACGCCGGCAACGTCGAGCTGGTGAAAGACCTGCTGGAGCCGGTGCGCTACGAGCAGATCGTGAAGCACGGCCGCAAGCTGAAAGTGGCGAAGACCACCACCGACGTGATGAAGCTCTCGCCCTGGGAGTACATCGAGGCCACGCTCAAGAACGCGGGCAAGGGCCGCTTCGATGCCAAGGGCAATGTCGTCACGGCCGACGGCAAGCCCTGGATCGGCGGCAATCCATTCCCCGATGCCAAGACCGGCATCGAGCTGTTTGCCGGCCAGACCCTGAGCTGGGGTCGGCACGATGCCTCGTTCTACGCCATCAAGATTTCGACTGTCGATCTCGCGGGTGATGTGAAGTTTCGCTACGACGCCGGCTGGGCCGAGATGTCACCGGTCGCACGCGTCACGCTCGACCCCAAGCCGTACTGGACCGGCCACAGCGACAAACTGCGCTTCCAGTCGGTGTTCTTCATGTCGCCGCAGAACTTTCGCGGCACCTCGTTTCTCAACATCTGGGACTACGACCACTCGACGTTCCCCATCCTCTACGGCTACGTCGCCGAGTTCCGTCGCATCCGCCAGTTCCCGACCGACCAGCGCTTCGAGCCGCTGGTGCCGGGCACCTCGCTGTTTTTGAGCGATGCCTGGGCGGCAGGCGACCCGCTCAACACCTGGGGCAACTACAAGATCATCGGCCGTGGCCCGTTTCTGGCCGGTGTCAGCGGCGGCTGGAACGCCGATCATCCCAACTGGGAGCACAAGACCCACGGCGGGCCGAAGGGCACGATGTTTTGGGACACGACGGTGGAGCTGGTGCCGGAGGCGGTCATCGTCGAAGCCGAGCCGGTGAAGTTTCCGCGCGCGCCGATCAGCAAGAAGCGCGTCTGGTTCGACGCCCGTAACCAGACCGTGATTGGCATGGTGACCTACGACCGCAAGGGCCTGCCGTACCGCTCCTTCGACGGGGCCTACAGCCTCTACGAATCGGGCAGCCGGAAGGTGATGGATGGCAAGCATCCGTATTGGAGCTGGGCGCATGTGCACGCCAGCGATGCGCAGACCGGTGCCATCACGCGGCTGGAGCAGGTGAAGGAGCTGGAGACCGTGCATCGCAGCGGCGCGAACGACCCCAAGATGTACGAGCGCTATCTGACCCAATCGGCGTTGATGCGCCTCGGCGCGGCATAAAACGGGTGGGCGGGCTGCGCCTGCGGCTGGCCCAGTGGGTGCTCGCGCATCGCGGCGCGTCCTACGCGTTGTTTGCACTCGTTACCTTGTTCTTCGCCGCGGGTCTGCCCAAGGTGCAGTTGCAGACGGTGTTCTCCGATCTGCTGCCGCAGGACGATCCCTTCGTGCAGGTGTTCAAGGACCACCCGCGCTTCGGCAGTCCACTCACCGTGATGGTGATGATCCAGCGCAAGGACGGCGAGAAGTCCGCGACGGACGCGGACAAAACGATTTACAACGCCGACACACTCGCCAAGGTCTGGCAGTTCACCCGCGACATCGACTTGGCGCCCGGTGTCGATCACGAGCAGATTCTGTCGGTCACCACCGAGAAGGCGCGCTACTCGGAGGCCACACCCTTCGGCATCGACATGCGGCCGCTCATGGGCGGCGCACCGCCGCGCACCGCAGAAGAAATCGCGCTGTTCCGTGCCCATGTCGATAAGGCCCCGAACGTGCGCGAGTTCCTGATCTCGCGCGATGGCAGCGCGACGCTGGTGATGGCGACCTTCATCGAACATCAGGTCGATTACGGGGCCGTCTTCACCTATCTGCAAGGGCTGGTGCTGGCCGCGCGCGACGAACACCACACCGTGCACATGGTGGGCCAGCCGGTGCTGATCGGCTGGGTCTACCAATACGAGTGGCAGATGCTCGGCATCTTCGCCGTCACCATTCTTGCCTTGGTCGCTGCTCTCGCGCTCTACATGCGCAACTGGGTCGGCGTGCTCACGCCCATCATCACCAGCGCGGTGGCGGGCATCTGGGCCTTCGGCTTCGTCGGCTGGCTCGGCATTTCCATCGAGCCGCTGCTGATGGTGGTACCGCTGCTGCTCACGGCGCGTTCGTTCTCGCACAGTGTGCAGTTCACCGAGCGGTTTTATGAGATTTACGCAGAGACCAAAGACCGCAAGCGCGCTGCCGAACTCACCATGAGCGTGATGATGGCGCCGAGCGTGCTGGGCATCTTCACCGACATTCTCGGCATCGTCGTGGTGGCCGCCGCACCCATTCCGGCGATGGTGCGCCACGCGATCTTCTGCGGCATGTGGGCGGTGTGGCTGATCCCCACCGGGGTGGTACTGATCTCGCTGCTGCTCGTCACCTTGCCGCCGCCGCGCAATGTGCAGCAGCTCATCGGCAAGCAGGACCGTGGCGCGCATCGGCGCTTTCAGAATGGCCTGCGCGCGCTCGCCCGTTTGAGCACGACAAAACACGCGCGACGCACCAGCGTGGTCGTGGTGTTGGCATCGATTGCGGTCATCACCCTCAGCTTGCAGATCAAGGTCGGCAACCCGGTGGAGGGCAGCAATCTGCTGTGGCCAGAGAGCGAGTTCAACACCGGCGTGCGCGCGATCAACGCGAACTTCCCCGGCGTCAACACGCTGGAGATCGTGCTGGAAGCCAAAGACCCCGACAACCCGGACTGGGTCGGCCAGCAGCTCGACACGGTGATGACCGAACTCGCCCTGCAGCGGCATATGGAGTCCGGCACCGCACCGCCGCGCGCCACGCTCTCGTTCGCCGACTACCTGAGCGAGACCAACCGCCTGTTCTACGGGGGCGACCCGCGCTGGCTGCCGCTCGACCCACGCCAGAAGGCGATCAGCGCCGCTGCGGTCGGCTCGATGATGGGCACCAGTGCCAAGAACTTCAGCCATGTCGTCAGCGACGACATGCAGCACTCCACGGTTTCGATGTGGTACCCCGACAACAAGCAGGAGACCGTCGATGCCGCGTTGGCGGCGGCACGCGCGGCGGTGGCATCCGTAGGCATCGAGCACGAAGCGTTCCGCGTGCGGCTCGGCACCGGCATCATCGCCTTGCAGGAGGCGGTGAACCGCGTCATCGCGCGCTACCAGCACATCGTGATGGCGCTGGTGAACCTGATGGTGTTCATGATGTGCGCGCTCGCCTATCGCTCGGTGGTGGCGGGACTATTGCTGCTCGTGCCGGTCAACCTCGCCAACCAGTCGCTGCTCGCTGCCATGCACTTGCTGGGCGTGGGGCTCGACGTGAACACGATGATCGTCGCGGCGATCGGTGTCGGTGTCGGTATCGACTACGGCATCTATCTGCTCTCGCGCATCTGCGAGGAATACCAGTCACGACAGGACTGGGATGCCGCCATCACCGAGGCGCTCACCACCACCGGCAAGGCGATCCTGTTCACCGGCACCGTCATGGCTTTAGGCATCGCACCCTGGTACGTGCTCAGCGGCCTCAAGTTCGTCGCCGACATGGGCCTGCTGCTGATCTGCATCATGGCCATCAACATGGTGCTGTCGCTGGTCGTTCTGCCGCTGCTGGTCTGGTGGATCAAGCCGGCTTTCATCGCCCGCAGTCAATGGTTGGGGGAGGGTGTGAAGGTGCAGTCTTCGATGTAGCCAGAGGCTTCTGGTCAGGCAGCCCACCGCCCACGGCAGTGACCGCAAAGTTCTAGCCACTGCCGATGTGTCTGCGAACGGCAAAGCACTGAAGCGCGGCGGTAAAATGGGGCGCGTATCCATCGGCGTCCACAGCCTCGCTGCATGGCTGTGGCAACGCCCAGCCCCCGTTTGAAAAACACCGCCCCGGACCTTCCGCATGAAAGCCGTCATCTGTCAGAACGCGCAGTTGCGCGTCGCCGATCGTCCTTCTCTCAAACCAGCCAGGGGACAGGTACTGCTCAAGGTGCTGCGCTGTGGCATCTGCGGGTCTGACCTGCACTTGCGCCATCACTGCGACCACGTGGGCGCGCTGGTGAAACGCGCGGGCTACCACCACTTTCCGAAGGCCAGTGACGAGGTGGTATTCGGCCACGAGTTCTGCGGCGAGATACTCGACTACGGCCCGCGTACCAGCAGCAAGCTCAAGCCTGGCAGCACCGTCTGCGCCATCCCGCTGTTGCGCAACGGCAAGGACATCGACCTGCTGGGCCTCTCAGCCCGTTCGGCCGGTGCCTATGCCGAGCAGGTGATCGTCGACGAGGCGCTGATGGTGCCGGTGCCCAATGGCCTGCCCGCCGACCAGGCCGCGCTCACCGAGCCGATGGCCGTTGCGCTGCACGCCGTGCGCCGCAGCGAGATTCGCAAGAGCGAAGTCGGCATCGTCATCGGTTGTGGGCCGGTGGGCCTTGCGGTGATTGCCATGCTGAAGGCGCGTGGCGTGAAGGCCATCGTTGCCAGCGACTACTCGCCGGGCCGGCGCGAGCTGGCGCGCCGCTGCGGCGCCGATGTGGTCATCAATCCCGCCGAGGACTCACCCTATGCCAGTGGCCGTAAATACGGCTTTGTCGAGAGCCTTTCAGACATGGTGGAGCTGGGCGTGAGCACGCGCGAAAAACTCGGCAAGCTGCCCGTGCCCTGGTGGCAAAGCTGGCGCGTGATCGAGAAGCTGGGCCTGCAACCCAAGCGACCGGTGATCTTCGAATGCGTCGGCGTGCCGGGCATATTGCAATCGATTCTCGACGGCGCGCCGCTGCTGTCGCGCGTCATCGTGGTGGGCGTCTGCATGCAGGCCGACAGCATCGAGCCCTCGCTGGCCATCAACAAGGAAATCGAACTGCGCTTCGTGCTCGGCTATACGCCGCTGGAATATCGCGACGCGCTGCATCTGCTCGCCGAGGGCAAGGTCGACGCCAGCCCACTGATTACTGGCACCGTTGGGCTGGAGGGCGTCGATGCTGCATTCACGGCCCTGCGCGACCCCGAACGCCATGCAAAGATTCTGATCGACCCCACGCAGCGCGGCCAGAAAATCGTTTAGCAATCCGGTGGTGCTTAGGATTGAGAGTAGGGTTGGCGCATTCGGCTATGAGGCGCCACATGGAAAATATGATTGGTATTGCGTTCACCAGCAGCATGACGCCAGGTCTGAGCTGGGAGTCGCGCAACGCCCTCGTGAAAAAAGCCCGCATCGATAATCAGAAAGTCGAGATATCCAGCGTGTTGCTGTATTGCGACGGCAGTTTCATGCAGTACATGGAAGGGCCGGAACGACACATGCAATCGGTTTACTCAGGCATCGAGAGGGATGCAAGACATCGAGGCGTGATCAAGATTTTCCAGCACGATATTTCCGAACGTGAGTTTGCGAGCTCGGAGATGCTCTATTACGAATCGGGAGATTCGCACAGCAACCCCACAGAAGTCGCCGCCAGCCTTGAACAGAAAAGAAGCGGGTCCACACCGGGTCGCATGGTGCTGCGCGGGTTCTGGGTCAGTAACAATTTTCTGCGTAGCCAGCATTGATTTGAAGCGGCAACTGCGTTCCGTATGGAATGACACAGTGATCGCTTCAAGCAGAGCAGAGGTAATCCAAAGCGCTCAATGGCTGTCGATAGAAAACGGCGATGCGCAGCCAGCAGGTCAGGCCTAAAAACTACCCTTGCGGGTAGCGGCCCACACCGCACCCGGCGATACCGTCTACCTCATAACTATTAGCCAGATGAGGAGACGAGAAATGGCTCACGCTGAACATTCGGCGATGGACTCTGCTGCATTGCGGCCCGTGGATTCCCAGGGTCTGCTGATCAATATCGACAACGGCGGCACGCTCACCGACTTCTGCGTGATGGACGGCAGCACCGTCTATCGCACCAAGTCGGTGACCACCCCGTACGACCTGTCGAAGTGCTTCTTCGATGGCCTGCGCAAGGTCAGCACACTGATCTACGGCGAGGAGGATCTGCAGAAGCTGCTGCTCGCCGCCGATCACATTCGCTATTCCACCACGCAGGGCACCAATGCGCTGGTCGAGCGCAAGGGACAGCGGCTGGGACTGGTGCTGGCGGGCATGTCGGCGGACGACCTGCAGCGCGAGGCGCAGCAGAAGGATGTATTCGCCGGCCTGGTCGGTACGCGTGTCGCGGTGGTGGATTTGTCGCTCGACGATGCCGCCCTCGAAGTCGCGGCGACGCAGGCCATCAGCAAGCTCGCCTCGGCCGGTGCCAATCGCCTCGTCATCGGCGTGGGTGGTGCGGCGCGCGATGCCGGCGAGCTGCGCCTGAAGAAGATGCTGCTCAAGAAGTTTCCGCTGCATCTGCTGGGTGCCTTGCCCATCCTCTACTCGCACGAGGTGGTGCAGGACGATGACGATTCGCGACGCATCTGGACCGCATTGTTCAACGCCTTTCTGCACCCGGCGATGGAGCGCTTTCTGTACAACGCCGAACACCGCCTGCGCGAGTTCAAGACCAAGAACCCGATGCTGATCTTCCGCAACGATGGCGACTCCGCGCGTATCTCGCGTACGGCAGCGGTCAAGACCTATTCCTCCGGGCCGCGTGGCGGTGCCGAGGGCAGCAAGGCCCTGGCCGCGCACTATGGTTTCAAGCGCCTGCTCGGTGTGGATATCGGTGGCACCACCAGCGACATCAGCCTGGTTGAGAACAACGTGGTGCGCACCGACCGTCGCGGCAAGATCGAGGGTGTGACCACCTCGCTGCCGCTGTGCAATGTGGTGAGCGCGGGCGTCGGCGGTTCGTCGATCATCAAGATGACGAACGGCAAGATCAAGGTCGGCCCCGAGAGTGTCGGCGGCGCACCTGGCCCGGCCTGCTTCGGCCTGGGCGGTAAAGAGGCGACCATCACCGATGCCTTTCTGGTGCAGGGTCTGCTCGATCCGGCCAGCTACTTCGGCGGCCAACTCAAGATCGACGCCGTGCGTGCGGCAGCGGCCATAACCGAGAACATCGGCACGCCACTCGGCTTGAATGTCGAAAAGGCCGCTGAAGCGATGGAAGCCGCCTGGGTGCAGAAGGTGGCGGACTCGCTCAAGGCTTTCACCCACATCACACCCGACACCACGTTGGCAGCCTTCGGCGGCGGCGGGCCTTTCGTGATCTGCAAAGTGGCCGAGGTTTTGGGCATCAAGCAGGTGGTCATCCCCGGTCTTGCCGCCGTTTTCTCGGCCTTCGGCATCGGCTTCTCCGATATCGCCCACGAATACGAAGCGATGCTCGCCAGCGCCGATGCCCAATCGCTGCAATCCGCACTCGCCACACTCACCGAGCGCGCCAAGCGCGGCATGTTTGCCGAGGGTTTTGATCTGGCCCATTGCCGCATCCAGAAGATGCTGGATGTCGACGGCGAAGCCATCGCGCTCGATGGCGATGCGCTGCCCGGCACGCTGCCCAAGGGCGCGCGCATCGCGCTGGTGCTCAAGGCCACCAAGCCCATCGCCCGCGCCAGTCTTTCTGGAAAGTTCGGCAGCACCAGCAAGGCGGCGGTCGCCGGCGGCAAGCGCAGCACGCTGAGCGGCGGCCAGCTTGCCGAGTTGCCGCTGTTCAAAGTGGAAGACCAGGTCGGCGGCTGCACGGGGCAGGGCCCCTGCGTGCTGGAAGACCCCTTCTTCACCGCCCGCATCGAGTCCGGCTGGCGCTTCGAGATCAACGAAGCGGGCGACATTCTTTTGACGCATTAACAAGGGAGAAGAACCATGAAAGTTCTCGTCACCGAATACCTGCGCATCAACCTCGACACCGAGCAGTGGGAGTGCCGCCGCTGCAACAAGCAGCACGGCAGCGCGCGCGAAAACTACAAGAAGGGCCTGCTCGTTCACGATCGCGATCCGCGCGAAGTGCACAAGCCGCTGCTCGATACCAAGCTCTACGAGCGCACCTATTCGCCCGACCCGGAGTGGTGCCGAATCCTCGAGTACTACTGCCCCGACTGCGGCACGATGGTGGAGGCCGAGTACCTGCCGCCAGGCCATCCGCCGCTGCACGATATCGAGCTCGACATCGACGCGCTCAAGTTGCAGTGGAAAGACCGCAAGGAAGTCACCGAACCCGTTATCGGCCCTGATCTCGCCGCCGAGAAGGTTCGCCACGGCCGTGCCCTGCATGCCGAGGCGCATGGTCATGGCCACGACCACAGCCACGGCCACAAGCACTAAGGCGCACCGACCATGAAACGAGTTTCCGTAGACATTGGCGGCACCTTCACCGACTGCTTCGTCGCCTGGGACAACCAGTACATCGAGGGCAAGGCCCTCACTACGCATCACAACCTCGCACTCGGCTTCAACGAGGCGCTCGCCAACGCCTGCGAGCAGATCAATGTGCCGGTCGCGCAACTGCTCTCGCAGGTGGATTCGGTGCGTTACTCCACAACGCTCGGCACCAATGCCCTGATCGAACGCAAGGGCCCTCGCGTGGGCGCCTTGGTGACCAGCGGCTTCAAGAGCACCATCCCGCTGTCGCGTGCGCGCGGCTACGGCGAGGGCCTGCCAGAGCATGAGCAGATGGACATCCCCAACGCGCAGCGGCCCAAGGCGATCGTACCGATCCCGATGATCCGCGAAGTGCGCGAGCGGGTGGATTACCTCGGTGCGATCTTCTGGGAGCTGGACGAGGACGACGTGCGCCTGCGCATCCGCGAGCTGGTGGATGCCGGTGCCGAAGCACTGGTGGTGGTGTTCACCAACAGCGTGGTCAATCCGCAGAACGAGCTGCGCGTGCGCGAGATCTTCCTGGAGGAATATCCAGCGCATCTCTTGGGTGCGATCCCCATGCTGCTGTCGCACCAGGTCGCCGGCCGCAAGGGCGAATACGCGCGCGGCATGTCGACGATCATGGATGCCTTTCTGCACCAGACCATGTACCACGGCCTCGGCACGCTCGAACTCAACCTGCGCGCGCAAGGTTACGACAAGCCGATGCTGGTCAGCCACAACTCTGGCGGTATGGCGCAGCTCAATTCCACCGATGCGCTGCAGACCGTGCACTCCGGGCCGGTTTCGGGGGTGGCGGCCAGCGAGCATCTCGCCGCCGCCGCCGAACTCGGCAATGTGGTTGCCACTGATATGGGCGGCACCAGCTTCGATATCGGCATCGTCGATCAGGGCGGCGTGAAGCACTACGACTTCAACCCCGTGATCGACCGCTGGCTGGTGTCGATCCCGATGGTGCATCTGGTCACTCTCGGCGCGGGTGGCGGGTCTATTGCACGCTTCGACCGCATGTTCAATGCGCTGGAAATCGGCCCGCAGTCCGCCGGCTCCGATCCGGGCCCTGCCTGCTACGACCGTGGTGGCATGAAGCCGACCGTGACCGATGCCGACCTGGTGCTCGGCTATCTCGACCCTAAGAACTACGCGAGCGGCCGTATCCCGCTCAACCCCAAGCGCGCGAAGCAGGCGATTGAAGACACGCTCTGCGACGCGCTGGACATGAACCTTGCCGAGACTGCGAAGCTCATCAAGCGCAACGTCGATGCGCATATGGCCAACGGCATTGCCACCGAGCTGCGCACGCGCGGCTATGAGCCTAAGGATTTCACCATCCTCGCCTACGGCGGCAACGGCCCGCTGCACGCCTGCGGCATCGCCAATGCGCTGGGCGTGAGCAAGATTCTCGCCCCGCCATATGCGTCCACTTTCTCGGCCTGCGGTGCCGGCAACGTCAACCAGATGCACATCCACGAGATGAGCACCTGGACGGTGCTGTTCAACCCTGCTCTGAAGAGCTTCTTCCACGACTACGAAGGCTTCAACCGCAATGTCGAAGAGCTTGAACGTCGCGGCCGTGAGGACCTGCTGCGCCAGGGCATGACGGCCGACCAGATCAACTACCGGCTCGAACTCGACATGCGCTACGGCAACCAGCGCGTGCAGACCGCCGTGGTGACCGAGCTGAACCGCCTGCACAAGCAGAGCGATGTGCTGACGCTGATGGACCAGTTCCATCACAGCTACGGCACCCGCTTTGGCGAAGGCAGCCAGTCGCCCGAGACCGGCGTGCGCATCAACACCGTGCGCGTCTGCGCTTACGTCGAGCAGCCGAAGGTGAAGTTCGCCAAGCTGAAACTCAGCGACAAACCGCTTACGCCACCCGCGCCGGTGAGCACTCGCGATTGCCATTTCGTCGGCCACGACAAGGCCATCGCCACGCCGGTGTATGGCGAGGATGCGCTGGCGGAGGGTACTGCCATCCCCGGCCCCGCACTGGTCACCACGCGCGCCACCACCTACCTCGTCGAGCCGGGCTGGGTGTTCCACGCCGCCGCCCAGCGCGGGGTGTGGTTCCTCAAGGCCTAAGGAGAAAACACAATGAACGATCACAAAATCTCGAAAGAAGATCAGGGCCTGCTCGACAAGTTTCTGGCCGACAACACCATGTTCCTCGGGCCAGACCCCGAGATCATGCGCAACCACCGCGTCACGCCTCGCTCGGCCGCCGAAGAAGAAATCCTGTCGCGCGGCTTCGATGTGCACCAGGCACATCACATCCGCGGGCTGATCAACTCGGCGCTGTCGGAGACCTTCACCATGGTCAACCAGATGGGTGCGGCACCCGGTGCCAAGTGGGGCGATCTGGTCACTGCCATCTACACCGCCGAAGGCAATCTCGCGATGATCGCGCCGCACGGCATCATCACCTTCGCCGCCTGCGCCTTCTACCCGATCCGCTTCATCATCAAAAACTGGGTCAAGGACCCGACCGTCGGCGTGAAGGACGGCGACGGCTTCATCCACAACGACGCCCGCTACGGCGGGGTGCACAACACCGACCAGTCGATGATGATGCCGCTGTTCTACAAGGGCGAGCTGGTGTGCTGGCTGTCGTCCACCGTGCACGAGGGCGAGAATGGTGCCTGCGAACCGGGCGGCTTGCCGGCGGCAGCCGAGAGCAAGTACGACGAGGGCATCAAGATGTCGCCCTTCAAGGTGGTCGAGAACTTCCAGCTCAAGCGCGATCTCGTCACCTTTCTGCAGAACTCTGTGCGCGACCCCAAGCTGCAGCTGGAAGACATGAAGGTGAAGCTGCATGCGGTGATCCGCCTGCGCGACCGCATTGTGTCGATCCTCGACCAGTTTGGCCGCGACGCGCTGTTCGGCACCATGCGCATGCACCTCGAAGACTCGGAGGCCGAAGTGCGCCGCCGCATCCGCGAGTTGCCGGATGGCACCACGCGCGTGTTGCAGTTCATGGACTCGTCGCTGCGCGAGAACGTGATGCAGAAAATCTCGCTGGCGATCACGGTCAAGGGCGAGCGGATGACGCTCGACTTCCGTGGCACCGCGCCGCAGTTCATGAATCGCAGCGTCAACACCAATCTGGCCTCGTTCAAGGCCGCACTCGCCACCGGCCTGCTGCAAAACATCTGGCCCGATCTGCCGCACACGATGGCAGTGCTATCGCCGATCGACGTCATCACTGATCGCAATTCCATCGTCGATGCCGAAGGCGAGATGCCGCAGGCCATGAGCCTGATGCCGCTGTTCAAGGCCTGTGTCTGCTGGACGCTGCCGATGGCGAAGTTCAACTACAGCCTGCCGAAGCGCTACTCCGCCATCATCGCCTCGCAGTACGACCAGGCCGCGACCTTCATCTACGGCGGCCTGACCCAGCACGGCGACGTCACCGGCAATTTCTGCGCCGATATCAACGGCATGGGGCAAGGCGCGCGCAGCCATGCCGACGGTGAGCATTCGGTGTCACCCGTATTCGGCTTCATGGCCGACTCCGGCGAGCACGAGATCAACGAGGAAGACACGCCGATCATCCGCCTCGGTGCGCAGCGCATCGCCAAGGATCGCGTCGGCTGGGGCAAGTATCGCGGCGGCATGGGCTATGAGCAGATCGCAACCAGTCGCGGCTCGCCGTACTGGGGCTTCATGACCGGCTGCGAAGGCAGCAAATTTCCGTCCGCACAGGGCCTGTTCGGCGGCTACAGCTGCCCGAGCTATCAGCTGATGAAGATCAAGGGCATCAACATCTTCGAGGAGCTGAAGAAGAACCCGAAAGTGGTCGAGGCCTTCGACATCATCAAGCTGATGAACGAGCGGCCCATCCAGGGTGGCCAGTACAGCAGCAACGACATGGGCATGACTTTCGAGATCTGCTCGGAAGGCGAGATCTACATGATCTGCCAGGGCTCGGGCGGCGGTTATGGCGACGTCATCGAGCGCGACCCGGCACTGGTGATGAAGGATCTCGCCGAAGACCTCATCGGACACGAGAATGCCCACGACATCTACCAAGTGGTGTACGACGAGAAGACCCTCATCGTCGACGTTGAAGCCACCAACAAGATGCGCGCCGATTACCGCAAGGCGCGCATCGCCCGCGGCAAACCCTTCGAGCAGTTCTGCAAGGAATGGGTGACGCCGGAACCGCCCAGGCACCTGCCGTACATGGGCAGCTGGAACGACAACACTGAAATCTTCGCTAACAACCCGGCGATCGGCATGTTCACCAAGATGCCGGCGACGGAAATGACCGGCGTGTTCATGCCTAATCCCAAGGATTTGCAGATCGCCAAATTGCAAGCCGAACTGGCGGCAACGAAGTCCGCGTTGAACGATTGTCAGCAGAGCGCAGCAAAAAAATAAAACAAGAAGTTGTGGAGGAGAGACTATGTTCGATTACCAGAAGGCAACCCGCCTCGATGGCAAGGCGGCACTCGTCAGTGGCGGTGCCAGTGGCATCGGTGCAGAGACGGCGCGCGCGTTTGCGCAGATGGGTGCAAGCGTGCTCATCACCGACATCAACGATACGGCGGGCAAGGCGACGGTCGATGCCATCCAGAAAGCCGGGGGGCGGGCCGAGTTCTTCAAGCACGACGTCACCGTTGAAGCGCAGTGGGAGGCCGCGACGGCGGCTGTCGTCAAGCACTTCGGCGGCTACGACATCCTGCTCAACAACGCCGGCATCGAGACCGCGGCCATGCTCAGCCAGTGCACGCTGGAGGACTTCAGCCGCGTCATGCAGGTCAACGTCAACGGTGTGTTCCTGGGCCTGAAGCACGCGGTGCGGGCAATGAGCCCCGGCGGTGCGGCGGGCAAGGGCGGTTCGATCATCAATCTCTCTTCGGTGGCCGGCCTCATCGGTACCACCGGCCACATCGCGTACCACACCAGCAAAGGCGCGGTGCGGCTGATGAGCAAGGCGGCGGCGGTGGAGTGCGCACAGCTCGGCACCGGCATTCGCGTCAACTCCGTGCACCCGGCCATCGTGCGCACCGAGATGGGCGACAACTTCATCAAGCATGCGGTGGACTTGGGCCTCGTGCCCGATGTCGCCACTGCCGAAGCCGCTTTTTCTGCTGGTCATCTGCTGGGCTTCGGTAAGCCCTCGGATGTGGCCAGCGCGGTGCTGTATCTGGCCTCCGATGCCGCGCGCTGGATCACCGGCACCGAGCTGGTGGTCGATGGCGGCTACACCGCCGTCTAGGGCCGCGACCATGACTGGAAGAGTGCAGGACAAGGTGTGCCTCGTCACTGGCGGCGCGCGGGGCCTGGGCCTCGCCGCAGCCGAGCGGCTGCTGGCTGAAGGTGCGAAGGTGCTATTGACCGATGTCGATGAGGCGGCTGGTGCGCAGCAATGCGAGCGGCTCCAGGCCGCCGGTCATGTGGTGGCGTTCGCGCGGCATGACGTCACCGATGCCACGCAGTGGACGCGCGTGCTCGATGCCGTCATCGCGCAGTGGGGCCGGCTCGACGTGCTGGTCAACAATGCGGGTGTTGGGTCTTTCCAGAGCATCGACACTGAGAGCTTCGAGGGCTGGCGTCGCACGCTGTCGATCAATCTCGATGCGGTATTTCTCGGCATCCAGCAGGCGGTGCCGCGTATGCGGGGCAGCGGCGGCTCGATCATCAACATGGCGTCCATCGAAGGGCTGGTGGGCGAGGCGGTGCTGCCGGCCTACAACGCCAGCAAGGGCGGCGTGCGGCTGCTGAGCAAGTCGGCGGCCATCCACTGCGCGCGCAGCGGCTATAACATTCGCGTCAACAGCGTCTGCCCTGGCTTTGCGGCGACCGAGATGGTCGCCAATGCGCTGGCGTCGCTGGCACCCGAGACTGCCCAGAGCTTTGCAGCGGCCACGCTCGCGCGTATCCCCATGGGTCGCTTCGCCGAGCCGGTGGAGATCGCCAACGCCGTGTTGTTTCTCGCCTCGGATGAAGCGAGTTACATCACCGGCAGCGATCTCGTGGTCGATGGCGGGCTGACAGCCTGATGCCCGCCTTTCTCGACCTGCTGCGCAACAAGCCAAATGTGCTTTGGCTCGACAGCCACGCCTACTGCGCCAAGCTGCTTGCCGGGGGTGAAGCGCCGTGGCTCGATGCCGCCGCATTCGTCGGCTGGCAGCGCAAGGCGCACGGCCTGCTGAAGGCCGATGTGGTGAGCTTGCCGATAGCAGCGGTGATTGAAGCCTGGCTCTCCGCGCACCCCGCACTGCGTGAGGAAATGGCTGCCAAGTCGCGCGCGACGTTTGCACTGCGCACGCTACTTGCCGATGAGCCGCTACGGGCGCATCTGCTGGAACTCGTGCTGGGCTTGCGTGCGGGCATTACAGGCTTGCCGCTTGCACTTGTGCTGCCCGCACCGCGTGCCTGGGTGCGCATCGCCTACATGCAGGCGCACGGTGTGAGCACCGATGCCGGTGAGGACGAAGCCGACTCGGCCTCTGTCTACATCGCTGATTTTCTGCGCGCCTTCGGTGAGGCTGGCGTCGATGCCCTGCTGCTGCAAGACCTTGAAGACGGTGCCGGCTGCCAGAGCCTGCTCAACGTCGCCGCGCACTACCGCTGGGATGTCGGCATGCAGGGCGCAACCAGCGCGGTGCCCGCAGGCACGGCCTTCGCTATCGCCGAAGCACCGATACCAGACATGCCCACCGGCATCGCGCTGACGGATGCATTCTGGCGGGGCGAGCTGCCCGCGGCCACTGCCGCGTTCTATTACGCGCGCATCCCGGTCGCTGCCCAACCCGAGGCGGTACTCGAACGCCTCGCCACACTGAGGTGAGGCCATGTATCCCCTGAGCAGCCTGCACTTGTTTGCCTACACCGCGAGCCTGCAAGCACCGCCTGAAGTGATCGGCCCGGTACCCGAGGGTATTCGCAGCACGTTCTATATCACCGGGGGTGTGCTGCTGGGCCCGCGGCTGAAAGGCAAGATGCTCGGCGCAGGTGCCGACTGGGCGCTGATCCGCAGCGATGGCCTGCTGGAACTCGATGTGCGCGGCACGCTGCAAACCGATGATGGCGCACTGATTTACGTGCGCTACACGGGCCTGGGCGATCTGGGCATGAACGGCTACGAGAAGTTCTTGGACGGCCAGTTGCCGTCCCGTCTGTCGCTCACCACTACGCCAGTATTCCGCACCGCCCACCCGGATTACCAGTGGCTGCATCGCGCCGTCTGTGTCGGCGTGGGCGAGGCCGATCTCGAAAAGTTCACCGTCAGCTACGACGTCTACGCCTTGAGTTAGGGGAGCAATGAAATGGTGAAAGAAGGCGAGCTGCTATGGACCCCGCGCGAGGACTTCGCGCGCAGCTCCAACATCGCGCACTACATGGGCTGGCTGGCGCGCGAACGGGGCCGCAGCTTTGCCGACTACGCCGCACTCTGGGACTGGTCCGTGACCGATCTCGATGGCTTCTGGTCTTCGATCTGGGACTACTTCGGCGTGCAGTCCGCCGCACCCTATCGCAGCGTGCTGAGCAGCAAGGCCATGCCGGGCACGCAATGGTTCGAGGGCAGTCGCGTCAATTACGCCGAACACCTGCTGCGCTACGAGGCCAAGGCGGCGCCTGGCGAGACGGCTATTCATCACTGCACCGAAAACCGCGCGCTGGCGAAGATGAGCTGGCAGGAGATGGGCCGCCAGGTGCGTATCGTCGCGACCCAATTGCGCAAGCTCGGTATCGTTCCCGGTGACCGCGTGGTGAGCTACATGCCCAACGTGCCGGAGACGGCAATTGCCATGATGGCGACCACCGCGATTGGCGCGGTGTGGTCATCGGCAGCACCTGAGTTCGGCACCAAGACGGTGACCGAGCGCTTTGCGCAGATCGCGCCCAAGCTCCTGTTCGCCGCCGATGGTTATCGCTTTGGCGGCAAGAACTTCAAGCGCGAATCCGAGGTGCGCAGCATCATCGCCGAGCTGCCCACGCTCGAATGCGTGGTGTGGCTGCCGTATCTCGAACCGGCACTGCCGCCACCCGAGCTGGCCAACGTCATCGCTTGGGATGCGCTGCTCGATCACCCCGACATTGCGCGCGAAGCCTTTCGCTACGAACACGTCGCACACGACCACCCGCTGTGGGTGGTGTTTTCATCCGGCACCACCGGCCTGCCCAAGGCTATCGTGCACAGTCACGTCGGTGTGCTGGTCGAGCACCTGAAGCTCATGCACTTCCATCTGGGCCTCAAGCCTGGCAGCGTGATGTTCTTCTACTCGACGACGGGCTGGATGATGTGGAACCTGCTGCTCGCCGCCTTCGTCACCGGCTCGGCGGTGGTGCTCTATGACGGCAACCCCGCACACCCCTCACTCGATTTTCTCTGGCAGCTCGCAGCTGATACCGGCGCCACATCATTCGGCGCCAGTCCCACCTATGTGCAGATGATGGAGAAGGCCGGCCTCGAACCCGGCAAGCTCTATGACCTCTCTCGACTTGAATCCATCGTCGTGGCCGGTGCGCCGTCCACGCCAGAGACCTTTGCCTGGTTTTACCGCTGCGTGAAGCAGGATCTGTGGGTGACCTCGCAGTCCGGCGGAACGGAAATCTGCTCGGGCTTCGTCGGTGCCGTGCCCTTGTTGCCGGTGTATGCCGGTGAGATACAGACCCGCATGCTCGGCATGGATGTGCATGCCTGGCGCGACGACGGCAGCGGCGAGGTGGTGGACGAAGTAGGAGAGTTGGTGGTGACGCATCCCTTCCCGTCGATGCCGATCAAGTTCTGGAACGATGCCAACGACAAGCGCTATCGCGAGTCGTACTTCGAGGTGTTCCCCGGCGTCTGGCGACACGGCGATTTCATCAAGATCAATGCACGCGGCGGCTGCTACATCTATGGCCGCAGTGATTCCACGCTCAACCGCTACGGCGTGCGCATCGGCACCGCGGAAATCTATCGCGCCGTCGAGCAGCTGCCCGAGATCGCCGACAGCCTCATCGTCTGCTGCGAGCTACCGGGCGGGCATTTCTTCATGCCGCTGTTCATCAAGCTCAAGCCCGAGGCCATGCTCAACGACGCACTCGTGCAGCGCATCGGCCGGAAGCTGCGCGAGGATTGCAGCCCGCGCCATGTGCCGGACCGCATCTACGCCATCGAGCAGATTCCCTACACGCTCACCGGCAAGAAGATGGAAGTGCCGGTGCGCAAGATATTGATGGGCTGGCCACTGGAAAAAGCCGCAAGCCGCGACGCGATGATGAACCCGCCGGCCATCGATTACTTCGTTCGCTTCGCCCAGGAATCCATCGATTACCAGTGGCGTGCGGCGGCGGCTGCATAACCTGACTTCATCCCCAAAAAAAGACCGAGGAGAACACCCATGAGCAGCAAGAAACCCGTCGTCATCTATGGCGTCAATGGCTACACCGGCCGTCTGGTCGCGGAGTATCTACGCGAGTACCGCATGTCCTTCATCGCGGCCGGCCGCGATGCGAAGAAGATTAAGGAAGTGCTCGACAAAGTGCCGGGCATCGAGAATGCCGAGTACGAGATTGTGGAGGTGGAGCACACCACCGCAGCACTCACCAAGCTGCTCACCGGCACCAAGGTGCTGTGCAACATGGTCGGCCCCTTCATGAATCTCGGTGGTGAGGCCGTGGAGGCCTGCCTGGCGGCGGGCGTGCACTACACCGACACCAACGGCGAGCAGAACTGGATGCTGCACGCCGAGAAAACCTGGGGCGAAAAGTTTGCCAAGAAGGGCCTACTGCTGGCCCCCGGCATCGCGCAGATGTACACCACGGGCGAGATCGCAGCGAACATCTGCCTTGAAACGCCGGGGCTCGATTCACTCGACATCCTGGTGCTGTGGAAAGGCTTCCCCACCTACGCCTCGACGCAGACCATCTTCAGCATCCTGACGGCGGATTTCTTCCACCTCGAACAGAAGCAGTACGTGCAGTGGTCGCCGTACGCCAAGGCTGAAGTGGTGGTGCCGGGCCAGCACGCCACTGCGATGGCGCTGCCCTGGGGCGGCACGGCGCACCCGGTGTGGTTCAAGAACGATCCGCGCGTCGCCAACTGCAAGGCAATGGGCGGCGTGTTCGAGCGCACGGTGATGGAGGGCGTAGTGCAGATCGTCGGTGTGGTGGAAGAGCAGATAAAGAAAATGCCGAAGGAGCAGCAGGCGAAAGCGCTCAGTGACATGGCGGCCAGCCTGCAGGCCGGCATGCCGCCGCGCGAGAACCAGCGCATCAACACTTCGGTGGATTCGGTGCACGCCACCGGCCCGGGAGGCAAGCACGTGCACTGCGTGATTCACGGCACCTGCAACTACAAGCAGACCGGACTCTTGCAGGCCTATGTGGCGTATCACCTCTGCCAGGCGCCGCCGCTGCGAGTGGGGTTTGCCTCTGGCTGCCAAGCGTTCGGCTACAAGCCGCTGCTGGGCGCGCTGCAATCGTTCGGTCTGGTCGGGGAGCCCGTCGTCACGCGCTAAGCTCGCTCGATGAGCACAGCCGAAAGCAACCGCCGCATCGTCCTCGCCGCACGGCCGCACGGCCAGCCCACGCCGGAATGCTTCCGGCTCGAAACCACGGTCATGCCTGAGGTGGGCGAGGGCGAAGTGCTGCTGCGCACGCGCTACCTCTCGCTCGACCCCTACATGCGTGGGCGGATGAGCGAGGGGCCGTCCTATGCCGAGCCGGTGGCGCTCGGCGCAGTCATGTGTGGCATGGCCGTGTGTCGCGTCGAGACCAGTCGCGCTGAGGGTTTTGCCGTCGGCGATCATGTCATGGCCTTCACCGGCTGGCAGGACTACGCCGTGGTCGCTACCGAGGGCCTCGTCAAACTCGATGCCGAGGCGGCACCACTCTCCTGGTATCTCGGCGTGCTCGGCATGCCGGGGCTCACGGCCTATGTCGGGCTGCTCGATATCGGTAAGCCCAAACCGGGAGAGACCGTGGTGGTCGCCGCCGCCACCGGGCCGGTGGGTGCCACCGTCGGGCACATCGCCAAGCTCAAGGGTTGCCGTGTGGTAGGCATTGCCGGCGGCAGCGAGAAATGCGAATACGCGGTGCAGGAACTGGGCTTCGATGCCTGCTTGGATCACTACCGCGAAGACCTGCCGCAGCAACTGGCGGATGCCTGCGGCAAGGGGATCGATATCTATTTCGAGAACGTCGGCGGCCATGTGCTCGAAGCCGTCGTACCGCACCTCAACGTCGGTGCGCGCGTGCCGGTGTGCGGGCTGATTGCCTGGTACAACCTCACGGAAGCACCCGGTGGCCCCGACAGGTTGCCGGCGCTGATGCGCACGGTGCTGACACGGCGGGTGACGATGCAGGGCTTCATCGTCGGTGACCACAAGCACCGGCGCCAGGAGTTCATCCACAACATGAGTGGCTGGCTCAAAGCCGGTCAGGTCAAATATCGTGAAGACCTCATCGAAGGCTTGCAGCACGCCCCCAATGCGCTCATCGGTCTGCTCAAGGGCAGCAATTTCGGCAAGCTGGTGGTGGCAGTCTGAGCGCATTGCGGCAGCGGACTGCGCAACGGGACACGCTATTCAGCACCGGATGGTGAACAGCGTGTACACAGTGCCATGCACTTGCCAAACGCCCCATCGGTTTCCCTGTCGCCACTCGCGTCCGAGAGCGACGCTGCACGCCTGACGGCACCGTCTTCACGCCTCGTGCTGCCAGGTACCGATCTGCGGCTGCGGGTACTCAGCTACAACATTCAGGTCGGCTTGCAGACGGGCCACTACGGCCATTACGTCACGCGTGCCTGGCGACATGCCCTGCCAGCGCCGGGCATGCACCGCAATCTCGACCGTATTGCCGAGCTGCTGCGCGACTACGACTTCGTGGCCATCCAGGAGGCCGATGCCGGCAGCCTGCGCACGCAGTTCACCAACCAGGTGGAATACCTCGCACGCAAGGCGGGCTTCGCGCATTGGGGCTTGTCGGTAACCCGCGACCTGCGCCCGGTAGCGCGGCATGCGCTGGCGTTCCTGAGCCGCTACGCACCGGCGCAGGTGGATGAGCATGTGCTGCCGTCGACCTTGCCGGGTCGTCGCGCGATGCGCATCGTGTTGGGGCCCGAGGCCGGTGGCCTGCAACTGCTAGTGGCGCATCTTTCGCTGAGCCGCGGTGCGCAGCACGCCCAACTCGACTATCTCAACCGGCTGGTACCGGCCCAGGGGCCGGTGCTGCTGCTGGGCGATCTCAACTGCGATGCCGCTGTACTGCGCCTGCATGCGCAGGCCAGCGGTGGGCGCCTGCGGGTGGCGGACGAGACGCCGCTGACCTTCCCCAGCTGGCAGCCGCGGCGCAGCCTCGATCACATCCTGCATACGCCGGAGCTGACGCTGCACCGGCTGCACGCGCTGCCGCATGCGATCAGCGATCACCTGCCGCTGGCGGCCGAAGTCGGCCTGCTGCTGCCGCCATGAGCAGTCTCTTCGAGCATGAGGTAGTGCGCTGGCTGCTGCTGGCGATCTACACCGTCAGTGCGGTCGTCACCGCCTCGCATGCACTGCTGCACAAGCGCGACCCGCGCTCGGCTTGGGGCTGGATCGCTGCCTGCTGGTTGTTCCCGCTCGCAGGCGCAATCTTGTATTACCTGTTCGGCGTCAATCGCCTGCTACAGCGCGCGAAAAAGCTGATGGGCACGCCGCCGCCGCTCACTGCCACGGCGCATGAAACGCCCAGCCCGCGTCTGCTGAGCGTGGTCGGGGTTGATCCGGTCGAGCTGCGCGAGCTGGTGCGCATTGGTGGGGCGATGACCACGCTGCCACTCGCATTCGGTAACCGTGTCGAGATGTTGCGCAACGGTGAGCAGGCTTACCCCGCCATGCTGAAAGCCATTGCCGAGGCGCAGCAGAGCATCGACCTCTGCACCTACATTTTCGAAGCCGGCACCGTCGGGGACGAGTTTGTGGCCGCCCTGATCGCCGCCCACGCGCGCGGCGTGCAGGTGCGGGTGCTGGTGGACGGCATGTCGGCCTTATTTTTTGCCAGCTCGGTGCATCAACAGTTGCAGGCGAAGGGTGTGCAGACGGCGCGGTTTCTACCGCCGCGCTGGTTCCCGCCCATGCTGCACGTCAACCTGCGCAACCACCGCAAGCTGCTGGTGCTGGATAGCCGCAGTGCCTTTACCGGCGGCATGAACATCCGCGATGCCCACCTGCTCAGCGCGCCGAAGGACGAGGCGACGGCGGACCTTCAGTTCCGCCTGCAAGGTCCGGTGGTACAGCAGCTGGAGCAGTGTTTCATCGACGACTGGCAGTTCGCCACGGGCGAGTCGATCAGCCGCAATGTGCAGACGCCGGGCGAGGGCGATACGGCGTGTCGGGTGATCACCGACGGCCCCAATGAAGACCTCGACAAGCTGGTGATGATTCTCACCGGCGCGCTCGCCAACGCCCATCACCGCGTGCTGATTCTCACGCCGTATTTCATCCCTAACGCTGCCCTCCTGGCGGCGATGCAGGCGGCGGCACTTCGCGGTGTCGAGGTGCATCTGCTGCTGCCCGCGCGCAGCGACCAGCGCTATGTCGACTGGGCGGCGCACAAGTATCTCGAACAGCTGCTGCACCACCAGGTGAAGGTCTGGCTGCAACCGGCACCGTTCGCGCATACGAAGCTGTTCGTGGTGGATGGCTTCTATGCCCAGATCGGCTCCGCCAACCTCGACCAGCGTAGCCTGCGTCTCAACTTCGAGCTGGTGGTGGAGTTGTACGACCGCAACTTCGTGCAGACGCTGGCGGACTATGCGGAATCAGCGCGTGCGCAGTCGGCACCGCTGACGCTGGCACAGCTCGACAGTCGCTCGTTGGCCGTGCGGTTGCGCGACAGCCTGTGCTGGTTGTTCTCGCCCTATCTCTGAATCAGCCAGTGAACTTAAGCCAGCTTCAGTAGCCGCCTTCCTGCTTGCGAAACTCACCTGGCGTGACACCGGTCCAGCGGCGAAACGCGTTCTGAAACGTGCTCTGCTCGGTGTAGCCGAGCAGGAAGGCGATCTGGCTGAGCGAAGCCCCGCCTTCGCGCAACAGCGCCTCAGCCCGCACGCGACGCACGGCATCGAGCGCGCTCTGAAAACTCTCGCCTTCGGCGGACAGTCTTCGCTGCAGGGTGCGCGCCGTGATGCCGAGTGCGGCGGCGGCGTGGTCCAGTGTGGCGTGACCATTCGCCAGACGGGTGCCCAGCAGCGCTTGCAGCCGGTGTATCAAGCGCTGCTCGCCAGAGAGTGTCGCCAGCAGGGCCTGCGCGCGATCTTCCACCTGGCGGCGCAGCTCTTCATCGGCGGCGACCACCGGCAGTGCAAGGTAATGGCGGGGGAAGACCAGCTTGCTCTGAGGCTGCCCGTAGCGCACCACACCGCCGAAGATCTGCGCGTGCGCGGAGTCGTGCGTGGGTCGAGCGAAGTGAAAGTGCACATCGAAGGTCAGATCGCTGCGGCCCGAAAGCCAGCGCATGAAGTTGGCGCGCGCCGCCAGCATGAACTGAGCCACCACGCCGGGTGCCGGCGTGTCGTACGGCCATTGCCAGAGCAGATGCGCCGCCTCGCCCTCAAACGTCAGCACCGGCTGGCCGATCTGCCCCAGCAGGCGGATGTAGCGGGCGAGCTGGGAATACACCTCTTCCAGAGTCGCGCAGTTCATCAGCACGTGGCCCAGCACGCCGAGATGACGCAGATGCAGGCTGGCACCGGCTTGCGCGGGCAGGGCGGGTTCGTCGAGTGCGGCGATGGCGGCGTCAAGCATGGCGACCCAATCGGCCATGGAGACTTCGGCATGGCCCTTGGCGGTATCGAGCTCGGTGAGTTTGCCGGCCGTGAGCAGCGTTGCCGGGTCGAGCCCGCGCGCACGCAGGTAGTCGATCAGCCCGCGCGCGTAGAAGGCCGCGATCAACGCTTTCTCGCGTGGCGCGTTTAGGGAAACAAGAACGGGTTTGCGTGACGTCTTCAGTGTCGTGATTTCGCAATGGCTTGGCGTGTATCGCCAAGATAGCGCGCTGGGGATGTGCACACTAGCCTCACAAAAAAACCAAAGGTTGCGTGCACGGATGCGCGACCCGTTATAGGCGGTATGCGCCGCCGGAGGAGTCACCATGAAGTACTTCAGCCATGGGCTGTCGTTGCTGTGTCTGTGCACGCTTGCGGCCTGCGGCGACAGCGTGCCGGTCGCGTCCGCGCCGGGGTCGAATCCCCCGACGGTCGTCACGCCGGTGGACAACAGCCCGCCGCCCGCCGCTGCCAGCCTCGATACCGATGTTCTGCAGGACGTACCGACCATGACGGCCTGCGATTTCCTCAACCGCGAGTACTGCCAGTTCCCCTGGCCCAGCAACTTCTTCACAGTGCCGGACGCGACCACCGATACCGGCCTGCGGGTGAATCTCGATGCCCTGCAGATGCCCCGCAATATCGCGGGCGTCTTGCTCAATCCGGCGGACTGGAATCGCAACGACGGCTTTTCGCCGGGCCAGGCGATTCTTGCCCGCGTGCCAGGGCTGGATTTATCCAAGACCGGCGCGGCGCCCATCACCAACATTGCGGCCAGCCTGTTCAGCGATGCGCCGATTGCGGTCTATGACCTGGGTGCGGATGCCAGCGCCACGCCGCTGCCGCATCTCGTCTACGCCGAGCTGGACGCCAACCTCACCGCGCAGCCCGCCGCCAGCCCCTTGATCGATGCCGGCCCGGCGCTGCTGGTGCGACCGGCAAAGAACTTCCAGTACGGCCACCGCTATGCCGTGGTGCTGCGCCAGCTCAGGGACGAAACCGGTGCCGTGCTCGAAGCACCGGCAGCCTTTCGCATCTATCGCGACAACCACAGCACCAGCCTGCCGATGGTGGAAGCGCGCCGCGCCGGCTTCGAGGCCCTGTTCCAGCAGTTGGGCAAGGCGGGTGTGAAGCGCAGCGAGCTGTATCTGACCTGGGATTTCACCGTGGCGAGCCAGCGCAACCTCACCGAGCGCGTCGTGCACATCCGCGACGAGGCTTTCGCCGCGCTCGGGCCGGCATCGCCCAGCTTCACCGTCGATGCTGTCATCAACAACCCGGACAACGGCGACGTCTCCGACATCACGGCGCGGCGCATTCGCGGCCACATCACCGTGCCCTGCTACCTCAACACGCCCAACTGCATCAGCGGCGGCACCTTCAACTACACGCCGGGGGTCGAAGGCCTCGCAGGGGATGGCCTGCCGGATCAGCTGTTGGCCGGCACACCGCTCGCCTCCACCGCGCGCGTGCCCTTCATCTGCTCGATCCCGCGCAAGACCTTTAACGGTGCGGCCGATCCGTCGACCGCGACGAGCTTTACCGCCGCACGCCCCAGCCTCTACGGCCACGGCCTGCTCGGCTCACGCGACGAGGGCAACACCTACGATTTCAACGTGCGCCACATGGCCGAAGAGCACAACACGGTGTTCTGCATGGTGGACTGGGCCGGCATGGCCACCGGCAATACGCCGGACGACCCGGCCGACACGCAGAAGTACGACCCGCTCTGGGACCTGGCCCTGCAGGACGCGCCCACCGTCATCACGCTGCTCGCCGAGATGGGTCAGTTCAGCAAGCTGGGCGACCGTGTGCAGCAGGGCCTGCTCAACTTCATGTTCATGGGCCGCGCGATGATCCACCCCGCCGGCTTGTGCAGCGACGCTGCGTTCCAGGTGAACGGCCAATGCGTGCTCGACACCACGGAGCTGTTCTACGACGGCAACTCGCAGGGCGGCATCATCGGCGGCGCGCTGCTGGCGGTGAGCCCGGACATCAAGAGCGCCGCACTCGGCGTGCCGGGCATGAACTATTCGACGCTCTTGCAACGCAGTGTCGATTTCGATACCTACGCGCAGGTGTTCTACAACGCCTACCCGGCAGGCATGGACCAGCAGTTCGTGCTGTCGCTGATCCAGATGCTGTGGGATCGCGGCGAGAACAACGGCTACGCCGAGACGCTGATCCCCGGCCACAACCTGCCCGGCGTGCCGCCCAAGCGCGCATTGCTGCACCCGGGCTTCAGCGACCATCAGGTGACGATGTACACGGCCGAGACGATGGCCCGCACCATCGAAGCCGGCGTGCATTGCCCGGCCGTGGTGCGCGGCCCGCGGGCGCAGCGCGGGCCTGCCGTTGCTGCGACGGTGAACCCCGACGTGCAGGCCGAGGCCGACTATCTCGCCGGCAACGGCGCGATGCTGCGCACGCCGCACCCGTTGCGCCGCCATCCCGATGACGAACCGTATTTCGGTCTGCCCTGCCTGCTGCCCGGCCACACCGGTAACGCGCTGGTGGTGTGGGATCGTGGCCCGCGCACGGCCGCACGCGACGACGGCGTGGTGCCGCCGCCGACCGACAACACACCACCCCGGCCCGAGCTGGGCTACGGCGGCGATCCGCACAGCGACCCGCGCAACGAGGTGCTGGCGCGCGCGCAGAAAAACGAATGGCTGAAACCCGCAGGTCGCTATGTCGACGTCTGCCAAGGCAAACCCTGTACGGCACGCGGGTTCGTGCCATGAGCCGCAATCGCAACCGGAGTTTCCGCATGACCTTGGCACTTTCTTTTCGTCCGCAGACGCTACTGCTGACGGCCGCCCTCGCACTGGCCGCCTGCGGTGACAGCACCGTGCTCAGCAATGGCGGCACCGTACCTGGCACGCCGCCGGTGGACCCCGCGACGCTAGTGTTCAAGGCCGCCTCCGCGCAGCGCGTGGTCAGCCCCACGCCAGCGCAGATCGCCGGCGTCACGGCGGGTACCGCACCCGATACCTATCTGCAACAGTTCAATCTCGGCGGCTATGGCGGTGCCTCGGTGCCGGACTCGCTGCCGGGTGTGCTGCACTTCGACATCGGCGGCGATCCGGCCAGCGGCAACTACACGCCCATCCATCTGCGCGCGCTGGTGCTCGAAGGCCCGGATGCCAGCGGTGCACCGCAGCGGGTGGCGTTTCTCACGCTGGACGCCATCGGCGCCGGCAACGTCATCCAGAAGAAGCTGGCCGAAGCGGTGTCCGCCGCCAGCGGCATCGCGCCCGAGAACGTGCTGTGGGGGCAGACGCACACGCATTCCTCCGCCGACCTGCAAGGCTTGTGGGGCGGCGTGCCGCTGAGCTGGCTCGACTGCACCACCGCCGATGCCGCCACCGCCTGTGACCCGGCGCTGCAGGCGGGGCTGTATCAGCTGGCGGGCGAGGCGGTGGCCGAGGCCGTCGCCAAGCTCAAGCCCGCGCAGCTCAGGCTGGCGGCGACGGAGCTCACGGGCGAGGCGCAGCGCAACAACTATCGTCGCTGCAACGCCGACGGCACCCTGAACCCCGACGCCCACCTGATGGTGTTGCAGCCGGTCGATGCCAACGGCGCCGCACTCGGCACGCTGGTGCAATACACCGCGCATCCCACCGTGCTGGGCGGCGATAACCGGCAGGTGCATTCCGACTATGTGGGCGCCCTCGCGCGCGGCATCGAGCGACGCTACGGCGCCACCGCCGTCTACTTCAACGGCCCCATCGCCGACGCGGCACCGCGCGCGCCGGATGGCGTTGACGACTATCAGCGTGCGGACGCACTCGGCGAGCTGCTGGCTGTTGCAGTTGAAAAAAACCTCAAGGCCAATACCCGCGTGCTGAAACCACCCTTCACGGTCGCACACGCCAGCGCTTTTCTGGTCGCGGCCAATCCGCTGTTCACGGCTGGCGGTGCCATCCGTGCCTTCAACGGCTATTACGAGTTTCTGCCGCGCGAGGCGAATGCGCTGCCGATCCCCGAGGCGCTGAAAGCCGTGTTGCCGCAGACCGTGGTCGGTGCCACCACCACCGTCAGCCGCCTGACGCTCGGTGAAGGGGCTAGCGCGCTGGAGATCGTCACCATTCCCGGCGAGGCGACGCGCAGCTACGGCGAGACTATCCGTGCCCGCGCTGCCACACCCGACATGATGCTGCTCGGCCTCACCCACGATTCGCTCGGCTACATCATCCCCACCGCAGAGTTCGGCGTGAGCCAGGCCGAATGCGGTCTGCCCTATGAAGAGACCGTGTCGCTCGGCGCGCAGACCGTGCCGCTGCTGGATGCGCAGGCTTATGGCCCCTTGTTCGGCCAGGCGCTGCCGGTGCCATGAGCGCCCTTCGCCCCGACGCCCTGCGCTTGCTCATCGCCGCTGCCGGGTTCGCGCTGTCGGCTTGCGGCGATTCGGACATCGGCCGCGTCGACAACGGTGGGCTACCCACGCCGCCACCGCCACCACTGGCGAAATGCGCGACGCTGATGGCACCGGCCTTCACATCCGGTTTCACGCCGCTGCCCGCAGCCCCCGTGGCAGTGACTGCCGAAGTGCAGGCCGCGCGCGACCGCTTGCTGGGGCCGGGTGCCACCGACCCCACGCAGGTGAAACTCTGGTGGACGGGTGTGGCCAGCTATATCGCCTCGGTCGGCGGGCATCTGTTCCTGTTCGATGCCTGGGAAATCATCGGCGTGCACGCCAACTACTCGCCGGTGACGCGAGAAGACCTGGTGGCGATCGCACCCGAGGCCATTCTTGTCGGGCATGGTCACTTCGACCACGCCGGCGATCTCGGCTATGTCGCCGGCCGCAGCGGTGCGCTGGTGGTGGCAGGCGAGGCCACCTGTGCTACCGCCCGCGAGCAGGCCGACCGCGACGGCAACGCCGACAAGGTGCAGTGCCTGCTGCTGGGTAATGCCACTGAACCGGCCATCGGCAGCGTGCAGCGCCTCAAGCTCTGGGCCGACCTGCCCGAGCTTTCGGTGCTGCGCCACACCCACTCGGCGGCAGAGCCCGCCGACATCGCCGCCGGCAACCTGCCGCTGGTGTTCGTGCCGGACGTGCTCACCTACCTGATGCACCTCAATACCGATCCGCAGGAGACGCTGTGGTTCCTGCAATCGGTCGATGACGAGGTGGGCAACAGCCCGGCCGGTGGCACCTGGGCCTATCACCTGCGTGTCGGCGAGTTCACCCTGCTCTGGCACGACTCGGCCGGGCCCATCGCCGAGGGCAAGCCGTTTGCCGAGGAGATCACCTGCGCGCTGGATAGCTTCCCCGCCTGCGTCGATGTGCAGCTCGGCACCATCGTCGGCTTCGGAGCCCTCACCAGCGGGCTGCGCGATGTGGGGCTTTATGTGCGCAATGCGCATCCCAAGGTCTCGCTGCCCAATCATCACGATGCCTGGGCACCGGTGATAGGGCCGGGCGCGGAGTC
This sequence comes from Stagnimonas sp., assembly GCA_965279705.1. Lineage (GTDB taxonomy): Bacteria > Pseudomonadota > Gammaproteobacteria > Nevskiales > Nevskiaceae > Stagnimonas. The sequence goes on from OZ257257.1 coordinate 1,570,735, forward strand.
TTACGAAGTGCAATGGCGTGCCGAGGTGGCCTCCATGCCCAACGCGCCGGAACTCGACTATCTCAACGACCCCGAGGACTATCTGCGCGTGCGCAGCTATCGCATCGACGACCCGCGCTGGGTGGCACCCATGCCTGGCTCTTCGTGTGCGGCACGCTGATAGGGCCGTGACCGGATGCGCGAGCCCCATCGGTATAGCTGAGCCAGCCCGTTACAGCGGCGAGCAGAATCCCGGTGCGCGTCCTTCCTCCTGCGCGGAGAGAATCTCAGCGACATAGACGCCGAGGTCTGGTGGCAGCGTCGGCACTACGGCATTGGCGATATCGGTTTGGCGCTGCAACGTCCAGCAGGGCATGGTGATCTGCAACTTGGCCGGTGTTGCTGAGAGGGGGCCGGTGAGAAAGCGCTGGCTGCCGAAATGCTGGCTCAGAAAGGTCTGCACTTCCGGGCGCTGCTGGTCGCGATGATCCCAGAGCGCCTTGGGCACTTCCACTGCACTGCGATACACATGCGGCTGCGCGCTGAGGCCGCGGGCGCGGCGTTCCTGCCGTAGTCCATCGGTGCTGTGCAGGATCAGATCGATCGGCACACCGCTGCCGATCTGCAGGCGCAGCGTTGCTGGCGAGCAGTAAGGGTTGAAGTCGAGCACCTCTGCATCCCAGCCGTCGATCGTGCCCGCGTAGCGACTGTCTTCTGGTTGGTAGTGCGTGATGCCTGACCAGGGCAGCACAGCGCCGCGCAAGGGTTCGTCGGTGCGCGTAAAGCGCCAGGCGGCGTCGGTGAGATCTTTCTGCCAAAAACCAGTGTGGTCGGCGGCGTCCAGTCCCTCGACCCGCAGCACGCGATGCACGGTATCGGGTGGCAACTTGCGGATGCTGACGCGCTCGGTGATGCGGCCCGGTACGCGTGGTTGTTGCGTCCAATCCAGTGCGGGTAGCTGAAACAGCGGTGCGGCCACGCCCTCCTGATCCTGCCAGGAATAATCGAAAAACAGGCTGTTGCCGCCGGAGGAATCGAACTCGTAGAGCCGCGTGTAGATGGCGCCCGTGCGGCTGACCACCATCACGGTGGAGCCGCTGCCACTCATGCCCGCCATCGCCACCGTGCCGCGTTCGGGGCCACAGACTTCGCGGCTCTCGTCGCTGGGCAGCCAAGGGTCGAGATAGGTAATGCGCAGTCCGTCGCTCCGCAGCGCATACAAGGTCAGGATGCCGAAGACCGCTTGCGGACGGCCAGCGCTGTCGATGTAGGTCTTGTCGTCCCCAGCAAGGCTGGACGTGGCCCAGGTCTTGACGTCCGGGGGCAGCTGCTGGCCCAGATCTGTCCAGAAGAACGCGCCCCAGCGGCGGGTCCATCCCGCGCTCATCGGGCCATAGCTGGCGGTGTCCAGCGTGTAGATCCAGCGACTGGCGTTGAGCGCCAGGATCACCGTGCCGTCCACCGAAAGAGAGGTGGCCTGGCCCTGCAGACAACCCGGCATCAGCAGCTGCCGCCAGGGTTCATCGATACCGGTCAGTTCACGATTGGCCTTGAGGTAGATGTTGCCCTCGCGCAGCGCGAAGTAATGCGTCGCGTTGTAGCTCTCGCGGTTGTCACGCAGGTAGATGAAATCCGGCAAGGTCGCGGCGATGGCGGGTGCTGCCGATCCACCCCCGGTCAGTGCGGTCGGCACCCCCAGGCCTGGGTCCGGTACGGCTTGCAGCAAGCCGGTGGTACCGAGGTAGTCCACAGCACAGAGTGCATCTGGCGTGGTGCGTGCGGCAGCCGGCACGGCGGCATCGGCAGCGGGCCGTGCTGCCATGGCGGCATAGGGTGGCGCCGATGCCGGCAAACTGCCGTTGCCACCGCAGGCGCAGAGCGCCGAAACGGATAGCGATGCCAGAAAACGAAAAGCTCGCTGCATGTTTGCGCTCATCCAATACAGCAGGTGCTCGGCAATACGTCGAGCTCTCTCACGAAGCGACATGGTGGGTCATCGTGACGACCTCGATTTTTGGCGAGCTGTGGCATCAGAGCGTCTTCAGGTATTCGATCACCGCGCGACGCTCGGCAGTGGTCAGCCTGTCGCCGAACACATGTCCTCCGTTGCCGTTGCCCAAAGTGCGGGTGTCGTACACCAGACGCTTGTCGAGGGCGCCCGGTGTTGGGTCTGTCAGGGGCACGATTCCTGGGTAGCCAAGCCCGGCCAGGATGTTCAGTATCACTTGCGTAGTCGATGGACCTTGATCATCCGTTAGGTTGCAGTTGAAGAGGGGGCTTCCGGGGATATCTGCACAGGCGAGCGCCTGGGATTTCCAGCCCAGTGCCGAGAAATCGTAGGCGCTGAGCCGCTGGTCAAAGCCCGTGACCCCATCGACGGTCTGCAACTGCCGCCGCCAGATGGGCTTGCGCAGGCTGGAGTCGAGCAGTGCTTCGATGGTAGGCACCGAGCCGTTGTGCAGATACGGCGCGGTTGCCCAGGTGCCGTAGAGCGGCGGCGCCTGATAACCGATCACGGTTTTCTCCCAGCCACAGACGCCATCGATTCGAGTCTGCGAGAGGTCATCGGCCACTTCGGTGACGGGGTCTTTGTCCTCGGGTGCGACATAGCCCGGCAGGTTGTCGGGATAACCCCAGTAGGTGGAATCCCATCCCCTGCGCAGGGTCGGGGTCAGCATGTCGGCGCGCGCCCGGTCGGTGCCGATGACGGCGAGTGGCGAGATATGCGATGCCACGCCTTCGAGTTGCGGGTCTTGCAGATACGCCGGGTCGTTGACGAAGCGTGGCGAGTAGGCGCCGTGGCAGCTGGCGCAACTGCCATTGCCGCCCAGAGGTTTAGGACCAGGGTTGTTTAGGTCGTCTGCCCATAAATCCTTGCTGTGGAACAGCACTGCACCCTGTTCGGCCAGCGCGGTGTTGATCTCGCCGGGGAATACGGGTGATTCGAGCGAGAGGAAAAACGCCTCCAGATCCTGATCGTATTTTTCGATGCGATCGCGATAACTCTTGCCGTCAAGCGAAAGCAGATCTGTCAGCTCGCCCGGCCCGGCGGCCATGATGATGCGCGTGCTGTCGTTGGAGACGCCGGAGTCGAAAAACTTGCGGGGCCGCGAACCCATGTTCCACCAGGGTGGGGTGTCCTGCGTGTGCGCCAGCGGGTGTGCGGCGTCCTGCGGCGAGCTGCTGATCACCAGTTTGGTGAGGTTTGGACTCAAGCCCAGCGAGTCGAAATCAAGCAGGGTGATGAGCACCTCGAAGGCAGCCACGGCGTTGTTCTGGCCGCGCTGCTTGATGCCGATGTTGAACAGCGAATTCACATCCATCGCCGGGATGGCAGACCCCAGCGGCGTGCCTGCAGTGGGCGAGCCGTCCTGCGCGTTTTGCGGCACATCGAAGTTGTTGTTGCCGAGGCCGAGATTCTTCATCGTGATGATCTGCGGGTCGCCCGCGGACACATCGCCGATCTGGCCGCCATGGCACTGGAAGCACGCCGCCGTGCCGATACCACCGGTCCATTTGCCATCGGCATCCTTGCTCTGGCGCTGGCCCAGCGGCAGGTTGCCGCTGCCGCCATTGGTGGCATTCGGGTCTTCGCCCGCCAGCGGGTAGGGGTTGTGAAAGGGTGATTGATTCAGCCCGTAACGCAAGGTGTAGAGCTGCTCGAAATTGGCAGGGCGGCTGCTCAGGCCCCATTTTTTCCAGCTGTCGTCGTAGGTGGTGGCGGTGGTGCTTTCGATGGGAAGCTCGTCCATCAAAAACGCCAGCCCGCGGTTGCGGCGCAGACGGAAGTCGCCACAGGTCAGCGGCGATTGCTCGGCCACCGGCAGATTGGCGTGGCAGTTTTCCCACCAGCCGTTGTAGAACACCGCACGATTGGCGTTGACACCAGGGCGGATCAGCGTGCGCGGATCAACAGGTAACGCCGCGTCATCGGGCTTCGCGGCCTGGCCGCTGCCACCTTCGCAGTAGCTCTGCCAGACATGCCGCGCGTGCTTGCTGCCCAGCAACGACAGCTCTGGTGATGGCGGTATGTCGGTGCTGGAACCAAGACAGGACTTGGGGTCAACAAAGCCATCGAGCAGACGCGCCATGTCGGCATATGCCGCACTGTTCTTGGGCCATGGGCTACCACCGGTATGTTTCTTCGGGTCTTGGCCTGAGGCCATCAGCAGGATGCGGGAAGTGGGGTTGTTGCGTCCCAGCGTTTCCCAAGCGGCTTTCAGCTTCACCATGTCTTCACTGGCGTTGCTGGAGAGCATGAACTCACGCCCATCCTCGACATCGCCGATGCCGCTGGGGATATGGCAGGTGCGACAGAACGCCAGTGGCGCCTGCACCTTCTGGCTCAGCAGCTCATCACAGTTTTTGGGTGCCGTGCCGCCGGCCACCGGGCTCACGGGCGTCAGCCCACTAGGCTGATTGGGATTCGCGCCACCACAGGCGGCGAGCAGCAGGGCAGCGAGCAGCGGCAGCAGGGTATGGGCCGAGCGGCGGTAACGGGGATGTGACAGGTGCATGTGCTCTCTCCTCATGGGTGTCGTGCCGATGCGTGTCGGCGGCGATCGTGTGGGGTGACGCTCAACAAACCATTGCTGTTTTCAAGGTGCCGAAGATCTCTGCCTCGGCGGTGACGGCGAGATAGGGCAGTGCCAGCATTTGCAGCCAGTCCTGTGCGGCGTCTTGTTTGAGCAGGGCGACAGTGGCGGCGGTGCCCGCCAGCAGGCATTGCGGCGCGACCACGCTCACCGCAGCGAGGGTTTGTACCGGCCAGCCGGTTTTTGGATTGAGGATGTGGCCGTAGCGAACGCCCTCGACCGTGATGCCGCGCTCGTAGTCGCCGCTGCTGGCCAGCGCGCCCTCGTGCAGGTTCAGCATCGCCAGCACGGTGCCTGGCTGGCGTGGGTGACTGATGCCGATGCGCCAGGGGCTGCCGTCCGGGTGCGGCCCGATCACGGCGATGTCGCCACCCAGCTCGACAAAGCCGTGGTTGATGCCCTGCTGCCGCAGGGCGCGGGCGGCGGCGTCGGCGGCGTACTCTTTCACGAAGCCGCCAAAGTCGAGCTCCATACCGGGCAATGGCAGGCGGATGCGCGGCGAGCACCACTCCACTTTCTGCCAGCCGATCCTTGGCAGCAAGGCGTCGATATCGTGCTGTAGGGGCAGGCGCGACACGCGGAAATCCCAAGCCTGCCGCAGGATGCCCGAGGTAATGTCGAACAGGCCCTCACTCTGTTGCCAGACCTGTTGCGCGTAGTCGAGCAGGCCGGCGGTTTCGGCATCCACCGTCACCCAGTCGCCACTGCCTGCAGCGGCATTGATACGGCTGGTGAGACTGTGTGCCCGATAACGCGAATAGCGGTCTTCAAGCTGCGCGATCACCGCTGTTGCCGCAGCATGAGCGGCATCGGCTCTGTCGCTGCTGCCGGCATAGAAGCGCAGCTCGCAGGGGCTGCCCATCGCACGAAAAATACGGCTGTGTATTTGCATTGCGCTTTGGCGTACGGCTTGCGGCCACGGCGCATGCCGCAGCCCTGTTGTGCATGGCAGCTCAGCGATCAAGTGGCACCACTTGCATGGACCGCGGGCTTGCCGGGTCCACTGCTGTCGCGCTGATCGGGGCATCGACCACAGCGGCTACCGCACCGCCAAACTGCCAGCTTGCTGCCACGCTCAATACGTTGAAATCGACCAGCCCGGGATTGGCTTCACCGGTCTTGTGCATCGCGTACTTGGCGCTGCTGTCGTAGCGCTCTGCCGCCGCTGAAAACTGCCAGTCACGCCATTGCTTGACGACGGCAAGACGGCCACTGATGGCTCCGTACGAAGACATGCGGTAGTCGCTGGTGTAGTGACCATCGGCACGCGGGGCGACAAAGAAGTTGCGGTAGAAATCGGAGGCGCCCTGCTGGTAATAGCGCAGCGTTGGGATCAGCTTCCACCCTGCGGGCAGCGTCTGGTGCCAGCCGATTTCGAGCGTGTCGGAGACGATGTCCCAGCTGTCGCCAAACCGGCGGTAGTCCACATGCAGCGCGGCCTTGAGTGAAGGCAGGTAGTGCCGCAGGCGCAGGCTCGCTGCAAAGGTGTTACGGGTGTCGGGGCGGGCATCGGGCAGCAGGTTGCTGGCGACGTAGACCATCTTGTAGGGGTCTGAGAGATAGCCCTGTGAAGTGCTGTAGCTGAAACCCAGTTGCGCGGTGGTGGCTGGGGTGAAGTTGTGGCTCAGCGCCAGCAACAGGCCAGCGCTGGTCTTGTTGGCCTTGCCGATGCGGTTGGGGAAGCGTGCAGACGCGCCATCGGTCGGCTCCAGGAAATCCCGCGCCAGATTGGCCGCCGCACTGAAGGTGCTGTTGCGGTTGTTGAAATCGCTGCGGGTTTCGATGCTGGTGCCGAAGGAGAGATAGTCATCTTCTTTGGACACGCCGACGCCGAGCGCCTCGTAACCCTGCGCGCGATGACGGCGGGTTTTGAGATCGAGTGCCAGACGCTGGTCGTCGATGGTGGCGCCGCTCATCACCTGCACCGACTTGCCGTCGACATCCGGCAACACGAACCACGGCGAAGCACCGCTCATGCTTTCAAAAACCAGATCCGCGCTGGCGTCGTATTGCTCGTTGAACGGCTGCAGCAGCTGGAACTGGTGCGAGTCCACTTCGTAGCGCTGGCCGTTCTGACCATTGGTCGCGCTCCTGGGCAGATCGTCTTCGCCGTAGTGCGAAAAACGATAGGTCGCCGTCGATTCCGGCTCTGCCCAGGCGCTGACGGCGGGCGCGTAGGCGGGCAGGCAGAGTGCTGCGCCCGTCAGCGCTGCGAGAGTGGATTTCGGCTGGCTCATCAGTTGCAGCCGCAACCGCCGCCAGGCAGCGCTGCGCCACCGGAGCTAGCCTCTTTGCTGACCAGGGTGTGATTGCGCATCGCCGCTTCGAGCGGATCGGTATCCCAAGCCATTTCGGGTTTGGCGAGATGCTCGCGTTGCCAGGCTTCAACAGGCTGCAAGGCGCAACCTGCGCTGGTTGCCGAGGCCAGAACCAGAGCGGTCAACAGCATCTTCATGGCGTGCTCTCTTTCAGTAAGTCTTCGATTTCCTGCTGGAGTGCTGCGAACTCGGATTCCCTAAAGCCGAGATGCACACTGCGCACGCGCCCGCTGCGATCCAGCAGATATCCCGTCGGCATGGCAGGCACCTGCCACAGCGTGGCGAGATCCGGTGACTGCATTTGCAGCACCGGGTAGCGCACGCCGGCGTGCTGCACGGCACGGCGCAGGGCGGTGGCGTCCTCTTCAACGCTGACACCCACCACTTCGAGCCCGGCCACGGTCAGTTGCTGGCGCAGCGCATTGAGGCGCGGCAGCGAGACCCGGCAAGGCGCGCACCAGCTGGCCCAGAAATCCACGTACACCACCTTGCCGCGCAGGCTGGCGAGATCGAACGCGGTCTGGCTGTCGAACAAGGTGCCCTGCAGTGCAGGCGCTGGCTGCCCCAAGGGTGCTGCGCAGGCAACGCCCGCCTGCAGCAGGAGGCCGGAGGCAAAAATGACAATGCCGAATAGCCTCACGTTCTCCTCCGCTGGCGTCGGGTTTATAGGGAGTGATCTTTGCCCTGCACCGGATTCAAGTCGAGGCGTGATGCGGCCACAGAATTAATAGTTGCGGCCAGGGCGTGAGGTCTATAAAGCGTTTTTTCAGTGACCCTCTGCTGGGTGTGCACTAGGGTCAAACACAGGATTGCCGATGCTTTAATTACAAAACAGCAGCCGCTATCAACCAGCTGGATTTCCGACTATTCGATGCAAAGGTCTGAATCACTGCCACCAGCAGGGTATCGACAGCCGTGTCATTAATAGTTACGGCCAAGATGCTTTAAGTTGCCGCGTTTTCAGCGCTCCCAACGTCATTCACCCAGCCGACCACTCTCATGCCCGCCATCGAAGTCCGCCGTTCCGTCGTCAGCGTGCAACTGCTCGCGCGGCTGGGGCAGGAGCGCGGCCTCGAGATGGACGCCTGCCTGCGCGGCACCGGCATCACCGCCGCCAGCCTCTCCAATCCGGCCACTGAGATCACCGCCGTGCAGGAGCTGCAACTCATCCGAAATCTGGTCACCGGCCTCGGTAATCCGCCCGGGCTGGGGCTGGACGCCGGCTTGCGCTACCACTTGTCCAGCTACGGCATCTGGGGTTTTGCGATGCTCAGCAGCCCGGATTTTCGCAGCGCCGCCGAGGTGGCCGTTCGCTATCTGGCCTTGAGCTACGCCTTTGTTCGCTACCGGCTCGAAGCGCGTGGCCGCGACCTGCTCATCATTCTGGACGACAGCCTCGTGCCCGATGATCTACGGCAGTTTCTGGTGGAGCGCGACTTTGCCGCCTGGGCCAATGCGGCCTGGGAGATGCGCGCGGGTGGATTCCCCGCCATCAGCGCCGAGTTTCGTTTTCCGCTGCCGGATTACGCTTGGCGCTTCGACAAGCTCTGCGGCGTACGACCCAGCTTCAATGCCCCGCTGAATGCCGTGCTGCTGCCCGCCAAAGACCTCGATCTACCCCTGCCAATGGCCAATCCACACATGGCCCGTCTCTGCGAGGAGCAATGCCGCCAGTTGCTCGCCACACGCCGGGTGCGGTCAGGCGTTTCAGGCCAAATCCGCGACCGCCTGCTGCGCAGCCCGAGCGAGATGCCCGGTATCGAGGCGGCATCAGCCGAACTGCATTTATCCGCCCGCAGCCTGCGGCGCCGGCTGGATGAGGAGGGCACCAGCTACCGGGCCCTGGTGGATGAAGTGCGGCACACTCTGGCCGAAGAGCTGTTGCTTTCAGCCCACATGAAGCTCGCTGAAATCGCCGAACGCCTCGGCTACACCGAACCTGCGGCTTTCATCAGCGCCTTCAAACGCTGGAAGGGCATGTCGCCCTCGGCTTTCAGGAAACTGCGCAAGTAGAGAATCAACGAATGCCGCCGACGGTTACTTCGGGGATGGCACTGGTCACCACAACGGCCCGGTGCGTTGCCGAGATACTTCAAAGTCATTCACGGGCTCGGCTGCGTTGCCCCAGGCACCGCGTACATAGCTGAGGATGTCGGCAATCTCGCCGTCGCTGAGTTGATTGTGAAACGGCGGCATGCCAAAGGGTTGGGGATTGCCAGCAGTGCCCGGCCCATAGCCGCCGTAGAGCACGGTGCGGATGGGATTGATGTTGGCAGTCATGGTGACGGCTCGATTGCCAGCCAGTGCAAGTGCGGCGGGTGCGCGACCTTCACCTTTATCCCCATGGCAGCTGGCGCAGTGCTCTGAATAGGCAGTCGCGCCACGTTCTAGACTTTTACGCAGTTGCGGCGATGCAGGCGCGGTGGTTTGGCGTGTCGGCATCGCATCGCGATCTGGCAGCGCGCGCAAATACGTTGCCATCGTCTGCAGATCCTCAGGCCGCCAATGTTGCAGGCTCTCGAACACCACTTCGCCCATCGGGCCCAAGGTAGCGGCGTTTTGGGTGATGCCGGTTTGCAGCAGCGCTACCACTTCTTCTTGCGGCCAATGCGCCACACCGGCTTCACGACTGGCGTCCAGCGCGGGCGCGTACCAGCCCAGCACGACACCACCTTTGGGTGTGGCAATGGCTTGGGGCGCACCTAGTGCATTGCGGGGCTGGTGGCAGGCGTTGCAATGGCCGAGCCCCTCTACCAGATACGCGCCGTGATTCCACTCTGCGCTCTGCGTCGGGTCTGCTGAATACCCGCCGGGGCGGAAGTACAGCGCGCGCCACACCACCAGCAACCAGCGCTGGTTGTAGGGGAAGCGCAACTGATGCGGCGTGTTGACCCGCGCCACTGCAGGCAAGCTGCGCAGATAGGCAAACAGCGCGTCGGAATCCGCGCGCGTCACCTGGGTGTAGTGGGTGAATGGAAACACCGGATACAGCAACTCGCCGTCGTGACCACGACCCTCATGCAAGGCCAGCCAGAAGTCGTCTGTACTCCACCCGCCGATCCCGGTTTGCACATCCGGTGTGAGGTTGGGCCCGTGAAAAACGCCGAACGGTGTTGGGATAGCGCGGCCGCCTGCATAGGGCGTGCCGCCACGTTCAGTGTGGCAGCCACGGCAGTTGCCGACCACGGCCAGATACGCGCCACGCGCGACCGGCTCGTTGAGCTCTGGCGCGATGCGGGGTGCGCTGCTCACCGCGTTGTGGTCGCCGCGCAAGCCCATCCACACCATCAGCACCATCGCCAGCAGCGTAGCGAGTAGCACCGACCAGAGCAGACGTCTCATGGGCGGGGCTCCAAGCTGCCGCAACGCCGATCGACTTGGATAATTCCGCTAGGTGCTTTCGCGTCCGCCGGCACCGGTTGCACCGCGAGCCAGGCGGCGACGGCCTCGATATCGCCCGGTGCGAGCGCCTTCACGATGTCGGCCATGCAGTCCGGTGCGCGCGCATGCCGCACGCCAACCAGCCAGCCGCCGAGCTGTGCGGCGATGTAGTCGAACGGCAGGCCCAGCAAGCCCGGCACGGCGGGTTGCAGGCCGGTGAGGCGCTCGCCGTGGCAGGCGTCGCAGGCGGGAATCTGCCGCGTTGCATCCCCTTTACGCACCAGTGCTTCGCCGCGCGCGAGGCTGGCCGCAGTTGCCTTGGTGGGCGATGGCGCGGGGTAGGGCAGCTCTTGGGCGGCAAAGTACGCGGCCATCTGCCGCAGGTAGTCATCGCGCTGGCGCTCGACGAAATAGGTCATGCCCGCATGCTGCCGCTGGCCATCGCGAAAGTTGAGCAGCTGCTCAAACAGGTACCCCGCCGGCTTGCCAGCAATGCGCGGGTAATAGCCATCGGGCGTGGCCTGACCCTGTGCGCCGTGGCAGGCCGCACAGGGCAGCGTGCGTTGCGCCATGGTATCCAGCGTGGCGGCGTGGCTTGGCCCCAGACACAGCCATAGGCCGGCTATGGCGAGTGCGCGAGAATAGGCCCTCACGCGGGCAGGCCCGCCTGATGCAGCAGCACGCGCACGATCACGATCAAGGTCAGCACCAGAGCCAGCGTCATCACCACGGCAACGGTGATGAACAAGGCAGGCGAACCGCGTGAAAAGTCACGGACGCGAGCGCGAGAGTTCTGGATGCCGCAGAACGCCGCCAGCACGCTGCCAATGGTCGCCAGCAGGCCAACCGGCTTTGCGGCTGGGGCTTGGCTGTTTTGATCAGCGTGGTGCATGGCGGTGTTCTCTGGCCTAGTCACAGGCCGCGATCATAGAGAGCGCCTTGTAGCACCGGCAGATACAGATGACCGTGGTTTTTTACGTAACAGATGCAAGGGGATGATGAGCCTTTACGAAAAGCTGGCGGCTGACGTAGCGCAGACGATTGTCGATGGAACGCTGCTGCCCGGCGATCGCCTGCCATCTGTGCGGGTGATGCGCAGCCGCCGTGGTGTGAGCCAAGCCACGGTGCTGCAAAGCTATGCCCTGCTCGAACGGCGCGGGCTGATCGAATGCCGCCCGCGATCGGGCTATTTCGTGGCGCGGCGGCGACCGCTGCTCTTGCAAGCGGCGGCCAGTGCGCAGAGCGAGGCCATCGCCAATCCGGTGGAGGTCTCCGAGCTGGTGTTTCACATCCTTCATGCCACTCGCGAGGGGCGCTTGCTGCCGTTTGGCTCGGCGTTCCCCAGCCCGCTGTTGTTCCCACTACCGGCACTGGCCACGGCGCTGGCCAAAAGCACGCGGCGGCTGGACCCGTGGATGACCGTGGCCGATCTGCCGCCCGGCAGCGTTGCCCTGCGGCGCGAGATTGCGCGGCGCTATCTGGCGCTGGGTGCCGAGGTGCCGGTGGAAGGCATTCTCATCACCAATGGCGCGATGGAAGCGCTCAACCTCTGCCTGCAAGCCGTGGCCCCGCCGGGCTCGGTCATCGCCATCGAATCGCCCGCTTTTTATGGTGCGCTTCAGGCCATAGAGCGGCTGGGCCTGCGCGCGGTTAAAGTGCCCACCGACCCGGTGCATGGCATCAACGCCGATGCCTTGCGGGCCGTGCTCGATGCGCAGCCGGTGACGGCCTGCTGGTTCATGAGCAACTTCCAGAATCCACTCGGTGCCAGCGTGCCCGATGCGCATCGCGCGGACATCGTGCGCTTGCTGGCCGAACGCGGCATTCCGCTGATTGAAGACGATGTGTATGGCGAACTGTATTTCGGTGAGCGGGTCCGGCGGCCATTCAAGTGCTTCGACACCGAAGGCTTGGTGCTGCATTGCGGCGGGTTTTCCAAAAGCCTCGCGCCGGGCTATCGCATTGGCTGGGCCGCCGCCGGGCGCTGCGCCGACCAAGTGATGCGGCTTAAAACCATGAGCTCGCTCGCCACCAACATTCCCGCGCAGGAGGGCCTAGCCCTGTATCTACAACGGGGTGGTTACGACCAGCATCTGCGTCGACTGCGCCGCGTGCTGGCCAACCAGCAAGACGAAATGCTCGACGCCATTGCCCGGTATTTCCCCGAAGGCACTCGTGCCACGCGAGCCGAGGGCGGTTACTTCACCTGGGTTGAATTGCCGGTGCAGATCAAGGCGCTGGAACTGCACCGCCGAGCCGCCGCAGAGAGCATTGGGCTGTCACCCGGCCCCATGTTTTCACCGCAACGCGCGTTTGAAAATTGCCTGCGCCTCAACTATGGCCACCCTTGGGATGCGACGCTGCGCGCCGGCATTGCCCGTTTAGGGCAGATCGCTTGCGAGCTGCAGGCGAGTTGCGCGTTGAGTCATTGATAAAAGTGGTCGGGGCGGAGGATTCGAACCCACGGCGTTCCCAATGCTATCAGGGGTTTGCATTGACTTGGTTCCCCTGTGGTGCCCACAGCACTGCAATCTTGTCGGTTTGAGCACCCGAAAAGTCGCTCAACCACTTGCCGTAGACCTTGCGAAGCATCCCCCAATCTTTGTGTCCCATCTGCTGCGCGAGATAGGTCGGATCGACACCCGCACTCAGGAGCATTGATGCGTATGTGTGGCGGGTTTGGTAGGGGCACCTGTAGCGCACCCCTGCCGCCTTGATAGCGGGCATCCATGCGGTGCGCCGCAGTGGTGCGTCGTGCTTCCACGCCCTGCCCGTGTGAGGGTTCTCAAACACCTCTGCCTTGCCATCGGTATGTTCTTTCTGCCGGAGCAAGGCGTTACGGGCGGGCAACAACAGATCGACGGCTCGTAGTGAGGCAGTTGTCTTGCCTCGGGCTTTCTGCCCTCGATAGGTTCGTGTGGTGCGGACATGCACCTTGCCTTTGTCCAGGTCTACGTCCTGCCAGCGAATTGCGATGAGCTCGGATGTGCGGAGTCCAGTCCAAAACGCGAATTCAAAGACGTTCTGGATTTGTCCGCTGCACGACCGAAGGATTGCCTCCATTTCTGCGCGTGCAAACGGATCAGCAGGCGGGGTGCGAAATGTGCAGTTGGCGATCTTCGCTAAAGGATCGCGATCAATACGGTCGTCTCGAAACGCTTGATTGAAGACGGCGCGCAAAGGGATGAGAACATTGTTTTTCGTCTTTCCACTGATCGAGAGCTTGGCGAGCCAGCGAGAGACATCTGAGGGGAGCACCTCAGATAGGCGCATATGGCCGAAGGTCGGAATCAGATGGTGGCGGATGCCCTTTTCGTAGGCATGCGCAGTGGTCGCCTCGACAGTTGAGCGCTTGTCATTGAGCCAGTCGTTGAGCGCATCGGCGACGGTAATCTGATGACCTTTTTGCAGTCGTATCGCGTCCGGATGTTTGGGGAAGTGGCTCGGAAAGTAGAACTTCCCGAGTCCGATCTCGCTTTGCACCACAGCGAGCTTCCGCTCTGCCAGCTTGCGATCAGTGGCGCGCGAGTAGAGGAGGCCGGTCAGCACAGGCCGGTATCGTTTGCCGTTGTAGACGAATGAAATTTGGCAGTGCCCGCGCTTACTGCTTACGCCTGTTCGATCCATGCGTAGATCGCCGGCATATTGATGAAGACACGGTGGCCGCGCTTTTTGTAGTGGGAGCCTTCACTCCACTCGCGCCGCTTGATGCGGGCGTAGATTGCCTGACGAGTGAGACCCAGCAGCTCGGCCGCTTTCTCGATGGTGACCCAAATGATGCCGGTAAAACCGGCTGTGCTGACTATGCGCATCTCTACCCCTCCGTGACTAGACGAAGGAATGATGAGTGCATCCTAGGATGCTGTCAATACAACTTACGAATCTTTCAGTGAGCCCTAGGCAGGGTCGATGCTCTTATCGCGAATGCCTTCGGCTTCGACTTCACCGCGAACAGCCTTCCAGAAGTTACTCACCTTCTTAGCAATGACGAAGGCCACCGAACGATCTGAGTGATGCGTTTCTTCTGGAAACTCCTCTTTGGCAACAATGCCAAGAATGCGTTCGTATTTTCTGACCGTAGATGCGGAGTGGATGATGTAGAGAACTTTCCATCCGAAAGCATGGCCTAGATAAAGCATTCCCAACGCGCTTTCCAACTCGGTAGCGGAGGCTAGTCCGAAATCCATGATGGCTTTCGACGCCTGATCTTGAAGCTTTTGAGCATCAGGAAAGTTGGGGGGAAGTCTCGGCGGCTTCGGCTTCTTAGGCATTAAGGTACTCGCATAGCGTGGTTGCTAGGGGAGTTTAGCTGTTCCTTTGCACGCTCATAGCACCGACGCCAGCTTAAGCCGCGGGCCCGGTCGTTTCGGGCCCGTCGGCTTGAAGCGCCGGTTATACCTGCTACCACCACGACGGCGCTTCCGGCGAGAAAGAAAAGCCCACTTTTTGTAGGGCCTTTGCGTGTTTACTTTCTCTGACGAGCACTATGCCTCGCTCATGGATAACGGTGGCCGCCGTCCATTCATGGCTGCCTGGACGATAGAGAGCGACCGAGTCAATTAACTGCGCACATGTAGGAAGACAGCCAAGGATGAATTTGGCTTGGTCACTGGCATACGAAACTTGTTTGGTTCTCGACCCCGTGATGCTGCCCTCATACTCGGTAATGGACTTTAGCGACCCATCGTTGACGAGGCTTCCGAAGCCTTCGGGAAGTTGGCCCGAAACGGTCGAAGGATAAAACCAGAGCACGAGGTCAAGAGGCTCTTGCTCCGCGAGCTTGCCAAAGGCAGCTATCGTTTCCGACAGCGACTGATCAGCGAGGTAGTGCATTTCTAAAGGTATAACGCCGCGTTAAGCGGCGGGCGTAGCCCGTCCGCTTGAATGAATTGTTAGCACCCTGCTGCTTGATAGGCATGCAACACCTCCGATTTGAGAGCCTCTGGAAGTTGATCGTAATCCTGGGCGCGTTGCTCGAATTTTTCGATGAGGTCAGTGGAGATGTCAGCACCGCTAGAAACGGCATTGATGACAAGCAAGGTGCAGATCGCAAACTCGCGCTCGTGGCCTGCGGTAAGTGCGTGAGAACCTAGCTCGATTACCTCGTAGGGATACCAATACTGATGTTCTTGAATCACTCCGGCCTGGCTGAAGACCACAGCGCGAAGAGCTTCGAGATGCTGGTTGTCGTCTTTGCCGTAGTCGAGCGCGGCGATGAACGACAGCTCGCTTTCAGAGATGGTTGAAATCAACTGAAGCGACATGAGTGCTAACAGCTAATAGACGGAATGAGGTCCGGACATGCTTTATTAGTCCGGGTGCCGAAATAGCGGCCTAACGCGTTGATTTCGCTGTTTCTGATCATTGTGCCGTCCCTTTATTACTTAATCGTGCGGGCGCTTTCTAGCGCACCCTTTCGATGCTACCCCTACTGCGAAGCCAGCACTAGCTCGCCGAGTTTCGAGGGATGCACGCTGAAGTAATCGAGCCACGCAGCGTCAGGATTCAGTCGAATCCATGCCTGTCCAAACTCCATGCCCATGAACTTGTAGAGCGAATTGACATGCTCGCCGGTAGAGCGCACTACGAAGCCCCTTGCTGCTCGTGCCACGTCTTCTTCCCAATGCTTGAATCTCTGTCTGATGTAACCCGGCAGCATCCACCAGCGCCGCTGCATCTTCTGCATCTTGCCCAAGCCAAAGGCCCCGTAGAGATGCAGACCTTTGGGAAAGTGCAGATCACCGCTGCCCTTGCTGACGTATTTGGTGATGTAGCGCAGCGGCTTCCTGATCCACATCCATTGCGTCATGCCATGCGGCCACCAGCCGCGCTTGTCTGGCTTAGGTAGCGTGACTCCGAACGGCAGCCAGAACAGCACGTGGTAATGCACGGCCCCGCGCTTCTGTAACTCAGCAACCCAAACGCCCCGGAAGGTAATGCCAGCACGGCGGCAGTATTCGCGGATGCACTTGATGAGGTCGGAGATGTGGTGCGGCTCCCAGTCGATACCGGGTTTGTAAGTGAGAGTGAGCATCGCTGTTTTGAAGCGCGCCCTGAGAAACGCCGCAGCCTCTTGATGAAGTCTCGCCGTGGTGATCGTGCCGCGCTTCATGCGGGTATAGCGAGACTCCACCGGGTCAATGCAAAAGCGGGTTTTATCTTCGTGCGTGTCACTTGTTTCAAAAGGGACAAGCCCAGTAAAAGCCGCCTGCGGCGCAACGGCGTGCTCCTCCGTGCGCTCGCCGTGCGCGCCTCTGGCGGCGCTCACGGGCTGCTCCCGGCGAAGCGTATGAACAGGTGATCGAGGCTATGCAGCGCTTCTAGTTCTGTAGGGCAGGAGTCCCCGACCAGTCGGGCGATATGGCGGCTACCTTCGCGGATCACTGCCTTGGCGACGTAGAGGTGCCCTGCGGGGATCACCTCAATATCTATGGCCCGGTTTCCCGAGTAGCCGGGGCGAGCGTTGGCGGCGACGGCTGCACACGCGAGCCAAGCGTGCGGTATCTCAAAGGGCGCTGGTTTCCGCTGCGCTACCTTGGGGCTGTGCCCCAAACCCCCTGCGCTGAGTTCTGGTGCCTCTGTGGTGCCTTCACGGTGCCAAATCCTGCCTTCTGCTGCCCAACAAGGGAGGCAAGGTGGAATAGCTAAGCCCTTGAAGCTGTTGGGCTGGGTTAGGCAGAGGAGGGCAGGGACTACCTGCAAAATGGTCGGGGCGGAGGGATTCGAACCCCCGACCTCTTGTACCCAAAACAAGCGCGCTACCAAACTGCGCTACGCCCCGACTGGGCATCAATCTTCACATGGATGGTGGGTCGTGATGGATTCGAACCATCGACCAATTCCTTAAAAGGGAACTGCTCTACCGACTGAGCTAACGACCCGTGCATGGATACCGCGTGAAACCCGCTAACGCTGTTTCCAACTTGGGACATTTGCGGGGCGCGAAGGATAGGTGAGAAGCCCTTGCCGCGCAATCTATTTGGGAATGGCAGGACCCGCGTGACACAATCCGGCCCCGCCGCGCGGCTGTGTGCGGCGCCACAAGACAACTAGAGAAGACCCCACGCCCGATGATCACATCCGCCGGCCTCAAGTTTCGCCAAGCGCTCGCTGCTGAAAGTCCCTTGCAGATCCCCGGTGCGATCACCGCTTACGCCGCCCGAATGGCTGAAGCTACGGGCTTCAAGGCGCTCTACATTTCTGGCGGCGGTGTGGCAGCCAATTCGCTGGGCATGCCGGATCTCGGCATCAGCACGATGGAAGACGTGCTGACCGACCTCAACCGCATCACCGAGGTGACGACACTGCCGGTGCTGGTGGATATCGATACCGGCTGGGGTGGCGCCTTCAACATCGCGCGCACCATCCGTCATTTTCAAAAGGCGGGCGCTGCTGCGGTGCACATCGAAGATCAAGTGGGCCAGAAGCGCTGCGGCCATCGCCCCGGCAAGGAGGTGGTGTCGCTCGACGAGATGGTCGATCGCGTCAAGGCTGCCGTCGATGCCCGCACCGACGAGAACTTCGTGATCATGGCGCGCACCGATGCGGCGGCGGTTGAAGGCATCGACAAGGCCATCGAGCGCGCCGTGGCCTACGTCGAAGCCGGCGCCGACATGATCTTCCCCGAAGCCATGCGAACGCTGGAGGACTACAAGAAGTTCAAGGCAGCCGTGAAGGTACCGATCCTCGCCAACATCACCGAGTTTGGCTCCACCCCGCTGTACACCAAGGATGAGCTGGCAGGTGCGGATGTGGACATGATTCTGTATTGCTGCGGCGCCTATCGCGCCATGAACAAGGCGGCACTCAATTTCTACGAGACCCTGCGCAAAGAGGGCACACAGAAGAACGTGGTGCCCTCCATGCAGACGCGCATGGAGCTCTATGACTACCTCGGCTATCACGCCTACGAGCAGAAGCTCGATGCACTGTTCGCGTCAAAGAAATAAACAAAGCAGCAGACCTAGAAACTTCATCTGGAGGAGCGTTTCGTGAGCGAAGCCACACCCGCAGCAACCCCGTTCAAACCCAAGAAATCCGTTGCCCTGAGCGGCGTCACCGCCGGCAACACCGCGCTTTGCACCGTGGGCAAAACCGGCAACGATCTGCACTACCGTGGTTACGACATTCTGGATGTTGCCGCCCAGTGCGAGTTCGAGGAAATCGCACATCTTCTGGTGCACGGCAAGCTGCCCACGGCGGCTGAACTCAAGGCCTACAAGGTCAAGCTCAAAGCACTGCGCGGCCTACCCGCCGCCGTGAAAACCGCCCTCGAACAACTGCCGCCCTCGGCGCACCCGATGGATGTGATGCGCACGGGCGTGAGTGTGCTCGGCTGCGTGCTGCCGGAGAAGGACGACCATAACCACGCCGGCGCGCGCGACATTGCCGACAAGCTCATGGCCTGCTTGGGCTCGATGCTGCTCTACTGGTACCACTTCGCCCACAACGGCAACGTGATCGAGGTGGAGTCGGACGAAGACTCCATCGGCGGCCACTTTCTGCACCTGCTACATCAGGAGAAGCCCAAGGCCTCGTGGGTGAAGGCCATGCACACCTCGCTGGTGCTGTATGCCGAGCACGAGTTCAATGCATCCACCTTCACCAGTCGCGTCGTTGCTGGCACGGGTAGCGACATGTTCAGCGCCATCTGCGGCGGCATCGGCGCGCTGCGCGGGCCCAAGCACGGTGGTGCCAACGAAGTCGCCTTCGAAATCCAGAAGCGCTACGACACGCCCGACGAGGCCGAGGTCGACATCAAGGCGCGCGTTGAGAAGAAGGAAGTCGTCATCGGCTTCGGCCACCCGGTCTATACGATCAGCGATCCGCGCAACAAGGTGATCAAGCAGGTTGCACTCGATCTGTCGAAGGAAGCCGGCAGCACCAAGATGTTCGACATCGCCGAGCGACTCGAAACGGTGATGTGGGACATCAAGAAGATGTTCCCCAACCTCGACTGGTTCAGCGCGGTGAGCTACCACGTGATGGGCGTGCCCACCGCAATGTTCACGCCGCTGTTCGTCATCGCCCGCACCAGCGGCTGGAGCGCGCACATCATCGAGCAGCGCATCGACGGCAAGATCATCCGCCCCACCGCCAACTATGTTGGGCCGGAAGACTTGAAGTTCGTGCCCATCAAAGATCGGATGTAGAGCGCACCGTTTTGATCCCTCTCCCGCTTGCGGGAGAGGGTGGTCCGAAGGACCGGGAGAGGGCGGGCGCGACACGATGCCCTCTCCCCCAGCCCCTCTCCCGCAGGCGGTAGAGGGGAGCTACATCACCCAGGCGCAGCCATAGAGCCATGACCATTAATTCCGCACACCGCAAAAACCTCCCCGGCACAAAGCTCGACTACTTCGACGCCCCCGAAGCCGTCAACAGCATCAAACCAGGCGCTTGGGCAAAGCTGCCCTACACGGCGCGCGTGCATGCCGAAAACATCGTGCGCAAGGCCGACCCGAAGATGGTCACGGCCTACTTGGGCCAGCTCATCGAGCGCAAGCGCGATCTCGACTTCCCCTGGTTCCCGGCGCGCGTGGTCTGCCACGACATCTTGGGCCAAACCGCACTGGTCGATCTCGCCGGCCTGCGCGATGCGATTGCCGACATGGGCGGCGATCCGGCCAAGGTGAACCCGGTGGTGCCGGTGCAGTTGATCGTCGATCACTCGCTGGCGGTGGAGCACGGCGGCTTCGAGAAGGATGCCTTCGCCAAGAACCGCGCCGTGGAGGATCGCCGCAACGACGACCGCTTCCACTTCATCAACTGGACCAAGAAGGCCTTCAAGAACATGGAGGTCATCCCGCCGGGCAACGGGATCATGCATCAGATCAATCTGGAGCGAATGAGCCCGGTGATCTACACGCTCGATGGCGTCGCTTTCCCCGATACCTGCGTCGGCACCGACAGCCACACGCCGCATGTGGATGCGCTCGGCGTCATCGCCGTGGGCGTGGGCGGGCTCGAAGCCGAGAACGTGATGCTCGGCCGCGCGAGCTGGATGCGCCTGCCGGACATCACCGGCGTGGAGCTGAGCGGCCGTCCCGCAGAAGGCATCACCGCCACCGACGTGGTGCTCGCCATGACCGAGTTTCTGCGCAACTCGAAAGTGGTCGGCGCTTACCTGGAGTTCTACGGCGAGGGTGCAAGTGCACTCACGCTGGGCGACCGCGCCACCATCAGCAACATGGCGCCGGAATATGGTGCGACGGCGGCGATGTTCTTCATCGACCAGAACACCATTGACTACCTCACGCTCACTGGCCGCGCAGATGAGCAGGTGAAGCTGGTCGAGCTGTATGCCAGGCACACCGGCCTCTGGGCCGATGCACTGAAGACCGCCGAATACGAGCGCGTGCTCAAGTTCGACCTCGGCACCGTCGTGCGCAACATGGCCGGCCCCAGCAACCCGCACAAGCGCCTGCCCACGTCGGCCCTCGCGGAGCGCGGCATCGCCGCACCGTGGCAGCAGCCCGCCGACGGCACCATGCCCGACGGCGCGGTGATCATCGCCGCCATCACCAGCTGCACCAACACCAGCAACCCGCGCAACGTCATCGCCGCCGGCCTCTTGGCGCGCAATGCCAACCGGGCGGGCCTCAAGCGCAAGCCCTGGGTGAAGTCCTCGCTCGCGCCCGGCAGCAAGGTGGTTGAGACCTACCTGAAGGAAGCCAACCTGCTGGGTGATCTCGAAGCGCTCGGCTTCGGCATCGTCGCCTTCGCCTGCACGACGTGTAACGGCATGAGCGGCGCGCTAGCCCCGGCGATCCAGAAGGAGATCATCGACCGCGACCTCTACGCCACCGCCGTGCTGAGTGGCAATCGCAACTTCGATGGCCGCATCCACCCGTATGCCAAGCAGGCCTTTCTCGCCAGCCCGCCGCTGGTGGTCGCCTACGCCATCGCCGGAACAGTCCGTTTTGATATCGAAAAGGACGTGCTCGGCACCGACAAGGCCGGCAAGCCCGTCACGCTCAAGGACCTCTGGCCCACCGATGCCGAGATCGACGCCGTGGTGAAAGCCAGCGTCAACCCCACGCAGTTCCGTGCCGTCTACGACGAGATGTTCAAGCCCAGCGTGGCGAGTGGCGAAGCCATCAGCCCCAACTACGCCTGGCGCGAGATGAGCACCTACATCCGCCGCCCGCCGTATTGGGAAGGCGCCCTATCGGCGGCCCGGACCTTGAAGGGCATGCGCGCCCTCGCGGTGCTGCCCGACAACATCACCACCGATCACCTGAGCCCCTCCAACGCGATCATGATGGACTCGGCAGCCGGCGAATACCTGCACCAGATGGGCGTGCCGGAAGAGGACTTCAACAGCTACGCCACCCACCGCGGCGATCATCTGACGGCACAGCGCGCCACCTTCGCCAACCCGCAGCTGGTCAACGAGATGGTGGTGGTCGACGGCAAGGTGAAGAAGGGTTCGCTCGCGCGCATCGAGCCGGAAGGCAAGGTCACGCGTATGTGGGAAGCCATCGAAACCTACATGGCGCGCAAGCAGCCGCTGATCATCGTTGCCGGTGCCGACTACGGGCAGGGCTCGTCACGCGACTGGGCGGCGAAGGGCGTGCGCCTTGCGGGTGTGGAGGCAATTGCGGCCGAAGGCTTCGAGCGCATCCACCGGACCAACCTCATTGGCATGGGCGTGCTGCCGCTGGAGTTCAAGCCCGGCACCACGCGGCTGACCTTGGGGATTGATGGAACGGAGACCTTTGACGTGGTGGGTGAGCGCAAGCCGCGGACCACGCTGACACTGGTCATTACTCGTCGCTCTGGGGAGAAGGTCGAGGTGCCGATGACTTGCCGGCTCGACTCTGATGAAGAAGTGTCGGTGTATGAGGCGGGAGGGGTGTTGCAGCGGTTTGCGATGGATTTTCTGGAGTCATCCAAGGCGGCGTGAGCCGCCTCGCTTGCTGCGGTATGCTCGACCCATGAGCAATAGCGCCCTCAATTTCCGGTCTCTGCCCGTCTCGGAGCGCATCGAGCTGGTGGAAGACATTTGGGACAGCATTGCCGAAGACACCGGCGGAAACTTGCTGCTCTCGGCCGAGCAGCGCGCCGAGCTGCATCGTCGGCTGGCGGCGCATCAGGCTGATCCCTCATCCAGTCTGCCTTGGGAGCAGGTGCGTGAGCGCCTTTTCAAGGGCACGGCTTGATGCAGCTGCTGATCCGGCCAGAAGCGCAGGACGAGCTTTTGGCGGCCCAGGCTTGGTATGAACAGCGCTCGCCCGGCCTCGGCTTCGAGTTTGCCCGGGCGGCAGAGGCGGCGGTTACCCGTGCGTTGCGCATGCCGCTCGCGTTCCCGCGCATCGAGGCGGAGTTTCGCCACGTTGTCACGCGCAAGTTTCCCTACTCGGTCATCTACCACGCATCAGAATCGACTGTGCTGGTGGTGTCGTTCTTCCACCACAGACGTAAGCCCGGAGTTTGGCTCTCGAATGTGGATAGCTGACTGCACCCACCTCATCGGCATGGGCGTGCTGCCGCTGAAGTTCAAGCCCGGCACCACGCGGCTGGCCTTGGGGATTGATGGGACGGAGACGTTTGATGTGGTCGGGGAGCGGAAGCCGCGGACGACTTTGACGCTGGTCATTACTCGCCGCTCGGGCGAGAAGATTGAGGTGCCGATGACTTGTCGGCTCGACTCCGATAAGGAAGTGTCGGTGTATGAGGCGGGTGGGGTGTTGCAGCGGTTTGCGATGGATTTTTTGGCTTCGAGCAAAGTTACTTGAAAAGCGTGAGGGAGATGACGACCAGATTTTCACTAGCGATCTTGGTTGGAGTTGCAGCAAGTGGATGCAACAGCTCGATCAGCGATGAAGAAAAAATTCGCGAGCTTGCTAAACGATGTGAAGAATCGTCGTCAGAGTTCATAACAGCTAACTCTGCTACTGGGCCAGTTAACTTGCATGAAGCCGCCTCTGGAATAGTGGGAAGAATTGGCTCACATAAAAACCAGAAAGGCATGTTCTATTTGGATACGCCGGTTGGTTCTAAAGCTATCAACGCATTGGATTTGGAATACAACCCCGAAGCGTTGCTGAAAACATTATTTATTAATCCCGATGCGCTTACGGAGGTTCGCTATTTTTATTACCGCCCCAACTACTGCTATTCGGGAAGAGGCGTCATTGTTACATCCGCAGACGAGGCAGCTCGAGAGTCGAAACCAAAGCGTTGTCTGCCCAAGCCGCCTACAGAGAGTAAAGAAATAGAGGTTGCGAGATACAACATTTTGCAAGCCTATGGTGTTGCTGACGAGTACGACATCCGGCCATTTATGTTCTGGATAAACGACAGAGAAAATGGCCGCGTTTTAGCTGAGCAAATTTCGTTTCAGTTGCTGCTTGGTGGCATGTCCGATGAGAACATAGTCATGCACGCTTGGGGTGGTGCTCAAGGCGTTAGAAATTGCAGGCTTACTCCGCCGGATCAACTTGTAAAACAGGTATTCCGCCAAGGGCCGTAGGCTGGGTTGAAAACCCAGCCCGCGTAGGTCGGATTAGCGAAGCGTAATCCGACTTTCGAGAATCGACTGACGTTGAGTTTTGCGAATCGCGCTGACGCGCTCTGGCTTGCTGTGTATTTGGGGTGAGCGCGGTTTCGCCTAAGGGCGACTTACTTTTCTTTGCTTCGCCAAAGAAGAAGTAAGCAAAAGAAAGGCGACCCGATACGGTGGTGCTACGCACTACCCTGCGATGCTCGGCTCAAAGGGGCGCTGCGGAACTCGCTTCGCTCAGACAGTCCTCGCGCACAGCCCTCTTTGAGCCTGTGCTTCTCGGCACCTCCCACGGGGCCCGACGTCAAAAGCCACGTCCACAGCTAATCACAAGCCACTGCATTCGCTTTGCTCACGCTGGATTCCCGCTTGCGCGGGAATGACGTTCGTGTGTGGCCACATCCGCCTCGTCCATCGAAGATGATATGAACAAGGTGCCCATTTAACTCGTCCGACCGTGACCCACTACTCTTATGAAATTGATCATTCGCAATCTCGCCCGCAGCATGACTGAAGCTCAGGTGCGCACTCTTTTCTCCAACATTGGCGCTGTGCAGTCTTGCGACCTGGTGATGGACAAGATCACTGGCGAATCAAAGGGCTTTGCGTTCGTCGAAATGCCTAAGCCTGGCGATGCCAAGGCGGCCATCAAGCTGCTCAACAACACGCTCGTTGACGACAGCCGGGTTCGCGTCAAGAAAGCGGAACCCGCGTAGCCCGCATGCAATCCGGGGCTTTTGGTCGCTGATGGTGCGATCCCGGATTTCATCTTGGCTACTAACAATAGCGAGGTAGGGCGGCAAACATCTTCTCGTTTGCCCACGCGGGTTGGGTCATTCCCGCGAAAGCGGGAATCCAGGTGGCAATTTCTGCCATCGACTTAAAGACGTACCACGATGGCGTATCATCTGTGCAGTCATTGGGGAGTAGCTGCTCTTCACGCCGAAGAGGCATACGTCAACATACTTGGCCCGCAGGCCATGGCGTATGCGGTCCCGAGCTTGGCAAGACCTTTGACCACAGTGCCCTCCGATCAGGCCGGGGAGACGCTGTGGTCAATCGTCTTTCACCGGCCTCGGAGTTTTCATGGAAGCCCTCTTTGTTTCGACCGGTGTCGTCGCCCTCGCTGAAATCGGCGACAAGACCCAATTGCTCGCCTTCATCCTCGCGGCGCGCTTCAAAAAGCCGGTGCCGATCATCCTGGGCATCCTGGCTGCAACCCTCGTCAATCACGGCCTTGCCGGTGCCTTGGGCGCGTGGATCACGGCATCCATCAACCCTGAAACGCTGCGTTGGGTATTGGGTGCGTCCTTCATCGGCATGGCGATATGGACGCTGATCCCCGACAAGATCGACGAAAACGAGACCCACGTTGCGAAGCGTTTCGGCGTTTTCGGGGCCACCCTGGTCACGTTCTTTCTTGCCGAGATGGGCGACAAAACGCAGATCGCTACCGTTGCCTTGGCCGCGCACTACGCCGCACCGTTGATGGTGGTTGCGGGCACCACGCTGGGCATGTTGATTGCCGATGTGCCGGCGGTGTTTGCGGGCGACAAACTGGCCAACAAGATACCGATGAAGCTCGTGCATTCCATTGCCGCTGCGATCTTTGCCGTACTCGGTGTGGCGACCCTGCTGGGCGCGGGTTCAAGATTCGGTTTCTGATCCCAAAAGCCTGAGGAGGAGCCAGTCGCACTTTGTGCTCGGCATGTGCGTGTTGCCCAGATGGATCGACCGCTGCGCAACAAGCTGTTTCAGGGTACCCAGCGTTTCGCCAGTTTGCGGGCCAGGGTGCGGCGATGCATGCCCAAGCGGCGGGCGGTTTCCGAGATGTTGAAATCGGTCTCACTCAGCACTTCGTGGATGCGCTCCATCTCCAGTGTCTTGATCGATGTCGCGCGTGTCGATACCGGCAGCTCAATCTGCTCAGCGGTGCTGTCGCCAGCAAAGGCGGCTTCAATGTCGTCCGTGTTGGCGGGCTTGACCAGGTAGTTGCTGGCACCGAGCTTGATGGCTTCGACAGCCGTCGCGATGCTGGCGAAGCCCGTGAGCACAACGATCAGCAGCTCGGGATTGTGAACATGCAGATGGCGCACCACGGCCAGACCGGACTCGTGGCCGAGCTTCAGATCCACCACCGCATGGGTAGGCGTGTGTTGGCTCAGCAAGGTCATCACTGCACTCAGGCTCGCAGCGCTGTGCACGCTGTAGCCACGCCGCTCGAAAGAGCGTCGCAAGGTGCGTGCGAATGCCTCGTCGTCCTCAACGATCAGCAGCACGCGCTCAGTCACCGTGCACCGCCTCACCCTCGATGGCCAAGGCTGCAACGGGCAGGGTGAGCGTCACCACCGCACCGCCGCTTTCTGCATTGGTGGCGTGCACGCTGCCACCCAGCTTGCGCAGCACGTTCACCACGAGAAACAGCCCCAAGCCGCTGCCCGGTCGCCCTTTGCTGGACTGATAGGGCTTGCCGAAGCGCTCGAGCATCTCCGGTGCAAAACCGGGGCCGCGGTCGCGCACTGCAAGGCGCAGCTCGTCGGCATTGCAGCGCACCGATAGTTCTCCCCAAGCGGGCGAGACTTCACGGGCATTTTCCAGTACGTTGAAGATGACCTGTCGTAGTGCGGTATCCGAGACGATTGGTGCGCGCGAGAACGTTCTGAAATCAAGTGTCTCTTCAACGCGATAGTCCAGCGTCATGCTCGGATGCAGGTCGCGCCACTCGGCGACCAGCTCGTCGAGCAGCCGCGAAAGGGTGGTGAGCATCGGCGACTCGCCACGCGCCTCACCGGCGGAGAGCAAAATGCCACTGACGATGTTCTTGCAGCGCTTCAGCTCGGCATCCATCTCGTTGAGTTCCTGAAGCCGCTCCGGGTGATCGCGAAACTCCTTGAAGTGACGCCAGTCACCGAGGATCACCGAGAGCGTGGATAGCGGCGTGCCCAACTCATGGGCAGCGCCAGAAGCGAGTAAACCCATGCGGACGATGTGATCTTCTTCTGCCGCCTGCTGCCGCAGGTCTGCCAGACGCTGGTCGCGACGGCGCAGGTTGGCGTTGATGCGGCTGAAGAACAGCACCACCAGAACGACATTCAGCACGAAGCAGATGAGCGTGCCGAGCACGTGCAGTCCGAAGAGTCGGTCGGGGTCGCTGGCTTGCAGACTCAGCGGCACGTAGAAGCGGGTCAGTGCCGCAAAAGCCACACAGCTCACGGCAACCAGCACCCAGGTCGACCACGACTTCAGCAGGCTCGCGCCGAGCACCACTTGCAAGAGGTAGAGGTAGACGAAAGGGTTGGTCGCCCCACCGCTGAAGTAGAGCAGCACCGTGAGTGCGGCCACGTCCAGCAGCAGCCCCGCCATGAGATCGCCATTGCGCACCTCGCCCTTGCGGCGCGGGCGCATCATGCTGACCAGATTGAGCAGCACCAAGCCGCCGATGACGGCAAACATCGGCCCCAGCGGCAGCTGCAGATCGAACACCAGCGTGCTGAAGACGATGGTGAAGGCCTGCCCGAACACCGCGAGCCAGCGCAGCTGGATCAGCAGCAGGGCATTGCGCTGGCCCGCGGTTTCGCCGAGTGAATCCAGCAAGGAGGGGTGACTGGCGTTGGCTTTGGCGAGCGGCATGACGCGATGCTAGCTCAGCGCCGTGCAGCTGCTAGCAAGCGGCGCTCGCGGCGGATGACCAACACGCTGCCGACCACCACCATCAGCGCCAGGCCGAACCAAGTGAGCGCGTAGACCAGATGGCTGTTGTGAAAGCGCACCACGGTCAGGCCACCGATGGGGCCGCCTTCGATGCTGCCCGTCGAATCCACGAAATAGGGTGCGACATCGCCCGCCGTCAGGCCACGCGCGGCGGCGATGGCCGCGACATCGCGCGAGTACCAGCGGTTGTTCTCAGGGTCGTTGTGGCGCAGAAAGCCACCTTCGGGTTCGGTCAGTCGCAGTAGCCCTTCGATGGTGACGGCCCCAGCGACTTGCCCTCTTGCGCGAGTCGTCGCATCGCGTCGCGTCTGTTCGACGAAGCCGCGATTGACCAGCAGCCACCAGCCATCTGTCGTACGCAGGGGGGTGATCACCCAGCAGCCCGCGCCGAGTTCGGTCACGGCCTGGGTGCAGGCTTCGAGGTCGTGCCGAAAGATGCCTTCGACACGCACGCGGCGGTAGGCATCGTCGCGGCTGATGCGCGCCCATTCAGCCGGGCCGGGTGCTGCGACGGGTGCGGCGGCCAGCAGCCGCTCGGTACGGGCGATGAGGTCGAGCTTCCAGCTCAGGCGATGCACCTGCCAGACGCCCAGTGCGACCAGGCCCGCGAAGCTCGTGACTGCTATCAACGCCAGAACGCTGCGGGCAGTGCGACTCAGCGGCCGGGCAGGTTCGGTGTCCATCGCAAAGGCTCTACGGCGCCTGGCGCATCTCGTGGGCGTCCATCGGCATCATGTTCTCGTTCATGTGGTACATCACCCACAGCGAGCCCGACAGCGTGATGACCACCAGCACGGCGGTAAAGATCAGCGCCAGCATGTTCCAGCCGCCTTCGGAGCGCGTGTTCATGTGCAGAAAATAGATCATGTGCACGAAGATCTGCACGAAGGCGAGACCCATCACGATCAGCACTGTCGCCTGCTTGCTGGGCAGCACGCCGCCCATCACCAGCCAGAACGGGATTGCCGTGAGCACGACCGAGAGAATGAAGCCGGTCATATAGCCCTTGAAAGTGCCGTGCGGCTCTTGCTCGGTGTGGCCACCGTCGTCGTGGTGGCCGTGAACCTGTGAACTGCTCGCCTCTATGCCGTTATGCGCAGCGCTCATCGCAGCACTCCCATCAGGTAGACAAAGGTGAAGACGCCGATCCAGACGACGTCGAGGAAATGCCAGAACAGGCTCAGGCAGGCGAGTCGCCGCATGTTGGGCACGGTCAAGCCTTTGCGATGCACCTGCGTCATCAGCACCACCAGCCAGACGATGCCGAAGGTGACGTGCAGGCCGTGGGTGCCAACCAGCGTGAAGAAGGCGGAGAGAAAGGCACTGCGCTGGGGACCCGCACCTTCGAGAATCAGGTGATGAAACTCATACAGTTCTAGCGAGATGAAGGCGATACCGAAGAGGCCCGTGATGCCCAGCCAGATCAGCGTCGCCGTCTGGCGCTTGCGCGCCATTTCGAGCATCGCGAAGCCGTAGGTGATGGACGACAGCAGCAACATCGAGGTGTTGACCGCGACCAACGGCAGATCGAACAGATCCTTCGGCCCCGGCCCTGCGGCGTAGCTGCCGCCGAGCACACCGTAGGCGGCGAACAGCACCGCGAACAGCAGGCAGTCGCTCATCAGGTACAGCCAGAAGCCGAGCAGTGTCGCGTTCTCGGGGTGATGGTCTTCGCGCAAATAGAACGAGTTGCGATCAATGCTCGTCATGGCAGTGGTGCTCATAGTCAGGCCCTCAGTGCCGCGAGCTGTTGGGTGCGGGCGGCTTCGATGGCCGTCACCTCGCTGGCGGGCATGTGGTAGTCGCGGTCGTAGTTGAAGGTGTGGCCAATCGCCGTGCCGATCAGCGCCACGAAGCCCAGGCCCGCCAGCCACCAGATGTGCCAGATCAGTGCAAAGCCCACCACCGCACTGATGCCCGCCAGAATGATGCCCGCCGACGTATTGCGCGGCATGTGGATGTCGATGAAGCCATCGCGCGGGCGCTCATAGCCACGGGCCTTCATGTCGTGCCAGCTGTCGAGTTCATGCACGCGCGGCGTGAAGGCAAAGTTGTAGGCAGGCGGCGGTGAGGCGGTGGACCATTCCAGCGTGCGACCGCCCCAGGGGTCGCCACTGTCGTCGCGCAGTGCCTCGCGGCGCTTGAAGCTGACGTAGAGCTGGATGAGGAAGGCCAGAATGCCGAAGCCAATCAGCACCGCACCGAAGGCGGCGACGACAAAGAAAGGTTGCAGACTCATATCCTCGAAGTGCGACATGCGGCGCGTCACGCCCATCAGGCCCAGCACGTAGAGCGGCATGAAGGCGAACAGGAAGCCGATCTGCCAGAACCAGAACGAGACGCGGCCCCAGAAGTCGTCGAGCTTGAAACCGGCAACCTTGGGGAACCAGAAGTTGATACCCGCGAACACGCCGAAGATCACGCCGCCGATGATGACGTTATGAAAGTGCGCGATGAGAAACAGCGAGTTGTGCAGCACGAAGTCCGCCGGTGGCACGGCGAGCAGCACGCCGGTCATGCCGCCAATGACGAAGGTGAACATGAAGCCCATCGTCCACAGCATGGGCACCTCGAAGCGGATGCGGCCACGATACATCGTGAACAGCCAGTTGAAAATCTTCGCCCCGGTGGGAATGGAGATGATCATGGTGGTGATGCCGAAGAAGGAGTTCACGCTCGCACCCGAACCCATCGTGAAGAAGTGATGCAGCCACACGAGGTAGCTGAGGATGGTGATGACCACCGTGGCGTAGACCATGGAGGCGTAGCCGAACAGGCGCTTGCCGCTGAAGGTGGAAACCACCTCGGAGAACACACCGAACAGCGGCAGGATGAGGATGTAAACCTCCGGGTGGCCCCAGATCCAGATCAGGTTCACGTACATCATGGCGTTGCCGCCGAAGTCGTTGGTGAAGAAGTGGGTGTCGGCGTAGCGATCGAGCGAGAGCAGGCCCAGCACGCCAGTGAGCACGGGGAAGGCGGCGACGATGAGCACGTTGGTGCAGAGCGCGGTCCAGGTGAAGATCGGCATCTTCATTAGCGTCATGCCCGGCGCGCGCATCTTGATGATGGTGGCGAGCAGATTCACACCCGACAGCAGCGTGCCCACACCTGCGATCTGCAAGGACCAGATGTAGTAATCCACCCCCACCCCAGGGCTATAGGCAATGCTCGATAGCGGTGGGTAAGCGAGCCAGCCAGTGGCGGAGAACTCACCAACGAAAAGCGAGACCATCACCAGTGCAGCACCGGCTGCGGTCATCCAGAAACTGAAGTTGTTGAGGAAGGGAAAGGCGACATCGCGCGCGCCGATTTGCAGCGGCACCACGTAGTTCATCAAGCCGGTGACGAAGGGCATGGCAACGAAGAAGATCATGATCACGCCGTGGGCGGTGAAGATCTGGTCGTAGTGGTGCGGCGGCAGATAGCCCATCGAATCGCCAAAGGCCATCGCCTGTTGCAGGCGCATCATGATCGCGTCGGCAAAGCCGCGAATCATCATCACGATGCCGAGCACCATGTACATCACGCCAATCTTTTTATGGTCGATGGTGCAGAACCAATCGCGCCACAGCCAGCCCCAGGCCTTGGCGCGGGTGATCTGCACGAACACGCTGATGCCGAGCAGTGCGGCGACGGCAAAGGTGGCGAGCAGAATCGGCTCGTGGAAGGGTATTACATCCCAGCTCAGGCGGCCGAAAATGGCCTGCGTCAGCTGTGAGCGTTCGGTGGACTCGATGTTCATGGTGGTCTTGAGTTCGCTTTAGGGCAGCGGGCTGTAGCGCTGCGCGTCGCTGCGCGCGGTTTGCAGCTGGTCCGGGTTGATCTGGCAGATGGCCAGCACGTAGCTGTCTTCATACGGGCCGCGTTGCGGCTGGCGCGGTTGGTCGTAGCGCAGGCGGGCGACGTTGTAGGCGTTGTTGCCCAGGCCACCCTTCGCATCGATGCGCATCATGTCGCGCATGCACATCTTGGTCGGCTCTACGCAGAGGTTGAGAATGGCGTCGTAGAGCCCGGCCATCGCCGTGCCGTAGTGGCGCACGGGCTCGCGCTCGCTAGGTTTCTCCAACGCTTGATAAGCCTCACGCGTCAGTGCCTCTGGCTTGGCGCGCACCTCCGCGACCCAACGGTCGAAGTCTGCACCGTTGAGCGCCGCAAAGTTGAAGCGCATGTGTGAGAAACCCGCGCCGCTGTAGTTGGCAGAGAAGCCCTCGAAATTGCCCGGCTTGTTGATCACCGCGTGCAGGCGCGTCTCCATGCCCGGCATGGCGTAGATCTGGCCGGCGAGAGCAGGGATGAAGAAGGAGTTCATCACCGTCGAAGCGGTGATCTGAAACTCGATCGGCACATCCACCGGTGCGGCCAGCTCATTAACGCTGGCGATGCCGTAGTCGGGGTAGAAGAACAGCCACTTCCAGTCGAGTGCGACCACCTGCACCTTCAGCGGCTTTACGTCAGCGGGCAGGGGGCGCGTGGCATCGATGCGGCCGAGCTTGCGATAGGGGTCGAGCGTGTGGGTGGCGATCCAGGTCACCGCGCCGAGGGCGATGACGATGAGCAGGGGCGCAGCCCAGATCAACAGTTCCAACTGGGTCGAGTGGTGCCAATCCGGCGCATGCGTCGCCTTGGTATTGCTGGCCCGGTAGCGCCAGGCGAACACGCCGGTCATCACCATCACCGGCACTACAATGAGTAACATCAGCACGGTGGAGATCACGATGAGATCGCGCTGCTGCACCGCGATATCGCCGGAGGGTGCCATCACCACTGCATTGCAACCGGCCAGAAATGCAGGCAGCAAAAGCATCAGCAGGCAGCGGGTGAGACGGGCAACCATGACAAACCTCCTTGGAAGCGATGGGCTTACTCTAGGCGCACGCCCTGCCATCCGCGATTGGACGTTTTGTCCTATGTCCATCGCCGCGACATCATGCGATGGTCTAGTCCTCTAAAAGGGCAGCCAGCCCAAGCGCGAGACCACTATGTCGATTGCCACGCATCAGTCACAAGACCGTCCAGCTCACGACCACCCCAGCGCCCATGTGTCGCCGGGCGAGATCGCCATTGGCGTGATTATCGGCCGCTTGTCGGAGATGTTCGACTTCTTCGTGTTTGGCATCGCCTGCGTGCTGGTGTTCCCGTCGGTGTTCTTCCCATATGTCGATGCCCAGACTGGCACTTTCTATTCCTTTGTGCTGTTCTCGCTGGCTTTCGTCGCACGCCCGTTCGGCTCGCTGCTGTTTCGCATCCTGCATACGCGCTACGGCCGCGGTACGCGGCTGACGATTGCACTGTTCGCACTTGGCACCGGCACGGCGGGCATCGCCTTCGTCCCAGGCTATGCCACGCTGGGCGCCTATTCGATTGCGATCCTCGCCTTCATGCGCATCGTGCAGGGCTTGGGCATCGCCGGCAGCTGGGATGGTCTGCCGTCTCTGCTGGCGCTCAACGCCCCGGAGAATCGCCGGGGCTGGTACGCAATGATCCCGCAGCTCGGTGGGCCGATCGGCTTCCTGATTGCGGCTGGCCTGTTTGCCTTTCTGTATTCGTCACTGTCGCTGGCCGACTTTCTCGACTGGGGCTGGCGCTATCCCTTCTGCGTCGCCTTTGCGATCAATGTCGTGGCGCTGTTTGCACGGCTCAGGCTGGTTGTAACCCCCGAATTCACCGAGTTGCTGAAGACGCGCGAGCTGGATCCCTCACCGCTGGGCGAGCTGTTTCGCACCCAGCGCGCCAGCATCGTACTGGGCGCCTTCGCACCGCTGGCCAGCTTCGCGCTGTTCCATCTGGTGACAGTCTTCCCCTTGTCCTGGGTGACCTTGTTCAGCGATCAATCGGTGGTCGATTGCCTCATCGTGCAAATGTTCGGGGCGGTGCTCTGCATCGTCAGCATGCTGTTGTCGGGGCAGGTGGCAGATCGCATCGGCCGCCGGGCCACCCTGGCCATCGGCGCAGGGCTGATCGCGCTGTTCAGTCTCGTCGGCTTGTTGCCGGTATTCCTGCAAGGCACACCGCTGGGTGCGCTGCTGTTCGTGCTCGGAGGTTTCGTGTTGCTGGGCTTTTGCCATGCCCAGGCGGCAGGTGCGATCAACTCCACTTTTCCAAGCCAATATCGCTATAGCGGTGCAATCGTCACGTCGGATCTGGCCTGGCTGTTCGGTGCCGCTTTCGCGCCCTTGGTGGCCTTATTCATCGCAGCCAATTTTGGCGTCGGCTATGTGGGGCTTTACCTGCTCTCCGGGTCGGTAGGCACACTGCTTGCGCTGGGTGTGAACCGCAGTCTTGAGATGCGATCCGAACGCGATTGAAAGCATTGCTTGCACCAGTCATCTCTGCGGATATCCCCGCGAACGTCTTGAAGATTCAGGCAATGGCCCTGAGAACGTCGGCAACCATGAAAGGCTTTGGAAGGATACCGGCAAATGTGAATTCGCCGAGCTTGGCTTTAGCCAGATCCGGACGACCGGAAATCACCAGCACGCGGGACTGTGGATGCAGCGCATGAAATCGTTTGACGACATCGAATCCGTCCGGGCCATGACCGAGATTGAAATCGGTAATCAGCACGTCAAGCTTCTCGAAACGAGCTGCTGAATCGGCAGCGGTGGCTCCATCGCCCACGGCCAACACATCGTGGCCTTCATCCGTCAGACATTCCTGCAGAAACTCTCTAATGATCTGATCGTCTTCTACGAGCAGAATGCGCTTGGCCATCTTCAAGTTCTCCATTGCTGGCGAGGACTAAATGAGTCCACCGCGTGGCGTGCAGTAGACGTCAGGCTGCTGAGCCGCCACTGAAAACATGCTGCTGCCTCACCAGATCTGCCACGACCGTAGCTTTGCCTTCATGCATGTCCATCACTTTGTATTGCGCAGGCCTCGGACACCACGTCTGGAGATACGAGCAAGACGCGGCCTGCCGCAGTCGTCACCGGCGAACAGCGCAATGCGTTTGCAAGGTCACCAGCGAGTCGATAGTCTCCGCCCACGTGACGCTCTGGTGTTTCAGGTCACATTGTTTTTACATGCGGCTTGTAGGCGTTTTTAAGCTTTAAGCTATTGATTATTCGCTGTAATTTAATAAGGTCGGCCGTCAGGCCTTGCTCCCCCGTGAGCGAACCCGAACTCTTCCCTGAAGCCGATGCACCCGCCGAGGCCCAAGCGCAACCTCACGGCCCCGTGCTGGCGCGCGTCAACGGCCACGCGCTCGACAAGTTGCCGGAAGATCTCTACATCCCGCCGGATGCGCTTTCGGTCATCCTCGAAGCCTTCGAGGGTCCGCTGGATTTGCTGCTGTATCTCATCCGCCGCCAGAACCTCGACATTCTCGATATTCCGGTGCACACCATCACCAAGCAGTACGTGCTCTACATCGAGCTGATGACCGAGCTGCGGCTGGAACTCGCGGCCGAATATCTGGTGATGGCCGCACTGCTGGCCGAGATCAAGAGCCGCATCCTGCTGCCCAAGCCGGTGCGCGAAGACGCCACTGTTGAAGACCCTCGCATGGAGCTGGTGCGCCGCCTGCAGGAATACGAGCGCTTCAAGAACGTCGCCGAGCAGATCGACCGGCTGCCGCGCATGGGCCGCGATCTGCACACTGCATCGGCCAAGCCGGAGGTCATCAAGACCGAGCTGCCGCTGCCCGCGCCGAATCTGCGTGAATTGCTGATGGCCTTCCGCGACGTGATGCAGCGTGCCCAGCTGTTCACCAAACATCAGATCGCGCGTGAGCCCTTGAGCGTGCGCGAGCGCATGAGCCATGTGCTGCAGCAGGTGCAAAGCGGGCCGAAGGACTTCTACGAGTTGGTGGATTTGAGCGAGGGCAAGGGCGGTGTCGTGGTGGTGCTGCTCGCCATCCTCGAACTCACCAAGCTCGCAATGATTGATCTGGTGCAGGAGGGACCCTTCGAGGCCATTCTGCTCGACAAGGCCAAGCCGCGTGAAGCGACTGGCGACGGAGAACTGAGCTATGACTGACCCCAAGGACACGCTACCGGTGGAAGCCGTCGTCGAGGCCAAGGACGACACCCAGACCGATGCCGAGCTGCCGCACCCGGCACCCGCAACGCTCGATTACGAGCACGTCTCGCGGGTGGTCGAAGCGCTGCTGCTGGCTGCGGATCAGCCAGTCGCCATCGAGCAGTTGGTGAAGCTGGTCGCGGTCGATTACCCGGTTGCCAAGCGCGACCTGCGCCTGGCGCTCGAACAGCTCGATCAGCGCCTGCGCAACAGCGCCGCCGAGCTGGTGGAAGTGGCCAGCGGCTGGCGCATCCAGGTGCGGGCGGCCTATGCGGATATCGTCGCCCGCCTCTGGGCAGAGAAGCCGCCCAAGCTGACGCGCGCCCTGCTCGAAACGCTGGCGCTCATCTGTTATCGACAGCCCATCACCCGTGGCGAGATCGAAGACGTGCGCGGTGTGCAGGTGAGCAGCAACATCTTGAAGACCCTGCTCGAACGTGGCTGGATTCGCGAGGTGGGCGTGAAGGAAGTGATTGGCCGCCCGGCCTTGTTCGGCACCACGCACCAATTGCTCGACGATTTGAACCTCAAGAGCCTCGACCAGCTGCCCGAGCTGCCGGCGATCAAGGACATGGAGCAGCTCGAAGCTGCCCTGACCCGCCTTACCGAAACCACTTTGTCTGAAGAAGTAGCAACACCACCAGGCGACGAAACGATTCACTAGTTACATCCCTCTCTCCCGCTGGCGGGAGAGAGGCTAGGAGAGAGGGCGGGTCGCTCAAACCCCCTCTCCCCAACCCTCTCCCGCAAGCGGGAGAGGGAGTTCAAGCCGCATACTTCACATCACCTACACGCCGGGAGGCGTCAAACCATGTCAGAAAGAATTCAGAAGTTTCTCAGCGGCCTCGGCTACGGCTCGCGCCGCGAGGTGGAGGACTGGATCGTTGAAGGCCGCCTCGTCGTCAATGGCGAGGCCGCGACCGTCGGCCAGAAAATAGACGAAACCGATGCCGTGAAGCTCGACGGCAAGCGCCTGTCGCTGAAGGCCGGTAACGAGCCCATGCGCGTGCTGCTCTACAAGAAGCGCACCGGCGAAATGGTGACGCGCGATGACCCTGAAGGCCGCCGCACGGTGTTCCGCAAACTGCCGGAACTCGAAACCGGGCGCTGGATTGCCGTCGGCCGTCTCGACGTGAATACGTCAGGCCTGCTGCTGATGACCAACCACGGCGAACTGGCCCGCCGCCTCACGCACCCCAGCTTCGAGCAGAAGCGCGAATACGCCGTGCGCGCCTTGGGTGAAGTGAGCGAAGACGCGTTTGCCAATCTGCGCAAGGGCGTCATGCTGGAAGATGGCGAGGCGAGCTTCGAGTCGATCCGTTTCGGCGACAACGAGGTGGAAGACGACGAGAGCGAAGGCGAGGGTGCAACCACCAGCCGCGCCAACAAGTGGTTCATCGTCACCATAGCCGAAGGCCGTAACCGCGAAGTGCGTCGCCTGTTCGAGAGCCAGGGCCTCACGGTCAACCGGCTGATTCGTACCGCCTACGGGCCGATCAAGCTCGGTGGTGGCATCAAGAGCGGTAGCTTCCGTGAGGGCACAGCCGAAGAGCTGCGCCGGCTGATTGAGGCGGTGAATCTCGACGAAAAGGAGCTGCTGCCAGAGCGCGTGCGCGAGTCGCATCGCACCAAGAGCGACTACAGCCTCAATAAACCGCAGAAGGAAGGTGAGGCAGCACCGGCAGCCCCCGTTAAGCGCGGTGACAGCAAGACCGCCGTGCGCGCGGCTGCGAGAGTGAAGCGTGACGCCCGCCGCGAGAACGATGGTGCGCGTTGGGTGAAGGCCACCAAGGACGAGCGCAAGTTGGTGGAGCGCGCAGAACGTCGCGGCGGCAGCGAGAAAGAAGAATCCACCTACGTGGTGCAGAAGGCTCGTGCGGCCGCCGATAGCCCCTGGGGCAAGACCCGTATCGCGGCGGTGGAGTCACTTGAAAAAGTCACTGAGCGCAGCGACGCCGCGCCCACCCAGCACAAGGCTAAGGGCTTTGGCGCCAAGAGCGAACGCAGCTACAGCGAGCGCGGTGACCGTGCGCCGGAGGCCCCGACACGCAGCTACAAGCGTGATGCGGGTGATGGCGAAAGCCGTTCGGCCGGGCCGTATGGCGCGCGCCAGTCCGCTGCCTACACGCCGCGCGAAGGCGCTGCACCGCGCAAGCCTTATGGTGACAAGCCGGCTCTCAGTGAGCGCAAACCCTATGGTGAGAAACCCGCCTATGCGGGCGCCGCGCGCAAACCGTATGGCGATCGCCCTGCACGCGATGACGGCGAGCGTCCGCGCTTTGCTCGCGCCGACAAGCCCAGCGTCAGCAAGCCGTATCCCCGCAAAGACGGCACGATCGGCGAGCGACCAGCCTTCAAGCCGCGTGGCGAAATGGGTGCCGAGCGCAAACCTTACGGTGAT
The DNA here is from genome assembly GCA_965279705.1 of Stagnimonas sp. GTDB lineage: Bacteria > Pseudomonadota > Gammaproteobacteria > Nevskiales > Nevskiaceae > Stagnimonas. Next base: position 1,608,646 of record OZ257257.1, read on the forward strand.
CGTACTCGTAGCAGCGAAGGCAGCGGCTTCAAGCCGCGCTTCAGTGCGGCCTCAGGTGATGGCACGCGCCCGGCCTACAAACCGCGTGCGCCGGGTGGTGACGATCGCCCACGCTTTGGCGGTGCCGAGCGCAAGACCTTTGGTGCCAAGCCCGCGCCGCGCAAGTCAGGCCCAACACAGCGTTTCGTGGTGAAAGATGGTGCCGCGACGCGTCCTGGCAAGCCGAAGATGGGCTTGAGCAAGAAGAAGGACGAAAACGACGATTGAGGCGGCGTGGCGAGCCGCGCTGAATCACATCAGAGCGGCTTGCCACTGTCGGTTTTGACGGCGAGCAGCGACACCAGCCGTTGTGCGGCTATCTCAGGCCCCGGATGCGTCATGCCGGTCTCGCCGGAGTAACCCTTCACACGCACTGCGGTGCGCATCGGCCCCGGATAAAAGGTGTTGAAGCGCAGCTGCGGATGCGTTGCGGCGTACTCGAGAGCAAACGTGGCGCTCATCGCCTCGATGGCGGCCTTGGTGATGCCGTAGACGCCGTGATAGGCCTTGGGCGTGCGCCCTGCCGTATCGGTGACAAACACCACCGGTGCATCGCCGGATTTCTCCAGCAGCGGCAGGCAGCTGCGGGTCAGCACGTAAGCGGCAGTGAGGTTGGTCTGCAAGCCGTCGAGCCAGTCTTTTGGCGGCACTTCGGCGAGGCGCATGAAGCCGGTGAAGTGGGTCGCGCAATGCACCAGGCCGTCGAGTTTGCCGAACTCGGCCTGTAGCGTTTCGGCCACGGCCTCGTGGTCGTTCCAGGTCGCGCCATTGAGATTGAGTGGCACGATGCCGGGCTGTGCACCACCGGCTTTTTCGATGAGGTCGTAGGTCGCTTCCAGCTTCTTGATGGTGCGGCCGAGAAGAATCACGGTGGCACCGCGGGCTGCTGCCTCGACGGCGGTGGCACGGCCCAGGCCATCGCCCGCGCCAGTGATGAGGATGACGCGGCCCTTGAGTGCGTCGGCAGCCAGTGCGGGTTGTTCTGCGATGCTCATGCGATGAGTTTGAGTAAGTCGGTGGGATGCGCGCAGGTGAAATCCGCGCCCCAGGTGTCGAGGGCGTATTCGCCTTCGTAGCCCCAGGCAGCGGCGACGGTTTTCATGCCCGCGGAGCGGCCGGCGTCGATGTCGCGCTTGTCGTCGCCGACGTACCAGCACTGTTCGGGTGCCACACCGGCAAGCTGGCAGGCGAGCAGCAGGCCATCCGGCGCGGGCTTGGCCTTGGGCACTTCGTCGGCGCTGACGATGGCGCAGGCGTCTTTGTCGAGCTTGAGTGCGGCCATCAAGGGGTTGGTGTATTGCTTGGGCTTGTTGGTCATCACGCCCCAGTGCACGCCCTGCTGTGCGAAGCCAGCAAGCGTTTCCGCAAAGCCCTCGAACAAGCCGGAGCTATCCGCCAGATGCTCGGCGTAGTGCGCGAGAAAAGCGTCGCGGTGGCGGGGGAAATCTGCGTGATCGGGCGTGATGCCGAGTGCCTTGCCTAGCAGTCCGCGCGCACCGGCGCTGGCGTGCGGGCGATAGTCTGGCAAGGGCAATGCAGCGAGACCCAAGGTACTGCGGATGTAGTTGGCGGCACCGCCCAGGTCGGGTGCGGTATCGACCAGCGTGCCGTCGAGATCGAAGAAAATCGCCTGCGGTCTCACCAGTGCCTTCATTGGGGTTTCTTGCAGTGCAGAAAATAGTTCACGTCGATGTCGTCGTTGATTTTGGCGAGATGGGTGAGCGGGTTGTATTGCAGGCCCTTGATCTCCACCGGCTCCAAGCCCGCCGCGCGAGCCCAGTTGGTCAGCTCGCTGGGCTTGATGAACTTGGCGTAGTCATGCGTGCCGCGCGGCACTAGGTTGAGCACGTATTCGGCACCGACAACCGCGAGCGCAAAGGCCTTGGGGTTGCGGTTGATGGTGGAGAACACCACCGTCGCACCCGGCTTGGCGAGAGCGGCCACCGCAGCAATCACACTGGCTGGATCAGGCACGTGTTCGAGCATTTCGAGACAGCAGACGAGATCGAAGCTGGCGGACTCTTTCACTGCCAGCTCTTCGGCGCTGCTCTTTTGGTAAGTGGCTTTCACGCCAGATTCGAGGCCATGCAGCTTGGCCACTTCGAGCACGTCATCGGCCAGATCAATGCCGGTGGCATCAGCGCCCTTGGTGGCAAGCGCCTCGGTCAGCAGGCCACCGCCGCAGCCCACGTCGAGTGCGCGCTTCGCCTTCAAGCCACCTGCGCATTGCTCGATGAAGCGCACGCGCGGGCCGTTGATGTGGTGTAGGGCCCGCATCGGGCCCTTGGCATCCCACCAGGTGGCGGCCTGCTTCTGGAAGTTGGCGAGTTCGGCGCTATCTGCGTTGCTCATGCGGTGCTCTTGGCTTTGCCGTAGGCGCGTTCGACTTTGGCGATGCGCAGTTCGTAGTGTTCGTACCAGCGTGTGCGGCCGTAGTCGCGCGCGGCTTTGTGGTCCATGTTGGCTTTCCAATGTGCAATCGCGGCTTTGTCCTGCCAGTAGCTGACGGTGATGCCGAAGCCATCGCTGCCTCTGGCACTTTCGCGCCCGAGGTAGCCGTGCATGGTAGTGGCGAGTTCGGCCATCTGGTCGGCCATCTCCCCATAACCATCACTGATACCGTCATCCGCGTTCGGTCGCTGCGAGCAGAAAATTACCGCGTAGTAGGGCGGCGTCGGCAGTTTCGAGAAACTCATGGCTTGATCTTTAGAGCCCACTCATTGGCCTTGGCTAGCACTTCGTCGATGCTCAGCGTCGTCAGCACACCGCTCTTCAGCAGCGGCTTGCCCGCAACGAACACATCCGTCACCTGCTGGCTGTTGACGGCGTAGGCGAGGTGCGAGAGCACGTTGTAGACGGGCTGGGTGTTCAGGGCACTCAGATCGATCGCGATGAAATCGGCCTGCTTGCCAGCGACCAGCGAGCCGATCTGCTCATCGAGCATCAGCGCCTTGGCGCCCGCGAGGGTGGCCATATGCAGGGCGGCATGGGCGGGCAGAGCTTGGGCATCGCCGGCGACGGCCTTGGCGAGCAGGGCAGCAGTCTTCAATTCACCGAACAGGTCGAGGTCGTTGTTGCTGGCGGCACCATCGGTGCCGATGCAGACGTTCACGCCTGCGCGCAGCAGCTTGTCCACCGGACAGAAGCCGCTGGCGAGCTTGAGGTTGCTCTCCGGGCAATGGGCAACATGCACGCCGAGTTCGGCGGCTTCGGCAATCTCGGCGTCGGTGAGTTGGGTCATGTGCACGGCGACGAAATCGGGGCCGAGTAGTTCGAGTTCCTTCAACCGCTGCCAGGGCCTCATGCCGGTCTGGCCTTCGGCCATCGCCACTTCGCCAGCGGTTTCGTGCACGTGCATATGGATGCCGATGCCGAGTTCGTTCGCCAGTGTGCGGATCTTTCGCAGCGGTGCATCGCTCACCGTGTAGGGCGCGTGCGGGCCGAAGATGGTCGTCACCAGCGGGTTGTCCTTGAGCGCATCGCGCACTGCGAGACCCTTGTGCAAATACTCGTCGGCGTTCGCGGCCCAGGCGGTGGGGAAGTCCAGCGTGATGAGGTTGACGACGCTGCGCATGCCGGCGGACGTGAAGCCTTCCGCCGAGGCATCAGGGAAGAAATACATGTCGTTGGCGGTGGTGACTCCACCCCGAATCAGCTCGGCGGCGGCGAGCTTCACGCCGTCGATGCAGAACTGTTTCGACACGTGCGCGCCCTCGGCGGGCCAGATGTGGTTCTGCAACCAGTCCATCAGCGGCAGGTCGTCGGCGATACCCCGCAGCAGCGTCATCGCCGCATGGGTGTGGGCATTGACGAGGCCGGGCATGACCACGTGCGAGGTGAGGGTTAGCGTCTCGCGCGGCGCGTACTGCGCTTGCGCTTCAGCGACCGGCAGAAGCGCAACGATGCGTCCCTTGTCGACGAGCAGCGCATGGTTTTGCAGCACCACGCCCGCGGGTTCGATGGGCACGATCCAGCGCGGGAGCACGAGTAGGTCAATGGCTTGCATGGGCGCAATACAATTCAGGGATTCTTGTGCTTCGCATTTTACGGGACTTGACCATGTCGGCTGCTGTGCAACCCATCATCTGGGACAAAGATCATCTGAGTCTGCTCGACCAGCGCGTGCTGCCGCACGAGCTGACCTACCTGCAATGCCGCTCGGCGGCGGGTGTGGCGCACGCGATTCATGCGATGGCCGTACGTGGTGCACCCGCTATTGGTATTGCGGCCGCCTATGGACTGGTGATTGATGCCCTGCAAGGCGGCGACTACGCAGCGGCGGAAAAAGTGCTGGCTGATTCGCGCCCGACCGCTGTGAACCTGCGCTGGGCACTAGCTCGGATGGCCACGGTTGTGCCGCGCACGGCAGAGGCGCTGCTGAAAGAAGCCAAGGCCATCCACGCTGAAGACCTCGCGCAAAACCTGAAAATGGGCGCGCTCGGTGCCGCCTTGATAGTCCCCGGCTCGCAGGTACTCACCCACTGCAACACCGGTGCGCTGGCCACCGGCGGGCATGGCACTGCGCTCGGTGTGATTCGCAGCGCGCATACCGAAGGAAAGCTCGCAGGCGTATTCAACACCGAGACGCGCCCCTGGCTGCAAGGCGCGCGTCTGACGGCTTGGGAGCTGATGCAGGAGGGTATCCCGGCCCAGCTCATCGCCGATGGTGCGGCGGCGCATTTGATGAAGGTGCAGAGGATCGACTGGGTGATCGTCGGCGCAGATCGCATCGCCGCCAATGGCGACACGGCCAACAAGATCGGTACCTATGCGCTGGCGCTCGCTGCCAGGGCGCATGGCACGAAGTTCATGGTGGTAGCACCCTCCGGCACCTTTGATCTGCAATGCCCGAACGGCGAGGCTATTCCGATTGAATCACGCACGGCCACCGAGCTGACCGAGTTCAAGGGACAGCCCATCGCACCCACCGGCATGGATGCCTTCAATCCGGTGTTCGATGTCACGCCCGCCTCGCTGATCGACGCGATCGTCTGCGAGCGCGGCGTGATCTTGCAGCCGGATGTGGCGAAGGTGCTTGCGCTGCTGGGCTAGTGCACGGTCACTGGGCGCGGCATCAATAACGCCCCGCACAGCACCGAAATCAGCCAGGCCAGCACGATGCCGCCAAAGGCATAGGCTGCGGCTTCAGGCGTCAACGGCAAGCCGGGCGTGAAGCGCACGGCTTCTGCCAGCTGGCGATCGAAGTGCTTGAACAAAATCAGTGGCTTCTCGAACACGCTGGCGGTGTTGAGCGCCTTCCAGGCCGCATCGAGTTTATTGAAACGTGCCAGCGTGGTGCGGTGGATGCGACCAGAGGCCTGGAACACCGGGTCGCTGTTTTCCTCGTGGCGCACGATGAAGTCCTCGGCCCCCAGATTGAGCACACCCGCTTCGCGCGTCAGCTGGTCATAGCGCAGCGAGGCTTCCTGCCGCGCGCCGGTGAGCGTTTGCAAATACTGCGCGTAGTAGACGGGAAACTGCGCAGCACTCACAGCAAGCAGCACCGCCAGAATGCGACCGGTCAATCCACCAAAAAATCGGGCAAGAAAGCTCATCTGCACACACTCCGAAGATGCTTGCCGCTAGATTAAGCACCCCAATCTGAACGCCAGCGACCGCCTGCCATGCTCTACGCCCTCGAAGAAAAACAGCCCCAGCTTCTGGGTAACAACTGGGTCGCCGACAACGCGGCTGTCATTGGTAACGTCGTGCTCAAAGAGGGTGCCAGTGTCTGGTTTGGCTGCACGCTGCGGGGCGACAACGAGCCGATCACCGTCGGCGAGGGCAGCAACATTCAGGATGGATCGGTGCTGCACACGGATGTGGGGGCACCACTCACCATCGGCTGCGACGTGACCATCGGCCATCAAGTGATGCTGCATGGCTGCACCATTGGCGACAACACCTTGATCGGCATCCAGAGCGTGATCTTGAACCGCGCCAAGATCGGCAAGAACTCGATCGTCGGTGCTGGTTCGCTAGTGCCCGAGGGCAAGAGCTACCCCGACGGCGTGCTGCTGATGGGCTCGCCCGCAGTGGTCAAGCGCGAGCTGTTGCCGCAGGAGATCGCCTTCATCAAGCTCTCGGCCCAGCACTACGTGCAGAACGCCCAGCGCTACGCCGCCAAACTCAAGCCGCTGGGCTGAGGCTTCAGCGTGGGCGCTTGAAGTTGAAGTAGATCGGGTTGCTGAGTGCGATCATGTTGGCGCTCAGTGCTGCCGCAGCCGGAATCTCGGGGTAGATCGTCTGCTGGCCCTCCACCTGCACGCGGTAGTGGCTGCGTTCACCCGCAGCAGGGGTATCGGTAAATCGCAGCGAGGGCGCTGTGGGCAGCACGGTGTAGCTGCCGAATTCACCACCGTTCTTGATGACCGTGACGGTATAAGGCGCGATCGCCGCACCGACGTTGACCAAGTCGACGCGGAAGTCCACCGGCGTGCCGGGCGGCACGCTGTTGTCGCCCATCATCATGTCCATCATGCCGTCCCGATTGAGGTCGGCATACAACTCGACGCGTGGCGCGTTCGGGTTGCTGCTGATGCTGACGCGGCCGTTGGTAAGCGCGGCAATGACGGCCTCGCTGGTGCGCGCGGTGGCAAATACCCAGGTGGTTGGCGTGCCCACGTTGTTGGCACCGGCCTGTATCGAGTTCTGTTCCAGCGTATCGCCCACGCCGGGATAGCCATGGTGCGAGTCGCTGCCGCCACGCGCGGTGATGTTACGGCCGGAGTTGAGCATGTCCTGCCAGATCAGCAGCGAACCGGCGTTGGTGGACCAGATTGCCGAGTTCCACACCTCCACCGAATCGACCATGTCGTAGCTGTAGCCGAAGTGGTCAGCCCCGTTGGGGTGGTTGGCCGAGAAATGCAGGCCTTCCTCCTTGATGATTTTCGCCAGATTGGTGTCGAGCCCATCGCGCGCGTCGTAGAGCCGCTGGTGGTTGTAGGGCTTGGCCGAGAAGGGGTTGGCGTGACCGCGCGCGGTGGTTAGCTCGGCGCTGTAGAGCAGGAGCAGAGAGCTGGATTTGAACTCGGGATCGGCCCAGGTGTTGTTGGCGATGTCACCGCCCACATGGTTGTCGTGATCGGTGATGGCGAGGTAGTCCATACCCACGCTCTCGCCCAAGGCGATGATCTTCGATTCCGGATTGTTGCTGGAGTCGGTGCTGTGGCGGCTGTGGATGTGCAGATCGCCCTTCATCCAGATGCCGTCACTCAGGCTGGCCACGGGTGGCAGCGTTTCGGGCGGAGCAGGCGATGGTGTCGCTGGTGGAGGCACCGGCGCTGCGGGGGCAACGCGGGATGCGGGCGAGCCGCTATTGCCACAGGCAGCGAGGCACAGGCAGACGAATGGGATGGCGGCGCGGCGAAGCAGCTTGCAATCTCTCATGGCTAGGCGTCGAAGCCATCCTTGGGAAACAGATACTTCACCAGCGTCGCTGTGCCTGGGCCTGTTTCTTTCCAGGTTTTCACATCGAGCTTGAAGTGGGCGACGGCGCAGGTGGGCATCTCGTCGAACGGGCAGTGGCCGAGCGTATGGGCCAGTTCGCTGAAGCCGGGGTTGTGGCCAAACAGCAGTACGTGCGCCGGGTTGTTTTCGATGCCCGTCACCACTTCCAGCAAGGTTTTGCGGCTGGCTTCGTAGAGCTTGGGCTCGATGCGGATGGCATCGAAGTCGATGCCCAGATGCTCGGCAAAAATCCTTGCGGTGGTGAGTGCGCGGTTGGCGGGGCTGCTGATCAGGCGGGTCACCCGCGGCAGGCCCTGCGTGCGCAAGGCCATGCGTGGCGCATCGCGGCGGCCGCGTTCGTTCAAAGGGCGCTCAAAATCGGTGAGCTCGGGGTAGTCCCAGGCGGACTTGGCGTGGCGGACGAGTGTCAGTAATGGCATGGGTTGACGGTAGCAGCGTTTCGTAACGGTTTGATTGCGGTTATGGCATCGTTGCACATCAAGAAAACGGGTCGGCATTGGGGTAATGCGTCTAAACCTGCAAAGAAAGATCACCGCAGGGCTTCTGCTGCCAACGACAGTGCTGTTGTTGCTGTTTGCAGCGCTGGCGGTGGTTGCCACCTACCACGCACGCCACGACGGCCAGGTTCTGGAAGCACGGGCGGAAACCCGTCGTTTTGCCGCCGACCTGACAGCCGTGCTGATGGCAGCCAGCTACAACGCCCAAAACACCGCGGCGCTGGCCGCGAGGCGGCCCGATCTGCCAGACGCTGATTATCTGGCGCTGTTGCAGACGCAGCTCGGGCAAACACCCAGCCAATATGGCGCGGGCGTTACCTTTCTACCCGCCAATTACGGGGGGCAGCGCAAGGATCTCTACGTCTACCGCGAGGGCAAAACCCTGCGGCAGATGGATCAGTCCAACACCTACGACGGCAGCGACGGCACCCACGAGTGGTTCACCCTGGCCCAGCAAAGCGGCAAGCCGCTCTGGACACCGCCGTACTTCGATGAAGGCGCCGGCAACGTCTGGATGGTGAGCTACTCGGTGCCCTTTTTCCGTAACGATCGCTTTGACGGCGTGGCGGTGGCCGACGTCAGCATCGAAGCCCTCGGTGCAGCGCTGCAAAAAAATCTGCCTGGGTCAGGCTGGGTGCTGCTGGATGCCGAAGGCCGTTTTGTTTATGCGCCGGAGTCGCGCTATCTCGCTCGCCCCTACACCGACTGGGCACCGGCCAGCAGTGGTCGTGCGCATTTCATCGCCAGTGCCTTGATGGCGGATACAACGCCCTTACAAGAGCTGGATTGGCCGGATGGCAGCCAAAAACTCACCAGTGCCGTGCGGATCGCCCCCCTTGGCTGGACCGTCGTGCTGGCACTGCCAGCCACAAAGTCGGGTGACGGCGGCATGCATATTCCGGCCTTGCTGCTGGCCATGCTGGCTTTTGGTGCATTGACGTTATGGCTGTTGCGCCGCTTATTGCAGCGCAACCTGCAACCATTGCGCGAGTTGATGGGCATGGTCGTGCAGATGGCGGCAGGTAATCCGGCGCAGCCTGTCGATACCCATTCGGGCGATGAAGTCGGCGTTATTTCCAGCGGCATCGCCCACCTCACCACGCAGCTGCAAAAGCGCGAGCAGCACCTCGTCAGCCGTCAGCGCGAGCTGGCCGATCGCGTGCGCGAACAGCAGGTGCTTTATCGCGTGGCCGACACCTTGGGCTGGGTCGATATCCGCTTCTTGCAGATGCTCGACCGCGTCACCGCCCTGCTGCCAGAGGCCTGGCCGCGGCCGGAGCAGGTGAGTTGCCGCATCAATCTCGCCGAGTTTCAAAGTGTCTCGGCCGGGTTTTCTGAAAGCCGCCGTGGCCTGTTTGCGCCGATCGAGGCCGAGGGTGGCGGTGGCGGCGTCTGGGTATTTGCGGGCGACGACGCCAGCACGATGGAAGCCGGCCAGCAGGAGCTGCTCGAAGGCGTGGCCCAGCAGCTGGGTCTGGCGTATCGCCGCGAACGCGCGCAGCAGCAGCTGGAAAAGCTCAACCGCGAACTCGAACAGCGCGTGGAGCTGCGCACCGCTGCACTGCGCAATGCCGAGCGCCTGTTGCGTGACATCACCAACTCCATGCCCGGTGCGGTGTATCAGGTGGTGCAGCACCCGCCCAAGGCACCCGAGCTGCGCTTCGTCAGCGCCGGTGTCGAGGGCGTCTTCGGCGTGCCGCGTGATCGCGCCCTGGCCAACTACGATGCGCTGATGAATCTGGTGTTCCCCGAGGATCTGTCAGACCTCAATGCCGTGGTCGCCAATGCCATTGGCCGCCGCCAGGCATATAGCCACGTGCACCGCATCAGCCACGGCGAGAGCGACGAGGTGCGCTGGATTCGCTCCGCCGCCAGCACCGTGGTCGAGCCGGATGGCGGCGTGCTGCTCAACGGTTACTGGATCGACGTCACCGACCAGAAAGAACTGGAGCTCGAACTGGAACATGCCCGGCTTGAAGCCGATGCCGCCAACGAGGCCAAGAGCCGCTTCCTGGCCAACATGAGCCATGAAATCCGCACGCCGATGAACGCCATCATCGGTCTCACGCATCTGGCTGTGCAGCAGACGCACGAGCCGAAGGTGCGCGATCAGCTCAACCGGGTTGAAGACGCCGCCAAGGCGCTGCTCGGCCTGCTCAACGACATTCTCGATTTCAGCAAGATCGAAGCTGGCCGCATGACGGTGGAGCGCATTCCTTTCGACTTGTGGGACGTACTCGATCGCGTGCAGTCGCTCATCAGCGATCGTGCCAGCGAGAAGGGCCTGATGTTCAACGTCTGGCGCGTGCCGCATCTGCCGCGCGATTTGATGGGCGACCCTTTGCGTCTGCACCAGGTGCTGCTCAATCTGGTCAGCAACGCCGTCAAGTTCACCGAACGGGGTTCGGTGACGCTCAACTGCACGGTGGTGAGTGAAGCGGAATCGGGGACGACGCTGCGCTTCGAGGTGCAGGACACCGGCGTCGGCATCGACCCGATCCAGATGACGCGCCTGTTCAGCGCCTTCACGCAGGCAGACAACTCCACCACGCGCCGCTTCGGCGGCACCGGCCTGGGTTTGACCATCTGCAAGGAACTGGTGACCTTGATGGGCGGCCGCATCACGGCGGATTCCACGCCCGGTGCCGGTTCGATCTTCGTCACCACGCTCAGCTTCGACCATGCCGATCCGAGCTGGCGCGATGTCAGCCTCGTCGAGACGGATGAGCCTCGCGCAGACCCCTTGATCGGTGCGCGGGTGCTGGTGGTCGATGACAACTTCATCAACCTGGAAGTCGCCGGCGAGCTGCTGAGGCAGGCGAAAGTCACTGTGGTCACGGCCACCAATGGCCGCGAAGCGCTGGAAAAAATCGCCTCGTCGCATTACGACGCGGTGTTGATGGATTTACAGATGCCGGAAATGGACGGCATCACCGCCACCCAGCAGCTGCGACTCGACCCGCGCTACGCCAACCTGCCGGTGATCGCGATGACGGCCAACGCCATGACCGGTGACCGCGAGCGCTGTCTGGCGGCCGGCATGAACGATCACATCCCCAAGCCCATCGACCCGGTGGAGCTGCGCCACACGCTGGCGCGCTGGCTGCGCCGACGCTCGACGGGTGATCTGGCGTCGACGATACAGCCGCCTCCTCTCTGAGCAATCAGCGCAGGTAGATGTCGAAGCGTGCCTGTGTGCCTTCCATGCTCAAGTTGGGCTTTTCCTGGCCCAGCCACGGCGCCTTGCTGGGGCGCTTGACGGCCACGCGGCCGACACCGCTCGCCAATGCCGCGACGAGCAGAGCATCGGCGTCGGTATCGCCGCCGGTGAGGTCGCGCAGGATCTGCATTTCCTTGCTGGGCAGGGCGCGCTTGCCGTCGTCGGGATACATCGGGTCGAGATAGATCGCATCAAACCCCTGCGCTGCCGCCAAGCTGCCGGCGCTGTCGTGCTCGATGATGCGTATGCGTGTCGCCGCATCACGCGTCAGTGGCAGGGCTAGCGCGCGGCGATGCGCATCGCGCAGCATTGCAGCCAGCACGGGGTTGCGCTCGGCCAGCGTCACTTCGGCACCGAGTGCGGCCAGAGTGAAGCCATCGCGCCCCAAACCGGCGGTGCCATCAAACACGGTGGCCGCCGGTTTTTTGTGCAGCCCAACCGCCTTGGTGAGCAACTGTTTGCGTCCGCCCGCAATACGCCGCTGCACATCGGGGCTGGACCAGTCGAGCGCGAAGGCGGCATAGCCCTCCAGATGCGGAGCGGCAATGGTCAGCCGGCCTTCGCTGTCGCGGCGCAGGTGAAACAAAAAGCCCCGGACGGTGAGATCCAGGGCTTCGGTTGCATCATCGATGGGCGGGAGTGCCGCCATCGATCAAGCCAGCTTCGAGGGATCGAAGTAGCTGCTGAGCTTCTGCGCGAGCATGAGGTCGCCTTCGAGCTGCAGCTTGCCGGTCATGAATGCGGTCATGCCGTTGAGCTCGCCTTTCATCAGGGCCACGAAATCATCATCTTCCATGGTGATGCCGAGGTCAGAATTAGGAGCTGTGCCTTCAGTTGCAGTCGCAGCGCCGCCCTTGATGGTGACGTAGTGCGGCTGGCTGATGTTGAATTGGATCACGCAGTCCGAACCTTCGGAATAAGCCTGCGGGAGTTTCTTGATGAGTTCGACGGCTGCGGACATTTTTTCTCTCCAGAAAGACAACAAAAAGGAGCCAGATGGTAACGACCCTGCCCCCATAGCGGCAAGCGTTATTGGTATTTCCTTTGCATGACAGACAAGCCTAATTACCGAGTGCTTGCAGAGATGCGGCAAAGCCCTCGCGCGACCAGCCTTCGGCTGTAAAGCGCAGCCACTCGATACGCTCGGGTCGCCAGTCGGCCAGCACGATGCGCTCATGCCTCACACCCTGCAAGATCAGCGCGTGCTCGGCAGGCCGATGCGTATGCCCGTGGAGTATGCGCGTGAGGTGGTGGCGCTTGAAGGCACTGGCAATCGCCCCCGCGTTCACGTCCATGATGGCCTCGGGCTTGTTGCGCTTGCCCTCGCGCAAGCCACCGGCGATGCGCCGGCGGCGCGCTGCGGAAAGCTTCAGAAAAATCCATTGCGACAGGCGATAGCGCGAAAATCGACGCCAGCGCTGGTAGCCGACATCGTCGGTGCAGAACTGGTCGCCATGCGCGAGCAGGGTCGCCACGCCACCCAGAGTCTCGATGTGTTCATCCGGCAAGCGTTGCGCACCGGTCGCACGCTCGAAGCCCTTACCCAGCATGAAGTCACGGTTACCGGTCTGGTAGCGCACCTCGACACCGCTGCGAGACAACGCAGCCAGCGCCGCGACTTCGCGGGGATAATCCGCAAGTCCCAGGTCGTCGCCGACCCAGGACTCGAAGATATCGCCCAGCAGAAACACCCGCCGCGCAGTACGCGCGGGTCCGGCGCAGAAACGCAAAAAAGCCTCGTTCAAGAACGAGGCTTCTGATGCAACATCCGGCTGCGGTATCGGCAGGTGCAGGTCTGCCAGCAGCAGGTCGGGGCGGGTATCAGCCAAGGCCGTGCCCGTCGCGTGCGTGCGGCTCAACCAATGATGGTTGCCTTGATGATGGTGATCGGCGTCTTCGGCACATCCTGCGCGCCGGTGGGGGTGATGGCGATCTTGTCGACCACGTCCATGCCCACGATGACCTTGCCGAACACGGCATAGCCCCACTGGCCACGCTCGCCGGCGTTCAGGAAGGCGTTGTCCTTGTGGTTGATGAAGAACTGCGCGGTGGCCGAGTGCGGGTCGTTGGTGCGGGCCATCGCCACGCTACCGCGCACGTTGGGCAGGCCGTTGCCGCCTTCGTTCTGGATCGGCGCATTGGTGGGTTTCTCGCTGCGACCATCCTTGCCGTAGCCGCCACCCTGCACCATGAAGTCCTTGATGACGCGGTGGAAGATCAAGCCGTCGTAATGGCCCGCTTTGACATAGGCGACGAAGTTGGCAACGGTCTTGGGTGCCTTCACGGCATCGAGTTCGAGGGTGATGTTGCCTTCGCTGGTTTCCAGCAGGACTTTGGGTGCGGTTTCGCTCATTTTTACGGTTTCGGTGGTGGGGGTTTTGGTGGATTTTTTCTTGTGCTGCTTCGGCGCATCCGCCGCAGAGACCGAGCCGGCAAACACGGTGCACAGCAGGCCGCAGAGCGGGGCGATGAGCAGTCTGTTGAAGCGCATGAGTGGTTTCTTCGGTGGATGAAGGTGCGAGATTCTACGCGGCGAGCTGGGTTTCGCGGGTGACTTCCAGCAGGGCTTTTTCCAGCAGGGGCCAGGCGGCCCCCGGCTTGTGCACGCCTTCGGACATCACGCGTCGGAACGCCCGACCGCCCGGTTGGCCACGATACAGACCCAGCATATGGCGGGTGATGGCACTCATGGGCACTCCACGCGGTATGGCATTCTCGATATAGGGTTGCATGCGGCGCAGCGCGGCCTCGCGGCTGCTGACGGGATTGGCGTCGCCGAACAGGGCAGCATCGACACCGGCCAGAAACCAAGGGTTTTCGTAGGGCTCACGACCCATCATCACGCCATCGACCTGCTGCAAATGCTGCGTGCATTCTTCAAGCGTCTTGATACCGCCGTTGATGACGATGGTGAGCTGTGGAAACTCCTGCTTGAGCCGGTAGACATGCTCGTAGGTGAGCGGTGGCACTTCGCGATTTTCCTTGGGGCTCAAGCCTTTCAGCCAGGCTTTGCGTGCGTGGACGATGAAGGTGGTGCAGCCCGCCGCCGCCACGGTTTCGACAAAATGTTTCAGATAGGGATAGTCATCGCTGTCATCCACGCCAATGCGGTGCTTCACCGTCACTGGCAGGCGTGTGGCGCGCTGCATGGCGGTGACCGCGGCGGCGACAGTGGCAGGCTCATTCATCAGGCAGGCACCAAAGCGGCCGATCTGCACACGGTCGGAGGGGCAACCACAGTTGAGATTGACCTCGTCGTAGCCGTATTGCTCAGCCATCGCGGCACAGCGGGCGAGGGCATCGGGTTCGCAGCCACCCAGTTGCAGCGCAACGGGGTGCTCGGCGGCGTCGAACGCCAAGTGCCGCTCCGCATCGCCGTGAATCAGCGCGCCGGTGGTAATCATCTCGCTGTAGAGCCGCGCATGGCGGCTCAAGCCTCGCCAGAAGAACCGGCAATGGCGATCCGACCAATCCATGCAGGGCGCTGTGCTGAAGCGCCAGGGTGAGACGGAATTTGCGGCAGCAGGGGCAGGCGAGTTCAGCAAGTGCAGGCGCGACTGATTAATTGAAGGCTTGATTGTCCCGCGTTGCGCCGCTGAAGTCTGCCCCATTGGTCTGGCCACCAGGCAGATGCAGCGTTTCCCAGCTCATGCCATCGAGTGAAGGGATGGCGGCGGAATTGACCTCGTCGGTCCAAACCTGAAACTTCTTGAGGTTGGCGACGCCGTAGCTGGTGGTGATGGCGCAATCGGCCGCATCGCGGCCTCTGCCGAGCAGAATCCAGCCGATGCGAGGCTCGTTGTGTCGTGCATCCCACAGATGCCAGCGGCCGCCGAGGTAAACCTCGAAGCAGGCAGAAAAATCCATCGGTGCCGGGTTGATCGGGATGCCGATGTCGCCGAGATAGCCCGTGGCATAGCGCGTCGGGATGTTCAGCGCACGCAGAAAAGTGATCGCCAAATGGTTCAGGTCGCGGCAGACGCCGACGCGTTCATTGAAGGTCTCCAATGCAGTGCGCGTGTTACGAGCATGGGCGTAGCCAAACGTGATGTTGGCCTTGACCCAGTTGCATACCGCCCTGACGCGAGACCAGCCCAGCGGCGTTTGGCCAAACATCTGCCATGCCGTCTGTGAAAGGCTATCCACTTCGCAATAGCGGCTGGGCAGCAGGAACTCCAGGCACTCGCCCGGCAGTTCGTCCAAGGCGTGCTGATAAGCATTGAAGGGTTCGACCAAGTGTTCGCCGCTGTCGGCAATCACGAAGTCGTTATACAGACGCAACTCGCCGGCCGGAGCGGAGATACGTGCCCTGACGTTGTCCATGTGGTCGCGAAAGTAGCCCACGTCGAACACCCGTTTGCCATTTGCATAGGCGCGCAGCAAGTCAGGACGCAGCAACGCCTCGCGACGCTCGGGAACCACATTGAGCAGTGTCGTGACGACCGTGGGATTAGGCAGATCGAAAATGATTTCGTAGCCGGCGCGAATAAGCATGAACAAATTTCCAAGGCATGGATGTGGAGTTGCTCAAGAAGCTTGGCGGCGTGGCCTTTCCACGTCCTGAATACTTCGCAGATTTTTAGCGGCTTGCGAACTCGGCGAGCCAATCGGCAGCATCACGCTCGAAATACGCCACAGGTCCTGAAGCGCCATAGGCCGCATACATCGGGTGGGTCAGCACCCGCTCACCATTGCGGTGCAGCCCGGATTTGAGCAAGACCTTCTGCGAATCGTGGTTGCGCAGGTCGGCATTTGCCGTTAGCCGCGGGATGCGTAGTGCGGAAAAGCCATAGCGCAGCAGAGCGATCGTCATCTCGGTCGCATAGCCCTTGCCCCAATCGGCCTCGAACAGCCGGTAGCCGACCTGGATCATCTCTTCGCCCATCACCTGATTGAGCAGGTGGAAACCGATGCAGCGACCGCTCGCCCGCTCTAAGGTGGCCCAGACGCCGAGGCCCGGAAGCTCTTCGTAATAGCCAAGAATGCGGCCTTGCAGGTTGGCGCGACTGGTTTCGGCGGTCATAGGCCCGCCCAGGTAGCGCATCACAGTGGGATCGCTGTTGAGGCGATAGAGCAGGGCTTCGTCATCGAGAGTGAATCGGCGTAGTTTCAGCCGCGCCGATTCGAGTCCCTCGAGGCCAGCGTCTTTCACAAGCCGCCGGCACCGATCAAGCCACCATCGACCGTCAGGGTGGTTGCGGTGACATAACTCGCGGCATCCGAAACGAGATACAGAATTGCTGGTGCAATCTCTGCCGGCTGCGCCACGCGTGCGAGCGGGATGCTTTGCAGTGCAACTTTCAGAATCTGCTCGTTCTTGGTGAGCGCCGAAGCGAACTTGGTTTCGGTGAGGCCCGGCAGCACGGCGTTGACGCGGATTTTCCAAGGCGCGCATTCCTTCGCGAAGGCCTGCGTCATGTTGATGACCGCCGCCTTGCTGATCGAATAGATGCCTTGGAACATGCCCGGCTTCAAGCCATTGATCGAGGCGATGTTGACGATGGCGCCGCCGCCGCCCTTCTTCATCAGCTTGGCTGCCAGCGAGGCCAGCTCGAAATAACCTTTGATGTTGACCTGCAAAGTCTTGTCGATCATCGACACATCGGTATCGGTAATGTGGCCGAAGTAGGGGTTGGTGGCGGCATTGTTGACGAGGATGTCGAGCTTGCCGAAGCGCTGCTCGATTTCAGTCATCAAATGCTTGAGTGCGGCCGATTCGCCTTGGTGCGCAGCAATCGCCGTCGCCTTGCCGCCGGTGGCCTCGATGGAAGCGGCAACGCGGTCGAGGTCTTCCTGCTTGCGGGAAGAGATCACCACATGTGCGCCTTGCTCTGCGAGCAGGCGGGCCGTGGCCTCGCCAATGCCGCGTGAGGCACCCGTAATGAGGGCAACTTTGCCGGTGAGATCGAACAATTTTGTAGGCATGGCGAGTCTCCTCTCGTTTTAGTGGGTTTTTGGATCAGGCGATTATGCCCGCGCGATGGCGCGGATAAAGAGTTCAACAGCCCGGCGAGAGCGACCGCCAGCATTCAGGTTTGGCACAGGCTGTGTATAACTTTGACTTCGCCATTCAAATGATTGACGCCTAATGGATTTTGCCACCGACGCGGTGTTTGCCAACAAACGCAAGAAACCTTGGTACATAAAAATCGGCCGCAAGCTGCTGAAGCGCGTCGACGCAGTGATTGTGCGTAATTCACGGGTTGCAAATACCGAGTTCTTTGACCCGGCCAGCTTTGACTGGGTGCCGCTGCTCGAAGACAACTGGCGTTTCATTCGCGCAGAACTCGATCAGGTGATGCTGGGCCATCAACAATTGCCCAACCTGCAAGATATTTCCGAGGACCAGAAGCACATCACCCAGGATTCGCTCTGGAAGATTTTCTATCTCTATGGCTACGGCTGCCGTTCGGACGAAAACTGCGCACGCTGCCCCGATACCACCCGTCTGGTTGAAGCGGTGCCGGGAATGCGCACCGCATTTTTTTCGATCCTCTCTCCGGGCAAACATATCAGTGCCCATCGCGGCCCCTACAAGGGTGTGATCCGCTATCACCTGGGCCTGATGGTGCCGGAGCCGCGCGAGCAGTGCCGCATCCGGGTCGGCGAGCAATTTTCATGCTGGCAAGAGGGCAAGAGCATCTTGTTCGACGACACCCACTCGCACGAAGTATGGAACGACACCGACGGTATGCGCGTGGTGTTGTTCATGGATGTTGACCGCCCCATGCGATGGGCTGGCAGGGTGATGAACAAGATCGCCTTCACCCTCATCAAACTCTCGCCGCTGGTGCAGCGCGCGCACCGCAACGTCAAGAAATCGAACGCTGCGCTGCGCTGATGCAGAGCGGTAACCAACGACTCAGCCGTGGCGGGCGATCACTTTTTCAGCCACCTGCGACAGCACGGTGACGAACATGCCGAACATCTGCACGCGCGGGTTTTTGGTCTGCCCCATCTTCCAGCGGTAATAGATCTGCTGGGCAATAACACCGAGGCGGAACAGGCCGAACACGTAGTAGTAGTCGGCATTGGTGACTTCAATGCCAGTCTTTTTCGAGTAGTACTCGACGATCTCTGCGCGCGTCATCATTCCCGGTAACTGGCTGGGCTGCATGCGCAGACTCTGCATGCGCGGCTCATCGCCGGGTTCCACCCAGTAGGCGAGTGACGATCCCAAGTCCATCAAGGGGTCGCCCAGCGTTGCCATCTCCCAGTCCAGCACACCGATGATGCTCATGTTGTCGGCAGGCGAGAGCACCACGTTGTCGAAACGGTAATCGTTGTGGATGAGTGCCGAGCGCGGGCAATCGGCCGGCTGATTGGCCTTGAGCCAGGCGATCACTTCTTCGCAGCGGGGCACATCGTCGGTCCAGGCTTTCTCGAAGCGTTCGCACCAACCCTTGATCTGGCGCGCGACGTAGCCTTCTGGTTTGCCCAGGTCATCCAGGCCTGCTGCCTTGTAATCGAGCAGGTGCAGCTTGATCTGCATATCGAACAGGTTGTGGCAGAGCTGTCGCGCTTCGTCGGGTGAATACACCAAGCCCTTGGGTGGATCACGGCGGACGATCACGCCGGTGAGCTTTTCCATCACGTAGAACGGGCTGCCGATCAGCGATTCGTCTTCTGTGTATGCCAGAGGTGTCGGACAGGGAAAGTGTGGCTTGAGCCGCTGCATGATGCGGAACTCTCGGCCCATGTCGTGCGCGGATTTGGCCTTGGTGCCGGGCGGCGGTCGACGCAGAATCATCTCGCGGTCGCCGATGCTCAGCAGATAGGTCAGGTTAGAGGCCCCACCGGAGAACTGTTTTAGCGACACCGGGCCATCGGGCAAGTCGGCGATCTGGGATTTGAGAAAAGGCAGGATCAGCGACGGGTCAAAAGCGTTTTCATCGCGCACGGCACCAGGTGCGTCCAGCAATGCTGCGGTCATTCCTTCTCCTCAACTGGGTTTTTGTTGTTGGGGAGATTCTAGGGCGTGTTTGCGCTCAGATGATGGTCAAATTGCAGGCCAAAAAAAGGCCGCCGTGCTGTGTGCAGCGCGGCGGCCAAGTACGGGTAGATCTCGCGGGCTCCCTTTAGCCTCAAGATCGCGGTTCAACCTGACAACAGAAAACCATTGCCAGGCATTCCGCCCTCCCCATGGGGATCAGTGCGTCACCCCAAGATTTTGTGTGCCCTGCAAGAGCGGCAAGGGCACCAGCAACAATTGAAAGACACGGGTTTGCGGGAGCATCAGGCGGCCAGCGCCTGCTCAAAACCCTCCGTCAACAGCATGCTTGCGGCACCCGTGGTTGAAACCGAGACCGAATCAAAGCCCGCAGCCAGCAGGGCAGAAGCTGCCTGTACGCGTGCGGCAACTGGGGCAGGGCGCAACATCAGCGCCGCCAAGGTATCCAGCCAGGCATCGGCGGACTGACGCAGGTCGATACGACCTCGCGCATCGAGCACGGGCGAGCGGCTGATCCAGCTGACGGTGATGGCGCTGCCCGCCACATTGACGCGCATCTCGATGGTGGGCAGGCGGTAATCCCGAGAGCCGCTGGCGTGGATCACAGCGGTGCCGTGCAATTTCTGGATGGCGGAATCCAGCTCGGCCCAGAAGGCATTCGTGCGCAGGTTGTTGACGATCAATGTCGTCTGGGCCAGCGTGATGGTGTTCATTTCGGCTCTCCAAAGGCTCGCCCGGAATGGCGATGTGTCGGCCGGCGATCCGGTCTGGACGCATCATCGACAGCACGGCATAAAAAAGCCTGAGAGAAGCCGGAAAGATTCCTGAAGTTTTCCTGAACGTAAATACGTCAATAAAAATAATAGGTTGTAGATGTCTGTGATTTTACAAACGAATGTGTCGGCGCCCACCTAGGGGGTTGGGCGTCGGTGATTCCGCTGGATTTCAGAACTGTCACATTGACTTCAGACATAAAAAAACCCGGCCAATGCCGGGCTTTCAAAAAACAAGGCGAAACGGTAAGGCTCAGATGACGTAGACCGGCCCGTGCTGCGCCGCACTCACCGCTTTGCCACTGGCATCGGTCAGGGCAGATTCAACCACCACCGTGTAGCGGCCTGGCTTCAATCCGCGCATAACGGCAAGCCGTGGATTGGCAGCGGCTTCCCAACTACCGCTGACCAGCGCGCCCTTGGCGTCGTAGACCTTTACATTCTGGTTGAGCGCGCTGTCGGCGGGTTGCTCTGAAAACAACAACGCGATCGCAGGCTCGCCCTTGGGTTGTCCGGCATAGACCAAGCCAAAGTCGCCGCTGGGCGGCACAGTCCACCACGCCGTCAGGGCATCTGAACCATTGCCGGCTTTTTGCGGTGTTGGTTTGCTTTTTGCGGGTTTCGGGCTGGGCGATGCGGCTGGGCTTGGGCTGTCGTTGCTGGTCGCCACCTGTTCTGCGGCGCTATGGTCTGCCGCAGCACTGGTTCTCTCTGCTTGTCCTCTGTTCCGGCCACCTTCGGCAAGTGCCTGCTGGACGGTCGCTGCGGCAACTTCTTGCGCCACGCGACGGCCTTCTTCTTCACCAATGCGACGCGCATCGGCCTCGGTAAGTCCGCCGCTGCCCTCACTGGCGCCGGCACCAGCACCGAGCTTTTGGTCGACGATGGATTGCGCGACCTGTGCTGCCACTTGGCGCGCCACTTCCTCACCAATGCGCTTGGCGTCTTCTTCAGTGAGGCTCGAGCCACTGACCGCCGTCGCGGCGTCATTCTCGGTTGCGGCAGTAATCGCGGCCGAATAATCACTGCTGGCGGGTTGCTCGGTCGCCGTGGGTTCGGCGACGGCTTTTTTGCCTGCGAAGTAGTCAAGACCAAAATAACCGGCGATGACGGCAGCTGTGATGGCGCTGATCCCGATAACCAGTTTGGTAGTGGATTCTTGCTTCTGGGCGTATGAGGATTTCTGTTTCATGGCGTGTGCCTTTCGGTAAGTGGCAAAAGTCGATCAGCGATTGGCAGCGTCGCGCGCTGCCTGCTCGACGATGGTCTTGGCGGTTTCGGCAGCGGCTTGTGCAGCCGCTTCGGCAACAATCTTGGCCAGCTGCTCACGACTCAAACCCGGCGCACGTGCTGCGGCTGCGGTCGGTGCAGATTGAGTTGGCGCAGGCTCGGTCGGTAAAGGTTCAGATGCTGCGGCCGTTTCTTCTGGCGGTGTCTCGGCGGGCAGGCTCTCTGCAACAGGTTCAGCGGCTGTCTCAGAAACGGGTTGGCTGGCAGCCTCGGGTGCGCTTGGCACATCCGCAACGGTTTCGACAGGCGCTTCTAACGCCACTTCCAGAGCGGGCTCAGCGGCTGTCGATGCTTCGCTGGTCGGCTCTGCGGGCTGGTCTGCCGCGATTGAGGCTGACGATGTGCCGAACTCTGACGGTTCAGCCGTCGTTGCCGTCGGCTGTGCGCCGCTTTCGTTGAGCGCAGCGCCAAAAACTTCTTCGCTTTTAATCGTGGTGTCGACAACCACTTCTTTCTTGTGCGGAAACAGGAAACTCAAAATCAGATAGCTAGCGATGGCCAGCACAACGGCAATGCCGGCAAGCGGCAAAAACTTTTTACTCATTGTTACGCCCTCTCCTTTATATAGTGCGTTGCTTTCAATCTGTTGCGTGCATTGTAGGCATAGCAGAGACCTGCGCGAGAGCCCCCGGCATAATAGCGGCCCTCTACCCTTGCCCGTGGTTTCAGATTCCAATGCTCGACCGCTACCTTGATTTCACTCAGTCCTCGTTCGGCAAACAGGTCGCCAGTGCTCTAGGCCTGCCGACGCCTCCGCGTTTGGAACGCGCCGAAGTAGGCTACGCAACGATGCCGCTCGCGGGCAAGAAAGCACTGGTGGCTGCCGATGCGTCGGCAACTGCGACCGCCGCCGTTCTGGCCGCTCTCCAGCAGTTGGGTGCCACCGTGCAAGTTGTGCCGGGCCATGCGGGCTTTGCAGCCGTCAAAGCGGCTGCGCTGACTACCGCGGTTGAACTGCACAGCGAGGGCGGTGAGACCGAGGTGATCGCGCCCGTGATCGTGTTCGACGCCACCGGCGTTGCAGGTACCAAAGGCCTCAAGCAGGTGTACGAGCTGTTCCAGTCACGCCTGCGCCGGCTGGCACCGAACACCCGCGTGGTGGTGCTGGCCCGTGCGGCAGCAGACACCCACTCGGTGGAGGCAGCGACCGCGGCTATCGGGCTCACAGGCTTCGTGCGCTCCCTGGCCAAGGAGATCGGCAAGAACGGCTCTACCGCCAACCTGCTGCAAGTCGGCAAGGCAGGCGACGCCTGGCTGGCGGGACCGCTGGCATTTTTCACGGGCCCCAATTCGGCCTACGTGACAGGTCAGGTGCTGGCCGTTGGTGAGGCGCCGAAGGGTGCTGTAGCCGCTGCACACTTCAACCAGTCACTGGCTGGCAAGGTGGCTGTGGTGACGGGTGCAGCACGTGGTATCGGTGCGTCCATCGCACAGATCCTAGCGCGCGAGGGCGCAACGGTGGTCGGCATGGACCGCCCCGCTGAAGAAGGCGCGCTGGGCGCCACGATGGCACCGATCAACGGCGTTGGCCTGGCTCTGGATGTCACTGCACCGGACGCGGGCGAGCGTTTGGCCAGCGAGTTGAAAGCCCGCTTCGGCGGTGCCGATATCGTCGTGCACAACGCCGGCGTTACCCGCGACAAGATGCTGCGCAACATGACGCCCCAGCTTTGGGACATGGTGCTCGACATCAACCTCGGTGCCATTCTCAACATCAACGAGCGCTTGATGCAGTCGGGCCTCAAGCCCGGTGCGCGCTTTGTCTGCATCAGCTCCATCGGTGGTATCGGCGGCAACGCGGGCCAGACCAACTACGCCGCTACCAAGGCTGGCGTGATCGGCTACGCCGAAGCCATGGCGCCGATCCTGGCCAAGAAGGGCATGGCGATCAATGCGGTTGCCCCCGGCTTTATCGAAACCCAGATGACCGCGATGATGCCCACCGTCAACCGTGAAGTCGGTCGCCGCGTCAATTCGCTGGCGCAGGGCGGCGTGCCGCAGGACATCGCCGAGGCAGTGACCTTCTTCGCCAGCCCGCTTGCAAACGGCGTCAATGGCCGCACGCTCAGAGTCTGCGGCCAGAACTGGCTGGGTGCCTAAAAGGAAACACGATGCCCGACGCGGCCATGCTCAACGGCAACAAGGAGTCCTTGCGAAGCGAAGAGGGTAGGGCGACCGTTGATGCCGGCAGCTCGGCACTTGCTCCCGCGTCGTCGGTCTCTGGCTCGCAGCCGGTGCTCGAAAAAATCGCTTCTGCACAACTGCCCACCGCAGAGGCGACGTTCACCATGACCGTGTTCCGTGCCGCCGATGGCAAGGAGCACATGGTGATGGCTTTGGGCGATCTGCAAGCCGAGCCCGCGCCGCTGGTGCGTTTGCATAGCGAGTGCCTCACCGGTGATGCACTGGGCTCGCTGCGCTGCGATTGCGGGCCACAGCTGCGTGAAGCCATGCGGTTGATTGCCGAAGAAGGTCGCGGCGCCATTCTGTATCTGCGGCAGGAAGGCCGTGGCATCGGCCTTGGCAACAAGATTCGCGCCTATGCCTTGCAGGATGTCGGTGCGGATACGGTCGAGGCCAATCACCAGCTCGGCTTCCCCGACGATGCGCGCGATTACTCGCTGGCCGTGGCACTGCTGCACGAGATGGGCGTCTGCCGCCTGCGACTATTGACCAACAATCCGCGCAAAGTGGCTTCGCTGGAAAAGGACGGCATCGATGTGGTAGATCGGGTGCCATTGCGTGTCGGAGAAAACCCGCACAACGCAGGTTATCTGGCCACTAAGCGTCAACGTCTAGGGCATCTGCTGCCGCCGTGAGCGCGCCAGTCGAACCGTCGCGCAGCCTGCTGAAAGAACTGGGCTCCATCACGGTTTCTACCTACCAGGTCAGCAAGGGCTTTTTACCGCTGGGTCGTTTGCTGGCCTCTGCCGATGACGTCACCCCGCCGCAATTGGCTGCCGCCATCGATGCGCTGTTCGTCAAGCTCTACCAGCATCCGATCGTCCATCAGTCCAGCCGCATTACCGAGCGGTTGCGTGCGAAAGGGCTGATTCCCAACGAGCAATCCACCGAGAACCTGATCCGCTTCGTAGTGGATCAGTCGCTGCAGCGCTCGCCCGTGCCGGTGCCCGAGGCACTGGTGCAGGAGTTCTGGAATTTCTTCGATGAGCTGTTCACCGCACCGGAGCTGAAAGGCCTGGGCGAGCTCTCGCTCGACATGGTGCGGCTGGTGTTGAAAACCTATGAGCCCTTGTTGACCGAAGTGGTCAATCTGCTGAAGGCCGGCCGCCGATTCAACGAATGGCAGCTGCGCGAAGTGCTCAATCGGGCGGCGTTGGTGCGCAACGATATTGCGATCATGCGGCGGCAGATCCGCGCCATCCGCTATATCAAGCCGTTCTTTGCCGTAGACCCCAAGGATTTCAAAGCGCAGGCCAGGATCGTTGCGCAGATGGTGCGCGAGTTCGGGCCGTTCTTCATCAAGATGGCGCAGGTCGCCGCCGCTAACTCGGATTTTCTGCCCGACGAAATTGCCAAGGAACTCGCGGTTTTCCACGAAGACGTGCCGGCCATGAGCGAGGCGGAGGTTCGGCAAGCCTTCATGGAGTGTTTTGGCACGGCACCCGAGAAACTCTATCTGGAGTTCGATGCGGCACGGCCGGTCAAGAGCGGCTCGATTGGGAGCGTCTATTTCGCCAAGAAACCCTTCATCGAAAACGGTATCGAAGTGCTCAAACCCGTCGTCATCAAAGTCGGCCGGCACAACATCGATCGCGAGTTCGCCATCGGCAAGCTCTCCATCGGTCTGGCCATCATGTCCAGCCAGTACTGGGCACCGCACTCTAAGCTCGCACCCTTCTTGCGCGCCTTGCAGGAGCAGGCCGACGAGTTCGTCGCAGGGTTCATGGAAGAGCTGGATTTCGAGAGCGAAGCCCGTCATCACCAGCGCTTTTACGAGCGCAGCAAGACAACGCAACTGTTCAAGGTGCCGCAGCTCTACGGCCATTCCCGGCGCATTCTGGAGATGGAATATCTCGCCGATGCGACCAGCCTGACCCGTGCATTGGCGCGCATGCCCAAGCACGAGCGCAGGGCGTTTCAAACCAAGGTTATGGAGCGATTGCTGTTCACCGTGCTGCACCACATTTTTGTCTATCGCGAGATGCACGGCGATCTGCATCCCGGCAATGTCATGATCGGTCACGATGGCACCTTGAACCTCATTGATTGGGGCAACGTGGTGCCGCTGGACGGCAAATGGGGTGCTGTGTGGGACTACCTTGCAGGTGCCGTGCTTGCGGATACCGATCTGCTCGCCGATGCACTCATCAAGGTCAGCACCCAGCCAGATGAAAACAGCCAGCGCCGCAGCGAGATCAAGGCTGCGCTGGACGAAACATTGCGCAAAAAAGGCGTGACGCCGCTGACGCGCAGAAACTTCATCGGTCAGTTGCGACGCGGCGGCATTGCCGGGCTGCATGCGCGTGGCCAGGCTGTGCTGCAACTGATGAGCAATACCCAGCAGGCGGGTCTGGTGATCCAGCGTGATTACCTGCATCTGTCGCGTGCGCTGTTCGCGGCCGGCGGCAGCTTTGGCTCGCTCTACGAGGGCGACTCCAAACACCTGCTGCTGCGTGATCTCACCCGCACGCTGCTGCGCTTACCGCTGATTGCCACGCAGGATGTGTTTCATCGCGAAATCGCAGCGGTGCGTCGCAAGCTCGCGCTTACCTTGCCGCTGCCGGGGTTTGTTCGCGATCGCCTGTTGCCGCGCACCCCGCCCAGCATGGCACCGCTCTCCCTGGCGAGAGACCTCGCCTTTCCCAACTCCTGAGTTTCGAGATGCTCTATTCACTTGCCCGTAGTGCCTTGTTCCAACTTGATGCCGAGCGCGCTCATGAGCTGACGCTGCAAATGCTGTCGCGGTTCCCGGCTCTGGCCGGTGCGGTGATGGGCCAGGCGCGGGTGGATGCACCGGCAACGGTGATGGGCCTGCGCTTCCCCAACCGCGTGGGTCTGGCTGCCGGGCTCGATAAAAATGGCGAATGTCTCGCCGCCTGGCAGCGTTTCGGGTTCGGCTTTGTGGAAGTCGGCACCGTCACACCGCGTCCGCAGGCCGGCAATGCGAGGCCGCGCATGTTCCGGCTAACAGAGCACCAGGCGCTCATCAATCGTCTCGGCTTCAACAATCACGGCATGGCCGCGCTCGCTGCGCGGCTTGAGAAAAGCCGTCAGCAGTTCACCGGCGTGCTCGGCATTAACATCGGCAAGAACGCGGATACGCCTATCGAACGGGCGGCTGACGATTACCTTCTATGCCTGAATCATCTGCACCGTCACGCCGACTACATCACCGTCAACATCAGCAGCCCCAACACCAAGAACTTGCGCGATTTGCAGTCTGATGCCGCACTCGATGCGCTGCTGTCGGTCATTGCCAAGGCGCGAGACCAGTTGGCGCAGGCCGAAGGCCGTAAAGCGCCAGTGCTGGTCAAGATCGCCCCCGATCTGCCCGACAGCGCCTTGCCGGGCTTGGTGGAACTGGCCCAGAAGCACGGCATGGATGGCCTGATCGCGACCAACACCACCCTGGCACGCGAGGCCGTTGCAGGTCATCTCCATGCCAATGAGGCCGGCGGACTTTCAGGTGTGCCGGTGCGCCCGCGCGCCGAAACCGTGCTGAGTCAATTGCGCGCCGCTGCCGGGATGGGCTTTCCGCTCATCGGCGTGGGCGGTATTTCCAGTGGAGCTGATGCTTTGGCACGGCGCGAAGGCGGTGCCGATCTGGTTCAGATCTATACAGGCTTCATTTACCAAGGCCCTGCACTGGTAAGGGACTGCGCGCTTTCACTGGCTCAATCAACAACAATCTGAGCAGACAGTCTCACGATCTTCACTGTTTTACGCTTTAATAGTGCAATCCATATACCAACAAGGAAGGAACTGGATTTATGAAGAAGACCCTTTTGAGCGCCATGGCGCTTGCCGCATTTACGGCACCCGTATTGGCAATCAATAACGAAGGCACCAGCGGTAACTATGTTGTCGGTTCTGGTGTTTACGAAATCAGCGACAGCAAGCGCGATGCCGACAACGGTCTTGGTGGTCAGCTGACGTTCGGCGTGCCGCTCAAGCTCGAACACGGCGCCCTCGAAATCAGTTACTACGATGTGGGCCGCGAGCGTCCCCTCGATGGTCGCGATGACTACCAGACCGCCTTGCTAGTCAACTATGTGCACGATTTTGGTGCCTTCGGCATCTTCAAGCCTTTCGTTACCGGCGGCCTGGGTGGCTTGCAGGAAGACGTGCTGGGTGAGAAGCACACCCACTTTGCATTGAATGCGGGTTTTGGCACCTTGGTTAGCCTGCCCTGGTATGGCCTGGCCATCCGTGCGGAAGCCAATGCACTGGCGCACGAAAACAACAAGCGCTCGGCCCCCGCGAATGAAGATCTGCTGGCCGATTATCGCTTCATGCTCGGCCTGCAAGTGCCGTTGATGTGGGCAGGTGCAGCCATCGCCAGCGATGTGCCGGCTCCGGTGGAGGCCTGTGAGCTGTCGATTGTCGACCCCACCACGGGTCGTCGCGACTGTGCAGCCGACTCCGACCGCGACGGTGTTTCGGATGGTGTTGACCAGTGCCCCGGCACCGAACCTGGTGCCGCCGTCAACGAAGTGGGTTGTCCGGTGATTGCCGCCACGCCGCCGCTGCCGCCTGCCGCGCTGGCTGCACCGCAGCCCGTGTATTTCGCCACCGATGTCGCGTTGATCGACCAGCCTTCCAAGACCAAGCTGGACGAAGCTGCGGCTTATCTCGCCGCCACGCCGGGTTCGCGCATCGAAATCACCGGCCATGCCGACAACCGAGGCAGCGAGGCCTACAACATCGTGCTCGCCTCGCAGCGTGCCGAGGCCGTGCGCCAGTACCTGCTGGGCAAGGGTGTGGATGCCGGTCGTCTGAGCACGTTGTCGATGGGCGAGTTCAAGCCGCTTGCCAGCAATGGCACAGAAGACGGCCGTGCGCTCAACCGCACCGCGCAGTTCCGTATCTTCAACGAGCCGGCGGCACAGCCTGAGGCCATCCCGGCCCCGGTTGCTGCCGAGCCTGTGGCAGCCGCAACGCCTGCCGATGCGCCCGCTGCCACCGAGATGCCGGCCGAGGTCGAGGCAGCAGCACCGGCTCAGTAACGCACTGCACCGCAACGCAAAAAGCCGCGGCATATGCCGCGGCTTTTTTGTGTACCAGTTAGACGTTCAACGGCGGTTGATGCCATCGAGCCAGCGTCCGCTCAGCGTGTTGGATTTGCTGTCAGCGTCGTACAGTGATTCGCGATCGACGAGCAGATACGTGTCGATACTGCGTTCCACGGCCTGGTAAGGCACGTTGCCTAACTGCACGGTGCCGGCACGGCCATCCCAGTCGGGTGCATACAGGTAGTAGCGCTCGCCATCGCGGCGGTCGCGCCAGTGAGGCGAATTGACCTGTGCCTGGCTGGAGACGAAGTAGAGATAACTGCCGGGATCAAAGCTCACCGCCAGCCAGTTTGGCCCTGACCCCACAACGACGCCGGGTGCATCGGCGGGGATGTCCACCCCGGTGACGTTGGTGTTGCCGCGTTCGATCAGTTTGCCGTCGCCGATGCCGCGCATGTTGCTGGATGCCGCCCGCGCGAGCTGGATGCGATCCGACGTGTAGTACTGCAAGCGACGTTTGTGCGCTTCCGTCAAGTTGTAATCACGAATCACCGAATCACTGAACGCCAGACGCTCGGCAGCAGGGTCGGTCGCGCAGGCGTTCAGGGCCATCGCAGCCAGTACCAACAGACCGGTTTTGAAGCCCAATTTTGTTGCCGACATGGCACGCCCTCGTTTGGTGAGATGAATCGTCTAATCTTATCCAAACGTCACCACGCCGCGCGCCATGTCTCTCGCCATCGACCCACCAATTTCACCCTGTCAGGGCATCTGCAGGCTCGAAGCCGATACCTGTACGGGTTGTGGTCGGCTGATGGGCGAGATCATCGAATGGCCTTCGGCTTCGGGGGAGAGAAAATCTCTCATTCGCGTGGAAGCCTCAAAACGGCTGGCTATAATCCAGCTTCGTTCGGCAATGCAGGACACACCCAAATGAGTCGCGTACTCGGCCTCATCTTCATCCTTGGCTACCTCGTGTTGTGCTTTGCTACGTTGGCCTATTGGCTACCTAATTTTTTTGCCATCAATTTTCTGCTGCCACCAGAAGCGAGCTATCGCTACCTCACGGCGACGGGTTTGCCGTTTGGGCTGCTGCTGATGACGGTCATTGCGCGCCAGTCTTTGAAAGGTTTTTTCTCGATCACCATGTTTTTCCAGGTGTTCGCCGGCGGGGCGTTTCTCTACGCGGCACTCTTCGCTTTCTACTATCCGAAACAGGCCAATTTCTTCTGCGCGGCGCATCTGCTGATCTGCGGTTGCGGCATTGCCTGGAATCTGTATCACCACCGCAAGGAACTGGCGCGCTATGAGCGTGCCGCTGTTGCTGCGGCGGCATGAGCGCGGCGCGTCGTCCCACGCGGGCTGACTTCACCCATCTGACACGCATCGTCGTCCGCTGGGGCGACATGGATTCACTGGGCCACGTCAACAACGCCAAGTTTTTCACCTACGACGAGCAGGCACGCCTGGAGTATTTCTCGTTGTTTGAAGGTGTGGTGCCGGGAATGTGGAAGGAGCAGGGGCTCATTCTGGCGAAACTGGGCTGCGACTTTCTGCAACAACTGCATTATCCCGCGACGCTGGATGTTGCCTTCCGCGTCTCACGCTTCGGCCGCAGCAGCATGGAAACCGAAGGTGCCGTCTTCGAAGGTGAGCGCTTGGTGGCGGTCTCCCAAGGCGTTGTGGTCTGGTTTGATTACCAGGCACAAAAACCGGCCCCCATTCCGGATGCCGTCAAGGCAATGGTCCGGGAGCGTGAAGTGCTGGCGCCGCTCGAAGTCTAGTCAGAGACTCAGGCGCCGCAGTTCGATTGACGGCACGGCGTGATCCCACAAATTGTCGAAACGGCGCTGCCGCTCGCGGGCTGTCATCGGGTCTTCGCGGATCAAGCGGGCTTCGAGTGCATCGGCGCTGCTGCGTTCTAGCAGGAGGCGGCCATCGGCCAGCAGCATTTCTTCGGCGGGCGCGATTTTGCCGGGTGCGAATTCACGAAATTCCACCCGGCTCGCCAGCAGGCGACCCAGATCAACCAGTGCATGAGGTCCGCGCACCGCGAGTTGCGGTTGCGCCACCAGCACCCGCAAGCGGGCGTTGCGTTGCAGCAGCAGGAATTGCTTCACCGCATCGGCAAAAGTGGCATCGCCGAAGACGCGCGGGTCCATCACTTGCGTGAGCAGGCTGGCGTTGTAGCGGGTGTCCGAAATCAGTCGTTTGGCGGCCGCCAGAAACTCGATGCGGCCATTGAGGGTCGCCGCCGCCGGAATGATCTTGGCGTCGCTCATGCGAGCTTCTTGGCCTGCTCGGCAGCGTTGCCGATGTAGCTGGCAGGCGTCATTACCAAGAGCCGCGCCTTGGCGTCGTCAGGCAGGTCGAGGCCCTGCACGAAATCGCGAATCGCTTCTTTGCCAATCTTCTGGCCGCGGGTCAGGCGTTTGAGCTGCTCATAAGGTTCCGGCAGGCCGTAGCGGCGCATTACGGTCTGGATCGCTTCGCCCAGGACCTCCCAGTTCTGGTCAAGGTCCTGCCCGATGCGCCAGGCATCGGCTTCGAGTTTGGAGATGCCTTTCCACAGCGACTGCCAGGCGATAAGCGAATGCGCGGCACCGACGCCGAGATTGCGCAACACCGTGGAATCGGTGAGGTCACGCTGCCAGCGCGAGATCGGTAGCTTCTCGGCCAGGTGCTGCATGATCGCGTTAGCCAACCCCAGATTGCCCTCGGCATTCTCAAAATCGATGGGGTTGATCTTGTGTGGCATGGTGGAGCTGCCCACTTCGCCTGCCACGGCGCGCTGCTTGAAGGCGCCGATCGAGATATAGCTCCAGATATCGCGTGCGAAGCCAGTCAGGATGGTGTTGAAGCGGGTCAGCGCGTGGAAGTATTCGGCGATGTAATCGTGCGGCTCGATTTGGGTCGTCGCCGGGCTTACGGCAAGCCCAAGGCCGTGGATGAAGTTCGACGCGAACGTTGGCCAATCGACCGTCGGGTAGGCGGCAATATGGGCATTCCAGTTGCCAACTGCGCCATTGGCCTTGGCGAGACAAGCCACTGCAACAAACTGTTCGCGCTGGCGCTGAAGCCTTGCCACGAACACAGCCATTTCCTTACCGAGCGTGGTCGGCGAAGCCGGTTGGCCATGCGTGCGTGAGAGCATCGGCTGCTCGGCGTAATGCTTCGCGAGTGTGGCGATGGCGGCGATGGTCTTGTCGATGGCCGGCAGCAGCACCAGATCACGCGCCTCTTTCAGCATCAGCGCATGCGCGAGGTTGTTCATGTCTTCGCTGGTGCAGGCGAAGTGGATGAACTCGGTGATGGCCGCCAACTCGGGCTGACCCTGCACCTTATCCTTCAGGTAGTACTCAACCGCCTTCACATCGTGATTGGTGGTCTGCTCTTTTGCCTTGATCCACTGCGCCTCGTCGATGTTGAAGCCGCTGATGATCGCTTCCAGCCGCTGGTTGGCGGCAGTGGAGAGAGTAGGCACCTCTGGAATACCAGCGTGTGCGGCGAGCGCTTGCAGCCAGCGGATTTCGGCGATGACGCGATAGCGCATCAAGCCGTACTCCGAAAATATCGCACGCAGCTCGACGGTTTTTTCGGCGTAGCGGCCGTCGATGGGGGAGATGGCAGACAGGGAAGTGAGGTGCATGGAAAGAGCCGTAAAGATTGTTGTGCATTCTACCGGTGGCATGGGGCCGACAGAAATTATTCATCGCTACCGATCGTAGCGGCTGGCCACCTCGCGCAGTAGAGTGTCGCCCTCGCCAAAGCCTTCAGAGCCTGTCTCCAAGCCATGACCTCAATCCGCCAGGACGACTTCATCCAATCCATTGCTGATGCGTTTCAATACATCAGCTATTACCACCCTCTGGACTACATCCAGGCCCTGGGTGCCGCCTACGAACGGGAAGAAAGTGCGGCGGCCAAAGACGCCATCGCGCAGATTCTCACCAACAGCCGCATGTGCGCCGAGGGCCACCGGCCCATCTGCCAAGACACCGGCATCTGCGTGGTGTTCCTGAAGATCGGCATGAAAGTGGTGTGGGACAGCGACCTCACCGTGCAGCAGATGGTCGATGAAGGCGTGCGCCGCGCCTACTTGAACCCCGACAACAAGCTGCGCGCCTCGATCATGTCCGACCCCGCCGGCAAGCGCACCAACACCAAGGACAACACCCCCGCCGTCGTGCATATCGAGATGGTGCCGGGCGATCACGTCGAAGTGGTATGCGGTGCCAAGGGCGGCGGCAGCGAGAACAAATCCAAGCTGGTGTGCTTGAACCCTTCGGACTCCATCGTTGATTGGGTGCTCAAGACCCTGCCGACCATGGGCGCTGGCTGGTGCCCGCCGGGCATCCTCGGCATTGGCATCGGCGGCACGCCGGAGAAGGCGATGGTGATGGCGAAGGAGGCGATGATGTCGCCCATCGACATCCATCTGGTCAAGGAGAAAAAAGCGCGTGGCGAGACGTTGACGCGCATCGAGGAGCTGCGGTTGGAGCTGCTCGAAAAAGTGAACCGGCTCGGCATCGGCGCGCAGGGGCTGGGCGGCCTCACCACTGTGCTCGATGTGAAGATCATCGACTGCCCCACGCACGCTGCGAGCCTGCCCGTGGGCATGATCCCCAACTGTGCGGCAACGCGGCACATCCACTTTCATCTCGATGGCTCAGGCCCCGCAGTACTGACGCCGCCGCGCCTTGAAGACTGGCCGAACGTGGCCTGGAAGCCGGACGTCGAGCGCAGCAAGCGCATCGACCTCAACACGCTCACGCCGGAAGAAGTGGCGAGCTGGAAACCAGGCCGGACTTTGTTGCTCAACGGCAAGATGCTTACCGGCCGTGATGCCGCGCACAAGCGCATTCAGGACATGCTGGCCAAGGGCCAGAAGTTGCCAGTGGATTTCACCAATCGCGTCATCTATTACGTCGGCCCGGTCGACCCCGTGCGCGACGAAGCCGTTGGCCCGGCTGGCCCCACCACCGCTACGCGCATGGATGGCTTCACCGAGATGATGCTGGCGCAAACCGGACTGATCGCCATGATCGGCAAGGCCGAGCGTGGCCCGACGGGCATCGAGGCGATCAAGAAGCACAAGGCGGCCTATCTCATGGCGGTCGGTGGTGCGGCGTATCTGGTGAGCAAGGCCATCAAGCACGCCAAGGTGCTGGCGTTCGACGACATGGGCATGGAGGCCATCTACGAGTTCGATGTGGTGGATATGCCGGTCACCGTCGCCGTGGATTCGCTCGGCACCTCGGTGCATGAAACCGGGCCGAAGGAATGGAAGAGCAAGATCGCCAGCATCCCCGTCGTCACTGCCTGACCGTCGCCATGAAGACCTTGTCGAATTACCGCGCGTTGGCACTTCTGGGTGCGGCGGGCTGCGCCGCTGGCTTGCTGATGGCCATTTTCTACTTCCAGAAACACCTGGGCCTCGAACCCTGCCCGATGTGCATTTTTCAGCGGGTGGCCATGCTGAGCACCGGCATCATTTTCCTCATCGCGGCGATTCATGGCCCAAAGCGCGGTGGGCGCTGGGTTTACACCGCGCTGGTGGTGCTGGCGAGCGGCATTGGTGCCTTCATCGCTGGTCGCCACACCTGGTTGCAGGGCCTGCCCGAAGACCAGCGCCCTGCATGCGGCCCGACACTCAACTATCTGATGGACATGCTGCCGCTGCGCGAGGTGGTTGAAACCGTGCTGCGCGGCGATGGCAACTGCGCCAAGATCGACTGGACGCTGCTCGGTTACAGCATTCCGGCCTGGACTTTCCTGGTGTTCATCGCCCTCATTCTGTGGGCAATCATCCTGCCCGTAGTCAGCCGTAAAACTTCTTTCTTCCGTTGAGCCCAAGAGATAGACCATGAGCACTACCGACCTCTGCGACGCCCATCCCGAAGTACAGGTTGTCGAGCCGATCTTCAACGACTTTGGCGGCGAGCTGGCGTTTTTCGGTCAGATGAAAACCCTCAAGGTGTTCGAGGACAACGCACAGGTGCGCGCCACGCTCGAAACCCCCGGCCAGGGGCGAGTGCTGGTGGTCGATGGCGGCGGCTCCACCCGCTGCGCGCTGGTGGGCGGCATGCTGGGTGAGCTGGCGGTGAAAAACGACTGGGCTGGAATTGTCGTGTACGGCTATGTGCGCGACAGCGAAGAGTTGGCGGGGCACGCCGTTGGCATCAAGGCGCTGGGCGTGCATCCGCGCAAATCCGAGAAAGGTCTGCACTCGGCAGCAGCCGACAAGGTGCTCAACTTCGCAGGCGTCACCTTCAAGCCAGGTGCATGGCTCTACGCCGATGCTGACGGCATTGTGGTATCTGAAAAAGCCATCCACGCCTAAGTGGTATGCGAAAAAAAGCCCCGTACTGCGGGGCTTTTTTTGGAGCCCGTTTCAGCTGTTGCGCTTATGCATCATCTTGGCAAACAGGCCTGCCGTGATGAACATGAATACGCCATACACCGCTGCTGGCACTACCAGCGCCGGGGCGACCATCGCGCCCACGGCCATTGCCAGCGTGGTGTTGTGCACACCGAGTTCTATGGCAATGGCGGTGGACTGCTTGTTGTCCAGCTTCGCCGCCTTGGCGATCTGATAGCTGATCGTCATCGCCAGCACGTTGAGCGCCAGCACAGCGGGGCCAACGACCGCGAGGTTCTTGCCGATCTCGTCGTGTTCACTCACCAGCACCGCGATCACCACCAAGACGAAAAACCCAGTCGCGATTTTCTTGGCAGTGGGCTCGATGCGCAGCGCGAAAGCCGGTGCAAGTGCACGCATCAACATGCCGATGGAAAGCGGTACCAGCGTGATGAGCAGAATCTTCACCACGATCGGCCCCATGTCGAGTTGCAGGGCAGCGTCTTGCGCTGCGAAATGCGCACTGGCCAAGCCTAGAAACAGCGGCGTGGTGATGACGGCAGCGAGGCTGGAAAGCGCGGTCATCGTCACCGACAGCGCGGTATCGCCCTTGGCGAGATGGGTCATCATGTTGGCCGTGGTGCCGCCCGGCGAGGCGCCCAACAACACCATGCCGACGGCCAATGCGGCTGTAAGACCAAACAACTTGGCAAGCAGGAAGCCCAGCAGCGGCGATAGCAGCAAGAGGTTGAACAAGCCGATCACCGCGCCCTTGGGTTGCACCGCCACGCGCTTGAAGTCAGCCAGCGTCAATGCCAAGCCCAGGCTCGACATGATGATGAACAGCGATATCGGCAGCAGTAGCGTGATGGCTTGGCTGGGTTCCATTTCTCTCTCCGTTGTTGTGCCTGCATCCTCGTCGGTGCCCGGCACGAGGGCAAGCCTGGGGACGCTGGCTATAATTCGCGCCCGGCTGCGGTTGTAGCCGGTTTACTCATCCATGAACGTCAGCGGAGTTTGCAAGCAATGAGCGCAGTCAAAGGTGTTGAGATCGTCGGTGCCACTTCGGCCGCCACCAAGAAAATCCTCACGCCCGAGGCGCTGAAGTTTGTCGCCGCCCTGGTGCGCAAGCACGCGCCAACGCGCGAGAAATTGCTGGCCCTGCGCGTCGAGCGCCAGAAGCTCATCGACGCCGGCAAGAAGCCGGGCTTTTTGAAAGAGACCAAGAAGATCCGCGACGGCAAGTGGAAGATCGCCGGCATCCCGGCCGACCTGCTAGATCGTCGCGTCGAGATCACCGGCCCGGTCGAGCGCAAGATGGTCATCAATGCACTCAACTCCGGTGCCAAATGCTTCATGGCCGACTTTGAAGACTCCGCCTCGCCGGTCTGGGGCCTGATGATGGAAGGTCAGGTGAGCATGTATGACGCGGTGCGCAAGAAGATCAGCTTCAAGTCGCCCGAAGGCAAGGAATACAAGCTCAACCCCAAGATCGCGACGCTGATCGTGCGGCCGCGCGGCTGGCATCTGGAAGAAAAGCACATCATCATCGACGGCAAGCCCGCACCGGGTGGCATCGTCGATTTCGCGCTGTATTTCTTTCACAACGCCAAAGAGCTGATCAAGCGCGGCACCGGTCCGTACTTCTACCTGCCGAAGATGCAATCGCATCTGGAAGCGCGCCTGTGGAACTCGATCTTCGTCGATGCCCAGAACCTGCTGAAGGTGCCGCAGAAAACCATCAAGGCCACCGTGCTGATCGAAACGCTGTGGGCGGCGTTCGAGATGGACGAAATCCTCTATGAACTGCGCAACCATATTGTCGCGCTCAACTGCGGCCGCTGGGACTACATCTTCAGCTGCATCAAGACCCTCAACGCCCACGGCGACTGGGTAGTGCCGGACCGCATGCAGGTCGGCATGGACAAGCATTTCCTCGACAGCTACTCGAAGCTGCTCTGCGAGACGACGCACAAGCGCGGCGCTTTCGCGATGGGCGGCATGGCGGCGTTCATCCCGACCAAGGATGCGGCGAAGAACGAAGAGGTGTTCGCCAAGGTACGCGCCGACAAGCTGCGCGAAGTGAAGAACGGCCACGACGGCACCTGGGTCGCCCACCCGGGCCTGGTGCCGATCGCGATGGAAGTGTTCAACGAACACATGCCGACGCCGAACCAGCTGGACAAGAAGTTCAACTACAAGATCAAGGCGGCCGACCTCTTGAAGGTGCCCGAAGGTCAGATCACCGAAGCGGGTCTGCGCAACAACATCAACGTCGGCATCGGCTACATGGAAGCCTGGATTCGCGGCGTTGGCTGCGTGCCCTTGCACAACCTGATGGAAGATGCGGCCACCGCCGAGATCAGCCGCACGCAGGTCTGGCAGTGGCTCAAGTATGGTGCCGCGCTCGCCGATGGCCGCAAGGTCACGCGCGAGCTGGTGCTGAAAATCGTCGATGAGGAGCAGATGGTCTACAAGAAGCAGCTCGGCGACGAGAAGTACTACGCCGGTCGTTTCGTCGAGGCCGCCGGCATCGTCGCGCGCATGTCCACCGCGCCGAAGTGCGAGGAGTTCCTGACGCTGCCGGGTTATCGCTACCTCGATTGATGGTTGTGCGAGCAATAAAAAGGGACGCTCAGGCGTCCCTTTTTTATTGATGCTGTTTCAAGCCACGATGGCCTCAATGATCCAGGCCACTGCGCTCGAAAACAGCGTCAACAAAAACAGGCTGTATCCCGCCTGTATGAAACGGTATTTAGCTTTCTTGAGATACAGGCCCTGTTCGTAGATCTCACGCAGCTGCATCTCGTAGGTCTTGGCGGGGCTGCTCATCACTTCTTCCATCTCGTGCAGAAACTGCTCGTAGCTGAGATGAGCGAAGGTGTTGAAGAACAGCACATTGCGGCTCGGCGGTGGCTTCTTGAAGCCGAGAGGAAACTTGGGCATGGCCGCAAAAATAGCCATGCAGACCGAGGCCAGGCTACCCACCGTCAGGATGATGCTGTGCCACTGCATGGCGCCGACCATCTCTTTCGCTGCCAAGCTCAGCACCACTGAGGAGGCGATCATCAGCATGTTCGCCTTGGCATCGGCGCTGATGCTCAGCGTCATGTGATGAATGCGGGTCTGCCGGATCATCAGGTCCAGATGCGCGCCGGCTTGAGGCACATTGAAGACTGGGCCTTGGCTGCACAAGGTGGTGGCCGTTTTGGTTTCTGGGGTGGCTTCGGGCATGAGCAACTTCGGGGTGGTCTTGCCCTGATTATTGATCTTCCGTCTCACCCTATGGGCCCGTCTTTTGACTTAGGCTCTGGGCAAACGAGGAGAAACGCCGATGAGCGAGCCAGCGACCGAGCCAGCCGAACGCATCCACTTTGGTGCCTGCAATCTTTGCGAGGCCATCTGTGGCCTGGAATTCAAGGTGCGCGGCACCGAGATCTTGCAGATCAAGGGCGATGCGGCTGATCCACTTTCGCGTGGCCACATCTGCCCCAAGGCGGTGGCACTCAAGGACATTTACGAAGACCCGGACCGCCTGCGCAAACCCATGCAGCGCATCGGCGATCAGTGGCAGGAAATCGAGTGGGATGCCGCTTTCGATCTTGTCGCGACCAAACTCGCAGAGGCGCATCTACGCGACCCCGATAGCGTTGCTGCCTACCTCGGTAACCCGAGCGTCCATAACTATGGTGTGTTGACCACCTCGGGGCAGATGCTCTCGCCCATCCGCACCCGAAACCGCTACTCGGCCACCTCGGTCGATCAGCTGCCGCACCAGCTCATGGCCTACTGGATGTATGGGCATCAGCTGCTGGTGCCGATCTCTGACATCGACCGCACGCAATACTTCCTCGTGCTCGGCGCCAACCCGATGGCAAGCAACGGCAGCCTGATGACGGTGCCCGACTTTCGCCATCGTCTGAAAGCCCTGCACGCGCGCGGCGGCCAGATGGTGGTGATCGACCCGCGTCGCAGCGAGACGGCGGAAGTCGCCGATGTGCACCACTTCATCCGCCCCGGCACCGATGCGGCTTTTCTGCTCGGCCTGCTGAAAGTGATGCTCGACGAGAACCTACTCAAGCCCGGTCGCCTCGCCGAGTTCACCGATGGTCTGCATGAAGCGCTCGACGCCATACGCCCCTTCGAACTCGCCGTGCTGGCCGCGCACTGCGGTATCCCAGCCGAGCACATCCAGACCATCGCCCGCGATTTCGCCGCTGCCGATGGAGCAGCCTGCTATGGCCGCATGGGTGTTTCCGTGCAGGCCTATGGCTCGCTCTGCCAGTGGCTGATCCAGCTCATCAACCTCGCCACCGGCAATCTCGACCGCGAAGGCGGCATGCTGTTCACCGAACCGGCGCTGGACTTGATTCAAGGCGCGGCAGCTTCCAAGCCCGGCTCCTTCGGCAAGATCAGAACCCGCGTGCGTGGCCTGCCGGAGTTTGGCGGCGAGCTGCCGGTGGTGGCACTGGCCGAAGAGATCGAAATGGAAGGGGCAGGGCAGGTGCGTGCACTCGTCACCATCGCCGGCAACCCGGTGCTCTCGACGCCCAATGGCCGCAAGCTGGATGCGGCATTGGCCTCGCTCGACTTCATGGTGAGCGTGGACATCTACCTCAACGAAACCACCCGCCACGCCCACGTCATCCTGCCGCCCACCTGCGCGCTGGAGCACGAACACTACGACCTGATCTTTCATCATTTCGCCGTACACAACACTGCGCGTTTGAGCGAGGCTTTGTTCGACAAGGCCGAGGGCACGATGCACGACTGGGAGATTTTTCAGGCCGTGGGTAAGCGGCTGGCCGAGAAGCTGGGCCAGCCTGCGCGCCCCATGCCGCGCCCGCAGCAAATCGTGGATATGGGCCTGCAAGCCAGCGCCCGCAAGCTCTCGGTTAAGACCTTGCAGGCGCATCCTCATGGCATGGATCTGGGCCCGCTGAAGCCGACACTGCCAGCGCGCCTGGTGCACGCGAACAAGCGTATCAATGCCGCGCCTCAAGCCATCTTTTCAGAACTGGCGCGCTTCGCCGAGACCCTCAACGAAGCAGCGCCTAGCAGCCAACAGCTCAAGCTGATTGGCCGCCGCCATGTGCGCAGCAACAATTCCTGGATGCACAACTCCCATCGCCTGGTGAAAGGCAATGCGCGCCACCAGTTGCTCATGCACCCGGACGACGTGGCCAGCCGCGGCCTCGCCGATGGCAGCACCGTGCGCGTGCGCTCGCGGGTCGGCGAGATTTGTGTCGAGGTGCAGGCGAGTACCGAGATGATGCCGGGCGTGGTGAGCCTGCCGCATGGCTGGGGCCACAACCGCAAGGGCACCCGCTTAGGAATCGCCGAGGCACATCCAGGGGCGAGCAACAACGATCTCACCGACGAGCTGTTTCTCGATGTGCTCAGTGGCAATGCGGCGTTGAACGGGGTGCCGGTGGAAGTGCTGGCGGCCTGAGCCAGGTCAGTCCGGCATGCGCCTC
This sequence comes from Stagnimonas sp., assembly GCA_965279705.1. Lineage (GTDB taxonomy): Bacteria > Pseudomonadota > Gammaproteobacteria > Nevskiales > Nevskiaceae > Stagnimonas. The sequence continues at coordinate 1,648,920 of OZ257257.1, forward strand.
GATCACGGCCAGTTTTTTGGGGATTACCAGACCCAGCGCACCGTGGGCGCACTGCAGTTGGCGGAGCTGACGCCGACCGTGCCTGAGCACGAGGTGCATACCCACACGCATGGCGATGGCCACTTCCTGCTGCTGGTCGCGGGTCACTATCTAAGCACGGCCAAGGGCATGCCTACCATCTGCACCGAGCCGGTGCTGATCAGCAACCCGCCGGGCACGAGGCACCGGGATTGCTTCCGCGGCCTCGCCGGATGCTTTCTGACGCTCTCGGTGCCGCTGGTGCAGTGGGCGGCGGTGGACGATGCCGAGCGGCTGTCGGAGCAGGCCATCCGGCGGAGTGGCAGCGCGCTGGTGGCGGGGTATCGCCTGCGGCGGGAGCTGCGCGGCTGGGATTCGGCCTCGGCGCTGGTGGTCGAGAGTGAGATGCAGCTGCTGCTTTCGGAATCAGCACTCCAGACCCGCTTCCAGGACCACAGGGCCCCGGCCTGGCTGGCAAGAACACGCGAGCAGTTGCACGATGCCTGTGCCGACACCCCGTCGCTCGCTGCGCTGGCGCGCACGGCCGATGTGCATCCGGTGCATTTTGCGCGTGCCTTCCGCCGTCGCTACCGCTGCTCGCCCGGTGAATACCTGCGGCGCTGTCGCTTGGAGCGCGCACTGGGCCTGCTGGCAAACCGGCGTCTTTCACTGGCCGAGGTGGCAGCGCAGTGCGGTTTCTTCGACCAGAGTCATTTCAACCATGCTTTCCAGCGTGCCTATCGCATGACGCCGGGTGGCTTTCGCGCGCTGGCTTGAGACCTTGCAGGTTCAGTGCATACAAGACGGCTCGATGGGCCGCGTCTAGCATCGCTCACCCCCTGTCAACGGATGCCTCTCATGCCCCTGTCACTGCGTTGCTGCTGTCTGTTGCTGGTTCTGCTGTGCCAGCCTGCCTTGGCAGTGGCGGCCGACGGGCCTGCAGGTTTCGAGGCCATGACCAAGGCGGTCGAGGCTGGCGAGTTCAAGAGCATCACCAGCATCCTGGTCGCCCGCGATGGCGAGCTGGTCTACGAGCACTACTTCGACAAGGAAGGCCCCGAGGCGCGTCGCAACACCCGCTCGGTCACCAAGACCATCACCGGCATGCTGCTGGGGCTGGCGATTGCCGATGGCAAGATCGCCGGCGTGAAAAGCCGCGTGCTACCGCTGCTGCCGCCACGCAAATCCCTGCTCAATCCCGATAAGCGCAAAGCCGAGATCACGGTCGAGGATCTGGTGACGATGTCCTCGCTGCTCGAATGCCATGACGAAAACCAGTACTCGCGCGGCAACGAAGAGCGCATGTATCTGGTCGAGGATTGGGTTGGCTTTTTCCTTGACCTGCCGATTCAGGGCTTTCCAGCCTGGATGCCCAAGCCCGCCGACTCGCCGCACGGCCGCAGCTTTCGCTATTGCACGGCGGGTGTCACCACCTTGGGCGCGGTCATCCAGAACGCGGTGGGTGAACGACTGGATGCCTATGCGGCGCGCCGCCTGTTCAAGCCGCTGGGTATCGAAAAAGCCGAATGGCAGTTTTCACCGCTGGGCCTGCCGCAGGGCGGCGGCGGCCTGGGCCTGAAGAGTCGCGACCTGCTGGCGCTGGGCCAGCTGTATCTCGATGGCGGTCAGTATCAAGGCAAGACTGTCATGCCGGCCGCCTGGGTCGCGCAGTCGATCAGCCCCAAGGCGAAAGCGGATGAAGGGGTCGACTACGGCTATCTCTGGTGGCTGATGCAGTTCCCGCTCAAGGACAAGGTGCTGCACAGCTATGCCATGAATGGCTCGGGCGGCAACACGGTGCAGGTGTTTGCAGAGCAGAAACTGGTGGTGGTCGTTACCACGACCAACTTCAACGAGCGCCAGCCGCATCGCATCACAATCAAGCTGTTGACCGAGCAGATTCTGCCCGCCGCAGTACGGCCCTAGGCGGCACCGGGGGCAAATGGTGCAGTGCAAAAAGGCAATCGCTATAATCCGCGCCCATTGCCGCAGCGTGATGGTTATTTGACCAGCAAACACGCCTGCCACAGTCCGTTTTTCACTCCCACAAGGAACGCTGACGATGTCGACCCGCGAAGAGCAGATCAAAGCCCTAGAACACGACTGGGCCACAAACCCCCGCTGGAAACTGGTCAAGCGCGGTTATTCCGCCGCCGACGTGGTGCGCCTGCGCGGCAGCGTTGCCATCGACCACACGCTGGCCAAGCGCGGTGCTGAAAAGCTCTGGAAGCTCGTCAACGGCGAAGCCAAGAAGGGCTATGTGAATGCCTTCGGTGCCATCACCGCCGGCCAGGCCATGCAGCAGGCCAAGGCTGGCCTGGAGGCTGTGTATCTCTCCGGCTGGCAGGTTGCTGCCGACGGCAACACCTCGGAAACCATGTACCCCGACCAGTCGTTGTATGCCTACGACTCGGTGCCGACCATGGTTCGCCGCATCAACAACACCTTCACGCGCGCTGACGAAATTCAGTGGAGCCGCGGCATCGAGAAGGGCGACAAGGGCTTTATCGACTACTTCCTGCCGGTCGTGGCCGATGCTGAAGCCGGTTTCGGCGGCGTGCTGAACGCCTTCGAGCTTATGAAGAACATGATCGTCTCCGGTGCTGCCGGCGTGCACTTTGAAGACCAGCTCGCTGCCGCCAAGAAGTGCGGCCACATGGGTGGCAAGGTGCTGGTGCCGACGCAGGAAGCCTGCGAGAAGCTGATCGCTGCCCGCTTTGCTGCCGACGTGCTGGGCGTACCCACGCTCATCCTCGCTCGCACCGACGCCGAGGCCGCAAACCTCATCACCAGCGACCACGACGCCAACGACAAGAAGTTCCTCACCGGCGAGCGCACGCAGGAAGGTTTCTACCGCGTCAAGAACGGTCTTGAGCAGGCGATCAGTCGTGGTGTGGCTTACGCCCCCTACGCCGACATGGTGTGGTGCGAAACGGGCGTGCCGGATATCGGCTTTGCCCGCGAGTTCGCGCAGGCTGTGCAGAAAGCTTGCCCCGGCAAGCTGCTGAGCTACAACTGCTCGCCCAGCTTCAACTGGAAGAAGAACCTCAACGACAAGCAGATCGCCACGTTCCAGCAGGACTTGTCCGACCTCGGCTACAAGTACCAGTTCATCACGCTGGCGGGCATCCACATCAACTGGTTCAACACCTTCCAGTTTGCGCACGCCTACGCCAATGGCGAAGGCATGAAGCACTACACCGAGATGGTGCAGGAGCCGGAGTTCGCCGCGCGCGAGCAGGGCTACACCTTCGTGAGCCACCAGCAGGAAGTGGGCACGGGCTATTTCGACGACGTCACCACCGTGATTCAGGGTGGTTCGTCTTCGGTGAAGGCGCTGACCGGCTCGACCGAAGAAGAGCAGTTTCACTGAGGTCTGAGTGAAGCAAAAAAAGCCCGCGAAAGCGGGCTTTTTTGTGGATATCTCTTGAGCGACGGCAAGGTGCCGCATAGTCTTGCGATACGCCAAAAGGAGACTCAAAAAAATGAAAATACTGAAAAAGCTGTTTTATGGAGTGATTGGGCTCATTGCGGCGCTAGCGGTTATTGGCCTGGCGTTGCCGAGAGAGGTGCGCATCGAACGCGAAACCGTGATTGCCGCGTCGCCTGCCGTGGTGTTCGCGTACCTCAACGGCTGGCAACACTTCAACGAATGGTCGCCGTGGGCGGCACTCGACCCCAACACCAAATACAGCTACGAGGGGCCTCTCACTGGTGTCGGCGCCAAGCAAAGCTGGACGAGCGAGATGCACAGCGTCGGCAGTGGCAGTCAGCAGATCACGGCCATCGAACCGGATAAATCCATCACCATCCAGCTGATGCTGCCGGACATGGCCCCCTCAGTTGTCACGCAAGTGCTGACGCCGCAGGGCGAGGGCACCAAGGTGGTGTGGGCAATGGAAGCCGACATGGGGCTGAACCCGCTGAATCGCTGGTTTGGCCTGCTTCTGCCCAGGTTCATTGGCCCGGATTACGAAAAGGGCTTGGCCAATATGAAGCCGCTGATCGAAGCGCTCCCCAAAGCTCAGCCTGCGGCGACGCCCGTCGTGGATACGGCACCCACAGCCGACGCACCACACCCCATACCGCCGCAGCCCTGATGCACCGCTGCCAAAACGCCGCGATGCTCTCGCGGCGTTTTGCATTGCAGGGGACAATGCGTACATGAGCGAAACCGTGTTCGACAGCCGCAGCTTCTTGCAGCAACTCAGCAGTGCGCCCGGCGTCTATCGCATGATCGGTGCGCAGGGTGAGCTGCTGTACGTCGGCAAGGCCAAGAACCTGAAGAAGCGCGTCAGCACCTACTTCCTGCGCGCCTCCGGCGACCCGCGCATCGAGGCGATGGTGAGCCAGATCGCCAAGGTCGAGGTCACGCTGGTCCACACCGAGGACGAGGCGCTGATTCTCGAGAGCAACCTCATCAAAGAGCTGAACCCCAAGTACAACATCGTCTATCGCGACGACAAGAGCTATCCCTACGTGCGCATCAGCGCGCATGCGTTTCCGCGCATTGGCTACTACCGCGGGGCCAAGACCGGCGAGCATCGCTATTTCGGGCCGTTCCCCAGCGCGGGGGCGGTGAAGGAGACGCTCTACACCCTGCAAAAATTGTTCAAGCTGCGGCCTTGTCGCGACAATTTCTTCGCTCACCGCCAGCGCGCCTGCTTGCAGTATCAGATCAAACGCTGCTCGGGCCCCTGCGTGGGCTTGATCTCGGCCGAGGACTACGCCGCCGACATCAAGAAGGCGACGCGTCTGTTGGAGGGCAAGGCAGATGCACTCGCCGCTGATCTCACAGTGGAGATGGAGCAGGCCGCCGAGGCGCTGGCCTTCGAGAAGGCTGCCGCACTGCGCGACCAGATCGCGGCCTTGAAGCGCGTACGCGAAAGTCGTGCGCTGACGGGCGGCGCTGAGGATCTCGATGTGGTCTGCGTCGCCACCCATCAATCCACGAGCTGCGTCGTGGTGATGAGCGTGCGTGATGGCATGAACCTCGGCCATCGCAGCCACTTCCCCCGCCATGCCGCACATGCGGGAGCCGAGGAGCTGCTGGAAAGTTTCCTGAGTCAGCATTTTCTCGACCAGCCTGCGCCGCCCGAGGTGCTGGTCAGCCATGCGATCAGCGACGACACCATGATCGAAGCCGCTTTAAGCGCGCGAGCCGGCCGCAAGGTGAGTATCTATTTGCCGCAGCGTGGGGCGAAGGTGCGGTTGCTGGAGATGGCACAGGCCACCGCCGCCCAGGCGCTCTCCACTCGCCTGGTCGAGGCGGCGAGCATGGACGACCGCCTGCTGGAGTTGCAGCGCGCGCTTGAGTTGGAGCATCCGCCCAAGCGCATGGAGTGCTTCGACATCAGTCACACGCAGGGCGAAAAAACAGTGGCGAGCTGTGTTGTTTTCAACGAAGACGGCCCGCTGAAAAGCGCGTATCGCAAGTTCAATATCGACACCGATCTTGCAGGCAGCGAGTCACGCGAAGGCAAAGACCAGATCACCGGTGGCGACGACTACGCCGCCATCCACCAAGCCGTAAAACGCCGCTATGCCCGCATCAAGAACGGCGAGGTCGCTGCCCCTGATGTGCTCTTCATCGATGGCGGTATCGGCCAGCTCAACGCGGCTCTCGAAGCGCTCGACGAACTGGAGATCACGGACCTGCGCGTGGTTGCCATCGCCAAGGGCCCAACCCGCAAGCCGGGGCTCGAAGAATTGATCCTGCCTGATCGCGAGTTGCCGCTCAGACTCGCGCCCGATTCACCCGCGCTGCATCTCATCCAGCGCATTCGCGACGAGGCTCACCGCTTTGCCATCACCGGCCATCGCGCGGCGCGTGACAAGGCACGGGTAACGTCTTCGCTGGAAGACATCGAGGGCCTCGGCCCCGCACGCCGTCGCGCCCTGTTGAACACCTTTGGGGGCTTGAGCGAAGTGAAGCGTGCTGGCATCGATGCGCTGGCCAAGGTCGAGGGCATCAATACGGCGCTGGCAGAACGCATCTATGCGCGATTTCACTGACCGTCCACCGCAAGCATTCGCTATGCTCAACCCATGCGCTTGAACATTCCTCTTTCCCTGACGATGGGCCGCGTCGCCGCCATCCCTGTGGTGCTCGCGCTGTTCTACGTCGAGTGGCCGCACGCGCGGCAATGGGCTTGTGTCTTGTTCGTACTCGCCGCCTTCACAGACTGGCTGGATGGCTATCTGGCAAGGCGATGGAACCAGACCAGCAAGTTCGGTGCGTTTCTCGATCCGGTCGCCGACAAGCTGCTGGTGGCTGTCAGCTTGGTCATGTTGCTGCGTGACCGAGAAGAGCAAGGCCAGGGTGATGTGATGGCGGTCTTGGTCGCGATCATTATTGGCCGCGAGATCGCTATCTCTGCATTGCGCGAATGGCTCGCGGAGCTTGGCCAGCGCATGACGGTCGCGGTGAGCTCCATCGGCAAGATCAAGACCGGCTTTCAGATGAGCGCTATCGGCATGCTGATCTGGCAGCAGCCGTTTTTGGGGCTGCCCATCTATGCAATGGGCTTCATCTGCCTGTTCATTGCTGCTGCACTGACCATGTGGTCGATGGCTATTTATCTGCGTGCTGCCTGGCCGTTTCTCAAAGAATCGATGCCGCAATAGATTTGTTCGTGCAATGTGCCGTTAAAAGCGCCAAACGCCTTGACACAAAAGGCTTCGCATCTATAATTCGCGCTCGTTGCGGGAATAGCTCAGTTGGTAGAGCGATACCTTGCCAAGGTATAGGTCGCGAGTTCGAATCTCGTTTCCCGCTCCAACGTCTTCACTGAAGCCCCGCGTTGCGGGGCTTTTAGTTTCTCAAGACTGTTTCGATCAAAGGCTGCGTGGCAGATCGGTCATGCAGGGGACTGCAAATCCCCCTAAGTCGGTTCAACTCCGGCCGCAGCCTCCAGTCTTAAAAAGATTGGAACGTCAACCATTGGGAATACAGTTAAACAGCAGTGCCGAACCTGGCGTCACTGGAATGTTCTGGCTCAAGGGCTGCGACCTGCATCAAAACGCCACCTTGCTGCGAGCGTGATGAATCCGCTCTGCAGAGATGGCATCTGTGCTGATGCTTAAGCCTGTGCAAGAGCAGCTCTGATCCTTGCCCGACGACGTCTGTCAGTGTTGCAGCAGCACCTGCACGCCAGCCAGTATCGTACGACCACGAGCGGGCTCGTAATAGCGACCGTTCGCGTCGTTGACGATCACCGAGCCGACATAGCTTTGATCCAGCAGGTTTTCCAGCTTCAGCGTCCATTGCAGGCTCTGCTTGGCCGCAGGAACCATCCGGTAGGTGGTTTCCACATCGACCACACCATAAGACGGTGCAGATTCAGAATTGATGTCGTTCACCGGAACCGCATCGAGGTATCGGTATTCAGCTGCAAGCTGCCAAGCGGGCTGCGGTGAATAACGCAAACGGCTGAACCATTGGCCTTGAGCAACTCCGGGTAGACGGTTGCCGCTTGCTACTTCCACTTGGGCGGCTGTGCAGGGCACGCTGGTACAGGTGCGATAGGCCCTGGTCACTTCGGCATCGAGATAGGTGTAGGCCAGGGCCAGATCGAGTTTGCTGCCGAGCGCGGTGTCGAGCGACAGCTCTGCGCCTTGGCGACGAGTGCGGGCGGCGTTGGCGAAGCTGGCGCGACCGCCGGCATTGCTGACGGTCACCAGTTCATCGCGCGCCTCAATGTTGAAGAGCGCCAGCGTCAGCCGGGCATACGCTGCGGGGCGCAGCTTGAGTCCAGCTTCTGCATTGCGCGTGCGTGAGGGATCGAGTGCGAAGTTGAGCCCGGCTTGTCCGTCCGGGCGATAAGCCAGCTCTGCAAAAGTCGGCGTTTCAAAGCCAGTGCCGTAAGAGGCATAGGCATGAAGTTGTGGGCTCTGTTTGAACAGTATGGCCGCGACGGGCGTCAATGCCGAGTAGTCCACCGCGCCACTATCGTCCGGATTGCTGGCGCGCACGAAACGGTCGCGCGACTGGAAAAGTACTTGGCTATGCCGCAAGCCCGCGAGCGTCGACCAGCGCGGGGACAAGCGCAAATCCACTTGCAGGTACTGGTCGAATGACGTGACGGTGTTGCTCTCATCGCGACGTAGGTCGCCACGCACGCCAGTTTGCGTGCCGATGAAGTTCTCGAAGCCGCGACGGTGTTGTCGCAAGCTGTCGAGGCTGAGCCCGCCGCTGACGACGAGTGCTTCGCGCGCATAGGTCCAGCGCATGTCGCCGCCACCGTAATCGGTTGCAAGGTCGACCACTCCGCCGGCACTGGTTGGGTTGGCCTGTGTGCCGATGGGGATGGCAAGAAACTGCTCGATGCCGCGCCGCCCGCCGTAGCCCATCAGACGCAATGCACCCCAAGGATTGGGCGCTTGCTCGTATATGGCACCAAGCTGGGTTTGTCGCGCACTTTTGCGCGTATCGAATTGGGTGGCTGCGGCAGCGGTTTGCGTCGGGTCGGTTTCAAATTGCGCGCGGGTCAGTCCCAGCGGATCTTGTGCGTCGGGTGCCTCGAAGTGATTCAACAGCAGTGTCAGCTTGTCGCCACCGCGCATGTCGTGATCGAGCTTGGCGTTGAACGAGCGGCGCTGTGCGGCGCTGTGTTCACGAAAGCCTTCCGTGCGCAGGTCCGTGTAGCCTGCGGTGAGTCCGCCATCACGGCCGACGAGCGACAAGCGCCGGTCGCCGTAGTCGCCCAAAAAGCCGGAAACTGCCAGCTCTGGTGCAGGCGCGCTGTCGGCGGTGAAGACTTGGATCACCCCGCCTGAAGAGTTGCCATACAGCGCCGAGAAAGGACCACGCAACACCTCAACCCGGTCAGCAGTGGCCAAGTTGAAATGCGAGATCTGCCCTTGCCCATCAGGCTGCGTTGCGGGCACGCCATCCACGTATAACCGCACGCCACGAATGCCAAAAGGGGAGCGCGCGCCGAATCCCCGGACAGAGATTTGAGTGTCTTGCGCATAGTTCTGTCGATCGCGCGCCAGCAGGCCAGGCACATCTTGCAGCGACTCCGAAAGACTCGCCCCAAGACTCTGCTGTGCCACTGGCACCAGATCGATGGATGCAGGGACATCGAATGCGGTGACTGCCACTTTGGTAGCGGTCACCGTCACAGGCTCGAGTGTGATGACTTCAGATGCCCTTGCTGACGGTGTCGCAATGGCCAAATACAGACCGCAGACGAGCAGCGCCTTTGGTGAGCTTGCTGCCCTCAAAGAGGAGCCTTTGCCGGTGTGCTTGGCGCTGTGCCAGAAACCCGCCAGATGACATTGCCGACGTCATCCGCCACCAACAAAGCGCCTTGGGTATCAACTACCACCCCGACAGGTCGACCCAATGCCTCGCCATCGTCGTTGACGAAACCGGTGAGCACGTCAACCGCATCACCTGAAGGCATGCCGTTTTGAAACGGTACGAAAATCACCTTGTAGCCACTGCGAGGTTTGCGGTTCCACGAGCCATGTTGACCAATGAACATGCCGGATGCGAATGCCGCTGGCAGCTTGTTGCCCTCTGCGTTGCAAAGCCCCAGCGATGCCGTATGCGGGCCTAGCGCGTAGTCTGGGCTGATGGCTTTGGCCACCAGATCAGGCCGTGGCGGCGATACGCGGGCATCCACATTCTGGCCGTAATAGCTGTAGGGCCAGCCGTAGAAGCCACCGTCTTGTACGGAGGTCATGTAGTCCGGCACCAGATCGCTACCCAGTTCGTCACGCTCGTTGACCGAGGTCCAGAGCTTGCCGCTCACCGGCTCCCATGCCATGCCAACCGGATTGCGCAGGCCCGAAGCGAATACACGCTGCGTGCCGCTGGCAATGTCGATCTGCCAGATGGCGGCACGACCTTCTTCAGCCGCCATGCCGTTCTCAGCGACGTTGCTGTTGGAGCCAACGGCCGCATAGAGTTTTTGGCCATCGGCGCTGGCGATGAGATTCTTTGTCCAGTGATGATTGATCGGGCCACCGGGCAAGCTGACGACCAGCGTTGCGGGTGCTGTGATGCGTGTTTGTCCGGCGCTATAGGGGAACTTCACCACCGCATCGGCGTTGGCGACGTAGAGCGTGTCACCCACCAAAACCATGCCGAAGGGCGAATACAAACCTTCGAGAAAAACGGTGTTCAACTCGGCAACACCATCGCCATCGGCATCCCGTAGAAGACTGATGCGGTTAGCACTTGGCACACCGGCACCAGCGCGCTTCATCACTTTTGAAGTTACCCAATCGCGAAGACCCTGACTGCCCGCTGGTTTGGGCGGCGCATTGGATTCAGCCACCAACACATCGCCGTTCGGCAGCACATGTATCCAGCGTGGATGATCCAGTTTGCTGGCAAACGCGACGACCCTGGTGCCGTTTACAGGGGTGGGCGCGCCGCCCACAGGCCAGCCCTTGGCGGGTGCAATGTTGACGACGGGGAGCAATGTTTTGTTGGGAGGCGGCAGTTCTGGCCGAGTGCCCATACCGGCTGCCACTGGCAGTTGTGCCCCGCCTCCGCAAGCTGAAAGCGCGAGCGCCAAGAAGGGCAGGGCGACGAGATTTTTGGGTGAGCTATACATGCAAACTCCATTGCGGGGACCACGCAGAACCAGCGCAGTCTAGTGTGGCGCAGCAGCTGCGCAGGATGATGATTCTGGGTGCGGAACACAGATGCGTGATGAACAGCGGCTACAAAGTTTCCGATTGTCGGCAACGAGTCTGAGCAGAGCGCATCCAACTAGTTTTCCAAGCATGCAAACGCGCTGTGCGGCCTCAAACAACGTTATTCTGTGCGACGGCTGATGCGCCCGAATGGCGAAATCGGTAGACGCAAGGGACTTAAAATCCCTCACTCGCAAGAGTATCCCGGTTCAAGTCCGGGTTCGGGCACCAGCCGCACCGCATCAGCATCAACAGGCTTGACGCATCGCCTCAAAACATTCCGCTTTCGCTTGAATGCGCTGCGTTCCACTATTGCGGCAGCACTCGCTGCGGAGTAATTCAATGGCTCGGACGCGTTACACCAACACGGCAATTTCACTGCATTGGCTGATCGCCTTGCTGATCTTTGCTGCCTTCGCGCTCGGTTGGTACATGGTTGATCTCAAGATATCGCCTGCCAAGTTGCAGTATTACTCCTGGCACAAATGGTTGGGCATCACAGTGCTGGGGTTCGCCGTGCTGAGGTTGCTATGGCGCTTGACACACACACCGCCGCCACTGCCTATCACCACGCCGCGCTGGCAGGTGCTCGCAGCTGCTGGTGGTCATTGGGCTCTCTACTTGCTGTTGTTCTCCATACCGCTCTCAGGTTGGGCATTTAGTTCTGCATCCGGCTATCCGGTGGTCTATCTCGGGCAGTTTCAAATGCCGGACTGGGTGCCCAAGGACAAAGCTCTGGCTGCACAGATGAAGGAACTTCACGATCTACTCACCACACTGTTGATGGTTGTGGTTGCTGTGCATGTGGCCGCTGCATTGAAGCACCAATTTTTTGACCGTGATGGTTTGCTGAATCGCATGTGGTTCAGCCGCAAATAGTGATTGGAGGAGAGCAGATGAGTCATCAAGCTAATACAGGTTTCAACGTTCGCCGCTGCGCGTTCGCAGCACTTTTGCTGACGAGTGTTGCAGTGCCGGCAGCTTTGGGTATTGATGCGGGCAAGAGCAAAGTCACTGCCACCTTCAAGCAGATGAATGTGCCGGTGGAAGGCACATTCACAAAAGCCAGTGGCAGCATCCAGTTTGATGCCGCCAAGCCCGAGGCCGCCAGTGCCAGCATCCAGATTGATACCGCCGGTTTTGATCTGGGCATGGACGATTACAACGCTGAAGTGCGCAAGAAGGAGTGGTTCGACTCCAAGGCGTATCCACAAGCCACTTTCGTTTCAACCGGCTTCAAGACTTTGGGCGCTGAGCGCTACCAGGCCAGTGGCAAGCTGAGCATCAAGGGCAAAAGCATTGATATCAGTGTGCCGGTGACCGTCAAGCGCGAAGCCGCAGCGACGGTATTTACAGGCGCATTGCCTGTGTCGCGCAAGATTTTCGGCATCGGCGACGCAGGCTGGAACGAGGTGGTGGATGACACTGTCGCGGTCAACTTCCGCATCGTTCAACCGCAGTAGCTTCACGCAAACCATCACCCCCACAAAAAAGGAGTTCTCATGAAACGCACCCTATTCGCTGCTGTATTGGCCGCTGCATCCTTTAGCAGTTTTGCTGCCGTAGACAGCTACACGATCGAGCCCGGCCACACTTATCCGAGCTTCGAGACCTCGCACATGGGCATCTCTTTCTGGCGCGGCAAGTTCGATACCAGCGCCGGCAAAGTGACACTCGACCGCACTGCCAAGACCGGCACTGTCGATATCAGTATCGATGCCAAGTCAGTCGACTTCGGCCATGAAAAAATGAATGAGCATGCCCGCGGTGAAGACTTCTTCAACGTCGAAAAATTTCCGGCTATCACGTACAAGGGCAAGCTCACCTTCACGGGCGACACGCCCACGGGCGTAGACGGTGAATTGACCCTGCTCGGCGTCACCAAACCAGTGAAGCTCACCATCGGCAGCTTCAAATGTATTCAGCACCCCATGCTGAAAAAAGAAGTCTGCGGCGCCGATGCCAGCGGTGCGTTCGACCGTGTTGATTTCGGCATGGTCTACGGTGCCAAATACGGCCCGACGATTGCCAAGCTCGCCATCCAGGTCGAGGCTATCAAAGACTGATCTTGCAGACGCGGTACAAACAAAAGCCCTGCAAGTTGCAGGGCTTTTTTATGGTTGCAGCCGGGATGAACTAGCGGTCTCTAAAGTGCGTCTCGACTTTTTCGTGCAAGCCCTTCACATCCACAATCACGGTCGCCGTCGGGCGTGCAAGCAAGCGGGGGATGCCAATCGGCTCGCCGGTTTTCTCGCAATAGCCGTACTCCTTGTCCTTGATGCGCCGCAGTGCATCGTCCACTTTGCGAAGGAACATCGCCTCGCGCTCGCGCAGGCGCAAGTCGAGCCAATGTTCTTCTTCAGCCGTGGCGCGATCAGCAGGATCTGCAAAAGTCTCGCGTTCGTGCAGACGCTCTTTAGCGTCCACTTCGCGTTCAAGAACTTCTTGCTTTGAGCGGATGAGCAACTGGCGAAAGAAGTCCAGTTGCGCATCGTTCATGTACTCGCTCTCCGGCATCCGCCGGACATCTTCTTCGGTCAGCACTGCGCCTCGCGGACGTTGAACCGGCGTGATCCGGGTGGGTGGGCTAGGCGCCGTGCGGGCCGGCTTGGGAATAATTAAAGCGGGACGTTTAAGTTTTTTTTTTGCTCTTCTTCGTCTTTCGGCGCAGGAGCAACTGCAACATCCGTAACAGGGGCTGCAACCGGTGCCACGACCGGTTTCACAACAGCAGCTACCTTCTTCGGAGCCGCCTTGGGAACAGGTTTCTTCACGACGGCCTTCTTGACCGGCGCTTTAACGACAGCCTTTTTGACTGGAGTCTTGGCAACTGGCTTTTTGACAACGGCCTTCTTTGCAACCGCTTTCTTCGCTACCGCTTTTTTAGCGACAGGCTTTTTGGCGACTGCTTTTTTAGCAACAGCTTTTTTGGCGACAGGCTTTTTGACGGCCTTTTTCACAACAGCTTTCTTGGCAGCTTTTTTGGCTACCGCCTTTTTAGGAGCGGCTTTCTTGGGTGCAGCCTTTACAGCAACTTTCTTAGCCACGGCCTTCTTAGCAACCGGCTTCTTGGCGGCCGTCTTCTTTGCGGCGGGTTTTGCTTTCTTTGCTTTCACCTGCGTCTCCCTCATCAATGCAAAATGGCTTGAATGCTCTATGTGCAGCGTGCTGTTAGTACTGCTGCAACTGCATCGCGTTATAGCACTCGATTTTGCGCACCGTCAATGAAATCCACTCGCGATTTATCCAGCCACCAATGGGCGCCTTCGGCAACGCTCGCTACCTTGCACGCGCGTGCGAAATTGTTGCGCTCGATCCGTCAATTCTTCGATGCACTTCAAGTGCTCGAAGTGGATACACCGGTGCTGTCGCAGCACGCGACAGTAGACAAACACATCGACAGTTTTCACACGCAGCAGCGTGCTTGGTTACAGACCTCGCCGGAGTTCGCGATGAAGCGTCTACTCTGCGCAAACTCAGGTGCCATCTGGCAACTGTGCAAAGTGTTCCGTCTGGAAGAGGCAGGGCGCCATCACAATCCCGAGTTCACGATGTTGGAGTGGTATCGACCGGGATTCGACCATCACGCTCTGATGGATGAAGTGGAGTCGTTGTTGCGACATTGTGGTGTGGAAGCGGCACAACCTTTCGTGCGCATGAGTTACCGCGAGGCTTTTTTACAGCACGCCGGTTTTGATCCCCTGCGCGCTAGCTGCGAAACCATGCAGAGATTCGCTCAGCAATTCTCACCGCCGCCTGTGGAGGGTTTGGGTGAAGCACGTGATGCCTGGCTTGATCATTTCTACGGCAGCATCGTCTCTCCATTGCTTGGTTTGGAGCGCCCGTGTTTCATCTACGACTTTCCAGCTTCACAAGCCGCGTTGTCGCGTGTTCGTGGTGAAGTGGCTGAGCGGTTTGAGCTGGTCTGGCGCGGCGTGGAGTTGGCCAATGGCTTTCATGAATTGGCCGATGCCGACGAGCAGGCGCGTCGCTTTGAGACAGAGCTTGCATGGCGACGCGAGCAAGGAAAAATCCTGCCGCCTTCAGATGCGCATCTCATCGCCGCACTGCAATCGGGCTTGCCTGATTGTGCTGGCGTCGCACTCGGTGTCGATCGTCTGTTGATGCTGTTGCTAGATGCCCCCGATCTGGCAACCACGCTGGCTTTTGACTGGCCACGGGCCTAAGTCAATCAGCCTCGCAGCGTGTCCCAGATCATCTTCGCCAGAAGCAACGCTACAACGCCGATAAACAGCACGCGCACGAAGCCGCTGCCGCGCTTGATTGCCACATGTGCGCCGCACCAGGAGCCAGCGAGATTGCTCAACGCCATCGGCAACGCAGCCTGGTAGAGCACATGGCCGGTAGGAATGAACCAGACCAGCGCTGCGGCATTGGTGGCCACATTGACGACCTTGGCAGAAGCCGAAGCCAGCAGGAATGAAAAGCCGAAAACGCCAACAAAGGCGAACACCAGAAAGCTACCGGTACCGGGGCCAAAAAAACCGTCGTAAAAGCCCAGCACGACACCCATCGCAATACCGCAGTAGCGTTGCTGCAAGGTGCTTAATCTGGGCGCGTGTAGCTGGCCGAAGTCCTTCTTGATAAGTGTGTAGATGAACACCACTACCAGCAGCACGATGATGAGCGGACGCAGGGCATTGGGGTTGAGATAGCTCACCGCACGCGCGCCCAGAAACGAGAACACGAACGCTGTGCCTGCGGTCAGCAGCAGGATGCGCCAGGGCAGTTGCACGCGGCGTGCGTACTGCCAAGTGGCGTTGCCGGTGCCGACGATGCTGGCCAGCTTATTGGTGCCGAACAACGTGGCGGGAGGCAGTTCGGGCTTCAGCACAAACAGTGCCGGCACTTGGATCAACCCGCCACCGCCCACCACCGCGTCAACGAAGCCGGCGACAAAGGCAAAGCCGATCAGCGCCGCAAGCGTCCAATCCACAAGGCGCTAGAGCAGGCGATTGACGGCGGACGGCAGCTTGTAGCGTTTGCCCATCAGAAACTTGTTGAGCAGTAGCGTCACCCATTCGCGCGAGCTGGAGAATCGCTTGAGCACGATGTAGGTGATCTCGCCCTCGCGCTCGATTTCGTATTTCTCAAGGTTGATGGTGACGCGATCACGCTCGCCTTTGAGCAGGGCCTGCACGACCACCTTGTTGGCCTTGGTGTCGATGCTGCAATCGGTGATATCGCCGTACTGGCCGAACTTGTCGTTGACCAGTGCCTTCAGCGACATCGCGATCACGCCGTCTTTTGCACCACGGGCTAGGGCTCCCAGCATGAGCTTCTCCTTAGATTTTTTTAGAGCACGTCGGAGGCATGCGCCGCCAAGCGTGAACGTTCGCCGCGTGCCAGCGTGACGTGGCCGCCGTGTGGCCAGCCCTGGAAGCGATCCACCACGTAGGTGAGGCCGCTGGTGGTCTCGCTCAAGTAGGGCGTATCGATCTGCGTCAGATTGCCGAGGCAGATCATCTTGCTGCCAGGGCCGCAGCGGGTGATCAGCGTCTTCATCTGCTTGGCGGTGAGGTTCTGCGCCTCGTCGATGATGATGTAGCGGTTAAGAAAGGTGCGACCACGCATGAAGTTGAGCGAGCGGATCTTGATGCGCTTACTCAGAATGTCGTTGGTGGCAGCGCGCTCCCAATCGCCCGCGTTGCTGGTTTGAGTCAGCACTTCGAGGTTGTCCATCAAGGCACCCATCCAGGGCGTCATTTTTTCTTCCTCAGTACCGGGGAGGAAACCAATATCCTCACCGAGCGGCACCGTGACGCGGGTCATGATGATCTCGCGATAGCGCGGCTCATCCAGCACCTGTGCTAGGCCTGCGGCGAGGGTGAGCAAGGTTTTGCCCGAACCTGCGGTGCCCAGAATGGTGACGAAGTCGATGTCAGGATCGAGCAGCAGATTCAATGCAAAGTTCTGCTCGCGGTTCTTCGCATGAATGCCCCAGACCGGTGTCTTGCCCGTCTGATAGTTGCGGATCACGCGCAGCTTGGCGGTCTGGTCGTCGACGGAGTCGACCACCATGTCCAGACCTTCGTCGGCGGCATCGTCGGCCATGTGCAGAAACTGGTTGACGTGCCACTCCTTCACCTGCGGGCCGCGAATGCGATAGCAGGCGCGCGCACGCTCGTCCTGCCAGCTTTCCATCTTGTCGCCGTGCTTGTCCCAGAAGTCGGCGGGCAGGGTGGTGTAGCCGGTGTAGAGCAGATCGCTGTCTTCCAGCACCTGATCGTTGTGATAGTCCTCGGTATGCACGCCGACGATCGCGGCCTTGAGGCGAAGGTTGATGTCTTTCGACACCAGCGTGATCTGCCGCGAGGGGTGCAGCTGCTGCAATTGCAGCGCCGTCAGCAAGATCGAGTTATCGGGCTTGTTGCCGGGCAGGATGCCGGGTAGTGCCGCTTCGGTCGGCTGGGTCTGGAAGAACAGGCGGCCACTCGCACCAACGCTGCCCTTGCCGCTGACGCTGCGCTTCGACTGTGTGGAGGGCAGGGCAATACCCTTTTCGATCTGCGCGTGATCCTTGTGCGCCACGAGGCCATCCAGAGTGCGGCTCACCTGCCGCGCAGTGCGGGCGGGTTCACTGGTGCCCTTCTTGAGGCCGTCCAGTTCTTCGAGCACCACCATCGGGATGAACAGGTCGTGTTCCTCGAAACGGAACAGGCTGCTCGGGTCGTGCATCAGCACGTTGGTATCGAGAACGAAGAACTTTTTCTTGGACATGCTCTTTAAGGTCGAGTGAGGTCTAGAAACAAAAACGCCGGAGGCAAGTCATCGCCTCCGGCATGGAGAACAGCAAATCAATTGGATGATGCGTCAAAGGGCCTGCACGGCAGCGAGCACTTCTTCAGCGTGACCCTTGGCTTTCACGCTGCGCCAAGCCTGCACCAATTTTCCCTTCTCGTTGAAGAAAAATGTGCAGCGGTCAATGCCCATATATTTTTTGCCATACATGGATTTTTCGACGATGGCACCGAAAGCGGCACACGCCGCTTCTTCTGTATCGGACAACAGCAGGAAGGGGAAACCGAACTTCGCGCAGAAATTATCGTGCGCCTTCACGCTGTCTTTCGACACACCGACGATGTCGGCATTGGCTTTTGCGAACTGTGGGTAGAGACGTGTGAAGTCCTGTCCCTCCAGCGTGCAACCTGGCGTGTTGTCCTTGGGGTAGAAATAAACCACCAGTTTCTTGCCCGCGTAGTCCTTGTGCAGCACTACCGTTTTGCCGCCGCTGGCAGGCAGGGTGAGCGTGGGTAGTTTGTCGCCAATTTCGATCGTCATGCTTTCCTTGAAGTGGCTTAGGTTTTGATGGGATCGAGCATTCCATCTGCGTTCAAATCATCGCAGAGGTCCATGAAGGATTCACGCAGCGCCTGCGGGTGCTGGTTGACCGGCACATGCAGCACCATCTGCACGCTGCACATGAAAGCACCTGTGTGGCCAGATTGATATTTCTGCGAGTTCATCTCCGGTACAAGCACATCCTGTGCCTGAAAAAACTCCAGCAGATGCACCAGCAACTCGGGCTGCTGCGGGGCAATCACATCCGCAGCGTAAGGGCGAAACTCCGGGTTTTGCGCGCGCGCGCCGCAGCGCTCGAAGCGTACCTGCAACTCCAGTTTTTCAGCAATGCCGGGCAGGGCGGTTTCGAGCCGGCCCAAGGTGCTCCAGTTGCCAGACACCACCAGGCTGACAGTCAGGCGATCCCCCAGCGGCGCGATGCGGCAGTCTTCCACTTCACCCCCCCGCTCGCGGATGGCGCGAAACAGTTCCAGCGAGATTTGGGGCTTGGGGGGTGCGAGCACCGAGATGCTCAGATATTCAGGATTAGCCATGTGTCGTGATCGTGCTGCGGATGCGCAGCGAACTTCAGTGTAGTGGGGATTGATCGGCTTGTAATCGCTATACTGCGGCGCTTCGCCCCAATCTCAAGCACAAGCGCAAAACATGACCATCAATGCCCGGCTCGGCGGCAGCATCGTCGCCATCGTCACGCCCATGCAGGCCGACGGTGCCGTGGACTACAAATGCCTCGAAGCGCTGGTGGAATGGCACATCAGCGAGGGCACCGATGGCATCGTCGCTGTCGGCACCACGGGCGAATCCGCGACGCTCGACGTCGATGAGCACACGGAAGTCATCCGCCGCGTGATTGCCCAAGTAAAGGGGCGCGTGCCGGTAATTGCCGGCACTGGTGCCAATTCGACGCGCGAAGCCATTGAGCTGACCCGCGCAGCGGCAGAAGCCAAAGCCGACGCCTGCCTCATCGTCACGCCCTACTACAACAAGCCACCGCAAGAAGGTCTTTATCAGCACTACAAGGCGATTGCAGAGGCAGTCGATGTGCCGATCATTCTTTACAACGTGCCGGGTCGCACGGGTTGCGACATGCAGCCCATCACCGTTATGCGGCTGGCGCAGATCCCCAACATCATTGGGCTGAAGGAGGCGAGGGGCGATCTGGAACGCCGCAGTGCCTTGCTGGCACTCAGGCTGCCAAAAGATTTCGTGCTGCTCTCGGGTGATGACGAAACCGCCCGAGAAGCGATTCTTGCCGGCTTCAAGGGCGATATTTCCGTCACCGCCAATGTCGCGCCGCGCCTCATGCACGAGTTGTGTGCCGCGGCCCGCTCAGGCAATGCTGAAGAGGCTGCCAAAGTCGACGCACAATTGCTGCCTCTTCACCAGAACCTTTTTGTCGAACCCAACCCAATCCCGGTTAAATGGGCGCTTCATGCGATGGGTCGCATTCCTCCAGGGTTGCGACTGCCGCTGGTGCCCATGTCCGCTGCTGCTGAACCCACTGTACGCGTTGCCCTCAAGGCCGCGGGAATCCAAGCATGAAAATCTCTTTAGTCGTGATCGTCTCAGCTGCCGCGTTGCTCAGTGCCTGCGCCAGTAACCAAACCTGCAAAGAAGACGCCAGTTATCGCAAAGCAGCAGCTATCCCGCCGATCAAGGCAGCGGAAGGCCTCAACCTGCCCAGCTCACCCTCGGCACTTCTAGTGCCTGAAATTACGCCAGCCGCCGCTCAAGCTGCGGCGCAGCAGCCCATGCCAAAAAAGGGCAAAGGCACTGCCTGCCTCGACTATCCGCCAGGCATTGAGTCGGAAGACGCTGCAAGCAGCGCTGCAAAAAGCTAAAATCGCGAATCATTTTATGGACGGGTGTCCGAGTGGTTTAAGGAGCAAGCCTGGAAAGTTTGTAAACGAGCAATCGTTTCGCGGGTTCGAATCCCGCCCTGTCCGCCAAGCATCAACAAACACGGCCCTTTCAGGGCCGTGTTTGTTTCTAGCCGCCATCCTGCCCGCCTAAAATTCGTGCTGGGCTGTCGAGTTTGATAGTGGATGCCCGCGCGATCCTGATGTGCTCTTGCACGGTTGGTTAAGAGCCGATTGGCACACAGACATCGATTGTGTGTCTATGTCGCACCTGCGCCACGTGGTGAGCATGGTTGTCCGATAGTCAGAAATTGGTTTCTGAGCCAAGTACTGACGAGAGGTGTCAGCCCCTTGCCGACCCCATCAAAAAAGCCGACTGAAGTCGGCTTTTTTGATCTAGCTGCTGTTTGCGCTCAGGCGAGCAGAAACCGCATCTGCGTGCCGGCCAGTTCGATGATGTCGTTGGCGCTCAGCTTGCGCGCCTGCTGGTCGATCTCGGCACCGTTCACAAGCGGGCGTTTGCCACCGGCGGAGCCGCCGACGTGGACAATATAAAAGCCATCCGAACGCTTGGTGATGGCAGCCACTTGCACGCCGGGCTTGCCGATGGTGGTGAGGGCCTTGGTCAGCTCCAGTTCGCGGCCGGCATTGCTGCCGCTCTCTACCCGCAGGCGGCCGGTGAGCGGCTTGCTCTCGGCTTGGGCAGCGGAGGCAGGCGTGCCCATGGCGGCGGCGACCTGCGAGGGCCGCAGGATCATGGTCTTTTCAAAGTCTTCGCCGCCTTGCTGGTCACCTTCGTAGCGCAGCGAGTTGCGGCCGATGCTGACGGTGTCGCCGTTGCTAAGGGGGTGCTTGGCAATCTGCTTGCCGTTGACTAGCGTGCCGTTAGTGGAGTCGAGATCTTCGAGGAAGGAATCCGAGAGGATGGTGATGATGACGGCGTGGTGGCCCGACACGGCCTTGTCGTTGAGGCAGATGTCGTTGTCGGCATGGCGGCCGATGCTGACGCGCTCTTTGTCCAGCACCAGTTCGCGCGATGCGCCGCTGGATTCCGTGATGATGAGCTTGCCCATGACTTCCTCGTGTTTCCCTTCGAGATTTCTTAAAACCAATCCGCAAAACGGTCGAACCAGCGTTGCTTGCGCATGAAGCCTTCGTTGACTCGCGCCAGCACCACCGAAACGTTGTCTTTGCCGCCGCGCTCGTTGGCGGTATCGACGAGTTTTTTTGCAGCCGCGTCGAGGTTATCAGCATATTCGACCAGCGTCAGGCGGATGGTTTCGTCATCCACCATGTCGGTCAAACCATCGGAGCAGAGCAGGATCACATCGCCGACTTCGGCGGTTTCTTCAATGATGTCCACGGTCACTTCCGGCTCCACGCCCAAGGCGCGGGTGACGATGTTTTTGCGCACCAGCTTCATCGCCTCGGGGCGGCTGTAATGGCCACGGGCGATGAGTTCTTCGAGCAGCGAATGGTCGCGGGTGATCTGTTCGAGCCGGCCCTGGCGTAGCCGGTACAGGCGCGAGTCGCCGACGTAGGCAATCGAGAGCCGGTCGTTGTGCAGCAGGCAGGTGACCACGGTGGTGCCCATGCCGGCGCACTGCGGCTGGCTCTGGCTGACGTGGTAGATGGTGGTGTGCGCCGTCTCCACCGCGTTGCGCAGCATCAGTGCCTCGTGGGTGTAGCCGGTGGTGGCGTCGACCTCGCCCTTGGGCAGGGTTTTCCACTCGCGGCGGGCGGTGTCGAGCACGGTAGCAATCGAGATGCCGCTGGCGATCTCGCCGGCGTTGTAGCCGCCCATGCCGTCGGCGAGCACCAGCAGACCGAGGCTCATGTCTTCGGCCACGGCGTCTTCGTTATTGGTGCGCACGCGCCCCATGTCGGAGAGCATTGCGGTGGACACTTTGTCCTTGAGCGACATGTCGGGGACGGGTTTAGATGTTGGGCCGATGTGGGGCAGTGACTGCGTGCGCGTAGCTTGCGCTACGTCGCGACTTTGCGCATCACGTCGCGCAGGTCGCTGGCCAGGTCCTTGCCGCGGGCGTACCGCTGCTCGTAGTTCTTGGTCAGCGCCTTGTCGATGATGGCGGTCATCTCGGCCGGCAGGTCGGGCCGCACGATCAGCGGCGAAGCATGGTTCTCGTTGGCGATCTTGAACATGAGTGTGGCCATCGAATCGGCCTGGAAGGGCAGGCTGCCGGTAAGCAGTTGATACAGGGTGACGCCGAGCGAGAACAGATCGCTGCGGCCATCCACCTTCTTGCCGGCCAGTTGCTCGGGGCTCATGTAGCTGGGCGTGCCCAGCACCATGCCGGTTTTGGTCTTGCTGCTGTCGGCGATGCGGGCGATGCCGAAGTCCATCAGCTTGATGACCTTGCCCTCATCGAGCAGCATCATGTTGGCGGGCTTGATGTCGCGGTGAACCACCGAGTTGCCGTGCGCGTAGTCGAGCGCATCGGCCGCATCGGCCATCAGCCGCAGCACTTCGGGCACCGGCAGCAGATTGTGCGGCTTGATGTAGCGGGTGAGGTCGCCGCCCTTCACGAATTCCATCGCGATGTAGGCGAGGTCGTGCTCTTCGCCGGCGTCGAAGATCGAGACGATATTGGGGTGGCTCAGGCGCCCGGCGGTTTCGGCTTCGCGGAAGAACCGGTCCTTCACATCCTGCAACTCGTCGGCCTCGAACTCCTGCGACAGCGCCATGGTCTTGATGGCGACCATGCGGCCGATCTTCGGGTCTTTGCCCAGATACACCACGCCCATTGCGCCCTTGCCGAGTTCCTTCTCGACCTGATATCGGCCCAGCATCGGCTTCTCGGTGCCGCCGCCGGCCATGATCATGGTGCCGCCGGCGGTGGTCGAACCCATCGCACCGCCGCCCAGAATCACCGTCTCGCTGAGCTTCTTGGCGCGGTTGAGCTTGACCTCGACATCCTTGAACGTCTTGTTCTGGCCGAAGATGTATTGGTAGACCGACTCCGCCTTGTTGAACTGGCGCTTGCGCTCGAAGTCGAGGGCCAGGTTGTAGAGCAGATCGAGCAGCTTGTCGTCCACCGGCTTGACGCGCTTGAACTTGTCGAAGGCCATGTCGAGCTGACCTTGGCCCTGGAAGGCGAGGCCCAGCATTTTGTTGCTTTCGGCCGATTCGGTCTCGCTGGCGAACTTGAGTTTTTCTGCCAGGTTGAAGCGCTTGAGCAACATCACGGCATAGCCAACGGCAGCGAACAGCGCCGTGCCGACCAGCTTGAGCCACAGGCCATAGCCCGCCAGCAAGAGGTATTCGGTGCCGAGCAAGCCGACCACCAGCACCACCGTGATCGTGGCAGCGAGGCCCGCACTCAGCTGCGGCACCGCCAGTGCGAGAAACGCGGCGACCACCAGAAACGCGGCAATCTCAAGCCAATGACCCCAGCTGGGCCGCACGAAATACTGCTGCTGCAGGATGCTCGAAATCGAGTGCGCCATCATCACCAACGGTGCCGTGGCCGAGGACACCGGCGTGGCAAAGCTCTCGCCCGTGCCGGCAGCGGTGGTGCCGATCAGCACGATCTTGTCTTTGTATTTATCCGCCGGGATCTTGCCGGCCATTACATCAAATGCCGAGTCGGTTTTGAAGGCGGGCACGCCTTCGTGGTCGGCATAGAACTGCGGATAGAGCATGAGCTGAGGGTTGGTCTGCAATTCCAGCCCGCCCATTGAGATGCCTTCGCCCAGTTTCACCTGGATGTCGGCGGGCTTGAGGTTGAGCGAGAGGGCCGCCGCACGCAGCGCCATCGAGGGATAGAACGCATCGAAGTAATGCAGCACCAGCGCCTCCTGCCGCACCGCGCCATCGACATCTGGCGTGGCGTTGAGGTGCCCGACCGCTGCCGTGGTTTGCATCAGTGCGCCAATCGGCACCGCTACACCGCTGGCGGGCAGCGGCAGATAGCCATTGCTGCGGGCACCGACGTTATCGACCACATTGGTCAGCGAATCGCGTTGCACGGTGTCCGGCAAGGGCTGGTCGGGCAGGCCTTGTGGGCGGCCCAGAGTGAACAGCAGCGGCAACAGCGTGTGGTTGCCCTGTGCCAGGGCGGTGGCCAGCACGGTATCGGGCGTGCCGCCCGCACTGCCCAGCGCACTGATGCGCGCCTTGAGTTCGGTGATGGCCTGGCCGTAGCCGGTGACCAGCGCGGATTCCTTGTAGGCCTTGGCGATGCTGGCAGTTAAAGGTGCTTTGGCACCGGCATCGTCCAGCATGATGCCGAAGGTTTCGATCTCCACCGGGATCTGCTGCGTCAGTGCCGACTTGTCGAGATACGCCAGCAGATCGGCCGTGGCCTGCGCGCTGCGGTCCTGCTCCGGCTCCAGATACAGCACGGTGTTGACGATGGCCTTGGGGCCGCCGGCATTAATCTTGTCCAACAGCTGCGCCTGCTGCGCACGCGGCCAAGGCCAGCGACCCAGGTTGGCGATGGAATCGTCGTCGATGGTGATGATGGCAATGCGGTCGGACGGCGTGGCTTCGCGCCCGCGCACGCCGCTGTCATACAGGCCGCGCTCCAGCCCTTGGAAGCCGGTGGCGAACACGCCAAACGCCAGAATCGCGAAGATGAGGGCAAAGGCAATGGCAACAAACCAGTCCTTGGCCCAGATGCGGTCTTTCACGCGAAACTCCCTTTGATCTTTTACGTTGTAATGCCGCAGATACTACCTTTTTCATTGCGGCCCAGCATCCGCAAAAAACCTCTATAAAAGCCCCCGAATGGCAAAGCCAAAAACCGTCTACATCTGCCAGAGTTGCGGCGCACAATCGCCCAAATGGGCCGGCCAGTGCGGCGAATGCGCGGCCTGGAACACGCTCATGGAAGCCACCGTCACCGCCGCCCCGCGCGGCCTGGGCAGTGGGGCGCGCAGCGGCGGCATGGCCGGCCTTGCCGGAGCAACCGGCGTGCAGTTGCTGGAGGCGGTCGCCACCGAAGACACACCGCGGGTTTCCACCGAGCTTTCAGAAGTGGATCGTGTGTTGGGCGGGGGCGTGGTGGCGGGTTCGGTGATCCTCATTGGCGGCGATCCGGGCATCGGCAAATCCACCTTGCTGCTGCAAGTGCTGGCTGGCGTGCAGGCCCGGCTGAAGACGCTCTACATCACCGGCGAGGAATCACTGACGCAGGTGCATCTGCGTGCCAAGCGCCTCGGCCTGCCGCGGCTGGATCTGCCCGTGCTGGCCGAGACCAGCGTCGAGCGGATTTTGAGCGTGCTCAGCGTCGAGAAACCCGGCCTCGTCGTGCTCGATTCGATCCAGACGCTCTACACCGAATCGCTCGACTCCGCACCTGGCTCGGTGAGCCAGCTGCGCGAGACGGCGGCGCAGGTGGTGCGCTACGCCAAGAGCACCGGCTGCGCCATTGTGCTGGTCGGCCACGTTACCAAGGAAGGTGCGATTGCCGGGCCGCGCGTGCTCGAACACATGGTCGATACCGTGCTGTATTTCGAGCAGGACGTGGGTAGCCGTTATCGCATCATCCGTGCGGTGAAAAATCGCTTCGGCGCGGTGAACGAGCTGGGCGTGTTCGCGATGACCGATGCGGGTTTGAAGGAAGTCAGCAATCCTTCTGCGCTGTTCCTTTCGCGCCACGATCAGCCGGTGCCGGGCAGCGTCATCACCGTCACCCGTCAGGGCAGCCGCCCCCTGCTGGTGGAAGTGCAGGCGCTGG
Source organism: Stagnimonas sp. (assembly GCA_965279705.1). GTDB lineage: Bacteria > Pseudomonadota > Gammaproteobacteria > Nevskiales > Nevskiaceae > Stagnimonas. The sequence goes on from OZ257257.1 coordinate 1,674,475, forward strand.
TCGATGCCGCGCCCTTCGGCAACCCGCGTCGCGTGACGCTGGGCTTGGAGAGCAACCGCCTGCACATGCTGCTGGCGGTGTTGCATCGCCACGCGGGTATCGCACTCGGTGACCAGGATGTGTTCGCCAATGTCGTCGGCGGCATGAAGATTGCCGAGACGGCCGCCGATCTGCCGCTGTTGCTGGCGGCTCTGTCGAGCTTCAGGGGAAGACCTGTGCCCAACGACATGATCGTGTTCGGCGAGGTCGGCTTGGCCGGTGAGATTCGCCCGGTGCAGAACGGTGAGGAGCGCCTGATCGAGGCCGCCAAGCACGGCTTCAAGCGCGCCATCATTCCCGAGGCCAACCGGCCGCGGAAGTCGAGCAAGCTCGATATCGAAGTGCTCGCCGTCGGGCGGCTTGACCAGGCGTTGGCGCTGATCTAGTCGCCGCTGCGATAGGCGCTAGGCGATTGCCCGGTCCAACGCTTGAAGGCGCGGTTGAAGCTGCTGGCTTCCGAGAACCCCAACAAATAGGTGATCTCGCCCAAGTTGTAGGCGGGGTTGCGCAGATACGAGAGCGCCAGCGTGCGGCGGGTGTCGTTGAGCAGCGCGGTATACGAGCTGCCTTCGTCCGCCAGCTTGCGTTGAAAATTGCGCAGGCTCATGTGCAGGGATTCCGCCACTTTCTCCTGCGTCGGCTCGCCCAGCGAGAGCTGCTGGATGAGTGCTGCCTGCACCCTCAGCTGCAAGCTCTGCTCTGGCAGCTGGGCCAGATGGCGCAGAACGATCTCGTCGTTGTGCCGCGCCAGTTCGGGGTTCGCACCTTCCAGCTTCTGCTCGAAGATCGCGCGGTCGAACCACAGGGCATTGTGCGCAGCCTCGAACTGCAAGGGCGCACGAAAGCTGCGCTCGAAGGCCGCGCGATTGTGCGGCTCGGGTCTTTGCAGCGTCACCGCCAGCGGTGCGAAGTCGCGCTGATGCAGGGCGCGGCAGAGCTGCACGAACAGCAGGGCGAAGGCATCCAGCGCTTGCACCGCGGGCTGCGCGCCCGTGGGCAGCAGGGTCAGGCGATAGCGGTCGGCGTCCAGCTCGAAGGCAAGCCCGCCGCCGTCGGTGACCAACCGGAAGTAGCGCAACACGCGCTCGAAGGCCTCGCGCAGTGTGCTGCTCGCGAGCAGCGAATAGCCCAGCGCATGAAAGGTGGTCTGGCTGATGTGACGCACTACGGTGAGGCCGAAGGCATCGTCGCCGGTCGCGGCAACCGCCAGCTGCCACAGCTTTGTCGTGGCCTGCACCGGGTAGCGGGCGTTGGGGTCGTCGAGCGCGGCGACATCCAGACCGGCCTCGGCGAAGAGGCGAGCGCTATCGATGCCGGAGGCTTCCAGCGCCTTGCGGATGGCTTTGGCCCAGCTCGTGAGCGCGGTCGCGGGGGTCATGTTGGCGGGTTCGGTCAAGCGATTGGCGGCGGCGGTCAGGCGCACGGGGTGGTGGGTGCCTAGAGTAGATGCACTCAAATAGTGGCGGAGAGCATGTCGTGATGAAGACCCAGCAATCAAGTGCACAGTCGATGACCGACGAGCAGAAAACCGAGCACATCAAGCGCGTGGTGCTGCAGGCAGGTGTGGACCTGCGCGCGCGCCACCCCGTGCTTCAGCATCAGGACGCCATCGGCGCGGGCATCATGGCCATCGCGCTGCTGGGCATGATGGCCAGCGGCGTGCTGTATGTGCAGGGGCATATCGCCTGGTGGGTGTGCGTGCCGGTGACGGCCCTGTTCGCTTCGCTCATCCACGAGCTGGAACACGACCTGATCCACCTCATGTATTTCCGCAAGATGCCCTGGGTCAACAACCTCATGCTGGCTCTCGGCTGGCTGGCGCGGGCGAGCACCGTCAACCCTTTCGTGCGCCGCAAGCTGCACATGCACCACCACAAGTATTCGGGCACCGAGAGCGACCTCGAGGAGCGCGGCATCACCAACGGCGAGCCCTGGGGCCTGCGCCGCCTGCTGATGCTGGGCGACAACATGCTGGCGGTGTATCTGCGCCCCAAGACGATGGTGAAGGCGACCCGGGCCTACGTCCGCTCGCAGAATCCGCCGACAAAAGCGGCTGCGAAGGCGATGGGCAAGGAGCAGCTGCGTGCTTACTTCCCCCTTGGCAACATCTATTACCTGCTGTTTCACACCTGGCTTGTGACCCATGCCGTGTTGCTGGCAGCACCCTTGCTCGGCTTCAGCCTGAGCCTGCCACCCGCGCTGCAATCGGCCTTGTCGGGGCTGGATCTGTTCGCGGTGGTCTACATGCTGCCGTCGCTACTGCGCACCTTCTGCCTGCACTTCGTCAGCTCCAACATGCACTACTACGGCGATGTCGAGGCTAAGAACGTGATGCAGCAATGCCAGGTGCTCAATGTCTGGTGGATGGCCCCGTTCAACCTGTTCTGCTTCAACTTCGGCAGCACCCACGCCATCCATCACTTCGTGGTGAAAGAGCCGTTCTACATGCGCCAGCTCACCGCCAAGAAGGCCCACGCCGTGATGTGCGAGATGGGCGTGCGCTTCAACGACATCGGCACCTTTGGTCGCAACAACCGCTGGACGCGGAAATCAGAGGCCACACCGCTGCTCGCCAACTGAGGGCAGCGGCGGCGACAATAGGGCTCTTTCAGCCACACGCTCCTGGGTGCAGAACCCAGGCCGTCAGCCGCCATGCTTCGCCTCACCGAACTCTCGCTGCCCATCGACCACCCGGAAGAGGCGCTGCGGCCGGCCATTCTCAAGCGACTGGCATTGAAGGACGCGCAACTTGCCGGCTTCACCGTCTTCAAGCGCAGCTACGACGCGCGCAAGAAGTCAGTCGATCTCTGCTTCGTCTACACGGTCGATCTCGATGTGAGTGACGAGGCCAGTGTGCTGGCGCGTTTTGCAGACGACCGCAACGTCAACATTGCGCCCGACATCGGCTATCACTTTGTCACCGCGACACCTCCGGCGATGGCGCATCGGCCGCTCATCGTCGGCTTCGGGCCCTGCGGCATTTTTGCAGCACTCGTGCTGGCGCAGATGGGCTTCCGGCCCATCGTGCTCGAACGCGGTACCGCCGTGCGCGAGCGCACCAAGGACACCTGGGCGCTGTGGCGCAAGAACATCCTCAACCCCGAAAGCAATGTGCAGTTCGGCGAGGGCGGGGCGGGCACCTTCAGCGACGGCAAGCTCTACAGCCAGATCAAGGACCCGCGCTACTTGGGCCGCAAGGTGCTGCACGAGTTCGTGAAGGCGGGCGCGCCGGAGGAGATTCTCTACGTCAGCAAGCCGCATGTCGGCACCTTTCGACTGGCCAGCATGGTCGAGAAGATGCGCGCGGACATCATCGCGCTCGGTGGCGAGATTCGCTTTCAGCAGCGCGTCACCGATGTGCTGATTGAGGACTCTCACATTCGTGGCGTCACGCTTGCGAGCGGCGAGCAGATTCGCAGCGACCATGTGGTGATCGCCCTCGGCCATAGTGCTCGCGACACCTTCCGCATGCTGCACGCGCGGGGCGTGTTCATGGAAGCAAAGCCGTTCTCGATGGGCTTTCGCATTGAGCACCCGCAGTCGCTCATCGACCGCGCCCGTCTCGGCAAGTTTGCAGGCCACCCCAAGCTGGGGGCGGCGGACTACAAGCTGGTGCACCACGCCCGCAATGGCCGCAGCGTCTACAGCTTCTGCATGTGCCCCGGCGGCACGGTGGTGGCAGCGACGAGTGAAGAAAACCGTGTGGTCACCAACGGCATGAGCCAGTACTCGCGCAACGAGCGCAATGCCAATGCGGGCATCGTGGTGGGCATCACGCCCGAAGCCGATTATCCGGGCGGGCCGCTGGCGGGCCTGGCGTTGCAAGAGCATTGGGAATCGCGAGCCTTCGTACTCGGCGGCGGCACCTATGAGGCACCAGCGCAGCTGGTCGGTGACTTCATCGCCGGTCGTGCCTCGACCACGCTCGGCACCGTGGTGCCCAGCTACAAACCTGGCGTCAAGCTTGGCAGTCTCGACACCGCGCTGCCTTCGTATGCGATCGAAGCCATCCGCGAAGCACTGCCCGCCTTCGAGAAACAGATTCGTGGCTTCGCGCTGCACGACGCGGTGCTCACGGGGGTGGAGACGCGTACTTCCGCACCCATGCGCATCACCCGTGGCGAAGACCTGCAAAGCCTCAACACGCGCGGGCTGTATCCGGCGGGCGAGGGCGCAGGGTATGCGGGCGGCATTCTCTCGGCCGGTGTCGATGGCATTCGCATCGCCGAAGCGCTCGCCAAGCAGATGATGTCCGAGGTGGTGTGAGCGAGCAGGCGCCATCTGCGCCCAGCTTCAGCGAGGCGCTGCGCTACTGGCTCACGCTCGGCTGTATCAGCTTTGGGGGCCCGGCGGGCCAGATCGCCATCATGCAAACCGAGTTGGTGGAGAAGCGTCGCTGGATTTCCCAAGGCCGCTTTCTGCACGCGCTCAACTACTGCATGGTGCTGCCGGGGCCGGAGGCGCAGCAGCTCGCCACGTATCTCGGCTGGCTGCTGCACGGCGTGCGTGGTGGCATCGCGGCGGGGGTGCTGTTCGTGCTGCCTTCTCTGCTGCTGCTGATCGCACTCACTTGGGCTTATCTCGCACTCGGCCCACAGGTTTCCACCAGCCTGCTCGCGGGGGTGAAGCCCGCCGTGGTGGCGGTGGTCGCCTTTGCGGCTTGGCGTATCGGCAGCAAGACCTTGCGACAGCCGGTGCTGTGGGCCATTGCGTTGACGAGCTTGGCGGTGCTGAGCTTCGCGCCCACCAGCGCCTGGGTGTTTCCAATGCTGGTGCTCTCGGCGGGCATCGTGGGCTGGCGGCTGCGCGCGCACCTCAAACCGGCAGGCCATGGCAGTGCCAGCCAAACACCGCACACGCCGGCACTGATTGACGACGACACGCCTTCGCCGCCGCACGCCACCATCCATCGTGGCCGACTGCTGCGCATTGCGCTCACCGGTATCGCCCTCGGCGCAGTGGTGTTCGCCACGCTCTGGCTATTCGGCGGCAGCAGCACGCTCACTCGCATGGGCGCGTTCTTCACACAGGCTGCATTGCTTACCTTCGGTGGCGCCTATGCGGTGATGCCCTACGTGTTCCAAAACGCCGTGCAGACCTACGGCTGGATCACCCCGCCGCAGATGCTCGATGGCTTAGCCCTCGGTGAGAGCACACCCGGCCCGCTGATCATGGTGGTCGCTTTCATCGGCTACGTCGGTGCAGCCGGTGCCGACAACGTATTGTCGGCGGGGATTGCCGGTGCGCTGGTTGCCACCTTCTTCACCTTTCTGCCGAGCTTTCTGTTCATCCTAATCGGTGCGCCGTTTGTCGAGCGCAGTCGCGGCTTGCAGGCGTTTGCGGCACCGCTCACGGCCATCACCGCCGCCGTGGTGGGGGCGATTGGGCATCTCGCGCTGACGCTGGGCCATGACGTGCTGTTGCCGCACGGTCAGCTCGATCTCACGGCATTGCTGCTGACCGTTGCCGGCTTCGTCGCGCTGTGGCGCGGCTGGCTCGGCGTCGTGCCGGTGATCGCACTCAGCGCCGTGACCGGCGGCTTGCTGGCCTACCTTGTCTAGCGCTTATCGAGCGGCGGCAACAGCGCCGCCGAGTCGCGTCTGCATCGCCTCCAGCATTTGCAGGTGGCGATGGCCGACGGGCAGGTTCTTGGTGAGCAAGGGCGCCGAGGCGGCCACCTCCGTGGCCGCCTCGGCCCGGCGGCCGAGATCGAACAGCGTGTAGGCGTAATACAGCCGGTACACGCCACGCTCCACGCGGTCTTCGGCCAGCAGGCGCGCGGCGGTGCCGAGCACTTCGCGGTGCAAGGCGAGTGCGGCGTCGAGCCGGCCCTGGCGGCGCAGCACGTCGGCGAGATAGTTGATGGTGATGAGGTTGCTGGGGTCGTCGGGGCTGGCAATGCGATCCTGTTCCATCACCTGCCGGTACAGCGTTTCGGCCTCAGTGAGCTTGCCGAGGCGACTCAGCGTGGTGGCGAGATTGTTGATCGCAATGGTCGTGCTGCTGTTGCTCGCACCACTCACGCGAAGTCGCGTTGCGACCAGCGCCCGCATCATCCGCTCGTTGTCGGCATGGCGGCCCTGGCCGTCGTAGACCGCGTGCATCTGGTTGATCGCGGTCAGTGTCAGCGGATGCTCGGGGCCCAGCACCGTCCGGCGCGCGTCGATCAGTTGCTGGTAGCGCTTCTCGGCCTCATCGAGGTGGCCAAGCGACTTGGCGACATTGGCGAGACCTTGCAGGCTGCCGAGTGTGTCCGGGTGATTGGCGGGCAGCGTGCGCAGACGGGTTTCGTACGCCTCGCGGAAGTACGGCTCGGCCTCGGCCGGGCGCGACAGCAAGATCAGCGACCAGCCGCGCATGTTGAGAATCGACAGGGTCATCACGTGTTCCGCCCCCAGCACCTTGCGCGCGCGCGGCTCGATCGCATCCATCGCGTCGAGCGCCTGTTGTTCGCGGCCGGCGGTGTATTCGAGTTCGATCAACCGCACGCGCGCCTCGATGGCAGCGGGGTCATCGACGCCGCGCTCGCGCTCCACATCCTCGACCAGCGCCTCCAGCGTGGCGGCGGCCAGCGGCTTGTCGTTGTTGTTGGTCGCACTCTCGCCAATCAACATGCGGGTCTCGACGGCCAGCTTCGCAGTGGAGCGTGGGTCACTGCCCAGCAGTGCCAGCGCCTTCTGGAACTCGGCGATGGCGGCGGGCGAATTGCCGATGCCCATGTAGCTGCGCCCCAGCGTCATGCGCAGGCCAGCCTGCACATCCGGCTGCTTGGCAAACCGGGTGCTGGCTTTCTCCCGCGCCTGGTCGAGCATCTCGCGCACCGTCACGTCGGCCTTCATCGACTCCCAGGGATTGGCGGCGGTGAATAAATCCTGATTGACGAAGCGGTTGATCGCCTCGGCCCGGCGGCGCTGATCCTCGGCCTTGAAATACATCAGCCCGGTGCCGACGGCCGCGAAGGCGAAGACGGCGGCCAACGCCAGCGACCAGCGGCGGGTGATGCGCAGCCGCGCCTCACGCTGCTGCTGGCGTGCCTGGGCGGCCATGGCATCGGCTTGCTGCTGCGCAGTGGCGCGGCGGGCATCCAGGCTGCGCAGGCGGCGAGCGAGGGCGGCGGCATCGCCCAGCCGCAAGGCGGCCTGGCTGGATGCCGCCTGCGCGATGTCCTCTCGTAGCAGCGCATCGCCCACCTCGCGTTCCCAGCCGGCGGCCAGCGGGCGCTTCAGATCACCGACCACCATCTGGTAGAGGATCACGCCCAGTGCGTAGATATCGGTCTGCACGGTTGGCTGCTGGCCGGCCATCAGCTCGGGGGCGAAGTAGAACGGCGTGCCGCTGGCATCGCTGCTGCTGCCGTGCGCAGCCTGCTCGGCGTCGGCGACCTGGGTAAAGCCGAGGCGGGTGATTTCGAGCCGTTCGAGCCGGGCCAGGTCCATCATCCGGCCGCTGCCGAAATCAGCCAGCTTGATGCGCGCGCGGCCCTGATCGTCGCTGGCGACCAATAGGTTGGCGGGCTTCAAGTCCTTATGCAGCACGCCGGCGGCGTGGGCGGCGGCGAGGGCATCAGCGGCTTGGGCGACCAGCTCCAGCCGCTCGGCGAGCGGCACCTGCAACAGCCCGCCGCGCGACTCGGCCCACTGTGGCAGCGAGCCGCCGCTGGCGTACTCGGCCTCGGTGAAATACGGCGATTCCTCGATGTTCCAGTCCAGCAGCCGCACGATGTCGGGGCGGTCGCCGTGTGTGTCTTTCAGCACTCGGAACAGGGTGATCTCGCGCTTCAGCGCCGTCAGCCCCGCGGCATCGAGCGCGAACTTGAACACGCGCTGCTCGCCGGTCTTGGCATGGCTCGCCAGCCAGGCTTCGCCCAGGCCACCACCGCCGAGGCGTTCGGTCAATTGCCAGTGCGGCCGCAGCGGTGGGTGGTCGCCCACCGACAACTGCAACTGCGGAGCCGAGGGTGCGCTGCCTGCCACCTCCACGACTACCGGGGCCACCAGCCGATAACCGTAGCCGTGCACGGTCTTGAGGATGGACTGATCCTCATCGCCCAGACCCTGCCTGAGCTTGGCGACGGCCTTGGTCAGCACCGATTCGCTCAAGATGCGCCCCGGCCAGATGGCGTCCTGCAACTCGTCTTTGGTCACCACTTCGCCAGGGTGACGCAAGAGGTGCAGCAGCAGCTCCAGCGGCTTCGGCTCCAGCTTCACCACTGCCCCGCGCACGCTGAGCAGCAGGCTGCGGTGATCGAGTACGCACTCGGCAAAGCGGTAGATCAGCCCGCGCTCGGTGGCGGCGGGTCGGCGTCCGTTGCTGGTGTCTGGATGTCCTGGTGCTGCCACTGGCTGCCTCGTCTCGCCCGAATAAACCTGGACGGGATAGTGCGGCATGGGCGGCACGGCAGCAAAACCGAGGCCTGGATCACAGCTGACGGCAACGGTCGGGAAATGGTCGGGATTCAGTCGGGACTTGAAACGCACGCAGGCCTACGTTGCCAGTGTCCGCAGTGATGCCTTGGCTGCGCCGCGTTTCAACTGTCAGGAGACTCCCATGTATCAGCCGCTCTCATCGTTCCGCCGTACTTCGTTTGCTCTGGCCCTTCTGCTGGCGCTGACGCCCCCGCTGCACGCCGACAACAGCAATCCGCCGCAGGAGCAGGCCGCCGACAAAAATGACAAAGGCGGCAAGAAGAAGGACCCGAGCGGCCTCAGGGGCCTGCCCAATGCCGACACCGGCCGCACGGCGGTGGACAGCAACCTGAGCACGACCGGCAGCGATCGCAGCGATCGCACCACCACACCGCCCGGTAGCGCCGCCACTGGCTCGGCCGCACAAGCGCGGGAGAACGCGGCCAATGGCCTGAACGAGAGTGCCAGCCAGCGCCCCGGTTTCAACCAGGGTTTCGAGGCGGTGGACAAGGAGAAGCTGGAGAAACAGGCCGAGGAGTTCAAGCGCAACAACGGCAATCCGCTGACTGCCGTTACCGGTGGCCGCCGCAACGATGGTGCGGGGCCGACCGGTGTGGCCGGGCAAGGCACGGCGGCGATCAGCAATGGCGCGCTCACCTCCGCCACGGGTACCAAGTTTGGGCCGGACGGCGTCAGCGCCACGGTCAAATCACCCGCGCGCAACATTAATGTCATCGGCGGCTACAGCTCGGTCGGGTCTGGCCCGGCCGCAGACATCCTGCGTCAAACCGAGGGCTTCGGCCCACCGGCCGCGGCACCGGCCGCACCAGCGGCACCTGCGACCGTCGAGGCGCCGCTCAACACCGCCGCCAATCCCAACGTCAAGGTGCACCCGAGCGGCTCGGTGACCGAGACCAGCAACAACGGCAACACCAAGACCCACACCACTGGCGATGGCAGGGAGGTGACTAAGGTCACCACCGACCCGAAAACCGGCAAGACCACGGTCGAGAAGACCACGACGGCCGACGACGGCACCAAGACCACCACTACGACCACCGCCACCTCCTGCCAAGGCATCGACGGCTGCAACGACGCCGCCGCCCGTGCGGAGTTTCTGCGCAACAACCCCGCGAGTGCGGCGCAGGTGAACCAGGCGCGCAATGGTGCGGCGGGCAGCGAGGTCAACCCCAACCGGGAGGGCAATGCGGCCATCGACCGCAGTGTGGCCCTGCCCACCACCAGCCAGGTCGGCCGCAATCTGTTCGGCCAGCCCGGCCAGGTCGTCGAGACCAGCGGTGGCAATGGCGGCGGGGTTGATTTCAACGGCAGTGCCGGTGCGATTGATCCGGGTGATGACGCCGTGATCGCCGGCCGTGGCCGTCAGGATGACCCGGGCGATGTCTTCAACAACCAGCCGGGGCCGCAGAGCGGTGCGGTGCAGGCGCCCCCGGCGTCCAGCGATTGCGAAGAGAAAAAGCCCGCCACCAAGCGGCTGACGACCGTGGGCACCAGCAAGACGGTGAAGAAAGATGACTGCGCCAAGTAGAGTGCGCACCCGGCCGCTGTCGGTGCTCGCACTCGGCCTGGCGCTGGGTACCAGCGCCGGCTGCGCCGCACCGGCACCACGGACGGAGACGACGGTGGCCGATGGCAGCCTCACGCCCATATCCGTCGCGCAAGCCGCGCTGCAAAAGTCGGACTGGGGCAGCGCGCAAACCGCGCTCGCCGCCAGCCTGCGCGACGATCTGCCCAACGGCTATCTGCAATTCCTCTACGCCCTGACCTACGACCAGCAGGCCAAGAACGGCAGCAGCGCACAGCTCGACATGGCGCAGGTGGGCTACGAGAACGCCGTGCGCTTCACGCCGCAAAACTACTGGGCGCGGCTGATGATGGGCTACCTCAAGCTGGAGCGCGGCGAGTTCGACGCTGCGCAAGACCACTTCGCTGTCGCCGCACTCGACCAGCCGCAGCGCTGGGAGGCGTTCTATGGCCTGGGCGTGGCGTCCTATCACCGCGGCGACCTGCCGATGCTGCAACTGGCCGCCAACCGCAGTCTGGCACTGGCCTCCGAGCAGCCGGATGCACAGCGTCTGGCCGCGTTCTCGCTCGCCATGCAAGGCGACGACCGCGCGCGTCATCTCGCCGACAACGCGGTGCAGAAAGTCAGCACCGTCAGCGGCAACAGCGAGGATTCGGTGTTCCTGCGCAAGCGCGTGGACGAGTTGCTGATTGGCGCGCAGCTGCGCGGCCAGAGCCAGAACCTGCAAATCCCCATCGCGCCCGGCCCGGTCGGCCGGCCCAGCACCGAGTTCTACACACCGGACCGCAAGGCGGCACCAACGGACAACGCCACCGGCAACCCGGACGACCCGAACCAGATGGTGGTCGAGGTGACGATCATCCTGAACTCGCAGGTCGATACCAAGACCCGTGGCGTGAACCTGTTCGACGGCCTGCGCCTGCAATACGGCTACGCCAACACCTTCAGCCAGGCCAGCAACACCAATAACACCGATGGCTTCATCAGCCGCGTCAGCGAGAGCGCCCGCGCGATCACCTCGCAGATTTCGGTGCCGCAGATCAATTACAACCTCAACCTGTTCAACGACTCCAAGCAGTATTACGGCGTCATCGCGCGGCCCTCGCTCACCGCCTACGTCGGCCGCGAGTCGGAGTTCTTCGCCGGCCGCACCATCAGCGTCGCGGTGAGCGGCATCAACCTCGGCGAGTTGCAGCCGGTGGATGTGGGTGTGAAGTTGAAGCTGGCCCCCGAGGCGATCAGTGCCGACGCGACGCGCTTCCGTATCGAGGCCGCGCGTTCGTTTTTGTCGCGCGAGGAGATCGGCCGCTTCCAGCAATCGCTCACCACCTTCAAGCAGTTTGTGCAGGCGACAGCCGAGCTGTCGTTCGGGCAGACGCTGATTCTCTCCGCACTCTCCGAGCAGGTGTCGGACAGCAACAACTCGCAGGTGCCGCTGGCAGGCGACGTGCCGGGTTTAAACCTGTTCTTCCGCAACCGCAGCGAGATCAAGCGGCAGGAGTCGCTGCTGATTCTGGTCACGCCCTCGCTGCCCACCGCCATCCAGCTGCCGCAGGACCCGGCGCGGCGCCTGAGCAATGTGCAGGAACTGATTCGCTACTGGAGCCAGGTGGTCGACCCCGGCAGCGATGTCGGCGCGATCGTCGAGCGGCTGGGGCGCATGCCGAGCTTTCGCAAGGCCAAGCGTGGCGATCTGCCTTTCCGGCCCAGTGGCTCGGCCGCCCTTTTGAAAGAAGCCATCGACGAAAACCTGCGGCTCGCACAGGCGCGCTGAGCGCAGTGGCCCCCAAACACGCCGCACCCTTTGATTTGCTCACCGAGAACCCGACATGAAGTCAGCCCTCAGTCACCGCCTCGCCAGACTCTCAGCGCTCGCGCTCTTGCTGCTCGGCAGCACGCACGCGCACGCGCAAGCCTGCCTGCCAGGCCAGCTCGACCCGACGTTTGCCGCCGACAGCGACTTTGGCGCGGGCTTGAGGGTGTTGCCGAGCAACTTCTCAAACTTTGGTATCGGCTTGCTGTTGCAGCCCGATTCCAAACTGCTCGCCACCAGCATTCGCAACAACGATGCGGCGACTCAGGATTCAGAGCTTGGCCGGTTTCTTTCGCAGTCGCGGCTCACCGATAACGGCAATCTCGATCTCGATTTCAACACCAGCGGCACTCGCGACACCCGCTTTTTCGACGGCAGCAAGGTGACCGTCGAGGGCAATACGACGGACCGCGTGCATGATCTCTTGCAGCTGCCCAACGGCCAGTTCATGGTGCTGCTCAGCACCGAGCGCGGTGGACAATCACTGGTGCTCGCGCGCCTCAACGCCGATGGCACCACTGACCTGAGCTTTGGCAGCAACGGGGCCGTGCAGGTCACCCGTGCGCAGCTGGGTATTCCCAATTCCGGCTTTCGGGACTTGACGCTGCTGCGTCAGGACGATGGCCGCCTTTTGGTCGCCATCGTATTCAGCGCCAATGACGACGGCTTGATTCTGGCGCGCTTCAATGCCGATGGCAGTCTCGACGCTGACTTTGGCACCGCCGATACCGACGGCATCAATGGCCTGGTGATCGTCAGGCAAAGCCCTGCCCCGGCAGGCCCGGTGATCCGCCTGCAAAACGGCCGCCCGGTGGTGATGAGCTTCGATGGCAATCAGGACTACAGCTTCTTCGCCTTCACGGCCGCGGGTGCGGCCGATGCCAACTTTGGCACCAACGGCCGCGCGCGCGTCACCACCAACAACGCCAACTTCGGCAGTGTGGTGGCACAAGACTTTGTGGTGCAGCCCGATGGCCGCCTGCTGTTCACCACGCGCACGGCCGCACTCGGCAGGCTCACCGCCACCGGCGCGCTCGATACCAGCTTCGGCGGCGGCGATGGCCTGGTGCTGCGTGATCGCAGTGGCGTGCGCGGCGAAAACGAACTCACCAGCGATCTGCGCGACCTTGAAGCGCAGCGGTTGGCAGTGCAAGCCGATGGCAAGATCGTCGTGTTCGGCGGCGACATCGCCACTACCCAGCGACGCTTCCATGTGGCGCGCTTCTTCGCCAACGGCCTGCCGGACTTGGGCTTTGGCGACGACCGCATCGAGATCACCCCCGCCCGTGGCGCGGCCACGCTGCCGCGCGTCGAGTCTTTCCACCGCAGCCTATTGATCGACCCTGCCGGCCGTATCCTCTTCAGCGCGCACTTTTTGGGTAACAACGGCCAGGTGGCCATTACCGATGGCAACCGCCAGATCATCGGCCGGCTCTGTGGCGGCGCGAGTGCCAGCACGCGCGTCAGCGACGTTGTGCTCACCGACCGCACCGGTGTGACGCCCAACAGCGAGCAGACCTCGAACATCATCACCATCGCCGGCCTGCCCGCAGGCCAGTCTTCATTGATCCGCGTCGCCAACGGCAGCTACTCGATTGGCTGCAGCACGGCCGACGCCGGTACCTTCATCGCCTCGATGGAAAAAGTGGTGAACGGTGACACCGTCTGCGTGCGCCACACGGCGGCCGCCAGCGGCACCATGACCACGACACTGACCTTGGGAGGAGGGGCGGATGAGTTCAGTGAGGCCTTCATCACCGACACCGCGGTGCCAGCGCCGGGCACGATCCAGTTCAACCCGGCCACGCTGAGCGTGGGCGAGGGTGCTGCAATGGCTGTAATCACTGTCACCCGCACCGGCGGCACGGCGGGTGCGATCAACGCCACCATCACGGCAACCGGCGGCACGGCGACCGAGGGCGTGGACTTCAGCGGCAACAACTTCAGCATCGCGTTTGCAGACGGCGAGGGCGGCAGCAAGACCGCGACGGTGATGATCTTGAACGACGGCATCGACGAGCCGGACGAAACGGTAGTGTTCACGCTGGCCGAACGGGTGAACCCGCCCACGGTTGCAGCCAAGGCGCTGGGCGCGCAGACCACGGCCACACTCACCATTGTCGATGACGACGAGGCTCCCGCACCCGCTGGCACGCTCCAGTTTGCGCAGGCAAGCTTGAGCGTCAGCGAAGCCGCTGGCACCGCCACGCTCACCGTCACCCGCACTGGCGGCACCGCAGGTGCAGCCAACGCGGTCATCACGCTCAGTGGCGGCAGCGCCACGCTCGGGGCTGACTTCAGTGGCGACCGTTTCAGCATCGCCTTTGCCGATGGCGAGGGCGGCAGCAAGACGGCCACCGTCAACTTGGTCAATGACAGCCTCGTCGAGCCGGATGAAACGGTGATCTACACCCTGAGCGAAGCCGTGGTGGCGGGCAGCCCACCCGAGAGCAAGGCCGGCAACGGTGCGAAAGCACTCGGCAGTCCGGTCACCCTCACGCTGACGATCGTCAATGACGATGTTGCACCGACCCCAACGCCGACGCCCACACCGACCCCGACCCCCGTCGGCACGCCGGTACAGGCCACGGGCAACAGCGGTGGCGGCGCCTTCGGTCTGGCCTTGCTGCCGGTGCTGATGGGCATGGCGGCCTTGCGTCGCAAGCTGGCGGCTGCGGCCTTGCTGGCGGCGCTGCTGCCGGCCGCGCAGGCCGCCGCACCCGGCGATTGGGCCCTGCGGCTATCGGCCGGGCCGACCTACCCGAGCAGCAACAGCGCCAGCCTGCAACAGGCGCTCAATGCGCGTGGCCATGCCGTCACCGCGCAGCAGGACGAAGATCGTGTCGGCTACGCGATTGATCTGGAATATGTGCTTTCGGCAGACCTCTCGCTACAGGCCAGCTATGCGCGGCTGGGCGAGGCCAAGGCCAGCGTCGGCGGCACCACGCCCAACGAGGCGCAGCTGGTACGTGATATCGGCCAGCAGCTGCCGCATTTTGGTGATCTGCTGTCGCTGTCCGCGCTCTGGCATCTGCCCTTGTTTGCAGGTATCGAGCTGGAGCCGAGCCTGGGCCTGTTCGTGCTGCACGGCGAGCGCGAGGGCAAGACCGCCGCAGTGCGCTTCAAGGACGAGCACACGCTGGCAGGCGGCCTGCTCGGCCTGGGGCTGAGCGGCCCGACCGGGGTGTCGCCGAAACTACGCTGGGCATCTGGCCTGCGGTTCTATGGCTGGTCGGACCCCAGTGCGCTGTTGCTGTTCGGGCTGGAATATCGCTGGACGCGCTGAAGTCTTGCGGACAGTGGCCGCTGCTGCGATGGTCTACTGCTCGGCGGCCGGGTTGAGCGTGGTGAGGCGGATGCGCGCCAGCTTGACCGCGTTGGAACGCGCCTCGATCACCTCGAACTCGTAGTCGCCCACACGCACCTTGCGGCCGGATTTGGGGATGTCGCCGAGCTGCTCCACCACCAGGCCATTGACGGTTTTCGGACCGTCGATGGGCAGCTTCCAGCCCAGGCTGCGATTGAGGCTGCGGATGTGCACGTTGCCGCTCACCAGCGCGCTGCCGTCGTGGTCGAGGGTGACGTTCTTCTGCCGCGTGGAAGGGTCGCTGGTGAACTCGCCCACCACTTCTTCAAGAATGTCCTCAAGCGTCGCCAGACCTTGAATGTCGCCGTATTCGTCCACCACGAAACCGATGCGGCGCTTCTGGTCCTGGAAGTTCAGCAACTGCTGGTTGAGCGGCGTGCCGCTCGGGATGAAGTAGGGTTCGCGCACCAGCGTCATCAGGTTGTCGAGATTGAGTTGGCCCTGCGCGGCAGCGCGCACCAGCTTGCGCAGATGCACCACGCCTTTCAGATCGTCAATGGAGCCATTGAAGACAGGCAGTCGCGTATGGCTTGAGGCAATGATGACCTCGTGGATCACTTCCCAAGGTTCGCTGAGATCAATGCCGACGATCTCGTTGCGCGGGATCATGATGTCTTCGACGGTTGCGTGTTCGAGGTCGAGAATGGACAGCAGCATTTTCTGGTGGCGCAGCGGGATCATCGCGCCAGCCTCCACCACCACGGTGCGCAGTTCTTCGCTGGAGAGCGAGTGCGCCACCGCGTCTTCCTTGGTCACGCCGAGCGCGCGCAGCACGCCGTTGCTGAGCAGGCTCACCGTCCACACCACCGGTGTGAGCAGCCATTGCAGCGGGTAGTTGATGTAGGCAGTGGGGATGCCGACACGCTCCGGGTAGAGCGCAGCGAGAGTCTTGGGGGCGGCGTCTGAGAACACCAGCATGACGATGGTCAGCACCACGGTGGTGGCACCCAGAACCGCCTCGTCGTTGCCGAACAGCTTGATGGAGAGCAGTGTCGCAACGACGGTGGCGGAGTTGTCTGAGAAGTTCTTGCCGAGCAAAAGCAAGCCAATCAAGCGGTCGGGGCGATCGAGCAGTTTTTGGGCAAGCCTTGCGCCACGGTCACCCTGCTGGGCGCGGGTCTTGAGGCGATAACGGTTGAGCGTCATCAATCCGGTTTCAGAAGCCGCGAAAAAAGCGGAGAGCATCAACAAAAAGACGAGGAGCGCGAGTTCCAGGCCCAGGGGCAGATCGTTCAAGTGCGGCTGATGCCGGTGACTACGGGGATGCGCATGATTACGAAAGCGGGTAGGGCGATGTCAAGGCGTTGTCGCGTGCAGCAGCCGAAAAACCCACTTCAAGTCCAGTGACGGCCAAGGATTTGTTCGAGCACCAATTTACTGCCGAAGTAGGCGAGCAATAGCGCGCCGTAGCCCGAAAGCGCCCAGCGCACCGCGCGTTTGCCGCGCCAGCCCCAGCGTCGGCGGCCGAGGAGCAGAGCCGCAAAGATCAGCCAGGCGATGATTGAGAGCACGGTTTTGTGCACTAGGTGCTGCGCGAAAAGATCGTCGACAAAAATCAGCCCCGAGAGCAGCGCCAGCGATAGCACGAAGAACCCCGCGCCGATGAGCTGAAACAACCAGTCTTCGCTCGCCTGCATGGGCGGCATGCGCAGCACGCGGGCGAGTTGCTCGGGTTTATGCAGCAGGCGGTCGAGTAGGTCGAGTGCGATGGCTTGTGCTGCGGCCAAGGTCAGCAGCCCGGCTGCAAAGATCGAGAGTGCGGCGTGCAGCGCGATGCGCCAGTCGTGCGGGGCGTTGCCGCCGGGCTGGGTCGGTAGCAGGGCGGCGAGTGCGACACCGGTCGCGGCCAGTGGATAGATCGCGGTGCGCAGCGGCCGTAAGGTGGCGACACCCGATAGCAGCCCCAGCAGCAGCGCCGATTGCCAGGTGAGGAGCGAGAGCGCCTGTGTCAGGCCCAGACGCCCACCCACGGCCTGCACGCTGGCGATCAAAACAATGCTGTGCAGGATGATAGCGGCGATCAGCACCAGCAGCACTGGGCCGCTGTCGCGCGCCTGTGCGGCGCGCAAGGCGGCGAACAGATAGGCGATTACCGCCAGTGCGGCGGGCAAGAGCAAAAGGGAGGTCATCAATCGAGAATAGCACCGCTGTTACGCGCTTCGAGCGGCGTCGGCAAGGCATTTGAAAGCTGCGTGTTAAGCTGGTTTGACCTTATTCATGCTCCCTCTCAAGGCCGCCTGTCACCTCAATGCGCATCAAGATTCTGGGCTGTAGCGGTGGCGTCGGGCCCGGCCTGCGCACCACCAGTTTGCTGATTGATGACGAACTGCTCATCGACGCAGGCACCGGCGTGGGCGACTTGGCACTCTCGCAGATGCGGCGCATCCGCCATGTGGTGCTGACGCACTCGCATCTCGACCACGTCTGCGGCCTCGCCTTCATGGCCGACAACCTGTTCGACCTGATCGACGAGCCGATCACCGTGCATGCCTCCGAGACGACGCTGCAAGTGGTGCAGGAGCACATCTTCAACTGGAAGATCTGGCCGGATTTCTCGAAGCTGCCGACCCCGCAGAATCCCCTGCTGCGCTGGCAGACGATGCCGGTCAACACGCCGCTGGATGTTGGTGGTGGCCGTTCGGTGCAGAGCTTCGACGTGCTGCACACTGTGCCGGGCGTGGGCGTGGCGGTGCAGTGCAAGACCGGCATCTTCGCCTTCAGCGGCGACACCTACGCCACCGATCTGCTCTGGGATGCGCTCAATGCGCTGCCGCGGCTCGACATGCTGATGATCGAGATCGCCTTCCCCGACGAACAGGGCGAGCTGGCCGAGACCTCCCGGCATTTCACGCCGTCGCTGCTGGGCCGCGAACTGGCCAAGCTGAAGTATCGGCCGCAGCTGCTGCTCACCCATCACAAGCCCGGCACCGAGGGTTTGATCCAGCGCGAATGCGCCGAGGCACTGGCGGGCTGGGACTATCACCACCTCGAAGCGGGTGAGATTTTCATGCTGTGACTCACAGCGCTCTTCAATTTTTCAACGACCTTGAATACTCATGTTTGATTCTCTAAGCCAACGCCTCGGCAGCGTGCTCGATGCGATGCGCGGCGCCGGCCGCCTCACTGAAGACCAGATCAACTCGGCCGCCCGTGAGCTGCGCATGGCGCTGCTCGAAGCCGACGTGGCGCTGCCGGTCATCAAGAGCTTCGTCGAGGCCATCAAGCAGAAGGCACTGGGCGTGGAGATCACCCAGAGCCTCACGCCCGGCCAGGCATTTTTACGCTTGGTGCAGGCCGAGCTGACCACCGTGCTCGGTGGCGAGGCGGTGCCGCTCAATCTGCGCGCGCAGCCGCCGGTGGTGCTGATGATGGCCGGCTTGCAAGGCAGCGGTAAGACCACCAGCACCGGCAAGCTCGCGCGCTGGCTGAAAGAGCGCGAGAAGAAGAACGTCATCGTGGTGAGCTGCGACGTTTACCGTCCCGCCGCCATCGAGCAGCTGCGTGTGGTGGCCGAGCAGGTGGGTGTGGAGTGGTTCCCCAGCACGGTGGGGCAAAAGCCGGAGGACATCGCCCGCGCCGCCATCGCCCATGCCAAGTTGCAGGCCGCCGACGTGCTCATCGTCGATACCGCCGGCCGCACCAGCATCGACGAAGAAATGATGGTGGAGCTGGCCGCACTGCACGCGGCGGTGAACCCCACCGAAACCCTGTTCGTGGTCGATGCCATGACCGGCCAGGACGCCGCCAAGACGGCGCGCGCCTTTGCCGACCGCGTGCCGCTGACGGGTGTGATCCTCACCAAGGCCGATGGCGACTCGCGCGGTGGTGCTGCACTTTCCGTTCGGCAGGTGACCGGCGCGCCGGTCAAGTTCATCGGCATGGGCGAGAAGAGCGACAAGCTCGAAGTCTTCCACCCCGATCGCATTGCCGCGCGCATCTTGGGCCAGGGCGACATGCTGGGCCTGATCGAAGAAACCGTGCAGCGGGTCGATGCCGAAAAGGCCGCCAAGCTCGCCGCCAAGATGAAGTCCAAGAAGGGCTTCGATCTGGAGGACTTCCGCGAGCAGATGCAGCAGATGCAGAACATGGGCGGCATCGCCTCCATGCTGGAAAAACTGCCGGGTGGCGCGCAGATGCAGGCCCAGCTCAAGAACGTGAACCCCGAGAAGGAAGCCAAACGCGTCATCGCCATCATCAACTCAATGACCGCGCAGGAGCGCAAGTTCCCCGATCTCATCAAGGCCTCGCGCAAGCGCCGCATTGCCAAGGGTTCGGGTGTTGAAGTGCAGAACGTCAATCAGCTGCTGCGCCAGTTCGACCAGAGCCGCGAGATGATGAAGAAGATGGCCGGCGGCGGCATGATGAAGATGATGCGCAGCATGGCCGGCAAGCTGCCGCCGGGGATGCTGCCTAAGCGCTGAGGCGGCTAGTAACCCGCCGCCATCCCGTCCTTGCGCGACTCCGAAGCGCCGTAATACGCGCCGGTTTTCAAGTTGCGCTGGATCGCCTGGTAGCCGCCGTAGCCGCCGAACTCCCAACCCATCTGGTGGCCCTTGCCCATCAGCGCCCGCACCGATTCGTAGGGGAAGCCGGTCTCCAGGCTCAGAGTGCCGCCATCGGTCATCTGTTCGCCGGTCGGCTCTGATGAACCAGTGTGATACCAGCGTGGGGCGTCACCGGCTTCCTGCAGGTTCATGCCGAAGTCGATCAGGTTCTGCACGATCTGCACGTGGCCCTGCGGCTGCATGTCGCCGCCCATCACGCCAAAGCTCACCCAGGGTTTGCCGTCCTTGGTGATGAAGGCGGGGATGATGGTTTGGAACGGTCGCTTGCCCGGCGCATACACGTTCATGTGCCCGGCTTCGAGCGAGAACATCTCGCCACGGTCCTGCAGGATGAAGCCGAGGCCTGTAGGCGTCATGCCGCTGCCCATGCCGCGGTAGTTGCTCTGGATCAGCGACACCATGTTGCCCGCCGCATCGGCGGTGGTGAGGTAGATCGTGTCGCCTTGTTTGAGCGCAGGGTTACCGGCGTCGATGCGCTTGGCGGCCTTGGCAGGGTCCAGCAATTTGCCGCGTTCGGCGGCGTAGGCCTTGCTGATGAGTTGCGCGACGGGCAGGGCGTTGAAGGCCGGGTCGGCGTAATACCTGGCGCGATCCTCGAAGGCGATCTTCTTCGTCTCGGTCACCAGATGCAGATGCTCGGCGCTGCCGAAGGCGATCTTGCTGAAGTCATACGGCTCCAGCAGATTGAGCATTTGCAATGCCGCGATACCCTGCGAGTTGGGCGGCAGCTCCCAGACGTCGTAGCCGCGATAGTTGGTGGATACCGGCTGCACCCATTCACTGGTGTGCGCGGCGAAATCGGCGGCCGAAAGATAACCGCCCTGCGCCTTCATGTAGTCGCCGACAGTGCGGGCTATAGCACCCTTGTAGAAGGCATCGCGGCCACCCTTGGCGATGGCATCGAGCGTGTTGGCGAGGTTGGGGTTCTTCCAGATCTCGCCTTTTTTCGGTGCCTGTCCACCCAGCGTCATCTGCTCGGTGAAGCCGGGAAACTTCGAGAGCCGCGCCACGCTGCGGCCCCAGTAATACGCCACGACCTCGCTCACCGGATGGCCTTCGCGTGCGGTGTTGATGGCCGGGGCCAACACGGTTTTCATCGGCAGCTTGCCAAACTTGTTATGCAGCTCGAACCAGCCATCGACCGCACCCGGCACGCTCACCGGCAGCGGGCCATGTGGCGGCAGGCGTTCGAGCTTCTGTTCGGCCAGCACGCTCTTGAGTTTTTCCAGCGTCAGCGACTTTGGCGAGCGGCCGCTGGCGTTGAGGCCGTAGAGTTTCTGCGTCTTGGCATCCCAGACGATGGCGAACAGATCGCCGCCGATGCCGTTGCCAGTCGGCTCCACCAGACCCAGCATGGCGTTGGCGGCAATCGCCGCATCCACCGCCGAGCCACCGGCCTTGAGAATATCCAGCGCGGCATTGGTGGCGAGCGGGTGACTGGTCGCCGCCATGCCGTGCAGGGCGATCACCTCGCTGCGGGTGGCAAACGGCTGGCCGGTGATGCGGTCAGCCGCGATGGCGGGCAGGGCGGTGCAGGCAAGCAGCAGGCAAAGGGTGCGGCGCATGACGAGGCTCAAAGGCAGTAAATGCCCACAGCATCGCCGCAATCACCCGCCCAGGCAAAGCTCAGCGTGGGGCCATGCGGATCGCGCCATCCAGACGCACCGCCTCGCCGTTGAAGTAGCCGGTCGAGACCATGAACGCCACCAGCTCGGCGTATTCCTGCGGCTGGCCGAGCCGCTTGGGGAAGGGCACCGAGGCGGCGAGGGCGTCCTGCACGTTCTGCGGCAGTGCTGCCAGCAGCGGCGTGTGGAAGATGCCCGGCAGGATGGTGTTGATACGGATGCCCTCGCTCATCAGGTCACGTGCGATCGGCAGCGCCATGCCGACCACGCCAGCCTTCGAGGCCGAGTAGGCGGCCTGGCCGATCTGGCCGTCTTCGGCTGCGACCGACGCGGTGTTGACGATGGCGCCGCGCTCGCCGTCGGTGAGCGGCGCCAGCGACAGCATGCCTGCCGCCGATTTCGCCACGCAGCGGAAGGTGCCGATGAGATTGATCTGGATGATCTTCTCGAAAGAATCGAGCGGAAAGTGCTTGGCTTCGCCGCTGGTCTTGTCGCGGCTCGCGGTCTTGATGGCGGTGGCGACACCGGCGCAGTTCACCAGCACGCGCTCCTGCCCGTGGGCGGCGCGCGCCTTGGCAAAGCCGGCATCCACTTCGGCATCCGAGGTGACGTTGACCTTGCAGAACAGGCCGCCGATCTCGGCCGCCAGGGCTTCACCCTTGGTTTCGTTCATGTCGAAGATCGCGACCTTCACGCCCAGGGAGGCGAGGTGGCGCGCGGTGGCTTCGCCGAGGCCGGAGGCACCGCCAGTGATAACGGCGGCAATACGTGCATCGAGTTTCATGGGTTTCCTCTGTATGTGGTTTATGTGCAGGCCCGCGCCTGAGCACTCTGGGCGAGCGATGCAAGGCCGGCATGCCGCCCTATTCTGATCGTTGATCCACCCACGAAAAAGCCGATGGCATCGCGGGATGCCATCGGCCGTGTGCCACGGTTGAGTCTATGCCGCCTTCAGCAGCGCCTCGGCAGGGGCCTGGCGGATCAGATGGTCGAAGGCGCTGAGTGCCGCCTTCGAGCCGTCGCCCATGGCGATGATGATCTGCTTGTAAGGCGTGGTCGTCACGTCGCCCGCAGCAAACACGCCGGCCAGCGAGGTTGCACCCTTCGCATCCACCACCACTTCGCCGCGTGGTGAAAGCTCCAGCGTGCCCTTCAGCCAGTCGCTGTTGGGCAAGAGGCCGATCTGCACGAAGATGCCTTCGAGGTCGATGGTGTGCATGTCGCCACTGACGCGATCCTTGTAGTGCAGCGCACTCACCTTGTTGCCGTCGCCCGTCACTTCGGTGCTGAGCGCAGAGACGATCACCTTCACGTTTGGCAGGCTGTGCAGCTTCTTCTGCAACACCGCATCGGCGCGCAGCTGGCTATCGAACTCGATGAGCGTGACGTGGCTGACGATGCCAGCCAGATCAATCGCCGCCTCCACGCCTGAGTTGCCGCCGCCGATCACCGCCACGCGCTTGCCCTTGAACAATGGGCCGTCGCAGTGCGGGCAGTAGGCCACGCCCTTGTTGCGGTATTCGTTTTCGCCGGGCACACCCATCTGCCGCCAGCGTGCGCCGGTGCTCAAGATCACGGTCTTCGATTTCAGCACCGCGCCGCTGGCGAGTTCCACGCTCACCACACCATTTTCGCTGCTGAGTTTCTCGGCGCGTTGCAGGCGCATCACGTCCACTTCGTACTGGCCGACGTGTTGTTCCAGTGCCGCGACCAGCTTCGGGCCTTCGGTCTCCGGCACCGAGATGAGGTTCTCGATGCCCATGGTGTCGAGCACCTGGCCACCGAAGCGCTCGGCCACCACGCCGGTACGAATGCCCTTGCGTGCCGCATACACGGCCGCTGCCGCACCGGCAGGCCCACCGCCGACAATCAGCACATCGAAGGTGTCTTTGGCATTGAGTTTGGCAGCCTCGCGGTCGCCGCTGTTGGTGTCGGCCTTGGCGAGGATTTCCTCGATGCTCATGCGGCCCGCGCCGAAGGGCTGACCGTTCAGGAAGATGAAGGGCACTGACATCACCTGCCGGTCTTCCACTTCCTTGGGGAAGCTCGCGCCGTCGATGGCGACGTGCTCGATGTTGGGGTTGAGTACTGCCATCAGGTTGAGCGCCTGCACCACGTCCGGGCAGTTGTGGCAGCTCTGCGAGAAATAGCTCTCGAAGCGCAGCGGCCCCTGCAGGGATTTGATCTGCTCGATCACTTCGGCGCTCACCTTGGGCGGGTAGCCGCCGGTTTGCAGCAGCGCCAGCACCAGAGAGGTGAACTCGTGGCCCAGCGGCAGGCCGCCGAAGCGCAGCTTGATGTCCTGCCCCGGGCTCGTCACCGCGAACGAGGGTGCGCGCTCAGTGGGGTTGGACTCTTCGCGCACGGTGAGCTTGTCGCTCAGCGGTGCGATGTCGGCGAGCAGCTTGCGCAGGTCGGATGAGCCTTCGGAGTCATCCAGATTGGCGACGATCTCGACCGGGCGAACCAGGCGTTCGAGATAGCCCTTGAGTTGTTGCTGCATGTCGGTATCGAGCATTGGAAACTCCGTGTATTGAAAAATGGCGGGCGAAAAAATCCCGTCATGCCCGCGCAGGCGGGCATCCAGTTCTGCTGCCCTACTCGCGCTTCAGTGCGAGTGGCGGGACTGGATTCCCGTTTTCACGGGAATGACGGGTGTGGTGGTTGCGTGAATTAAATCTTGCCGACGAGGTCGAGCGAAGGCTTCAGGGTCTTCTCGCCTTCTTTCCACTTGGCCGGGCAGACTTCGCCGGGGTGGCTGGCGGTGAACTGTGCAGCCTTGAGCTTGCGCAGGGTCTCGCTCATGTCGCGGGCGATCTCGTTGGAATGCACTTCCATCGTCTTGATGATGCCTTCGGGGTTGATGACGAAGGTGCCGCGCAGAGCCAAGCCCTCTTCGTCGATATGCACGTCGAACGCCTTGGTCAGCACATGCGTGGGGTCGCCGACCAGCGGGAACTTGGCCTTGCCGACGGCAGGCGAGGTCTCGTGCCAGACCTTGTGCGAAAACTGGGTGTCGGTGGTGACGATGTAGATCTCGGTGCCGAGCTTCTGGAACTCGGCGTAGCTGTTGGCGGCGTCCTCGACTTCGGTCGGGCAGTTGAAGGTGAAGGCGGCGGGCATGAACACCAGCACCGACCACTTGCCCTTGAGACTGGCTTCGGTCACTTCGATGAACTTGCCGGCGTGAAAGGCGTTGACCTTGAACGGTTTGACCGCGGTGTTGATGAGCGACATGAGGTAAATCCTTTTGGCAGGGAGTGGAAACGTGACGGAAGGATAGAGATCAATGACCCAACGGCAAAATCGAACCTGCCAATGCGCCGCATAGGGCCTCGCTATGTTTCATATCACCCCGTCAGCATGGTTCAGCCCGCGCCGCCTGCCGAAGCCAGAGCCTGTGCCTCCAGCACCGTCAGTGCCGCCACATTGACAATGCGGCGCACCGTCGAAGTCGGCGTGAGGATGTTCACCGGTGCCGCACAACCCAGCAGCAGCGGGCCGATGGCGATGTTCTGGCCGGCGGCGGTCTTGAGCAGGTTGTAGGCAATGTTGGCGGCATCGAGATTGGGCAGCACCAGCAGGTTGGCGGAGCCGGTCATGGTCGATTCCGGCAGCGCGGCCCGGCGCAGTTGCTCGTCAAGCGCGGCATCGCCGTGCATTTCGCCCTCGACCTCTAGCGTCGGCGCTTGCGCGCGCAGCAGGTTGTAGGTCGCGCGCATCTTGCGCGCCGAAGGGTCGTCGTGGCTGCCGAAGTTGGAGTGCGAGAGCAGCGCCACCTTGGGCTCGATGCCGAAGCGGCGGATCGTCTCGGCTGCCAGCAGCGTGATCTCGGCGAGCTGCTCGGCGGTCGGGTCGAGATTGACGTGGGTATCGACCAGAAACAGCTGGCGGTCTTGCAGGATCACCGCGTTCATCGCTGCATACACCGAGACGCCGGGCTTGCGGCCGATCACCTGGTCGATGAAGCCGAGATGCCGTGCGTTGTTGCTGATGGTGCCGCAGATCAGCCCCTCGCCTTCGCCCTTGCGCAGCAGCATGGTGCCGATCAGCGTGGTGCGACGGCGCATCTCCAGCCGCGCGAACTGCGCGGTGACGCCGTCGCGGCCGCGCAGGGCGCGGTATTCCTCCCAGTACTCGCGGTAACGCGGGTCGCTCTCGGGGTTGACGATGTCGTAGTGCTCGCCCGCTTTCAGGCGCAAGCCCTGCCGCGCGAGGCGACTTTCGATGACCTCCGGCCGGCCGATCAGCAGCGGCCGGGTGATCTTTTCATCGACCAGAATCTGTGCGGCGCGCAGCACACGCTCGTCTTCGCCCTCGGCAAAAATCAGTCGGCAGCGCTCGGCCACTTCGATGCGCCGGGCAGCAGCGAACACCGGCTTCATCAGCGTGCCGCTGTGATAGACGAACTGCTGCAAACGCAGGCGGTAGGCCTCGTAGTCGGTGATTGGCCGCAGCGCCACGCCGTCGTCTGCCGCCGCCTTGGCGACGGCGGGTGCGATGCGCACGATCAGGCGCGGGTCGAAGGGTTTGGGGATCAGATATTCCGGCCCGAAGCGCAGATCCTTGGTGCCGTAGGCATTGGCGACAACGTCGTCGTTTTCTTCCTGCGCCAGCTGCGCGATGGCGCGCACGGCGGCCAGCTCCATGCCGCGGGTGATGGTGGTCGCACCGGCATCGAGCGCGCCACGGAACAGGAACGGGAAGCAGAGAACGTTGTTGACCTGATTGGGATAGTCGGTGCGGCCGGTGGCGATGATCGCGTCCGGCCTCACTGCGCGCACCAGCTCCGGCAGGATTTCCGGCGTCGGGTTGGCGAGCGCGAACACCAGCGGCTTCGGCGCCATGCGCGCGACCATCTCCTGCTTCAGGACACCGCCAGCGGAGAGGCCGAGGAATACATCGGCGCCTTCAATCACTTCCGCCAGCGTGCGGGCACTGGTGGCCTGCGCGTATTGCGCCTTGTCCGGGTCCATAAGCTCGACGCGACCCTCGTAGACCACGCCGGCGAGATCAGTCAGCCACACGTTCTTGATCGGCAGGCCGAGGCCCACCAGCAGTTCGACGCAGGCAAGCGCCGCAGCGCCCGCGCCGCTCACCACCAGCTTCACGTTATCGATCGACTTGCCGGTGACGACGAGGCCGTTGAGCAGTGCCGCGCCGACAATGATGGCCGTGCCGTGCTGGTCGTCGTGGAAGACGGGAATCTTCATGCGCGCCCGCAGCGCACGCTCTACGGCGAAGCACTCGGGAGCCTTGATGTCTTCGAGATTGATGCCGCCGAAAGTGGGTTCGAGTGCCGCGATGATGTTGACCAGCTTCTCCGGGTCTTTCTCGTCGATCTCGATATCGAACACGTCGATGCCCGCAAACTTCTTGAACAGCACCGCCTTGCCTTCCATCACCGGTTTGGCCGCCAGCGGGCCGATGGCGCCCAGGCCCAGCACGGCGGTGCCGTTGGTGATGACGGCGACCAGATTGCCGCGCGCGGTGTAGCGGAAGGCGTTAACCGGATCGGCGACGATCTCCTCGCAGGCCGCCGCCACGCCGGGCGAGTAGGCCAGTGCCAGATCGCGCTGGTTGGACATCGGCTTGGTGGCAGTGACCGCGAGTTTCCCCGGTGTGGGGAACTCGTGGTAGTCGAGGGCGGCTTGGCGAAAGGCGTCGGTGGCGAGAGTCATGGTGTGCTCGGCGGAGCGTCGCGGCATCGGCGACGCTTAAGGTGAAGGAAGGAACGTAGTGTGCGGCCGTTAGCGAAGATCAGGCTGAGGGCAGCACCGCCGGCTGATCGTCTGACCAGGCGACTTCGTTGCCGGCCAGCACATTGTCCATGCGTTCGGTGTCCAGCTCGTTCTCCCAGCGGGCGACGACGATGGCTGCGACGCCATTGCCGACCATGTTGGTCAGCGCACGGGCCTCGCTCATGAAGCG
Organism: Stagnimonas sp.; assembly: GCA_965279705.1. Classification (GTDB taxonomy): domain Bacteria; phylum Pseudomonadota; class Gammaproteobacteria; order Nevskiales; family Nevskiaceae; genus Stagnimonas. The sequence continues at coordinate 1,701,766 of OZ257257.1, forward strand.
GTCGATGCCGAGAATCAGCGCCAGTCCGGCGACCGGCACCGAAGGCACTACCGCGAGCGTGGCAGCCAGCGTGATGAAGCCCGCGCCGGTCACGCCCGATGCGCCCTTGGAGGTGAGCATGGCGACGGCCAGCAAGGTGATTTCCTGCGTCAGCGTGAGGTCGATGTTGAGCGCCTGCGCGATGAAGATCACCGCCATGGTCAGATAGATGTTGGTGCCGTCGAGGTTGAATGAGTACCCGCTCGGCACCACCAGCCCGACCACGCCTTTCGAGCAGCCGAGGCGTTCGAGCTTCTGCATCAGTGGCACCAGTGCAGATTCCGACGACGAGGTGCCCAGCACCAGCAGCAGTTCCTCCTTGATGTAGCGGATGAAACGCAAAATCGAAAAGCCCGTGAGCTTGGCGACGGTGCCGAGCACAATCAGCACGAACAGCGCGCAGGTGAGATAGAAACTGCCCATCAGCTTCATGAGCGGCCCAAGGCTATCCACGCCGTATTTGCCGATGGTGAACGCCATTGCGCCGCCCGCACCGATGGGGGCCAACTTCATCACCATGCCGATCATGCGGAAGAACACTTGCGAGATGTTGTTGAGGAAGCTGTAGATCGGCTTGCCGGCCTCGCCAGTGGCCATGAGGGCGAAACCGAACAGCAGCGCCAGCAGCAGCACCTGCAACAGGTTGCCGCCAGCGGTGAAGGCATCGGTAAAGGTCTTGGGGATGATGTTGAGCAGGAACTGCACCGTGGTCTGGTCCTTGGCCTGGCCTGCGTAGCTGGCGACCGCGCTCGCGTCGAGCGTCGCCGGGTCGGCATTGAAGCCCGCGCCCGGTTGCAGCAGATTAACGACGACCAGGCCAATGACCAGCGCGATGGTCGACATCACCTCGAAATAGAGGATGGCCTTGAAGCCGACGCGGCCGACTTTCTTCACATCGCTGACGCCCGCAATGCCGAGCACCACGGTGAGGAAGATGATCGGCGCGATCAGCATTTTCACCAGCGAGATGAAGCCATCACCCAGCGGCTTGAGCGCGACGCCTGCGGCCGGGGCGTAGTGACCGAGCACGGCACCGGCAACGATGGCCGCCAGCACCCAGAGGTAGAAGCGGGACGACGATGAAGCGGACGGTGTGGTCTGCATGGGGCGATCTCCTCGCACGGGTTTGTAGTGGTAGCGATCATGGTCGGCGTGTTGTCGCAGGCCAATAGCTCCTTGGGATTAGCCGCCGGCTGCATAGCCTTAAAGAGTTATTGATGAGCCCGAATGGCGAGGCCTATAACGTCGCGGCTGGGGAACACGTTGCCGTTGGCACGGTCGTCCGCAGCACACAAACAATAACGACGAGGACGAACCCATGAGATCGAACCAAGGCCGTAATGCGGCGCGTGACTGCACATGCAGGCTGGCTACCGCACTGCTGCTGTGCGCCCCTTTGACGGCATGGACGCAAGCTGCTGTCACACCGGCACCGAAGGTCGAGATACCGCCAGTCAAATTCACCTTCGGCGGCTGGATCAAGCTTGATGCTGTCGCCAGCCGCTACAGCGATGGTGATGTCAACGTGCTGACCGGCGCACGTGACTATTACTCGCCGGGCGCGATCCCCATCGCCGCCACCACGGCGCTGAAGGACGCGCACACCTATTTGCAAGCGCACGCCAAGGACACGCGCGTGTGGGCCAAAGGCGAGAGCCTGATCGCTGGCCATGCAGTGACGGGCTATCTCGAACTCGATTTCCGAACCAATCCCGGCGGCTACAACACCCGCACCACCAATGCCTACAACCCGGGCCTGCGCCGCGCTTATTTCACCTACGACCGCTGGCTGCTGGGGCAGGATTTCACCACCTTCCGCAACAGCGAGGCCTCGCCGGAAAGCGTGGACGCGTTGGGCCCCACCGATGGCCTGATTCTCAACCGCTATCCGCAGGTGCGTTATTCAACCGACCGCTGGCAGATCGCGCTCGAAGAACCCGAGACCGCTCTCATCGCCAACCGCGGTGCCACCGAGCACAGTGCAACGGGCGACAGCATCGTTCCTGATCTGGTCGTGAAATACCTCTACAAACCGAGTTTCGGCAGCTTCACCGTCGCGGGCCTGCTGCGCCAACTCAAGGCCGATAACCATGTGCTGCCGCCGGTCAATGCCAAGGGCACCGACACCGGCTATGCCCTGAGCGTGGCGGGCAAGGTGCCGCTGATGGGCAAGGATGATCTGCGCTTCACCGCCAGTGGTGGCGTCGGCGTCGGTCGCTATCTGGGCAGCAATACGGTGGACGATGCGAGCGTGAATCTGGTGGGCGAAATCGACGCCATTCCGGTCGCCAACGGCTATATCGCCTATCGCCATCCCTGGAACGACAAGCTGCGGTCGAGCTTCACCGTCTCCGGCCTCATTGCCGAAAACGATGGCGCGCAGACCGGCGGCAACGCCACCCAGTCGGTGCTCACCTATCGTGCCAACCTCATCTATTCGCCGATACCGCCGATTCACTTTGGTGTGGAGGCGCTGTTCGGCGAGCGCAAGAACGAAGGCGGTGACACCGGCAGCCTGAGCCGCCTGCAATTCGCGGCGAAATACGTGTTCGGCTAAGTCGCCCATGAATGCGCTCAACTTCTCCACCGCCGGCCTGCTGTTCCCCGCCATCTCGCTGCTGATGCTGGCCTACACCAACCGCTTTCTGGGCCTGACCAGTGCGGCGCGCGGCCTCATCTCGCTGCATCGCCAGCAGCCGGATGCGCGGCTGCTGCGGCAGGTGGAGAGCCTGCGCGAGCGGCTGTTGCTGGTGCGCAACACGCAGGCGCTGGGCGTACTGAGTCTGCTGGCCTGCACGCTGTGCCTGTTCGCGCTGTTCTTCGAGAACGATCTGGGTGCGCGTGCGGCATTCGCCGCCGCACTGCTGTTCATGCTCGGCTCGCTGGGGTTTTCGCTGCGCGAGATCTATCTCTCGGTGCGCGCCATCAATATCGAGTTCGATAGTCTGGTGAAGCCACACTGAGTCAGACGCGCCAGAATGGTCGCTATCTTCCGCCCATACGCACTGATGACTCGATGCCTCTGAGCCTGCAAACGATCGCCGGTGCACGCTGGCGCGCAGCCCTGATCACGGGGCTGACGCTGCTGGGCATGGCGCTGGTGGTGTGGGCGGCATCGCACTACGCGCGGCAGCAGGCGCTGACGCGTGAGGGCACACGCGCTGCCGAGCAACTGGGGCTGTATGCCGATGCGCTGCGCACCCGCATCGACCGCTATCGTCTGGCCCCGACACTCCTGGCGCAGGACTCTGGCCTGCAACTGGCGCTGCGCAGCCCGGTGGGTTCGCCCGAGCGGACAGAAGCCAGCCGCAAGCTCACGCGCACCAACGCCACGCTGGGCAGCTCCACCCTGACCTTGATCGACGACGCTGGCGTCGGCGTGGCGGCCAGTAACGAACACACGCCCAACAGCAATGTTGGATACGACTTCGCGTTTCGTCCGTATTTTCAGCAGGCGCGATCGCAGGGCGCGGGCCGCTTCTACGGTATCGGCATCACCACCGGTGTCGCGGGCTACTACCTGACGCAGGCGATGCGCGATGCACAGGGTCAGTTCATCGGCGCGGTGGCGGTGAAGCTGGAACTGCAACCCATCGAGCAGGCCTGGGGCCGCACTGAGGAAGTGGTGATGGTCAGCGATGCGCACGGCGTGGTTTTTCTCACCAACCGCGATGCCTTTCGCTACCGCACGCTGCACACCTTGAGCGAGACCGAGCACGCCGAGTTGGCTGGCAGCCGCCAGTACGGTAGCGAGCCCCTGCAAGCCCTGCGTCTGCGTGGTGCGGCACCGGGGCTGGTGCAACTGCAATCGCCAGCAATGAAGGGCGATCTGCTCTGGCAATCACTGCCTCTGCAGGACGAGGGCTGGACGCTGCATCTACTCAGTTCCACCCAGCCTATTGCCGCAGCTGCGCGCAGTGCCGGCTTGGCGGCAGCGGGCTTGTGGCTGGCGCTGGTGTTCCTCGCACTTTTTCTGGAGCAGCGCTGGCGGCTCTCGGTGCTGCGTCGCCGCAGCCAGCACGAGCTGGCCACACTGGTGAGCCAGCACACCGAGGCGCTGCGCACCGCGCAGGATGGCGTGGTCGAAGCCGCGCGCCGTGCGGCCTTGGGCGGCGGCGAGAATCTGGAGCATCTGCCGCAGGGTTTGAGCGTGGTCGATGCCGATCTCAGGCTGGTGGCCTGGAACCGGCGCTACATCGAAATCTTCCGCTTCCCCGCCGAGCTGATGCAGGTCGGTCGGCCGATTGAAGACCTGCTGCGCTACAACGGTAAACGCGGCCTGCTGGGCGCGGGCGACCCGGAGCTGGCGATTCAGCGGCGGCTCGAACATCTGCGCTCTGGTCGCCCCCATATGCACGAGCGCGAGCGGCCGGACGGCACGGTGCTGGAGATTCGCGGCAACCCTCTGCCGGGCGGCGGCTTCGTCACCAGCTACGCCGACATCACCGCCTACAAGCAGACGGCGCGCGAGTTGCGCAGCCTCGCTGAATCGCTCGAACGGCGCGTGGCGCAGCGCACTGAAGACTTGCACGCGGCGACCGCCGAAGCCGAGCGCGCCAATCGCTCCAAAAGCCGCTTTGTCGCTGCGGCCGTGCACGACCTGCTGCAACCGCTCAACGCCGCGCGCATGTTCCTGTCGGCGCTGCGCGAGCGGCCGCTCGACCCCGCATTGCACGCACTCGCCAGTCATGCCGATGGCGCGATGGCGGCGCAGGATGCGATTCTCGGCAGCCTGCTCGACATCGCGCGCCTGGAATCTGGCGCGCTGCAAACCAGCGAGCGCAGCTTTCACTTGCAGCCCTTGTTCGAGGTACTGCAACGCGAGTTCGGCATGCTCGCCGCCGCCAAGGGTCTGCGACTGCGCTGCGTAGTGCCCGATGTGGTGGTGCACAGCGACGAAGCCCTGCTGCGGCGGCTGCTGCAAAACCTGCTCTCCAATGCCGTGCGCTACACCGCGCAGGGCCGCGTGCTGTTTGGCGCGCGTCGTCTCACAGGCGCGTTGCGCATCGAGGTATGGGACAGCGGCCCCGGCATCCCCGACGACAAGCGCGAAGAAATCTTCGAGGAGTTTCGCCGTCTCGACAGCCGCCAAGGAGACCATGAGCAGGGCGCGGGCTTGGGCCTCGCTATCGTTGATCGCATCGCACGTCGCCTCGGGCACACGGTGTCGCTGCGCTCCTGGGTAGGGCAGGGCAGCGTGTTCGCAGTGACCGTGCCGCTCGGCGAAATGGTGGAGTCGGTGCTACCCGAAGTGGCCGCTTCGACAGACGAAGAATCACTGCCACTCGCAGGCCGCGAAGTCTGGTGCGTCGACGACGACTCGCGCCAGCGTGAAGGCCTGAGTGCGTTGGTGCAGTCCTGGGGTGGCCATGCGCGGCCGCTCACCGGGCTTGCCGATCTGCCGGCGATATCCGCACAGCCTCGCCCCGATCTGCTGCTGCTCGACTATCACCTGGGCGATCACACTGGCCCTGATTTTCATGCCGCACTGGCCGCGCAAAGCGCGCCGCCGCCGACCATCCTCATCACCGCCGAGCGCGATCCGGCGGTGCAGGCGTTGGCGGCGCAGCGCGGCTGGGGTTATCTACCCAAGCCGGTGAAAGCCGCTGCATTGCGGGCCTTGATGAGCCATCTGCTCAAGCCAGAAAACAGCTAAGGCGTTTCGATACCGGTGCTGGCATCGAGACTCTTCACCAGCACCGCCGCCTGCGTGCGGCTGTAGCAGCCGAGCTTTTCGAGAATGGCGCTGACGTGTACCTTGACGGTGTTTTCAGCGAGGCCAAAATCCTGTGCGATCTGCTTGTTGAGGCGGCCATCGGCGATGGCGAGCAGCACGCGGAATTGCTGCGGCGTGAGCTGTGCGAGCTTGGCCGCCAGCTCGGCATCTGCCGGGTTGCGATCGGCCTTGGCGGCAGGAAACCAATGGCCGCCCGCCAGCACGGTCGAGATCGCACTTTGCAGCGTGCCCACCGGCACCGACTTGGGGATGAAACCCGCCGCGCCAAACTGCTGCGCGCGCCGCACGGTCTGCGGATGGTCGTCCGATGAAATCACCAGCACCGGCAGAGCAGGGCACTCGCCGCGCAGGTAGATGAGCGATGAGAATCCCTGCGCGCCCGGCATGTGCAGGTCGAGCAGTACCAGGTCCAGCTCCGGCTCGGCCGCGATGGCGGCCTCCAGACTGCTGAGGCTGGAAGCCTCACTGATGATCACCGCCGGCAAGATCTCGCGCAGCGCCTGCGCGATCGCCGCGCGGTAGATGGGATGGTCGTCGGCGATCAGCAGTTTCGTGCTCATGGCCACCAAGCCTACAGGCCCCTGCACGTATACGCATGGCGCATACGTGCAGGCTGTGGTGGCTTACCAGGGCTTGAAAACGTAGCCGATGCTGGCACGGCCCAGTGTGTTGTTGCCGCCCTGCGCAATGCCAACCGCGAAGTTGATCTTGCCGGCAACGCCGCCCACATTGACGCTGAAGGCCGACTTGCCGTTATAGGTCGCGCCGCCCAGACCCACTGCCAGACCATCGCTGGTAGGCAGCAAGGGTGATGACGATGCGGCCATCGCGACGCCATAGCTGAGCTTGTCTTCCAGCGCGTTCACCTTCTGGTCGACCGCATTCACGCGCTGGTCGGTGTAGGCATTCACCTCGGTTCTGGCCTGGCTCACCTGGCGGTCGGTGTAGACATTGGCGTCCTGCGTCAGCGCGCCGCGGCAGGCCTCGTCGCAGCCGGTGGCGACACTCGCCACACGCTGGTCGGTGTAGCTGTTTGCGCTGCTCAGCGTGGCGGCATCACCGGCCATCGCACGGGTCTGCGCTGCCGCCAGTGTCTGCGTGTTGGCTGATTGCACCTGGCCGACGGTGGCGGCATCGCTGCTGGCGATACCATCGGTCACATTGGTCAAACGGCGTGTCACCTGGCCGCCTTCACCGCTGCTGCCGAAGCTCACGGTGTTGACCTGATTGGCAATGCTGCGGTCGCCAATGGCCACACTGCCGGCAGCCTGTGCCTGTGCTTCGGTACCGATCGCCACCGTGCGCTCGGCACTCGCCCGCGCAAAGCTGCCCGTGGCTACGCCGCGATCGCCTGCTGCACTCGCCTCGTTGCCGTAGGCCACGCCAAAATTGCCCTGGGCAATGCTGTTGTCACCCACCGCCGTGGTGTTGGTGCCCAGCGCCATCGCCTGGTCGCCCACCGCCACCGACGATTGTGCAACCGCGCCGCGTCCATAGGCCGTGCTGTTGGCCTGCACCGCATAAGCTCCCGCGCCGGTGGCCAGACCCAGACTCGCCACGTTGGCACCACGGCTCACGTCCACTCCCGCCGCACCTGCGCCCAGATTGGCGAGCTGGTTCTGGATGGTGGTGATGTCGCCGGTGTTGGCGGTGACGCGGTTGTCCAGCATCGTCACCGAGCTCTCGACGATATTGCCCAGCGTGGTCAGCCCCGCCCGGGTATCGGCGATCTGCTGGGTATTGGTTTGCAGGGTGCCTTCGGCAGCACCGACGCGCTGTGTCAGCGCAGTGACGGCGGCGCTGTTGTCCGGCCGCGCTTCGAGCGTGGTGATACGGTCGTTCTGCGCGCCATCGCTGGCTTGCAGCGCACCCACCTGCTGACCCTGGTTTTGCAGCGTGCCCTCGACCGCATCGACGCGGCCGGTGAGCGTGTTGAACTGCGCAGCACTCGGCCCGCCGCCGTTGCCGGCGGGGATCGCGGCAATCGCCGCATTGAGCTGGCCGAGATTCACGGCATCTTGTGCCTGCGTGGCGTTGCCGACGTTGGTGATGCGGCGCGTCAGCGGCGTGGCGTTGGGGCCACCCACCAGCGAGCCGACCGATACCACGCCCGCCTCACCGCAGGCCGAGTTGGCGCCAAGTGCGACACAGTTGTCGCCATTGGCGATGGCGGACGTGCCGAGTGCCAAGCCATTCGCTGCGGTGGCGCGGGCCTGGCTGCCGTAGGCCGCACCATTCACCCGCGCGGTGAAGGTGTTGGTGCCGGTGGAAAGGCCCAGGCTGGTGGGGTCAGCACCGCGCGTCACATCCACTGCCATGCCCCCGGCGGGGATCGCTGCGATGGCGGCATTGAGCTGGCCGACGTTGACCGCATCGGTAATCGCCGTGCCGCTGGCGAGGTTGACGATGCGACGCTCGACGCCGACCGAGCCCACCGAAAAGGTGTTCGCCTCGGTCGCAATCGAACGCTGGCCGATGGCGACCGCTGAATTGGCATCGTCCATCACCACTGCACCGTTGCCGATGGCAATGCCATTGACCGCGCCGTTGCCCGCAGCCGAGCCGATGCGCGCACTGCTGTTGGCGTCACTGCCGCTGCCGATGGCGATCGAACCGATGGAGTTGAGACCAATCACCTGCGCAAAGCTGCCCAGCGCCAGACTCTGATTGGCGCTGGCGTTGTTGGTGTAGCCCACCGCCACACTCTGCTGCCCGCTGGCGACGTTGCTGGTGCCAAAGGCTTGGGATGAGAGCTGGCTGGCGGTGTTGAGCAGGCCAAACGTCTGCGCGTTCTGACCGCTGGCGGTGTTGTTCGCGCCAAACGCGCTGGTCAGCGCATTCGACGCCGTGTTCTGGCTACCGAAGGCGTTGGCATTGTCGGCGCTCGCCTGGTTGTTGTCGCCAAAGGCATTGTTGCTCGCCACCGAGGTGGTGTTGTTGCGGCCAAACGCCTGCGAGTTGGCAGACTGCGCCGTATTGTTGCTGCCAAAGGCGCTGGCACCTGTTGCCGCCGCCGCCGTGGTGTTGAGATAACCAAAGCCAAGGCTGCTCATGCCCGCTGTACGGTTGTTGAAACCGAGTGCCGCCGACAAGCCACCACTCGCAACGTTTTGCGCACCCAGCGCCAGCGCGGCGCTGGCATCCGCCACATTCTGGCTGCCGATGGCGACGCTATCGCGGCCAGAGGAGAGATTGAAGTAGCCCAGCGCGCTGGCGTTTTCGCCGGCGCTGTTCTGATTGCCCAGCGCCGTGCCGTGATCACCCGTGACGCGCGACATATAGCCCAGGGCCGAAGCAAACAGCCCACCGGCGGTGGTACGGTCACCTACCGCCAGCGACGAATCGAAGATGGCGCCAGCGTTGTTGCCGATGGCAATGGCATTGACCGCCGAGGCACTGACCACGCCATTCATGATGGCCGTGGTACCAGTGTGTGCATTGCGGCCGAAGGCAATCGCGCCACCGCCGATGCCGTTCACCAGCGCGTTGCTGCCTATGGCAATCGACTCGGGAGCGAAATTGCCCGGACCGAGCGGCACGAAGATGGCCGCATTGGTGCCGAGGGCGATGCTGTTGGCCTGTGTCACCCGCGCGTTGCTACCGATCGCGACGCTGTTTGTGCCGGCGGCATTGGCAGATGAGCCGCCATTGCCCTCGCTGCCGATCTCGATGGCGCCGGTGCCGATCGCAAAAGCTTGTGCGGCGAAAAGGCTGGCAGCGGTAAAGGCAAGCTGGGTGAGTCGGAATGTGCTCTGTTGCTGGTGCATGGTGATCCCCTTGAGGTGTAGCGAAGAAATGGATGTCGAAAAGCCGCGCGCCGTTACCACTTGAAGAACACGCTGGCGCGGCCGCCGGTGTCGCCGCGATTGCTGGTGGTCACCGCCAGACCCGCGCTGGTGCGGCCCTGCATGAAGCTCTGCGAAGCCCCGATGGCAATGGCGCTCTGGCCCTTGAAGTTGCCGATCGAAACGCCGACGCCGCCTTCACCCGCACCGAGTGCTCCGGGGCTGGTGCCGCTCAGGGCAAAGGCCATCGCCACGCCGTTGTAGGCATTGCGCTCGACCTTTTGCAGATCGCTGCCGAGCTGCTGCTGGTTGGTTTCCAACGCGCCGATGCGCGTGTCGTGCGTGGCGATCACCGCCTCGCTCTGATTGAGGCGCACGTTCAAGTTGTTGAGGCCAGCAACGCTGCGCGCGTCGACCGTCTGCACCTGGCCGACGGTGGCGGCATCGGTGATGGCCGTGCCGTCGCTGACGTTGCTCAAGCGGCGCGTGGCGGGTGCGGCACCTTCGCTCGCGGTGCCGCGGCCGAAGCTCACCGTGTTGTCGGTGGCCGCCACGCTGCCGTTGCCGATGGCCACACTGTTGGTGACGGATGCCTGCGCGTTGTTGCCCACCGCCACGCTGAAATTGCCCGTCGCTGCCGCGTTGTCGCCGAGCGCCGTGGTGTTCGTACCGATGGCTTGCGCGCCGGTGCCGACGGCCACCGATGAGTTCGCCACCGCGCCACTACCAATCGCCACCGAATTGCTCTGCACCGCCCGGGCGTTCTGGCCGATGGCGATGGCGCCGCTGCTCTCGGTGAGTGCCCCGCTGCCGAGCGTTACCGTGTTGCTGCCCTGCGTGCGGCTGTTGCTGCCGGCAGACACCACGTTGGTCGTACCGGCGGCGATCACTGCGGTGGCGAGGTTGAGATGCTGTTCGGTGTCGCTCTCGTTGTCGGCGACCAGATCGGCCAGTGACACCAGTCGCGTCGCCTGCACGGCCTGCGTCGCTTCCAGCACGCCGGTGCGCGTCTCGACAGTGCCGATGCGCGTGGCTTGTGCGTTCTGTGCGCCCTCCAGCGTCGTGGTGCGGGTTTCCACGTCGCCGATGCGCGTGGCCTGGGCAAGCTGCCCGGCCTCGATGGCCGTCGCGCGGCCTTCCACCACCGTGGTGCGTGACTCCACAGTCGTGAGGCGCGTGCCCTGTGCGAGCTGCGTGGTCTCCAGCGTTGTTGCACGGGTTTGCAGGCTGCCAATGGCGACTTCAGCGGCATCGACGCGGATGGTTTGTGCCGCGAGGCCGGTTTGCAGCGTGGTGATCGTACCGGTGTTGGTGTTGGCGAGTGCTTCCAGCGCGCCGGTACGGCCCTGCAGCGAGGCGACTGCCGCGTCGGTGCTGTTGGCACGGCCTTGCAAGGCGGCGATGCCGGTTTCGGCGTTGGTGAGTCGCACACCCTGTGCGGCCTGTGTGGTTTCGAGCGCGGTCGCGCGGTTCTGCACCTCGCCTACGGCGCTGCTGGTCTGGGCGGCGAAGTTGGTCAAGCGAGTTGCCACCGTCTGCACCTGCCCGAAGCTCGCAGCATCGCTGGCCGCAAGGCCATCGGCCACTTGCGTGATGCGCCGCTGCTGCGCCGCACTGCCGACACTAATAGTGTTGGCCGCATCAGTGACCGAACCGCTGCCGAGTGCGACCGCGTTCTGGTGCGCAGCGACGGCGCCGTGGCCGAGTGCGACGCCGTAGACGGCATTGCTGCCGACGCGCGCGGCACCGGTTTCGGTAAAGAAATCCGGCGTGCCATTGGCGTCGAAGTCATCACCCGGTGTGTAGACGCCATCACCTGCGCCGATAGCAATGCCTGCGGTGGCACCGCCCAAAACCTGCGCGCCGCTGCTCAGTGCTGCGGCCCCGGTGGCGAAGGCACTGGCCGCGCGGCCCAGTGCGCTGCTGCTTGCGCCGCCGGCATAGGCGGTTGAGCCCAAGGCCGTGGCAGACGCCTGCGCGGTGGTGTTGAAGCCGATGGCGGTCGAACGATCGCCGTAAGCGTGAGCGCTGTGGCCGAGTGCACTTGAGGCCAGGCCGCTGGCGCGCGTGCCGCGGCCGAGTGCGGTGCTATTGGTGGCGGTCGCCGTCGCATCGAACCCGACGGCGGTCGACAACTCCCCTGTGGCGCGGGTGGAAATGCCCAGTGCCGTACTACCCAGCGCCGTGCCCTGCGCATCGGTGCCGATGGCCGTGGCGGCATCTGCGGTTGCCTGCGAGAAATGGCCGACGGCCGTTGCCTGCAAGCTGCTGGCGAGGCTGTTGGCACCGAGTGCCGTGCTGCGCTCACCCGCTGCATTGGCCTGGTTGCCAAAAGCCGCCGCCACCACCCCACCCGCCACTGCGTTGTCGCCCACCGCCGTGGTGTTGGTATTGATGGCCTGCGCGCCGGTACCGACTGCGACCGAACTCAGCGCCGTCGCACCGCGCCCAATCGCCACCGAGTTGCTCATCACCGAACGCGCGCCATCGCCAATCGCCACACCACCGGCGCTCTCGCTGCGGGCATTGCGACCGAGCGTGACCGCACCATCGCCGCCGACGAACGCGCCGTCGCCCGCGGCCACCACGCCCTGGGCATCGGGGGCGATCTGGATGTCTTCGATCGACATCAGCTGCTCGCGGCGGTCACGCGCCAAAGTGAGAATACCCAGCGAGGCCTGCGCCTCGGCGATCTCGTTCATGATCTCGTTCTGCGCCGCTTCGGGCAGCAGATTGAGTTCGAGATTGCGCACGCGGCTGCGCACGCCATCGAGCTGGTTCACCGTCACCGCGTCGTGGGCGGCGGTGCCATCCGCCACGTTCACCACGCGGCGGTATTCGTTGAAGCCGGCGTTGCCGACCGACACGGTGAGCGCCTCGGTGGCCTGCGCATCGCTGCCAAGGGCGACACTCTGCGTTGCACCCGCCAGCACCAGCGCACCGGGGCCGACAGCCGTCGCAAAGTTGGCGCGCGTCTCGGCGCTGCTGCCGAGTGCCACGCCGCCGCGATTGCTGACGAGGGCATCGCGGCCTAGCGCCACACCGTTGGTGGCACCGGCCTCGACCCGCGCGGCGAACACCGCGCCGTTGGGGTCAACGAAGTTATCGCCACCAATCGCCACCGCGCCATCCGCCAGCGCGCGGGCACCGGCACCCTGGGCGATGGAGGCGACACCGGTCGCGCGGGCGAAGTGGCCATCTGCCTGCGACAGCGCCGCACTGGCCACCGCGTTGTTGCCAATGGCGCTGGCACTCACGCCGCTCGCCGTGCTGTTGTTGCCCAGGGCCAGGCCATTGCTGTTGCTGGCAAAGGCATCGCGCCCCAAGGCCACTGACTGCACGCCAAGTGCGCGGGCGTTGTCGCCCTGCGCCAGGCTGTAGTCGGCACTGGCCAGGCTACCGCGGCCGAGTGCAATGGCGCTGCTGCTGGCCGCGCTGGCCGCGTCGCCAATCGCAATGGCCTGCGTGCCCGCCGCCGATGCCGTGCCACCAATCGCCACCGTGCGCGTGCCAGTCGCTGCTGCCGCACTGCCCACCGCGACCGAAGCCACGCCGAAGGCATGCGCGCCGCTGCCAAGTGCAGCCGCACCAACGCTGGTCGCCTGCGCGCTCAAGCCGAGGGCGAGGCTGCTGAGCGCTGTCGCCTCCGAGTAGCGGCCCGCGGCAAAACTGAAATTGCCGCTGGCGAGTGATTCCGCACCGAGTGCGATGGCACTGCTGCCAAAGGCCGTCGCACCGCCGCCGATCGCCGTGCTGTAGAAGCGCGCCTGGCTCAGCGCGCCGATGGCGGTGGCGTATTCCGCGGGTGCGATGTGCAGGCCGTTGACCACGCTGCCGTCGGTGAGCGGGATGCCTGCGGTCGCGCGATCACCAATCGCCGTGGTGCCCAGGCCAATCGCGCGGGTGCCAAAACCGAAGGCGCTGGCGCCGGGGTTGTCGAAGCCGCTCTGATTCGAGATCGCGAACGATGAAAAGCCGATGCCGGTGCCGCCGTTCACCACGTTGCCGCTCTCCGCCTTCACATCGCCACCCAGGCAGCGCGAGCGGCCACTGGTGTCGCAGGGGTCGGTTTCGAGCTGCACCGCGCCATTACCGCTGGCGTTGTCGACAAAAAAGGAGGTGATGCCGTTGATGAGATCGGCACTCGCATTGGCGAGGTCGCGCACTGGGTCCTGCGCTTGGGCCGGGGCACCATGCAGGCTGGTCGCAGCGGCCAGGGCCATGAGGGATTTGCGGAAGATCGGTGTGGGTTTCATCGGACGGCACTCCAGGGTCAGGGCTTGTCGCTGCGTGCTTTGGCCCGTGGGAGACGGGGTCGGTGTGGCAGCGGGGCTGACTCTGGGTGGCGGCTGGGGCTGAAGCCTGACGACCACTTGAAATCATCTTGAAGAAAAGTTGAATGCTTTGTTTTCAGCCACTTGGCGGTTGTTTTGGGCGTGCTGAAAAAATCATGAATCAGCCCGGTTAGGCGCTTAGGCTGGGTTTTGAGCTCTCCCATTTGGGGTGCCGGAGCGCGAGCGAGCAGCGGCAGCGGCCACCAAAAAGCCCCGCACGAAGGCGGGGCTCGCTGGGCAGCGGGGCGGTGCTATGGGTCCATCAGCTTTTCGCAGCGGTTGGCCTGCGAGGGCTTTTTGGCTTTGGTCTTGCAGGCCTTCACGGCTTCGACGCGTTGATCGAGCCCGTCATCGTCGGTCGCGGTCTGCATCTGCCGCGCCCGGCATTGCAGCTGCGGCATGGTGGGGCGCGCACCGGCTTGCAGCGCGCCGCATTTTTCATCGAGCAGGGTCTTGTAGCAGGCGTCCCGCGCCTTATCCTTTTGCGCGGCGCATTGGGCTGATGTGGTGGCGGCACTGGCACTGGTGAAGGCGAGCAGCAGGGTGAAGGCGAGGGGGTATTTCATGGCGGTGCTCCAGAAGTTTTCAGCCTGACTGGCTGGGTCTGCACAGCCTCGCGTGGGTGACACCCGCAAGCCTGACGGCGCTTTGAAAAATGCTTGAAGAATTCATGAACCGCACGATTTCAAGCAGACGTCAGGCTTTTTGGTCAGAGAGGCGGCATGCTGCTGCGCATCCCATCCGGAGTTGCCCATGCGCTGCATTGTCTTGATCGCTGCTCTTTTCATCAGCACCAGCCACGCCGCGTCGGTCGCGGATTTCCCCACGGGCAATGCGGTCGAGACCTATCACGGCATCAGCGTGCCCGACCCGTACCGCGGGCTCGAAGACCTGAAAGACCCGAAGGTCTTGAGCTGGTATCGCGCGCAGAACCAGCACGCGCGGCAGACCCTCGATGCGCTGCCCGGCAAGGCCGCCCTGAAGGCGCGCATCGGCGAGTTGCTGCGCGCCAAACCGGTATTGACCGGTTATCTGCAAAAGGATGCGACCGGCGGCATCTGGTATTTCCGCCGTGCTGGTGAGGAGCAGAACTTCAACCTCTATCGCCGTGCCAGTGAAACCGCCGCAGAGCAGGCAGTCGTCAGGCCGCAGCAGTTCAACCGCGACGGCCAGCAGGCGCAGATCATGGGCTACAGCCCGGCGCACGATGGCAGCAAGGTGGTGGTCACGCTGGCCTGGGATGGCGACGAGCTGCACGAGGAGCAGCGCGTGATCTTGCGCGATGGCACGGTGCTGCCGGATGTGCTGCAACAGGTGCAGGGCAGCGATGCCATCGCAGAGGATCACAGTCAGTGGCTGCCCGATGGCAGCGGTTTTTTCTACGCCAAACTCAAGGGCGCGCCGCAGGGCAAGCCGGACGACTATGAAGATGGCGAGCTGCGGCTGCACCGGCTCGGCCAGCCGCAGAGTGCGGATGTGCTGCTGATGAATCGCCTCAGCCAACCGGCGCTCGCCTTGAAGCCGCAGGAGTACCCGGTGCCCAGCATCATCGCGGGCAGCCCTTATCTATTCGCCTGGGTGCAGGATGGCGTTGGCGACGCGCGTCTGTTCGCCAGCGATCTCAAGGCCGCACTGGCCGGCAAGCCAGAGTGGATCGCTCTCGGCGAAGCCGCCGAATACACCGTACAAGGCAGCACGGTGACGCTGCTGCGCAAGCTCAAATCGCCCAACGGCAGCTTGTGGCAGGCGACACTGCCGGCACCCGAAAGCGCGCAGATCGTGCCCGAAGGCAAGGCCGTGCTCACCGCGCTGCGTGCTGCCAAAAACGGGGTCTACGTGACGGCGCTGGAGGCCAGCCGCACCACGCTGGCACTACTCAAGAGCGTGCCTACGCCGCGCCAGTGCATCCGCGCGCCCTGTCCGCAGGTGGACTACCGACTCACGCCCATTGCACTGCCGCTCGCCAGCAACAGCGCCTTTGTCACACATCCGCAGCAACCGGGGGCGCTGCTGCGTCTGAGGGACTGGAACCATGCCTCGCAAAACTTTGCCGTCGATGCCCAGGGGCAGGTGAAATCGCTGCCCTGGCCCGCGCCGGGCCCGTACGACGCACTCGCCAATCTGGTGGTCGAGCGTATCGAGGTGACGAGTGCCGACGGCGTGCAGATCCCGGTTGCCATCGTCTATGACAAAACCCTCAAGCGCGATGGCCACGCACCGCTGTTGATCGAGGGCTACAGCGCCTATGGCCAGCCCACCAATGCCTATCTCGCTCCTCCGATGCTGGCGTTCTACGAGCGCGGCGGCGTCTATGCCTGGGTGAGCGCGCGCGGCAGCGGTGACAAGGGGCGCGCCTGGCACCTGGGCGGCAAGGGGGCGCTCAAACCCAACACCTGGCGCGACGTGATTGCCGCCACCGAATGGCTGCATGCGCAAGGCTATTCAAGCCCGGCGCGCACCACTGTCACAGGCACCAGCGCCGGCGGCATTCTCATGGGCGGGGCGATCACCGAGCGGCCGGAGTTGTTCGGCGGCGCCATCGGCCATGTGCCGGCGGCCGACATGCTCGGCTTTGCGCGCAGCAGTAACGGCCCGCCGAACTTCCCGGAGTTCGGCGACCCGGCGAAGTTCGACGAGTTCGCCGCCCTCTTGCAGATGAGCCCCTACCACCGCGTGCAACAAGGCGTGGCGTATCCCGCTGTGCTGCTTACCACCGGCTTGAACGACAAGCGTGTGGAGAGCTGGGTCGTCGCCAAGCTCTACGCCAAGCTGGCGGCCAGTACCAGCAGTGGCCAGCCGGTGCTGATGACGGTAGACGAAACCACCGGCCACTTTGGTGATTCGCTGGACACCCAGACCGCCAACAGCACCGATGTGATCGCCTTTGCCCTGAGCAGAAAGCCCTGAGGCGTGAACCCGTGCGCGGCGGCACATCGCGCTATATGTGCCGCTTGCGCACAGCGCGTCAGCTGCCGACACTGGCGGTATGGAAAGGGAAGACCCAAGCGGCGCGTTGCGCTGGCATTTCAACGGCTGCGTACTGGATGAATCCAGCCTGCAACTGAGCGTGCGCGGTGCCGTGGTGGAGCTGGAGCGCAAGCCGCTGGAAGTGCTGCGCTACCTGCTGCGTCACGCGGGCGAAGTGGTGACCAAGGATGAAGTGCTGGAGGCCGTCTGGCCCGGCCGCATCCTGAGCGATACCGTGCTGGCCAAAGCCATCAGCCGCCTGCGCGAGGTGCTGGGCGAGACGGCTGCCGACACCCTGAAAACCGTGCACGGTTACGGCTACCGACTGGTGGCCGAGGTGCGGGTTGAGCAGCACACGACGCCGGTGCCGAAGCAGGCGAGCCTCGGCTTGCAGCGCGGCGACCATCCGCCGCTGCGCCCCAACTGGGTGCTGGTCGCACATCTCGAAAGCGGCGGTCGGGGCGAGGTCTGGCGCGTGCAGCACGAGAAGAACAGCGAGCAGCGGGTGCTCAAGTTCGCACTCGACGATGCGGCGCTGACCAGCCTCAAACGAGAGATCACGCTCAACCGTCTGCTGCGGCAATCGCTGGGTGAACAGGCCGCGGTCACGCAGCTGCTGGACTGGAACCTGCAACAGCCGCCGTTCTTCATCGAGCTGCCCTACCTGCCGCAGGGCTCGCTGGCCGATTGGGCTGCCGCTGCGGGTGGCTTGGCGTTGATCCCGCTCACCACGCGGCTGGATGTGGCCGCACAGATCGCCGAGGCCGTGAGCGCTGCGCATGGCGTGGGCGTGCTGCACAAAGACCTGAAGCCTGCCAATGTGCTGGTCACCGGCGCGGCTGAAAACCCGCTCATCCAGCTCACCGATTTCGGCAGTGGTGCCGTGATGGAGCAGGCGCAACTGGATGCGCTCGGCATCACCCGCATGGGCCTGACGCAAAGCATCGGCGGCAGTGATTCGACCAGCGGCACGCCGCTATATTTCGCGCCCGAAGTGCTCGCCGGCCAACCGCATACCGTGCGCAGCGACAACTACGCGCTCGGCGTACTGCTGTATCAACTCAGCGTCGGCGACTTCAAGAAGCCGCTCTCTCCTGGCTGGGAACGCGACATCGCCGACCCGCTGCTGCGCGAAGACATTGCGGCTGCTGCCGATGGCAATCCGGTACATCGTCTGGGCGATGCCGAAGAACTCGCCAAGCGACTGCGCACGCTGGAGGCTCGTCGCATCGAGCGCACGCGCAACGAGATGCAGCACGCCGCCGAACAGCGCGCCCTCGAAGCGGCTGCGCACCTGCAACGTGACAACGAGCGGCTGCGCACGCGCCGCAGCTGGATGACGGCCACCGTGTTCGCGCTCGCGCTGGGCTTGGTCGCAAGCCTCGTGCTGTATCGGCAATCGCGCCTCGCGCGTGACGAGGCGCTGATGGCCGCCGCCACCGCAGAAGCCGTCACCAGCTACTTCACCGACGACATCATCGACGTCGTGCAGGCCGACGATATCGACGTGAAGACGCTCAGCATCGAACAACTCTTCGAGAGGCTCGCACTGCGGGTTGATAGCCGTCTCGACGGCCAGCCCGAGGTCGAGGCGCGGGTGCGGATGACGCTGGCGGCGGTGTTCGAGTTATTTGCAGATACGCGCGAAACGCCGATCGAGCAGATCAAAAAGGCATTTCAGAAAGTGCTGGAAGTCGCGGCAACGCAGCCGGTGGGCGCCGTGGGCTTGCTGAAGCGCATGGAAGACGTGAACTTTCTGCCTGCACTTTCATTGGCCGACATCGCCGCACTCGATGCGGTGCTCGACCGTGCGGAGCAGGAGTTTGGCGACCCTGCCAACGTCGAACGCCGCACGGTGGCGACCCTGCGCAAGGAAATCGCCCGCGATGTGGGCCTGACGCGCGACAACCCCGTGGATGGACTCAAGCGTCTCGATGCGCTGTTGGCCGGCGGGCCGATGGATGCCGACCTGGCATGGGAGGTGAAGCGCAGCCGCGCGGCACTGTTGAAAAACTTGGGTCGCCCTAGGGACGCCCTCGCGCAATACCAGCAGATATTGGCCGACCCCAAGGCCGAAACCTTTGCCGGCGGCACGTTTTATCTGGCGCGCATGAAGGCCGAAATCGGCTCTCTGCTGCTCGAAGTGGGTGAGCCCGATGCTGCCGAACCGCTGATTCTGGGCTTTGCCGCCGAAGTGTTGAAAGGCATGCGCGAAGACAGCGGTGCGAGCCTTAAAACCCAGTATCAGTTGAGCCTGCTGCGCCTTGCCCAGGGCCGCACGGCCGAGGCCATCGCCCTGCTCGACAAAGCCAGTCCGCTCTTCAGCCGCCGCATTGCCGATGCCGCCCTGGCCGAAGTGCCGCTGTATGCCGAGGCAAAAAGCCTGCGCGTCGATGCGCAGCTGCTGGCAGGCCACACCGCGCAGGCACTGATGCAATCGCGCGAAGGCTTGCAGGAGATGACCAGTGCCATGCAGCGCGTGGGCAGCGACCCCACTTCAACCCCGTACTACGTGGTGCGGTTGCGGCATATCGATGCCCTGGCCGCAGCCGGGGAGGCAGCTGCTGCCCGCACCATGCTTGTCGCCCTGCCTGCCGCCGTGCTCGACAAGCAGCCGCCGCAAAGCCTGCTGCGCGCCGAGCGACTGCGGGTGGAGGGTGCCGTGCTGCGCGCCGAAGGCGATGCCACTGCTGCGCGCCACAAGCTCGCCGACGCCGAGGCCATGCTGGTGCAGGTTTTCGGCGCTCAGAGCTGGCGCGTGAAGCGTGTGCAGCTGCAACTTGCATCCACACCCAGCTAGCCCTCCATCGTTGTACTCACTCTCATCTGCACTCAAAGCCCACCATGCGCCTCGCCATCTTCGACCTCGACCATACGCTGCTGAGCGACGACAGCGATTTTCTCTGGGGCCAGTTTCTGTGCGACGAAGGGCATGTCGACCGCGCCGAATACGAGGCGACCAACCGGGCTTTCTATGAGCAGTACCAGGCGGGTACGCTGGACATCATGGCGTTCTGCGCCTTCAGCCTGCGGCCGCTGGCAATGCACGATCCCGAGACGCTCTATGCCTGGCGTCGCCGGTTCATCGCCGAGCGCATCGCGCCGATCGTGGCGACCAAGGCCCCCGAGTTGCTCGCGCGCCACCGTGCCGAGGGCACCACGCTGCTGATCACCAGTGCCACCAACCGCTTCGTCACCGAGCCCATCGCCGCACTGCTGGGCGTGGAGCATCTGATCGCCACTGATGCCGAAATGATCGACGGCCGCTACACCGGCCGCGTCGCCGGGCTGCCCAATTTCCAGTCGGGCAAGGTGACGCGCCTCCAGCAATGGCTGGCCGCACAGCCCGAGGTCTACAGCCACAAGATCGCCTACAGCGATTCCCGCAACGACATCCCCCTGCTGGAGATGGCCGACGAGGCGGTGGCGGTGGATGCCGACGCCGTGTTGAGTGCGGAGGCCGTGAAGCGCGGCTGGCGGGCGATCAGCCTCAGGGGGTGAGTTGTGGCCTATCACAGCAGCCTCGGGATCAATCGTCACCGATTCGATGACCTTAAGACGCTGCTGGCCTGCGCCTCGCCGCGACGCTCCGGCGACGAGCTGGCGGGCCTTGCTGCCGATAGCGACGAGCGGCGCGTGGCAGCCCGCCATGCGCTGGCCGAGTTGCCGCTTCGGGTGTTTCTCGACCAGGCGCTGGTGCCCTACGAGCACGACGAGGTCACGCGCCTGATTGTCGACAGCCACGATGCCGCCGCCTTCGCGCCCGTGTGCCACATGAGCGTCGGGCAGTTTCGCAACTGGTTGCTGTCTTATGACGCAAGCACCGAGGCGCTGAGCGCGCTGGCCTCAGGACTGACGCCGGAAATGGTCGCTGCCGTCAGCAAGCTGATGCGCAATCAGGATTTGATCGCAGTCGGCGCCAAGTGCCGCGTGATCACTAGCTTTCGCAATACGCTGGGTCTGCCGGGGCGGCTGGCCTGCCGGCTGCAACCCAATCACCCCACCGACGATCCGCTGGGCATCGCTGCCTCGACGCTCGACGGCCTGCTGTTCGGGGCGGGCGATGCGGTGATCGGCCTCAACCCGGCGGGCGACAGCGTGCCGGACACCATCCGCCTGCTGGAGATGTTCGACGTCCTGCGGCAACGCTTCGATATCCCTACGCAGTCTTGTGTGCTGGCGCATGTCACCACCAGCCTGCGGGCGATGGAGCGGGGCGCACCGCTGGACTTGGTGTTCCAGTCGATTGCCGGCAGCGAGGCCGCCAACGCCGGCTTCGGCGTCAACCTGGCGCTGCTGCGCGAGGCGCGGGATGCCGCGCTCAGCCTCAAGCGCGGCACGGTCGGTACCGACTGCATGTACTTCGAGACCGGCCAGGGCTCGGCCCTGTCTGCCGATGCCCATCACGGCGTCGATCAGCAGACCATGGAGGTGCGCGCCTACGCCGTCGCGCGTGCCTACCGGCCGCTGCTGGTCAACACCGTCGTCGGTTTCATCGGCCCGGAATATCTCTACGACGGCAAGCAGATCATCCGCGCCGGGCTCGAGGATCATTGCTGCGGCAAGCTGCTGGGCCTGCCGATGGGCGTGGACGTCTGCTACACCAACCACGCCGAAGCCGATCAGGACGACATGGACACGCTGCTGACGCTGCTGGCGACGGCCGGTGTCAATTTCGTCATCGCCGTGCCGGGCGCGGACGACGTGATGCTCAGCTACCAGAGCCTGTCGTATCACGATGTCGTCGCAACGCGGCATCTCATGCAGCTGCGGCCCGCGCCGGAGTTCGAGACCTGGCTGGCGAAGATGGGCTTGCTGGATGAACACGGCCGCCTGCCGCCGCCGGGTACAAACCATCGCGCCCTGCAACAGTTGCTGGCGCTGGAAAACTTGCCGCGATGAGCCTGCCCAAGCCGCCTTCCAGTGAGGTTGATCCCTTCGCCGGCTTGCGCGTTGCGACCCGCGCCCGCATCGGCTTGGGCCGTGCTGGCGACGCGCTGCCGACCGAAGCCCTACTGGACTTCCAGGCCGCGCATGCCCGCGCCCGCGATGCCGTGCATGGGGTGGTGGACTTCGTCCGCATCGCCGAGCAATTGCAGCCGCTGCCCAGCCTGCTGCTGCGCTCGCGTGCGCCGGACCGCACCAGCTATCTGCGCCGCCCCGATTGGGGTCGCCGCCTGCATGCGGACGATCTTCCCCTGCTCACCGCACAGCGGGGCGACTACGACCTGGCGCTGGTGGTGGCCGATGGTCTGTCAGCGGCAGCGGTCAATGCCCACGCCGCGCCATTCATTGCCGAGCTGCTGCGCCGCATCCCCAACTGGAAACTTGCACCCATCGTGCTGGCGCAGCAGGCGCGGGTGGCGCTGGGCGATGAGGTCGCCGAGACCTTGGGTGCACGCTTGGTCGTGGTGCTGATCGGCGAACGTCCGGGCCTGTCCATCGCCGACAGCCTGGGCATCTACCTTACTTGGGAGCCTAACCTGGGTCGGGCCGATTCCGAGCGCAACTGCATCTCCAACATCCACGCTGACGGCCTCTCTTACACGCAGGCGGCCGACACCTTGAGCTGGCTGATGTCCGAAGCGCGTGCCCGCCATCTCACGGGCGTCGAACTCAAGGTGGATGCGGCGCTCGTGCTTGCGGATGGCCGATAAGAAAAGCAGCACGCCCGCCTAAATCGGTAAGTTACCGCGCGCTCACCTGCACGGCGTTTGCTGCAACCGGCGCGGTCTCCCAGCTGCCGCCGAGTGCGCGGATGAGTCCCACCGTGGCCTGGTATTGCGCCGACTTCACCTGCACCGCCTGACGACGATTGGCCAGCTCGCTGCGCTGGGCATCGAGCAGGTCCAGCTGGCCGATGAAGCCGTTGCGATAGCGGCTGTTCGACAGCGCCGTGGCATGCGCCGACGAGGCGACGGCACGACTCTGCGCTTCTGATTGCGCAGCCAGCAGGCTCAAGGCCGAGAGCTGGTCTTCGACATCCTGAAACGCGATCAGTATCTGCTCGCGATAGCTGGCCATGGCGAAGTCTTGCAGCGCCTTGGCGGACTGCACGCCGGCCTCGCGGCGGCCGCCATCCAGCACCGGCAGCGACAGCAATGCGCCGATGCCCCAACTGCGCGCCGACCATTCCAGCACGTCGGCAATATCCGTGGCCGCAGTGCCGCCCTGCGCGGTGAGCGTGATGTTGGGGAAGAACACGGTCTTCGCCACGCCCAGCCGCTGCTGCGCGGCGAGCAGGCTGTTGAGCGCGGCCGAGACATCCGGCCGGCGTGCCAGCACCGTGCCCGGCACGTTGGCGGGGATCACTGGCAGGTTCGCGGACCAGTCCGCGGAGGTGACCGAGAAGTTGCTGGCGGTGGCACCGACCAGCACGGCGAGTGCGTGTTCGAGTGCCGCACGCTGGCGGTCGAGTGCGAGCGCATCGGACTCAGTGGTCGCCACCTGGGTCTTCACGCGCACAAGGTCCAGTTCGGCGACATCGCCGGCGTTGAAGCGGCGCTCGGTGAGGATCTCGGTGTTGCGATAGGTAGCGACGGTCTGGCGCACCAGCGCACGTTCCTCGTCGAGCGCGCGCAGCGCCAGATACGTTTGCGCGACCTGCGACTGCACCAAGAGCTGCGTGCTTTGCAGCAGCGCGGCGCTGCTGCTGGCATCGAAGCTCGCGGCCTTGGAGGCACCCGTGAGACGACCGAACAGATCGACCTCGTACGAGAGATTCGCGCCCAACCCGAACAGCGAATAGGGCTGCCCACCGGTGAGTGCATCGGTCTGCCGCATGGCATTGGCACCGACGCCGAGCTGCGGACTGCGGTCGGCATCGACGCCGCGCAGCTGCGCCCTGGCTTGCGCCAGTCGCGCCGCGGCCTGCTGCATGCTGGTGTTGTTGCTGGCGGCCTGCGTCATCAGCGCATCGAGCGTCGGGTCGGCAAAGGCTTTCCACCATTCGCCACGGGCCTGCGACTCGGCCGGGGCGACAGTGGTCCACTGGCCGCTTTCGGCCTCCTTGAAGCTCGTCGGTGTGGCGGGGACTTGCGAGAGATCGAGCGCCGGTGCGGTGGCGCAGCCCGCCAGCACCATGCTGGCGAGCAGCGGTGCCAAGACAAGGTGCAGAGTCGGTTTACGGAAGTTGGTTTTCATGTGGGGCTCCATCAGAAAGGCGATCACTCGGGGATCACCGGATAGGCAGGTGCACCGGCTGGCAACGCGCCACCCGCACCGTGCGAGCTGTGCGGTTCGACGGGTGCGGTGACTTCACCGTGATGGCGCAGCGGCTTGTTGCCGGTGAGCTTGCGCAGCAGCACGTAGAACACCGGCGTGAGGAAAAGACCGAAGGCGGTGACGCCGATCATTCCGGAGAACACGGCCACACCCATGGCCTTGCGCATCTCGGCACCGGCACCCTCGCTGAGCACCAGCGGCAGCACGCCCATGACGAAGGCCAGCGAGGTCATCAGGATGGGCCTGAGACGAAGGCGACTGGATTCGATGGCAGCCTGCAACGGCGTGCGGCCGGCGAACTCCAGCTCGCGTGCGAACTCGACAATCAGAATCGCGTTCTTCGCAGATAACCCGACCAAGACGATCAACCCGATCTGCGTAAAGACATTGCTGTCGCCATCGGTGAGATACACGCCGGTCATGGCGGCGAGCAGGCCCATCGGTACGATCAGGATGATGGCGATCGGCAAGGTGAGGCTTTCGTACTGCGCAGCCAGCACCAGGAACACCAGCAGGATCGCGAGCGGGAACACCAGCAAGGCGGAGTTGCCCGCGATGATTTCCTGATAGGTGAGGTCGGTCCACTCGTAGCCGATGCCGGGCGGCAGCGTCTCGGCGGCGATGCGCTTCACCACGTCCTGCGCCTGGCCGGATGAATAGCCGGGTGCGGCACCACCATTAATGTCGGCGGTGAGAAAGCCGTTGTAGCGGCTCGCGCGTTCGGGGCCGAAGCTCGGCTTGATGTTCATCAGTGCCGCCAGCGGAACCATCTCGCCCGTGGTGGTCGAGCGCACCTTCAGCGCACCAACATCTTCAGCGCGGGCGCGATAAGGCGCATCGGCCTGCACGCGCACGGAGTAGGTGCGGCCGAACTTGTTGAAGTCGTTGACGTAGAGGCTGCCGAGATAGATCTGCATGGTGTCGAACACGTCCGTCACCGGCACGCCGAGCTGGTGCGCCTTGGTGCGGTTGATGTCGGCGTAGAGCTGCGGCACGTTGACCTGGTAGCTGGAGAACAGGCCCGTCAGTTCTGGCGCCTTGCGGGCCTTGTCGAGAAAATTCTTGGTCGCGACATCGAGCGCGTCGTAGCCCAGCGAGGCGCGGTCTTCCAGCTGCAGCTTGAAGCCGCCCGTAGTGCCGAGGCCCTGCACCGGCGGCGGCGGGAACATGGCGATGTAGGCCTCCTGGATGCCGCCGAAGCGCTTGTTGAGTTCGGCCGCAATCGCAGCCGCGCTTTGGTCCGCACCACGACGCTGATCGAAGGGCTTCAGGCCCGCGAAGACGATGCCGGAGTTGGAGCTGTTGGTGAAGCCATTGATCGAGAGTCCGGGGAAGGCAATCGCATTCTCGACACCGGGTGTGGCCAGCGTGATCGCGCTCATGTCGCGGATCACCTGCTCGGTGCGGTCGAGGGTCGCGCCATCGGGCAGCTGGGCGAAGCCGATCAGGTACTGCTTGTCCTGCGCAGGCACGAAGCCGCTCGGCACCGCCTTGAACAGCAGCACGGTCACGCCCACCAGCACGGCGTAGACCACCAGCATCGTGCCCTTGTGGGCAATGGCACCCTGCACGCCGCTGCTGTAGCGCTGCGCACCACGCGCAAACAGACGGTTGAAGCCGCGGAACAGCCAGCCCAGCGTGCGATCCATGCCGCGCGTGAGTGCGTCCTTCGGCTCGTTGTGGCCCTTGAGCAAGAGGGCAGCGAGGGCAGGGGAGAGCGTCAGCGAGTTGACTGCCGAGATCACCGTCGAGA
The DNA here is from genome assembly GCA_965279705.1 of Stagnimonas sp. Taxonomy (GTDB): domain Bacteria; phylum Pseudomonadota; class Gammaproteobacteria; order Nevskiales; family Nevskiaceae; genus Stagnimonas. The sequence goes on from OZ257257.1 coordinate 1,727,605, forward strand.
TGGCGATGGTGAGCGCGAACTGCTTGTAGAACTGGCCGGTGAGGCCGGTGATGAACGCGAGCGGCACGAACACGGCGATCAGCACCAGCGCGATGGCGATGATGGGGCCGGAGACCTCGCGCATCGCGCGGTAAGTCGCATCGCGCGGCGAGAGACCGTTCTCGATGTTGCGCTCGACGTTTTCGACCACCACGATCGCGTCGTCCACCACGATGCCGATCGCGAGCACCAGGCCGAACAGGCTCAACGCATTGATCGAGAAACCGAACAGGTGCATTACCGCAAAGGTGCCGACCACCGACACCGGCACCGCCAGCAGCGGGATGACCGACGCGCGCCAGGTTTGCAGGAAAAGGATCACCACCAGCACCACCAGCGCGATGGCTTCGAGCAGCGTGTGCACCACGGCCTCGATGGAGGCGCGCACGAACTGCGTGGTGTCGTAGACGATCTCGTATTCCACGCCTTCCGGCATGTTGGCCTTCAGCTCCGCCATGGTCTTGCGCACGTTGTCGGAGATCTGGATCGCGTTGGAGCCGGGTGCCGCAAACACCGGCACCGCGACGGCGGGCTTGTTGTTGAGCAATGAGCGCAGCGCGTATTCCGAGGCGCCGAGTTCAAGCCGACCCAGATCGCGCAGACGCGTCACCGCACCGTCGGCGCTGGTCTTAACGATGATGTCGCCGAAATCTTCTTCGTTTTGCAAGCGACCTTGGGCATTAATGGAGAGCTGCATGTCGATGCCCGCCAGCCCTGGCGAGGCGCCCACCACACCAGCCGCCGCCTGCACGTTCTGCTCGCGGATGGCGGCCACCACATCACCGGCCGAGAGCCCGTGTTCGGCCACTTTCTGCGGGTCGAGCCAGACGCGCATGGAGTAATCGCCAGAGCCGAACAGCTGCACCTGACCCACACCCTGTACGCGCGCGAGCCTATCCTTGACGTTGAGCAGCGCGTAGTTGCGCAGATAGGTCATGTCGTAGCGGTTGTTGGGCGAGACGAGGTGCACGACCATCGTCAGATCAGGCGAGCTTTTGATGGTGACGAGGCCTAAGCGACGCACTTCTTCCGGCAGCCGTGGCTCGGCCTGCGAGACGCGGTTCTGCACCAGCTGCTGCGCCTTGTCGGGGTCGGTGCCGAGCGCAAAGGTGACGGTGAGCGTCATCAGGCCATCGGTGGTCGCCTGGCTGCCCATATAGAGCATGCCTTCCACGCCATTGATGGCCTCTTCCAGCGGTGTGGCCACCGTCTCGGCAATCACCTTGGGGTTGGCGCCCGGGTATTGCGCGCGGACGATCACCGAGGGCGGCACCACGTCGGGATATTCGGCGATGGGCAGACCGCGCAATGCGATCAGCCCCGAGATGAAGATGAGAAACGACAGCACGCCGGCGAAGATCGGACGGTCGATAAAAAACTTGGAGACATTCATGGCGTTCAAGCCCCTTGATGATGGCGGTGGGGCTTACGACTGCGCAGCCTTGTCGTTGCGGGGTTGCAGCTCGGACTTAGCCTCCATTTCCGTAGCCTCCGGCACCAGCAGCGAGCCAGGATGCACACGCTGCAAGCCGTTGACGACGATGCGCTCGCCGGCTTTCAGTCCACTGGTCACCACGCGCAGGCCATCGACGGCCGCACCCAGCTTCACCTCGCGGTATTCGGCCTTGCTGTTGGCATCCACCACCAGCACGAACTTCTTGCTTTGATCGGTGCCCACCGCGCGCTCGGTGATGAGCAGCGCGGTATCAGGCGTGGCCTGCCCCATGCGGATGCGGGCGAACTGGCCGGGCATCAGGCTGCCGTCCTGGTTGTCGAACACCGCGCGTACCCGCACGGTGCCGGTACGCGGGTCCACCTGGTTGTCGACCAGTTGCAGACGGCCTTCATAGGGGGTGTCGTCGGTGGCGGCAGTACCCATCTGCACGGGGATGCTGTCGAGTGTGTTGGCAGCCTTGCCTGCACCCTTGAGCGCGCGCGCCACCACGCGCTCGTCAGCGTCGTAGCTGGCGTAGATCGGGTTGACCGAAACCAAGGTGGTCAGCACCGGCGCACCGGGCCCGGCGGCAATGAGATTGCCGACCGTGACCTCCAGCCGGCCGACGCGGCCCGAGACCGGCGCGCGAACCTGTGTGTAGCCTAGGTTGAGGCGGGCCGATTGCAGCGCCGCCTGGGCGGCGCGCAGATTGGCATCGGCCTCGTTCTGCGCATTGACGCGCTCGTCCAACTCGCGCTCGGCAATCGCGCCTTCGTCGGTGAGCCGCTGCGCGCGTTCGCGCTCGCTCTTGCTGTAGCTGGTGCGCGCTTGTGCGGCGGCCATCTGCGCCGAGGCGCGGTCGGTCTCTGCGGCGAAAGGTGCCGGGTCGATGGTGATGAGTAGATCGCCCTTGTTGACCAGTGCGCCTTCGCGAAAATGCACCGACTGCACGGTGCCAGCGACGCGCGAGCGGATGTCGACCCGCTCGACCGCTTCCAGGCGACCGGAAAACTCTTCCCAGCCGGCATAAGCGCTCTGCTGCACGGTGGCCACCGAAACCGGCGTGCCTTTCTCAACCGCAGGCGGCGCGTTGGCGGCCGTGTTACCGCTGTGCATGCTGATGACGCCGATGGTGATGGCGCTGAGTGCGACACCAGCGAGCCAGAGGCGGGATTTGGGGAGGGTGGCGAGTTTCATGGCGAGATCCTTTGAAAAGTTCTGGCAGCGGGACTGCTGCTTCGCCGTTCGGTGCCGTCGCCAACTCCGCTGGAGCTTGACTAGTGGCGGTCTCACCCCATCTTGCCTACTATGAGACTATACCGTTCGGTATCACTGTGAAAACATGGTAGTGACCGGTCAGTATCATTTCAAGTTGAATCTGCGAGGAGAATACGATGAGCACGGCAAGTGACTCACAGATAAAGAGTTTTTCTGAAGATCCCGAAACGCAAGGTGTAGATGCCTTGGCCAAGAAGCGACCAAGCGCCCGCGATCGGGTGTTCGAGGCCGCTCGCAGCCTGTTCTATCGGCGCGGCATCGGGGCCGTCAGCGTCGATTCGATCGCGCAGGAAGCCGGCACGACCAAGATGAGCCTCTACCGCGCTTTCCCCGGCAAGGACGACTTGGTGGCGGAATGCCTGAAGGAGTCCAAGGACGGCTTCTGGCGCTGGTGGGACGAGACGGTCGCACCGTTCCCGGACGATCCGCGGGCGGCGCTCAATGCGCTGTTCGAGAGCATGACCGCCAAGGCCAATACCTGCGAGGGACGCGGCTGTGCCATTGGCAACGCCTCGGTGGAAATCACCGACGACGCGCATCCGGCACGCCAGATCGTGCTGGCGTTCAATCTTGAAAAGCGCCTGCGGCTTCGTGCGCTTGCGGTATCCCTGGGGGCGAGTGACCCCGAAGCGCTTGCCGATGGCCTGATGCTGTTGATGGACGGCGGCTATTTCTCGCGCCTTAGTCTTGGCATCAGTGGACCCAGTGCCGGGCTGCCTCGCGCTGCCAGAGCCTTGGTCGAGGCTTACCTACCGGTTTAGGAACAATCTGAGGAGTGCTTCCAGAACCGTTTTTCTCCAACAGTCTCCCCTCAACGCGCTGAAACAAAAAAAAGCCCTTTCTGGAATCTCGACGGCGATTTTTTCGAGGGCTTATGCACGACTTGAAAAATTGAAAGCGCACCCTGAATGGATTCTGCTTTCATCAATCTCTGGCATGGTGTTTGCTTCATTGCCTTGAGGCCGCAAGGCTTCCCGGTCAGCCAAAGTTGCCTGATCTCCTTTACTTGAAGTTGGTGCGTACTGGCGATGTTGCCAAAACCCATCAGCTTCTCCACTGGGGATGGCAACGATGGAAAAGTCACAAGAGCAAGTGGTCGGCATTTTTCAATTGCTGGCGATAGTCATCGCCGCTTCCGCGCAAATCGTGGTTGCCGTTATGTGGTGGCAGGCGTTGAGTTAACGCGCCATTCGCCCGCCACCATGACCTCGCGCATCAATCATCGTTTCAATGCCCTGTTTCTTGTCTTGTTGACGGGCTTGAGTGTCTCGCCTGCATGGGCAGTAGATGTGGGCGCGCTGGATGCGCTGCGCGTTGAGGCGCTGGCACTGGATCGTGAAAGCAGATCGCTGCTATCCGCCTCAGATGGCCGGCACGATGGGCTTACCGTCTATATCGGTGCTACCGCCAAGAATGTCTGGCTGCGTGAAGTGTGGCTGGGTATCGACAACCAGTCGCTGACACGCTACGTCTATTCGCAGACAGAAGCCGAGGCTTTGTCCGCGCGCGGCTTGCACCGGCTGCTGGTCAGCGACCTCGCACCCGGCAAACATCGCCTGCGCGCGCAGGCTGCGGCGGCGTCGTTCGGCGCGGGGCCGAGTGATGCGCGGCAGCGGGCGGCGATTGATGTGACGTTCGAAAAATCGGCAGCGCCGATGGAGATCGAACTCAACTGGATGGAAGCCTCGTTTGCAGGCCAGCCCGCGCTGAAACTGCGCGAGTGGCCTGCGACGCCCGATCAGCCAGACGCGCCCAGCGCGCGCGCTGCCAATTTTCTCGATGCGACCGGGCATCGCTTCATGGCGGGTGTGTTGCGTCAGCAAGAGGGCAGCAGCGCTTTACCGTCGGTGTCGCCCATTGTGGATGCGGCGACCACTGTCGCCGACAACACGGCCACGCTCTATGCCGCATTCAACACGCAGGCGAGCGAGGGCGATGCAGGCCACCGCATGCCGGCGCTGGAGGCACTCGCCAGCAGTGCGGAGTGCGATCAAAACCCGCGCCTGCTGTGCGATCGTCTCAATGCCGCACTTGGCTATCAGCAGCTCGCTCACCGCAACGGTGTGGCGGCGGGTGTCGCGTTTCGCCGCGTGCGCGACCCCGGCCCCTACGCCAACAGCGCCTTGCTCGGATTAGGCTGGGCCTTGCTGGCACCACTCACCGCCGAATCGGCAGCCAAAAACGACACCGTGACCGCAGGCCCGCAGCTACGCGAAGTGCGGCCGATGAAGCCCAAGGAACTAGCCGAGGCGCTGCGCGCTGCGATGGTGCCGTGGGTGGAGCTGACCGGCCGCAACCCCACCGACCCCGCCGTGCAGGAAGGCCAGATTGCCGTGCCCTGGGCGCTCAACCAGCTCGGTGCGCAGGGCCAAGCGCAGGACTACTACAACCGCGCGGTGACGCAACTGGAGGCCATCGTGCAGCGCACCGACAAGGCCACCACCGAGGTGAGCAGCGGCAAGCTGCGCAAGGCCATCCTCGACCGGGATGGAGCCGACGCCTGGCATTGGGGGCTGGCGGATTTGCTGCCTGATTCGCGCTGGTGGCTGTATCCGCCCGAAACCGTGCGCGAGACTTTTTATCTGGAGCCGCTGCTGGGCGACAAGCCGTTTCGGGACGCCATCGCCGTCTTGCAAGAACTGCAAGAAATCGACGCCGCGCTCGCCGCCAATGCCCAGAGTCTATCCACCGTCGGCAACACCGAAGTGCTCATGCGCACCCAGCAATTGCGCGCCACGCTGGCCGTGCAGCGCGATGCCGAATGCCGCCGGCTGGAGGCCATCGCCGCCACTGCTCTGCAAGGCCTCAAGCAGCAAACGCAGGCGTATTTGGTCGAAGCCCGTTACGCGCTGGCGCAGCTCTACGACCGCGCACTCGAGGTGGCCAGCCAATGAAACCCCGCCTGTTGGGCCTGCTTTTCGCACTGCTGGCTTTTGTCGCCGCCGCACAGCCTGCCGCCACCGTCGGCAGCACCACCGAGAACAACGGGCTGAGTCGCAATGGCCACTTCGCGGTGAAAACGCCGAGCATCCTGCGCGTGGGCGTGGCGCAGTCGGTGCCGCCCAACCCGCGCGCAGCGATTGCGCAGTACGACTACCTGCTCAAGCTGCCCGCGGATGCCGCCACTCGCGCCGATGCGCTGCGCCGAGGTGCTGACCTGCGCGTGCAGCTGGCGGAAGTCGATGGCCTTGTGAATGTGCCGGTATTGCGCACGGCCATTGCGCAGTATCAAACGCTGCTGAAAGAGCAACCGGACTACAAGTTGAACGACCGCGTGCTGTATCAGCTGGCGCGTGCGCAGCAGGCAGTGGGTGAGGTTGATCTCGCCATCAACAGCCTGCGCGCCTTGGGTGATCGCTATCCCGCATCGGAGCGTGCAGGCGATGGCGTGTTCCGCGCCGCCGAGCTGCTGTTTCAACGCACGCGCTACGCCGAGGCCGAGCTGCAATACCGCCGTGTGGTGGCGATTGGCGCGATCAATCCGCTGTTTGTGCCCGCGCAATACAAACTGGGTTGGTCGCTGGTGAAGCAGGGCAAGCATGAGCAAGCACTGCCGGTGTTCTTCGCCATTCTCGACCGCGATCTGCCACCCGGTGCGCTCGACGACCCTGATGCCGCACTCGCTGCCGTCGCAAAAAATCGTAGTGACATCACCACCGAAGTGCTGCGCATTACCAGCTTATCGCTAGCGGCCTTGGGCTCTGGCAAAAACATCAACGCCTACTTCGAGAAGACCGGTGGTGAGCCGCGTTTTGCCACGCTCATCTACGTCGCACTCGCCAAGCAGTTGCTCGAAAAGCAGCAGTTCACCGATGCCGCCGACATCAATCTGGCCTTCGTTGAGCGACATCCAAAGTACCCGCGCGCACCGGAGTTTCAGAGTCGTGCGATTGGCATCTACGAGGTCAATGGTTACGTTGAACTGGCGGTGGCTGCGAAGGAGGCCTACGTCACGCGCTACACGCCCGCAGCGGGCCAGCCGCCCGCAAGTAGCACGGTGATGGCAGAGCTGAAACGCCATCTTGGCGATCTGGGCCGCTACTACCAGGCGCGTGCGCAGGCCACGTCAGCCACTGAAACCGCACAGCGCAATGCCGATTTCTTGAAGGCAGCGGACTGGTATCGCCGCACGCTGCAACTGTTCCCCAACGATGCGGACGTGGCCGCACTCGACCTGCTCTACGCCGATGCGCTCTACGACGCAGGCCAGACCCGCGCCGCCGCGCTGCAATACGAGCACGCGGCCTATGACTCGCCGAGCCAGCCCAAGCGCGCAGAAGCCGCCTACGCCGCCGTACAGGCTTGGCAGAGCTTGGCTGCAAGTACCGCACCCGATGCGCGCGACGACGTGCTGAAGCAATCCGTGCGCGCCAGTCGCAGGCTGGTGGATGGCTTCCCCGATCATCCGCAGTGGGCGCTGGTCATCAGCCGCGCGGCCGACAATCTGATTGCCCTGCACGACAACAAACAGGCGCTGCAACTCGCCAGCCGCATGCTGGCATCGCCCAAGCCCGCCGCACCGGCACTGCGCAGTGCCATGCTGGGTGTGGTCGCAGACGCCCGTTTTGGTCAGCGCGATTACGCCGCCGCCGAAGTCGCCTATGGCGAGCTGCTGAAATTGCTCGACAGCGACGACGCACAGCGTGCGACTGCTTCAGAGCGCATGGCCAAGTCGATTTACGAACAGGCCGTGGTCGCGCGCAATGCTGGCAATCTGCGTCTGGCCGCTCAGACCTTCACGCGCGTCGGTGTGTCGGTGCCGCAGGCCAGCATCCGTGCGGCGGCAGAGTACGACGCCGCATCGGCGTTGATGACGCTGGGCGACTGGCCGGGTGCTCAGGTGTCGCTGGAAGGTTTTCAGCAGCGCTTCCCGGACCATGCCTTGGCGACCGATGCCGATCGCAAGCTCGCGCAAGCGTACGAAAAGGATAAGAAGCTCAGCGCGGCCGCAGCGGTTTATGCGCGGCTCTCCGAGCGCAGCAGCCTGTCGCCAGACATGCGCCGCGACGCCAGCCTGCTATCGGCGCAATCCTACGAGCGCGGCGGCAACGCACTGGCCGCCAGCAAGGCCTACGAGACCTATCTCGACCGCTATCCTCAACCGCAGGAAGTGGCGCAAGTCGCGCGTAGGCATCTGGCTGATCTCGCCCGCAACAGTCGGCAGGATCAAGCCCGGTATTTGTACTGGCTGCGTGAGCTGGTTGCGGCTGGTGATTCCGCCACCGTCGCGCGCGATGCCAGCACCCGCCAGATGGCTGCGCAGGCCAGTCTTGAAATCGGCCAGATCAGCGCCGCCAATGCGCGACTGGTGCGCCTGAGCCTGCCGGTGGAAGTGAGCCTGGCGCAGCGCCGCAGCGCCATCGAAGCCGCGGTGTCGATGCTCGACCGCGCGGCGGGCTATGGCTTTGCAGACGTGACCACCGCTGCGACCTACGAGCTGGGCACGGTCTATCGCGATTTCAGCCGTGCGCTGCTGCAATCCGAACGGCCGCTGGCGCTCTCGGCCGATGCCCTCGCCGAATACAACCTGCTGCTCGAAGAGCAGGCCAATCCCTTCGAGGAAAAAGCCATGAAGGCCTATGAAGCCAATCTGCAACGTCTGCGTCAGGGCGTGTGGGATCAGTGGATTCGCAAGAGCAGCTTGGCACTCAGCGAATTGGCGCCGGGCAAGTACGGCAAGAAAGAGCGGCTGGAGGAACGTTATGACGCAATTCATTGAGCGACTGATCGCGCCATTGTTGCTGGCCGTGTTGGTCACGGCCTGTAGCAGCGGCCCTGCGCCAAGACCGGTGGCGACGGCAAAAGCGGCGCCTGCGCCGGTAGTGGCCAGCGCCACAAAAGCAGCCAGCAAAGAAGGTGCTGATGTGCGTTTCCGCGCCGCGCTGCAATTGATGACCGAGCGCAAGAGCACCGAAGCGCAGCAGGCATTTCATGGCTTGTCGAAAGACTTCCCGGAGCTATCCGGCCCGCTCACTGACCTCGGCATTCTCTATGCGCGCGGCAAGCAGCGCGACCAGGCCATTGCCAGTTTCGCCAAGGCGGTCGCCGCCAATCCCGAGAATGCGGTCGCACTCAACTGGTGCGGTGCGCTGTATCGCGAAGCGGGCAACTTCCAGCGCGCCGAACAGTTCTATCTGAAAGCACTGGCGGCAAAGCCTGACTACGCGGCAGCGGCCTTGAATCTCGGCATTCTCTACGAGGTTTCAATGCGGCGGCCGCAGGAAGCGCTGCTGCAATACCGCCGCTATCAGCAACTCAGCGGCAAGGACGATCTCATCGTCACCGCCTGGATCAAAGACCTCGAAACCAGCAATGCCAACGTAGCGGTGAACACCATGGGAGATCGCTCATGAGAGCCCCATTTCTACTGCTTGCGATGGCAGTGATGCACTCTGGAATCGCCCGCGCCGATGCACCAAAAGCACCCGTGATGGGCACCACCATCGTGCAGCAGCAGGACGCTGCGATTGGTCTGTTTCTGGCGCCCTGGAAAGACGAGACCACACCCGCGCGTGAGCGCCCACCCGGCATGCACCAAGTGGCCTTGCAACCCGCCGATGCAGCCGCAGACCGCGCCCGCACCGCCGCACTCGAAACCGTCGATAGCTATCAACGCGCGCGCCGTCAGTCGCTGCGCTGAGCCCCATCACACCCGTTCACCACACCGGAAAATCGCCATGAACTTTCTCACTCTCATCGTCCAGTTTTTTCAGAGCGGCGGCGCCTTCATGTATCCCATCGCACTGGTGCTGGTGATGGCCGTTGCGGTCGCCATCGAGCGCCTGATTTTTTTGCTGCGCTCGCAGCGCGACAGCCAGCGTTTGTGGGCCGAGGTCGCACCGCTGATGGCCAGCGGTGATGATGCCGCGATCGAAAAAGTGCTTTCAGATTCATCGGCCGCGCTGGCGCGGGTGCTGGAATCCGCCATCAAACAATCGCGCATCGACAGTCGCCGCAGCGAGCTGGAGATCGCCACCGAGCAAGGGCTGATGGATGTGATGCCCGCCATCGAGCGTCGCACGCATTACCTCGCCACCTTCTCCAACATGTCGACGCTGCTGGGCCTGCTCGGCACGGTGCTGGGTTTGATCGGTGCCTTCGCCGCACTGGGTAGCGCGGACCCTGCGACCAAGGCTGATCTGCTGTCGTCCGGCATCTCGGAGGCGATGAACTGCACGGCGTTCGGGCTGATGGTCGCCATCCCTTCCTTGTTCGTGCATTCGCACATGCAGAGCCGCACCACTGAACTGGTCGATAGCATCGAGTCGGTGTGCTCGCGCTTCGTCAGCAGCGTTTGCGGCAAGGCGCGCGCCACCGCACTGGCGGCAGCGGTCTGATGCCATACGACCTCGCACTCGACGCCGCCGAGGACGATGACGCCGCACCGCGTAGCACCCGTCGCGCGCGCCGTGTGCAGCGGCAGTTGCGGCAAGTGAAAGATGGCGAACTCAACATCGTGTCGATGATCGATGTGTTCGCGGTGCTGGTGTTCTTTCTGCTGGTGAGTTCGTCCATCGCGGCGGCGCGCCTCAACATCCTGTCGTTGGACTTGCCCGGCAAGTCAGCGGTGGCCAAGGCTGCGCCACCGCTGCGTCATCCCGAAATCAATCTGCTGCCGGATGCGCTGATGGTGAACGTGGGCGATGGCATTTCGCACCGCATCGCCAAGACCAAGGCTGGCTACGACGTGATGGCACTATCCACGCTGCTGGTCGCGGCAAAAAAAGCAGCACCGGCATTCGACAAAGCCAATCTCATGGTCGCGCCCGATGTGGCGTATGAAGAGTTGGTGGCCGTGATGGACGCGGTGCGGCAGGCACCTGACAAGGGTGAGCTGTATCCGCGTATTGCCGTTGGTGATCTCGCCGCTGCGGTGCAGCCATGAGCACGCGCCTGCGGGAACGACGCGACCAGCGCGCGCTGCGGCGAGGGCCGCCGACGGCGCTCAACATCGTCTCGCTGATTGATGTGTTCGCGATCCTCGTGTTCTATCTCTTGTTCAATGCGCTGTCGCCCGAAGTGCTGCCGATGCCGCGCGACATCAAGCTGCCGGCATCGGTGGTGCAGATGCCGCCACGCGCCACGGTGGCGGTGCTGGTCACGTCACAACAAATCTTCGTCGATAGCAAACCAGTCATGGACACCGCGCAAGCACTGGCTGGCAAGCCCGAGTCATTGGCCGCATTCAAGGCCGCGCTGCAACAGCGGTCCGGCAGCAAAGAGCATCCCGGTGAAGTCAGTATCCTGGCCGACAAGCGCATCCCGTATCACCTGCTGAAGAAGATCATGGCTGCCTGCGCTGAGGCTGAGTACGGCCACATCTCGCTAGCGGTGGTTGAGAAACCCGCAGGAGCCGGCGCATGAACGCGCACACGCTGCACATGAGCGATGCCTGGGGCTTGGCGGCTGCGAGCGACCAGCGGTTTCGTCGCCTGTGCATCCAGCTTGGCGCACCAGTGATTGCGTTTGCATTGCTGATGCCCTGGCTGCATTTGCAATCGCCGCCCGGTGCATCGCAGCCAGTGCCGATACGCATCGAGTTGCTGCCAGCACTAGTCAAACCCGAGCCGGTGAAGGTCGCTGAAGTGGTGCCACCGCCACCGCCACCATCTGTGGTTGCAGTGCCCAAGCCAGTCACGCAAAAAGCGCCATCGCGCGTTGTGACTGCACCAGCGCCCAGCGTGAGTGCGCCCACCCCGGTGGCACCCACGGCGCGTGAAATGGCGCAGGCTACAGGGCTGATACGCCTGCGCGATCAACTGGCATCGATGAGCGATCGCAATCTGGTGGCCGTCAATAATCCACAGGCCTTGATGGTGTCGGCGCACACGGTTCGCGGTGGCGCGAGTGGCGAGCGCTTTGTGTCTGGCGCCGCAGCCACCAGCGGTGGTACGGGCGGTGCGGGCCTCAGTGGCGTGTCTGGCAGTGGCAGCGGAGCGGGCTTGGGTGCGCGCCGCACCGGCGCAGTGCAGTCGAGCATGGGCGCGGGCAGGCTGCCCGCCAGCAACGGCGCCAGCCCGCGTGCGGCGGCGCGTGGGCTGGAAGAAATACAGCTCGCGTTTGATCGCAGCAAATCATCTTTCAATGCCATCTTCAGTCGCGCGGCACGCGAGACACCTGGCATGGGCGCGGGCCGCATAGTGGTGAGTCTCACCATTGCGCCCGATGGCTCGGTGACGCAGTGCGCTCTGGTCTCTGGCGGCTTCGACAACCCGGAGTTGGAGCAGAAAATTCTTCAGCGCGTGCGCCTGCTCAACTTTGGCGCCAAGGACGTGCCGGCCTACAGCTATCCGAATTATCCAATTGATTTCCTGCCGTCCTGATTTTGTCGAGGGCTTGGCACGGCGGTTGCATTTAACTTGGTAGAGCAAATACCAAGATCGGCCGAAGTCGCCTGATCTTGAGGACATCGAAGTCCACGTTCGCGCAGAGCCTCTCTGCCGCGGGCGTGGACTTTTTTTTGAGCCATCGACATCGAAAAAGGGAGTTTTATGAACCGCTTCAGCCTTCGCCTGATCCCGCTGCTCGCCACCTTGAGCCTGTGCTCGCCTGCCGCAAACGCGGTGGACTCAGTGCCGCCTTACTACATCGCGCCAATGGCCTCTTATGTGATGGCTGATGATGGCCGCAGCTCCGGCAACGCCATTGGTGGCGTGCTGGCGGCGGGCGCGCATCTGACGAGGCTGGTGGATCTGGAAGTGCTCGGCAGTTACCTCAGCTACAAGGGCAAGGGTGCGACGCAGAAGTTCTCGCGTGCGGCTGGCGGCGCAGGCCTCAATTTTTATCTGTATCGCGCCGACGATGGCAGCGGCCCCTTCATCCACGGCGACGTGATGGGCGTCACTCGCACCTATTACAACTACGGCCTCGGCTACGACTTCATGTTTGGTCGCGGCGGCTTCGGCCTGCGGGCCGAAGCGCTGCTACACAACGACAACCTCCAGTTTCACGAGGGGCAGTTCAACCTCGGTGTGCGCATCCCGTTCGGTGCGCTGCCCGTGCCGGTACTGTTGCCGCCGCCCGCGCCGCCAGCACCCGCTGAGGTGGCGGTCATCGAGCCGCCCGTTGCACCGCCGCCCGCACCGGTACCACTGCCGGCGCCTTGCATCGGCTCTAGCGCCGGGCAGGCCATCAATCTCGCCGGTTGCAAGATGGGCGACAACATCGTGTTGCGCGGCGTGAACTTCGACTTCGATAAAGACACGCTGACGCTCAACGCCAAAGTCATCCTCGATCAGGTTGTCGATGCGCTGAAAAAGCGCACTGACATCAAGGTCGAAATCGGTGGACATACAGATGCCAAGGGCACGGTGCCCTACAACAGAAAGCTCTCTGACCGGCGTGCGGCATCGGTGCGGCAATACCTGCTCGCACAAGGCATCGGCGCTGACCGCATGACCTCAGTGGGCTACGGCAAGGTGGTGGCCATCGCCAGCAACGACACCGATGAAGGCCGTGAGTTGAATCGTCGCGTCGAGCTGACGGTGACGGCCGCTGACCCCGCAGCGGGTGGCGTGACCACCGAGCAGGCCGGTGTGCCGGATGAGGTGGCCTTGGCACCTGTGGTCGCAGTGGCAGCGCAGACCCCAGCGGTTACACCCGTAGTACTTGCAGGCGCACCGGCCACCAGCGGTGTGTCCATCAGCGACTACCTCTACGTGCCTGCCAGGCAAACGGTGGCGGTGGGTGGCACGGTGACTTGGACCAACAACGATCGGGTGACCCACACCGTCACGTTCGACGGCGCCGACATCAAGATCAAGGCTGGTGAAACCTACTCGCGCACATATCCCACCGCAGGCACGTTTCCCTACCTCTGCAGCATCCACCCCGGCATGAATGGAACCATCGAGGTCCTTGCACCCTGACCCACACAAGTCCCAGGTCAGTACCGACCCGCATGGCGCGTCGGTACTTGCCCAGGCACCGCAGTTGGTGTGAACAAGAGGTCGTCATGAATGCAACCGCACAAGACATTTCACCCGGCAGCCAGAGTGTGAGCACGCGCCGGGGCGGAGCCGGAGTGGGGGGGGCAAGCCCGGCGAAACAAGCGGTGAGGGGATTGCGCGTCATGCTGGTCGATGACAACCCCGAGCGGCTGGAGATGCTCGACCGCGCGCTGACTGCGGAGAGCCATACCGTGGTGGCGCGTCTGGATACCAGTGCCGATCTCATCCAGGGTGTGTCGATGCATCAACCCGATGTGATCTTCATCGACGTCGATGCGCCGAGCCGCGACACGCTGGAATCTCTCGGCCAACTGAGCCGCGAACAGCCACGCCCCATCGTGCTGTTCGCGGCTCGCAGTGACAGCGACACCACACGCCGTGCGGTGCGCGCCGGAGTGAGTGCCTATGTCGTGGATGGCATGCACCCCGCACGACTGAGCGCACTGCTTGAAGTGGCGATCGCGCGCTTTGAAATTCACCAGTCGATGAGCCGCCAACTGGAGCAGGCCACAGTGCGTCTCGCAGACTTGCGCGACATCGAGAAAGCTAAAGGTCTGATGATGAAGCGCCGAGGCCTCGACGAGGCCGCGGCGTATGGCCTGATTCGGAAGATGGCGATGGATCGCAAGCAGCGGATCGGCGATTGCGCCCGCCTGCTGCTCGCCGCTGCCGACGTGCTGTAGCACCTGAACCGCTCATGCAATACCGCCTGGAAAAATCTGCAATCCGGCTCGGCATGCTGCCGCTTGCAGATGCAGCACCTCTGGTGATGGCCCAGTCGCGCGGTGCGTTTCAGCGCCACGGCTTGCAGGTGGAGCTGCGGGTTGAACGCTCCTGGTCTGCCATCCGCGACAAGGTGGCGGCCGGTCTGCTCGATGGCGGCCAGATGCTCGCGCCCATGCCGGTGGCCGCCACACTCGGGCTGGACGGTTTGGCCGTACCGATGGTCACTGCAATGACGCTGAGTTTGAACGGCAACGCCATCACCGTATCGAGCGCACTGCATGAGCGCCTGTGTGCGGTGATGCCCGGCGTCGCGGGTGCCGCGCACTACGCTCGCGCGCTGGCCTTGCTGCTGGCGGCTGATCGCAACCAGGGCCGCGCGCCGGTGGTATTTGCGCATGTGTTTCCGTTTTCGACACATCACTACGAGCTGCGCACCTGGCTCTCGAGTGCGGGCATCGACCCGGATCAAGACGTGCGGTTGTGTGTGGTGCCGCCGGCGCAAATGGTGGCCGAGCTTGAAGCCGGACGTGTCGATGGCATCTGCGTTGGCGGCCCCTGGGGTGAAGTGGCCGCGCAGCATGGCAGCGGCGTGGTGGTGGCCACCAAATACGAGATCTGGAACAACAGCCCCGAAAAAGTGCTCGGTGTTGCACGCGATTGGGCAGAGGCCAATCCCAATACCCACCGCGCCATGATCGGGGCACTGATCGAAACCGCCCGCTGGCTCGACGAGCCTGAAAATCGCATGGAAGCCGCGCAACTGATGTCCCGCAATGGCTGGGTCGAAGCCCCGGCCAAAGCAGTGCAATCCGCACTGCAAATGTCCACTGGCGGCATCGTGTTCCACCGTGGTGCAGCCACGTTCCCCTGGCGTTCGCACGCGGTCTGGTTTGCGGTGCAGATGTTGCGCTGGCGGCAGTGCTGGCTCGCACCCAACTTGATGCACATGGCCAACGATGCGTATCGGTGCGAGACCTACCGTGAAGCGGCGGCGAGGGTGAACGAGCCTTGTCCGCTGGTTGATTTCAAGACGGAAGGCACCCGCAATGCGCAGTGGATATTGCCTTCAACCAGCGGCCCGGTGCTGAAACTGGCACCTGATCTGATGCTGGGCGGTACTACTTTTGACGCGACGCAGGCACTCAGTTGGCTCAGAGGCCAGACACTGGGGGTTCCGAGGATTCGCGAGGCATCCCTGGAGTCGGCAAATAGTTAGTCGGCATAATTTTTACCAGTTTTGGCACGCGGTTTGCTTCATTAGTTTCGTCAAGATTTTTTACAGAAGTAAACATAGAGAACCGGCCAACGATGCCTGGTTCTACGGACACAGACGTCCACGTTGCTGGCAGCCCACTGCCACACAACGTGGGCGTTTTTTTTGGGTTTTTTGCAGCGTGGTGCTGCGGAGCATCCGAACACTTCATAACCAGGGATTTTCAATGAAACGTAACGAACGGAATCAAAAACTCTCTCTTTCCCCTCTCATCGTACTCGCTGGCGTACTCGCATTGACTCACACCGCAGCGCAGGCCGGCGTTTATGACGACGGCAAGGTACTGGCGACCAGCGGTGTGAGCGTGACCGATGGTGCAGCCGGTGGCGGCATCACCCCCTGGGCCGTGATTGCGGGTTATGAAACCAATCAGGGCATCAACGGGGCGATGCACTACACCTACACCTATCTGCCCAATTACACCTTGAGCTCGCTGGGTGCATCGATCGGTTTCTATGATCGCCTCGAACTCTCGTACGCCTACGACATTCTGCCCACCGGTAGCACTTTCAATACCGTTGGTTTGCTGGCCAACACGCTATCTACCGCGACCGGCGGCGGCGTTGCGGATACCGGCATCGAGCCTTTCAACACCTCGATCCGCATGGATGTATTCGGCGCCAAGCTGCGTTTGATCGGCGAGTCGATCTACGACTCCGACAATCTGATGCCGCAGGTTTCATTGGGCGGCTTCTACAAGGTCAACCACAACAAGGCGCTGCTCAACACCCTGCTGGCCAACAAGGCCAAGGACTACGAGGCCTACCTGGTAGCGACCAAGATTTTCTTCCCGCTCGATCTGCTGGTGAGTGCCACGGTGCGCTACACCGCGGCCAACCAGACCGGCCTCACCGGCTTTGGTGGCCCCAAC
Organism: Stagnimonas sp.; assembly: GCA_965279705.1. GTDB lineage: Bacteria > Pseudomonadota > Gammaproteobacteria > Nevskiales > Nevskiaceae > Stagnimonas. Next base: position 1,744,176 of record OZ257257.1, read on the forward strand.
AAAAACAAGCGCGAGTTCAGGCCAGAAGTCTCGTTTGCCTACCTGTTGGCCAAGAACACCGCCATCGGTGCCGAGTGGGCCAAGCATGGCGACAACGTTTCAGGCCGCGGCGTGAATGTCGGCGGCATCGACACCACCCAACTCGGCGCCATCAGCGGTGCCATCGACAACCTCGGGCTACCCAACCCGGTGGGCGGCTTGCTGAGCTCAACCAACGGCACGCTCACGCAGCAAGAGAGCGATTGGTTCGATGTGTTCCTCGCGTACTTCCCCAACAAGAACATCTCGTTTGTTTTTGCCTACGCCAATCTCGGAAACATCACGCTCACGCCCAACCAGACCGGTGCCTATTTCTCGGTGCAGGCCAATTTCTAGTGCAGCCGTGCCCACACCTCGCGGTATCAACACCCCCACTCAAGGAGCAGATTCATGACATTCATTCGTAACTCGTTCATCGCCGCCGCCGTATTGGTCGGCACCGCGTCTCTGCCTGCTTTTGCAGCAGGCTCCGAGACCCCCGAGGGCAAAGTGCAGGCCACGTATCCCGCCATCTCAGCCGACACCTATGAAAAGTTTGGCGGCAAGGTCGGGCTCGATAACTGGGTGGTTGCCCTGTTCAGAAACATCATGAACGACAACCGTATCAACTACATCTTCGCCGCCCACGGCAAGGTGGAGCGGCAGATCCGACTCAATCAGGAATTGGTGGGCGTGATGCTGGGTGCGCCCGGTGTGGAATATCACGGCGCCAGCATGAGTGCGGCGCACGGCGAAATGGGTATCACACTGACGCAGTTCAACGCGGTGGTTGAAGACGCCTACCTCGCCTGTGACGACGTACGCACCCCGTACCACATCTGCAATCAGCTGATTGCCGCACTGGCCCCGTTCAAGCGATCCATCGTCACCAAGTAGGCCCCAAAGCGGTGCACAAGCGTGCTGGGGGTTTAGTAATCCCCCAGCATTTTTCTCGTTACAAGGACCTGAGCCCAAGCCAATGAAAATCAACCCCACGCAAAGCCCGCTTCTGTTGCCGGCCAATGCCGATGTGCAAATGACTTCCAGCCGTCGCTCGGTATTAAAAGGCGCACTGTCGCTGATGTTGGGCGCTGCCTTGCCGGGTTTTGCCCATGCCAGTGTCGATGACGGCAACGGCTTGTGGACGGTGTTCCAGTCCCCCGATGCTTTTTTGGCCGAAGCTTTTGGCAGCGCACCCGCACCGAAATTGATGGTACTCGATGCCGCCACACAAACGCGGGTTGCCGCCGTGTTCGGTCGCTCGTATCCGCAAACACAGATTCGCTACTGGCGCGCCAACGGTCGCAGTGCGTGGATTCTGGATGACCTCGGCAAGGCCGGGTATCAGCTCACCACCTCCGGCTTTGTGGTGAAGGACAAGGCCATCGATTTTGCCCGCGTGCTGATCTACCGCGAATCGCGCGGCGAGCAGGTGGGCGAGGCGTCGTTCCTCAAGAAACTCACGGGTAGCAAGCTGGCTGGTGCCCGAATCGATAAATCAATCGACAACATTTCTGGCGCCACGCTGTCGGTGAAAATGATGGAGCGCATGGCCGCCGCGGCACTCGTACTCGACGCGATGGCCCCGGCATGAATGAGGCTGCGACCCCGCCTGTCATGCCCGCAGCGAGCAAGGCCAAGCCAAAAGCAGCGCCTAAAAAAACGCTGACGGCCAACTTGCGTACCTGGCATCAGAAAGTGGGTCTGGGCTCTGCGGTGTTCGTGGTCTGGCTCGCCATCAGCGGCACGCTGTTGAGCCGCAGCAACGAGCTGGGTTTTGATACCCAGCGCCTGCAATGGACCTGGCTCACCTCGATGTACGGCCTGCATGCAGAGTCACCGCGCATGGGCTTTCCCGTGGGTGAAAACTGGGTCGCATCCACCAAGGATGCAACACTGCTCAATGCACAGGAACTCTCACCGCGCGTGCAGACGCCGCTGGGTCTGGTGGCAGCTGGCGATGAAAAATCACCGCTGCTGTTCATAGCCACCAGCGACAGCGTGGTGGTGGTGAAACCCGATGGCTCACGCGTGGATGAGCTGCGTTCGCCGGTGTTACCAATTTCTTCTGTGCGTCGTATCGGCAAGACCGAAGCCGGCGGCATTGCCGTACAGGATTACGACGCCTACGAGAGTCTCGACAGCGGCACCACGTGGACGCCCATCGTCGCCGCCAAGGTGCAGTGGTCAGAGCCGAAACCACTACCCGCCGCCGAGCGTGAAAAGATCGCCCAATTTGCCAAGCCCAGTATCTTGCTGGAGCAATTCCTGATTGATCTGCACACCGGGCGCTTGTTTGGCCCCATCGGCTCCTGGGTGATCACGATCATCGGATTCATGGCGCTATGGCTTGCCGTCAGCGGCTTCTGGACCTGGTGGCGCATCAACGCCAGCCGCAAGAAGCAGGGGCGCTGAGAAGGCTCTGATCACCATGAACTTCCTCCGCTCGCTGGCGCCCAAGTTTCATCGCCGCCACTTCATCGCGATGGGCACGCGCATCAGCATCACCATCAACGAGCGGCAGTGCGCGTTGACCGATTTCGCCATCGGCGAAGTGCAGCAGCAGCTGATCGCCTTTGGCCGCGATGCCTGGGCATGGGGCCCTGGCGCACTCGCCGATTTCAACCGTCAGCTGAGTGTTGGTGGGCAGGCGACGATCCCGGTCAGCCTGCGGCCCTTGTTTCGCAAGGCATGGTCGATTCATCAAGCCACAGAAGGGCATTTCGAGCCGCGCATCGCAGCACTCGTGCGGCTCTGGGGTTTTGATGACGCGGCCCGCACGCGCAGCACGCCACCCGATGCGACGGAAATCACTCGCTTGTTGACGGCCATGCAAAGTGCACCCGCCTACGACGGTGGCGATCACTACGGCCCGGCGCCTGCAGTGGGCTGGGACTTTGGCGCGCTCGGCAAGGGTTACATCGTCGATCGGGTGTTGGATCATCTGACCCAACTCGGCTTCAGGCAGGTGAGCGTCGATGCCGGGGGCCATATTGGGCTGCGCGGCTTGAATGGTGATCGCCCCTGGCGCATCGGCATTCGCGACCCGCGCGCGGCCGGTGAAGCGGTGCCGCCGCTGGTCAGCCTCGATGCCTGCGAAGAAGCCGTTGTGACCCATGCCGACGATCAGCGTTACTTCGAGCACGGTGGCCTGCGCTACGCGCATCTGCTGAACGCAAAAACCGGATGGCCCGTGCACGGCCTGCAATCACTGACCGTCGTCCACCACGATGGCTGTATCGCCGATGCGGCAGGTGCAGCGCTGTTCGTTGCGGGTGCCACAGGCTGGCAGGCCTTGGCACAAAAACTGGACCTTAGCCGCGTGTTCGCCGTGCTCGCCGATGGCACGGTACAGGTCACCCGCGCGCTGGCACCTGTGCTGCGGCCACGTGCCGGTTTGAGCTTTCAGGTGGTTGACTAGAAGCTCGCCGCAGCTCGTCAGGCGACTGCCAACTCAGCCAGCTTCACCCGCATCGGGCCACGCACGACGTCGGCCAGCGTGTAGCCGCGTAGCTCGTTGATGAAGCTGCGCTCTGCGCGATCGATCGCACCCTTCAGGGTGCAGGCGCCGAAGAACAGGCAGGGGCCGCGGGCACAGTCGACCATATTGCCCAGCCCTTCGAGGGCTTCCACCACATCGCCGATGCGAATGGCCTGCGGCTGTTGTGCCAGGGTCAAGCCGCCGTCGCGGCCGCTTTTTGCGTTGATGTAACCGAGCTTGCGCAGCTTTTGCGCGACCTTCTGCATGTGATGGCTCGACACTTTGAAATCAGCTGCGATGCGCCCCACGCCAACGGGTTTTGGGTCCGCGCGCGAGGCGAGATAGGTCAATAGACGCAGTGAAAAATCGGTGTAGAGAGAGATGCGCATGCGGCCTTCGAGAGATGTGGAGCGCTAATCGTTTCGGCTTCATACCCAGTTTATCCAATTCGGCATGGACGCTATCCGCAAACATGGCATTTCATTTGCTAGTTTAAAACGGCGAGCTGTTTCAAACGGAGTTTTCAACATGGAAGTTGAGCTGCAGGTGATGTTGGTGAGCGAAGGCCTACCGCAAGTCATGTCGATCGAGCAGGCCATCGTGGCGGCTGGTCATGTCGTGAGTGCGCGGTGCAACAACAGTCGTCAGTTACTGAACGCGCTGCGCGTCAGCCAAGCTGATGTGGTGATCGTGCAGGTGAGGGTGCTCAGTCGATCGATGCTGGATGTGCTTGAGCGCATCCAGCAGGACTTGCCCCATCCGGTATTGCTGGTGGCGGCACACAGCGATGGAGCGAGCATCCGCCAGGCGATGTGTGCGGGCGTGAGCACCTGCGTGGTGGGCGAGCTGCTATCGCATCGGCTGGGTACGATCATCGAGGTGTGCATGATGCGGTTTCAAATGCAGCAGCTGCTCAAAGACGAACTCAAGCAAGCATCAGAAAAACTGGCTGATGCGCGAGATATCGAGCGCGTCAAAGGCATTGTGATGAAACGTCGGCAGCTGGATGAAGAGCAGGCACTCGATGCCCTGCAAATCATGGCCAGTGGCCGCCAGCAAGGGCTTGGCGACTTTGCCCGCAGCGTATTGGCGGTGGCTGATGTGCTTTGATCGCTGCCGCAGCCTGCATTGAAATGCTTGAGAAAGCTCGATGGAGAAAAGCGGTAGTCGATGTCGCCCAGCTGTCGTTTCTCGCCCCGGTTATCGGATTCACGAAACGGCCCCAGATCTAACAGCGCCGCCGCGCGCGCGGCTTTCCAGCTTTTGCTCTGGCGCACCAATCTGGGCGTGGCTCAGTCCAGAGCGCACCAGTCCATCGTGCCGCGCTGCATCGACTCGCCAGCCGGCGGCAGGCGCAGCAGCGCATTGGCCTGCGCCAAGTTGCCGAGCATGTGTGAGCCTTGGCCGCGCAGTACGTCGAGTTGCACGAGGCCTTCGCCGTCGAGTGTTTGCAGCGCTCTCAGCCAGAGGGTTTTTGCGGCATCGGGCTTGGGCGGTACAGCCAGCCTTGCCGTGCGCCAGCGCGCAGTGGGGTTCAGCGACTGCATGGCATCGAGTGCCGCACGCACATAGACGATGAGATTGACCATCACGCTTGCCGGGTTGCCCGGCAAGCCGAACAGCAAGGTCTTGCCATGCTGCGCCACGTAGAGCGGCATCCCGGGCCTTTGCGCCACTTTCCAGAGAATGCGTTCCGCGCCGAGTGACTCGGCTACGGCGGGGATGTAGTCGTGATCACCCACCGAGACACCGCCCGTGGTGAGCACGAGGTCGGCATCCGCGAATGCTCTCGCCATGGCTGCGCTCACGGCCTCGCGGGTGTCGGCGACGGCTTCAATGCGCAGCGGGCTCATGTTCCAGTCCGACAGCCAGGCTTGCAGCAGCGGGCCGTTGGCATCCGGCACTTGGCCGAGTTGCAGCGCGCTGCCGTCGCGCACGACTTCATCGCCGCTGACCAGCACGACGATGCGTGGCTGTTTGAACACCGAGATTTGCGTGAGGCCTGCGAGGGCAAGCGCGCCGATCAGCCCGGGCGTCATGCGCATGCCTGCGGTGGCGATACAAGCGCCCCGTGGCATCTCTTCACCGCGGTGGCGGATGTCTGCACCGGGCTCGACCGTTTCGAGAACCGTCACGGTTTCGCGCTCATGCGCGGTTTTTTCCTGCCGCACCACGGTGTCGGCGCCCAGCGGCAAGAGGCCGCCAGTGAGGATGCGTACAGCCGATCCCGCCGCCAGCAGTGGATGCACGGCCTGGGCGCCCGCGGCAACCGGCGCCCCGAGCGGGAGCGTGCAGGGCAGGGTGGCGAGATCCCCATGACGCAGGGCATAGCCATCCACAGCGCTCTGGGTGAACAGCGGCAGCGGGTGTTGTGCACAGGCATCGGTAGCCAGCACACGCTGTAGCGAGGCAGCGAGGGGGAGTATTTCCACACCCAACGGCTTAGCGACCGCAATCACCAGGCCTAGTGCTTCATCGACGCTCATCATGCGCAGCGGCTCACGGCAGACCAACGAGCGTGACGCCTGCAATCACAAGCACTGCGGCCAGCACGTGCTTGATGACCGGCGGGCCGCTGCCACGCGCCGAGTGCGGCCACCAGCGCGCGGCCGATATGTCCGACGCTGGAATACAGCACTGCGATGACCAGAACACCCGCGATCAGCCGGGGCAGATTGGCGGCGAGTTCGCTCACGTATAACCATCCTTGTGCGGCTGGCCCCAGCGGCAGGCCTTGATGAGATGCACGAGGCCGGGCAGCACGGCGGCGAGCGATTCCTCAGCGCCCTTGCGGCTGCCGGGGAAGGTCATCACCACCGAGTTCTGCCCCGCCAGCCCGGCTATGCCGCGCGAGAGCATGGCGTAAGGCGTGCGCTGCTGGCCGAAGTTTCTGGCGGCTTCCATCAAGCCAGGGAGTTCGGTGACAAGCAGGGGTTTGACCGCTTCGATGGTCTTGTCGCGTGGCCCCACGCCCGTGCCGCCGACGGTGACGATGAGGGCTGCGCCCTCGCTCAGCCAATGTGCGACGCGTGCCGCAATCTGCGCCGGTTCGTCGGGCATCACCTCGTAGGTGGCAATGCTGAAGCCGGCCTTGGTCAAGCCATCGGCGACGGACTTGCCAGCGGTATCTGGCTTACGACCTGCCGCCACGGTATCGGACATCACCAGCACTGCTGCGGTGGCACCGTTGACCGTGCGCGCGAAGTCCGACTTGCCGCCAGTTTTTTCCTTGAGGTGAATGCCGTCGATGCCCAGCTCGGCAGCGGACACATGCGGCTTCATCATGTCGTAGACGGTCAGTGCCGCCGCACTCACGGCGGTGAGCGCCTCCATCTCCACGCCGGTCGAGGCGATGGTTCTTACGCGGGCTTCGATTAGCAGTGCGGCGTCTTCGAGCACGAACGAGAGTTCGGCATCGAGGATGGGAATGGGATGGCAGTGTGGCAGCCAGTCGCTGGTGCGCTTCACGGCCATCAGGCCCGCGATGCGCGCGCACTCCTGCACATTGCCTTTTGCGACGCGGCCTTCCGCGATCATGGCAAGGCCTTCTGCCGAGAGCTTCACGCGGCACGCGGCGGTGGCGCTGCGCAGGCTCGGTGGTTTCAGGGTGATGTCACGCATTGCTCAGCTCTCAATGGGTTCGATACTTTGCACCGGCGTGCAATGCAGGCGGGATTCGGCCGGTGGCATGTCTTCAGGCGCCACCAGGGTGCAGCCGTTGACGAAGGCGCTCGTGCCGTCGGCATAGAACTCTTCTTTCCAGATCGGCACGCGGTGTTTCACCGCCTCGACCAGCGCCTGCATGGCGGCAAAGGTTTCGGCGCGATGCGCACCACGCGCGATGGCGAGGATGGCAGTCTCGCCGATGGCGAGACTGCCGACGCGGTGTACGGCGCGGCACACTGGCACGCTGAAGCGTTGCGCGATCTCCTGCTCGATGTCGCGGATCAATTTTTCGGCCACGCGTGCATGCGAGGAGTATGTCAGCGAGCGCACCGCACGACCTTCGTGATGGTCGCGCACGGTGCCGGCAAAGAGGGCGACCGCACCGCAGTCGGCACGCTCGCTGCCGGCCAGCAGCGCGTCGATTGACAGCGGCGTGGATTGGATTCGTGGGAAGTCCAGCATGTTCAACCGCCTGCAACAGGTGGCAGTAACGCCAGTTCGTCGCCATCCGCCAGCACCGTGCCGCGCGACACGATGGCATCGCCTCGCGCGCAGGCGCAGCGGCCGAGCAGGGCGGACCATTCACTGGAGCGATCAGACAGCAGCGCGAACAGATCGCGCACCGTGGCGGCTTCGGGCAGCGTCACGGTCAGCGCGCTGGCCCCTGCGAGACGTGCCGATGCACCACAGCATTCCACCGTGACCTGCACGATCAGCCGCCGAGGTGATGCATGGTGATGGGCCGTTCGACATAGCCGGGTTGCTCGGCGTAGCCAGCGGGCTTGTTCCACACCGCGGTGCGGATCAGCGCCAGCAGTTCGGCATCGCTCGCGTCTGCACGCAGCGGCGTGAGCAGGTCGGTCTCGACGGCGGAAAACAGGCAGGTGTAGAGACGGCCACGGGCATCCAGCCGCAGGCGATCGCAGCTGGCGCAAAAGGGCTTTGAGATGGTGCTGATCACGCCGATCTGATAGCCCTCGTCACCGACGGCGTAATAGGTGGCCGGGTCATTGCTGCGCGGCAGCGCGCGCAGGGCGTAATGCGGTGTGAGGGCGGAGATGATCTCGTCTTCGGTCACCACCTTGTTGTCGGCCCAGCTCTGGCGGCCGTCGAGCGGCATGAACTCGATGAAGCGCAGCGGCAGCCCACGCGCCTTGGCCCATTGGGTGAGCGGCAACACCTCGGCCTCGTTGGCGTTTTTGATGACGACGCAGTTGAGCTTGAGCGGCAGGCCTGCGGCGTGCGCGGCCTCGATGCCGGCCAGCACGGGAGCGATCTGGCCGCGCGTCAGGGCGGTGAAGACGGCCGGCGTGATGGAGTCGAGACTGACGTTGAGGTCGTCCAGCCCCGCATCGCGCAGCGCTTGTGCAACTGGGCCCAGTCGTACGCCGTTGCTGGTGAGCGCAATGCGTCGCAAGCCCGCGCTGCGCAACGCGCCGAGTTCGCTGACCAGTTGTGGCACATCGGCGCGCAGCAGCGGCTCGCCGCCGGTGAGGCGCAGCTCGGTGATACCCAGCGTGCGCACGAACAAGCCCACGAGGCGCAGCAGCTCGGCATTACTCATCAGCTCGGCACGCGGCAACCAGCGCGGGTGCTCGGGCATGCAGTAGTGGCAGCGCAGGTTGCAGCGGTCGGTGAGCGAGACGCGCAGCTTGCGCTTGATGCGGCCGCGTGCGTCGACGACGGTCTTGGGCGCTGGGCCGGTCATGACGCAGTGTCCAGAGCAGCGAAGTCTTCGGCGGTATTGAGATTGAGGGGGGCCATCGCTCTGAAGGGTACTGCACCGCGCGCATTCAGCCATTTACCCAGGCCAAGACTCTGCGCAGCCGCCTCGTGGGCGTTGGCGGCGAGGGTGCGATGCACGAGGCAGAAGGTGGGGTGGGCACGCTCGCCATCGTGCAGAAAGCTTGCCAGCGCATGGGTTTCCGTCGCTCTCGCCAGCAGACTTTGCGCCAGGTCGGCGGGCAACAGCGGTGCATCGCAGGGCACGCACAGCAGCCAGTCGGTTTCGGTGGCGGCGAGCAGGCTTGCCAAGCCGGCTAGCGGGCCGCTGCCATCGCCATCGCGCACCACCGGCACGCCGAAGCAGGCGTAGACATCGAGATTGCGATTGGCGCTGATGACTTGTGTTGCCGTCTGCGCCTTCAGTGCATCAAGCACATGCCGCACCAGCGGCCTGCCCCGGCACAGCGCCAGACCCTTGTCGGCACCGGCCAGCCGGCGACCCTCGCCACCCGCGAGAATGCCGCCGGTGATCTGCGTGTGGGGACTCAAATCTTGTATTGCAGCCATGCCCACAGTTTAGTGGTGTCGCAGGGCTTGCCGGTGGCCACCGGGAAACCTTCGGCTTCGTAGAGCGCTGCCTTCAAACCCAGCGTCAGCGGCTTGCCGAACAAGGGCGGCAGTGGGCGCGTGGCCTGTACGTCCAACTCGTCGCCGTAGTCGAGACTTCGCGAGTCGGCGCGGTATTGGTGATAGGCGACTTGCAGTGTGATCTTGGCGACCGTGTCACTGGCCTGCAAATAGACATCGCGGATGCCCATCGCGGGCGTGGCGAGGAAGAGATCCGCCCAGCCTTGAAAGGCGTGCAGCGAGGCGAGTGGCGTTTGAAAGCCATACGCACCATCGCCGCTCAGCACCTCGTAACCAACCTTGGCGTTGAACACGCGCTGGCTCAGCCCCAGTTCGGCCAGCAGGTAGTCGGCATCGACGCCTTGCGGCGAGTCGGCATAGCGTTGCTGCTCGGCGGCTTCGAGCGTGTAGTCGACGCCGATCCCGCCCTTGTCCTGCGTCAGTGGCCAGCGGCCGGTGGCACGCAGGCCGAGAGTGCGGGTGTCGCGTCGTGCGGCGGTATTGACGCTGAAATCCAGCCAGTAGCTGTAGCCGACGAGCTTCAATTTCGGGCTGCTGCTGTAGGCGAGATTGAGCGCCTGCCCGCTCAGGCTGAGATCTGCCGAGCACGGCCCGTTCACTGCGCAGGCGGCGATCAGATTCGACCCGAAGCGACGGAAGCTGTTGATATTGCCGATGTGCGCGAGGCGCGCAACAAAGTCTTTGCCCAAGGGGGCTTCGAGCAGGGCGCCATCGTAGGTCTGCTCGTCCTGCCGCCAGCCCGCCGTGCCGATGAAGCGCGCATTGTCGAAGACGAGGCGCTGGCGACCGGCGGTAAGGCTGATGTTGTTGGGCAGCGCGTAGCGCAGCCAGGCCTGGTTGAAGCCCAGGGTTTCAGGGTCTGCCACTACTGGGCGATGGGTAATGCCATTGCCAGTCGAGTTGTAGAGGTCGGCGTTGGCGGCAATCACGCCTTCCAACTCCACGCGCGCGTCGAAGCCCTGCCAGAGTCTGGTGGTGTAGCCGGCTGCACCGCGCAGCGTGGTGGCATCGGCATTCTTAGCAAAATTGTCTTGCTCGACCGATTCGTAACGCAGGCGCAGGTCGAGCGTGGGCGTGCCTTGCAGCAGGGCGTCGGGTAGCAAAGCGGCGTGCGCGGTGACGGACAGCAGGCCGCAGAAAGCCGTGGCCGCGAGACCTGGAGGGAAGCGGTTCATGGTGTCTCTTCAGGCGGGGGCGAGCGGTGCGGAAAGCGTCGTGCGCGCCATCGCGGCGCGCTCGTTGAGCGCATCCTCGTAGAGCTTTGCCTCGCGCGCCTTGTGCTCGGTTGTGAAGCGCACACCAATCGCGGCAATCGCCGAGATGAGCACGCAGATGCCGAGAATGTGCAGGCCGGACTCGATGCTCACTGTGCCTTTCATCAAGAAGCCCGCCGCCACTGCACCGACATTGCCGCCTGCGCCGATGATGCCCGCGACACCGCCGAGCGCATCGCGGTCGATGAAGGGCACCAGGCTGTAGGTGGCCCCGCAGGCCATGTGCGTGAACAGACCGAAGATCAGCATCATCGGGATGGCGAGTGCCAGCGAATCGCTGCCGGCCCACAACAGCAGACCTATGCCTTCGCCGAGGATAAGCACGAACAAGAGTTTGCTGCGGCCATCGAGGCCCTTGGTCTTGGCGACGCGATCCGATACGATGCCACCGAGTGCGCGCGCAAACAGTGCCAGCAGGCCGAAGCTGCCTGCGGCGAGGCCAGCCGTTTTCAGGTCAAGCTGAAAGCGATCCGTGTAATACAGCGCCGCGATGTTGTGGATGGTGATCTCCACACCAAAGCAGGCCGCGTAGGTGACGAACAGCAGCCAGACCCGATAGTTGCTGGCTGCGCGCTTGAAGTTTTTCCAGCCGCCCTTCTTCTCAATCACCGGCAGCTTGCCCTCGCGGCGCAGGTCCACCAGGTCGCCTTCCGGCGTGTCCTGCGTGTAGCGCCAGTAGGCCACCGACATCAGCAACATCAGAACGCCTGGCACGATAAGCGCGATGCGCCAGCCGAAGGCGACATCGGCACCGAAGTAGAGCGCGGCGGCGAGGATGAGCGGCATCAGCGTTTGCGTGGCGCCACCACCGGCGTTGCCCCAACCCGCAGCCGCCGCGTTGGCGGTGCCCACCACATTGGGCGCGAACATCACGCTCGTGTGGTACTGGGTGATGACGAAGCTCGCACCGATCGCCCCGATGCACAGGCGCAGAAACAGAAAGGCTTCATACGTCTGCGCGAAGGCGATGCCCAATACCGGCAACGCACCGAAGGCGAGCAGACCGGTGTAAGCGCGGCGCGGGCCAAACTTGTCGCACAGCGGCCCGATGAGCAGACGCACCAGAATGGTCACGGCCACGGCCGCGATGTTCATGTTGGCGATCTGGTCTTTGGTAAAGCCGAACTCGCCCTTGATGGCAGGCATGAGTGGCGCAATGGCAAACCAAGCGAAGAAGCAGACGAAGAACGCCGCCCACGTCATATGAAAGGCCCGCATCTGCGGTGTGGCAAAACTGAAGAGATCAATTTTTGTGGCTTTGGCGGATTTCATTGGCGGTCCATTGAAGAGGTGGAGTGCTTAAGCGAGCTGCTTTGCTCGCGCTTCCGTGACCGCCGTTGGCCACAACCTCAATCAAGCAATGGGCGTGCCATTTACGCAGGCTCGTAGCTACGCTGACTCGCCTGAGTCCAATCGTTCTGACAGAACGCGAAGCCTCAATGCTTCGACTCTCGACTGTGCTTGGCTGGAAGTGTCTCCATAGGCAAATACGCCTGGAAGTTCTGGCACCTCGGCCAGCTATCGGCCATCTGTTTCTTGCTCGACTTCAATGGTGTGGCGCATCGAAGATTCCTCGTCCGGCGTTCGTTCTGATGCTGCTGTGTGTTTGGCTACTGTTGTATCCGAGACGGAAGAATGAACGGCGCGCCTAGCTTGCGAGGATCAATAAACGCATTGACTAAAGCAGACGTGGATTGCACACGCCCTAACTTGATGGCGATCCCCATATCTGTTGCCTGCCGATCAGTAAGAACCATATAGGGTGCTGACGCGATCTTCATTCCAAGCCTGTTTTCGCCCCAAATGGCGCGCGTCTCGAAGTTGCCTAGGTAGGTCGTACCAGCTACTCGCACTGTGAACGGGATCGGCGTCGGCAGTTGGCTTACGAAGACACCATTTCCGATAAAAGCATCCATCGCCCAGACTTCATATTCTCCAGGCGGTATCGAGGCCACCGTCACAACACCCGATTCCTCGCTGCTCTGATAGTCGGGCGCTTCGGTAAAGAACAGATTGTTCTTGAGGAAAATTAGATTGCCTTCGCTATACCGCCGCGCATCCGTTTGATCTTTACCAAGCAGAAATGGGACTTTTGATCCGTCGCGGCGTCTAAACTTCAAAGACACACCGCTGAACGGGCTGGCTGATTCAATTCCCAAACCAACCACCACCTTGCCTGCGTCACGCCCGGCGTAATCGGTAGATGTTCTCGCTCCTTTCTCGGTGGACCCCGCACAACCGAATAGCAAGAAACTGCAAAGCACTATGAACACGTTTCTGGAGAGGATGAGGTTCATGCAATGAAAACTCGATGGTGATGAGCCGCGTAGGGCCTGACGAGACAGGGTATTCCGCCTTCCACGGAATAGTCGAACAGCAGCGCGATTGACTGGTTACGCTTCGCTAATTCGTCATTCCCGCCTTCGCGGGAATGACAAGAAACCACTAACTGCGCTCGGCCTTCACCAGCGCAATCAACTGCCGCAACTCCGGCACGCAGCTGCCGCAGTTGGTGCCGCACTTGAGCTTTGCACCCAGTGCTTCGGGCGTGGCGTAGCCTTCGCGGATGGCGGCGGCAATCGGGTTGCGGCCGATGCCGAAGCAGGAGCAGATCGTTGGCCCCGCATCCACGCCCGGTGACGCCGCCTGACCTGCGAGCAGGGACATGCGATCCATGTCGCTCAATGATTCTTGTGCGAACAGGCCGCTGAGCCAGCGCCGTGCGGGCAGGTCTTCTGGTCGGCTTGATAGGAACACACAGGCGCTCAGATGGTCGCCCTCGATCAGTGCGCCGCGATACAGGCACTCGCTCGCATCGCGGGTGTCGAGCCAGTCCGGATCGTCGCTCGATGCACTCAACAATTGATGCGCCCAAGTACCCCAGTCCACCGGCTCGCCACGGCCGGCGAACTCGGTGCGGATGAACTGCGTGCCTTGCACGCGCGTCCACCAAGCGAGGTGCGGCAGGGTGCGCAGCGTCGTTTCAGCCAGCGGCTTGCGGCTGAGCACGAAGCCGTACCACTGCACGAAGAACGGCTCGATGCGCGCAGGCGTGTGCTTGAACTCCGGCTCGCCGGAGATGGGGTCGACCACCGGATTCACCAGCGCACCCACGCGTGCATCGGAGGCGGTCTGGCCGTTCCAGTGAATCGGCACGAACAGTTGGCGACGTGCGATGGCACTGGTGGCACGCACGCGCACCACACAGCTGCCCCATTGCGTCACCACGCGCGCGAGGCGGTCGTTTTGCACGCCCCAGCCCATCGCATCCTGCGGGTGGATTTCGACGAAGGGTTCACTGGTGTGATCGGCGAGCTTGGGCGACTTGCCGGTGCGCGTCATCGTGTGCCAGTGGTCGCGTATGCGGCCGGTGTTGAGGATGAGCGGATAGTCGTCGTTGATCTTGTTGATGGGGTCGCGGGGCATCAGAGGAAGCAATCGCGCCTTGCCATCGGCATGGGCAAAGCGGCCATCGGTGAACAGCCTTGAAGCTTTTTCGCTGGTGTCGCCAGGTACTTTTAGTACCGGCCATTGCAGGGGTTGCAGGGCATCGTATTGCCCGGCGTTCAAGCCGATGAGGCCGCGCAAGTTGAGTTGCCTCGGCAGTACGCCACCGACGAGGGCGTCGTTTCGCTCGGCCGTGAGTGCCGCGTGCTCGACGAAGATTTCGTGCGCGCTGCCGAACTCGAAGCCTTTACTGAAGCCCATGCGCTTGCCCACCTCAGCCAGCGCCCACCAGTCGGCTTTCGCCTCGCCCGGTGCCGGCAGAAAGGCGCGCTGGCGCGAGATGCGGCGGTCGCTGTTGGTGACGCTGCCATCCTTCTCGCCCCAGGCCAGTGCGGGCAGCAGCACATGGGCCAAGTCGCCAGTGTCGGTGCGGGCCATCACTTCGCTCACCACCACGAGCGGGCATTTCAGTAGCGCCTCTTTCACCCGATCGGCATCGGGCATGGAAACGACGGGGTTAGTCGCCATGATCCACACCGCCTTCACCTTGCCGCTATGAATCGCCTCGAACAGATCGACTGCCTTCAAGCCCTGCTGATCGGCAATCACCGGCGATTGCCAGAAGTTCTGCACCAGCGCGCGGTGCTCGGCGTTGGCGATGTCGAGGTGTGCTGCGAGCATATTGGCCAGCCCGCCCACCTCGCGGCCCCCCATGGCATTGGGCTGGCCGGTGATGGAAAAAGGCGTTGCACCCGGCTTGCCGATGCGGCCCGTGTAGAGGTGACAGTTGATAATGGCGTTGACCTTGTCGGTGCCGCTGCTCGACTGGTTCACGCCCTGCGAGAAAGCAGTGACCACTTTTTCGGTGCGCGCCCAAAGCGCATAGAACTGGCGCAGCTTTTCTTCCGACAGTTTGCAGGCCTTGGCCACATGCGCGAGCGATCCGCCGGTTTGCAGGGCGACGGCGACGGCCTTATCGGCACCCTCCGTATGCGCGTCCACAAAATCAACATCCATCACGCCGTGCTCGTGCAGCCAGGCGAGCAGGCCGTTGAACAGGCGCACGTCACTGCCGGGGGTGAGTGGCAGGTGCAGGTCGGCCAGCTCGCAGGTTGCTGTGTGGCGTGGATCGATCACCACGATCTGCATTTCCGGCCGCGCCTTCTTCGCCGCGACCAGGCGCTGAAACAGCACGGGATGACACCAGGCGGTGTTGCTGCCGACCAATACGACGAGGTCAGCTTCTTCAAAATCTTCGTAGCAGCCCGGCACCAGGTCTTCACCGAAGGCGCGCTTGTGGCCAGCGACAGCCGAGGACATGCAGAGCCGCGAGTTGGTATCGATGTTCGCGCTGCCGATGTAGCCCTTCATCAGCTTGTTGGCGACGTAGTAGTCCTCGGTCAGAAGCTGGCCGGAGACGTAGAAGGCCACTGAGTCCGGGCCGTGTGCGGCGATGGTGTTTTTGAAGCCTTCGGCGATGGTGGTGAGAGCGTCTTCCCATGTTGATTGTTGCGCAGGCTCTCTCCCTCCGCTTCGCTCCTCCCTCTCCCGCTCGCGGGAGAGGGGCAGGGGAGAGGGATCGCGCAGCATGGGATAGAGCAGGCGGTCTTCAAGCCCAACAGTCTCACCAAGTGCAGAACCTTTAACGCACAACCGCCCCAAGTTCGCGCCATGAGCAGGGTCACCCGCAATCTCGACTGTGCCATCCGGCTTGGGCGTGGCGAGCACGCCGCAACCCACACCACAATAGGGGCAAGTCGTGCAGGTCGTTTTCAGTGCAGGTGCACCACCATCGCTCATGCGGCTTGTGCCTGTGGCGCTTCACAAAAAGTGCGGCCGAACACCAGCTTGTTACGCCAGTGCCCGACCGGCACCCTCTGCTGGATCAGCTCGTAGTACCAAGCACCATCGCGGGTGTCGCCCACCAGCACCGCGCCATCGAGCCGGCCATCGCGAAGGACGAGCTTCTTGTAAATGCCGCGCTTGGGGTCGCGGAACACGAGTTCTTCGCTGCCTTCATCACCGTGGAAGTTGCCAGCGGAGAAGAGATCAATGCCCGTCACCTTGAGTTTGGTGGAGACGACCGAGCCTTGGTAGGTGGCTGTCGATGCGCTCGCCAGATGCTCGGCGCAGACGATGGCCTGATCCCACAGCGGTGCGACCAGGCCATAGCAAATCTTGCGGTGCTGGGCGCATTCGCCCACGGCGTAGATGCTGGGGTCGCTGGTGCACAGGGCGTCGTCGACGACGATACCGCGCTCGCATTCGAGGCCGCTCGCTTTTGCCAGTGCGGCATTGGGGATGATGCCGGCGGCCATCACCACGAGATCGGCCGGCACCTCGCGGCCATCGTTGAAGCGTACGGCTTCAACGCGCTCGCTGCCGAGCAGTTCAACGGTCTCGGCTTGCAGAAAAAAGCGCAGACCGCGCGATTCGAGATGTCGTTGCAACAGGGTGGCAGCGGGCTTGTCGAGCTGGCGCTCCATGATGGTGTCGGAGCGATGTACTACGCCTACCGTCATGCCGCGCTTGGCCAGGCCAGCAGCGGCTTCGAGCCCGAGCAGGCCCGCGCCGATCACCACCGCGTGCGTGTAGCTGCGACTGGCACTCAGCATCGTGTTTACGTCGGCAATGTCGCGGAAGGCGATCACACCCGGCAGCGCCCTGCCGGGAACCGGCAATACGAAGGGCTTGCTGCCAGTGGCGAGCAGCAGCACGTCGTACGGTGCGCTGATGCCCTTTGCGGAGGTGACGGTTTTCGTTTCGCGGTTGATGGCAACCACCGCATCGCCGATGACGAGCCTGATGCCGTTCGCCACGTACCACGATGGGGCGTGGGTGATGATGTCTGCGATCTGCTTCTCGCCGGCAAGCACAGGCGAAAGCTGGATGCGGTTGTAGTTGCCGTGTATTTCTTCGCCGAATACGGTGATGTCGTACTGGCCGGGTGCGCGTTTTAGCAGCTCTTCGAGCGTGCGCACGCCCGCCATGCCGTTGCCGATTAAGACAAGGCGAGGCTTCACAGCGCCGCGCCTACCAACACCGCACCCTCGACCACGCGTACCGCATACACCGGCACGCTCAGCTCTTCCTCCAGGCAGGCCCCGGTCGTGAGGGCGTAATGATTTTTATAGACCGGCGAGGCGACCACCGAGACACCGCCAAGGTCGCCCACCAGCCCGCGCGACAGCACGTTGGCCTGAGACTTGGGCTCGAAATTGCCGAGGGCGAACACGCCCTCTTCCACACCTTGCGGCGAGACAAGACGGAATACCGCGACCTGCGCGCTGCCGACTTTCGCGCAAACACCGGCGTTGGGGATGATGTCGGCGAGCGCGCACACATGCGTCCATTGGGCTTGCTCGGTCATCACACCACCTCCTTCGTCAACGCATTGCGCGGCTTGATCTGCCCACGCTCGTTGATGAACTGGATGTTGGTATCGGACTCGGCCGAGTTGACGAAGTGCTTGAAGCGCTTGAGCGTCTCCTCGTCGTTGATCGCCTTCTTCCACTCGCATTCGTAGGTATCCACCAAACTCTGCATCTCGGCTTCGAGTTCGGCGGCAATGCCGAGTGAGTCTTCGCAGACCACCTGCTTCACGTAGTCGATGCCGCCTTCGAGATTGTCGAGCCAGGTGCTGGTGCGTTGCAGGCGGTCGGCGGTGCGCACGTAGAACATCAGGTAGCGGTCGATGAACTGGATCATCGTCGCGTCGTCGAGGTCTGTCGCCAAGAGCGTGGCATGGCGCGGCTTCATGCCGCCGTTGCCGCTGACGAACAGGTTCCAGCCTTTTTCGGTCGCGATCACGCCCACGTCCTTGCTCTGCGCCTCGGCGCATTCGCGGGTGCAGCCGCTCACGCCGAACTTGATCTTGTGTGGGCTGCGCAGCCCGCGATAACGGTGCTCCAGCGCAATCGCCATACCGACTGAATCCTGCACGCCAAAGCGGCACCAGTTGCTGCCCACACAGCTCTTCACCGTGCGCAGCGATTTGCCGTAGGCATGGCCGCTCTCGAAGCCGGCATCGACCAGCTCCTTCCAGATCAAAGGCAACTGCTCCACACGCGCGCCGAACAGGTCGATGCGCTGACCGCCGGTGATCTTGGTGTAGAGGCCGTACTTCTTGCCGACCTCGCCGATGACGATGAGTTTTTCCGGCGTGATTTCGCCGCCCGGAATGCGCGGCACCACGCTGTAGGTGCCGTCCTTTTGCAGGTTGGCGAGGTAGTAGTCGTTGGTGTCCTGGATGGCCTGGTGCTTGGGCATCAGGATGTGCTCGTTCCACAGCGAGGCGAGGATGCTGGCCACCGCCGGCTTGCAGATGTCGCAGCCGCGACCCTTGCCGTGCGCGATGAGTGCGGCGTCGAAGCTCTTGATGCTGCCCATCTTGATGAGATGGAACAGGCCCTGCCGCGAGTGCGCGAAGTGCTCACAGAGGTGGTTCTCCACCGTGAAGCCGCGCGCCTTCAGCTCGGCATCGAGCACCTGCTTCACCAGCGGCGAGCAGCCGCCGCAGGTGGTGCCTGCCTTGGTGCATTTTTTCAGCGCGCCGATGCTGGTGTTGCCGGCATCAATCGCGCTGCACAGCGCGCCCTTCGTGACGTTGTTGCAGGAGCAGATGGTGGCGCTCGCGGGCAGCAAGTCCACACCCAAACCTTTCTTCGCACCACCTTCGCGCACCGGCAGAATCAGGTCTTCGGGGTTGGCCGCGAGCGGGATGGCGTTGAGCGCGAACTGCAAGAGATTGCCGTAGTCCTCGGCCTCGCCCACCAGCACCGCGCCGAGCAGGGTCTTGCTGTCGGCACTCACGACGAGCTTCTTGTAGATGCCCGCCACCTCGTCGCTGTAGACGTAGTTGAGCGAGCCGGGTGTGGCCGCGTGCGCATCGCCGATGCTCGCCACATCCACGCCCATGAGCTTGAGCTTGGTGGACATGTCGGCGCCCAGAAACGGCGTGCTGGTGTCGCCCGCAATCGCCTTCGCGGCAATCTCGGCCATCTGGTAACCGGGTGCTACGAGGCCGTAGATCTTCTTCTCCCACAGCGCGCATTCACCGATGGCGTATATGCTCGCATCGGAGGTGCGGCAGTGGTTGTCGATGCAGATGCCGCCGCGCTCGCCCATCGCCAAACCGGAGGACTTGGCCAGCTCGTCGCGCGGGCGAATGCCGGCCGAGAACAGGATGAGGTCGGTCTCCAGATGACCACCGTCGGCGAACACCATGCGGTGGTGTGCGCTCTCGCCGTCGATGATTTCTTTCGTGTTCTTCTGTGTGTGGACGGTGACGCCGAGCTGCTCGATCTTGCGGCGCAAGAGCCGCCCACCGAGGTCATCAATCTGCACCGCCATCAGGCGCGGTGCGAACTCGACCACATGCGTGGTGAGGCCGAGATCCTTCAGCGCCTTCGCGGCTTCGAGACCGAGCAGGCCGCCGCCAACGACCGTGCCGATCTTGCTCACCTTGGCCGAGGCGGCAATGGCTTCGAGGTCTTCGATGGTGCGGTAAACCAGGCAGTGCGCGCGGTCCTTGCCGGGCAGCGGCGGCACGAACGGATAGCTGCCGGTGGCGAGCACGAGCGCGTCGTAGCTGAGCGTGCGGCCCTGAGTGGTGACGAGCGTTTTTGCTGCGGTGTCGATGCTGGCCGCACCCTCGCCGAGGCTCAGCGTGTAGCCGCTGCGGGCAAAGAAATCATCCGGCGTAAGCGACAGCTGCTGCGCCGTGGTGCCGCTGAAGTAGCTCGATAAATGCACGCGGTCGTAGGCGGGGCGGGGCTCTTCGCAGAGCACGGTCACGTCGAAAGCGCCGGGGGAAACGGCACACAGCTGTTCCAGAAACTTCTGGCCAACCATGCCGTGGCCGACAAGCACCAATTTGGGGCGGGGAGATGCAGGCATCAGATCAAACTCCAGCAGCAGCGAGATACGACGGGCAACAAAAAAGGCGTTCGCCCAGACACGGCTTTTTTCAAAGCCAGCCAAGACGAGACGCCTTTGTCTCGTGCACCCACTCAAAGAGCAGTGCGATAGCGCCATCGTTAGCGCCATCTCACCTCAAGCAATGCTCATGCCATACGCGTCGGGTCGAAGACGATGCCATCCATGATCCGGTCGGGTGGTAGCTCCAGCGTGCCGGACTCACCCGGCACGCTATATGGCCGCTCGTGCGCGCCTTCGAGCTTGTCGTCAGACAGCGGCAGCGGCTCGCCGAGGCTGCGGGCGACGCTGCGGTAGAGGTCGGGACGGCAGCTGGCGACGGCGCGTTCCAGGTCAGCCGCCAGCGGCAGATGTTGCCAGCGGCGCATCTGCTCCAGCAGCCAGCGGCTGTGCGAGCGCCAGGGGAAGCCTGCCAGGCCCTCGTGAAAGCGCAGTGTCTTCAGCTCGTCTTCCAGCAACGCCGCCGACACATCCGGCATCAGCGTGGACTGAAGCCAGCCTGCCGCCTGTGGGTGGTTGGCAGGGTCATCGAGCCAGCGACCGGCAGCGATCAGCGCGCGCAGCAATGCGGCCAGCGTGGCGGGATTGGCCTCGGCCCAGGGCTGGGTGACGGCAAACACTTTCTCCGGACCGCCGTTCCAGAACCGGCGCTTGTCGAATAACACCTTCGCCACGCCCCGCGCGGCGGCGAGCGCGGGCCAGGGCGAACCGACCCAGGCGCCGTCGATGCGACCGGCTTCGAGCTGTTGCACCATCAGGGGCGGTGGCACGGTGACGAGGTTGAGATCGAGTTCCGGGTGCAGGCCCACGCTCGCCAGCCAGTAGCGCAGCTCGTAATGTTGCGTGCTGTAAGGGTAGACGTGCGCGAGGGTCGGTGCCGGGCGACTGCCACGTTCGGACTCGACCAACCGGCGCATCGCCTGTGCCCAGTCGAGCGGCGTGGCGTCGGGCGTGGCGCCGTGTTCGAGCAGACGGGCATGCAGCTCCGGCGTGACGCAGAACGCGCTGCCGCCCTGGCTCAGGCTCTTCACGGTGAGGATGGGCATCTCCACCGGATCGAGTCCGAACGCCGCCGCCAGCGGCATGGGTGCCAGCAGCGTCGCGCCATCGAAGCGGCCGGCAGCCAGCTTGTCGCGCATGGACGCCCAGGAGCGCACGGTGGAGAGCGCCACATCCAGCCCTTCGCGCGCGAAGAGCCCGGCCGCTTCGGCCACTACCAGCGGTGCGGAGTCGGTGAGCGGCATCACACCGAGTGTGAGCTGCGTGGTTTCCAAAGCGACCTTGCTCATAGCAGATCCGCCGCCGCGATCACCGCGCGTGCTGCATCGCCGATCTTCATGTTGCGGTTCATCGCCGCCTTGCGCAGCTGCTCATACGCCTGCTCCTCGGTGAGATTGCGGCGTGCCATCAGCAAGCCCTTGGCGCGGTCGATGTCCTTGCGGTCGCTGAGACGGCTCTTGGCATCGTCCAGCTCGCGCCGCAGCGCCTGGTGTTCGGCGAAACGGGCGATGGCGACTTCCATCACGGGCTGCACGCGAGACGCTGCAAGCCCATCGACAACATAGGCACACACGCCAGCCCGCATGGCGCGGCGGATGCTTTCGACATCGCTCTTGGCAGCGAAAAGGGCAACCGGCATGGGGTCGTGACGGTCGATTTGCGCAAGTGATTCCAGCATGTCGCGGCCCGGGGAATCGACATCGATCAGCACCATGTCTGGCTTCGCCGCGAGGGTCGCAGCCAACAGATCATCGACCGTCCGGCAATGGACAACCACGTCGTGACCTTTGCTTTTCAAAGCGCCAACCAGTATTTCCGATCGGTGGGCATCATCGTCCACCAGCATCACGCGCATTGGTCAAGGTTCCTTGTTTCCAACAGCGATAAGCAATTTCGATGCCGAGACAAGGCATGGAGATCGCCCCAGCTAACCGCGTACGTTGCGAACCACGTTGATCTAACGTGGCCAGCAGCTTCCCAATGTGCGGTTGCGATCCGCTGGGGCGGCCGTAGAGCCACCAGTTTGCACGCACTGGGCCAGCTAAGTCCCTGAAACAAAAAGCCCCCGGGAGCTTTTGGCTGCCGAGGGCTTGATGCTGAAAAGTTGGTGGACAAAGAGGGTTTCGAACCCCCGACCCCCGCCGTGTGAAGGCGATGCTCTACCACTGAGCTATTTGTCCGGTTGCTGCTGATTTGATGCCGAAAATCGGCGGCAAATCAAGGGCGCGCATAGTAGTCAGCGCGCCCAGTGCCGTCAATGCGTCAGACCGGCGCGCGGCCAATGCTGTAATAGGTGAAGCCGGCTTTTTTCGCGTGCAGCGGATCGTACTGGTTACGGCCGTCGAAGATCACCGGCTTGTTGAGCAGGCGCGCAAGGCTTGCGAAGTTGGGAGACTGGAAGATGCGCCATTCCGTCACCAGCGCCAGTGCGTCCGCACCCTGTGCGGCATCTTCGGGGGACTTGGCCAGATACAGGTCAGGGCGCTCGCCGTAGATCTTCGATGTTTCGTGCATGGCCACCGGATCGTAAGCGCGCACCTTGGCACCGGCGGCCCAGAGTGCTTCCATCAGCACGCGGCTGGGGGCTTCGCGCATGTCGTCGGTGCGCGGCTTGAAGGCCAGGCCCCAGAGCGCGAAGGTCATGCCGCGGATATCGCCGAAGTGCGATTTGATCTTGGCGAACAGCAGGTGCTTCTGCAGGTCGTTCACGTCTTCCACCCCTTGCAGCACGCTGGCCTTGAAGCCGACGTCCTCCGCCATGTGGATCAGCGCTTTCACATCCTTGGGAAAACAACTGCCGCCATAGCCGCAACCGGGGTAGATGAACTGGTAGCCGATGCGCGGATCGCTGCCGATGCCGATGCGCACTTTCTCGATATCTGCACCGAGCTTCTCGGCCAGATTGGCCATCTCGTTCATGAAGCTGATCTTGGTCGCCAGCATGGCGTTGGCGGTGTACTTGGTCATCTCGGACGAGCGCACGTCCATCACCACCAGGCGGTCGCGGTTGCGGTTGAAGGGCACGTACAGCGCGTGCATGGCATCGGTTGCACGGGCATTGCTGGTGCCGATGACGATGCGATCCGGCTTGGTGAAATCGGCAATGGCCGCGCCTTCTTTCAGGAACTCCGGGTTGCTCACCACATCGAACTCGTGCGCCGCATTGCGCCCGGCCAGCTCGGCGGTGATGGCCGCATGGACACGGTCCGCAGTGCCGACCGGCACGGTGGATTTGCCGACGATCACGCGGTAGCCATCCATGTATTTGCCGATGGACTTGGCCACCGCCAGCACGTATTGCATATCGGCAGAGCCATCTTCAGAGGGAGGGGTGCCGACGGCGATGAACTGATAGAGGCCGTGGCGCGCACCTTCCTCCGCCGAGGTGGTGAACTTGATGCGGCCTTCCTCGTAGTTCTTCTTCAGCATCTCCGAGAGGCCCGGCTCATAGATGGGCGATTCACCGCGCTTGAGCATGGCGACCTTGTTGGCATCCACATCCACACACAGCACATCGTTGCCGACATCTGCGAAGCACACGGCGGTGACTAGGCCGACGTAGCCGGAACCAAAGATCGTGATGTTCAAAACGCGCTCCAGAAAAAGAAAAAACCAATTCTTATATTGTAACGATCGAGCTGGAGAAGCTAACGGCTAAGGTTGTTTGAACGCCACCACTCCCGCACCATTGAGTCTCGTTATGAGGAGCTGGAGCTAGAAATGGATCGATTCGAGCGCGAATGCGTCACCGCCATGCAGCAGGCCACTGATTACGCCGGCTGGCGCGAGGCTGCGGCCGAGCTGGACCGCCGCGAAGGTCTGGATGCCTGGCGAGAAGAGGATGCCAGCGACGATTACGACTGGCGCCTGGTGCGCTCGCGCCTCAGGCAGATTCGCCAGTATCGGGAAGAGGGTGCGCATCGTCAGATGATTCATCACCTGCGCCAGGGCCTGCACTGGAACCTCGGCAACACCGGCAACACCGTGCTGTACGGCGTCGCCCGGGTCGGCACCAAGAAACTGGTCACCGATTACCTGCAAGGTGTCTGCGATGCGCTGGAACACATTGCCGACCTGCCGGATTCGGATTTCAGCCACGTCGAGAAGCTGCGCTTTTTTCACGATGTGGCGCTCTCGTATGGTCGCTCGGCGTTGATGCTTTCAGGCGGTGCGACGCTGGGGCTGTTCCATGTCGGCGTGGTGAAGGCGCTGTTCCGCGAAAATCTGTTGCCGCTGGTGCTGTCCGGCTCATCGGCCGGCTCTGTCGTTGCCGCCACCGTCGGCAGCCGCACGCCGGAAGAAGCCGAAGAACTGATGGACCCGGCAATGGCCTATTACCATTTCTGGCGGGTGCTGCCGCTCAAGCACATGCTGCGCCGCCGCGCGTTGATGGACGCCAACCAGCTCAAGCGCGCCATTGCCAAGAACGTGCACGACCTCACGTTTGAAGAGGCGCATGCGCGCTCGGGCCGCATCGTCAACATCACCGTCTCGCCGGCCGGCAGCAACCAGGCACCTCGCCTGCTCAACTATCTGACTTTTCCCTTCCTCTACATGCGCGAGGCGGTACTGGCCTCCTGCGCGGTGCCGGTGTTGTTCCCGCCCGTGATGCTGATGACGCGCGGCGAAGACGGTGAGCGCACGCCCTACATGCCGCTATTGCGTTGGAACGACGGCTCGCTGATGAGCGACCTGCCCATGCTGCGTCTGCGCCGCCTGCACAACGTCAACCACTTCATCGTCAGCCAGACCAATCCGCATGTGCTGCCGTTCGTGTCGCGCGGTGAAGGTTCGCGCGGGCTCATCAATGGCACCCGGGATTTGACCTATACCGCTGCCAAGGGCATCGCCACGGGCGCGCTCAATTTTGCGCGCGCCAACATCCCGTTTGCGGGCTTGCGCCAGCCGCTGGATACCGCTGCCGGCCTCCTCGACCAGGACTATCGCGGGCACATCAACATCGTCCCTGAGGTGAGCTTGTGGCGCTATGCCAACGTCACCAGCAACCCGACGCTGGAGAGCATCACGCGCTTCATGCTCGAAGGCGAGCGCGCCACCTGGCCGCGCATGGAGATGATCCGCAACCAGACGGTGGTCGCGCAGACACTCGATCGCTTGCTGGCAAAGGTCGAGGGCGCTGCCAACGCAGCGCCCATCATCGCCGCGACGCGACCCAAGAACGGCAAGCCCGGGCTGCGCGTCGTGCGCAGCAAATAGGCTATCGCGCTACTTACGCCGGTATTCGCCGTCGAGGGTCACTGGCTTCTTGAGATCAGGCCGAGCTTGAGCAACCGTGGCTGAGAGCCGCTCGCCAAGGCGCTTCTTGATGCCCGCGCCGCTGATAATGAGGCTCACTGCCAGGATGTCGGTGATGAAGCCGGGCAGGATGAAGAGCAGGCCCGCGAACGCCGTGATGAGCCCCTGAAAAATCTCCGCCGCTGGCAGCTCGCCGCGTTGCACAGCGATGCGCACGCGGGCAATGGCGGTGAGGCCGCCGCGCGCAATCATCCAGCCGCCGAGAATCGCCGCACCCAGCAGCCACAAGACTACAAAAGTGCCGCCGAAACGCTCGGTCATCCGCAGGATTCCCCAGGTTTCTGCACCGATGAAGAGGATGAGAACAATGAACGGCATGGCTACAGGGCCTCGATCTTTTTGGACTGCAATTTCAGCGCGTCGAGATCACGCGACTGCTGCGCGATGAGGTCGTGGGTTTTCTGTTGCACGGCCGGCGGTGCCTTGCCGAAGTTGGGGTTTTCGAGCTTGCTGGTGTTGAGCTTGAGATCGCTTTCCAGTTTGGCGATCTGCTTGGCCAGACGCGCCAGCTCTGCACCCTTATCGATAAGCCCCGCCATCGGCACCAGCAGTTTCATTTCGCCCAGCAAGGCGGTCGAAGATTCTGGCGCCTCTTCACCCACCGCCAAGATCTTCGGTGCTTCCACGCGTGCCAAGAAGCCGATGCTGCCCGCCATCGCCGCGATGCGTGCGGCATCGGTGGCGCCTACATTCTGGATCAGCAGTGGCAGCACCTTGCCGGGTGAGATATCCATCTGCGCGCGAATCTGCCGCACGCCGAGGATGAAGCCCTTCAGCCACTCGATGTCGGCCTCGGCCGCCTCGTCGATGCGCTCTGGCACCGCGATGGGATAGGGCTGAGTCATCAGCGTGAAGAACTTGCCTTCGACTGGCACCTTGCCCGCGAGCGGGGCCACCTTCTGCCAGATTTCTTCGGTGACGAAGGGCATCAGCGGGTGCAACAGGCGCAGCCACACTTCGAGCACGCGCACCAGTGTGCGGCGGGTGCCGCGCTGTTCTTCCGGAGTGCCGTTGAGTAGCGCCGGTTTGCTGAGTTCCAGATACCAGTCGCAGTATTCGTTCCAAATGAATTGATAGAGCGCGGTGCTGAGCAGATCGAAGCGGTAGCTGGCGAAATGCTGTGCGGCTTCGGCTTCGAGACGTTGCAGCTTCGAGATGATCCAGCGGTCGGCACTGCTCAACACCACCTCGCCTTCGAGCGAAGGCGGCATGAGTGCCGCACCGGTCTCGCCATCAATCGCACCAAGGTTCATCAGCACGAAGCGCGAGGCGTTCCAGATCTTGTTGCAGAAGTTGCGATAGCCCTCGGCGCGACCGGCATCGAAGCGCACGTCGCGGCCTTGCGTCGCCAGTGCAGCAAAGGTGAAGCGCAGCGCATCCACACCCACGGGTGCGATGCCCTTGGGGTAGTCCTTGCGGGTCTTGTTCTCGATCTTCGGCGCGGTCTCCGGTTTCATCAGGCCGGTGGTGCGCTTCTTCACCAGGTCTTCGAGCGCGATGCCGTCGACCACGTCGAGCGGGTCGAGCACATTACCCTTGGACTTCGACATCTTGTTGCCTTCGGGGTCGCGCACCAGGCCGGTGATGTAGACCTCCTTGAACGGCACGTCCTGCATGAAGTGCTGCCCCATCATCACCATGCGGGCGACCCAGAAGAAGATGATGTCGAAGCCCGTCACCAGCACACTGCTGGGGTAGTACTTCGCAAGCTCTGGTGTGGCCTGCGGCCAGCCCAGGGTGGCCATCGGCCAGATATCCGAGCTAAACCAGGTGTCGAAGACGTCGTTGTCCTGCGTCAACATCACGTCGGCTTTGATGCCGTATTTACTACGCACTTCAGCCTCGTTGCGGGCGACGTAGACCTTGCCGTCGGCGTCGTACCAAGCCGGGATGCGATGGCCCCACCAGAGCTGACGCGAGATGCACCAATCCTGGATGTTGTTGAGCCACTGGTTGTAGGTGTTCTTCCAGTTGTCCGGCACGAAGCCGATGCGGCCATCGGCCACGGCGGCGAGCGCAGGCTGCGTGATGGCTTTGAGCCCGCCCTTTCCGGGCTGGCCGTCACGGCGGGTTTCGCTGGTGAGGTCGACGAACCACTGGTCGGTGAGATAGGGCTCCAGAACCGCACCGCTGCGGTCGCCACGCGGCACCTTGAGTTTGTGGTCGTCGATTTTTTCGAGCAGGCCGGCGGCCTCGAGATCGATGACGATTTGCTTGCGGGCTGCGAAGCGGTCCAGCCCGGCGTAGGGCATGCCTTCGATGATGCTTGCCTCTTTGCTGAGCACGTTGATGAGCGGCAACTTGTGCCGCTGACCGACGCCGTAGTCGTTGAAATCATGCGCCGGCGTGATCTTCACCACGCCCGTGCCGAACTCCCGCTCCACGAAATCATCCGCAATGACGGGGATGGTGCGATTGCACAGCGGCAGCGTCACGGTCTTGCCGATGAGGTGGGTGTAGCGCTCGTCTTCGGGATGCACCGCCACGGCGCTATCGCCCAGCAGCGTCTCCGGCCGCGTCGTCGCCACGATGAGATGGCCGGAGCCATCGGTCAGCGGATAGCGGATGTGCCAGAGCTTGCCGTTCTCCTCCTCGCTTACCACTTCCAGGTCCGAGATCGCGGTTTGCAGCACCGGGTCCCAGTTCACCAGGCGCTTGCCGCGATAGATCAGGCCCTGCTCGTGCAGCTTTACGAAGTGCTCGATCACCGCATCGTTGTAGGCCGGGTCCATCGTGAAGGCCTCGCGGGACCAGTCCACGCTCGAACCCATGCGGCGAATCTGCTCGCTGATGGTGCCGGCGGAAAACTTCTTCCACTCCCAGACCTTCTCCAGAAACCTCTCGCGGCCCAGCTCGGCGCGGGTCGGCTCACCCGCAAGTTTGAGGTTGCGCTCCACCACCATCTGTGTGGCGATGCCGGCGTGGTCGGTGCCGGGCTGCCAGAGCACGTCGCGGCCGCGCATGCGCGCGTGGCGGGTGAGGGCATCCATCACCGTGTGCTGAAAGGCGTGGCCCATGTGCAGCGTGCCGGTGACATTCGGCGGCGGGATCTGGATGCAGTAGGGCTCACCAGAGCCAGGTGCGTGCTGGCCGGCCTTGTAACAACCCTCGGCTTCCCAGGTGTTGCGCCAGCGGGCTTCGATGCTGGCGGGTTCGTAGGTTTTTTCCATTTTCTTTGCTTGTCATTCCCGCGCAGGCGGGAATCCAGGTGTGTGTGTTGATGTTGCCGCCGCAGGTTGAAAGCCAACCATGCTGCGCATGGCCTGGATTCCCGCCTGCGCGGGAATGACGAAATCTATTGAGTGCGCGCGTTGGCGGCTTCGAGTGTGTTCTGCATCAGCATGGCGACGGTCATGGGGCCGACACCGCCGGGCACGGGGGTGATGAAGGCGGCACGCTGCTTCGCGGCCTCGAAATCGCAATCACCCACAAGACGGCCATCGGCCAGCCGGTTGATGCCAACATCAATCACCGTTGCACCGGGCTTGATCCAATCACCCTTGACGAAGCCCGGCTTGCCAACGGCGATGACGACGATATCTGCACGCGCCACTTCAGCAGCCACATCGGCCGTGAAGCGATGGCAGCAAGTGGCAGTGGCACCGGCCAGCATCAGCTCCAGCATCATCGGTCGGCCGACGTGGTTGCTGGCACCCACCACCACGGCGGTGCGGCGCTTGAAGGTTTCGCCCGCGCTCTTCAGCAGCTCGATCACGCCATAGGGCGTGCAGGGGCGCAGCACCGGCACGCGGCAGGCGAGGCGGCCGATGTTGTAGGGGTGAAAGCCATCGACATCCTTGGTGGGGCTGATGCGCTCGATCACCGCATTCGGGTCTATCTGGGCGGGCAGGGGCATCTGCACCAGGATGCCGTCCACGGCCTCGTCAGCATTGAGGCGGTCGATCTCGGCCAGCAGTTCGACTTGCGTCAGCGTGTCCGGGAAGTGCAGGGGCAGTGAAGTGATGCCCACGCGTTCGCAGGCCAGCCGCTTGTTGCGCACATAAACCTGCGAGGCGGGGTCACCGCCAACTAGCACGGTCACCAGTGCCGGTGCGCGGGCACCCGTCGCACGGCGCGCGGCAACGCCAGCGGCGACCCGATCCAGCACTTGCAGGGAGACGGCTTTGCCGTCGATGAGTTGGGCAGACATGGGCGTTCACAGAAACGAGACCGCTATTTTACGGTGCTGCCCCCGCTAGACCCATTCCCAAAAGTTTTGTCTGCAAAGCACGTCTTGCGAGCCAGCATTGTTTGAGGCGGTCGATGTTGTTCTGCGGAGTGCAGCAGACAAACCTTTTAGGGCCCGGTCTAAACTCCGTGCCCCATGCAGCCCACCCCCGCCCTTGTTGTCGAAAACCTCGCCCTTGCGCGTGGCGATCGCACCTTGTTTGCTGGATTTTCACTGCGCATGGCGGCGGGCGAGGTGGTGCACCTTACCGGCCGCAATGGTGCGGGCAAGACCAGTCTGCTCGAAACCATCGCGGGTCTGCGCCAGCCGGAAGCAGGCCAGCTCAGCGTGCCGCCGCCCGAGCGATTGCACTGGATCGGCCACAAGAACGGCCTGCATCCGGCGCTGTCGGCGGTAGAGAACTTGCAGTTCTGGTGCGGGCTGACTGGCGTCGATGCAGCCGGGATCGCGGTAGCGCTGGATCGCCTGCAACTCAAGGCCGCGCGGCATCGGCCCAGTCGCACGCTCTCCACCGGCCAGAAGCGGCGCACGGCACTCGCCCGCCTGCTGCTCTCACACCGACTGTGGTGGCTGCTGGACGAGCCACTGGCGGGGCTGGACGTGCAGGGCGCGACGCTGTTTGCCGAACTGGTGGCTGAGCATCGCACCGCCGGTGGTGCCTTGTTGCTCACTTCTCATCAGGCCCTGCCGCCTCGATGCGGGGTGATCCGCGATGTGGTGTTGAACGCATGAGTCTGCTCAAAGCCCTAAGCGCCACGCTGCTGCGTGAGCTGCGCCTTGCGGCACGTGCCCCCGCCGAGGCCGCGCAACCGCTGCTGTTTTATGCACTGGTAGCGGCCATCTTCCCGCTCGGCGTGACCGCCAATGAGCCCAGCCTAGCCAGGTACGCGCCTGCCATCGTCTGGATCGCTGCACTTCTGGCCAGCTTGATGACCCTGGAGCGCGTGTTCCGCAGCGACTTCGATGACGGCACGCTGGAGCTGCTGGCCCTCGCCAATCCGCCATTGCCGCTGATCGTCGCCGCCAAGCTCGCCGCCCACTGGCTGATGAGCGGCTTGCCGCTGGCGCTGCTCGCTTGGCCCTTGGGCTTGGGGCTGGGTCTCAGTGCCGAAGCCGCCAAGGTGCTGGGCTTAAGCCTGCTACTCGGCACGCCAACACTGGTGCTGTTGGGTGGATTCGCCGCCGCGCTCACGGTGGGCCTGCCGCGCGCGGGCTTGCTGCTGCCCATCCTCGTGCTGCCCATGCTGGCACCCGTGCTGATCTTCGGCGCCGGTGCCGTGCGCATGGCTGCCGAGGGCCTGGACCCGGCGGCGCCCTTATACTTCCTCGCTGCCTTGCTGGTGCTTAGTGCCACGCTCGTCCCCTTCGCCTCGGCAGCGGCCCTGCGCAACGCCCTTGAATCCTGATTGAGATGAACTGGACCTGGTTTCACCGCCTTGGCTCGCCGCCCACGTTCTTTTGCTTTGCCGAGCGCGTGGCCCCGTGGCTGATGACACTGGCGCTTCTGCTGATCGTGATCGGCTGCGGCGCGGGACTGTTCATCGCACCCAAGGACTACCAGCAGGGCGATGCCTTTCGCATGATCTATGTGCACGTGCCCACGGCCGCCATCTCGCTTTCGATTTACGTGGCGATGGCCGTCGCCGGTGCCGTCGCGCTGATCTGGCGGATGAAGCTGGCGGAATCTGCGGTAGTGGCTGCTGCGCCCATCGGCGCCTCGTTCACGGTGGTAGCACTCGTCACCGGCATGCTCTGGGGCAAGCCGATGTGGGGTGCGTACTGGGTGTGGGATGCGCGGCTCACGTCTGAACTGGTGCTGCTGTTTCTGTATCTCGGCGTCATCACCCTCAACAGCGCGTTTAGCGATGCCCGCGCCGCCGCCCGCGCCTGCGCATGGCTGGCATTGGTGGGCGTGGTCAACGTGCCCATCGTCAAGTTCTCGGTGGACTGGTGGAACTCCCTGCACCAGACCGCCACCATCATGAAACTCGGCAAGCCGAGCATGAGCTGGCCCATGCTGTGGCCGCTGCTGACGAGCCTCGTCGGCTTCTATCTGTTGTTTGGCGCAGCCCTACTGCGCCGCATGCAGAACCAGCTGCTCTGGCGCGAGCGCAATACCCGCTGGGTGGCTGAGTGGTTGAAGGAGGCACGCTGATGGACCCGCGCTACGCCACCTTCATCTGGGCCTGTTTCGGCATCGCTGCGCTCGCGGTCGTCTGGAACGCATTCGCGCCGTATTTCCAGCGCAACAAACTGGTCAGGCAATTGTCTGAGCAGCGCGACGACAACGATTACATGGCCAGCAACTACGACATGACGCACGACGATGGTCATTCGGCTGGCAGCTCAGGCGGAGATGGCAGCAGTGACTAAACGGCAGCAAAGAATGATGGCAGTGGGCGGGCTGGTGCTGGGCATTGGGGCGGCTGCAGCACTCGGCTTCACGGCGTTCAAGAAAAACATGATGTATTTCCAGACGCCGTCCGACCTCATCGCCGGCAAGACCCCGGCGGGTGCCAAGGTGCGTCTGGGTGGTTTGGTCGAGAAAGGCTCGGTGACGCGCGGTGATGGCCTGACGGTGAAGTTCCGCATGGCCGACTGCACCAACGTCGTCAACGTGCGCTACGACGGCATCCTGCCGGATCTGTTCCGCGAGGGGCAGGGTATTGTCGCCACCGGCCGCGTGGCCCAAGACGGTGCCTTCGTCGCCGACGAAGTGCTGGCCAAACACGACGAGAACTACATGCCGCCCGACCTTGCCGCCTCGCTCAAGACCGATGCCGGCCACAGCTGCGCACCGTTCAAATCGGCGATGCAGAGCGCCATGCAGTCGAGCCAATAACGATGTTTGCCGAACTCGGACACTTCGCGCTCATCCTGGCACTTGCCGCCTCGCTGCTGCAGGTCATCGTGCCGGCCTATGGGCTCGTCACGCGCAATGGCCGCGCGCTCAGCGTCGCCAGCAGTGCGGCGCAGGTGCAGTTCTTCCTCATGTTGACGGCGTATCTGTGCCTCACCTACTGCTTCATCGACAAGGATTTTTCGGTGGCCTACGTCGCCGCCAACAGCCACAGCGCACTGCCTTTGATGTATCGCATCTCTGCCGTGTGGGGCGCGCATGAGGGTTCGTTCTTGCTGTGGGGCTTGATGCTTTCGGGCTGGACGCTCGCCGTCTCCATCTTCAACCGCCGCCTGCCGCAGGACCTCGCCGCCACCGTGCTCGCGGTGCTCGGTTTCATCAGCATCGGCTTTCTGCTGTTCATGCTCATCACCTCAAACCCCTTCGAGCGCCTGTTCCCGGTGCCGCTCGAAGGGCAGGACTTGAACCCTCTGCTGCAAGACCCCGGCCTCATCATTCACCCGCCCACGCTCTACATGGGCTACGTCGGTTTGAGCGTGGCCTTTGCCTTCGCGGTTGCCGCCCTCATCACCGGCAAGCTCGACAGCGCCTGGGTGCGCTGGACGCGGCCCTGGACGACCGCTGCCTGGGCGTTTCTCACCATGGGTATCACGCTCGGCAGCTGGTGGGCCTACAACGAATTGGGCTGGGGCGGCTGGTGGTTCTGGGACCCGGTGGAGAACGCCAGTTTCATGCCCTGGCTGGCGGCGACGGCGCTCATCCACTCGCTGGCGGTCACCGAGAAGCGCGGCCTGCTCAAGAGCTGGACGGTGTTGCTGGCGATCCTCGCGTTTGCACTCTCGCTGCTCGGCACCTTCCTCACCCGCTCCGGCGTGATCGTCAGCGTGCATGCCTTCGCTAGTGATCCAGCACGCGGCGTGTTCATCCTCGGCTTTCTCACGCTGGTGGTCGGCGGCGCGCTCACGCTCTACGCCTGGCGCGCGCCGAAGCTCGCAAGTGAGGGCGAACTCAAGCTGTTCTCGCGCGAAGGCCTGCTGCTGCTCAACAACGTCTTTCTCGTCACCGCCTGCTTCGGCGTGCTGCTCGGCACCTTGTATCCGCTGGTGATCGATGCCTTCGGTATCGGCAAGATTTCGGTCGGGCCGCCGTACTTCAACGCCATCTTCTTCCCGCTGATGACGCCGCTGTTTGTGCTGCTGGGCTTGGGCGTGTTCACGCCCTGGAAGCGCGGCAATCTGCGCGATGGCCTGCGCCGCCTGCGGGTGCCGGCCTTGTTCGCACTGGTCGCCGCCATCGCCATGCCCTTCGCCCTGCAAGGCAAAAGCTCGCTGGTGATTGCAGCGGGCGTGTGGCTCGCACTCTGGACCCTCGCCACCGCGCCGATCGAACTCATCAAGCGCGTGCGCGCCAAGCCCACACTGGTGGCGGGCGTGCTCAGCGTGCCGAGCAGCACCTGGGGCATGACGCTCGCGCATCTGGGCCTCGGCATGTGGATGCTCGGTGTTGTCTGCGTCACCGGTTATGGCGTTGAGCGCGACGTGCGGCTGGGCGCAGGGCAACAGGCGGAACTCTCCGGCTTCGTGTTCGGCTTCAACGGCGTGCAGGAATCGAAAGGCCCCAACTTCATTGCCGATCGCGGCACCGTGGTGGTGGAGCGCAATGGCCGCAACGTCAGCACGCTGGAACCCGAGAAGCGTCTGTATCCAAGCCAGGGCAGCGTGATGACCGAAACCGGCGTGGACGTGGGCCTGTTCCGCGATCTCTATGTCGCGCTCGGCGAGCCCATCGACAAGGCCAATATCGCGGGCGACTGGAGCTTAAGGCTGTATTACAAGCCGATGATTCGCTTCGTCTGGCTCGGCGGCGTGCTGATGTTCATCGGCGGTCTGTGCTCGATGATGGATCGCCGCTATCGCCTTGCTCGTGCGCCGGCACCTGCACGTGTGGCAACCGGCAACGAGGCTCTGGCCTGATGCGCTTCGCCATTCCGATCGTGCTGATGCTGGGCGTGCTGGCGCTGCTCGGCTTCGGCCTCACGCACGACCCGCGCGAAGTGCCTTCACCTCTCATCGGCAAGCCTGCACCCGTGTTCGCGCTACCCGGTCTCGGCGGTACGCCGCCGCAGCTCGCCAATGCCGATCTCAAGGGGCGCGCAGTGCTGGTCAACTTCTTCGCGAGCTGGTGCGTCGCCTGCCGCGTCGAGCATCCTCTGCTGATGCAGCTCGCAAAAAACGGCGTTGAGATCATCGGCATCGACTACAAAGATACCGATGCCGACGGTGCGCAATGGCTGTCGCGGCATGGCAATCCGTATCGCGTGGTCGCTGCCGATGCGCAGGGTGCGATGGGGCTGGACTGGGGCGTCTACGGCGTACCGGAAACCTATGTGGTCTCGGCCGATGGCACCATTCTGTTCAAGCAGATCGGCCCGGTGACCGAAGCCGCCTGGCGCGACAAGATCGCGCCACTGCTGACGGGGGCAAAATCATGAATCGGCTGCTCATCCTGTTGATGTTCTGGGCTGTCGCAGCGCAGGCACAGACGCCCGGCCTCGATGCCGCCCAAGAAGTGCGCTATCACCAGCTCATCAACGAGCTGCGCTGCCTGGTGTGCCAGAACCAGACCATTGCCGAGTCCACCGCGCCGCTCG
This sequence comes from Stagnimonas sp., assembly GCA_965279705.1. Taxonomy (GTDB): domain Bacteria; phylum Pseudomonadota; class Gammaproteobacteria; order Nevskiales; family Nevskiaceae; genus Stagnimonas. Next base: position 1,779,387 of record OZ257257.1, read on the forward strand.
CCATCGACCTGAAAGAACAGGTGCGCAAGCAGCTGGCCGAAGGCAAGAGCAACCCCGAGATCACCCGCTACCTCACGGACCGCTACGGCGATTTCGTGCTGTACCGGCCGCCGTTCAAGGCCAACACGCTGCTGCTGTGGGCGGGGCCTTTCGTGCTGCTGCTGGCAGCGCTGATCTGGGCGTTGCGCTTCATGCGCAGCAGCCGCAAGCCGGTCGCAGGTCCGCGTCCGGTTGACGAAGCCGCCGTGCAGAAACTGCTAGCTGAAACCCGCGCCGCATTGGCCGCACAGGACGATCCCAAACCATGACCTTGTGGCTCTTGATGGCCGCGATCACCCTCGCGGCCGCACTCTGGCTGACGCGCCCGCTGTGGCAGCGGCACTCGCAGAGCGGCGTGGCGCGCACCGCCGCCAATGTCGCGGCCTACAGCAGCCGCCTCAATGAACTCGACGCCGACATCGCCGCTGGCGTGCTGCCCGCCGACGAGGCCGCCGCCATCCAGCAGGAGATGGACACCCGCCTGCTCGCCGATGCCAGCGCCTCGGCGCAGACGACAGCACTACGCAGCACCGAGGGCCAGCGCTTCGGCCTGCTCGCTCTGCTGCTGGCCCTGACGCTGCCGGTGTTCGCGGGCCTCTGGTATTGGCAGGCCGGCAGCTGGCGCACTGCCCAGCAGATCGCCACCGCACCCGCCGAGGGTGGCGCGCCCAGCGATGCTGAAATCGAGGCGATGGTGGCCAAGCTCGCCGCACGGCTGCAAGCGCAGCCAGACGATGCCGAAGGCTGGTCGATGCTCGGCCGCAGCTATTTCGTGATGAGCCGGTTCGAAGACGCTGCCAAGGCCTACGCCAAGGCCAACGAGTTGAGCAAAAGTGCCAAGACCGACTGGCTGGTGAGCGAGGGTGAGGCGCTGGCACTAAGCCGCGACCGCGATCTGCTCGGCCGGCCCGCGCAGCTGTTCGAGGCTGCACTCGCGCTCGATGCGAACTACGGCAAGGCCATCTGGTATGGCTCGCTGGCGGATGCGCAGGGCGGCAATTTCGAGCGCGCTGGCCAGCGCTTGCAGCAGTTGCTGGCGCAGGATCTGCCGGACGATCTGAAGACGATGGTGGTGGCAAGGCTCGATGAGTTGCGCACGCTCTCTGGCGCTTCGCCCAGCAGCGCGCCTACTGCCGCCCCAACCCTCGCCGCCGCCAGCGAAGGCACGCAACTGACCGTGCAGATCACGCTCGCGCCAGCACTGGCGCAGCAACTGCCGGCCAACGCCACCTTGTTCGTCTTCGCCAAGGCGGCGAAAGGCCCGCCGATGCCCTTGGCGGTGCAGAAACTGCCCGGTGCCAAGCTACCGCTGACTATCACACTCGACGACACGATGGCGATGACACCCGCCATGACGCTCTCGCAATTCGACCGCTATGTGGTGACGGCGCGCCTGTCCGTTGCGGGCACGGCGCTGGCGGCATCGGGTGATCTCGAAGGCAGTGTCGAACTCGCCCGCAGCGAGGCCGGCAAGCCGCTGATGCTCACCATCAACCGCGTGGTGCCTTAGCCAAAACGTCGGCGATTAGCTTCAAGGTTTGCGGGTGGAAAGGCATCCCGAAATGAGTGGCCGAAGTTTCGAGATGTGTCACGCCCGCATGGTGGGCGTCGATGCACGAGCCCCAGGCCACGATGCCATCGCGCTGCGCGTAGATGGCAGTGACCGGGCAGGGCAGCGGGCGTGAGGCTTCGCGGGCATCGGCACCCGCGGCGAGCTTGTCGATGTCGAGCCCCTGTTTGCGATAGAGCTGGGCGAACACGGTGTATTTCGGCCCGCCGGCAATCGGCGAGCCGAGTGTGACCACTTGCTCGACGGCCTCCGGCGCCTCGCGGGCCACATCGCGCGCCAGCACGCCGCCGAGGCTCCAGCCGACCAGCTTCACCGGTAGCGCGTGACGCGCCTGCAACGCGCGCACCTGCTCGACCAGCTTGGGCAAGAGCTTGCCGGTCTTGCCGTGGTTGCGGCCTAGACCCCAGCCGTAAACGGTATAGCCGAGCTGCCCGAGCTTGCGGCGCAGCAGGGCCGTCTCGAAGTCGCTGGCCCGAAAGCCGGGGATCACCAGCACCGGGCCTTGCCCCTTCGGCAATTTGCGCGTGCTGCCGAGCAAACCGCGCGCAAGGTCGAGCCCCACACGCGCTTCGCTCAGCAGCAGCCAGCGCGAAGGGGCAACGAGCGGATTGGGGATGACAGGGTTCATTGATCGGTCCAGTAGGCGGCGAGCTGGCCGTCGGCATCCGTCACAAAGGCGAGCGGCAGTGTAGGGTGAAGGGCGAGGGCGCTGATGGCGGCACTCATCGTGGCAAAACCCTGCGGCGCTTCGCCAGCTTTGAGGTCCCACAGCACCAGCGTTTTATCAGGCGAGCCACTGAGCAGCAGTGGCTTTTTGGGATGCGCGGCGAGCACTTCCGGTGCGCGCAGGTGGTGCAGCAGCTGCATGGGCTTGCTGCCCTCCGGCCCCTTGCCGGTGAACGGCCAGACGATGATCGCGTCCTCGCCAGTGGTGGCGAGAAACTTGGAGTCCGCACTCCATGCCAGCGCCTGCGGTTTTTTCTGATAGCCGCCCATCTTGGAGTCGAGCCACGCGCCTGCGCGCCAGAAATGCACCGACTTGTCGATGCTGCCCGCGGCCAGCACCTTGCCGTCCGGACTCCAGTGCGCATTGATCAGCGTGCTCACCCATTTCAGGGTGCGATCCAGCCCGCCATCGGCAGCGCGCCAGAGCAGTACTTCAGCACCCGCCGTGACGGCAAGCAGGCCGCCGACGGCGTTGAAGGCGAGGCCGTTGATGCCGACGCCGGCACTCCACTGCTGCAGCAGTGCGCCCTGCTCGTTGAACAATTTGACGTGCTTGCCGGCGGCAGTGGCCAGGCGCTTGCCGTCGGGCGTCCATTGCAGATGCGAAACCCAGCCGCTACCGCCGGGTAGTGCGGCCATGGCTGTGCCGCTTTTCGCATCCCACAGGCGCGCGTGCCCATCCTGCCCAGCACTAGCGAGACGTGTGCGGCCGAAGGCGAGGGCGAGCACGCCGTTGGCGTGGGCGTCGAGTGTGTGGATCACGTCGCCGCTGCTGGCATCGAAGAGGAACATCTTGCCGCTGGCGGTACCTGCGGCCACTACAGCGCCATCACGCGAAACGGCGAGGGCGGTGGGGTAGTCGTCGAGGGTGAAGGTCCAGGCCGGCGTCAGGGTTTTAGGCATTGAAATCAATCGGGGGACAACAACGGGCGCGCAGTGTGTCAGCGCGTCCTGGGTATCTCCACCCGTCCGGCGTCGATGAGCTGCGAAAACTGCGCGGCCGGCACGGCAGGGCTGAACAGAAAGCCCTGCACGGTGTGGCAGCCCAGCTCGTGGACGAACTTGAGTTGCGACAGCGTCTCGACACCTTCAGTCACCGTGTGCAGGTTCAAGGCGCTGGCGAGGGCGATCACGGCGCGGACGATGGCGGCGTCGTTGGCGTTGTTGTCGATATCGCGCACGAAGGACTGATCGACCTTGAGGTGCTGCAGGGGCAACTGCTTGAGGTAGGAGAGCGACGAATAGCCGGTGCCGAAGTCGTCCAGCGTCAGCTCGATGCCGAGTTCGCGCAGCGCGCGCAGCTGCTGTGCGCAGGCGGTGGTGTCGCCAATCAAGGCGCCTTCGGTGATCTCCAGTTCCAGATGTTCGGGTCTTGCACCGGTCTGGGCCAGCCAGTTGCGCACCCGCTCCGGCAGCTTGCCGTCGTGGAACTGATGGCTGGAGATGTTCACCGCCACGCGGAAGTCGGGCGACAGGCGCGGTGCCCACGCCGCCAGCTGGCGCATGACGGTGACGATCACCAGATCGTCCAGTGTCTCCATCAAGCCGCAGTCTTCGGCCAGCGGCAGGAATGTGCCGGGGCTGTGGAAGCCGCCGTCGTCCCTGGGCCAGCGGATCAGGGCCTCAGCGCCCAGCAGCGCGCCGGTCGCGGCGTGCACCTTGGGCTGGTAGTAGGGGGTGATCTTGTTTTCGGCCAGCGCACGGCGCAGCTGCGCTTCCTGCTCGTAGCGCTCGGCATCGCCGCTGATCCACTGGCTTTGAAAACCGAGCGCGCGATTGCGGCCGCTGCGCTTGGCGGCTGCCGCTGCCAGCCCGGCGTTACGCAGCATTTCGCTGGGGGTTTCGCCATCGAAGGGGAACACCGCCAGGCCCGCGCTGGCCGTCAGTTCCACCGGTTTGTCCTGCACCACGGCAGGTTCGCGCACGCTGGTCAGCAGCGGCTCGATGGCAGCCAGCATCTCGGCAGCGATAGCCTCACGCGACGGTGACGGCAGCTCGGGATTGCCGGGCGTGCAGCGCACCCAGATGAACTCGTCGCCGCCGGCTCGGGCGAGGATTTCGCCCGGCTGCATCAGGGCGGAAAGCCGCTGCGCGATCAGCGCCAGCAGCTCGTCTCCCGCCGACACGCCGAGGGCCTGATTGATGGTGCGGAAGCGATCCAGGTTGAGCGCCACAACGGTCACGGCACCGCCGTCCAGCAAGGCCTCGCGCAACAGCTCGCCGAGGCGTTGCATCAGGAAGCTGCGGTTGCTGAGGCCGGTGAGTTCGTCGTGGTTCTTGACGAAGGCGAGGCGAGACATGTTTGCCTGCAACTTGCGCTCGTCTTTCTCGACCCGCTTGAGCGCCTCGCTCAGTTCCGCTGTGCGCTGGCGCACCAGACGTTCGAGATCGCGCTGGTATTCGTAGAGCGCGATATGGGTCTTGACCCGCGCCAGCAGTACCGGGATGTGGATGGGCTTGGTGATGTAGTCGGCAGCGCCCAATTCGAGGCCGATGTGCTCGTCGGCCTTGTCGCCCTTGGCGGTGGCGAAGATCACCGGCACTGCACGGGTCGCGGGCTCGGCCTTGAGGCGGCGCAGCACTTCGAAGCCGTCCATCTCCGGCATCATCACGTCGAGCACGACGAGGTCCGGCGCGCTGGCTGCACACAGCGCCAGGGCGCGCTCGCCGCTGGTGGCGACCTTGACGCGATAGAACGGCGACAGGCATTCGTCCAGCAGTTCGAGATTCTGCGGGGTGTCGTCCACCACCAGCACGGTGGGGCGGGAGGGGCTGGCCTTGCTCATGATTCAAGCGTATCGCGCAGGGTGCGTAACCGCTCGCGCGCCAGCTCGAAGTTGTAAGCGCCGATGGCGTCGAGCAGCGCCTTCACCTCCAGCCCTTCGATGCCTTGCAGGCTGCGGGCCTGCTCGCGGGCGTCGCTGTCGCCTGCGGCCAGCAGCTGGTCGAGGGTGTCGAGCTGCGCGGAGAGATCGGCAGACATGACGACGCGCGCGACTGGCGTCGCAGACGCAGGTACGGGCAGGGCCGCGAGGCTGGCGAGCAGAAAATCCAGCCGCGGCGTCAGCGCCTGCAGAATCTCCTGCGACAAGGTGGGGTTATGGGTTTCGCAGGCCACTTCCAGCGCGCCGGCGGCGGCGGCCAGGGCATCGCCACCCAGTGTGGCCGCCGCGCCGCGCAAGGTGTGGGCGAGCCGGATGGCGGTGCTGAAATCCTGCGATTGCAAGGCCTCGCTCAGCAGCGCGGCGTCGCCCGCATGGTGACGGCTGAAGGTCTGCGCCAGCCGCCAGTAGGTGCTGGTGGTGGCCCCCATGCGTGCCAGTGCGCCGTCGATGTCCAGTTCGGCCGGTTCCCAGGATTCGTGCACCAGCGGGATTTCAGATAGCGGCATCTCGCCCGGTGCGCGTCTTAGCCAGCGTTCGAGTGCGCCGAAGAACTCGCTCATGCGGATGGGTTTGGTGACGTAGTCGTTCATGCCGGACGCCAGGCATTTTTCGCGGTCGCCGGCCAGCGCATTGGCAGTCATCGCAATCACCGGCAGGTCGGCGTAGCGTGGGTCGCTGCGCAGCATGCGGGTGGCTGCATAGCCATCGAGCACGGGCATCTGCACGTCCATCAGCACGGCATCGAACAGGTCAGGCTCCAGAAACGCCAGCGCCTCTTCGCCGTTGGCGGCGACCTGCACCTTCGCCCCGGCGTTGAGTAGCAGTTCGCTGGCGACTTCCTGGTTCACCGGGTTGTCCTCGACCAGCAAAATGCGCACGCCGGCCAGACGCTGGTCGGCCGGGCGGTCGCGGCGGATCGGCTCGATGCGCGAGCGTGGGCCGCAGATGCCGACCACGGTATCCAGCAGCACCGAGGCCGACACCGGCTTGTGCAGAAAGCCATCGAGTGCCGCGCCCTCGTGCTTGGCCATCACTTCTTCACGGCCATAAGCGGTGACCATCACCACCGCCGGTGCGGTATCACCCTGCTTGAGTCGCCGTGCGGCTTCGAGGCCACCGATGCCAGGCATTTTCCAGTCCATCAACACAAGATCGAAGGTGCTGTCGGCGGACTTTGCCAGCGCTTCTTCACCGCTGTCGGCCGTGGTCACGGCAAAGCCGAAACCGCTCAGCATTTCGCCCAAGATCAAGCGCGCGGAGGCGTTGTCGTCCGCTACCAGGCAGCGCAGCCCTGCCGGCACGTCCAGACGACGCTGGCTTTGCGTGTGATCGCGCCCGAACGGCAACGTGAACCAGAACAGGCTGCCTTGGCCCTCGATGCTCTCCACCCCGATCTGGCCGCCCATCATGTCGACCAGACGACGGCTGATGGCGAGGCCGAGGCCAGTGCCGCCGTAGCGACGGGTGGTGGAGGCATCGGCCTGCTGAAACGACTGGAACAGTCGTGCGAGTTGCTCGGCGCTCATGCCGATGCCGGAATCCTGCACGGCAAAGCGCAGTTGCAGCGCGTCATCGCCGGCGGTCACGGTGGTGTCGAGGTCTACCGTGATGACGATTTCGCCCTGATCGGTGAACTTGATGGCATTGCTGACCAGGTTGATGAGCACCTGCCCGAGTCGCAGCGAATCACCCACCAAGCGGGTCGGGATGGCCGGATCGCAGCGCATCAGGATTTCAATCTCCTTGCCCTGCGCGCGAATGCCCGCGAGGTTGGCAAGATTGTTGAGCACGTCATCAAGGCTGAACGGCAGGCTCTCGACATCCAGCTTGCCGGCCTCGATTTTCGAGAAGTCGAGAATGTCGTTGATGATGCGCATCAGCGACTCCGCCGAGCCTTCGATCTTCTCCACGTAATTGCGCTGGCGGCTGTCCAGTTGCGTCTGCAGGGCCAGGTGGCTCATGCCGATGATGGCGTTCATCGGCGTGCGGATTTCATGGCTCATGTTGGCGAGGAAGTCGCTCTTCGCACGGCTGGCGGCCTGGGCCTGGGCCTCGCTGACGGCCAGCGCCATCGCTGCGTTTTCGCGCTCCATCGCGCGGCCCAGCTGGCTACCGAGATCGGCCAGCACGGCCAGCAGGGCGTCGTCGGGTTTTTCTTCGCGGGTGGAGAAGAACTCCAGCACGGCCAGCACCTCGCGACCGGACAACACCGGAAACGCGAACGCGCCGCGCAGGCCCGCACTGGCGCCCAGCGCCGCACGCGGATAGCTGGGATCGTTGGGGGCATCGCCCACCCAGAGCGGTGCGCCGGTTTGCCACACCCGCCCGGGCAGACCCTCACCCGGGGCGAATGCCAGCGTCTCGCTGGCATCGCGGAACGACGCGTAATGCGGGGCCTCGCCCTGCGGAATGTGCCAGAGCCCGGTCGAGCGCAGCTTGCCGTCTTCCACCCGATAGGCATGTCCCAACGGCCAGCCGGTGAAATCACAAAGGCGTTGCAGCGCGGCATTGAGCGCGACTTCGGAATCCTTGGCTTCATTGGCGGCCGTCGCCACGGTTTGCAGCAGGCGCAGCTGTGCGGTCCGCTTGCTCAGCTCGATGGTGCGTTTGCGCACGCGGTCTTCGATGCGCTCGTACATCGCCGAGAGATCCGTCGCCATCGCGTTGAAGGCGGTGCCGAGGCTGGAGACTTCATCGCTGCCTTCGGTCGTCAGCCGCAAACCCAGTTCGCCAGCCGACATGCGTCGGGCGCCATGCACCAGCACCGTCAGGCGCCTGGAGGTATCGCGGCCCGCCGCCAGCGCGAGAAAGCCGACGACGAAAATCATCAATCCCGCCAGACTCAGCACGCTGTTGCGTTCGATGCGCAGGGTCTTGATGCGGGCATGCAGCGCCAGGAACTCCCAGCGGTTGGCGGCTTCGTAGAGGTCCTGCAGGGCGAGTCCCGCTGCATCGGCGCTGGCGCTGGCATCACCGCCTGTGCCGGCCACCTTAAGCAGCGTGCGCGCTGCCGTGGACCAGAGTTGCGCCGGTTCATCGAGAGCGGCCTTGAGCGTATCGCGGCTGCCGCGGTAGTAGTGGTTGTTGCGGTAGCCGGTGGCGAGACCCTGCTCGATGCCTTCGACCTGGATCTGCAGGCGCACCAGCGCTTCGGTGTCAGTATCCCGCCGCAGCAGGTCGATGGCCTTCGACGCCTCTGGATGCCGCAATAGCAGCGTATCCATGACGTAGTAGGTGTCGAGATCGGGGTCGAGGATGAGGTTGGAGGTGTTGCCCACCTGGGCGAAAGCCGCCCAGACGGCTTTCATCAGCGCGTGGTGTGTGGTGACGGTATCGCCATCCGGCGAAGCTGCCTGGTGTTGCTGCCAGGCGGCGCGTACCTGCTGCATCTCGGCCGTCACATCGAGGATTTCAGGGTAGGGCTTGCCGAGACAGCGCTGCCCATCGAGTGCTGCAAGATCAGCCAGGTCGATTTCTGCGAGGGCAGGCGTATCGGCATGGGCCGCCAGCCGCCGCAGGGGCTCGTTGTAGGTGAGGCCGCAGAGTTCCTTCTCGGCGAACACGATGCCGTTGGTGGCGGTGCGGCCGTAAAAGAAGAACAGCAGCGCGGTCGGCAGGGTGAATGCCAGGCTCAACAGCAGCAGCTTCTTGCCGAGCCGCAAATGCCGCAGCCATGCCAGGCCTCGCAATGTTGGCTTGCTGTGCCGCAGACCTGTCTTGAGGCCTTGTCCGGTCATGGATCTGCCTTGTCCCTGTGTTGTGCAAACAGGGTAGCAAGGTCGCAAGCGGCGGTCAGGTTTTGCGCAGGCAGGCCTTGAAGCCTTCGGTGAGTTTCGCGCGGTCCAGATTCTTGCCGATGAACACCAGGGTGTTGTTGCGCGGCGCGTCGCCCCAGGCCTGCTCCTCTCGGCCATCCAGCACCATGTGCACGCCCTGGAACACATAGCGCTTGTCGCGTCCCGCCACGTTCAAGATGCCCTTGCTGCGGAAGATGTCGTTGCCCTGCATCGACAGCACCGCGCCGATCCAGCCCGAGAACAGGCTGGGGTCGACTTGGCCGTCACAACGGATGCCGACGCTGGTCACGGCCTCGTCGTGGCTGTGGCCTTCCTCGAAGTACTTGGCGAGCACCGGCCGCAGGGTTTTGCCGTCGGCGGATTTCAGGGTGAGGTGAAACTCCTCCGGCGCGTGCTCGCTGAGCAGCACGTAATGGCCGGGTGCGGCGATGCGCACCGGGAAGTGCGCATGCGCGCCATGCAGATCGAGCCGCCAGGGCGTCATCGAGGGTTCGATGCTGCTGCCGGCCGCACGGTCTTCGGCGGTGTTGGCAAAAACACGGATGCCCTTGTCGGAGGCGCTCTTCAGCGCGTCTTCGCCAGAGGCGGGCACCGGCAGCAGCGCCAGCTTGAGGTGATGCTCGTCGTGGACGTGATGGTGATGTGCGTCATGGCCGTGGTCGTGACCGCATGCACTGGCTACCAGCTCCGCCGCGCCATCAAGCTTGTAGAGGCCAGCCCATTCAAACGGGTATTCGGGCTGGAGAAAATCCGGATTCACTTCGATGGCGCGGCTCAAGTCGAAGCCGCCGACATCCAGTACGGTGTTGATGGGTGCCGCGGCATGGGTGGTGCGGATGAGCTTGGCCACGGCATTGATGCGCCGCACGCGCTGCTCGACGGCATCCAGCTCATCGGCACTGACCAGATCGCATTTATTGAGCAGAATCACGTCGGCGAAAGCGACCTGCTTTTGCGCTTCCTCGCTGTCATCGAGATGCAGCAACAGATGCTTGGCATCGACGACGGTGACGAGACCATCGAGCGCGAACTGCGCCTTCATGTCCTCGTCCATGAAAAAGGTCTGCGCCACAGGGCCGGGGTCGGCCATGCCGGTGGTCTCGACCAGGATGCGGTCGAACTTGTCGCGTCGCTTCAACAGCTGGCCGAGGATGCGGATGAGATCGCCTCTGACCGTGCAGCAGATGCAGCCGTTGTTCATCTCGAAGATTTCTTCGTCGGCGTTGATGACCAGCGCCTGATCGATGCCCACCTCGCCAAACTCGTTTTCGATCACCGCAATGCGCTGGCCGTGGTGCTCGCTGAGGATGCGGTTGAGCAGAGTGGTCTTGCCCGCGCCCAGAAAGCCGGTGAGGACGGTAACGGGAATCTTGCTGGCCATGCGGAAGTGCTCTGTTGGGGGCGCAATGTTAGCTGGTGCTTTTCCGCCGCAGTTCAAGATGCCACGGTTCAAGACGACACGAGCCCGGCGTATGATGCGCGGCACTCAATTCACAGCTCTCATCACACGCTATGTCCGCACTCGTGTTGCCCGATCTTTCCACCCCGCCTTCCACCGCGCCGCTATTCTGGAAGGCCGCACTCTCGGCCCGCCGCAAACCCGGCACTGCACCGGAGATTCCCAACAACTCGGTGACGTTGAAAAACTTCGTGCTGACCGGCGACCACATCGCCGCATACAACGCCGTTTGCGGCCTGCCGCAGGGTCCGCTGGCCATGACCTATCCGCAGGTGGTGGCGGCACCGCTGCACATGCATGTGATGACTCAGCCGAACTTTCCGCTGCCGTTGCTGGGCATCGTTCACTTACGCAATATCGTCACCCAAAAGCATTCGTTGAGCGCGGGCGTGCCCTACGACGTGCGGGTGCATATCGGCGACTCGCGTCGCACGAAGCTGGGCATCGAAGTGGATCTGCTCACGGATTACCTCTCCCATGACGAAAGCCTTTGGAGTGCGGTGACCACGGTGCTGTATCGCATGAAGTCCAAGGAACGTGGCGCCCGCGCACCGGTGCCGGCTGCGGCCGCGGTCACCGCAAGCTATCTGCCATTCGACGTGCCCGAAAACATCGGCCGCCGCTACGCGCCGATTGCGGGCGACTACAACCCGATTCATCTCTACCCGATCACCGCCAAGTTCCTGGGCTTCGACCGCGCCATCGCCCATGGCATGTGGAGTGTGGCGCGCTCGCTGGGTCTGATGCTGCCTACCTACGGCGGCACACCGGCAAAGCTCACCATTCAATTCAAGCAGCCCCTGTTTCTGCCTGGTCGCGTCACCCTCAAGCAGGTGAAAACAGGGCAGGGCGTGGACTTCGACCTGTTGGCGAGAGAGGGTGGAAAGACCCACTTCTCGGGCCGCCTCGAAGGTCTTATTTGAATTGTCCGTCAGCTAAACTAAGGTTTCCACCTAGTCTGTCGTCCTTTCTCCGGAGCACTCATGCGTATCCGCAAAGCGGTTTTCCCCGTCGCCGGTCTCGGCACTCGCTTCCTCCCCGCCACCAAGGCGAGCGCGAAGGAAATGCTGCCCGTGGTCGACAAGCCGCTGATCCAGTACGCGGTGCAGGAGGCGATCAGCGCGGGTGCGGAAGAACTGATCTTCGTCACTGGCCGCTCGAAGAACTCCATCATGGATCACTTCGACAAGGCTTATGAGTTGGAAGCCGAACTCGCTGCCCGCAACAAGACCAAGCTGTTGGAGACCGTGCAGGAAATCCTGCCGCCCGGCATCACCTGCATCTTCATCCGTCAGGCTGAAGCTCTGGGTCTGGGTCATGCCGTGCTGTGTGCTTGGCCGGCCGTGGGTGATGAAGATTTTTCGGTGATCCTCGCGGACGACTTGATCGACGGCAAGCTGCGTCCCTGCCTGGCACAGATGCAGCGCGTGTATCAGGAGTACGGCACCAGCGTGATCGCCACGCAGCGCGTGCCGATGGAAGAAATCAGCAGCTACGGCGTGGTCGAAACCCAGCCGGTTGCACCGGGCCTGGGCGAGATTCGCCGCATCGTCGAAAAGCCCAAGCGTGAAGATGCCCCCAGCAACCTCGCCGTGGTCGGCCGCTACATCCTGACGCCGCGCATCTTCAAGCTTTTGGAGCGCACCCCGCGTGGTGCCGGCGGCGAGATTCAGCTGACCGACGCGATCAGCGCGATGATTCAGGAACAGACCGTATTGGCCTACGAGTTCGAGGGCACCCGCTATGACTGCGGCTCTAAACTCGGTTACCTGAAGGCCAACGTTGAATTCGGCTTGAAGCACCCCGAACTTGCCACCGAGTTCCGCGAATATCTTTCCGGCATGGGCCATGGCTTGAATGGCACCAGCCCCGACACGAAGAAGTAACCAGCAAGTCCTCGAACCCGCAGCGCCGCTTTCAAGGCGGCGCTGCCTGCTTGGGGCAGGAGCAGAGTCGAAATGACCGGCAGCAAATACACCACGCAGATCGCAACGTCGTCACTCGCAGGCGGCAATGCCGTCTATGTGGAGGCGATGTACGAGCAGTTTCTGGAAGACGCCAATTCGGTGGACGACAGCTGGCGTCAGTACTTCCAGGGTTTGAATGGCGCAGCCGATGTGCCGCACGGGCCGGTGGTGACGCGCTTCGAGAAGCTCGCCCAGCAGCCCAAGACACTGGTGGTGAAGGGCCCCGCGGCACTCGATGCCGCGGCTGCCGAGAAGCAGGCCGGCGTGCTGCGTCTCATCAACTATTACCGTGTGCGCGGCCACCAAGCCGCCAAGCTCGATCCCCTGGGTTTGGCGCACATGCCGGTGCTGCAGGATATTGATCCCAGCTTCCACGGGCTGGCACCGGCGGATATGGATACGGTGTTCAACACCGGTTCGCTCGCCGCCGCAGATCGCATGCCGCTGCGCGACATCATCAAGCTGCTCAAGGCCGTCTACACCGACACCATCGGTGTGGAATACATGTACATCACCGAAACCGAGCAGAAACGCTGGGTGCAGAAGCGGCTCGAAACCACGGCGTTTCAGCCCAAGCTGAGCAATGAGCGCCGCAAGGAAGTGCTGTTGCAGATGACCGCCGCCGAAGGGCTAGAGCGATACCTGCACAACAAGTACGTCGGCCAGAAACGCTTCTCGCTGGAAGGCGGCGAAGCCACTATCCCGGCACTCGACGAGGCTCTGCGTGCGGCGGCTGAAGCCGGTGCCGAAGAGTTGGTGATCGGCATGGCCCACCGCGGCCGCCTCAACGTGCTCATCAACATCCTCGGCAAGTCGCCGAAGGATCTGTTTGCCGAGTTCGAGGGCAAGTATTCGGCTGAGTCATTGAGCCGCGCCGGTGACGTCAAATATCACCAGGGTTTCTCGACCGACGTCGAGGTGCTGGGCAAGCGTCTGCACCTCGTGCTCGCCTTCAACCCCTCGCACCTTGAAATCGCCAACCCGGTGGTCGAAGGGAGTGTGAAGGCGCGCCAGACCCGCCGCCACGACGACGTGGGCCAGAAGATCGTGCCCATCCTCATCCACGGCGACGCCGCGTTTGCCGGCCAGGGCGTGGTGATGGAAACCATGCAGCTCAGTCACAGCAAGGGTTACTCAACCGGCGGCACGCTGCACATCATCATCAACAACCAGATCGGCTTCACGACGCCGAACCCGATCGAAGTCGAGCCCGGCCATGATTCGCGCACCAGCCGCTATTGCACCGATCTCGCGAAGATGGTCGAGGCACCGGTGTTCCATGTGAATGGCGACGACCCGGATGCGGTGGTGTTCGTCACGCGTCTCGCGATGGACTTCCGCAACGCCTTCCACAAGGACGTCATCGTCGATATTTGCTGCTATCGCCGCTTAGGACACAACGAGGCCGACGAGCCGAGCGTGACCAGCCCGGTGATGTACGACGCGATCAAGAAGCTGCCCACCACGCTGACGCTCTACGGCCAGAAACTGGTCGCTGAAAAAGCGGTGGAACCCGACGAACCTGCCAAGCTGATCGCGGCCTATCGCGATGGCCTGGACAAGGGCGAGAACATTGCCCGTACCACGCTCGGTCTGGTCGGTAACAAGTTCACCGTCAATTGGTCTCTGTTCGGCAAGGGCGAGTGGCATACGCCGACGGACACCAGCGTCTCGCTCGACGCCATCAAGATGCTCAGCGACAAACTACTGACGCTGCCTGAAGGCTTCACGCCCCATGCCCGCGTCGCCAAGATTCTCGACGACCGCGCCAAGATGGTTGCCGGCGAGCAGGCGATGGATTGGGGCTTTGCTGAAACCACCGCCTACGCCACGCTGGTCAATGAAGGCTTCGCGGTGCGCATGACCGGGCAGGACGTTCGCCGCGGCACGTTCTTCCACCGCCACGCCACGCTGCACGATGCCAAGACCGGCCATAGCGTGACGCCGCTGCGTCACCTCTCGCCAGACAAGGACAAGTTCATCATCGTCGACACCCTGCTGTCGGAAGAAGGCGTGCTGGGTTTCGAATACGGATACTCCACAACGGACCCGGATGCGCTGGTGATCTGGGAAGCGCAGTTCGGCGACTTCGCCAACGGCGCGCAGGTCGTCATCGACCAGTTCATCGCCTCGGGGCAAGAGAAATGGGGCCGTCTCTGCGGACTCGTGATGTTCCTGCCGCACGGCTACGAAGGACAGGGCCCTGAGCACTCTTCGGCCCGTCTTGAACGCTATCTGCAACTCTGCGCCAACAACAACATGCAGGTCTGCGTGCCGTCCACACCGGCGCAGATGTTCCACATGCTGCGCCGCCAGATGAAGCGCAGCCTGCGCATGCCGCTGATCGTGATGACGCCGAAATCGCTGCTGCGGCATCCGCTGTCGGTATCGACGCTGGACGATCTCACCAAGGGCCGCTTCCAGCCAGTGATTGGCGAAGTCGAGCCGCTGGATGCGAAGAAGGTGACGCGCATCGTGCTCTGCTCCGGCAAGGTCTACTACGACCTCGTGCAGGCTCGTCAGAAGGCCAAGATCGACAACGTCGCCATCGTCCGTGTCGAACAGCTGTATCCCTTCCCGCGCGATGACTATCAGCAGACGCTCGCGGCCTTTCCCAAGGCGACCGAAGTGGTGTGGGCGCAGGAAGAACCCGAGAACCAGGGTGCCTGGTATCAGGTCAAGCATCGGCTTTCGGCCTATCTCGGCAAGCAGCACAAACTCCTTTACGCCACACGCCGCGGTGCAGCGACGACGGCAGCCGGCTACCTGAAAGTGCACAACAAAGAACAAGAAGAAGTCGTCACTGCGGCACTCACTGGCGGCAAGCCGGTCTAGTCGTCGCATCAACCTGCAACTCAACAAAAGAATCCTCGGAGAAGCCTGATGGCCATCGAAATCAAAGTCCCCAACCTGCCGGAGTCGGTGTCCAGCGGCACCATCGCCACCTGGCATGTGAAAGTGGGTGACACTGTCAAACGCGAGCAGAACCTGGTCGACATCGAGACCGATAAAGTGGTGCTCGAAGTGCCGGCGACGGCCGACGGCGTGCTGGAGTCGATCAGCATTGAGGCCGGTGCCAGCGTCACCTCCGGCCAGGTGCTGGGCGTGATCGGCGAGGGTGCTGCTGCCCCCAAGGCCGAAGCCAAGTCAGAAGCAAAAGCTGAAGCGCCGACAAAGGATGCACCGGCCAAATCTGCCGCAGCACCCGCGGCGACCACCACCGCAGCGGCCGATGATGTGCAGGGCCCTGCCGTGCGCAAGCTGCTCGGCGAACTGGGCTTAAAGGCCGATGGTATTCCCGCCAGCGGCCGTGGCGGCCGCCTCACGGTTGAAGATGTGAGAGCGTACGCCGACAAACAGAAGAGCGCGCCCAAGGCCGAAGCCGCCAAGCCTGCCGCTGCGCCAGCCGCAGCCCCGGTGCCGGCCGGTCCGCGCGAAGAACAACGTGTTCCGATGACGCGCATCCGTGCCCGCATCGCCGAGCGCCTGAAAGAAGCGCAGAACACTGCGGCCATGCTCACCACCTTCAACGAGGTGGACCTCACCGCCGTCGATGTGCTGCGTGGCAAATACAAGGAGAGCTTCGAGAAGGCCCACGGTGTGAAGCTCGGCTACATGGGCTTCTTCGTGCGGGCGGCGGTCGAAGCGCTCAAGCGCTATCCGCTGGTCAACGCTTCGATTGACGGCACCGACGTCGTTTATCACAACTATTACGACATCGGCATTGCGGTATCCAGCCCGCGCGGCCTTGTGGTGCCGATCGTCAAGGATGTCGATCTGCTGAGCCTGGCCGGTGTCGAAAAAGCCATCGGTGCCTTCGGTGCCAAGGCCAAGGACAACAAGCTGACGATGGAGGACCTCACCGGCGGCACCTTCAGCATCACCAACGGCGGCGTCTTCGGCTCGCTGGTCTCGACCCCCATCATCAATCCGCCGCAGTCTGCGATTCTGGGCATGCATGGCATCAAGGAGCGTCTGGTCGATGTCATCGTCGGACCCGATGGCAAGGTCGAGAAAGTGGTGAAGGCGCCGATGATGTGGCTGGCGCTTACCTACGACCATCGCATCATCGACGGCAAGGAAGCGGTGCTGTTCCTGCGCACCATCAAGGAGCTGCTGGAAGATCCGGCGCGCTTGCTGCTCAATATCTAATAGAACGAGAACAACCATGAGCGAACAATTCGACGTCATCGTCATCGGCGGCGGCACGGGTGGTTACCCGGCGGCTATCCGCGCGGGCCAGCTCGGCATGAAGGTGGTCTGCATCAATGCCTGGCTCAACCGTGACGGTAAGCCAGCCTACGGTGGCACCTGCTTGAACGCCGGCTGCATCCCCAGCAAGGCCCTGCTCGAATCGAGCGAGATGTTCCACAAGGCCAATCACGAACTGGCTTCGCACGGCGTCAAGGTCACCGGCGTGGCGATGGATATCGCCGCCATGCAAGCCCGCAAGGGCAAGATCACTGCCGGCCTCACCGGCGGAATTGGGGCTTTATTCAAAGCCAACGGCGTGGTCGGCATGGAAGGCTTTGCCAAGCTGCTCGGCAAGGGGCAGGTCGAATACACCAGTCACACGGGTGAGAAGAAAACGCTCGAAGCCAAGCACATCATCGTCGCCACCGGCAGCGAGCCGGTGAATCTCAAGATCGCGCCGTTCGATCACGAGCGCATTTGTGATTCCTGGGACGCGCTCGATTTCACCGAGCCGCCCGCGCGCCTCGGCATCATCGGCTCCGGCGTGATCGGCGTGGAACTGGGCAGCGTCTGGGCGCGCCTGGGCAGCAAGGTCACTATTCTCGAAGCGCTGCCCACCTTCCTGCCGATGGTCGACCAGACCATCGCCAAGGATGCGCAGCGACAGTTCGCCAAGCAGGGTCTCGACATCCGCCTGGGTGCGAAAGTGCTGGGTGCGAAAAACACCGGCAAGGAAGTCGAAGTCGAATACGAAGTGGGCGGCGAGAAGAAGAAGGAAACCTTCGACAAGCTCATCGTCGCGGTTGGCCGCAAGCCCTACACCGAGGGCCTGGGTGCCAAGGAAATTGGCCTGGAGCTCGATCAACGCGGCTTCCTCAAAGTCGACAAGAACTACAAGACCAACATTCCCGGCATCTACGGCACCGGCGATGTCATCGGCGGCCTGATGCTCGCGCACAAGGCGATCGAAGAGGGCGTGGCCCTGGTCGAGCAGCTGCACGGTGAGCACACCGAAGTGAACTACGACGCCATCCCCAGCGTGATCTACACCGCACCTGAAGTCGCTTGGGTGGGCTTGACCGAAGAGCAGGCGAAAGAGAAAGGCATCGAGGTGAAAATCGGCACCAGCCCCTTCGCCGCCAATGGCCGCGCCAAGGCACTTGAAGCGGCAACCGGCCAAGTGAAAGTGGTGAGCGATGCAAAGACTGATCGCATCCTCGGCGTGCACATGGTCGGGCCGTATGTGTCCGAAGTGCTGCAATCCGTGGTGGTGGCTTTGGAGTTCGGTGCGACCACTGCTGATCTGCAACTGACCATGCACGGCCACCCGACGCTGGCCGAGGCGCTGCACGAGGCCTATCTCGCCGTCGATGGCAAAGCCATTCACGCCATCAACAAGAAGAAAGCCGCCTGATGAAAAAGATTATTGCCGCCGTTGCGCTCACCGCCTTTGCACAGTGCGTTGCTGCCGAAGAAATCGACCTCAACATCAGCAGCGACGCCGTGCGCGGCGGGCTCTCCGGCCCGCTGTCGCGCATCTTCTCTGGCGTCAGCGGCCAATACGATGCAGGCCTGATCTACAAGGAAGGTGAAAACAATTCTGGCGACCCCAAGGACGCAAAGCTCACGCTCGGGCACTTCGGCGTGCTGGCGACTGGCGACATGGGTGCCAAGGCCGCCCAGGCGGCTGGAGGTTTGGGCGTGCGCGCCGTGTTTGCCGACCGCGAAGGCACCACGGGTGCAGCACTAGCACTCGGTGGGCAGTTCGAGGTGCGCATGCCGGGCTTCGAGCGCATTGGCTTCTCCGGCTACGGTTACATCGCGCCCAACATCCTGTCTTTCAGCGATGTGAAGAGCTACAGCGAGTACGCGCTGGATGTGGAGTTCGAGGTCATCCGCGCCGCAGCGGTCTACGCCGGTTACCGCCGCGTCAACGTCAAGCCCGAGCCCAATGGCCCGAGCAATGCCGACGACGGCGCACATATCGGCCTGCGGCTCACGTTTTAAGGGATTGCAGACATGGGACGTGGCCCGAGCATTGCCGGTCGCAAAGGCGTTGAAGACGCCAAGCGCGGCGTCGTATTCACCAAGCTGATCCGCGAGATCACCGTCGCTGCCCGCACGGGCGGCGTCGACCCGGTTGGCAATGCGCGCCTGCGCCTCGCCATCGACAAGGCGCATGACGTCAGCATGCCCAAGGACACCATCGACCGCGCGCTGAAACGTGCGAGCGGCGAGGGTGCCGATGCCACACAGGAAATCCGCTACGAAGGTTATGGTCCTGGCGGTGTGGCCGTGATGGTCGATTGCATGACCGACAACCCGACCCGCACCGTCGCCGAAGTGCGCCATGCCTTCGTGAAGAACGGCGGCAACATGGGCACCAGCGGCTCGGTGGCGTTCCAGTTCGCTGAAGTCGGCGAGCTGATCTTCGAGCTGGGCGGAGCCGCCACCGAAGACCGGATCATGGAAGTGGCGCTGGATGCGGGTGCCGAAGATGTCGCCACCGACGATGGTTATTGCGATGTCGTCACACCGCCCACCGCGTTCGAGGCTGTGAAAAAAGCACTGGAGGCGGCGGGGCTCAAACCCCTGCAAGCCGAAGTCACCATGCGCCCCGCCAATCGCGTGGCAGTGGAGGGTGACATTGCCGAGCAATTGCAGAAGATGATCGACATGCTGGAAGGGCTGGATGACACGCAGGACGTTTATCACAACGCTGCGCTCTAGATTCCAGTCATGTCTTGGATTGATAAGCGTGCTGTTCGATCGTTCTTAAAAGATATTGGAGCTTCCTACACGGAGTTTCAGCTTGCTAATACGTGGTACGGACGTGCTTCATTTCGGGATGGAGCTGCTCTGGTCTATTGTGATTTCACATTAGGTGATTCGGAAGCAATCCGCGCCGAAGACGTAATTGTCGGCACTCAATTCAATGGCAGTTCAAATGATGTATCTCAGGTTGCGCGCGCAGCCAAAGAAAATGCGCTTACCAAATACAGCCCGCATATCCTTGCCTGCAAAGCAGTAGTTAGCGGGAACTCAAAACTAAATGGAAAAAACGCAGACAGTCATGCATCTGAGATTGTCCAAATAACATCGAAGTGGGCAGTTGCTTTAGTTGAAGTTAGGGCTCGAAGCTGGTCTGAGAAGCGCGAAGTCGTTCCTCATCTCGTCTTAAATGGAAGTATCACCTCGTTGCCAATAGCTTAAATTGATTGCGCTGAGACAACGTAGCCCGGATGTAATCTAGGATTTGCGCAGAGGCTCCGAGGATTTCATTCGGGCCATCTGAAATTGATGCGTTTCATTGCAGCACAATCCATTCATGGCCCGCCGCATCCAATCCCTCGACCAACTCCGCCGCCCTGCGCTCGCATCCACGGCCCGCAGTGTCCGCGCCGCAGCATCAACGGTCGTACGTATTTTGGGCATTGACCCCGGTTCGCGCTTTACCGGCTGGGGCGTGGTCGAGGCGCGGGGGCCAAAGCTCACGCATGTCGCGCATGGTTGTATCCGCACGGGTGAAGGTGTGTTGCCGCCGCGCTTGCGCATCATCCATCAAGAGTTGGCGGCGGTGATTGCCGAGCACCAGCCACAGGAATACGCGGTGGAAGAAGTGTTCATGCGCGTCAACATCGGCACGGCCTTGATTCTGGGCCAGGCTCGCGGTGTGGCGGTATTGGCCGGGGCCATCGCAGGACTGCCATTTGCCGAATACGCAGCAGCCCAGATCAAGCGCGCGATCGTCGGCAATGGACGCGCCGATAAAGCCCAGATTCAGCACATGGTGAAAATCTTGCTCGGCTTGTCCGCAGAGCAGATGGGCGCGATCACAGCCGATGCGGCAGATGCGCTGGCCATCGCCATCTGCCACGCCCATGTGCGTGGGACACTGGCACAGGGAATACAAGGGAAATGGGGATGATTGGCAGACTGATCGGAAAACTCGTGCTCAAGGCGCCGCCACAGTTGGTGCTGGACGTGAGTGGTGTGGGCTACGAAATCGAAGCGCCGATGTCGACGTTTTACCGCCTACCTGCCGTTGGCGAGAGTGTGGCCTTGCACACGCATCTCACCATCCGCGAAGACGCACATCTGCTGTTTGGCTTTGCCACCACGCAAGAAAAATCCTTGTTCCGCGAACTCATCAAGTTGAGTGGCGTCGGCCCCAAGCTGGCGCTCGCTGTTCTAAGCGGCGTCAGCGTGGAAGAGTTCTGGAATCTCGTGCGCAGCGGCGATGCCGTGCGCCTCACCAAGCTACCCGGTATCGGCAAGAAAACCGCCGAGCGCATGCTGCTAGAGCTGCGCGAAAAAGCGGGTGCCAGCGACAACGCCATCAGCATTGGCGGCAGCAGCCCTCAGCCGGCAACGCCATTGGCCGAAGCGCGTTCGGCACTCGAATCGCTCGGCTACAAGCCGGCCGATGCGGCAAAGATGACCGATGCCTTCACCACCGAGGGCTTGGGCACCGACCAGATCATCCGCGAAGCCTTGAAGCGCGCCGTGCGATGAGCCTTTATTCGTCCTCGCGTGAGCGCATTCTGGCCTTGGCCACCGTTGGCAAGGGCGCGCTGTCGCGATTCGCAGCGGTGAAGGAAGTTGCGACGCTGTTAGGCGAGCTCATCATCGCTACCTTCGCACTGTTTCGCGGCCGTGCGCGCTTCGACCGTGCGGATACCTGGGCAGTCGTGCAGGCGAGCGGTGCGAGCGCCCTGGGCGTGGTGGCGCTCGTGAACCTCTTGGTGGGGTCGATCCTCGCTTTCGTCGGTGCCATCCAGCTGCAGAAGTTCGGGGCGGAAATGTTCGTCGCCGATCTCGTCAGCATCGCCACCGTGCGAGAGATGGCTGCCGTCATCACCGCGGTAGTGCTCTCGGGCCGCACCGGAGCCGCTTTTGCGGCGCGCATTGCCACCATGCAGGGCAACGAAGAGGTGGATGCGCTCAAGACCATGGGTGTCTCGCCAGTGGAATATCTGGTGCTGCCGCGCGTGCTGGCGCTGACTTTGATGACGCCGCTGCTCTATGTGTTTGCCTGCGGTGTGGGGTTGCTCGGTGGCTGGCTGGTGGCGGTGGGCACGCTGGATCTATCCAATGCTTTGTATTGGGATCGCACGGCGGAGGCACTCGCTGGCCGACATTTCGTGCTGGGTGCCTTGAAAAGCGTCTGCTTTGGGGCGCTAGTCGCATTCGCGGGCTGTTTCTACGGTTTGCGCGCGGGTCGCAACGCGGCGGCGGTGGGCGAGGCGACGACCAGTGCGGTGGTGAGCGGCATCGTCGGTGTGATCGTCGTCGATGCGGTGTTTGCGCTCTGCGCCTTTGCGCTGGATGTCTGAAGCCATGAACGACATCCAGGCTACACCCGAGACGAAAGAGACTGCTGTCGAGATCAAAGACCTGCGCATGGCGTACGGCAAGAAGCTGATCCAGGAGAACATCAACTTCCAGGTTGCCAAGGGCAGCATCTTCATCATCATGGGCGGCTCTGGCTGCGGCAAAAGCACGCTGCTGAAGCACATGATCGGCCTGCTGCCGCCCGCTGCCGGGCAGGTGCTCTACGGCGAGACTGATTATTGGGTCGCAGAGGTCGAAAAGCAGGATGAAATCCGTCGCCACTTCGGGGTGCTGTTTCAAGGCTCGGCGCTGTTCAGCACGCTGACACTGACCGAGAACGTGACGATGCCGATGAAGCTCAACGGCGATGCGAAGAAATCCGATGCCGAACGGCGCGACCGCGCCCATGAACTGCTCGACATGGTGAGCCTGAGCCACGCCAAGGATCTGCTGCCCAACGAGATCAGCGGCGGCATGAAGAAGCGCGCCGCCCTTGCGCGTGCACTGGCACTCGACCCGGAGTTTCTGTTCCTCGACGAACCCTCGGCCGGTCTCGACCCCATCAGCTCCCGCAAGCTCGACGATCTCATTCTTGAACTGCGCGACCGCACCAAGGCGACCGTATTGGTCGTGACACATGAGCTGCCCAGCCTGTTCGCCATTGGCGACGACGGCATTTTTCTCGACGCTCAATCCAAACAACCCATTGCCCGCGGCGCGCCCAAGGCGCTGCTGGAGAGCTGTGAACACCCCTTCGTGCAGGCGTTCTTGAACCGCGAAGTTCCCGACGGAGACGAATCCAATGAGTAGTGTGAAAAAAGCCAATCCCACGGTGATCGGTGCCTTCGTGCTGGTCGCTCTGGCGCTGGTCGCGTTCGCGGTGATGGTGCTCGGCGGCGCGGCCCTGTTCACGCCCAAGCAGAAGGTCGTGTCGTTCTTCGAGGGCTCGGTGAAGGGCCTCACGGTTGGTTCGTCGGTGAACTTCAGGGGCGTGAAGGTGGGCAGCGTCGATCGCATCGTGCTGCAATTCGCACCCGGCTCGCTGGAGCCGCGCATCCCGGTCTACATGACGCTTCTGCCCAACTCGGTGAAGCTGATCGGCACCGGGGAGGATGGCAGCGATATCCCCTTCGATGCCTACATCCAGAAAGGTCTCAAGGCCAAGCTCAGCATCGACTCGTTGGTGACCGGGCAGCTGATAGTGGACCTCGATTTTCGACCCGATGTGCCGACGGTTTTTCACGGTTCGCGCGAGACGACCTACCCCGAAATCCCATCGATGAAATCCGACTTCGACGTGCTCAAGGACCAGCTCGCGCAGTTGCCGCTCCGGCAACTGGCCGATGACGTGAAAGGCATGGTCGAGTCGTTCCAGATACTTGCCAAGGGTACGGGCGGCACTTTGGGCATCGTCGGTGAGGAGCTGAAAGCCACCGCCAGCACCACACGTCAGACGCTTGAAGAAGCGCAGCGCACGATCAAGACGCTCAACAGCACCTTGCAGTCGTTCGAGCGCACCTCGGAAGAAGCGCGAAAAACACTGGCCACCTCTGGCCCCGAGCTGGAAGAAACCCTGCGCTCTGCCCGCGCAGCGATGGCGCGGGTCGAGACCACCATGCAGAGTGCCGATGCCGCGGTGGCGCAGGTGTCGGAGATGACAGCGCCGGGCGCGCCGATCCGCGCCGAGCTGGAGCAGAGCCTGCGTGACCTCTCGGCCTCGGCGGAATCGCTGCGGCAGTTCGCCGACACCGTCGAGCGCCAGCCCAACGCCGTCATTTTTGGCAAGGATTGATCCATGAACCTCAAGACATTCACCCCGATGCTGGCCTTGCTGCTGGTCGCCTGCGCAGGCAACAGCACCCGCGCAGAGCCCAAGCGGCTGCTGCTGGCCTACGACGGCCCCACGGCGCAGGCTGCTCTCACGACGCAGCCGCGGCTGGTCGTGCGCGCGGTGGGCGTGCCGGACTACCTCGACCGCCGCGAACTGGTGCGGCGGGTGAGTGCGACGCAAATTAAGAGTGATGAGACCGCGTTATGGGCCGAGCGTCCAGGCAAATCCATCACCCGCTGGGTAACTCTCGCGCTGGCTGCACAACGCGCGGACTACTCGGTAGAGAGCTACACCACCGCCGATGGCCGTGCCCCCGATGCGCTGCTGGCAATCACGCTCGAAAGTTTCGAGCCGGACGCCGATGGCGCGGTGCACCTGCGCGGCAGCTGGGTCTACGCACCCTTTGGCAAGGTCGCCAGCAAATCAGGCCGCTTCGATGCCGACACCAAGGTCTCGGATGGCAGTGCGGAGGCGCATGTTGCGGCGCTGCAACAGGCACTTGGCAACGCGGTGAAGAACCTGGCCGCGCAACTGCCATCGGCGACCCTCGCGCCAGAGCCACGCCGCTAAAAAGCCCTGATGGGTGTGCGACACTGGGTGCTGTCCAACGCACTGCCTGATTGATGTCCGACCGCCTCGTTACCGCTGCCACCGGCTCTACCGACGAAGAGCGCATCGACCGCGCGATTCGCCCGAGCAAGTTGGCGGATTACGTGGGGCAGGTGCCGGTGCGCGAGCAGATGGGCCTTGCCATCGAAGCCGCGCGGCGGCGCAACGAGGCGCTCGACCATGTGCTGATCTTCGGGCCGCCGGGCTTGGGCAAGACCACGCTCGCCAACATTCTCGCTACCGAAATGGGCGTGAACATCCGCGTCACTTCAGGCCCGGTGCTGGAAAAAGCCGGTGATCTGGCGGCACTGCTGACTAATCTCGAACCGCGAGATGTATTGTTCGTGGATGAGATTCACCGGCTTTCGCCGGTTGTCGAAGAAGTGCTTTACCCGGCGATGGAGGACTACCAGCTCGACATCATGATCGGCGACGGCCCCGCTGCCCGCTCGATTCGACTCGACCTGCCGCCGTTCACGCTGATTGGTGCGACGACACGCGCGGGTGCGCTTACCAGCCCGCTGCGCGATCGCTTCGGCATTGTCCAGCGCTTGCAGTTCTATGGCGTGGATGACCTCACCCAGATCGTCACCCGCAGCGCCGGTATTCTCGGCGCGCCGGTGCAGGGGCAGGGCGCGCACGAGATCGCTCGCCGCTCGCGCGGCACGCCGCGCATTGCCAACCGCCTGCTGCGCCGCGTGCGCGACTATGCCGAGGTGAAGGGGCAGGGCGTCATCACCGAGGTGATTGCCGCGGCCGCGCTGAAAATGTTGGATGTCGACGGAGAAGGCTTCGATCCGCTGGATCGCCGGCTGCTCGAAATCCTCATCAACCGCTTCGACGGCGGCCCTGCGGGGGTTGAGAGTCTCGCGGCAGCGCTTAGCGAATCGCGCGACACCATTGAAGACGTGATTGAGCCCTACCTCATCCAGCAGGGGTTTCTCGAACGCACCCCGCGCGGCCGTGTGGCGGCACCCAAGGCTTATCTGCATCTGGGTCTCACCGCGCCCAGACGTGGCACGGAATTGTTCTGATGGGCGAGATATTCACCTGGCCAGTCCGCATCTATTACGAAGACACCGATGCCAGTGGCGTGGCCTACCACGCCCGTTATCTCAACTGGTTCGAGCGCGCTCGTAGCGAATGGCTGCGGGCGAAAGGCCGCAGCCACCAGAAACTGGCTGCCGAGTTCGGCACTGTTTTCACGGTGGTCTCCATTGATATCCGCTACCGTCAGCCCGCCCGGTTGGATGATGCCTTGCAAGCAACGGTCGCCGTGGCGCAACAAGGGCGTGCCAGCCTGGTGTTCGAGCAAAAATTATTGCGCCCCGATAGCCCTGAAAATCCTCTCGCAATCGCACAGGTCAAGGTCGCTTGCGTCGATGCCAGTAGTTTCAAGCCACGCGTCTGGCCGGCCGGTTGGCTTGAACCTTGAATCGCAAACATTCAACCTAGCGACTTAACGCCACTTACTCCGCACACACCTAAAGAAAAACATGGGCACCACTGAAGGGCTTTCGTTTACACATCTCATCCTCGCGGCCAGCCCGCTGGCACAGATCATCCTGTTGCTGCTGTTGGGCGCATCGGTGATTTCCTGGGCGGTCATCCTCACCAAGCGCAGCCTGCTGTCGCGGGTCACCAAGCAGTCGGCAGAGTTCGAAAGCCGTTTCTGGTCGGGCGGCACGCTCGGCGATCTCTACAACTCCCTCGGCCGCGGCGGCACGACTGAAGAAGGCGTGGCGGCGATTTTCAAGGCCGGCTACGAGGAGTTCACCCGCCAACAGGGCAACGCCGGCCGCACCGATCCCGAAGATGCCTTGGCTGCCGTGCAGCGTCAGATGCGTGTTGCCCAGGTGCGTGAGGTCGAGCGTCTTGAGGGGGGGCTGTCGCTGCTGGCGACGGTCGCTTCTTCAAGCCCCTATGTCGGCTTGTTCGGCACGGTGTGGGGCATCATGTCGGCGTTCATCCAGATCGGCGCGGCCAAGCAGGCCACGTTGGCGCAAGTTGCACCTGGCATCGCCGAAGCGCTGATTGCCACCGCCATGGGTCTGTTCGCGGCCATCCCGGCGATGATTGCTTTCAACTTCCTCACCCGCGGTGTCGAGCGTCTTGAAACGCGCTATCACACCTTTGCCGAAGAGCTGGCGGGCATCATCGATCGCGGCCTGCGCGGCAACAGCAACCACGGATAAAGGCGCCCATCATGGCCATGAGCTATTCGTCGGGACGCCCCGGCAAGCGGCGGTTGAATGCCGAAATCAATGTGGTGCCGTATATCGACGTGATGCTGGTGCTGCTCATCATCTTCATGGTGACGGCACCGTTGCTCACTCAAGGTGTGCAGGTGGAGTTGCCGCAGGAAGCTAGCGAGCCGATCAAGCTCGACGAGCAACCGGTGGTGTTCAGCATCAACGCCAAGGGCAATTACTTTCTCGACATCGGCACCGACAAGGATGAGCCACTGGCAGACGCCGATGTCAGCCAGCGCGTGGGTGCGGTGCTGCGCAACAAACCCGAAACGGTGATTCTGATCCAGGCCGATCGCAATGTGGATTACGGACGCGTCGCCAAAGGTATGGCGCTGCTCAATGCCGCAGGTGCCAGCAAGCTGGGCTTTCGCATGGACCCGTCTGACCAGGTGCCAGCTCGCAAGTGAGTGCTCCAAATCAATACTCCGAGCGGCCGCAAGAAACTGAGGCGCTACCGGTAAAACCCTGGCACTTGGGCGCAGCCGTGCTGGGCCACCTGCTGATTGGCGCGTTGCTGATTTTTGGGGTGCAGTGCACGCCGAAGCCGCCAGAGGAAATCATCATCCAGGCGGTGTTGCTTGAAGAACCGATTGCGGGTGAAAAACCGGTGACTGTGGAAGAGGCCGTGAAGCCCAAGCCACCGGAACCCAAGCCGCCTACACCCGAGCCGCCCAAGCCGCCGGAACCCAAGCCAAAGCCGCCCGAGCCCAAACCTGAGCCACCGAAGCCCGAGCCTCCCAAGCCGGAGCCACCGAAAGTTGACCCCGAGAAACTCAAGCAGCAGGCGGAAGCTGCGGAGAAGAAGCGAGTCGAAGATCTGGCGAAGATCGAGCAGCAGCAGCTGTTGGCCAAGCAGCAGGCGGAAGAGAAAGTGCGCCAAGCCGCCGAGAAGGCCAAAGCCGAGGCTGAAGTAAAGGCCAAGCTCGAAGCCGAGGAAGCTGCCCGCAAGACGGCGGAAGAAGTGGCGCGCAAGGCCGCACTCGATGCCGAGCAGAAACGTCTGGCCGCGATCGAAGACGCCCAGCGCAAAGAGGCCGAGGCTGCCGAAAACAAGCGCAAGGCCGAAGAAAAGGCACGCGCGGAAGCGCTGGCGCGACAGATCGCTGCGGAAGAAGCGGCGCGCATGGCGGCGATCCGCGCAGATTCGCAAAAACTCTGGGCGCGCGCACTGGCAGAGGCACTGCGTCGCAACTGGCTGCGCCAGCCGGGCGCTGACAGTTTCGTCTGCAAAGTGAAAATACGCATGTTGCCCAACGGTCAGGTCGTCAACGCAACTATCGTCAGCAGCTGCGGGTCTCAGCTGCTCGATGATTCGGTGATCAGTGCCGCCAACAAGGCCTCACCGTTGCCACTGCCGTCGGAACCTTCGGCTTTCGTGCCGGAAGTTACCATCACCTTTAGACCCTAAGATCTCGCTCCAAGGCTGCCCCGAAGAACTCTTATGACTATGCAGAAAACATTGCTTTCATGGCTCAAGCTGCCGCTGTTGTGCGGTCTGCTGTGGTCGGCTGCCGCCCAGGCGCAGCTCGAAATCGAGGTGGATGGTGGTGAGGTGGGTGCCAAGCCCATCGCCATCGTGCCGTTCGCCACACCGCCTGACATCAGCTTCGACGTCGCGCAGATCGTCGACGCTGATCTGGTGCGCTCCGGACTGTTCCGCAGCCTCAAGCGCACCGACATGCTGGAAAAGCCGACCGAGCCGGGCAAGGTCGACTATCGCAACTGGCGCGCGGTGGGCATGGAAAACGTCGTCATTGGCTCGCTCAATCGCTCGGGCAAGGGTGTTGCCGTGCGTTTTTTCCTGATGGATGCCACCCGTGGCGCCCAGTTGCTGGGCTTCGACATGCCCGCCGTCGGCCCTGAGCAGCTGCGCGTGGTCTCGCACCAGATCGCAGACCTCATCTACGAAAAGCTTACCGGCACCAAGGGTTACTTCAATACCCAGATTGCCTATGTAACTGCCAGCGGCTTCGGCCCCGGCCGCCGCTTCGAACTGATCGTGGCCGATGCTGACGGCTATAACCCGCGCACCATCGCCACCTCGCGCGAGCCTCTGATGTCGCCGGCCTGGTCGCCGGACGGCAAAAAGCTCGCATACGTTGGTTATGAGCGCGGCCGCTCATCCATCTACATTCACACGCTCGCATCGGGTGAGTTGAAGAAAGCCGTGTCCGAGAAAGGCATCAACGGCGCACCGGCCTGGTCACCGGACGGCAGCAAGATGCTGGTCACGCTGTCTTTTGAAACCAATCCCGACATCTACTTGATCGACCTCAACGGCGGCCCCCGCAAGCGTCTGACCGATCATTACGGCATTGATACCGAAGCGGCGATCTCACCGGACGGTTTGCAGGTCGCGTTCACCTCCGACCGTGGCGGTAGCCCGCAGATCTACATCATGTCGATCAATGGCGGCGAGCCGAGGCGGGTGACTTTCCAAGGCCGGCAGAATCTGCGTCCGCGTTTTTCACCCGACGGCAAGAGCCTTTTGGTGGTCAATGCCGATGGTGGGCGGTACACTATCGCTATCGTCGACTTGCAGTCTGGATCGACTCGCAACCTCACCGACGGGCCTCTCGACGAGAGCCCGAGCTTCGCCCCGAATGGCTCTGTCGTGATCTACGCCACCGCAGGTCGAGGCAATTCAGAACTGGCAACCGTGACCACTGATGGTCGCGTGCGCCAGCGTCTGCGTCAGCCGGGTGAAGTGCGCGAGCCGGCTTGGGGTCCAGCCAGCCGCTAAGCTGGGCTTCAGTCGTTTGGTGTTTCATCCAGCAGCAAGTTTCAAGTTGTTTTCATTCAAGAAAATCTTCAAATAATCGATACAAGGAGTTGTAAGTGAACAAAAATCTCGCCCTCGCCGCTGTCCTTTTCGCCGCCTTTGCGGCCACCGGCTGTGCCAGTAAAGGTGCAAAAGAACTTCCCCCCCCGCCGTCGTCCGATAACTCGGCCAACACGGGCATCTCGACCTCAGGCACGGGTGGTTCTGGCGTGGGTGACGGTAGCGCGTTGAACACGTCTGCCATGCCCGTTGGTGCTGGCTACGACCTTTCCGCCAAGATCGTCTACTTTGGCTACGACAGCGCCGACATCGACACCGCAGGCCAAGGTGTAATTGCCAATTACGGCCGCTATCTGACCGCCTCGCCTTCTGCAAAAGTTCGCCTTGAAGGTCACACCGACGAGCGCGGCTCTGCTGAATACAACATCGCTCTCGGCGAGCGTCGCGCGCAGACCGTCGCCCGCGAGCTGAAAGCGGTTGGCGTGACCGACTCACAGCTGTCGGTCATCAGCTACGGCAAAGAGCGCCCGGCGGTTCCTGGTTCGAGCGAAGAGGCCTACAGCAAGAACCGTCGCGTTGAAGTGGCCCAGCCCTAATTGACGTTCAAGCAGGCGCTGCCATGTTGAGCATCAAGTCATTGCATCGGGTCGTTTGGGTTGCCGCAGCGTTTGCTGCGGCAGCCTGCACGCCGTTGTCGCGTACGGGCGAACAGCCGCTCTCGCCTGAAGAAATCAGGATGCGCGCGGTTGAAAGCAAAGTGAGTGAAGTCAGCCGCCGTATCAACATGGTGGAGAACAAGGACGACACCAAATTGCAGGATGATCTGCGCAGCCTGCGTGGTGAAATCGAGCGTCTGCGGTTCGAGCTGGATACGCAGACGCGTCGCAACAAGGATGTCGGCAGCGATGTCGAGAGACGGCTGCAAAAACTGGAGTCGCAGCCTGTTGCGGCAATATCCACCCCAGTTGGTGCTGACACTGCACTTGCACCTGCCGTGCCGCCCGTGATTTATGCACCAGCAGCGCCCAGTGCGGGTGTTGCCGGTGACGCAGGCGCGACGGCTGCGGAAGAGCAGACGGCTTACCTCAAGGCTTTTGATTTTCTCAAGGCCGGCAAGTACGACAACGCCATCACGGCTTTTCGTGGAATGCTCGACAAGTGGCCGCAAGGCAACTTTGCCGACAATGGCTGGTATTGGTTGGGCGAATCCCAGTACGTCAAACGCCAATACAAGCCGGCGCTCGATTCCTACAGCGCTCTGATCGAGCGGTTCCCGGCAAGCCCCAAGGTGCCGGATGCCTTGTTCAAGAGCGGCTTGACGCAGGTCGAGCTGAAACTGCCTGACCAGGCCAAGGCCTCTTGGCGCAGGGTGATAAAGGACTATCCCAACTCGAATGCGGCTGGCCTTGCCCGTCAGCGTTTGACGCAAACACCCTGAGTATCACGCTGTGATGGCGGACGATCTTCCTCTCGCGCCGCCTGTTACAGAGGCAGCCATACCGCGCCTCAAGATCACTGAAGTGTTCTGCTCTTTGCAGGGCGAATCCTCGTTGGTGGGCTGGCCGACGGTGTTCGTTCGCCTTACTGGCTGCCCTCTGCGCTGTGGTTATTGCGATACCGCCTATGCCTTTCATGGCGGTAGCTGGAAGACTCTGCCCGAGTTGGTTGATACGGTGCGTGAGTTCGGTGTGAAACATGTCTGTGTGACCGGCGGTGAGCCTTTGGCGCAGAAGAATTGTTTGCCCCTGCTTACGGCACTCTGCGATGCGGGCTATTCCGTATCGCTCGAAACCAGTGGTGCCATCGACATTGGCGGCGTCGATGCGCGTGTTTCACGCATCGTCGATATCAAGACGCCTGGCTCGGGCGAAGTGACGAAAAATCGCTGGGACAACATTGCGCTGCTCAAGCGCACTGACGAAGTGAAGTTCGTGTTGTGCTCACGCACGGACTATGACTGGGCGGTAGCGACCATCGCCGAGCATGGCCTCACGACGCGTTGCGATGTGCTGCTCTCACCCAGCCATCACCAGATCAAGCCCCGCGATCTGGCCGACTGGGTGGTCGCAGATCGTCTGCCGGTGCGTATGCAATTGCAGCTGCACAAGATCCTGTGGGGCGAGGAGCCAGGGCGTTGAACACGAAAAAGGCGGTGGTGTTGCTTTCGGGTGGACTCGATTCCGCCACTGTGCTTGCGATGGCGAAAGCCGATGGCTACGAGTGTCATGCCTTATCGGTGGCTTACGGCCAGCGTCACAGTGCCGAGCTGGTGGCAGCCGTGCGGGTGGCAAAGCGGCTGGGGGCCGCAAGCCACAAGCACATCCAAGTCAATCTCGATGCCATCGGCGGCTCGGCGCTGACCGATCGCAACATCGCGGTGCCTCAGGATCAGACCAGCGAGACCACCGGCATCCCGGTCACCTACGTGCCGGCGCGCAACACCATGTTTCTCGCACTGGCACTCGGGCAGGCCGAGGTAGTGGGCGCGCGCGCCCTGTTCATTGGCGTCAATGCAGTGGATTACTCTGGCTACCCCGATTGCCGACCGGCTTTCATCGAAGCCTTCCAGCATCTCGCCAGCGTTGCTACCAAGGCGGGCGTTGAGGGTGTGGGCTTCGAGGTGAAAACGCCGCTGATCTCGATGACCAAGGCCGACATCATTCGTCAGGGTGCGGCACTCGGCGTCGATTTTGCCGAGACGGTGAGCTGCTATCAGGCCAATGCCGAGGGCGAAGCCTGCGGCCGCTGTGATTCCTGCCGCATCCGTCGCGAGGGCTTTGCCGCAGCCGGCCTGCCGGACCCGACGCGCTACGCCTGACCGGCGCAGTCGCTACCCTAGCGGCATGAGCAAAACCTATTCCCGCATCATCGGCACCGGCAGCTATCTGCCGGCGCGCAGCGTCAGCAATGCCGAATTGCAGACCAGCATCGAAACCAGCGACGAGTGGATCGTCTCGCGCACCGGCATCGAGTCGCGCCATGTCGCTGCCGATGGTGAGATGACCAGCGACCTCGCCTTGCACGCCTGCCAGCGCGCGATGCAAGCTGCTGGCATCACTGCCGATGAAGTGGACTTGATCATCTGCGCCACCACCACGCCCGACATGGTGATGCCCTCCACCGCCTGCCTGCTGCAAGCCAAGCTGGGCGTGAAGCAGGGCGCGGCGTTTGATGTGCAGGCGGTCTGCACCGGCTTCATTTATGCACTCGCGCTGGCCGATAAATTGATTGCCAGCGGCGCTCACCAATGCGCCCTTGTGGTGGGTGCCGAGGTGTTCTCGCGGCTGCTGGACTGGACTGATCGCCGCACCTGCGTGTTGTTCGGCGATGGCGCGGGCGCGGTGGTGCTGAAGCCTTCTACTGAACCCGGCGTCTACAGTAGCCACCTGCACGCTGATGGCTCGCTCAGCCACATTCTGCAGGTGGATGGCGGCATCGCCAACGGCATCGTGCGCGGCAATCCCTTCGTGCAGATGGACGGGCAGGCGGTGTATCGCACGGCTGTGCGCGTGCTTGCCGAGTGCGCGCACGAGGCACTCGACCACAGCGGCATGACGGTCGCTGATGTCGACTGGCTGGTGCCGCATCAGGCCAACATCCGTATTCTCAACACCACGGCCGATAAGCTCGGCCTGCCGATGAGCAAAGTCGTCACTACCGTTGCGCGCCAGGGCAATACCTCGGCAGCTTCGGTGCCGCTGGCGCTCGATGCCGCGGTGCGCGACGGCCGCATCACGCCTGGCCAATGCGTGCTGCTGGTCGGTGTGGGTGCCGGCATGACGTGGGGCTCGGTACTGCTGCGCCTGTAGAAGATTTTATGCAGCTTGCACTCGCCCCGATGGAGGGTCTCGTCGATGACATCCACCGCGATGTGCTCACCCGCGTCGGTGGTATCGACTGGTGCGTGACCGAGTTCATCCGCGTCAATGAGGTGGCGACACCAGCCAGCGTCATTCGCCGCTTTGCGCCTGAGCTCGCGCATGGTTCGGTGACGCCGGCAGGCACCGAGATGCGTGTGCAGCTGCTGGGCTCCAACCCCGAAACACTGGCTGAAAGTGCCGTGGTCGCTTGCACACTGGGCGCGCCCGTCATCGACTTGAACTTTGGCTGCCCGGCCAAGACGGTCAACAAATCCCGCGGCGGTGCGGTGCTGCTGAAAGAGCCCGAGCTGCTGCACCGCATTCTCGTCGCGGTGCGCGCTGCCGTGCCCGCACACATTCCCGTCACCGCCAAGATGCGTCTGGGCTTTGAGAACACCGACAACGCCTTGGAATGCGCGCGCGCCTTGGCCGATGGCGGCGCAGCACAACTCGTCGTCCACGCCCGCACCAAGACGGATGGCTACAACCCGCCCGCGTATTGGGAATGGGTGGGCCGCATCCAAGACGTGGTGCGCGTGCCGGTGTACGCCAATGGCGAGATCTGGAGCGTGGCCGATTGGCAGCGCTGCAAGAGCGTTAGCGGTGCGACCGACTTCATGCTGGGGCGCGGACTGATTGCGCGGCCTGATCTGGCGCTGCAAATCCGTGCGGTGAGCCGTGGCGAAGAACCCGTGCCACTGGCTTGGCCGGTGATACACGCCCTGGTACAAAGCTTCTGGCTACGACAGCGCGCCTGCGAGCCGTTTCGCTTTGCACCGGGCCGGCTCAAGCAATGGCTGGTGTGGCTGGCGCGCACTTATCCCGAAGCCAGGCAGCTGTTCGCGGCGGTGCGCACCGAGTCTGATGGCGCGGTGTTGGACCGAGTGCTGGGCATGGATGTCGCTGAATCAGCTTGAGAGCGGCTGTTTTTGGCTTGAAATTGGCTAGAACACGCCCATTTGATCAGCACAGGCGGTAATCTCCGCCACCTTTTTTGAAACCACTGCCATGACTGACGCCCCCAACCCGACGCCAGAGTTCACACCCGATGCGCCTGACGCTGCCGTGCTGAATCCGCTCGAAGCCGAAATTGCCGAGCTGAAAGCCCAGCTTGCTGAGGCGCAAGCCTTCATCCCCGCCGCCCGCGACGCGCAATTGCGCGCTGCGGCCGAAGCCGAAAACCGCATCCGTCGCGCCGAAAACGAAGCCGCCAAGGCCAAGAAGTTTGCGGCCGAAGATGTATTGCGCGAGTTTTTGGGCGTCACTGACTCGCTCGAACTCGGCATGAAAGCCGCAGGCCCCGCACCCGAAGGTGTGGCCAAGGCACTTGTCGAAGGCATGGGCATGACGCTTAAGCAACTCGTCAGCGCGCTGGAGCGCAACGGCGTGAAAGTGGTGGACCCCGTCGGTCAACCGTTCAACGCCGAACACCATCAGGCGATGAGCATGGCGGCGTCGGCCGACGTGCCCGCCAACCATGTGCTGAGCGTGATGCAAAAGGGCTACGTGCTGCACGACCGCCTGCTGCGCCCCGCACTCGTGGTGGTCGCCACCGCCGGCTAGTCGGCACTGACGTGCGCTCTTGAAAAATCAGCGCGCAGTCGCATTTCCAATCCAGTCAAACAACAACGCTTAAGGAGCACCCAACATGGGCAAAATCATCGGCATCGACCTCGGCACCACCAACAGCTGCGTCGCGGTATTTGAAGGCGGCGTGGTCAAGATCATTGAGAACTCGGAAGGCGAGCGCACCACGCCCTCCATCGTCGCCTACACGGACGACGGTCAAGTGCTCGTGGGTCGCAGTGCCAAGCGCCAGAGCGTGATGAATGCCAAGGGCACCATTTTCGCCGCCAAGCGCCTGATCGGCCGCCGCTTCGAGGACAAGGAAACCCAGAAGGCCATTGAGCACAGCCCGTTCAACATTTTCAAGAACGAAAACGGCGATGCCTGGGTGGAAGTGAAGGGCAAGAAGTTCGCCCCGCCGCAGATCTCGGCCGAAGTGCTGATGAAGATGAAGAAGACCGCTGAGGATTATCTCGGCGAGCCGGTGACCGAGGCCGTGGTCACGGTGCCGGCTTACTTCAATGACTCGCAGCGCCAGGCGACCAAGGACGCCGGCCGCATCGCGGGTCTCGATATCAAGCGCATCATCAACGAGCCCACCGCCGCCGCACTCGCCTTCGGCGTCGACAAGGTCAAGGGTGACAAGAAAGTTGCCGTGTATGACTTGGGCGGCGGCACGTTCGACGTCTCGATCATCGAGATCGCCGACATGGACGGCGAGAAGCAGTTTGAAGTGCTCGCTACCAACGGCGATACCTTCCTGGGCGGCGAAGACTTCGACCAGCGCGTGATCGACTGGATTGCCTCTGAGTTCCAGAAGGATCAGGGCCAGGATCTGCGCAAGGACCCGCTCGCCATGCAGCGCCTCAAGCAGGCGGCCGAGAAGGCGAAAATCGAACTCTCGTCTTCGACGCAGACCGACATCAACGAGCCCTACATCACCGCCGTCAACGGCGTGCCGCAGCATCTCAACCTCAAGCTCACCCGCGCCAAGCTCGAAGCCCTGGTGGAGGACCTCATCGCCAAGTCGATGGAGCCCTGCCGCATTGCGCTGAAGGATTCTGGCCTGAAGATTGGCGAGATCGACGAAGTGATCCTCGTCGGCGGCCAGACGCGTATGCCGATGGTGCAAGAGGCGGTGAAGAACTTCTTTGGCAAGGAGCCGCGCAAGGACGTCAACCCTGATGAGGCCGTCGCCGCTGGTGCCGCGATTCAGGGCAGCGTGCTTTCGGGCGACCGCAAAGACGTGCTGCTGCTCGACGTCACGCCGCTCTCTCTCGGCATCGAAACTCTTGGCGGCAAGATGACCAAGCTGATCGAGAAGAACACCACCATCCCGACCAAGAAGAGCGAGACCTTCACCACCGCCGACGACAACCAGACGGCCGTGACGATTCAGGTCTACCAAGGCGAGCGCGAAATCGCAGCGGCCAACAAGTCGCTCGGTCGCTTCGACCTCACCGGCATCGGTGCCGCACCGCGCGGCCAGCCGCAGGTGGAGGTGATCTTCGACATCGACGCCAACGGCATCCTGCACGTCACCGCCAAAGACAAGGCGACCGGCAAGGAGCAGTCGATCCGCATCACCGCCAACAGCGGCCTCAGTGAAGCCGAGATCGCCAAGATGGTGAAAGACGCTGAACTCAACGCCGATGAAGACAAGAAGTTTGCCGAGCTGATCACGGCGCGCAACAGCGCCGACCAGATGGCCGGCGGCATCGAGAAGTCGGTGAAGGATCTTGGCGACGGCGTGACCGCCGACGAGAAGGCTGCCATCGAGAAGGCCGTGGCCGAACTGCGTGAAGCCGTGAAAGGCAGCGACAAGGCCGACATCGAAGCCAAGACCCAGGCCCTGATGACGCTCGCCAGCCCCGTGATGCAGCGTGCTTCGGCCGGTGCCGGCGGCGCGGGTGCCGACATGGGCGGCGCCGGTGCAGCCCCCGGTGCGGCCAAGGCCGACGACGTGGTCGATGCCGAGTTCACCGAAGTGAAAGACAAGCCGTAAGTCTTTACGCTCACCGCCGCAAAACTCACGCCCGCTCCTCGCGGGCGTGAGCATTTCAGCTGTATAGATTTGAAGGGAGCAGGTCGTGGCAAAGCGCGATTACTACGAAGTTCTT
Source organism: Stagnimonas sp. (assembly GCA_965279705.1). Classification (GTDB taxonomy): domain Bacteria; phylum Pseudomonadota; class Gammaproteobacteria; order Nevskiales; family Nevskiaceae; genus Stagnimonas. Next base: position 1,816,378 of record OZ257257.1, read on the forward strand.
GATGTTGCCAAAACGGCATCCGAAGACGAGTTGAAAAAGGCTTATCGCAAGATGGCGATGAAGCACCACCCCGACCGCAATCCGGGTGACAAGGCGGCTGAAGAAGCCTTCAAGGAATGCAACGAAGCCTACGAAACGCTCACCGACGCCAAGAAGCGTGCCCTCTATGACCAGTATGGGCACGAGGGCCTGCAGCGCGGTGGGAGTGGCGGCGGCGGTGCGGGTGGCTTCAGCGATATCTTCGGCGATGTGTTCAGCGACATCTTCGGCGGCGGTGGCGGCCGTGGTGGCCCGCGCCGCGGTGCCGACCTGCGCTATCTGCTTGAACTCTCGCTCGAACAGGCCGTATTCGGCGTTACTGAAACCATCAAGCTGCCGGCCTGGGACGATTGCACCACGTGCGGCGGCCACGGCACGGCCGATGGCAAGAAGCCCAAGGAATGCCAGCAATGTCGCGGCGCTGGCCAGGTGCAGGTGCGTCAGGGCTTCTTCGTGTTGCAGCAGACCTGCCCGGTGTGTCGTGGCAAGGGCGTGCTGGTCACCGATGCCTGCAAACCCTGCCGCGGCGTCGGCAAGGTCAAGCGCGAAAAAACGTTGGAAGTGAAGATCCCCGCCGGTGTCGATACCGGTGATCGCATCCGCCTCACGGGCGAGGGCGAGCCAGGTGATGCGGGGGCAAATCCCGGCGATCTCTACGTGCAGGTCAACGTCAAGCCGCACGAGTTTTTCGAGCGCGATGGCAGCGATCTGCATTGCACCGTGCCGGTCAGCATCGTTACTGCCAGCTTGGGCGGCGAGATGGAAGTGCCGACGCTGAAAGGCAAGGCTCAGCTCAAGGTGCCGGAAGGTACGCAGAGCGGCAAGACCTTCCGCATGCGCGGCATGGGCGTGAAGAGCGTGCGCGGCGGTCCGCAGGGTGATCTGCTCTGCAATGTGGTGGTCGAGGTGCCGGTGCACCTCTCGCGCAAGCAGAAAGACCTGCTGAAGGCCTTTGGCGAATCACTGGAAGGCGAGGGTGGCAAGAACACGCCGGAGTCATCCAGTTGGATCGACAAGGCGAAGAAGTTCCTTGATGGGATTGCCAGCTAAGCGGAGTCAAGGACATGTCGTCCAGCAATGTGTCCTAGCCTAGTTGCTTGAGCAAAGTTTTCGTTGCCGCCAGCCGATATGCCTCCAGCACGTGGTGTTTCAGGGACTCTTCGTCGATCAGCTTCAGATGCAGGCCGATCCAGCCATAGACACCGACGTAGGGTGGTTTGAAAACCTGCTCCGGCGAAGTTTCCAACAGAAGTTCCAGAGCACCAGGTGGCGCTTTGAGCCAGACAGCGAGGCGGCCATCACCGTGATGGTCGTCGCTGAACATCGCGAAGATTTTCTTGCCTGCATAGAAGCAGGGCGTGCCCCAAGCGAGCTTCTCGTTTGTACCCGGCAGGCCAAGGCAGAGCTTGCGCAGGCGGGCAATCTGCCGACCCTGCTTGTCGAGCACGACAGCGCGGGTTGGGTGCGCCATCAGCGAAAGGTCAGCAACTTGCCGTCGCTCATCTCCAGATGACCATGCTCGTTGAAGCTCTGTAGCGAGATTCCACGCGAGCCATAGAGCAGCTTGGTGATGCTCGCATTGGCGATGTGCCAGTTGAAGCCGAAAGCCTGCTGTGCCGTAAGGCCCAAGAGGCGCTGCACGGTGACGCCGATGTAGCCGCCGGAGGTGAACACCACGGCCGTCTTGCCGTGGCCTATGCGCTGGATCAGCGCATCCAGCGCGCCACCGCAGCGGCTGTGGAACTGCGGCCAGCTCTCTTCGTATTCATGGTCGTGCTCGCCACCGATCCAGCGGGCGACGGCGGCCTCGAAGAACTGCTGGAAGGCTTTCTTGTGATCGCCGCTCTTTGCCAGCTCGGCCTTCATCACCGCCTGATCGTGAAAGTCCGGCCGGTGTGCCTTCACGATCGCCTCGAAGGCGTACTCGTTGAAACCCGGCTCTTCGAGCAATGGCAGATCGAGACCCATCGCGGCGACCGCCGTGGCGGCCGTCTCGCGATGGCGGCGCATGGTGCCGAGCGCCACCAGGTCTACTGGGCCGAGGCGTGATTTCAGATGCTCGCCGACCACCCGCGCCTGCTCGAAACCGAGCGGGCTGAGCTGGTCGTAATTGCTGCTACCGAAACTCGCCTGGCCGTGGCGCACCAGATAAATGGTGCCCATTATTTGGAGTAGCCGCGCTTGGCCAGCTCGATGCGTGCGATCACGCCCTTGTGCACTTCGTCCGGGCCATCAGCCAGTCGCAGGCTGCGCGCCTGGGCGAAGAAGCCGGTCAGCATGGTGTCGCGGCTCATCCCCATGCCGCCGTGGATCTGCATCGCCATGTCCACCACCATTTGCAGCACATTCGGTGCCACAACCTTGATGGCGCTGATCTCGGTCATGGCGGGGATGGCGCCGACCTTGTCGATCTTCCAGGCGGCGTAGAGCGTGAGTAGGCGGGCCTGGTCGATGGCGATGCGGGCTTCTGCAATGCGCTCGCGGTTGCCGCCGAGGCTCAGCAGCGGCTTGCCGAAGGCGGTGCGACTCATACCGCGATGGATCATCAGATCCAGCGCCTGTTCTGCCGCACCGAGCATGCGCATGCAGTGGTGAATACGGCCCGGCCCAAGGCGGCCCTGGGCGATCTCGAAACCGCGGCCCAAGCCTGCGATGACGTTGCTGGCCGGCACGCGCACGTTATTGAAATGCACCTCGCCGTGGCCGTGCGGCGCGTCGTAGTCGCCGAACACCGGCAACATGCGCTTGATCTCGACACCGGGCGTGTTCATCGGCACCAGCACCATCGTGTGTTGGCTGTGGCGGCCCAAGCGGTCGTTGGGCGTGAGGCCCATGAAGATGCTGATCTTGCAGCGCGGGTCGCCCACGCCGCTCGACCACCACTTCTTGCCGTTGATGACGATCTCGTCGCCGTCGAGCAGGGCCGTCGCCTGCATGTTGGTGGCGTCGCTGCTCGCCACATCCGGTTCCGTCATAAAAAACACGCTGCGGATGTCGCCTGCGAGCAGCGGCGTGAGCCACGCGGCTTTCTGCTCTGGCGTGCCGTATTTCCAGATCACTTCCATGTTGCCGGTGTCGGGGGCATTGCAGTTGAACAGCTCCGGGGCCATCAGGCTGCGGCCGGTTTCTTCGGCCACCGACGCGTATTCCAGTACCGACAAACCGCCGCCCAGCACCGGGTCGGGCAGGAACAGATTCCACAGCCCCTCAGCCTTCGCCTTGGCTTTCAGGGTTTCGACGTGCTCGGGGATTTTCCACTGCGTCCAGTCGCCGCCGACGTTGCTGTCGTGGATGCCGTCCCAGTGCTGCTTCTCGATCGGCAGCACGTATTCCTTGATGAAATGCCGCACCCGCTTGACGATGTCCTTGCTCTTGGCGCTGGGCTCGAAGTCCACTTTGTTCTCCTGGGGTTTTGGGTCGATGTTTTAGGGCGCGCAGTGTGACGCAGCAACCGACCAACGGCCATTGCAGTGTTGTCTGACGAAAAATGATAATCGTCACATGCGTAGCGCCTCCATCACCCAGCCTGAAGTCCGCAGTCAGATTCTCACCGCGGCCGAGAAACTGTTTCGCAGCTATGGCTATGGCAAGACCACCGTGGCCGACGTCGCCCGCGAGTGCGGCATGTCGCCCGCCAATGTCTATCGTTTTTTTGAGAGCAAGGCCGCCGTCAACGAGGCCATCACGCAAGTCTTGCTGGAAGAAGTGGAAGCACGCGCGCAAGCCATTGCCGCCGAGCAGCGTCCGGTGGCAGACCGCCTACGCAAGATCCTGCTGGAGATGCACGGCTTCGCGCTCGAGCGCTATTTGAATGAATCCAGCGTGCATGAGTTGTGCGCCAAGGCGATGGACGAGCAGTGGGGCGTCATCGAAGCGCACATCCAGCGCACACGGGCATTGACGCGCAGCCTGATCGAAGAGGGCATGCGCAACGGTGAGTTTGCCAAGCGCGATCTCAACAGTGCCGCAGCCTGCGTGCACAACGCCATGATGCCGTTCTGCCATCCGCAGCTGGTGGCAGAAAACTTCTCCAAAGATCAGAAGCGACAGGCAGTTTTGATGGGCGAGTTTTTGGTGGCAGCACTGAAGGCTTGAGTGGTATCGAGGCGGCAGATATTGACGATTACAAAAAATCGTCAATGTGAATCGAAAAGACTGGCTGACGACGATCAGCCCGCATACGCGGCTGACATGAGAGGAGCGGAACATGGGTCAAAACACGGGCAATCTGAAAATACGCGCGATGTCAGTCATCGCCATTGCCATCCTGTTGCTCATGGCCTGCAAACCGGCCCCGGTGCCGGTGGAAGATATTCGCCCGGTGCGCACACTCACTGTGGGCGCCACGCCGACGACGGCCACTAATGTTTATGCCGGCGAAGTGCGGGCGCGCTACGAATCGACCCTGGGTTTTCGCGTGGCCGGCAAGCTGATTTCCCGGCAGGTGAATGTCGGCGAGCAGGTCAAGGCCGGGCAGGTGCTGGCAAGGCTCGACCCCAAGGATTTGCAGCTGGGCGATGCCGCTGCCGTGGCACAGGTGGCCGCAGTGCAGTCGCAGTTCACGGTCACCAAGAACGACCTTGAGCGTGTCACGGGTCTGTTCGCCAAGGGCTATGCCAGCAAGGGCGAGATGGATCGCTACACCACCCAATACGAGGCGGCCAAGGCGCAGCTTGAATCGGTGAAGGCGCAGCGCGATCAGATCGCCAACCAGGCCAGTTACTCGACGCTGACCGCCGATGCCGCAGGCGTGGTGACGGCCGTGCTGGCCGAATCCGGCACGGTGGTGGCCGCCGGCCAGCCGGTGGTGCAGTTGGCACGCGGTGGGGCTATCGAGATCGCGGCGGCCATCCCCGAAGACCGGGTGAACACCGTGCACGAGGGCATGGCGGTGCAGGTGTCGCTGTGGTCGGGCAATGGCAAGACCTATGCGGGTACGGTGCGTGAGTTGTCGTCTGCCGCCGACCCGCTCACCCGCACCTACGCGCTGCGCGTGTCAGTGCCGCAACCGCCGCCGGAAATGAAGCTGCGGATGACCGCTTCGGTCGCCATTCCGCGCACCGGCCTGCCGGACATGGTGCACATTCCCTCGCCGTCGATGGTCACGCAAAACGGCAAGGCGGGCGTCTGGCTGGTGGAGCCCAAAGCCTCGCTGGTGCAGTTCCGCGAAGTGCAGTTTGCGGGTGTGGAAGGTAATGCCGTGTTGGTGGCTAGTGGCTTGCAGCCGGGCGATGTGCTGGTGACCGCGGGTGCGGCCTTCCTGCGCGAGGGGCAGAAAGTGAAGTTGCTCAGCGCGCCGCTGGCAGCGCCTGCGCAAGCGCCCGCCAAAGCGGACTAGGGCGCGCGCCATGCAAACGCCAGATCAAAGTAAGGGTTTCAACCTTTCGCGCTGGGCTATCGAGCACGGCAACTTCACCCGCTTCATCATCGTGCTGCTCATGCTCGCGGGCGTGCTCAGCTATTTGAAGCTCGGGCAGAAAGAAGACCCCGATTTCACCTTTCGTGTGATGGTCGTGCGCGCCTACTGGCCGGGCGCAACGGCAGCCGAAATGGCGACGCAGGTGGTCGACCCCATCGAGGCCAAGCTGCAGGAGACGCCGTGGCTCGACAAGCTGCAGAGCTATGCCAAACCAGGCGAGGCCGCCGTACTGGTGTTCGCGCGCGAAGACACCCCCGCCAAGGAAATACAGCAGGTCTGGTACCAGGTGCGCAAGAAGGTCAGCGACATTCGCGGCGCGCTGCCCGGCAACCTCGTCGGGCCGTTCTTCAACGACGAGTTCGGCGATACCTACGTGGCGATGTATTCGTTCACGGCAGATGGTTTCAGCTACGGTGAGTTGCGCGATTACGTGGATCAGGCGCGCAGTGGCTATCTGCGCGTGCCCGGTGTGGAAAAAGTCGAGATTCTCGGCGCGCAGGACGAGAAGATTTTCATCGAGTTCAGCTATCGCAAGTTCGCCCAGCTGGGCATCAGCTTCCAGCAGTTGCAGGCCGCGTTGGCGGGCTACAACACCATGACGCCGGCCGGCGTGCTCAACACCGAAGATCAAGCGATTTTCGTGCGGGTGGCCGGCCACTACGATTCGATCAAAGACATCGAAAACACCCGCATCCGCGCGGGTGAGCAGAGCATCCGCATCGGCGATTTCGCCACCGTGACGCGCGGCTACGAAGACCCGCCGCGCAGCAAGATTCGGCACCAGGGCAAAGAGGCCATCGTGATTGGCGTGGTGATGCGCAACGACGCCAATGTGCTGCACGTCGGCAAGGGGCTGGACCTCGCCAGCGCACAGCTCAAGAGCGCCTTCCCGGTGGGCATCGAGATCAAGCAGTTCACCAACCAGCCCAAGGTGGTGGATGAGGCCGTCGGCGGCTTCGTGAAGGCGCTGGTCGAAGCGGTGGTGATCGTGATGGCGGTGAGCTTTCTCTCACTCGGCATGCGCACCGGGTTCGTGGTGGCGCTCACCATTCCGCTGGTGCTGGCGGTCACCTTTCTCATCATGGAGGCGCTGGGCATCCAGCTACAGAAGATCTCGCTCGGCGCACTCGTGCTCGCACTGGGTTTGCTGGTGGACGACGCAATGATTTCGGTGGAGATGATGGCGCGCAAGCTGGAGGAGGGCTACGACAAGATCACCTCGGCGAGCTTTGCCTATACCTCGACGGCCTTCCCCATGCTCACCGGCACCCTCATCACGGCAGTCGGTTTTCTGCCGGTGGGCATCGCCAAATCCTCGTCGGGTGAGTACGTCACCACCATGTTTCAGGTGATCGGTATCGCGCTCATGGTGAGCTGGCTGGCCTCGGTCTACGTCACGCCCTACATCGGCTACTGGCTGCTGAAGGAACACAAGGTGCCGGAGGGCCAGCAACACGAGCTGTACGACACGCCCAACTACCGCCGTCTGCGCGCGCTCATCCACTGGTGCGTGAAGGCGCGCTGGGCGGTGATCGCGTTCACCGTGGTGCTGTTCACGGCGGGCGTGATGAGCTTCAAGTTCATCCCCAAACAGTTCTTCCCCGACTCGATCCGTCTCGAATTGCTGGTGGATCTCTGGCTGCCTGAAGGCAGCAGTTATGCGGCGAGCGAACACATCGTCAAGCGCATGGAGGCGAAGCTCGCCAAGGACGAGGGCGTGGTTGATTACGTGGCCTATGTGGGTGTCGGCAGTCCACGTTTTTTCCTGCCGCTGGATCAGCAGTTGAACCACACCAACTTTTCGCAGTTCATGGTGGTGTCCAAAAGCCTTGAAGAGCGCGAGCTGTTGAAAGAGCGCATTGCCGGCTGGCTGAAAGAAGACTTCCCCGAGGTGCGCAGCAAGATCGACCGTCTGCCCAACGGCCCGCCCACGGGCTGGTCGGTGCAGTTCCGCGTGCAGGGGCCAGACCCGATGGTGGTGCGTCAGCTGACCGAAGAGGTGAAGGCGGTCGTGCGCGCCAATGCTGATACCCACAACGTGCACGACAACTGGCACGAACCGATTGCGACGATGAACATCGACGCCGACCAGGAAAAGCTGCGTCTGCTCGGCATCACCAGCAACGACGTGCGCGGCGCGGGCAATACGATCTTGAGCGGCACGCCGATTGGCAACTACCGCGAGCGCACGCGCGACATCCAGATCGTGGCGCGTCAGCCGCTCAACGAGCGTGACAATCTGGGCAGCTTGCAGGATGCCTACATGCCGACTCAGCACGGCGTCTCGGTACCGTTTTCGCAGTTCGGCAAGGCCACCCCCAATTTCGAGCCCGGTGTGCTGTGGCGGCGCGACCGTCAGTGGGCGATCACGATTCAAGGCGAGGTGACACCGGGTGTGCAGTCGCCGGACGTGGCGATGGCGATTGACGCGCAGTTGGGTGAGATCAAATCACGATTGCCGGTCGGTTACAGCATCGGCATCGCGGGGCCGCTGGAGGCGAGCAAGATCGCCAACGATTCCATCAACGCCGAGATGCCGAAGATGCTCGTCATCATCCTATTGCTGCTGATGATCCAATTGCAGCATTTCGGCCGCACGATGCTGGTGTTTCTCACCGCGCCGCTGGGTGTGATTGGTGCGGCGTTCGCACTGCTGTTGACCCAGACGCCCTTTGGCTTCGTGGCACTGCTGGGCGTGATCGCGCTGGCCGGCATCATCATGCGTAACTCGGTGATTCTGGTCGATCAGATCGAGCAGGACATCAAGGAAGGTCACGATCCCTGGACAGCAATTGTCGAATCTGCGGTGCGCCGCGCCAGGCCCATCATGCTGACGGCGGCGGCGGCGATCCTCGCGCTGATCCCGCTCTCCCGCAGTGTGTTCTACGGGCCGGCAGCCATCTCGCTGATGGGCGGGTTGTTCATAGCCACTCTGCTGACAATGACTTTCTTGCCTGCGCTGTATGCGGCGTGGTTCAAAGTGCGCCCTGCCAATGCCTGGGATCGCCTGAGCTAACCCGACTGAAGGGGCTGGGCCAAAATCCACAACCCCGCCACGGTAAACGCCATCATCAGCGCCAGCATGGGTAGCTGGCTGATGAGGGCGGCGCGGCGGGTGCCGAACAGACGCAGTGCTTCGACGTGCGCGAGGGCGACGCTGGCCACATGGCCGAGCAGGATCAAACCCACCTGGCTGTGCCAGACCCAGGCCATGTCGGGCAGCAGCGGTCGACCCAGCCGGGCGGTGCCGAACAGATTCCAGCCACGGCCGAGCGGGTCGGATAGCAGAGATATCGCCGCCGGACCTTGCGTCAGCAGCAGCGTGAAGTAGTGGGTGAAGTGGTAGACGAAGGCGATCGGCAGCAGGCTGAAGGCAAAGCGCAGCGCCAATGTACGCAGCGGTATCGGGCTGCGCACCAACACTTTGGCGAGCGCGAGGCAGGTCAGGTAAGCCGCCAGATACAGCAGCGGCGACAGCAGCAGGCTGAGCGATTCAAAGGCCAGATGGATGCGGCGTAATTTCAGGTAGGCCTCGGTGGGGTGGTGCCCGGCCAGCGCGCGCAAGCCCGCGAGTGGTTCACTCCAGAACACCTGAAACCACGGCACCGTTGCATGCAGGCCATCGAAGGCGGTGGAGGAGAGCATGAACAGCACGAAAATCAGCAGACTCGGGTGCTCGGCGCGGGCCTGTAGCAAGCCGGTGAAGGGCAGGCGCCAACGCAGCGCGCCGCCATTGGTATGCAGCGGTGCCATCAGCGCGAGCAAGCGTAGAAATACCGAGAAGAACTCACCGCGGCGAAACCAGTCCCGCATGCCAAACAGCCACACGCCGCCGAGGTTGATGACGGTGTAGGCGATGAGCCAGAGCGATAGCGTGTGCGGGTTGGTGCGCCCGAACAGCTCGACCCAGATGAATCCTGCATACAGCGCCAGTGCGGGCCAATACGCCAGCCCCGCTGGATAGCGCCAGCGGCCCTGCGTGAATTGCGGCAATGCCCGCGCCACAACCGTTGCGAGCGCGGCCCAAGGATTGACGTGCGCATACAGATCACCGACCAACACGGTGACATAGGCAAAGCCGAGCACAAACACGATCCAGAACCAGGTCATGTTGATGTTGCGGTATGAATCGCCATTGCCCAGCAAGCCGCTGGCGATGCACAGCAGCAGCAACAGCACGGCGGCGAGACGTAGCAGGGGCAGCAGACTGCTTGCGGCTTGCGTCCAGCGCAGCGACACCGCGCGCTCCGGCCGAAGGTGCCGCGATGGTGGTGTGTTGAGAAACCAGCCGATCAGCAGAAACGAGAGCAGCAAAGCCGCCGCCGCCGCCCAGGCATAAAGCCAGAGCGGCACCGGCAGGTTATAGCTGCGGCCAAAAGAATGTGCCTCGGCCCAGCCCGGCAAACATAAGGCTGCGAGCAGCAGCAAGGGCCGCATGCTTACGACCTGCCGTTACTTCCACATGTCGTTGGTAACGCGCACCACGAAGAAGCCGTTGTAGCCATCGCTATACCAAATCTCTTTGCGCTCGGGCACGAAGCTGGGGCTCGACATGGCCCAGTTGCTCGACTCCAGAATGCTGGCGTTGATACGCGGACGCACCGGCGCATTGAAGTAGGCGACTTCTTTCGGGTTGGCCGGGTCGCGAATATCGAAGATGCGCAGGCCAGAGATGATCATGCTGCACGCCACGATGGTGGGGTCTACCCGCGTCGGCACGTTGCAGTAGTGACCGGCATAGCCCTGCACGGGGTTCTGTGCACCGGGATCATCCGCAATCAAGGCGCGGTTTTCGGGCTGATGCACTTCGAGGCGCATGTCCGAAATCACCTTGGGCTTGGTCTCGTCCGAGATGTCGATGATGCGCGCTGCACCGACCCTGATGCCGTGGATCGTGACGTTGCCGCTCGCATCCGTGGAGTATTCGTCGATATCCACCACGTAGGGTTTGCCCTTGATGGTGATGGGGATGGAGTTTTGCGGGATGGTCTGCGAAGCCCAACCCACACGACCGATCACCGGCAGTTGCGGGTTGGGCAGGCGCGCCTTCACCTGCGAGGTGTCGACGATCACCAGCCCGGCGTCTGGACCGGCACCGGCCGCGAGGTAGGCGCGAGTGCCATCCGGGTTCAGCGAAAGACCGTGCGACTTGATGTTGGCCAGCGTCAGCAGCACCGGCAGTGTGAGATTGCTGATGTCCACGGCCGCGATCGTCTGCGTGCTGAGTGAGCTGGCGTAGAAGGTCATGCCGTCGGCGGTAATACCGCTCTCGTGCCCGAAGATGCCGACCGGTAGCGAGGCTTTGAGCACCGGTGCGCGGCAGTCGCCCGAGATGTCGTAGAGATCAACCACGCCTGGCCCGAAGGCGGGGTTGCCGAGCACTGCCGCCAGCACGCCGCGTTCCTGGCTCACCACCAGTGACTCATGTGGCGAGAGCATTGCAGGCGTCATCAGCCGCGTGAGCAGCTTGGGCTTGGTGGGGTCGCTCATATCCATCACGTTGACGCCAGATTCGCCATCCACGATGTTGGTGGGGAACAGCAGCGTGGTGTCGTAATAGGCGCAGTCGTGGCCTGCCTTGTCGACATAGCGTTCGACCTTGAAACCGCCGACGGTACCGACGTTGGTCGCGGTGGTGTACGAGCCGACCATCTCGGTGTTGCAGGTGTAGCCCATCGCAGCGCGGCCACTGTCTACCTCGGCGCGCGGTACGCGGCCCTGCATACCGGTTTCGGGTCGTGAGCCAGGGCCACAGATGGCCTTGGGCGTGGCAGCGAGCACCGGCGGATTCTGCGTCGGTGGGGGCGCTACCGCACTGCTGCTGCCGATCGGGCTGTCGCCGCCACAGCCGGGGGCCGATAGCATCGTCAAGACCATCAATGCCGGCCCCGTAAGTGCCAGTGCGCGCTGCATTTTCATACCGCTCTCCTCACAACATCGTGTTTTTTTATATGCAAGATTATTCAGTATTCGGGCGGCGCTGCGCAGCCTGAAGGCATTTTTTGCCACTGCCGACCATGGCCAAGGTCGCGCCTTCCAGCTGGCTTAGGGCCTGCCCAGCCGATAAACTCTCGCGTTCTGAACGCCCACCGCTCCCTCACGAGGTTTCCCTTGAACGAAAAAGTCCTGAACGATATTGCCCTTGCGATGGTTGCCAAAGGCAAAGGCCTGCTCGCTGCCGATGAATCCACTGGCACCATCAAGAAGCGCTTCGACAAGATCAACGTCGAGAACACCGAGCCGAATCGTCAGGCCTACCGCGACATGCTGTTCACCACGCCCGGCTTCGAGCAGCACACCTCGGGCATCATTCTATTTGAAGAGACGCTGTTCCAAAAATCACTCGCAGGTCCGACGTTTGCCGAGCTGCTGGCCTCGAAAGGCGTGATCCCGGGCATCAAGGTCGACAAAGGCGCGCAGCCTCTGGCAGGCGGCGGTCTGGAAGAAACAATCACTGAAGGTCTTGATGGTCTGCGCGAGCGTCTGGCCAAGTACCACGCTGCAGGTGCACGTTTTGCCAAATGGCGCGCGGTCATCGCCATCAACGACGAAGCGCCGAGCGACTACGCCATTCACGTCAACGCCCATGCGTTGGCGCGCTATGCCGTCCTCTGTCAGGAAGCCGGCATCGTGCCGATCGTGGAGCCCGAGGTGCTGATGGACGGCGACCATTCGATCGAAGTCTGCGAAGAAGTGACCGACGTCGTGCTCGATGCTGTGTTCGGCGAGTTGGGTGCCCAGGGCGTGCTGCTCGAAGGCATGATCCTCAAGCCCAACATGGTGGTGCCGGGCGCTTTGTGCGATGAGCAGAACAGCGTTGAAGAGGTGGCCGCTGCCACGCTGCGCGTGCTCAAGCGCCGCGTGCCGATCGCCGTGCCCGGCATCGCCTTCCTCTCCGGTGGCCAGAGTGACGTGCTCGCCACTGCGCATCTCGATGCGATGAACAAGCTCGGCGGCTTCACCTGGGGCCTCACCTTCAGCTATGGCCGCGCTCTGCAAGCCGCAGCGCTCAAAGCCTGGGGCGGTAGCAATGTCGAAGCCGGCAAGGCTGCACATCTGCACCGCGCCAAGATGAATGGTCTGGCGGCGATGGGTCAGTGGAGCGAGTCGCTGGAGAAGTAGTTTTCATCTCCACCTGATGACCTCTCAGGTAAAGCCCGCTGGCGCACAAAGCGCCAGCGGGCTTTATGTTGTGTGTCTCTGAGAAATAGCTGAGGCGCACATGAAAAACTTCTGGTTTCTGCTTGGCTTTGGCTTCATCTCGACGCATGAGCTGGATGCGGTCATGCAGCACGAATGGCGCCTGCTCTACATCTTGCGTAGCCTTGCCGAACCACTGGCACAGCAGGCCTTCATCAGCGTGCATGTGCCGCTATTCGCTTTGCTGGTCTGGCTCACGCACCACCCGCAGCAGCGCTGGCGCGATGGCTCTCGCTTGGCGCTGATGGGCTTTCTCATAATCCACGTCGGCCTGCACCTACGGCTATCCGGACATGCGCTCTACACCTTTCACTCGCCGCTCTCCAAGATACTGATCTTCGGTGGTGGCGTCTGCGGCCTGCTGTATCTGCTGACAGTTGCACGCCAGCGCTGGGGCAGGGCTTAGACTTATCGGCCTACCTCGCCAGACAACAGCAACATGACGCAGCTCAAAGACAAAGTGGTGTGGATCACCGGCGCCAGCAGCGGCATCGGCGAGGCACTTGCGGTCGCCGCCTCTGCGGCAGGTGCCAAGCTGGTGCTCAGCGCGCGGCGGGAAACCGAATTGCAGCGGGTGAAAAATGCCTGTGCCCATCCCGAGAAAGTGGCGGTGCTGGTGCTTGACCTCACCGATTTCGATGCAGATGCTGCCGCGCTCAAAGCCGTTGTCTTCTTCGGCCCGATCGATGTGTTGGTCAATAACGCCGGTATCAGCCAGCGCAGCACCGTGCTGCAAACCGAGATGAGCGTGTACCGGCGCATCTTCGAGCTGGATTTTTTTGCCTGCGTGGCGCTCACCAAGGCCCTGCTACCGGCGATGGTGGCCCGCAAGGCAGGCCACATCGTCACCATCTCCAGCGTCGTTGGCTATGTTGGCACGCCCCTGCGTTCGGGTTATGCGGCGGCCAAGCATGCGCTGCATGGCTTTTACGATGCGCTGCGGGCCGAGGTCTGGCGAGACGGTGTGAAAGTCACGCTGATCTGCCCCGGTTTCATCAAGACCAATGTCTCGCTCAACGCCATCACCGGCGACGGCGGCAAACATGGTCTGATGGACTCGGGCCAGCTGACCGGTATGGATGCCGCCGAATGCGCGCGGCAAATCTGGGCGGCTGTTACAGCCGGGCGTGAAGAGGTACTGATCGGTGCCAAGGAGGCACTGTTCGTGCGCATCAAGCGACATTTTCCCGGCGTGATGAGCTATGCCATCAAGCGCGCCAAGGTGACCTAGTGCGTGAAGCCGAGGCGACGCTGGTCGCGTGCGAGGTCTGACAGCACTTGCCGGGGGATGCGTGCAATCAGTTGCTCGCGTTGCGATTGCAGACGTTGGCGCTCCTGCCCTGAAAGAGTGGAGAGTCTGAGCCCGGCGTCCACCTGGGTGAGCGCGGCGCGCAAGTCGCCGCGTGCCAGCTCGTAGTTAGACATCTCGAATTGTGCGTCACCGACGTTTTTCAGCTGACGGCTGGCTTCTGAGAGAAGCTGGTGTTGCTCAGGCAGTGCGCCATGGGCAGGGTCGAAGGCCAGCAACATCTGTCTCGCTTCAAGAGGTTTGCCGACTTCGAGCAGTGCGCGGGCATTCAAAATGACCGCCGGCGCCGAGCGTGGATTGAGACGGGTGGTTTTATCGAACAACGCTAGGGCTTCTTCTTTTTTGCCAGTGGCCAGCAGCAGTTGTGCCTGCAACAGATTGATGTTGGTTTGACGGGGCAGGGCAGCCAAGGCGGGTGCCAGCGCGTCGATCGCTGCACTTGCGCGGCCAGAGTTGAACAGTGCCAGGGCATAGCCATACTGCGTGGCCGCCGATTTATCGCCCGCCCGTTGACGCATGCCCATTTCTTCCACGGCCGCGGTCGGCGTATTGGCCATCAGCACGATGGTGCGCGCTTTCATCAGCGCGAATTCGGGATTGGGTTTGAGCGTGACCTTCGGCATTTGCGCCGCGCGCGCGCGCGCCTCTGAAATGCGAGTGGTATTGACCGGGTGCGTGCGCAGGATTTCCGGCATCTGCGAGCCATAGAGCCGCGATTGCTGCTCCAGCTTGCTGAAGAAAGTGGCCATACCCTCGGGGTCGTAACCGGCTTCCGACATGGTGCGGATGCCAATCGAGTCGGCTTCACTCTCGTGCGCGCGGGTGTAGTTGACCTCGCGCTGATAATTCACCGACTGCCCAACCGCCAGGGCGCCGATGATGACGTCCGGATTGGCCGACCCGGCGATGATCGCTGCCAGCATGGCGGCATAGGTGGCGAGATTCGCCGTGCGGGTGTCGTTGCTGGTGCGCGCCAGATGGCGCTGGGTGACGTGCGCCTGTTCATGGCCGATGACCCCGGCCAATTCGCTTTCGTTGTCGGCATACAGCATCAGACCAGCATTGATGCCGATCACTCCGCCCGGCACGGCAAAGGCATTGATGCGGGGATCGGCGATGACGAAAAAGCGGAAATTGGGTGGGTTGCTAGAACCCTTGGCGGCCAAGCGCCAGCCCATCGACGCGATGTAGTCAGAGAGCTCGACATCATCGACTTCATAGTTGCCCCGATACAGCTCGCTGGCTACTTCGTCGCCAATCTTGGTCTCCTGCATGGGCGATAGCGAGATATCCGCAGGCTCGCCCATTTCGGGTAGATCCAGCGAGTTGACGCCACTCGATGATTGCGCGCTGACAGTCGTGGCCACGGTGAGCAATGCCATCAACAGTGTGGATAGGCAGAGGGAGCGGCAAGAGCGATTGATAGGTTGCACGGAGGGCACTGAATGGCGTTCGAGAAAGTTGCAGAGCACTAGGAGTAAGAGATATGACTTTAGTTCGTCTCAAAGCTTCGTTGCAGCAGGGCGGATGTTAAAATCGTGTCTCATTCGCGCTGACCACCGCATCGCAAGTATGAATTGGGCGGACTACGTCATTCTCGCAGTCTTCGCAGTGTCGATTCTGATCGGCCTGTTGCGGGGTTTCACGCGCGAGGCACTGGGTGTGCTGGGCTGGATTGTCGCGTTCTGGGTGGCTTTCACTTATACGCATGCCGCCGCCGAATGGTTGACGCCGCATATCGAAACGCCTTCTGTGCGTCGCGCAGCCGCGTTTGGCGGCTTGTTCCTGCTGGTGCTGCTTGTGTCTTCGGTGATTACTTTTTTTGTCGGCCGCTCGGTGCGCGAGGGCGCGCTTGCCTCGGCGGATCGCACACTCGGTGCCGGTTTTGGCGTGCTGCGCGGGCTGGTGCTCACGGCCGCAATGCTGTGGGCCGCTGGCAGTACCGCAGCGCGCGATGACCCCTGGTGGCGCGAGTCCGCGCTGATTCCCCGCTGCGAGTGGATGGCGGACATGCTCAAGGCCGTGGTGCCCGAGCGCTGGATTCGTGCGCTCGAATCCCCATCTTCAGATTCACCGCTTTCTGCAAAACCTTCACCTGGAAGACCCTGACCCATGTGTGGCATCGCCGGCCTCGTTTCAAAATCGCCCGTCAATCAAGAGTTGTTTGACGCGCTCACCATGCTCCAGCACCGCGGGCAGGATGCGGCCGGGATAATCACCGCCGATGGCGACCGCCTGCATCTGCGCAAGGACAACGGCTTGGTGCGCGATGTGTTTGCCGCCGACGAGCATATGAGCGCCCTGCGCGGCAACATGGGCATTGGCCATGTGCGCTACCCGACGGCGGGCTGCACGACCAGCGCCGAGGCACAGCCGTTCTATACCAACATGCCGTTCGGCGTGTCGCTGGCGCACAACGGCAACCTGACCAATACCGACGACCTCAAGCAGGCGCTGTTCGAGCAGGATCGCCGTCATCTCAACACCGAGTCGGACTCGGAAGTGCTGCTCAATGTCTTCGCACATGAGTTGGCGCAACTCGGCAAGCTACGGCTGACGCCGGAAGATATCTTCGAGACCGTCGCACGCGTGCATCAGCGCATTCGCGGCGCGTATGCCTGTGTGGCGATGATTACCGGCTATGGCGTGGTGGGCTTCCGTGATCCCAATGGCATTCGCCCGGTCGTGGTCGGCAAACGCGAGGGCATCAACGGACCTGATTATTTGATCGCCTCCGAGAGCGTGGCATTGAGCGCACTGGGCTTCGAGATCATCGGCGACATCGAGCCGGGCGAGGCGGTGCTGCTGACCATCGACGGCAAGCTGCATCGTCGCCAGTGTGCCGCCAATCCGCACTACTCGCCGTGCATCTTCGAGTATGTCTACATGGCGCGGCCGGATTCGATGATGAATAACATCTCCGTCCACAAGGCGCGCCTGCGCATGGGGGTGAAGCTGGCCGAGAAGATCCAGCGCGACTGGCCCGACCACCAGATCGACGTGGTGATCCCCATCCCCGATACCTCGCGCGTGCCGGCCTCCGAACTCGCCCAAGTACTCGGCGTGCCGTATCGCGAGGGCTACATCAAAAATCGCTACATCGGTCGCACCTTTATCATGCCTGGCCAGGCGCAGCGCAAGAAAAGCGTGCGCCAGAAACTGAACCCGGTGGATGTCGAGTTTCGCGGCAAGAACGTGCTGCTGGTCGATGACTCCATCGTGCGCGGCACCACTAGCCAGGAAATCATCCAGATGGCGCGCGATTGCGGTGCGAAGAACGTCTATTTCGCGTCCGCCGCGCCGCCGGTGCGCTTCCCCAATGTCTACGGCATCGACATGCCCAGCGTGCACGAACTGGTCGCGCACGGCCGCACGGAAGAAGAGCTGCGCGTGCTGCTCGGTGCCGACAAGCTGGTGTTCCAGGACCTCGCAGATCTGATCGACGCGGTGAAGCACAAGAACGCCAACATTGAACAGTTCGACTGCTCGGTATTCACCGGCGAATACGTGACGCTGGATGTCGATGCGAAGTACCTCAACCAGCTGGAACTGTTCCGCAACGATGCAGCGAAAGAAGCGCGCAACCGCTCGGCGTCTACGCCGCTCGATCTTCACGCGGCCTGAGCATGAGCGAGATCGACGACAGTTGGGGTTTTGCCACGCTGGGCGTGCGCGCCTTCGAGCCTGAGCGGCATGCGGGCGAGCACTCCGCAGCGATCCACCCCACTTCATCCTTCGTGCACCGTTCTGCAGCGCATGCGGCGAAGGTGTTCGCCGGCGAAGAGCCGGGCAATGTCTATTCGCGCTTCACCAATCCCACTGTGCAGGCGTTTGAAAAACGGCTGGCGGCGATGGAGGGCGGCGAGAGTTGTGTCGCCACCGCCAGCGGCATGGCTGCGATTCTGACGCTGTGCATGTCGGTGCTGAAGGCGGGCGACCATGTGCTGGTGTCGAAGAGCGTGTTTGGCGCGACCATCAATCTCTTCAACAACGTGCTGACGCGTTTTGGCCTGATGGTGAGCTACGTCGAGCTGGCGAATGTGGCGGCGTGGAAGGCGTCACTCACCCCGCAGACCAAGTTGCTGTTCGTCGAGACGCCCAGCAATCCGCTGGCCGAGATCGCCGATATCCGTGCCTTGGCCGACCTCGCCCACGCGCATGGTGCATGGCTGGCGGTAGATAACTGCTTTCTGACGCCAGTGCTGCAACAGCCGATCAAGCTCGGTGCGGATTTCGTTATCCACTCCGCCACTAAGTATCTGGACGGGCAGGGCCGCTGCATGGGCGGCGCGGTGGTTGGTAATGCCCAGCAGGTCGGCAAGGATGTGTTCGCCTTCATGCGCAGCGCGGGCCCTTGCATGAGTCCCTTCAATGCCTGGGTATTCCTGAAAGGTCTGGAGACATTGGCCGTGCGCATGCGTGCGCACAACGAGTCCGCACAAAAACTGGCCGAGTGGCTGGTCACACAGCCGAAGGTGAAGCGCGTGTTCTATGCGGGCTTGCCCACGCATCCTGGCCATGCACTAGCCAAATCCCAGCAACGCGGTTTTGGCGGTGTGGTGAGCTTTGAGGTGGTGGGGGGGCGCGAAGCCGCCTGGAAAGTGATTGATGCGACGCGGCTATGTTCGATCACAGCCAACCTGGGCGATACCCGTACCACCATCACGCATCCGGCAACGACCACCCACGGCCGCGTCACCGCGGATGCGCGTGCAGCGGCCGGTATCACCGAAGGGCTGGTGCGGATTGCGGTTGGCCTTGAAGACATCGAAGACATCACCGCGGACGTGGCGCGCGGGCTCGCGTGAGTCAGGCGGTCGAAGCCCGCCTGCGTGCGGCACTGGCTGGCAGCCACGAGCAGCATCGGCCCCTGGTGGATCTCGAATGGCCCAAGCTGGTGCAACGGGCCTTGAAGCCACTGTTGAGCAATCTCAGAGAGGCGGCCGTTCTGGTGCCGATTCTGCAACGGCCGGAAGGTCTCAGCGTGCTGCTCACCCGTCGGGCCGATACGCTGCGCAACCACCGAGGACAGGTGAGTTTCCCCGGTGGGCGACGCGACCCTGAGGACCTCACGCTCGCAGCCTGTGCACTGCGCGAGTCGCAGGAAGAAGTCGGCCTGCCGCCCGAGAATGCCGAGATCATCGGCTATCTCGATGATTACCCGACCACCACCCGTTATCGCGTCACGCCCGTCGTCGCCCTGGTAAAGCCACCCGAAAACTTCGTGTTCGATGTGGTGGAAGTCGCCGAGATTTTCGAGGTGCCGCTGGCGGTGTTGCTCGACCCAGAAAGCTACGAAACAAGGCTGCTGACCAAAGAGGGCCTCAATGTGCCTTTCTTCGAGATCAATCACGGTGGCCATCGCATCTGGGGCGCGACGGCGGGCATGCTCAGAAACTTGAGCCGAAAAATGGCGACTACGATCGCGCTATGAACTAGCGATCACCCTCGTTATGATTCCCTCATAAAAACGGAGGAGTCATGAGAATAGGGATAGTGGTCGATTCGGCCTGCGATCTGCCGCAGGCGTTCATCGAAGAAAACAACATCGTCATCTTGCCGATCACCCTGCATCTGGACGGGCGGCAGATGATTGACCAGAGGGACCCTTCCACCACGCTGGAGTTTTACGCCCAGCATGTCGCTGCAGCGGCCCAAGCCGAAACGACGGCGTACAGCGTCGAGCAAACCAAAAAGCTCTTTCTCGAAAGACTGGTCATCGACTACGACCTGGTGTTCGTGTTCACCATCGCCAGCTCACGCTCGCCGATGTACGACAACGTCAAGCAGGCGGCTTTGACCATCCTCAACGAATACAAGGTGCCGCGGCAGGCGGCGGGTATCAAGACGCCCTTTGCGATGCGCGTGATCGATACGCAAAATTGCTTCGGTGCGCAGGCGATCCCTGTGATCGAATGCGTGCGCATGGTGAAGGCGGGCGAGAGCCACAACAAGATTCGCGAGCGTGTCGAATACCTGGTGCAGAACACCTTTGGCTATCTGTTGCCGCGAGATCTAAAACAGCTGCGTGCGCGTGCGCAAAAGCGCGGCGACAAGAGCGTGGGGCTGGTGCAGTACATCATCGGCTCGGCGCTGGACGTGAAGCCGCTGGTGCGCGGCTACCGCAATAACACCGGCCCAGTGGCGCGCGTGCGCCACTTTGAAGAGGGCGCTGCCAAAGTCTTCAAGTACGTCGAAGGCCAGTTACAAAAAGGCTTGCTGACGCCGACGCTGCTGATCGAGTACGGCGGTGATCCTGCCAATCTCGCCAAGCTGCCGGGCTATGCGCAGCTGGTCGATGCCGCGCAGCGCAAAGGGGTCGAGGTGTACATCGCCATGATGAGCATGGTGGCGGGCATCCATGTCGGCGAAGGCGCTCTAGGCGTTGCCTTTGCCGCCAATGAGCATGAAGTGACTCTCTGAGACGCTTGGCTCAGGCGAGGCGGTTGAGCCCGTTGTGTGCAGCCACGCGATAAGCCTCTGCCATGGTCGGATAGTTGAAGGTGGTGTTGATGAAGTAGCGCAGATTGTTGAGCTGCGCGTTCGCCATCACCGTCTGGCCGATATGCACGATCTCTGAGGCGCGGTCGCCGAAGCAGTGCACGCCGAGGATCTCCAAGGTGTCAGCATGGAAAAGAATCTTCAGCATGCCCACCGTTTCGCCGGTCATCTGCGCGCGCGCTAGACTCTTGAACTGTGAGTGCCCCATCTCATAGGGCACGCCGGCATCTTGCAACTCGCGCTCGGTGGCACCGACGCTGCTGATTTCCGGGATGGTGTAGATGCCTGACGGCAGTAGCTTGAAGCGTGCCGTATCGGCGGCGTGGCCCAGAATGTGTTCCACCGCAAAGCGCCCCTGGTCGTAGGCTGCGGAGGCTAGGGCAGGTGGCCCCGAGAGGTCGCCCACCGCATAGATGTGCGGGATCTCAGTCTGAAAAAACGCGTTGACCTTCAGTTGCCCGCGCGAGTTGGGCGTGAGTCCCGCCACGTCGGCGGCCAGCGCATCGGAATTGCCCGTGCGGCCGTTGGCCCAGAGCAGTACATCCGATTTGATCTTGCGACCGGATTTCAGGTGCAGGATCACGTCGTCGGTGCGCGCCTCGATGCGTGCATGCTGCTCGTTGTGGCGCACGATCACGCCCTGCTCGCGCAGGTGGTAACTCAGGGCTTCGGTGATTTCATCATCGAGAAACGACAGCAGGCGATCCTGCGTGTTGATGAGGTTTACCTTGCAGCCGAGCTTGACGAAGATCGACGCGTACTCGCAGCCGATTACTCCCGCACCGTAGATCGTGATGGTGTGCGGGGTGTGGCTGAGTTGCAGGATGGTGTCGCTATCCACCACGCGCGGATGATTGAAATCCACATCGACAGGGCGGTAGGGGCGCGAGCCCGCCGCGACGATGATGTGTTTTGCACGAATGCGCTTTGGCGGTTGACCGTTGGCGCTGATTTCCAGCACGTGCGGGCCGATGAAGCGGGCCTGGCCAGCAATAACAGGCACGCGATTGCGTTCGTAGAAGCGCCGACGCATCGCAACCTGCTGCTCGATTACCCGATGCGCATTGCCCATCAGTTGCGGAAAACTGACTTTGATCTGGTTGCGAAACTCGCGCAGCAGGGGGTCTTGACCAAAGTCGCTGAGCACCTTCACGGCATGCCGCAAAGCCTTGCTTGGGATGGTGCCCCAATGCGTGCAACCGCCGCCGACATCATGGTGGCGCTCGATGACTACAGAGCTGAGTCCGCTCTTGGCCGCCATCATCGCCGCACCCTCGCCACCAGGGCCGCTGCCAATCACAGCAAGGTCAACTTCGTCGGTCATAATCTGGAGGGCAGAAGAGCCTGTTGTGGCGGTAGACGATATGAAGATGACGTGTTGGTCAGTGCCGAAGCGATGTAGTAGGAAATCTTGATTGAAATCATTGATTTCTCGGCTTACCTTAAGGCGTATTGTAGCCTGCGATAAAAATCCATCACGATTGCGAGCAGGTCAAAATGAAGGGAGTGGCCATGTTGGATGTCGAGCAGGGAAGCCTGAATTATTTTTTGTCGCGCCCTGCGGATGGCCGCTGGTCTGGAATCCTGCGCGCACTGGCTGAAGAGCTCACGGCACAAATGTCGGCGACTGAAATCAGGGCGTTCTTCGCAGTGCTGGGGCGTCGCTGGGCACGCAGCATGCCGCTCGCAAAGGGCGGCGATCTAAAAGATTTTGAACGTATTGCCAATGTCGCATTGGCCAGTGCCGACTGGGGCTGGGTACGGGTGCGGGATTTGGGCAGCAGTGTCGAGTTCCAACATTCCTGTGCGCCGCTGCGCAGCGCGTTTGGCGTGGATGCCATCGACTGGGCATCGGGCCTGCTCGAAGGACTTTACGAAGAGTGGCTGCGTGAGCAGGGTGCAGATCGCGGCTTGGTATTGCGCCAGATGGGCAGTGCAGAGGGCGCAGCCGATACCGTGCGCTTCCGGCTTGCCTCTGCCGATTACTTCGCATGACGTGCTCGGCAACGGGCTGCTGCAAGATCAAAAGCTCTGCAATCTTTAGGGTCGAGGATATGGGTCATGGCTGAAAAAAATGACGACATCAAAAACCTGTTCATGAATCTGGGGCTCAACCCCAGCGACTACCATGAAATCCGCACGGCACCCACGGCCAATGCGACGGTGAGCGAGGCGCCACGTCGCTGGTCGCTGCTGCAAGCTGCTGCCGCACCCAAAACCATCGTGCCGATACCGCTGCCACAGACCGCCATGATCCCGCCATCGGTGCCGGTTGCGTTGGTAGAAGCACCGCCGGTTGCCAGCTTGTCGGCTGCCTTGCTGGCCGCAGCACAAGATATTGCCCGCGCTGAATCGACCGCACAGCCCAAGTTCGAGAAACCGGCCGCTGCGCCTAGCGTATTGCCCTCGGCACTTGCCGATGCCTTGTTGGAGCCGAGCCCCGCCGATGGTTTGCAGTCACTGTTCCAGTCGGTAAAAGAGCCGCAGACGGTTTCGGTCGTGCCGGCGCCAAAAGAGCCGCCTTTGGTGACGGCGCGCGTAACAGATCAGCTTCACGGTGCTTCGCCTGCCGCAGTGAGCCTCGCAGAACGTGCTGCTACCTTGCCTGAAATGCACGTGCCGCTGCTGGCGGAGCCAGCCGCGCGCCTGGTAGATGCCCACGATGAGCCAGCGACCCGATACACACCGCAGCCCTCGAGGTTGGGTCCTATTCCATCCCCTGTTGTAGCTCCCAGCGCGGTCAGCACATCTGCGCCGACGCCTGCCAACGGCCGATTGCGCTTTGCCGTGCCGGCAGCCGAGCGGCCGAGTGGACATGGTGAATCTTTACAGGATGTGTTTCGCCGTCTGTCGCGCGACAATCGTGGCTGATGCTCCACTGCAGTTAGTAATCCTCCAACGGGCGCAATGACGACCAACTCGCAACAACGCATCGTGTCCGTAGTCTCGCCCAAGGGCGGGGTCGGTAAAACCACGGTCGCGGCCAACCTTGCAGCGGCGGTCGCCGCAGCCGGACGCGGCGTGTTGCTGATAGACCTCGATCCGCAGAACGCAGCGCGCTTGCATCACCAGATGCCGCTGTCTGACGGTGCCGGGCTGGCGGTGCAGACTTTGCTGCGTCAGCCTTGGGCCAATGCCGCATTCCGTGGTCCCTACGGGGTTGACTGCCTGCCGTTTGGTGCACTCACCGATCACGATCGGCGTGCCTTCGAGCATGAACTGGATGCCAATCCGCAATGGTTGCGGCAGAACATTGAAGCACTCGGGCTCAACCCCGGCAGCATCGTGATTCTTGATACAGCACCCGGCGGCACCCCTTATTTGCCGCAGGCCCTGCAAGCCAGCGACATTGGCCTGTGCGTGCTGCTGCCGGATGCCGCATCTTTTGTGACCTTGCCTGCGATGGCGCGCTGGTATGCCGAAGCGGCGCAGACCAATCCGTCGTTGCGCGGCTTTTACCTGCTTAACCGCATGAACAGTGCGCGTCTGTTGTGCCGCGATGTGGGCACCGCGTTATCGCGAGACTTGGGCGACGCCTTGCTGCCGGTAGAGATCAATTTCGATTCAGCGGTTGAAGAGGCGCTGGCCTCGCAAAGCCCCATTCTTAAATACGCTCCCGAATCCCCTGCCAGCCGCGATTTCGCCGCGCTGGCCAACTGGTTGGTAAATCTGCCATGAGCGATCCGAACGCCAGTTACTCACTCAGCAACGCCGCCCGTGAAGGCCAGCCGTGGTCACACCCACTGGTCAGTAATGTCTGGGACCGCCGCATCGAGCGGATCATCGAACTGAAGTTCTGGGATCAGCCGCTGATCCTGATCGGCCTGCTGATTCTCTGCGTGCTGCCCGCCATCAGCATCGTCACCACGCCACTCTCTCTCTCATGGCAGGCTTTCTTTGGCGTTGGCATGTTGCTGATGGCGCTGTGGATCAACCGCATTCAGGGGAGACTGGCAACGCACGTGATGATCGTGCTGTCGGTGCTGGCCTCGGCGCGCTACATGTACTGGCGTCTCACGGAGTCTTTCGGCGTCAGTGCCAATCGCGACTCCATTGACTACTTCTTCGCGGGTGGTCTTATCGCAGCTGAGCTCTACGCTTTCGTCGTGCTTTTGCTGGGTTACTTTCAGGTGTTGTGGCCCTTGAATCGCAAGCCAGCACCCTTGCCGCCGGACTTGGCCGAATGGCCTACGGTGGACGTCTACATCCCCACCTACAACGAACCTTTGAAAGTGGTGCGCCCCACCATTCTCGCGGCGCTGGATATCGACTGGCCCAAGGACAAGATCAAGATCTATGTTCTGGACGACGGCAAGCGCCCGCAGTTCAAGGAGTTCTGTGACGAGGTGGGCGCAATCCATCTCACGCGCAGCAATTCCAAGCATGCAAAGGCCGGCAACCTCAATGCCGCTATGAAGAAGACCGATGGCGAATACATCGCCATCTTCGACTGCGACCACATTCCAACCCGATCCTTCCTGCAGGTGGCGATGGGCTGGTTCGTGCGCGAGCCCAAGCTGGCGATGACCCAGACGCCGCACCACTTTTTTTCGCCCGATCCTTTCGAGCGCAACCTGGGCACTTTCCGCCAGGTGCCCAACGAGGGCGAGCTGTTTTATGGCCTCTTGCAGGATGGCAATGATTTCTGGAACGCCACCTTCTTCTGCGGTTCTTGCGCCGTCATGCGCCGCACCGCACTGGATGATGTCGGCGGCATCGCGGTCGAAACCGTGACCGAAGATGCGCACACCGCGCTGAAGATGCACCGTCGCGGCTGGAGCACTGCGTACCTCAACATTCCGCAGGCGGCCGGATTGGCGACTGAATCGCTCTCTGCCCACGTCGGTCAACGTATTCGCTGGGCGCGCGGCATGGCGCAGATTTTCCGTATCGACAATCCCCTGTTCGGGCGTGGGCTGAAGATCGGTCAGCGCCTGTGCTACTCGAACGCAATGCTGCATTTCTTCTACGGCCTGCCGCGCGTGGTGTTCCTGACTGCCCCGTTGTCGTATCTGTTCTTTGAGGCGCACATCATCGAGGCGTCTGCGCTGATGATCGCCGCGTATGCCTTCCCGCATCTTGCGCATTCATCCATCACCAACTCGCGCATCCAGGGGCCGTATCGGCACTCTTTCTGGGCCGAGGTGTACGAGACGGTTCTGGCGACCTACATCCTTGCACCCACGCTGCTGGCCTTGATCAATCCCAAGCTCGGCACCTTCAACGTGACGGCGAAGGGTGGCATGAACAATGAAACTTACTTCGATCGCGACATCGCCCAGCCGTATGTGTTCCTGCTCGTGATCAACTTGTTGGGTCTGCTGGTGGGCGTCGGCCGCTTCGTCTACTGGAACAGCCATGAGGTCGATACCGTGGTACTGAACATGATCTGGACGGTCTACAACTCCATCATCATCGGCGCTGCACTCGCCGTAGCCTGGGAGTCCCGGCAGGTGCGCCGCAGTATTCGCGTCAACGTCTCGCTCGGCGCACGTATCCGCATTCCCGATGGCCCCGAAATTGATGCTAATACCGTCGATATCTCGGAAGGCGGCACGGGTTTGAAGTTATCGACTGCACAATCGATTCCGCAAGGTGGCCTCATCGATGTGGCATTGGCCCCTGATTTCCGTCTGGTCTGGACGCCTGCCAAGGTGATCCGGTCGAAAGGCGATTCGTTGTTTCTGGAGTTTGTGCAGCCTATGGGACTCGAACAGGAACGGCAGCTGGTGTATTCGATTTTCGGGCGTGCCGACGCCTGGGTGAGCTGGTCCGCAGATCGACCCAACGATCGCATCGGTGAAAGTTTCCGCGCCATTCTCGATTTCGGCCTGGGCGGCGCGTTCCGCGTAGTTAAAATGACATTAACCAACCTGAAGAACTCCATCATGAATCCCCTGAGCCGACTGCTTTCCCCGCTGACCAAGCGCAGTGGCACCGCGCTGATGACCCTGGCCCTGATCGGCGCTTTGCTTGCACCGGGTCAAGAGGCTCGGGCGCAATCACCGGAAACGGGGGAAGTTGGTGTCAGCGCGCCTGCCGCAGTTGCACAGCAACCTGCTGCGGCCCGCACAGAATCTCGAGTGCTTTCGTTCGAGTCGCTGGGCGTTCAAAAGCCCATCCGCCTGCGCGGTGTGCAGGGTGAAATCGCCTTACCGGTTGCTGTTCGTGACGATGAGTTGGTGACGCGCGCGCGCCTCAGCATCAAGTTCTCGCACTCGCCGTCATTGATCTTCCCGTTGAGCCATCTCAACGTGCTGGTCAACAACGAACTCGCCGCGACGATCCCCTTGTCGTCCGAAACCGCCAGCGGTGCCGAGCGCACCATCGACATCGACCCCAAGCTGTTCGTCGAATACAACCAGATCGGTTTGCAGCTCATCGCGCATTACACGATGGACTGCGAAGACCCGGTGCACACCACGCTGTGGTCGATCGTCGACAACCGCTCCACCTTGGAGCTGGACACGCAGCCGCTGCCGCGCGCGCGCGATCTCAATCTGTTGCCGCAGCCGTTTTTCGATAGCCGCGACTCACGTCGTGTGACCTTGCCCTTCGTTTTTGCGGGCACGCCCTCGACTGAAGAAATTGACGCAGCGGGCGTCACCGCCAGCTGGTTCGGCGCGCTTGCCGACTACCGCGGTGCGAGCTTCCCGGTTTACTTCAACAAGCTGCCTGCGGGGCACGGTGTGGTGTTCGTCGTCGGCAACAAGCTGCCTGCTGGTCTGGATCTGCCGGGCGACAATTCCAATGCCAAGATTCAGCTTGTGCCGAACCCCCGTGCACCAGACTCTCTGCTGTTGATCGTGCGCGGCTCGACCGCTGAAGGCATCAAAACCGCTGCGCGCAGTCTGGCTTTGGGCACGCAGGCTTTGTCCGGCCAAGATACCGCGATCAAAGAGTTCGTCGAACCTGCTCCTCGCAAGGCTTACGATGCGCCGCGATGGGTGCCCACCGATCGCCCCGTGCAGCTTGGTGAGTTGGTGCGCTCCTGGGCGCTGGAGTCCAGCGGCCTCTACCCTGACACGATGAAAGTGCCGTTCCATGCACCGCCGGATTTGTTTACTTGGCGCGGCAAGGGCATGAAGCTCGATCTCAAGTATCGCTACACGCCAACCATCGGTGCCAAGTCGACACTGAACGTCAATATCAACAACGAGTTTGTTGAAGCGATAGCGCTGTCTTACACCGGTGAAGACAAAGCCTCCGAACAACGCATCAATCTGCCGTTCGTTTCGGAAGTGCAGTCCGTAAACCGTGCGACGGTCTATGTGCCGGAATACAAGTTCAGCGCCGACAACACGCTTCAGTTCCAGTATTACTTCGAGCGCAAAAAAGAAGGTGCCTGCAAAGACGTCATCCTCGACAACCTGCGCGGTTCGATTGATGAAGACTCCACTATCGATTTGACGGCGTTCCCGCACTACACCGCACTGCCGGATCTGACTTTGTTCGCCAACGGTGGCTTTCCGTTCACCAAATACGCGGATCTGAGCCAGACCGCTGTGGTGCTGCCCGAGAAGCTCGATACGCAGGAAGTCGAGGCGTATCTGACCATCATGGGGCGTATTGGCGAGGCGACTGGCTACCCGGCGTCGCGCTTCAAGCTGGGTCGTGCGGCAGATGCCGACAGTTTCTCGAACTTGGACCTCATCGTGATCGGTGCGGCTGGCAATCAGCCCTTGCTCGACAGCTGGGCGGAATACATGCCGATGTCGCTGGCCAACGGCGAAACCAAGTTGAAGGTGCTGGGCCCGATCGAACGCCTGCGCGCCAAATGGCAGGGCCGCGATTTGCAGGGTGCGATCGATCATGCCGGTCATGTGATCCTCGAAGCTGGCAGCTCGCTCGGTGCGATCATGAGCTTCGAGTCGCCACTGTCTTCCAATCGTACGGTGGTCGTGATTACTGCCGGTGATAGCAAGCGTCTCACCGCAGTGACCAACCTGTTCACCGAGGCTGGCAAGTCGCAGTTCGTGCGTGGCGACCTAGTGTTGTTCAACGGCGATCAGGTCAACAACTATCAGCTCGGAAACCAGTTCAATGTCGGTAGCCTGCCTATCCTCATGCGCTGCCGCTGGTGGTTGTCGCAGCAGCCGGTGGTGATGCTGTTCCTGTCGCTGATCGCCGCGTTGCTGCTTGCTACCGTGCTCTATCGGGTGCTGCGCCGCATGGCACTCGCACGCAAGCAGGGTGGACACTGATCTGGCTAGCACCACTCGGCTGACCGTATGAAGCGCACGATCGCGGCGCTGTTCGCCGCGATCGTGCTGGTCGCGGTCTATCTGGGCCATTGCTGGCAGGTGCGGCACTGGCCAGCGTGGCAATCGTTTGCACGGGTGTTCGTGCAGATGGATGGCCGGGTCATAGACCGCACTGCGGCAGACCGCAGTACTTCAGAGGCGCAGGCATATGCCCTGTTCTTCGCCTTGGTGGCCAATGATCGTGTGCGTTTTGAAAAGGTGCTGCACTGGACGGTCAACAACCTGGCGGCAGGGGATTTGAAATCCAATCTGCCTGCCTGGTTGTGGGGTGCAGACAAAGACGGTGGTTGGGGTGTGCGTGATGCCAATCCGGCATCCGATGCCGATCTTTGGCTGGCCTATACCTTGATTGAAGCCAGCCGCCTCTGGCAGCAGCCTAGCTACGCGGAAACGGGTCGTGGCTTGCTTGCGCAAATCAAGAATCGAGAAATTGCTCAGGTACCCGGTGTGGGACTCATGCTGCTGCCGGCACCACAAGGATTTCAGGCGGAGGACGGCAGTGCGCGCCTCAACCCCAGTTATTTGCCCGAGTTTCAGTTTCGTTGGTTGGCTGTGGTCGATCCGCAAGGGCCTTGGCGCCTGGTCTGGCAAAACCACGTGAAGATCATGAAAGTGTTGATAACCCAGGGCATCGCACCGGACTGGTATGAGGTGATGGCAGACGGTCGTATTGCGGCGGATCGGCAGACGGGCAGTGTTTCCAGTTACGACGCGATCCGGGTGCCGCTATGGGCGGGTCTCACACCGCGGCGAGACGATAGAGATAACGACCTATTGCCCCTGCTGAAGCCTCTGGCAGCGCGACTGGCAAAACTCGAAACACCACCGGAAAAGCTTGATTTTCAAAGCGGCAGCGCCTCTGGAGGCAGCCCGATTGGATTCTCGGCCGCTCTGTTGCCTTTCCTTGTGATGTTGGATGAAGATAGCGTCGTAAGGCAAAGACTACGTTTGAAAAATAGTCGTGTGGACGGCAATCTCGGCAGCCCGGCGCACTACTACGATCAGGCATTAGGGATGTTCGGCGAGGGTTGGGATTCCAAGCGGTTCCAGTTCGACTCAGACGGACGACTCATTCCAAAGTGGGAAAAATCATGTTGCGACTGGCCCTTTTAAGGACTCTGACCGGTATTGCGCTCAGCGCAAGCCTTGTATCGGGTGCGTGGTCTGCCGATGCCCCCAAGGATTCTGCGGCCAGCGATCAGCTGGCTACTCAAGCCCGCTACTGGGAGGGGCAGAATCGGTACGATCTCGCCCGCGAGAACTGGCTCAAGCTGTTGCGCAGCAGTCCCGATAGCTCGATCGCACTGGCAGGCCTGGCCAATGCCGAGGCCATCAGCGGTCGTGCTGCAGCGGCACAGGTTTATCTCGATCGCCTGAAAGAATCACACCCTGATCACCCTGATTTGCGACGCATCGAAGCGGCGATCCGTCAGGGCAGCGTCAATCAGGATCAGCTCAACCAGCCACGCACATTGGCAAGGCAGGGCAAGTATCAGGAAGCTGTCGATGCCTATCGCGCAGCTCTCGGCAAAGAGATTCCTGGCGGGCGACTGGGTTTGGAGTATTACCAGACTCTCGCCGGCACCGAGAATGGCTGGGAGCCCGCCCGTGCCGGCATCAGCAAGCTCGCTGAAGACAATCCCAACGAGCCGATCTACAAATTGGCGCTAGCCCAACATCTGACCTACAGCGAACCCACGCGACGACAGGGCGTTGCACAGCTGGCGGTTTTGTCTCAGCAGGCCAGCATCGCCGCACCTGCCCGCCAGGCTTGGCGGCAGGGTCTGCTCTGGCTGGGTGCCAAGCGTGGCGATGAACCGCTGTATCAGGATTACCTGAAGCGCTATGGCGAAGATCCACAGGTGAGTGCGCGCCTAGCGACCATCCGCGAGCCTGCTGCCAAGACCGCGATGGGTGATTCCTTCACTTCCGTTGCTGCTGCGCCACGCGAGCCCACCACCGACGAATTGCGCGGCAAGCTCGTGCGCGAGGGCTTCGAGGCACTCGACAACAGTCAGTTGGATATGGCGACGCAGCGCTTCACCGAGGCCATCGGCCAGTACGGCGAATCTGCGGATTCGCTTGGTGGGCTGGGTATCGTGCGCCTGCGCCAGCAGGCCTACAGCGAAGCCCGCGACCTGCTGGAACGCGCCACCGCCAGAGACAAGAAAAGTGCAGGGCGCTGGAAAGAAGCACTGGGCACGGCCCGTTTTTGGGACACCGTTCGTGCGGCTGAGGCCGCCCGCAAAGAAAATAACAACGCCTTGGCGGAGCGCGAACTGCGTCGTGCCATCGCCAGCGACCCGAAGCGTGCGGCCGAAGAAATCTCGGTGCCGACCAGCCTTGCTGATGTATTGGCAGAGCAGGGCCAAACCGTCGAGGCGGAAAAAATCTACCGCGACGTGCTGCGCCGCAAGCCTGAGAGTGCTGATGCCCTGCGCGGTTTGATCGGTGTGCTGACACGCAGCAAGCGTCTGCCAGAGGCCATTGCCCTGGCAGAGCGCGCACCGGAGAGCGTGCGCAGCCAGCTGGGCAGCTTCAGTGTCATCAAGGCGCAAGGTCTGCGCGAACAAGCGGCACTTGCGGTCACTGCACGGGATGACATGCGTGCGGAAGCGCTGCTGAAGCAAGCACTGCTGCTTGACCCCGAAAGCGCCTGGACCCGTCTTGATCTTGCGCGTATCTATCAGCGCCAGAACCGCGTGCGCGAGGCCAATACGCTGGTCGATGCGATGCTCGCCTCCTCCGCTGGCCCGATCCAGCCCGATGTGGTGCTCATCAAAGCCTCACTGATGGCAGAGCAGCAGGATTTTCTGGGCGGTTTGCAGTTGCTTGAGCAGGTGCCTGTCGGTTCTCGCACGCCTGACATGATCGAGTTGCAAAAGCGCCTGTGGGTGCGCTACCAGGCGCAGCGCGCGGCGGTGTATTCCCGCGCTGGTGCACAGCAGGAAGCACAGCAGATTCTGGCTGAAGTGCAGCCTTTCGTCGGCGAGATGCCGGAGCTGTTGGGCGCAATGGCCGGTGCCTATGCCGATCTTGGCGACGAAGGCACTGCTTTGCGCTATATGCGCCAAGCGCTTGCGCGCAATACCCAATCAGATGTCGGGCTACGGCTCAGCTACGCCGGCTTGTTGTTCAAGCTGAGGCAGGACACCGAGTTTGAAGTGGTGATGGACGATCTGCTACGTCGCGGCAACCTGACGGCACAGCAGAACATCGACCTGGCCAATCTGCGCATCGGTTATCGCCTGCGTCAGGCTGATCTGGTGCGTGAGGAAGGTGATCTGGCTCGGGCCTATGAGTATCTCGAGCCCTTGATCCGGGTAAATCCAAATGACCCGCGTCTGATGATGGCCTTGGCAAGGCTCTATAACGACAGCAAGGATTTCGATAAGGCCTACGTCATCTACGACCGCGTGTTGCAGCAGAACGCGAACGAAATGGATGCCTACAAGGGCGCGATTGGTGCCGCACTGGCGATGAACCGTACGGATGAAGCAGACGCCATGCTGGAGCGTGCCTTTGCAATCGATCCGAACAATCCCCGCCTGTATGCGCTTGCCGGCCGCGCGGCCAAGGCACGGGGCGATGAGGGACGCGCGCTGGGCTTGTATCAGCAGGCACTGCGCTTGGATGCCGAGCAGAACACGCAGCCGAATGCCGCCGTGCCGACCGGCAGTGGCAACTCCCAACCCTTGCTGCAATTGATCGACCCTGCCAGCAGTTATCTGCGTGCGCCGCCGAGAACGATCGGTTCCCCGGCATCAGTACCCATGCAATCTTCGGACGTGAGGGCCGGAAGTTTTTTTAAGACCCGCGTCAACGGCCCGGTGACCGCCCAAGGTCAAGTCGTTGGCGCGAAACCGGTTTCGGCATCGCTCATCAAAGTGGCGATGCCGCAGCAGGGTGTGAAGACAGAAGCCGCCTGGCTGACCAGGGCAAAGGCTCGCAAGGCCGCGATGCAGTTTCGAGGTGATCAGTCCATTCCTGCTCATCGCAGCACGGGCTTCATCAAAGTCTCCACGCCGCCGCAGGGCGGCAGCATCACAGCGGCCAGTGGCTCGGTTGATCAACCCAGTGGCTATTGGGCCGAGCAGCCGCGTGCGACAACGACAAGACCGTCTTTCAAGTACGTAGACACGCTGACACTGCCGCAAATGGGACCGCCCTCTACGGGTGAGAGTGGTAATGGCGTCTACACCGCGCCTGCGGCACCTGCCTATCGCAGCGATTTTCCGCAGCCGCGCCGTCTTTCCCCAACGATGAGCCCGAAGCTGAGCCGTCCCAATGGTTCGCTGCGTGAAGAGTTGATGGGCGAAATGGGCGGACTCAACGGCGGCGAGCAGGGCAGCTACACCACGGCCCCGCGTTCGTCAGCGTCAGGCGAAGCCGGCCGCAGTGGCGTCTATGAAGTGCCACGCATTGATGAGAGCTATGGCAGTTACGGCGCAACACCGGTCTACAGCGCGCCGTACTACACAGCGCCGCAATATGTGCCGCCGCCGCCCGCCAGCACCATCCGCACGGCGCCAAAGTCAGCGGTCATCAGTAACGATCCCATGTTGGCCACCCCAGAGTTCGTGCTGGATCGCAACCGCACGGACAGCAAGGACCGCACGGAGCTGCTGAAAGAAATCAGCGAGCTGCGCGCCAACCGCACGCCTTACGCACAAGCAGGTCTGACTCTGCGGTCGCGCGATGGCTCCGAAGGCCTGGATCGTCTCTATGACGTGGAGGCACCCGTCGAAGTCGCATTCCCGGCGAGCGAAAGCGGGCGGTTCAAGATTCGCGCCGTGCCGGTTTATCTCGATGCCGGCACCGTCTCAGGCCAAAACCTGCCGGTCTACGGCGGCATGGGTTTGGCTTTGGCACAAGGCCTCGGCAGCCCAGCCTTGCGCTACGACAATTCCGAAACCGGCATCGCCGTCGGTTTGGGCTATGAGGCGGGCGATTTCAAGGCCGATATCGGCAGCACCCCGCTGGGCTTCCCAGTCGAGACCCTTGTGGGCGGCGTCAACTGGCGGCCGAAGAGCGAACGGGTGAGTTTCAAGATCGACCTTGCCCGTCGCTCTGTTGCCGACAGTCTGCTTTCATACGCCGGTATTCGTGACCCGGCAACCGGTTTCATCTACGGCGGCGTCACCAAAACCGGCGGGCGCCTGGATGTTGCCTATGACCTGGGCAAGTACGGGCTCTACGGCAATGGCGGCTACAACATCTACGACGGCCAGAATGTTCCGCAGAACAGCTCGGTCGAAGTCGGTGGCGGCTTGTATGCACGCGCGATTGAGACCCGCAGCAATCGCTTCACCTACGGTCTGAATATCACCACCTTCGGCTACGACAAGAACCTGCGTCGCTTCAGTTATGGGCACGGCGGTTATTTCAGCCCGCAGTCCTATTTAGCCGTGAGCGTGCCGGTGGAATGGGAGGGCTACCGCAATCGCTTCAGCTACAAGCTGGGCGGTGCTTTGGGCATTCAAGCCTTCAAGGAAGACGGCCAGGCGCAGTATCCGGGTGACTCGGGTTTGCAGAGCGCTCTCGATACCGCACTGCTCACCTACACAGGCACAGTGCCCATCGTCGGCGGTTACCCGTCGCAGCGGCAGACCGGCGTTGGTTTTACCGTGATCGGGCAATTTGAATACCTGCTGGACCCCAATCTCGCGGCCGGTGCACGCTTGGCGCTTGATAATGCACGCGACTACAACGAGGCCAGCGCCTCTGCCTACATGCGCTACATGTTCTATCCGCAGAAGCGTGTCTCGTTCCCGCCTAACTTGTTGTTGCCGAACTTCAATTTCGGGGATCCCCGTCTATGAAACACCTCCTTGCTCCCTGTGCACTGCTGATCGCAACGCTGACTGCGGGCTGCGCCAGCGACGGGCCGCTCTATCCCGGCACCGCTGCAGGCAACAGTCGCGGCGTGATTGCGCCGGGCCAGACCATCGTGACGCAGGCACAGGCGCCATCGCCGTTTGGTATTCCCTCCAACATCCCCGACACCATTCGTGGGCCAGTAATGGCGCAGCCCGCTTTCGCCACGCCGGTGGATATGGATGCGATCTACGGCTACGACAGCCAGGGCCGACAGGGCATGGCTGAGGGTGACCCCAGTCGTGCCGAGTTCAACTTTGAGCGCGCCTTGGAGGTCAATCCCTTCGATGCGGTTGCTCTCAACAATCTGGCTGTCGCCAAGGCCGAGAGTGGCCAGTTCTACGAGGCCATGTCGCTGCTGGAGCGTGCCGCCAAGCTCACTCCCGACAACAGTGAAGTGATTGCCAACCTGGCGCGTCTTCGTGGTTATGTGCAGAGCTACGCAACCGCAGGGGTCGAGGCTTCGCCTGCCACACGCACTTTTGCCGGCAATTTGCCAGCGGCGCCACCGGCTCTATGGGGCAGCGTGCGCTACGAATCGACCTATGAGCCTGTATACGAACGCAGCATGGCGCCAAGGCCCAGTGCGGCAGTGCAAGGTGACTACTACGTTTCTGATGCCTGCCGCCGTGTGACCGCAAAGAGCGGCAAGGTGGATGTGGTGTGCGAGCCAGCACGCTGAGGCGTTTGCTGACTCAACGCATCAAAAAAGCCCCGCTAGCGGGGCTTTTTTTGGCTCGAAGATCAGCCGCCTAGAGAGTCATAGAGCGCCACATACTCCTGTGTCACCCGATGATTCTTGTCGAGGTGAATCAGTGGCAGATGCCGTTCGTGAGACTCTTTCACTTTCACCGAACTGGAGATCGCCTGCGCGATCACTGGCTTGCCTTCGCCCACCAGTTCTGCAACCAATCGCTGCGGCAGGTTGGAACGAGACTGGAACTGATTGACCACGATGCCTTCAATTTCCAGGTCATCGTTATGGTCGGCGCGGATCTCCTGCACATTGTCGAGCAAGGTATACAGCGCCTGCCGCGAGAACTCGTCGCAGTCGAAGGGGATCAGCAGCTTCTCAGCCGCGATCAGCGCCGAGCGGGAATAGAAATTGAGCGCAGGCGGCGTATCGATGAACACCGCGTCGTAGCCTTTGAGTTTTTTCAGGGCATCGCGCAGCTTGTAGATTTTCTGCTTGGCTTCGAGCTTGACGATGAGCTCTTCAAGCCGTGGCGAGGATGACACCACGTCGAGATTTTCGAACGGCGTGTTGGTCGCAAAGCTCATCATCGGCGGCAGCTGTAACGTGAAGCTGAGCGTTGAATCGAAGAAGTCTGCGATGGTGCGGTCTGACTTGATCGCGCTGGCACCCAACAAATACTGGGTGGAATTGCCCTGTGTATCCAGGTCGATCACCAGCGTGCGCAAGCCCCGCGAAGCAGCGATGGCCGCGAGATTGCAGACGATGGTGGTCTTGCCGACGCCACCTTTCTGATTGAAGACAACGCGCTTGGTCATGAGTATTTGCAGCCTTGGCTGAGAGTGAAAAAAGTCATATCAATCGGCAAGCAATTTTGTGGCCGCTTCGCATGCAAAAAAAGGTTGCAGCAGGCGACGGATCAAGGGATCCAGCAGCTTTTTCTTCTTGAGAGTGGCTAGCGCCGGGGTGCCGAAGCGCAGCAAATCGGTCAGGATCATCTCGCGCGTGATGCCCATCTCATCAAGCAGCGTCGTCAGTGGCGACTTGCCGTATTTGTCGTAGAAGCTGGCGACGCCGGCGTCGATCATGGCGCTGTAATAGGTGGTTTTACGCACACTGCGCCAATGCTCGTAGCCGATTACGAACAACTCTTCAACGTCATCAATGCTGACGGTGGCGCGCACTTCGGCAACCGTCATGCCCTTGAGACTCGCCCAGATTTCAAGCGCGGAGTCGCGCAGCAGGTCGTCTGTCAGCAGCGTTTTGAGTGAGTGCTCGCTTTCACGCAAGGTGGCATCGAGACTTTGCTGGATGTACTTGCGCAAGGTGCCTTCGATGGCGGCGTCCAGCTTGGGCGTGGCCTTGGCCAGCATGGACTTGCCGAACTTGAGCATCGAGGTCGCCCCCGGGATGCTCTTGGTCAGATTGCTCTGCCCGAGATAACCGCTGATGCCGCGATAGAGCAGATCGCCCGCGACGGCGCTTACCACCGGGTTCGACAATGCCGAGTGGATGATCGCGTCTCGCGCGGCATGCAGCTCCAGAATCTTGTCCAGCCACTCTCGAAACTGCTTGTCGGGCATCAACTCGGCGAGCTTGGTTTTTTTCTGTATGGGATGCGCCTGCACGGCCTGCGCAATTTCGCCGACCAGCTCGGGGATGGCGCCATGCGGTTCGAGTTCTGCTGCATATCGGCGTGCCACGGCTTGCACATCGGCGCGGCTTACGACTTCTTCGAGCTTGAGCTTGCTGGCGTCTACCAACAATGCATCAATCTCGGTTTCAAGCCACGGCGCCAAGGCTTTGCTGTCCAGTCGTTCCAGCCACCACTCGACTTGTGCATCGAGCAGGGCTTGGGCCTTGCTGCTGAGTTTTGCTGCTGATTTCTTTGCCATTTGCAGACTCCGGTTTTGCGTTCCAGTCCCTGTCAAAACAAAGGGCGCTTGCGCGCCCTTTGTTGGTGTTGCCAGCTGTTTAGGCTGCCATTTGCCGCAGCATGTATTGCAGCACGCCGCCGTGGGCGTAGTAGTCCCACTCCTTCGGTGTGTTGATGCGCACCTTGGCCTTGAAGTTGACCACGCTGCCATCGGCCTTCTTGGCACTCACATCGAGTTCGGTCGCACCGGCTTTCAGGCCCGCAAAGTCGAACACTTCGCTGCCGTCGAGACCGAGTGACACGGCCGATTCGCCATTGACGAAGTTCAAGGGCAGCACACCCATGCCGACGAGATTGGCGCGGTGGATGCGCTCGAAGCTCTCCGAGATCACGGCCTTCACGCCGAGCAGGATGGTGCCCTTCGCAGCCCAGTCACGGCTCGAACCAGTGCCGTATTCCTTGCCAGCGAGAACGACCAGCGGTGTCTTCTTCTCGGCGTACTTCATGGCTACGTCGTAGATCGCTTCAACCGGGCCGGCCGAGCCGTTGATGTAGCGCGACACGCCGCCTTCAACGCCTGGCGTCATCGAGTTCTTGATGCGCGTGTTGGCAAAGGTGCCGCGCATCATGATCTCGTGGTTGCCACGGCGGCTGCCGAAGCTGTTGAAGTCAGCGCGTGCGACGCCGTGCTCCATCAGGTACTTGCCGGCGGGGCCGTCCTTCTTGATGTCACCGGCAGGGCTGATGTGGTCGGTGGTGATTGAGTCGCCCAGCACGGCGAGGCAGCGCGCGCCCGCGATGGGCTGGATGCCCGGCGGCGTCATCGTCATGCCCTGGAAATACGGCGGGTTGGCGATGTAGGTGGAGCTGGAATCCCAGGGATAGGTTTCCGACTTGCTGATCTTGATCGACTGCCAGCGCGCGTCACCTTTCAGCACGTCGGCGTAGCTGGCCTTGAACAGGTCGGCGGTGACTGCCTTGGCGACGAGATCGGAGATCTCCTTGTTAGTCGGCCAGATGTCCTTGAGGAAGACATCCTTGCCGTCCTTGCCCTTGCCGAGGGGTTCGGTGGTGAGGTCGATGTCGGTGTTGCCGGCAATTGCGTAGGCGACAACCAGCGGCGGGCTGGCGAGGTAGTTCATGCGCACGTCCTGATGCACGCGACCCTCGAAGTTGCGGTTGCCCGAGAGCACGGCCGAGACGCTCAGCGTGTTATCGGTGATCGCCTTGCCCAGCGGCTCGTTGAGGGGCCCAGAGTTGCCTATGCAGGTGGTGCAGCCGTAGGCGGTGACGAAGAAGCCGAGCGATTCGAGGTCTTCGATCAAGCCGGCTTTTTTCAGATACTCGGTGACGGCGAGCGAGCCGGGGGCGAGCGAGGTCTTGACCCAGGGCTGCGAGGTCAAGCCCAGCGCGCGGGCTTTCTTCGCCAGCAGGCCAGCGCCGATCAGCACGGAAGGATTCGAGGTGTTGGTGCAAGAAGTGATCGCCGCGATCATCACCGCGCCGTCCTTCAGCTCGAAGGTCTTGCCGTTATCGGTGACGGTGGCGGGGCCCTTCGACGGACGCGCTTTCTGCTCGGCTTCGAAGGCCTTGCGGTAGTTGGCTTTCACGTCGGTGAGCAGCACGCGGTCCTGCGGGCGCTTGGGGCCGGCAAGGCTGGGCTTGATGCTGCCCAGATCGAGTGCGAGCACGTCGGTGTATTCGGCTTCGGGTGCATCGAGCGTCCACCACATGCCCTGGGCCTGGGCATAGGCCTTGACCTTGGCGATGTCGTCTTCGGCGCGGCCGGTGAGGCGCAGGTAGTTCAGCGTCTCTTCGTCGATCGGGAAGATGCCGCAAGTGGCGCCGTATTCCGGGCCCATGTTGGCGATGGTGTTGCGATCCGACGCCGACAGATTGGCGAGGCCGGGGCCGAAGAACTCGACGAACTTTTCCACCACGCCGCGGGTTCTCAGCATCTCGGTGACGGTCAGCACGAGGTCGGTGGCAGTCGCACCTTCGGCGAGCTTGCCGCTGACGCGCACGCCGATGACTTCCGGCATCAGCATGGAGGAGGGCTGGCCCAGCATCGCGGCCTCGGCCTCGATGCCGCCCACGCCCCAGCCCAGCACCCCGATGCCATTCACCATCGTGGTGTGGCTGTCGGTGCCGAAGCACGAGTCGGGGTAGAGCAGGCCGTCTTTCTCGAACACCACACGGGCGAGATATTCGATGTTGACCTGGTGGACGATGCCGGTGTCTGGTGGCACGGCCTTGAAGTTCTTCAGCGCTTCCTGCCCCCAGCGGAGGAAGGTGTAGCGCTCGGCGTTGCGCTGGAACTCGACCTTGGCGTTGAGATCAAGTGCGTCCTTCGAGCCGTAATGGTCGATCATCACCGAGTGGTCGATGACCAGCTCGACGGGGCAGAGCGGGTTCACCTTGGCAGCGTCGCCGCCCAGGGTCTTGATGGCATCGCGCATGGCGGCCAAATCAACCACGCAGGGCACGCCCGTGAAGTCCTGCAGGATCACGCGGGCGGGTGTGAAGTCGATGTCTTTCGACGGCAGCTTCTTGAGATCAGCGCCGGCGAAGGCCTTGATCGTTTCAGCAGTAGTGTTCACGCCATCTTCGTGGCGCAGCAGATTTTCGAGCAGCACCTTGTAGGAGTAGGGCAGGCGGCTGACCTTGAATTGACCCTCCAGCTTGGTGAGGTCATAGAAGGTGTAAGACTTGGCACCCACCGTAAGGGTGGATTTGGACTTGAAACTGTCCGTCATGGCTGGCTCGCTCCGTGGAGATGGCTGTTGGTAATCACTGTTCAGCACCGCAAGCGGTGCCGATAAGGGCTGGCGACAAGCCGCAAGCGGCTGCGCGGGCGGCAATTATACTGGTCGTTAACACTCAACCAATGGCAGGCGATGCGTAGCCGATTCGTCAGACTGTGCTACCTCTGCTTTGCCGCCTCGATTTGGGCGGCGACAGCCATTGCTGTCGATGCACCGGTGCCAGCGGAACCTGGCATCGCCAGCCCCTCGCCCAACTCGAATGTTTTTACGGCTGAGCAGCGTCAGTGGCTCGCAGAGCACCCCATTGTAAAGGTGCTTTCAGATGCCGCCTCACCACCTTTTGATTACCTCGCTGCCGATGGCAGCCATATCGGTTTGTATCCCGAATATCTGCAAGAGCTCTCGCGTGTCACCGGCTTGCGATTCGAGTGGAGCGAACAAACCCGTCGCGACCAGTTGGTCAACGCGGCCAAGGGCGGCTTGGGGCAACTGGTCATCGGTTTTGCCGTGCCGATACCGACGCGCGATTTTGTACCGGTGCAAAGAGCCATCGCGCATGACTACCCAGTGCTGGTTGTGCGTCGTGAAGGCGGTGGCTTTGCCGATACTGCTGCGAGCGATCATCAACGTGTCTCGCTGGTACGCAGCTATGGTCCGGCGCAGGACTATGCGGCCCGCATCTCCGCGCAGCAGTTCCTGAACAGTGAGGGCTTTGAGCCCGCTCTGGTGGATGTGGCGGTCGGCCGCACCGACATGAGCGTGCAAAGTCTGGCGGTGGCCGAGTTTCTCATCCGCCAACGGGGGCTGGTGGGCTTGCAGATTGCTGGCCCATACACCTCTGGTGCAGCGGTGGATGGAGCCGTCTACTGGTGGGTGCCTGCTGCCGCCAGTCCGCTGGCGGGTATTCTCGAAAGAGCCTGGGACAGCCTGCCACCGGAGCGCCACCGCGCCTTGCGCGCGCGCTGGCTGGAGCACCCGGTTACCAGCGATACCGCTGCGCCGCCGTTGCTCACGGTTGTCGAGCGGGATGTGACCCTGCTCAATGTCATTGGTGCCGTGCCGTTGGTGCTTTTGGCCCTGCTCTCGGCGCTGCTGTGGTGGCGCATGCGGCGATTGCAGGCCGCTGACCGATCAGAAATACGCAGGCCGCAGGCAGTCGAGCGGGTATTGGAGTCGAGCCCGGCGCTGATTTTCGAGATGGAGCAAACCCGCGGTGGCACGCTGGTGGTGCGCTATGCCAGCACTGAGGCGCGCCGGCTGTTCGGCATCGATGTCGACGAAGACACGCTGCCGATCGAGGCTTTCTTGCGCACGATCTACACCGACGACCAGCCGAGCGTCATGAATGCCATCCAGCAAAGCGCCGTCGAGCGCCGCGAGGTGGAGCAGGATTACCGCGTGCTCAGTCCGCAGGGTATGCGCTGGGTCAGAAGCATCATCCGGCCGTTGCAGGAGCGGGGGCATGGCATGGTGTGGAGCGGTGTCACCATCGACATCGCGGCACAAAAACAGGCCGAGCAGCGTGCCGAGCAAACCGAACAGCGCCTGCGCGAAATTGCCGACAACGTACCGGGCGTGGTGTTTCAGGTGCAACGCGATCTGGCCGGCAGCTTCACGCTCAATTTCGCCAGCGCTGCGCTCTACACCCTGCGCGGCGTCAAGCCCGACGACTTCAACCGCGACGGCGACGCTTTTTTCAATTCCATCCACGATGAAGATCGGGCTCGGGTGCGCGAGGCGCTTGAACACTCCGCCCTCTCTCAGCAAGCGATGGATGTGGAATACCGCGTGCGCATGGCGGATGGACATCTGGAGTGGATGTCGACCCGTGCCGTACCCAGTCGCGCACGCGATGGTGTGGTGATCTGGAACGGCTATATCGGCAATCTCACCCGACTCAAGATGGCCGAAAACGAAGGGCTACAAGCCCAGCAGTTTTTGCGCGATCTCACCGATGGGGTGCCGGGCTTCATCTATCAGATGCGCCGCGAATCGGCAGCGACACCCTACAAGCTCAATTTCATTTCGGCCGGGGTCAGTACGCATGGTCTGAGTGCAGCAGAAGCTCTGGCCGATATCAGCCGCCTGTATGACCCGGTGGATGAGGACGACCGTATTCGCATGACGGCTGCGATTGATCGCTCGTACGCCAATCTGGTGCCGTTCCGCATCGACTACCGCATGCGCCTGCCAACCGGTCTTACTGCATGGATGCGTACCCAAGCCGTGCCCACGCGTGACGCGCACGGCGTGGTGATGTGGAACGGCATGACCTTCAACATCAGCGAAGAAAAATTGCGCGAGATGCAGGCCAAACGCGCAGAGGAGCGCCTGAGCCGCCTCACCAACGCACTGCCAGGTGCGGTGTTCCAGCTGGCCACCACGCCCAGTGGCGAGTGGCTGTATTCCTACATCAGTGACGGCGCGCGACAGGTGCATCAGATCGAACCCGATCTGGTGCTACGCGATGCGACCGCATTGCACAGCATGTTGTTCGCCGAAGATTGGCGGCGCCTGGAAATGGCGCTGGGCGAGTCGATACACAGCGGTGCCGAAGTGCTGCGCGAGTGCCGCACACGAAGGTCAGACGGCGCATTGCGCTGGCTGCTGATTCTCGCGCGGCCGCAAGGGCCTGACGGCGAACTGTTCGTCTGGAACGGGTTTACGCGAGACATCACCGACGAGAAAGAAGCCAGCCTCAAGGCCGAAACCTTGCAGCGTCGCCTGCGCGAAGTGACGGAG
This sequence comes from Stagnimonas sp., assembly GCA_965279705.1. Classification (GTDB taxonomy): domain Bacteria; phylum Pseudomonadota; class Gammaproteobacteria; order Nevskiales; family Nevskiaceae; genus Stagnimonas. Next base: position 1,859,064 of record OZ257257.1, read on the forward strand.
AACGTGCCCTGCACGGTGTTCCAGTTGCAGCGTGATTTCGAGGACGAGCTATCAGTGCGTTTCGTCAGCGAAAACATCTATGGGCTGATCGGCATCACCCGCGAGGAGCTGGTCGAAGACATCACCAAGCTGATCGGGCGCATCGTCTCCGATGATCTGCCGGTGATGTTCAACGCGCTGGATACCTCGCACCGCGAGCAGCGGCCGATCTTCTTCGATTTCCGCGTGCGCGACACCGCTTCCGTTTTGCGCTGGCTGCGCGGCTCCTTGTCGACCCCGCGTGTCGAAGACGGTGGCATGGTCTGGAGTGGTGCCTGGCTCGACATCACCGACATCAAGGAGCTGGAAGCCTCACTCGCCTCGGCGAGCCAGGTGGCCGATGGTGCCAATCGTCTCAAGAGCGAGTTTCTCGCCACCATGAGCCACGAAATCCGCACGCCGATGAACGCCATTATCGGCCTCGGCCAGCTCATGCGGCAGACCACGCTGACCAACGCCCAGCGTGGCTATCTGGACAAGATCAACACCGCCAGCCAGTCGCTGCTGGGCATCCTCAACGACATCCTCGATCACTCCAAGATCGAGGCCGGCAAGATGACTCTGGAGCGCACCGAGTTCGATCTCAACGCCGTGCTCGACAGCCTCTCTGCGGTGACTCACCTCAAGGCCGTCGAAAAGAACCTGGAGCTGCGCTTTGAAGTGCCGCCGGGTTTGCCGATGCGCTTGCTGGGCGACCCTCTGCGGCTCGGCCAGGTGCTGCTCAACCTCACCAGCAACGCCATCAAGTTCTCGGAGCGCGGCACGGTAGTGGTGCGGGTGGCAGAGGTCAGCCGTGACGATGACGGCTTGCGACTGGAGTTCGAGGTATCCGATGAGGGCATCGGGCTCAGTGCGGTGCAGATCGAAGGCCTGTTTCAATCCTTCGCGCAAGGCGATGCCTCCACCACCCGCAAGTACGGCGGCACCGGACTGGGCTTGTCGATTGCCCGCAATCTGATCCGCTTGATGGATGGCGATATCCAGGCGCGCTCGGTGCCGGGCGAGGGCAGTGTGTTCCGCTTCGAAGCCCTAGTCGGGCTGCCTTTGACGCCGCAACCGCGCTACGACTTGCCGCGTGATCTGTATGGCTTGCAGGCACTGGTGGTGGACGATAACGCCGAGACCCGAGCTGTCACCGGGGGCTGGCTGAAAGCGTTCGGCTTCAATGTCGAGAGCATCGACAACGGCGTGTCGGCGCTGGAGTTTTTGCAGACTGCGGAACTGCCCATCGCACTGGTAGTGCTCGACTGGCGCATGCCCGGTCTCAATGGGGTGGAGACCGCCGAGCGCATCCGCAAACTGTCGCTAGCCGTGCAGCCGGCGCTGTTGATGGCGACGGCCTACGTCAACGAAGAACTGGTGCGGCAGTGCGAAGGCATCGCGCTGCGCGACTTCCTGGCCAAGCCGTTCAGCCCCGCTGCCTTATTCAATACCGTACTCGCTGCACTGGGCCGCGCCGAAGCCGTTGGCGACCTGCTGGATACCCTGCAACCGCTGGCCGGCCTGCGGGTGCTGGTGGCAGACGACAACGAAGTCAATCTGGAGATTGCCACGGCGATTCTCGAATCGGCCGGGGCCAGTGTGCGACGCGCCCGCAATGGCGAAGAAGTGCTGACGCGGTTGAACGACAGCGAGTTCGATGTGGTGCTGCTCGATTTACAGATGCCCAAGCTCGATGGTCTCGAAGCTGCCCGCCGACTGCGAGGCGACCCGCGCTTTGCCACGCTGCCGCTGGTGGCGATGACGGCGCATGCCATGCCCGCGCATCGTGAAGCCAGTCGCCTGGCGGGCTTCGATGCCCATCTGCTCAAGCCCATCGACCGCCGCGAACTGTTCGATACCCTGCTGCGATACCGCAGGAGCGCTGCCGATGCAGCTGCGTTCGCAACTGTCGAGTCCATCGTAATCCAGCCGGCTATTCCGTCGGCGACATCCACGCTGCGGGTGTTCGATCGTGCCAATGCCCTGCTGCGGCTGGGTGGCAACCAGAGCCTGCTGGATCGCCTGCTGGCGCGCTTTGCGGCCGACCACGGCGATGCCGCGCAACAGATCATCACCGCGCTGGAGTCGGACGACCTTGCGCGTGCTACCCGCGAAGCCCACACCATCAAGGGCGTTGCCGCCAACTTGGGGGCGAGCTTGCTGGCTGAGACGGCTGGCGTGATCGAGGCCACCTTGCGACAAGGTGAAACGGTGCCGCCAAAAACCCTGGACCTGCTGCGCATCCATCATCAGGAAACATTGCGGGCGATTCAGCACAACACACCGGCAGCACTAATCGCGCCGCTTCAGGATAACTCCGGGGAGCGGTTACGCAGCCTGGCCGCACAGCTCGAAAACCTGCTGCTGGCCCACGATGCCGACTCCAAGGATGCCTATGAGGCCTTGCAACAGCGGCTATCCGGCACGCCATTGCCTGCTTTGCTGCGCCTGCGCTCGGCGGTTGAAAATTACGAGTTCGAATCAGCCCTGTCGGCCTTGCAGGAAGTGCGGCGTGACCTCAACCTTGCAGCTGAGGAGTAGGTATGTTCAGGGGTCAATAAAACATGCAAAACATCGAATCGGTATCGCCCAGTGCATTCAGCAGCACCGGCAGTTTTCAGATCCAGACATCCGACCCGACCAAGCCGGTGGTGCTGGTGGTGGACGACACGCCCTTCAACATCGACGTGCTGCGCGGCGTGCTGTCATCGACCTACACGCTGAAGGTCGCTACCAACGGTGAAAAAGCGCTGGCTCTGGCCAACAGCCACCCGCAGCCCGAGTTGGTACTGCTCGACGTGATGATGCCGGGCATGGACGGCTACGAAGTCTGCCGTCGGCTCAAACTCGAAGAGCGCACCCGCAACATCCCGGTGGTGTTCGTCACCAGCATGAGTGAGGTGGAAGACGAGCGGAAAGGCTTCGAGTCCGGTGGTGTGGACTACATCACCAAGCCCGTCAGCCCGCCGCTGGTGCAGGCGCGTGTTGCCACCCATCTGCGCCTGTACGCCCACGAGCGTCACCTCACCGAACTGGTCAAGGCGCGCACTTTGGAACTGGAGCAGACGCGGCTCGAAATCATCCGCCGGCTCGGCCGCGCCGCCGAGTTCAAGGACGATGAAACCGGCCAGCACGTCATCCGCATGAGCCACTACACGCGCATCCTTGCCGAGGCCTCCGGCATGGCGCCCGATGATGTGGAAGTGCTGTTCAATGCAGCACCCATGCACGATATCGGCAAGATCGGTATCCCCGAGGCTATCCTGCTCAAGCCCGGCAAGCTCGACGACGAAGAGTGGAAAGTGATGCGAAAGCATCCGGCCATCGGTGCCGGCATTATTGGTCGCCATGCGCACCCCCTGCTGCATACCGCCCGCATCGTGGCACTCACACATCACGAGAAGTGGGATGGCTCGGGCTATCCGCGTGGCCTGTCGGGCGAGCAGATTCCGCTCTCCGGTCGCATCGTCGCGATTGCCGATGTGTTCGATGCGCTGACTTCGGAGCGACCCTACAAAAAAGCCTGGCCGGTGGAAGAGGCTGTAGCGCTGCTGAAAGACAACGCGGGCTCCCACTTTGATCCCAGCCTGATCGCGCTATTCATCGGCTGCCTGCCGGATGTGATGAAAGTTCGCGCGATGTATGCCGACCTGCCCCAGGCTGAAACGCTGGCCGAATATGCCGAGGACGTGGCTCTTTAGCGGTCGGCGATTTCGCCGCAGCCCAGGCATTCTTCGCCCGAGTACAGCGCGAGATACTGCCCTGGTGTAACGGCGCGTTGCAGGTCGGCAAAGTTGGCCGTGATGCCACCGTTGGGCAGCATTTGAATAGTGCAGGGCGCCAGCGCCTGTCGGTGCCGTAAACGCCCCAGCAAAGTGGTTTCGGCCGGCCATGGCGCACGCAGCCAATGAAAGGGCTCAGTGACGACGCGGTGGCGCTTGAGGCGCGGATGCTCGCCGTCCTGCGAGACGATCAGTGCGCGCCGGCTCGTGTCTTTATCAACCACGAACCACGGGGTTTCCGCAGCACCGCGTATGCCGCCGATGCGAATGCCCTTGCGCTGGCCCAGCGTGAAAAACTGCAAGCCCTGATGCTCGCCAACGACCATTCCGGTGTCGGTTTCGATCGGCCCGGGTGCTGGCGGCAGATGCTCGGCCAGAAAAGCGCTGAAGGGCCGCTCGCCGATGAAACAGATGCCGGTGGAATCCTTGCGCAGGTGATTGGGCAGACCGGCCTGGCTGGCCAATGCACGCACTGCCGGTTTGGTGAGCGCGCCCAATGGAAACAACACTTTTTCAAAGTGCGCCCGCGCCACCCCAGCCAGAAAATAGGTCTGGTCCTTGTTGTCGTCCGCTGCACACAGTAGATGCGGGCCATCCGGGCGGTGTTCGATACGCGCGTAATGGCCGGTGGCCACCCAGTCCGCACCCAGTCGCAGTGCGTGCTCGACGAAGGGCTGAAACTTGATCTCGCGGTTGCAGAGCACATCCGGGTTGGGCGTTTTGCCCTCGCCCAACTGCTTCAGGAACGCGGTAAAGACGCGCTCGCGGTACTGCGCCGAGAAGTCCACCTTGTGCAGCGGAATGCCAAGCTCATCGGCCACCGCACGCGCCTGCTGATAGTCCTCGGCGCTGGTGCAATAACCGGATTCGTCTTCGGACCAGTTCTGCATGAACAGGCCCGAAACCCGGTAACCCTGCTCCTTGAGCAGCCAAGCGGTGACGGCGGAATCGACTCCGCCGGAGAGTCCCACGAATACCTGCGGCTGCACCGCTTAAACCTTGCGCAGCGACAGCTCGTCGTCGTCGCCGTGAGCGCTGTTCTTTTGATTTTCATCAAACGGCGTCTGGTGTGTGATGAGCGACAGCGGCCAGCGCTTGACCGTCCAGTAGTCTTCCACGCACTGCTGCACCATGGGGCTGCGGTGGCGATAGATCTCTTGCCGCAGCTCGTTCTGGTCCATCCAGAACCAGCGGTGGATGCCCTCATCGAGCACATGATTGGGGTCGTGCTCGATCGGCTTCGCCGAAAACGCGAAGCGCACAAAGGCGTAATCGAGTTCGGGCGGCTTGTATTCGTAGATGCCGACCAGACCGGTGATCTCCACTTTCCAGCCGGTTTCTTCCATCGTTTCGCGCACGGCCGCCTGCATGAAGCTCTCGCCTTCTTCCCAGTGGCCAGCGGGCTGGTTGATGACGGTGTCGCCATTGACTTCTTCCTCGATCAGCAGGAAGCGGCCGTTGCGCTCGACGATGGTGGCGACGGTGACGTGCGGCATCCAGGGGCGTGGTTTGCTCATTTCAAACTGCCGCGCTTGCGCAAGTGATAGAAGCCCTGCGGGTCGGGTGCGCCCAGAGTCTTGAGGTAATTCAGCAACATCTCGCTGCTGCCCGGCTTGGGTTTGACGAGTATGTCGACGTCGTAGCTCTGGTCCGGCAGCAGCTTGGCAAAGCCGCTGGCTTCGAGCGGACCGGCGGGCGAAGTGATGACGGCCGTGATCGCATCGGGTGCGGTTGTGATGTCAGCGCGAAAGTCACCCAGCAGCAGCGGGTCGCGCGCCAACGTCCACGCCAGGCTCTTGAGATCGAGACTGCCTTCGGCGTAGTTGAGCAGGCCTTTCTTGACGATCAGTTTTTCAAAGTCGCCACCGGCGCGGCCATCGACCGGCACGAATGAGTAACCCGCTGCCGCAGCAATGCTCTTGATGCCGCCGGCAAAGCGAAACGTGCTCAGGCGCAGGCCACCAAGCCCGCCAGCAATGCCGCCATCAATGGTGGCGATCTGCCCGCCGCCGCTCAGTTGCACGCCGAGGCGGCCGAGCAGCAATTGCAGAGGCTGTAACTGCCAGCGCAGCGCTTGCGCCACCGGCCGACCGTTGAGGCTGATGCCGGATAGCGTGCCTTCACTCCACGGCCCTTGCAGGCCGTGCACGATCAGCGTCGAGTTGGCGGGTTTGAAAGCCGAGTAGAGCAGGGCCGCCGGTATGCGGCTGATGAGCGTAAAGATGAACACCACGCCTGCGACCAGCAGCAGTGTCTTGCGGCTCAGGGTCATGGCCGGGTCACCGTCAGGCGGGCGTTGACCAGCCCGGCACCGGCGCGGCGTTCAAGCTCCGCACCGACGATCTGCACGCCATAGCGGGTTTCCAGCGTCGACATCCAGCGCACCAGCGCATCGAAGGGCACATCCTCGAACCACACTTTCACTTCGTTCTCGCCTTCGGGTTGCAGGCGCGTCGGCGGCTTGCCGAGTTCGGGTGATTTGCCCTGCTGATCGATCAGCGTCAGCAGCGATTGCTCGCGGCCCTGAATCGCACCGACGCCCGAGGCACGGGCTTTTTGCACGGTGGCGGCGATGGTCTCAAGCCGCTCGGCCAACGCGCGTTCGTCGGTCAGCGCAGCCATCTGCTTGCTACGGGCATTGGCCATCGGCTCCCACAGCGCCAGATAAATCAGCGTCGCGATCACCACCACGGCGCCAACGGCAACAATCACCCGCTCGCGCGGTTGCAGCTCGCGATAGCGCTCCAGCAGGGGCTCGGCCTTCACTTGCAGCGATTGCAGCAGGTCGTTCACGGCCTTCATGCGGGACTCAACTTGATGCGCACCTGCACGCCGCCATCGCCGCTGTTGGCAGACTGCACGTCCAGCTTGGCACCACCGTGACCGTTGGCGAAATGGGTCTTGAGCTGGTCGAGTGCCGAAAGATCGGTGCCGCTCAGGCTGAGAAAGAGCGCGCCTTCGCGGTACTGCATGCCTTCCACTTGTAGGGTGGGGGCGGCTTTCAGGCCGCCCGCAAAGGCATCGACCAAAGAAAGCAAACCGGCGCTGCGGCCCCCACTTTTAAGACTGTCTTCGATCTGCCCCATCTGGACGCGGATATTGTTTTTGCTACCGCCCCGTTCTGGGAACAAGGCTTTGAATCTTTCAAGGTTGGCCGCTTCCTGTTTCGATGCCTGTACACCGAGCACCGCGGCTGTAATGCCATTTCCCACCACCGACAGGACAAACACGCCAGTCAGCAGCGCAGTCGGCAGTTTCCAGGCCTGCCATTCACGCGCCATCGCGCGGCGCAGTGCAAAGGCACCTTGCAGCAGGTTGATGGACTGCGCCGCGCGATAGTGGCGGGCCAGGGCTTCGAGCGGATGGCTCAAGCCAGGCAGCAGTTCCACATCGCGTTCGAGCTTGGTGAAATCGGCATCTACGCCCTGCGTGATGAGAATGCGCAGGGCCTGCTTGCTATCGCCTTCTGCCAGCCCAAGAAAAAGCTCAAGGTCTTCTTCGAGGCAACCGAAGCCGGAGGTAGGGCCAGTGCGCACGGTGATGTGGCCGGGTTCGGCCAGCACCGTCCAGCGGCCGTCTTCGCGCCAAGGCAGCGCAAGCGTCTCGGGGATCAGTGCATCGGGCACCAGGCCGCGGGCATTGAAAGGGGCCAGCCAGTCGCGCATGTGCTGGTCGGCCACCACTGCCACCGGCCATTCGCCATTGGCCTGGGGCACGCCGGCGATGGCGAAGTGCAGGGTTTCCACGTCTTCCGCAAACTGGTCTTCCAGCGCGTAAGGCACAGCCATCGCGGCCTTGTTGGCCTGCTTGGCGGGCACAGCGGCGGTGAGCAGGCGAACGTCCTGCGCGGGCGCGTAGAGGCGGATGATCTTGCCACTGGCCTGGTCGAGCACTTCGCCCAGTGGTGCTTGCCGCACCAGCACGCTCACCGGCGGCTCGGTGCTGGTGATGGCATAGGCCACCACGAAGGACTCGACGCTGATTGCGCCGCCTTCACTCTGGGGTTGGTTCCAATCCGGCAGGCGGATGTGCAGCGTCTCGCGCATTGGGGCTACTTATTCAGTGTCGAGACTGCGGGCTATGACGAGGGGGGCGCCGGAACCGGCGCGCTGGATCACACTATAAAGCGCGGCTCTGCCGCTGCCAATGAAAGCCTCGGTCTTCATCAGAAAAAACTGGGTCTTGATGTCGACCAGCTCCACGGTGACATCGGCAGGCAATGTGCCCTTGGTTTGCAGCTCCTGCACTGTTTTAGCGGGTTCTTTCGTACGCGTCAGCAAGAACTGGTCGATCTTGCTGCGGTCGGTCGTCGCCGACAGCGCCAGCAATACCGGCACTTTTGCGGTGTTGACGTTGATCTTGGTCGCCACCCGGCTGGTGCCGATGGGCAGCGTGCACACGAACGGCGCGAGTGCCTGATAAATCGCCGGTGTCATGCCCTTGACGGCCAGCAATTCGGTGGGCGAGCTCATGGGCTGGTTGGCGGCGCGATAGGGCTGGGCGAGGCTCATGTAGTCTGTGTCTTCCGCACCGCCCGCGCCGCTGGGGATCTGGTCGGGGTCAATCCAGTCCGCAATCGCCTCCGCCAGAGGCGGCGCCAGTGCCGCATCGAGACCTTCGATGTTCTGGAACAGGCGCAGCAATTGCTGTCGATACTTGACCGGCTGCGCAGAAGCCAGATTGTTGAGATTGAAGCGCCCTTGCAGGTCCTCGATGCTGCCGCGCACCGCGCCCTGCTCGACGGGCAGATAGTCGATGGCGCGATTCCAGTCTTCGTCGAGCGAATCGATGGGGCCGTTCTTTTCGAGATCGCTGGCCAGAATGCGCCGCCCGAAAGATTCCAGACCCTGCACGTACCACCAGGCGCGTTCGCCATCAATCAGCGTGCTCGCGCGGCGAATGCCGTTGTTGGCCGATACCAGCACTGCAGCTGCGGCGATGGACGCCAGCGCCACCACCAGCATGGCGGTGATGAGGGCAACGCCCTTCATGCCTTGAGTCTTCATGAAGGTGGCGGTGGTGGCGGTGGCGGCGCTGCATCCACACCGGGCCGCAGCAGCCAGACGATCTTTCCGAAATCCTTGCTTTCGAGCGTGAGTTCGATCGCCTTGGGGATCAGCAGATTGCTTGAACTCGCCGTGGCACCGGCGCTCTGCGGCGGCCAGCGCTCCTGCCACTGGCGACTGGAGTCCATGAAGCGCCAGCGCGCGTCGTCGATCTTGCTCAACAGCACCAGCTTCATCGGCTCGTTGTCTTCGGCGCGGTCGAGCACCCGCCAGGTTTCGCGCACGAACTCGCGAGTGCGGTCGTCAAAGCGGTAGACCACGCGTTCCAGACTGGCGCGAGGCTGCGACAGCGGGTTGCGCCAGCCGCTGCGGGTGAACTCGATGCGCGCGCCGAACTGCTCAAACAGAAAGGCGGCCTCGACCTGTCCGAAACCATTACGCGCGGCGCGCGGCGTGGCCAGTTCCAGATCGTTGCGCACGCGCTGAAACGCTTTCTGCCATTCGGCGGTGCGATCCATCTGCACCTCCAGTGTCTTGCGGGCGGTGAGCACGTAATTGAGCCCGCCGTAGGCCATCGCGGCAAACAGGCCGAATACGGCGAGCACGACGATGAGTTCCAGCAAGGTAAAGCCGCGCGTCGCACGCATCGACGCGCTCACTGTCGCCCCGTGTTGGCGAGGAATGCGGTGAGGTAGGCCACCGATGGGGTGTCGGTCTTGATGTCCTTGGTGCCTTGCGGGTAAACACGCAGGTCGATGCGGCGTAGTGCGGGGTCGTCGGTGTTGCTCACCAGAATGCGGTAGCGCCATTCCACACCCGACATTTCCATCTCGTCTTCCTTGCTGCCGGTTGCTGGCCAGGCAGGGTCGAGCATCAGCTCGTTCATACGGTTGTGCGCCACCCAGACCGCAAGCGTGCGTTGGCGGATGTAACCGGCCTGGTCGGCATAACGCGCAAACCCGCTCAACAACGCACCCATCGCAATGCCGACGATGGCCACCGCCACCAACACCTCCAGCAGCGTGAAGCCCCGTTGCAGACGGCTCATGAGCGCAACACCGCACGCACCAGCTTGATGCGACCCAAGGCATCGGCCTCGACGCTATAACTGGCGGTGAGTCCTGGTGCGGTCATTTGCAGGGTGAAAGGTGTGATCTCGCCACTCGAGAGCAGCAGCACTTGCGGCGTGAGGTTTTGCGCATCGTTCTCGCGCTGGCTTTTCAGCTCGGCGGTCTCGGCGAGTTCACGTTCTTGTTCTAGCGTGAGTTCCGGCGGCAGCACGATGGGACGGCCTTCCACCCGCAGGTTCAGGCCGAAAGGTGCCTGAAACGTGCGGCGACGCAAGGGCCCGCCTATTTCGTAATCGCGCCATTGGCGCGAAGAATCGAGCGTCAGCAGGCGATAGCCGCCTTCGGTGAAGCGCAGACCAATCTCCACACCTTTGGCCTCGGCCTCTTCGCTGGCGAGTTTGAAGATGGCCTCGGCCCGACGCGCCTCGTTTTCGAGTTTGTCCTCATTGACGCGACTGCCGATCGACAGACTCGCAAACGTGATCATCACGCCCATGATGAGAATCACCACCATGATTTCGATCAGGGTGAATCCGCGCTGCGAGCGTTGTTTCACGGAGGCGCGGCTTGACCGCATCGGCGGATCTTCTTAGCTACCGATATCCCAGTTGCCGATATCGGCCGCAGCACCTTCACCGCCCGGTTTGTTGTCGCTGCCCAGGCTGAACAGATCGAACTCGCCCTTGGTGCCCGGCTGGAGATACTGGTAGGGATTGCCCCAGGGGTCGGTCGGCGGCTTTTGCAAATAGCCGCCGGACTTCCAGTTCTTGGCCGGCGGATCGCCCTGCGGCGGTGCCACCAGCGCTTCAAGACTTTGCTGGGTGCTGGGATAGTAGAAATTGTCGAGCTTGTAGAGATTGAGCGCGGACTCGATGACGCGGATGTCCTGCTTCGCCTTGGTGATTCGGGCATCGTCGGGGCGATTCATGATCTTTGGCACCACGACCGCTGCCAGAATACCCAGAATCACCACCACCACCATGATCTCGATCAGCGTGAAGCCGCGTTGCGCGGCGGCACGGGCTGATTGCATCGATACAGACATTGATAAGTCCTTTATTTCGTGAGGTTGCAGACACGCCGATGATAAACGCATCACATGCCGCAGCCGATGACAGCGCTGCACAGAATCCTTGGACGGACTGGCGCGTCTGGATGTTCCCCGGGTTTTTGATGTTGCTGATTGCGGTGTTGGGTCTGGGCGGCGAACTGTGGATTGACGCACTGCGCTACGACCGCTTCGCGATCACGGGCGGCGAATGGTATCGCCTGCTCACCGGCAATCTGGTGCATCTGCCCGGCAACACGCTGGAGTGGAACGGCTGGCATTTTCACGGCCCCTGGCATCTATTCTTGAACGAGCTGGGTCTGCTGGTGCTGGTGCTGCTGTGCCCAGAGCGATTGTCGATGCTGGTATGGCTGCGCCGCACTTTGTTCCTGTGTCTGGGCATGAGTCTCGGACTGTATTTTTTTGCACCCGACATGATCTGGTATGTGGGGCTCTCGGGTGCGATGCACGGCTTTTTCGTGCTGGGGCTGGTGCCGCAGGCGGTGAAGAAAGACATCGTTGCGCTCGGCTGCGTGCTTTATCTGCTCGGCAAGCTCGGCTACGAGCTCTATGCCGGCGCGCCGGTGTCGGACGAAGCGGCCATCGGCGGCAAGGTAGCCCTGGACTCGCACCTTTGGGGCTCGATCTCGGCTCTCGTCTACGGCGTGGTGTTTCAGAGTTTCTGGAAACCGGAACGCTGGGCCTTCTGGAAGCCGCCCATAAAAAAAGCCGGGACGCCTTAGCGTCCCGGCTTGGTTAGCGCGTTACTGCGCGCTAACGCTGGCGTCAGCCTTCACCTTGGTCGAAACCTTCAGCTTGCTGGCATTGACCTTGGCAACGCCCTTGGTCTGTGAAGCGAGCTTGATGGCTTGATCCTTTTCAAGCTGGCTGCCAACAGTGCCCTTGAGGAACACAATGTTGTCCTTGGTGGTCACCTTGATCGCGGTGCCCTTGGTAGCGGTGTCCGCCAGCAACTGCGACTTGATCTTGGTGCTGATCCAGGAATCGGTCACGACTTCACCTGTGGTATCGGCAGCAACCTTGGCGTCGGTTTTCAGCTCGCTGAGCAAGCCCGGTGCCTGGATGCGGTTGTCGACCTTCACGGACGCATCAGCCGACTTTGCGATTTCTTCTGCAGCGGCCTTGGCTTCAGCGCTCGGCGCCTTGCCGGTGAGCACAACCACGCCATTCTCGGAGGTCACAGAGATGTCAGAGCCTTTCACACGAGCGTCGGTGGCGAGCTTGGTTTTCACGGTGCCGGTGAGGGCGGTGTCGGCAACGGCCTGCGTTGCGACATCAACGCTAGCGCCAACGGAAATAGCATTTGCAGCCGAGGCGCTGGCCAGAAGGACAGCGGCGATCAGGGTGCGGGTCAAGATGGTTTGATTTTTCATGTGGATTAACTCCTGTAGGAACTGAAATTACAGCGACAGCGGTGCAAAAAAGCTTCTTATAAATGTCAGATCGAAGGCTTCTTCTTGCCAAAGATCATGGACAGCACAAACAGCACGAGGAACACGAGGAACAGAATCTTTGCGATGCCTGCCGAGGTGCCGGCGATGCCGCCGAAACCCAGCACGGCTGCGATGATGGCGATGATGAGAAAGACAGCGGCGTAATGAAGCATGGTCAGGTCTCCTGACGTTGTGCACTGAAAGTGAGTGATGGTTTAGTGATCAGGACATTGAGGTCTGTCCGTGCTGCGCAAGTAGAATCCGCTGCTGCACTGAATCGACCGTGAATCGGTCGCTGCTTTGTAAAACCCAAAAAAATAATCTGGAGATCCGTTTGAGTTACGCACTCTTGTTCCCCGGCCAGGGCTCGCAATCGGTCGGCATGTTGAAAGCCTTGAGCGATGCCCATCCGCAAATTGCAGAAACCTTCGAGGAAGCCTCCAACGCGCTGGGTTTCGATCTCGCAGCACTGGTGCGTGAGGGCCCGAAGGACAACCTCGATCGCACCGAAAATACACAGCCGGCATTGCTCGCCGCAGGCGTGGCGGTGTGGCGCGCATGGCAGGCGCAAGCTGTGCCGCTACCGGTGGCACTTGCCGGTCACAGCCTCGGCGAATACACCGCGCTGGTCGCTGCAGAGAGCATCGCTTTTGCAGATGCGCTGAAGCTGGTTGCCCTGCGTGGACGCCTGATGCAGGCGGCCGTGCCCGAGGGGCAGGGCGGCATGGTGGCGGTGATTGGTTTGGACGATGAAGCCGTCAGCACGCTCTGCGCCGCATATCCCGGTAACGAGCTTCTGGCGCCAGCCAATTACAACGCACCGGGTCAGGTGGTGGTGGCGGGTGAAACCCCGGCACTCGACTGGCTCACCGCCAATGGCAAGGCGCATGGCGCCCGCATGGTGATGCGCGTAGGCATGTCGGTGCCTTCGCATTGCAGCTTGTTGAAGAGCGCGGCGGACGAGTTGGCCGTGGCCTTGGCCGCCATCCCGATCACTGCGCCCAAGATCCCCGTTCTGCACAACCTCGACGCGCAGCCGCGTCACGAGCCCGATGCCATTCGCGCTGCACTGGCGGCCCAGTTGCACCAGCCGGTGCAATGGACGCGCATCATCCAGTCACTGGTGGCGCAGAGTGTGAACAGCTGGCTTGAATGCGGCCCCGGCAAGGTGCTGACCGGCCTTGTCAAACGCAGTGTGGAAGGCGCGACGCTGGTCGTGCTTGAAGACCCGACGGCATTTGCCGCGTCGGCAAACCATCTCAAAGCCTGTAAGGAGCCACGATGAGTTTTGAAGGACAGATTGCGCTGGTGACCGGTGCATCGCGCGGTATCGGTCGTGCCATCGCACTGGCATTGGCAGAGGCCGGTGCCAAGGTCATTGGCACTGCGACCAGTGAAGCCGGTGCGGTTGCCATTACAGAAGCTCTGGCCGCCAAAGGGGGGCAGGGGCGCATGTTGAATGTGCGCGATGCCGCTGCCAGCGAGGCATTGATCGAGTCGATCGGCAAGGAGTTTGGTGCCATCAGCATTCTCGTCAACAACGCCGGTGTCACTCGCGACAATCTGTTGCTGCGCATGAAGGACGACGAGTGGAACGATGTGCTCGATACCGATCTCAGCGCAGTATTCCGCCTGAGCCGTGCGGTGATTCGCGGCATGATGAAAGCGCGTTACGGCCGCATCGTTTCCGTAGGCTCGGTGGTGGGCACGATGGGCAATGCGGGCCAGGCCAATTACTGCGCTGCCAAGGCGGGCTTGATCGGTTTCAGCAAGGCATTGGCAAAAGAGATCGGCTCGCGTGGCATCACGGTTAATGTTGTCGCGCCCGGTTTTATCGACACCGACATGACGCAGGCACTGCCCGAGGCAGCGCGGACGGCTTTGCTGGCGCAAGTGCCCGCATCGCGCCTGGGCAGCCCGGACGATATTGCGGCCGCTGTTTTGTTTCTCGCCTCGAAACAGGCGAGCTACATCACCGGTGAAACCCTGCATGTGAATGGAGGTCTGCACATGAGTTGAGTGCGACAAAAAAAGTTTCTTCTGCACCGCAACACGGACTCGGTGGCGAGTGTCACGAACCATCGCTTAGAATCCGTCCGCAATACCGGCCCCTAAGGACCCCAAAATGAGCCTCGAAGACAAAGTCAAGAAAATCATCGCTGAACAGCTTTCCGTGAGTGAAGACCAGATCAAACCGGAGTCTGCATTCGTGGAAGACCTCGGGGCTGATTCCCTCGACACCGTCGAACTGGTGATGGCACTGGAAGAAGAGTTTGAGATCGACATCCCGGATGAAGAAGCCGAGAAGATCCGCACTTTTCAAGACGTGCTGAACTACATCAAGACCCACGCTCCCCAAGCGTCTTGATCGCACCAAGAGGGGCCTGTTCTGCAGGCCCTTTTTATTTGTCCCCCCTCATCCGTAATTCTTGCGCATGACGCACCGCCGCGTGGTCGTAACGGGACTGGGCATTGTCTCTCCCGTGGGTTCTTCTGTTGATCTGGCCTGGTCGAACATCTTGGCCGGACGCTCCGGCATCGTGCCGATCACGCACTACGACGTGTCGACCTATCCCACGCGATTCGCGGGACTGGTGTCTGCTGACTTCAAGCCCGAAGACGCGATGGGCACCAAGGAACTGCGCAAGACAGACCCTTTCATCCATTACGGCGTTGCGGCTGCCAGGCAGGCCATCCGCGATTCAGGGCTTGAAATCACCGATGCCAACCGGGAGCGCATTGCGGTCACGGTCGGCTCCGGCATTGGCGGCATCGGCTCAATTGAAGACGAATGCCGTGCGCTGCATGCCAAAGGCGTCAAGCGTGTTTCACCCTTTTTTGTGCCCAGCTCGATCATCAATATGGTGGCGGGCTACATCTCCATCGAAATGAAGATCACTGGCGGCAGCTTTGCCACGGTGTCAGCCTGCACCACCGCCGCGCACTCCATTGGCATGGCGCACCGCATGATTTCTTACGGCGACGCCGATGTGGTGATTGCCGGTGGTGCTGAAGCCGGTTCTGCACCTTCTGGTATGGCTGGTTTCTGTCAGGCGCGCGCACTCAGCACCCGCAACGACGAGCCGACCAAGGCCAGCCGTCCGTTCGACAAAGACCGCGATGGCTTTGTGCTCGGTGATGGCGCTGGCGTGATCGTGGTGGAGGAATACGAACACGCGAAAGCGCGTGGCGCCAAGATTTATGCAGAGCTGATCGGCTTCGGAATGTCGTCTGATGCATACCACATCACGCTGCCGCCGGAAGACGGCAATGGTGCGCGCCGCGCCATGCAGTCGGCAATGGCCGACGCCAAGATCAACCCTGAAGAAGTGAGCTACATCAACGCCCACGGCACCTCGACGCCCGCCGGCGATGCCGCTGAAACGGTGGCGATGAAAGCCGCTCTCGGCGCGCATGCGATGAAGGTAGCGGTGTCATCCACCAAGTCGATGACGGGCCATCTGCTCGGTGCTGCAGGCGGCATCGAGGCGGTGTTCTCAGTGCTTGCGATCCGCGACCAGGTATTGCCGCCGACGATCAATCTCGACAACCCCAGCGAGGGTTGCGATCTCGATTACGTGCCGCATATCGCACGGCAGGCAAAGGTCGATGTGGTGCTCTCCAACTCCTTCGGGTTTGGCGGCACCAACGGCACCTTGGTGTTCCGCCGCCTCTAGCCCCGTGCCCCACGCCCAGCAGCCGGGCACGCCGGATTTGCTGGCGCTGCACGAGCTTGATCCCGCCCGTTATCCCTTTCTGCTGCAAAGCGTGGCCGGCCACCCGGTGTCCGGCCGCTACGACCTGCTGTTTGCCTTCCCGCAATGGGATTCGCCCCAGACCGTGCGCGAAGGGCCGGATTTTTTTGCGCGACTCTCGCAAGCAGTCGTAGCTACGGGTGCATTGCCGGACGATGAGCTGCCTTTTGTCGGCGGCTGGTTCGTGTTTCTCGGCTATGAAGCCGCGCGCTTCATCGAACCGCGTCTGACGTTGCCAGCGTCGCCCTATGCGCTGCCCGATGCCATCGCCGTGCGCTGCCCGGCCGCGCTGATCGTCGATCGCGAATTGGGCGTGACGCATCTGCTGACGGAATCTGATTCGGCACAGTTGCAGATGCTGCTGTCTGATCTTGCGAGCATCGGTGCGGCGCCCAAACCCGCAATGGCCAGTGTGCTCAAGGTTGAAGAAGAACCCGAGCAACGCTACCTCGAAGGCTGCCAGCGCGTGCTGGATTATCTCGTCGCAGGCGATAGTTTCCAGATCAATCTGTCGCGTAGCTGGCGCGCACAGCTGGCTGCTGATGCCAAACCTGCGGCGCTGTATCGCAGCCTGCGGGACAACAATCCCGCTCCGTTTTCGGGACTTGCCCAGTTCGAGCAAGACACGGTCATCAGCTCCTCACCCGAGCGGCTGATTTCCATCGACAAAGGCTGTGTCGAAACTCGTCCCATCGCCGGCACCCGCCCTCGGGGTGTCAGCGATACCGAGGATGCCGCATTCAAATCCCAGCTCGTCGGCAGCCTCAAGGAGCGCGCCGAGCATGTGATGCTGATCGACCTCGAACGCAACGACTTAGGCCGCGTCTGCTTGCCCGGCAGTGTCGAGGTCAGCGAACTGATGACGGTGGAAAGTTACGCGCATGTGCACCACATCGTCTCCAACGTGCGCGGTCGCCTGCGGCCTGAGGTCGGCATAGGCGAAGCGATTGCGGCGGTGTTCCCCGGAGGCACCATCACCGGCTGCCCCAAGCTGAGGGCGATGGAGATCATCGCGGAGCTGGAAGGCATCGGCCGCGGGCCATATACGGGTGCGATGGGCTACATCTCGCGACATGGCAAGGCCGATCTCAACATCCTTATCCGCAGTCTGGTGGTGCAGGGCGATACGGTGAGTTTTCGCGCCGGTGCCGGCATCGTCGCCGACTCGGTGCCCGAATTTGAACTCACCGAAACCCGCACCAAGGCGCGCGGCCTGCTGCGTGCGCTGGGGGTCGCCGGATGATTGGCGATCTGCCGCGCGACGTGGTGGCGCTGGTCAACGGCGCACCGCCCAAGGCCAGCGTAATGCTCAGCCGCGCGCTGCACTACGGCGATGGCGTGTTCCGCACCCTGCTGCGCATCGAAGGCCGCTGGCTCGATTTTGACCGTCACTACGTCAAGCTGGTGCAGGATTGCCGCGTACTCGGCCTCGACCCGCCGCATGTGGGCCAGCTGGAGGCCGAGCTGGAATCACTCGGCGGTGGCCGCACGCAACCGGTGGTGGGCAAGATCATTCTCGCCCGCAGCGGTGCCGGCCGCGGCTATGCGCCGAGCAGCCGCCAGTGCGATCGCATCCTGCTGCGCTACGCCGCGCCACGCTATCCGGCCAGTTGCTGGAGCGAGGGCGTTGCTGCCATCAGTTCGCCGGTGACGCTTGCGACCCAGCCGATGCTCGCGGGCGTCAAGCATCTCAATCGGCTTGAAAACATGCTCGCCGCCCGCAATTGGCCGCAAGGTGTACAGGAGGCGCTGATGTGCGACGGGCAGGGCCTGCTCGTCTGCGGCACGCGCAGTAATGTGTTCTGGGTGCGCGAAGGCAAGTTGCTCACCCCCAAGCTCATCGGTTGCGGCGTGGCGGGTATGATGCGTGCCAAGGTCATGGATGCCGCCCGCGCGCTGGGCTTGCAGGCCGAACAGGTCAACGCGCCGCTGGCAGACTTGATGCAGGCGAGCGAGGTTTTCATCACCAACAGCCTGCTCGGCATCTGGCCACTGAAACGGCTCGACACCCATGAGTTCGGCCCGCCGGGGCCAGTGACGCTCAGGCTGCAAACCACGCTGGCGCAGCCCATGCTCAGCGATACAACGCACTAACATTCGTCCATGAAAGCTCTCGTCAAAGCCCTGCTGCGCATCATTCTGCTGCTGATTCTGCTTGCGGTCGTTACCGTTGCCGCCTTGATCTGGGATGGTGAGCGCCAGCTCAAGGCACCGCTGTCGATCAGCGAAGTCGAGCGCGTCAGCATCGCCCGCGGCGACCGTTTCGCAACCGTGATTACGCAGATGCAGGCGAATGGCGTTTTTGCTTCCACGCGCCAAGGTCATTACCTGTTGCTGTGGTCGCGCATCACCGAAGAAAACCGCCGCATCAAGGCCGGCGAGTTCGATCTGGCACCGGGGGCAACGCCACTCGACGCGCTGGAGATGTTCATCGAAGGCCGCTCTGTGCTGAGCGAGTTGCGGCTGCCCGAGGGTTGGAAGTTCTCGCAGGCCTTCACTCTTATCGCCAGCCACGAAGATCTTGAACACACCTTGCCCGACGACATTGCGCCGGACGAACTGATGCGCCGCATCGGTCATGCCGGTCAGCATCCCGAGGGTCGGTTTTTCCCCGATACCTATCGGTTCACCAAGGGCATGAGCGATGTCGAGCTGCTGCGCCACTCTGCCAAGCTGATGACGCAGACCTTGGATGCGGAGTGGAAAATCCGCGCGCCCGATCTGCCCTACGCCAGCGCCGATGAGGCGCTGACGATGGCCTCGATTGTGGAGAAGGAAACCGGTGCGGCCGTCGAGCGCTCGCGCATTGCCGGCGTGTTCCTGCGGCGGCTGAAAGTGGGCATGTTGCTGCAAACCGATCCGACCGTGATCTACGGCATCGGCGATGCCTTCGACGGCAACCTGCGCCGCGTCGATCTCGAACGCGACACGCCCTACAACAGCTACACCCGCAAGGGCCTGCCGCCGACACCCATCTGTCTGCCGGGACGCGCCGCCATCCACGCCGCCCTGCACCCAGAGGACGATGGCAGCGTGTTCTTCGTCGCACGCGGCGACGGCACCCACCAGTTCAGCAAGACGCTGGCAGAGCACAATGCAGCCGTCTCAAAGTTTCAACTAAGAGGTCGTTGATGAAAGACGCCACTCAAGGTCGCTTCATCACGCTGGAAGGCGGCGAGGGCGCCGGCAAGTCCACGGCTGCTGCCTTCATTCGTGACTGGCTGTGCGCCCAGGGCCGCAGCGTGACCGTGACGCGCGAGCCCGGCGGCTCGCCACTCGCCGAGGCGATCCGCAACGTGGTGCTGGCCAACTGGGCCGAGGGCATGACGGCCGAGACGGAAGTACTGCTGATGTTTGCCGCCCGTGCCGCGCATCTGAGCGCGACCATCTGGCCCGCACTCGCGCGCGGCGAGGATGTGATCTGCGATCGCTTCGTCGATGCCAGTTGGGCCTACCAGGGCGAAGGCCGTGGCGTGCCTGCCGAGCGGCTGGTTGAACTCGAAACCTATGTGCTGAAAGGCTTCATGCCGCAGCTGACCTTGCTGTTCGATCTGCCGCCCGAACTCGGCCTGGCGCGTGCGAAGAGCCGCGGCGATGCCAACCGCTTCGAGGCGGAGGCGATGGCGTTTCAGGAGCGCGTGCGTGCCGCCTATTTGCAACGCGCCATCGCCGCCCCTGAGCGTTATGCGGTGATCGACGCCAGCGCGCCGCTCCCAGATGTGCAGGCGGCCGTGGTTGCGGTGCTGGAGCAGCGGCTTTGAGTCCGCTCATACCGCTGCCTTGGCAGGCGAGTCAGTGGCACACGGTCACTGCCGCCCAGCAGCGCGAACAGCTGCATCACGCCTGGCTCATTTCGGGCAGCGAGGGCGTGGGCAAACGCAGCTTCGTGCGGGCTTGGGCGGCGTCGCTGCTGTGCGAGCAGGTCGATGCCCAGCAGCAGGCTTGCGGTGCCTGCAACAGCTGCAAGATGCTGGCTTCGGGCGGGCATCCTGACGCGCATCTAATCAGCAACGATGGGCATCTGGGGCTGTCGACCGACCCCACACTGCTAAATGAAGATGGCCTGAGCTACTGGACGCCGAAGGCCACCAGCATGCGCCGCGATATTGGGGTGGATGCCGCGCGCAGCCTCATCGACAAGCTCGCCATCACCAGCCATCGCGGCGGCATGCGTGTGGTGGTGATTCACCCCGCTAGTGACATGAGCGATGCCACGGCCAACGCATTGCTGAAAACCATTGAGGAGCCGCCCGCTCGTACGGTGCTGTTGTTTGTCACAGTATTTCCGCAAGGCCTGAAGCAGACCATCCGCAGTCGCTGCCAGCAGCTGCGCTTTGCAGTGCCGTCGAAAGGTGAGGCGCTGAGCTGGCTCTATGGCGCGCATCCCAACGCCGACGCCGTGCTGCTGGCCGAGGCGGGCGGCGCGCCGTTGAAGGCGGCGGCCTGGCTGGCCAGTGGTGAGTCCAAGCGTCGCGCACTGTGGCGCAACACCTTGCAGCAGGTAGCCGAGCGCAAGAGCGACCCGCTCCAGGCTGCTGCCGATCTGGCGCGGGACAAGGCCGAAGCAGGGCAGGTGCTGCGGCTCTGGCAGACGCAGATGCAGCTGCAATTGCGAGAGGGTGGGGCGTGGAGTGCACGCCATGAATCCTTTCACGCCCTGTTGCTGGATGGCCTGCGCCGACTCGAAGACCACAACGCCAATGCCCAGTTGTTGTTCGAGTCCCTGCTGCTGCGCTGGCGCTTGCTGGCAGCGTGAGAGCCGAGCGCGTAACCTTCAACCCAATGCAGAATCCACCGAACACTGAGAGGCAAGCGGGCCGATGAGCACACCTCCACGCGCGGGCGGTCAACCCGGCATTCTCACCCTCAACATCAAGGACAAGAGCGCGCTCTATGTGGCGTACATGCCCTTCATCAAGAACGGCGGCTTATTCATCCCGACTGAAAAATCCTACAAGCTGGGCGATGAGGTTTTCATCCTGCTGACCTTGATGGATTCGGCCGAGCGCCTGCCGGTTGCCGGCAAGGTGGTCTGGGTCACGCCCAAGGGCGCGCAGAACAAGCGCCAGCAAGGCATTGGCGTGCAGTTTTCGCCGCAGGATACGGGTGCGACACAGAAGAAGATTGAAGCCGCCCTGGCTGGTGCGCTTGGTGCCGACCGCCCCACGCACACCATGTAGCCAGCGGCGCTATTTCGGGATGCCGCCGTCGAGCATTGAGACGTCGTATCCCTTCTGGCTCAGCACGAATACAGCGACTGACGAGCGACGGCCCGAATCGCAGACCACGATGTAGCGCATGTTGGGGTCGAGCAGGCTGAGTTTCATGCGCAGCATGAACAGCGGGATGTTGATCGCACCCGGCAATAGCGATGCCAGTACTTCCGAAGGCATGCGCACATCCAGCCATTTGGCCTGGCCGCTGTCGATCTGGCGAGTGGCTTCGGCAAAGCTGATCTTGCGTGCGAGTGGTTCGTTGAGCAGGGAGCGGAAGTCGGCCTTGGCCAGCCGCGTCAGCTTGCCGTAGGTGAGCAGGGTAACCGTGGCGTTGCGCGGGCTTTCAGAGATCAGCGCTTCTTCACCAAAGCAGGAACCCGCCTCCAGCTCCGCCAGCCGCACCGGTTTCTGGTTGGGCACTTCGCGCGTTACCACGCAGCGGCCTTCCATCACCACATAAAAATAGTCGCCGACATCGCCTTGTTTGACGACGACGTGGCCAGCCTCGTAGTTGACCTGCTCCATGCGCATGAACATGGCTTGCAGGTTGGCGGGCGGCACGGCCTGAAAGGTGGGCATCTGCAGCAGACGCGCCATCCAGTCGCCACTGGTGTCGTCGTCGGCGCTGAGTTCATCCACCTCAAAGGCGCCGGTCTGATCCCAGGTGAGCATCACATCGAGCAGGCTGGCGTCCACGGCGAGGATGCGCGCAGCTTCGATCACCTTGGCGGAAACCTTGCGCGGGGCCTGGTGTGCCAGCCGGTGCGCTGCACCGGGCTCGCCGGCACGCACGATGGCGAGCACCTTGCCCTGCGCATCTTCGAGTTGCACCACACCTTGCAGCACGAACAACGCAGCGGTGGCTTCTTCACCAATGCGGAACAAGATGTGGCCGAGCGGCGCGTCGATTAGCGTCGCCTTTTTGGCAAGCGTGGCCTGGCTTTCGGCCTTGAGTGCATTGAGCGGCACCAGACTGGCGAAAAGATTGGGGCTGACCGCCTCCGACATTGCAATTCTCTTTTGGATTTAGCGAGAGCCCAAGATACCACTTGCCCCTTTCGGTCAGCCAACAGAACGCTAGTCGATGAGCCGGCGCGCGCCGACGAAGCGCTGCGAGAAATACGGGATTCCCGTGCGAACGATGCGGATCGCACCGCCGCTGGACGGCGCGTGGATGCCTTCGCCTTCACCCAGATAAAACACCACATGGCTCGGACTGCTGCGGGCGGGGTCCAGACGGTAGAACAGCAGATCACCCGGTTCGGCATCGTCGAGTGCAATCGCCCGGCCGCTGGCAAATAGCGTCGCCGTGGTGCGCGGTGTTTTTGCGCCGCCTGCCGCATAGGCGTAGCGCACCAGCCCGGAGCAGTCGAACGAATCTGGCCCAGAGCCACCGTAACGATAGGGTTTGCCAACCTGGGCAAACGCAGTCATCACCACCTGATCGCGGTCACCGCGGAACAACGGTTGATCAGGGGGTTGTGATCCGGTGCTATCGCGTGTGGGCGCTATCGAACCACCCGACGGCGCTCGACTGGCACAACCGACCAGCAGGGCGGTCAGCAGCAGTGCCGCCGCCGCGGCTCTCATGCAACCGGGGCAGTCTTCGTCATCGAGTCGCGTTCGGCAAACACGGCGTACCAGGCGGCCAGCGCCGGGCGGTTACCGCGCCAATCGAGCGCCGTGAAGCGAAAATCGAGATAGCCCAGAGCGCAGCCGACAGCAATCTCCACCACGCTTGGCACGTCGGCAAGCAGCTCTGCGGCTTCGGCTTCAAGCGCGTCCAGGCTGCGCTCGATAGCGGCGTGCTTGCGGCTCATCCAGCCCGACGAGCGCTCGCCGTCAGGGCGGCGCGACTCCAGAAGCATCGACACCGCGGCTTCCAGCAGGCCGTCGGCAAGATTGAGGCGCTTGAGCTTGGACCAGCGTGCGCTGCCGCGCGGCAGTGATGTCAAGGTGCCGCCGCGCGTCTGCAAATACTCGATGATGAGGTCGGAGCCGGGCAGGGCTTCGCCTTTTTCAGAGATCAGTGCCGGAATCTGCCCCAGAGGATTCGAGGCGAGAAATGCGGGCTCGTCGGCCGACCAATCGGTGAAGATTTCTTCCACCAGGCCTTCAAGGCCCAGTTCGAGAATGGTGACGCGGACTTTGCGCACGAAAGGCGAAGTCTTTGAACTGAACAATTTCATTTTCATGCGATTTTTCTTTGTGACCCCGGCAACAAGCGTACGCGATTACGCCCGCAACGCGCTATTGGACGCTGCGGGCGAAAACCTCAATGCTCGCCGAGTTTGTCGAGGTAGCGCTCGGCATCGAGTGCGGCCTGGCAGCCGGTGCCGGCGCTGGTGATGGCCTGGCGATAAACATGATCCTGCACGTCGCCGGCCGCAAACACGCCGGGCACGCTGGTCAGCGTCGCATCACCTGCGGAGCCGCTTTTGACCTTGATGTAGCCGCCTGCCATATCCAGCTGGCCCTCGAAGATGCCGGTGTTGGGCGAGTGGCCGATCGCGATGAACACGCCTTTCAGGTCGATGCTGCGGGTACTGCCGTCCTGCACGTTCTTGACGCGCATGGCTGTCACGCCGGTCTCGTCGCCCAACACCTCGTCGAGCGAGCTGTTCCAGATGATTTCCACCTTGCCCTCGGCCTGCTTCTTGAACAGCTTGTCGTGCAGGATTTTCTCGCCTTTGAACTTGTCGCGGCGGTGCACGATGGTGACTTTCTTGGCGATATTGGCCAGATACAGCGCTTCTTCAACGGCGGTGTTGCCGCCGCCGATCACTGCGACTTCCTGCCCCTTGTAGAAGAAGCCATCGCAGGTCGCGCAAGCCGACACACCCTTGCCGCGGAACAACTGCTCAGACTCGATGCCGAGATATTTGGCCGAGGCACCGGTAGCGATAATCAGGGCATCGCAGGTGTAACTACCTTGGTCGCCAGTGAGCGTGTAGGGCTTGGTCTTCAGGTCGACGGTATGGATATGGTCGTAGATGAATTGCGTATCGAAACGCTCCGCATGCTGCTGCATGCGCGTCATCAAATCTGGGCCCATGAGGCCGTGCACGTCGCCGGGCCAGTTGTCGACTTCGGTGGTGGTCATCAGCTGACCGCCGACTTCGATGCCGGTAATCATCACCGGCTTGAGATTTGCGCGTGCCGCATACACGGCAGCGGTGTAGCCGGCAGGGCCGGAGCCGACAATGATGAGGCGGTGGTGGGTCATTAGATTTAGTGAAGCGAGGTCGAGAAAGAGGAAGCGGAATCAGGAGATGGGAGAGAGGAGTTTTAAAAACCAAGCGCTGAGAAGTTCAGCTCCTATCTCAGTTGTCGGCTTTTTAGAGCTTGCCGGCGTTTTCAGCGAGATAGGCCGCCACGCCAGCGGGTGTCGCGGTCATGCCCTTGTCGCCTTTCTTCCAGCCGGCAGGGCAAACTTCGCCATGTGCTTCGTGAAACTGAAGCGCATCGACCAAGCGCAGCAGCTCATCCACCTCACGGCCGAGCGGCAGATTGTTGACGACCTGATGCTGCACGATACCTTCCTTGTCGATCAGGAAGCTGGCACGGAACGCGACGCCATCCTGATGCTCCACGCCGTAAGCGCGCACGATTTCGTGGTTGACGTCCGCCACCATCGGAAAGCCCACCTCGCCGATGCCGCCCTTGTTGACCGGCGTATTGCGCCAGGCGTGGTGAGTGAACTGGCTGTCGATGGAAACACCGATCAACTGCACGCCCTTGTCTTCAAAAGCCTTGCGGCGGTGCTCGTGGGCAATGATTTCGCTGGGGCAGACGAAGGTGAAGTCGAGCGGCCAGAAAAACAGGGCCACATACTTTTTACCCCTGAAGTCGGAGAGTTTGAGCTCGCCGATGCTGCCATCGCCCAGCACGGCGGCGGCCTTGAAGTCGGGGGCGGGACGATTGACGAGAACGCTCATGGGGATTCCTGTTGATGGGGTGCTTGAAGACGGGATTTGCGGGTGAGCACCACGATATTGCAGCGGCGAGTCTAGGTTTGGGTCGCGACCCGGTCAAAGCAAGGCTGCCGATTCGTCGTATAGATAATGTCTATGGCGAAATGGGTCTGAGTCTCACCGCGGCCAAGGGGGCTGTCATACACTGCGTCATTACCCAACCCAGTAATTGATGACATGAGCGAAACGGTTCGTCGCCCCTTGATCGTGCGGTTTTTCAACGGCCTTTGGAATGTGATTGTCTGGGGTTACCGCCTCATTGTCATCGCCCTTTTGTGTATCTCGCTCACCGTGATGTGGCTCGCCTGGGGCGGCAAGCGCAGCAGCACCATCGAGAACAACGTGGCACTGGTGATTGCCCCGACCGGCGAGTTGGTGGAACAGATCGACCAGGATCCGGCCCGGCAGTTTGCCGAGGAGTTCAATGGCGATCTGCCCTCGCAAACTGTGTTGCGCGATCTGATCGAAGCGCTCGATCTCGCCAAGGACGACGCGCGCATCCCGCTGGCCGTCATCAAGCTCGACAATCTCGAAGGCGCAGGCCTGGCCCAGCTTGAAGAGCTGAATGCCGCGATCGACCGCTTCCGTGCCACGGGCAAGACCGTGCACGCCTACGCCCCGACCTATGCGCAGGGGCCTTACTTCGTCGCGGCACACGCTGACGATATTTCGGTCGATCCCCTGGGCGGCGTCGATCTGGAAGGTTTGTCGAGTTACCAGAACTACTTCAAGGATGCCCTGGACAAGCTCGGCGTAAAGGTAAATGTGTTCCGTGTTGGCGAATACAAATCCGCCGTCGAACCCTTCCTGCGCAACGACATGTCGGAGGATGCCAAGGCTGCCAATCGCGAATGGCTGGGCGATCTCTGGACGCGCTACGGCGCGCTCACCGGCACGGCACGCAAGCTGCCACCAGAAGCCATTGATGGCTATGTTCGTGGCCTGGCCGATGGCATGGAGCAGGCCAATGGTGACGCGGCACAACTAGCGCTCTCCAACAAGCTGGTGACGCATGTGGAAACGCTGGCGGACTTTCGCAAGCGCCTGATCGAGAAAGTGGGCGAAGACACCGAGATCGGCAGTTTTCGTCAGGTCTGGTACGGCGATTACCTCGCTTCAGCACGCCTGATTCAAAAAAGCGAAAAGCTGGTCAAGAGCGACGAACCGCGCATTGCGCTGGTGGTGGTGCAGGGTGAAATCGTTGATGGCGATGGTCAGCCTGGGCAGGCCGGTGGCGATGTCGTCTACGACTTGCTCGACGAAGCACGTCGCGACGAGGGCGTGGCTGCGGTGGTACTGCGCGTCAATTCACCGGGTGGCAGCGTGTTTGCCTCCGAGCAGATTCGCCGCGCGGTACAGGCCTTGCGCGCCGACGGCAAGCCGGTGGTGGCCTCGATGTCGAGTGTTGCCGCCAGTGGTGGTTACTGGATCAGCATGGCCGCCGATCACATCGTGGCGCACGAGAGCACCATCACCGGTTCCATTGGCATCTTCGGGTTGATTCCGACCATCGATGGGCCGCTCGAAAAACTCGGTATTCACACCGACGGTGTCGGCACCACGCCGCTGGCCGGTGCCTTCCGCATCGACCGTCCGCTGAGCCCAGAGCTGGGTCGTATCGTGCAGTCGAGCATCGACAAGGGCTATCGCGACTTCATCAATGGCGTGTCCGCAGGCCGTGGCCTCAAGCCAGAGGCGGTGGACAAGATTGCGCGTGGCCGGGTCTGGAGCGGGCTCAAAGCCAAGGAACTGGGCTTGGTCGACAGCTTTGGCGGGCTGGATGCGGCTGTGCTCAAGGCCGCTGAACTGGCCCAGCTCGGCGAGGGCCAATATCGCCTCGACGAGTTGCGGCCCGCAGCTGCATCGCCATTGAAAATACTGGCGCAGATGTTTGGCCAGGGTGCGATTCGCCTCGGCGCCTTGGGCGAGATCAAAACGCTGCTGGTGCAGCTCAAGCAAGTGCGTGAGCTGCGCGCCATCACGGGCTGGATGAACGACCCCAACGGCGCGTATGCCCGCTGCTTCTGCACGGTCGAGCTGGACAGCCGCCGCAGCCTCTATCCCTGAGCCAGGGCATAGCGCATGCAAGTCGATGCCCTGCCGTATGCCGATATCAACAGCGCGCGCATACGCTATCTGGACAAGGGCAGCGGTCCGCCCTTGCTGCTGATCCACGGCCTGGGTGCGAGCCATGCCGATTGGCAGAAGCAGATCGATTTTTTCGCTCGCGTGTTTCGAGTAATTGCGCCCGATCTGCGTGGCCATGGCGATAGTGAAGGCAAGGGCCCCTACAACGTCGATCGCCTCGCAACCGACCTTTCGCAGCTGCTGGACCTGCTCAAGGTCGGGTCGTTTTTCGTCATCGGCCACTCGATGGGCGGTGCTGTCGCCATGCAGCTCGCCCTGTTCAAGCCCGAGCGCGTGAAAAAACTGGTGCTTGCCGACACTTTGCCGAGTTTCGTGCCCAATAATTTTCGCAAGCGTCTGATGCTCTGGACGCGTCTTTTCACCATGCAATTCATGGGGCCGGAGGCACTTGCGCAGCGCTCGGCGAAGCAGTTGTTCCCCCAACCGGAGCAGGAGCCTTTGCGGGAATTGATGATCCTGCGCAACAACCGCACGCCCAAAGTCGTTTATCTGGCCATGTTGAAGTCGCTGGCCAAATGGACGGTGGTCGATCGCCTCAGCTGGTTGGCAATGCCTACTTTCGTGATTGCCGGCGAGAACGACTACTTCCCACCCGAAGAAGCGCAGTCATTTGCCGACAGCCTGCCCGATGGCCTTTGCCGCATCGTCGAAGGCGCGCGCCATCACCTGCCGCTTGAAAAGCCGGATGATTTCAACCGCATGACCATGGATTTTCTGATGCCGGGCAGCCACATCGCCGCAAGCCGCGGCGAGACCGGGCTGAACTGGCTGCGCATTGATACCGCAGCGCAAAAAAAGATCGACGTGCAGGCCTTGCTCAGAAAGCCCAAGTAGCGACAGTGACCGTCAGCGCAGGAAGCGCATCGACAAATCAATCGCGCGCACATGCTTGGTGAGGCTGCCGACCGAGATGCGGTCAACGCCCAGAGCCGCAATACGCTGAACACTGTCCAAGGTAGCGCCGCCGGAGTACTCCAGGACGGTTTTTCCGCCTGACAGGCGATGCTGCTGAGTAAGGCGCACGGCCTCGCGGATTTCATCATCGGGCAGTTCGTCGATCAGCAGCAGATCAACGTCTTCGGCCAGCGCAGCACGTGCCTCATCGAGATTTTCAGCTTCCGTCATCAAGGGCACGGCAGCGTTCAATTGCCGGGCTGCGGCAAGCGCAGCCTGAATGCCGCCGGCCGCCGCAATGTGATTTTCCTTGATGAGAATGCCGTCGTAGAGGCCAATGCGGTGGTTGACGCCGCCGCCACAAAGCACCGCATATTTTTGTGCATTGCGCAGGCCGGGCAAGGTTTTGCGCGTATCGGCAATTGCGCATCCGGTGCCGGCGACGGCCGCCACATACTGCGCGACCACTGTGGCGGTGCCTGATAGCGTCTGCAAGAAATTGAGCGCGCTGCGCTCGCCAGTGAGCAGGGCGCGGGCGGGGCCAGCCAGCGCGTAGAGCACTGCGTTGGCTGCCACCTGTTCGCCCTCCTGCACCTGCCACTCGATCTGCACGGTGGGGTCGATCTGGCGAAATACCTCATCGACCCAGGGCCGGCCGCAGATCACCGCAGGTTCGCGTGTAATGACGCGCGCCTTGGCGGCGCTGTTAGGAGAGAGCTGTGCCGTCCAGTCCGCGCGGCCAATATCCTCGGCCAGCGACGTGCGAACGGTTTCGGCAATGTTGTTGACGTAGCTCGGCAGCGCTATGGCAGTCATTTGCACGCACTCATCCCGCCAGCAAAAACTCGAGCAGTGCCATCTGCCCCCAGAGACGATTCTCGGCTTCGTCCCAGACCACGGACTGCGGTCCGTCAATCACCTCGGCAGTCACTTCTTCGCCGCGGTGTGCGGGCAAGCAGTGCTGAAAGATGGCATCAGGTTTGGCTCGCGCCATCAGCTCGGCATTGACGGTGAAGGGCACAAAGGCAGCAATGCGTTTGGCCTCTTCTTTCTCCTGACCCATGCTGGTCCAGGTGTCGGTGACGATCAGGTCCGCACCATTGGCGGCGAAGGCGGCACCGCGCATCAGTTCCACCGACTCGCCAGCCCAGGCCAGCAGCGCTGCATCCGGCTCGAAACCTTTGGGGCAGGCGATGCGCAGCTTGAAGTCCAGCATCTTTGCTGCCTCGATCCACGAATGGCAGACGTTGTTGCCGTCGCCGATCCAGGCCCCCACCTTGCCCGCCACCGGGCCGCGATGTTCGATCCAGGTCTGGATGTCGGCGAGCAGCTGGCAGGGGTGGTGAACGTTGGAGAGGCCGTTGACGACCGGGACTGTCGAATGCGCTGCCAGCTCTTCCTGATCCTGCTGCGAGTCGTTGCGGATCATGATCGCGTCCACCATGCGGCTCAGCACCTTTGCGGTGTCGGCGATCGGCTCGTTGCGACCCAACTGCATGGCGTCTCCATGCAGAAACAGCGCATGGCCACCAAACTTTGCCATGCCCGCCTCGAAGCTCACTCGGGTGCGCGTCGAGTTCTTGGTGAAGATCATCGCCAGTGTCTTGCCGACAAACGGACGAGGCAGAGTTTTTTTCTGTGCCTTCAAAGCGATCGCGCGGGTCATTACCTGCTGTAGTTCGGCAGGAGAGAGGTCAGATAATTTCAGGAAATGGCGCAGCGTGGTCATCGAAGTGTTGTTACCAAATGAAGACGGGGCCGTGAGGCCCCGTTGGATACGGTGAAACTTCTGCGAAGTTTAATCAAACCTCAAACCATGTTTTTTTCCGCGAACTCCCAATTGCACAGCGCCCAGAAATGTTCGAGGTAGCTGGGGCGGGCATTGCGGTAGTCGATGTAATAGGCGTGTTCCCAGACATCGCAGGTGAGCAGAGGAGTCTGGCCACCGGTCATCGGGTTGCCAGCACCCTGCGTGGAAACAATGGCGAGTGAGCCATCGGCGTTTTGAACCAGCCAGGCCCAACCCGAACCGAAGGTGTTGATGGCAGCCTCGGTGAAGGCTTTTTTGAAGTCCTCTACACCACCAAATGCTTTGACCAGCGCATCGTTCAGCTTCTTGGCTGGCGGCGTCTGCTTAGGCGTCAGGCAGTGCCAGAAAAAGGTGTGATTCCAGATCTGAGCGACATTATTGAAAATCTTGCCGGAAGACTTCTTGATGACATCTTCGATCTCCATCGTTTCAAACTCGGTGCCTGCAACGAGCTTGTTGGCGTTGTCAACGTAGGCCTTGTGATGTTTGGCGTAGTGATAATCGAAGGTCTCGGGCGACATATGCGGCACGAGAGCGTCTTTTGCGTAGGGGAGTTCGGGGAGTGTGTAGGCCATGTGGTGTCCTTGAGCTGGGGGAAAACCTTGCAAGACAACTAAAAATTGGACGCGAACCATAGGTCAGCGGCACTTCAAGTTCAACCAGCGGTCTGAACGCCAGCAAACTGTTCAGGGAAGAATTCCGGTCCACGACACTTTTTGTTGACGGAGGCACGCGTATAATCCGCGCCCTTCAAATGGCCTATTGCTTGCAACGGGCTGAAGATCATCAAGTAGGCATCACGTCGGGAGTAAATGATGGACGCTTTGGAGCGCATCAAGCAGCAAGTCACGCAGAATCCGGTCATTCTTTATATGAAAGGCACGCCGGATTTTCCGCAATGCGGTTTTTCGGGTCGCACCGTTCAGGCGCTGAATGCCTGCGGTGTGGAATATGCCTTCGTCAACATTTACGAAGACGAAGAGGTTTATCGCGCCCTGCCCAAGTTTGCCAACTGGCCGACCTTCCCCCAGCTCTATCTCAAAGGCGAGCTGATTGGCGGTTGCGACATCGCGCTCGACCTCTATCAGAGCGGTGAGCTGAAGAAAATGCTGGAAGAAGCAGTCGGCAAGAAAGCAGCCTGATCGTTCGTCTCAATCCTTGAAAAATGCCCGCTCGCTGCGGGCATTTTTTTGCACGTCAGTGGGCAAGCAGCGCATCGCCGACTTCGCGGCGACGAGATTCTCCGGACAGTTTTTCTACACAAGTCAGTGCAAAACTCATGGCGCTTGCAGGGCCTTGCCCAGTGATGGTGTGGCCATCCACCACCACAGGCAGGTCGACGTAATGCAGCAGCGCATCGCGAAACGCCGGGTAGCCGGTTGCCTGTTTGCCGTCGAGCAAGCCATGTGCCGCCAAGACGAAAGCGGGTGCAGCGCACAGCGCCGCAGTCCACCGGTGCGCCAGCCGTTGTGCACGCAGTTGCTGTATGAGCGGCTCGTGCGCCGCCAGGCCTTTCGCACCGGCTTCACCGCCAGGCAACACGATGAGATCAAAGTGCTGATGTGCCACATCGGTATGGCGCACGGTGGCCAACAACAAGATGTCGCGGGTCGCGTTGACCGTCAGAGCATCGCCAACGGCCGCGACCGTGACATTGATGTCCGCACGACGCAGTACATTGATGATGGTGACGGTCTCAAGTGATTCGGAGCCATTGGCAATAACGACCAAGGCCGTCTTCCTGGGTTCGGACATACGACTTTCTCCTCGATTTATTTTTTTGCTGCCCTCTGCCCGTACAATGGGCAGATCGCAGCGGCTTGCGCATCGTGGCGCTGGCCGAACATAACCCAAAACTTGAGTCGCCATAGCGGCTCTTAAAGCCTGAGGAAATCATGGAATACCGCCACATCAAGATCCCGACCACCGGCGAGAAAATCACCGTCAAAGACGGCCAGATCAACGTGCCGGATCAACCTATCGTCGGTTACGTGGAAGGCGATGGTATCGGTCCCGATATCACCAAAGCCTGTCTGCGCATCTGGGATGCCGCCGTCGCAAAAGCCTACAACGGCCAGCGCAAGATTCACTGGTGCGAAACCTATCTTGGCGAGAAAGCCGCGGGCCTCTACGACGGTAACTACTGCCCCGAAGAAACGCTGAAGGTCTTGCAGGATCTGGTGGTGTCGATTAAAGGTCCTCTCACCACGCCCGTCGGCGGTGGTTTCCGTAGCTTGAACGTCGCCTTGCGCCAGGATCTCGATCTCTACGCCTGCGTGCGCCCCGTGCGCCACTACGCCGGCGTGCCTTCGCCGCTGAAGACGCCCGGCAAGGTGGATGTCGTGATCTTCCGCGAGAACACCGAAGATGTTTACGCCGGTATCGAATACAAATCCGGCACGCCGGAGAACGAGAAGGTTGCCAAGTTCCTGAAAGAGGAAATGGGTGCCAAGTTCTTCGAGGGCGCGGGCATCGGCATCAAGCCCATCTCTGCGTTCGGCTCGAAGCGCCTGGTGCGTATGGCAATCCAGTACGCCATCGACAACGGCCGCGAGTCGGTGACGCTGGTGCACAAGGGCAACATCATGAAGTTCACGGAAGGCGCCTTCCGTAACTGGGGTTATGAGGTCGCGCGCGAAGAGTTCGGCAACGTCACCATCACCGAAGAGCAGCTCTACAACGAATACAAAGGCAAGCAGCCGGAAGGCAAGATCGTCATCAAGGATCGCATCGCCGACATCATGTTCCAGATGATGCTGCTGCGCCCCGACGAGTTCGATGTGCTCGCCACGCCGAACCTCAATGGCGACTATCTGAGCGATTCCGTTGCGGCAGAAGTCGGCGGCATGGGCATTGCGCCGGGTGCCAACATCAGCGACAACTGCGCTGTGTTCGAGGCCACCCACGGCACCGCGCCCAAGTATGCCAATTTGAATAAGGTCAACCCCGGCTCGCTGCTGTTCTCCGGCGTGATGATGCTTGAGCACATGGGCTGGAAAGAAGCCGCCGATCTCATCACGCTCGTGTATCCGGAAGTCGTCAGCGACGGCATCGTCACCTACGACTTTGCCCGCCAGATCGACGGTGCCACGGAAGTTGGCACCAGCCAGTTTGCCGATGCGCTGATCGAGCGCATCAACGGTGGTGTCGATCTCGATACCAAGCGCAAGGCTCAGCAGGACCAGCTCGCCAAGGAACGCAAGCTGCGCGAGATCCGCCGCCTGTTGCAGCCGATGGAAGAGATGGTCGACACCGGCCGCGTGCCGCACACGGTAGGCGACCTGATGACGCGAAGCCTGATGACGGTGAGCGATTCAGAGTCTGTCGAACAAGCCATGCACACCATGACCGACAACGATGTGTCGTCAGTCGTGGTGGAGCCGAATGCTGCTGGTGAGTGGGGCATTCTCACGCGCCGCGACATCATCACCAAGGTGGTGCGCAACAACAAATCACCGGCTTCACTCAAGGTGAAGGATGTCGCCAACCGTCCGCTGTTCAGCGTGCCTGCCGAGACCAGCATCCACGAGGCGGCTGAAATCCTCGCGGAGAAGGGTTACTCGCGTATCACCATTTCGCAGGGCGACAAGATCATCGGCATCGTTACCGAGACCGATATCTTCAATGCCGTCGAGAAGTATGGTGCTGCCATTACCGAATAGCTTCATTGCAGCATCAAAAAAGGCGGCCTTCGGGTCGCCTTTTTTGTTCTAATTCGACCATGAAAACCCAAGCTATCCATCTGCTCATTACCGGTAACGAACAACTCTCCGGCAAGCGCCAGGACAAGCACTTCGCCAAGGTGATCGAACTGCTCAAAGCGCGCGGTCTGGCGCTGGACTGCGTCACCTTTCTGGGCGATGACGAGATGCGCATCGCGGCGGTGATTGCCGATGCGACGCAGCGTGGCGACGTGCTGCTCTGCTGCGGCGGCATTGGTGCCACACCGGATGACCGCACGCGCCAAGCCTGCGCTGCTGCCCTGCATGTGCCCATCGAGCGCCACGTCGAGGGTACTGCACTGATCGAAGCGCAATACGGCGAGCGGGCGCACCCCCATCGGGTGCTGATGGCGGACTTCCCCAAGGGTGCGAGGCTCATCCCCAACCCGGTGAATCGCGTCAGCGGATTCTCGATGGGTGATTGCCACTTCGTGCCGGGCTTCCCCGAGATGGCCTGGCCGATGATCGAATGGGTGCTGGATACCCATTACGCGCATCTGCACAACGCCACGCCCGCCGTTGAATATCGGCTGCGAGCCAAGGGCAATGCCGCCGAGGGCGATCTACTGGATTTGATGGAGGCGGTGCTGGCTGCGCATCCAGGTCTGGAGTTTTCCAGCCTGCCGTTTCGCGGCCGTGACGATCAGGAGCCGCACATCGAGTTCGGCTTCAAGGGTGCGGAGGCTTTGGCGGCCTCGGCATATCGGCAGTTCGAGGCGGGCCTCAAACTACGCGGCGCGCGGCTGGAGCCACACGCCGCGCCATCCGACTAAAACAGGTCAGCCTTGGTCTGTTTCTCGGCTTTGACTTCGCTACTGCGCGAGGCAATCCACGGGCCAGTGATCATCTCGTTGTAACCCATGCCGGGACCGACCATGGGGTAGACGCTCGCCATCGGGTCGATCAGCACTTCGAGAAACGCCGGGCCGGGGAAGGCGATGAAGTCAGCTACGGCTTGCGCCAGGTCTTCCTTCTTCGAGACCCTCACCGCGAACTCGTAGCCATCGGCCTGCACGGCCTTGATGAAGTCCTTGCGGTGCAGCGATTTATCCGAGCCCGCATAGCGGCTCTCGAAGAACAGACGCTGCCACTGCTTCACCATGCCGTCGCCGAAGTTGTTGAGCACGACGATCTTCACCGGCAGGTTGTAGGTCGTTGCGGTTTCCAGCTCGCCGAGGTTCATGCGGATCGAGGCATCGCCGTCGATGTCGATGATGACCTTGCCGGGCTGCGCAAACGCCGCACCGATGGCGGCGGGCAAGCCAAAGCCCATCGTGCCCATCGAGCCGGAGGTGAGCCAGAGGCGCGGCTTCTTGAAATCGAAGTACTGCGCCGCCCACATCTGGTGCTGGCCGACGCCGGTCGAGACCACGGCCTCGCCCTTGGTGATCTTGTTGATCTCTTCGATCACGGCATGTGGCTGTATATGCTCGCCGCCGCGCTCGTAGTTCATCGCGTATGTCACTTTCAGCTGCGCGATGTGTGCGTGCCATTCGGCGTAATCGGGCGTAAAGCCACTGGCCTGAAGGTGTGCGGTGAGAGCATCGAGCGCCGGGTTCAGCTCGCCCACATGGCTCCAATGCACTCGCTTGACCTTGTTGATTTCGCCAGCGTCGATATCGAGATGCGCAATCCACTTGGCGCGTGGCGCGAACTTGCCTGGCACACCGGCCACGCGGTCATCAAAGCGCGCGCCGACAGCGATCAACGCATCGCAATCATCCACCGCATAGTTGGCAAACGCGGTGCCGTGCATGCCCAGCATGTGCAGGGCCCGAGGTTTGGTGGTGTCGTAGGCGCCAAAGCCCATCAGCGTGGTGGTGACAGGGATGCCAAAGACATCGGCAAAGGCGGTGAGCGACGCCGCTGATTCACCGTGAATCGCACCACCGCCGACATAGAGCAGGGGGCGCTTGGCAGTGCGCAACAACTTCTCGAAGTCAACCAGCTTGGCAGTATCGAGCGTGCTGCGGCGCACGGCATCCAGGCGAGCGCGGTAGCCCGGGATTGGCAGCACCCCTTCGCCGAAGAAGCTGCCCGCCCAATTCTGTATGTCCTTGGGGATATCGACCACCACGGGTCCCGGCCGGCCGGTGCGGGCGATCTCGAAGGCCGTGCGCATGGTGGCTTCGAGCTTGGTCGGGTCGGTGACCAGAAACACATGCTTGGCGCATGGGCCCATGATCGCGCTGATGGGCGCTTCCTGAAATCCATCGCTGCCGATGGCAGCCGTCGGCACCTGGCCGCAGATCACTACGATGGGGATCGAGTCCGCCATGCAATCGCGCACCGGCGTGACGGTATTGGTCGCGCCCGGGCCGCTGGTTACCAGCGCCACGCCAACCTTGCCACTGGCACGCGCATAACCCGCTGCCATGAAGCCGGCGGCCTGCTCGTTGGCGGGCACGATCAGCGGCATCGGCTCCTTGCCATCAGGCTTGAGGTTTTCCTGGTTGTAGCGGAACACCGCGTCATAGGTAGGCAGGATCGCGCCACCCGAATAACCAAAAATGACATCGACGCCCTCGTCGACCAACACCTTGACGACAATCTCCGCACCGGTCATGGCTTGACTGGTTTTTGAAGGCGGGGATTGCGTGGCAGCGTTCATGGCGGATTCGACTCGGCTTGTGGCCTTTGCAGGCGCGGGTTTATTGAAGGGCGCGCGTTATAACACTTTACGGTGCGGGTGAGCACCGCTGCCGGCGCGTTGCCCGCCGCCTGTTTTTGGGAGCGATTTATCGTTGCCAATCGCAGTCCCTCGCTGAAATTACGATAGCTAAATGACTGATCGAAGCGTCAAATAGCTCAACAAGCGAAGGCCGGGGAGCCCGCAATCATGAGCAATTTCATCGGTAATCTTTACAGCGGCGTCCTGGATCACCAAGACCATTTCACGCAGTGGGCGTTGTCCACCATGGTGGAGCGTTTGCCCATGTCGCAGGCGCGCTGGTCGGTGATCAGTGCTTCCGGCATCCGCGAGCTGGCAGTGGCGGGCCAAGCCACCCAGCCGAGAACCGGCGAGTTCTCGACACTGCGGATCGAGGTGTTGGAGCCGGTGGATAACAGCCGCCATGAGTTCACCTGGCAGCGCTCCATGCCCGCTGTTTTTACCGATGAAGAGCGGCAGTTTTTGTCGGACACCCTGGAGCATGTCGCGCGTGCAGAACGCATGTCGCGTCGTCTGCAGGGGTTGCTCCGCGAAGCCAAGGGCGGCGAGCTGGAGCCGATTGGCTTCGCCATCGTCGATCAGGAAGGTGTGATCCAGTCCGCCGACCGTGCCTTTGAAGACTACGTGCGCCGCAGCGACGACAGTTGGGACGGCAAGAAGCTGCCGTTCGAGTTCGGCTGGGAGCCGCGCATGGAGCTGAGCGGACATCCGTTTCGCGGTCTGTTTTTTCGCATCACGCCAGCGGAAGACAAGTATCACGTCAGAGTGCGCAAGGACCGCCGCCTGCCGAGTGTGAGCACCCGCGAGATGCAGGTGGCCAAGAAACTGGCGGGCGGCATGACTTTCAAGGAGATTGCGCGGGATCTCAACCTGGCGCCTTCGACGGTCTCGACCCACGCCTACAATCTCTACGACAAGCTGGGCTTCCGCCGTCGTGCACAGCTGGTGGAATGGGTCAACAAAAACGTCAACGCGCGGTGACGATTGCGTTCCGCGCCCGTCGCGGCTAAGGTGCGCGCCCCTGCTGCCAGTCGGGCGGCGTTGTAGCTGCACCTCATGCGACACATCGTTTCGATCCTGCTGCAAAACGAAGCCGGCGCGCTGTCGCGCGTTGCCAACGTGTTTTCAACACGGGGCTACAACATCGAGTCGCTCTGCGTGGCACCTACGCACGATCCTCTGATGTCGCGCCTGACGCTGGTTACCAGCGGCTCGGACGCAGTCATCGAGCAGATCGTCGCGCAGACCCGCAAGCTGGTGGATGTAGTCGAAATCGTCGATCTCTCTGCCACCGACCATGTCGAATGCGAGTTGCTCATCATCAAGATCGAGCTGCTGCCACAGCAGGCCAACGCCTTCATTCACTGCGTGCGTGACTATCACGCCACCGCGCTCGATGGCAGTGACAACACCCGCACCGCGCAACTCGCTGGCACGGCTGCGCAAGTCGAGGCCTTTATTGCTGCGCTCTCGAAGATTTCCACCGTACTTGAACTGGTGCGCTCGGGTGTAGCTGCCCTCGCACTCGGTCAGACCGTTCTGCACAAAGCCTGACAAGTCCTCTTCTTTCCGCTGCACCCTCCACCCACTAAAAAACCGGAGCCCACGACCGTGAGCATCTCCATCTTCTACGACAAAGACGCCGACCTCTCCCTCATCCAAGGCAAGAAAGTCGTCATCGTCGGCTACGGTTCACAGGGCCACGCCCACGCGCTGAATCTCAAGGATTCCGGCGTTGATGTCACCGTCGCACTCCGCAAAGGCTCCAAGAGCTGGGAGAAAGCCACCAACGCCGGCGTGAAGGCGGCTGAAGTGGTCGAGGCCGTCAAGATCGCCGATGTGGTGATGATCCTTGCCCCCGACCAGGACCAGCGCAAGATCTACGAAGACTCCATCGCGCCCTTCATCAAGCAGGGTGCGACGCTCGCCTTCGCACATGGCTTCAACATCCACTTCCAGTTGATCCAGCCGCGCGCCGACCTCGACGTGATCATGGTCGCCCCCAAGGGTCCCGGCCACACGGTGCGCTCCGAGTACTTGAAGGGCGGCGGCGTGCCCTCGCTGATTGCCATCCACCAGAACGCCACTGGCAATGCCAAGGCCATCGCGCTGAGCTACGCCTCGGCCAACGGTGGCGGTCGCGCCGGCATCATCGAGACGAACTTCCGCGAAGAGACCGAGACCGATCTGTTCGGCGAACAGGCCGTGCTTTGCGGTGGTGCCTCGGCACTGGTGCAGGCCGGTTTCGAGACCCTGGTGGAAGCGGGCTACGCGCCTGAAATGGCCTACTTCGAGTGCTTGCACGAGCTGAAGCTGATCGTCGATCTGATGTATGAGGGCGGCATCTCCACCATGCGCTATTCGATCTCGAACACCGCCGAGTACGGCGACTACGTGACCGGCCCGCGCATCGTCACCGAAGAGACCAAGAAGGAAATGAAGCGCGTGCTCACCGACATCCAGACCGGCAAGTTCGCGCGTGATTTCGTGCTCGAAAACCAGGCTGGTCAGCCCATGCTCAAGGCCCGTCGCCGCCTCGGTGCCGAGCACCAGATCGAAGAAGTCGGTGCGCGCCTGCGCTCGATGATGCCTTGGATCGCCAAGAACAAGCTGGTCGATAAAACCAAGAACTAAGCAAGCCGGGCAGGGCGCTAAAACATGAGCGGTCTTGCCACACCCATCCTTCGGATTGCTGCCGAAGGATGGGTGTTTTTGTTGTTGCTGGGGCTGGTAGCACTCTGTGGTGCGCTTGCTGAGTCGTGGCTGTTGCTGGGCTTCAGCCTGTTGTTGTTCGTGGCCGGCTGCGTGTTTTTTCACGATGCGCCGCGCAACACGCCCGCCAAGCCGTTGGGCATCCTCGCACCCACGGATGGTGTGGTGAGCTTTCGCCGTGAATGCCACGACCCCTATCTTTCACGGGAAGCGATCCGAATCGGTATCACCGTACCGTTTTTCTCCAACTATCTGCTACGTGCGCCGATAGAGGGCGAGGTGACAGCCATAGAGGGGGCGCCGAGAAAAGTGAGCTGCATTCGTACAGACGAGGGCGAGTCGATCCTGATTGTTGTCAGTCGTGGCTGGTTGCTGGGCGTGCGGCCGGTGTGGGCGAGTTTTGGTGATCGTGTCGGCCAGGGCCGCATCTGCGGTGCGCGTCGCCTTAGCCGCGTGATCGACGTTTACCTGCCCGCGGACTGCCGTGTGGAGGTGCAACTCGGCCAACCGTTAAGATGCGGCGAAACGGTGCTCGCCACCCTGCTACGGAGAAGCGTATGAGCACCCCTGAAGTGTTACCGAAGAAGTTGCGTCGCAAGGGCATTTATCTGCTGCCCAATCTGTTCACGACCGGCACCTTGTTTGGCGGTTTCTACGCCATCGTCATGGCGATGGGCGGGCGCTTCGAGCTGGCTTGCATCGGCATCCTCATCGCCATGATTGCCGATGGTCTCGATGGGCGCATCGCGCGCATGACCAATACCTCCACCGACTTCGGCAAGGAGTACGACTCGCTCTGCGACATGGTCGCCTTCGGTGTCGCACCCGCCATCGTCATGTATGCCTTCACGCTGCATTACCTCGCGGACTATCAGTGGCTCGGCGGCAAGCTGGGCTGGATGATCGCCTTCACCTATTGCGCCTGCGCAGCCCTCAGGCTCGCGCGCTTCAACGTGCTGGCGGCGATTGCTGGATCGAACAAAGATTTCTATGGCGTGCCATCTCCTGCTGCCGCTGCGGTAGTGACCTTCTTCGTATGGAGCTGTGTCGATGACTCGCACTCGCTCTTCAGCTGGATCAGCGGCCGCGTGCCGTTCGAGGGTCGCGACGTGTTGTTCGTCGCTGCTCCCTTGATGCTTGCCACGGCGCTGTCGATGGTCAGCTCGATTCGCTACAACAGCTTCAAGAAACTCAACCTCGGCGGGCGCATGCGTTTCCTGCCATTTGCGATGGTGGTGGGCGTACTGGCGCTGGTCGCCATCGACCCGCCGCGCGTGCTGTTTCTCGCCTTCTTTGCCTACGCGGTATCGGGCCCGATTGCGCTGCTACTGCGGCGGCGCAAGAAACCGATCGCTTGATTTGTGGCCCGCAGCCGCTAAGCTCTTGCGCCAATGAACACCGCCTTCCACAACTCTCACGCCGTCTGCGCTTTATGCGCGGGCCTGAAGGTGCGTGTGCTTCTGCTGGCGCGACTGCTGCCGTAGGGCAGACCTTACGACGCTAAGCCGCGCACGGCGGCAAAACACCCGTGCCAACCCTGATAAAAAACCAATCCGACCGGATCGCCGCGATAGCGGCGCGAACACCATGAGCATGTTGAAAAACCCTGCGACCAAATACCGCCCCATCGAAGCCGTCATCGGCGACGTGGCGCTCAAGACCCGTACCTGGCCCGACCAGAAAATCACCCGTGCGCCGATCTGGCTGTCGACCGACCTGCGCGACGGTAACCAGTCGCTGATCGAGCCGATGAACCTCGAGCGCAAGCTCAAGATGTTTGATCTCTTGGTGCAGATCGGCTTCAAGGAAATCGAGATCGGGTTTCCGTCCGCCTCGCAGACGGACTTCGACTTTGTGCGTTTCCTCATCGAGTCAGGGCGCATCCCCGATGACGTGACCATCCAGGCACTCACGCCCGCGCGCGAGCCCTTGATTCGCCGCACGTTCGAGTCGCTGCAAGGTGCTAAGAAGGCGATTCTGCACTTCTACAACGCCACCGCGCCCGTCATGCGCCGCGTCGTGTTCAACCTCGATCAGGAGCAGGTCTTGAACGAACTGGCCGTGGCCCACGCCCGGCTCATCAAAGATTTGGCCGCGCAGCAAACCGACACGCAATGGCTGTTCGAGTATTCGCCCGAGATGTTCTCCGGCACCGAGCTCGCTTTCAGCAAGCGCATCGTCGATGCGGTGAGCGCCGCACTCGGAAGCACGCCGCAGCAGCCGCTGATTGTGAATCTGCCGTCGACGGTCGAGCACTCCACGCCCAATGTGTTTGCCGACATGATTGAGTGGATGCACGTGAATCTCGAACGCCGCGACGCGCTGGTGTTGAGCGTGCATCCGCACAACGATCGCGGCACTGGCACCGCTGCCGCTGAGCTGGCCTTGATGGCGGGCGCTGATCGCATCGAAGGCTGTCTGTTCGGCAACGGCGAGCGCACCGGCAATGTCGATGTGGTCAATCTCGCGCTCAATCTCTACACGCAGGGTATCGACCCGCAGCTGGACTTCTCCGACATCGATGCCGTGCGCGCGACGGTCGAGTACTGCAACCAGCTGCCGGTGCATCCGCGCCATCCTTATGTGGGCGATCTGGTGTTCACCAGCTTCAGCGGCTCGCATCAGGACGCCATCAAGAAGGCCTTCGCGGCCCGCAAGCCCGGCGAGTTCTGGGAGATGCCGTACCTGCCCATCGACCCGCCGGATCTGGGCCGCAGCTATGAGGCGGTGATCCGGGTCAACTCGCAATCGGGCAAGGGCGGCATTGCCTATCTTCTCGAATCTGAATACAGCTTGAGCTTGCCGCGCCGTTTGCAGATCGAGTTCAGCAGTGCCGTACAGGCAGTGACCGATGCGTCGGGCAAGGAGGTATCGGCAGCAGACATCTACGCACTGTTCAAGGCGGAGTACCTCGACCCGATCACGCCCTATGCCTACGTCGCTCACCATCTCGTGGAAGACTCGAAGCAGGATCGCGTGCAGCTGGCCACCGAGCTGCAAGTGCGTGGCGTGGTGCAAAAACTCGATGGCCAGGGAAACGGCCCCATCGACGCTTTTGTTGCTGGCTTATCCGCACTAACCGGCCAGGCGCTCTCGGTGGTCGACTACCACGAGCACGCCATCTCAGCGGGCAGCGATGCCAAGGCGGTGACCTACATCGAGCTGAAGATCGGCACCGCGACCAAGGCGACGCATGGCGTGGGCATCGACGGCAACATCGTCACTGCGTCGCTAAAGGCGATCTTGTCTGCGCTCAACCGGCACGCCCTCAAGTCCTGAGCGTGCGCCAGAAAAAAAGCCCGGCCAAAGCTGGGCTTTTTTTGTTCCCTAACGATGGGAGAATATCGGTATGAGCAAACGCCGTGACGAAGTGCTGGGGTTGTTGGGGGTCGAACGCTGGCAGCCGCGTGCGGCAGCGCAGCCTGTCGTGGCCGAGCCCGTTGCAAGTCCGGTTCCGGCCATGCAGACCGCAACGCCTTCTGTTGCGGTGGCGACCGTGCTAGCCGCACAACCCGCATCTCTATTGATAGCGGCCGACGGTGATTTCGTCCCCAGTAAAGACTGGATCGAACTGCGCGCCCAAGTGGCGGACTGCACCCGTTGCAAGCTGTGTAAAACCCGCACCAATACGGTTTTTGGCATCGGCAATCCACAAGCCGAATTGATGGTGGTGGGCGAGGGGCCGGGTGCCGATGAAGATGCGAGCGGCGAGCCCTTCGTGGGCCGCGCGGGCAAGCTGCTGGATGAGATGCTGAAGGCCATCAACCGCAGCCGCGCCGTGGCCGCTGAGTCACCCTTGGTCAATGCCGCCAGCCTACCGAGCACGGTGACGGGGTCAGTGTTCATCGCCAACGTCGTCAAGTGCCGCCCGCCCGGTAATCGAGACCCGGAGAAGGATGAGGTCGAAGCCTGCCGCCACTATCTCGATGCGCAGATTGCACATGTGAAGCCCAAGCTCATCGTGGCCCTCGGTCGCATCGCCGCGCAGCGCCTCCTGCTTACCGACGAACCGCTCTCGCGCCTGCGCGGGCCGCTGCATGAATACGGTCTGTCGAAGACCCCCGT
Source organism: Stagnimonas sp. (assembly GCA_965279705.1). Lineage (GTDB taxonomy): Bacteria > Pseudomonadota > Gammaproteobacteria > Nevskiales > Nevskiaceae > Stagnimonas. The sequence goes on from OZ257257.1 coordinate 1,902,412, forward strand.
ATTCGTCACCTATCACCCGGCTTATCTGTTACGCGCGCCCAAGGAAAAAGCCAAGAGCTGGGAAGACCTCAAGAAAATCGCGCAGCATCTCAAGACGAATGGGTGAGCTAGAGGCCCGCATCGAGCGGCTCGACATCACCTATGTCGACGAGCTGCAAGCCATTGAGCTGCGCGGTTACCCGCACCCTTGGTCCGCCAGGATCATGCAGGACACCTTCAAGGCCGGCACCGCCTGCTGGGCATTGCTGAGTGCCGAAGGCCGCGTGCTGGCCTATGCGTTTTTCAACATCGCCGTCGGCGAAGCACAATTGCTCAATCTCTGCGTGGATCCCGACCATCAAGGCAAGGGCTACGGCCGGCAGATGATGCAGCATCTGATGCAGGTCGCGCAGGACGAGTTCTGCACGATCTTGCTGCTGGAAGTGCGACGCTCCAACACCGCGGCGAGGCGTTTGTATGAGAGCCTTGGCTTCAACACGCTCGGCGTACGCAAGGGCTATTACCCCAACGGCGCAGGTGCCACGGAAGACGCGCTGGTGATGGGCTACGAAATTATCTAGGGGACCGCATGACACCCGAACGCAAGCAGCAGTGGAGCTGGGCCTTCTACGACTGGGCCAACTCCGCCTTCGCCACCACGGTACTGGTGGGATTGTTCCCCATCCTGTTCAACCAGTACTACGCCAAGGGCGTTGCCCCTGCGACAGCCACGTTCTATCTCGGCGCCTTTGGCAATTCACTGCCGAGTTTCATCGTCATGCTCATGGCACCGTGGCTGGGGGTGATCGCCGACAAGCGCGGCATGAAGAAGCCTCTGCTCGCGCTCTTCACGATGATCGGCTGCGCCGGCACCGCAGGGCTCATGTTCGTCGGTGAAGGCCAGTGGGGATGGGCGATTGCTCTCTTCGCCATTGCTGGCATCGGCTTTTTCGGCGGCTTGAGCTTCAACGACGCGTTGCTGGTGAACGTGGCGCGTCCCGAGGAGCGTGATCGCGTCTCCGCCCTGGGCTATGGCCTGGGCTATCTCGGCGGTGGCCTGTTGTTTGTGGTCAACGTATTGATGGTCACCAAGCCGGCACTGTTCGGCCTCGCCAATGCGGCGGACGCCGGTAAATGGGCCTTCGTGAGCGTGGCCGTGTGGTGGGCGGTGTTCTCACTGCCGATGTTCCTGAACGTCAAGGAGCCGCCACCGCAGAGCGACGGCGCCCTCGGCTGGGGGGCGCTGTGGCAGACGGTCAAGCAGATCAAGAACCACAAACCCGTCTACATGTTCCTGCTCGCCTATTGGCTGTACATCGACGCCGTCGGCACCGTTGCCAACATGGCGGTGGACTTCGGTATCAAGCTCGGCTTTGCCAGCGACTCGCTCATCAAGGCGCTGCTCATCGTGCAGTTCGTGAGTTTCCCGGCCGCGATCGTCTTTGGTCGTATCGGCGAAAAGTTCGGCGCCAAGCGCGGTCTGTATCTCGGCATCAGCGTCTATATCGGCGTCACCATCTGGGCGCTGGCGATGAAGACCGAGAAGGACTTCTACATGATGGCTGCGGCTGTCGGACTGGTGCAGGGCGGCGTGCAGTCGCTGTCGCGCAGCTACTTTGCCAGCCTCATCCCGAAGCAATCCGCGGGCCAGTTCTTCGGCTTCTACAACATGCTCGGCAAGTTTGCGGCCGTGCTGGGGCCGCTGGTGGTGGGCAGCGTTGCCGCGATCACCGGCAATCCCAACCAGGCGATTTTCGCGCTCATCGTGTTCTTCATCGCGGGCATGGTGCTGCTCTCGCGGGTCAAGCCAGAGCCATACTAGAGAGTGCTGTCAAACCTCGGTGCGTCAACGCAGTCGGAGGTTGCATCAGCCGCAGATTTCCGCACTGCGGCACCATTCTGGCCACACTGGCCGTGGCCGCTGGTCAGCAGACCGCGCCACTGCCTTCGAGCACGACACCCGTGTTCAGGGGCGCAGAGGCGGAGGTCGGCGAGCGCGGTGCGTTTGTCTTGAGCGTTACGCCGCTGGCGCTGTGCTTGGCTTGTTCGATGCCCTCTTGAAAGCAATCAGACCGCCACTAACGTCGGTTCCGTGCGCAATTCGCCGCATGTTCAATGGAGAAACCAATCATGACCCTGACCCGTTATGAGCCGTGGTCCTTGCACCGCGCGCTGCTCAATGAAATCAGCCGTTCTTTCGACACCACTTCGCAGGATGCGAGCGTGGGTGCCACCGCCGATTACGCCCCCGCCGTTGATATCGCGGAATACGCCGACAAGTTCGTGCTCTCGGCCGACCTGCCCGGCGTCGACCCTGCCAATGTCGAAATCACGCTGGAAAACGGTGTGCTGACCTTGAGCGGTGCACGCGAAAAAGCAGTTGAGGCCGCTGGCGTTGAAACCCGTCGTACAGAGCGCCTGCTCGGCAAGTTCTACCGCCGTTTCGCGCTGCCCGATACCGTCGATAGCGAATCGGTGAGCGCTAGCGGCAAGCATGGCGTGCTGGAGATCACCATTCCCAAGCGCGCCGCCGTGCAGCCGCGCCGGATCACCGTCAAGCACTAAGTTCACTGTGTCTCAAGCCGCGCACCTTGCAATGGGTGCGCGGCTTTTTCATTGATAATGACGACATGGAATACAAAGATTATTCGTGTAGCTTATACACAGCGTAGTTAAAGCCTTTCAGAAAAAGGGTTTGACCTATGTGGTAGCTGTGTAATCTATGAGTAATCTTTTTTGGATTTCATGCCAATGTCCAATGTCATCCCCCTACGTGCGCAATCCCGCGAAGACGTCTCCGTTCCCTTGAAGCGTCAACGCCCATCGTGGATCGACGACCGCGCGATTGATGACTTGCGTCAATCCGCTAAGGCTGCCGCGTGGTTGACGGATGCCGATCCCACCTCCACGGGTTTTCGGGTTCGCAAGCAGGGGCAACGACTCACGTTCTGTTTCTTGGCCCGCAATCCCGATGGTGCGATGGTCAATGTGCTGATCGGGCAGGTTGGCGTCATATCGCTCAGCGAGGCGCGAGAGCGCGCCAGAGAGATGCGGCGGCAGATTGCTGAGGGGCAGTGTCCAAAGCTCGAAAAGGCCGCGCAGCAGAAGCGACAGAAGGCCAAGCGGGTCGGCCAGAAAGAAGCTCGCGTGTGGACAGTCCGTAAGGCCATGCAATCCAAGCTCGACGATCCCGCTTTGCGAGAGGGGTCGAAGAACAACTATCGCTCGCTGCTCAACGTCTCGCTCGCCAGCGTCGCAGACCGCCGCTTGGATGACATCAGCAGATTGGAATGGAAGACCCTGCTGGCACGCATCAAGAAGGAGGTCAGTGCGGCTCAAGCCTCGAAGGTCAGGGCGATGGCAGCAGCCTTGTATCGGCAGGCAATGGCGGAGTCCGAAAATCTGATCCTCACCAACCCGTTGGCAGAACTCAGGGTCAGCATGGATGACGGGAGCGGCCAGCGTAGGCAAGGGCGCATCGACGAAGACGACCTGCAAGACTGGATGGTGAAGCTCGGCACGATGGGCAACGAGACGATGAAGAATCTCGCCATCTTCACGCTGGTGACCGCCATGCGCGAAGCCGAAGCAAGGCTGTTGCGGTGGGATGAGATTGTGGGCGACCAGATCGTGATTGATGCCAAGCGCATCAAGGTGCGCAAAGACTTGAAGCTGCCCATCACCAATGCCATGTGGACGCTATTGGAGAAGCAGAAGGGCAAAAACAAGGTTTGGGTTTTTCCCTCGCCTGTCTCGCGCGACAAACCCATTTCACCGATCCTGCCGCAGATGAAGCAACTCGGCCTCACTGCCCATGACTTGCGCCGCACGGCCTTGTCCATCATCGACGCGATGGGTGTTCCGCAAGGCGTGCGCCTCGCCATAGCCAACCACGCCCCTGGCAAGGTCGCAGACGGCTACTTGGTGGCAACGCAGGATGATGTCTTCAACGCCCTCACGCGATACCACACCCAGCTCAGCGACGGCATCCAGAGTGGTCGCAGGCCCAACCTCTTCAACGATGCCACAGACGCCCGCAAGGTCGATCAGTCGGAAGTCTGGGCAAGGATTTAGGACTCAGGAGGGCGGTTGTTTTTGTGCGAGAGCCACGCAGCGTCAAGCGAATCGAATATCTCTAGCAATCTGCATCTGCGTGATGTCCTTGCTGTGCAACGGTTACACGGCTAGATGCAGTTTTTTCGGGCTGAATCTTGGCCCTCTCGTGCCTATCGCTTGCCTAGGCTGCTTCCTCTCTCGTTTGTCTTGTTCAACGGGGCATCTGTTGGCCTGACGGGTAGGGTAGTTGACCCCTCGTGTTAGACTAGAGATGTAGGGCAAGCAATCCAATCGCTGGCTACGCGCATCGCGCCGCGAGTCCATGCCTCTACCAGTCCTCGATCCCCCACCACGACGCCCCCGCTGATTGCGGCACGGGCGATCTTGTCGTTCTCTCAAGTTCAAGGAGCATCATGACCACTACCGCAACCCTGCGCGAAGTGTCGTATTCATTCGCCGACTACTCCCCCGAAGCAACGCCCCACGGAAGACCCATAGCAGCACGAAACGGATGTGGCGCACCACAACCTCAGCCTCAACCTTCAAACGCCCCACAGGGGCCGCAGGAGGGCGAGGACGACACAGCGCAGTCGCCCGTAGAAGACGAATATCGCAACAAGCTGTCGCCCCAACTGCTGGCAGAAGTTCAGCGGCATGGCCTGCTCCACTCAGTCCCTCTCGATGTCTACCGCCACACTGACTTTTCCGAGTTCAAAGAGATCATTGGTCAGGTGATTGATGAGTTTCTATGCACATCACGCACCAACCCGCAGACCCAGCAAAATCAAGGGACTCAGCCAGCAAGCGTTGGTAATGTGGATGAAGATGGGAGTCGAGTTTTAATAGATAGAAAGAGCTTTCCTCCTCTTCAAGCCATCAACTCCTCTATCCCGATAAACCATAGCCTTGAGCTGTTGGGGTTTCGAGGAGTCGCCGCACAGTCGAACTACCAGAAGCTCCGCAAGCATCTGCGCATCGTCCTGCTTGATGCCTTCGTGCGACACGCTTATGACCCGACTCTGTGGATCAGCTACAGCCGCAACGATTCCAGCTTCATCAAGCAAATCTCGCGCTACAACAAGCTGCACCTCTCCCGCGAGTTTCTGTGTGCCGCCATTGATCGTCTCGTCAGCGCCGGGATATTGGAAGGTTGGAAGCAAGCTCAAGGTGAGCGTGGCCTGCAATCCCGGTTTCGCGCCACCGCAACACTGGTCGCGCGGCTGGATGTCATTCCAGTAGCCGCCATCACTCACGACTACTCATCAGCCGAGACCATCATCCTCAAAGGCATCAAAGACCCGGTGACGGGGAAGGCCAAGCGGTTGGAATACGATGATGACGAGACCGATGGCCGCAGCGCCCAATGGCGACACAACCTTGCGCTCATCAATCAGCGCCTCGAAATCGCGCGCATCGACATCGACCTGACCGATGAAGAAAAGCGAGCGGCAAAGATCGACCTACAGCGCAAGCGCATTCATCGCGTCTTCAACAATGGCTCATGGGGCGAAGGTGGCCGGTTCTACGGCGGCTGGTGGCTCAGTGTTCGCAACCGCGTCACCAACTACCGCCAACGCATCACCATCGAAGGTCAGCAGACAGTAGAGGTGGACTACTCGCAGATACACCCGACCATGCTCTATCTCGATCAGGGTTTGCACGTCCCGCCAGACAGCTACACCGTTCCCGGCCTGCCAGATCGTAGTGCGTGCAAGGCGGTATTCAACGTCATGCTCAACTCAAAGAGCTGGCCGGAAGCCTACGGCGCGATTGAACGCGGTGAGGACTTGGGCACGAAGTTCCGGCGCTACATCCCGGCCATCCGCAAACATCACCCCGCCATCAAGTTCTGCACGGGTGATGGCCTGCTGCTGCAAAACCGTGACAGCCATATGGCCGAACAGGTGATTCTCGAACTCATCAAGCGTGGTGTCATCGCGCTGCCGGTGCATGACAGCTTCATCGTCCAGGCAGAGCACGAACACTTGCTGCTGTCGATCATGGATGAGGTTCTGCACCACCATTTCCCCCGTCTCTCTGGCTTGAGCAATGGCATGCACTTCAAGATCACTCGGCGGACGGGAGAGAAGGAGGCAGTGCCATCCCGCGTGTGTCGTCAACCACCAATGAAGATTGCGGCATGAAAAGCGTCACCATCTACACCGATGGAGCCTGCGAACCCAATCCCGGAACAGGGGGTTGGGGGGCGCTGATGATCTACGGTGGCAAGCGGAAGGGCTTGCATGGTGGCGAACGCAATAGCACCAACAACCGCATGGAAATGACTGCCGCCATCAAAGCACTAGAAGCACTACGCGAGCCGTGCAACGTCACGCTCTTCTCTGACTCTGAAATCCTCATTAACGGCATGACTCGCAGCCGTCAGCGCCGTGCGAAGCGTGCCGCCAAGGGCAAGCTGCCCAACGTCGATCTATGGGCTTTGTTGGATGTCGCCGAAGCTAGGCATCAAGTAACGTGGCAATGGGTCAGAGGCCACAACGGAGACGAAGGAAACGAGGAGGCCGATCGTCTAGCGGCCATTGGGGTGAGCGAGTTACGTTGAAACGAATACGATTTGAAGAGCTTTCAAAACTCCCGCACGGCTCCTCAACTCAAACGCTTGCACCGACAAAAATCCGTCCTGAGTATTGCCAGGGTCTAGCGTATTGATGGTGAGACTGTCTGTGATCGCCCGCAGCACCTTGTTGCCTCTCACTTGGGTCATCAGTTCAAACGGCACTGTGCGACCTAAATCTTGAACGTAGAGACGGCCCTTGAACGACGCGCTGTAATAGCCCGCCACTCGCCCTCGGATGCTGGAAACACTCTCAGAGCGCAAGGTGAACGCAAGATGCTCAAACGTCGCAGCGTCGAGCCTTGTGCCGACTTCGTATTGCGTATGGCCTTGGACGCTGGTGACTCGTGCAAACAGTGCTGTTTCGTTTCGGATCATCGGACGGTGCATGTCAGCAATCGCCTTCTCGCACTTCTCAGCCGCAGCGTCTAAATGTCCTTGCCCGATTTTGGGCAACTCAATGCCGAACTTTTTCTGCTCAGCGATTTGCGCTCCCAATGACTTGTCGAAATCGACATGGACGCCGGTCAAGGATTTGATGATGTAATCGTAGGCGGAGAAGACTAAATGGCCGATTGGCGAGTCCTTGGGAGTCGTTCCAAGTTTGTATGCCGCACCTCCGATCACAATGACGTGTGCAAGAAACTCCCAACTACCAGCACGGGGCGGCACTGCTCGAATCACCGCTCCCTTGAGTGCGGGCGCTTGGGTAATGACTTTCCCGTTGAGAACTAGATGAGTCGTTATTGCGAGTGACCGTTGAAAGCCAAGCAGCGCCTCGGCGACATCGTAGAAATCAATCTCGTGTCTAGCCGCATCGGCTCCGTCGTAAGACAGTAAAAACTGTGCCGCAGCAGCCATGCGTATCTCTCCCCTAGATCAAAGCGCGAATGTCCCTTGCTGTAGCTCCCAAAGCAGAACCACTTACCCCCGTAAGCGATTCAACATCATCAAACGGTTGTTCCGTCAGTTATTTTGCGCCACCTGATACAGATACTTCTGAAACCCCACGAACACCCCCCGAATCTGCTCCGGGTTGCCAAGGTCAGCAATCGCGTCTGATATGGCGTTGTTGTATTTGAGCCGCAGCAAGGGCGAGAGCTTGTCGGGTGCCAGTTCCTCCACACCCTCTTTCACGTATTGCGCCAGCACAAAATCGACGAACGCCTGCTGCTTCTCGCCAAAGCTCGCCCGCATCTGCACCTTGGCAGTGGCCGCACGGGTCTCCCGGCTCAGGGGTTGAAGGGCAAAGGCGACGTAGGCCAGCACGTCGAACAGGTCGCTGTTCTCGGCCTCAATGATTTTCTGCATCTCGGTCATCGGCTCCTTGCCGAATCCCTTTTCCGCCAAGCCGTCTAGGAAGGCCCTGCGCGTATCCGGCACGCTCCAAATGGCCCGCAGCTCGTCTTCATCCTTGAAGAACTCTGGCAGCGCCCCGTAGAGGCTTTCCAAGAACTGCGCCGCAGACATCGGCACCCCGTCCGCGCTCCAAAACGTGGTCGCCATCATGCTTTGAATCTTGCGCGCCTTGCCGTCTGCCAGCGTCACCTTGATCCGCTCCGGTCGCGGGGGCTGCGGTGGGCGCGGGGGCCTTGGCTCGTCCTCATCTCCGCCACCACCGCCGCCATCAGATGGCGTCGGGTCAACCGGCTCACCATCCCACTCCGGGTCAGCAAAGTGGTGATGCGCTTTCACGAAGTCATAGATCGTGAAGTAGTCCTTGCCCTCAAACAGCCGCGTGCCGCGCCCAATGATCTGCTTGAACTCAATCATTGACCGCACTGGCCGCATCAGCACGATGTTGCGCACGTTGCGCGCATCCACACCTGTCGAGAGTTTCTGAGAGGTGGTCAGGATGGTGGGGATGCTCTTTTCGTTGTCCTGAAACTCCCGCAAAGCCTGCTCACCCAGCGCCCCGTCTTCCGCCGTTACCCGCACGCAGTAGTTCGGCTCGGTGCTGGTCTTCATCTGGTTGATGAGGTCGCGCACCGCCAGCGCGTGTAGCTGTGTGGCGCAGAACACCAGTGTTTTCTGCCGCTGGTCAATCGCCTCCATGAACAGCTTCACCCGGTAGGCTTCGCGCTCTTTGATTTCAATGATGCGATTGAAGTCGCCTTCGCCATACCGCTTGCCGCGCTCCACCTCACCCGCCACCACGTTGTCATCCGGCGTGTAGACGTAATCATCCAGCGTCGTCGCAATCTGCTTCACCTTGAACGGCGTCAAGAAGCCATCGTTGATGCCCTCCTTGAGCGAATACACGTAGACCGGCTCGCCGAAGTAGGCATAGGTATCCACGTTGTCGCGGCGCTTTGGTGTGGCCGTCAGGCCCAACTGCACCGCAGGCGCAAAGTAATCGAGGATGCCTCGCCAGTTGCCCTCGTCGTTCGCACCACCCCGGTGGCATTCGTCGATGACGATGAAGTCAAAAAAGTCCGGCGGATAGTCGCCGAAGTAGGGCGAGGGCTGGCCGTCCTTCAAAGGCCCGCTCATGAACGTCTGAAAGATCGTGAAGAACACGCTGCCATTGGTCGGCACGCGGCCCTTCTTGCTGATCGCATCCGGCGCAATCCGCACCAGCGCATCGTCGGCAAACGCCGAGAAGGCGTTGTAAGCCTGATCCGCCAGAATGTTGCGGTCGGCCAGGAACAGCACGCGCGGCCTGCGCTGCGCATCGCGGCTCAAGTTCCAGCGGCTATGGAACAGCTTCCATGCCAGTTGAAACGCGATGAAGGTTTTACCCGTGCCGGTGGCGAGCGTGAGCAATATGCGCTGGCGCTTGTCGGCAATCGCCTCCAACACCCGGTTCACCGCAATGTCTTGGTAGTAGCGCGCACCCCAAGTGCCACCCTTGTCCTCAAACGGCACCGCCGCAAAGCGATCGCGCCATTCGTTCTGCTCTGCAAAGGTCAGGTTCCACAACTCATCGGGTGTGGGGTAACGGGTGACATCCCCCTCGCTGCCCGTCTGCATGTCCATCCCGTAGATGGCCTGCCCGTTGGTGGCGTAGGTGTAGCGCAGTGCCAGCTTGGTGGCGTAGAGCTTGGCTTGTGCTGCGCCCTCGCTGTGCGGCTTGCCCCAAGCCTTGGCCTCCACCACAGCCATCTTGAGGTTGCGATACACCAGCACGTAGTCGGCAATCTCCGCCTTGCTACGCTGCCCTGCGCCCTGCAAGCGGCCCTGCGTGATGTGGAACTCGCGCAGCACCTTGCTGCCCTCCACCACGCCCCAGCCCGCAGCTTTAAGTGCGGGGTCGATGTGCTCGGCGCGGGTTTCGGCTTCGTTCATGGCGTATGGCTACAGCGCACCGCTGAAGGCTTGATGCAGCAGAGATTTCTTCAGCTCGTCTAAGGCGCGGAGTTTTTGTTGGTAGAGGGATTCCAGACGTTGGGTTTCGGATTCAAGCTCGATTGTCGTCGCTACGATCCGTTGCTGATCTTCAGGCGTGGGCAGCTTGATTGGGTAGGGTTCAAGTGTGTCTTTGTTAAGTCCGCTCTGGCCCGCAGCACGCGCAGAGTGATAGATCACGTATTGCTGCATCCCAGGATGCTTTAGAAAGTAGAAAAGGTAATCCCGTGAAAGGCGTGATTCATTTGGCACTGCCTTCATCAAAGCGACGTTATAAGACCCTTCAAGGCCGCGAAGGATTTGGAAGATTGGAGGCCCATACCGCCCAATCATCACGTCATTAGGTTTACAAAACCGTCGTGCTAAAGCCAGCGGGATGTGAACCAGATGCTTGTCGGTTTTGTAGTCCCTAATCTGGATGAGGCGAATGTTGTCAGCCGTCTTAATGGCTGAAAAGACAGACTTAGGTGGCTGTGACCCGCCGACGAACTCACACACGTCACCCAGCTCCGTCGGCTCGTCAGCTGACTCTTCTCGTGCATACGCAGCCTGTAGGTGACTCTCAAATAACTCGCGCGCGTTTTGCAGATTCTTTTCGGCGTTTGCTTTGGCGGTGGCGATGCCGTCAAACGCTTCGTCGAGGATGGCGACGATGCGTTGTTGTTCCTGCAACGGAGGCATTGCGAGCGTGAAAGCGGCGAGTGTTTCGCCTGAAACATTTGGGAACGTCGCACCGGTTCCCTTGCCGTGAATCTGATCGCGTTTAGAACTGATGAAGTGGTTGATCCAAGGCTGAAACTGCCTTGCTCGAATCGCCGCAACGCCACGCCCAACGCAAGCATCAAAGCCAGCAATGTTCATTCGACCGGTCGTTGAACCGCGAACACAAAGGATTAAGTCGCCCTCCTTGCAAAACTTGCTGGGCTGCGTCGTGAACTTCGAGCGGACAGTGAGGCCGAACGATTCTTTACTGAACTCGACTGGACCATTAATGAGCGGCACGCCTTCGCCGGTCGTGTTGTAGCTGTCTCCATCTGGGCTTTGGCCCATGATGATTTCGCAAACGTCACCAAGCCTCATCGTTGGCCATGCGTGAGTCATAGCAGCGCCCGAATACCCAACAACACCTCAGCACTCTCCACATCCAGCGCCGCAATCTCATCCATGATTTCCGCCGGGCTGCGCAGCGCCACTTCGTCGCCGCCGTTGGGGTTTTTCACCGACAGGTCGTAGCTCACTGCATCAATGCCCGCCACATCCACCGACCACGACTGGGCGGAGTCGGCAAAGGTCTGTTGCTGGGTGATGAAGTCAGCCAAGTCAGCATCGTTGAGCGGGTTAGTCTTGCCCATGTTGCGGCCGGGCTTGAGTTGGTAGAACCACACCTTGCGTGTGGGTGCGCCCTTCTCAAAAAACAGGACCACGGTTTTCACGCCCGCGCCCTGAAAGGTGCCTCCGGGTAAGTCGAGCACGGTGTGCAGATTGCAGTCCTTGAGCAGCAGCTTGCGGATGGCAACGCTGGCGTTGTCGGTGTTGCTCAAGAAGGTGTTCTTGATGACGATGCCGCCGCGACCACCGGCCTTCAAAATCTTGATGAAGTGCTGCAAGAACAGAAACGCGGTCTCGCCAGATTTGATGGGGAAGTTCTGCTGCACCTCCTTGCGCTCCTTGCCGCCGAAGGGCGGGTTGGCGAGCACTACATCGAAGCGGTCTTTGTCCTGAATGTCGCTGATGTTCTCGGCGAGCGTATTGGTGTGGATGATGTTGGGTGCTTCGATGCCATGCAGAATCATGTTCATGATGGCGATGACGTAGGCGAGGCTCTTCTTCTCCTTGCCGTAGAAGGTGCGCTCTTGCAGCGTCTTGGCCTCGCTGGTGCTGATGCCGGGCTTGTTGAGGTAGTCGAAGGCTTCGCACAAGAAGCCAGCCGATCCCACGGCCCCGTCATACACCCGCTCACCGATGGTGGGCTTGACCACTTGCACGATGGCGCGGATCAGCGGACGCGGGGTGTAATACTCGCCGCCGTTGCGCCCGGCGTTGCCCATGTTCTTGATCTTGGCTTCGTAGAGATGGCTCAGCTCGTGCTTTTCGGTCTGGCTGCGAAAGCGCAAGCCATCCACGATTTCCAGCACCTCGCGCAGGTTGTAGCCGCTCTGCACCTTGTTGCCGATCTCGCCAAAGATTTCACCGATCTTGTATTCGATGGTGTTGGGGCCGGTCGCCTGCGACTTGAACAGGTGCAAGTAGGGGAACAGCCTGCCGTTGACGAACTGCTTGAGGTCGTCGCCCGTCAGCGCCTTGTTGTGGTCGAGCTTGCCGTTGGCATCCTTCGGCGCTGCCCAAGCCTCCCACTTGAACTCCGGCTTGAGGATGGGCGTGTAGGGCTTGCCCTCTAGTGCTGCCTCTGCTGCTTTGTCGCCTTCGAGCGCGTCGAGATACTTGAGGAACAGAATCCACGACGACTGCTCGGTGTAGTCCAGCTCACTGGTGCAGCCAGCATCCTTGAATAGGACGTTGTCGATGTTTTTGAAAGCCTGCTCGAACATGGTTTTTCTTGTTATGTGTCCCGGCCCACATGGTAGCGGGCCGAGGTGCAGGATTTTTAGGCTGCCGCATTTTTTGTAGATATTGGGATGGGCGTTGAAACCCATACCTAGAAACCCTGACCCCCTGCCTACCCGGCATGTAGGGGGTGGGTAATCAGGCTGCGCATCTGAACTCACGCAGCGGTTACGCTCGTAACCTTGAACATGACATTGCAGCACTTAACTTTTAGTCATCGACGCGAACCCGATATGTTGTTTGTTGTCTATGAGCAATCTATTGCGCTCAAATGAGCCAGAAAAATGGGCGATGATTTTATTAAAATCAAATACTTAGGATGAAGTAAGTTGGAATACAAAGATTTTTATAAAGCACTCGGCGTAAGCCGCACGGCGACACCTGCCGAGATCAAGAAGGCCTATCGCAAGCTCGCCGCCGAGTTTCACCCGGATAAGAACAAGGCCAAGGGTGCTGAAGATCGCTTCAAGGAGGTCAACGAAGCCAACGAGGTCTTGAGCGACCCCGAAAAGCGCAAGGCCTATGACGAGCTGGGTGCCGATTGGCGTGCAGGCCAGCAGTTTCGGCCGCCGCCGGGCTGGGGTGGTGGTCGTGCACGCGGTGGTCGTGGCGCAACGGGTGGTGGTAATCCTGGCGGCTTCAGTGGCGATTTCTCGGATCTGTTTTCTTCGATGTTCGGCGGCGGTGCTGGCGGCATGGGCGGTGGTGGTTTTGCGCCAGAGGCCGAAGACAGCCGTGATGTGCTGACCATTTCGCTGGAAGAATCCTTCAACGGCGGCAGCCGTCGCGTACAACTCACCAGCGGCAAGACGCTGGACGTGAAGATTCCCAAGGGCATCACCGAGGGGCAGACCATCCGCCTCACCGGTCAGGGTCGTTTCGGCGGCGATCTGCTGCTGGAGATGCGCTTTGCCACACATTCCAAGTTCGAGCTGAAGGGCCGCGATCTGTCCTGCGTGGTCAGCGTCGCACCCTGGCAGTCGGCACTGGGTGCCACCGTCAGCGTGCCGACCTTGGGCGGCGAGGTGGAACTCAAGCTGCCTGCGGGCAGCCAGGGCGGCAAGAAAATGCGGCTCAAGGGACGTGGCCTGCCGGGTGCGACGCCGGGTGATCAGATCATCGAGATCCGTGTGGTCACGCCGCCTGCGGCCAGCGACGAAGACAAGGCGTTTTACGAGCAGATGGCCGAGCGCTTCGCGGGCTTCAACCCTTAAGGCTTGATCTGCCGTGGCTTGAAGCCGCGTGCGCGCTGTGCCAGCTCCGCTTGTGCAGCGGCATCACCGTTGTAGCGACTGCCCAGATAGCTGGCGAGCAGCGCTTGCAGCACTGCCGCCAGCTCTGGCCGCTGCTCGATCACACGCGCGACGAACGCCTGCGGCCCCTCGTGCGGACGCTGGATCAGACCATCGCCTGCGAGCTTGGCTGTGGCCTGCCGCCACAGTCGCAGCGCGTCGTCTTCGACGCGAGCTGGCATCGCGCGCCGCAGGGCAATGAGACCGAACAGGCCGGTGGCGGCCGACAGAGCCACGATGAGGGCGAGCATCAAGTCCCGCCAGCCTTCGATGCCGAAGCGGCCGAGAAACTCCTTTTGCAATTCCGGGCCGTAGGCCAGCACCCAGCGGTTCCATTCGGCGTTCACCCAATCCCAGCGCGCTTCCAGCTGCGTGAACAACTGGCTGCTGCTGCGGCGGAAGGCGAACGGCAGCGCTTCATCTGCACCGAGCGCGGATTGCAGGTTGAGCTCGACCCGGTTGGGCGCGACGGCGGCAGTGGGGTCGACGCGCACCCAGCCCTTGTCCTGCAGCCAGACCTCGCTCCAGGCATGGGCATCGGACTGCCGCACCGTGTAGTAGCCGCCGATGACGTTGCGTGCGCCGCCCTGATAACCGGTGACCACGCGCGCCGGGATGCCGGCTGCGCGCATCAGCGTGGTGAAGGCGCTGGAGTAATGCTCGCAGAAGCCTTTTTTTGTGGTGAACAGGAACTCGTCGACGGGATTGCCACCTTCCAGAATCGGCGGGTTGAGCGTGTAGAAGAACTGCTGGTTGCGGAACATCTGCAAGGCCGCCTGCATCAGCGCGGCATCGTCCATGCCCTCGGCGCGCCAGCGCTGTGCCATCGCCACCGCCTGCGGATTGCGATTGCTGGGAAGACGTGTTGCCATGCGGCGCTGTTGATCGCTGAGTTCGGGTGCTGCGAGGTAGCGTGGGTGCGATACGGCGCGATAGGCGATGCGTTCCCGTATCGACTTATTGGCCAGCAGCCGGCCATCGACCGTCACCAGCGAGTCGGGCGGCAGCTGCGATGGGTCGATGGCATCGAGCGCGAACAGCCAGGTGGTGCGGTTGGGTTCGAGCGTCACTTCATAGCGAACCGGCGTGCCTTGCAACTGCACCGGGTAGGGCGCGGTGTAGACCGGCCCGCCCTCGCTCCACTCGCGGCCGTCGAAATCCCAGAACACCGGTCCGCGCCAGTAGAGCTGGTTCTGCGGCGGTGCATTGCCCTCGAAGTCGACGCGGAAGGCAAGTTCATCGCTGAGGATGAGGGCGGCGATATCGCCCGGTGCCATGCGGTCGGAGAGGCCGGAGCGTGAGGCACCGGCGTCGGACGGCAAGCCCCACAGCGGCCCCGGCACGCGCGGGAAGAGGATGAACATCAGCAGCATCAGCGGCAGCGCTTGCGCTACCAGCCTGCCACCCCGTCCGAGCGTGACCTTGAGCGGCAAGGGCGCACCCGCGTGGTTGCTCTCGATCAGCACGGTAGTCACCGCAACCGCTGCCAGCAGCAGATAGACCAGCGTCCACAACTCCTGCGAGAACAGGAAGTGCGTGCTGCACACGAAATACATCAGGAACACCATCACCATCACGTCGCGGCGCTGGTCCATCTCGGTGAGCTTGAGTGCTGCCATCACCACCAGCAGCGCCACACCCGCATGCTGGCCGTTGATGCGGCCATAGCTCGCGTAGACGGCGGCGAAGGCCGCGAGCGCGAGCGCGCCGCGAATCCACTTGCTCGGCATGGTGAAGTAGCGCTGTGCGGCCCAGGCGCGCCAGGCGATGACGGCCAGCACGGCGACGGTTTCCCACACCGGCAGGCGCGCCATGTGCGGTGCCAGCACGAAGAGCAGCACCACCAGCAAGCGCAGCAAGGTCGCAACATGCAGATAGCTGCTGACCGCGGCTTTCGCCTGGCTGCTCATGCGGCCAGTCCATGCAGTGCCAGCGCCCGCAGGCAGGCATGCTGGTGCACATCGCCGATCGCCGGGCCCAGCGTGAGCGAGGGCAGCACCAGTACATAGGGTTCGCGCGCGGTCTCGGCATCCAGCACCCAGCGGCACAGCTGGCCCAGGCGCGCTTCGGTGTCGAGGCCGCTGAGTGCATCCCAGGCAAAGATGCGCTCGCTGGAGATTGTCTCGCCAAAGTGTTTCACCAGCGGCACGCCGAGCTTGGCGAAGCTCTTCCAGTGGATGGTGCGCGGCGTATCGCCCGCCGCATAGCTGCGCAGGCCGACGAACTCATCGACACCGGGGCGGTTGGTGGCGGCGACACCGCTATCGCCCGCCGCGACAGGCGGCGTGCGGCCGTGGGCGGCGGGTGCGGGGTAGACCAGCGTGTTCATGTCCAGCTCGATCCAGGTCCAGGCGTGCAGCAGGCCCAGCGGAAACTCGGTGGCTACCGCAAACCGTGGCGCGCGCAGCCAGCCGCGCTTCGGCGCGCGCAACGGCAAAAATCCGCTGGTGCTGCCCTGCGCGGGCACGTCCAGCCAGTGGGCAGGCGGGTCATCCGGCCAGCCGAGGGCGATGGTGTAGCGGGCGCTGTTGCTGGGGTTTTCCACCCACACCTCGAAGCGCGCTTCTTCGCCGACAAAAACATTGTTCACCTTGCCTGCGCGCAGCCTGAGATGCAGCAGGTTGGCGTGGGTGTGGTGCATACCCAGCAGGCCCAGACCCATCAGCAAAAAGGTGAGCGCAAAGGCCATGCTGTTGGAGTAATTCATCGCTCCCAGCAGCATCACCAGCAGCAGCACCGCATAGCCGTAACCGAAACGCGTCGGCACGATGTAGATACGGTGGCGCGGGATCGCGACCGGGCCTGGCTGGCGCGTGACGCGCGCCGCCACCCAGTTGTTGATGCGCTGGCGTGCGGACTTGAGCGGGTGCAGCACGATCATGGCCAGCCGCGCCCAGAACGGATCTCGCCCATCGACATTGAGCGCGGCGGGCGCGGTATCGAGCGTGGGGCGGATGCGCATCGCCCTCGACCCTTAGGGAATTGCGACCGCTTCGAGAATGGCTTCCGCCGTGGGTGCTGCGCGCTCGCGCTCGGCGGCAATCAAACGATGGCCCGCAACGGCGGCGAATACTGCCTGCACGTCTTCGGGGATCACACCGCTACGGCCTTCGAACAGTGCCCAGGCTTGTGCTGCACGGCGCAGTGCCAGGCCCGCGCGCGGCGAAAGACCTTGCTTCAAGCCCGGATGACGGCGCGTGGCTTCGATCAAGGCCAGCAGGTAATCGACCAGTGCAGGGGTAGTGACGACCTTGCCGACCAGTGCTTGGGCCTCGCGCAACTGCGCGGGTGTCAGCGTCGGTTGCAGCTCCTGCAACAGCGTGCGGCGATCCTGCTCCAGCAGCAACGCACGTTCGGCGGCGCGCGGCGGGAAGCCCATCGAGAGTCGCATCAGGAAGCGATCCATCTGCGACTCCGGCAGCGGGAACACGCCGATCTGATCGGCCGGATTCTGGGTGGCCAGCACGAAGAACGGGTCGGGCAGGGGACGAGTCGCACCCTCGACACTGACCTGACGTTCTTCCATCGCTTCGAGCAATGCCGACTGGGTTTTGGGGCTGGCGCGGTTGACCTCGTCGGCCAGCACCACCTGCGAAAAGATCGGGCCGGGATGAAAGCGGAAACTGCTGTTGCCGCTCGCCGCATCGCGCTCGAACACTGAGACGCCGAGAATGTCTGCCGGCAGCAGATCGCTGGTGAACTGCACGCGCTGAAAGCTCAGGCCCAGCACTTTCGAGAGTGCCAAGGCGAGCGTGGTCTTGCCGACACCGGGCACGTCCTCGATCAGCAGGTGGCCGCGAGCGAGCAGACAGGTGAGGGCGAGCTTGAGCTGCCGCTCCTTGCCGAGGACGATGGTGCCGAGGGCATCGAGCGTGCGGTGCAGATCTAGATTCATGCGGTTCTTAGTTGATCGTGGCGATGCGCTGGCCCATCTGCAGCGCTTGTTTTGAAGCCAGACCATTGACCCAGTCGAGCTTTTTCGGGGTGAGCAGAATCACCGTTGAACCCATGTTGAAACGGCCCATCTCCATGCCTTTTTCAAGCGTGATGACGTCGCGCTGTGAATAGATTTTCGGCTCGGGGTCGCGCACATGCGGCGGGCTGATTTCGCCAGCCCACACGGTCTCGGTGCTGCCGACGAATAGCGCGCCGACCAGCACCATCGCCATCGGCCCCAGTTCGGTATCGAAGAGTGCCACCACGCGCTCGTTGCGTGCGAACACGCCGGGCAAGGCGCGGGCGGTGGCGTGATTCACCGAGAACAAACGCCCCGGCACATAGGCCCATTCGCGCAGCGTGCCCTTCAGCGGCATGTGGATGCGGTGGTAGTTGTAAGGCGCCAAATAGATGGTGATGAACTGGCCACCCGCAAACTCCGCCGCCCAGTCCGCACGGCCTGCGAGCAGGGTTTGTGCGCTGTAGGTGTGGCCCTTGGCCTGAATCAATTCGCCGCCTGTGATATCGCCGAACTGCGAGACGGTGCCGTCGACCGGGCTCACGAAAGCGCTGGCGGCATCATCCACCTTGCGGGCGCTGGGTTTCAGCGCGCGGGTGAAGAAGGCGTTGAAGCTCTTGAACTGCGTGGCGTCCTGCACCACGGCTTCATCCAGCGAGATGCTGGGGAACAAGCGCATGAACACCTTGATGAAGGCGTCCTTGAACCACACCGTCTCGATGCGCGTCAGCGCGTGCATACCGCTGGAGAGCGCGCGCGTCGGCAGCACTTGCTGGATCGCCGCGAACAGGCGGTCGGAGAGAGAGGCGTCGGTCATGCTTTTTTTTTGAGCAGAGTGGTGAGGTCGGTGACGAGGGCTTTCTGGCGATGCGGCGCGGTGAAGAAACCGGCCAGCTGCCCTTGCGGATTAATGACGATGAGGGCTGCGGAGTGATCCATCGTGTAGGTCTCGGGCGTTGCACCCGGCACCTTGGTGTAGACGAAGCTCATCGCCCGCGCGAGCTTGTCCAGCTCGGCGGTAGTGCCGGTGACGCCATTGAAGCGAGGGTCGAAATACTGCACGTAGCTTTTCAGGCGCTCGGGCGTGTCGCGCTCGGGGTCGATGCTCAGCAGCGTCATCTGCACCTGCTCGGCCAGTGGGCCCAGGTCGGCCATCACGCCCTTCATGGTGGTGAGCGTGGCGGGGCAGACGTCCGGGCAGGTGGTGAAGCCGACGAAGAAGACCGTCCAGTGCCCTTGCAGATTGGCGTTGGTGAAGGGTTTGCCGTCGGCATCGGTCAGCGCAAACGCGGGCAGTTCGCGAGGCGGCTGCAACAGCGTGCCGGACTCGATGCTCACCGCCTTGGGCTGCATGAAGACGACGCCGAGCGCGAGGCCAAGGGCGGCGGCGAGGGCGGCGATGAGGCCGAAGCGCAGCGGTGCAGGGATTTTATTGAGCATGAGCAAATCGAAAGTGAAGGCAACGGTGTCGAGGCAGCTTGCTGCCTCAATAAATCATCTTTGATGATCGACCCGGCCAACGCGCTGCGTCGATAATACGAGAATGTCCACGCCCAACGATCCACTCGCCGCTCACTCCCTCTCTCTGCCACCGGAGCTTGCGACGGTGCGCGACTTCGTCCGCTGGGGTGCCTCTGCTTTTGCGCGGCGCGGCCTGGTGTTTGCGCATGGCACAGACAACGCGCTGGACGAGTCGTTCCACCTGACGCTCTGGGCCTTGAAGCTGCCGCCCGACGTGCCGGCGATTTATCTGGAGGCGACGCTCACCCAGCCCGAGCGCGCGCTAGTGTGGAAGCTGCTCAACGAGCGTCTCAACAGCCGCAAGCCTGCGGCGTACCTGATGGGTGAGATCCAGTTCTGCGGTCTGCCGTTCACCATCGACGAGCGCGTGCTGATTCCGCGCTCGCCCATCGGCGAGCTGATCGGCAAGCACTTCCAGCCCTGGCTCAGCACACAGCCCACCCGTATCCTCGATCTCTGCGCGGGTTCCGGTTGCATCGGCATTGCCTGCGCCTATGCCTTCCCGCATGCCGAAGTCGATCTGGCCGAGCTGGACTCCGGCGCGCTGCAAGTCGCCAAGAGCAACATCCTGCGCCACCGCGTGCATCCGCAGGTGCGGGCGTACGAGTCCGACTTGTTCGCGGGCCTGCCGGCCGAAGCCTGCTACGAGCTGATCGTCAGCAACCCGCCCTACGTGCCGACCGCCGAGGTCGATGCACTCGCCGCCGAGTTCCGCCACGAGCCGCGCCTGGCGCTGGAGGCCGGTGAAGACGGCATGGACATCGTCGCCCGCCTGCTGGCCGAAGCGCCGCAATACCTCACCGACGATGGTCTGCTGATCTGCGAGATCGGCGGCTCTCAGGATGAGTTCCTTCAGCGCTTCCCGCACCTGCCGGTGGCCTGGCCGGACTTCGAGCGCGGTGGCGACGGCGTGTTCGTGATCGGCCGTCGTGCGCTGGTGCAGTGGCTGCAACAGCAGTAAGCGCTCGGGCTACTCCAGCAGCACGAAACGATTGCGTCCTGCGGCCTTCGCCGCATACAGCGCTTCGTCGGCGCGCTTCAGAGCAGCAGCAAAGCTGGTGTCGGGGTCGGCGGGCTCGGCGACTAGCGTGCCGCCGATGGATGCACTGACGATGCCGCCCGGTGCATCGGCATGGGGAATGGCGAGGGCGGCAATGGCCTCACGGATTTTCTCGGCG
This sequence comes from Stagnimonas sp., assembly GCA_965279705.1. Lineage (GTDB taxonomy): Bacteria > Pseudomonadota > Gammaproteobacteria > Nevskiales > Nevskiaceae > Stagnimonas. The sequence goes on from OZ257257.1 coordinate 1,922,881, forward strand.
ACTTCGTGCACGCCTTCCGGCGTGGTGTTGGGCAGCACCATCGCAAACTCCTCGCCGCCGATGCGGGCGACCACATCGCCCACACGCCGCGCAGCGGTTTGCAGGGCGCGTGCCACTTTCTTCAGCGCCACATCGCCAGCCGGGTGGCCGTAGCGGTCGTTGTATTTCTTGAAGAAGTCCACGTCCATCATCAGCACCGCCACCGGCGGTTGGGCGGCAAATGCGCGCCGCCATTCGCGTTGCGCTACATCCTCGAAGTGGCGGCGGTTTAACAGGCCCGTCAGCGAGTCGACGATCGACAGCGAGCGCAGCATCAGGCTTTCTTCCAGCATGCCGCGCAGGTCTTCGAGTGAGTGCTGGATGTTGGCATCGAAGCCGCGCGGCTCGTTGTTGATGACGCACAGCGCACCCATCGGCAAACCCGACGGCGCGCGCACCGGCAGGCCCGCGTAGGCGCAGATGCCACCCGGGGCGCACACCAGTGGGTTGTCGGCAAAGCGTGCATCGGTGTGCGCGTCGGGTATCACGAAGAGATCGGTCTGCTCGATGGCGTGCGTGCAAAACGACACCTCGCGCGCCGTCTCGCGCACGGCCAGCCCCTCTTGCGCCTTGAAGAATTGACGGCCGCCATCCAGCACTGAAAACGCCGCGGCATCGGCCCCCGTGAGGGTTTTGGCCATGCGCACGATGCGGTCGAAGCTTTCGTCGTAGCTGGGGTCGGTCAGCATCAGACGTTCAATGTCTTCAGATCGCAGTGCTTCGACGGCCGGTGTGAACATGGCAGCTCATCCCAAAAAGTGGTGTAGGCGGCAACGTACGCCAAACTATGCCCCTTGATCCACCCTTGAGGCGCACACAGTGCCCGTATCGCAGCGAGTGAGCCGTCATGTCTGGCAATAGTTTTGGCAAGAGCTTCGTGGTCACCACTTTCGGCGAGTCGCATGGCCCCGCACTCGGCTGCATCGTGGATGGCTGCCCGCCCGGCTTGCCGCTCACCGAGGCCGATCTGCAACCTGATCTCGATCGGAGAAAACCGGGCACCAGCAAGTTCGTCACCCAGCGCAAGGAAGAGGATCAGGTTCGCATTCTCAGCGGCGTGTTCGAGGGCCTGACCACCGGCACACCGATTGCGCTCGTCATCGAAAACACCGACCAGCGCAGCTACGACTACGCCAAGATCGTCGAGGTGTTCCGCCCCAACCATGCGGACTACGCCTACATCCAGAAATACGGCATCCGCGACCATCGCGGCGGTGGCCGCAGCTCGGCGCGCGAGACGGCGGCGCGTGTGGCGGCCGGCGGCATTGCCAAGAAGTGGTTGCAGCAGAAATACGGCATCGTCATCCGCGGCTGTCTGGAACAGATGGGGCCGATCAAGGTTGCCCGCACGAGCTGGCAGACGGTCAACGACAACCCCTTCTTCGCGGCTGATCCAGCGCGCGTGCCGGAACTGGGCCAGCTCATCGACGAGTTGCGCAGCGCCGGTGATAGCTGCGGCGCGCTGCTCTATGTCGAAGCCACCAACGTGCCGCCGGGCTTCGGCGAGCCGGTGTTCGACCGGCTCGATGCCGACATCGCGCAGGCCCTGATGAGCATCAATGCCGTGAAGGGTGTCGAGATCGGCGATGGCTTTGCGGTGGTGAACATGCGCGGCAGCGAGCACCGCGACGAACTTTCGCCCGAGGGCTTTCTGGCGAATCACTCCGGCGGCATCAGCGGCGGCATTTCCACCGGGCAGACGGTCTACGCGCGCCTCGCGATCAAGCCGACCTCGAGCATCCAGATCAAGGGCAAGACCATCAACGCGGATGGCGAGGCCACCGAGATGCGCACCACCGGCCGCCACGACCCCTGCGTCGGCGTGCGCGCCACGCCAATTGCCGAGGCCATGCTGGCGCTGGTGCTGATGGACCATGCGCTGCGGCATCGGGCGCAGAACGCGGATGTGGTGCCGAAGACGCCGCGTATTGCGGCTGAACGCTAATTGGTAGTTCTGAAAGTGAGCCGTTAATGGATTGCAGTACTGCAAAAGATATCGGGCTGTTCGTTGCCGGTCTGCTTATTGGTCCTGCGGTCTATTTCACACGCAGAAGAATTGAGAAGTCTTCTGAACATGAGGACCTCGATATCAAAGAGAAATTACTCAGAATTAATCGGGAGCTGAAAGAGCAGAATCTCACGCCTGAAGGCCTCAAAAAGCTAAGTGCGGTGCTTATTTCAAAGCTGTCTGCCCACGCATCGCTGGAAGAAGCTGAAGCGGTCGTAGCATCCATAACGGAGACTGGTTCAGATCGCATTGTCACTCAGGCGGAAATGAATCAAGGCTCCTACGAAGAGTTTGAAAAAGCTGATCTGGAGTTGAAGCAAGCGTACGAGCGCCTTCGTTCACTGCTCGAAGGAGACAACCTCAAGCACTTAGAGGAAGCTCAACGGGCATGGCAAGCCTTTCGAAAAAAGCAGGTGTTGTTGGCCGGTAGTTTCTACATGGGTGGAAGCATTCGGCCGCTAATCCACAACGTGCAGGCGTGCGCCCTCACAGAGTCTCGCGCCAAAGAGCTTCGCGCGCTCTACGAAGAACTGGTGTCTAGGTGAGCTGCCTAAATAGTTATTCAAGCCGACGTCATCACATGCTGTGTGGTGGCAAGAGTTGTCCATGAACCTCGGCCTCCTCTACGCCATCGCCGCCAACCTCATCTGGGGCTTGGTCTTCCTCGGCCCCATCTGGGTGCCGGGTGCCACACCCGTGCAGATCACCGGCGGGCGCTACACCTTCTATGGTTTCTTCGCGGTGCTGTGCCTCGTGTGGGTGTGGCAACGCACGCGGGCGTCGCACGTGATCATCCGTAACCTCAAGGCCTGGCGAGCGGCGGCGGGGCTCGCGCTGTTGGGCAACTTCGTCTACTTCCTCTGCGTATCGGCGGCGGTGCAGAGCATCGGTATCGCACTGCCGACGATGATTGTCGGGATGATCCCGGTCACGGTGCCGGTCATCGCCTGCCTCGTGGCGCGACGCTGGCCGACTGGCTGGCTGTGGCTGGCGATGACGGTGATGGCGGGCGGCATCGTGCTCGCCAACTGGCGGCCGCTAGATGGCACGCCCAACCCGCGCGGCCTCGCACTCGCGGTAGGCGCGCTGCTGTGCTGGTCGGCTTACGCGTTGCTCAACCAGCGGGCGATGCGGCGCTATGCGCCGGGGCAATCGCTGCTGTGGGCGAGCTTGCAGGGTGCGGCGGGCCTGCCGTTTGGGCTGGCACTGTTCTTCGTCGCGGGCGGCACCGCGCAGCCGAATCTGGCCGCACTGCTGCCGGTGTGGATCGTGCTCGGCGTGGTCTGCTCCGGCATCGCCAACGTGCTGTGGAACCTCGGCAGCGCGCGGCTGCCCTCCACCCTGTTGGGGCCGATGATCGCCTTCGAGACCCTGAGTGGCTTGGCCTGCGCCTGGGCCTACGACGGCAAGCCTTGGCCGATGACGGCCTGGCTCGGTGTCATGCTTCTGGTTACCGGTGTGGTGCTCGCCGTCAGAGGCGAGCGCAAGCCACCGCCGCCAGCCGAAGCCGCCATCGCTTAACTCAACGAGAAAAACATGGCCCTCAAAGCCACCATCTGCAAAGCCGAACTCAACATTGCCGACATGGACCGCGGCTACTACGCCGACCATGCGCTCACACTCGCACAGCACCCCTCAGAGAACGACGAGCGGCTGATGCTGCGAGTGCTGGCGTTTGCGCTATACGCACACGAATACCTCGCCTTCACCAAGGGCCTGAGTGACCCGGACGAACCCGACATCTGGCAGAAGGACCTCACCGGCGCGATCGACGTCTGGATCGACCTGGGCCAGCCGGACGAGAAACGTGTGATGAAAGCCTGCGGGCGCTCGTCTCAGGTTGTCGTCATCACTTATGGAAATGCCACACCCATCTGGTGGGAAAACATAGCCCCCAAGCTCGAACGCGCACGCAATCTGAGTGTGCGGCGCCTGGTGGTGAGTGGCGACACGCCGCTCGCTGCTTTCGTGCAGAAAAACATGAAGCTGCAATGCACGGTGCAGGATGGCCAGCTCTGGCTCAGCGATGGCGAGCGCAGCGCCCAGATCGATGCGGTGACGCTGCGCTAGCGCCCAACAAAAACGGGCCTCGCAAGGAGGCCCGTCGATACCGCACAAAGCGACCTACTGAATCTTGCCCAGAAAATCCATCTTGCCAATCTCGACGCCGTTGTGGCGCAGGATGTTGTAGGCCGTTGCCGAGTGAAAATACAGGTTGGGCAGCACGAACTGCAACAGGTAGTTCAGGCCAGTGAACTTCATCGGGCCACGCGGATTGGGAAGGGTGATTTCGCGGGTTTCGCTGCCGTCGAATTGCTCGGGCTTGAGGCTGCCGATGAAGTCGAGCGTTTTCTGCACGCGGGCAATCAGTTGCTCGAAGGTGGTCTCGTTGTCCTCGTATTTGGGCACTTCGACCCCGGCCAGACGCGCGCCGCCACCCTTCACCATGTCGCAGGCGATACGCACTTGGGTGGCCAGCGGCAGCATGTCGGGAAAGAGCCTGAAGTTGATGAAGGCGGCTTCGTCAAGCTTCTTGTCGTTGATGTGCGCCTTGCCCTTGGCGAGCACGGCGGCGAGGTTGTGGAGGGCGTGTGCAGCGACAGGCATGGAGGCCTGATACATCGACAGTGACATGGTCAATCTCCGAGGAAAGTTAGTGTGTCTGCACGGGCACCACGCTGAAGCCGCTGCGCGGAAAGTGCACTCGCACTTCACCCGCGCGCTCGTCCTTGCGCTGCACCACCAGTTCAAACACTGAGGCGTGTATGAGGGCGCCTTCGACGGGATCAACCCCGTAGTCGGTGGCGCGCACCACCACGGGCTGGCCGAGCTTGATGCCGTCCGGCTCCAGCAGCGGGCCATCCAGATCAAGCCATTGGGTCGATTCGCGTGCCACCGTCAGCGCGGCTTCGGCCGACATCTCGCTCGGCCTGCCGTGGCCGAGGCTCTTCACGCGGTCGTACCAGGCCAGCAGATTCTTGAACGGATCGAGCGCCGTGGTGGTGCCGGGGTTGTTGCGCACGAACCAGGTGGGGTGAAAGGCGCAGAAGTCGGCCAGGGTGGGTGTATCGCCGAGCAGAAACGGTTTGCCTTCGGCCAGCTGCACGTCCAGTGCATGCATGTGCGGGATGAAATTGAGCTTGCCGAACTCGGCATTGGGCCGGCGCGCGGCACCACCGACGAAGAAGGCCTGGCGATCGGCCCCGAATATCTGCATCAGCTCCGGCCCCATGCGCTCGGCCATCGCCTTGATGCCGGCAGGGGCGAAGTTGGTGGCCACCGCCGAGAAGAACAGCGTCTGTTCGAGGGTGGCCCAGGCGGCGCAGCTGGCGCGGTGCGCCGGTGGCACGACCAGCGTTGCGGGGTGCAGACGGTCGAGCACGCGCACGATCAGCGCGGTATCGCAAATGACATCGCGGCCCACTTGCAGCACGGGCGTCTTGCGATAGCCGCCGGTGAGGGGCATCAGGTCCGGCTTGGGCATGACCGGCGGGATCTGCACCGAGTGCCATGCCAGCTGCTTGTAGCCCAGCACGGCGCGGGTCTTTTCGGCATAAGGCGAGAAGGGGTAGTGGTGCAGGATCAGGTCGGTCATATCGGGCGGTCTCCACGCGCTTGTTGGGTGCGCAGCATACGCCGCAGTCGGTCGTTAAGATGCGCCGCCCATGTCCCCGCAATCGCTCCACGCCCGCCTTGGCGGCTACTACTTTTTCTATTACGCGACGGTGGGCGCGTTCATGCCGTATTGGTCGCCGTATCTGGAGGCGCGCGGCTTTACCGCCACCCAGATTGGCATCGCCTATGCGTTCGCCGGCATCTCGCGCGCGACCATGCCGTTTCTCTGGGGTTGGCTGGGCGATCACAGTGGCCGGCGCATCCATCTGGTGCGCATCACCAGCGTCGCCTCGCTCGTACTGTTTCTGCTGATCCCCTTCGTGGATGGCGTCTGGGCCATCACCGCCGCGATGCTGGCCTACAACCTGTTCTGGCAGGCGCTGCTCTCGCAGTTCGAAACGGTTTCGATGGTGCATCTCGCCAAGACCGGCGGTGACTATTCGCGCGTGCGGTTGTGGGGCTCGGTGGGCTTCGTGGTGTCGGTGCTTTCGCTTGGGCCGCTGCTCGATCTGTGGGGCATTCTGCCGCTGCCCTGGCTGGTGGGTGTGCTGTTCGCGGGCATGGCGGCGTCGAGCTATCTGGTGCCTGAGACGGTTGCCGTGCCACACGACCCGGCGGTGCCGATGGCGGGCATCGGCTCGGTCATCAAGCGGCCCGAGGTGATTGCGCTCCTCATCGCCTGCCTCTGCTCACAGATGTCCTTCGCGCCGTATTACAACTTCTTCACGCTCTTTCTGGAGCGTCACGGCCACCCGCGCAGCCTGAGTGGCATCTTGTGGGCGATTGCGGTCATCGCCGAGATCGTGCTGTTCTTCTACATGAGCCGCGTCATCGCCAAGGTCGGTGCCAAGCGTCTTTTGGTGGCCGCCCTAGGTGCCACCGTGCTGCGCTGGCTGCTGACGGTGGTGCTCGCCGATTCGTTCACGGCGTTGATCTTTATCCAGATGAGCCATGCGCTCACTTTTGGCGCCTACCACGCCTGTGCGATGCGCTATGTATTCACCCTGTTCCCGACCCGCTTGCAGGGACGCGGGCAGGCGATCTACAACGCAAGCGCCTACGGCGTGGGTGGTTCGCTGGGCAGTCTCGGCGCGGGTGCGATCTGGGATCATGTGCGGCCGGAGGCAACGTTTCTGATCGCTGCCATCATTGCGCTGATCGGGACGTGGATCGTGTGGAAGAAAGTGCCGAACCTTTAGGAGTTGCACCATGCAGCAGCGCGTCACCGTAGCCATCGAAAACCAGGTCGCCATCGTCCGCCTCAACCGGCCGGACAAGCACAACGGCATGGACATCCCGATGATCCAGGCCCTGATTGCGACCGCGAAGCAGCTCAAGAAAAACCGCGACATCCGCGCGGTGATTCTCGCGGGCGAAGGTCCCTCGTTCTGTGCCGGCATCGACGTGAAGAGCATGTTTGGAGGTGGTGCGATGAGCGCAGCGCTTGCCTTCTTGCCGCTGCTCAAGCCGGTCGCCAACAAATACCAGAACGTCTGCCTGATCTGGCGCACGCTGTCGGTGCCGGTGATTGCCGCCATCCACGGCAACTGCTTCGGTGCAGGCATCCAGCTCGCGCTCGGGGCCGATATCCGCTTCGCCACTCCGGACGCCAAACTGGCGGTGATGGAAGCCAAGTGGGGGCTCATCCCCGACATGGCCGGCATGCTGCTGCTGCGCGAGGTGGTACCACGCGATGTGGCTTTCGAGCTCACCGCCACGGGCCGCATAGTGGCTGCTGACGAGGCAAAGGCGCTGGGCCTCATCACCCGCATCGAAGCTGATCCATTGGCTGCTGCCAAAGCCTTTGCCGCGCAGATCGCTACCCGCTCGCCTGACGCGAGCGCTGCTGCCAAGCGCCTGTTCCGCGAAGTGTGGAGTGCCAGCGAACACCGTGTGTTGGCGGGCGAACGCCGCTGGCAGCTGCGCATGCTGCTGGGCAAGAACCAGCGCATCGCAAGTAGTCGCAACATGGGCAAGCCGGATGCAGCCTATCTGCCGCGCCAGTGGTAAACCTCTTTCTCTTACCGTGACCTGCCAGCCATGAGCCAGCCCTATCCCCACCTTCTGCAACCTCTCGATCTCGGTTTCACTACGCTGAAAAACCGTGTGCTGATGGGCTCGATGCACACCGGCCTTGAAGACAAGGCCAAGGATTTCGACAAGCTTGCTGCCTACTTCGCGGAGCGTGCGAAGGGCGGGGTAGGGCTGATGGTGACGGGTGGCTTCTCGCCCAACATGCAGGGCTGGTTCTATCCGTTTGCCTCGAAACTTTCCTCACGCAGCGAGGTGCCGCGCCACCGCACCGTGACGGATGCCGTGCACGAAAACGGCGGCAAGATCGCGATGCAGATTCTGCATGCCGGCCGCTATAGCTATCACCCGCTGTCCGTCTCGGCCTCCGCCCACAAATCGCCGATCAATCCCTTCAAGCCGTTCGCGATGTCGGGCTGGGGCATACGCCGCACCATCGCCGCCTATGCGCGCTGCGCCGTGCTCGCCAAAGAGGCGGGTTACGACGGCGTGGAGATCATGGGCAGCGAGGGCTACCTCATCAACCAGTTCACGACGAAGCAGGTGAACCGGCGCGACGACGAGTGGGGCGGTAGCATCGAAAACCGATGCCGCTTTCCGGTCGAGATCATCAAGGCCGTGCGCCGTGCAGTCGGCAAGGATTTCATCATCGTCTACCGGCTCTCCATGCTCGATCTGGTCGAAGGCGGCAACACCTGGGACGAGGTGGTGTATCAGGCCAAGGCGGTTGAAGACGCGGGCGTGACGCTGCTCAACGCGGGCATCGGCTGGCACGAGGCGCGCATCCCCACCATCGTCACCAGCGTGCCCCGCGCGGCGTTTGCGTTTGTGCCGCAGCGCATCCGCGGCGAGGTGAAGATTCCGGTGATTGCCACCAACCGCATCAATACGCCGGAGATCGCCGAAGGCCTGTTGAGCAGCGGTGCCTGCGACATGGTGAGCATGGCGCGACCGCTGCTGGCCGACCCGGATTTCGTCAACAAGGCAGCAGCTGGAAAAGCCGAGACCATCAACACCTGCATTGCCTGCAACCAGGCTTGCCTCGATCACACCTTTCAGGCCAAGCGCGCTTCGTGTCTGGTCAACCCACGTGCGGGCTATGAGACCGAAATTGTCTTCAAGCCGGTCATAGCGGCGAAGAAACTGGCGGTTGTTGGTGCCGGCCCCGCGGGTTTGGCCTTTGCCTGCTACGCCGCCGAACGTGGCCACAGCGTGACGCTGATCGACAAGGCCGCGGCCATTGGCGGCCAGTTCAATCTGGCGAAAAAGGTGCCGGGCAAGGAGGAGTTTTACGAAACCCTGCGTTACTTCACCGAGCGTTTGAAGGCGACCGGTGTCACTTTGCGGCTCGGTAGTGAGGCCAATGCCGAGTCACTCAAGGCCGAAGGTTTTGACGAAGTAGTACTCGCCACCGGCGTGCTGCCGCGCACGCCTAGTATTACGGGCATCGACCATCCCAAGGCGGTGAGCTACATCGATGTGCTCAACGGCAAAGTGCAGATCGGCAAGAAAGTGGCCGTCATCGGTGCGGGTGGTATTGGCTTCGATGTCAGCGAGTTTCTCGTTGCCGAGGGCGATAGCGCCACGCTCAATGCCGAACACTGGTATCGCGAATGGGGCGTGGACGAAACGCTCACCGCACGCGGCGGCATGGTACCCAAGCAGCTCACGCCGCCGGCGCGCGAAGTGTTTCTGCTGCAACGCAAGGACGAATCCCTCGGCAAGAATCTGGGCAAGACCAGCGGCTGGGTACACCGCGCCGCACTCAAGGACAAGCGCGTGCAGATGATGGGCGGCGTCAATTACGAGCACATCGACGATGCCGGCCTGCACATCACGCTGAAGGGCGAAGCCCGCACGCTGGCAGTCGATCACGTCGTGATCTGCGCCGGGCAGGAGCCCTTCCGAATCTTGCAGGCGCCGCTCGAAGCGGCTGGCGTGAAAGTGCATCTGATCGGCGGCGCGCATACTGCCGGCGAACTCGATGCCAAACGGGCTATTCGTCAGGCAGCGGAGCTGGCGATGGTCATTTAGTCGTACGATGTTGCCGTTTGGCCTGCTGATCAGCGACGCTTGTCGGGAAGCCAACTGCCGTACATCGGCGATTAAGGGCAGAGTAGGGTGAGCTGAATGAAAAGCGCGCAGCCGGCGTGATCAGGCAACAGCATAAAAGTAGTCAGGGCAAGAAGCCCGGATAGTCAATTTAAGGAGTGGCAAAGATGCGAATGGCACGATTTGGCATGGCCCTGTTGGTGGGACTCATCAGCGGTTGCGGCGGCAATCTCAGCAGCCCCGACTTTTTTCCGCAGTTGACGGGTGTCGTCATCGAAGACGTTACGCCGGCCACACTCGAGGCCCTCGGGCAGACGCGGCAATACCGCGCGCTGGGGCAGTTTTCGACACCGCCCGGCTCCACCGAAACCTTCACCACCAAGCCAGTGACGGCCGAGAGCTGGGAGAGCAGCACGGCCGCCACAGCCAGCATCAGCAACGCGGGTGTTGCGACAGCCCTGCGCAATGGCACGACCACCATTCGAGCCCGTCTGGGTGGTTTCACCAGCGCGCCGGCGACGCTGACGGTCGCCGCCCCGCTGTTGCAGACCATCACCTTGAACCCCGCGCAGGCTTCGGTGCCGCTGGGTTTGACTCAATCGGTGACGGCGACTGGCCGTTACATCAATGCCGATGGCAGCACCACCACAAGCAGTGTGGTGGAGACACTCAGCTGGGTTTCCGGCACGCCGACGGTGGCAACGGTAACCCCGAGCGCCAACCCGGCCACGGTGAGCACGCTGCTGCAAAGCACGACACCCGTGCAGATTCGCGCCAGTGCCGTTGCGGCCGATGGCAGCACGGTTACCGCGACATCCGCCATCACCGTGACCGCGCCGGACTTGGTGCAGGTGGTCGTGGTGCGCACCCCGGCCAACTTCAGCCCGCCGTTTGCAGTACCACGCGGCGCCACCATCAACCTGCAAGCGCTGGGCATCTACACCAACAGCACCACGCCGCGCGCAGTGCCGGGTGCGGTCACCTGGGTCTCGGCCGATGCCGGTGCCACAGTGATTTCGGTCGCTCCTCAGACCAACGGCACGCTCAATGTCACGGGCGTGAATGTGGGTAGCTCCGCGGTCACCGCCAGCGTTTTGAAAAACGATGGCCTGACCAGCGTCAGCAGCAATCCCGCAACGGTCAATGTCGGTGTAGCCGTGTTGCAGTCGCTGGATGGGGCACGCATCACGCCGAACCCGGCAGTGGTTGCCGCCGGTGCAAGCCTGCAGTTGGCCGTGATCGGCATTTACAGCGACGGCACCGAAGCCGAAGTGCCGCCCACCAGCCTTAACTGGGCCTCGTCGCTCCCCGGTTTTGCCGCTATCGGCAATACCGGCGTGGCCGTGGGTGTCGCCGAAGGCATCACCGTCATCACCGCCACGCTCAAACAGCCGCCGGTGAGTGGTGTGGCCAGCGTATCGGCGCCACTGACGGTGACCGATGGCGTGTGCACCGGGCCCTTGCTGGCCAGTGCCGGTGCCACAGTGGTCACCACAACCACGCCGGTGCTTTGCCTGCTTTGCTCGGTTGACGATGCCGCATTGGCTATCGACAACAACGTGGCGAGCTTCGCGTCCACCAATACTACTTTGGGCCTGCTGTTTGGCTCGGCGTCGCTAACGGCCAGCTCGGCTGCGGATGTTCCCTTCGCGGCTGCGGGCCAGCGTGCGGGCTTCATCATCAGCAGGCCAGCGGGTCAGCTGCTGTCGCTCGCACTGCTCAGCAACATCCAGGTGAGCACGCTCAATGCAAGCAACACCGTGCTCGATACCGCAACCACGCAGGATGGTTTGCGCCTGACGCTGCTGGGCTCGTACGTGGTGGGTGAAGATGCTTTCCTGCTGACGCTGCCGGTGACGAAGCCGTTCCGCAAGTTGCAGTTGACGCAGAGCGCCGGTGTGCTCACGGCCCTGCAGACGCTGCGCATCAACTCCGCCTGCGGTGTCGCTGCCCAGTAACAGCACTTCAGTTGCACAAAAAAGGCACCGCGAGGTGCCTTTTTTGTGTCCGTGAACCTTTCAGCGTTCGCCGGGGCGGAAGGTCGGGTCCAGTCGCCGCCCATTCTCAAAGGCTGCACGCTGCTCGTTCATCACGCTCGCCCAGCGCGACCACTGGCTGGCGTCGAGCGTGGCAGCCACCGTCTTGTTGAACTGCGCCAGCATCTTGAGCCGATCCGCCGAGACGCTGGCAGCTTTCTGTGCGACATCGTCCACCTGCGCAAGATAGTCGGCGGCATGAGGGTCCAGCGACTCCCACTGCCGTTGCACCCGCATATCCTCGGCATCGTTCTTTTTCAGGCGCGGGGCCATCACATCGTAGGCCGCCAGTACCGCCTGCCGCTGTTCGCTGCTTACCTTGGTTTCACCCAAGGCGCCAATCACCTGCCGCTCGTAGGTAGAACCGGTGGTGGGTGTATACGGGCCGTTGCGGGCGCCGGGGGCAGAGCAACTGCTGATGCTGGCGACCAGCAGGGCAAGGGCGGCGGTATTTTTCATGGATCGCGGAGCAGTTCGAGTGAGTGATACGGTGGATGATGCGGGGTTCGACCACGGGCCGCAGCAGAGTTCATTTGCTGCGGCGCAGCAAAACGACTACTCTGCGCGCCGTTGTCTGATCTGCCCGTGATGGGCAGGCAGTCCAACCAAGCAATTTCCAGGGCCAGTGACACGACATGTCGAGTGCCCTCTTCGTAGTTTTTTGAGGCGTACCACATGACCGCTGAAACCCCTTCGTCCGTCGAGGGCGACACCCTTCGTTTTTCCGATTTAGGCCTGCCCCAGGCCATTCTCGATGTGCTGACCGAAGTCGGCTACGAGACGCCCTCGCCGATTCAGGCCGAGACCATCCCGCATCTGCTTGCCGGCCGCGACGTGCTGGGCCAGGCGCAGACCGGCACCGGCAAGACGGCGGCGTTCGCGCTGCCGCTACTCGCAAAAATCAATGTGCACGAGAAGAAGCCGCAGGCTTTGATCCTGGCACCCACGCGCGAGCTGGCGATTCAGGTTGCCGAAGCGCTGCAAAAATATGCGTCGAAGCTGCCTGGTTTCCACGTGCTGCCGATCTACGGTGGTCAGGCTTACGGCCCGCAGTTGGCCGCATTGCGCCGTGGCGTGCATGTCGTCGTCGGCACGCCGGGTCGTGTCATCGACCATCTCGAAAAGGGCAGCCTCAAGCTCGACGAGATCAAGCATCTGGTTCTCGACGAAGCCGACGAAATGCTACGCATGGGCTTTATCGACGACGTCGAAAACATCCTCAAGACCACGCCCGCGACCAAGCAGGTGGCCCTGTTCAGCGCCACCATGCCGCCGCAGATCAAGCGCATTGCCAACACCTATTTGAAGGACCCGATCGAAGTCGCCATCGCGTCCAAAACCCGCACCGCCACCACCGTGCGCCAGCGCTGCATCGTGCTCATGCCCGGGGCCAAGCTCGACGCGCTGACGCGTCTGCTCGAAGTCGAATCCTTTGAAGGCATGCTGATCTTTACGCGCACGAAAGTGGCGACGGAAGAGCTGGCTGAAAAGCTCTCAGCACGCGGCTACTCGGTGGCAGCGCTCAACGGCGACATCGCCCAGCAGCAGCGCGAGCGCACCGTCGCCAAGTTGAAGGATGGCCAGCTCGATATCGTGGTGGCGACTGACGTCGCAGCCCGTGGCTTGGACGTTGAGCGCATCAGCCACGTCATCAACTACGACGTGCCGAACGATGCCGAGAGCTATGTGCACCGCATCGGCCGTACCGGCCGTGCCGGGCGCGAAGGCGATGCCATTCTCTTCATTGCACCGCGCGAGCGCGGCCTGCTGAAGATGATCGAGAAGACCACGCGCAAGCACATCGAGATCATGTCGGTGCCTTCGGACGCTGCCATTAAGGCGACGCGCGTGGCCAAGTTTCAGCAGAAGGTGGTCGATACCCTCGCCACCGACAAGAAGCTCGACCCCATGCGTGCGCTGGTCGCACAGTTGGAGGCCGAACTGGGCCGCGAGAAAGAAGTGTCACTGCTCGACATTGCCGCTGCGCTCGCGCACATGGCGCAGGGCAGCAAGGCGCTAGCAGGCAGCAGCGGCAGCGATGCCGCGCAGACCGTGCGCGAGCACTCGTCCGATCGCCCGCAGCGCGCTGCACCGACCTACGAGCGCCATTCGCGTTCGAGCGAGCGTCCGGCCGAGCGCAGCAACAGCTTCAGTGATCGCTCGTCCAGCAGCGACCGCTACAGCAGCGACAAGCCGGCGCGCTTCACTAAGCCCAGTTTCCGCGACAGCGCCCCGGTCACTTACACGCCCAGCCCGGTGCCCAGCGAGAGCGACAAACCGCGTTTCCGCGCACCGTCCGAGACGGCGGCACCGCGCACGCCTTTCGAGCGCACTGAACGTTTTGCCAAGCCCGAGCGTGCCGAGCGACCAGAGCGCAGCGAGCGGCCCAGCTTCGAGTCGCGCGATGAGGCCCCCAAGGCCAAGCGTGCGAAGTCGGACGAGGGCATGGAGACCTTCCGCATCGAAGTGGGCCACCAGCACGGTGTACTGCCGAAGAACATCGTCGGTGCCATCGCCAACGAGGCCGATCTCGACAGCCAGTACATCGGCCGCATCGACATTCGTGAAGACCACAGCCTGATCGATCTTCCCGAAGGCATGCCGAAAGAAGTCTTCGCCCAGCTGCAAAAGGTGTGGGTGGCAGGCCAGCGCTTGCAGATCAGCAAGCACGGCGCAGGTGACAGCACGCCGAAATCGACCTACGTGAAGAAGCCGTTCAAGGCTAAACCGCGCGCCGAGGCCGACGAATAGTCGCAGCGTCTCGATAGAGCGGCTCAATCAAGCCGAATTGCCGCAAGGCAGTTCGGCTTTTTGCTGCAATGCGGTAATCTCGCGCTCCCAATTTTTCCTTTCTGTCTTCCACTTAACGGAGTACCCCCATGGGTCAATACGTCGCCCCCCTGCGTGATATGCAGTTCGTCCTGCACGAGCTGCTGAATGTCGAAGCCGAACTGAAGGCCATGCCCAAGCACGCCGACCTCGATGCCGACACCATCAACTCGGTCGCCGAAGAAGCCGCCAAGTTCACCCAGAGCGTCACTTATCCGCTCAACCAGAGTGGCGACAGCGAAGGCTGCCACCACGACAAGGTGAGCGGTGCGGTCACCGCGCCCAAGGGCTTCAAAGAGGCCTACGCGCAGTTCGTCGAAGCCGGCTGGCCGTCACTTTCCTGCGATCCGGAATACGGCGGCCAGGGTCTGCCGGAAGTCATGAACAACGTGCTGTATGAAATGATCAACTCGGCCAATCAGTCCTGGGGCATGTATCCCGGCCTGACACACGGTGCGTATGCGGCCCTCATCGCGCACGGCACCGAAGAGCAGAAGAAAACCTATCTGCCCAAGATCGTCTCTGGCCATTGGACCGGCACCATGTGCCTGACTGAAAGCCATTGCGGCACCGACCTCGGCATGTTGCGCACCAAGGCCGAGACGCTGCCCAACGGCGCGTATGCCCTGAGCGGCCAGAAGATTTTCATCTCGGCCGGTGAGCACGACCTCGCTGAAAACATCATCCATCTCGTGTTGGCGCGCCTGCCCGATGCACCGGCTGGCACGAAGGGCATCAGCCTGTTCATCGTGCCCAAGTACATCCCCAATGCCGATGGCACGATTGGCGCGCGCAACGGCATCAAGTGCGGTGCCATCGAGCACAAGATGGGCATCCACGGCAACGCCACCTGCGTGATGAACCTCGACAGCGCCACCGGCTGGCTGGTCGGCGAACCGCACAAGGGTTTGAACGCGATGTTTGTGATGATGAACGGCGCGCGTCTCGGCGTGGGCATGCAGTCGCTGGGCCTCGCCGAAGTGGCGTACCAGAACTCGCTCATCTACGCGAAAGATCGCCTGCAAATGCGCAGCCTCACGGGCAAGAAGTTCCCCGACAAGGCCGCCGACCCGATCATCGTCCACCCCGATGTGCGCCGCATGTTGCTGACGCAGAAAGCCCACGTCGAAGGCGCGCGCGCCTTTGCCTACTGGAGCGGCTTGATGCTCGACAAGGAGCACAACCACCCGGACGAAAAAGTGCGCAAGGAGGCCGCCGATCTCATGGCCCTGCTCACGCCCATCGTCAAGGGCTTCATCACCGAAAACGGCTACATGAGCACCACGCTCGGCATGCAGATTTTCGGCGGCCACGGCTACATCAAAGAGTGGGGCATGGAGCAATACGTGCGCGACGCGCGCATCAACATGATCTACGAAGGCACCAACGGTATTCAGGCGCTGGATTTGCTCGGCCGCAAGGTACTGAGCGACATGGGTGCCAAGCTGATGAAGTTTGGCAAGCTCGTCACCGAGTTTGCCAAGGCTGAAGCCGGCAACGAGGCGATGAAGGAGTTCCTTGTGCCGCTCGCCGAAATCGGCGCTGAAGTGCAGAAGGTGACGATGGAAATCGGCCAGAAGGCGATGAAGAATCCTGACGAAGTCGGTGCCGCTTCGGTGCCCTACATGCACCTCGTCGGTCACTTCGTCTACGCCTACTTCTGGGCACGTATGGCGAAGATTGCGATCGACAAGCAGGCCGAAGGCGACTTCTACAAGTCGAAGCTGCTCACCGCGCGCTTCTACTACGCCAAGCTGCTGCCGGAGACCGCGACTTTCCTGAAGCAGATTCGGGCTGGCTCTGACTCGCTGATGGCGATGGATGCTTCGTTGTTTTAAACCTTGTCGCGGAAATAAAAAAGCCGGGCGATGCCCGGCTTTTTTATTGCGCTATTGCGTTACTGCTGAATCAATTTCGCTACGAACATCTCTGAGTGTTTTTCCTTTGCTGTTCTTCCACTCGATTAGGCCGTTGGCGGTTCTGCCTGTCACGCAAGCGGCTGCCGCGCTAGGAGAAGCAAACAGATGATCTTTCTCAAAGCGTATGCGTCCATCGAAGACAGTGATAACGCCTACTTGTTGAAGTTGCTCGCGGACTCGGTGGTATCCGTGCTTCTGAAAAGTCGGCACCGTATCTAAGCGGCCTGTCGATCCTTTCAACACAACAAAACCTTCCTCGGTAAGAAGGCCTTGCGCATCGGCTTCGGAAGCTCGGCAGTAAAACAAGCTCTGATCTTCGCCTTTGACGGGGACTACTTTCGCCAACGGTTCAAAGAATGGATAGCCCAGTGTGGCGAGTAAGACACGAATGGTGTCGTGAAGCTCCTGACACTCTGCTTCAAGCGGTGGGGTCGTATGAGGACGAGTACCTGCATTCCCATTTTCGATTGAGTAACGAGCGGCCTGTGTTGCGGCCCTGATCGACAACCACTCTAAGTAGAGGGAGTGCGTGCTCGTCAAATTTTGTGTCAGGGAAACTGCAATGAGTGCTCGATTCCAAAACTCTTTCTTCTGGTTATGGCTGGTCAGACGCTCTGTAAGGGAGCCAGTTTGTCCGACATAGACCAGTGGTTGTGCGCTCTCTTGATCCTCCCCAAACAAAAAATAAACGCCGACCTGCTGTGCCTCCGGCATCTTGAGAAAATCTGCAAGGAGGCTGCGAGGCACATCTAGTAGCCGAACAATTCGTGTGGTGATACCTGCAACGCGAATACCTTGAGGATCACCGGATGGCAGAAAGATTTGTATGGTCTGGGGGTAGCGACTCATTGCATAAATCGTCTTTTATGCCGCCAGCGGCAGCATCTGCCTCAGGAAACTCTGAAACTCCGGCACATCCATGTAGCGCGGCACGGCATAAAAGGTGTGTGCTTCGCTCAGGGCCTTGTCGGTGATGGCGGCGATGTCGGATTCCTTGAGCTTCTCGACCTGGGTTGGGATGCCGAACTCGGCGTTCATCGCGCGCACCTTGGCGATGAAGGCGCTGGCGAGTTGCTCATTGCTCTCGCCACCTTTCTTGAGGCCGCTGACCTCAGCCAGTTGGGCTAGGCGATCCACGCAATCGGGCTTGCTGAAATCGAGCACGCGCGGCAGCACGATGGCGTTCGCCAGACCATGCGGCACGTGGTAGTAGGCGCCCAGGTTGTGGGCGATGGCGTGCACATAGCCGACACCGGCGGTGGTGAAAGCGACACCGGCCTTGAAGCTCGCCAGCGCCATGTTCTGCCGCGCCTCCACATTGCTGCCGTTGCGCACGGCCTCGGCGAGGTTTTGCATGATGAGCTTGGTGGCGTCGAGCGCCTCACGGTCGGTCATGTCGGTGCGGTTACGGCTGATGTAGGCCTCGACTGCATGGGTGAGTGCATCCATGCCGGTGGCGGCGGTAATCGGCGCGGGCAGGCCCGTCATAAGCGCACCGTCGAGTGCGGCGGCGAGCGGCACCAGGCAGGGGGCCATGATGGCGAACTTGCGGGTAGTCGAGGGGTCGCTCACCACGGCGGCGATGGTCACCTCGCTGCCGGTGCCAGCGGTGGTAGGCACCGCATAGAGCGCGAGCGGCTTGAACAGCACCCGCAGCAGGCCCGCCATGTGGACGATCTGGTAGGGATTTTTCGCGCGGGCGGCGATCACCTTGGCGGCATCAATCGACGAGCCACCGCCGATGGCGAGAATGGCCGTGCAGCCTTTGCTCTTGAGCATGGTCAGGCCGGTTTCGATCTGCTCGATGGTCGGGTTGGGCAGCACGCCGTCGTAGACGGTGGTGCTCACGCCAAGCTGGGTGAGCTTCTCCTGCATGGGTTTGAGCAGGCCCAGCTTCACCAGCATGGCGTCGGTGACGATCAGTAGGTTGGTCACACCGGTCTTGGCGATGTGCTCGCACAGCACGAGTGAGGAGCCGGGGCCGGTGAAGAGTTCCGGCGTGCGAAAGCGCAGCAGCGGGGTGCTGAGCTTGAGCAGGAACTGCCAGAGTTTGAAGAAAAAAACCTTGATGGAAAAAGGGATCACGCGGTTCTCCGATTGCTTTTGAATTGTTTTGAGGCGCGCAGTTTATGCCAGTAGCTGCCGCATCTCGGCTGCACTCAGGTCGCGCCAGTAGCCGAGCTGCAAGTTGCCCAGCTCGATATTGACGAAGCGGGTACGTTGCAAGGCGGTGACCTCGTAGCCAAAGTGCTCGCACATGCGGCGAATCTGCCGGTTGAGGCCCTGGGTGAGCACGATGCGAAAACTGTGCGGCCCGGTGCGCCAGGCCTTGCAGGGCAGGGTGCGGGTGTCGAGGACTTCCACCCCGCGTTCCATGCCGCGCAGAAAGCCATCGCTCACAGGCCGATCCACCGTCACCAGATATTCCTTCTCGTGCCCATGCTCGGCGCGTAGCAGCGCATTGACGATATCGCCATCGCTGGTGAGCAAGATCAAACCCTCGCTGTCTTTATCGAGCCGCCCGATGGGAAAGATGCGCTGCTCGTGGCCGATGAAGTCGATGATGTTGTCGCGCACCCGGGCCTCGGTGGTGCAGGTGACACCGACGGGCTTGTTGAAGGCGATGGTGACGTGCGCGGTCTTGCGCTCGCTGACCACGCGACCATCCACGCGCACCTCGTCGCCGTCTTCCACCGGCGTGCCGAGCAGGGCAATGCGGCGGTTGATCTCGACGCGGCCAGAGCCGATCCAGGCGTCGGCTTCGCGACGCGAACAGAGGCCTTTTTCGCTGAGGTATTTGTTGAGTCTCATCTGGCAAAGAATGCCAGAGCAGACCCGCCGGCGGCACTGCTGCCAGCGGGTTTTTGCAGTACGCGATCAGCGACGCAGGCGGCGGCCGAGTGCAGCAGCAAACAGCAGCAGGCTGGCGAGCAGCGGCAGGCTGCCGCCGAAGCGACCCGTCTCTGCAGCCAGTGCGGGGGCAGGCGCGGGCGTGACTACGGGCGGCAGGCGGGGCGGCCCCTCTGGCGTCGGTGTCGGCGTCGGAGTCACTGGCGGCGTGATAGGCGGCGGCACCGTGCCGGCGGCCGAGGCAATGGTGAAATCGGCATTGGAAAGATCAAAGAAAATACTCGTCGCGCACTTCACCTTCATGCGGGCGTTGGCGGTCGCCGAGTTGGCAGGCAGCGTCACCGACTGCGCGCCGTCGTTGGGCTGCGCGGTGGCGAGCGTGAGGGGGAAGGTCAGGCCGCCATCGGTCGAGAGCAGTACATCCACCGTGGTGCAGGAAACTGGCGCCGCGTTGCTGCCCGCCACATCCCAGGTCACTGGCACCGCATCGCCCTCGCGGAACATTTCACTGCCGTTGGGGGCCAGTACCAGGAAGGGGCCGACATCGGCGACGTTGAACTTGAGGTCGGCGCTGGCCACACCACCGGCATCCGGCATTGCCGTGGTGCCTGTCACCGTGGTGCGGTTGTCGCGCACAGTGAAGCGAAAATTGAGCTCGCGGGCCACCGCAGGCAGCAGCTCGCCAATCACATGCTCGCCGCTGGCGGCATCGGCGCGGTTGGGGAAGCTGCGGGTGGGTGAGGTGCTAGGCAAAAAATCACGAAACAGCGGCGCCGTGGCGTCCGGCACTTCGGCGAGGCCTGCGGCACCCAGATCGAACTGGCTCCATTGGTAGGTGACGGGGTCGCCATCCGGGTCGTTGCCGGTGCCGGTCAGCTCGAAGGGGGTGTTCTTGGGGATCGTGAAACCGCCCACGCCTGCATCTGCAACCGGCGCGCGGTTGACGGTAGCGGTGGTGACCGGGCACTCATTGCCTTCTCCCTCGCGCGTGTAGGCAACGATTTCATCAAAGCTCGTGGCGTGAAAGGTATCGATGCTGTGCGGTGCGATGTTGTCTTCGGCGCAGATACCGGCGTAGGCCATGATGGTCACGCCGCTGCCCGGCTCATAAGCCGTGCCCTCGTTGCGATTGCCGCCACCACAGCTGCCGCTCTCGCTGTTGAAAGTGTGGTTGCCGCCAAACTGATGCCCCATCTCGTGGGCAACGTAGTCGATGTAAAAGCCGTCGCCGATGGGCTCGGTCAGTCCGGTAACGCCCGCGCCCTTCATCAA
Source organism: Stagnimonas sp. (assembly GCA_965279705.1). Taxonomy (GTDB): domain Bacteria; phylum Pseudomonadota; class Gammaproteobacteria; order Nevskiales; family Nevskiaceae; genus Stagnimonas. The sequence goes on from OZ257257.1 coordinate 1,943,532, forward strand.
GCGATTGCAGACCACGCCCAGCCCCGCCACGCCGCCGCCGCCGGTGCTCACTACATGACCTATGTCGTAGTTGGCGTTGCCGATCTTGCTGTTGATGACGGTGGTGTTGACCTCGAGCATCAGAATGCCCTGATCGTTGATGTAGGGGTCTAGCTGCGGGTTCTGGTAGATCAGCTGGTCGTTGTCGGCCACCAGTTGCAGGCGAATGCCCAACTCGCGCTCGTAAACGCCGGTGACGCGGTTGGTGACGTTGACCAGCTCGGCCAGCACGATGGAAATATCGGGCGCGGGGAAGCCCAGCGGGCCGACGGAGTCCGGGTCGACGAACTGCGAATACTCGCCATTGGCTGCCAGCGCCAGCCGATAAGTGCGCAGGTCACCTGCAATGCTGACGCCCTTGTGGCCGAGCAGTGCGCCGCGCGCCGTAGATTTCTTGGCTGTTGCGGCTTTCTGCTGAGGCGGCACGATCACGGTATCGCCCGGCAAGCCGCCCTTGCGGCGTGAATCCTTCTTGTAATAGCTCTGGTAGTGGGTGGTATCGCCTCGGCTGAAGGGGTCGATGAAGATGACGCCACGCGAGGTGAAGATCATGCCGTGGAAGCCGCGCGGGCCCACGTCGAAGCGGCCCTGCGTGAGCGGGTCGTTGATCGCCGTGCCTGCATATGTCTTGATGCTGGGGTATTTGGCGGCCAGCGCCGGCGCCATCACGGCAGTCTCGACCATGCGGAAGCTCACCGTAGTGCCGTCGGGCATCGGCAAATCGACAAGCGTGGTGGACGGAGTGCCATTGCGTTCGGCCGGCGCCTTGGCGAGTGCAGCGCGCAGCGACTCGTAGTTCATCGAGAAGGTGCGAGCAGCAATCGGTGTGATGAGGCGCGGCCCGACCAAGGGGATGGCGGTAGCTTTTACGTCCCGCCAGATCGGCGCTGTGCTGCCCACTGCCCAGGCCAAGCCGGTTGCGATCAGCAGTAACCCGCTCAATAGGAGCTTTTTGTTTTGCATCGTGTTGATCCTTGTGTTCTCTACGTGAACGGATGGCTATCGACCTGACCACAGGCAACCATCGTGCCCGCGAGCACTCAAGTTGGCGTGGTCACCAGCGCCTCGGCGCAGGCATGGGCCGAGGCCCACGCCCATTGAAAGTTGTAACCGCCCAGCCAGCCGGTGACGTCCATCACTTCGCCGATGAAGTGCAGGCCCGGTGAGTAACGCGATTCCATGGTTGCGGATGACAGCTCGCGCGTATCGACCCCGCCCAAGGTCACCTCGGCAGTGCGATAGCCCTCGGTCCCGTTCGGAGTGAGCGGCCAGGCGTGCAGCACGGCGGCCAGCGTATTGAGTTCGGCATGCATGAGCTGGCGCATCAGCTTGGGTGGCGCATGCAGCTCGGCAAAACGCTGCGCAAAGCGCTTGGGCAGGGCATCCGCCAGCACCGTACGCACCTCGCTGGCGGGGTGCGCCTGCTGTTGCTCCGTCAGCCATTGCGCGGCATCGCCCTGCGGGAACAGATCCAGCGTGAGTGCCTCGCCCGGCTGCCAATAGCTGCTGATCTGCAAGATGGCTGGACCGCTTAAGCCCCGGTGCGTCACCAGCAACTGATTGCGGAACTGCATCTTGCCGCTACGGGCTTCGACGGGCAGGGCCACGCCGCTCAAATCACTCCATTGCTCCAGCGGTTTGCCGCTGAGCGTGAGCGGCACCAGGCCCGCGCGCGTGGGCAGCACGGTGTGGCCAAACTGCTTGGCCAGCGTGTAGCCAAAGCCGGTCGCGCCCATGCTGGGTATCGACAGGCCGCCGGTCGCCACCACCAGCTTCGGCGCCTTGAACGTGCCGCGTGAGGTATGAACTGCGTAGCCGCCAGCGGTCTTGTCGACGGCACTGATGCTGCACTCGATCTCGATGCGCACGCCCGCCGCTTCGCACTCCTTGAGCAGCATGTTCACGATGAGCTTGCTCGACTCATCGCAGAACAGCTGGCCCAGTTCCTTCTCGTGGTAGGCGATGTGATGCCGCTGCACCAGATCCACGAAATCCCAGGGCGTGTAGCGGGCCAGTGCTGATTTGCAGAAGTGTGGATTGGCCGAGAGAAAGTTGGCGTGCGTGGTGCCGAGGTTGGTGAAATTGCAGCGCCCACCACCGGACATGAGAATCTTCTTGCCAACCTTGTTGGCGTGCTCGATCACCAGTACGCTTTGCCCGCGCAAGCCGGCCTGAAAGGCACAGAACAGGCCCGCAGCGCCGCCGCCCAAGATGATGACGTCGTGGCTCATAGCGAGGCCGGCAGTTGGGCAATGAGGGCGGTGGCTGCGGCCGAAAGCGTGCGCTTCTCATGCCAGACCACGCCCAGCTCACGCTCCAGTGATAGCTCTCGGATGGGCAGGGCGATGAGGTCCTTGTCGAGCATGGAGCGTGGCAACACGCTCCATCCTAAGCCGATCATCACCAGCATCTTCAGGGTTTCGAGATAGTTGGTGGCGAGCCGGATGCGCGGCTTGAGGCCGTGCTGCGTGAGCGCGGCGGTGACGATGCGATGGGTGTATGTGGCTTCGTCTGGCAGCACGGCCGGGTGCTCGGCCAAGTCGCCGAGCTTGGGCTTCTTGAGTGCGACCAGCGGGTGGCCGGGGGCGACCACCACTGCCAGCGGGTCGGGCCAGACCAGCCGCGACTTGAGCTGCGGCAAGGGCTGGCTGGGCAGGGTGACGATGCCGATCTCCAGCTTGCCGGCGAGCACCGCCTCGCAGGCGACTTCGGAGTCCATGAACTGGATATCGAGATCGACCTCGGGATAGGCCAGCGTGTAGGCGCGCAGCACCGGTGGTAGACGGTGCAGGCCGATGTGGTGACTGGTGCCGATGCTGAGCCGGCCTTCCACCTTTTCGCTGAGCATCGACAGCGCGCGACGACCATCCTCGATGTCGTGCAGTACGCGGCGGGCATAGGGCAGGAGCGCGCGGCCGGCATCGGTGAGGCTGATCTGCCGGCCGACGCGGTCGAACAATTGACGGCCGAGCTGGTCTTCGAGCGTGGCGATGCGTTTGCTGACCGCTGGTTGGCTCAAAAACAGACGCTCGGCGGCCTTACTGAACGAGGCGGTGTCTGCGACTTCCAGAAAGGCGGAAAGGGCTTGGGTATCCATATCTCAAAGCATACCAACGCGGCATGGAGTCCATGAAAACGATTCATTGGCGTTATGCGAGATGCGCGCCTACGATGCCGCCCGTTCTCAATGCCAGCAGGTGCAAGCCATGTCCAAAACGCTCTACGACAAGTTGTGGGATGCACACGTCGTGCGCGCCCAGGGCGATGGCACGGCGCTGCTGTATATCGACCGTCACTTGGTGCACGAAGTGACCAGCCCGCAAGCCTTCGAGGGCCTGCGCATGGCCGGGCGTCTGCCGTGGAAGCGCCTCGCCAACCTGGCCGTGCCCGACCACAACGTGCCGACCACCGACCGCGCGGCCGGCATTGCCGACCCGATCTCGCGCGAGCAGGTGGATGCGCTCGACCGCAACGTGAAGCACTTCAACGTGCCGTACATCCCCTTGGCCGATGTGCGTCAGGGCATCGTGCATGTCGTGGGGCCGGAGCAGGGCGCCACACTCCCCGGCATGACGGTGGTGTGCGGCGACTCACACACGGCGACGCATGGCGCGTTCGGCGCACTTGCCTTCGGCATCGGCACCAGCGAGGTTGAGCACGTGCTGGCGACGCAAACGCTCATGCAGAGCAAGACCAAATCGCTGCTGATCCGTGTCAAGGGCCACGTCGGCCCCGGCATGACGGCGAAGGACATCGTGCTCGCCATCATCGGCCGCATCGGCACGGCGGGCGGCACCGGCTACACCATCGAGTTCGCGGGCGAGGCGATCATGGCGCTGTCGATGGAAGGCCGCATGACCGTCTGCAACATGGCGATCGAAGCCGGCGCACGCGCGGGCCTCATTGCGGTGGACGACACCACCATCAACTACGTGAAGGGCCGCCCTTTGGCACCCAAGCCAGAGCACTGGGCGCAGGCCGTTGCGTGGTGGAAGACCCTGCACTCCGACGACGGCGCGCACTTTGACCGTGTGGTTGAACTCGACGCCGCGAGCATCGAGCCGCAAGTCACCTGGGGCACCTCGCCTGAAATGGTGGTGCCGGTTGGTGGCCGCGTGCCCGATCCCGCAGCTGAGCCCGACGCCACAAAGCGCAACGGTATGGAGCGCGCGTTGGCCTACATGGGGCTCACAGCCAATACGCCCATCGAGCAGATCGCCATCGACAAAGTGTTCATCGGCAGCTGCACCAATGCGCGCATCGAAGACCTGCGTGCCGCAGCCGCGGTGGTGCGCGGCAAGACCAAGGCGGCCAATGTCAGCCTGGCGATGGTCGTGCCGGGCTCTGGCCTGGTGAAACAGCAGGCCGAAGCCGAAGGGCTGGATGCGATTTTCAAGGCCGCAGGCTTCGAGTGGCGCGAGCCGGGTTGCTCGATGTGCCTCGGCATGAACGATGACCGCCTCTCGCCCGGCGAGCGTTGCGCCAGCACCAGCAACCGCAATTTCGAGGGCCGCCAGGGTGCCGGTGGTCGCACCCATCTGGTTTCGCCGGCGATGGCTGCGGCTGCGGGTATTGCGGGCCACTTCATCGATGTGAGGAGCGTGTAATGCAAGTGTTCACCGTGCTGACCAGCAAGGCTTTGCCGCTTGATCGCGCCAACGTCGATACCGACGCAATCATCCCCAAGCAATACCTCAAGTCCATCTACAAGTCGGGCTTCGGCCAATACCTGTTCGATGACTGGCGCTACCTCGATGCCGGTGACCTGAGCGTGCCGGTGGCGAGCCGTCGCCCCAACGCCGAGTTCGTGCTCAACCGCGCAGTGCATGCAGGGTCGGAAGTGCTCGTTGCTCGCGAAAACTTTGGTTGCGGCTCATCGCGCGAGCACGCGGTATGGGCACTCAACGACTGGGGCTTTCGCTGCGTCATCGCCCCCAGCTTTGCCGACATTTTCTACAACAACTGCTTCAAGAACGGCGTGCTGCCGGTCATCTTGCCGGCCGATTCTGTGGATGCCCTGTTTCAGGCCATCGCCGCCAATGCCGAGCTGCCGGTGACGATCGACCTCGCCGCACAGACCGTGCGCTGGAGCAAGGCCGAAGCCAGTTTTACGATTGACGCCTTCCGCAAGGATTGCCTGCTGCGCGGCCTCGACGAAATCGGCTTGACCTTGCAGGACGCCGACGCCATCCGCACCTACGAAGCCCAGCGCGCGCAGACTGCGCCCTGGCTGTTTGCCTGAGGAACACACCATGAAACACATCACCATCGCAGCCCTGCTGGCCCTCGTCGCCAGCACCGCACACGCCGTGGGGCCGGAGCCGGTCTGGAAGACCGACGGTTTCGCCAATCCCGAATCGGTCGTCTACAGCAGTCTGCAAAAAGTGCTGTACGTCAGCAACGTCAATGGAGCGGACGATGCCAAGGATGGCAACGGCTTCATCTCGCAAGTGGGGCTGGATGGCAAGGTGATGCAGCGTCAGTGGCTGAAGGGCCTCAACGCGCCGAAGGGCCTCGGCTACCTGCGCGGCTATCTCTACGTGGCCGACATTGATGAGCTGCTGGAAATCGACACCGGCAACAAGCGCATCACGCGCCGTTTCAAGGCACCGGGTGCGAAGTTTCTCAACGACGTGACGGTGACGCCGCGCGGCACGGTGTTCGTGAGCGATACCCTCACCAACACCATCTGGCGTTTGCAGGGCGATAGTTTCAGCGCGTGGTTGCAGAGCGACGCGCTGGAAATGCCCAACGGCCTGCTCTGGGACAAAGACCAGTTGCTGGTGGCGAGCTGGGGGGTGGGTTTGAAGCCGGATTTCTCCACCGACACCGCCGGCTATATCAAGACCGTGAACATCGAGACCAAGGTCATCGCAGCCCGCTTCACACCCGTGCCGCTGGGTAACCTCGACGGCCTGGTGGCCGACGGCAAGGGCGGCTATGTGGTGAGCGATTTCATGCGCGGCAATGTGTTCAAGATCGGCCCCGATGGCCAGCCGAATCTCTGGTTGCAACTGACGCAGGGCACTGCCGATGTGGGCACTGCACCTGGCCTGTTGCTGTTACCGCAGATGAGCGAAAACACGCTCAGCGCCTACTCACTCAAGCAATAAAACACATGACCGCAAAACTGCTCATCCTCCCCGGCGACGGCATCGGCACCGAGATCGTCCACGAGGCAGAAAAGGTATTGATCGCATTGCGCGACCGGCATGGCCTTGATGTGACGTGGGAGCATGGCCTGATTGGTGGTGCGGGTTACGACGCCCACGGCGAGCCGCTGCCTGCCATCACACTCGAAAAAGCGCGTGCGGCCGATGCGGTGCTGTTCGGCGCCATCGGCGGCCCGCAATACGACACGCTGCCTAAGGACAAGCGCCCGGAGCGCGGCCTGCTCGGCATCCGTGCTGCCATGGGTTTTTACGCCAATCTGCGGCCCGCGATTCTCTATCCGCAGCTCGCCAATGCAAGCTCGCTGAAGCCCGAGCTGGTCGCGGGGCTGGATGTGCTGATCGTGCGCGAGCTCACGGGCGGCATTTACTTTGGCAAGCGCGAATCACGCGTGGTGGATGGCTATCAGCTCGGGCACGAGGTCATCCCCCAGGCGCGCGTGGCCAGCGACGTGGAGCAATACAGCGACTACGAGATTGCCCGCATCGCCCGCACCGCTTTTGAGGCGGCCAGGTTGCGCGGCAAGAAGCTTTGCTCGGTCGACAAGGCCAATGTGCTGGAGTCCAGCCAGCTCTGGCGCGAGGTGGTTTGCGAGGTCGCCAAGGGCTACCCGGATGTAGCGCTGAGCCATCTCTACGTCGACAACGCCGCCATGCAGCTGGTGCGCGCGCCCAAGCAGTTCGACGTCATCGTCACCAGCAATCTCTTCGGCGACATCCTGAGCGACATCGCCGCCCAGCTCACCGGCTCGATCGGCATGTTGCCGAGTGCCTCGATGAACGAAAAAGGGCAGGGGCTCTACGAGCCAATTCACGGCAGCGCGCCAGACATCGCTGGCAAGGGCGTGGCCAACCCGCTCGCCACCATCCTCAGCCTTGCCATGCTGCTGCGCTATTCACTCAAGCGGGGTGATCTGGCGGACAAGATCACCGTAGCCGTCGAACAGGTGCTGGCTGCTGGCCTGCGCACTGGCGACATCGCCGCCAAGGGCGAAGCGACGGTGGGCACCGTCGCCATGGGCGATGCCGTTGTCGCGGCACTAGGCTAATTGATGAGCTGGCTTTATCTCATCGCAGCGGGCGCTTTCGAGGTGGGTTTCACCACCTGCCTGAAGCTCTCGGACAACTTCAGCGACTGGCGTTGGAGCGTTGCCTTCGGCCTCTGTGCGGTGGTCAGTTTCAGCCTGTTGAGCGAGGCGACCAAGAGCATCCCCCTGGGCACTGCCTACGCGGTATGGACGGGCATTGGTGCGTTCGGTACGGCGCTGATCGGCATCGTGTTCTTCAAAGATCCGCTCACCCTCTGGCGCGTGTTCTTTCTGCTGTTACTGATCGCTTCCGTGATCGGCCTCAAGTTCGTTTCGGCGCACTGACATGCAACTGATCGAAGTCACTGATGGGCAGGGCAAGGTCATCGCGGCGGACTGGTTGCAAGCCGCCGAAGCCACACACCGTCAGTTACGCCCACAACTGCCCGCCGACTACGCCGCCAAGATGCAGCGCGTGTTTGCACAGGGTGGACGCATGGTGCTGGCGGCCGAGGGTGAGGCAGTGCTCGGTGTGGCGGTGTGGCGCATTTACGAGAACACCCATCAGGGCATGCAGGTTTATGTCGATGATCTCGTCACCGATGAAACGCGACGCTCACAGGGTGTCGGCCACGCGCTCATCGACTGGCTGAGTGCGCGCTCGCAGATGCTGAGTGCCACCGCCCTCACGCTCGACTCCGGCACCCAACGCATTCATGCGCACCGCTTCTACCTGCGGGAGCGCTTCGACATCACTTCTTTTCACTTCAACAAGAAACTGGATTAATCGTATGAGCCGCACATTTGATATCGCTGTCGTCGGTGCCACGGGTGCAGTCGGTCAGGCGATGCTGGAAATCCTCGCCGAGAGCAAGGTGCCGTACGGCAAGGTTTACCCCTTGGCCAGCGAACGCAGCGTGGGCACGACGGTGGAGTTCAACGGCAAACATCTGCATGTGGAAAACCTCGCCGACTTCGATTTCAGCAAGGTGCAGATTGGTCTCTTCTCGCCGGGCGCCAGCGTGAGCGCCATCTACGCGCCCAAGGCCGCTGCGGCCGGCTGTGTGGTGATCGACAACACCAGCCAGTTCCGATACGACGCCGATATTCCATTGGTGGTGCCAGAGGTCAATCCCGAGGCCATCGCGGCCTACAAGACACGCGGCATCATTGCGAACCCCAACTGCTCGACCATCCAGATGCTGGTGGCCTTGAAGCCGATTTACGACGCCGTGGGCATCGAGCGCATCAACGTCTGCACTTATCAGAGTGTGTCCGGCACCGGCAAGGAAGCAATCGAGGAATTGGCCTCGCAAACCGCCGCCCTGCTAAACGCCCAGCACTACGAGCGCAAGGTCTACCCCAAGCAGATCGCCTTCAACTGCCTGCCGCAGATCGACGTGTTCATGGAGAATGGCTACACCAAGGAAGAAATGAAGATGGTGTGGGAGACCCGGAAGATCTTCGGCGACGAATCCATCCTCGTAAATCCTACGGCGGTGCGCGTGCCGGTGTTCTACGGCCACTCCGAGGCGCTGCATATCGAGACAAAGAAGAAGATCACCGCCTCTGAAGCCCGTGCCCTGCTCGAAAAAGCGCCCGGCGTAAAGGTGGTGGACGAGCACGTCGACGGCGGCTGGCCCACGGCGGTGACCGAGGCTAGCGGCAACAACGAAACCTTCGTGGGCCGCATTCGCGAGGATTTGAGCCACCCGCGTGGCCTCAACCTCTGGGTGGTCGCCGATAACGTGCGTAAAGGGGCTGCACTGAACGCCGTGCAGATTGCCGAAGTTCTGGTCGAAAAATACCTGTGAGCAGCGGCAAAAACTAGGGCGCCGCAAAAGCACCTGAACACTGCATTGCTTGACGCCATAAACATAGGCTATAAAGCCACTTAGCGCCGGGACTTAAAGCAACACACTCACATTTCCGGCGCCTCAAAACACAGGGTTTTTGAGGACACGGGAGCGGCTATGCGACGGACACTTGCGCGGATCACACTCACTGCGGCGGCGACTGCGGGCCTAGTCGCCACGACCGCTGTGTTGGCGTTGGGTCTGGGCGAAATTGATGTCAGCTCCAATCTCAACCAGCGTTTCGTGGCCAGTATTCCGCTGACTGAAATCAGCGCGGAAGACCTTGAAACCGTTACGGTTTCAGTTGCCCCCAATGAGGCATACGAGCGTGCGGGTATAGAGCGCTCAGAGTATCTGTCTACCCTTGATTTCCAGGTAAAAAACGATCGCGGCCGTGCACGCGTCGTGATAACCAGCAGCCAGATCGCACGCGAACCCGTTGTCGATCTTTTGGTGCAGGCGCGTTGGAGCGGAGGCAAAATCGTCCGCGACTACACCATTCTGCTTGATCCGCCTGAGGCCGTAGCGGCCCGGCCTGTCCCCCTGCCTGCGCCTGCGGCAGCGCCAGTTATTGCCGCACCGGTAGCGGCAGCACTGCCAGCCGCAAAACCGGTGGTAGCCAAGCCCAACGTGCCAGTCGGCAGTGAGTTTTACGAGACACCGACCGAAACCAAGCCGTTCAAGAAGCCCGCAGTGGTGCCGACCAAACCGGCAGCACCGGCGTTTTATGACCCATCTTTCGATAGTGCGACGGGCAGTTATGGCCCGGTCGCAGCCAAAGAAACCCTGTGGAGTATCGCGGCGAAAGTGCGTCCCAGTGCTGCGATCAGCATGGATCAGGTGCTACTAGCGCTGTCCGAAGCCAATCCGGGTGCGATTCAGCGTGGCACTACCGTAAGCAAAGGCGCGGTGCTTCGTGTGCCCTCTGCTGAGCGTATCCAGGCCACCTCGATCGTTGCGGCCAAGGCCAGGCTGGCTGCTTTGCGGAGCGGTGCAGCAGTCGCGACGAAACCCGCTGTTAAGGCCCCGCCAGCGAAGACCGCTGTAACACCCAAACCGACTGAAACACCTGCGACACAGACGCCCATCATTGCCGACAAGAGCAGTGAGCTGCCCAAGCCGCAGAGCACGCCGCCTGCGACTGCTCCGGTCGAGTCCAAGCCAGTTGCCGCCGTCATATCGCCCGCCGTGACTCCCGCTGCCGCAACGCCACAGACCCCTGTTGCGCCGCCACCAGCAATCTCAACGCCACCTCCGGCTCCTGCTGCTGAGGCGAGTCCTGCCCCGGCAACCCCCGCAGAGGCAAGCAGTGCCGCCCCGACTGCAGCTGGTGCAGCGCCTGTTGCTGAAGCCGCAGTTTCAGCACCTGCGCCTGAAAAATCCCCGCTCGCACAGCCGTTGCCCGAGGAATCCAGCTCTGGATTCTTGTCGGAGTTTGGTGAGTTGCTGGGCGTCGCGGTGTTGCTTCTGCTTCTAGTGGCAGTCGTATTTGTATTGTCACGTCGGCGCAAGGCCGCAGCCAGTGCAGCAACATCTACGCCCTTCAAGCCAAGTGGCACATCGACTGTCGTCGCATCAGCGGCAGGCGTGGGGGCGGTGAACAAGCTGGGCGACACCACACGCCTGAGCGATACCCAGGCACTGCGACCGAGCGAAATAACCACTGCGTTGGCCGTGGATTCGACGCAGCAGATGACCCAACCGCTGCAAAAGTCAGTGCCTGCCGAGGCCCTGCACCAGTCGACGATCATTCTCGATCCTGTCGCGGTGGCAGCGCTCAACAACACGGGCAAGCCATCTACCGTGCCCAAGGCAGCAGAAACTTTCGATAGAACCACCCAGGTCCAGGTCGATACCTTGCATATCGATCTGGGTGATAACGATCCCTTGTCCGAGGCGGATTTCCATCTGGCCTATGGTCTTTACGACGAAGCGATTCTGCTGTTGAAGACTGCAACCGTGCAGTATCCGCAACGCACGGATCTGAAGGTAAAACTCGCTGAAACCTACTTTGCGTCTGGCCGACCGCTTGAGTTTCAAGAGATTGCCGAAGATCTCAAGGAAATACTCAGCCCTGCCGAGTGGAGCAAGCTGGCAATCATGGGTTCGCAGATTTGCCCGGATGTTGCGCTGTTCCAGAATGCTGAAGGCGACGGTGGGCTGGATGCCGATTTCGATCTTGCGTTCGACGAGCCAGCAGCGCCTGAGACGCCCCCCATAGCCAACGCCACAGTCGACTTCGCTATATCGACGCTGGCCCCGCCAACGCCCCCAGCGATGTCGCACACCTTGCCCGGTGCTTCGGCATTGAGCCTGGATAGCGACTCTGAAGAAGAGAAGAAAGACCGCACCGCATTGCCGCCAGCCGGGCTGGATGACAATGCCTCGATTGATTTCATGCTGGGTCAAAGTCTCACGCCGCTGGGCGCTGGCTTGAAGGTGCCTGGGCCTAACGAGCTACCGTTCAATCTTGGCTCGCCGGCGCTCAACGTCGAAATGCCCAAGGTTGATATCACCAGCGGCAATTTCTCAGTGGATGCAGCATCGTCTTTCTCTGACGTAAGTGAACAGCCAACGCTGACGCCACGGGGCGATTCATTCAGTCTGAGCCTGCAAGACCTGGAAGTCAGCATCACGCCCCGGCAATCGTCGGCAGCCTCGGTCGAAGACGAGTTGAATACCAAGCTTGATCTCGCCCGTGCCTATGTCGAGATGGGCGACAACGACATGGCCCGCAGCCTGCTGCAGGAAGTGCAGCAGCAGGGCGGCGAACGGCATCAGCAGGAAGCCGCCAGCCTCTTGCAGCGGTTGCCTGCGTGAGCCAGCCCGCAACACTGAGAGGGCACCTTCGGGTGCCTTTTTCATTTGAGCTGACATGAGTACACGCTGGGCGGCGCGCATCGAGTACATCGGCACCGCCTATGCGGGCTGGCAGCGGCTGTCGCACAACATCAGCGTGCAGCAGAGAGTGGAAGAAGCACTTTCAAAAGTCGCCAATCACCCCGTGCAGGTGATGGCCGCCGGCCGCACCGATGCCGGTGTGCACGGACTGGGGCAAGTGGTCCATTTCGATACCGATGCCGCTCGCAACGTGCTGGCCTGGACGCTGGGTGCGAATGTGTATTTGCCGGCCGATGTCTCGCTGCGCTGGGCGCAGCCGGTGGTGCCAGATTTTCATGCGCGCTTCCACGCGCTGTCGCGGCGCTACCGCTACGTGTTTCACAACACCCGGTCGCGTTCTGCACTTACCGCAGGCCGTGCCACATTCTGGCATTGGCCATTGGATGCGGCAGCCATGCACGCGGCGGCGCAGCTGCTGTTAGGCGAACGGGATTTTTCTGCGCTGCGCGATGCCGAATGCCAGTCGCCGACGCCGATGCGCAATGTCATGGAAATCGCCGCCTGGCGCTGTGGCGAGTTTGTGGTGATCGATATTCGCGCCAATGCGTTTCTGCATCACATGGTGCGCAACATCGCGGGCACGCTGGCAGCAGTAGGGCAGGGCAGGCGGCCGGTGGAATGGGTGGCCGAGGTGCTGGAAGGTCGCAACCGCGCCAAGGCCGGCATCACCGCACCCTCTGATGGCCTTTATTTCGTCGGCCCCGAGTATCCCGACCAATACGGCCTGCCGCCGCCCCCGCAGCCGTGGTTTCCCGCGACAATAGCGGGATGACCAGCGCGCCAGAAAAGTCTCGCACCCGCATCAAGTTCTGCGGCATGACTCGTGCCGAGGATGCGCAATTTGCGGCAGCACTCGGCGTGGATTTTGTCGGCTTTGTGTGTGTGCCCGGCAGCGCCAGAGCCCTGCTACCGCAAGCGGCACAGGCAATTGTCGAGACGCTGCCAGCCACCATCAAAACCGTGGCCCTGTTCCAGAACGCTGAAGAGTCAGTCGTCCGTAATTACTTGCAGCACTTTCACCCTACTTGGCTGCAATTTCATGGCCGCGAGTCCGCGGCGTTCTGTGCCGGATTTGATCTGCCTTGGATCAAGGCGGTGCCGATGGGCGAGCCGCAGGTCTATGCCGATTGGGAGCGCGACTTTGCCGACGCTGCCGCGCTCTTGGCCGACAGTCACACCACGGCGGGCGGTGGCGGCAGCGGCCATTGCTTCACTTGGGCGCAACTGCCTTTGCCGGCTGCGCGTCGCCTGCCACTGATGCTGGCAGGCGGATTGACGCCTGAAACCGTGGCAGGGGCGATCCGCACCGTACGGCCTTGGGCGGTGGATGTTTCAAGCGGCACCGAAAGCGGCACCAAGGGCATCAAAGATCACCGTAAAATGCGCGCCTTCGTTGAGGCGGTGCGAGCCGCCGACGAAGCCTGATCCGCGGCTACCCCGCCGCCTGCTGACTCTCATCATGGCCGACGATTCCGTGCTTCTCCCCCCCACTGACTACGCGCAGTTCCCCGACGCACGCGGCCACTTCGGCCCCTATGGCGGCCGCTTTGTCGCGGAAACGCTCATGGAGCCGCTGCGCGAGCTGGAAGAAGCCTACGCGCGCCTCAAGAACGACCCCGCGTTTCTGGCCGAACTCGACAACGACTATGCGCATTACGTCGGCCGCCCCAGCCCGCTCTACAAGGCCGAGAGGCTGACCAAGGACTGGGGTGGTGCCACCATCTGGCTCAAGCGCGAAGACTTGAATCACACCGGCGCGCACAAGATCAACAACACCATCGGCCAGGCCCTGCTCGCCAAGCACTTGGGCAAAACCCGCATCATTGCCGAGACCGGCGCCGGCCAGCATGGCGTGGCGAGTGCAACCATCGCGGCGCGCCTAGGTTTGAAATGTGTGGTCTACATGGGTGCCGACGACGTGGTGCGCCAGTCGCCCAATGTCTATCGCATGAAGCTGCTCGGCGCCGAAGTTATCCCGGTCACCAGCGGTACCCGCACCTTGAAAGACGCGCTCAATGAAGCGCTGCGCGATTGGGTCACCAACGTTGACGACACCTTCTATGTGATCGGTACCGTTGCCGGCCCGCATCCGTACCCGATGCTGGTGCGCGATTTCAACAGCATCGTTGGCCGCGAACTCATCACCCAGAGCCGCGAGCGCATCGGCCGCCTGCCGGATGCCTTAGTCGCCTGTGTCGGCGGGGGCAGCAATGCCATCGGCATGTTCCATCCGCTGCTGCCGTATTCCGAGGTCGCGATGTATGGCGTCGAGGCTGGCGGCAAAGGTGTTGCCACCGGCGAGCACGCAGCGCCCCTGAGCGCAGGCAAGCCCGGCGTGCTGCACGGCAACCGCACCTATGTGATGGCGGATGACGACGGCCAGATCATCGGCACCCACAGCATTTCCGCGGGTCTGGACTATCCCGGTGTCGGCCCCGAACACGCCTGGCTCAAGGACCTCGGCCGCGTCAATTATGTCGATGCCACCGACGATGAGTGCATGGAAGCCTTCTACGAGTGCACGCGCCGCGAGGGCATTATCCCCGCGCTCGAACCGGCTCACGCGCTCGCCTTTGCCAAGAAGCTCGCCAAGCAGTTGGGCGTGGGCAAACACATCGTCGTCAACCTCTCCGGTCGCGGCGACAAAGACATTTTCACCATTGCCAAAAGAGAAGGCATCAGCCTCACATGAGCCGTATCCAATCGCGCTTCAACGCACTGAAAAGTGCAAACCGAAAAGCTCTTATTCCTTTCATCACCGGCGGTGACCCAGCACCCGCGCATTCCGTGGGCTTAATGCATGCCTTGGTCGCGGGCGGTGCAGATGTGATCGAGCTGGGCATGCCGTTCTCCGACCCGATGGCCGATGGACCCACCATCCAGCTCGCTTGCGAGCGTGCGCTGGCAGCTGGCACCACCATCACCAAGATCCTCGCCATCGTCAGCGAGTTTCGCGCCACGGATGCGACGACGCCTGTGGTGCTGATGGGTTACCTCAACCCCATCGAGCGGCGTGGCTTGCAGCTGTTTGCAACCCAGGCCAGAGAGGCTGGCGTGGATGGCGTGCTCATCGTCGATCTCGCCGTTGAGGAAGCGCCGGAGTTTGCACCGGTGTTCAAGCAGGCCGGGTTGGATCTGATTTTTCTTATCGCGCCCACCTCTACTCCTGCACGCATTGCAGCGGTGGCGAAGCAGGCCAGCGGCTATCTTTATTACGTCTCGCTCAAGGGTGTGACTGGCTCGGCAGCGCTCGATGTAGATAGCGTCGCCACCAAGCTCGCGCAGATCCGCACGCTGACCGCGCTGCCGATCGCCGTAGGTTTCGGTATCCGCGATGCCGCGACAGCTGCTGCAGTCGCGCAGATCGCAGATGGCGTGGTGGTGGGTTCTGCCCTGGTTTCAGAAGTGGAAAAAAACGCCGCAACACCTGCTGTGCTGCCCGTATTGCTGAGGGATAAACTGCTGGCCATGCGCAAGGCAATGGACGGAGTTCAAGGATGAGCTGGCTCGACAAGATTGCGGGTTCCAAATTGCTGACCGAAGGCGTGCGTCGCAAGAGCGTGCCCGAAGGTCTGTGGACGAAATGCGAGAGCTGCCAGAGCGTGCTGTATCGCGCGGAGCTGGAACGTACGTTGGAGGTCTGCCCCAAGTGCAGCGCGCATCGCCCGATTGGCGCGCGGGATCGGCTCAACCATTTTCTCGACCCCGAGCCACGCATAGAGATTGCTGCGGGCTTGAAGTCCATCGACCCCCTGGGTTTCAAGGACAGCCGCAAATACACCGAACGCCTCGCCGAAGCCATCGTCGACTCGGAAGAAAACGACGCGCTGATCGTCATGCGTGGTCAGCTCATGGGCTTGCCGCTGGTGGTGGCAGCCTTCGAGTTCAGTTTCATGGGCGGCTCGATGGGCAGCGTGGTGGGTGAGAAGTTCACCCGCGGCGTCAATGCCAGTCTCGATCACGGCATTCCGCTGGTGTGCTTTGCCGCATCCGGCGGCGCGCGCATGCAGGAGTCGCTGTTTTCGCTGATGCAGATGGCGAAGACCAGCGCCGCACTCGCCAAGCTGCATGAGCGTGGCCTGCCATTTATCTCGGTGCTGACGCACCCGACGATGGGTGGTGTGTCGGCGAGCTTTGCGCAGCTGGGCGATGTGCAGGTGGCCGAGCCGAACGCCCTGATTGGCTTTGCCGGCCCGCGCGTGATCGAGCAGACGGTGCGCGAGAAGCTGCCCGAAGGTTTCCAACGCGCCGAGTTTTTGAAAGACAAGGGTGCGATTGATTTGATTGTCGATCGCCGCGAGATGCGCGAACGCCTGCACAAGATGCTGGCCATGTTTACCCACTTTAAACCCCCGGCTATCGCCGCCTGACGTCAGCGGGCTATCCGCCTGTTGCGCGTCGTTTAGCGGCAACTGTGGTGCTCACTGTGCCAATGCACAACTCAGCTCCTGCCGCCAAACGCTTGCTCACAACCGCGGCTAACCCACTCACGAGCACTCCAGAATGGATTCGCGCAACACGCTTCAAGAGTGGCTGAGCTATCAAGAGCAGCTGCATCCGAGCGCCATTGAAATGGGGCTGGAGCGCGTGCGCCGTGTCGCATCCCGGCTGGGTCTGCTGGATCCACCGCCTGTGACCATCATCGTCGGTGGCACCAACGGCAAGGGCTCGACCACCACTCTGCTGGCACTGATCTACCGCGAAGCAGGATTTACCGTTGGCGCGTACACCTCTCCGCATCTGTTCCGCTACAACGAGCGCGTTGCCATCAATGGCGTGCCGGTGGACAACGCCGCGCTATGCAGCGCCTTCGTGGCCATCGAGCAGGCGAGGGCAGCGGACTCGCTCACCTATTTCGAGTTCGGCACCTTGGCGGCACTCTGGCTGTTCCGTCGCGCCAAGGTGGATGTGCAAGTGCTGGAAGTGGGTTTGGGCGGCCGACTCGATGCGGTCAACATCCTCGACGCCGATGCCGCCATCGTCACCAATATCGGGCTGGATCATCAGGCTTGGCTGGGTAGTACTCGCGATGCGATCGGCATCGAGAAGGCCGGCATCTTTCGCAGCCATCGTCCTGCCGTCGTGGCTGATCGCACGCCGCCTGCAGGCTTGCTGGCTGCGGCCTCAGCATCAAAAGCCAAGATGCAGCGGTTTGATCGCGGGGATTACAGCTATCAAGCCGGGACGGACAACTGGGTTTGGCGAAGCAGCAATCTCGCCTCCCCAGCATTGCCGCTGCCTGGACTGATCGGCAGTCACCAACTCGACAACGCAGCGGGTGCCATCGCCGTGATTCAAACTTTGCAGGCCTCAGTGCCGGTGCCTTGGCAGGCCATTGAGCGTGCACTGCAGAGCATCCAATTATCCGGCCGAATGCAGGTGCACGGTCGATTTCTGCTCGACGTTGCACACAACGCCGAAGCGGCGCAGGCACTCTCGCAGCTGTTGCGAGAACGATTCGAAGGTCAGCGTCTGCTCTGGATTGCCGGCGTTCTCGATGACAAGCCGGTGGAAGCAATCGCCGCCGCACTGGCTCCAGTGGTCAGCAGCGCCATCACCTGCGATCTGCCAAGTCCACGCGGCTTGAGCGCTGCCACACTGGCCTCGCGCCTGACAAATGCCGGCATCGCGGCACAAGCCGGTGGCGAGCCCGCCCAAGCCTTGGCACTGGCGCTGCGACAGGCACCCCTCGATCAGCACATACTCGTCTGCGGCTCGTTTTTGACCGTCGCCGCCATCGCTCCCTTGATCTCCAATGTCTGAAGCCGCAACGCACTCCAACTCGTCACTCGACACCCGCACCATCGTGCATCGCCGCTTGGTTGGCTTGGCGGTTTTGCTGCTCGCACTGTTTTTGCTCAGCCTGTTGCTGCGAACCGGCAACCGCTCCGGGGACGGCCTGCCTTCCGTGGTGATTGCCTTGAATGGCAGTGGGGCGACGGTAGATCCGGTGGCCAGCACCGCTGCCCCGACTTTGGATGCACAGGAGGAAGAGCTGCCAGAACAGGCTGCGCCCGCACCATCAAAAGCAGAACCAGCGACAGCTGCCGTGGTGGAAACGCCCAAGCCTGCCGCACCGTCCAAGCCGCCGCCATCAACCGCTGCCGCCACAAAGCCGCGCGAGAAGCCTGTCGCAAAGCCAGCAGTACCAGCACCGCTACCGTCGCCTGCTGCAAAGAGCGCGGATGCACGTCGCTGGTTTGTCGTCATCGGCAGCTACAAAGATCAAATGGCTGCACAGGCCATTGCCAACCGCGTGAAACTGGCGGGGCTGAAAGCAGCGGCGACGCCGATCACCGCCGCCGGAGAGAAATTGCACCGGGTGCGCGCCGGTCCGTTTGTCTCGAAAGACGACGCGGAGTCCGCCCGCGCCACCTTGATTGTCGAAGGCTTGACCAAGGCGACCATCGTCGGCGAAAAGTAGCCGAACAGGGGCAGACGCTCGCAAAGTGCTGCGCTATCATTCGCGCCCCGCCGGGATAGCTCAGTCGGTAGAGCGGCGCATTCGTAATGCGTAGGTCGCAGGTTCGATTCCTGTTCCCGGCACCAGTCCAGTTCACGGTATCCAGCACGGTGCTTTGCACCCCGCTGGTAACTTGGGTGAAAAAGCGCACCTGGAGAGGTGGCAGAGTGGTCTATTGCGGCAGTCTTGAAAACTGCTGAGTCGCAAGGCTCCGGGGGTTCGAATCCCTCCCTCTCCGCCAACACTTTCAGTTTTCGTTGCGCGCCCGTAGCTCAGTCGGATAGAGCAACGGCCTTCTAAGCCGTGGGTCGCTGGTTCGATTCCAGCCGGGCGCACCATTGATGAAAATATCTGGCTATAATTCGTGCCCCTTTGGTGGCCGTAGCTCAGTTGGTAGAGTCCCAGATTGTGATTCTGGTTGTCGCGGGTTCGAGCCCCGTCGGTCACCCCAAAGTTTTTTGTAGGCTTGGGTCGCTAGCTCAATTGGTAGAGCAGCTGACTCTTAATCAGTAGGTTCCCGGTTCGAGTCCGGGGCGACCCACCAAGCAACGTAATGCGAGAAAGCCCGGACTAGCATCCGGGCTTTTTTGTTTTCCGAAACGTCCCCACGTAAGACAAGCCGGTCAGCCGATCCTCGAAAGCATCCGTGTGCTGTCTGGGATCTTTTTATTTGGCGCGTGCAGCTGGCCGATGCGATGATGTGGCGAAACATCAGTCAGGGAGCGCCGCATGATCGTCGTGCAGGCGGATTTAAGTGTCAGAAGATCGCTTGCGTCGCACCCTTGCCGCTGGCGAGATCTTGTTCCGTCAGGGGCAGCAGGGCAATGCCGCCTATGTGATCGAGTCTGGAGCGATCGAGATATTTTCTGAGCGTGATGACGTGCGTCAGGTCATAGCACGGCTGGGCAACAACGATATTTTTGGCGAGATGGCCTTGTTGGGCGACGCCGTGCGCTCTGCATCGGCAGCAGCGCTAGAGCCAACACAGCTACTGGTCGTCACGCACGATCATCTCAACGAACGCTTGTTGGGCGCTGACCCCATGACACGGCACCTGTTGCGCACGGTGGTATTGCGCTGCCGCGAGATGCTGGCTTGGATGCGTGCCAGTGGCGCTGCAAGGGTGCCGCCAGAGCGCATGGTTGGTCTTGCAGATACCGATGAGGTCGAGTCAACAGATCGCGAACTGGCATTTCGTCGCCTGCGCACCGAGCAGGAGCTTGAAGCTGCGCTGGAGCGGGGAGAGTTCCAACTCTACTTCCAGCCCATCGTGCGGCTATCGGATCGCAAAGTAGCTGGATACGAGGCGTTGATCCGCTGGTTCAAGCCCGGACATGGAATGGTGCCGCCGGCCGAGTTCATCCCGGTCGCAGAAGCCTCATCGCTCATCAATCGAATCGGCCTGTGGATACTGGAGACGGCGTTTGACAGCTTGCTGGAGATGGATGTGGCAGCTGGTACGCGTGCCGAGCCGCTCTTCGTGACGGTCAATCTCTCGGCCCGCCAGTTGACGGACCCTGAACTGTTGCCTGCCTTGTCTGCACAGGTAGAAAAGCTCAAAGGCCGTAATTGCCGCATCAAGCTCGAAGTCACTGAGTCACTGATGATCGGCAATGTGGTGGAGGTGCAAGTGTTCATTGCACGCTGCCGTGAGTTGGGCGTGCACGTGTTGCTGGATGACTTCGGCACCGGGTACTGCTCGCTGTCTTACCTTCATTTGTTTGAAGTGCACACCATGAAGCTGGATCGGTCATTTGTGCGGGGCATGGCCGTGAGTGATGCGAGTGAAAAAGTGGTGCGCGGCGTCACCCGGATGGCGCATGACCTGGGTTTGAATGTGGTCGTTGAAGGCGTTGAGCGATTGGAAGAAGCGGATCAAGCAGCCGCGCTCGGCATTGATTACGTGCAAGGCTATTTCTATGGCCGACCGGCTCCGCTAGCCGACGCCTTGAAGAAGCTCGTCGACTAGCAAAAAAGCTACGCAAGTGCTTGTTTAGCGTAAGGCTGTCGCATATGATCGCGGGCCTTTGCAAAGGGTCGCCCGTAGTGGGCAGACGGAGGATTTAAGTATTTCGACAGAAAAGCAGGATCGACGCAACGAAGAGATCAACGTACCGCAGGTACGAGTGATCGGTGCGGACGGCGAACAGATTGGCATCATGACGACCCGCGACGCGATCGCGAAGGCGCAAGCAGATGGCCTGGAACTGGTGGAAATCTCCCCCAACGCCCAGCCGCCTGTCTGCAAGATCATGGACTACGGCAAGTTCCTCTATCAGAAGGACAAGCAGCAGCAGGCCGCTCGCAAGAAGCAGAAGCAGATCCAGATCAAGGAAATGAAGTTCCGTCCCGGCACCGAGGATGGCGACTACAACACCAAGATGCGTCAGATCAAAGAGTTTCTGGAAGAGGGCGACAAGGTCAAGATCAACCTGCGTTACAAGGGCCGCGAAATGGCCCACCAGGAAATTGGCATGCAGATGATCGAGAAGATCAAGACCGACCTGGTCGAGATCGCAGTGGTTGAGCAGCACCCGAGAATGGAAGGACGACAGGCCGTGATGGTGCTGTCGCCGAAGAAGACCAAATAGTCTTCTTCGAGAAGCAACAGAAAGTTTTTGCAGCACCTCAAAAGTCTTGTCGCAGCTACATCACGACAAGCCCGGTTAGCGGCCCTTTTACGATGTCAGGGCTTGTGAAGCCGGCTAAATACTCAAGACATCTGTTGTTTTTGGAGCATCGAAGATGCCAAAGCTGAAAACCAACAAGAGCGCTGCCAAGCGTTTTTCCCGCACCGGGAAAGGCGGCTTCAAGCGTGGTCACGCCTACAAGCGCCACATCCTGACCAAGAAGTCGGGCAAGACGATTCGCCAGCTTCGCGGTGAGACCCAGATTCACGGGTCTGACCTGAAAGAAGTTCGCCAGTTGCTGCCCTACGCATAAAGATCAGGAGAACCAAACATGGCACGTGTCAAACGCGGTACTACCGCAAAAGCAAAGCACAAGAAAATCCTCAACGCCGCCAAGGGCTACTACGGCGCACGCTCACGCGTGTTCCGCGTCGCCAAGCAGGCCGTCATCAAGGCTGGCCAATACGCCTTCCGCGATCGTCGCGTCAAGAAGCGCGAGTTCCGCGCCATCTGGACCCAGCGCATCAATGCTGCCGCTCGTGAATACGGCATCAGCTACTCGAAGTTCATTCACGGCCTGACGCTCGCTGGCATCGCCATCGACCGCAAGGTGTTGTCTGAGCTGGCAGTCAGCGACAAGCCTGCGTTTGCGAAGATTGTCGAAGCTGCCAAGGCCAAGCTGCCCACCACCGGCGCGCTGGCACCGAAAGCAGCGTAAGTTTCGGCAGATCGTTACAAGCAAAGGGGTGGCGCAAGCTGCCCCTTTTTTATTTGCTGAATTGATTGGGGATGAGAACGGATGAGTCCGAATCTCGATGAGCTGTTGAGCGCGGCGCAGGCCGACATTGCGGCCACTGCCGATGCGCGTGCACTCGATGCGCTGCGCGTGGATCTTCTCGGCAAGAAAGGCCGCGTCACCGAGCTTTTGAAAAGCCTGGGTGCGATGGCGCCGGATGAGCGCAAGGTGTTTGGCGAGCAGGTAAACCGCGTGCGTGATGCGCTCAATCAGGCGCTCGACGCCAAGGGCAATGTGCTGGCTGATCTTGCGCTTAACGCCAAGCTCGCCAGCGAGACGATCGATGTGACTTTGCCCGGTCGTGGCGAAGGCGTGGGCGGCTTGCACCCCATCACCCGCACCATCCAGCGCATCAGCAGCCTCTTCAACGAGCTGGGCTTCGAGACGGTCGAAGGGCCAGAGATCGAGGACGACTTTCACAACTTTCAGGCACTCAACATTCCCGAGAGCCACCCGGCGCGGGCGATGCAAGACACGTTCTACCTCAAGGATGGCGCACGCCTTTTGCGCACCCATACCAGTCCTGTGCAGATCCGTACGATGCTGGCGCGGAAGGCGCCGATCCGCATTATCTGCCCAGGCCGCGTCTATCGAGTTGATTACGACCGTACGCACAGCCCCATGTTTCACCAGATCGAGGGTCTCTATATCGCTGAGAAAGTGAGCTTGGCCGACCTCAAATACGACATCACCAGCTTTCTCTCACGCTTCTTCGAGCGCGAGGTTGAAGCCCTCTTTCGCCCCAGCTACTTCCCCTTCGTGGAGCCGGGTGCTGACGTGCACATCAAATGGGATGACCCGGAGAAGGGCACGCGCTGGCTGGAGGTGATGGGCTGCGGCATGGTGCACCCCAATGTGCTGAAGGCCGTCGGCATCGACCCCGAGCAGTACAGCGGCTATGCCTTTGGCATGGGCGTGGAGCGTATGGCGATGCTGCGTTACGGCGTGAGCGACCTGCGTGATTTCTTCACCAACGACCTGCGCTTTCTTGCGCAATTCCAGTAGAGCACCCGCCATGCAACTCTCATTGAACTGGCTGCGCGAGTGGGTCAATCCGTCGGCCACTGCAGCGGAACTCGCCCACAAACTCAACATGGCGGGGTTGGAAGCGGAAGCTTCACTGCTTACCGAGCACGCGCTGCTAGGCGTGGTCGTAGGTCGCATTCTCACGGCCGAAAAGCATCCCCAGGCAGATCGCCTGAGGGTCTGCACCGTCGATATCGGCACTGACACACCGTCACAGATCGTCTGCGGCGCGCCCAATGCGCGTGCGGGTCTGTGCGCGCCGGTGGCCACTGTCGGCTCGACGCTGCCGGGCGGCATCGAGATCAAGGCTGCACAGCTGCGCGGTGTGGATTCCGCCGGCATGCTCTGCTCGGCAAAAGAGCTTGCGCTGTCAGATAAATCCGAGGGTCTGCTGGAGCTTGATGACAGCGCTACGCCGGGTGCGGCAATTGCTGCCTACTTGAAGCTCGACGACACGCTGCTGACTTTAGAACTGACGCCCAATCGCGGTGATTGCCTATCCATCACAGGTCTCGCGCGCGAAGTCGGGGCCTTGTATGGCCTACAACCCTGCAAGCCCGCTGGTGAAACAGTCGCCATCACCAGCAGCAAGACGCTGGCGGTCACGCTCGAAGACACCAAGGCGTGCACGCGCTACCTCGGACGCGTGATCGAAGGCATCAACCCGGAAGCCCGCACACCGGACTGGTTGCGCGAGCGCCTGCGTCGCAGCGGTATTCGCAGCATCCACCCGATTGTCGATATCACCAATTTCGTGATGCTCGAACTCGGCCAGCCGATGCACGCCTTTGACCTCGCCAAGCTCGCTGGCCCAATCCATGTTCGTCGTGCTCGCCCCGGCGAGACGCTCAAGCTGTTGACTGACGAGACGGTGACGCTGAAGCAGGAGCTGCTCATCACCTCCGGCGATCAGCCGGTGGCAATGGCAGGCGTGATGGGCGGTGCGGAGTCCGGGGTGACGACGGGCACCACCAGCATCTTCTTCGAGTCGGCTGCTTTCGCACCTGCTGCGGTGGTCGGCATGGCGCGTCGGCACAAGCTGTCGTCGGATGCTGCCTACCGCTACGAGCGGGGCGTCGACTCAGCGTTGCAAGCCGAGGCGCTGGAACGCGCGACCGCGCTGGCACTGGCCATCTGCGGCGGGCAGGCCGGGCCGATCACTGTTGCCGGTGGAGATGTAACGCCCGCCGCCATCCACCTGCGTCATCAGAAGGTGACTGATCTGCTGGGTGTCGCGATCTCCGTCAGCGACGTGGCGGCATTGCTGCAATCACTCGGCATCGTCATAACAGCGTCAGGTCAGGATGCCTGGCACTGCACGCCGCCGAGCTGGCGGTTCGATCTCGCGATCGAGCAGGACTTGATCGAGGAAGTAGGGCGCCTATTCGGCTACGAGAACATCGTTGCCAAGCCCTACGCGGCAACCCTGGTTCCGCCTGCAAACAGTGAAGCGCGCCGTCCTGCCGCGCGCATTCGGGATGCGCTCGTTGCGCGTGGCTGGCAAGAGGCGGTGACCTACAGCTTCGTCGACCCCAAGATTCAAGCCCGGCTGACGCCGGATTTTGTCGGGCTGCCGCTCGACAATCCGATTGCCGAAACCATGTCGGTGATGCGCACCACATTGTGGACCGGCCTGATCGGTGCCTGGCTGCACAACCATCAACGCCAGATGAAGCGCGCGCGTTTCTTCGAGCTGGCCGGCACTTTTGCTGAAACTGAAGGCAAGATCATCGAGACGCCGCGTTTGGCCGGCCTCGCATTCGGCAACGTGTACGCCGAGCAATGGGGTGACAAGGCGCGGCCGGTTGATTTCTACGATCTCAAGGCCGATGTCGAGGCCTTGTGCGCGGCGTTTGGCGGCGATGTTTCCAGCTTCACTTTTGCCGCCGGCACTCACTCGGCCCTGCACCCTGGCCGTACAGCGGAGTTGATGCGCGACGGCCAGCGGGTCGGCGTGCTGGGCGAGCTGCACCCAGAGCTGGTGCGCAGCCTCGATTTGCCTGGCGCGCCGCTGTTGTTCGAGCTTGATTGGTCGCAGCTGTCAGTGGCACGCGTGCCGGTTACCCAGCCAGTGCCGGAGTTCCCCACCTCGCGCCGCGACTTGGCGCTAGTCGTTGACGAAACCGTACCGGCGCAGGCACTGATCGATGTCGCCAAGGCCACAGCGGGTGCGCACCTCACACAAGCCTTCGTGTTCGACATCTACCGCGGCCAAGGTTTACGTGATGCATCAAAGAGTGTGGCAATGGGATTGATTTTTCAGGATTATTCGCGCACGCTCACGGTTGAAGAAATCGACATGCAGGTGACGGGGATTGTCACTGCGCTCTCGCAAAAACTGGGAGCCAGCCTGCGGGGATGAAGTGACTGGGAGATACATCGCTTGACCTTGACCAAGGCAGAACTGGCCGACGCACTCTTTGAGGAACTCGGGCTGAACAAGCGCGAGGCGAAAGAGTTCGTGGACTTGTTCTTTGAAGAAATGCGCACGCGGCTGGAAGCGGGCGAGGAGGTCAAGTTGTCAGGCTTTGGTAACTTCGAGTTGCGCAGCAAGAATCAGCGTCCCGGTCGAAACCCGAAGACCGGACAAGAAATCCCCATTTCGGCACGTCGCGTGGTGACGTTCCGGCCTGGCCAAAAGTTGCGGTTGAGGGTGAGCGTGGATGAAAGCTAGCGCCGAGGTCATTGCCCTGCCGACGTCGTCGGTAGAGCTGCCGCGCAAGCGCTATTACGCGATTGGCGAGGTGAGCGAGCTGTGTGGCATCAAGCCGCATGTGCTGCGTTACTGGGAGCAGGAGTTTCCCCAGCTGAAGCCCATCAAGCGTCGCGGCAACCGTCGCTATTACCAGTTCGACGACGTCGAAATGGTGCGCCGCATCCGCAGTCTGCTCTACGAACAGGGCTTCACCATTGGCGGTGCCAGGCAGCGCCTTCGCGAAGCACGTCAGGAGCAAGTGGCCAGCATCGCCGCTGCTGCCTTGCCCCAAGCAGCACCAAACCCGGCCTCGCGCAAAGATCAGATCAAAGACCTCCGTCACGAGCTTGAAGAACTGCTCAAGCGCCTGCCCGGCTAAGTTTCTTGCAAGCTGCTCTTTAGTAACGCGGCCAAATCGCTTAAACTATTGGACTTGAATCGGCGCGTAGCGCAGCCTGGTAGCGCACTTCCTTGGGGTGGAAGTGGTCGGAGGTTCAAATCCTCTCGCGCCGACCAATCCAAGTCCTCACAAACAACCCGCGAAAGCGGGTTTTTTGTGCGTCACGGTTTTACAGGCGGCTGCGGCTCAGGCCTGGCGATTGGCTGATGCTCAAACTTGCCAGCGTCAGTGTCACCGCATTCAACAAATGCCATGCCCAGTGCGTGCCATAGGGCCAGCCCGAGCAAAAGCGCTGATCCAGAGTGCGGAGAGCCAGCGAGAGCGCAAACACCAGTGCAGCTGCGAAGAACACGCGAGCACGGCGGCTGCGGTCCTTCCAAGTCGACAGCAGACCAAAGAT
The DNA here is from genome assembly GCA_965279705.1 of Stagnimonas sp. Lineage (GTDB taxonomy): Bacteria > Pseudomonadota > Gammaproteobacteria > Nevskiales > Nevskiaceae > Stagnimonas. The sequence goes on from OZ257257.1 coordinate 1,969,936, forward strand.
CAGCAGGCCCGCCAAGGCCGGGAAGTAGGCCACTGAGCCATTGAAAGCTGCTGGTGCGAACTGCGCAGTCAGCAACAGACCAAAGCCGTGAAACAACGCCATGCTCAACAGCGCGAGCCACCACGGTGCAGCCCAGCGGTAGCGGGCGTAGCAGGCGACAAACCAGTAGATGAAAACGCCGATGAAGGCGACATCCAGCACTTCGGCCCAGCGGGTAGCAAAGCTGTGAAACGTGGCGCTGCCAACGCCGATCAGCACGATCAAGACAGATAACGCTCGCACTGGTCCGGGCTCGCCACGCCGGGCGGCGCGGTTGAGCAACCACAACCCTGCCAACACGAAACCGAGATTGGAGAGCGCGTTGAAGGGCTCAGCCCATAGACCCGGCCCGAGCCGTTCGCAATAAATATCGACGGGATCGGACCAGGCCATATCAGAGCTGGCTAGTGATTTTGATAGCCATCCCACTTGGCAGGCGGCAGGCCTGAGGGGTCGGCAAAATCGGGCTTGTAGCCGGGCTGGCGATGCTCGACGGTGACGTGCGTGTAGATGCCACCACGCACATACCAGTCGGCGGTCAGTCGCATGAACTTCGGATTGGTGGCACCGGCCAGATCATCGAGGATGCGATTGGTCACCGCCTCGTGGAAAGCACCCTCGTCGCGATAGCTCCACATATAGAGCTTCAGAGACTTGAGCTCCACGCAGGTCTGGTCAGGGATGTATTCGAGATAGAACGTCGCAAAATCGGGCTGGCCGGTTTTCGGGCAGAGGCAGGTGAACTCCGGCATGCGCATGCGGATCACGAAGTCGCGACTGCTGCTGGGGTTGGGAAAAGTTTCGAGTGTTTTGCTGGGACGTGCGGTCATGGTGGGAAGCGCCTAAAAGTTGGCGTTAATTTACACTAGGTACCCCAACAGACCGCCCATGCAGGCGGCGGAAACTACAAGAACAAATGCGCCTCACCGCCATCAAGCTCGCGGGCTTCAAATCTTTTGTCGATCCGACCTCATTGCCGCTGCCTAGCAACCTCACGGGCGTGGTCGGCCCCAACGGCTGCGGCAAGTCCAACCTGATCGATGCCGTGCGCTGGGTGTTGGGCGAAACCAGTATCAAGAACTTGCGCGGCAGCGACTCCGAAGATGTGATCTTCAACGGCAGCAAGACGCGCAAGCCAGTGGGACGTGCGAGCGTGGAGCTGGTGTTCGACAACAGCGATCAGCAGATCGTCGGGCCCTACGCCGCCTACACCGAAATCTCGGTGAAGCGCGAGCTGGCTCGCGATGGCAACTCGCAGTACTACTTGAACGGTGCCAAGTGCCTGAAGCGCGATGTGACCGACCTGTTTCTAGGCACCGGCCTGGGCGGCAAAAACCAGTACGCGATCATCGAGCAGGGCATGGTCAGCCGCATGGTCGAGGCCAAGCCGGACGAGCTTCGCCAATGGCTCGAAGAAGCCGCCGGTATCAGCAAGTACAAAGAGCGTCGGCGCGAAACAGAGAGCCGCATCAAGCAGACGCGCGAGAATCTGAGCCGCCTCAACGACTTGCGAGCTGAACTTGCGACCAGACTTGAAGTGTTAGTGAAGCAGTCCGCCAACGCGGAAAAGTTCAAGACTTTCAAGGCGGAAGAGCGACAACTTCGTGCGGAAATCCTGGCGCTGCGTTTGAGCGCCATCGAGGCCCAGCGCGCCGCCAAGCTGGCTGAAATCAGCGGGCAGGAAGCTGCCTTTGAGGCCGCCAAGGCCGAAGTCGCCAAGACGCTCGAAGCGCGCGGCGCTGCAGAGCTGGCTTTGAAAGAAAAGCAGGAAGCCGTCAACGTTGATCAGGGCCAGCTTTACGAGGCCGAGGCTCAGCTGGCGCGCCACGAGCAGGCGCTGGCCCACGCCCGCGAACTGCAATCTTTGAAGGCCCGCGAGCTGGAACAACTCGCGCGCGGGCTTGCCGAGTTGCAAAGCCGCGAACAGCGCGAGCAGAGCCGCCTGCAGGCGCTTGAGACTGAGGTTGCCGGTCTCGATACCCAAGTCAAAACCGCTGAAGCCGCCGAAGGTGATGCGCTGGCAGCCGTCAGCAAGGCTGAAGCGGACGTCGTCTCGGAGCAGACGCGCTGGAACGAGCACCTTGCTCGCAGCGAAGCACCACTGACCCAGGTCGAGGCCGAGCGCGTGCGCGTGCAACAGCTCGACCGCGCGCGTTTCATGACCGACGAGCGCCTCAAGCGCCTGACGGCCGAGCACGGCGCGCTCAATGGCACGCCGATTCAGGCCAGCCTGTTGGAGGCCGATACCGAGCTCACGACACTGCAGACCGAGCTGGCCGATGCGCAGGCCGCGCTGCAGCGCGTCGATCAGCAGCTCTCGGCTTTGCGCGATTCGCGCGCGGCCCTCGAAACCCGCCTGCATGAAGACCGTCAGGCGCTGCAGTCGTCGCGGGGGCGTCTGGCGTCGCTGGAGACCCTGCAGCAGGCGGCGTTACGGCAGGACGACGCCGAACTCAATCAGTGGCTGCGTCAGCAGAACCTCGCCGAAATGCCGCGTCTCGCCGCGCAACTGCAAGTGGGTAGCGGCTGGGAATCTGCCGTCGAACATGTGCTCGGTGGCCTGCTACAGGCGCCACTGACCGCTGCCTTTGCACAAGCAAACGGCGCGCCCAAGGCCGGCATCGCCTTGCTCGACCCGACCACGGGCGAGTCGCAGAGCGAGACCGATCGGCTCTCGCACTTCGTCACCGGCCCCGCCGCAGTGCTGGACGTACTGCACGGCATATTTTTGGCACCCGATGCAGCGGTGGCACGCCAGCGCGCCGAGACGCTGCTCGCCGGCGAGTCGGTGATCACCCCCGAGGGCATCTGGCGCGGCCGTGGCTGGGTACGCCACCCCAAAACCGGGGATGCGCAGTCGGGCGTGCTGGCGCGGGCGCAGCTGGTCAAGCAGCTAAAGATTACCGTCGATGAACTGGCCGCCAAGGTGGCAGAGCAAGAGCAGGAGCTTGGCGGCGCACGGCAGCAGCAGCAAACATTCGAGATCGAGCGCCGTGATCACGCCACCAAGACCGAAGCGCGTCGCCAGCGCCAGGCGCAGCGCATGGCCTTTCGCCAGGCGCAGGCGGTGCGTCTGGAGCAGGTGCTGGCGCGTGCCGCACAGCTCTCGCAGGAGCTGCAGGGCCTGAGTGAACAGCAGGCACAGCAGACCAAGGAGGCCACCGAGTCGCGCGAGAAACTGGCGCAGCTCGAAGCGACCGCCACCCAGCTCAAGGCCGAGCGCGCCGAGCTACAGCAATCTCAGGCCCGTGCCCGCGACGCCGTGCAGCGCCTGCGCAGCGCGCTGACGCAAACCGCTCAGGCGCGCAACAGCGTGCAGCTGCGTCTGGCCGGTCAGCGCAGCGCTGCCGCCGCCTTGCAGCAGACCTTGCAGGATCTGGCCGCGCGCATAGAGGCCAGCACCAAGACCAAGGCCGAGCAGGAGGCGCTGGCGGGTGAGCTTGCAGCCCCTATCGCGACCAACACCAGCGAGGTCGAAGCCTCACGTGCGGCCGTTACCGCCGCCCGCGACAAGCTGCGCGCCGCCCGCGAACTCGGCGGTGCCAGCGAGCAGCAACTGACCAGCGCCCAGCAGGCAGCCCGCAGTGCGGAGTTCGCACAGGACGCCGCCCGCGATCGGCTGCAGCAATCGCGCCTGGATGCCGAAGGCGACAAGGCCCGTGAAGCGTCTTTGCTCGAACAGTTCGTTGAGACAGGCTTTGCACTGGACGTCCTGAAAGACGGCCTTGCCGCTGAGGCCACCGCAGAAATCTGGGAAGAAAAGCTGGCTTCCACTCTGCGTCGCATCGAGCGCCTCGGCGCCATCAACCTCGCGGCGATTCAGGAGCTGGAAGAAGGTCAGACCCGTTCGACCTACCTCGAAGAGCAATACAACGATCTCGACGGCGCGCTCAACACGCTCGAAGAGGCGATGAAGAAGATCGACGCCGAGACGCGTGATCTGTTCAAGCAGACCTTCGATACCGTCAACACGGTTTTCATGGATCGCTTCCCCAAGCTCTTCGGCGGCGGCGAGGCCTACCTCGAACTCACCGGCGACAGTCTGCTCGATACCGGCGTACGCGTGATGGCGCGGCCGCCAGGCAAGCGCAACTCGACCATCCAGCTCTTGAGTGGTGGCGAAAAAGCGATGACGGCGGTCGCACTTCTGCTGGCCTTGTTCCAGCTCAATCCAGCGCCGTTCTGCTTGATGGATGAAGTCGATGCGCCGCTCGACGATGCTAACGTCGGCCGCTTTTGCGAGATCGTCCGCGAAATGTCGCAAGGCGTTCAATTCATTATCATTACCCACAACAAAATCACGATGGAGCTCGCCAACCAGCTGCACGGCGTCACCATGCAGGAGCCGGGCGTGAGCCGTCTGGTGAGCGTGGATGTCGCGCAGGCGGTTGAGCTGACGGGTACCGAATTGCCTACCGAGAACGCCGCATGACGCCATTGAACTGGGCTGTTTTGATTGTTGGCTTGGGCGCCGCCGTGGTGGTCTGGTGGGTGTCGCGCCGCAACCGCGGCCCCGGTGAGGAGTGGATCGAGCCCGCACGCGGCAAGGCCAACGACAAGCAGCTGGACATGTTCACCTCCACCCAGCAGTTCGATGAGTTCGGCGTGGGCAAGCCTCGACCGGCCAAGGTTGCTCCCCGGCTCGATGGTGCGCCCACAGCAAGCCAGCCGGCGCGGAAGGAGCCACCACAAAAAATCATTGCGCTATTGATTGCCGAGAGAGAAGGCACTCATATTTTTGGTCCGCAGGTGCACGCGGCACTGCGTGAGCATGGGCTCGAGTTCGGTGCCAAGCAGATTTATCACCGGCTGGCAGATGGCGAATCCGTTTACAGCGTCGCCAGCTTGCTCAAACCCGGCTTCATCGATCCCGCAGACGAGCAGAGCTTCTCCACGCCAGGTCTTTCGATTTTCATGGTGCTACCGGGCCCGCTGCCGCCGGTCTCGACGTTTCGCGAGATGCTGTCCACGGCACAGAGCCTGGCAAAGACGCTCAATGCCAGTGTCTACGACATGCGCCGCCAACCCTTGAGCCCCGAGGCCAGCCTGAAGCTGGAGCGCGAAGTGGAGCAGTGGGCACGCCAGAACCCGATGTCGTGATCTCCGATGAGATCCGTCAGCGCGCGCAGGCACTGCGTGCGCTGCTTGATGCGCACAACCATCGCTACTACGTGCTCGATGATCCGACGGCCTCAGACGCGGAATACGACGCGCTTTTCCGCGAGCTGCAGGCCATCGAGACCATCCATCCGGCCTTGCTCGCCCTAGACTCTCCTACACAGCGCGTTGGCGGGGCCGCACTCAAGGTATTTGCCGAAGTGCGACACCGCATGCCGATGCAGTCGCTCAACAACGCTTTCAACGAAGACGAGCTGGGCGACTTCGACCGTCGCGTGCGGGCAGGCCTAGGCGTGGCGAACGAGGTGGAATACGTCGCCGAACCTAAGCTTGATGGTCTCGCGGTTTCGCTCCTCTACGAACAGGGTGTGTTCGTGCGGGGTGCAACGCGCGGCGACGGTACTACTGGCGAGGACATCACCGAAAATCTGCGCACCATCCGCCGCATCCCACTACGCTTGAGTGGCGGCCCGCATCCGGCGCTGCTCGAAGTGCGCGGCGAGGTGTTTTTTCCACTCGCCGCGTTCAAGAAACTCAATGCCGAGATCGAGGCGAAAGGCGGCAAGCTGTTCGTCAATCCGCGCAACGCGGCGGCCGGTGCGTTGCGGCAGCTCGACCCGAAGATCACCGCGAGCCGACCACTCGCTTTTTATGCTTATGCGGTCGGCGTGAGTGAAGGTTTGGGCGCATTCAAGACCCATGCGGCGCTGCTGCAACAACTCAAGGACTGGACGCTGCCGGTTTCGGATTTGATCGAGATCGTTACCGGTGCCGAAGGCTGCTGGCAGTTTTATGAGGCCATGCAGGCCAAGCGGGCAGGGCTGCCCTTCGACATGGATGGCGTCGTCTACAAACTCAACGACCTTGCTGGTCGAGAGGAGCTGGGCAGCGTCAGCCGAGCGCCGCGCTGGGCCATAGCCCACAAATTTCCGGCCGAAGAGGCCGAGACGATTCTGCTGGATGTCGAGTTTCAGATCGGCCGCACCGGTGCGGTCACGCCGGTGGCCAGACTCAAGCCGGTGTTCGTTGGTGGTGCGACGGTAAGCAATGCCACGCTGCACAACATGGACGAGGTCGCGCGCAAGGATGTGCGTATCGGTGACGCTGTGATTGTGCGCCGCGCCGGCGATGTGATCCCGGAAGTGGCGCGCGCCTTGATCGATAAGCGCCCCATGGACGCGCGCTTGGTGCTGCTGCCTGAAGCCTGTCCTGTTTGTGGTTCGCCGGTGGCGCGCGAAGAGGGCGAAGCCGTAGCGCGTTGCACCGGGGGGCTGACGTGCCGCGCTCAATTGCACGCGGGTTTGCTGCATTTCGTCGGTCGCCGGGCGATGGACATCGAAGGTTTTGGCGAGAAGCTGCTGACCCAGCTGATCGAGCAGGACATGGTCAAATCACCAATCGATCTTTTTCAGCTGGATGCGCAGCGCTTGGCAGGGCTGGAGCGCATGGCCGAAAAGTCGGCCGCCAATATCGTCGAGGCTGCCGAAAAGGCAAAAAGCACCACGCTGGGTCGCTTCCTGTTCGCGCTGGGTATCCGCGATGTCGGTGAGTCCACCGCCGAGGCGCTGGCTCGACACTTCGGTACGCTGGAGTTACTCATCGAAGCAGCGCAAGCCGATGCACCGACTGCGGAAGCTGAAAAGAAAAAAGATCGGTTCCCACTGTTGCAAGCAGTGCCCGATGTCGGGCCAGAGGTTGCGGCACAGCTCGCACGCTGGTTCACCGATGCCCACCATCTGGAACTGCTGACTGCACTGCGAGACGTTGGCATTCGCTGGCCCGAGGTGCAGCAGGTTGTCATCGAAGGCCCGTTGACCGGCAAGACTTTTGTCATCACAGGCACGCTGCCGGAATCTCGCGATACCGTGGCGTCGCGCATTGAAGCGGCGGGCGGCAAGGTGACTGGCTCTGTATCTGCCAAGACCGATTTTCTCGTGGCCGGAGAGGCCGCTGGCAGCAAGCTCGCCAAGGCAGAGAAGCTTGGAGTTGCAGTGCTTGGCTGGGAGAACCTATCTGCATTGCTTCAATCAACATGATCGCTATCAATGTTGAACTTCATGTGCAAACAAGATCATCGTCCGCAAACAACTTTGATCTTTGAACATGCCGGGACAGTCTTTTATTTGCTTGACTTTTCAACGCAGCCCAAGATTTGCAGCATCGTATTGAAGATTCCGTATTTCAATGTGTTGACGCTCTGCAAAGCCAGTTGCTATAAAGGTTTTGCCGCTGTCGTTCGTTGCACGCCACATTGCAACGAAGACAGCGGTATTTATTCTAGGGACTGTTAATCGGCTACTTGCTAGCTCTTCAAGAGGGGAACTCTTACTCATGAACAAATCAGAACTCATCACCGCGATCGCCGACAAGGCAGAACTCTCAAAGGCTGATGCTGGCCGTGCACTGGACTCTTTCGTTGAAGTGCTCGCAAAGGCATTGAAGAAGAACGACAAGGTTTCTCTCGTCGGCTTTGGCACCTTCGCTGTTCGCAAGCGCGCTGCTCGTACGGGTCGCAACCCCAAGACCGGCGCCCCGCTGAAAATCGCTGCCAGCAAAAATCCTACTTTCAAGGCTGGTAAGGCGTTGAAGGATGCGATAAAGTAGACGACTCGCTGGGACGCTCTTCGGAATAAGCGCTCGCCGATCTCAAAGTCGTAAAGCGGGTGCTTAGCTCAGCTGGTAGAGCGTCGCCCTTACACGGCGCAGGTCGGCGGTTCGAACCCGTCAGCACCCACCAAGATTGTTTAGTTGCAAACCGCGTGGAGCGGTAGTTCAGTTGGTTAGAATAACGGCCTGTCACGCCGTGGGTCGCGGGTTCGAGTCCCGTCCGCTCCGCCATTACATCGAAAGGGCGCTCTCAATGAGCGCCTTTTTGCTTTGTAGCACTCCTCAACAGCGATCAATCAAATATGTTGCAGACCATTCGTGACCGTGTGAGCGGTCCCATCATCTGGGCCATCATCGCGCTCATTGCAATTCCATTTGCTTTCGTGGGTATCGAGAGCTTCCAAAGCGGTGGTGCCGATCCGACAGTGGCCAAGGTCGGCGATCAGAAGATCACCTCTTCGCAGCTTGAGGCGGCATACCAGCAGCGCTTGCAGCGTCTGCAACAAATGCTTGGTGAAAATTTCCGCTCGGACATGATTGAACCAGCCCGCTTTCGCGAAGGGGTGCTGCAAGAGATGGTTCAAGAAACTGCGATGCAGCAACACGCTGCAGAAGCGGGCTATACGGCATCGGATGCAGCCATTCTGGATGCCATACGAGCCATTCCTGCGTTTCAGAAAGATGGTCAATTTTCGGCCGAACTTTATCGCGAAGCGCTTTCGCGGCAAGGCCTTGATCCGCAAGGCTTCGAGCGTCAGTTGCGAGATGGCCTGAGTGTCGACCAGATCCGCGATGGTGTTCTGGCCAGTGCTTTCGTAACACCTGCAGAGTCGGCTGCTGCGTGGCGCTTAGCCAGGCAGGAACGCGTTTTCACCAGTGCGCGTTTCAAGGCGGCAGACTATGAAGCGCAGATCACGGTCAGCGATGAAGATATCGCCAAGCATTTCGCAGAGCAGGGCGATCGCTACAAAGCGCCTGAACGACTGAAGCTCAAAGTAGTTGAGCTCAATCTGGAAAAACTGCCAGAAGCCCCGGTGCCTGAAGCCGCGGTTCTCAAAGCTCTTTATGACGCTGACAGCAATGCTTTTGCGTCCTCGGAAGAGCGGCGTGCACGCCACATCCTGATTGCCTTCGGCGCAGACAAATCTGCCGCACTGAAGAAAGCGCAGGAAGCAAAAACGAAATTGGATGGCAAAGCCGACTTTGCAACCGTTGCAAGCGAGCTGTCAGATGATCCGGGCTCCAAGACCAATGGCGGTGATTTGGGCTGGGTTCGCAAAGGGTTGATGACGCCCAAGTTTGAAGAAAGTCTGTTTTCGCTTCAGAAGGGCCAAGTGTCGGAGCCTGTCGAAACCGAGTTTGGATGGCATCTCATCAAGCTGGAAGACGTCAAACCAGCGGTGACCAAGGCCTTTGAAGATCCGGCGGTGCAAGCTGAATTGCTAGCGCGCTATCGCAAACGGGACGTGGAAAAGCGCTTTCAGGAGCTGTCGGAAAAGATCGACGAACTGGCCTTTGAAAAGAACAGCACACTCGATCCAGTGGCCGAAGCAGTTGGCGGCACTGTGGAAACCACGGATTGGTTTACACGCACCAGCGGCACTGGCCTGACCGCGAATCAGGCTGTCATTCAAGCCGCTTTTTCGCCGGAAGTTTTGCAAGACAACGAAAACAGCAAGCCGATTTCTCTAGGCGCCAATCACGTTGCGATTGTGCGCAAGGCAGAGTACGAGCCTGCACGCGCAAAAACGATTGAAGAAGTGCGTGAACAAGTTCGCGCCGAGCTAAAAACAGCGCGTGCGGCCGAGAAAGCCAAGCTGGAAGCCGAAACTACATTGAAGGCGGTTGAGGCCGGTGCCTCGCTGGCAACCGTTGCCGCCGAGCATCAACACGGCGTCGTTGCCTCGGGTGCCGTGCGTCGTGATACCCAAGGGGTTGACCGCGCGCTGCTTGATGCAGCGTTCCGCTTGTCGCGTCCGGCAGCGGGCAAAGTCAGTGTCGGCAAGGCAGATTTGGGATCGGGCGAAATTGCCGTGATCGCATTGACCGAAGTGAAAGATGCGACGCCCGAAACGGACGACAGCGCCTTCAAGCAGCAGAGCACGCAGCTCAAAGACGCACTCGCAGGGGCAGAGTTTGCGAGTTTCCGCACCGATCTTGAAACACGCCTGGGTGTCGATCGCAAAGAGCTGCCTGCGGCTGATCCGACGACTCCAACACCCTAGGGACTGATATGAACCTACCGCTCCACTGGCGCATGTTGATTGCCCTCGTGGCGGCGGTGGCTATCGGCACCCTGTTCGGCGACTCCGAGTTGCTGCTCAAGGTGTGCAACATGATCGGCACCTTGTTTCTCAACGCACTGAAAATGCTGATAGTGCCGCTGATTCTCGCGGCGTTGTTGAATGGCTTGATCGGTGGGGCAGAGCAGGGTGGTTTGGGTCGACTGGGCGCGCTCACATTCGGCTTTTATGTGGGCACTGGCTTGCTGGCGATCCTGACCGGTCTGGCCTGGGCCAATCTGCTCACGCCCGGCATTGTCGATGGCGTACCGGCTGCGCCTTTGCTTGGGCTTTCCGGCGACGCCAACGCCATCGTCGCGCAGGTGCAGGAAAAAGGTACGCAAGATCTCTGGGCCGTGCTCATCCGCATGGTGCCGACCAATCCGGTCGAGGCCGCAGCCAAGGGCGACATGCTCGGGCTGGTCACGTTTGGTCTTCTTTTTGGATGGGCGCTTTCACAGTTGCCAGGCGACCTGCGTGGCACCCATGCCGCGTTCTGGAAAGGCGTGTACGAGGCAATGACGCGCATCACTGCGCTGGTGATGAAGGCGGCGCCGATTGGCGTGTTTGCCATCGTCACCGGCACCGTGGCCAAAACCGGCACCGCAGCGCTTGAACCGCTGGCGGTATTCATGCTGGTGGTCGTGCTCGGGTTGCTGACACATGGGCTGGTTGTTTTGCCCTTGGTGTTGAAGCTGGTAGCTCGCGTGCCTGCGTTTGCGCTGCACCGCGCAATGGCCCCGGCGCTGCTTACGGCGTTCTCCACCTCGTCGTCGAACGCTACGCTGCCATTGACGATGGACTGCATTGAGAACAAGGCTAAAGTGCCTCGTCGGGTGTCTGGCTTCGTGTTGCCGATCGGCGCCAACGTCAATACCGATGGCTCGGCGCTCTATGAATGTGTGGCCGCCATTTTTATCGCGCAGGCCTATGGTTTGCACCTGAGTTTTGGCGCGCAATTCACTGTGGTGGCACTGGCACTCATCACTGCGGTTGGCGTGGCAGGCATTCCGTCCGCCAGCCTTGTTGCCATTGCCGTGATCCTGTCAGCGATCGGCTTGCCGCTCGAAGGCGTGGGTCTCATTCTGGCCGTAGACCGCGTGCTGGACATGTGCCGCACGGCGCTCAACGTCCTGGGTGATTCGTCCGCCACCGTCACCGTCGCCAGACTCTCTGGTGAGGATGGCGTTCTTGGCCAACCTGCGTTGAAAGTTGCCGGCAAGAAGGACTAACTGCTGAAGCGGTTTACTTGCCGTCGTCCGGCAAGCTCATGCCCATGATGTTGAAGCCGGCATCGACATAAACGATTTCGCCAGTGATGCCGGAGGCTAGGTCGGACGACAGGAATGCCGCCGTATTGCCGACTTCTTCGATGGTGACATTGCGCTTCAAGGCATTGGCTTTTTCAGAAGCGCTCAACATGCCCCGAAAACCCTTGATTCCAGCAGCAGCCAAGGTTTTGATCGGCCCGGCGGAGATGCCATTGACACGAATGCCTTCGGCCCCAAGCTCGGCGGCCATGAACCGCACGTTGGCTTCCAGCGAGGCTTTAGCAGGACCCATCACGTTGTACATCGGCATGGCGCGCATCGCACCCAGATAGGTCAGTGTCAGCAGGCTGGCCGAGCGGCCTTGCATCAATGGCCTTGCTGCCTTGCCGAGTGCCGCAAACGAGTAGGCGCTGATGTCGTGCGCCAAGGCAAAACCTTCGCGTGTCACGCTTTCGAGGTAGCCACCTTGCAGCAATTCACGCGGCGCGAAGCCAATGGAGTGGATCACGATATCAATGCCGCCCCAAGCGTCTTTTAAGGCAGCGAACACAGCATCAATTTCGCCGTCGCGGGTGACGTCCATCGGCAAGACGAGCTTCGAGCCTACCGAGTGCGCCAGGTCCTCGACGCGCGGCTTTAGCTTGTCACCCTGAAAGGTGAAAGCGAGCTCGGCACCTTCGCGAGCAAAGGCTTCGGTGATACCGGTGGCGATGGAACGCTCACTGGCAACGCCAGTAATCAATGCTTTTTTGCCGGATAGAAAGCCCATGCGGTTTCTCCTCGAATCGCGCCCGCGCCTAGTTAGGCGGCTGGAAGCGGATTGGATAGTTGGGATAAGTGAAGGACGGGACGTCTTTGGGCCCGAAGTCGAGCAACATCACGCGGGACAGAATCTTGCGCTCCAGTTCAGGGTCGCCAAGCTCGCTGGAGACAATGCTCGCATCGGTGACCTTGCCCGAAGATGCAATGGTCACACTCAAAACCACCTTGCCAGAAAGACCGGGGTTCTCGCGCAGCGCGCGGATATACATGGCGTAGAACGAACCCTGCGCACGGTCGAAGGTCAGCTGTATCTCGTCGAGTGAGCGACCCGATTTACCCTTGCTGCCACCGTCGCCCGCCTTACTGGCATCGCGACCAAAGCCCACAGGGCTGTCGATGGTCGTCGCACGGCGCTTGCCGAGACCCTGACCGCTCTGGGTGCGGCTAACGCCCGCAGTGCCAGCGCCACCAATGCCACTGGAGCCCGATGCCGCAGCCGCCAGCGCTGCCGATTCGCCACCGCCACTGGCGGAGCCTGCATTGCTGGCTGCACCCTTGGAAGAAAGCACATTGGGCGAGAGATTGTCATTGCTCAGTGCATCGCCCTTGTTGCGCAGATCACTGAGTTGATCGGCAAACGCCAGCACACCGCTGCGTTTCGCAACATCTCGCGCGGTTTCCACTGGCGTCGGAGTCGATTCGGCGACGGCTGGTTTCTTAACGTCCACCGGCTTCTCAGCCACTTTGGGTGCAGATTCCTGCGGTTGCTCTTTGGAATCTTCTTCTGCCGGTGCCGGCTCTTCGATTTCTTCTGCCTTGACCGCATCCGGCGGCGCGGCCAGCAGCTCGACGGTTGCAGGTGCCAGGTAGGTGCCGCCGCCCTCCTTCAAACCTTCGGTGCGGTAGAGCGCGCTGAAGATGCCAATGAGCAGAAACGGAATCGCGATGACGATCAGCAGGCGGCGGAAACGGCGGTCGGCGTCCTCGGCAAACTCATAGCCGTCCCAACGGATGGTCATTGCAGCATTCATCGGCCACCCCGCTTGCCGGCGTGGGCGACCGAAATGGCGATGCGCGCAAACTTCAGCTCGCCACAGGTCGCCAGCACTTTCTTCAGCACGGTGTAGGGGATGTCACGGTCCGCCATGACGTTGATTTCACCACGCGTGGTCGTGCCCGCGCTATCAGTGCCCTGCACGGACATGAGAGTCACTTTGAGCAATTCCGCGCGCAGCTGCGGCAAGGGCTTGTCGACCGGTGCTGCCATGGCTTCATCCAGCGTCATTACCTGCACGCCCTGGATCAGCACGGCCTGACGCGTAACCATGATGATGGGCGCGTCGTTGGGCTGGTCGAGCGAGAGCGAGGTAGGCAGCGTCAGCTCGCGCGGGCTGCGCATGTTGTCAATGCTGCTGGTGGTCACCAGCAGGAAGAACACCAGCACCATGAACACGTCGATCATCGGCACCAGATTGAGCGACACAACTCCGGGACGGCGCGAATTGCGGCGCAGGATGCGCTTGGCGCGCAGCGTCAGGTGGGCGCTCATGGCGCATCCCCGACTGCGGGAGCAGCAGTGGCCTGCACAGGCGCATCACCCAAGGCGATATTGGGGAAGAGATCGCGCAGGGTGCGGCCATCGTTACTGGGCGTGATGCGCACGGCGTCCATGGTCTGCACCAGTGTGTCGTGCGTCGTGGCGGGCTCCACCAGCAAGGTGATGCGGGTTTCGTCGGGCCGGACGTTCTTCACCGTCAGCAGGCGTTCGCTGAGCGATTTGTAGTCGTAGCCTTCGGCGGCCGAACCATAGCGGCCCAGTTCGTTCAGGCCTTCGGTCAGCACCAAGCCGTTGCCGCGCACGGTGACGACCAGAGGCTGACGATTGACATCAGGCTCGCTCGTCTTCGTGGCGTCTGGCAGGTTGAGCCCCAGGATCGAAACGCCGGTGGAGTTCACCAGCAGAAAGAACACCAACACCACCAGGATGTCGATCATCGGCACCAGGTTGAGCTCGCCGACCTGTTTTTTGCGACGGTCGCGGCGCAGCACAGTGCGCGCCTTGCGGGTAAGTCCATGCATCGGGAGTGCTCTTTATCGGCCTGAAGGGCTTAGTTTTTGAGGCCGAGGGCGTTGAGAAACTTCAGCGCCGCCATTTCGAGGTTGTCGATCAGATCATTGGTCTGCGACGACAGCAGCGCATGCAGCAACAGCATGGGCACGGCGACGCCGATGCCGAAAGCGGTGCAGTTCATGGCTTCGGATACTGCCTTGGAGAGCAGATCCGCTTTCTCGGCCGGGTTGACGTTGGAGACCGCCGCGAAACCGTTGATGAGACCGACCACGGTGCCGAGCAGGCCCAGCAGCGTTGACACATAGGCAAAGGTGGCGAGGTAGTGGGTGCGGCGTTCCAGCAAAGGAGTCACTTCCATCAGGCTTTCTTCCATCGACATTTCCACTTCGTCGCGCTTGCTGCTGACGCGCGAGCGGGCAATGCCGTGCCCAAAAATGCGGCCAATAGGGGAGTCCGAGGCCATCGCTGCCCCTTCTGCCGCAGCAAGGTCGCCACGATTCACCAAAGGAATCAATTCAGACCACAGGCGGCGGTTCTCGCCCTTGGCACGGCTGAGATAAATCACGCGCTCGATGGCAATGGCCAGACCAATGACGGCCACGGCGAGGATGGGGTACATGAAGTGACCGCCAGCCTGAAAGAAATGGGCAATCGTTGCGAAGAGGTTCATCGCGTTTCCTTAAATGAGCGTGTTGCAGGGTGTGAAGGGAAGTGGATCGTTACAGCAGGCAGCTTCAATTACTGAGCCTTGGGCAGTGCAGTGCCGCTGCGCGAGCGCACATGGTCGGTAATGGTGTTGTAGTACTCAAGCTGCCGGCGGAACACATCGGCATCAATCGGCAGCAGTTGTTCTTCCAGGAATCGCGCCGGGCGGTCCAGTGCAACTTCGGGCGAATCATTGCGCCACGGCGTGATGTATAGGCCGATCGGTGACTCGCGATCGCCAACTACCGTGGTGCCATCCGCATCGGTTTTGAGCGCCGGTTCTTCCGCCGTCGTCACCGGCTGCGCGAAGGCGGCAGAAAACGGCAGTGCGGCCAGTACCAGCAGCGAGAGTTTTGCAATCGAGGACAGGATCGGACGCTTCATGTCTTGGGCACTACAGTCGGTGAGCTTGCAGGCAAGGCAGGCGGCTCAGAGGCTTCCAGCGCTTTGATCCAGGCCGTTACTTTCAGTTCACGGTTGTTGGTCATGCGCTGATAGTCACGGTAGCGAACCAGGGCATCAGCGGGGCGTTTCAAATACACGTCGTAAAGAATGGCCAGATTGAGAACCACCGGTGCGTTTTCTGGATTGATCTCAAGCGACTTCAGATACGACTGCTCGGCGCGCGGATAGTTTTTGCTTTCGCGGTAGAGGATGCCAAGCCAGTTGTAGGCGATCGCATTGCGTGGGTTGGCCTCGACGGCACGGTTGAAGTTGTTGATGGCGGCGTCGCGTGCATTGGCCTTGGCGTCGAGCACGCCCAGATTGGTCAAAGGGCCAGAAAACTCGGGATGCTCCTTGGCGAGCAGGGCAAATCCAGCACGGGCCTCGGGCAGTTTTTTAGCTTTGAGTGCAGCGAGCGCTTCATCAAATTGCACACTCGGGTCTTTGACGACCGCAGGTTTGGGCGTTTCACCGGGTTTGGGGGGGCTGCTGACCTCTTGCGATGCCGTCGGACGGTCGGGCTTCACTGTTGCCTGCGGTGCGCAGCCAGCCAGAGCCAGAGCGGCCATGAGACCGAGAACAGCCTTATTTGAGAGTGTCATAACTGTCTCCTCCCACTTCGCGCTTGCCGTATTTGGCGGGGGACAGCACGCCAAGTGCAGTCACGCTGCGGGCGATTGAATCGTCGTAAAAGCCTTGGCCCACACGCTTGAGATTGCTCTCGTGCGAAGCAATCGCCTTCTCTTCAAACGGCAGGGCCTGTTCTTCGAGCAGGATGTTGTATTGCTCGATTTCCTCACCGCTCAAGTTGCGCGGCCGCTCCGAGTCGATCAATGCCTTGGCAAAGGACTGATAGACCGCGCCCAACTCGTAGCTTGCTGCGGTGGTGATGTCGGCGTAGCCGTACGCGCCTGCTTTTTCGAGCGACTGAATGGCGGCTTCAACCGCGGCTTTGCGTTGCGGCAGGCTGCGCTCGACGGGCGCTGACAGTCGGATGCGCGCGGCATCCTGTGCATTGATGCGGCCCACGTCCAGAGCAGCCTGCGCTGCCAGGGACTTGCTGCGCTCGGTGCGGTTGCGCCCTGCTGCTTCGTCGGCGCTGATCAGTTCGCGCAGCCAGAACAAATAGCGATAGCCATCACCCTGACCCTTGTAGATGTCGGCGATACGACGTCGCGCATCCACTGCTCTGTCGAGCGGCAAGGGGAACGCGCTGACATAAAACTCGTAGGCCTTGGTGGCGTCCGCCAGCTTGCCGGCATCGTCGAACAGTTTGGCCGCCTGCCAGGCAGCGTCCTGACGGACTTCGGTCGTCTCGGTGGTTCTAGCCGCAATGCGGCGGTAGGCATCGGCCGCCTGAAAGGGCTTGTTGTCCTTCACGTAGGCGATCGCCAGCTTCTTGTCGACGTCGGTCAGCAAGGGGCTATTGGGATAGCGTCCACGGAAGGCCTCCAGCACGGTTGTGGCTTCACCCCAAGCAGAGAGTCCGATCAGCGCCGCGCCGGCATCGTAATCAGCGGTCTGGCGTATGGCGGCTTCGGGGGTGACGCGACCGACGCGCAAGAAGCCGTCGGCAGCTGCACGCAGGTTGCCTTCCGCACGCGCGGCTTCGGCCTGCTTGTAGATCGACGCTGCCAGCTGCTCGACCACTTGGGCGCGGTCCGGGTCATTCACTGGCGTCAGCTTCAGCAAGTCGGCATAAGCCGCTTCAGCGCGCGGGAAATCTGCCTGCGCGAAGTAGCTATCACCCAGCACGCCCTGCACGATGCGGCGTTGTTCCGGCGTGGGTGGCGGGGTGTAGGTCAGTACGCGCTGCGCGACTGCAACTGACTGCGCATCCTTCAGCTCATACAGGTCTTGCGCGGCGCGGGTGAGCGCAGTGACCGCCTGCGGATGGGTCGGGAAATTGTCAGCCAGTTTCAAGCTCGCATCCACCGCCTGCTTGAGGGCGGCAGGGCGGGTGGCTACTGGCTGTTCTTCGGAATTCTTGTGATACGCCAGCACGGCAGCGTAACCCGCATCGAGAGAACGCGCGTGCATGTTGTAGCCATAAGCGGTCTTGCTGAACTCATTGGCGGCATCGAGCGGCTTGCCGCCGTCTTCAAGCGTCTCAGCCAACAGGTAGTTGATCTCCGGCGCTTTCAAATCTTCTGGATAAATCTCCAGAATGCGGCGATACCAGCCAGCAGCCGCCAAGAACGCGGTGCGCACTTCGGCCTTGTTGACCTGCGGCACTTTCTCGCTTTGCTGCGCCAGGGCCTGGTAATGCTTGGCCAGATCTTCCAGGTGAGCACGCAGCGCGAGCATCACTTCCGGGCTGGGCGCGACGCCGCCCCAGTAGGGCGTGGCCGGCGCGTATGTATTGACGTAGCGTTCCTTCTCTCGAACGACCAGGTCATTAAAGCCACCGTCGCGATAGACATCGATCACGCGCGCCTGAAACTGCGGCGATGAGGGATGACGCGGATGCCGTTCGATGAACGCTGCGAAAGCACCTGCGGCATCGGTAAAGCGGCGTTTGTCCAAAAACATTTCGCCGAGCGCGTTGTAGATCAGCGGGTAGAAGCGCGGCTCTGTATGACTCACGAAATACTGATTGACGGCAGGGCCGCCACCCAGAATGGCAAATGCCAAGCTGGTCACTCGCAGTGAGTCCTTGGCGAGATCGGCCTTGCCTTTCTCCACCGCCTTCAGCGCGGCATCGACATCCTTGAGTTCGCCTGGCGGCAATTCGCGATCGAGAATGGCAAAGAACACGGGTAGGGCATCGTCAAAACGCGACTGCTTGAACAACGACCAGCCGTACTTGTATTGCGCAGGCTCGAAGAACGGTGTCGCTCCCGCAAGATCCATCACAACCCGATATTCGCGCTCTGCGTCGGGGTAGTTGCCTAGGCGAAAGAGCAGCTCGGCACGACGGAAGTGCGCGTCGCCGTTGAGCTTTGACGCGGGGAACTGCGTGTTGAGAAGAGTCAGCGTTTCGACTGCCTTTTCAGGCTTGCCGCTGTTCTGATAAGCACGCGCCAACTGGTAGAGCACACGGTCGTTGCGTGCTTCGTCGGGCGACTCTTTCAACAGTTGCTGATAGGTCAGGATCGAGTCGGCCAGCAGCTTGTCGCTGTTGGTACTGCCGCCGGTGGCATCGTCAGTTTGCACCTGCAGATCTGCCATGCGCCGCATGGCTTCCTGCCGCACGGTGTCGTCGGGTTCCAGTTCGAGAATGGCGCGATAGTTTTCCAGCGCCTTTTCAGGATCGGGTGCGACGGGATCAGACAGAACTATGGCGAGCTTGTTTTTGTCTGGCTGCTTTTGCTTGCCTAGCGTGCCGATAGCGGGGCTTTTGTCCTGTGGGCGCAGGTTGGGTTGGCTGCACGCACTCAGGGCAGCAGCCGCCACCAATAAAGCCAGGGGCAGGGACGGTGCATGGCGTGCCATCAAGGGTTCCCCTTCTCGCTCAGACGGTCTTCGTAAATCCGGGCCAGTGCGAATCGCGCTTCTACCAGATACTTCTCAACCAGTTTCTTTTGGCCTGCCAGTTCGCGCAGAGCAATCTCCTGCAACACCTGAGCCTGCTCAGCGCCAGAGCCTGCAACCTTTGGACGGAGCACAGCAAGCTGGGCTCTAAGGTCTGACGATCGCTCACGCGCGCCATTGAATTTGAGTGGCACACCTGCCAGTTGCAGCTGTAAAGGACGCAGGGTTTCGGGCGTTGCCGGCACGGCGTAGGGCGCAGTCAACTGCACGTCCGCCCGCAATTTGAGCTTGAGCTTTTCTTTTTCTGGTTTGCGGCCAGCTTTTGCACGCTCGATGAGCTGTTGCAGATTGCTGGTGTCGTTGTTCGCCGGGCGGCTGGCATACAGCGCATCGAGCTGGTCTGCACGTGTTTTCAGCCCATCGAGATTGCGGCCGAGAAAGCGGATGTCACGATAATTCTTGAGTGCTTCCTGGTAGCGATTTTGTGCAATCACGGTTTGCAGATAGAACGTTTCGGGGGCGTCGGGCAGGTCGCGCAAACGCCAGTTCCACCCAGCTTCAGAGTCGATATCGCGGCGGACGATGGTTTCCACCATGCGGTTCTCTTTGATGTATTGACTGGCGATATCGATGCGCTTGCGACTTTCTTCGAGCAAGCCGACGGCTTTTTCATAGAACTGCTGTGCTTCGATGTGCGCACCGACGCGATCCAGTGCGAATGGAATCGCCAACATGCCTTCCTGCACGGCTGGGTCCATCGGATCACGATTGATCAGCTCTGCCCAGGCGACCATGGCCCGCCGCAGGTTGGCTTCCTGCTCTTTCTCGATCTTGTCGAGCTTGAAATTGCGCAAGCCCACGCGTTTGTAAACATCGGTTTCGAGGCGGGCAGGATTCAGCAGAATACCCAAGGTCGCGAGCGAGGCGAGCGGGTTTACTTCCAACGGAATGTCACCCACATCGGCTTTCTTCTGCTTTTCACCAGCAGGGGCAAGTTCGGCCCAGCCCATGCCGAGAAGCGCACGGTTTGAATACGGCCCGTCGATACGCACGCGACCGAAGATCGGTTTGGCAGTGCCGCCCTGCTGTTTTTCGAGAAAGTGATAGCCCAAGGTCAGATTGGCCTTGTCACGCAGCGCAAAGGATTCTGTGTCTTTGGGTGGTGTACGCCCGATTCTGTCGAGCAGTGTCTCCCCCTCGGCAGCACGGTTGGTATTGATGAGCGCAACCGCCAAGTTGTAGCGGGTGTAGGCGGACTGCTGGTCACCATTTTTCATCTCGGTGAGCACTTCAACAGCATCACCGTAGCGACCCTGCGCCATGAGGGTTCGTGACAATAAATCTTGCCACTGAAGAGAGAGCGGGCTGGGTAGTTTCTCGCGCATCCGCATCATCGAATTCGTCGACTCCGCCAAAAAGCCGCGCGAATAAAGAAACTCGGAGAGCCGAATGCGCGAGCGCCCCAGCGCCATATTGTCGGTGGTGGTGAGCGACAGCTCGCGATACAGATCTTCAGCTCGCGCTCGCATGCCAAAAGCCAGATAGCTTTCGGCCAGACGCCAGTTGTAATCGGCGGGGAGTTTTTGTGAATCGCTACCGCTTTTCAATGCCAACAAGCCGGTAGCTGCCGAAAAATAACGCTCGTCGGCGTTGAGAAAGTCCGCTGTGCGCAGATGAGGATCGTCTTTGCCGCCGCGCTTGTAGCCTTGCAGCACAACCAGCTTCCCGCCCTTGCCGAAACGCAGTTCGATCTCGGCTTCCAGCTCGCCTTTTTCGAAAGTACCTTCAAAAGTCTCGGTCACGGTATTGGCCGCTTTATCGGCCTCGATCGGCTTGCCTTTGAAAGCGACCCGAAGTCGGTGTGTGCCTGATGCAACGTTGGCGCGCAGGATGCGATGCAGACCATTCTTCAGCAGGCCGCGAGCTTCCTGATCACTGTAGGTGTACTGAACGGGTGCTGCGCTATCGAGCGTGACGATGGCATCGCTGAGGAAGGCGGGGTTGTTTTCGACGCTGCCGATGTAGACCGACAAGGCGCTGTATTGCGGATAGGCGAAATCGTCTTCGAGCTTTTGAAGCTCGACGTTGAGTTCGAGCGTTTCTACTTTCAGTTCCTGGATCGCGGAATCGAGTGCAATTGCATCTGGCGTGGGCTGCGGAGGTTCGGCCGCAAACACGCTGCCTGAGCAGAGCAGAGCGACGGTCAAAACCCTTAGGGGACGCGTAAGCCATCGAATGGCAGTCGGTCTGGAGCGCATGAACGGCTGGGAGGAAAGTGCGATGAAACGGGCGGGGACTATAACAAATGAAAACTGGCTGTCAGCTGCAATCACGATGGCCGCATTCATTCACTTTGAGCAGTTGGCCAGCACGCAGTGAAGTGCCGTCGGCATCGGGATTCATACGCTTGAGCTCTGTCACGCTGATGCCGTGTCGCTTGCCGATCGCGAACAACGTATCCCCGCGCTGTACTTGGTAGTGATTTGGGTTCAGACGCATGGAGGCGGTTTCCTGAGCGCTGCCTATGCGCAAATCCCAGTGCATCTGTGCCGGCAAAGCTCGGACTTTTTGCGGAAGCTCCAGGATTGAATCCAAGGGCGCGTTGTCGGTGAATGTCGGCGTCGGGGCGACAGCACGCGAAGCAGCGCTGATGGGCGTTGTGTCTGTTTGCTGCAAAAACGCCAGCTCCGCCCTAACGGCAATGGCATCGGCCGGTGGCAGCAACAAAGTCGGCGACTGCGTAGGGGCGTCCGTCTCGCGCAGTGCGGGGTTGAAAATACGCAGTACGTCCTGGTCGACACCTGCGGCCGCAAGAGCAATATGCAATGGCACTTCGCTATCGAGTGAGATCAGCTCAGCAACACGCGATTCAGGGATGGGCGGCAGCGTCACGCCATAACGGTCCGGGCTGCGTATGAGTGCAGCGATGGCCAGCAGCCGAGGCACATAGTCCTGCGTGACGGGAGGCAATGGCAGGCGCCAGAAATTGCGGGTGCGGCTACTTTTGATGGCCTGCTTGAGCCGTACTCCACCAGTGTTGTAAGCCGCCAGAGCCAATGACCAGTCGCCATATTCGCGATGTAGTTCACTCAATAAATGAAGCGCAGCCGTAGTAGATGCAATCGGATCGCGCCGGGCGTCGTAGTTGAGGGCATCCTTCAGACCATAGGCATCGCCTGTCTTGGGGATGAACTGCCAGAGCCCGTATGCCGATGAGACCGACACGGCCTCTGCATTCCAGCTGCTTTCCACGGCCGGCAGCAGCGCAAGTTCTGTCGGCAGGCGGCGAGTTTCCGCTGCGTTCAGGATGAACCACAAAAACGGCTCTGCACGCGCCAGCATCGCGGTGAAGTAGGCGGGGTTGGCACGGTAGTGCGCGATGAAGCGTTTGACCTCAGGGCGATCTTCCCCGCCCAACCTCATGCCTGCCACTAGGCGGGGCCAGATGCTTTCGGTTATCGGCAGGTCGGCATGGGATTGACCGACCCCGAGCGAGAGCAGCAGTGCCAGTAAGCCATGCAACAACTTTGAACTCATGCGGGGCGAAATCCGTCCTTGGCACGGCGCACGGCAGCAAACACATCTGGGGCGCTGGCTCCCGCCTGTTTCACCGCTTGCGCAATCGCGAATTCATCGCAGCGTAGAAAAGGGTTGTGTCGACGTTCCCAGCCAATCGTGGAGGGCAGGGTGCGAAGCCCTTCGGCGCGACGTTGTCTTGTCGCGGTCAGGGCGTCTCTCAGGGCCGCATCATCGGGCGTCAACGTCGCGGCAAATACGATGTTGCCCAAGGTGTATTCATGGGCAGCAAAAACCTGCGTTTCGGGCGGCAAAGCGGCCAGCCGTGCCAGCGAGGTTTGGAACTGCACCGGCGTGCCCTCGAACATGCGACCGCAGCCGGCAGAAAACAAAGTGTCACCACAGAACAGCAAGCCTGCACCAACGTAACAAATATGACCGACGGTATGTCCTGGGGTGGCGAGCACATCGAATGCGAGATCAAGCCCCGGCACTGAGACCTCATCGCCATCGCGCACGGCGGTGGTGAGGGGCGGCAGGCGGCGTGCGTCTTCTGCATGGCCGATGACGGGCAGATCCGCATGCGCATTCACCAGTGCGGCGACACCGCCGATGTGATCGCCGTGATGATGGGTAAGCAAGATGGCAGTGAGTCGCAATGCGCGCTGTGAAAGCCAATCCATCACTGGCACTGCATCGCCAGGATCAACCACCACGACATGGCGACCATCGTGGATGGCCCAGATGTAGTTGTCGTCAAAAGCCGGAATAGCGGCAACTTCGATCAATCGGCTGACCATAAAGTGATGTGTGTAGTGATTTTTTTTGTTAGGGTTTACTGGCCATGCAAATCCCGCCTGACCCACAAAGTATGTCGCAACTCGGTGCACACGATCCGGTGTTGCGCTGGGCGGCATCAACGCGTGGACGTAAGCTCACCAGCATCGAACATCAGGAAGTCTCCCGGCAGGTGCCGGAGCTGTTCGGCAGGCATTTTTTGCAGATCGGCCACTGGGGTTTGGGCAATGACTGGCTCGATGGCAGCGAGATGCTGCATCGGGCGGTTTTGACCACCAGTGCGCAGGCGCAAGCTCAGTTGCCAGGGCAGGCGCGTGTCGATGCACTCGCGCTGCCACTCGCCAGCCGTACGGTCGATGCCATCTTGCTGCCACATACACTGGAGTTCGCCAACTCTCCGCACACCCTGCTGCGCGAGGTGTCGCGGGTGTTGAGCGAACGTGGCCGCTTGTTGATTCTGGGGTTCAACCCTTGGAGCCTTCTGGCCATGCGGCGCTGGCTGGGCTTCGCACCGCGCGCCTTGCCGACAGATACCCATTTCTATTCCGCAGGTCGCGTCAGCGATTGGTTGACGTTGCTGGATTTCGAGATCACCTCCGTGCGCCGATTCAGTGCCGGATTTCCTTGGTTGCCGCCGCGCAGCAACCTCGAGTTTTTCAGCCCCGCCGCTCTCGTGCAGCCGATGTCAGAAGGTTATTTGATTGCAGCCAAGAAACGGGTCACGCCGATGAATCTCGTTGGCCGCACGCAGCGTGCACAAGTCAGACCCTTGGTGCCTGTTGCCGTCGCCCATTCGGTACGCCGTGACGTCGAGCCAGAGTCACCCACCACTTGATCTGTATCTTGAGTCATTGCGCTTGAAGAACGTCGTCATCCACACCGACGGCGCCTGTCGCGGCAATCCGGGCCCGGGTGGCTGGGGCGCACGCCTCGCCTTCGGTGCGCATGTGCGCGAACTCTGCGGCGGCGAGCCCGACACCACCAACAACCGCATGGAAATGATGGCGGCGATCATGGCGTTGGAGGCCTTGAAAGAGCCCTGCAACATCACGCTGTTTACCGATTCCGTCTACGTGCGTTCCGGCATTCTCGAATGGCTGGAAGGCTGGAAAAAGCGGGGTTGGAAAACCGCCAGCAAGCAGCCGGTGAAGAATGTCGATCTCTGGCAGCGGCTCGACGCCGCGCGCCTGCCGCATGTGGTGGATTGGCGCTGGGTGAAGGGTCATGCTGGTGACCCCGGCAATGAAGCAGCTGATCAGCTGGCGAACAAGGGCATCGACACGATGAAACGCGCATGAGCACCCGCCAAATCGTTCTCGACACCGAAACCACAGGCCTGGTCGTGGACGAAGGCCATCGCATCATTGAAGTCGGCTGCATCGAGATGAAAGATCGCAAGCCCACCGGCAACAATTTCTGGCGCTACGTGAATCCCGATCGCGAGATCGACGACGGCGCGGTAGCCGTGCATGGCATCACCACAGCGTTTCTTGCCGACAAGCCGCTGTTCCACGAAATTGCCCAGGATTTATTGGACTATTTGCAGGGTGCGGAGCTGCTGATCCACAACGCCAATTTCGACGTGGGGTTTTTGAACCGCGAGTTTCAACGCTGCGGCATCGACACGAAGCTGGCCGAGGTCTGCAAGATCACCGATACGGTATCGATGGCGCGCAAGATGAATCCGGGCCAAAAAGCCAGCCTCGATGCTCTGTGCAAGCGCTACGGCATCGACAACACCAATCGCAAGTTTCACGGTGCGTTGCTGGATGCGCAGTTGCTTGCCGAGGTGTATCTGGCGATGACCGGCGGTCAGTCGCGCCTGCTGCTGGATGCCGGTGGCAATGCCAACGCGCGCCGGGGTGGACGGGTGCTGGCACAGTTGCAGGCCATGGCAGCGGCTAACTCACCGGTGGTTCTCTGCGCCAATGAGGAGGAGCTGGCATTGCACCAGGCACGGTTGAAGATGCTAGCCAAAAAATCAGGCAAGACCATTTGGCTGGATGAGTTGCCTACAGCACAGTAATGGTGAAGTCGCTCAGCGACGCGCAACGGCCGTCAGCACCTCGAAGTAGGGTGCGCGTGTTTCCTCTGAGGTGACGCCACAGCTAGTCACCTCGAAGCCAGATTTCTTCAGGAGCTTGGCCAGTGCCTCCGGTTTGAAGCCTGGGTTGCGGTGGTCGTAGCCACGCACGGTCTCGGTGTGCGGATGCTCGGCCAAGGCCGCGACAATCAGTGTGCCCTTGGCCTTGAGTACGCGATGTGCTTCGGTCAGCACCGATGCCGGTTCGGCGGAGTAGGCCAAAGCGTGCAGCGCAAACACCGTATCGAAACTGGCGGCCGCGAAGGGCAGGGCGTGCATGTCGCCCTGTTGCAGGGTGATGTTGCCGTGACCTGCCAGCCTGCGGCGGGCTGCGGCAAGCACGGTATCGCTGATATCGACACAGGTGAGTTGCTTGCAGCGGGGTGCAATCAATTCGGCGAACACGCCATCGCCGGAGGCGATGTCCAGCACGGTGCCCAGCTGCATGACGCCGATCAGTGCATGGGCAGTGGCTTCCCAGGTGCGGCCTGGCGAATAGTGGCGCTCCATGCGCCCAGCGACGGATTCCGCCCAGGTCTGGCCCTTGCTGCGTGCGCGCAACACTTGCTCGGCGCGCTCCTGATCGGCACCTGCCTGCGCATCGTCGAGCTGGGCGCGCAGCGAGGCCCATAGCCCGGCGGCGGGGCCGTCGAGTCTGCGAGCGGAGTAGAGCGCTGCCCCCTCGCTTTTCTCGGCCTGCACTAGCCCTGCCGCTTTCAGTCGCGACAGATGGGTCGAGACCCGGCTCTGCGCAAGACCAGTGATCTCGGTGAGTTCGGTGGCGGAGAGCGCTTGCGCTTCCAGCAGCAGCAGCAGGCGTTGGCGCGAGGCATCTGCCAGCAGGCTGCACAGTTCGGTGCTTTGTTTGAGAGTGAGCATCCCGCAATGATGACCAATAAAAAAGCCCGCCGATAGGCGGGCCTGGATACGGTTAAACCAACTTGCTCACCCCATTTTCTTGACGGCGCTGGTCACTTTCGACGCCGCCTGCTTGGCCTTGCTGCTGGCTGCTGCGGCGCGCGAATTGGCAGAAGGCTTGGCGGCGACTACCGCTTTTTTCACAGGGGCGGCCTTAGGCTTGATGTCCAGCACCGAACCGAGCTTGTGCTTCACCACCTTTACGTCGCTCTTCACCGTGGCGGCCACTTTCTTTGCGTCGGTTTTTACTGCAGCGGCGACTTTGTCGGCCGAGCTTTTGGCCTGAGCAGTGACCTGAGCAGTGATCTGCGCGGCGCTCTTCTGGGCACTGGCGGCAGCGGACTGCACATCAGCCACTGCTTTCTTGGCTTTGGCAGTGATCTTGTTCAGCTCGGTTTCGGCAACAGCACCAGTCTTCAGGCCTTTTTGCACAAGACCGACCAACTCTTGACGAGTCTCGGAGACGATGCCGAGTGAATCCTTGGCGGTGCCAATCAGGCGCGTCACGGTCTCCTGCATCAGGTCCAGCTGTTTGGTCGCCATATCTTTCACTGAATCGCCGGATTTGGACGACTTGAGCGAGGCGAGCACGTTCTTGTAGGTGTCGTTGAGTGCCTTGAGCTCATGTTCGGCGAGCCGCTGCACGCCTTGGGTGACGATCTTGTTGGCTTGACCGACAACTTCCAGAGAATCCTTGCGGATTTTGTCGATGGAGGTTTTCAAGTGGTCGAAACTTTTGCTCATGTGATGCTCCCCTTCTAATGGTGACGCCTGTGGATAACAGAATACGCACAAGTAGAAATCTTACAAAATCAGGCAAGTTACTGTCAAACAATGAGTTTTCGTCTTTGTAGGGCAATTAATAAGCAGTCAGATTGAATCATACCGAAAGGTTTGTTACCGCATTGTCGCGGGCAGGTTCGGCGGGTAAGATCGCTGCGCCTTATCAGGCCGCAAACAGCTGCAGTCAATGCGTTGTGCGGCACATCACAACTGTCATCAACCCCCAAGAGGTGCTCATGTATCAAGGCCAATCCATTCAGGTCACGAAACTCGACGGCGACATCGCCGAGCTGTGTTTCAACAACCAGACGGACTCCGTCAACAAGTTCGACCTGCGCACCGTCACCGAGCTGGGCGAGGCCACCAAGGCCATCGCTGCCGATGGCAGTATCAAGGGCCTGCTGGTCACTTCCGGCAAAGAGGTCTTCATCGTCGGTGCAGATATCACCGAGTTCGGTGCCAACTTCCAGAAGACCGAAGAAGAAATCGCCGCCTGGGCGTTCGAGGCCAACCACATCTTCAACGCGGTCGAAGATCTGCCGTTCCCCTCCGTCACCGCCATCAACGGCATCGCCCTCGGTGGCGGGCTGGAGATGTCGCTGACCACCGACTACCGCCTGATGAGCGCCACCGCACAGGTGGGCTTGCCGGAAGTGAAACTGGGCATCTTCCCTGGCTTCGGCGGTACCGTGCGTCTGCCGCGCCTGATTGGTGCGGATAACGCCATTGAATGGATTGCCGGCGGCGAACAGCAGAAGGCCGATGCCGCCCTCAAGGTGCACGCTGTCGATGGCGTGGTCGCTGGCGACAAGCTGAAAGGCGCTTCGCTCAAGTTCTTGCAGTCCGCTATCGACGGCAAGTTCGACTGGAAGGCGCGTCGCCTGCAAAAGACCAGCAAGCTCAATCTCAATCCGCTGGAAACCATGATGGTGTTCTCGACCGCCAAGGGCTTCATCGCCGGTAAGGCAGGCAAGAACTACCCGGCACCCGTCGCTGCGGTTTCGGCTATCGAGAAGGCTGCCGGCAAGGGCCGCGATGACGCGTTGAAGATTGAGGCAGCAGGCTTTGCCAAGCTCGCCAAGACTACCGTCGCCGACTCGCTGATTTCCCTGTTTCTCAACGACCAGTTTCTGAAGAAAAAAGCCAAGGGCGCCAGCAAGATCGCCAAGCCGGTGAAGCAGGCTGCCGTATTGGGTGCCGGCATCATGGGTGGCGGCATTGCCTACCAGAGTGCGAGCAAGGGCACGCCGATCATCATGAAGGACATCGCCGACAAGGCGCTGGACATCGGCATGAACGAGGCCAACAAGCTGCTCTCGGTGATGGTCGACCGCAAGAAGATGACGCCGGTACAGGCCGGCGCAGTGCTGAGCACCATCCGCCCAACGCTCAACTACGGTGACTTCGGCAACGTCGACATCGTCGTCGAAGCGGTGGTCGAAAACCCCAAGGTGAAAAAAAGCGTGCTGGCTGACGTCGAAAAGATCGTCAAGCCCGGCACAATCATCGCCAGCAACACATCCTCGATCTCGATCGAAGAGCTGTCGACGGTGATGCAGCACCCCGAGAACTTCCTCGGCATGCACTTCTTCAATCCCGTCCACAAGATGCCCTTGGTAGAAGTGATCTATGCACCCAAGACCTCGAAGGAAGCGATTGCAACCACCGTCGCCTACGCCACCTCGATGGGCAAGACCGCGATCGTCGTCAAGAACTGCCCCGGCTTCCTCGTCAACCGGATTCTCTTCCCCTACTTCGGTGGCTGGACGCAACTGCTGCGCGACGGTGCCGACTTCCAGAAAATGGACAAGGTGATGGAAGCCTTCGGCTGGCCAATGGGCCCGGCCTACTTGCAGGATGTGGTCGGCATCGACACCTCGCACCACGTCGGCGACGTGCTGGCCGAGGGCTACCCCGATCGCATGGCGAAGACCTTCCGCACCGCGATGGACGTGATGTATGAGGCCAAACGCTATGGTCAGAAGAACGGCGTGGGCTTCTACAAATACACCACCGACCCTAAGGGCAAACCGATCAAGGCAGTGGACGAAGGCACCTATGCGCTGATCAAGGAAGTGCAGCCCGACGGCCAGAAGGATTTCAGCGACGACGAGATTGTCGATCGCATGATGATCCCCATGATCATCGAGACGGTGCGCTGCTTAGACGAGAGCATTGTCGAGACCGCGGCCGAGGCGGATATGGGTCTCATCATGGGTGTTGGCTTCCCGCCGTTCCGTGGTGGCGCACTCAAGTACGCCGACACTGTGGGCCTCAAAACCCTCATCGAGAAGTGCGCCAAATACGCCGCTCTCGGCAAGCTCTACGAGCCCACCGAGTCGATGAAGAAGATGGCTGCCGAAGGCAAGCTCTACTACCCCAAATAATCAGGAGATTTCCATGACCGAAGTCGTAATCGTAGACGCCGTCCGCACCCCGATGGGTCGCAGCAAAGGTGGCATGTATCGCAACGTCCGCGCAGAAGAACTCTCTGCCCACCTCATCAAAGCGGTGCTGGCTCGCAATGCCGCATTGAAGCCCGCCGATGTCGAAGACGTGATCTGGGGCTGCGTCCAGCAGACCCTGGAGCAGGGCTTTAACGTCGCCCGCAATATCGGCCTCATGGCTGGCTTGCCGCAGTCCGTGCCCGGCCAAACCGTCAACCGCCTGTGCGGTTCGTCGATGACAGCTATCCACGCCGCTTTTGCCAATATCAAGGCAGGCCTGGGGGACGTCTACATCTGTGGCGGCGTCGAGCACATGGGCCATGTGGCCATGGACTACAACTTCGATGGCGCGCCGGCAATGAGCCTCAACACCGCCAAGGCTGACGCGATGATGGGCCTGACGGCAGAGATGCTGACGCAGACGCACCAGATCACGCGCGAGCAGCAGGATGCCTTTGCACTGGCCAGCCATCAGAAAGCCACGAAGGCAATGCAGAGCGGCAAGACCAAGAACGAGGTCATCCCAACGATGGCGCACGACGCCGACGGCATGCCGTTCATGGCCACCGAAGACGAAGTAGTGCGCCAGAACGCCAGCATTGCCGATCTCGCCAAGTTGAGGCCCGCCTTCAACCCCAAGGGCAGCGTCACCGCCGGCACCTCCTCGGCCATCTCCGACGGTGCCAGCTGCGTGCTGGTGATGAGTGCCGATAAAGCGAAAGCTCTCGGCCTCAAGCCGCTCGCCAAGATCGTCTCGGTGGCTGCTGCCGGTTGCCAGCCCTCGATCATGGGTATCGGCCCAGTGCCGGCATCGCAAAAAGCCCTCAAGGCGGCTGGCATGGATATCAGCCAGATCGACTATTTCGAGTTGAACGAGGCCTTTGCAGCGCAGAGCCTGGCAGTGATCAAAGACTTGAAGATCGGCGAGCGCATGGACCGCATCAATCTCAAGGGCGGCGCGATTGCACTCGGCCATCCACTGGGTTGCTCGGGCGCCCGCATCACCGGTGCCTTGGCGCATGTGCTGAATGAAGAAGGCGGCGAGTTTGGTCTGGCCACCATGTGCATCGGCATGGGGCAGGGTGTCGCAACCGTGTTGCAGCGCGTCCACTAAGCCTGGATCGCTTCAAAAAAAAGGCCGGATTTATCCGGCCTTTTTTTGTGCGCTACTCAAGGCAGCGAGCCCCGAATTGGCACTTCTCCTTTCTTGCGTTTCGAGGCAGAGGCTGTCTTGGCGATTCCGAATCCCGTGATGCCACTGATCATCAGCTTGGTCGCGAAGCGTGCCGCGGCTTCCGCATCGGGCTTCTTGGTAAACGCGAGCACGCGGCCCAGTTCGAAGCCAATGCCGTAGCAGGAGGCAGCCAGCAACTCGACATCAATCGGTGGAAACACGCCACGCGCAACCGCCTCGCTGAAATCCTCTTTCAAGGTGCGCATGGGGATGCCGATCACGGTGTCTTCAAACAG
Source organism: Stagnimonas sp. (assembly GCA_965279705.1). Taxonomy (GTDB): domain Bacteria; phylum Pseudomonadota; class Gammaproteobacteria; order Nevskiales; family Nevskiaceae; genus Stagnimonas. The sequence continues at coordinate 2,000,724 of OZ257257.1, forward strand.
CACGCGGACTGCGGTCTCGTTACGCAGGATCAGGCGAAAAAAAGACGGGTCAGTCGCGATCTTGGTGAACAGTGCCTGGAACGCACCGTAGATGAACCCCTCAATACTCGGTGATTGCATGCGCACCGCGTGCATCGCACCGTTCACCTCATTGATGCGTGCTTCGAGCACGGCTTTGAACAGTGTGTCCTTGTCGGTGAAGTAGTTATAGAACGTGCCTGCTGCCAAGCCGGTTTCACGCACTACATCACGGATGGTCAGGGCGTCGTAACCCATTTTCAGAAAACACTTGCTGGCCGCGGCAAGTATCTCGGCGCGGTTGGCCAGTTTGTTCTGCTCGCGTTTGCCCTTGGCAGCCGTGGTGCCGGACGGCCGAGCACCAATGACCGCAACGCGAGGTGCTGCTGGGCTCATGAATCTCCTCCAGAAAACCGATGCTGCCTATGAGCCATCGTGTGTCTGTCGGGTGGTTCCGTCAAGAGCAATACTGACCTTCATGCTGCGCTTTGCAGAGAGCCTGCAAAGCGCAGCATGAGTGAATGAAAATCACGCCAGTTTGCTGTAGTCCGGCTTGCGCTTTTGCAGAAAGGCCGTGATGGACTCGATGGCCTCGGGCTGCTTGAGCATGGGCATGAAATGGCCTGCTTCGAAAGCGATGGCCTCGGCCGAAGTTGCGTTGCTCCACTTCTTGAGCAGCATCTTGGTGACACGCATGGCTTTGGGGGCAAGGCTGGCGAGATGCTTGGCTTTCTCCTGCGCCTTGGCCTCGACCTGCTCGTTGGGCAGCAAGGCGTTGACGAGCCCATATTGCAGTGCCGTCTCGGCCGTGAAGGCTTCGCCCAGCATCAGCAACTCCGCCGCACGCACATGGCCCATCAAGCGTGGCAGCACGTAGCTGGAGGCAAACTCCGGGCAAATGCCCAAGCTCACGAAGGGCATGTTGAGCTTGGTTTTTTCGCCGCAGTAGACGAGGTCGCAGTGCAGCAGCATGGTCACGCCAATGCCCACCGCTACGCCACAAACCGAGGCAACGACAGGCTTCTCGAATTCAGCCAGTGCTTTCATGAAGCGCTCGACCGGCGTGTCGCCGGGTGCGGCGGAGAGATTCATGAAGTCCACCAGATCATTGCCCGCGCAAAAGCAATTGGCGTCGCCGGTGATGAGCAATGCGCGCACTTCTTTGTTGGTCGCAGCTGATTCGATGACTTCGGCCATCCCCGAGTACATCGCTTGCGTCAGCGCATTCTTCTTGTCCAGGCGGTTCATGCGCAGCGTCAGCACGCCCTCTGCCAGCGTTGTCACGACGTGGTTATCGCTCATCGGGTTCTCCTCAAATGGGGTGCAAACTGTGCGGTATCCACGCGGTCACGGCAAGCCTCTAACTGGCCGCATCTTCCGGCGTGATCGGCGCACTACGCGGCGCACGCTGCCATGAGGCCAATACGCAGGTGCCGATGACCAGAACCGCACCGAGCAGGCTGTAGCAATCCGGTGTTTCACCCCAGGCAAACCAGCCGATCAGTCCGGCAAAGATCACGGCGGAATATCCCATTGCACCCACGCGCGCCGCAGGGGCGTGGCTGTACGCGCGAGTGAGTTGCAGCTGGCCATTGGTGGCGGCAAGGCCGGTGGCGGCCATCCACAACAGCAATGTTGGCGAGGGCAGGGATGCGAACCACCATAGCGGAATGGCTGAGATTACGATGCCAATCGCGGAAAAATAAAACACCACGCGCTGCGCTGGTTCGGTGTCGCTAATGCGCCGCAAGCTGACCATTGCACAGGCCGCAAACACGCCAGAAGCTGCGCCAACCCACGCCGCGAGCGAAAACCCGAGTGCAGCGGGCTTGACGATCAGCGCCACGCCGGCAATGCCCAGCAGCGATGCCGGAATCATCAAGGCATTGGGCCGCTCGGACAGCACCGCCCAGGCGATGAAGGGGATGAACAAGGGCGAGGCGTAGTTGAGCAGCAGTGCTTCGGCCAGCGGCAAATGGGTAATCGCATAGAACAGGGTGTACATGCCGCAGAGGCCAAACAGCGCGCGCCACAGGTGCCCGCCAAAGCGTGTGGTGTGCAGCGACTGCCGCCCGTTGCGGATGACCCAGGGCAGCAGCACCAGCACGCCCATGACGTTGCGAACGAAGACGATCAGGGCTTCAGAGGCGCCATGCTGGGCCGAGGCCTTGGCTAGCGCCCCCATGCAGGCAAACGAGGCCGCTGCCGCCGTAGCGTGCCATGCCGCGCGGCGCAGATCATGGCTGCTGGTGTGAGGTTTGCGTGACAAGAGCGGGAGATACAGGTCCGATAGGCGCGGCAGTCTAGTGGCTCTGTCGGGACATGGCGCACTCGCGGCCTCGCTATGATCCTAACTGACCATTTTTGGCAGTGCGGCGTTCGCGCACCCACTGCCGTTCGCGCGCAGGAGAAGCCGATGACAACCACTCAGCAGGGCAACGGATACCGTCCAGTCATTCTGTTGGTGGAGGACAACGCGGCCGACCTGCGGCTGGCGCAGGAAGTGCTGAAAGAGACCCAGTTGGTGCACGAACTGCTCGTGGCCCGCGATGGGGAAGAAGCGATGCAAATCCTGCGGCGACAAGGCAACCATGCACAGGCCGCGCGGCCAGACCTGGTGCTGCTCGACCTCAACCTGCCCCGCAAGCATGGGCGTGAGGTACTAGCCGAGATAAAGGCAGACCCTTCGCTCAAGTGCATCCCGGTATTGATTCTCTCCACCTCCAAAGCCGAGAGCGATGTACGCGCCTGCTACGAGTCGCATGCCAACTGCTTTCTGACCAAGCCGGTGTCGATTGACGAGTTCGGCCGGCTTGCCGGGTTGATCCGCGACTTCTGGTTTGGCGTGGTGCAACTGCCGCCTCGGGTCAGCGCCGTATGAGTGCTGCCCTGCCACGCACATTGTCTGTGCTTCTGGTCGAGGACTCCCTCGCCGACGGACGTTTACTGCTCGAGGCCCTGCGCCCGGCGGTCAGCGGCGGCGAGGTGCTGGTGCAGACCGTCAAGCGCCTGTCGCTCGCCATCGAAGAGCTGCAACGCTTCGACTTCAACTGCGTGCTGCTGGATCTGGGCCTGCCGGATGGTCAGGGTGTGGACAATGTGCGGGCGCTGCGCGCCGTCGATCACCGACCCGCCATCGTCGTGCTGACTGGTCTCGACGACGAAGCGGTGGCTGCCAAGGCGCTGCAATTCGGCGCACAGGATTACCTGCTGAAAGGCGAGACCGATGCCGAGAAGCTGCTCAAGCTGATCCGCCGCGCCGTGCAGCGCAACCGCCAGACCGTGCAGCTGGAGCACCAGCGCGACAGCGGTTTCATCGCCGCCACTCGTGACCCTTTGACGCTGCTACCCAATCTGCCGCTGCTGCTTGATCGCGCCCGCGTGCAGCAGGCCGAAGCCCGCGCGCAGCAACAGGGCTTCGGGCTCGGCGTACTGGTTCTGGATGGATTGGAGACGCTACGCGAGCGTAGCGGCGCGGCGTTTGCCGAGCAACGCGTGCGCGAGGTGGCGGAGGCATTGAGCGACAGCCTGCGCCCTGCCGACACCCTCGCCCGCATCGCCCCCAATGCCTTTGCGCTGCTGCCAAGACCCTGGCTGCCGCCGGAACAACTCGAGGCGGTGCTGAACAAACTCGCCAACGGCATCGCCACACTCGAACCCACCGGTGTGCAAACGGCACCGCTGCATCCCAAGGTCAGCAGCCGCTGGGCCGCAGACGAGCAGCAGACTATCGAGCAACTGCTGACCGATGCGCTGCAAGCCGTCATGCCGGTGCCAGTCGCCAAAGCCAAATCTGCTTCAGCGGTGATGCCTGCCCGTAGCGCTGCATCGGTCGGCCAGTGGCAGCCCTGGCTCGATGTGATTGCAGGCCGTTATGCCGGCGCGCTGTGGCAACCGGGCGAGGGCGAACCCGAAACATCCTTGCAAGACAGGCTGAGTGCGTTTGCCCAGTTGAAGCAACAGCTGGCAGCCCATCGCGAAGACGATCACGCGCCGGTCGAGACTCTGGTGCTACCGCTGCCCACCAGTGGCTTGGGCACACCAGATGACAACATGGCCACGCTGCAAGCACAGCTGAGCGCACTGGGTATCCCCGCGCGCAGCGTAACCCTGCAAGTACCGCATCCTGTTTTTGCTAGCACGCCGCTGCTACTGACGGCCTTGCAATCGGCCGGATTTCAATTGCTGCTCGACTGCGAAAGCGAGAACCTGCCCAGCCTTGCCGACCTCTCGCAATGGCCCTTGCAGGCGCTTTGCTTGCACCCGGCCTACTGGCAGCGCGTGCTCGACGACAACCTGCGCGGCCCACGCCGCCGGGCGCTGGATGCCTTGTTGGGCGCAGCACAAGCCCTCGGCACCCGCGTCATCGTCTGCGGCGTCGACCAACCTGCATCGGCCAACGCCCTGCGCGTGATCGGACTGCGTTGGATGCAAGGTGCCGCCTTGTTGCCCGCCACGACCGGCGAGGCGCTCGCCACACTGTGGCCACAAACCGTGGACGCAGTGCGATGAGCTTGATGGATGGCCTGCTGCCGCACGGCATCTGCTTTGCTGGTCGACCCGATCTGGTCTGGCTGCATGTCGCCAGTGACGCGCTGGTCGCCATCGCCTATTTCGTCATCCCCATCACGCTGGTGGTTTTCCTGCGTCGTCACCGCACGGTGCTGTCCTTCAATTGGGCCATTGCTCTGTTCGCGGCGTTCATCGTGCTCTGCGGCACCGGCCATGTGCTGGCACTCATCACCGTCTGGCAGCCGATCTATTACCTGCAGGGCTGGGTGAAGGCGCTGACCGCCGTCGTATCGGTGGCAACGGCGGTCGCGATCATGCCCTTGGTGCCCAAGCTGCTGGCGATGCGCTCACCGGAAGAACTCGAAGCCGCCAATGCCAAGCTGGCCGAGGCCAATGCGCAACTGAAGATCGAAGCCGAAGCGCGTCGACAGGCCGAGGCCGAGGTGCGGGTCTCGCTAGACGAAGCCAGGCGTAGTGCTGCCGAGCTGGAGCAGTTCGCCTACATCGCCAGCCATGATCTGCAAGCACCGCTGCGCAATATCTCGGGCTTCGCACAGCTGCTGGAAAAACGTTACGGCGGCCAGCTTGACGGCGATGGGCGGGAGTTTCTCGACTTCATCCACAAGGGCACGCAGCAGATGCAGGCTCTGATCGCCGATCTGCTGCAGCTCTCGCGCGTGGGACGCAGCAAGGATTCATCGGTCGAGACCTTGCCGCTCGCTACCACGCTCGAACGTGCCGTTGCAGTCCATGCCGCCGAGATCAAAAGCCGCCAGGCCGAGGTCATTATTGGCCCGATGCCGACACTGGCAACCGAGCATCGTCTGCTGGGTCAGCTGCTGCAAAACCTCATCGGTAATGGCCTCAAGTTTCAGCCCGCAGGCAACGCGCCGCGCATCGAGATTTCAATGGAAGAGCAAGGCCAGCACTGGTGCCTGCGTCTCAAAGACAACGGCATCGGCATCCCACCCCCGCAGCTGGAACACATCTTCGAGATATTCCGCCGCCTGCATTCGCAGGATGAATACGAAGGCAGCGGCATCGGCCTGGCCATCTGCCGCAAGATCGCAGCGCATCTGGGCGGTACGCTGATGGCAGAGTCCGAGGGCGAAGGGCAGGGCACCACGTTTGTGCTGACGCTGCCCCAGCTGCCACCGCAAGTGAGGGCCGCAAAAGCTGCGGATGGGCCGGCGATCTAACGCGAGGGCCGCAGTACGAACTCACCCTTGCAGCGGTCGCCCACGTCTGCGCCACAGGCGCGTGGCTGCAAATCCCGCGTGAGGCAAACCTGCACTTCACGCAGATAGCGGCTGCTGCATTGCACCGCAATCCCTTCGCTTTTCAAGGCCGGATTCGCAGCGAGAAAATCCCCTTCCAGTTGCGGCACCGTGCGTGTCAGCGCCTGCTGCGGCACACGGTAGGCGGCAGGGATGTGGATACTTTGGTAGGCGCGTTCGGTGGTGGCGAAATAGTCGCGCGCGGCCAGCCCTGAGCACACACCGTGTTTCTTCCATTCGTGAATCACCAGCGACTTGCTGGGCATGAAGCGCAGGACGTCGGCAATGAGTGAGTCACTGAGATAGGCACCGCGTCCGCAGTCACGCGGCCAACCCCGCTCATGCTGCGGCCACAAGCCGTGCACGACGAAGGCATAGGGTCGGCTGCATTGCAGGTCGCCGGCACGCGCCTCGCTAGCGCAGTACTGCGGCGACCACGACAAGCTCAGCACGTAGTAGTCGAAACGGCCCGGCGTATCGGCAGACGCGACATTGCCGATGCACAGGGCGGCGAACAGCAGCAGCGTACGCATGGCCGCTTTGCGGTGAGCAGCGATTACGCCGGCTTCTGCCCGGCCAGAAATAGCCAAGTCTCGACCACGGTATCCGGGTTCAAGCTCATCGACTCGATACCCTGATCCAGCAGCCACTTGGCGAGGTCGGGATGGTCACTGGGCCCCTGGCCGCAGATGCCGATGTACTTGTTGTGCTTCTTGCAGGCCGCAATGGCCATGCTCAGCATCTTCTTCACCGCCAGATCACGTTCGTCGAAGAGATGGGCGATCAGCCCGGAGTCGCGATCGAGCCCCAGCGTGAGCTGGGTCATGTCGTTGCTGCCGATGCTGAAGCCGTCGAAGTATTCGAGAAACTCCTCGGCCAGCACCGCATTGCTAGGCAGCTCGCACATCATGATCAGCTGCAGGCCGTTGCTGCCACGCGCCAGGCCGTTCTCGGCCAGGATTTCATTGACGCGCTTGGCCTCGCCGAGGGTGCGCACGAAGGGGATCATCACCTTGATGTTGGTGAGGCCCATCTCGTCGCGCACGTATTTCAGCGCCCGACATTCGAGGTCGAAGCAGGGGCGGAAATCCGGCGAGATATAGCGGCTCGCACCGCGGAATCCGATCATCGGATTCTCCTCGTGCGGCTCGTACTTCTTGCCGCCGATGAGGTTGGCGTACTCGTTGGATTTGAAGTCGGAGCAGCGCACGATCACCGGCTCGGGCGCGAAGGCTGCAGCCAGCGTGGCTATGCCTTCGGCAAGACGCTTCACGTAGTACTCGGATGGGCTGGCATAGGCCGCGATCATCGGCAGGATCTGCCGTTTCACTTCCGCGGTTTGCGAGTCCAGCTCCAGCAGGGCCTTTGGGTGAATGCCGATCTGGCGATTGATGATGAACTCCAGACGCGCCAGCCCGATGCCGCGATGGGGCAGGGCGGCGAAATCGAAGGCCTGCTCCGGCGTGCCGACATTCATCATGATCTTGACCGGGATATCCGGCATCTTGTCGAGCGCGATCTCGTCGATCACGTAGTCGATATTGCCGGCGTAGATGAAGCCGGTATCGCCCTCGGCGCAACTGACGGTGACGGCATCGCCATCCTTGAGCTTGGTGGTCGCATCGCCGCAACCGACGACGGCGGCAATACCCAGTTCACGCGCGATGATCGCCGCATGGCAGGTGCGCCCACCGCGGTTGGTGACGATGGCGGCCGCGCGCTTCATCACCGGCTCCCAATCGGGATCGGTCATGTCGGTGACCAGCACATCGCCGGGCTGCACGCGCGACATTTCGCTCAGGTTCTTCAATATGCGCACCTTGCCGGCGCCGATCTTCTGGCCGATGGCACGGCCCTCGGTGAGCACCGTGCTCTTGCCCTTCAGCTTGTAGCGGCGCAGCGTGTTGGCACTGGCGCGTGATTGAACGGTTTCAGGCCGCGCCTGCAGGATGTAGAGATGGCCGTCGATGCCGTCCTTGCCCCACTCGATATCCATCGGGCGGCCGTAATGGTCTTCGATGATCAGCGCCTGCTTGGCCAGCTCTTCGATGTCGGCATCGGTCAGGCAAAAGCGCTGGCGATCTTCAGCGGCGACAGGCACGAACTCCACCGTGCGACCGAGTTTGCGGTCGCTGGTGTAGATCATCTTCTTCGCCTTTTCACCCAGCCCGCGCTTCAGCACGCTGGGGCGGCCCGCACGCACGTTGGGCTTGTAGGCATAGAACTCGTCGGGGTTGACCGCGCCCTGCACCACGGCCTCGCCCAGGCCATACGAGGCGGTGATGAACACCGCGTCCTTGAAGCCGCTCTCGGTGTCCATCGTGAACATCACGCCGGACGAACCCTTGTCGCTGCGCACCATGCGCTGCACGCCGGCGCTCAAGGCCACCGACTTGTGGTCGAAGTTGTGATGCACGCGGTAGGAGATGGCGCGGTCGTTGAAGAGCGAGGCGAATACCTCCTTGATGCCATGCAGCACGTTGTCGATGCCCTGCACGTTCAAGAAGGTTTCCTGCTGGCCAGCAAAGCTTGCGTCCGGCAAGTCTTCGGCGGTGGCGGATGAGCGCACGGCCACCGAGATTTCAGCCCCGCCGGATTCAGCCACCAGCGTGTCATAGCCCGTGCGAATCTCGGCTTCGAGCGCCGCAGGGAAGGGTGCCTTCACCACCGCCTCGCGGATTTCCTTGCCGGTTTTGGCGAGCGCCACCACGTCTTCGATATCAAGTGCGTCGAGCAGTGCGTTGATGCGCGCATCCAGCCCTTCATAGCTCAGGAACTCGCGGTAGGCGGCGGCCGTGGTCGCGTAGCCATTGGGCACCTTCACGCCGCTGGCGGCGAGGTTGGAGATCATTTCGCCCAGGGAGGCATTCTTGCCGCCGACGGTCTCGACGTCGGTCATGCGCAGTTCGGAGTACCAGAGGACGTTGCGGTCAGGGACAAGGCTCACGTTTGGAATCTCTTTTTGATTTTGGGGAAACGAGCCGACAGTTTCCCGGTTATCGGCAGTTCTTGCCACTAGCCAGCGCAACACCGGTAAGGCGAGACTGGCGGCATGACTACCCGACACGTTTTTTTCGTCTCCGACGGCACCGGCATCACTGCCGAAACCCTTGGCAACACATTGCTGACGCAGTTCGAGGGCGTATCGTTCGACAAAACGTCGCTGCCGTTCATCTCGACCGTCGAGAAAGCGCGGGTCACGGCTGATTTCATCGACCACATCGCGGCATCGGGCGGGCCGCGGCCACTGGTGTTTTCCACCACGGTCAGCGATGCCGTGCGGGCGGTGCTGCGCAACTGCAACGCGCTGTTTATCGACCTGTTCGATACCTATATCCACGGCCTCGAAACCGAGCTGGGCGTGGCGCCCACCCATGCGCAGGGCCGGGCGCACAGTGCCAATTCCCGCAAATACGATGCGCGCATCGATGCCATCAACTACTCGCTGGAGCATGACGATGGCCAGTCCGTGCGCGATCTCTCTAAGGCGGAGCTGATCCTGATCGCCCCCAGCCGCTGCGGCAAAACGCCCACCACGCTGTATCTGGCGATGCAGCACGGCATCTACGCCACCAATTTCCCTCTGCTGGACGAAGACCTCGAAAAGCCGGCATTGCCGAAATCCCTGCACGGCTTCGAGAGCAAGCTGTTCGGCGTGACCTCGGAGCCGGAGCGCCTGAGCCAGGTGCGCAACGAGCGTCGCCCAGGCTCGCGCTACGCCTCGATTGCGCAATGCAGCTATGAGCTGCGTCAGGCCGAAACGCTGTATCGCAAGCTGCAAATCCCTTCGGTCAATTCAGCCAACATGTCCATCGAAGAAATGGCCGCCACCGTGCTGCATGAGAAGGGATTACGCCGGTAGCGCGTGATAACCTGATGTGTGATTCGCAGGTTTCTTCAACATTGAGTTCGTCATGACCGCCATCGCCATCGCCCCGTTTCTCGCCTCGCCGGAAGAAGTCGAACAGAGCTTGCAGCTCGATGCCGACTTCAAGGGCTTTCTGGCGCTGGCTGTGAAGAGCAGCGGCACGGCGGCAGCGGATGTGAACCTGCTGGCGGCCCGGTTTCGCATCGTCGACGGCCGCCAGGGCGCGCGCGATGACCTCGCCCTGCATGACACCGTGTCGGCGTGGGGGCAGCCGGTATCGGTCGGCGACCTCATTGCCGCCTGTCAGATCGTCGATCGCACCCGATTGATCCACTCGCTGTGGCGGCTGGAGACCTTTGAGGAGGTCAAGCTCTGGCTCAAGGCCGTGCGTGCGGTGGTGCGCCTGGGATACGACATCGATGGCGAACTGCGCGGGCAGGTGCTGCTGGCCGAAACCATCATCCCGATGGTCGAAACCGTAGAGCGCAAGGATTACGTGCTGCCCAACGGCGATATGGCGAGCGACGCCATTACCCGCAACCTCGGTATCCGCGCCAAGGTGTTTGCGCTCGACCGTAACCGCCGTACGCCGAGGCCCGCCTCAGGCAACAGCATCATGGATCGCCTGTCGCGCACCCTCAGCAAGGGCAGCCGCTGAGTCTCAGGTTTTGCGCTGGATGAACTCGATCTTGTAACCGTCCGGGTCTTCGACGAAGGCAATGACAGCGGTGCCGTGTTTCATCGGCCCGGCTTCGCGAGTCACCTTGCCGCCCTTTGCCTTGGCGCGTTCACAGGCGCTGTAGGCGTCGTCCACCTCAATGGCGATGTGGCCATAGCCATTGCCCAATTCGTAGTGATCGACCCCGTAGTTATAGGTCAGCTCGATCACCGCACCTTGCGACTCCGGCTGGTGGCCGACAAAGGCGAGGGTGAACTTGCCCTCTGGATAATCGTGCTGGCGCAGCAGTGTCATGCCCAGCACCTCCGTGTAGAAGGCAATGGAGCGCTGCAAGTTACCGACGCGGAGCATGGTGTGGAGGATACGCATGGGGTTCCTTCGAGAAATGGTGTGCAGCATTGATATGGCTCGCCAGAGCCACTTCAAGCCATGATGAGGCGCTGCGGGATGGCTAGCTGGTATAAAGCCGCCGCAGAAATGAGGCGATACGACGGTTGCGCCCTCAGTTGTTCACAACGACTCATAATGTATATTATGTAAAATTAAATAAACACCGAGTTCGCAATCAATGTGGACGGCTGTTGTCGACGGCCGCTCAATCACTGCATTGGCATCCGCAAACGGCTGCACCCGACCAATTACGCCGCGACATGTTGCTCGAAGAATACGCCCTCGCCGCCAGTGGAGATTGGGCTTGAGACTCGGTTCTGGCCTGAGCTATCCATACAACCTAACCTCGGTTTCAATGTCATTCGAGCGGCGGTAAGCTAACCAAGCGTAGCTCGAAGTCGGCAGCATGCACGGCTTCGGCTCAATACCACCGTTCTAAGTAGCGCGGCTGCTACAAGGCCTGTCCGCAGCGTATCGCCACGTCCGAGATCCACTCGTGGGCGCTTGTCGACAAGCCTTGAGCGACAAATGGCTGCTTTGGCCCGCACCCCTGCCCGCCTGTGACCAAGCGCGTGCGTCTGCTTTTGGTCGGCCACCCACGATAAGGGAGTCAAATCGCCCTGCTCTTGCCGTATCAGACCAATGCAAAGCAGACACTTCGAAGACCCGCCCTATCTCGTAATGGGGAGCGGGTGCAAGGCGCGGCGTAAGGCGGCGACGCGATCACGCAGGGCGGCTTGCGTCACTCGTGCCTCTCTGATCAGCTCGAAGGCATGCACCGCGCCGGGATAGACGTGCAGTTCGGTTGCCACGCCGGCATGGAGCAGGCGCGTGGCGTAGGCGATGTCCTCGTCGACGAATAGATCTAGCGCGCCCACGCTGATGAAAGCCGGCGGCAGGCCAGCGAGATTTTCTGCGCGCGCTGGCGCTGCATAGGGCGACACCGGCCTGCCATCGGGCTCGTGACCAAGCAGCGCGGTCCAGGCATAGCGGTGGTTTTCTCGCGTCCACACATATTCGCCGGCGTAGGGATTCTGTTCCGGCTGCGTCGAAAGCCGGTCGGTCAGCGCCGGGTAGATGAGCAGTTGCAGCACCAGGGGCACACTGGCGCGGTCGCGTGCCATGAGCGCGATTGCGGCTGCGAGCGTCGCACCCGCGCTCTCGCCACCGACGGCAATGCGGCTCTGATCGACGCCCAGCGCATCGGCCTGAGCGTGCAGCCATACCAGCGCCGCATGGCAATCCTCGATGGCGCCGGGGAACCGTGTCTCGGGTGCCAGGCGATAGTCCACCGACACCACCAGGCAGTTGGCATCGCGCGCGAACAGCTCGCAGAACTCGGCATACATCTCCGGCTTGCCGAGCACGAAGCCGCCGCCGTGCAGATGCAGATAGGCCGGCAGCAAACCCTGCGCGCTATGGGGCCGGAACATCAGCACGCGCACGTCCGGTGCACCCGCAGGTCCAGGTACCCAGGCCTCATGCACCTCGATATCGGCGACCGGCGCCCGTGCGGCCTGCTGCACGCGCAGCTGTTGCTCCCGCGCCGCGCGAATCACCGGCACGGTCTGGTCGTTGAGCGACAGCAACGGCAGGAGTGCCAGCGCCGGCGCGAGATCGGGGTCGACGAGATAGCTGGATTTCTTCATGGATTGCTCCGAGCGTTCAAGGCTTCTGTGTCTGCGAGGCTGTCGCCGGCACGTAGTCGAGCGGCCCCAGGTCAGTGTAGAGACGCATCGTGCAGATGTGGCCGCTGCCGTCGATCCAGAGCAGCGCGCGCGATTTTTTCTCGCCGTCACTGATACCCACCTCGCGCCCCTGGCAGCCGGCGATGCTGGCGTACGTGGAGGCCTTCTCGCCCGCCGCAAGCGCTGCGACCTTGAAGCTCAGCGGCCTGCCGCTGCTGGTATCGAAGTAGGTACCGTCGCGCAGCTCATCGCCGCGCCAGAAGCTGGAGGGCATGGCCTCGGCGGGCAACTGCACGGCAGCGCCCTTCGATCGGCCACTCAAGCCGCCCTTTACATCGCGGGTCAGCGTGAGCGCGTCATCGGCATCCTTCACCGGCGATTTGAACTGCGTCGTCGAGCTGAAGCTCGTAAGCCGGTTGTGTACCCGCCGCTCCTCGCTGTTCTGCACCAGCTTTGCCTTCATCAGCAGGCGGCTCACGGTGATCTCGCCGCGGCGCTGCACCACCAGCGTCTCGGCATCCGGTCGCGAGAACCGGATCATCAGCTGACCCACAGGTTTGTCGCCATCGTAGACATCAAAGGTAAGCTGCTCTCCATTGAGGGGTTGCCAAGCCGCAGTCGCAGCAACGCCGAAAGGGCATGTCGCTGAGACCAGCAGCGCCGCGAGCATGGCGGCGAGAGGCAGGCGTCTGTTTCGTTCCGGCATCGTGTTCTCCTGGTTCCGCCAATGTAGCGGCTGCCACACGCAGTGCCTGTCACAACCGGGACAATCCGGTCGGCTTGAACGGCAGAGCTGTCCGCCCGCCGTGTTGTGGAAGAATGCGGGCAAAGGCGCGGAGGAGAAAGCGACCGTGAAAGCAGCGAATCCCGTCGTCGACCGGGAAGAAGTTCTGAGCCTGATCGGGGGCTGGAAGTGGTTCGAGTCGGTGCCCGCCGCCGCCCACGAGTGGCTGGCCGCGCATTCGAGAATCCGCAGCTTCCGCAAGGGGCAGCATGTCTATCGCGCGGGCGATCCGGCAGTGCAAATCTACGGCGTGGTCAGCGGCGTGTTCCGCATTTACATGAGTACGGCGAAGGGCGACGAGATCACTGGCGAGGAGGTGGTGCGGGGCACTTGGTTTCCGCACACCATCCCTTCCGACAAGCCGAAATACTACGGCAACTGCATGTGCCAGCAGGACGCCGTTGCGATCGAGGTGGGCCAGAGCGCGGTGACCGAGTTTGCCGAACGCTGGCCTGGCTACTTTCGCGGCCTGTATGCCGAGCTCGCCTCGCGCGGCCCCGCGACGCTGGATCGCATCCTGCTGCTCAGCCTGCACAACCTCAACGTGCGCCTCGCGGTGTATCTGTTGCGCATGGCCCTGCTGCGCGGCGTGCGCGATGCCGACCAGGCCGTGCTCGTCTCCGGCGAGATCAGCCAGAGCGAACTGGGCGCGCGCGTGGGCGGCACCCGCCAGCGGGTCAACGCGCTGCTCAAGTCCTGGGTGAATCGTGGCCTGATCGAACTGCCGCATGGCGGCATCCGCATCCTCGATGTCGGCCGCCTGACCACGGAGGCCACGAAATCGGGCTTCGACCTCGACAGCTACCTGCAGGGCTGGCACGGCGGCTGGGGCAAGGGCGACGCCCATGCGTTCACCGCAGCGCGCAACAGAAGCGGGTAACGGCTGGCTCTTGCCGGGCGCTTGGGAGTGTCCCCAAGGTGACTGTCAGCGAGCATCCGGAACCTTAGGATCGCGGCTCGTATACCGACCTGAAGCGATCTGGCAATGACGACTATCGATGTGCAAGCGGGCGCCGTGCGTGGCCGGGTCGAGAACGGAATCCATGTGTTCCGTGGCCTGCCGTATGCCGAGGCGCTCAACGCCCAGTCACGCTGGCTCCCACCCCAGCCGCGTCGGCCCTGGAAAGGCGCACGCGATGCCGGCGCCTACGGCCCGGCCTGCATGCAGTTCGGCGCGCGCCGTTTCGTGTTTCCGTTTCCGCGCTACCGCCGGGAGTATCTGCTCGCCACCAGCGCCGGTCATCCGGCACAGGATGGCGACGACTGCTTGGTGCTGAATGTCTGGTCGCCGAATGTGGAGCGCACGGCGCGTCTGCCGGTCATGGTCTGGATTCACGGCGGCGGGTTCACCGGCGGTGCCGCCAACGCCATGTACGACTGCTCGCCTTTTGCCGAGCGCGGCGTGGTTGCCGTCGCCATCCAATACCGGCTCGGCGCAGCCGGTTTTCTGCACGGCTCTGGCCTGTTCGAGGGCGAGGTCTGCGCCGACAACCGCGCCTTTCTTGATCAGATCGAAGCCCTGCGCTGGGTGCAGCAGAACATCGCGGCCTTCGGTGGCGACCCGGCGAACGTCACGCTGTTCGGCGAATCGGCCGGTGCCTTCGCGATCTACCAGCTGGCCGCGAGCCCGATGGCCAAGGGGCTGTTCAAGCGCGCGATCGCCATGGGCGGCATGGCGGCCACCTGCGCACCGGCCGAGGACTATCACCGCCTGAGTCGCGATGCGCTCGCCGATGTCGGCGTGAAGGCCGGCGACGCGAAAGCCCTTTCCGCACTCGATCGCAAGCAGATCGAACGTCTGCAGAAAGCTATGTCGAGCCGAGTGTTCAAAGCCAAGCCGGACGACCAGTATGGTCAGCTGAGTCGCGAAAAAGTCGGCTTTTTGGGCGCTGCCACCGGCACCGCTTTTCTGCCGCAGGCACCGCTGAGCGCCTACCCGCAGGGCACGCCCAACGATATCGATCTGTTGCTCGGCACCTGCGCGAACGACGGTGGTTTGTTCTCGCTGATTCTGCCCTTGCTCCCGAAGTTATCGGCCAAGCTGTTCGCCAAGAATTTCGTCGATTTCGTGCCGGGCCGTGACCTGCCCGCGGCTTGGTCGTTCTACCGCCAGCAGATGCAGGGGGCGAGCGAGCGCGAGGTGCTTGCGCAGGTCAATAACGATGCCTTCTACCGCATGCCGACCATCGCGGCGGCCGAGGCGCATGCTGCGAGTCACCCGGGCAGAACCTGGCACTACCAGCTGAACTACGCCTCGCCGGTGCCGGGGCTGGGCGCGATTCACGGCATCGACGTTGCACTGCTGTTCGGCACCTGCAACGGCCTCTTGGCCGATGACGCCGAAACTGCACAGCTGGTCGAGCAACTGCGGCGCGCGATGATCTCCTTCGCGACCTCCGGCACGCCGACGGCACCCGGCCTACCAGACTGGCAACCGTTCGACAGAACGGTAAGGCCGACGATGGTTTTCGATCGTCGTTCGCGACTTGCGTGTGATCTCGACGCCCCGCTGCGCCACTTCTGGCAGACCGGCGGGCGTCCCGCATAAACAGGGCTTTTGTGTGCAGTGCCAGGAGGTTCCCGCTCGCCAAGCGCGGCGCCTGCATTGTCACCACTGATTAGACCCACTAGAGGTCGACAACGAATCACCGCGCAGTTTTTTCTGGAGGAGAAACACATGAGCACAAAGTTGGATGGAAAGGTCGCACTCGTCACCGGCTCCGGCCGTGGCATCGGCCGTGCAACGGCACTGAAGCTGGCCGCCGAAGGCGCGCGCCTGGTCATCAATGATCTCGACGCTGCACCGGCGCAGGAAGTCGTTGAAGAGATCAGGAGCCGCGGCGGTGAGGCGGTGGCCTGCATCGGCAGCGTGACGGCGGCCGACTTCGCACAGCAGTTCATCGACACCGCGATGCAGAACTTCCAGGGCCTGGACATCATCGTCAACAACGCCGGCTACACCTGGGATAACGTCATCCAGAAGATGGGCGACGAGCAGTGGCAGGCAATCATCGACTGCCATCTCACCGCACCGTTCCGCATCCTTCGCGCCGCGCATCCGGTCATCAAGAAACTGGTGACTGCCGACCGCGAGGCGGGCCGCCGCAGCACGCGCAAGGTCGTCAATGTCTCCTCGGTGGTCGGCATGTTCGGCAATGCCGGGCAGATGAACTACTCGGCCGCCAAGGCCGGCATTATCGGCATGACCATGACGCTCGCAAAGGAGTGGGGCCGTCTCGAGACCACCGTGAACTGCGTGGCCTTCGGCTTCATCGAAACCCGGCTCACACTCGCCGCCACCCCGGCCGCGACCAGCATCGATGGTCACGACATCAAGCTCGGCATCCCGCCCGATGCCAAGAGTGCGATCGAGAAGAGCATCCCGCTCGGCCGCATCGGCACGCCAGACGATGCCGCCGGCGCGATCTACCTGTTTTGCGCGCCGGAGTCCGATTACATCAGCGGCCAGACGCTGTTGTGCAGCGGCGGCGTCACGGGCATGTAGGACGAATGCCATGAACCAAGCCACAAGCTCGGAACTGTTCACGCCCGGCGCGATGCTCACGCGCCTCGCCGCACAAGCGCCGGACAAGATCGCGCTGATCGTCCGCCGCGCCGATGGCGTCACCGAGCAGCTGACGCGCGTCGAACTGGAACGCTGGGCCAATCGCCTCGCGCATCGCCTGCTGGTCGCGGTGCCGGACATCGGTCCGGGCACCTATGTAGCGATCCATCTGCCGAACGGTGTCGAGCATGTCGTCGCCACGCTGGCCATCTTCAAGCTCGGCGCCTGCCCGATGCCGGTGAGCCATCGCTTGCCGGCAGCAGAGCGCGACGGCCTGCTCGGCCTGGGCAAGCCGGTCGCGATCTTCAGCGATGACCCCGACCTGGACGGCATCACGCGGGCCGAGATGCACAGTCTCGTTGGCACTTCCGAACTGCCGCCGCCGGACGCCGTGCCGCAGCCCTTCAAGGCGATTGCCTCCGGCGGCTCTACGGGCAAACCGAAGCTGATTGTTTCGCCCGGCGCCTTCGCGTTCGCAGTGGGCGCGCACCCCATCGCCAGCGTGCTGGGGCTGACCGAGGCGGACTGCCTGTATTCGCCCGGCCCGCTGTATCACAACCAGGCGTTCTTCTTCACGCAGATCGCGCTGTTCCAGGGCTGCTCGGTGTTGCTCAACGAGAAGTTCGACGCGGAACTGACACTCGAGCTCATCGAGCAGCACCGCCCCACCGTGCTCAACATGGTGCCGACAATGATGTCGCGCATGCTGCGACTTGACGGCATAGCACAGCGTGACTTCAGCAGCGTGCGAACGCTATGGCACCTCGCTGCGGCCTGCCCGCCCTGGGTCAAGCAGGGCTGGATCGATCTGGTGGGCGCAGAGCGGGTGATGGAGATGTGGTCCTCCACCGAGGTCAATGGCGTGACCATCATCCGCGGCGACGAGTGGCTGCAGAAACCCGGTAGCGTCGGCAGGCCCTGGAACACCGAGATCAGGATTCTCGATGCCGAGCGACGGCCGGTGCCGATCGGCGAGGTCGGCGAAGTGTTCAGTCGCTTCGTCGGCGGCCCGCCGCAAGCCGTCTACGTCGGTGCCAAGAATCTCGAAGACATCGGTGAGCACTACACCAGCGTCGGCGACCTCGGCTCTCTCGATGCCGACGGCTATCTGTTTCTCGCCGATCGCCGGGTCGATCTCATCATCAGCGGCGGTGCCAACGTGGTGCCGGCCGAGGTGGAAGCCGCTCTCACGCAGCATCCAGCGGTGCGCGACGCCGCCGTGATCGGCCTCATGGACGACGACCTGGGACGCCGCGTGCACGCCATCGTCGAGCTGGCGCCTGCCAGCACCGGCACGACGGCCGCCGAACTCGACCAGCACGTACGCCAGCTGATCGCCGGCTACAAGATTCCGCGCAGCTATGAACTGGTTGCGGCGCTGCCGCGCGACGAGGCCGGCAAGATTCGCCGCGGCCTGCTGCGCGACGCGCGCGGCGGCTGAGCAGTCCAACCCCTCGCAGACACACCCCATGCCCACGATCGTTCGAAACGGCCACCGCATCCACTGGCAGGAAGAGGGCAGCGGCCCGCCCCTGCTGCTCATCATGGGCGTGCGATACAGCTCGCGGCTCTGGTATGCCGTCATCCCGGCCTTGGCCACCCGCTACCGCGTGATCAGCTACGACAACCGCGGCACCGGTCAGAGCGGCACGGGTTGGCGGTTCAGTGTGCAGGACATGGCCGACGACGCCGTGGCAGTGCTCGATGCTGCGGGCGCAGTGGACGCGCACGTGTATGGCGTCTCGATGGGCGGCGGCGTCGCCATGGAGCTGGCAATGCGCCACCCAGCACGCGTGCGTTCGCTGATTCTGGGTTGCACCACGATCAAGACCCGCAAATCGCCGCTCGCGCGCTGGCTGTTCGCCCTGCTGATCTATCTGCCGCCTTCGGTTCTCAAGCGGATCATGCCCGGCAGCAGCACCCCGCAGGCCGCCGGTAGCGCGGCTCTGCCGGATCGCATTGCCAAGGAGCGCCTGATCGTGGATGCCGACATCTACTCGCCTCGCGGTGTCGCCGCCCAGGTGATGGCCGTGGGGCGCTATGCGGTCGAGAAGAGTGCCGTCGCGCGCATCGCGGTGCCGACTCTCGTTTTGCACGGCGATGAAGACCAGCTCGTGGCCTGCGAAGCCGGTCGCGAGATCAGCCAAGTGATCCCGCACTCCCGCTTCGAGGTGCTACAGGGCGCGGGGCACAACTATTTCATCGCGGCCGGGGAAAAGGCCAACCGGCTGGCCATCGAGTTTCTCGACGAAACAGAAGCGCAGCACGCGTGATCATCGACGCGTACCGGTTGCGGTTTGAGCCGCAACGATTCTTGACTGATGGATAGCCACAAAACCTCGAGGCCCGAGGGCTCCCTGACCGAGGGCCCTGTTGCCCGCTCGCTGCTAGCCTTCGCGATGCCCGCCATTGCGGCGAGCGTGCTGCAGACGCTCAACCTGTCGATCAATGCGATGTGGGTGGGGCACCTGCTCGGCCAAGAAGCGCTGGCCGCGACGGCCAACGTCAATCTCATCCTGGGCCTGGTGCACATGGTGACGCTCGGTTTCGGGATGGCCGTGACAATCCTGATCGCGCGCGCGATGGGCGCCGACGACATCGGGGCGATGCGGCGTCATCTCGGTGCCGGCGTCGGACTCTTCTCGCTCGCCGGAGTCGCCCTCGCGGTGGCCGGCACCTTCGCAGCACCCTGGCTGCTGGCGCCGATGCAGATGCCGGCCAACGTCTACCCGCTGGCGCTGGACTACGTCGGCCTCTCCTTCGCCGGCCTACCCATGGGGCTGCTGCTATTCTTCCTGGTGCTCGCCCTGCGCGGCACCGGGGATGCCAAGACCCCGCTGCTCTTCGTCGTGCTCAGCACGGTATTGGACATCGCGCTGAATCCGGCGCTGATCCTGGGCCTTGGCCCCTTGCCCCGAATGGGCGTGGCGGGTTCCGCACTCGCAAGCCTCCTCGCCTCTTCCGCAAGTCTCGTGCTGCTCGTCGGCTATGTGTATCGGCGCGATCTGCCCATCCGACTTCGCGGCCGCGAGCTGCGTCATCTCCTGCCGCCCATGTCGCTGTTGTGGACCATCCTGCGGCAGGGCGTACCAATGGGCTTTCAGATGATCGTCTCCAGCGTGGCGGCGCTGACCATGATGATTCTGGTCAACGGCGAGGGCACCGCTACCGTGGCGGCCTATGCGGCGGTCATGCAGCTCTGGGGCTATGTCTCGATGCCGGCGAATGGACTCGGCAATGCGGCGATCACGATGGCAGCCCAGAACATCGGCGCCGGACGCTGGGATCGCGTTGATCGCATCGCGGTGGCGAGTGCGGCGCTGGGATTCGCGATCACACTGGCTTTGGTGATCTTTCTCGTCGGGCTGGATCGGCAGGTTCTAGCCCTATTTCTCGATGCCGATGGCGAGAGCCTGCCGATCGCACAACACATCAACCATCGCGCCACCTTGGGCTTCGTGCTCTACGGCGCGCTGCTGCCCCTTGTGGTAATCCCCCGCGCCAACGGTGCGAACATCGCGCCACTGATCATCATGACGATCACGTTCATCCCGGTCCGGCTGGGGTTCGCCGCCCTGCTCCGCCCATACTGGGGCGCGGATGCGCTCTGGTGGAGTTTCCCGATCAGCTTCTTCGTGGCCGGCCTGCTGATCGTGAGTTATTACCGCTTCGGCGGCTGGCGTCAGTTGCGGACTCTGACCGATAGCCGCTGAGGCGGCCTTTGCTTGTGGCAGATCAGTTTGTCGATCGTATCGGCGTATCTAGTGCCGACAGATAGCGCCAGTGGTTTTCCAGCGTCCGCAGCGGCGCCTCGACGAAAGGTGGTTCGCGCTCAACGATCCGCTCTTCGATGCCCAGTGCATCCGCCGCGCGGAACAGCGCGGGCCAGTCGATCACACCCGTCCCCGGATCGGCGGGATGCAGCTCAAAGCGGGTGTTGAGCGGTGTCGAGGGCGCGACATCCTTCAGATGCAGCGAACCGAAGCGCCCGGGGTAACGTGCTAGCAATGCCGCCGGGTCACGTCCCGCCGACTGCGCCCAACCAACATCCAGCTCGAAGTCGATGCACGCGGGGTCGGTCTCGGCGAGCAGGATGTCGTAGCCGCTGGTGTCGCCAATGCGCGCGAATTCGAGATTGTGGTTGTGATACCCCAGCCTTAGACCAAGCGCCGCCAGTTCGCCGGCCTTGCGATTCAACAGCGCTGCAAAGGGCTGCCAGTAGTCAGCGCCGATACCGGCGGTCGCACGGTGGATGAAGACTTCAATGCTCTCGCCCGGCCGGGGCCCACCGACCTGCTCCGGCAGGGCGAACATCGGGACCACGACGCGGCGAAAGCCGAGCACCTCGGCGGCTTCGGCGACCGCTATGAGGTCCTGCAGAGATAGACCACCGGGCCCATGCGGCTTCAAAGGCACATGGATCGAATGGCAGTCGAGCCCGGCGCGGCGAAAAGCGGCAGCCAGCTGAGGCGCCTCGTAACCGTGCAGCCCTGCTGGTTGCACGTGACGAAACCCGATTGCAGCGATGGCCGCAAGCGTGCCGTCGAGATCCTGCCGCAGTTCCTGAGCGACCGAGAACAGCTGCAGGCCGAGCGCCATGCCGGTGTGCTCGCTAGAGGGCGGCTGCCGCTGGTGACAGCACTTCAGCCACCCTCTGCTTACGCGCCTCCAGCTCGGTCAGCATACGGGCGTGCATCGCGCGGGTGATGGGATAGAAACTAAGCGCAATCAGCGAGAGCACGCAGAAGAACACCAGCGCGATCAGGAAGATCAGCACCAGCTGGTGGACGATGGCCGGGTCCACCGTCTCTGGCGTGGCCTTTTCAGGGAAATGCACGAAGGCCAGCACCAAGCCGGAGAGGAACACGCCGAGCCCGGACACCGCCTTCAAGATCATCACGAAGGCCGCGAAGATCAGGCCCTCCATGCGCTTGCCGGTCTTGAGCTGGAAATGTTCGGAGACATCCGCCGCCATCGAGGCCGAGAGAATGATGGCGGCCAGCATGCAGGTCACCAGCAGAATATTCTTGACCAATAGCCAAGGCAGCAGCGCCGACATCGCCTTGGGCATCAGCCCCAGCAGGCCGAGGCTGAGCGGCACCACGGAGGAGAGCAGCGCGACGAAGATCAGCACGATCACGGTCTCCTTCTTGCCGAAGCGCTTCGACAGCTGCACCACGATCAGCGCCAGCACCACGCCGAGGCCGGTAGCACCGGCGATGCTCGCCAACTGCTCGCTGTTCAAGCGCCAGAAGTAGGTGTTGACGTAGACGCCGAGCCCAGTGGCCAAGCCGCCGACCACCGAAAAGAACAGCGTGAACAGCAGGATGCTGCCGTAGGTGCGATCACTGAGGATGGTCTTCATGCCGCGCCACAGTTCGGAATAACCCGCAGCCGTAGGCTGCTCGGGCACCAGCAGGGTCGGGATGCGGCTGTGCGTGCCCCAGGTCGAGATCAGCACGCTGAGCAGCATCACTGCTGCCGCCGCCAGTGCGTAGTGGCTATACCCAGCGGCGTTGAGCTGGCCCGCTGGCTGCTCAGCGGTGGGCGTCAGAAACACTTTCAGCGAGATCACACCCATTGCCACCATGCCGATCGCGAAGAACAGCGAGCGGAAGGTCGAGAGGCTGGTGCGCTCGTTGTAATCGCTGGTGAACTCGGCCATCAGCGTCGAGGACGGGATCTCATAGAGCGCGATGGCCACGCGCACCGTGATCGAGGTCGCCAGCAGATACGCCAGTTGCACCATCTGCCCGGTCGCCGGTGGATTCCACAGCAGGATGTAGGCGACCGCGATCGGGATCGCCGAGGCATACATGAAGGGATGCCGCCGGCCCCAACGCGAGCGGAAGCGGTCGGACGAATGCCCGATCAGCGGATCGAGCAGTGCGTCGAACAGCATCGAGATCATGATCACGGTGCCGACCCAGGCGGCGGGCAGCCCGACGACCTGGTTGTAGTACAGCATCAGGAAGGTGTTGAAGCCGTGATCCTTGATGCCGAAGGCGACCGAGCCGAGCCCGTAGGAGAGCTTGGTGTGAAACGGCAGTCTGGTCTGCGGTGCGGGTGCTGCTGTCGATGTGGTCATGGGGTTCCTTCGAGGTACTTCGCCAGCGCCTCACGCCAGACCACGTAACCCGCGCCCGTAAGGTGCAGGCGATCGTAGGTCAGCTCGGCGCGCAGTTCGCCGCTGCCGTCGTCGAACAGCGGGAAGAGATCGATGAAGAGAATGCTGCGCTGGCCCGCGATCTGCGCATAGAGGGCGTTGAGCTGCCGGATGCGCGCCGCGAACTTGCGCTGGCGTGGCAGCAGCGATTGCAGGTGCAATTGACACTGCGGGAGTGCTGCCGCCAGCGTATCAAGCAGCTCCACGACGTTGGCGGCGATCTGACCGACGCGAATGCCGGAGGCGAGATCGTTGGTGCCGATCAGCAGGAACAGTTGCTGCGGCTGAATGCGGATGACCGGCTCCAGTCGCGTCAAGAGGTGCGCGCTGCGTTCTCCGGCGATGCCGAAGTTGCGCACCAGGGTGTCGGGGAACATCAGCTCCCAGCGCCCCATGTGGGTGAGGCTGTCGCCGAGCAGCACGACACCGCCGCAGCCCTCGACCGCGGCGAGATCAAGCGCACTGCGCCAGGCAGCCCAGACCTTGCGCCCGAGGTATTCGGTTACCGCGCGGGAGAGTCGGCTCATGTGCTGGCTCAGAAGTCGAGGCTGAAGCGGGCGGTGAAGGTGCGCGGCGCGTTGAGCAGGTAGCTCTCATAGCGCGTACCGGTCAGCGAGGTGGCGGGCGAGCCGCCCTTGACCCGCGTGATGCCGAAGATGTTGCTTACGTTCAGCGCCAGCTGCGGACGCAGCTTCCAGGCCTTGCTGCCGATGCCGACACCACCGCTGAAGGTGCCGTAGTTGTTGATCTTGTAGTTGTGGTTGATGTCGCTGTAGCCGCTGCCGACGAAAACGTATTCCAGCCGCGGTGCGATGAACACGTCGCCGACTGGCAGGATGAGATTGACGGAGGTCGATGCCTGCGACTTGGCAGCCCCCGGCAGCTGGGTGCCCGCCGGCACTTCGTCGCCATTCGAGGCCGTGAACGGCACCATGGTACGGGCGTCGGTCAGACCGCCAGCCAGCGCCAGCGTCATGATGGGAATCGGGCGCCAGCGCAGGTAGGCCTCAAAGCCCTTGCTCACCGCAGCGCCGATGTTGTCGGTATAGCCCAGCGGCACGCCCTGGGTGGTCTGCGGAATCTGCGGATTCTTGTAGTCGATGTAGAAGCCGGTGATGTCGAACTGCAGCGTGCGCTTGAGCCAGGACGTGCGCAGGCCCAGCTCGTAGTTCCACAGCGTGTCGGACTTGTAGACCTCGGGCACGCCGTTGGTCGCCGTCGACGGCACGCTCTGGATGCCGCCGAAGCGGAAGCCGCGGCTCGCCAGCGCATACACCGAATCGTCCTTGGTGAGGCGAAAAGTCGCTGCGAGCTTGGGGTTGACGCCCTTCTCGGTGAGCTTGGAGTCGTCGTTGTTGATATCCATGCCGTTGTTCTGCGCGCGTGCAAGCACGCCGGTGCCGTTGAAGCCGCCCCGCACAGTGGTCGAATACAGGCGCGCGCCCGCCGACAGCTCCAACCGCTCCCAGAGCTTCTGGCTGACGTCGAAGAACAGCGCCCGCTCGCGCGCCTTCACGTCCGCCACGGCGTAGAGCAGCGAGGTCTGGTTGGCGAGGCTGCCGAGATCCACCCCGAGACCGAGGCTGGCGAGTAGCGCATCGACATCGCTCAGGCCGTCCACCGTCTGCCGCAGCTCGGTGGAGTCGATCAGCTGCTCGAACAGCACCTTGTAGTCGTAGTAGTAGGCACCGACCAGCCACTGGAACGAGCCGTCGCCGGTCGACTGCAGGCGTACTTCCTGCGCTACGGCATCCGAGTCGTCGAGAATCGAGGCGAAGTAGGTGACCGGCGGATTCGCACCCTGGGGCGGCGGGCCGGCGATCGACGAGGTGACGTCGGTGGAGAAGAACAGATGCTTAGTGGAAAGCGAGGTGAGCGAGACCGCGCGCACGTTGCCGAACTGGTAGCCGAGTTCGAGACTGTCGAGCGTGAAGTCGTTGTCCACCGGCTGCGGCAGCACCGCGCGCCCCTTCTCGTAGCGCTTCGGGTTGTCGGAGTTTGAAGAGACGTCGTCGCCCGAGAAATCCTGATCCAGATGCGTGAGCTTGATGTTGAGCGACTCCAGCGGCTGCCAGCTGAGAATGCCGCGCCGCTGCTCGCCGCTGCCGCTGTCGATGTCCTTCTTCAGCGGGTCACGCACGTTGTCGTACAGGCCGGGATAGCCGCGCCGCACGTAGACGCCGCGGAAGGCGAGCGTGTCCTCGTAGATCGGCGCGTTGACCGCGGCCCCGCTGGTGAAGGCGTTGCTGCCGTGAGCGTAGTCCACATACTGCGTGAAGGCGCGGCCCTGCCACTCACCCATCACCGGGTCCTGCAGCAGATACCGTATCGCACCCGACAGCGCGGTGCCGCCGAAGAGCGTGCCCTGCGGGCCCTTCAGCACTTCGACGCTGCCGAGGTCGAAGGCACTGAGGTCCGGCACGATGCTGTTGACGTAGGGGTCGGCGAAGGAGGTGTCGCCGATGAAGATGCCGGTCGGCGGCGGCTGGCCGCTGGCGGGTGCGGTATCGACGCTGATGCCGCGCATCGACACGCGGATGACGCCCGGTGCGACGCTGTCGGCGGTGACGCCCGGCGTCTCTTCGAGGTAGTCGAGCAAACCGACCTTGCCCTGCGTCTCCAGCTTCTTGCCGTCGTAGGCAGTGATGGACGCGGGGATGTCGCGCAGCTTGCGCTTGCGCTTGGTGGCCGTGACCACGACATCGTCGAGCTTTACCTGGCTATCGACCGATTTCTCCTTGGCAGGTTCGGGCTCAGTCTTGGGCAGCTCGGTGACTGCGATGGTCGGCACCGTCTGTGGCGACGCATCGGCCTGCGCGAGCACGGCGGCGGACGACAACGCGAACAAGCATCCGCTCAAGGCTGCGCCCAGGCGTGTAGCCACAACAAGCCCTATTTTTTTAGGCATTTTGATCTCCTCTCTCCTATCCAATGTAGCGATGGATTTGGCGTCCCGCTGTCACAACGGGGACAACTTGCCCGGCGAGATGTCCGGCGTTATGTAGAAACCGGATTTTCCGGGTGCGCAGCGGAACGTTCCGCGCTGGCGCGCTGCTTTGCCTGCTGCTCGTGCGCCGGCATCCAGCTGTGCACGCAGATGCTGTCCGACGTCAGAGCGGTGCTGGCATTGCACACCGTGACTAAGCGCGTGTCGCCAGCGCGCAGATCGAAGTGGTTGTCCTCGAACTGCGTTCCAGCAACTGCGCATTCCAGATGTACACCCAGCAAATACCGGTCGGCACTGATCTCGACCTGCAAGGTGTGCGCATCGGTGTTCTCGACACGCAGGCGCGGCGCAGCACCGGACAGCAGGGCCATGTCCTTGGGGGCTGCGAGCAGCGCGCGGTTGTCGGCAAAGGCCGTTTCCATAGAGCGCACCCAGAGCACGCGATCGGCAGCACCCGCGGGTACGCTACCGCGCCAGATCGCCGCACTACTGTTGGCAGGCACGGCATAGCGCACGGCCTCGCACCAGTCGTGGCCACCGCCCAGAAGGGTCAGCTCGATCTCGGCAGTGCCCGAGACGGCTACCAGCGTGTCGTTGGTGATCCAGAGTTCGAACTCGCCTGCATCAAGCGGCTTGAACGAGGCCAGCACCGGGGCGTAGGCGCGTGCCGTCGCGTAATAGCCGGCCTTGCCGATGCCGTCGTAGTCGATCAGGCTCCAGCTGATGCAGGGCCAGCAGTCGTTGTATTGCCAGATCAGCGTGCCAGAGCAATGCGGCTTGCGGCGGCGGAAATGCTCGATGCCGAACTTGAGCCCTTCGGCCTGCGTCAGCATCGTGAAATCGACGTACTGCTCCAGCGTTGTCGGCAGGCCGGTGACCGACACCAGCATGCCGTTGACCTTGTCTTTCGGGTGGTCCTTGATGCGCTCGAGAAACCCCGCGCTTTCGAGCGTCAGGTCGTCCGCATTCATCCAGCGCTTGAGCGTGGCCAACGCCGGCGCGGCCTGAATGCCGAACTCGCTGATGAAGCGGCCCATGTCCTCGGCGTAGCGCGTGTAGGCGACACCCTCGGGGCTGCGGTCATAGGCCCCGATGAACCTGTCGTCCGGCACCGGCGGTACGCCGTGCCAGACGGTCCAGTCGTGCACGTCACCGGCACGCATGCTGTTGGGGTTGGGGCCGCCCCAGGGGCTGCCGGGCCAGTACGGCGTGGTTGGGTCCAGCTCGGCGAGCAGCGCGGGCATCATCTCGTTGTAGAAGTGCTCGCCCGCCAGCGGCGCCTGCTTGCCGCCGAGCGCTTCGAGCAGGGCCTGGATCGCCTGGTTCTCGTTGTTGCCGCACCACAGCGCCATCGAGGGATGGTGGCGCAGACGGCGCACCTGCTGCCCGAGTTCCGCACGCACGTTCTCGACAAAGGCCGAGTCGTCCTGCGGATACGGTGCGCAGGCGAACATGAAGTCCTGCCAGACCAGCAGGCCCAGGCGATCGCACTCAGCATAGAAGGCCTCGTGTTCGTAGATGCCGCCGCCCCAGACGCGCAGCATGTTCATGTTGCCGCGCACTGCGTTCTCGAGCAGCGGGCGGTAGTACGAGACATCTGCGATCGCCCCGACAAAAGAGCTGGCGGGGATCCAGCAGGCACCGCGCGCGAAGATCGGCACGCCGTTGAGCACGAAGCGGAAGAACTGGCTGCCCGGTTCGTCGGAATCGTCTGAGGTGTCGAGCGTGATGGTGCGCAGGCCGATGCGCTGCTGCAGCGTGTCGAGCAGCTGCTCGCCTTCGTACAACTGCGCCTTGAGGCTGTAGAGAGGCTGCGCCCCGAGATCGGCGGTCCACCACAGTTGCGGCTCGGCAATGTCGATCGCGGTGCTGCCGGTGGCGTCGACGGCGATGCTCTGCTCCGCGACCACGCGGCCCTCCGGGTCGGTGAGCGTGAACGCGGCCCGCAATGCCTGGCTGCTCTCGCCGATGTGTTCGATGCCGACATCGACGGCAAGGCGCGCACGCTGCGCCGACAAGGCCGTCGTCGCCGCGCGAAGGTCGGTGAGCCTGGCCTGGCGATGCCGTTCGAGACGCACGGGCTGCCAGACGCCGACCGTGGGCAGGTTCGGGCCCCAGTCCCAGCCCCAGCCGAACTGCGCCTTGCGGATCAGATTGCGGCGCGAAGCAGCGGTCTTCTCCGACATCAGTGGCCACAGCGGCTGCGGCACGTCGGCCACGCTGGCGGTGGCCGGCGCGAAAGCGATGGCAAGTTCGTTGGCACCGTCGGCACGCAGCAGCGCGCCGACATCGACGCGATAGGCGCGGAACATATTGTCGGTGCGTGCCAGCAACTCGCCGTTGAGATAGATCGACGCAAAGGTGTCGAGCCCCTCGAATACCAGCTCCACTCGTTCGCCTGCCTGTGCGGCCGGTGCGTTGAAGCGCGTGCACCACCACCATTCGCGGTCGGCAACCCAGGCCGCGGCTGCTTCGTTGCGGGCAGCGAAAGGGTCGGCAAGTCGACCCGCTTCAATCAGCGCGGTATGCGTGTCGCCCGGCACGACCGCGGCAACCCAGCCGTCTTCGTCACGCCCTTGATGAGCCCCTGCGGTGAGTCCCGCGCCCACGTCATAGTCTTTCAGCCGCCACTCTTCGAACATTTCTCTCTCCGCAATGTTCCGGCGCGCACGGCGCACGCCATTCTTGTTCCTGAAGTCTGCCCGCCGCGCTGTAAGCCTGCTGTCACACTGGGGACAGCCCGATGGACGAGGACTGTGCGACCGTGCCGGCCCCTGCACGCCATAGGCCTGCCGCATGTCCATTGCCGCTTCCGCTACGCCCTCTCCCGACGCGTCCCTGCCCCGCTTCGTCTCGATCGGCGAGGCGCTCACGGATCTCGTGCGCATCGGTCCGCAGCAATGGCAGAGCGTGGCTGGCGGTGCCTGCTGGAACGTCGCCCGCGTCGCCACGACTCTCGGCCTGCCGAGTGCTTGGGCAGGCGCGGTGAGCCAGGATTTCTTCGGCGATGAGATCGTCGCGCAATCGAAGCAGGCAGGACTCGATGCGCGCTACTGGCAGGTGATCGCCAAGCCGCCGCTGATTGCGGTCGTGCATCGCACCCATCCGCCCGACTATTTCTTTCTCGGCAGCGACAGCGCCGACCTTGCTTTCGACGAAGACCAGTTGCCCACAGGCTGGCAAGATGCCTGCCGCTTCGCACACTTCGGCTGCATCAGTCTGGTCCGTCAACCGCTGGGCGAGCGGCTGCTGCAGATCGCCACTCAGCTCAAGCAGCGCGGCGTGCGGATCAGCTACGACCCTAACGTGCGCAATCTCATGGGCACTGATTTCCCAGCCTTGTTCGAACGCACTGCACCGCTCGCCGATCTCATCAAGGTGTCGGATGAAGACCTGGCGCGTATCTACCCAGCCGTCGCTGTAGAGCGGTCGCTCTCTCGTCTGCGGCAACTGGCACCGAGGGCGTTGATCCTCTACACCCAGGGTAGCAAGGGGCTGGCTTTGCATACCCCTTTCGGCACGGTGATGCAGGACGCGTTCGCGGTGGAAGTGGTCGACACCGTCGGGGCCGGCGATGCCTGCGTCGCCGGCTTCATCGTCAGCCTGTTGCAGCACCCCGAGCAAAGCTTTGCCGAACACCTGCGCTACGCGGCCGCCACTGCGGCGGCGGCCTGTGCACGCCGAGGCGCACATGCGCCCCAGGCGGCCGAGGTAGAAGCGCTGCTATCGCAGCACCGCGACAGTCAGCGAACGACCTTGAGCACCTCGTAGCAGGCGCCCATCGTGTGGTAGTCGGTCTTGCCGGCCGGGCTCTTCTCGTCGCTGATCTTCGAGTTGTCGCGGCGCAGAATGCGAAACCAGGCGCCATGGCGGTGATCGACGAAATGCTGCCAGCTGTAGGCCCAGAGCCGCTCGTACCAGTCCCAGTACTGCACATCGCCCGTGCGCTCGGCGAGCAGCGCGGCCGTCGCCAATGATTCCGCCTGTACCCAGAAATACTTGTCGTCATCGCACCATTGGCCGGCGTGGTCGTAGCCGTAGACCATGCCGCCGTGTTCGCCGTCCCAGGACAGCGGCACGGCGCGATCGAACAGCTCCCGTGCACGCTGCAACAGCCAGGCCTCCGGCCGGTGGCGGTCTAGGATCAGCAGCAGCTTCGCCCACTCGGTCTGGTGCCCGGGCTGATAACCCCAGGGCCGGAATAGATTGCCGGGGTCGTGCTTGTTGTAGTCCCAGTCCGGTGACCAATCGGCGCGGTAGTGCTCCCACACGGCACCGTCGGTGAGTGCCGTCTGTCGTTGAACCATGTTGCGCGCCAGCAGCATCGCGCGGTCGAGATAGCGCTCTTCGCCCGTCGCCTCGTAGGCTGCCAGCAGCGCCTCACAGCTGTGCATGTTCGCGTTCTGTCCTCGGTAGGGCGACAATGTCCAATCCGGGGTGGCCTCGTCTGCATAGAGTCCGTGCGCGGGCTCCCAGAACCGCAGCTCCATCAACGCCCAAGTTTCGTCCAGCCAGGCGCGCGCCTCGTCCACGCCGGCCTCGACTGCCTTGGCATAAGCCAGAGTCACGAAGGCCAGGCCGTAGCAGTGATTGGTGCGGTCTTCCGTGGCACCGTCGTTGATCGTCCAGGCGTAGCCACCGGTGTGCGCGTTGCGGTGCACCTCTCGCAGATAAGCAAGGCCATGGCGCAGCGCATCGAGATACTCGGCATTGCCGAACTGCCGATAGGCCATCGCATAGTTAAAGACGAAGCGCGTACTGCTCACCAGATGCCGGCGCTGAATGTCGTACACGCTGCCGTCGTCACGAAAATAGTGAAAGAAACCGCCCGTCGGATCGATGCAGCGCGGATGGTAGAACGCCATCGTGCTGCGGATGTGGCTCAGCAGGAACTCGCGGGAGCGGAAGTCGACGAGGTAGCGAACGACCGGCGAAACCGCTGAAGAACTTTCCTGCTCCGTCATGGCTTT
Source organism: Stagnimonas sp. (assembly GCA_965279705.1). Classification (GTDB taxonomy): domain Bacteria; phylum Pseudomonadota; class Gammaproteobacteria; order Nevskiales; family Nevskiaceae; genus Stagnimonas. Next base: position 2,031,588 of record OZ257257.1, read on the forward strand.
AGTCCATCTCAACAAGCGAGATCGCAGCCTAGAGGAGCGGGTCTTGCTGAGCTGTCAAAGATGTGACTGCAATCATTGCATTTCAAACAGATCGATTCTTAGGACTTTACTTTGCTAATCCCAACTGGCCGTTCAATCCGCAGCAAAAAGCCACCTTCAGCCTACCCACAATAAGGAGTGCAAATCGCCGTGGCGGCTGTTTACTTCGAATGAATCTGAGTAACTGCTTCCGCCGACGTTTCGAAGATGCGCCTCTTCCTTTGAGATAGGCACAGACATCCCGACTCACCGCGCTTCTTGAGCCAGCGGTCAAACCAGGCCAGTGAGTAGTAGGTGATGGATGGCACTCCCCCAGCCGACCAGGCAGGTGGCGGTCGAGGCGCATGAACCTTCAGGTAACTGACAAGAGGAGTTACTTCGTTCCCAAGGGCAGCCACAGCAACAGCATCGCGTAAAGGTCGTTGACGTCGATCGGTTTGGTTAGGTGATCGTTCATACCAGCGGCAAGACATCTTGCACGGTCGTCGCTCATTGCATTGGCGGTCAACGCGATAATCGGCAGCGCTAGAAAACGGGGATCTCGCCTTAGCATTTCCGTAGCGGTTAGGCCGTCGATATCCGGCATTTGCATATCCATCAGCACCATTTGCGGCCAACCGAGTGCGCATGCCGCAACAGCCTCGCCTCCATCCGATGCGGACCGCACCTTGATCCCGATCCGAGTCAGTATGTCGGTGAGAATTTCTAGGTTGATTTCGTTGTCTTCCGCCACGAGAACCCGCAGACCAGATAACTGGGTGAGATCCGCAGCGGGTGGCAAAGACGGTGCTTGGAGTGCGCCTGCAGGGGCCACAGAGCACCGAGCAGTAAACCAGAATGTAGATCCCTTACCTTGCACCGATGAAACACCCATTTCACCCCCCATCAGCGAAACGAGTTGTCGGCAAATGGCTAGACCTAAGCCTGTGCCGCCATAACGTCGGCTTATCGAGTTGTCAGCCTGCTCAAATGGCTTGAAAAGCGCAGCCACACGGTCCAGCGCAATCCCAATGCCAGTGTCGCTCACTGCAAAGTGAAGCAATACAGTCTGGTCGCTCTCTTCTTTCGCGGTGACTACAACCCTCACCTCACCGATCTCTGTGAACTTGATTGCGTTTCCGACGAGATTGAGCAGCACTTGACCCAGACGTAAGGCGTCGCCGAGTAAAGCGTCTGGGAGATTCGATTTCGTTTCGAGAACAACCCGAAGCGCCTTGCCCCTGGCTTGTGGGCGAGCCAGCGTATCGAGGTTGTCCATGACTGCTGCGAGACTGAAAGGTGCTTGCTCAATATCGAGCTTTCCTGCTTCGATCTTAGACAGATCCAGAACATCATTGATGAGAGACAAAAGAGTGCGCGAAGCCATCTGTAATTTGTCTATGTAGCCTCGCTGTTGGGTATCCAGGGCGGTATGGCCGAGCAGCTGAGATAGTCCGAGAACTGCATTCATTGGAGTGCGAATCTCGTGACTCATGTTGGCAAGAAAATCGCCCTTGGCCTTGGAGTCCAACTGAGCTTGCTGTGTGGCCTCCTCCAAAGACGCTTCCAGCTGCTTATGGCGGTCGATATTGCTGATCGTGCCTGTAAGAAGCATTGCCTTGCCGCTGGCATCGCGCTGTGACACACGGCCTTGGCCTAGTACCCAGCGCCACTCTCCATCGGCGCAGAGCAAGCGGAAATCAGTACTGAAATGAACAGACTCTTTCGTCTCGACCGCTTTCGCCATGCGCGAAAAGCAATCCTGTTGATCATCGGGGTGACAAAGCCGCGTGAAGGTTTCCAGACGCATAGCTAATGCTCCTGGCGCATAGCCCAGCATTTGCGACCAGCGAGGTGAGAGATACATGTGATCGGTGGCGAGATTCCATTCCCAGACACCGTCATTGGAGGCTGTCATCGCAGCCTTCAAAATGCGAGTGCTAGCGAGCACCGCATCGTCTAGGCGCTTGCGTAATGTCACGTCGCAAAACGAGCCATAGAACAGCACACCACCTTCAGGCCGAACCCGACTTAGCGACTGCATTTGAATCCAGTGCTCGCAGCCGCTGATCATGTTTCGCACACGAAAAACATGCTCAAACGCTGACCCGAGAGTTCGGGCTGCACCGTCAATCTGTTCAAGCAGCTCCGGAAGATCTTCAGGCAAGACGATCTCAAGAATTGTTTCGATCGGGCTAGATGGAGAGCCCTTCGCCTCACCGGTGGTACGGGCCATGCCCCCACTCAAATACAAGAACTCGAGTTGGCCCGGAGCGAGCCACAACAGCTCAAACACCGTGCCTGGCATGTAATCAGTAATATCTCTCAGCTGCTGGAGAGCACCCTGCGCGGCTGCCTCAGCAGGGGAAAGAGGTTCACTGCTCAGCGCTGAGAAGCGTGTGGCTTCATCAATGGCGTTGAGAACTTCTGGATCTCTGGATCGAAGGGAGACAGGTGAAGAATATTTTTTGATGTCACTCATACTGCGATACCTCGTTACATCAACCAGCCCTCTCACGCTCCGGTGAACCTAAGGTGATCGAGCACCTCCGTGAAAGCTAGGTTGTGGGTCAGCGCGGGTGGCAGAGGGTTAACCGCGATTTAAGAAGCGCTGGAACGAGTCAATCGTGAGGTTGACGCACTTTGCCTTCATCCAAGCTGCCATCAATACGAATTACGCGCGCCCTATTCGTATCCATTTCATTTAGTGCATCACGCGAACGCCGGGTTTGATCTTCCCAGTCCTGCGCATCGCGGATGATGGTTGGCTTGATGAGCACCACCACTTCCTTCTTGCGACCGGTGTTGGCCTTGTTGCCGAAGAGTGTCGAGAGCACTGGCAGGTCGCTGATGCCCGGCAGCCCGGATGATCGGCGATTGGATTCGATCTGCATCAGGCCGCCGATGGCGACGATGTTGCCGTCCTGAATCCGCACCAGCGTGTCGCTCTCGTTCACCGTGCTTGAGGCCAGCGGCAAGGTCAGGCTGCCGAGGCTGCCGAGGCCGATCTGCTTGGTTCTCTCGGTGACGTTGGTCACGGAAGGATGGATGTGCAGCATGATGTTGGTGGTGTCATCAATCTGCGGTGTGACATCGAGCGAGATGCCGGAGAAGAAGGGCATCAGCGTGGGGATGGCCGTCGAATTGGTGACACCTGTGCTGTTAGTGGAGCCGGTACCGCTGGTGACGTTGGTAACGAAGAAATCCTCCGATCCGACTTTCAACACGGCCTTCTGATTGTTGAGCGTCGCAATACGCGGGCTGGAGAGAATCTGCACATCGCCTTGCGTTTCCAGGAAGCCGAGTACGGCCTGAAATCCATTGCTGGCGAATGCAAGACCAAACAAGCCGGTGCCGGCTGGTGGTAGCGCAATGGCGCCCGGCAGAATCGCCTCGGTGCCGGCCGAGAAGCCAGGCAGGTTCAACTGGTTGCCGCCCACAACTGCATTGCCGGCCAGGCCGCCGCTCACGCCGAGCGCGCCGGAGCCACTGCCACGATTCTTCAAAACCGACCAGTCGATGCCGCTCTGGTAACCATCGCGTAGTTCCACCTCGACGATCTTGGCCTCCAGCATCACCTGACGTTCTACCGCGACCTTGGCCGCCTTCAAAAATTTCTCGACCTCACGTAGCTCATCCGGCATTGCACGCACTGCCATGATCCCGGCCTGCGGGCTCACAACCACCGTGCGGCCCTCTTCCTTGCCGACCATCTCTTGGACCGCACCCTGCAACTCGGCCCAGAAGTCCGTCTTGGAGGTCGTCGATACCCGACTGCCCTCTACCGACTGCCGACTCACTGGCGTCGCGGACTGGTTGTTCTGAGTGTTGTTACCTGTCGCGCTGTTCTGGAATGCCGCGCCCGGAGACACCCGCAGCTCACTGTTCCCCATGCGCTGTGAGTACGGATAATTCACTACGAAGATGCGCGTTTGGATGGCCTTGGAATAGATCGTGATGCGCCGACCCTCCAGCTTGTAGTCGTAGCCGTAAACCTCTTTGATGGCATCCAGCGCCTCCGGCACGGTAATCGCGCGCAGCGTCATCGAGACGTTGCCCGTCACATCGGGATGCAGCAGCAGGCTGTAGGGTGAGTCCGCGACCAGCGCCATGAACACCTGCCGCGCCTGGGCGTTGGTGACGATGAGATCAAGCTTTGGCTCGCGCGTTGGTGGCGTGACTACCGGCAATGTTGATGGCGGCTTGGCCAGCACTGCTGTGATTTGCAGCGGCACCGGCTTGGCGGGGCCGGGAGCAAGCTCCGCACGAACAGCCTCGCCAACATCCGGGGTGCGCAACGGTCGGTTTGCAGCGCAGCCTGCGATCAGCACCAGGCTCAGCACCACGGAACAACTGCGCATTGACGACACGAACAAATCAATGCGGACGGGGGCTTTGAGCTTCAATAGGATCAACCGGATGGTGCGACGTTTTTGCAGGTGACAGGGGTGTGCGCTGGGTATCGGGGAACAGCTTCACTTTGCGTAGTACCCCCTTCTCACGCAGCCAAACTTCGGTCTCGGTGATGTGCTCGATGCGGGCCTCACCGAGGTTCTGCCCTTCCGAATACAGCTCGGCGTCGAGCCACAGATGCGGTTGCCCATCGCGCACGACGATCGTGAGTTGTGAGGAGTCGAGGCTCACCCCAGCGTTGGCAGGCGATGTGCTGGCGACTGTGCCCAGTCCACCCGGCGGCATGGTGGGGTCTCGCAGATTCTGCGCGCGCGAAGGAGCGCTCAACAGCATGAGAGGCGCGCTGATGAAGCAGACCGCCAAGCGTACGTTCATGGACTCACCCCGACCAGGAACAGTTGCAGCGTGAGTTGTGGGGGCAGCCGTTCGCTCTTCAGATTCATGACGCCCCAGCGAACATAGGGTAGCTCTGCTTCAAGCGTCTTCAGGTATCGCACAAGCTCTGGGTAAGAGCCGGCAAGCGTCAGCTCGATACCTTGCGTGGTCAGTCCCAAAGGCAGCGCGGCCATCTCGGCAGCATGCCCAGCACCGATCACTGCAGTCGCGCTCTGGCGATTAGCCATCGCAGTCCGCAACAGCGTCAACTTGTCGTGACGACGTAGCAGGTGCACCAGAACCTGCTCCAGCGGCGTGCGCTGGCTTGCCGACGGCAGAACCGCTTCGATGGCGCGGCCGGTCCTCGCAAGCTCGATCTTGTTGGTCGCGAGTTCATCTCGCGCAGCCTGGTTGCCATCGACTTTCGACCCGGCATGGATGCTCATTAGCTCGGCATTCTGCTTTTCAAATTGCTGTATCAACTGCTGATGCCGCTCATTAGCGGGCGAGAGCCACAAGGCATCACCAAGCGCGAGGCACCCGACGATCACGGAGACAAATAGCAGCCCGCGCTCGCGCAGGCTCAATGCGTTGATGCGCGCCGCTTGCTGACGCCACACAGCGTTCATGGCCGGATTCCCAGATTGATCGGCTGTATCGCCACTGCGCTCACAAGACGAAACGACCACAGTGGCCGCAATGTCATAGCAGGCTGCTCGCTGGTCTTCTCCACCGTAATCGTCGCCAGTTGCTGCCCTTGCAACAGCGGACTCGCGCCGAGATCGGCGATCCATTTGTTGAGCTGCTCGGGTGCCAGCGTGAATCCACTGATATCGAGCTGGCTTTCATCGGCCTTTATCGCCGTCACCCAAGCCTCGGCAGGGATCGTCTCTGCAATCAGCTGGAGTCGCGCTGCATGGCCCCATCCGGGTTGAAACAGTCCCCTTTGCAACTCATTCAGGAGCGTCTCTTTTTGCCGTAGTTCGACACGACGACTGACCAACTCCTGCGCCAGGGCCGTTTTCAATGGGCCTGCGTCCGAGTTGGCTTGCGCTGCCATCTGGTGCAGGCGATCGAGTTCCTCGGACTGGGTGCGCAGTAATTCGCGTAACGCTGTACTGGCGACATTCAGCCGATAGACCGAATAGCCACAGAGCGCACCGCCGCCCGCTATGAGAACAGCGAGTGCGACGGCCATTGCCTGCGCGGTGAAGTAGCGAGTCCGCTTCAGCAAAATCGGATCGAACAGATTGATTTGCTGTGTCATGGCTTGAGTTTGCTCAGCGGCTGACGCCCTTCGCGCAACAACAATCCCAGCAGAGGCAGACACAATGCCTGCTCATCCACAGAATCACTCTTGAAGTCCGGGAATAGGGCATGGACATTCATCGGCAGCGTCGTGCGCCCGAGTTGTATACCGAGCCATTCGGATATGACCTGACTACGCGTACCTGCGTAGACATACATGTGGGTGATCGGCATGTCGTGCCAGTAGTGATCCCAGAGATCGAGTGAGCGCAGCAGCTCCACCAGGAATCGCTTTGTCGGATCACCCTCAGTGCTGCTTGCAATCACTACCCCGGACTCGGGGTAGATATCTTCGCTATAGGTCAGGTAATCGAGGCTGTAGGCTGGTTGATACTCGAGACCATCACTTGTGGCTGCGGCTGAACCGGCAGTGCTGGCAGGCAAATGGACCAGAGAATTCAAGGCGTCGGTCAGAAGCCCTTCCGGCAAATTGAATCGGCGGGTGTAGAACAGCTCCTTGTTGGCGCTGATCGTCAGCACGATCTGCTGACCGGCGACCAGCATCAGGCTGGCACTCGCACCTTCTGTCCTGCCCTCACTAGCAGCCAGCGCGGTTTCGAGATTACGTTGTGCCGTCTCTTGCACATCGATGACCGAGACACCCCAGCGCATGGACTGGCAGAGATCAATGATCGTGCGCAGTACTTCGTTGGGGGTTGCGACCACAAACAGGTGCCCTGCACCCCGCTGCCGTCCATCGCCAACCTGCATCACATCAATCGACACTTCATTGAGCGGCGTATGAAGCAGGTCACCTATTTGATAGCGCGCTGCTGCACGCAGCTCATTGGATTGCACGCCCGGCAAATCGATTTGAAGCATTTGGTACTGCTCGGGTCGTAGCATCACCCACACCGCAAGGTCCTGCAGATCAAGCTGTTTGAGCTTGTGGATGAGGCTCTTGCTATCGCCCGCCGCATGTCGCTCGACACCAAATCGGATGACCTCAGACGCACCGTCATCTCGAGTGCGCGTCAGCACATAGCAGAGCGCCTGCTCAGCCCAAGAGATCACCAATAGATGGTCTGAGCGTTGGCGCGTCCAAGGCCAGTTGGTCACTGTGTAACGCCGTTGCTGCAAGTGTTTCGCATGGGGCTCATCAATAGTTCTCACGCAGGTAGATCAATCGGCTTTTGTAGATGCCGAAGGTGGCTCGTGCCGTGGGGTCAAGGCCAAGCCAGGGCATGTTTGCCGCGCTCGCGGCCGACTCCGTGGCACTCGTGCAGGTGCGGCCCAGCGGTGACGCGCTTAGGTTGATGCGGAGATCGACACTTCCGACATTGGCCACACCCGGCTTGCTCAATACGAGCCCTGGTGCCGGCAACTGCCCATTGACCAGAGCCACATTTCCAGTGGGAGAAAGCTGGGTCTCGCAGGCATTGAGCTGCTTCAGATAGTTGCCCATCGTGATACTGGCGATGGGCAGCACCGTGCAACTATCGTCGGCATTGGTGACGTAATACCCCTCGCGCTTCCAGTACTGCGCGGTGAGTGGTACCGGTAGTGCCAGAGCTTCAGAGCCATACGCATTCAACAAGTGCAGCCGACCAAAGCGCACGCCAGTGCGCGCGACTTTGGTGTGGTCGCTGTTGGCCGACGAAACACCGGTGGTGTTGAGGTCGTAGTACGCCATGCGCGCACCGTCGCTGTCCTGCGGAGCGACACCGATGTCCAGTTGCTCATAGGGGCCACTGGGCGAAGTGCCGCGACTGACGACCAAGGGCGTGCTGATCGCTGCAAGTCCCCCTGCGAAGCGACCAGTCGCGGTCAGAGAGGTATCCAACCTACTCGTCAGCGGTGTCTTGATCGCTGCGCTATCGACTGCACCGAAGCCCAGCGGATTACCAAATGTTTCGGGGTCGAGCTTTGCGAAGCCATTCGCCGCCGAATAGTTCAGTGCGGTCGTGCCATCGACGGTTTGCGCCGTCAGCGTCAGCGCCACATTCATGCGTTCACCCATGTATGTAAAAGCGCCGCAGCCACTGACCTCGTGACCGGAAATATCGGTGCGATTCGCAATGGCACCAGCCGACAGCGTGAACTGCGCGGCGTAAAAGCGGCCGACTTTGCCGCTGATCTCGCCGATGGTGTCGCCCGCACCCAGATAATCCTGATCCGCGATGCTGGGCAGCAGCGCGATGATGCCGACGTCATTCCAGCGATACGCCGCACTGCTGGTGGCGACGCCCTGATTGAACGTACCAAAGCTGCCGCTCAGCGCCGGGTTGTTGCTCAAGCCCACCCCAGGCAGCAACTGGGAAGCCAGCTTAACGCTCTCTGGCGCGGTCTCATGGCCATAGTTGGGCGTCGCGCTATTGTGCGCACTCATCGCGGTCACGGTCACCGAGAATGGCTCGCCCGCCTTGATGAACTTGGGCCCCAAGGTATCGTCTGCTGCCGGGTTGGGTGTATTGGGCGTGGCTGTCTGCTCGATATTGCTCAGCGCGAAGTGATGCGGCCTCACCACGAACGCATTCGAGCGACCCAGCAGAGGGGCCGAATTGACGGTCTTGCTGGCCCATAAAGTGACCCGCCCGACATCGCCGTAGTCGAAGCTGAAAGGCGCGCTGCCATTCGCATCGAAGGTCATGGCGACCGGGCTGTAGCTTGAAACGCTGGCGGCATCGTTACGCGCGATGACCGTCGCAGTGCCAGCGTCGATGCGCATCAGATTACTGGATACGCAGCTGGTCGGGTCGTTGCATTGATGCGCCCAGTTGACGGTGTTGGCACCCGTGAGTGCACTGACACAAGCCGCTGTGGACGTGCCGGTTTTAACGGCCCGCAAGTAATACCTGCCGGAGTTGACCCCAGCCACCTGCGCTGGGAGGTTGGCCACTGCACCGGCAGCCGTTGCCGAGAAGATGAAGCCCGCCGTATTGAAGCGCGTGCTGCAACTGCCATTTGTGCAATTCGCCGCGTTGTTGGTTGGCGTGGTGGCACTGAGGAGTGAAACGGCAACGAGCACACCGTCCGTGGCAAGTGGATGACTCAGCGTCGCAGTGCCGACACCATTCGACAGCATGGCCGAGGTGATCGTGCCCGCACTGCTGGCGAGATTGACGGTGGCTGTCACACTGGTAGAGACGCTGCTGCAGGGGTTCGAGCCATTCGCACAGGCGGTAACCGTCACCGTGGTCGGCAGGCAACTGATGCTCGCTGCAGGCACCGTCAATTCGTAGTGATCCAGACCCGAGAGGCAAACCAGGGGCACTGGCAACAGGCCGGAGCCATCGGTCACGCAACTGGCATCACGGCGATAACAACAAACTGCATGGACCTTGCCGTTGGCACCAATGGTAATTGCGCCGGTGACATTCATAAAAATCTGGCCGCTCACCTGTGCATTTGCACCGACGGTGGTCGCACCTGTTTCGGTGCTGATATCACCGCTGACCTTGGCGCTATCACCCAGCGTCACCGCACCGGTCTGGCTCACTGTCAATGAGCCATTGACCTGCGCGTTGGCACCGACGGTGATCGCATCACTCACCGTGCTGATCGCGCCGTTCACAGCGGCTGAATCGCCGAGCGTGACGTAGCCGGCGCCACTCACCTTGATCGCACCACCAACCTTGGCGGAAGCGCCGAGCACGACGTAGCCGGAATTAAGAGTGGAGACGGCACCGTCGATCACGGCAGACGCACCGACCGTGACATAGCCCGTCACCGTGCTGATCGCACCACCCACCGACGCATTCGCTCCAATGATGGCCGACCCCGTGATGGTCTTGATTGCGCCGCCAATCCTGCCGAGGGCACCCACGGTGACGTCACCTGTTTCTGTGGTGACACTGCCAGTCACCGTGCTGCCCGCCGAGACGGTGACCGCTCCTGCACCGAGCGTTTGCACGGTTGCTTTCATATTGGAAACCGCACCCAAGGTGAAGGCACCGTTGATGACCACTTTGAGATCGGTAGTCACGCCGCCATCGTTAATCAGAACACCGGCACCTGTGCTGAGCGCGCCGCTGAAAGTGATCGTGGCTGGCTTCGGCGATGCGATAGTGAACGTATCCCCGGCAGCCAGCGTGAGTGCAGCGCAGCTGTAGTTGGCGCCTCCGTTGTCGAGGCAACCAACTGGCAGCGCGCCGGGAAAGACGTAGTCAAAAGCTTGAACCGGGAGAGCTGTCGTCAGCAGCAACAGGGGCCAGGCGAACCAGCACGCCAAGTATTTCGCAGTGGGGGCTTTTGGGTCGCTCATCGCTCCAAAGTCCCGGACACACTGCGCTCGATGAAACCCGTATCGCCTACTGAACCTAGTGACGACCCGACAGAGGTGAATCGGAACAAGCGAACCGCAGCCCCCTCCTCCGTGTATGTGCTGAGACTGCAGGTGACGACCACGCTGAAGCCCTCAAGGCTCAAAGTTGTGGGTGAGGCCGGGCAAGCTGTCACCACACGCCCCACGCCCCACTCGACACCAGCGCGCGCGGCCCAGTAGGCGCGTGCGCCTTGATAGTCCTGTGCGACGGTGAGGTGTTGGGTATTAGAGAAACTCACCATAAAGCCGCCGAGTGCAGCCAGCACCACAACCAGAAAGATTGCCGCGATGGCAGCGAATCCTTGCTGCTTAAGCGGCATCGACGTCATGGCGTGTTCTCGACATGCACATCGTTTTGCAGGCTCACCGTCTCACCGCTGTCCGTCAGCTCGACCAGGAGGCTTACGAGTGCGTTGTGTTGCCGATCTGAACCGCTATAGTCGAATTCGCAGCGGCTCACTTTGTCTGCCAGCACAGGCCCCGTCGCCGGGCAGTTGCTCACGAAGCCGGTGCTAGCGGTGCGATGTAGCTGCCCCCCGCTACACACGTAAGCGACGATGATCTCGTCGCCTGGAATCACATGAAAACGGTTGCCCGCAGAGGCCAGCGGGAACTGCTTGCTGCTGATCGTGAAGGTCGTTTCTGGTGGTTCGCCAGACTCCGTCGGCGGCATCATCACCGTAGCGGTATTGTCTTGTTGGTAGGCGTCCGCGCCTGGGAGGCCGAGGTTGTAGACCGCAATCACATCACCTGCTGCAATCCGCTGATTAGCAGGTAGCGTACTGTTGGCGCCCAGCATGTTGAAGCTGATTTCGGCAATATCAAAACGCAGCCCACCCATCGTTTCATCGGCCCGATAGCGACCGCCGGTCTTGGTGGGGATAAACTCGATGCACTGCCGGTTGGGGGTGCGAACGCTGTTGGGTAGCGCCTTGTGAATATCCCTGGCCATGCGTCGCGTAGTGGCATCAGCGATATCGGTCAACCCCGCACGGCGGGCGCTGGCAAAGTATGCATCGACCGGTCCGCGCATGAACACCGCGACGATCAAGCCCAGCACGCCGGTGATGACGATGACGATCACCAGTTCGACCAGCGTGAACCCGCGCTGTAAGTACCTGCCGGTGTCGAGCTTGGCCACGGCTAGTTGACGCTCCGGTAGCCCGAAAGCGTGACCGTGCCGCCGGGGCCGGTGGTTGAAACGGTGATCTTCTTGGCGATGACCCCTGGCAAGTCCGCCGTGGTCACCACGCTCACGGCTGGTGAAATGTTGTAGCCCCCCAAACCCGGGATCGGCGTGCCAGATCCATCGACCATGCCCGTGCTGGTGCTGTAGCGCTCGTAGTCGCTGACATCATCGAACTGCGTGCGATCCAAACCGGTGTAACCGTCCGATGGATTGGCGTATTCCTTCAGCATGATTTCTTCAAGCAGCGACTCTGCAAGCGCGAGGCTTTGCTTTTGAATCATCGGGTCGGCACTGGTGACCACGATCCTGTTCATCACCAGCAGAATGCCGGCCATGCCGGCGCTCACCACCACGATGAAGATGATGAGCTCGACCAGCGTGAAGCCCTTTTGCGGGGCCTTACTCATGCACGAACCCCGTCTCGGCTTCAATGATCACCGGCTTGGTGGCACCGTGGATCTGGATGCTTTGAGTCGTCGCTGTGCCACCGGATTTGCTCAGCGGCCGTCCTAATGCATCAAAGTTGAAGTCCGTCGGCTGCGAGCTGAAGGAGGAGCTGGCTATGGCAGTTAGCGTTGCCGGCGTTTCGCCCTTTGGCCCGCGCAGACTGGTATCACAGATGGCGATGTTGGACGTCGAGGCAATGCTCAGCGTCAAGGAATTGGGGGTGAAAGCCACGCAGACTGTGCGCCTTTGGGCGACAGCTGTCTGACGTGCAAAACGCAAAAACGATAGGGTTTCGTCGTGAAAGCCCGTCGCGGTGAAATCGGCACTTTTGAATAAGCGCGGTGCAGCATAAATAGAAATAACGCTCAGTAAAACAATGACGATAATCAACTCGACCAGCGTGAATCCTTTTTCAAGTGATTCTCCGAATGGGTGCCAAGCGGCTCTGGCGTTCCAGGTGGCGATATTCATCAGAAAAGCACATTTATAATTATTATATAAATCAATCAGCAATCCAGAGCGAGGTTAAAGCTCAATGTAAAACTTGAGCTCTCAACCTCACTTTGGATCACTGCCTAATTAAGCCGTAAGCTTATTTAGCGCCCAACATGACAAACGTGGCGGTTCTGGCGGTGTCGTCATTATTGGTGACTGTGCAAGTAACGACATCACCGACATTAGCGATTGCAGTGTCGCCTGAGACGGCATAGGCGCCGGGAGCTGCCGAAAATATCGTTCCAGTCTGCAACAGCGTTGCTGCAACGCCGTTGGTGCAACCACCTGAGGTGTTCGCGACGCCAGTTGCTACGGTAGTGGCAGCTGTAAGCGAAGCGCCTTGCACCAAGCCTTTAGCGAGTGCAGCTGAAAAATTGATGCTGCTACCCGAGTTGAGAGCACCGGCAACGCCTTGTGTAGCTGCCAAGCGTGCGTCGCCGCTCAGGTCCAAAAACTTCGGAATCGCCACTGCTGCCAAAATACCGAGAATGACGATGACAATAACCAACTCAATTAAAGTAAATCCGCCTTGTGCACTTTTCATTTTAATCCTATAAATTACCGCATGATCTAAAAACCAGAACGGTTATTTAGATTTGCAGCATATAGGTCAAATTGAGGAAAAATGTAGTAACGACGTGGGAGAGTCAATTTTTTAGCTGGATTTTTATTTTCCGCTCATTTAGGCAAAAACTAGTGATTACTAGATTAATCTAGCCGCCGCCTCTACCCATCGCGGCCTGCCCCATGTTCCATAACGGTAGGAACACGCCCAACGCCAGCAGCAGCACCAAGACACCAATAACGCCGAGTAGGATGGGCTCGATGGCGGCCGACAGTCCCTTGATGCTGTAGGCGGTGTCACGCTCGTACATGGCGGAGATCTCAAACAGCAGCGAGTCCAGCTCACCGGTCTCCTCACCCACAGCAATCATCTGCATGACCATCGGGGTGAACACTCCGGTCTCAGCTGCGCACTGCGTGATGCTTTCACCCCGCTGGATGCCATCGCGCATCTGCTCGATGCGCTTGCCGATAAAGGCGTTGTCCACTGTTTGAGCAACCACGCTCAGCGACGTCACCATCGGCACGCCACTTTGTATGGATAAGGCAAAGCTGCGCGCAAAGCGCGCCAGGGTCGCTTTCAAGATGATGTCGCCAACGACGGGCAGCTTTAGTTTTCTGGCATCCCAGCGATATCGTCCCACCGGAGTAGCCAGGTATCGGCGTGTCAGAAGGGCCGCGCCGAAAACACCCGCCAGCAGCAGTGGCCAGTAAGCGACCATCCAGGCGGAGAAGCCCAATAACCCTCGCGTGACGAGAGGTAGCTGCGCGTGAAAGCTAGCGAAGGTTTTGGCGAACACCGGGATCACAAAGACATTCAGAATCACCAGTGCGCCACCCATCGCGATCATCACGAACATCGGATAGCGCAAGGCTTCCTTGATGCGCTGACGCACCTCTTGCTCGAACTCGATGTGTTTTGTGAGATGCAAAAACACCTCGGTGAGTCGCCCTGTCATCTCGCCGACTCGCACCATCGAGATATAAAAGGCGCCGAACAGCTGCTCATACTCTGCAATCGCAGTGGATATGGTCTGGCCTTTCTCGATGCTCGCCCGAATATCACCAAGCATTTCAGAGATCGCGGGCTTGCTGGCAGAGGCCTCTAGACCTGCTAGTGCACGCAAAATCGGCACACCTGCTTTATCCAACGTGTACATCTGCTGCGAGAACACCAGAATATCTTCAGGGACTACAGGCTTGCGACTCAGCCGCTTCAGCCAGCTATCCACATCGGCAACGATGGGACTCAATGCGGGCGCGATGTAGATGGGCACCACACCAATCAATTTCAGTCGATCCACCACTGCACTTTCTGTTACCGCCTCGATCTGCCCCTCGGCAGCCTCGCCAACGGAACTGCGACCCCGCCATTCATACATTGGCATCGTCAACTACTCCTGCTCGTCCGTATCGAAGCCAATACGCATGGCCTCGGAAAGGGAGGTCTTACCGACCCGCACCAAATCCAGAACGTGATGCGCCAAAGTACGACCCGCCATCCGTTCGCGCGCCAATCTCATGAACTCGCTGGGATCAGAACCCAGCGTAGCCTTGGTCAGTGCAGCGTCCATCTCCAGCAACTCGTAAACGCCTTGACGACCGATGTAGCCGGTGCCGTGACAGGCAGAACAACCGGCACCCTGCTTGGCGGCGAGCGTGTCGGCGTTTTCACCCATCGTAGTCAGCCAGGCTGTTTCCTGAGCATTGGGCTCATCAAGCTCAGTACATTCAATGCAGTTGAGGCGCACGAGTCGTTGTGCGATGACTGCCTGCAAAGAGGTCGCCACCATGAACGGCGGCACCTGCATATCCAGCAGTCTGTAAGGCGTGCTGATGGCATCGCGGGTGTGCAGCGTGGAAAGCACCAGGTGCCCGGTGATGGCTGCGCGTAGCCCGATCTCGGCAGTCTCGGCATCGCGCATCTCACCCACCAGAATCACGTCCGGGTCTTGCCGTAAGGTGGCACGCAATACACGCGCGAAGGTGAACTCGATCTTGTCGTTGACCTGCACCTGCGTGATGCCGGGCAGACGGTATTCGACTGGGTCTTCAACAGTGATGACTTTCAGCTCGGCACTGTTAATCTCTGCGAGTGCGGCATAAAGCGTGGTGGTTTTGCCGGAGCCGGTCGGGCCGGTGACCAGTACCAGCCCGGCACTGCGCCGCAACAGCTCGCGAAAGCGTTTGAGCATGGGTGCAGGCATGCCGATGCGATCCAGATGCCGGATACCGCCGCTTTGGTCGAGCAGGCGCATCACGGCGGACTCGCCATAAGTGGTCGGCAGGGTCGAGAGTCGCACGTCGATGGTGTGGTCCTTCAAACGAACACTGAAGCGGCCATCCTGTGGCAGGCGCTTTTCGGCGATCTCAAGGCCTGCCATCAATTTCAGCCTTTGCATCAAAGGGCTACCAATGCGCTTCTCCGCCAGCATCTGCGTTTGCAAAACCCCATCGACACGCAAGCGAATCTGTAGCTCTTTCTCCCTGGGCTCGATGTGCACGTCAGAAGCACCGACCTGGATCGCATCTTCAAAAAGCGACTGCAGCAGTCGCACGACCGGAGCCCCCTCAGTGCCAACCGATGCGGTCAGCTCACCGAAGTCCAGCACATCACTCACGTCTTTTTCGAGTGCTCGCGCGAAGCCGCTGATCTCCTCCGTGCGTCGATAGAGACGATCCAGCAACAGGCCAATATGGCTATCGGGTGCCACAGCAACCGTTATGGCGCGTTTGAGCAGGCGCGTGAGTTCGTCAAACGCGAATAGGTCTTGCGGCTGACTCAGGGCGACAAGAAGAGAATCGCCGCGATCCTCCAGCACCAAAGCGCGAAAGCGACGCGCGGCGACCTCTGGCAATAGACGAACGACCTCTGGACGGAATGGAAACGTCTTGAGATTGACCAGCGGGATGTGCAACTGCTGTGCAAGACAGCTGACTAAAAGCTCTTCAGTAAGAATGCCGTCCTCGATCAGAAGCGTCCCAAGCTTCCTACCGGTTTGCTTCTGAAGCTCGAGAGCGTGTTGCAGCTGCTGAGAGGTCACTATTCCCTGCCTTAGCAGGATGTCGCCCAGTCGAAGCTTCTCGGGGCGCCCTGCAATAAATGCCTTGGTGGGAGGCATGACATTCGCCATAGATACGTTCTTCATGGACTAGATCCTTGGCCGCAAAAAAAGCGAGTCGTCAGCAGCGTGCGGACGCGGCGATAAATTGAGCGTGGGGTGATTTGGTAACGCGCGAATAGATCGCTGTTGAGAGCGATACTGCGATCAAATGGTCGACGGCGTTCTTCCTAGAAGTGATTGGATACTACCGCCATCTCGTTTAGCGATTCCAATTAGCATCACTTCCATCAAAGCATGCCCGGGCTCTAAACCCAGCTGCTACTCAAGCAGGGCGGACGTCGGACTGGCCGATCTGGCTACCAAATTTAGCTTTCCTCACCCGCGATAAGTGGCGCGTTATCGTCTATTCAGTTGCCATTACCTCGCCTTGACTCAATCCCACCAGGACTTCGCATGAACCATCCGATGTACACCCACTCAGTTCCTGTCTTCAAACAAATGCTGACGGCTCTGCAAGCTATTCTTGTCCAGGCAGAAGCGCATGTTGCCGCGAAAGCCATAGAGCCAGATGCGTTCCTCCAAGCGCGGCTATTTCCAGACATGTTTCCCTTGGTTAGGCAGGTGCAGATTGCGGCTGATTTCTCGCGAGGAATTGCTGCGCGTCTTGCAGGTGTTGATGTGCCAGACTTTGAGAGCAATCAAAAAACCTTTGGTGATCTTGACGCGCTGCTGACACAAACCATGGCTTTTCTGGATAGCGTGACCTCGGCGCAGTTCGAGGGTAAAGAAGGTATCGAGATTGTGCTTCGGCCCGGCACGCCAAAGGAAAAGAAGTTGAGCGGCCAAGCGTATCTGGCCAACTACGGGCTACCTCAGTTCTTTTTTCACGTCAGCACGGCCTATTCCATCCTGCGCCACAACGGCATGGCCATCGGCAAACGCGACTACATGGGTGTTTATTGAAGCAAAGTGAATCTCCCCGGCCCCGGCTTTCGTGGAGGCTCGCAATTTCGTGACTGTCTGAGATCACCGGTGCGAACATTTGCTGATCGCACGACGAGGTCGAAGGCGTCTCTTCATTGAAGCGCTGAGGCTGAACGTCGGCTTTGGGTTACGCCCTGCCCGCCTAAATAAATACTGGAGCGTCTGCTTTTGGATTAACTACCCACAATAAGGGCTGCAAATCGCCCGCCCCCTCTCAAAGGCGGTCATTTGCGCCTGTCGAGCGATCGTCTCGGAGGTGCCAAATTGCGAACGTTGACCGACTTGGAATCTGTTGGAAGTCTGACCTTGGAGGAGAGCGAAACCCTAGCGGCATGAGTGCTGCCCCGAGCGCCGCAGCCGAAAGGCGGTTGACATCGTGCAGCTGCTATCTTTGGCGCCATCCATGACACAAAAAATACACGCTGCGGAAGGCGACAACACCACCCGCCCGGTCGCAGGATCATCTGCTGTCACACCTCTCCCTGTACCGGGTAAAAAGCTCTCCTCCCTCGTCGGCCTCTGGCCGTTTCTAAAGCCCTACCGCGGCAAGGTCTTTGCCGCTTTCGTGCTGCTCTGTTTGGCCTCCGCGGCAATGCTGGTGGTGCCGCTCTCGCTGCGCGATCTGATCGACCACGGCTTCTCCGCCGGTAATGCCGTAGGCAGTCACTTCCTGGGCCTGATGGGCCTCGCGGTGCTCTGGGCGCTGGCCGTTGCGGGGCGCTTTTATTACGTCAGCTGGATCGGCGAGCGCGTGACGGCTGATCTGCGCAGTGCGGTGTATCGCAACATGCTGGCGCAGTCGCCGGAGTACTTCGAGTCGATGAAAACCGGCGCCGTGCTCTCGCGCCTCACTGCTGACACCACCCTGGTGCAAACCGTGGTGGGCTCGTCGGTCTCTATGGGTCTGCGCAGTGCGTTCCAGTTCGCCGGCGGCATGATCATGCTGGCCGTCACTAGCCTCAAACTGTTCGCGATCACGGTCGTGCTGCTGCTGCTTGTGGTGGTGCCCATCATTGCGATGGGCCGTGGTGTGAAGCGCCTCTCGAAAGAATCGCAGGACCGCATTGCCGATACCTCCGCCGTCGCCGGCGAGATTCTCAACGCCATGCCGACCGTGCAGGCCTTCGTCAAAGAGCACGACGAGTCGGCGCGCTATGACCTCACGGTGCAGCAAAGCTTCGACTCCGCCATCCGCCGCACCAGGATGCGTGCGGCGATGACGGCCGTGATCATCGGCGGGGTCTTCGGTGCCATCATCTTTGTGCTCTGGCTTGGCGCACAGGCTGTGGTCAACGGCAGCATGACCGGTGGTCAGCTGGCAAGTTTCATCCTCTATGCAGTGCTCACGGCCGGCGGCGTGGGCGTGATTGCCGAGGTCTGGGGCGATGTCATGCGTGCCGCCGGTGCCACCGAGCGCTTGATGGAACTGCTCTCGGCGCATCCGCACATCACCGTCCCTGCCGTACCCATCGAGCTGCCTGAAACACGGCAGGCGACAGTGCGCTTCGAGAACGTTAACTTCCGCTATCCATCGCGGCCCAACACGCCGGCGCTGACCGGGCTGAACCTCGATGTGCGCGAGGGTGAGACGGTGGCGCTTGTAGGGCCGAGTGGTGCGGGCAAGACCACGGTGTTCCAGTTGCTGCTGCGTTTTTACGATGTGGAGTCGGGGGCGATTCGCTTCAACGGCATCGACATTCGCCAGCTCACACCCGGCGCGCTGCGCAGCCACATCGGCATCGTGCCGCAGGATGCGGTGATCTTCTCCGCCGACGCGATGGAGAACATCCGTTACGGCGATGCCACCGCCAGCGACGAACAGGTGCGCGCCGCTGCCAAGCTGGCTTTGGCCGACGAATTCATCGCCAAGCTGCCGGAGGGCTACCAGACTTTTCTGGGTGAGCGCGGCGTACGGCTCTCCGGCGGCCAGCGCCAGCGCATCGCGATTGCCCGCGCCATCCTCCGCAATCCGCCGCTGCTGCTGCTCGATGAGGCCACCAGCGCACTCGATGCTGAAAGCGAGCAACTGGTGCAGCGGGGGCTGGAAGCCGCCATGCAAGGCCGCACCACGCTGATCATTGCCCACCGTCTAGGCACCGTTAAACGCGCTGATCGCATCGTGGTGCTCGAAGACGGCAAAGTCGTGGAAGTGGGCAGCCCCGCTGAACTGATGCAGCAGGGCGGACTGTATGCACGGCTCGCGAATCTTCAGCTGATGGCTTGATCGGGCGACCGATGACTCGGTGCCAGAAGCAGCCGTCCGTGCGCGCGGCTGGCGTTAGCTTTTTTTAGTCACAAGATTCGTTCGTGACGCGAGAGACACATTTGCTTGCAATATCACAGCTCGAACTCGCCTTGCCGCGGTGTATCCGACTCGACAAGGGTGAGAAAGACGCGTAGCGTTCGCCCCGTTGTACAGAGAGTTTTAGAGTCCTGCGAAGTTCAACCGCCCCCATACGGCTGTCTTCGCTTCACGTTCTTTCTTTCTTGTGTGCACACCCTCGCGGACAATCTCGTCCGTATTGACCAAGGTAGAAAGCAACATGAGCGATATCACTACAGGCACCGTTAAGTGGTTCAACGACACGAAAGGCTTCGGCTTCATTACTCCCTCCGCAGGAGGTGAAGACCTATTCGCCCACTTCAAGGAAATCCAGGGCGATGGTTTTAAGTCGCTGACAGAAGGCCAGAAGGTCGAGTATGTGGCTGCACGTGGTCCGAAGGGCATGCAAGCCACGCGCATCCGTCCCGTCTAAGACGAAGCGCAAACGGTGTAAGAGAAAACCGCGCCTTGGAGCGCGGTTTTTTTTGGCCAACGTGGATCTCGAGAAGACGTTTGGCTCCGTGTTGTAAGTGCCGAGGGCCTGCAACACGCCAAGTCTCAAATCCACAATTCGTGAACGCGTAGGGCGATTTCATCAGCAGCTACCACTAATTCGGCATCGCCTTTCCACGCTCTCGGCAATAGGTCTATCAACTCTGTCGCGTTTTGAGCATGTGCATGCCGGACTTCCGCCTTGCCACAGATCAATCGCCCGTCTTGATCTGGACGAATCGACAGCCAGGGTCATCCGGCGGCGTCGAGATGGCGAAGCCCAGACTCTTCACCAGCCCCAGCATCGCAGCGTTGTCGCTCAGCACATCGCCATGCACATGGCCGACGCCGCGCGCGCTGGCGATGTGCAGGAGGCGTTGCAGCAGATGCCGCCCCAGGCCCTGCCGCGCGTGGCTGCGCTGCACCAGCACGGCGTACTCGGCGTGCTGGGCGTCGGCATCGGCGACGAGTGTGGCCAGCGCAGCGATTTCGTCCGGCGCGTCGCTGACAATCGCGGCCAGGGTGATCTCGCGGTCGTAATCGACCTGCGTGATGCGCGCGGCCATGTCGTGCGAAAAGTGGCGGATGACCGCGAAGAAACGCAGGCGGATTTCCTCCGGGTCGAGCCGGCCCAGTAAGGCCAGCACCGCGGGTTCGTCAGCGGGCCGCACCGCGCGCACGGTGTAGCGGCGGCCGCTGGGTAGCGTGCTGGTTTCGGTCAAGTCAGCCGGATACGGCGCGAGTGCCACGCGCTCGCGCTCTGGCGGCACGGCCTCGAACAGGCTGAGCTGGCAGGCCACCAGCGAGGCCAGCGGCTCGTCGGCGGTGCAGCTCAGCACCACGTCGAGTTGCTCAATCAGAGGTTGATCGAGCAGCAACTGGCCGAGACGCACCACTGCCGCCGACATCGCGGGGGCCAAGGCGATGCCGCGACTGCCGCCGATGCAGCCGGCTTCTTCGAGCATGCGGCGCGCGAGCAGATCGTCGAACGGCGGCAGTCCATATGCGGCCGCAAGGCGCGGGTTAGCCGGCTCGGTGGCGACACTCAGCGCCATGCCGATTTCGGGATGGCAGTGCGCCGTGATGCGGATGCGCCCCAGTGCGTTGCGGCGACGATCGGCCGCGCAGGCGGCGAAGCCGTAGTGCGCGAGCAGCGGCTGGGTGGCGGTATCAGATAGCTGCAAGCGGCTTGCGGCACGGTGCTCAGCAATTGCCTCTGCAACGGCCGGTGCGTTGATCGATACCGGCGCATCTGGCGGCGGCGTTTGCGTCAGCAGCTCGCGCGTGGCGCGGTATTGCGCGCGGTAGCGCAGCGCGCGCACGGCCTCGTCGGCCGAGGCAAACGTCGCCATGCGCGCGACAGCACTCCGCTGGCGCGCCGGTTGCGCACTGTGCAGGCCGAGCCACACCGTCAGCAGGCGCTCGCCAAACGCGGCCTCGGCCACTGCGGTGGCGAGCGGCTGGTGCGGCTGGCCCGGCATGGGGCTGTGGATGAGCAGGGCGACGTTGACGCCGGTATCGGCGAGCACCGCGCGCAGGGCGCTCACCACCGCAGTCGCAGGCGCGCTGCCCAAGTCCACCGCCGAGCCGCCGAAGCGCGCCAGTGGTGCCAAGGTTTTGATCTGCTGCTGGGTCGCCTCGCTGAGCACGGCGGGCATCAGGCCTTGGCGCAGCACCGCGTCCACCGCGAGCGCGCAGACGCCGGAGCCGTTGCCGACCACGGCGATGCGATCCCCGCCCACGGTGGGCAGCAGTTCGAGCGCGGCGAGGCCATCGAAGAGGCCGCTGAGCGCGTCGCACTCGACCAGACCCGCACGACGAAACGCCGCCGAGCGAACGGGATCACTCCCGCCCGCAATCACGGTGTTCGCACGGCGCGTTTGCAGCACCAGCACCGGCTTCAAGCGCGCGCAGGCGCGGGCGGCCGACATGAACTTGCGCGCCTGCCGAATGTGGCCGACCTGCAAGACCACCGCGCGGGTGTGCGGGTCGAGTGCTGCGTAGTCGAGCAGGTCGGCGACATCGACATCGGCCTCACCACCCGTCACCGCCAGCCAGGAGAAGCCGATGCCGCGACCCGTTGCCCAGTCGAGTGCGGCGGCGGCGACCGATTGCGATTGCGCGATGAGTGCGACCGTGCCGCGCTTGGGCGTGAGCGGCAGGCTGCTGACGTTGCGCGCGGCGTGGCGTGCATCGCCGCTGTGGATCAGCCCTGCCGAACGCGGACCCAACAGGCGCATGGTGCTGGCGCGCATCGCCGTCAGCACTGCCAGCGGTGGCGGCGCATCGGCGGCCCATAGCAGGGCCTTGCAGCCTTTGTTGGCGAGCGCCTCGACGGCCTCGGCGTCGATCCAGTCCGCGTGCATCACCACTGCCAGCTCGGCAGCGGGCCATCGACTCAGCCAGGGCTTGCTGGGCAGCTGCGTGCGGCTTTTGGCGGGTACGCTGGTCTCGATGTTGGCGAGCAACTGCTGCTGCGCGGCCGACTCCGCACTGCCCAGAATCACCACCTGGGCCGCGAGGAACAGCGCATCGAGATGGCGCACGGTCATCCCGGCAAATCCTCACCGAGAAACGGTTGCAGAAAGGCCGAGACGCTCTTGGCGAGGGCATCGAGGTGATAGCCGCCTTCGAGTAGTGCCACCACGTGGCCCTGGCAACAGGCCTCGGCCACGCCCTGGATGACGCTCGCCACCCAGCGGTAGTCGTCAGTGGTGAGGCGCAGTTGGGCGAGCGGGTCCAGCTCGTGCGCGTCGAAGCCGGCCGAGACCAGCAGCAGCTCTGGCTGAAATTGTTCGAGTCGCGGCAGCCAGTGCTCGCTGACCGCCGCGCGAAACGCCGCGCTGCCGGAATAGGCCTTGAGCGGCACATCGACCAGATTGGGCGCATCGGGCGCGCCCGCCCAGTGCGGGTAGAGCGGGTGCTGGTAGGTCTGGCACACCAGCACGCGCGCATCGCCCTTGAAGATGTCGGCCGTGCCATTGCCGTAATGCACATCGAAATCGAGAATCGCCACGCGCTGCACGCCGCTCGCCAGCGCATGTGCTGCCGCGACCGCGACGTTGTTGAAGAAGCAGAACCCCATCGCCCGCGCCCGCTCGGCATGATGCCCCGGCGGCCGCACCGCGCAGAAGGCCAGCCCTGCCCGGCCCGCCAGCACCTCGTCCACCGCCAGCACGCCCGCACCCGCCGCGCGCAGGGCGGCTTCGAGGCTGTGCGGGTTCATCAGCGTATCGGGGTCGATCTGGATTTCGCCGGCGCTTGTGTCGGCGGTAAGAATGCGTTCGACGTGTGCTGCCTCATGCACCCGTTCGAGTGCGGCGGCCGAGGCCAGTGGCGCTGTCAGCCGGTGCAGAAAATCGCCGCTGCCATCTGCGCGCAGGCGATCTTCGACGGCATCAAGCCGACGCGGGCTTTCAGGATGATCCGCACCCATATCGTGGCGGTGACAGTCGGGGTGGGTGATCCAGCAAACGGGGAGGTAGGTATTTTGCATGGCGAGTGGTGGTCACTGTAACGAATCGACTGCAAGGCTCTGCGCCTGCAATGGTTACACCAAGGCCAGACACCCAAATGCTTGACGTCGAGTTGTTGACGCACTCAAGCACCCAGCACGCGTTAGTTAGGTCCTGTGGATCGATGTTGTGGTGTTGAACAGATCCAACACCACCCAGAAGTTGCGGCGTCGGACTTGCACTGCCTAAACGGCTGCTTGGCAGTTCTGTGCCTTCATTTCACCGTATTCACGTTTTGTGAACACAGATCGCTGCCTCAATCGGGCTTTTGAACCCTATTTTCCTGCCGTGCCGGGATTCCCTGGTAGCGCAGCAGTGCACTTATCTCTGCGTCGCAGACTTGCGCCCAAAGCGCATCGCACCATCGTCCAATCGCTCAAAGCGGGTGGCGACAAGATCGAGGATGTAGTTTTGATGCACTCGCCAAGGCGCGATCGTCCCCTGTTGTGGCATGACGCTTTTGGCACGCTGGATGTAGCCGGACTTGAGATCGACCATTTGCTCGGGCATCACAGTGCTACCGCGCTGCGGAGTGCAGCTGTCGTAGCCACGGCGTGCCATGCGGTTGATGAGCCGGCAGAAGTATTGCGCCGAAAGGTCGCACTTGAGCGTCCACGAAGCATTGGTATAGCCGAAGGCAAACGCCATGTTTGGCACGCCATCAAGCATCATTCCCTTGTAGATGATACGGCTCGCGGGGTCGACTTCCTCGCCGTTGACGCGCACCTTGGCACCGCCGAAGAGTTTGATGATGAGGCCGGTGGCTGAGACCACGATATCGGCGGCGAGCTCTTCACCCGACTGGGTGCGGATGCCTTCGGCCGTGAACTCGGCGATGCCGTCGGTGACCACTGCAACCTTGCCGCTGCGGATGGCCTTGAACAGATCGCCACCCGGGGCAATGCACAGGCGCTGGTCCCAAGGCTTGTAGCTGGGATTGAAGTGACGCTCCACCTCGAAGCCAGGCCCGATGATGCGGCGCGCGAGCGCCAGGATGCGCTGGCGAGTTTCTTCTGGTTTGCGGCGTGCATATTGGTAGAAATAGATGCCGAGCAGGATGTTCTTCCAGCGCGTGGCGGAGCCTGCGGCACCGGCTGGCAGATAGCGGCGCAGCAGGCCGGACATCTTGTCTCGCCGTGGCAGCGGTGCCACGAACGTCGGCGTGCGCTGCAGCATGGTGACGTGCGCAGCGGTCTTGGCGAGCGAAGGCACCAATGTGATGGCAGTCGCACCGCTGCCGATGACGACAATGCGCTTGCCGCTCACGTCGAGATCCTGCGGCCACTGCTGCGGGTGCACCATCTGGCCGCGATACTTATCGACGCCGGGGAACTCCGGCGTATAGCCGCCCTTGTAATCGTAGTAGCCGGAACACACGTGCAGAAATCGGCAGGTGTAGACCACTTCGGTATGCCCTGTCGTGCAGTGAACAGTCCAGCGTGCGGTAACTGATGACCAGTCGGCAGCAACAACGCGCTGACCGAAACGGATTTTGTTGTGGATGCCGTACTTGTGCGCTGTGTTCTCGATGTATTTGAGGATGTCGGCACCGTCAGCAATGGAGACATCGCTGTCCCAGGGCTCGAAAGGGAAACCCAGCGTGCTCATGTCCGAATCCGAGCGGATGCCGGGGTAACGGAACAGATCCCAGGTGCCGCCCATGGCGTAGCGGGCTTCGAGCACGGCGTAGCTCTGAGTAGGGCACTCGGTCTGCAACCGATATGCGGCGTCAATGCCTGAGAGGCCGGCACCGACAATCAACACGTCGAAATCGGTGATGGCGGTTTCGGTGGCGATGGAATCAAAGGCCATGTGATGTGCTCCGAGTGCTCAGAAGCCTTCCTTCTTCATCTTGCGAGCGCGGCTGACGAAGATTTTCTGGTAGCCGGCGCCGGTGACGCGCACCAGCTTGTCGAGCATTTTTGCGTCGGGCCCCACAAGCACGCGCCGGGCGTTTTGCTCCACGCCCTTGATGATCTGCGCAGCGGCGGAGTCAGCGGTGGTTGTCTGAATTGCTTTGTTCGCACTTTTCTTGAAGCGCTCGACACCCGAACCCGTGATGCGCTGTACGCTGTCATCCACGCGTCCGGCAAGAGCGATATTGGTCGCAATACCGCCGGGATGAATGCAGGTTGCACTCACTGACGCACCTTCGATCTCAAGCTCCATGCGCAGTGCCTCGGTGTAGCCGCGCACCGCGAACTTGCTGGCGTTATAGGTGCCTTGCGTGGGCATTGAGAGCAGGCCGAACAGCGATGACGTATTGATGACATGCCCTTCGCCCGAGGCGCGCAGCAGCGGCAGAAACGCCTGCGTGCCGTGCACCACGCCCCAGAAATTGATGTTCATCAACCAGTGGAAATCCTCGATACGGGCACTTTCCACAGGCACCGCCAGCGAGACGCCAGCATTGTTGAAGATGAGGTTGACCTTGCCGTGGTCGGTTTGGCTCTGCAGAGCCCATGCTTGCACCGCCTCACGGTCGGCAACATCGAGGCGCATGGTGGTGACCTTCACACCCATTACACGCGCCAACTCTGCGGTGCGAGCCAGCTCAACCTCGTTGACGTCGGAGAGCGACAGATGACAACCACGGCTGGCGAGCTGCAATGCCAGCGAGCGCCCCATGCCGGATGCAGCGCCAGTGATGGCAGCGACCTTGTTCTTGAAATCTTTCATCGGGAAGTCTCTCTCGGATTACGCGATTTATGACGACGCGCACTCTAAGATCTGCATTCTAAAAAAACAATACTGTTTTTATAGAAAACTTAGTATTCTTGAGCTATGCCTAAAAAAGCCGCCCTGCCCGCGCCGATTACGATGAGGGCTTCCACACGAGTGACCGCTGAAGCCGTCAAGACCATGCGCCTGCCGCGTGGCGTGAACAAACTGCCCCGACGCGAAGTGCTCAAGCTCCAGCGCGCGCGCCTGATTGAGGGCATTGGCCATGCAGTGGCCGAGCGGGGCTACGCCGATACGGCTGTCAGCCACGTATTGAGCCATGCGGGTGTATCGCGTGCAGCCTTCTACGAACTGTTCAAGGACAAAGAAGATTGCTTTCTGCAGGGCTTTCACGCTCTTTCTCGCTACCACCTGCGCTCGGTGGAAGAGGCGAATGCAGCGGCAGGCTCCCTGCCCGACCAGATGCTCGCCGGCATGACCGCCTATATGCAGGTGCTCGATCTCGATGCCCACATGGCCCGCGCCTTCGTCGTGGAAGCCGAGGCCGCCTCGCCTGCCATCCGCGCGGCTTTTTTAAAAGCCGGCGACCGTATCGAGAATCTGATCCACGAATGGCACCAGCGTGTTCGGGCTGCCCACCTCGGCGTGCCGGAATGCTCGGCACTGACGCTGCGAGCGCTGCGCGAGGCACTCACCGGTGTGGTTATTGGCCGCATCAAGCAGGGTGGACACAGCTTGACCAGCGATGTAGCCACAGTCGTCACCCTGGTATTTGCCGCACTCGGTCTCTACGCCTGGGCAAAGCAGTCCGAGAGCGGCATCGTGCCCAAAGGTCGCCCTCGCTAACTAGGAAGACGACGAAAATTGAACGGGCTCAGCGTGATTTTCTGGGCTTACCTGTGTTGCTGGCTTTTACGTAAATCACCAAGCTGTGGCCAACGATTTCGTAGCCGTGCTCGTCTGCAATGTCGTGTTGCAGCTTTTCAATTTCGGGACTGACGAACTCAACAACCTTGCCGGATTCGATATCGACCATGTGGTCGTGGTGCTCGCCGCGTTCCAGCTCGAACACAGCGTGCCCGCCTTCAAAGTGGTGGCGTTTGACCAGCCCAGCCTGCTCAAACTGCGTCAGCACACGGTAAATGGTGGCAAGACCGATATCGGCGTCTTCTTTAATGAGCAATTTGTAGACATCTTCGGCAGACATGTGCCGCATCGCGTTGTTCTCGAGAATTTCGAGAATCTTCAGGCGCGGCAAGGTCACCTTGAGGCCAACGTTGCGAAGGTCTTGTGATTCCATGGTGGTTCTTGTCCTGACGCGAATGTGCGGATTGAGAGCACCCGCTTTCCGCTATTATCGCCCCTCGTTTTTGATCCGGCCAATGACATGCGTCTTTTGTTTATCGCAGCCTCAATTGCTGCGTTTGGGCTTTCGCTCTCAGCTTGCAGTCTCGTCTTCAAATTGCCTACACGACAGGGCAACGTGATAGAGCAGAAGCAGCTTGACCAGCTCAAGATCGGCATGACACGCGAGCAGGTGACTTATCTGCTGGGCACCCCGGTTGCGGCGAGCCCCTTCCGTACGGATCGCTGGGACTACCTCGGCTACTACAAATCGCCGCGCGGCAAACAGAGCAATCGCACGGTCACCTTGTTTTTCGAGAAGGATGTTCTGGCCCGAATGGAAGGCGCTGCCCCACTAGCCACAGCAGACAATTTGCCCAAAGCACCCGAGGCGGCTGCGATTTTCAAACAGCAGAAGAAAGAGAAAAACGAGGACGAACGGGCGAATGATCCGCAGGAGCCGGGCGTGATTCTCACCCAGCCTTCGAACACGCCCTAAGACACCGCCCGGCTGCGGGCCCCACGCACTGCCCTCACCCGCTCGTGACGCTGATCTTTAGGGTCTGCGCACAGCGGGCGCAGAATCTCGACACGGTCGCCCGCGATTAGCAGCTGTTCCGGTGCAATGAGGCGGCCGAATCTCGATAACGGGCAAGGCGCGCCCGAGGCATTGAGCCAGTAGTCACAAAGTCCAGATGCGCGTATCGCCTCAGCCGCGGTGCAGCCTTGCTGGACAGTGAAACGCCGCAGGGCCTGTACTTCCGGCGATGCAAACACCACCTCCACATCAAATTGCGGCATCGTCGTGTCAGCCATAAATCTGCGTTGCCCTCAGTTTGAAGGCTTGCATCACTTTACTGACGGCACGATCCAGTTGCGGCGCCAACAAGCGGCCCAGCGACCATGCACCCCAATCCAGCGTGATCACGAGACTCACCTTGCAGGCCTGAGACGCATCTGAAGCTTCGCTCAAAGCCTGAAAGCGCCATTCTCCCTTCAGGCTCTTGAATGGCCCGCGCAACAGCCGCATCTGTAAAGTGGCGTCACCGTTGCTGGATTGCTCAATCACATTCTCAGTCAGAAAACTCTCGGTGATGCCTGCAAACTTGAAGCGCAGGCCAGCCTGCACCCGCACCCCGTCCGCATTTTGCACGCTCGCTTCGACACAACCGGGCATAAACTCAGGGTATCGCATCACATCCCCAACCAGTGCCAACAACTGTTCAGGCGCGAAAGCCATCAGCGCCGACCGCTCGACCTTCACCATCCACTCACCCTGTGCTGTTTCACTGCATCTCCACTGCGCTGCCAAGCCTATAATTTTGCGATGAGTAACCACAACAAAAAAGACAAAGATCCAGATCGGCTCATCGCCGCCAACAAGCGTGCCCGCTATGAGTATTTCATTGAAGACAGTTATGAAGCCGGCCTGATGCTCGAAGGCTGGGAGGTGAAAAGTCTGCGCGACGGTCGCGCCCAGATCACCGAAGCCTACGTCATCATCAAGAAGGAAGAGGCCTGGCTCATCGGTGCGCACTTCATCCCCTTGAAGCAAACCTGCACGCATGTGTTTGCCGACGCCACCCGTACCCGCAAGCTGCTGATGAACCGAAAGGAACTCTCGGTGCTGGTGGGCAAGGTGGAGCGCGCCGGTTACACCTTGATCCCCCTCGACCTGCACTGGACTGATGGCCGCGCCAAGCTGCAAGTGGGCTTGGCCAAGGGCAAGAAGACCCACGACAAGCGCGACACGATCAAAGAGCGCGACTGGCAGCGCGAGCAAGGTCGCGTGATGCGCAGCGTGGCCAAAGGCTGAGCACCGCAACTTAATTACCAGCGCGCCCGTTTAACGGCTACCAAGCGCCTATACTCATGCTTCACGGGGGTGACATGGTTTCGACAGCGGTATTGAAACCCGACGTGCATGCCGAGCTGTAGATCTGCTCGTTAAACGGTCTACAAACAAGCTAGTTGCGAACGACGCTAACTACGCCCTCGCCGCTTAATCCCGGCGAGCGGATGCCCCTCTAGTGCTGGTGATGGGGGGTGCATCCGTCGACTCTCACCAGACCGTCTTCACGTTCGCTCTTAACGTGAAGATCAAAACCCAAGGAGATAAGTGCAGGCGTTCCGTGCTCGACCGGCAACCTGTATCGAAAACCAAAGTCGGGATAAGCATGTAGAGCGGAAGGCGGAGAGTCGTTGGACGCGGGTTCAATTCCCGCCACCTCCACCAATTTAGGTTCCAAGAGGAGCCAAGGAAGTCTTAAAACCCCATAGAAATATGGGGTTTTTTATTGCCCGTCGTCCAAGCACGTCAGGGTAGGTGCCAACACCGCATAGTGGTATGGACTGCTACCGCTCGATGTAGCGAAACCGCACGCGTTGCGTGAGGCCACAGAACAGTTCGTAGGCGAGCGTGTTGGCGTGAGTCGCAATCTCTTCGGCGGGCAGTGCCGGGCCCCAGAGCGTTACCGCATCACCCACTGCGGCCTGCGGCATGCCGCGCAGATCGACGGTGATCATGTCCATCGAGACGCGCCCCACCAGCGGCACGCGGGTGCCGCGCACGATCATCGGGGTGCCAGAGGGCAGGCAGCGGTGCACGCCGTCGGCATAGCCCACGGCGACCACGCCGATGGGCATGCGCTCGGGCGTGCGCCAAGTCTGGCCATAGCCGATGGGCTCATCCGCCGCGTACTCGCGAATGGCGATGAGGCGGCTTTGCAGACTCAGGACGGGCTTGAGGCCCAGATCAGTGCCCGCCTTCCCAGGTAGCGGCGACGCGCCGTAGAGCATCAGGCCGGGACGCACCCAATCGACGCGTGCCTCGGGCCACGCCAGCAGGCCTGCGGAATTGGCGATGGAGCGCGGCCCGGCAACGCCCTGCAATGCGGCGTTGTAGGCGGCAATCTGCTTGGGCGTCGCCGGGTTATCGGGTTCGTCGGCACAGGCCAGATGGGTAATCCAGCCTTGGAACACCCAGGCAGGATGACGCTCGAGCGTTTCGACCAGCCTCGGCACGTCGGCGAGGGGGAAGCCCAGCCGGTGCATGCCGCTGTCGAGCTTGAACCAGACGTTGATCTCGGCGCTGGCCGGCAGCTGTTCGAGCAGAGCGATCTGCCAGTGGTCGTGCACCACCACCTGCAGGCGCTCGTAGACGGCGAGCGCGGCTTCTTCGATGGAGATCACGCCTTCCAGCAGGGTGATCGGCGTGGTCAGCAGGTGCGCTTCGCGCAGCTGCATGGCTTCTTCCATGCAGGCGACGGCGAGGGCATCCACGCCTTCGGCTTCAAGCGCACGCGCCACCGCCACGGCACCGTGACCATAAGCATCGGCCTTGACCGCGGCCATGATCTTTGAGCGCGGCGCAGTCTTGCGCACCACCCGCACGTTGTGGCGCAGGGCCGAGAGATCGACCGTGGCGGTGACGCGCGGTGTCATGCGTAGTCGTCGTAACCGGGCGGCGCCAGCGCGTCCAGATTGTCGAAGCGCGTGAACTGGCCGAGGAAGGCGGTCTTGCACATGCCGGTGGGGCCGTTACGCTGCTTGGCAATGATGAGTTCGGCCGTGCCCTTGTCCGGCGTGTCCTTGTTGTAGACCTCGTCGCGGTAGATGAAGACGATCACATCGGCGTCCTGCTCGATACCGCCGGATTCGCGCAGGTCGGCCATGCGGGGGCGCTTGTTGTCGCGGTTTTCGAGGCCGCGGTTGAGCTGCGAGAGCGCGATGATCGGCACGTTGAGTTCTTTCGCCAGCGACTTGAGATTGCGCGAAATCTCCGACACCTCGTTGGTGCGGTTCTCGGAGCCTGGCACCTGCATGAGCTGGATGTAATCCACCACGATCAGGCTCAAGCCATGCCGGCCGGCAACGCGACGCGCGCGGCTGCGCAGGTCCAGCGGCGACAGGCCGCCGGTTTCGTCGATGAACAGCGGCGCCTCCTGGATCATGCCGAGTGCGGAGGAGAACTTGCTCCAGTCCATGTCGTCCATCTGACCGGTGCGCAGCTTCTGCTGATCGACGCGGCCGAACGAAGACACCACGCGGATGCCCAACTGCTCGGCCGACATTTCCATGCTGAAGACCAAGGTCGGCAGCTTCTTGTCGAGCGCGGCATATTCAGCAATGTTCATCGCGAAGCTGGTCTTGCCCATCGAGGGACGGCCGGCGACGATGATGAGATCGCCCGCGTGCAGGCCATTGGTCATCTCGTCGAAGCGGGTGAAGCCGGTGGGCAGACCCTGCGCGCCGCCCGGGTTGAGCTGGGCAGCCTTGAGCTTCTTGTCCAGCGCCTCCATCAGCGGCTGCATGGTCACGTATTGCGACTTCGACTTCGAGTCGCGGCCACGCAGCTGCGTCAACTGCTGCTCGGCCACATCCAGCAATTCGGTGGCGTTGCGACCTTCGGGGCGGAATGCCAGTTCGGTGATCTGGTCGCCTGCCGCCACCAGCCCACGCAGCACGGCACGCTCGCGCACGATGCGGGCGTATTCGGTGACGTTGGCAGCACCGGGCGTGTCGTTGACCAGCTGGCCGAGGTAGGGCATGCCCTCGACGTCATCGAGCTTGCCGAGGTTGCGCAGGTAGTCCGACACGGTGACGAAGTCGCAGGGCCGCGACTGGCTGGCGAGCGCACACAGCGCCTTGAAGATGAGGCGGTGCTTCTCGAAGTAGAAATCGTCTTCGGTGACGATGTCCTGCACCTCGTAGACGCCACGGGTGTCGAGCATCATGCCGCCCAGCACCGACATCTCGGCTTCTTCGGAGTGCGGGGGCACCTTGGGCGTGAGCAGCTGGCGCACCTTGCCATTGCCGCCATTGCTTTTAGGGCGGTCGTTGCGATCCAGATATTCGATGGGAGACATGTCGATACCTTAGTGCGAAGACGCACCGTGTGCAGTGCGTAACTCCGTGCATAAAAAAAGAATCATCGGGGGATAACAGCCACTGCACCGCCCTGCCCCTGTAACGCAAACGGCCCGCGCAAGGCGGGCCGTCTGGGTAAAAGCCGCGACGGCTTAGGCTTTTTCTTTCTCGACCTTGACGGTGATTTCCACTTCGACTTCCGAGTGCAGGCGGGCGACCACCTTGTGCTCGCCAGCGTGGCGGATCGGGCCGTTGAGCAGGTTGATCTCGCTCTTGTCGAGTTCGATCTTCTGCGCCAGTGCGGCGCGCTCGATTTCAGCCGGGCCGACCGAACCGTAGAGCTTGCCTTCTTCCGAAGCCAGCACGCGGACGGTGACGACGGCGCCTTCGAGCTTGCCAGCGCGGATCTTGGCAGCTGCGACGGAGTCGTTGGCTTTCTTCACCAGCTCGGCCTTGCGGGCCTCGAACACGCTCTTGTTGGCAGCGGTTGCAGACAACGCCTTGCCCTTCGGCAAGAGGTAGTTGCGGCCGTAGCCAGGGGTCACTTTGACGACATCGCCCAAGTCACCGAGGTGCTTGATCTTCTCTAACAGAATCAAATCCATGGTCGGCTCCTTACTCGTGCTTGTCGGTGTAAGGCAGCAGCGCCAGGAAGCGTGCGCGCTTCACGGCGTTGGTGATCTCGCGCTGGTAGTAGCTGACCGTGCCGGTGACGCGCGCGGGCTGCAACTTGCCATTTTCGCTGATGTACTGCTTGAGCAGGTTCACATCTTTGTAGTCGATTGGCTGCGCGTAGTCAGACGAGAACTTGCAGGAACGACGCTTGTTACGGACGAAACGGCTCATACTGCGGTCTCCTCTGCGGCGACGTCATCGGTGGCGGCTTCTTCAGCGGCGGCCGGTGCATCACCACGCGATTTGTATTCGCGCTTGTTTTCTTCTTCGGGGTTCTTGAACAGCGCAGATTGGCCGGTGGCGGCAGCCTCGGTGCGGATCACCATCTTACGGATGACGGCATCGTTGAACTTGAAGGCATTTTCGAGTTCGGCCAGAGCCTTGTCAGTGCATTCCACGTTCATCAGAACGTAGTGGGCCTTGTGCAGTTTGACGATCGGGTATGCCAGCTGGCGACGGCCCCAATCTTCGAGACGATGGACTTTGCCGCCATCGGCTTCGACAAATGCTTTGTAACGCTCGGTCATGGCCGGGACCTGTTCAGACTGGTCCGGGTGAACCATGACCACGATTTCGTAGTGGCGCATGTAACTCCTTGTGGATAATGCCCCCCGCAGCAACATCAAAGGCGGTGGAGCAAGGAAAACCACCGAGGGGACCCTCGGCGGGGCGCGAAGGATACGCAAAGGCCCTGCGCGCTGCAACCAGCGAAGCTAGGCCTCGTTGGCACAGCTGCTTTCGGCATCCTCGCGTTGCAGGCCGTACTTGCGCAGCTTTTCCACCAGCGTGGTGCGGCGGGTGTTGAGCAGCTTGGCGGCATGGGCCACCACGCCACCGGACTGCGCCAGCGCCTGCTTGATGAGGCTGGCCTCGATGTGCTCGATGTGGTCTTTCAAATCCACGCCAGCCGGCGGCAGCACCGGGTCTGGCTTGCTCTGGCCCAGCAAGTCCATCACCCGCATCTCGCTAAGGATGGGCCGCTCGCTGCGCTCGAACGCCTGCTCGATGGTGGTTTCAGCCACCGGCTCAGCCGCCTCGAAACCTGCCGGCTTGTAGCGGCTGGGTAGATCCTGCGGGCGCACGGTGGCGCCGGGGTGCAGCACCGCCAGACGCTCGACCAGATTGGAGAGCTCGCGCACGTTGCCCGGCCAGTGGTAGGCGCGCAGCACGTTCACGGTTTCCGCGGACAGCCGCACGCTGCCGCGACTGGCGCGTTCGAGCTGGCCGATGATGTCTTCGATCAGCAGCGGCAGGTCTTCCAAGCGCTCGCGCATCGGCGGCGTCTCGATGGGGAAGACGTTCAGGCGGTAATACAGGTCTTCGCGAAAGCTGCCCTTGACGATGTTGTCTTCGAGGTTGCGATGCGTCGCGGCAATCACCCGCACATCGCAGCGCTGGCTCTTCATGCCACCAACGCGTTCGAAGCTGCGCTCCTGCAAGGCCCGCAGGATCTTCACCTGCATCGGCAGGCTCATGTCGCCGATCTCGTCCAGAAATAGAGTCCCGCCATCGGCCAGCTCGAATCGGCCCTTGCGGGCGGTGATCGCGCCGGTGAATGCACCCTTCTCGTGGCCGAACAGCTCGCTTTCGAGCAGCTCAGAGGGAATCGCGCCGCAGTTGACCGCAACAAAAGGTTTGTCCTTGCGGCGCGACTGGGCGTGGATGGCGCGCGCCACCACCTCCTTGCCAGTGCCGCTTTCGCCGGTAATGAGCACGGTGGTGTCAAAGCTCGCCACCTGCTCCACCATACGGCGTACGCGACGCACCGCGCTGCTGTTGCCGGTGGGGCCCTTGCTGGCGACGGTGTCGAGCACTTCGCGCTCCATGCGGGTGAGCCCGGCGCGTTTCAGCAGCTCGTTGAGCTGGGCATATTTGAGCGGCAGATCGAGATTGATGCAGGCCGACTCATGCAGGTCAAAGCGGGCTGCGGCATTGCCAAGCTGCTCGGAGAGCACCAGCAACGGCGGGTGCAGATGATCACGCTTGAGCCAGTCGACAAAACCATTCAGAGCGCTCTCGTCGAGCACCTTGCCGACGATCACCGCCACCCAGTCCGCCGGCTTGGCACCGCTGTTGGCGAGATGGCCACAGCGATCCTGCACCACCGGGGCGTAGTCGATGAACTGCAACAGGCTGCGCAGGCTTTGTGCGCGTTCTTCATCGCCATCCAGCACGAGTACGCGAGATTCAGCCATGCGCCATCTCCGTGCTGACCACGTTCAACAGGGCGTCGATGGTGGTATCGAAATCCTGCTTGCTGAGAAAGCCGTCGGCACCGGCGCGTGCGGAATGCTCGCGGTGCTCGGCATCGTTGTGGTGGCTGGCGATGAAAATGATCGGCGGCGCATCCTGCGCCTTGATCAGCCGCGTGGCCTGCAAGCCGCCCATGCCGGGCATGGAGAGATCCATCAGGATCAGGTCGGGCTTCAGGGCTTCCGACATACGCACCGCATCGAAGCCGGTGTAGCCGCGGCCGACGATTTCGAGACGGGGGTTGGCCTTGAGCAAGTGCATGGCGAGAGTCAAAAACGCCTCGTTGTCGTCGATCAACAGCGTTCTGAAGGTCATCTTCTCTCGGCTCATTGCTGCGCTCCTTGCTGGGTTGCCACCAACCACCTAAACCGCCATTGCCATTGCAGGTTCCACCTTGCGTTCCGGTGCGCTCACGATCTTCATGCCTTCGCGATACTTCGCCACCGTGCGCCGCGCCACCCGCACACCTTTACGCAGCAAGATTGCGCTGATCGCCCCATCGCAAAGGGGCTTCGCCGGATTTTCGGCGTCAATAAGCTGACGAATCATCGCCCGCACGGCCACGCCCGAAGATTCCGCCTCGCCCGCGTTCAAGGAAACGCTGAAGAAGTGCTTGAGCTCGAACACCCCCCAGGGTGTAGAGACATATTTGTTGGTGGTCACCCGCGAGACGGTGGATTCGTGCATTTCGATCGCCACCGCCACTTCGCGCAGGGTTAGCGGCTTCATGGCGACTTCGCCTTGGGTCAGAAAGCTGTTCTGCCGCTCGAAAATGGCCTTGGTAGTTTTCAGCAGGGTGTCGTGGCGCATCTCCAGCCCGCGCAGCAGCCAGCGGGCTTCGTTGAGTTTTTCCTTCAGGCCGCGGCCCTGCGGGGCGTCGTTGAGCACCTGCTCGTAGAGCCGGTTGAGGCGCACGCGTGGCAGCGTCGCCGGGTTGAGTTCGAGTTTCCAGGCACCGGGTGCGCCGGTGACCAGCACATCCGGCACGATGGCGCGGGCGGCATCGTCGTTGGGCTCCTGCCCCGGCTTGGGGTTCAAGGTGCGGATCAGCATCATCGCGGCGGCAAAGCGCTCGGGGCTCACACCCAGCTGCACCCGCAGTGCCTCGCGGTTGCGGGCACCGAGAGCGCTCAGATGATCCATCACCAGTTGCTCGGCCAGGGTCTTGCCCGGCGTGCCGGCGCGCACTTCTGCCAGTTGCAGCAGCAGGCATTCGCGCAGGTCGCGGGCGGCGAAGCCACTGGGGGCCAGACGGCGGATCAGCGCCAGCGCACGACGCACCACGGCAGGCTCGGCCTGCGCGGCGGCACAAAGCTGGGCAAGGTTGGCACGCAGATAGCCGGCATCGTCAATGGACTCCAGCAGGGCGAGCACGGCGCGCTGGGTTTCCGCGTCCTCGATCTCCGCGGCCAGCTCGGCTTCGAGCGTGGCGCGCAGGCCCGTAGTTGGGGCAGCAGCGCGGCGCATCGGGTTGTCGTCTTCGTCGTCGCTGTCGCCGGCGGCGGCACTCCAGGCCTCGCTCACCGCAAAGCTGTCGTCGATGTCGATGTCACCGCTGCTCGCTGCAGCGGGTTGTTCGCTGGCGTGCTCGGCGCTCGGCGGCGCATCCATCGCCTGGGTCACACCCTCGCCCACCACGCTGGCAAAACTCAGCTCGGTGTCGCTCACCGGTGCAGCTTCGAGCGTCTCGGCTTCGAGCAGCGGATTGTTCTCCAGCGCGTTGACGACCTCCTGCTCCAGTTCGAGCGAAGAGAGTTGCAGCAGGCGGATCGACGCCACCAGCTGCGGCGACATGCTGGCTTGCTGGCTGACGTGAAGTTTGAGGTTGGGGTTCATCGTGCGCTCCCGGATGTTTCGCGTCAGCCCAAGTGCCGGTTGACGCAGAACAGATTGAAGAGCCAGAGCCCCGCCAGACATAGGAACGTTTCTGACAGTTTGTAGGGCCTCGCCCTACATGCGACGGAAGTCCGTCATCCGGTTGCGCACTCGATCACGAGTACTAAATCTCACCGTTATCCATGCCGGCCTTGATTGCAAACCGCATCAAAGCGTTGACGCCGTATAGCCCGAGCACGGCTGCCAGTCGCGCACGATGGGTCTCGACGGTCTTTACCGACACGCCCATCAGCGCCGCGATTTCCTTGGTGGACCTGCCGCGCGCCATCAATCGCAACACTTGCCGCTGACGAGCGGTCAACACGCCTTCACGTTCGTCACGGCCGCGGATACGACGGTCGAACGCAGCGGCAGAGACTTTGGGCGAGAGATAGTTCTGGCCTTTGGCGATGGCCTTCAGCGCCAGCGCAAGCTCCATCGGCTCGGCCTCTTTCACCACATAGCCCACCGCCCCGGCCTGCATGGCGTTGCGTACATGGTTGGGCTCAGTGCGGGCGGTGAGAAACAGCACCTTCACTTCGGGATAATGGCGACGGATTTGCAGCGTCACTTCCTGCCCGCCCATGCTGGTCAGTACGTGCTCGACGATCACCAGATCGGGCCGCGTGCGCGACACCAGTTCCAGCAGCGCCTGGCCGTCGCCGGATTCCGCCACCAGTTCGATCTTCGGTTCGGTGATCGCCTCCAGCAGCAACCGCACGCCGGCGCGCACCAGTGTCAGTTCATCGCCCAGCACCACCCGCATCACATTCGGTTTGCTCATCCGCGCACGTTAACCGGTTCATGGCCCGGCCCCAATCGTAAGCACTACGAACGTTGTGACCGGGCCTCGGCAATGGCGCGGCGGTGCAGCTGGAAGATATGGCGATCCAGCACGGTCTGCGCCGCCTCACCCAGCGGCAGCAGCCGGGCTTGCACGCGAATGCGGCCATCATCCTGCGGCGTGAGTTCGGCAATCTCGGCAGGCCAGCACATGGGCTCGGGTGCCGCCGGGTGCAACCAGAGTGCGACTGCACCGCTGCTACCTAATACGGGTGGATGCTCGCTCTGCCAGCTGCACGCCGTGCCGCTCAATTGCAGCTCGATGGCCGCAGGTCGTGTGCTGTCGCGGCCCAGAGCCAGCGCCAGCAGCTCGATCAGCAACTGGGTTTTCTGGTGCAGACGCGCCACTTCAAGCTCCAGCCCCAGCGCTTCTTCGTTGACCAGCGGCGGGCGCTCGGCGAGCGATACCGCCGTGGCCAGCGCACGCACAGCGGCGGTGCCGGCTTCCGCAATCTTGAGCCCCTCGCCTGTCTGCCAGGCGAGGGGCACGCACAGAGGCACCGAGATCTGCTCTACGTTCATGGCCCTTCGCCGGTTGATCCGATATGCCAGTGCTGCGTCTTCTGGCGACCCAGCGCACTGAGTTCCGCCACCGTCTGCGAGCGATTGATTTCGAGGCAGGACAGCACGGCCTGGTCCATATCGAGCATCGCGCAGCAGGCCTCGATCATCGCCGTGCGCTCGCTCGGCAACACCGACTGCTCGAAGAAGCGATGCAGCAAGGCATCGCGCCGCGCCTGTGCAGAGGCGGCTTCTTGCAAGCGACCGCCCAGCACGTGTGCGCGCAGCTCGTCGGTGAGGCGCAGCAGAGTGCGTAGCGTCAGCACGCGGTCGCGCGGCAGGGGCTCCATCACGTGCTTGAGGTCTCTGGCGGCAAACCCAGGTGCTGCGCCGGCGCTCACGCTGCCACTCCAAGGTGTGAAGTGGTGACTGCGCGAACCTCGTTGGCGGCCAGGCCATCCCAGCCCGCCTTGATCTGGCCGAGCAGGCCTGAGACCTCGTCCAGCATCTCGACATCGTTGCTGACATTGGCCTGCGCGAGGCGGCGCATGACGTAGTCGTAGAGGCGATCCAGATTCATTGCCAGCTCGCCGCCAGCTTTGGCATCGAGCGACATTTTCAGATGCTCGACGATGGCCACTGCGGCAGAGATGCGCCCGGCTTTTTCGGCCAGCGCACCGCGCTGCATAGCGCCCTTGGCAATGGCAACGCGCTCCAGCGCACCGGCCAGACAGATCTCGATCAGCTTGTGCGGGCTGGCGGTGAACACTTCGGCGGCGCGAGTCTGCTGGTAGCTGCGGAGAAAGGGATTGTTCGATTGCATGGCCGGTTCCTGTGTGGGTTTGCGCTTACTCCCTGCATCGGCGGCGAGTGCCGCAACTTGAGCCATTGGCACCCTATTTTTCTGCCGTCTGCGGCCCCACAAAAAAGCCGGCCCGAAGGCCGGCTGCTTGCACCGCAATCGCTACGAGTTATTGGTGTAACCCGGCAGATTGGCGAGCTGCTGCGTGAGGTAGGTGCTGGTGGTTCTGAGCTGGCTGATGATGGTGTCGAGCGCCGTGAACTGCGCGCGGTAGCGGCTCTCGACCATGGTCATGCGGTTGTCGAGCGCGTCCTGCTGCTTGCTGATGTCCTTGAGCTGGGCATTGAGGTTGTCCTGCTTGGTCTTGATGCGGCCGTCGGACTTGAGGTAGTCCTCGGCGATCGTGAAGATCTTGCCGCCGTAGCCATCCTTGCCGAACAGTGTGGTGATGCTGGCGGGGTCGGCAGCCAGCACCGTCGCGAACTTGTCGGCGTCGAGCTTGAACGAGCCATCGGTGCTGCCGGTGATGCCGATCTGTGACAGGTTCTGCACGCTGCCGCTGCCCACCGATGCGGCCATCACCGAACGCGCCTGCTGCGCCAGGCTGCGCACCGTGGAATCACCCAGCAGTGGCCCGCCGGTTTGCGTCGTCGCGTCGTAGCGCGAATAGGTGGCGATGGTCGCGTTCAAGACGTTGTAGCGGGTGACGAAGTTCTGCGCGGCATTCTTCGCCGCTGTGGTATCAACAGCCACAGCCACGTTGAACTTGGTGCCGGGCTCGGCCTTGGTAGCGGCAAAGCTCACGCCCTGCACCGCGTCGGCGAAGACATTGGTGCTGCTCTCGAAGTCGTAGCTGTCGATGGTGATCTTGGCGTTCTGCGCCGGGTCGATTTCGTCGAGCTGCTGGTTACCACTGTTGAAGCTCAGCGCGTCCAGCCCGGTGCCGGTGGGCACGATGGGCTGATCGGAAAGATCGGTGGCGGTGACGGTGATGGCGCCGTCTTCACCGGTGGCATTGCTGCTCAGCGTGAGTCGCACGCCGGCGGCGGTGTTGAGCAGCGAGGCGCGCACGCCCTTGTTGTCACTGGCGTTGTTGATGGCATCGCGGATCGCCCCGAGCGAGGGGTCGTCGGCACTGACCGTAACCGCGAAGGCCTTGCCGCCGACCGAGATGCTGAGCTTGCCGCTGCCAACGGCGGTGCTACTGCTGCCATAGGGCGCGCTGGCAAGTTTGTGGGCCTTGGCGAGTTGCACCACTTCAACGCTATAGCTGCCCGCTGCAGCCGTGGTGGTGGCCGTCGCAGTGAGCAGGGCCGTGTTTGCCGAGGTGGCGGCGAGTTTGGTGGCGGCGCCATCGCGCAGGGCCTTGGCGGCGTCCTGAAACCCCGCGAGTGCGGAGCGAAATCCGCCCACGGCGGAGAGCGTGGTCTGCGCCTTGCTCTGCGCCTTGGCGATGCGGGTATCGGGTGCCGAGCGCTCGGCGGCAACCAGCTGCGAAACCAGGCTGGCAACGTCCAGGCCCGAGCCCAGACCGGCGGATGTGATGGCGGCCATGGCAGTGCTCCTAAGCCCGCTGGCGGATCAGACCGAGGCGGTCGTGTTCGAGATAGCGGGCAATGCGCAGCGCCTCCAGCGATGGCATCTGCCGCAGCACCTGGCCGCTCTCACTATCGATGATCGACACCACCAGCTGGCCGGCGTCGCGGTCTACCGCGAAGCGCAAATCAGTGCGACTACCAGC
The DNA here is from genome assembly GCA_965279705.1 of Stagnimonas sp. GTDB lineage: Bacteria > Pseudomonadota > Gammaproteobacteria > Nevskiales > Nevskiaceae > Stagnimonas. The sequence goes on from OZ257257.1 coordinate 2,072,625, forward strand.
CACATAGCGGTTGAGTTCTTCGATCGCCTTGCCGAGCATCGTGCTTTCTTCGGGTTCTGCATCTGCCGCTGCGGCCTTGGCAGCCAGCGGCAAAGGCAAGGCCACAGCCGGCTTCGCAGCCGCCGTGGCGTAGGTATGGGGGGTGATGCTTAAAAGTTCGGTGGACATGGGGTGAGTCCTCCTCAAAACAACAATCCGGCACCGGGCTTTGCAGGCCCGGTGCCGGTGCGTGCATTAACCGCGGAGCAGAGCCAGCACACCCTGAGGTGCGGAGTTGGCCTGGCTCAGCATCGCCGTGCCGGCCTGCTGCAGGATCTGGCCGCGGGTGAGCGCTGCGGTTTCCTTCGCAAAGTCAGCATCCTGGATGCGGCTACGCGAAGCCGAGAGGTTCTCGGACTGCGTTGCGATGTTGGCGACCACCGAGCTGAAGCGGTTCTGGATGGCACCCAGATTGGCGCGCGTGGTGTTGACTGCTGACAAGGCTGCGTCGATCGAAGCCAATGCCGTATCTGCACCACCTGTGGTGGTCAGATCCAGCGAGGCAAAGCCGGTGCTGCTGGCTGCCGTCGTGGTGCCGGCTGCGATACCGACGGCGGCTGCCGTGGCCGAAGCACCAGCCAGCACGATGTTGCCGGTCGAGACCAGGGTCGTCGTGGTAGCTGTTTCGTTGATGGCATAGACGCCGGTGGTGTCGCTCACCGAGTTCACCGCATCGCGGAAGCCGCCTGCACGCTCGCTGGCCGAAGTGGCGACGGCAATCGCACCGACATCCGTGCCATTGACCGTCACGCCGCCAGCGGCGATCGCCGTGAGCGTGGTCGCTGCCACACCGGTGACTTCAGCGCGGGTGTAGGTGCCGAGGTTGGCCGAGCTGGCATCGACGATCGAGGAGACGTTGATGGTCTCGCCGGCGTTGGCGCCGACCTGGAAAGCCTGGTTGGTGAACGAACCATCGAGCAGTTTCTTGCCGTTGAAGCTGGTGGTGGAAGCGACGCGGTCGATTTCGGCCTTCAGCTGCTGCGCTTCGGTGTTGAGGGCGGCGCGATCGGTGGTGCTGTTGGTGGCGTTGCGGCTCTGCACGGCCAGTTCACGAATGCGCTGCAGGTTGTTGGTGACTTCACCCAGCGCACCTTCAGCGGTCTGCGCCAGCGAGATGCCGTCGTTGGCGTTGCGCGAGGCAACGTCGAGGCCCTTGATCTGGCTGGTGAAGCGCGATGCGATGGCGAGGCCGGCGGCGTCGTCCTTGGCGCTGTTGATGCGCAGGCCTGAAGACAAGCGCTGCAGAGAAGTGTTGAGGTCGTTCTGGGAAGAGCTCAGGTTGCGCTGAGCATTGAGGGAAGCGACGTTGGTATTAATGACTGCGGACATGGCGATACTCCTTGACTGTGGTAATCCGGACATTCCGGCTAGGGCTACCAGCGGTTCGTGGATGACGCGCCGCTGCTACAAGCCGGTTAACGAACTGCCGCATAGTTTCTTGAGGCGATTTGGCGCAAGACCGATGAGCGGACATGTGAGCGCGCTCAAAAGGTGTTGCGGGATGAAACGCTCGCGGCATCGCGGCTTTTCGCCACGCGTGCCACGGCTGCCGTGAGTTTTTCCGCGTACTGCGGGTCGGTCGCATAGCCGGCCTTTTGCAGGCCTTGGGCAAAGTCCTTCACGCTGCTGCCGGCCTTGATAGCCTCGGCATAGCGCGGGTTGCCCTTGAGGAAGCGCACGTAGTCGGCAAAGCCGTCGGCGCTCGTGTCGTAGGCACGAAACTGCGCGTGCTCGGTGCGGGTATTGCCGCCGTCCATCTCGACGGTCTTGGCGGTGACCTTGTCACCCTGCCAGCGGCTATCGGCCTTGATGCCGAACAGGTTGTTGCTGCCGCCCGCAGGCTGATGCGCGCCCCAGCCGGTTTCCAGTGCGGCGTGGCCCACCACGGCCTCGGTCGGCAGACCCAGCGCCTTGGCGGCGGTCTCGGCTTGCTGCCAGATGTTCTTGACGAAGCTGGAGATGCGGTCGGTGATCGGCAGTGTGCTGACCGACGTCGCCGCTGCGGCAGGCATATGCGTTATTGCAGAAGGAACTTTGGTATCTAGCGTCGGCGCGCTAAGCACCTTGGAACCCCGCAACTGCTGCACCAGCACATCCGCCAACCCCAAGCCCTTGGCGCTGATCTGCTGCGCCATCTGCTGATCGAACATGTCCTTGTAGAGATCAAGGCCACTGCCACCCATCAAGTCATCGCCCAGCGCCGTAGCACGCGACGACTTGAGTACCTGCTGGGTCAGCAAGGCCTCGAACTGCTGCGCCACCTTGCGGATGGTCGCGTCGTCCTTTGGGCTCGCAGCCGCATCGCGGCGAAGACCCGCCAGAGCTGAGCCACTGAGCGCATTGCCCGCGTCGATGTTGTTCATTAGATGATGATCAGCTCGGCGCGCAGGGCACCGGCTTCGCGCAAGGCTTCGAGAATGGCGACGAGATCGCCGGGCGCAGCACCCACCTGGTTCACCGCACGGACGATCTCATCGAGCGAGACGCCAGCATCGAACTTGAATAGCCGCCCCGAGCCTTGCTCGATGCCGATGTTCGATAGCGGTGCTGCCACCGTCTGCCCGTCCGAGAACGCGCCCGGCTGGCTGACCGCCGTGCGCTCGGTGATGGTGACGCTGATCGAACCATGTGCCACCGCCGCTGGCCGCACCTGCACGCGCTGGCTGATCACCACCGTGCCCGTGCGCGAGTTGATGATGACGCGCGCCGGTGCTTCGCCCGGATCGACCTCGATGTTTTCCAGCTCGGAGAGATAGTCGGTGCGCAAGGCCACACTTTCTGGGGCACGCACCGCGACCGTCATGGGGTCGACTGCCTGTGCCGTGCCTGCACCCATGCGGCCGTTGACTGCCGCCGCCAGCCGCGCTGCGGTGGTGGCATCGCTGCGGTTGAGGTTGAGCCGCACTTCGGGCGCGGCACTCCAGGCCGTCGGTGCGGCGCGTTCGAGCGTCGCGCCGTTGGGGATACGGCCATCGCTGGGGATGTTGATGGAGACGCGCGAGCCGTCCTTGCCGTCGATGCCCAGACCGCCCACGACGAGATTGCCCTGCGCCAGTGCATACACCTCGCCATCCGCACCCCGCAGCGGCGCCATCAGCAACGCGCCGCCACGCAGCGAACCAGCGTTGGCGATGGAAGACACCGTCACATCGATGCGCTGACCCGGCTTGCCGAAGGCCGGCAGCTCGGCGTGCAAGGCGACGGCAGCCACGTTCTTGAGCTGCGGGTTGACGTTGGGCGGAATGGTCACACCGAGCTGTTGCAGCGTTGCCTTCAGCGATTGGACGGTGAACTGCGCCTGCGAGGTCTGATCACCCGTGCCGTTGAGACCAACCACGAGGCCATAGCCGACCAGCGCGTTGCCACGCACACCCTGCACGCTGGCGAGATCCTTGATGCGCTCGGCATGGACGGTGAGACTCATCAGCGCGATGAAGACGACCACTACGCCGGCTGCGAGGCGAAGCGACCAGTGGATGATGAAACCGCGGGCGAACTGGCTCATGGCGCGCACTCCTTAAAAGGGCATCCAGGGCGAATCGAAGAAGCGCGCGAGCCAGCCCTTGGCGTTGGCATCTGCGAGCGCACCCTTGCCCTGGTAGACGATGCGGGCCTCGGCGATGCGATCCGAGGTGATGGTGTTGGCGGGCGTGATGTCGGCACTGCGTACCAGGCCTTCGAGCCGCACGGTTTCTTCGCCCTGGTTGAGCCGCAGGCGCTTCTCGCCCGCGATACGCAGCACGCCGTTGCTGAAGCGCTCGACGACGCTGACGGTGAGGCTGCCTTCGAGCTTGTTGCTCTGCGCACTGGCACCCGCGCCGCCGAAGGTGCTGCTGCCGGAGATGCCGGACTCGAAGCCGATGCCCTGCCCCAGCAGTTTCACGTCGCCCAGCTCGACACTGCTGGCCTTGTTGGTGGAGGTGGTCGCGCTCTTGCTGGCCTGGGTTTTCTCGACCAGCAGCACCGTCAGTAGGTCGCCGCTGTTACGTGCCTTCACGTCCTCGAACAGATTGAGTCCTTGGTAAGGGCGATACAGAGAGCCTTCGCTCGCCACGCTGTTAACCACCGGCGGCGGGATGACGGTGGGCGGCGGCAGGCGGCCTTCGGGGATGGGGCCGGCGGCGCAGCCCGTGAGCACGAGGGCGACGACCAGCAACAGACAGGTTGCGGCGTTGATGCCGAAGAACACCAGCGGCAACTGGGCGGGGCGGTGGCGGTGCAATCTCATGGCGCGTCTCAACCCAAGCGTTGCGTGATGAACTGCAACATCTGGTCGGTGGTCGAGATCGCCTTCGAGTTCATCTCGTAGGCGCGCTGGGTTTCGATCATGTTGACCAGCTCTTCCACGACGTTGACGTTGCTGGCTTCAAGCGAGCCCTGCACCAGCGTGCCGAAGCCGCTCGCGCCTGCGGTGCCCGATTGCGGCGCGCCGCTGGCGGCGGTCTCGGCGTAGAGGTTTTCGCCCTTCGACAGCAGGCCGGCGGGGTTGATGAAATCGGCGATCTGGATCTGCCCCACCTGCGTGGCAGCCGCCTGGCCGGCGACGCCGACACTGACGGTGCCGTCGCTGCCGATGTTCACACTCTGTGCGCCCTGCGGCAGCGTGATGCTGGGTTGTAGCTTGAGGCCACCGCTGGTGACCAGTTCACCATCAGGATTGGTGCGGAACGAACCATCGCGGCTGTAGGCGACGCTGCCATCTGGCATCTGCACCTGAAAAAAGCCGCGACCGTTGATAGCGAGATCCATGCTGTTGCCGGTCTGCTGCAGGTTGCCCTGAGCAAAGCTCTTCTCGGTGGCCACGACCCGCACGCCGGTGCCGAGCGTGAGGCCCGTGGGTGCGACGTCGTTCTGCGTGGTGGCGGAGCCCGGTGCGACTTTGGTCTGATAGAGCAGGTCTTCAAACGCCGCACGGCCTTTCTTGAAGCCGGTGGTGTTGACGTTGGCGAGGTTGTTGCTCACCACGGCCATGCGGGTCTGCTGCGCATCGAGGCCAGTCTTGGCAATCCAGAGAGCGGGGTTCATATCGTCAACCTTGCTGGGAACTTGAGCGCCTAGCTCCAAGTTCCGCGCCAGCCTTTTGTCAGGGTTTTGACGCGCTCTGAAAATCGACGCGACGGAAGCCTGGCGTTCGCGCCGCTGAAGGGCTGGTATGGCACTTGCCATGAGGGCTGCAAGCCTTCGCAAAGACTGCCCACCATGAAACGTCGCCACATCGCCCTGTTGTTGCTCAGCCCACTCGCCGCGCAGGCGAGCGATGGCGTGAGTGCGGCGATGCAGGCGGCAAGCAGCGTATGGCCCGCTGCAAAAATCACTCCTTTAATGAGTGGCGCGCCCTGCGCGGCGGATGCGATCGCCGATGCACCCAGCAGCGCCCGCAACGGCTTGGCTCAAGTACGGGTGCGCTGCACCGGCACGCCGGGCTGGACGCGCTACATCGCCCTGCGCGTTGAACAGACCACACTCATCGCCGTGCTGCGCACACCGCTCGCACAAGGTCAGGCTCTGACCGCAGATGCCATCGACTGGCAGCCGCGCGATGTCTTGAAGTTGCCTGCCGACGCGCTCACTCAAGCAGCCGCCCTGCCCGCGCTGACGGCGCGGCGCACGCTGCCTGCCGGCAGCGTGCTGGCACAAAGCCAGTTCGTCGCCCCCAAGACCATCGAACGCGGTCAGGCCGTGACGCTCATCTCCCGCGCCGCCGGCATGGAGGTGCGCGCACCCGGCGAGGCACTGGCCGATGCCGCGCTCGGCGGCCGGGTGCGCGTGCGCAACAGCCATTCACGCCGCATCGTCGAAGGCATTGCCCAGGCCAACGGCACCGTCGAGGTCGCCCTATGAGCCACTCTTCTTCCATCGCTATGAGCGATGGCTCGCAATCCGCCAGAAATCGCACACACCGTTCGTCGGCCGCACGGCGGTTTTTTGGCGAGACCTCTCAAGTTTTGAAAACAGCGGTCGAAAACGCACTCAACAAGGCAGCACTTTCGCTGCCCGCACGGAGCATCAAGCCATGAGCGCACGCATCGACGGTTCCTCAATCATCTCGATTGATTCGTATCGCACGAACGCACGGCCCGCGGCCGGTGCGTCCGTTGCACCCGTAGCGCCGGCACGGGCTACGGATACTGTCCGCCTGTCGGACGACGCCGTGGGCTTGAGTGCGTTGGACAAAACGCTCTCCAGCATCCCCGCCGTCGACCACGGGCGCGTGGCCGCGATCAAAGCCGCAGTGACCGAAGGGCGATACGTCATCGACCCCGAAGCCATTGCCACCCGGCTGAGCCATTTCGACTGGCAGCTGGAGAACTGACCGCACAACCCGAGCGCCATGACCGAGACCTTCCACGCGTCGCCTCTCTCAAACCTGATCGACCGCCAACTGCATGCCGCCGACACGCTGGAAGGCCTGCTGATGGCCGAATACAGCGCTCTGCTCGGCAGCGACGTGTCTGCCCTCACCGACCTCGTCGCGCAGAAACGCAGCATGGCGGAATCACTCGAACACAGCAGCATCGCGCTCAGCGAATTTACCGGCGGCGCACCTGAAAAAGCCGTGCTGCAGGCCGGCCCCGTCGCCATCGAAAAATGGCAACGCCTGGCTGCGATTGCCGACCGCCTGCGGCGGCAGAATCTCGCCAACGGCGCGCTGCTCAACGAGCGCCAGAACCGCCTGCGCTGGGTAGCTGAACGTGCCAGTGGCGACGCGCATGCCGTGTATGGCCCGCGCAGCTCCACCACGTTTGCCTCGGCACTCAGCGGCCGCAGTCTGGCGCGGATCTGAGCTCATGACCGTCGCAGACCTATCGCCACCGTCTGTTGTGCCGGAGGCCGCCAATGTGCCGCGCACGCCGCGCTGGATCAGCGACGCCGAGACCATCGGCAACCTGCTGTCGCAAGCCGCCGCCAAGCGAGTGGTGATCGCCATGGGCGGCAGCGATGGCCCCCGCAACGCCTTGCTGCTGCTGGCTGACCCGGTGGCGCAACGCCTCATCATCGACCCGCCGTTCCCACCGCTGACGCAAGCACCCGAGCCCGGGGCCATGCTCTCCCTGGCGACACGTCTCGACGGCGCATCGCTCGATTTCATGTCTGCGTTCGAGCATTACGCGGAAGTAGGCGGTGAGGAGGCCTTCGTGCTGCGCTGGCCCGAGCGCCTGCGCTATCTGCAACGCCGTAGCGCCTACCGCCTTGGCATCCCGCGCGAGCTGCATGTGCCGCCCGCGACCTTGCGCGACAAGCGCGGGCCGGTGAAGGCGACGCTGGTGGATCTCTCGCGCTTCGGCGTGGGGGCAACCGTTGCGCGCCACACCGAGATACGGCCGGGCCAGTCCATGGACTGCACGATTCGCGTCGACGAGGTGGAGTTCACCGCAAGCGCCGAGGTGCGCAGCTGCATTGCCAGCCTCGACCGGCTGCGATTGGGTTTGCAGTTTGGCGACATTTCACCAACCGCCGCTGCCAGACTTTCTGCGGCAGTGGCGAAGCTGGAGCGCGTCAGCCTGCGCCGTGCTGCCGAGCGGCGCATACGCGAGATCTGAACTGCGCGCAGCGGTGCGTCCTATCATCAAGCACTGATCCGTCTGCGGAGCCATTGCCTTGATGAAATCTCTTGCAAGCCTGCTGCTCGCCACGCTGTTGCTGCCTTGGCCTGCAGCGCAAGCCACACCCGATCTGGTGGTGCTGGTGCGCCATGCCGAGAAGGCGACCACACCGGCCGACGACCCCGCGCTGTCACCCGCTGGCCAGCAGCGCGCCGAAGCCTTGACGCAGGCGCTGGAACACGCGGGCATCACAGCTATCATCACCACCCAATTTCGCCGCACGCGCGACACCGCACAGCCGCTGGCCACACGACTGCACATTGAACCGCTTGTGGTGCTCGCGCGCCGCGGCGAATCCGCCGCCCATATATCCGAGGTGGTGGCAGCCATCCGCAAGCAGAGCGGCAACGTGCTGGTGGTAGGCCACAGCAATACCGTGGCCCAGATCGCTGCCGCACTCGGTGGCCCGGCACTACCGGACTTGTGCGAAACCACCTATGGCTTAGCGCTGGTGTTGCAACCAAAGCTGAAGGACGCAGCACTGCTGCGCCTGCGCTATGGCACGGCTGATGCCGCAGCGCAGGCAGGCTGCCAATAAAGCGTTAGCCGGTCAGCGCCTCTTGCGCGGGCTGATAGTCGTAACCCAGCACATCGGCAACAGCCTTGTAGGTGACCTTGCCCTCGTGCACGTTCAGGCCGTTGCAAAGGTGCTCGTCGTCGAGCAGCGCCTTCTTGTAGCCCTTGTTGGCGAGCGCGAGTGCGAACGGCAGCGTCGCGTTGGTAAGTGCAAAGGTGCTGGTGCGCGCCACGCCACCCGGCATGTTGGCGACGCAGTAATGCACGATGTTTTCTTCCACATACGTCGGGTTCTGGTGCGTGGTCGCGCGTGAGGTTTCGAAGCAACCACCCTGGTCGATGGCGACGTCGACAATCACCGTCGCCGGCTTCATCAGCTTGAGCATCGCGCGGGTCACCAGCTTGGGTGCGGCCGCACCCGGCACCAGCACCGCACCGATCACGAGGTCTGCCTTGCTGATGCAGGATTCGAGCGCGTCAGCCGTGGAATATAGCGTTTGCAGGCGGCCATCGAACGTGGTGTCGAGCCAGTTCAGGCGCGGGATCGAGCGGTCGAGAATGGTGACATTCGCACCCATGCCCACGGCCACACGCGCCGCGTTGTAGCCCACCACGCCACCGCCGATCACCAGCACTTCAGCCGGTGCCACACCAGGCACGCCACCCATCAAAACGCCATTGCCGCCCTGCGCTTTTTCCATCGCGTGTGCACCGGCCTGGATCGACATGCGACCCGCCACCTCGCTCATCGGTGCCAGCAGCGGCAAACCACCGGCGCGGTCGGTCACGGTCTCGTAGGCGATGGCGACACAACCGGAATTGACTAGACCCTTGGTCTGCTCAGGGTCGGGTGCCAAGTGCAGGTATGTGAACAGCACCTGCCCCTTGCGCAGCATCTTGCACTCGACCGCCTGCGGCTCCTTCACCTTGATGATCATGTCGGCGCGCTGAAAAATTTCAGCGGCGGATTCGACGATCTCGGCACCGGCAGCCACATAGGCCGCATCGGTGATACCGATGCCCAGGCCGGCACCTTTCTGGATCAACACCGAATGACCATGCACCTTCAACTCGCGTGCACCAGCCGGTGTGAGGCCCACGCGGTATTCGTGGTTTTTGATTTCTTTGGGGGTGCCGATGAGCATGGAGAGTCTCGTTGGATGGGCCTTTAGCCGATGGCTCAGTCTAACAATCCATGCCTCAGATGACTGCCTACCCATACAAGAAAAAGGCCCAACACACTTGGCACGCCGGGCCCCTCTTCTTGACTAGGCGCAGAAAGCTATGGCGACACAAAGCCCACTTAGTTGAAGTCGCGGCAATCCTGCGCAACGCCATAAGGGCTGTTCTGCCCGGGCGGAGACACTTGCAGATCGGAAAGATCCGAGGCAAGAACTGGAAGTAGGAAAGATGCTTTTTCGCTTGATTCAGTACCTGACACGTTGACTGAAGCTCGCAACACAACACTGACCCAGCTCGCATGATCCTGCGGATAAGTCAGGTTGAATTGCGCGCTTCCGTCGCTGTCAAGAGTCACTGTGGAGGGCAGGGAAACCACATTGCCAGGTTCCAATGTCTGGTTGGAGTTAAAGTCTTCCCCTACATCGAGAACGCCATCAAGATCATTGTCCTCGTTGTTGCATGTAGTGGATTGCGCGATACACCACACGTCGGGCGTCCCATCTGGCGGCACTGTGTTGTCACACTGACTGTATGAGCCTTTTCCATAGCGGACCGAGGCGACCTCCAAACGAACTTGTGCCGAAGCAGCTGGATTGCCGGCGGAATCCGTCACTATCACCGCATAGGGCATCTGATACTGAGTCAGATTTTTCTCGGTGATCTCGTTACCAGTACCCAACACGACACGCAGAGCACCGCCTGCGACCGTCAGGGTTGCCAGCGAGTTGACCCCCGTGCTGGCAGCAGTGGCAGTGACTTTCACACCGGCATTAGCACTTTGTGTAGCCGTAGAACGATAAATGACCGTAGTTCTGCCTTGACTGTTGGTCACGCCACTGCCTGCAGAAAGCGAGCCGTTGGTCACATCGTCCAAAGTGAAATTGACCCGGCTGTTCTTCACAAGATTGCCGGCGGTATCGCGCACCGTCGCAATGACGTTGCTCTGACTGTTTGTCGGGATGACCGTAGGATCAAACTGCACATTGATCGCATTCGCTGTCGTCGCGACGAACTCCGACGTGCTCGAAGTGCTCGGTTTGGTCAGGTCAGCGCTCGCCGCCTCGAAAAGCACGCCGCCAGCATTGCTGGAGGTGATTTGCACCGTCGCCCTACCGTTGGCATCGAGTGTGCCGGATGTTGCCGACAAGGTACCACGCGTCGAGGAAATCGAGAACGTCTTGCCTGCCGTTTCGGTTGCAACACCACCGCGCAGCCATTCAATGGTGACGGGAATGCTTGTGTTGAGGCCAAGTTCGGTTCCCGCCGCCGGAGTAACGATGCGGAACTGATCGTTGGAGACAACAATCGCCTTGGAACTCGTCTGGCCGAGTGCTGTGAAGGTCAACGTCTCGTTCGCCGCGCTGGTAGGCGTTACATCCACCATCGCCTGGCCGGTTGCGGAGTCTGTGGTGAGGCTTGTCGAACTCAGCGTGCTGCCAGCAGCGGCGGAAACAGTTACTGCCTGCCCGCCTATGCCCTTGCCGCCAGCATCGAGCAGGGTCACGGTATAACGCCCCCGCTGACCGACTGCGAGGCTGTCGGGGCCAGCATTCACTAGTGTTGTGCCCACAACATTAACCGTCAGCGAGCCCGAAATGCTGCTAGAGGTCGCAGCCACGCGAAGAGAGCGGTTGGCCTTGCTGGTTGGCGTCGTCAGTGTGGCAAAAGCATTGCCACTTGCATCGGTTGTGCCTTGGGTAACTGTTAATACACCCTGATTATCGACCGAGAACTGCACGGTCGCGCCGGCAACAATGTTGTTGGCGCTGTCAATCACCGTCGCCGTGAGCTTCACGCCCTTGTCGGCAGTGCTGGCATCCGAAGGCAGCTGGACGGTGTCTGCCAGCAAGGTGACAGTGGCAACCGTTGGACCCGTCGGCGTTGTCGGGGTCGTCGGTGTCGTCGGGGTGGTGGGAGTAGTTGGCGTGGTCGGGGTGCCGCTCGATGTACCAATGTTGTCAGCACCGCCGCAAGCCGCGAGCGTGATGCAAAGCAATGCAGCCGAAATGGAACGCGCAGCAGACTTGAACATGTTGCTCCCCTGTCGCCATTCGGCGCGCTATAAGTTGCTGGGATCGTAACCGTGAAAGTCAAGTAAAACAAGAAACTCGCGCACGAAATCAAAGCAGTTTCGCAGCTTTGTCGGATACTTCCGGCCGCTTGCCGGAATACGCCTGAAAATGTGCTGCCGGCCCCAGCAGCAACCTCATCTACCCACCGCAGCGCGCCCTAAATCTGCCCATGCAAAAGCCCCGCTTCTTCGCCATGCCTGCCCTCATGTTCGCGGCAGGTTTGGGCTTGGTTTTCTACTACGGCCATGCCTGGTATCGGCTGCCGGTGTATTCCCCGGCCGAGATCGAGCAGTCGGTGGAGATCAATCTTGCGCTCGACCAGCAACGTCGTGGCGTTGCACCGTCCAGTGACGCGGCTGAGTTGGCGCGACTGCGGCAAGGCATTGCCGATGCTCTGGCTGCCGAAATCTACCGTGAGAAACGCGAGGTGCAAGGTTATGTCGGCACCGGCGTGATCCTGTTGCTAATGGGTCTCGTGCAAATGGCCATCCTGCGCCGCATGGCCGCGCGTTAAACTGTTGCCATGCGCCAGTAGCTCAGCTGGATAGAGCGCGCCCCTCCTAAGGGCGAGGTCGCAGGTTCGAATCTTGCCTGGCGCACCATTTCACTTCACACCGTACTGCCCATGCGCTCCCTGCTGACGCCCGCTGCCCTGCACCGCCTGCGCACGGTGTGTCTCGGCATCACCTTTTTCTGGTTCGCGATCGGCGGCCTTGCGCATTTCTGGGCGACGGATTTCTTCGTGCACATCACACCGCCGTGGGTGCCGCAGCCGCGTGCCGTGGTGGTCTGGAGCGGCGTGCTGGAGCTGCTACTTGCCGCCGCCCTGTTCTCGCGCCAATGGCGGCCTTGGGCGGGATGGGCACTGATTGCAGTGATTGCGGCGGTCTCCAGCGCCAATGTGCATATGTGGTTGCACCCGCAGCTGTTCCCCGAAGCCCCGGCATGGATCTACACCGCGCGATTGATTCTGCAAGTGGGCCTGGTCTGGGCCGTGTGGTTCGGCACGCGCGTACTGCCTAAGCAGGCAACAGCAGGCGCCAGCTGAGTGCGATCAGAACCCCGGCCGTGAGAATGGCGCGCAGGCGGAAGTAACCTTCGATGGAATCCAGCGCCCGGTCGCGCCAGTAGTCGGCCAGCAGCAACAGCAGGAACACCACGCCGAGCAGCAGCAGAGAAGCATGGAAAGCCAGCGCCAGTGCAGCCCAACTCAGCAGCATCAGTACGACCGAAATAGTCACGCCCAACAGGCCCGCGCTGCCCCGCGACAAGGGCACCGCAAAACCCCAGAAGGTGCCGGCCATGAAGCTCGCAATCATCGCCACGTAATAGCGCCACATCACATCCAGCCAGGCCGGTGCGGTCTCTGGCGAAACAGTGAGCCAGAGCGGCCCTGCAATGAATGGCAGCAGGCCCGAGAGGCCCATCCAGAACGCGAGGGGTGACAGCATGGCGTGCTCCTTGGTCAGGCGGACATAGTGCGCGCACTTCAGCCCTGCATCACTACTGCCAGTCAGAGGGCGCCAATCGACTGGCAGTAGGCGGCGAGAACCGGGTTGATCACGGTCGGCGGCAGACGCTTGAGCGTGGCCTGTTCATAGTCGTAGGCAAAGCCCAGCAGCTTGGCCTCGGTGAAGGGCGCACCGGCAAACGACAGGCCCTGCGGCACCTGGCCCACATACCCCATCGGCACCGTGATGTTGGGGTAGCCGGCAGCGGCTGTGACCCCGACATTGCCGCTGCCGGGCGCGATGATGGCATCGAGCTGGTTGTCGTTGATGGCCGTGTCCAGTGCCATCTGCGAGCCGCCGACGGCGGCGGTGCGACTGGCGAGATAGACCGGGTCGAGTGCCAGGCCGCTCATGGCGTTGCTGGCAATCAAAAGGTCTTGTCCGTACTTCACCTTGTCAGTGTTCTGGGCGTTGAACAGGATGATGTCGGTCAAGGTCGCCACCGGCAGACCCGGCCCGGCCTCGGTCGCCAGATACTGGTTGAGATACCACTTGAACTCGTTGGTGATGGTGGTCAGCGAGAGGGTCGACAGCGTGCCGGCATCGCTCTCGGTGAACTCGATGATCTCGGCGCCCTGCGCGCGCAGCACGGCCAGCGCCTCGCCAAACAGTCCGTCACTGGTGACATCGCTGCCGCGCACGCCCAGACGCGCACCTTGCAATGCTGTGGTCGAAAGCGCGGCCAGATAATCCGGCACCACACCGCCCAATGCCGCCGTGAATCGCGGACTGGCATCGTCGAGCGGATCTACGCCGGCGACCACGCCCAGCAGCGCCGCGGCATCGGTCACGGTGCGGGTCATCGGCCCTGCCGTGTCAAACACATGCGCAAGCGGGATGACCCCCGCGCGACTCACCAACCCGACCGTGGGCTTGAGCCCCACCAGACTGTGGACGATGGCGGGGCTGATGATCGAGCCCGAGGTCTCGCTGCCAATGGCCACGGTCGCAAAAGCCATCGTCGCCGCCACGCCAGATCCGGTGGAGCTGCCAAGCGGATCGGCCGCATAGTCATAGGGCGCAATCACCTGCCCGCCCAGCGAGGAGTAGCCGTTGGGCATGTTGAGCGACACCCAGTTGGCAAACTCGCTGAGATTGGTCTTGCCCAGCACGATCGCGCCGGCAGCACGCAAGCGCTGGGTGAGGGTGGCCTCGACCTTGGGTATGTTCAGCGCCAGTGCGATGGAGCCTGCGGTGGTCGGCATGTCGGTGGTGCCGACGTTGTCCTTGAGCAGCACCGGCAGGCCATCGAGTGGCCCGCGGCTTTCGCCCTTGGCACGACGTGCATCGGCGGCGCGGGCTTGCTGCAAAGTAGTTGGGGCCAGGGTGCGGATGGCATTGAGCGCCGGGCTGCCGGTGCCGGCAGGCGCGTCGAACGCCGCGATGCGGTCCAGCGACTGCTGCACCAGCCGCTCGCTGCTCAAGCTGCCGTTCTTCAAGGCGGCTTGCAGCTCGATGACCGTCGCCGTTTGCAGGTTGATGCCCGAGAGCGCGCCGCCACAGGAGAGCGCGTCGTTGCCTGTCGGCACGCTGGGCGTCGGCACCATGGCCGACACTGGCGGTTCGCTGCTGCCGCACGCTACCGTCAGCAGCACCGCCAGTGCGGCGCTGAAAGCCACATAGCGTGTGCCGGGAGACTGGGGTGCGTCGCTGGACTCTGTCAGTCGATTGTTCATGCTTGCAAAACGCATGTTGCGTGCCAGTAGAGCGCAGACGAGCTTACCCAGACAGCGCAACCACTTCCCCGCCTCACCGCTGCGCGTCCAGATAAAACCAGCGGCCGTCTTCGCGCACGAAACAGCTCGTTTCCGAAAGCCTTTGCGCACTCCCGCCGCCTTGCCGCCAGCGCGCGACGAAGGCAACCGTCGCGTGATCGGCGTCGGTGTCGTGGTGCGACTGCACGGTGAGACCCAACCACTTCACATCAGCCTCGAGCGTCAGGTTTTCAGGCCGAGTGCTGGGGTGCCAGCTAGTCAGCAGATAGTCGGCACGCCCGAGCGCAAACGCTGAATAGCGCGAGCGCATCAGGGCTTCAGCATTTGCGGCTGGCGTGCCTTCGTGCAGTGGCGCACAACAATCACGGTAGCCCTTGCCACTACCGCAGGGACAAGGCGATGCACTCATGCGGCGTAGCGCGGGCGCAGCAGACGCAGTTCTTCGATTAGCGCACCGTAGTCGTGTACCAGCGCCATCACCTCGGCATCCAAACCCTGCACCGTGCCCTTCTTGGCCAGCAGTTCGACCGTGCCGCAGCGGTCGGACAAGCGCAGCGCGCCCACCATCGCGGTATTGGCTTTGAGCGAATGTGTCGTGCGCCGCAGCAGCGTGGCATCGCCGGCGGCCAGGCTTGATTGCAGCGCCTGCTGCATGGTGACCACGCCGTCCACCAGACTGTCCAGCAACTCCGCCACCCCTTCGCGGTCGAGCTGCGAAATCTGGCCGTCGAGAAACTCCGCGAGATTTTCGTCTTCGGTCGTTGGCTCGGACGGCGCGGCTGTCGGCACAACCACGGCAGCAGCGGCATTGAAGCGCGGCTGCACCTCGGCCAGGGCGTCGCTCAACAGGCGACGCTGGATGGGCTTGGCGATATGCCGCTCCATGCCGGCATCGAGGCACTCCTGCCGCTCGCTGTCGAGCACGCTGGCGGTCATCGCGAAGATGCGGGGCTGCTGTGCTGGTGGCAGTTGGCGAATGTGGCGCGTGGCGGTGAGGCCATCCATCACCGGCATGTGCACGTCCATCAGCACCAGGTCATAGCGCTGGTGTTGCACGGCATCCAGAGCTTCACGGCCGTTCTCTACGATGTCGGCGCTATAGCCCATCGACTTCAACATGCGCATCGTGACTTTCTGATTGGTCTCGTTGTCTTCGGCGAGCAGGATGCGCAGCGGCGACAGTTGACTCTCCTCCGTCGTTGTAGCGGCTTCGATCGCGCCAACCAGCTGTCCGTTGGAGAGGGTGTCTTGAAACGCATCGAACAGCGTTGAACGGCGCAGGGGTTTCGATAGCACCACCGCAAACTCGGGTGCTAAGCGTCGCGTCATCTGCGCGCTGCTGGCCATGATCAGCGGCAGGTGCTCGGCATCACGATGGCGGCGAATGGCCTGGCCGAGGGCGCGGCCGTCCATCTCTGGCATCAGGTAATCGAGCACGGCAATGTCGAAGGGATCACCGCGTGCAATCCATTCCAGCGCCTGCGCCGGGTAGGCGGTGTCGCGCGCCGCCATGCCCCAGAACTCGACCGTCGCACGCAGCAGACGGCGGTTGGTGTCGTTGTCGTCGACGATCAGCACCCGCTTGCTCTCGAAATCAATGTGGCGATTGCTGCCCTGCGTGTCGCTCACCCATTCCGGATGCGTCTCGGCGACGATGGAGAAACGAAACACCGAGCCGACACCCAGCGTGCTCGATACACCAACGCTGCCGCCCATCATTTCCGCCAGCCGCTTGCTGATGGCGAGGCCGAGGCCAGTACCGCCGTAGTTGCGCGTGGTGGAGCTATCGACCTGGCTGAAGGATTTGAACAGGCGATCCATGCGCTCGGGCGGGATGCCAATGCCGGTATCGCGCACCGCGAACTCGAAGAGATGGCGGTTCGCATCCAGAGCCCGCGCACTGACGCTCACCACCACCTCGCCCACCTCGGTGAACTTGACCGCATTGGCAATGAGATTGACCAATATCTGCCGCACCCGCTGCGGGTCACCGCGCAAGCCCTCTGGCGTACCGTCGGTGAAATCGAGTGCGAGATCGAGCTGCTTGGTGGAGGCTTTGCCCGCCACCAGCTCCATCGCATCTTCAACACAGCGACGCAGATCGAACACTTGCGAGTCGAGATCGAGCATGTTGGCTTCGATCTTCGAGAAATCAAGGATGTCGTTGATGACACCCAAGAGGTGATTGCTGCTGTTGGAGATGGTGTCGAGAAAATCCCGCTGTTCGGTATCGAGGCGGGTATCAGCCAGCATCTCAGACATGCCGATCACCGCGTTGAGCGGCGTGCGGATTTCGTGGCTCATGTTGGCGAGGAAATCGCTCTTGGCCTGATTCGCCGCCTCGGCAGCATGTCGCGCCGCTTGTGCCGCCCGCTCGGCGGCCTCCCTTGCCGCGATGTCGCGCTGGATGGCAGCCGCCATGTCGTTGAAGGTCGCACCCAGCTCGTCCAGCTCGTGCAGGGCATGGCGACCTACGCGCTGCTCGTAATCACCACCAGCAATGCGACGGGTGCGCTCCATCAGGTTGCGCAGCGGTTTGATGAGGCTCTGCTCCGACAGCACGAACGACAGCGCGCTGAGCACCAGCATCAGCATCAGGAAGAAAATCTGCGAGGTCAGCAGGCGCTGATTACGGTCGCGCAGGGTGGTCACTTCGGTTTTGGTGCGCGCATCCACCAGCTGCTCGAAGTGCTCCACGGCGGCCATGATTCGGTCTTTGTGACTGAGGTAAGCCGCATCGCTCAGGCGTTTGTAATCGCTGTAAACGTCCGTGATGTAGCGCTCATCCACCCCCGCGGCGATGCGCTTGTCAACGCGCGCCATCACTTCGACCTCGATCTCGGCCAGCGCATCCGAAGCCTGCCGCGAGGCATCGAGTGCGGCGAATTCGGTGTCCGAAAACTGGGCATCGCGCATCAGCTCGACCAGCGATTTCGGCGAGCCGTACTGCAACTCTCCCTTGCCGTGTGCCAGCACTCGATCCCACAACGAGCCGTCGTATTGCAGTGGGCGCGGTGCGGTACCGTTGCGAATTGCCAGAATTTCCTCGTAATAATCCCGGTATCGGGTCTCGCCGGTCGCCACATAGAGCTGCACCATGCGGGTCAAGTCGTTGGAGCTTTGCCGCATGGATTCGGCGAGACGAAACGATTCATGCCGACGATTCTCGGCCTCGGCCTGCAACGACGTGGTGCGCACCTGCCAGGTCGAAACGTAGCCCAGCGCAAGTAATAACGCTGCAATCGTACCCAGCATCAATGCCACAGCAGTGCGCGCTGAAATCATCTTGGTGACTCTCCTTATCCCTGGTCCACTGGCGTTCAGACTAACGTCCATCGGCGCACTTCACGAGATGGAGGGCATTGCAATCGTAGAAAACATTGACCACGGCACGGCGATTGCGCCTAATTGAGCCATCTCAAATAAAGGCTTGCCGTGACCATCCGTTTGCTACTGATCGACGACAACCTACCCGACCGCGTTCGTTATCGACGAATGTTGCAGCGTGGCACCGATCATTTCGAGATCGTCGAAGCCGAGGATGGTGCCAAGGCACTTGCGCTGCTGTTTGTAGCCGAGCAGCACTTTGACTGCGTGCTGCTCGACCAGGATCTACCGGACCTGCAAGGTTTGGATGTGCTCGAAGACATCCGCGCGCGCGCGGGTGCGCCGCCGGTAGTGATGCTCACTGGTGAAGAAGATGCCGCCGTCAGCATCGAGGCACTGCGCCGTGGTGCCGCCGATTACCTGATGAAGCGCCGCATCGACGAAGACCGTCTGCTGCGTGCCGTGCGCGGTGCCATCGAGCGCGCGACGCTGGAGCGCCAGGTGCGCGAACAGCAGCAGCGTCTGTCGCGCTTCTATCGCCTCACCAGCCAGACCGACGACGCGCTGTTCATCGTTGAGGCCGAGTCAGCGCGTATCACCGACAGCAACGAAGCCGCACGCACGCGCCTGGGCCTGAAGCCCGATGCCGACGGCACGGTGATCCCCGCCGCCTTCGGCACCGCCGTGGAATGGTTACGCTTCTGCAAGCAGGTGGAGTCGGAAGGCAGCGCCCGTTACGAATGGCACTTCAATGCCGACAACGATGCCGAGACGATGATCGAGATCAGCGCCCGTCGCATCGAAGAAGAAGGTCGCCCGTACATCATCGCCATCGGCCGCGACATCACCTTGCGCAAGGAGCGCGAACGCGAGCTTTTGCAGCGCGCCCTGCGCGATGGCCTGACCGGCGTCTGGAATCGCCGCGCCTTCGACGAGCGCTTGGCCGAGTGCTGGCGCACCAGCCTGCGCAAACAACAGGCGCTGGCCGTGATCCTGATCGATGTCGATCACTTCAAGTTCTACAACGACATGCTCGGTCACCCCGCAGGGGACGAGTGTTTGCGGCAGGTGGCGTGCGCACTGCACGACGGCGTGCTGCGCGGCAATTCAATGCTCGCGCGCTACGGAGGCGAAGAGTTCGTCGCATTGATCGAAGATGCTGATCTCGACGCCGCGCGCCTGAGCGCCGAGCGCCTGCGACAGGCGGTGATTGGCTTAGGCCTGCCGCATCCACGTTCGAGTGTGGCCAGCCACGTCACGGTCAGCGTGGGTGTCGCCAGCATCTCCGCCAATGGCCTGACCACGCCCAAGACTCTGCTGGATGCCGCCGACGCAGCGCTATACATCGCCAAGCGCAACGGCCGCGACTGCGTGGTGTGCGAGGGTGATGTCGAGGCTGCAACGTGACAGTCGACGTCAAGCTGCTCGCCGTGCTGGCCTTGCCGCTGGCCTACTTTTTTGCCTTGCTGCAATTCAGCTTCTGGCTGCGCCACCGCCAGCGTCGGATCTACCTGCACTGGGCGATGGTGAATGGCGTCTCCGCCTTGGGTGCGACGCTGCTGGTAGCGCGCACAGTGGCACCCATCTGGGTAACGACTTCATTGGCGAACACAGTGTTGGTGGCAGCCATATTCCTGCAGTGGGCGTCGATGGCCCGCTTCGCAGGCCGCACTGCGCCGTTGGCGATATTTGCGCTTTTCACCGTCGCATTCTTCATCGCGTTTCAGGGCTTGTGGAGCATCACCGACGATCTGGGCATGCGGATACTGCTGGCGTCGATGACATCGGCAATTCTCAATGCCTGCGTCGCTTACGAGTTGCTGCGCGCGCAACAGCAGCTGCGGTTGCAGACCAGGGCTTTTCTGGCAAGCGTGTTTGCGCTGCACGCCCTGTTCTACCTGTTTCGCTCGGCAACAGCAGTCACGCTCGATGGCTACAGTGATTTTCTTCAGGCCAACGGCATTCAGAATCTCACTGTGATGGTTGCTGCCATCAAGCTCATCGCCTGGAATACAGGGGCCTTGCTGATGGTGCGCGAGCATACCCACAAAGCGGGTTAATCCGCCGCAAGGGCCTCGGCCACTCGCTTGAGATCGTGCACGAAGGCGACTGTTTGACGTGCACGTTCGGCCGGCTCTTTCAGCCGCAGCAGATACGAGGGATGCACCGTCGCTATCAGCTGCGTGCCATCCGGCCAGCGATGCCATTGACCGCGCTGGGCCAACAAGGGGAAATCGGCGGCGATCAGATTGCTCGCAGCCGTCGCACCCAGACACAGGATCAGCTTCGGCCGCACGCGCGCAATCTCGGCTTGCAGCCACGGCCGACAGGCGCGTTGCTCCTCGGCATTGGCACCTTGATGCTGCCGAAAGATGTTCTTGGCCGTGAACTTAAAATGCTTGACGGCATTGGTGACGTACAGGGTTTTTCGATCGAGCCCCGCCTCAAGCAGTGCCTTGTCCAGCAGCTTGCCCGCAGGGCCAATGAACGGCCTTCCTGCCAAGTCTTCCTGATCGCCGGGTTGCTCACCGACGAGCATGAGTTGGGCGTGCTCAGGCCCTTCACCGAATACGGTCTGGGTGGCGGGCTGCCAGAGCGCACAGGCGCGGCAGTCCTTGGCTTGCGCACGCAGCTCGGCCAAGCTGCCTTGCGGCTGCACTACGGCTGATCGGGGTTCGGGTGCGGCGAAGTGCTTCTTCGGCGTCGTCGCTTCGGCTTCGACCATCGCCAGCGTGCGTGGTCGGGCTTCACGGATCAGCGTCGGGATCAGCTGCGCTTCCGGCAGGTTCTTCCAGTACTTCACCGGCATCTCGCTCTGCATGGCCTGCACCTTGAGCCGCGCCGGGTTGAAGATGCTGGCGTAGTAGGTGCGCCAGTAATCTTCGAGCACGTCCTCGCTCGGGGCGTCGGCCTTAGTGGCACCGGGGCCGTATTGCAGCGTTGTGCCGTCCCAGTGCGCGCTGCGGTAGGGGGTGAGAATGCTCCAGCGCATCCCCGTGAAACGCCGCACAAAAAATGGTGCGACGCGCTCGACGATATAGTGGCTGGGCTCGAACCAGGCAATGAACACCGGCTGGTCATCGGCTGCCTTCACTTCACGAAAGCGTACAAAGGCTTTCATCTTGTGGCTATCGCGCCGCACATTCTTCTCGGCGTTGCGGGCACGCATCACATCGGCATCGGTGATGAGTTGCAGCAGCTGGCGCTCGCCGTGCGTGAGCCGCCACAGCAGCCGATAGGCCAGGCCATAGCGCTGTGGATCGCTGTGGCAGATCAGCGACTGCATCAAGCCTAGAAACTCGGCGGGGATGCGTGGTACAGGTTTGGATGAACTCTGCGCAGCAGGCGCATCGACATCGGGCAGCAGGCTGGCCTCGCCGCTGACCAGCCAGGTCACCTGCTCGGGCGGCACCTCATCGAGCAACAGGCTGCGTGCTGCCTTGCGCCAGCCATCAAAGTCAGCGCCATCGGCCAGTGCGATGTTTTTCACAGGCGCTCACGCAAACAACTCACCCTGCTGAGTCGGCACCAGCTCGCGACGCAAGGCGCTGCTCTCGGGTTGCTTCTGCGGCTTGTGGTCAGCGAGCGTGACGAAAGGCGCGGCCTTTTTCATCGGTGCCTTCAGCCGCACCAGATCTTCGTACCGCAGCGTCTTGTGGCGGCGCAGGGCCAGGATGCGATCGACCGTTTTCACGCCCAGGCCCGGCACTTTCAGCAAGGTCTCGCGCGGGGCACGCTGCACATCCACCGGGAACACCTCGCGGTTGCGCAAGGCCCACGCTGCCTTGGGGTCGATATCGAGTGCCAGGTTTTCCTGCCCATCGATGGGCGCGATGTCTTCCACGGTGAAACCGTAGAAACGCAGCAGCCAGTCGGCCTGATAAAGCCGGTGTTCGCGGATCAGCGGCGGTGCCATCAAGGGCAGCGACTTGGCGGCGTCGGGTATGGGGCTGAAGGCCGAGTAATAGACCCGGCGCATCTTGTAGTTGCCGTAGAGATTGGTGCTGGTCTCTAAAATCTTGCGGTCGCTGCTGGCATCGGCGCCGACGATCATCTGCGTGCTTTGGCCGGCTGGAGCAAAGCGTGGCGCGCCCTTGGCGGTGCTGCGTTCCTCCTTGGCGTTTTCGATGTTCAGGCGCAGATTGCCCATCGCACCCCGGATGTCACGCAGGTTTTTCTCAGGCGCGAGTCGCGCCAAACCCTCCTCGGTCGGCAGCTCGATATTGATGCTTAAGCGGTCCGCCCAGCGCCCTGCCGCCGCCAGCAGTTCGGGCGCGGCATCGGGGATGGTCTTGAGGTGGATATAGCCACCAAACTTCTGCTCGACCCTGAGCTTGCGGGCGACCTCGACCAGCTGCTCCATCGTGTAGTCAGCCGAGCGGATGATGCCGCTCGACAGGAACAAACCCTCGATGTAATTGCGCTTGTAGAAGTTCATGGTGAGCCCCACCACTTCGTCCGGTGTGAAGCGCGCCCGCTGCACATTGCTGCTGCGACGGTTGACGCAATACACGCAGTCGTAGGTACAGAAATTGGTAAGCAGAATCTTCAGCAGCGAGATGCAGCGGCCATCCGGCGCATAGGCATGGCAGATGCCCATGCCCTCGGTGCTGCCGATGCCGCCGTTCTTCAGCGAGTTGCGTGATTCGGCACCGCTCGATGCGCAGGAGGCATCGTATTTGGCGGCGTCGGCGAGGATGGCAAGCTTGGCTAAGGTTTCCATGATTCAAAGACCTCAGGCTGCGACTTTGGTTGTCACCAGCAAGCGCAATCTTTCGGTGGTCTGGTCGCGGCTCAGGCGGCTGTTGCCGACGTCGTCCATCAGGGCATACCAGTCTGGCGAATCAGGCGCAGTCTGCAAGCCATTGATACGCAAGAACACAATCGCCGACATCATCGCCGTGCGCTTATTGCCATCGAGAAACGCATGGTTGCTGGCGATGAAGAATAAATAGCCCGCCGCAATCTCGACCAGATCGGCGTACACCGATTGCCCACCGAAGGTCGCCTGCGGCGCCGCCACGGCAGAGTGCAGCAGCGCCTCCTCGCGGATGCCCTGCAAGCCACCATAGTTTTCGAGCGCCGCATCGTGGATCGCCTTGACGATCTCGACAGACAGATGCGTGCAGTTTTCTGAACCGATCGGCACGACTCAAGCCAGCTTTTTCAGCGTGACTTTGTACTCTGTCATCGTCTCGTTGATTACGCTTTGCACGGCAGCCATCGGCGGCGCGCTGCGAATGGGCGTGATGACCATCGAGCCGCCGGGAGCGACGGTGACATTCACCTGATCGCCCAGCTTCAGGCCAGCCATATCGAGCAGCGCCGCATCAAAAATCAAACCCTGGGAGTTGCCGATCTTGCTGATGGTCTTGAGCATGGGAGGCTCCTGAGAACCACATCGCGCAACATTGCGCCGCCGCAGTATAGCGCGCTGTAAAACATTGTTTTACGCCCCTGCGCCGCCATAATGCACGCCTTCTATCGAATCCCTTTCTGGAACCCCGGATGCGCCTTCTCGACCGCATGCTGTCCCGCTTTGTCCGCACCGGCACGCTCACCGTCATCGACCCCGACGGCATAGCGGTGGTTCACAAGGGCGCGCCAGGCCCTGAATGCACTATTCGACTCACTGACCCCAAGCTCTATCGCACGCTGTTCCTGAACCCGGAACTGAAGGCGGGTGAGGCATACATGGACGGCACGCTGATTGTCGAGAAGGGCACGATCCGCGACTTCCTGATGATCTTCGCCGCCAACCGCGACCACCTGCGCAGCCAGCCGCTGCAAAAGGCGGTGCGCGACACCTACAAGAAGCTGCGCAAGCTCGGCAGCCGCAACACGCTGGTCAAGTCACGCGCCAACGTCGCGCACCATTACGACCTCTCGAACGAGCTGTACGAGATGTTCCTGGACGACGACCTGCACTACTCCTGCGCCTACTTCGTCAGTGATGAAGACACGCTCGAAACCGCGCAGCGGCAGAAGCTGCGCCACATCGCGGCGAAGCTCGACTTAAAGTCTGGCCAGCGCGTGCTCGACATCGGCTGCGGCTGGGGCGGCCTCGCCATGTATCTGGCGGAGGTCGCCGATGTGCAGGTGCTGGGCGTCACGCTCTCGACCGAGCAACACGCGCTCGCCACCGCACGCGCCAAGGCGCGCGGTCTGCAAGATCGCGTCAAGTTCGAGCTGCTGGACTACCGCAAGGCCCAAGGCCCGTTCGACCGTATCGTCTCGGTCGGCATGTTCGAGCACGTCGGCGTCACCCAGCACCAGGAGTTTTTTGCCAAGGTCAAAGACCTGCTCACACCGGATGGCGCGGCACTCATCCATACCATCGGCCGCATGGGCGGGCCGGGTGCGGTGTCGCCGTGGTTCCGCAAATACATCTTCCCCGGCGCGCACGTGCCGGCGGTGTCGGAGTTCTCGGCCGCCGCCGAGAGTGCCAAGCTCTACATCACCGACATCGAGATTCTGCGTCGTCACTACGCCGAGACGTTATTGCACTGGGAGCGTCGCTTCCAGGCCCAGCGCGCCAAAGCCGAGCAGTTATTCGACGCGCGCTTTTGCCGCATGTGGGAGTTCTATCTCATCGCCGGCGAGATCGGCTTTCGCTACGGCAAGCAGATGGTGATCCAGATGCAGCTCGCCAAGACCAACGACGTGCTGCCCATCACGCGGGACTATCTGGCGAAGGCCGAGGCCGATCTGAAAAAGCGCGAGCGGCCGCTGCCTCAGCGCAAAGCCTAGCCCTGACGCTGCCAGATGAGGCAGCGGTTGTTGGCGGGCATGGTCTGATCCAGTCGCAGCCTCAGGCCCGAAGCCTGCGCCAAGGTATCGACGGCCTCGAAATCGCGGATGCCCATGTGGGCACCGCGCGCTTTCAGGTCGGCGTCGAAGGCCGCATTGCTCTGGCTGCTGAAGGCACCACGAAAGTTGAACGGCCCATAGACCGCGAGCACGCCATCGAGCGTGAGCAGTGCCGGCAGCGCCGCAAAAAACCGTTCCACTTCGGACCACGACATGATGTGCAGCGTGTTGGCCGAATACACGGCATCGAATGTCTGCGAAGGCCATTCGCCATTCACGTCCAGCGCCAGTGGCGGCGGTGTGTTGGGCAGTGCGGCCTCGTCGAGCCAGGCGCGGATGCCATCGAGATATTCGGGGCGGTCCGAACACTGCCAGACCAGTTGCGGTAGCGCCGCCGCGAAATGCACCGCGTGCTGGCCGGTGCCGCTGCCCACTTCCAGCACCTGCCGACAATTCACAAGCTGCGGCCGCAACACGGCCAGAATCGGCTCGCGGTTGCGCTCGCAGGCGGCGCTGAAGGGTTTTTCGGTCTCGATGGCAATCACCTTGGTCTTGGGGCTCTGGCGAGTATCACTCTCTGCGGGCGCTGGCGTTCACGGCCCCAGTTTCGAGCGGTTGAACAGCAGCGCGCCGCGCTTGCCGGCCTGAGCCTCGGTGCAGGCTGCCGCCGGGCCGAGTCGCGGCGTGGCTTTCAGCAGCGCTTCGGTGGTCATCACGTCGGCCCAGCGGGTATGCGCCACACACACCGCGCCGCTGGGTAACCAGCCAGCCTCGAAAGCAAAGTGGGGATCAGTGCCGGACTCCGAAGACTGGATGCCGATGCGGTCGTAGACGTCGATATCGGTACCGTTCTTGGTATGCGGCACCCCATCACCCGCATAGTCGGCCCGCACCATGTGCACGCAGGCGGCGTGGTAGGGCGTCAGGTCTTCGCCGTGCGGGCCTTTTGCCCAGGGCTTGTAGCCGAAGCGCACGCACTTGCCGACGGCACCGGAGGAACAGGTGAGCGTGATCGCGCCCTCGCGGCCGGGGTGCCCCACCGGCAGGCTGATGGGAAACCCCCAGGTCTCGCCGTAGAAGTTGGGCTCGCAGGCTGGCTTCCAAAGTCCCTTGTCGTCCTGCACCTCAAACTGGTGGCGCAGGATGTCCGGGTCTTTTTCGTCCGGCTTGATTGAGGCGAGCTTGATCGACGCCAGCTTGCCGCCCTCCAGCGCCATGTGCACCACCGCGCCCTGCATCTGCACCCCTTTCAGCACCCGGCCATCGGCGAGCTTGAGCACGAAGCCGGTGTGCTCGGCACTCAGGTCGGGGTTGGCGAGCGTCTGCGGCACTGTCTCGGCCCTTGCAACCGGGGACAGCAGGGCGAAGAAGGCGGTGAGCAGCATCAGTGCGCTGGTCATCACCAGCAGACCTTTGAGGTCGCGACGGTGGAGTGTGTTCATGGCGAGAGCGATCAGGTGATGGCGGGGGACTTCAACGGCGCGGCGACGCGAACCCCAAGGATGCGCGCCGCCGCGGAATCAGGCGAGTGAAGGATTACAGACCGGCTTCGACCGGCGGCAGCGTGACGGCGATGGCCTGGCCGGCTTCGAGACCGGCGGCTTCTGTGCCGTTGAGGACGAGGCCGTTGAGAACGAGGCCGTTGGGGAAAAGGCCGTTGAGTACCAAGCCGTTCTGCTTCAGGCCGTTGATGACGATGCCGTTGGGGAACAAGCCGTTGATGACGATGCCGTTGGCAAACAGTCCGTTGAGCTTCACGCCGTTGAGGCTGAGGCCGTTGATCTTCATGCCATTGATGATGATGCCGTTGACCTTCACGCCGTTGAGGCTGAAGCCGTTGAAGGTGATGCCATTACGCAGCACATCCGCATGGGCGGGGATGGCGGCGAACGAGCCGACGAGGCAGAGGGCGGCGGCGAGGGTCTTGGTGAGGTTCTTCATGGCAAATCTCCTTGAGGCGGGTTGGTGGTCTGGTTCGAAGCGCTGTTGCTTCGATAGGTGCCAAGTTACGCCTCGCTTGTATCCGCCTTAGTTCAAAACCCTGACACATGATGTCAGCCGGATTTCCGGTCTCGCTACCCTTCAGGCCGCCGCCAGCAGGGCCTTGAATGTCTCAATGGCTTCATCCCGCCGCTGCAACAGCAGTTCGATCTCGGCCTCGGTCTCGGTGCCGCCCTTGATGGTTTTCTCCAGGCGATGCGCGATCTCTTCAAGGCCCACCGCGCCCAGCGTGCCGGCCATGCCGCGCAGCGAATGGACGGTGATGACCGCACCCGCGCGATCACCATCGGCCAGCTGCGCGCGCAGTGTTACCAGAGCATCGGGCAAGTCCATGAACTTGCGGATCAGCTTCAGCAGCAGGGCGCGGTTATCGCCCAGGCGGCTTTCGGCGGCGGCGAAATCGAAGTGCGCCTGTAGCACCGGTGTCGGCGTCGATACCGCCACCGCCGCGCCCTCGGCAACCGCCCTGCCCTCACGCTGCGGTGCCCATTTGATGAGTGTCGCCAACAGCTGCCGGTGATGCACCGGCTTGCCGAGGTGATCGTTCATGCCCGCCGCCAGGCAGCGCTGGCGGTCATCGCTCATGGCGTTGGCGGTCATCGCGATGATGGGCACGCGCGCGCGCGGTGAGTCCAGCGCGCGGATAACGCGGGTGGCCTCGAAGCCGTCCATGCGCGGCATCTGCACGTCCATCAGGATCACGTCGAAATCCTGCGTGGCCGCGGCGTCGACACCCAGCTTGCCGTCGCCGGCCAGGGTCACGTCGCAGCCGAAAGATTCCAGCAGGTCACGCGCCACCTCCTGGTTGACCTCGTGGTCTTCGACCACCAGCACGCGCAGGCCATCGGGCAGCTCGCTCAGGCTGGCCTCGCGCTCCTGCCGCGGCGCGGGCACCAGTGCGGCCTCCTTGCCAAAGGCCTGCAGAATGGTGTCGAACAGCAGCGAGGGATTGACCGGCTTGATGAGAAAGCCCTCCAGCCCGGCATCTTCGGCCTGGCGCATCAGCTCCTCGCGGCCGTAGGCCGACACCATCACGATCTTGGGCGCAGCCTCGGCCTGCGTCTGGCGGATCTGCACGGCAGCCTCGATACCGTTCATGCCGGGCATCTGCCAGTCCATCAGCACCAGCTGATAGGGGTCGGTGCCAGCCTCGCGCGCGACCGCGCTGATCGCCTGCGCCGCCGAACTGGCGCGATCCACCCTGAGGCCGAAGGACTCCAGGTACACTCGCAGGATGTCGAGCGCCGTGAAGTTGTCGTCCACCGCCAGCACCCGCAGGTTGCGCAGCTCGGTGGGCGCGGCCAGCGGCAGGGTCTCGACCTCCGCCACACCGAAGTCAGCGGTGAAGTGAAAGGTGCTGCCCACGCCCGGCTCGGCCGTGGCCCTGATCTCGCCGCCCATCAGCGTCACCAGCCGCTTGCTGATGGAGAGCCCCAACCCGGTGCCGCCGTACTGCCGCGTGGTGGAGCTATCGGCCTGCGCGAAGGCAGTGAACAGCCGGCCGAGCTGCGCCTCGGTCATGCCGATGCCACTGTCGGCCACTTCGAAACGCAGGCGCACACGGCCCTCCACCTCGGCCTCGACGTTGACGCTCACCACGATCTGGCCGTGCTCGGTGAACTTGAGTGCATTGCCGGTGAGGTTGAGCAGCACCTGCCCCAGCCGCAGCGAATCGCCGATCAGCGTCGGCGGTACTTCCGGTGCCACCGCGAACAGCAGCTCCAGCCCCTTTTCGGTTGCCCGCAGGTTGAGCAGGGCCGAGAGATTCTCGAACACCTCGTAGAGATCGAACGGCGCCTGTTCCAGGCTCAGCATGCCGGCCTCGATCTTGGAGTAGTCGAGGATGCTGTTGATGATCTCCAGCAGCGACTGCGCCGCGTTGTGAATCTTGCGCAGGTAATCTTGCAGGCGCGCTGGTGCCGTGGTCTTCAAACCTAGGTGCGAGAGGCCGAAGATGGCGTTCATCGGCGTGCGGATCTCGTGGCTCATGTTGGCCAGGAACTCGCTCTTGGCGCGATTAGCCGCCTCGGCCACGCGCTTGGCCTCGGCCAGCTCGGTCTCCAGCTGCTTCTCGTCGCTCACATCAATGGTGAAGCCGTTCCAGATCATCGCGCCGTCGGCAGCGCGCGTCGGTGTGGCCGAGCCGCGTAACCAGCGCTGCTCACCCGATGGCGTGTGGATGCGGTACTCGACCCGGTACGGCGTCAGCGCATCGCGGCTCTGGCCCCAGGCGGCGAGCAGCATCGGGCGGTCTTCGGGCGTGGTGGCATCGAGCAGTAGATTGGGGTCGGCGATCAGCGCCTCCGCCGGGAAGCCGGTGAGCTTCTGCACGCCGTGGCTGATGAAGCGATAGCGACGCTGGCCGGCCTCGTCGAAGCGCAGCTGAAAGAAAAACCCCGGCGCGTTGTCGGTGACCTCGCGCAGCAGCTTCTCGGCAGCTTCGAGTCGGGCCTCGGTCTCCTTCCTCTGGGTGATGTCGTAGCTGTAACCGTTCCAGACGATGGTGCCATCCGGCTCACGGCGTGGCGTGGCCGAGGTGCGTACCCAGATAAAGCCGCCGCCTTGCAAATACATGCGGTTGTCGATGGCATAGGGCTCCATCGTCTCGATCGAGCGCAGGCGCGCGGCCTCGATCGCGGCGCGTTCCTCCGGCGGGAAGGCCTCGAACTCCTCGGCTTGGTCGGCGTAGCCGGTCTTGGCGACCTGAAATTTGCCCAGGCGCGCGTAACCGGCACTGATGAAGGGGTACGTGATCTCGCCATTGAGCTCCAGGTGGCGCTGAAAGATGGCACCGGGGAATCCATCAGTGACATCGCGCAGCATCCGCTCGGCGGCATCGAGCTTTTCGCGCGCCTCGACCTCGGGCGTCACGTCAAGCGAAAAGCCGTTCCAGGCCAAATGGCCGTCTGTGCCCAAGGTGGCGCCGGCAAAGCTGCGAATCCAGCGATAGCGGCCGTCGGCACCCAGCCCGCGGTAGTCGAAATGCCCCGGCTTGCCGCTTTTCACGATTTCGTTGAAGTGTCGATGCACCAGCGCACGGTCGTCGGGATGCACCAGATTGGAGAGCACATCCTGCTGGCCCAGCACCTCTTCGCGGCGCTTGCCGAACAGGGCACTGACGCCCTCGCTGACCATGGTGACGCGGCTGCTCAGGTCTGGCGCGATCATCACCTGATAGACCACGCCCGGCAGCGCGTCGGTGATCTCTCGCAGGCGCTTTTCGGCTGCCTCGGCGCGGGTCTCGGAACGGGTGCGCTCTGCCACCTCGTGACGCAGGCGGCGCAGCCAGAGCGCCACCACGGTGGCCAGCACCAGCGCCAGCAGCAGCAGGCCGCCAGCAATGCCCCAGACCATGGCCGGGTCGAGACCTTTCTGCGCCTCCACTTCGTACCAGCGGTTGCGGATGCGCGCGTGCTCTTCGGGCGTGATGCTGGCCAAGCCCTTGTCGAGGATGGCCGCCAGCTCGGGCCAGTCCTTGCGCACGGCCAGATGTACCGAGCGCTCCTCATCCGAATACAGCGCTGCGATGCGCAGATTGGTGAGCGCCTTGGTGCGGATCACCCAGTTGACGACGGCGAGGTTGCCGACCGTGGCATTGGCGCGGCCGGTGGCCACCGCGGTGAGCGCATCCTCCACGGTGCTGGCGGACAGCACCTCGTAGCGCGGGTAGCGCGCCTTGAAATCCGCCGTCTCGGCATAGCCCGGTACCAGAGCGATGCGCTCGCCGCCGAGATCGCCCATGCCGGAGATGAAGGGCGCGTCGTCGCGCACCACGATCACCGAACGGAACGACACGTACGGCGGCTCGGTGAAAATCAGGTAGTCCTCGCGCTCCGGCCGCTTGCCGGCGGTGGGGATGACATCGATGCGGTGTTCGCGCGCAGCCTGCAGCACCTGCTCCCAGGGCATGCGGGCCTCTTGCCAGCGCATGTCGATGCCGAGCTTGGCATTGAGCAGGGCCACGTAGTCCGCCGTCATGCCCTGGTGCTGGCCCTGGGCATCGAGAAAATCCACCGGTGCCCACACCGGGTCGCTGGCGAGGCGGATCACCGGATGCTGTGCGATCCAGATCTGCTCGGCCGGCGTGAGCGGCACGGTGGCGCTCTGCGCGGCGGCAGCGCCCGGCAGCAGCAGCGCCATCCACAGCGCCACGCCTTGCGCGACACCACGCCATCCCAAGCTCTGGCAAACCATATGTATTCCCCGTCGATTGAATCGAAACCCTCGCACACGAAAACGCGCCAGGGCGAATCCGTCAAGGATTCGCCCTGGCGCGGGCTCAAGTCGCCGGGAGATTACAGGCCTGCTTCGACCGGCGGCAGCGTGACAGCGATGGCCTTGCCGGCTTCGAGGCCAGTGGCTTCGGTGCCGTTGATGATGATGCCGTTCACAACAAAGCCGTTGATGATGATGCCGTTCACAACAAAGCCGTTGATGATGATGCCGTTCACAACAAAGCCGTTGATGATGATGCCGTTGACCTTCATGCCGTTGATGACGAAGCCGTTCTGCTTCAGGCCGTTGATGACGATGCCGTTGGGGAACAGGCCGTTGATGACGATGCCATTACGCAGCACATCCGCATGGGCGGGGATGGTGGCGAACGAGCCGGCAAGGCAGAGGGCGGCGGCGAGGCTCTTGGTGAGGTTCTTCATGGCAAATCTCCTTGAGGCGGTTGGTGGTCTGGTTCGAAGCGCTGTTGCTTCGATAGGTGCCAAGTTACGCCCCGCTTGTATCCGCCCTAGTTCAAAACCCTGACACATGATGTCAACCCTGTATCAGCGTAAGCCCGCTCTCCGCACCACAACCCTCCTCCGCTTCGCAGCGGAGGGAGTTGCAAGCATTGCAAGGCTCAAAGGACTCGAAAGCGGCAGCGCAGCTGCAGCGGCACGTCGGCAAAGCTGAAACTGCTGACCGCATTACTGCTCTGCCGCAGCTCGCCGCTGGCGTGCGTGCGATAGCCCTATCCGAAGCCGCCGGATCAGGGCAACGCAGGGGCGAGCGGTGCGCGACGCACCCCGCCACCACCGACATTGGCCGGGCCGTTGTTGCTGACGCAGCGCAGCTGCGCGCGGATCTTCGGCAGGTCAGTGCGGATCGCGCCGACCAAGGATTCCGCCGAAGGCTCGGCATACAGCGCGAAGTCGCCGGAGGAATCGACGTCGTAGGCGCCGTAGTCCTGCATGGCACGGGCAACCACCAGACCCTGCGCGCTCAGGCCCAGCTTGGTGATGTCCACGCTGGCCGGTATCGCGACCAGGGTGCCCATGTGCACGCTGCCGTGGTAAGTGCTGGCGGCGCCATCGTCCTGCAGGGTGGCGGGCCACACCGGGCCGTAGGCCTGGCTGTTGCGCGGCAGTGCGAAGGCCAGCGCATGCGGGATGCTCTTGGCGTTGAGCTCGGCGGTGCGGATCAGACCACCGATGGCGCTGCCGCCATAGGCACGCTCGCCACCGGCACCGATGCCGGAGCCGTAGAGGTCGTTGCGGGTGTAGCTGGAGACGGTCACGGTGTTGCTGCCGAGCAGCGACTGCCGCTGCGCCTGCCACATCTCGTCCACGTAGTGCTTGGTGGGGTCGACGATGTGCATGTGCGCATCACCGCCACTGACATAGGTGGGCGTCGCCGGCTTGGCGGCCGAGGGGATGCGGATGTTGGCGACGTTGCCGACGTTGCGCTGCTTGATGGTGTTGTAGGCGTCGCCGTTGCCCGCGACGAATACGGGATGACTCCAGGAACCGGCGTTGACGTCGTTGCCGACCGCCGTATCGGTGATACCTGCATTGCAGGCGGTGTTGTCGAAAGCCGCACCGGAGCCCATCGGCATGTTCCAGGGCGAGTCGACGGAGAACGGCCACTGGCTGGCATCGCGCGCGGCATGGGCGCTGCCGGCAACGGCGGAAGACAGCAGCGCGAGAGCTACGGCGAACGCATTGGCGCGGGTGGATCGAACGGGGTTTTTCATGAGGCGGCTCCGGTGGCTGGGATGGCGAAGATGCGGTGCATCTCGAACACCCGGCAGCCTAGGTAGCGCTCGTATCAGGCGTGTTTCCGATTACTGAAACCTGATGTCAGCGATGTATCCGAAACCGGCTCAGCGTCCGTAGCTGGGGCCGGCCGCAGGCAGATACTCGTAGCCGCCGCCATGGCCCCGCACGGTGCGGATCACGGTCGGGTCGCCCGGCACCGGCTCGATCTTCTTGCGCAGGCGGGTGATGCGCAGATCGACGGCGCGGTCGAATACCTCGGCGGGATCAGTGCCGGAGAGCTCCATCAGCTTGTCGCGCGAGAGCACCACGTTGGGGTGGTCGGCGAACACGCTCAGCAGCGCGAAGTCCGCGGCCGTCACCGGGCAGACCTCACCGGCGCTGTCCACCAGCCGGTGCCGCTGGCGGTCGAGCCGCCAGCGGCCGAACCAGGCTTGAGTGGGATCATGGCTGGCCGCAGGCGCAGCAGCGGTCGTCGCGGCGGGCGCAGGCACTGGCACGGCACGCACGGGCTCGCTGGCGGACTGGCGCCGGCGCAGGGCGCTGCGCACGCGCGCCAGCAGCTCGCGCAGGTCCGCCGGCTTGCTGACGTAATCGTCCGCACCCAGCTCCAGCCCGGCGACGCGGTCGGAGGTATCGGCCTCGCCGGTGAGCATGATCACCGGCACCTCGCTGAAGCCGCGGATCCAGCGCAGCAGCGAGAGGCCATCCTCGCCGGGCATCAGCACGTCGAGCAGCACCAGATCGGGCGGCTCGGCCTGCATGGTGGCGCGCAAGGCATCGCCACCCGCCACCCCATAGGCCTCGAAGCCGCGCCCGCAGAGGTAGTCCACCACGACCTCGCGAAGGATCGTTTCGTCATCCACTACGGCGATGCGTGTGCCCATGTCAGCTCCCTGTGTGCTGGTCGTTGTGTCGCGCGGGGACTTGGATATCCCTCAGGTACGGCTCGCCAAGAAATCTATCGTGGCCGCTGATCCTCTATCTATGGAGCGCGGCCTGCCTGGGGCAGGATATTACTTGCCGCGGCCGCGAATGAAGCAATGTTCCGCGCCCACCTGCACGTATCAGGCTGCGCCGCCGAGCTCGCCCACATAAATGCCGAGGCCGCGCGCGGTGAAGATCAGCGGGTCGTCCACCGCCAGCGCCTTGGCGCCAATGGTCACGTCGCTGAGCGGCACATCGACCACGCCGCGGTTCTGCCAGGCCACCATGCGGTTGAGCTTGCCCTCGGCCACCAGCCGCACGGCGTGCACGCCGAAGCTCGATGCCACCAAGCGGTCGCGCGGCGACGGCGTACCGCCGCGCTGCACATGGCCGAGGATCGTCACGCGCGTTTCGGCGCCGGTCTGTTCGGTGATCGCCTCGGCCAGGTAATGCCCGATGCCGCCATAGCTGCCGACCACACCGCTGCCGCCCTTGTGCCCCGCGCGCACGGCTTCGCCGCGCATGGTGCGCACGCCTTCGGCAATCACCACCAGCGCATGGCTGCGGCCCTGCGCCAGTACTTCGCGGATGCGCGCAGCCACACCTTCGAGCGTGTACGGCAGCTCGGGCACGAGAATCACATCCGCTCCGCCGGCGATGCCGCCGTTGAGCGCGATGTGGCCGGCATCGCGGCCCATCGTCTCCAGAATCATCACGCGGTGATGGCTGGCAGCGGTTGGTTGCAGGCGGTCGAGTGCGTCCACCACCACGTTGATCGCGGTGGCAAACCCCACTGCGTATTCGGTGCCGTGCACGTCGTTGTCGATGGTCTTGGGCACGCCGACCATGCCGATATTGGCCGCTGCACACAGGCGCGCGCTGATGCGCATCGAGCCATCGCCACCGATCACGATCAGCGCGTCGAGCCCGATCTCACGAGCGCCTTCGGCAAAGTCCACGGAGCGATCGCGCACGCTGCCATCAGGCATCACGAAGGCGAAGGGATCGCCCTTGGTGGTAGTGCCCAGAAATGTGCCGCCCTCACGCAAGGCGCGCTCGTCGACGCTGTTGATGGTCAGCTCGCGCGTGCGCAGCGGGCGCTCCATCAGGCCCAGCGTGCCATCCAGAATGCCGACCACTCGCCAGCCATACTGGCGGATGGCATGGGTCGTCACCGCACGGATCACCGCGTTCAAACCCGCGCAGTCGCCGCCGCTGGTGAGTACGCCGAGAGTGAAAGGTTTGCTCATGGCGATGCGCCGCTATTGCAGCTGCAAGCCGATTACGCCCTGATAGACGCAGCACACGGCGCAGATCAACAAGATGAGGAAGGTCAGCAGCGCGCCCCAGAAACGACCGAACTTGAACTCGGCCGTATACGACAGCGCCACGCCGTGCAGCAGGCGCGATACCAGCAGCGTGATGCCGAGCGCGTGGATGAGATAGAGCGAGAAGCGGCTCAGCTCCATGAATCCGAGCATCACCAGAATCAGCGGCACGTATTCGGCAAAGTTGCCGTGGCCGCGGATGCGCCGCATCAACTCGGTATCGCCGCCATCGCCGAGGCTTACTTTGTTGCGCTTCTGCACTACGCGCAGGCTCAAGGCCAGATACCAGAGTGCCAGCAGGCCGGCGTAAAGCGGGGTCACGATCATGGGTTTTCCTAGGTTGTTGTGGTGGGGAGCAGCGATGTGGCAGACACACTGAGAAGGGTATCGACCAGCGTGTGCAGCACGCCGATCAGGGCTTCAGCGCGTGCCGGTGACCAGACATAGGGCGGCGCTTCGTCCATGTAGCAAGCCTGCGTCATTTCGAGTTGCAAGGCATGCACTCCCAGCGTCGGCTGCCCGTAGCGCCGCGTGATGGTGCCGCCCTTGAAGCGCCCGTTGCCGACGAAGCTGAAGCCCTTTGCATTCGACAGCACGCGCTCTGCCGTCTGCTGAATGACTGCCGCGCAACTCGTGCCATCCGCCGTGCCGAGGTTGAGATCGGGCAGGCGTCCCTCGAAGAATCGCGGCACTTCGGCGCGTATGGAGTGGCCGTCGAGCAGGATCGCGTAGCCGTGCTGCTGCTTCAGGCGCACCAGCTCGGCGGCGAGCTGGTCGTGATAGGGCTGCCAGTACTGCTCGCGTCGCCGCGCCACTTCGGCAGTATCGGGTTCGAGACCGGCGCGATACAGCGGCGCTTGCGCGAAGCTTCTCGTCGGGCACAGCTCGGTGTTGTCGGCACCCGCATACAGCACCGCGCCGTCGGGATTGCGGTTGAGGTCGATCACGTAGCGCGAGTGCGTTGCCGCGAGCAGGCCCGCGCCGCGCGCAATCGCAAATTGATAGAGCAGCGGCACATGCCAGTCGGTGTCCGGCACCGTAAGCGCATAGGGGACGTAGCGGTCGCGCAAGGCTTGAGGGATGACAGTACCGCCATGCGGCACGCTGATGAGCAACGGCGTGCTGCCCGCAGTGAACGCGTAGGTCGTTTCAGTCATGGCACAACCTGCCGCCCAGCACGCGGCCGACGCAGGGGTTGGCACCCAGTGCATAGGCGAGCTGTGCAGGACGGGCGATGTCCCAGAGCGCAAAGTCGGCAACGAGGCCGGGCTTCAAGCGACCGGCCTCGTGTTCGAGCCCCAGTGCGGCGGCGGCGTTGCAGGTAACACCCTGCAAGGCTTCGGCGGGCGTGAGCCGGAACAAGGTGCAGGCCATGTTGAGCATCAGCAGCAGCGAGGTGCAGGGCGAGGTGCCGGGGTTGCAATCGGTGGAGATCGCCATGCGCACGCCGGCCTGGCGCAGCAGATCGACCGGCGGCAGCTTGGTTTCGCGCAGCATGTAGAACGCGCCCGGTAGCAACACAGCCACAGTGCCGGCTTTTGCGAGCGCGGCCACGGCTTCAGCACTGCTGTATTCGAGATGATCCGCCGAGAGCGCGCCAAACTCCGCTGCCAGCGCCGCGCCACCGCTGTCGCTGAGCTGATCCGCGTGCAGCTTCACCGGCAGGCCGAGTGCCTGGGCAGCCTTGAACACCCGCGTGGTCTGCTCCAGCGAGAAGGCAATGTTTTCGCAGAAGGCATCGACCGCATCGGCCAGACGTTCAGCCGCGATGGCGGGCAGCATCTCCTCGCAGACCAGCGTCACGTAGTCGTCGGCGCGGCCTGCGTATTCGGGCGGCAGCGCGTGTGCGCCCAGAAAAGTGCGCGAGACACGCACACTCGCTGCATCGGCAAGCTTAGTCGCCACCCGCAACATCTTGCATTCGTCCGCGGTGGTCAGACCGTAGCCGGACTTGATCTCCACCCGCGTCACGCCCTCCGCGACGATACGCTTCAAGCGGTGCAGGCTTTGCGCCATCAGCTGTTCTTCGCTGGCGGCGCGCGTGGCTCGCACGGTGGAGACGATGCCGCCACCCGCCTTGGCAATCGCCTCGTAGCTCTCGCCGTTGAGCCGCTGCTCGAACTCCCCTGCCCGGCTGCCCGCATGCACCACATGCGTATGGCAGTCGATCAGCCCCGGCGTGAGCCAATAGCTGCTGCAATCGCGCTGCTTGGCGGCGCGCCAGCTGGCTGGCAGATCAACACGCTTGCCGACCCAGGCGATGCGCCCATCGCGCACGGCGACGGCGCCGTCAGTGATGTGGCCGTAGGCGTCGCTACCGCCATCGAAGGTGGCGAGCGAGGCATTGAGCCATACCGCGTCGGCGCTCATGCCTCAGCCACCGTGGCCATTCAGCAGGTTCGCCAGCGCCTTGGCGATACCCTCGTGGGTATAGGGCTTCTGCAGGATCGGGGTACCGACCAGCGCCTCCGGAAGCCGCACGCGATCGCCGTAACCGGTGGTGAACAGAAACGGCACGCCCAGCGCCTTGAGCCGTTCGGCGACCGGGAAGCTGGTCTGGTCACCGAGGTGGATGTCGAGCAGTGCAAGGCGCGGGCGCTCGCGCTCGATCTCTTCCAGCGCCTGCGGCGCATTGGCGGCTGAATAGACCTGCGAGGCGCCGAGCTTGAGCAGGCAGTCTTCGGCATCCAGCGCGATCAGCAGGCTGTCTTCCACCAGCAGCACCTTGCTGTCGTCGAGCAGGCCGGTGGAGACGACGGTGACCATCGGCTCCACTGCCGGCGTCGTCTCCGCGGCGGTGGTGGCGCGCTCGCTCACATGCCGCGCCGGAATCGTGAAGTGCGCCTCCAGCCCGGCCAGGTGGTAGTGCAGCTCGGCCTTGCCGCCGAGGTCGTACGGAATCGAGCGACGGATGATGGTAGAGCCGAAGCCCTGATGCCGCGGCGGCTGCACCGGCGGGCCGCCCTGCTCGCGCCAGTGAAGCAGCAGCTCGCGCTCCGGGCCCAGCTGCCAGCGCACGATCACGCGGCCACTGTCGGCGAGCCCGCCATATTTGACGCTGTTGGTGGTCAGCTCGTGGATCACCAGGGCCAGGGTGGAGAACGCCAGAGGGGTGAGCAGCACCTCCGGCCCTTCTAGGCTGAGGTGGGTGGACTTCTCGCCGCAGTAGGCCTCGGCCTCGGTCTGTATCAGCCCGCGCAGCGGCGCCGGGGCCCAGCGGTCATTGGTGATCTGATCGTGCGCGCGCGCCAGCGCGTGGATGCGGCTGTCGGTCTCGCGCACGTAGTCGTCGATGGAGACGGCACCGCTGCGGCTGCGCTGCACCAGCGCGCGGATGAGGTTGAGGATGTTGCGCACGCGGTGGTTCAGCTCGGCGATCAGCAGCTCCTGCCGCTCGGCAGCGAGCTGGCGCTCGGCATTCACATCCTCCGCGAGCCGCAGCACCACTTCGATGAGAGTGTTGCGCAGCATCTCGGCCACACTCAGCTCTGCCGCGGTGAAAGGCTTGCTGCGCCCGCGCAACAGTTCCGTCCAGCTCTCGAAGCTCTTGCGCGGAGTCAGCCGCGGGCCGCTGACGCCATATTCCACCGGCTTCTTCGGGTCGCCGGCCCAGCGCACGATGCGCACGTGCTCCTGCCGGAACAGCACCACGTAGTCGCGCGGCAGGCGCGAGATCGGCATCGCCAGCATGCCGGCCGCGAGTTCCGGCCGGCTCGCCGCCTGCGGTACCCGGTCGGCAATGCAGTTCGTGGCGTACACCCTGTTCAAGGCACTGCTGTTGAGCACCCGTACGATCTGCGCGAACTCGGCCTCGCTGGGCGTCAGGCCCGTGAGCGCGATGCGGCCATTGACAGACACGCCGACCCCATCGGATTCGATGGCACGGTGGATGGTCTCACCCAGCCAGCCCGGCTCTTCGAGCAGGGCGGCATTGCCGGCCAGCGCGGCGAGCAGGCTGTCGCCCACCGTGCGGGCGCGAGCCAAGTAGTCGCTCATCAGCTGGCGCTCGCGGCTCTCAAGCTTGGTGGAGAACATCTGGCCGAACAGCTCGGCCAGCGAGCGCCGCTCCAGGCTCGGCAGGCGCGGGCTGTAGTGGTGGCTGACGAACAGGCCCCAGAGCTTGCCGTCGATGATGATAGAGATCGACAGCGAGGCCGCCACACCCATGTTGCCGAGGTACTCGATGTGGATCGGTGACACCGCGCGGGTGACGGCCAGCGAGAGGTCGAGCGGCTGGCCGGTCGCATCGAGGGCCGGCACGATGGCCGCCGTCGGCGCGCCGACATCGGCGATGACGCGGAACAGGTTGCGCAGGTACAGCGCTCGCGCCTGCACCGGCACATCGCTGGCCGGGTAGCGCAGGCCCAGAAAGCTGCCGATGCCGGAGCGCACCGATTCAGCGACGACCTCGCCATCGCCCAGCTCGTCGAAGCGATACACCATCACACGGTCGAAGCCGGTCAGCGCCCGCACCTGCCGCGCGCCCTCGCGGAAGAAGGCCTCGAACCCGTCGGCGAGGTCCAGGCGAGCGATCATGGTGCGGATGGCACCGGCGACGCTGTGCTGCTCGATCTGCGCCGGCTCGGCCTCGATCACCACCAGCCCGCCGACGACGTGCAGGGCAATGTCGAACAGCCGCGTACTGTCGCCGACAAGGTTCAGGGCAAACAGCCGCTCCACTGCATCCGCCCCGTGCAACAGCAGCAGGCGGTTGCGCAATGCATGGATCGCCTCCGGCATGAACAGGCCCGACAGCGGCTCGCCCAGCAGCGCCTCGGCGGGCTTGCCGAGAAAATCACCGACGTTTGCCGAGGCGCGCACCACCTGCCAGTCTGCCGACAGCGCCAGCAGAAACCCGAACGATTGCACCGCGCCGAGGATGTGGATGGGCTCGCGGTCGCAGTTGCTGATATCGACCTTGAAGGGCGTTTCGACGGCCTGGCCGGGGCGGATGGGATTCACGCGAGAGGCTCCTGGAGCTGTTGCTGGCCTGCGTGCTCGAAACGCTCGAAGGCCGAGAGTGCGGCCGCGACCGCGGCAGCGAGTTGGCTAGGGGTCTGCAGGGCAGCGTCCATCTGTTTCAAGAACTGCGGCCAGGCCGCCGGTAATGCGGAAGCCGCCAGATAGCGACGCGGCAGCCCTGCCGCGAGTCGGCGCGCCAGCACCGCGCCGCCGAGACGCGAGCCTTCCAGCACATAGGCAGCGCCCCAGAGCGCGCCGTCGCCATGGAGCGGGGACGCTGGCAGCGCGGGCGGCGACGTGACGCCCAGTGCATCGAGATCGGCCCGGAGCGCACTGGCGCGCTGGCGCTGCGGCCAGTCTGGCAACAACGCGTGCATGCCGCCCGCGTCGAGCGCGGCTTCCAGCGACAGCGCGGCGGCGGCATGGGCGAGCAGGAAGCGGCAATACTCGTCGCGGACGCCGAGATCGAAACCGCCGAACAGCGCATCCAGCCGCGTATGGCTGGCCGCAGTCGCCGCGCGTAGCGCCTGATGACTGCCGAGACAGGAACCGGGAGGAATGTGAGTGCTGGCCTGCATGAGGCGAAAGTTTACGCTGCCGGGCTAGCTGCATCCGCAGCTATTCACTAACGTATGCATCAGGCCTATTCGGCCACTGCCAACCCTCTCCATCGCCATGCCTCCATCGCTGTCGGCATCGTCATTCCAAACGGTTCTCTTGGTCGAAGACGAGCCCCAGCTGGCACTGATGGCGGAGTCCACCCTGCAGGACTACGGCATCGCCGACATCCACCTCGCCAGCGATGCCACCAGCGCGATGGCGCTGTTGCAGCACACCGTCGTGGATCTGGTGATCTGCGATCTCGGCCTGCCGGGCGCTGATGGCGTGTCGCTGCTCAAGGAGATCGGCCAGCTGCCGCAGGCCCCGGCCATCATCATCCTGTCGAGTGTCGAGAACAGCCTGCTGCGTGCCGCCGAGCAACTGGTGCGCGGCATGGGGCTGAATCTGCTGGGCGCCGTGCCCAAGCCGCTACGCACCGAGACCCTGCACGCGCTGTTGCGCAGCCAGCCGCCCGCGATGGCGACTGCACCGGCATCCATCGAAGTGAACGTGCCCGACGCGCTGCTGCTGGAAGGTCTCAGGCAGGCCTGGTACCAACCCTACTTCGAGGCCCGCATCGGCAGGGTTTCTGGCCGTGTCGAGGGTGTGGAGCTGCTGGCGCGGCTTTGCCCGCCAGGGCAGCCGGTCATTACGCCGCAGGCCTTTATCCATCGTCTCGAAGCGCTTGGCAGTATCGACCTGATGACCTGGCAGATCGCCGCGCCCGGCTTTGCCTTCGTCGCCGATTGTGCCCGCCAGGGCTTGCCGCTGAACCTTTCGCTGAACCTGTCGGCGCACTCGCTCAACGACGATGCCCTGGTCGACAAGCTGGCTGCATTGGCCGCGGCACATGGGCTGGTGCCGACACAGATCACGCTGGAGATCACCGAGTCCACCGCCATTGCGTCCAGCCGCGACACGCTCGAACGCCTGGTGCATCTGCGGCTGAAGGGCTTTGGCTTGTCGATCGACGATTTCGGTACCGGCTTTTCCTCGCTGGCGCAGCTCTCCAGGGTGCCGTTCACCGAGATGAAGATCGACCGCCAGTTCACCAGTGCCGCGCTGTCGGACCCCAAGGCCCACGCCGTGGTCGAGTCCAGCATCGCGCTGGCGCGGCGGCTTGGCATCAACACCTGTGCCGAAGGGGTTGAGTCCGCCGAGCTGCTGAGACTGCTGCATGACCTCGGTGCCGACAGCTTTCAGGGCTATCACTTTCATCACCCCATGTCCGGCGCCGTCTTTCTGGACTGGGCGCGCGATTACCGGGTCACGGTCTAGCCCAGCAATCGCCGCAGCGTGCTGCGGTACGCTGCGAGGCTGCTCGCGGAGCGCGCATGCCGACCCTCGCGCACGCGCCAGACGCCACCGACCATCACGTCGCGCACGGCACGGCGCACCGGGCCGAAGATCGCGGCATCGAGCCAGCCATCGCCCTGCTGTTCGGCGAGCGCCGCGTCGTCGGTGTTGAGCACGACCCAGTCGGCGCGTTGGCCCACTGCGAGCGTGCCGACTGGCTGCGCCAAGGCCTGCGCCCCGCCCACTGCCGCGCGTCGATACAGCTCGCCACCGAGCGAGGCGCCGATCTCTTGCACCAGCACATTGCGGCGCTCGCTCTTCAAACGCTGGCCGTACTCGAAGAAGCGCAGCTCCATGAAAGGATCAACACCGACATGGCTGTCGCCGCCGATGCCGAAGCGGCCGCCTGCGGCGAGATAACGCGGGGCATCGAAAAAGCCATCGCCCAGATCGCCCTCGGTCGAGGGGCAGAGGCCCGCCACAGCGCCCGCATGCGCCACGCCTTCGGTTTCATCGGGCGTCATGTGAGTGGCGTGGATCAGCGTCCAGCGCGGGCTCAACTCCGTTTCTCGCAGCAGCCATTCGACCGGCCGCAGGCCAGACCACGCGAGGCTGTCATCGACCTCCTTGCGCTGCTCGGCAGCGTGGATGTGCAGGGGCGCTGTGGGGTCCAGACGATCGAGTGCGGCGACCAACGCGTGAAGCTGCTGCGGCGTCACCGCCCGCAGCGAATGCGGCGCAGCACCGACGCGGCGCAGCGGCGTACCGTGCAGGCGGGTGCCAAGTGTCTCCATCAAGCGCTCGAAAGCGTCGATGGAATGAATGAACCGGCGCTGGCCCGCGACCGGCGGCAGGCCGCCGAAGTTGGAATGGGCGTAGAGCACCGGCAGCATCGTCAAGCCAATGCCCGCGGTATCCGCCGCAGCGACGTGTCGCCAGGCCATCTCGGCCGGATCGCCGTAGGGCGCACCGCTGGCGTCGTGATGCAGATAGTGGAACTCGGCAATGGAGGTGTAGCCCGCCTCCAGCATCTCGATGTAGAGCCGGGTCGCAATCACCTCGACATCGTCGGGCGTGAGCCGTTCGAGAAAGCGATACATCTGCTCGCGCCAGCTCCAGAAGCTGTCGCCCGCCGGGCCGCCCTTTTCGGTCAGGCCCGCCATCGCGCGCTGGAAGGCATGCGAGTGCAGATTGGGCATGCCGGGAATCACCGGGCCTGCCAGCCG
This sequence comes from Stagnimonas sp., assembly GCA_965279705.1. Taxonomy (GTDB): domain Bacteria; phylum Pseudomonadota; class Gammaproteobacteria; order Nevskiales; family Nevskiaceae; genus Stagnimonas. Next base: position 2,115,728 of record OZ257257.1, read on the forward strand.
CTCGGCCTCGGCAGCGGTGCAGCCGGTCTCGATGGCGGAAAGAAATCCGGCGACATCGACGGTGAAGCAGACATCGCGCGCCCAGCCCTGCGGCAGCAGGGCGTGGGCAGCAAAATAGCGGCGCGAGCTCATGCACCGCAGTATCGCATCAGCCGCGACTCAATCCGCAGCGGCCGCCTCGATCCAGGGCAGCGTTTCGACGCGATCACCCGCATTCACCGGCAGGTAGAGCGTGGTCTTGTCGAGTGCCAGCTGCACGGTGGCACCAACGCCGACCGGCATCAGGTTGGGGCCGCCGGTGAGCAGGTTGGCCGTATCCACACCCACCGGCACGCCAGCAGCGGCAACCTGCGAGCCGAGCACCAGCACCAGCCGCGAACCGGCCTTGAGCAGGTTGTCCTGCATGAACAATTCGACGTTGACCGGGATGGCCGTGTCGGTGATGTCGAGCGCGCCAGCGGCGGGATCGGCGACGTGGTTGAGGCTCTGCGCGGCGAAGTTCACGTAGCGGCGCGTGCCGTCGGGGAACTGCTCCAGCAGTGTGGCAACCAAGCCGGCCTTGGGACGATCAGCAGTGGCCTGGGTTTCGAGCCGCGGCAGGCCGGTGAGACGCATCGGCTTGTCGAGCGGCTCGCTGACGAAAGCAACCGAGTCGCCCGGCTGCACAGTGGCGAGATCATCGGTGTAGCTCACTTCGCCACTGCCCGCTGCGGCACCCAAGGTGCCGTCGACGGTGGGATGCAGCGCGAGCGTGCTGACCTGCGACGGCGGCCAGCTGGATTCATGCCGCCACACCGCGTCGTCGCCCTGGGTCTGCATCATCGGTGCGTCGAGAATGCCGGTGTCCTTGCCCTTCAGCCATTGGTCGAACCAGGCGACGAGTGTGAGCTGGAAGAAGTCCTTGCGGCAGGGTTCACCCACTTTGCAGGGCGTCTCCACCGTGGTTGGCTCGGGGTAGTTGTGCACCCACTGCCCATACCAGATGTGCAGGGGCACGCCGGTTTCCTTCACCACGTCGAGAAAGCCCTGCGTCATCTGCGGATCGACGTTCGCATCCTGATACCCCTGGATGTAGAACATCGACGGGCGCGGCTTGTCGAGCGAGGCCTTGATGAGCTTGATCGCATCGCGGTCATCCCAATAGGCCGGCTGCTTGTCGCCAGTCGCGGTGCTGTAGGCACCCTGTGCCTGGATTTCCACCTGCTCGGGACAAGCTTCGCCCGCCAGCTGCTCGACGAAGTTGACCGGGTCGGTGGGGCCGACGCCACCGTTGAGGCCGGCCGGGCCGGCACCGACGATGGCGTAGTAGTACGCCGTGAACGCACTGTTGCTGCCGCGACGCATGCCGTTGTTGAAGCTGTAGCGGTAGTAGTCGGTGATCGCCTCCATCGGTACCACTGTTTTCAGTGACGGCGGCGGGTCGACGAACAGTTCGTTGGCCGTGGTGCCGTCGTAGCTCACGCCGATCGCCGCCACCTTGCCGTTGCTCCACGGCTGCTTGGCCATGTATTCCACGGCTTCATACAACTGCTTGCGTTCGATCGCACCGCCATCGCGGAAGCAGTCGCTGGAATTGCCGGTGCCCGCCACCGAGATGTGGCCGATGGCATAGCCGAACGGCAGCAGGAACTTGGCAAAGCTCGATCCCGTCTCGCCCAGCAGATTGGCCGGACTGGTGGGGTCGCCGCCGCCGTAGTAGGGCGTGAAGATGATGACCAGAGGCTGGTCCTTGTCGCCGGGCGGGCGACGGATCCAGCCATCGAGCACCGCACCGCTGGAGGTGGGGATGCGGTACTGCTCCAGCTTGGCGTTTTCAAAGGTGATGCTGGGATCGGCGACCGAGAGATCGTGCAGATAGCTCGACAGCGCTTTGCCCTGGTCCTGCACCACCGGGTTCACCGGCACGGGCGCTACCGGTGTTGGTGCGATGACCATCGGGGCGGAATCGTTGCAGGCCGTGATGGCAAGGGAGAGCAGCAACAGGCTGGCAAAGCGGCAGACAGTCGAGGGCAACATGGCGGTTTCGTCTCTTCTCATTGGGCATCACGCGGTCAGTCCTTGTCCGCAACACCCCTGTGGAGAGCTCTCCCTCGCTCTAACAAGACCTAGCAAAAATGACGCCAGCGTCTTTTCATCCTGTTTAACGCAGCAACCGCACTATTGATGACAAGGCCGACTACATCACCGCCGACGGCAGCACGCTGGCGACTGCGGGGGTCAGGCCCGCTTCGGCCAGCAGCGCGATGGCGGCCGCAATGTCCGGCGCGAAATAGCGATCCTCGCCGTAGAACGGCACCCGATCGCGTACTGCGTCGCGCACCAACTGCAAGGCTGCGGATGTCTTCAGCGGCGCATGGAAGTCGATGCCCTGCACTGCCGCCAGCAGCTCGATGGCGACGATGCCACGCGTGTTGGCGGCCATCTCCAGCAGGCGCCGCGCACCGAAGGTGGCCATGCTGACGTGGTCTTCCTGATTCGCCGAAGTGGGCAGGCTGTCGACGCTCGCCGGATGCGCCAGCGACTTGTTCTCGCTGGCGAGTGCCGCCGCCGTCACGTGCGCCATCATGAAGCCGGAGTTGAGGCCGGGGCTGGCGACCAGAAAAGACGGCAAGCCCGAGAGCGTCGCGTCGATCAGCAGCGCGATGCGCCGCTCGCTGAGCGCGCCGATCTCGGCGATGGCGAGGGCGAGCGTGTCGGCGGCAAGCGCCACGGGCTCCGCATGAAAATTGCCGCCGGAGATCACCTCGCCCGCCGCACCATTCTCGCCAGCAAACGCCAGGGGATTGTCGGTGACGGCATTGGCCTCGATCACCAGCGTGCGCGCCGTGTTGTGCAGCAGGTCGAGGCAGGCACCCATCACCTGCGGCTGGCAGCGCAGCGAGTACGGGTCCTGCACGCGGTCATCGTTGTCGCGGTGCGAGGCGCGGATGGCGCTACCGGCCAGCAACTCGCGGTAGACGCCAGCCACGGCGATCTGTCCCGGCTGGCCGCGCACGGCATGGATGCGCGCATCGAAAGGCGCATCGCTGCCCTTGGCGGCATCCACTGACAAGGCTCCGGCGACTACGGCGGCGGCAAACAAATCCTCGGCCTCGAACAAGCCGCGCAACGCGAGCGCGGTGGAAACCTGGGTGCCGTTGAGCAGCGCCAGCCCCTCTTTGGCCGCAAGGCGCAGCGGCTCGATACCCGCCTCTTGCAACGCCTCGATGGCCGGCAGCGTGACGCCATGCAAACGCACCTCGCCCTCGCCCATCAGCGCCAGCGTCAGATGCGCCAGCGGGGCCAGATCGCCGCTGGCACCGACCGAACCCTTGCCGGGGATGCACGGCAGGATGTCTGCATTGCTCAAGGCCAGCAGCGACTCGATGACCACCGGCCGCACGCCGGAGAACCCGCGCGCCAGACTCGCCGCCTTGAGTGCCAGGATCAGCCGCACGGTGGCGTCGTCCAGCAGCGGCCCGGTGCCCACCGCATGCGAGCGCACGAGGTTGCGTTGCAGCTGTTCGAGCTGCGCGTTGGGGATGTGGGTTTTGGCCAGCTTGCCGAAGCCGGTGTTGATGCCATACGCCGGTGCGCCTGCCGCCACCACCGCCTGCACGATGGCCGCCGACGCGAGGATGGCCGGCAGTGCCGCCGGGTCGAGTGCCAGCTGGCAGCCCGGTGCGGTGAGCTGTCGCATCTGTTCGAGCGTGAGCAGCCCGGGTTTGAGCACTTGCATCATCAGGGAATCGTCCTTTGCATCTTTGGGTTGTCGAGCAGCCTAGATCATCGGCAAGTTCAGACCCTGCTCGCGCGCGCAGTCGATGGCGATGTCGTAACCGGCGTCGGCGTGGCGCATCACACCTGTACCGGGATCGTTGGTGAGCACGCGCAGCAGGCGGCGGTCGGCGTCTTCGCTGCCGTCACAGACGATCACCATGCCGCTGTGTTGCGAGAAGCCCATGCCAACGCCGCCGCCGTGATGCAGGCTCACCCAGGTCGCACCGCTCGCTGTGTTGAGTAGCGCATTGAGCAGCGGCCAGTCGCTGACCGCATCGCTGCCGTCCTTCATCGCCTCGGTTTCACGATTGGGGCTGGCGACGGAGCCGCTGTCGAGATGGTCGCGGCCGATTACCAGCGGCGCTTTCAGCTCGCCGCTGCGCACCATGGCATTGAAGGCGAGGCCGACCTTGGCGCGATCACCTAGGCCGATCCAGCAGATGCGTGCGGGCAAGCCCTGAAACGCGATGCGCTCTTTGGCCATGTCCAGCCAGTTGTGCAGGTGGGCGTTGTCGGGCAGCAGTTCCTTCACCTTCGCATCGGTGCGCCAGATGTCTTCCGGGTCGCCCGACAATGCGGCCCAACGGAACGGCCCGACGCCCCGGCAGAACAGAGGGCGGATGTAGGCCGGCACGAAGCCGGGAAAGTCGAAGGCATTCGTGACGCCGACTTCCTTCGCCATCTGCCGGATGTTGTTGCCGTAGTCGACGGTGGGAATACCGAGCGCGTGGAAGCCGAGCATTGCGCGCACCTGCACGGCCATCGAATCCTTGGCGGCGTTGACCACGCCAGTCGCATCCGATACGCGGCGTGCGGCGGCTTGTTCCAGCGACCAGCCCAGCGGCAGGTAGCCATTGAGCGGATCGTGGGCGCTAGTCTGGTCGGTGACCATGTCGGGCGTGGCGCGCTTGTCGCCCGCCTGTGCGCGCTTGAGCAGTTCGGGGAACACCTCCGCCGCATTGCCGAGCAGGCCGACGGAGATCGCCTTGCCTTCGCGGTGCGCGTTCTCAATGATGTCGAGTGCCTCATCGAGTGACTCCGCACGCTTGTCTACATAGCGCGTGCGCAGACGCATGTCGATACGCGTGCTGTCGCACTCGACCGCGAGCATCGAGGCTCCTGCCATCGTCGCTGCCAAAGGCTGTGCGCCGCCCATGCCACCGAGGCCGCCGGTGAGAATCCACTTGCCCTTCAGCGAACCACCGAAGTGCTGGCGACCGGCCTCCACAAACGTCTCGTAAGTGCCCTGCACGATGCCCTGGCTGCCGATGTAGATCCACGAGCCGGCGGTCATCTGCCCGTACATCATCAGGCCCTTGGCATCGAGCTCGTGAAAGTGCGCCCAGGTCGCCCAATGGGGCACGAGATTACTGTTGGCCAGCAGCACGCGCGGCGCATCGGCGTGGGTCTTGAATACGCCCACCGGCTTGCCGGACTGGATCAGCAGCGTCTCGTCGTTTTCGAGTTTCTTCAGCGCCTCGACAATCGCATCGAAGCAAGCCCAGTTGCGTGCCGCGCGGCCGATGCCGCCGTAGACCACCAATTCTTCCGGGCGCTCAGCCACCTCGGGGTCGAGGTTGTTCATGAGCATGCGCAGTGGCGCTTCGGTGAGCCAACTCTTGGCCGAAAGCTGCATGCCGCGTGCGGCGCGGATGACGCGCGGGGCGTGGCGGGAGTTGAAGAGATCGTTCATGCAGACAAGCCTCACGCGGTGATCACCATCTTGTCAGCTCAGGTTACTTCACTCCTCCTCAGGCAACCATCGGCCTTTCGCTGCGGCGTTGTCGGCTGGTGACACGCCTTCTGTTCTCATCCGCCGCTGCCAGTGCATGCGCAGCTTTTGCTGCATCTCGTCCAGCAAGCCTTGCGCCACCGCCGCGCTCAGACCCATGCGCCCTGCTCCAGCCATTGCATTTTGGAGGCTGCGCTCGCGGCCTTGGGGGCCGATGCCGAGTGCCTGATAGCGGGTATCGGCACCGATGGTGGGCAGCAGATCGAAGGCGGGCGCGAGCTGCCAGTGGCCACGCACGTCCATCAAGAAGCCGTGGTTCTTGCCGTGATCGTCGGTGTTGCCGATGAGCACGTTGAAGACCATGCGGCGGAACAGTTCGCGGAGGGTCTCCTTGATATCTTTCGCCACCACGATCTGCCGTACGAGGTCGGCGATGCCACCGTAGCTGGCCCAGTCCTGCGCGCTGGCCTCGCTGGCGCTGCTGCGGTTCCACAGGCCGTGGGCGCTGGCGTAGTGGGCGGTGCGGCCATCTGGCAGGCGATCAAAGCGGCGGATGAGCGCGACGCTCTTGCTGCCCAAGGCGACGAAGTGCGTCTCGCAGGCATTGATACCGCAGCTCTTCGCGAGCTTCATCGTCGCCACTTCAAGCCGGGGCAGATCAGCGGTGTCGTCGTGCTTGGCGAACTTGGCGATCCAGTGGCGGCCCTTGTCATCTGCGGCGGCAATCTTGGGGCGCACACCGCCCAGGCTGGTACCGGCGGCCATCAGTTCGCGTACAGCTTTCTGCATCGGCTTACCGAGTTGCACGGCTTCGGCGGCTTCGAGCGCAGCACCGAGTTGGTCGAGTGCGGGCGCCTCGGCGCGTGGCTTGCAGTGGGTGGCGCTACCCGAAAACAGCAGGCTGCCGGCGCCGTGGCCTTCCATACGCAGCAGGGCGTCGAGTGGCGTTTTCAGGCTTTTGGGATGCAGGTGCAGCATCACGCGTTGGCCCCAGGCATCCGGTGCGGCATCACCCAATACACCTTGCAGGTTGCTGGCGATCAGACCGATGGGCAGCGTACGGGTTGCAGCTGGCACATCGGCAAGCGATAGCGGCAGGTGGCGCGGGTCTAGCGGCTGCGCATCGCGACGCTCCAGATAGCTTTGCGCATAGACAAACTCAGCACGGCGCTCGTCGAGCAGGTCCACCCGTCCCACGACGATGGGCGTACCTGTGAGATCACTCCACACATAGGCGCGGTTGCTGGCGGTTGCAGTCACGGCGTGCGTGCTCATCAAAAACTTTCGTCCGCCGGTTTGCGTGCGCGCTGTGCCCTGCTGGCGGGCACCTGCGCCCTGGCGGCTTCGATGAGGTGCAGCCACGCGTCGCCAAGACCCAGAAATTCCATCGCAGCCGCATAAATGCCGATCTGCACCGTCGGCATGCCGCGCTCCATGCGCTGCACGGTGGCAGTGGCAATGAGCAGGCGCTGTGCCAGCTCTGCTCGCGGCCAGCGGCGCGCGGTGCGCGCGCTACGCAACAAGGCACCCAGTTCGCGCAGCGGTGCAAGTGTAGTTTCTGGCAACAGAATCGGAGTAGGTGACTTTTTCAAAATAGCTCATTAGTGAGTCATTAAGTGCCTTTATAGATCACTAATGAGCTAATTTCAATTTCAACATCAAGTACGACGGTAAACCTCGGCACCTTGCTGTTTGAACTCAGCACTTTTTTCTTCCATACCTTTTTCCAGTGCAGCCTGCTCCTCTGCACCAATCTTGGCAGCGTAGTCGCGCACGTCCTGCGTGATCTTCATCGAGCAAAAATGCGGGCCGCACATGCTGCAAAAGTGCGCGAGCTTCGCACCCTCCTGCGGCAAGGTTTCGTCGTGGAATTCCTTGGCTTTGTCGGGGTCGAGGCCGAGGTTGAACTGATCCTCCCAGCGAAACTCGAAGCGCGCCTTGCTCAGCGCGTTGTCGCGCACCTGCGCGCCGGGCCAACCCTTGGCGAGATCAGCCGCGTGAGCGGCGAGCTTGTAGGTAATGATGCCCTCGCGCACGTCGTCCTTGTCCGGCAGGCCCAGATGTTCCTTGGGCGTGACATAGCAGAGCATCGCCGTGCCATACCAGCCAATCTGCGCGGCGCCGATGCCACTGGTGATGTGGTCGTAGCCGGGGGCGATGTCGGTGGTGAGCGGCCCGAGTGTGTAGAACGGCGCCTCGAAGCAGTGCTTCAACTGCTCGTCCATGTTCTCCTTGATCAGCTGCATCGGCACGTGGCCGGGGCCTTCGATCATCACCTGCACATCGTGCTTCCAGGCCACCTGGGTCAGCTCGCCGAGCGTGTGCAACTCACCGTACTGGGCCTCGTCATTGGCATCAGCAATCGAGCCCGGGCGCAGGCCGTCGCCGAGCGAGAAGCTGACGTCATAGGCCTTCATGATTTCGCAAATCTCTTCGAAGTGCGTGTAGAGGAAGTTCTCTTTGTGATGCGCGAGGCACCACTTGGCGAGGATCGAGCCACCACGCGAGACAATGCCGGTCATGCGGTTGGCCGTCCACGGGATGTAGCGCAGCAGCACACCGGCATGGATGGTGAAGTAGTCCACGCCCTGCTCGGCCTGCTCGATCAGCGTGTCGCGATACAGCTCCCAAGTCAGGTCTTCGGCCTTGCCGTTGACCTTCTCCAGCGCCTGATAAATCGGCACGGTGCCGATCGGCACGGGGCTGTTGCGGATGATCCACTCGCGGGTTTCGTGGATGTTCTTGCCGGTGGAGAGATCCATCACCGTGTCGCCGCCCCAGCGCGTCGACCACACCATCTTTTCGACTTCTTCAGCGATCGACGACGACACCGCGGAGTTGCCGATGTTGGCGTTGATCTTCACCAGAAAGTTGCGGCCGATGATCATCGGCTCCAGCTCGGGGTGATTGATGTTGGCGGGGATGATGGCTCGGCCGCGTGCCACTTCACTACGCACGAACTCCGGCGTCACTTCTTTCGGCAGCGATGCACCGAACGAGTGACCCGCATGCATGCGGCGCAGGTAGCCCGCCTTCTCGTAGCTCTCGCGCAGTTCTTGCAGGCGCACGTTCTCGCGGATGGCGATGTATTCCATCTCCGGCGTGATCAGGCCGCGACGGGCGTAGTGCATCTGGCTGACGTTGGCACCGGCCACTGCGCGGCGTGGTTTGCGGATGTGCTCGAAGCGCAGATGGGCGGTCTTCTCATCAGCCGCACGGATGCGACCGAACATGCTGGTGAGGCCGCGCAGGGGTTCGGTGTCGCCACGCTCTTCAATCCAGCCCGAGCGCAGCATGGGCAGGCCTTTGAGCAAATTGATGTGCGCCGCCGGGTCGGTATACGGCCCGCTGGTGTCGTAGACGGTGACCGGCGCATTGGGCTCGATGCCGTCTTTCACCCGCGTTGGCGTGAGCGAAATCTCGCGCATCGGCACCTGAATGTCGGGGCGCGAGCCTTCGACATAGATCTTGCGGCTGGCGGGGAACGGACGCGTGGCGTCGTCGGTGAGGCGCGTGGCCTCGTGCAAAAAATCGTTGGGTAGTGCGCTCATCAAAATCTCCTGCGGCGGGCAGGAAGACGGGCGCAGCACCGCGGCAAGCGCCCTGCCTTCCCTCGCCGACGTTTGAAACGGGTCGGCCAGGTTCCAAGAGTGTGTTCTCAGCCTGCGCAACTCGCGCAAGCACCCCCGGCTGGATGGCGACAGGGTAACTCAAGCTCGGCCATTTCATGGGACTGTCATGTTCATGTCGCAGTGCGGTATTACTTTGCGCATCGCTCCCCGTTCCGGTTTTTGTCATGCGTCTGTCCGCCCTGCTGATCCCCGCCCTGTTGCTCACTGCCTGCGGCAACAGCGATGTGCCGTCCGTGCCGAATGCCGTCACACCCAGCGTGCCAGTTAGCGGCAGTGCGCCGAAGGTGCGCTTCGTGGCTTTTGGCGACGCGGGACAAGCCGCCCAAGGCGGTCCGGCCGCGCAGACTGCGGTCGGCGATGCAATGGCGGCCGTGTGTGCCGCACGTGGCTGCGATTTTGCGCTGGAGTTCGGCGACAACTTCTATCTCTCGGGCGTGGCCAGCACCGCCGATGCCCAATGGCAGAGCAAGTTCGAACTGCCCTACGCCAAGCTCAAGGTGCCAGTGTTCGCCACACTCGGTAATCACGACAACAGCCAGGGGCCGGGTGAGGGCAGCAGCAACGCACGCGGCAATTTCCAGGTCGCCTACCACTCGGCTGCCGACAACGTCAGCAAGAAGTGGAACATGCCGTCGCGCTATTACCGCTTCACGGCACCCCTGAGCACGCAGGGCAACGATTTCACCATCAACACTCCGACCGGCTACACACTGCCCTCCACCGCACAGACACCGCTGGTGGAGTTCTTCAGCCTCGACTCCAGCCCGCTCACGTCCATCGTCGCGGATATCAACCCGACCTATAACTACCTCACCTACGGGCCGACGCATTTGCAGTGGTTTCAGCAGGGCCTGACGAACAGCAAGGCGAAGTGGAAGATCGCCTTCGCGCACCACCCCTATGTGAGCAATGGCCTGCACGGCAACGCCGGCACCTTCGATGGCACACCTGCCCTGCTGCCCGGCACCACCAGCGGCAAGCCCTGGCTGGATTTCCACACCGAATCGTCCTGCAAGATGGGCCTGGACTTCTTCATGTTCGGGCACGACCACGATGTTGAGTGGCTGAAACCCGTCGCGGCCTGCAACGGCAAGACCCAGTTCATCCTCAGCGGCACCAGCGAGCAGCCGCGCGCCTTTGGCGACGCCGCGCGCAATGCGACCTACTATCAGAAGGACAATGTGCTGGCATTCTTCTGGTTCGAGTTCGAGGGCGAAAAAATGACAGGTGCCGCCTATGTGCTGGATGCAAACATGCAGCTGCCGAAAAACGGCGACGGCAGTCTGAAATCGGATTTCGAGCAGTCGATGGCGCGCATCCCATGAGGGCTTGGCTGGCCTTGTTATGCCTGAGCCTGCCGCTGGCGGCACAGGCAGCGCGGGTGCAGGGCGATGGATTTTCCATCGACGTGCCAGAGGGTTGGCAGATGCAGCAGGGGGTGATGGGTGTGCCGCTGATGGCCCGCCCACCTCAGGCGACCGACGTAGAAGGCTGGGGCCAGGATCTGCTCACCGTCACGGCCGAGCCGGCCGACCGCCGTCGCACCTGTCTCGAAGGTTTCACCCTGCGCAAACTGGCCCAGTTCGGCTATCACGCCTCCGAGTTTCAGAAGCTGGAAGAAGAAGCGCTGGAGCTGCCCGCCAAGAATGGCCGCGTCGCCACCCGCCTGACGCTGCGCTACCGCGAGGGCCCGCGCGAGCTGATGGCCTACGTGCTGATTCTCGATGCCGGCAGCCACTTCCTGACGGCGACGGTCACCTCATCCCCTGCCCGTTTCGAGTTTCAGCGCGCGCGCTTTCGCACGCTGGTCGAGAGCCTGCGGCCTGCATCCGCCAAGCCGCCCAAGCGGTAAACACGGGCATAGAATCCGGCTGGCACAGAACCGCATACTGCCTTCGACGCTGCCTACATTTTTCTTTTTTTGGTCTCCGCCATGAATCGTTCCAGCACCCTTGCCGCACTGATTTTTTCCGCCCCGCTGTTCACCGCCTGCGGCATCAGCCAGCCACCGGATCTCGGCGACACCACGCCCGTCACACCGGTGACGCCCGTTGCCCCCAAGGTGCGCTTCCTCGCTTTTGGCGATGCCGGCCGCGCCAACGACAACCAGAACGCCGTAGGTGCGGCAATGGCACAGCTCTGTGCGCTCAAGGGTTGCGACTTCGCGCTGGAGCTGGGCGATAACTTCTACGACGCGGGCGTGTCATCGACTGCCGACGAACAATGGCAGAGCAAGTTCGAGACGCCCTACAAGGCGCTCAACATCCCGATCTACGCCACACTGGGCAACCACGACAACTCCTCGGCTCTCGGCGCACAGATCGGCGCCGGTGAAGGCTCTTCCAACGCCCGCGGCAATTTCCAGGTCGACTACACCAATCTGGCCGGCACCTCTGGCAAATGGAAGATGCCGGCGCGCTATCACGCGTTCACCGCGCCGCTGGCGGCTTCGGCCGCTGATACGCCCATCATCGAGTTCTTCTGCCTGGACTCCAGCCCTCTGGCCGCGACGCTGGCCGACCCCTCGCCGGCCTACAACGCCGCCACCTACGGGCCGACCCAGTTGCAGTGGTTCCAGAGCGCGATCCTGGCCAGCAAGGCGAAGTGGACGGTGGCCTTCGCACATCACCCCTATGTCTCGAACGGCACGCACGGCAATGCCGGCGAGTTCGAGGGCTTGCCGAGCACGTCCACCGGGCCGCTGCCCATCGGCCTGCCGTTCACCGCCAACGGACAGCCCTGGAAGGACTTTCTCGACCAGAGCCTGTGTGCGATGAACGTGGACTTCTTCATGTTCGGCCACGATCACCTTCTGGAGTGGCTGAAGCCGGTGGCGACTTGCAACGCCAAGACCGAATTCATCCTCTCGGGCGGCGGCTCCGACGTGCGCGAGTTCAAGGATGCCACGCTCAACCCCACCTACTGGCAGAAGGATCTGGCGCAGGGCTTTTTCTGGTTCGAGGTGAGCGCTACCGAACTCAAGGGCGAGTCGTACTTCTTCACCGACGGCAAGCTGCCTCTGGATGCAGCTGGCCAGCCGGCCCCGGCGTTCACCCGCACCGTCAGCAAGTAGCTACGCGGCGGATGGCGTCGTGAAGCATCCGGGCCGGATCGGCATCGTCGCGCTGTGCCTGCTGGCGGCGGGTTGCACAAAGCCTGCAACGCAGCCGGCATCACCAGCAGCGCCGGCTGAGGCTGCGGCTGCGGTACCGGCGCAGGCGGCAGCCGTCGTGACGGTCGGCAATCCCGAAGCTCCCATCCCGCCGCAGTGCTACACGCGCACGGCGGGCATGGCCAACCCCTGCTGGACCTGCCACACCACCAAGAACGGCAACAACCTCAAGGGCGACTGGAACCTGCAGGAGGTCTACGCATTCTCCGAGGCGGGCCTCGACAACCACTGGAAGACGCTGTTCGAAGACCCACGCCCCGGCATCGCCGCCATCCCCGATGCCGACATGACGCGCTACCTGCGCGAAGACAACCTCACCCCCTGGCTCGCGACCCAGCCCGCCGGTGCGCCACCGTTCGATCTACGCAAAGGCTTCGACAGCGAGGGTTTCCTGCGCGATGGCAGCGGCTGGCGGGCGCTGCGCTACCAGCCTTTTCCCGGCACGTTCTGGCCCACCAATGGCGCCAGTGACGACATCTACATCCGTCTGCCTGCGGCCTTTCGCAGCACGGCAGATGGCAAGCCTTCGCAGCCGCTGTACCGGCTCAACCTGGCCCTGCTCGAAGCGGCAATGACGGTGCCGGATACCGTGAGCGATGCCACCCTGCAACGCACCGTCGAGCCGGTGGATGAGCGTCTTGCAGAACGTGATCTCGATGGCGATGGCGCGCTCGGCACCGCCAGCCGTATCCGCGGCCTGCCGCCTCGCTACTTCGGTGCCGCCGCACACGTCCCCGTGCAGCGCTGGAGCTATCCACGCGGCACCGAGTTCATCCACACCGTGCGTTATCTCGACCCGGATGCACCCGGCTGGCTGTCGCCGCGCCTCAAGGAGTTTCGCTACGCCATCAAGTACAGCGACCCGGACGCCACCACCCGACTCGGTGCCTACAAGGAATCCGACGAGGAAAAGCGCCTTGGTCGCCTGCCCTGGTTTGCCGCTGGCGAGCACGGCGGTCTGCGCAACACGCTGGGTTGGGAATACCGCGGCTGGATCGAAGACCGCAACGGTCAGCTGCGCGCGCAGGACCATGAGGAAACCCTGAGCTGCATGGGCTGCCACGGCGGCATCGGCATCACGGTGGATTCCAGCTTTGGCCTGCCCCGCAAAGTACCCGGTGCAGCGGGCTGGGCGGTGCAATCGCTCGATGGCCTCAAAGACATCCCGCAGGCCGGTCACCCCGAGCCGGAAGTGCTCACCTATTTCAAGCGCGTCGGCGGCGGCGACGAGTTTCGCGCCAATGCGGAAATCCTCGCGCGGTTCTTCCCCAAGGGGCGGCTGGATGAGGCTGAAGTACGGCGCGCGGGCGTCGATGGCGACAAGGATCTGCGGCATCTGCTGCTGCCCAGCCGCGAACGCGCGCTCACACTCAACAAGGCCTACTGGCAGCTGGTGCGCGGTCAGCGCTTCAAGCAGGGGCGCACGCCGGTCATAGCGCCTGCGCACAACGTCTTCGACCACATCGTCAACGGCGACACTGCCCTGCGCGCAAAGAACCGAATCTACTCGGATGGCCGCCTCTGGCTCGACTGGCCCGAGCCGCGTTAAAGCAAGCCGCTGCCCGCAAACCACAAGCCGGCATAAATGCGCGGCTCGATGAACAAGCCCTCCGCCCGCTTGGCCTGCAGCCAGCCATGCACGCCATCGAGCGGCACCAGATGCACGGTGATGTCCTCGCCGTCCACACCGCCACCATCGTGCTCGCGGGTGAGGCCACGAATGCCGACCAGGGTGAGCTGCTCGCTGGTCAGCCCCGCTGCCGTCGGCCCCTGGGTGAGGATGAACGCCTCGTCGCCGCGAAAGCCGGTTTCTTCCAGCAACTCGCGCAGCGCGGCCTGCTCGAAGGCCTCGCCAGCGAAAGCATCGCTATCACCGACAATGCCCGCCGGCAGCTCGATGGTCTTGCCCTGCATGGGAATGCGCGTCTGCTCCACCAGAATCAGCTCGCGCGCCGGCGTCACCGCAATGATGACCACCGCGCCGCTCGCCTTCACACGCCGCACATACTCCCAGTGACGGTCGCGCTTCAGCTCCAGAAACTCGCCTTTGTGCAGCGATCTGATCTGGCTCATTCCTTCTTGAGCCAGGTGACGTACGAGGCCGCACGCGGACCAAGCGACAAGGTCTTGGCGAGGTCGGCCAGCACCGGCGTCATCTCTTCGGCGAAGCGATACGGCGGGTTCACCACCACCAAGCCGCTGCCGCGCATCTGGCCCTCCGCGGGTGCGCCAGTGTCGAGGCAGAGATCGAGCACCGGCTTGCTGCTGACCAGCGCCATGCGACGGCCGAAGCGCTCGACTTCGAAACTGTTCTTGAGCGGATACCAGAAGGCATAGATGCCGCCCGCAAAGCGCGCCTGGCTCTTCACCAGAAACGCTTCCATTGCCTCGAACTCGTCACGCCGCTCGAAGGGTGGATCGACCAACACCAAGCCCCGCTTCTCCGGCGGCGGCAGCAGCGCGTGCACTTCGTAGCCATCGCGCTCGTGCAGCGTGGTCTGGCGGTCGCGGGCGAAATGCTGGCGCAGTTCTTCGAACACGTCCGGCACGTTTTCGCAGAGCACCAGCTTGTCCTTGTCGCGCAGCAGCGCTTGCGCGAGTACTGGCGAGCCGGGGTAGATGGCGACCGCCTCACCCGCGGCATTGAGCGCGCGCACGGCCTTGAGATAGCTGGCAATCGGCTCGGCATAGTTGCCATCGGCGATGAGTTGGCCGATGCCATCCTGCGCCTCGGCAGTCTTCAGCGAGGCACTGGAGCGCAGGTCGTAGAGACCCGCACCGGCATGGGTTTCGAGATAGCTCCAGGGCGAGTCCTTGCGGCTCAGGGCTTGCAGCAATCCCACGAGCACGACGTGCTTGTGGACATCGGCGAAATTGCCGGCGTGATAGGCGTGGCGGTAGTGCATGGGCGCGATGATAAGTGCATTTGCGGCTTGTACGCGCGCCACAAAAAAGGCCGCGCGAACGCGGCCCGTGAACCCAACGAAATGACCGCGATCAGTAGCTGTATTTGGCCGAGAACTGCAAGCGATCAAGATCGCCGTCCTGGCCGTTTTCCAGCTCGCGATTGGCGTGGCGCAGCTCGGCACCAAAGGTGAGTTTGGCCACCGGTGAATACAGCAGGTTGAGCGAGGCGCTCTGCACGCTCTTGGTGAGCGCCGTGCCGGTCTTCGAGGTGGGGTTGTCGATCTCCAGCGCCGAGACGGTGACCGTGCTGCGCCATTTGGGTGACCAGGCGTGCTTGTAGGCAAGGTAGCCGCCGGTGATGCCGATGGCATCCAGCTCGCCGGTCGACAGCACCACGTCCGCCGAAGTGCCCAGCGCCATATAGCGGCCGATGCCGTCGCCGGTGGTGATCTGGAACTTGAGATCGTCCGTGCCGAAGGCAATCTTGCCGGCCAGGCTGACACCGCCGCCGGTGGTCTTGTCATCGACGGCTGCGACGGCACCGACTGCCGGGTTTTCGGCCTTGAGCTGGCGCAGCAAACCGGCCAGGGAAAGCTCCGCCGGGCCGAGCTTGAAGTTGTAGCGGGCGACGAAATCCGGCAGCACGCCATCGCCGCTGCCGGCTACTGCGCCGCCACCACCGGGCAGGATCGAGGTCTCCGGGTTTTCAACCGCCAGCTGCAAGTTGCCCAGCGTGTAGCGCAGCTGCGGCTGCCGCACGAACACCGAGCCCTCGCTGGGGAAGGCGACGAAATCCAGCGTTTCCGGCAGCGAACCTAGGTTGAGAAACGTCGTCCATTCCTGCCCGACCAAGAGGTTGTCGTAGGTGATGAAGGCGCGACGGAAGCCCGGCGTGTAGGCGTTGGTGACGATCTCGTTGGCGGTAGTGCTCTGGTTGACGATGAAATCCAGTTCCACATGCGTGCCGAGCTTGTGGCCATCGATCATCGTGTCGGTTTTCACGAACAGGCGCGTTTCCTTGGCGTGAAAGTCAGTGAAGTCGCGGCTCTTGGCGCCGCCCGCACTCACCGGGATCGAATTGGGCAGATAAAAGTCACGGCCCGAGCCCTGCGCCACCTCGCCTTCGCTGAAGCGCGAAATCAGCGCATCGGCCTTCACATAACCACCGACGGTGATCTTGGTGTCGCCGATCTTCACCTCGTTCGGCTTGGGCGGCGGCGGCGGTGCAGCGGCCACTGGCGGTGGCGGCGTGGGTTTGGCGCGCTCAGCGGCCAGTTGCGCCTCTAGTACATCCAGACGCTGACGCAGTTCGCGCACGGCGGCGGCGGTATCGCTGGACGTGGCGGCTTGCGCAAACGACATCACGGGCGTGAGCAGTGCGGCGGCGCACAGGGTGCGGGCGGCCAGCGCAAACGGGGACAGGCAATAACGGGCTGATGACATGGGTTCTCCTCTCGAATAGTTTTTTGAACAGCTGATGACCACCGCCTGAGCTTGCGCGCCCACCCCGCAGCGGCCCATTCGCCTTAGGTCTAACTGGCTGCGCATTGCGACCAAAGTCTTAGGGGTGCGCTCAGCGCGTTGCCGCCTACACTCCGGTGTATGAACGCCTCACCCGCAGCAGCCGTGCAGCTACAACCCGTCGTCATCGTCGCCGACGATCACCCCTTGTTTCGCGCCGCCCTGCGTGCCGCCGTAGAGCGGGTGCTGCCGGGCGCCGCCGTGACCGAGGCCGACAGTTTCGCTGCGCTCCAGCACAGCATCGCCAAGGCGCCCGACGCCGATCTGGTGCTGCTGGACCTGCGCATGCCCGGCGTGCAGGGGTTTTCCTCGCTGGTGTGGCTGCGCGCCGAGCACCCGAGCGTGCCGGTGGTGATGGTCTCGGCCGACGAAGACGCCACCACCATCCACCGCGCGCTGGATTTCGGTGCCGCCGGCTTCATCCCCAAATCGGCCGGGCTGGAGGTACTCACCGAAGCCCTCACCGCCGTGCTGGACGGCCAGCTGTGGACGCCGCCGCAAGCAAGCCACCCGCCCGACACCACCGATGCCCAACTGGCGCGCCGCGTCGCCAGCCTCTCGCCGCAGCAGCTGCGGGTGCTCATGCACCTGGCCGAGGGCCGCCTCAACAAGCAGATCGCCTACGACCTGGCAGTTACCGAGGCGACGATCAAGGCGCACGTCACGGCCATCCTGCGCAAGCTGGGGCTCTATGGCCGCACGCAGGCGGCGGTGCTGGCGCAGCGTCTGCTGCTTTCCGACGCAGTGACGCTGGATGTCAGCGCCGTGCTGGCGGATACCCCTGAAGAAGACGAAGCCTGAGCGACCCAAGATTTTTGCGGCCAAACCAACCGCATCTGACTGACGAATGACATCTGATTGTTATCATTGCCCACTGATCAGTCGTTCGGGAACCCCACACTCCATGTCGTCACTGCCTTTACAGGGCTGCAAACTTCTCATCGTCGAAGATGACGCGCTGAATGCGCAGCTGCTGACTTTCCAGCTGGAAGACGAAGGCATCGAGTTCATCGGCCCCGCCGCGTCGGTGGCGGCGGCAATCGACCTGCACAACCGCCATTCGCCTGATCTGGTGCTGCTCGACTACCGCGTGCAGGGCGGCACGGTCGAGCCGGTGATGGACGTGCTGGTCGCCAAGCGCACGCCTTTTGTGCTGGCGACCGGCGCGGTGCCGGACCAGTTCAACAGCCGCTTTCCGCAGGTTCAGGTGCTGCTCAAACCTTTCACCGCGAAAGACCTGATTGCCGCACTGCGCAAGGCGTACGCCAGCAAGGGCTAGCTGTTGGCAGGTGGTGGTGCGCTACCCAGAATCTCGCGAATCTTCACCGCCAGCACGTCGATGGTGAAAGGCTTTGAGATCATCTGCATGCCGGGCGCCAGAAACTCGGAACGCACGGCGGCTTTCTCGGCATAGCCGGTGATGAAGAGAATTTGCAGACCGGGGCGATGGTGGCGCGCCACCTCCGCCAGCTGCCGGCCGTTCATGCCCGGCAGGCCGACGTCGGAGATCATCAGGTCCAGCGGCTGCGCCGATTCGAGGATGGACAATGCAGCGCTGCTATCGGCAGCCTCGATGGCGGCGTAGCCGAGTTCGAGCAGCAAGGCCATCACCAGCAAACGCACGGCCGGGTCGTCCTCGACCACCAGCACGATCTCACCAGTACCCCGCGGCGCGTCCGGCAGCAGCACTTCGGCCCCGGTCGCCTCGCCACTCTTCAGGCGCGGCAGATACACCTTCACCGTGGTGCCCCGCTCCAGCTCGCTGTAGATGCGTACGTGGCCACCGGACTGCCGCACGAAGCCGTAGATCATCGACAGCCCTAGGCCCGTACCCTGGCCTATAGGCTTGGTGGTGAAGAACGGCTCGAAGGCCTTGGCAATCACCTCGGCCGACATGCCCGTGCCGGTGTCGCTCACCGAAATCACCACGTACTCGCCCGGTTCGAGCGCCTCGTGCAGATCTGTGTAGCGGCTCTCCAGCCGTGTCGCGCTGGTTTCAATCGTCAGCTTGCCGCCCTGTGGCATGGCATCGCGGGCATTGATGGCGAGGTTGAGCAGCGCACTGTCGAGCTGGTTTTCGTCGGTGGAGACCAACCAGCCTTCGCTGCCCAGCTTCACTTCGAGATCCACCTGTTCGCCCAGCGTGCGCTTGAGCAGATCCTCCATCGACAGCACCAGCCGGTTGACGTCCACCGGCTTGCTGTCGAGCGACTGCCGGCGCGAAAACGCCAGCAAGCGATGCGTAAGTGCAGCCGCGCGCTGCGCTGAAGTGGTGGCGGCCGACATGAAGCGTTCCAGGTCATCGATGCGGCCCTTCGCCAGCCGGCGCTGCATCATGTCCAGCGAGCCCAGAATGCCCGTCAGCAGATTGTTGAAGTCGTGTGCAATGCCGCCGGTGAGCTGGCCGATGGATTCCAGCTTCTGGCTGTGGCGCAGGCGTTCTTCGGTCTGCCGCAGCTCTTCCAGGCGCTGGCGCTCGACGGTGATATCGCGGCCGACCGCGCGGATGCGGGCGCCGTCTGGCACGGCACTCCAGGAGATCACGCGCGTGCTGCCATCCTTGTGCCGATACTGGTTTTCAAAGTTCTGAACCGTCTTGCCACGCGTCACGTCAGCTAGCGTAGTGAGCGTGTGGGCCAACGAGCCTTCGTGCAGAAAATCAATGAAGTTGCGCCCGACCAGTTCGGTTTCAGTCCATCCCAGCGTATCGGCCCATGCCGGGTTCACTGCTTCGATGGTGCCGTCGAAGGCAGCCGTCATCATCAGGTCGTTCGACAATCGCCAGATGCCATTGCGGTCGCGGGTGCGCTCCTCCACCTGTTGTTCCAGCGAGGCATTGAGGCTGGCCAGTTCGGCCTGCGCCTTCTTGTGATCGTCGATGTCGGTGTTGGTGCCGATCCAGCGGGCAACCCGGTCGCCCTCGCGCACCGGCTGCGCCCGCGACAGAAACCAGCGATAGACGCCATCGACACGCAAAACCCTGAACTCGGTTTCGTAGGGACTGCCGGTATCGAGCGAATGCCGCCATGCGGCAGAGACACTGGCGAGGTCATCCGGGTGCAGTGTGGCAGCCCATTTCTCACCGCTCATCTCGCGGGCACTGACCCCGACATAGTCCAGCGCCTGCGGGTTGAACCAGTCGAGCTGGCCATCGGCATCGGCGGTCCATACCTGGTTGGGCATGGCATGTGCCAGCACGCGAAACTGCGCCTCGCTATTGCGCAGCTGCGCCTCGGCAATCTTCTGCTCGGTGATGTCCTGCGCCACGCCCACCATCGTGATGGCGCGGCCGGTGGCATCGCGCAAGAACTCTGCGCGTCGGCGGATCCAGCGCAGAGCCTGATCGTTGTGGCGGTGAATGCGGTACTCGGTCTCCAGCATCGCCTCACCCGAACGACGGGTCGAGGGTGAAGAGCGATTGTTTCGATCTGCCGGCAGCACCAGCACCTCGAACTGCTGGGCGTTCAACGACTCGACAATGGCCAGACCGAAGATGCGGCAAAACTCCGGCGTCACCGTCATCTGGTTGCTGTCGATATCCAGCGAGAACACGCCGATGCCGCCCGCCTCCTGCGCGACGCGCAGCTGGTCTTCGATGATCTGACGGCTGACCATCAAGTCGCGCATGGGGGCGGTCGGTTCGACACTCATAGGCGTGCGGTCAGGAGTTGTCTGGCCCGGCTTCGGCGTCGTCGCGCCCGCGTTGACGGGCTTCGGCTTCGAGCCTTGCCTCTTCGATCTGGTCGAGCACGGCGTTCACGTCCGCCTCGGGTGACTCATCAACGAAGATGCCGGTTAGCACGCTGTCGGGCTTCAGCTCGCTGGCCTGGAACAGCTTCCAGATTTCCTTTGCGTACTGCGTTTCCAGCAGCTCTGGCGCCGAGCGGCCAAAGGTGGCGCGCATATTGTTGACGTCGCGCTCCAACATCGAGAACGCATTGTTGTTGCTGGCGGCACTCACCGCCTGCGGCAGGTCGATCACTACCGGCCCCACGGCATCGACCAGTACGTTGTATTCCGACAAGTCGCCGTGGATCAGCCCCTCGCAGAGCATCAGCACGATCTGCCGCATCATGAAGGGGTGCCACTCGCGCGCCTGCTCGGGCGTGATGTCGACATCGTTCAAGCGCGGTGCGGCATTGCCTTCGGCGTCGCAGACCAGTTCCATCAGCAGCACACCGGCGTGAACGCCGTGCGGCTTGGGCACGCGCACACCGGCGTAGTCGAGGCGATACAGAGCCTCGACTTCGGCGTTCTTCCATTCTTCTTCCTGCTGCTTGCGGCCGTGGCGGCTGCCGCCCTTGCCCATGGCGCGGGCATCGCGGCTGCCGCGCGCCTTGCGGCCTTCCTGATACTGGGCGAGCTTGTGAAAGCCGCGGTGTTCGGCCTCTTTGTAGACCTTGGCGCAACGCACTTCGTCGCCGCAGCTGACCACGAACACCGAAGCCTCTTTGCCGCTTTTCAGCTGTCGCAGCACGGCATCGACCATGCCGTTATCGACCAGCGGTTGAAGACCTTTGGGCGGCTTCATGGCGCAGCGCACTCAGCGCCACAAAAAAAGGCGGCGTGAGCCGCCTCTGCTGCCGGGTTGAAGACGGCAGTCACTACTTCTTTTTCTCGTTCTTGGCGGCTTTTTTCTCAGCCGGCGTCAGTGCGGGTTTTTTCTTGGTTTCCTTCTTGCGATCCATCCCTTTGCTCATGGGGTTTTCTCCGGCGTGGTGGTTTCGGGTGCATCAGACTCGGGTGCCTCGGCGCCGTCGGTCGCATCGGCTGCAGTGCCGCCAGCCAGCTTCTTCAGACGCTTTTCTTCTTGCTGCTTGATCTTTTTCAGTTCGCGCTGGCGCTTCTCGAACTGGTAGTTGGGCTTGGCCATCGGTTGCTCCGTAATTGTCGTTGCACAGTGTACTGGTTGCCGTGCCCGCCGTGCGCTAGCTGCGCAGGCGATAGCCGGTTTGGAAGATCCAGCGAATGGTCAGCACGCACAGCAGCAGAAACACGCAGGTCATGCCCACGCTGGTGCCGATGCTTACATCTGAAACGCCGTAGAAACTCCAGCGGAAGCCGCTGACCAGATACACCACCGGGTTGAACAGCGTCACCGTCTGCCAGAACGGCGGCAGCATGGTGATCGAATAGAAACTGCCGCCCAGGAAGGTCAGCGGCGTGATGACCATCAGCGGGATGATCTGCAACTTCTCGAAGCCATCGGCCCAGATGCCGATGATGAAGCCGAACAGGCTGAAGGTCACCGCAGTGAGCACCAGAAACAGCGCCATCCACAGGGGATGGGCGATGTCGTAGTCCACGAACAGTCGCGCCGTGCAGAGCATCAGCACACCGAGCATCACCGACTTGCTGGCGGCCGCCCCGACATAGCCCAAAGCCACCTCGGCATACGACACCGGCGCCGACAACAGCTCGTAGATCGTGCCCGACCACTTGGGCATGTAGATGCCGAAACTGGCGTTGGACACACTCTCGCTGAGCAGCGACAACATTACCAGGCCAGGGATGATGAAGGCACCGTAGCTGATGCCATCAATCGCGCCCATGCGTGAGCCGATGGCGGCACCGAACACCACGAAATAGAGCGAGGTCGACAGCACTGGCGAGGCGATGCTCTGCACCAGCGTGCGAAAGGTGCGCGCCATCTCGAAGCGGTAGATGGCCTTGACGGCATACCAGTTCAGACCCGTGCTCATGCTTGCTCCCTCACCAGATTGACGAAGATTTCTTCCAGCGAGGACTGGCTGGATTGCAGCTCCTTGAAGTCGATGCCGTGCTCGCCCAGGCGTCGCAGCAGGGCCGCGATGCCGGTCTCGTCGCTCTGCGCGTCGAAGGTGTAGATCAGCGAATTGCCGTCGGCCGAGAGCGTCAACGTCGCATCCGCCAGTGCGGCGGGGATTTCGCTAAGCGGCGTTTTCAGACTCAGGGTCAGCTGCTTCTTGCCCAGCTTTGCCATCAGCGCCTGCTTGTCTTCCACCACGATCAGCTCGCCCTTGCGGATGACGCCGATGCGATCGGCCATCTCCTCGGCTTCTTCGATGTAATGGGTGGTGAGAATGATGGTGACACCACGCTCACGCAGTGCCCGCACCATCGCCCACATGTCGCGGCGCAGCTCCACATCAACACCGGCGCTGGGCTCGTCGAGAAACAGGATCTGCGGCTCGTGCGACAGCGCCTTGGCGATCATCACCCGACGCTTCATGCCGCCCGAGAGCGTCATGATCTTCGCGTCGCGCTTGTCCCACAGCGACAGCTCGCGCAGGATTTTTTCGATCAGCACCGTGTCTGGCGGCTTGCCGAACAGGCCACGGCTGAAGTTGACGGTGGCCCAGACGGTCTCGAAGGCATCGGTGCTCAACTCCTGCGGCACCAGGCCGATCTTGCCGCGCGCGGCGCGGTAGTCCGCCACCACGTCGTGGCCATCGGCCAGCACCGTGCCGCTGCTGGGATTGACGATGCCGCAGACGATGCCGATGAGCGTGGTCTTGCCGGCACCGTTGGGGCCCAGCAGCGCAAAGATTTCGCCGCGCCGGATGTCGAGCGTGACGCCCTTGAGTGCCTGAAACCCCGACTTGTAGGTCTTGGTCAGGTTCTGGATGGAGATGATGTTGGGCACGTCCACTCAATTTTTTCGGATCAGTGGTGCATGGTACTCGGAAGATTGCCGTGCAACCGCCCGCGACTGACTTACTGGAACAAATCCGCCCAGGGTGGCCGTGCACTGCCGAGCGCGGCCATGAACTGCGCAGCCGGCAGGGCCTGGCTGATGAGAAAGCCCTGCACTTCGTCGCAGCCCTGCTGGCGCAGCCACTCCAGCTGCGCAGGGGTTTCCACCCCTTCGGCAATCACCCGCAGCCGGCGGCTGTGGGCGAGATTGATGATGGCGAGCACGATGGCATCGGCATCCTCTGCCCCCAGTGCGATGTCATCGACGAACGAGCGGTCCATCTTCAGGCTCTGGATCGGGAAACGCTTGAGCGAGCTCAAACTCGAATGGCCGATGCCGAAGTCGTCGACCGCAATGCTGACGCCCATCTCGCGCAGCTCCGCCATGGTGCGGACCGCCGCCTCGACGTCGTGCATGACCAGACTCTCGGTGAGTTCGAGGTCGAGCAGCTCGGCGGCAAGGCCGGTCTCGCTCAGCGTGCGAGCAATCATCGCCACCAGGCCTTTTTCCCGGAACTGCCGGGGTGAGAGATTGACCGAAACCCGCGTGGGTTCTTGCCGCAGTACCTGCCAGGATTTGCATTGCTGGCAGGCCAGGCGCAGCGCCCACTCACCGATGGGCACAATCAGCCCGGTCTCTTCGGCCAGCGGCACGAACTCGTCCGGCGGACGCGCGTCGAGGAACTCCGATGACCAGCGCAGCAGTGCCTCGGCACCCACCACCTTTCCGCTCGTCAGCGCAATCTGCGGCTGGTAGCTGAGTGTGAGCTCCTCGCGCTCCAGCGCACGGCGCAGCGCGCTTTCGAGCGTGCGCTTGCGGCCAATCTCGCGGTTTAGCGCCTCGGTGTAGGCCTGAATGTTGTTGCGGCCCTGCTCCTTGGCGCGGTACATCGCGGCATCAGCGTTTTTCAGCAGTGTTTCGGCGTCTGCACCGTCGGTGGGGAAAACGCTGAACCCGATACTGCAGCTGACGTTGAGCACATGGGTGCCGATCAGCATCGGCAGGCCGATATGGTCGAGCAGGCGCTGTGCCACCTGCGGCACCGAGATTTCCTGCGAGTGCTCCATCAACAGCACGAACTCGTCGCCACCGAGCCGCGCTACGGTGTCCTGCTCGCGCACGCACACCCGTAGGCGCTCACCGACCAGCACCAGCAACTGATCGCCGACGCTATGGCCCAGGCTGTCGTTGATGGACTTGAACATGTCGAGGTCGATGTAGAGCACCGTGACCTGCTGGCCACGGACGTAGGCATCGTCCAGTGCCTGACCCAGCTTCTCGTGCAGCATGCGGCGGTTGATGAGACCCGTGAGCGTGTCGTGGTTGGCGTAGCGCTGCAGCTCCTGCTCGTAGCGCTTGCGGGCACTGATGTCGATCACCGTGCCCTCGTAGAACTGCAAGTGGCCCTCACCATCGTGCAGCGGATGGATGTTCTCGGCGATCCAGATCGACTCGCCGTCGGCGCGCAGCACCTCGGACTCGAACCCCAGCACCATGCCGCGCTCGCGCACCGCATTCAACAACTCGCGGCGGCGTTGTGGCTCGGCATACAGCGCGTTGCCGTGATGGTTGAACGTCGCCACTAGCTTCTTCGCATCGGCGTAGCCGTAGATCTCCGCCATCGAAGGATTGACGTTGATGAACTCGCCATCGGTACCCATGTGGAAGATGCCTTCCGAGGCGTTGTCGAACAGGCTGCGGTACTGCATCTCGGCGGCGCGGCGCTGGCTCTCGGCGGCACGCTGCTCGCGCATGTCCATCGTCACAAAATAGATTGCGTCCAGATCGCCGCGGATGTCGAGATGCCGGGAAGACAACACCACCGGAATGCTCTCGCCGGTCGTGGCATAGAGATTCATCTCGCGCTGTTTGAGCTCGGTCGCTGCGAGCAGGCTTTGCACCAGCGGCAGATCGCCGGGCGCCATGAAATCGAGAATCGAGCGGCCGAGAATCTGGTCCAGCGGCACGGCTACCAGCGCGGCAAAACTGCGGTTGCAATACTGGATGATGCCGGTGCGGGTGGTGACCGCCGCCCCTTCGTGCATGGCTTCGATCATTACGCGGTAGGGATGCTCGGCCCCTTCAAGCGTGAACACCCGCCCGCTCTCGCCGCCCTCGACGACCACGGCATCGACCTGCCCGCTGCGGATCGCTTCGAGCGTGTCTTCAGCCTCCTGCAGGCGCGCTTGCAGTTCTTCCAGCTGAGCCCCAAGCGCGGCTGGCGTCGGTTCAGTCTTGTTCACTGGATTGAACCGTCAGAGCGCCGGCGTCGAAAGTCGGCAGCAGCAGCCGCGAGGCGTTGGTCATGTCACCGATCAGCCGTCTGAGCGGCAGCGGCTGCCTGCGAATGAGCGTGGGTGCTGCAATGATCTGCTCGCTCTTCGCAAGCTCCGGCTGCTGGTAGATGTCGATGATGCGCAGCTCGTAGCGACCGGCAAGATGCGCCTCACAGAACCGCTGGGTGTTGTGGATGGCGCGCACGGAATTGGGCGTGGTGCCGGCCACGAACAAAGTGAGCAGGTAAAGCTCGGCAGTATTGTCACTGCCAGGCGAGGTGCTCACGCGGTGCCAACTTTCAGATTGAGCCCGACCAGCACGCGCTCGGTGTTAGAGAGATCGCCGATGATCTTGCGGATCGGCTCGGGCAGCCGGCGCACCACAGTCGGCACTGCCAGGATCTGATCCCCCTTGGCAAGTTGCGGACTCTGCAGCAGATCAATGATCTCGATCTCGTACTCGCCGGGCATGTGTGCTTCGCAGATGCGCTTGAGGTTGGCGAAGGCCGCGAGCGACTTGGGGCTCGCCCCGGCTACATAGAGTTTGAGCAGGCATTTTTTTGAAGGGTTCACGGTCGCCTTGGGCGCACCGCGAGACGATTCCGCACGCTTCACTGGCGCTTCTTTGCCGGCGCTTTCGCACCTGCGGAGACGGGCTTCACATCTGCTTTGCGCGACCGCGCCAGCTGCTCGCGACCCTGTTCGAGCATCGCGCTGCGCTGTGCATCCTGGGCAAGCACTTCGTGCATGTCTTGCGTGGTGGATTCAAACTCCAGACGCATGCCGGCGATGTTGGCCTCCAGCAGCGCGCGGCGACGTTCGTAGTCGCGTTGCTGGCGCTGCGCCTGCTGCTGGCCAGAGACAGCACTGGCGCGTTCCAGCGCCTCCTGCGCCAGTCGTGCCGAGCCGGTCACCATGCCGGCAGGGCCGATGTAGACATCCACCAGATCCATGCCTTTGCTGCTCATCACGAACTCGCGTACCTGGTTGGAGTGCGGCATGCCGCGCGACTTGAGAATGTGCAGGCCGCGGTTGCGCTCGCCCTGATGCTCGATGTCGCGCAGGCAGATCCAGCTGTCGACCAGGGAAGAGATTTCCTCGCTGCTGCTCTCGGTGGAATCGCCGGCATGGGTCAGATCGGTCATCAGCGTCGAGATCTGCTGGGTTTTCAGGAAATCGATCAGCCGCGTCAGCATCGACTTCGCCTCGTTGCCGCTGCCGACGGCGGTGAGGTTGGAGATGGGGTCGATCACCACGATCTGCGGCTTGAACTCGCTCACATACTTGTGGACTGTGGCCAGGTGCATCTCCAGGCCGTACAGCGAGGGGCGCGAGGCGTGGAAGCGCAGCAGGCCCTTCTGCTGCCAGCGGCCCAGATCGCAACCGATCGAAGCCATGTTGCGGACGATCTGCTGCGGCGATTCCTCGAAGGGAAAGTAAAGGCAACGTTCGCCGCGTTCGCAGGCCGCCTCGACGAACCGGGCAGCGAGACTCGATTTGCCCGAACCTGCAGTGCCAGAGAGCAGCACCACCGAGCCGCGGTAATAGCCCTGTCCGCCCAGCATGGTGTCCAGCCGCGCGATGCCGGACGACACCCGCTTGTGCGACACCGCATGGTCGAGCCCGAGCGAAGTGATAGGCAAGATGGAAATGCCCTGCTCGTCGATGAGGAAGGGATATTCGTCGGTGCCGTGCGTGGTGCCACGGTACTTGACCACCCGCAACCGGCGCGTGGCCACCTGCTGCTCGACGCGCAGATCGAGCAGAATGACGCAGTCGGCGACGTATTCTTCCAGCCCGTGGCGGGTCAGCATCTTGTCGCCGCGCTCGCCGGTGATGACGGCAGTCACGCCCTTCTCTTTCAGCCAGCGGAATAGGCGACGCAGTTCGGCGCGCAGGATGGCGGTGTTGTTGAAGCCGCTGAACAAGGCCTCGATCGTGTCCAGCACCACGCGCTTGGCACCGATGGAATCAATGGCATAGCCGAGCCGTACGAACAGGCCATCGAGGTCGTATTCGCCGGTCTCTTCGATCTCGCTGCGTTCGATGTGCACATAGTCGATGGCGAGTTGGCCGCGCTTGACCATTTGCGTGAGGTCAAC
The DNA here is from genome assembly GCA_965279705.1 of Stagnimonas sp. GTDB lineage: Bacteria > Pseudomonadota > Gammaproteobacteria > Nevskiales > Nevskiaceae > Stagnimonas. The sequence continues at coordinate 2,143,505 of OZ257257.1, forward strand.
GCCCAGCGAGGTGAAGTTCTTTTCAAGCTCCTCGGTGCGTTCCTCGAATGACATGAACACGCCAGACTCGCCGAAATCACGCGCACCGTGGACGAGAAACTCCATGCCGAGAATGGTCTTGCCGCAGCCCGCATTACCGCAGACCAGTGAGGGACGACCACGCGGCAGGCCGCCACCAGTGATCTCGTCCAGGCCGCGAATGCCGGTGGGGCATTTGGCTAAGGGTCCAATCACTGCCGTCGATTTCGGGGTCGATTTCTTTGCCATGCTGTCTTCTCTAAAGGTTGACGATGCTAACACCGGGCAAGGCCCGAATGCCCTGTTTCTCAAGTACCGCGATCGGTCAGAAGCCTCTGCATCAACGCTCTCAGCGCGGCGGGTTTCAGTGGCTTTTGCAGCAAGGCATAACCCTGCGCTGCAGCGGCATCACGCGCTTCGCGCGTCGGGTCGGCGGTGATAACGACACAGGGCACTTCAACGCCCCACAGCGCACGTAATTGCACGGCGACGTCAATGCCGCTCTCGCCATCGTCCAGGTGGTAGTCCACCAGCGCGAGATCGGGTGGCGCATAGCCTTCGCAGAGGGCATGCGCCTCGCGGCCCGATGCGGCAGGCAACACCTCGTGACCCCAGCGCTGCAGCAGCGCGGTGAGCGCGCCGAGCGCCAGGGGTTCGTTGTCGAGCACCAGCACGCGGGCGCGATGGGCGCCGGGGCGCTGATCGATACGTTCGAGATCCGCTGGCATCACCGGCTTGAGATCGCTGGCCGCACCCAGCGGCACGGTGAGCGCGAACAGCGAGCCGCGACCGGGCCAGCTGCGCAGCGTCAGGGTGTGGCCCAAGAGCTTGGTGATGCGCTCGCTGATCGCAAGGCCCAGACCCAGGCCGCGTTCGCCGACCGCATCCTGCGCGTGCAGGCGGCGGAACTCCTCGAAGATCGCGCGATGCTGTTCGGGTGCGATGCCGGGGCCGGTGTCCCAGACCTCGATGCGCAGATGGTCGCCCAGATGCCTCACGCCCAGCAGCACCCGCCCCTGCCGCGTGTAGCGCAGCGCATTGCCCAGAAAATTTTGCAGCACGCGGCGCAGCAATGCGGCGTCGCTGTAGAGCAGCGCCCGCGTCGGCCGATAGCGGAAGCTCAAACCGCGAATGGCGGCAAGCGCGGCGAACTCGCGGGCGAGCGGGCTCAGCAGCGTATCGGCGGCAAAGGTTTCGCGCTGCACCGGCAAGGCGCCGGCATCGAGCTTGCTGATGTCGAGCAGGCCGCTCAGCAACTGCTCTGCCGCACTCAGTGAATCGCCGATGCGCTCCAGCACGATGTTGGTCTCGGCCGGCAACTGCTCGCGGTCGGCGGCAGCGAGAAAAAGTCGTGCCGCGTGCAAGGGCTGCACCAGATCGTGTGAGGCCGCGGCCAGAAAACGGGTCTTGGCCGCGTTGGCCTGCTGTGCCTCACCGCTGGCAATGGCGAGTTCGGCGGTGCGATCGGCCACGCGCAGTTCCAGCGTGTCGTTGGCGGTCTTGAGTGCGGCCTGTGCGCGGGTGTAGGCGGTCACGTCCGAATAGCTGGTGACGAAGCCGCCACCCGGCGTCGGCGTGCCACGAATTTCGATGACGCTGCCATCCGGCAGTTGCCGCTCGTGCACGTACGGCGTGCCGCGTTGTAGGTGCTCCATGCGGCGCGCGACCAGGGTCTCGATCGTGCCGGCACCCAACAGGCCGCGCTGGGCGTTGTGGCGGAACAAGGTCTCGATCGGCTGACCGATGTGGATCAGCTCGGGCGGATAGGCGAACAGCTCGAGATAGCGATGGTTCCAGGCGACCAGTCGCAGGTCCTTGTCGACCACGCTCACGCCCTGCGAGAGGTGTTCGAGTGTCGCGCGCAGGCGCTCCTGCGAGAAGACAATGGCGTGGCTGGTTTCGTCCAGCAGGCGGATCACATCCTCCGGCTGCATGTCGCGGCCCCTCAGCGTGCTGGCCAGCAGCAGACGCGCGCTCGATGCACCGAGCGCGCCGGCGAGCAGGTGTTCGGTGAAGCGCAGTAGCTCGCGGTCGGCACGTTCGTTGGCGACGGCAGCGGGTTTGCGGCGTTGGTGGTTGAAGTCGGCGATCTGCTCCTGCACGCGCTCGGCACCCAGAAACCGTTCGAGCAATGCCAGCAGATCGCCCACCGTCGCGGGCGTGGCGCTCAGCGGCTCCGGCACGCCCCGCGCGATGTTGCCGGGTGTGAGGAACTGCACCGCTTGCAGGCGTTCGGCCAAGCGCGGTTGCGACAGCCAGGAAACGAAACCGTAGCCGAAGATATTGGCGGCGAGGCTCCACAGCGTGCCGTGGGTGATGGGGTCCAAGCCGGTCATGCCAAACAAGGCCTGTGGTCTGAGCGCCGCCATGCCGAGCGGCCCCTCGACCAGCAGGGCGTGGCCCTGTTGGCCGAGCAGTGCGGGTAGCAGCAGCGTGTAGCTCCATACCGCAAAGCCCGCGCTCAAGCCCCACACCGCACCGCGATAACTACCGCCGCGCCACAGCATGCCGCCCAGCACTGCCGGTGCAAACTGCGCCACCGCCACGAACGAGAGCAGGCCGATCGCCGAGAGCGTTCCGGGCCCGGTGAACAGCCGGTAGTACAGCCAGGCGGTGCCGAGAATGGCGAAGATGGCGACGCGGCGGATGAGCTTGAGCAGACCGCTCAAATCGCCCCGCTCGCCCAGACCGAGGCGCTTGGAGCGCAGCAGCATCGGCAACACCACCTCGTTGCTGAGCATGGTGGAAAGCGCGATGGTCTCGACGATGACCATGCTGGTCGCCGCCGAAAAGCCACCCAGATAGGCGGCGAGTGAAAGCAAGCCGTGACCGTTGGCGAGCGGCAGTGCCAGCACAAAAGTATCAGCCGGTGTGCCGATGGGCAGGTGCTTCAAACCCGCTGCGGCGATGGGCACCACGAAGGCGCTGATGAGCAGGATGTAGAGCGGAAACACCCAGCGCGCCCGATTGAGATCGCGCGGCGAGGTCGACTCAACCACCGTCATCTGGAACTGTCGTGGCAGACAGACGATGGCGATGGCGGCCAGCAGGGTTTGTGTCCAGAAGCCCGCCTGCCAGCCGCTATCGGATAAAGGTTCGATGAGCTGCGGCAGTTTCAGTGCTTGCGTGTAAGCATCGCCAAAACCGTTGAACACGCTGTAGCAAACGTAGAGCCCCACCGCGAGAAAAGCGCCGAGCTTGATGACCGACTCGAAGGCGATGGCGAGCACCATGCCGTGATGCGACTCGCTCGACACCACCTGCCGGGTGCCGAACAGCACCGCGAAGATGGCCAGCAGACCGGCGATCACCAAGGCGGTATCGGCAAAGCCCTGCGTGCTGTCGGTGGTGAGCGCGAGCGGGCTGGCAAGCACCTCGAATCCGAATGCCACCGCCTTCAGCTGCAAGGCGATATAGGGCACCACGCCCACCACGGCGATGAAGGTGGCGAGCATCGCCAGCGGCTGGTGACGGCCGTAGCGCGCGCCGATGAAATCGGCGATGGATGTGATGTTATGGCGCTTGCTGACCGCAATCACCTTGGCGAGCAGCGGTGCTCCGAACACGAACACCAGCAGCGGGCCGAGATAGATGGGCAGAAAATCCCAGCCACTGGCGGCGGCGCGACCCACGGCGCCGTAGAACGTCCACGAGGTGCAGTAGACGCCGAGTGCGAGGCTGTACACCCAGGGCTGCAAGCGCGGTGTGCGACCTTCATCCACTGCGCGCGCGTGGCGACGATCGCCGTGGTGGGCAATGCCGAACAGCAGGGCGACATAGCCTGCTGAAATCAGAAACAGTGCCCAACCGGGAAGCATTGTTTTTCTTCTCTCCTCTTCTTGTTATTTCCGCACCAAGGGGCACGGCAGCTGCGTTGCCGCATTAGACCAAAGTCGCAGGCCTTGCAGCGCCCCGTTGCGACCAAGGTCGCGTTCCTCCCGCCGCGTAGCGCTCCTAGAGTGCATGCACATCAGCAGCCCACCAGCAGTCCATAAATCGAGGAGAACACGTATGAGTAGTCCCACCGCCGTTTTCGGCGCACCCCAGGTTCACAGCGCTGCCAAGCGCCGCAAGGTGATTTTCGCCTCCTCGCTGGGTACGGTTTTCGAGTGGTACGACTTCTACCTCTACGGCTCGCTGGCGGCGATCATCGCCAAGCAGTTTTTCTCGGGCCTCAACGACACCAGTGCCTTCATCTTCGCACTGCTCGCCTTTGCCGCCGGCTTCGCGGTGCGGCCGTTCGGCGCGCTGTTCTTCGGCCGCATGGGCGACCTGCTCGGCCGCAAGCAGACCTTTCTCATCACCATCCTCATCATGGGCTTGTCGACCTTCCTGGTCGGCGTGCTGCCCAGCTACGCCTCGATCGGTGTGGCAGCACCCATCATCCTGATCGTGTTGCGCCTGCTGCAAGGCCTGGCACTCGGCGGTGAATACGGCGGTGCGGCAACCTACGTCGCCGAATACGCCGACCCGAAGAAGCGCGGCCTGGCCACCAGTTGGATCCAGACCACCGCGACGATGGGTCTGTTCCTGTCGCTGCTGGTGATCCTCGCCTGCCGCCTGACACTGGGCACCGAGGCCTTCGAGGCCTGGGGCTGGCGCATTCCGTTCCTTCTCTCTTCAGTGATGCTCGGTATCTCGGTCTACATCCGCTTGCAGCTGGATGAGTCGCCGATGTTCAAGGAGATGAAAGAGCACGGCAAAGGCAGCAAGGCGCCGCTCACCGATGCCTTCGGCAAGTGGAAGAACCTCAAGATCGTCATTCTCGCGCTGTTCGGCGCCACAGCCGGCCAGGCGGTGGTCTGGTACACGGGCCAGTTCTATGCGCTCTACTTCTTGACCCAGAGCGTGAAGGTGGACTCGACGACGGCAAACCTGCTGATCGCCGCGGGTCTCTTGATCGGCACGCCGTTCTTCATCTTCTTCGGCTGGCTGTCGGACAAGGTGGGACGCAAGCCGATCATCATGGCGGGTTGCCTCATCGCGGCACTCACCTATTTCCCGATCTTCAAGGCCATCACCCACTACGCCAACCCGGCGCTCGAAACTGCCGCCGCCACCTCGCCGGTGACGGTGATTGCAGACCCGGCGGAGTGCAACTTCCAGTTCGATCCGGTCGGCAAGAAGGTGTTCAACTCGTCTTGCGACGTGGCGAAGAGCTTCCTCGCTAAGTCGGGTGTGCCATATAAGAATGTCGCAGCCCCGGCAGGTACTGTGGCGTCGGTGAAGATCGGCGAGACGAGCTACGCAAGCTTCGATGGCTCGCAGCTCGACAAGCCCACCTTCAAGACCCAGCAGGGCGCATTTGCCAAGACCACCGGCGATGCACTGACGGCGGCGGGTTACCCGAAGAGTGCGGACCCGGCGGCGGTCAACAAGCCGATGCTGATCGTGCTGCTGTCGATTCTCGTCATCTACGTGACGATGGTCTACGGGCCGATCGCGGCGTGGCTGGTGGAGCTGTTCCCCACCAAGATCCGCTACACCTCGATGAGCCTGCCGTACCACATCGGCAACGGCTGGTTCGGCGGCTTCGTGCCGACCATTGCCTTCGCACTGGTGAGCTTGCAGGGCGACATCTACTACGGCCTCTGGTATCCGATCGGGGTTGCGGTGATGACGCTGGTCATCGGCACCTTGTTCCTACCCGAGACCAACGGCAAGTCGTTGCACGACGAGTAATCGAGCCTCGGCTTGAGCAAAAACCCCGGACTGGTTCCGGGGTTTTTTGTTGGACATTGGTCGCATTTCGATCTGGCCGTTGATCCCGCACAATCTGACGCAAATACTGACAACTCACGAGGAGACCCCATGAGCCAACCCGACAACGGCATTTCATCCGTGCTTGCCGAAACCCGCAGCTTTCCACCATCGGCCGATTTCGTTGCCCACGCGCGACTGGATGCCGACAAGCTCGCTGTTCTGCACGCTGCAGCCGCCACCGACTACATCAGCTTCTGGGGTGACCTGGCCAAGAAAGAACTCGCCTGGCAGACGCCCTTTCGCACCGTGCTCGACGACAGCGATGCGCCCAATTACCGCTGGTTCACCGATGGCCGTACCAACGCCTCGGTCAACTGTCTCGACCGCCACCTGGGCAGCCACGGCGACAAGATCGCGATCCGCTTCGAGGCCGACAAGGGCGGCGCGCGCACCTTTACCTATAAACAGCTGCACGCCGAGGTCTGCAAGCTCGCCAACGGCTTGAAATCGCTGGGCGCGGTGAAGGGTGACCGCGTCATCGTCTACCTGCCGCACACGCCGGAGGCGGTGATCGCCCTGCTCGCCTGCGCCCGCATCGGCGCGATTCACTCGGTGGTCTTCGGTGGTTTCTCGGCCAGCTCGCTGAAGGACCGTATCGAAGATACCGCTGCGAAATGGATCATCACCGCCGATGGCAACAGCCGCGGCGGCAACATCATTGATCTGAAGAAAACCGTCGATGAGTCGCTGGCCAGTGGCGGCAAGACGGTGGAAAAAATCATCGTACTCCAGCACGGCCACAACCATACGAACATGACGGCCGACCGCGACCTTTGGTGGCATGAGCTGATCGCCACGCAGCCCGACCGCTGCGAGCCGGAATGGGTCGAGGCCGAGCACCCGCTGTTCCTGCTCTACACCAGTGGCAGCACCGGCAAGCCCAAGGGTATCCAGCATTCCACCGGCGGTTATCTGCTGGGTGCGCACCTCACCTGTCAGTGGATTTTTGATCTCAAGGAAGACGACGTGTTCTGGTGCACCGCCGACGTCGGCTGGATCACCGGCCACAGCTACGTGGCCTACGGGCCGCTCAGCAATGGCGCGACGGTGATGATGTTCGAGGGCGTGCCCACCTATCCCGACGCCGGCCGGTTCTGGAAGATCTGTCAGGACCACGGCGTGACGATCTTCTACACCGCACCGACCGCGATCCGCGCCCTGATGAAGCTCGGCGACGACTGGCCGAAGAAATACGACCTGTCGAAGCTGCGCATGCTCGGTAGCGTCGGTGAACCGATCAACCCCGAGGCCTGGATGTGGTACCACCGCGTCATCGGCAACGAGAAACTGCCCATCGTCGATACCTGGTGGCAGACCGAAACCGGGGCCGCGATGATCTCGCCGATCCCCGGCGCCTTGCCGACCAAACCAGGCAGCTGCACCAAGCCGCTGCCCGGCATCTTCTGCGAGATCGTCAACGAGTCCGGCGTGCCGGAGAAGGGCAAAGAGGCGGGTGGCTATCTGGTGATCACCAAGCCCTGGCCGCATATGCTGCGCACGATTTGGGGCGACAACGAGCGCTACAAGAAGGCCTATTTCGGGCAGTTCCCGAAACGCGCCGATGGCAGCTACCTCTATGTCGCGGGCGATGGCGCCCATCGCGATGCCGACGGCTATTACTGGATCATGGGTCGCGTCGATGACGTGCTGAACGTCAGCGGCCATCGCCTGGGCACGATGGAAGTCGAAAGTGCCCTGGTGAGTCACCCGCGCGTCGCCGAAGCCGCCGTGGTGGGCCGCCCGCACGACGTGAAGGGCGAGGCCATCTGCGCCTTTGTCATTCTCAAGGGCACACGGCCGGAAGGTGCAGAGGCCGAGAAACTCATCAAGGAACTGCGAGACCACGTCGCCAAAGAAATCGGCGCGATTGCCAAGCCCGACGACATCCGCCTCGCCGACGGCCTGCCCAAGACCCGCAGCGGCAAGATCATGCGGCGGCTCTTGCGAAGCATCGCCAAGGGCGAGGACATCACACAGGATATTTCTACGCTGGAGAACCCGGCCATCGTGGCGCAGCTGGCTGCGAAGCGCTGACAGCCGTCAAGCGATCCGGCTCGCCATGTCGGGGGCGGCCTGACATCATCGAGGCATGAAAACGATCATGCTTCGTCTCGCCGCCACCTTGCTGCTCGTGCTGGGTACAGGCGCTTGCAGCAACAGCGGAAATACCCAGTTCGATGGCTTGCTTGGGCCGACGCCGGGTCAGCAGCCGCCAACGACAGTCACCGCTGGCTCGATCAGGCTCACCGGGCCAGAAACCGTTGCGCCCGGCGTGAAAACCTCGGGCTTTTTCGCAACCTACAAACCGGGCAAGCAGGGTGCTGCGAACCCGGGCGTTGGCATCAACCTGTCGGCGACGGGCAACGCCAACAACGACGGCGACATCGTGGTGATCTCGCCGTGCGGCGATGGCGGCCTCGAACAGCCGCCCAGCGGCGGCGGTATCACGGACCGTCAAGGCGATGTGTGTTTCACCTACACCGCACCGCCGAGCGCGACGACGCCGATCACCATCACCTTGTTCGCCAGCGTGCCCGGCCAGGTCGATGCTGCGGGCAGCCCGCTGATGACCAATTTCATGGTTAACGTGCAGCCCGCGACTTTTCGTTTTGTGCAGCCCACGTCGAACGACATCGGCTTCAACCCCAGCCAGCCGACGCGGCTGCGGTTTCAATGGACTCGGGCCGCTGGCAGTGGCAGCGGCACCGAGGGCGTCACCGGCAAGGTGCAGCTTGCGGCCACTGGCGGCGGACGGTTCACGGTCGATGGTGTGGCGTCGAGCAGCGTGATCATGGCCGACACCCGCGGCCCGGGTGGCACCGGCGATTTCGCCAAGCTCATCGGGGTGTATGCCACGAGCGTGGGCACCGTCAACGTCACTGCCGTCGATCAATCGAATGGGCGCAGCGCCACCCTCGCCCTGCAAGCCCGCGACATGCCGAGCGGCATCACCGTGGTGGCCAGCCCGCGGCAGATTCCCACCGCAGGCGCTCAGGAGAGCAGCAGCACCATCACCGCCACCGTGGCCAGCGAAGGTGGCGGCCCCAGCGATGGCAGCGCAGTCACCTTCAGGCTCGCTCGCGCGCAGGAAGGCTCGGCGGAACGACTCAGCATCACCAGTGGCAAGACCAACAAAGGTCAGATCGTCACCCAGTATTTTGCCGCTGACCGCCCGGGCGCCGCGACGGTGGAAGCCTGCGTAGACAACACCACCGTCTGCAGCACCGAAACGATCACCGTGGTGTCGCCGTAAGTCCTTTCGCACCGCCGATCAACACAGCGGTCGAGTGCCTCGACTCACGCAAGCAGCGCCCGCTCGAACAAGGCCAGCATCCGCCCCCAAGCCTTCTCGGCCTGATCGTGGTTGTAGACCTTGGAATCGGTGGGGCACCAGCCATGCTGGGTACCGGCATACACCTCGATCTCGGCAGGCAGCTTGGCGGTAGCGAAGGCCGCGCGCAGCTTGTCTTTCACCTGCGGTTCCTTGGCATCGTCGTTTTCGGCGATGGCGATGAGATGCTGCGCTTTCATGTAGGGGATCAGCCGGTGCGGGCTGTCGGGCTTGTCGGTGACCAGCCCGCCTGCGTGGAAGCTAGCGGCAGCACCGATGCGCCCGGCTTGATAGGCAGCAGTGCGGAACACCAGCGGACCACCCATGCAATAGCCGATGGTGCCGATCTTGCGCTCACCATCCACGGCTTTCTGCACATCGAGAAAGCCGACGAAGGCACTGGCATCGACCTGGGCGGTGGCCTCGGTGAGCGAGTTCTTCAGCGCCATCAGTGACTCGCGCACCGCGGGGTCGTCGAAGCTGGGGTTGGCGGGTGCGGTGGGTGCGCGCTGCTTGCGATAGAACGGATTGACAACCAGCACCGCATAGCCTGCCTCGGCGAGGCGCGTGGCCATGTCCTTGAACGCGGGGCGCAGACCAAAGATATCGGGCCAGATCAGCACCGCCGGATGCTTGCCCTTGTTGGGATGCACGAAGTAGGCATCCGCAGTGCCGTCTGCGGTTTTGATCTCGACATCCCTGCCCTTGGTGTGGCCTGCAAACGCGGCCTTGGGCAGGCTGGCGAGCAGCCCGGCAGTGAGCGTCATGCGCCCGAACTCGCGTCGTGTGATCTGCCGTCTCGGTCCAGCAAACTCATTGAAATCATCGTGCTCGCACATGGTGGGTATCTCCGATTTCTGTTTGTGTTGATAGAGTTTGGCATGACGACAAGGGTCTGCCTTGCCTCGGCTTTCAAATCGACTGGCGACACGATTCGATCACCAAAAGCGAGCGGCTCGCACGCAGGGTGAGCAGGTTCAGTAGCGAGAAAGCAACAGCGGCTCTGATGCCTGCACATTTACAGCCCCTGACTCCCATGACCATCCACCTCGACATCGTGCCCGTGCTTTCGCTCATCGCGGGCATCGCCATCCTGATCGCGCCGCGCATCCTCAACTACGTGGTCGCGTTCTATCTCATCGCCATCGGCCTGCTGGGGCTGATCCACTAGCGACAAAGCGTCGCTAGACTGTTGCCGCCTGCACTTGCGGCACAAGACCACCATCCGGCATGAGCCCGAACGATACCGACGACCTGTTTTTTGCCGACGAGGACGAGGGAATACAGGGTGGCCTGCCGCCCTGGATCGTGCTGGTGGTAGACGACGAGCCGGACATCCACGCCGTCACCCGCCTGGCGCTTGAAAAAGCCCAGTTCTCCGGGCGCGGCGTGCGGCTCGTCAACGGCGCTTCCGCCGCCGAAGGGCGGGCGCTGCTGGCGGCACACCCCGATGCGGCGCTGATCCTGCTCGATGTGGTGATGGAGAGCGACGACGCCGGCCTCGCCTTCGTGCGGCACGTGCGCGAAGAGCTAGGCAACCGCGAGGTGCGCATCGTGCTGCGCACTGGCCAGCCGGGTGTGGCACCGGCGCGCACAGTGATCGACCACTACGAGATCGACGACTACCGCACCAAGACCGAGCTGACCAGCGAGCGACTCTACGTGAGTGTGGCCGCAGCACTGCGCACCTATGCGCTGCTGGACAGCCGCCGCCAGCGTGAGCGGGCGCTGCTGCAATCGAACCAGGAGCTGGAGCGCTTCGCCTACGTCGCCTCACACGATTTACAGACGCCGCTGCGCGCCATCGTCGGTTTCACCCAACTCTTGCAGCGTCGCAACGCCGCGCAGCTGGATGACGATGGCCGTGCGCTGCTGGCAGACGTGGTGAGCAATGGCACGACGCTGGCGATGCTGATTCGCGATCTATTGGAGTTTTCGGATCTGAGCCGCGCCAACCGCCAGCCGCAGGCCGTGGTGCTGGATGCGCTGATGCAGCGCGTGCGCATACGCCTGGCAGAAGAACTCGAAACCCGCCAGGCCGTCTTGCAGGTGGAGCCGCTGCCGGCGATCGAGGGCGACGCGGTGATGCTCGAACAGGCGCTGGTCAACCTGGTGCACAACGCGCTCAAGTTCCAGACCCAAAGTGGCGCCGTGGTGCGCGTGCAGGCAAAGCAGACGGCCGACGTGGTGGACGTGCAGGTGATCGACCACGGCATCGGTATCGAGCCAGCAGAGCTACCGAAAGTGCTCGAAGGCTTCCATCGCGTGAATGCGCACGAGGCCTCCGCTGGCAGCGGCCTTGGCCTCGCCATCTGCCGCAAGGTCGCGCGCCTGCACGGCGGCGAGTTGCTGGCCAGCTCGGTGCCGGGCGTGGGCTCGACCTTTACGCTGCGACTGCCGGCCAGCGCACGGTAAAGCAGGCGCCCTCGCCAGGTTCGCTGGTCACGACAATGCTGCCGCCAAAGGTCTGGGTGACCAGGTTGTAGACGATGTGCAGGCCCAGTCCACTGCCGCCGCTGCCGCGGCGCGTGGTGAAGAACGGATCGAAGATGCGCGGCAGCACTTCGGCCGCAATGCCGACGCCATCGTCTTCGACGACAAGCTGCATCTGATCATCATCGCGACTGGCCGCGACCCGCACGAGTCCGGCCTGCCCGTTGGGGAAGGCGTGCTCCAGGGCATTGAGCACCAGGTTGCTCACCACCTGCGAGAGCGCGCCCGCTGCCAGGTGCAGCGACACAGCGGGCGGGCACAGCAGCTCCACCTTGTGCAGCGTGGCCTTGATGCGCGGGTGCAGGCTGTGAATGGTTTCGTGCAGATACACGTCGAGGTCGATGGTGCGCGTCTCGCGGCTGGTTTGATCCACCGCGACCTGCTTGAAGCTCTGGATCAGCTCCGCCGCCCGTTCGAGATTGCTCAGCACGATCTCGGCGGACTGGCGGCTGGTGGCGACGGTATCAAGCAGCTGCGATTTTTTCAGCGTGCCGTTGGTGATGGCCTCCGTCAGCAACGCCATGCGATCCATCAGATGCGACGCCGCCGTCACGGCGATGCCGACCGGCGTATTGATCTCGTGGGCGATGCCGGCGACGAGCACGCCGAGCGAGGCCATTTTTTCGGACTGCACCAACTTGTCCTGCGTGCTGCGCAGGGCTTCGAGCGCGGCCTGGGTTTCGGCGACCTGCTGTTGCAGCGAAGCGGTGAGGCTGGCGCGGGCCTCTTCTGCTGCCTTGCGCGCGGTGATGTCGCGCACCACCGCCGCCCCGTGGCGCTCGTTGGCCACCGTCACCGCACCCACCGACATCTCGACCAGCAGCAGCGCGCCATCCCGCCGGACACCCCGCCACTCCCGCACGGTACGGCCCTGCGCCGCGCCGGTCGCAAAGGCCAGCAGCTCGGCGGCGGGGCCTTCGGCATCGCCGGGCAGCAGGCGCGCAAGGGGACTGCCGATGAGATCTTTGGCGGCGTAGCCGAACATCTCTTCCGCACCGGCATTGGCGCTGACGATGCAACCCTGCGAATCGAAAGTGAGGATGGCATCGGGGATGGTGTTGACCACCGCCGTCACGTCTTCGGTGCTGACCGCCGGCGCGCTCACAGCTACATCGTCTTCGCTGGTCAGTGTTCTGAAGGCAACAGCCGCCTGCGCTGGCGATTCCTCCTCTAGCTCGTTCCAGCGGTCGAGCAGGCTCAGGCTCAGCGCTTCGAGCTTGCGCGCCGTTTCGGCACGCTCGGCTTCGGCCTTGCGCGCACGCTCGGCAATCACGTCGCTGTCGTCGGGAAAACTCAGCCAAGCAGATGACGTTGCCGGCGTGTCCGCACTCGCCGTGGTTTCCTGCTCGTCGGCCAACAATGGCTCAGGCTCGGTGGCGGCTGAAATGACCGGCTGCGGTCCGCCAGCGTTCGGGCTGGTCTTCAGCTTTCCCAGCCGCGGCGCCTCCGCCACCGGTGCCGTTTTGGTGGGCCGGTGGCGTGGCTTGAAGAGATCTTTCAATCCCATGTCAGGCCCAGGGATCGTAACTGCCGATCCACCACAGATGGCCTTCGGGGTCGCGGCAGCTGTAGGCCTTGCCGCCGTAATCCTGCGTGGTCAGCGGGTCGATGATTTCCGCACCGGCGGCTATGGCCTGCGCGTAATGGGCGTCCGGGTCCGCAGCCACCAGGCAACAGCATTGCGTCTCCCGGCCGCCGATGTCGGCGGGCATCGCCATGCGCTTTCCCCAGGCATCGTCACGCGCGCTGCTGAGCATGATGAGACCGTTGCCGAAACTCAGCTGCGCGTGGGCGATGCCGCCCTCGCCGTCTTCGTGCACGGCGTGCTTCTCGAAGCCCAACGCCGTGCACAGCCATGCGATGGCGGCAGGTGCGTCCCGGTAACGCAGGCTGGGATGGATGGTGCTACGGGTCGAGGCGGCAGAGGTCATGGCGGACTCCAGTCGAGAACGAAGTGCCAAGTCTGCCCTGCCGCCCTGAAGATCGCTTTAAGCCTTCTCGCCGCCCAGTGCCCCGATCAGGTCGGTCAGCAGGGCAGAAAGCTCGCCAGTCATCAGCGCAAAGTCGGCCTCGAACTGGTCGGCGGGATTGATCCCTGCCCCTTCGTCACCGCCCTGCTCCATCGCCAGTGATTTCACTCGCTTGATCTGGAACGGCTCGGCCAGCAGCAGGCTTAGGCGGTCCTTCCACAGCAGGCCGACGCGGGTCGCAAACTTGCCGCCGCTGATGTGCTCGCGAATCTCTTTCACCGACAGGTCGTGTCGCAGATATCGCACGGTGGCGGCTTCTTCGCCGGTGCCTTTCAGCTCGCATTCGCTGTCTAGCGCGAACTGGCCGGGGGCATCGCCCACCGTCAGCCATTGGGTCATGGCACCGCCCGGCGACAGTTCGGTTTCGAGCCGGGTCACCGGCAATTCGCCGAGCGTGTTGCGCAGGTGCTCCAGCAGTTCTTCGGCACGCGCGGGGCTGGAGGCATCCACCACCACCCAACGCGCGACCGGGTCGATCCATGCGCGGGTGACGCGGCGCTTGGCAAAGGCGCGCGGCAGCAGTTCGGCCGTGATGCGCTCGGAAAGATCGCGCAGCTGCTTCTTGCCCGGCTTGTAGCCTTGCTGGGCTTCCAGTGCGACGGCGCGCAGCTTGGCTTCCTCTTTGATAACACTGCTAGGCAGCAGTTTTTGCTCGACGCCCAAGGCGATCAGCAGATGCTTCTGCTGCGAAGCGACCAGGCCCACGTTCTCGGCCGGCGGCACCCAGCCACGGCTCAGCAGGCTCATGCCGGTGCAGGGCATCAGCGGCTGTTTGGCAAGGGCGGCTTCCAGCGTGCCGGGCGACATGGCCCAGCCGGCGGCGAGGCGATAAGCCTGAATGTTCTTGAACCACATGACGGCGGCAGGACGGATCGGAAAAAGGGTCGCGATCATAGTGCACCCGTCGCAGAGTCGATTGGTGTTTTTTGCGGCTTGCCAGAGCGCAGAGGCTTGCGTCACCCTTTGGCTTTACAGCTCGATCGGAGGCGTGACACATGGCGAAGTTGGTCTGGCAGATAGCGGGGCAAGAGCCCGTGTCTTTTGCCTTGCGCCAAGAGCGTGTCGCCGTGGGCCGCGATGCCGTCAACGACATCCGCCTGCCGGAAGCCGCCGTCAGCGGTCGCCATGCCGTGATCATCACCCGCATGGGTCAGTCGATCGTGCACGACCTTAACTCCAGCAACGGCAGCTGGATCAACGGCGCGCGCATCGAATCCCAGCAGCTACAGCACGGCGACAGCTTGCAGTTCGGGCGGCTGTCGATGACGTTCATCGATGAGTCCAGCGCCACGGCGGTGCATCAGGCACCCGGACGCGGCAGCACGCAGCGCAATGCCACGGTGACGCTGAACGACACATCGCCCGAAGCGACCATGCTCCCCAGCCCCCCGCCCGCTCCGCACGGCGCAAGCCTGCCGCAGGCAGCCGACGCGCCGGATCTGTCCGAACTCGACCGGCTGATGGGCGCGATTCGCACCTACCGCAGCAGCGAAGACGAGCAGAACGCCAAGAAACAGGAAGAAACCCTGCAGGAGTGGAAGAAAGTGCTGGGCTACTGCGACGCGCTGAAAACAAGGCTCAGCAATGAACCGCGCGTGCGTTATTTCGAGATTTCAGACCGCCGCAGCGAAGTGGTGATCCGCATTGAACGCAATGCCGGTCAACCCACGCAGATGCTGATGCTGACGCGTGGCCACATGGAGCAACGACAGCACGCCTACGACGGCATCTGGCTGCGACAGACGGCGCAAGCGGACAAGCGCTACGACAAGTGCGCGGACGTGATGCGCGACGTCGTCACCACCGTTGCCCACATGCTGGCCTGAGCCACTCGCATCAGGCCGCGACGGCCTGCTTGGCGGGTTGTCGTGCCTTCAGCGGCGTCACCTTAGGGCTCTGGTTGAGGTGATCCAGCGTCACCCACTGGATCAGGCTGATCTTGCCGTTCATGTCCTCGGCCAGAGCCGTGCAGCTCTCCACCCAGTCGCCACAATTCAGATAGGTGACGCCGCCGATGTTGCGGATTTCGGCGTGGTGGATATGCCCGCACACCACGCCATCAAGCTTGCGGCGCTTGCACTCGCGCGCCACCGATTCCTCGAAGGTCGACACCACGTTGACGGCCGTCTTGACGTGCTGCTTGGCGAACGCCGAGAGGCTCCAGTAGCCCATGCCGAACAGGCTGCGGCCCTTGTTGAACCAGTAGTTGAAGCGCATCGCGCTCTCGTAGAGCGCGTCGCCGGTGACCGCGATCCAGGCGTGGTAGCGGGTGATGACATCAAAGGCATCGCCGTGGGTGATGAGCAGGCGCCTGCCATCTGCCGTCTGGTGGATCAGCTCGTTGGCGAAGCGGATATTGCCGAGATCGATTTTGAAGCCGACGAACTTGCGCAGAAACTCGTCGTGGTTGCCGGTGATGTAATACACCTTCGTCCCGCGCTTGGCCTTGGTCAAAATCTTGCGGACGACGTTGGTATGTTCCTGCGGCCAGTAGAAGGTGTTCTTGAGCTTCCAGCCGTCGATGATGTCGCCCACCAGATACAGCGTGTCGCAGGTGTGGCTCTTCAGAAACTCGACGAGATGCTCGGCCTTGCAACCCGGCGTGCCCAGATGCACATCACTCACCCACACTGTGCGGTAGTGGGTTTTGCCTTCTTCATGTTTGGCGTTACCGGGCTTTGCGGTGAGAGGCAAACGGGCCATGACATATCTCGGTGGGGTTCACACGAGCGTCATTTTCCCGGCTGTTTGTGACGACGGCGTGACGGCAGCTGCACGCAGACCGCATTACCTGAACCGCTTAACCGTGCGCTGCTTCTTCTTGATCTGGCTCGCCGTCAGCACATTCTTGCGACCCTCGAATGGGTTTTCGCCGGTCTTGAAGCGCAGCTGGATCGGCACGCCCACGAGCTGGAACGCCTCACGGAACTCGTTGATGAGATAGCGGTGGTAGCTGCTGGGTAGTTTCTCGGTCTGGTTGCCGTGGACGAGAATCTGGATCGGATTGGTGCCGATCTGGTGCGCATAGCGCAGCTTGATGCGGCGGGTGAGTACGGCGGGCGGTGCGTGCTTGTCGCAGGCTTTTTCGAGCGCGCGGGTGAGCTCCGGCGTCGGGATGTCGCGTGTGGTGGCTTCATAGGCCAGCACCACATCGTCCATCAGCGCCTTCAGACCCGAGCCGTGCAGGGCAGAGATGTAATGCGGTGGCACGAAGTCGAGAAACGGCAGCTTGAAATCGACATCGGTGCGGATGGCGTTGCGCTTGTCGTTGTCGAGGTGATCCCACTTGTTGACAGCCAGCACCATCGCTCGGCCGCGCTGGGCGATGAGGCCCATGAGTTTGGCATCGTGCACGCCGATCTCGTCGTGGGCATCGGTCATCACGATCACCACATGCGCGCGTTCAACCGCCTGCAAGGCCTTGACGATCGAGAACTTCTCGATCACCTCGCTGACCTTGTTGCGGCGGCGGATACCGGCGGTATCGATCAGCTCGTACTCGTGGCCGTCGCGCTCGAAACGCACGCTGATCGCATCGCGGGTAGTGCCGGCCACCTCGCTGGTGAGCAGGCGGGTGTCGCCCAGCAGGCGGTTGACCAGCGTCGATTTGCCAGCGTTGGGGCGGCCCACCACGGCGACGCGGATGATGCCGTCGTCGGTGGCGAAATCAGCCGGCGGCGCATCGACCAGCAAGGTGCGCAGCAGGTTGCCCAGACCATCGCCATGTTCGGCGGAGATCGGCAGCGGCTCGCCCAGCCCCAGCTGATGGAAGTCGCTGGCGATCGCCGTCTTGGTGCGGCCTTCGGCCTTATTAACCAGAACCGTCAGCGGCTTGCCGAACTTGCGCAGACGCTGGGCGATGGCGAGGTCGGCATTGGTGCAGCCTTCCAGCGCATCGACCAGAAAGAGTATATGTGTGGCTTCGGCCAGCGCGATCTGCGCCTGCTCTTCGGCCAGCATCGCCAAGGCATCGTCTTCATCCGGCGAGAGGCCGCCGGTGTCCACCACGATGAAACCCTTGCCCTCAAAGCGACCCTGCCCGTACTGGCGGTCGCGGGTCAGGCCCGGCAGGTCCATCACCAGCGCATCGCGGCTGCTGGTAAAGGCGTTGAAGAGGGTTGATTTGCCAACGTTGGGGCGGCCCACCAGCACGACGACGGGCAATACGGCCGCAGCGGATGCCACGGCGTCGACATCAACGGCGGCTTCTGAAATTGAATCGGACATAACTAAAACCTGCTCACGCTCCCGCGGACGGGAGGGCGTTTGACCAAGAGGGACCAACATTGTGTCAGCCCCGACCCGATCAAGCGCGGAAAGGGGGCTAGTGGCAGACGGCCTCTGACCCCCGAGCCCTTCAGCTGCAAGACGCCGCAGAAGGGAATGAATCGTTTCAGCGCAACGTCAGGGCTTCGAGACGGCCTTCGACGTTGTAGATATAGAGCGTCGTATCGGTGGCCACCATCGGTGCCAGCACGGGATCGCGGCCGACGCGGGTACGGCCTACCAGCTTGCCGTCGGCAGCGTCGAAGAAATGCAGGTAGCCCTGATAATCCGCCACCACTGCATAGCCCTTGAAGAACGCCGGCGGCGACAGGCGGCGGTATTGCAGGGCTTCGTTCTTCCAAACCGCAGCGCCGGTGGCACCGTCGAGTGCCCACAGTACGCCATCGACATCGCTGACGAACACTGTGCTGCCACCCACCGCCATGCCGGTGCCGGATTTGATGGCACGCCGCCAGCGGCTTTCGCCATCGACAGGATTGATCAGGGTCACATCACCGCCATAGCTCGCCACCAGCACACCGTCGAGATCTTCAACGAGCTGCGCGTCGATGTCGGCCAGGCGCTCCAGCTCGGTACGACCACTCGGTACCGAGATCGGTTGCTCCCACACAGGTGTGCCGTCGCTCAGCTGCACGGCGGCGAGACGGCCGCTGTCCATGCCCAGAAACACGCGATTGCCTTCGATCAGCGGAGCCGAGATGCCGCGCAAGGTCAGCGATGGCACCGTGCGGTCGAAGCTCCACAGACGCTTGCCGTCAGCGGCGGCCAAGCCAAAGCTGCGGCCGTCGATGCTGCGCGCCACAATCACATCACCCGCGCCGGCAGGCGGCGCCAGCACTTCGCTGGAGACCTTCGCACGCCAGACCAGGCTGCCATCGGCGCGCTTGAGCGCGATCACATCGGAATCCAGCGTGCCGACCAGCACCAGGTCGCCGACCACGGACGGCCCAGCGGAAATACGGGCTTTGAGCTGAGTATTCCAGCGGTCGCGGCCGGTTTCGGGGTCCAGCGCCGATACGCTCCCGGCGCTGTCTGCCACAAACAGGGCATCGGTCTCCAGCAGCGGCCGCAGGCCGGTGGGGCGACCATCTGCGCCGTTGCCGATGCTGCGTGACCAGGTTTCGCTGACGCGCACCTTGGGGTTTTCGATATCGGTCAGCTTGGCAGGCTCGCGCACCTTGGCCTTGGTCGAGCAGGCAGCAGCAGCCACGGCCAGCAGCACGATGGTCGCAGCGCGCAGGGTGTGGCGGCAGGTGGAACGAAAGCTCAAGCGATTCTCCTAAAACTCGGGTGGATCAGGCGGCGTCGGCAAGATCGTCGATCTTGCGTTGCAGCGTTTCACGATTGGCGGCAGCGGCATCGCTGGTGGTGAGCGCTTTCTGGAACGACTCGCGTGCACCCTTGCGATTGCCTTGCGCCAGAAGAATGTCGCCGCGCAACTCCTGCACCAGGGCGGTGTAGCTGTCGTCGGCATTGCCGTCGAGTAATTTGATGGCGTCGTCGAACTTGCCCTGTTGCGCCAGCACGCGTGCTTGGCGCAGCTGTGCGAGCGGCTGCAATACCTTGTCTTCCGAGTTCGTAGCGACCCAGGCGAGCGGCGGCAGGGCTTCATCGAAGCGGCCTTTTTCCACCGCGTGCTGGGCGATGCGCAGCAAAGCCTGTGCAGCGTATGGCGTGCTGGCAAACTCGGTCTTGAGCTTGTCGGCAATGGCATTGGCCTCGTCGGCCTTGTCGGTGAGCAGCGCGGTTTTCAGGTCTTCAAACATGCGGGCGGCTTCTGCGCCGCGCGTCTGCTGGTGCGCCTTGTATTGATCCCAACCGACGATGCCGCCCAGGCCTAGAACCAGGCCGGCTGCAAGGGCGATCCAGTTTTCTTTCCACCATTGCTTGACGCGCTGGGCTTGGTCTTCGTCGTCGTAGTGAGACACGCTGTAAAACTCCGTTCGTTGTGTGGACTGACCGCAGGCGCGGTCAGGGGTTGCATTCAGACCAATCTGTTGGCGAGAAAATCAGGCAAGGCCGCAAAAACCACTCGCTCGCCGTCGCCAGGATGCTCGCCCGTTGCAGACTGGATCGCGGATTTTACTTGAACCGCGCCCTCGGCCAGTTCTGCCTCGCCCAGCACCAGCAGCCAGCTCGCACCCGATTTCTCGGCACGACCCAGCTGGCTCTTGAGCTTGCCTCCACCCGCGTTGAGCACCAGCCGCAACTGCGGCAGGCGGTTGCGCAAGTCCTCCGCGACGATGCGGGCCTTTCGTTCTGCGGCCTCGCCCATGGTGCAGAAGTAAACCTGTGGCGCGTCGGCAGCGGCTTGCGTCTGCTGCTTTTCGAGCAGCAGCACGAGACGCTCCACCCCGCTCGCCCAGCCCACAGCCGGCGACGGCGAACCGCCGAGTTGCGAAACGAGATTGTCGTAGCGGCCACCGGCGAGCACGGTGCCCTGGCTGCCAAGCTCGGTGGTGGTCCACTCGAATACGCCGCGCGTGTAGTAGTCGAGGCCGCGCACCAGTTGCGGACTGACTTCATAGGCAATGCCCAGATCTTCCAGCGCCTGCCGCCAGCCATCGAAGTGCGCGCGAGATTCTGTTTCAAGATGGTCAGCGAGCTGGGGGGCATCGGCGACGATCTCTTTCGTGCGCGGCACTTTTGAGTCGAGCACGCGCAGGGGGTTGGTGTGCAGGCGGCGCTTGGAGTCTTCGTCCAGCTCGGCCTCGTAGCACGATAGATAGTCGATGAGTGCCGCGCGGTAATTCACCCGCGCCTCGGCACCGCCCAACGAGTTGATTTCGAGCTTGAGACCGCCGATACCCAGACTGGTCAGGAAGCGATGCGAGAAAGCAATGACTTCGGCGTCGATGTCCGGCCCTGCCATGCCATAGGCCTCGACACCGACCTGATGAAACTGGCGATAGCGCCCGGCTTGTGGCCGTTCGTGGCGAAAGGCCGGGCCCGCATACCAGAAGCGCTGCTGCTGGTTGTGCAACAGCCCGTGCTCGATGCCCGCGCGCACCGTGCCGGCGGTCAGCTCGGGGCGCAAGCTCACCGAGACGCCGTCGCGGTCGTCGAAGGAATACATCTCCTTCTCGATCACGTCCGTCACTTCGCCGACGGCGCGCTTGAACAACGTGGTGGCCTCGAGCATCGGCAGGCGCAGCTCGCCGTAGCCGTAGCGGCTGGCCACATCGGCGGCGGTGGCGAACACACGGCGGAAGAGTGCTGCCTGCGCCGGCAGAACATCGTTGAAGCCTCTCAGCGATTGCAACTTGCTCATGCGGCAGCGCGCTCGGCCAACTGCTGGCGTACCAATTTTTCGAGTTCGTCCACGAGGTTCTCGTTGTGAATCTTGTGCTGAATCGCGCCGCCGATATAAATCGAGTTGGGGCGGCCGCCGGCCACGCCGAGTGTCGCCTCACGCGCCTCACCGGGGCCATTGACGACACAGCCGATGATGGCGAGGTCGATCGGCTCGGTGACGTCTTCGAGCCGCGCTTCGAGCTCGTTGACGGTCTTGATGACATCGAACATCTGCCGCGAGCAACTGGGGCAAGCCACCAGGTTGATGCCGCGGTTGCGCAGGTGCAGCGACTTCAAAATATCCCAGCCGACTTTCACTTCTTCCACCGGATCGGCAGCCAGAGAGATACGGATGGTGTCGCCGATGCCATCGGCCAGCAGCATGCCCAAACCGATGGAGGACTTCACCGCGCCACTGCGCAGGCTACCGGCTTCGGTGATGCCCAGGTGCAGCGGCTGGTCGATGAGCTTGGCGAGCTTCTGGTAGGCGTGCACGGTCATGAAGATTTCGCTCGCCTTCAACGACACTTTGAAGTCCTCGAAGTTGTGCTTCTTCAGGATGTTGATGTGGCGCAGTGCGGATTCCACCAGCGCATCGGCATTGGGCTCGCCGTATTTTTCCTGAAGATCGCCCTCGAGCGAACCGGCATTCACACCAATGCGGATCGGCACGCCGTAGTGGCGCGCGCAGGCAATCACCTCGGCCACTTTCGCATCGCTACCGATGTTGCCGGGGTTGATGCGCAGGCAGTCGGCGCCCATTTCGGCGGCCTTGAGCGCGCACTTGTAGTTGAAATGCACATCGGCAATCAGCGGCAGATCACCCACCCGTTTCTTGATTTCGCCAAAGGCTTCACAGGCAGCGATGGTCGGCACCGAGACGCGGACGATATCCACGCCCGCCTTCTTGGCGGCCATGATCTGAGCAACCGTGGCGGCAACATCCTCGGTCTTGGTGTTGGTCATGGTCTGCACGGCGATGGGCGCATCGCCCCCCACCAGCACCTTGCCGACACTGATCTGCCGCGACTTGCGCCGGACGATCACATGCTGCGCCTTCATCGACATGCTTAGGGCCTGCTCCCATATGAAAGATCGCTGCGGCGGAAGGCTATTTTGGCGCAGCGCAAGGAATGAGGGCAGTCAAGGCTTGTTGCCTTGGCAATCCGAAATGACGCCGCGATGCGCCAAAACAGCCCCGCCCCGAAGGGTTGCGGCCCAAATCGCGCCAAGCCGCGTTGCTCGCCTAGCGAAGGCAACAAGCCTTCGCGTCGGCTCGCGCCTTGCCTGGCGCGATTTAGACTCGCAACGCAACGACCTTTCATATGGGAACAGGCCCTAACTCTTACGGCAGCGTGATGCGCGCCGTGTTGTCGCCGCGATGGTACTGGGAGGTATCGACCTGCTGACCGTTGTAAGTGATCTTCACGCCCGGCGCGTTGCCAAGAAACACCACGAACGGCGGCTTGCCATCCAGCGCTTGATTGCTGCCGGACTCGACCAGGCCGGAGAGCAATACCTTGCCGGTGGCGTCTTTCACCTCGGTCCAGGAACTGCCATTGAACTGGATTTGCAGGGGGCCGGTGGCATTTGCCGGCATCACGGCAGCAGAAACGGGCTCACTTGCAGCAGGCACTGCGGGTGCGACCGGCGAACTCACAGCGGCCTCAGGCGATGGCGCGGCCGGAGCAGGTACCTCCGTCATCGGCACGGGCTCGGGCCTGGTTTCGGACGGCGTCGTCTCGACGGCTGGCGGCGTCACGGTAGGCAGCAGCGTGCGGTTCTTGCCCCAGAACGCGAGGGCACCGATCACCAGACCCAGCAGGATGATCGCCATTGCCAGCTTGAAGCTGATACGCCGGCCACTACCAAGTTCCGCCCCGCCTGCGAGGATCAGCTTGGAGGGATGCGGTGGCGTCTTGTGGCCCGCCACGCGCTCATAAGCGGCCATCAGATCGCTTTCAGCGACCGGCAACACCTTGGAGAGCTTGCGGTAATAACCGCGCACGTAAACCGGCTCGTTGAGCTGCGCAAAGTCATCGCGTTCGATGGCATCCAGCGTGAAGCGGGACAGCTTGATCTGCGCGGCCAGATCTTCGAGCGAGAGCTTGTTTTGTTCGCGCGCCTGGCGCACCAGACGGCCAGGGCCCTGCCCACCGGCATTGGAGGTTTGAATGTCGCTGTGCAAGTCAGAGATGCCAGTCATGAGCCGCTTAAGGTGAACGACGATCGGAGAGTCATGGATTGTAGACGGATCAAGCCCATCGCCTGTGACGAAATTTCAGGGAAACTCGCGTTGCAGCTGCTGGCTCAGGCGTGCGGCATTGTCCCGGTCGCCTAGCGCCTGCTCGGCCCGGATGGCCAGACGCAGCGATTCCTGCGAGGGCTTGGCAACGCGGTCACGGCGCTGGATGAAGGCACGCACTTTCAGCCAGTCCTGCTTCTTGCTGGCCATTTCTGCGAGCTGTAGCAGAGCTTCGGGGTTTTCCGGCCGCAGTTGCAAGGCTTCGCGGAAGTACGTCTCGGCCTTGTCCGGGCGATTGCCGCGGTTGGCGCAAACGCCCGCGTTGATCAGTGCGGCATCCGGTGCGTTGTAGCTTTTGTTGCTCGCCACGCTCTCGAACAGCTCCAGCGCCTCGTCGGTACGGCCACGCTCGCACTCGAAGATCGCGAAGTTGTTGCGGGTGAACAGGTCTTTGGAGTCCAGCGAGATCGCGCGGCGGAAATGCTTGGCCGCCTCGGCATCGTCGCCGCGCTGCGCATAGATGAGAGCAATGGCGGAATGCGCCGGGGCGTAGCGCTCATTTTGGGAAAGCGCGCGCTGGGCTTTTTCCATCGCCATCTCGTAATTGCCCTTGCGGGCGTATTCGACCGCCAGAGTGGTGTTGGTGCGAGCCGCCTCGTCGAGATTCTTCTCGCTGTCCTGAGAGCCGCCCGTGGTCACGCAAGCAGCGAGCACCAATGGCAACAGCACTGCCAGCCATTTCATGAGGCGATCTGCACAGGGATGTTGGCCAGGCGATTTTTCTGCTTCGACATCACCTCGCCCACCAGCTGGCCGCAGGCGGCGTCGATGTCATCACCCCGCGTCTTGCGGGTGGTGCAGACGATGTCGCGGCCGCGCAGATATTCGGCAAAGGCGCGGATGCGTTCCGACGGCGAACGCTTGTAACCCGCCTTGGGGAAGGGATTGAAGGGGATAAGATTGATCTTGGCGGGCAGATTGCCCAGCAAACGGGCGAGTTCCTTGGCGTGGCCGAGCGAATCGTTGACGCCATCGAGCATCACGTATTCGTAGACGATGTGCGCCTTGGGACCCTTGCCCTGGGTGTAGCGCTGACACGCGTCCATCAACTCGCCGAGCGGGTACTTGCGGTTGATCGGCACCAGCTCGTCACGCAGATCATCGTTGGGCGCGTGCAATGACACTGCCAGGGCGACATCGACGTCCTCGCGCAGACGATCCATGAACGGCACGAGGCCTGAGGTGCTGACGGTGACGCGGCGCTTGGAGAGCCCGAAGCCGAAATCATCGAGCAGGATGCGAATGGCGGTGACCACAGGCTGGTAGTTGGCCATCGGCTCGCCCATGCCCATGAACACGACATTCGAAATGACGCGCTCGTTCTGGAAGTCGCTGCCCAGCGCGCGGGCCACGAACCAGACCTGAGCGATGATTTCCGCCGCCGTCATGTTGCGGTTGAAACCCTGCTTGCCGGTGGAGCAGAACGAGCAGTCCATCGCGCAGCCGACCTGCGAACTGATGCAGAGCGTGCCGCGATTGTCTTCGGGGATGTAAACGGTTTCGACGGCATTGCCGCCGTCCAGCCGCAATACCCATTTGCGGGTGCCGTCGGTGGAGGTTTGCTCGGCAATCAGCTCGGGCGTCTGGATGGAGAACCAGCCCTTCATCTTTTCGCGCAGGTCTTTCGCCACATTGGTCATGCCGTCGAAGTCATCGAGACCACGACGGTAGATCCACTGCATGACCTGATCGGCGCGGAAGGGTTTCTCCCCCCGCTCCGCAAACAGCGCGCGCAGTGCCGTGCGATCCAGGCCGAACAGGTTGACTGTCGGCAGGATGGCTTCGGTTACTGGCGCGCTTTCAGTCATGCCTTAGCGTGTGCGGGGGCACAGCTCGGTGGTGCGGAAGAAGTAAGCAAGCTCGATCTTCGCGTTTTCGAGCGAGTCCGAACCGTGGGCTGCGTTCTCGTCGATCGAGTCGGCAAAGTCGGCGCGGATGGTGCCCGGGGCTGCGTTCTTGGGGTTGGTGGCACCCATCACGTCGCGGTAGACCTGCACCGCGTTCTCGCCTTCCAGCGCCATGGCCATCACCGGGCCGGAGATCATGAACTTGACCAGATCGGCGAAGAAGCCACGCTCTTTGTGCACTGCGTAGAAACCTTCAGCTTCTTTCTGCGAGAGATGGATCATGCGGGCAGCGACGACCTTGAGGCCGGATTCTTCGAGGCGCTGGATGATCGCGCCGATCTTGTTCTTGCCGACCGCGTCGGGCTTGAGGATGGAAAAGGTTTGTTCGATGGCCATGTTCGTATTCCTGCTGCTTGGGGTTGAGCGCGCTGCCCTCTAAACGGTCTGGGGCCGGCTCAACATCGAGCCTAAAAACGTCGCGGGATCAGCATTGTAGCGCAGGAAGGCGTCAAATGACGCAGCGCAGCATCGTGATTGCTAGACCGCGAAACTCTCACCGCAACCACATTCGCCCTTCACGTTCGGGTTGATGAACTTGAAGGCTTCGTTGAGGCCATCGCGCTGGAAGTCGAGCGTGATGCCGTCGAGCTTGTCGAGCTGCTCGGTCTTGACCACCACCTTCGCACCTTCGGTTTCGAACACTTGGTCGCCCGGCTCGATGGCGTCTGCGTAATCCAGCACGTAAGCCCAGCCGGAGCAGCCGGATTTCTTAACGCCCAAGCGCAGGCCCACGCCGCTGCCGCGCTTGGCAAGCTGGGCATTGATGCGTTTGGCGGCAGGGGGGGTGAGCTGGATCATGGAGTGGCAATCGACTTGAGGGCGTCTTCGCCCATGAGTGCACAGTGGAGCTTGTCGTCAGGGATTTCAAGCACGCGTCGCAATTCCGCCGTCGTCAGCGCCTGCAATTCGGCAATGCTCTTGCCGATGGCCCAAACCGCCAGCCAGTGACCAACGGCAATGCCCACGGGACACCCGAACGCGGTGAAGCGCGCATCAACCACCCGACTTTCGGTCACTCGCAGGTGCAGGGCCAACCAGGAGGCACTCGCCCGGTTCTCGACCTTCACGGTCACCACATCGGCAGTGCCGGCTGCGAACTCACCGCTGTTGCTGGCGGCCTCCAGAAACTGCGTCCAGAGCGGGGCTGGATAGTCAAACACGTTGTCTGAAGCGGGCGCTGCGAGCCTGCCTGCGGCATCGCCGCTGATTTCGCGTAGCCAAAGCACCGCGTCGGTCAGCTGCTGCGCGGCCGTATCGATCTCGGCCTCGGTCGTATTACGCCCCAGCGAGAACCGCAGACTGGCATTGGCCAGGGCATCGTTGCGGCCCAAGGCTCGCAAAACATAGCTCGGCTCCCGCGTGGCACTCGAGCATGCCGAACCGGAAGACACGGCCAGCGCCGGCAACATCGCCCGCAGCGCCTCACCTTCCACCCCTTCAAAACTCACGTTGAGGATGTGCGGTGCCACTGCGCCGCTGCCATTGCGATGCAGACGTAGTAGCGCTTGAAGGCGCACCCACAGCCGGTCACGCAGCGCGCCGATGCGCGCGGCATCGTCAGCCAAGCGGGTGCCAGCGAGCGCAAACGCAGCGCCCATGCCGACGCACTGATGCGGTGCCAAGGTGCCGCTGCGCATCCCCTGCTCATGCCCGCCACCGTGCAGTTGCGGTGCCACGCGCGCACGCGGCCGCTTGCGCACGAACAGCGCACCAATACCCTTGGGGCCATAAATCTTGTGGGCGCTGAGCGAGAGCAGATCGATTGGCGTCATAGCTAGGTCGATTGGCAGCTTGCCCGCTGCCTGCACCGCATCGACATGCAGCAGCACACAGCGCTCACGCAAAAGCGGCGCGAGCTTCTCGACCTCGTTGATCGTACCCAGCTCGTTGCTGACCCACATCAGCGACACCAGCACGGTCTGCGGCGTAAGGGCATCCATCACTTGCTGCGCCGTGACGCAGCCATCGCGGCCCGGCTTGAGATAAGTGACGCGCAGGCCACGTGCGCCATGCACCGATTCGAGATGGCGGCAGGTGTCGAGCACGCACTTGTGCTCGGTCTTGCTGGTGACGATGTGGGCGTTGTCGACGCCGCGAAACTCCAGCGCGCCCTTGATGGCGAGGTTGTTGGCCTCGGTAGCACCGCTGGTCCAGATGATCTCTTCAGCGGTCGCGCCGATCAGCGCGGCCACTTGCCCGCGCGCTGCTTCAACTGCCTTTTTTGCCTTGCGCCCGGGCCCGTGATCGCTGGCGGGATTGGCGAACACATCCGTGAGATAGGGCTGCATCGCCGTCAGCACTTCGGGGGCCAACGGAGTGGTGGCGGCGTAGTCGAGATAGATCATTTGCCCTGCCCTGCAAAGCCCGCCAATGCCGTGAGAAAGCCCTCGACTTCATCCGCCGTATTGCTCTTGCCAAAGCTGACGCGGATCGCGCCCTTGGCAGTCTCGGCATCGACGCCCATCGCCAGTAAAACATGGCTGGGCTCGCCGCTACCACTGGCGCAGGCGGAGCCGCTGCTGACGGCGTAACCCTTGCGGTCCAAGTGCATCAGCAGGGCTTCGCCATCCCACCCGGCGAGAGCGAACTGGCTGGTATTGGCAAGGCGTTCGGTCGCGGTGCCAAACAGGCTCACCGTAGGCATGGCACGCAGGCCGGTTTCGAGTTGCTGTTGCAGCGCTTTGACGTGCGTGGTGCGCTCTTCAAGCTCCAGCATCGCCAGCTCTGCCGCCGCACCAAAGCCGACGATGGCTGGCAGATTTTCGGTGCCGCCACGCAGGCCACGCTCCTGCGCGCCGCCGTGCAGCAGGGGGCCAAGGTCCACTTCAGCTTTCACGACCAGCGCACCGATGCCTTTGGGCCCGTAGAGTTTGTGGCTGCTCAAGGTGAGCAAATCCGCACCGCTCGCAGTGAATGACAAGGGCAGTTTGCCTGCGGCCTGTGTGGCATCGACATGCAGCCAGCCGCCAGCGGCATGTACGAGCGCTGCGGCTCGTGCCGTATCTTGGATCACGCCAGTTTCGTTGTTGGCGGCCATCAGGCTCGCCACCCGCACTGGCCTGCTTAAGCATTGGGCGGTGAAGGCTGGCCAGTCGATGAGCCCGTCACTAGTCATCGCTATTTTTTCGACGAGCCAACCGTCGCGCTTGAGGCTCTCGGCAGCCTCCATAACCGCCGGATGTTCGGTGGCCCCATACAGCACGCGACCTTGGGGCTTGCCGGTGCAGAGACCCTTCAAGGCGAGGTTGTTGGCTTCGGTGCCGCCGCTGGTCCAGATCACCTCCTGCGGCTGCGCGCCAAGCAAGGCGGCAACTTGCGCACGTGCGCGTTCGACGCCATCACGTGCCGCGCGGCCGAAGCGGTGCAGGCTGCTGGGATTGCCATACGGCCCCTTCAGATACGGCAGCATCGCGTCAATCACGCGCGGGTCGACCGGCGTGGTGGCGTTGTGGTCGAGGTAGGCCGGCATGGTTAGCCAGACTTCTGGCCGAACTCCCCACAATCGTCGCCCAACTCGATTTTCTTGCTCGACCCGATCGGCTCGATGAAAGTATCTGGCCCGGCCTTGAGCGCCTGCACTTCCATCTGCAAAGCCTGCACATGGCCGAGCAGCGCACGGATGGCATTGGCAACCGGATCGGGCATGTCCTTAGTGATGCCGTAGGCATCGAAGCCATGCACGGCGGCCTCGCCGACGTCGGTGATGATGCGTGCGGGGATGCCCACGGCTGTCGCACCCGCTGGCACGCTCTTCACCACCACCGCATTGCTGCCAATGCGCGCGCCCTCGCCCACCGTGAAACTGCCGAGCACTTTCGCACCGCCGCCCACGACTACGCCATTGCCCAGCGTCGGGTGCCGCTTCACGCCCTTGTCGAGACTGGTGCCGCCCAGCGTTACGCCCTGGTAGATGGTGCAGTCGTCGCCGATCTCGGCGGTCTCACCAATCACCACGCCCATGCCGTGGTCGATGAACAGGCGCGCGCCGATCACCGCACCGGGATGAATCTCGATGCCGGTGAGCCCGCGCGCGATATGCGAATTGAGCCGCGCCAGCCATTTCAGGCCATGCGTCCATAACCACCGAGAGACGCGATGACCCCACACCGCGTGCAGGCCGGGATAGCAGGTGAGCACCTCCAGCACCGAGCGCGCGGCGGGGTCGCGGGCTCGGATGTTGCGGATGTCATCTGCCAGTCGAGCGAACATGCGCTAGTCCTCGTTGCCTTCACGCATGATGCGGCGACGCTTGGGCTTTTCAACCGTGGTGAGCAGGCCACGCAGCATGTTGAGTTCGTTCAAGTCGGGCTGCGCGCGGTTGAACAGCATGCGCAGCCGGCGCATCGCCACCAGCGGGTTCTTGGGGTCGAGAAAACCCGTGCCCAGCAGCACGCGCTCCAGGTGTTCGTAGAACTGCTCGGTCTGCTCGGCCGTCGGTGGCTGGTAGATGGGGTTGTCGCCCTTCATCGACACGCGCGGCACTTCGGTGATGGCCGTGCGGCGCAGCGTGTAGCACAGCACCTGCACCGCCTGGGCCAGATTGAGTGATGAGTAGCCAGGGTTGGTCGGGATCGCCACCACGGCATTGCAACGATCCAGCTCTTCGTTGGTGAGCCCGCTTTGTTCGTAGCCGAATACCAGCGCCACCTTGCCGCTCTTGCTGATCTCTTTCGCCTTCTCTGCAAAGGCTTCGGGCGTCAGCGGCTCGTCGCCCAGATGCCGCGCCCGCGCCGAGGTGCCGACCACCCAGGCGCAGTCGCTCACCGCTTCTTCGAGCGTGGCGACGACGGGTGCTTCCTCCAGCACATTGAGCGCGCCGCTGGCCTGCGCGCGGGCTTGCGGGTGCGGATAGCGCTCGGGATTGACCAGCGCCAGGTCGCGCAAACCCATCGTCATCATCGCGCGCGCAGCGGCGCCGATGTTGCCGGGGTTCTGCGTGCGGCTCAGCACGATGCGGTAGTTGGCGAGACGAGGATCGAACAGATCGTCGAAGCGCACGTTGGGGTTGGTGACGGGATTCCGGGACATGCGTGATATTCTAAAGCCTTGCTCTTTCAAGGCCTTGCCCGTGGAACCTCTTGCCAACATTGGTGTGCTCGCTGCGCGTGCCGCCGGCAACTACATCATGCGCAACTTCGACCGCGCGGATTCGCTCAAGATCGAGCGCAAGGGCCTGAGCGACTTCGTGACGCAGGTCGATCGCGGCGCCGAAGCCGAGATCGTCAAAATCATCCGCAAGCACTATCCGCACCACGCCATTCTGGGTGAGGAAGGCGGCGCATCCGGCAGCGACGACGAAGTGCGCTGGATCATTGACCCGCTGGATGGCACCACCAATTTTCTGCACGCTCTGCCCCACTTCGCAGTGTCGATCGGCGTTGAAGTGCGTGGGCGGCTCGAACACGGCGTGGTGTATGCGCCGGCGACGCAGGACCTCTACGTGGCCAGCCGCGGCAGCGGTACCACGCTCAACAACAAGCGCGTGCGGGTGAGTAAGATCAAGGATCTCGACGATGCCCTGATCGGCACTGGCGTGCCGATCCGCAACCCTGAAATGCTCGACAGCTATCTGCCGATGATGCGCCGCGTCGCCGAGAACACCGCCGGACTGCGTCGCGCCGGTGCGGCCGCCCTCGACCTGGCCTACGTCGCCGCGGGCCGACTCGATGGCTTCTTTGAGCTGAATCTCAAACCCTGGGATATCGCCGCCGGCATCGTGCTGGTGCAGGAAGCGGGCGGCGTCGTCACCGGCCTTGCTGCGGGTGATGTGCTGACGCATGGGCACATCCTGGCCAGCAACAACAAGCTGATCGCCTCGCTCAAGGACACGCTGGGCACCTTCATGCCCGCTCAGCCCGCCGCCACTTGAAACGTGGCGTTCAACAAAAAGGCCGCGTTCGCGGCCTTTTTGTTGAACGGAGAAAACCTCAAGGCAGTTCGTCGACTTCGACCTTCTCCGCCGGCAGCAGATCTTCGCGCGAGATGCCGAGCACCACCGCGAGGCCGGTCGAGATATAGATCGACGAATACGTCGCCACGATCACGCCGACGAACAGCGCCGAGGCAAAGCTGTGCACGCTCTTGCCGCCCACCAGCAGCAGCGAGCTCAGCACCAGCAGCGTCGTGAAGTGGGTGATGACCGAGCGCAGCAGCGTCTGGTTCACCGACAGGTTCACCACGTCGAGAATCTCCATGCGGCGCATGGCCAGCAGGTTCTCGCGCACGCGGTCGAAGATCACGATGGTTTCGTTGTTGGAGTAACCGATCAAGGCCAGGATCGCCGCGACGGTGGTCAGGTCAAATTCGATCTGCGTCAGCGAGAGAAAGCCCAGCACCATGATGGCGTCGTGGATGAGTGCGGCCACCGCACCGACCGAGAACTTCCACTCGAAGCGCAGGGCGATGTAAACCATGATGCCAAGGAACGCGAGCAACAGTGCCAGCGAACCGTCGCGGGTCAGTTCATCGCCCACCTGCGGGCCGACGAACTCGATGCGACGCAGCTGGACGTCAGGCTGGCTGGTTTTCAGCGCATCGATGATGGTGGTGCTGACCTTGGCGGAGTTGGTCTCCGCAGTTGGCGGCAGGCGGATCAGCACGTCCTCGCTGGTGCCGAAAAACTGCACCACCGGGTTTTCGTAGCTGGCCTTGGCTAGATCGGCACGCACCGAATCCAGTTCGACGGCCTGCGGGTAATGCACCTCCACCAGCACACCGCCGGTGAAGTCGATGCCGAAGTTGAGGCCGCGGAACGCCACCAGCAGGATCGAGGCGATGGTGACGATGATTGAAACCCACAAGCCCGTCTTGCGCTGGGCCATGAAGTTGATTTTGGGTACACCAGAGAACATGCGCATGTCTGCTTACCAGATAGGCAGGTCTTTGAGACGCGTCTTGCGCCCGAAGACCAGTTGCGCCAAGGCGCGTGAACCCACAATTGCGGTGAACTGCGAGGTGAGAATGCCGATGGCGAGCGTGATGGCAAAGCCCTTGACCGGCCCCGCACCCAGCGCGAACAGCATCACCGTGCCGATCAGCACCGTGACGTTGGCGTCGGCGATGGTGAGGAAGGCGCGGTCGTAGCCGTGCTGGATCGCCTCATGCGGCTTCACCCCGTTGCGCAACTCTTCACGAATGCGCTCGTAGATCAGCACGTTGGCATCCACCGCGATACCCATGTGCAGCACGATGCCCGCGATACCCGGCACAGTGAGTGCAGCGCCCAACAGCGAGAGCACCGCCACCACCAATACGAGATTGAGCACCAGTGCAGCAATCGCGAACAAGCCGAACACGCGGTAGTAGACCGCCATGAACACGCTGACCATCGCCAAACCCAGCAGGGCGGCGGTAAAGCCTTTCTCGATGTTGTCGGCGCCCAGGCTGGGGCCAACCGTACGCTCTTCGACGATTTCGACCGGTGCGGCCAGCGCGCCGGCCTTGAGCAGCACTGAAAGACTTTGCGCCTCCTTGCCCTCCAGACCCGTGGTGCGGAACTGGTTGCCGAAAATGCCCTGGATGGTGGCGATGGAGATGATCTCTTCGACGTTGCGCTTTTCGCGCAAGGGCACACCTTCGGCGTTGTAGTTGGTCTCGTAGACGATTTCCTTAAACAGCACGGCCATCGGCTTGCCGAGGTTCTTGGAGGTGAAGTCGTACATGCGCTTGCCGCCGGGGCTGTCGAGCTTCACCGACACCGCCGGTCTGCCGTTTTCGTCGACGGTGGCCGAAGCATCGACCAGATTCACGCCGGCTGCGATGACCTCTTTCTTCAGCAATGCCGCGCGATGGCCTTCGCGAGTGAAGAACAGATCGGTGCCGGGCGGGATGATGCCGCTGGCCGCCGCACTCTCGGCGGCCGCACCGGAGTCTTCCACCGCGCGATATTCGAGTGTGGCCGTGGCACCCAGAAGATCCTTGATGCGGGTGGTGTCCTGCACGGCCGGCAGCTGCACGACGATGCGGTTGACACCCTGACGCTGCACCAAAGGCTCGGCAACGCCGAGCTGATTGACGCGATTGCGCAGCGTGGTGAGGTTCTGCTCAACGGCGAAATCGACGATGCGCTTGACCTCAGTCTCGGTCAGCTTGGCCGTGAGAGTAAGGCTGTTGGCCGGCAAGTCGAGCGCCAGCTCGCGAAACTCCTTGGCGATCGCCTTGCGGGCTGATTCGCGCTGCGGGCTATCGGCAAACTCCAGCACCGTGGTTTCGCCATCCTGACGGCGGCCGGTATAGCGGATGTTTTCCTTGCGCAGAAAATTGGGAATGTCGGTGACGTAGCGCTGGGCGGCGGATTTTTTGGCGTCGGCGATATCCACTTCCAGCAAAAAGTGCACGCCGCCGCGCAGGTCAAGGCCGAGCGACATCGGCTTGGCGCCAAGTGCGAGCAGCCAGGCTGGCGTCTTCGCATCGGTGGCCAGCGCCACGATGTAGCTGTTACCCAAGGCGCGCTTGAGCACGTCTGCGGCTTTCAGCTGATCTTCGGGGCTGGCGAAGCGCAGCACCCAGTGCTTCTTCTCGGCGTGCGAGGTTTCGGCCTTGAGCGATGCGGCAGTCAGTGCGGCTTCGGTCGTGGCGTCGAAATCTCCAGGCAATGGGTCGCCCGAGAGTGTGTTGACCTGCACGGCCGGGGCCTGACCGTAGATATTCGGCAGCGCATAAAGCACGCCCAGCAGGGTGACGAAGACGAGGGTGAGCGTCTTCCAGAGTGGATAGGGTTGCATGGCTTTTTTCGGGTAATTAGGTCGGCGGCAAATGCCGCCAACTTCAAAAGCAATCAGAGTTGCTTCAGCGTGCCCTTTGGCAGCACCTTGGAGATCGCGGATTTCTCCACTTTCACCAGCACGTTGTCGGCGAGATCAACCGTGAGATACACCTCGCCAAGCGTGATGATACGGCCGGCAATGCCGCCTACAAGGACCACCTCATCGCCTTTCGACAGGCTCTCGGTCATCTGCTTGGCTTCCTTCGCCCGCTTCATCTGTGGGCGGATCAGCAGGAAGTAGAACAACGGCACCATGACGATGAGAGGCCAGAAGGCTTCCAGCATGCCGGGCGTCTTGGCTGCGGTGGTGGCTTGGGCGTAGGCAGGAGAAATCAGGAAATCGAGAAGCACGGTTTCAATCCATTGATGCAAAAGAGCGCCGGATTATACGCAAGCCATCCGGCGCCCTTAAGCGCATCTCAAAACTGATAGCCGAGGAACAGGAAAAGATTGTCACGGTCGCGCAGCTGATCACGCAGTCCACCCCCAGTGAACCAGGTGTAGCGCAGCTCGCCGATGAAGCGCGACAGGTAGTCGACGCGGATACCCGAGAGGATCGATTTACGGCCCTCGACGAAGTTCTGTCCAAGACCGGGCCCAACGCCCTTCACATCGTGGAAGAACCCGTTGAGGAACTCGACGTTGGCGCCGAACAGCGCGCTGTCGTAGCGGGTGAGCGTGACGAAGCGATAGCCATACGATTCCGCCGTACCGAAGGCATTGATGTCGATCTGCCCCTGCGCGATCGGGTTCTGCAGCAGCGTGTAGCAGGCTGCGGTGGCGGTGGCCTGGGTCTGCTGGCCGGTCGGTGCGATGGTGTCGCAGCGGTGTGAGCCGGGGTCGTTGGCATTGGGCCGGATGTCGACCGGATTGATGCCGCGCGAGCCGCCGATGCCGGCAGAGATGTGGGTGTCGGCACCCGCGCCGTTGAACTGCAACTCGTCCAGGCCCGGCATGTTGAAGACGTAGGTATGACCCATTTCAAGCAGCAGCGTGATCTGGCTGGCACCGAGCGGGTTGTCACCGCCGATGGTCTTCAGCAGTGTCAGGCCGCCCTGCCCGATCTTCATCTGTTCGTAGCCACGAATGTACTGGCCTGCCTGCACGCAGTCGTCGGTGGTCCCCGCCGTGGTGCCATTGGTGTCGCAGCCGGGATTGCGGTACTGGCTGACGAAATCCGGCACTGCGGTGCGTCGGCCAGGTAGCGTGGCAGCCTGGATGCTGTAGTCGGCGGTGGGGAAGCCGGGCTGCAGGATGGCAAATACCAGATCGGTACTGTGGATCTGCAAGGGCAGATTGGGGCGGTAGGCATATTCGCCTGAGAGCGCGAGATCGCCCAGCGTGGTGTTGAACGAGACGCCGTAGAGCTTGATGTTCTCGGGGTACTCGACGAAGACGCGGCCGCTATCGAGCGGCAGTGCCTCGCCGGTCGCCGGCATGTAAGCCGCCGAGCCGGGGCTGGCCGTGTTGGCCAGCAGTGCTGCCACGTTACCCGCCGGCACACCGCAATCGGTTACCAGGGCGACGATATTGGCGGGCGCGGTGGTCGGCGCGGGCAGGCAGGTGGCCTGCGCCGCGATACCCGAGATGCTGGGGATGCGGGCATGGTAGTTGGCGAAGTACAGTGACACCTCGGTGCCATTGTTGAAATTCTCCAGGAAGAACTTCGCCGCCGCGCCGTATTGGCCACCCTCGGAAGGGCTGCGGCGATCCTCTTCCGCAAAGTCGCGCTGCAGCGTACGGCTTGAGCGTGAACCGAGCACGGCGGTCGGGTCATCGGGATTGCGGTAGGGCTCGTAGAGGCCGAGCGGATCGTCCGGCGCTTTGGCAAACGAGAGCATGGCGTAGGTACCGCCCTCACCCAGCGTGTCGGAAACCGAAAAGTAGCTGCCGACCGGGTCTGCGATGACGTGCTTCCAGTCGTATTGGTAAAAGGCCTGGAAACTCGCACCCTCGAACACATCGCCTTCGAGCAGCACCATGCCGACCGGCCGCAGCAGCTCCTTCACGTCGAACCCGGGGATGCGCAGCAGCGCCTGATTCGGCGGGTTGATGGCGTTGAGGGAGTTGGCGAGCAGAAATGAGCTTTCGCCCCAATTCAGTACCTGGTTGCCAACCTTGACGTTGAACTGCCGCTCGCCCAGCTCGAAACGCCGGCTGACGAAGTAGTCCAGCAGGCCGAAGCGCATGCCGCTGCGATCGCGCACATCGGATGGAAACCGCTGGCGCGCGTTCTGGAACGTGGTGTCGGCATAGCGCTCATCGCGCTCTGAATAGATGCCGTCGAAGTAGCCGACCGTTCGGGCGAACCCGTTGAATTCACCCACCGTGGCCGTGATGTCCGAAGTGAGCTTGGCGGTCGCGAAGGCGATGTCGTACTTGTCGAAATTGAGGTTGCCGTTGTCGCCATTGGGCGTATAGGCGCCGGGTGCAGCGAGAAAGGCCTCGTTGGCACCTGCACGAGTGCCCGAGCAGGTGTCACCGCGATAGGTGTTGTTGGCATCGTCGGGGCCGTTGATACCGTCATCGCCAACGCGGGCGAGGCAAAGACCATCCACAGTGCCCGGAACACGCGCCGTGCCGTCGATCTTGGCCTGCGAGCTCTTGCCCACCAAGCGGCTGTCGCGCTCCTGCATGCGCACCAGCGCGCCCACCGTCGCAAGGTTTTCGATCTTGATGGGGTTGCCGCCCAGATCAAACTCGATGGCGGTCGCTTTGCCTGCCACCACCATGCCCATTACCACTGCCATCAAGGCAAATTGCCGACTACGATGCTTCATACCGTCTCCTCTCCCTGTTGCTTTCAGGCCGTCTTCGGCCTTGGTCGTTTGTGCAGAAATAGCTGTCGTCTTACTTGGTAGCCTGCTTGGACACGTTCGCCGGATCGAAGAAGGCCACGTCGTAGTCCCGCTCCAGCGTTTCCGGCTCTTCGTTGTTCATGGCCAGTGTGAGATAGCGACCGGAAAGCAGGTCATAAACAGTCTCCAACGCCGTGCCAGGTGCCAGCTGCTCACGTGCGCCGTCGTAGGCCTGGATGTGATGGCCTTCCTGCACGCGCCAGAGCGTGCCGCGCGAGTCGTAGTTGTCGACCGCCAGAATCTGCCAGCTGTCCTCGTCCACGAAAAACATCCGGCGCTGATAGATGTGCGTAGTGCCGGCCTTGATGTTGGCCTCCACCACCCAGACCCGGTGCAGCTCGTAGCGCGGGTATTCCGGGTTGATGTGGTTCTTCGTCACGAAGTCTTTGTATTTGAGCTTGTCCGAGTGCAGCGCGTAGGCGTTGTAGGGGACATACATCTCCTTCTTGCCAATCAGCTTCCAGGTGTAGCGGTCGGTGGCACCGTTGAACATGTCGAACTGGTCGTTGGTGCGCAGGCCGTCCGAACCGGTGCCGGGATTGTCGTAACCGACGTTCGGCGCGCGGCGCAGGCGGCGCTGGCCGGGGTTGTACTGCCAGGCGCGGCGCGGCTCCTTCACCTGGTCCATGGTCTCGTGCACGAGCGTGATGTTGCCTGCCAGGCGCGGTGGCGAGGCCACCGACTGCAGGAAGTAGATGCTGACGTTGTTGAGGTCTGCCGGTGTCGCCGTTTTGGAATCGTACGGAAACTTCACCTGCTCGCGGATCTTCACCAGGTTGAAGTCACCGCCTGTGGTCACCGCCGCCTGGATGTTCCAGCGATCGGCACCCACGCCGCGGTAGCGCAGCTTGTGGTTCCATATCACCTCGTTACCCGACTTGGGGATGGGGTATGGAATGCCGAGGATGGCGTTGACCACCGTCTCGCCGCCATTGGCGATATCGGCGTTGAGCGCATTCTTGTAGGTGGCGTCGTAGACGAACTGCGGAAACGCCCCGGTGCGGCGCGTTTGATACACGTTCATCTTGTAGGTCTCGCCAAACTTGGCGAACAGCGCCTTCTGACCATCCGACAACTTGGACTTGTATTGCTCCACGTTCGCCTTGCTGATGGTGAACTTGGGCTTGTCTTCGGGAAAGGGATTGCACAGGCGCTTGCCCGGCCCGCCGTAGCAACTCGGTGCCTTGGTCAGGCCGCCTTCCCACTTGGGGATGCTGCCGTCCTTGTTGGCGGCGCGCTCGGCGCCCACCGGCGTGAGCGTGGTTTTGAGCTTGTCGGCTTCAGCCTGCGGCACCTTGGCCAGCACGGTAAAACTGGCCAGGACGAGACCTAGTGCCATCAGTGACTTGTGTTTCATTCCGACTCCTCGGGACTATTTATTATTGATTGATGTGCCCTGTCGCCATTCGCATCCAGCGCCGCGCGACAGGGC
Organism: Stagnimonas sp.; assembly: GCA_965279705.1. Lineage (GTDB taxonomy): Bacteria > Pseudomonadota > Gammaproteobacteria > Nevskiales > Nevskiaceae > Stagnimonas. The sequence continues at coordinate 2,181,987 of OZ257257.1, forward strand.
CAAATCTTCTCGGGGCAGCCCTGCCCCGCTGCACAGCCGCTAACCTATTTGGAGGCTTGCTTCGACACGTTGGCAGGATCGTAGAACGCCACGTCAAAATCCTTCTCCACGCTCTCGGTTTCCTCATTGTTCATTGCCTGCACCAGATAGCGTCCGGATTGCAGGTCATACACGGATTCCAGCACCGGATTGGCAAAGGGCTTGTCGTAGGCCATGACCGTGTGCGACTCCTGCACGCGCCAAAGGGTCAGTCGCGAGTCGTAGTTGTCCACGGCCAGGATCTGCCAGGTGTCCTCGTCGATATAGAACATGCGCTTCTTGTAGATGTGCGTGGTGCCGGCCTTCACGTTCGCTTCCACCACCCAGACCCGGTGCAGCTCGTAGCGCGGCAGGTCCTGGTTGATGTGATTCTTCTTGATGATGTCTTTGTATTTGACCTTGTCGCTATGCAGCACATAGGAGTTGTAGGGCATGTACATCTCCCTCTTGCCCATGATCTTCCAGGTGTAACGATCGGTTGCCCCGTTGAAGGTGTCGGTCTGGTCGTTGGTGCGCAGGCCGTCGGCACCGGTGCCGGGGTTGTCGTAGCCCACGTTCGGCGCACGGCGCAGGCGGCGCTGGCCCGGGTTGTATTGCCAGGCGCGGCGAGCCTCCTTCACCTGGTCCATCGTTTCGTGCACGAGGGTGATGGTGCCGGCGAGACGCGGCGGCGCGGTGACCGTCTGCATGAAGTAGATGCCGACGTTGTTGAGCTGCTCGGGCGTGATGCCCTTGGTGTCGTAGAGAAACTTCACCTGCTCGCGGATCTTGGTGATGTTGGCATCGCCACCCGTGGTGACCGCAGCCTGTACGTTCCAGCGGTCGATGCCAATACCGCGATAACGGAACTTGTGGTTCCAGATCGGCTCGTTGCCAGTCTTGGGGATGGGGAACGGAATGCCCAGCACCGCGCCACTGATGGCCTCGCCGCCACCGCCGGTTTCAGCCGTCACCGCATTCTTCGCGGTGGCTTCGTAGACGAAATCTGGAAACGCACCGGTGCGGCGGGTTTGATAGACGTTCATCTTGTAGCTGTCGCCGTACTTGGCAAAGATCGCCCGTTGACCATCGGTCAAGTGGGTCTTGTATTGATCGAGATTGGCTTTGCTGATGGTGAACTTCGGCTTGTCGGCCGTGAAGGGATCGCAATACCAGCCACCCGGCTTGAAACAGGCTGGCGCCTTGGTCAGGCCACCTTCCCATTTGGGAATGCTGCCGTCCTTGTTGGCGGCGCGCTCGGCGCCGACCGGGGTCAGCGTGGTCTTGAGCTTGTCGGCTTCGGCTTGCGGCACCTTGGCGGCGGCGGCAAAGCTCGTCAGGCCGAGGGCCAGTGCCATCAGCAGCGTGCGTTTCATCTTGTGTATCTCCTCAAACGATTTGTTGTGCGGTAACAGCCCGGCGCCTGTCCAGCTTGCCGTGCAGACGAATCTCGGTTTTCGGGGAGCGTCTTCCTGCGCGCCGCCATTCATTTTTTGCTGCGCCTTCAACTCACGACCGCCTGCAACTGCGATTGTTAATTTTTTTGCAAGACTAACCAAAGTACCTAACGTTGTCAGTGCCAGCGCGATGACAACAGACGGTAAATACGGCCCTTATACTCCGCGCACCACAATTTCCCCCTTCTTCGGAGAAGCCTCATGGCCAGCTACAACGCACCCCTGCGCGAGATCAATTTTGTGCTCAACGACGTGCTCAAAGTGAGTCGTCTCGCCGAGACCATCCCCGCCTTCGCGGACGCAACACCGGAAGTTTTCACCGAGATGATCGAAACCGCCGCCAAGTTCTGCGAGAAGGAGCTGTTCCCCCTGAGCGCCCCCGGCGATGCCCAAGGCTGCACGCGCCACCCCGATGGCAGCGTGACGCTGCCGGATGGCTTCAAGGAGGCCTTTCACAAGTACGCCGCCAACGGCTACGTCGGACTGCCCAACACCAGTGAATACGGCGGCCTGGGCCTGCCCTACACGATGGCGAAAGTCGTCGAGGAAATGGCTTGCTCGGCCAATGTTGGCTTCGCTCTCTTCCCCGGCCTCACCACCGGCTGCTTCGAGGCGATTCTCGCCAACGGTAACGAAGAGCAGAAAAATACCTTTCTGCCCAAGCTCGGCGCGGGCGAGTGGGCCGGCACCATGTGCCTCACCGAACCTCAGGCCGGCAGTGATCTGGGCGCGGTGAAAACCAAGGCCACGCCGCAGGCGGATGGCACCTTCAAGCTCGATGGCAGCAAGATCTTCATCACCGGCGGCGAGCATGACTGCACGCCCAACATCGTCCACTTCGTGTTGGCACGCGTCGATGGCGCACCTGCGGGCGTGAAGGGGCTTTCCACCTTTGTCGTCTCCAAGTTCACGCTCAATGCTGATGGCTCGCCGACCAAGACACGCAATGGCGTGACATGCAGCTCCATCGAACACAAGATGGGTATTCACGGCAGCTGCACCTGCGTCATCAACTTCGATGGCGCAGTGGGCACCATGATCGGCAAGCCCGGCGAAGGCATCATGAACATGTTCGTGATGATGAATCTCGCCCGCATCTTGGTGGGCGTACAGGGTCTGGGCCAGTGCGAACTCGCCACACAGAACGCCATCCGCTATGCGCTCGACCGCAAGCAGGGCAAGACTTTCAACGGTAACCCCAGCATCGCCGATCACCCCGACGTGCGGCGCATGCTGCTGACCATGAAGGCCGTCACCGAAGGCGCGCGCGTGCTGGCCTACGAGACCGGCATGTATGTCGATCTCGCCCACCACCACGAAGATGCTGCGGTGCGTGAAGAAGCCAACGACTGGGTGGAACTGAACACCCCGCTGGTCAAGGGCTATTGCACCGACATGGCCGTGGAGCTTGGCAGCATGGCAATCCAGGTCTACGGCGGCCACGGCTTCATCCGCGAGCACGGCGTCGAGCAGATCCTGCGCGACAGCAAGATCCTCTGTCTCTACGAAGGCACCAACGGCATTCAGGCGATGGACCTGGTGCGGCGCAAACTCTTCCTCAGCGAGGGCCGCGCAGTGACGCGCTTCTTTGCGCTGGTGCAGAAGGCCGCAGGCGATGCCGCAGCCGAGCACGCCTTCATCGCCGAGCCCTTGAAGAAGGCCTTGGGCGATCTGGAGTTCGCCACCCGCTGGATTCACGAAACCTTCAAGTCCAAGCCAGAAGAAGCCAGCTTCGGCTGCTGCGATTACCTGCGCGCGTTCTCGCTGGTGTATCTCGGCTACAACTGGCTGCGCATGGCGCAGGCCGCAAGCCTCAGCGAAGATGCCAACTTCAAGGCCGGCAAACTCACCACGGCGCGCTTCTTCGCCAGCAAGCTGCTCACGCAGGTCACGCCGCTGTGCGAGACCGTGAAGAGCGGCGCAGGCGAGTTTATGAGCCTGCCTGCTCATCAACTCGCTGCTTGATTACCGTATCCAACGGGGCCTACCGGCCCCGCATTAAATAGGAGAAAACCCATGACCACCGCATACGATTTTTCCGCCAAGACCATCGACGGTAAAGACGCCTCGCTCGACGCCTACAAGGGCAAGGTGACACTCGTCGTCAACGTCGCCTCCAAGTGCGGCTTCACGCCGCAATACAAGGGCCTTGAGGCCATCCACAAGCAGTACGCCGACAAGGGTTTTGCGGTGCTGGGCTTCCCCTGCGACCAGTTCGGTCATCAGGAGCCAGGCGACGAGGCGGAGATCAAGAACTTCTGCTCGCTGACCTACGACGTGAGCTTCCCCATGTTCGCCAAGATCAAGGTCAACGGCGACGAAGCGCACCCGCTCTACAAGCACCTGAAGAGCGAGGCTACGGGCCTGCTCGGCACCGAGGGCATCAAGTGGAACTTCACCAAGTTCCTGATCGGCAAGGACGGCAAGGTGGTGAAGCGTTATGGCTCCATCGACAAGCCGGAAGACATTGCCAAGGATGTTGAAAAGCTGCTGTAAAGATAGCCATTCATGTCGCGATATCGTCGCTTTTGAAGCTCAATCAACGTTAGGACTTAAGGGTCGCACCCGTGATTCTGCTCGCGCACAGCTCTCCGAAATCCTGCGCTTCCTAAGGGGCCCAACAGCGCGTCAACATCATGAGCGCCTCGCATTTTCACGCTCGATGCTGAGGAGGATCACTGCACTACGCCCTGACTACTACTCTGAAAACGAAAAAGCCTGAAACAGCTTTGTGTTCCAGGCCTCATTCTTTGATTTGGTGCGCTCGACAGGATTCGAACCTGCGACTTTTTCCTTCGGAGGGAAACACTCTATCCAGCTGAGCTACGAGCGCGTAAGGCGAGTTTACGCGAAGTGACGGGGCTTCTGAAGACGCATCAGGCCGGGATGAAACCCAGCACGTCATACACGTGCTTCAAGGTGGCATCGGCTTTAGCACTTGCGCGCTCGGCGCCATCACGCAGCACGCGGCGCAGGCCTTCGGTATCGGCGCGGATGTCGGCGTAGCGATCTTGCACGGGCTTGAGACAGGCGATCACGGCATCGGCGACTTCGCCCTTGAGATGGCCGTAGCCTTTGCCGGTGAAGCGCTCTTCAAGCGTGGCAAACGACTCGCCGCTGATGGCGGAAAGAATCGACAGCAGGTTGCTCACGCCGGGCTTGGCAGCAATGTCATGCCGGATAACGCCGTCCATGTCGGTCACCGCGCGTTTGAGTTTGCGGGTGATAACGTCGGGGCTGTCCAACAGGTAGATGGCATCGGTTTCGGCATCGCCGGACTTACTCATTTTTGCAGTCGGGTCCTGCAAGCCCATGATGCGCGCGCCCACGGGCGGGATCATCGGCTCGGGGATGGTGAACACCGGGCCGTAGACGCCGTTGAAGCGCGTCGCGACATCGCGGGTCAGTTCCAAGTGCTGCTTCTGGTCGTCGCCCACCGGCACTTGGCTGGCCTGATACAGCAGGATATCGGCCGCCATCAGTACGGGATAGATGAAAAGCCCCGCATTGATGTTGTCAGCATTCTTCAGCGATTTGTCCTTGAACTGCGTCATGCGGCTCAGCTCGCCGAACTGCGTGTAGCAGTTGAGCACCCAGCCGAGTTGCGCGTGCGCCTTCACATGGCTCTGCACGAACAGCACGTTCTTGGCCGGGTCCAGTCCGCAGGCGATGTAGAGGGCTAGAAATTCATAGGCGCGATCGAGCAGCACCTTGGGGTCTTGCCGCGCGGTGATCGCGTGCAGGTCCACCATCATGTAGTGGCAGTCGTAGGTGTCGCTGAGCGCCACCCAGTTCTTGAGAGCGCCGAGCCAGTTGCCGATGGTGAGCTTGCCGCTAGGCTGGATGCCGGAGAGGACGACGGGTTTTGCAGGAACCATGACTAGCCTTGAATGCCGAACAGACCGAGCACGCCGGCCTGGCTGAGACCCACCAGTGGGCCGAGGATTTTGCTGAGCACACCCGTGAACATCAGCACGATGAGAATGACCATGCCGTAGGGCTCGATCTTGCTGAGCGCTATGGCCTGCTTCATCGGCAGCAGGCCAACCGCCACGCGGCCCCCATCGAGCGGCGGCATGGGCAGCAGGTTGAGCACCATCAGGATGAGGTTGATGGAAATGCCGGCGATGCCCATCTGCGCAAGGCCGAGCCAGAGACCTTCTTCATGCGGCTGGCCCAGAGAAATCTTGAGCAAAAGCGCCCAGCCGATGGCCATGAGCAGATTGACCGCAGGCCCGGCGATGGCGACCAGCGCCATGTCTTTCTTGGGATTCCTGAGGTTGCGATAGTCCACCGGCACCGGCTTGGCCCAGCCGAACAGAAAGCCGCCGAGCAGCAGCAACACCCCCGGCACCAGAATCGTGCCCACCAGGTCGATGTGCTTCAGCGGGTTGAGCGACAGCCGCCCCTGCTGCGCGGCGGTGTTGTCACCCAGGTAGCGCGCAACCCAGCCGTGCGCGACTTCGTGCAGCGTGATGGCGAACAGCACAGGCAGGGCCCAGATGGCAAGCTTCTGGACGATTTCGTTGAGATCAGGCATCCGGCGATTATACGACTCGGCCTGCGATCAAAGCCCCAGCATGGAGACGTCGCCCTTGCCCTGACGCACCAGCAGGGGCGCATCGCCAGACAAATCGAGCACAGTAGTGGGCAGCGTGCCGCAGTCGCCCGCATCCAGCACCAGATCGACACTGTGGCGCAGCGCGTGCTCGGCATCGGCGGGCAGGCTCACCGGTTCGTCCTCGCCAGGGAACTGCAAGGTGCAGGAGATTAGGGGCTCATTGAGTATTTCGAGCAGCGACTGCGCCACGCCATGTTCGGGGATGCGAATGCCGATGGTCTTGCGCTTCTCATGGCTCAGCCGTTTCGGCAGCTCTTTGGAGGCGGTGAGGATGAAGGTATAAGGGCCCGGCGTGAGCTGCTTGAGCAGGCGGAACTGCCAGTTGTCGACCTTGGCATAACGCGCAATCTCGGAGAGATCGCGGCAGACCAGCGTGAACTGGTGATGCTTGTCGAAATCGCGGATGCGCCGCAGCCGCTCAGCCGCATCGCGGTCGTCCAGGCGGCATCCCAGCGCATAGCAGCTGTCGGTTGGGTAGGCGATGACACCGCCACTGCGCACGACCTCGGCCGCCTGTTGCAGGAAGCGCTTTTGCGGCGTGATGGGATGCAGTTCGATGAAGTCGGCGGCCATCGCACATTGTAGTGGGATCAGCCGCGCGCACTCCTATAATCCGCGCCATGAAAACTCTGCTCGACCTCTTGCCCGTCATCGCCTTTGGTGCCGCCTATTACTTCGGCGGCATCTACGCCGCCACCATCGCCATCGTCGTCGCACTGGTGGTCACCGTGCTCGGTTTCAAGCTGCTGGATGGCCGCTGGCACAAGGCACATCTCATTGCACTGGTGGTCTCGGCAGTGCTTGGTGGGGTCACCCTCGCCTTGCACGACCCGGCTTTCATCAAGCTCAAGCCGAGCATCGTCTACGGCATCTTTGCTATCGCCCTGCTCGGCTCGCACTTCGTTGGCGACAAGGTGCTGCTGCAACGCCTGCCGCAAAAGATGCTGGTGATGCCGGATGCACTGTGGAAACGCGTCAACCTTGCCTGGGCCTTTTTCTTCGTGTTCTGCGCCGTGCTCAACTATGTAGTGGCGCACCAGTTCGAAGAGGCGCTGTGGGTCAAGCTCAAGCTGTTCGGCTTCAGCGCCTTGATGCTCGTCTTCATGCTCGCGCATCTGCCCTTCGTGAACCGCTACCTCGTGCAGCCGGATAGCGAAGCCAAGTAATGCGCGCGCTCATTAAGGCATTACGCACGTGACGCGGATGCAGAAGATTCACGCGGCACTGGCTGCCTCTTTTGCAGATGCCGCCATCACGGTGGAAGACGAAAGCCATCTGCACGCCGGCCATGCCGGTGCTGCGACTGGACGCGGGCACTTCAAAGTGCGGATCATCTCCTCTGCCTTCGCAGGCATGCCGCTGCTGGCTCGCCATCGCGCGGTGTATGCCGCCGTGGATGCCTTGCTGCAAACCGATATCCACGCGTTGACGATCGACGCTCAGCCACTCTGAGCTAGCGCGTCGCTACAACTAAAAAACCCCATCTTTTTAGATGGGGTTTTGCCAGAGCTTCAGGCGGTGCAGGCAGAAAAACTTCAGTGCGCGCGCGGACTTTCATCCGTCGTTGCGGCCGCCACAACGGGCGGCGCATCAACACGAGGTTCCGGCAATCGTTCCAACGCCGTCTTCAGCACCTCTTCGATCCAGCGCACCGGAATGATGTTCAGCGTGCCCTTGATGTTGTCGGGGATATCCGCCAGATCCTTCACGTTCTCGTGCGGGATGATGACTGTCTTGATGCCACCGCGTTGCGCGGCAAGCATCTTCTCTTTCAGGCCACCGATCGGCAGCACTTCACCGCGAAGCGTGATCTCGCCCGTCATCGCCACATCGGCGCGGATGGGGATACCGGTTAGCGCCGACACCATCACTGTGCACATCGCGATACCGGCAGAAGGGCCATCTTTGGGGGTCGCACCTTCTGGCACATGCACGTGCACATCGTGTTTTTCGTTGAATGCTGCATCAAGCCCGAGCACCTTCGCACGTGAACGGACGACGGTATAGGCCGCCTTGATGGACTCCTGCATCACATTGCCCAGCGAGCCGGTTTGCGTTACCACGCCCTTGCCCGGCGACAGTGCCGCTTCGATGGACAGCAGTTCACCGCCCACTTCGGTCCATGCCAAGCCAGTAACCTGGCCGACCTGATTCTTTTCTTCCGCAAGGCCGTAACGGAAGCGCTGAACGCCAAGGTACTGATCAACGTTTTCAGCGGTGACCTTGACCTGCTTGAGTTCGGGATGCGTCAGCAACTGCTTGACGACCTTGCGCGCAATCTTGCTGACTTCACGCTCCAGGTTTCTCACGCCGGCTTCGCGCGTGTAGTGACGGATCATCGCCATGATCGCGTCGTCTGAAATCTCCAGTTCACCGCTCTTCACGCCGTTGTTCTTCAGCTGCTTGGGCGTCAGATATTTCTTGGTGATGTTGAGCTTCTCGTCCTCGGTGTAGCCGGGCAGGCGAATCACTTCCATGCGATCAAGCAAGGGGCCGGGGATGTTGAGCGTGTTGGCGGTGCAGACGAACATCACATCCGAAAGATCGACTTCGACTTCAAGATAGTGATCCTGAAAAGTCGAGTTCTGCTCCGGGTCGAGCACCTCCAGCAATGCCGCGGAGGGATCACCACGAGAGTCGTTGCTCATCTTGTCGATTTCGTCCAAGAGGAACAGCGGGTTTTTGACTTTCACCTTCGCAAGGTTCTGCACCAGCTTGCCGGGCATGGAGCCGATGTACGTGCGGCGGTGCCCACGAATCTCCGCTTCGTCGCGCACGCCGCCGAGCGACATCCGCACGAACTTGCGGTTCAGCGCCTCGGCAATCGACCGACCGAGCGAGGTCTTGCCCACGCCGGGCGGGCCAACAAGGCACAAGATCGGGCCGTTGAGCTTCTTGACGCGTGCTTGAACCGCGAGGTGTTCAACGATGCGCTCCTTCACCTTTTCGAGACCGTAGTGGTCTTCGTCCAGCTTGGCTTGCGCAAGGTCGAGGTCGATACGGGTCTTGGTGCGGGCCTTCCACGGCACCTGCGTCAGCCAGTCGAGATAGTTGCGCACCACGGTGGCTTCGGCGGACATCGCCGGCATCATCTTCAGCTTGTTGAACTCGTGGCGTGCCTTGTCCTTGGCGGCTTTCGGCATGCCGGATTTTTCAATTTTCTTGGCCAGCTCTTCCTGCTCGTTGGGCGCATCTTCGTTCTCGCCCAATTCCTTTTGAATGGCCTTCATCTGCTCATTCAAGTAGTACTCGCGCTGGTTCTTCTCCATCTGCTGCTTGACGCGGCCGCGGATCTTTTTCTCAATCTGCAGGACGTCGATCTCGCCTTCCATCTGGGCCAGCACCAGCTCCAGGCGTGTTTTGGCGTCAGCCGCCTCCAGCACTTTTTGCTTGTCTTCCAGCTTCAGCGACAGGTGCGCTGCGATGGTGTCTGCGAGGCGACCGGCCGCATCCATCGCCGTCAGCGAGGGCAGCAGTTCGGCAGGCACTTTCTTGTTGAGCTTTGCGTACTGCTCGAAGGTGGAAACCGCGGAGCGCATCAGGGCATCAATCTCATGCTCGTTGATGCTGCTCTCGGGCTCTGAAAGTGGCTCGAAGCTGGCGACCAGGTGATCGCCCGGTTCAGTGACCTTGATGACCTCGGCGCGCTGCCCACCCTCAACCAGAACCTTTACGGTGCCGTCGGGCAAACGCAGCATTTGCAGGATGCTGGCGAGCGTGCCGACGCTGTAGAGATCATCAACACCAGGCTCATCGGTGTCTGCCGATTTCTGGGCGATCAGCAGAATGCGCTTGTCATCCTGCATGGCTGCCGTCAGAGCGCGTACCGATTTTTCGCGCCCGACAAACAAGGGGATTGCCATGTGCGGATACACCACGACATCACGCAGTGGCAGAACAGGGGCAATGTTGGAGTGGCTCATAGGGGTTTCCAGTATTCGATTCGATTATGCCGAACAGCTTATGGATTGCGACGATTGGGTTTCATTCAAGGCGGGGCATCGCACAACTAAAGAGAGATGCCCTTAAACAAAAACCCCGCGGTGGCGGGGTTTTGCGAAGTCATCAAGCAGACTGCTTTGCAACGACTTCCTTGTTCTCGTAAAGGATGATCGGTTTGGAGTCGCCCTTGGCGACGGCCTCATCGATGACCACCTTGCTGACGTTCTGCATCGACGGCAAATCGTACATGGTGTCGAGCAATATCTTTTCGAGAATGGTGCGCAAGCCGCGCGCACCGGTCTTGCGTTCGCGCGCGCGCTTAGCAATGGCCATCAAGGCATCTTCGCGGAACTCCAGATTCACACCTTCCATCTGGAACAGCTTTTGATACTGCTTAACCAGCGCGTTCTTGGGGTCACGCAGAATCGCAATCAAGGCGCGCTCATCCAACTCGTCCAGCACGGCGGCAACCGGCAAACGGCCGATGAACTCGGGGATCAGGCCGAAGCGCACCAGATCATCCGGCTCCAGCGACTTGAGCGTGTCGTTGAGGGCCTTCGAATCGGATTTGGATTTGACCTCGGCACCGAAACCGATGCCGCCCTTGTCCAGACGCTGGTGAATGACTCGATCCAGACCCGAGAACGCACCACCACAAATAAACAGAATGTTTGCGGTGTTGACCTGCAAAAACTCCTGCTGCGGATGCTTACGGCCACCTTGCGGGGGCACTTGGGCAATCGTGCCTTCGATGAGCTTCAGCAAAGCCTGCTGCACGCCTTCACCCGAAACATCGCGAGTGATCGACGGGTTTTCGGACTTGCGAGCAATCTTGTCGATCTCGTCGATGTAGACGATGCCGCGCTGCGCCTTCTCGACGTCGTATTCGCACTTCTGAAGCAGTCGAGAAATGATGTTCTCGACATCTTCGCCGACATAACCTGCTTCCGTCAGCGTGGTGGCATCGGCAATGGCGAACGGCACATCGAGCAGACGGGCAAGTGTTTCGGCCAGCAGCGTCTTGCCGGAGCCGGTCGGGCCGATCAGCAGGATATTGGACTTGGCAAGCTCGACGTCGGTCGTCGCCTGGCCCTTGGTGGAGAGGCGCTTGTAGTGGTTGTAGACCGCAACCGAGAGCACTTTCTTGGCTTGCTCCTGGCCAATGACGTACTCGTCGAGCACCGCACGGATTTCAGTCGGTTTCGGCAGGCCCTTGATCTGCGGCTTGGCGTGCACTTCTTCACGAATGATGTCGTTGCAGAGGTCCACGCACTCGTCACAGATATAGACCGACGGGCCTGCAATGAGCTTGCGCACTTCGTGCTCGGACTTGCCGCAGAAAGAGCAATAAAGCACTCGCCCGTTATTGGTACCACGCGCATCTGCACTCATTGAACGTCCTTTACTCCTGCTCCCACACTAACCGCGTTATAGCACGCAGTCACGGCACTGCAAACCAACTGTCGCGGTCCTGCAATTACTGTGCGCACCCGGCTTTAGACCGTTGCCGTCGCGGCGGTGCGGGTCGCAATCACGGAGTCGATCAGGCCATACTCTTTTGCCTCGGGCGAGGACATGAAGCGGTCACGCTCCATGTCGCGCTCGATGCGCTCCAGCGGCTGGCCGGTGAACTCGGCATACAGGCCATTGAGCTGCTCACGCATCTTCAGGATTTCACGCGCCTGGATCTCGATATCCGTCGCCTGACCCTGTGCGCCACCCGAAGGCTGGTGGATCATCACGCGCGAATGCGGCAGCGCAAAACGCTTGCCCTTGGCACCCGCCGCCAGCAGGAATGAGCCCATGCTGCAGGCCTGGCCGATGCAAAGCGTAGACACATCCGGCTTGATGAAGCGCATGGTGTCGAATATGGCCATGCCGCTGGTAATCACACCGCCGGGTGAGTTGATGTAGAGGCTGATGTCCTTGTCAGGATTTTCAGATTCGAGGAACAGCAGCTGGGCAACCACCAGGTTGGAGACGAAATCATCAATCGGGCCGACCAGAAAAATCACGCGCTCTTTCAGCAGGCGCGAAAAAATATCGAATGCACGTTCGCCACGGGCGGTCTGTTCCACCACCATCGGTACGAGATTGGATTGCGGCTGAAAGTTCATGGAATCCCTTGAGTTCTTAAAACAGGAAAGGCGACCGTGCGTAACGCCCGGTCGCCTTGCGATTACGTCGTAGCTCTTAGCCTGCGGCCTGTGCCTGCGGATTCAAGAGCGTTTCGAGCGACTGCGGTGTATCGGTGATGGCAGCACCCGCCACCAACGTATCGACCACCTGGTCTTCCAGTACTACGGCACGCAGACCTTGCAAAAGGTCAGGGCGCGAACGATAGAACTGCTTGACCTGCTCGGGCTGCTCGTAATCAGTCGCCATTTCGTTCAAGGTCTGCTCGACCTTGCTGTCGTCCAGGGTGATGCCCTTGGATTTGATGACTTCGCCGATCAGCAGGCCGAGTGCGACGCGGCGCTTGGCGGTGGCCTCGAACAAGGCATCCGGCAGCAGCTCCTGGGCTTTTTCAGCCGTGAGCTTGCCCATGTTCATGCGATTGGCTGCTTCTTCGCGCAAGCGCGGCAGCTCCTGAGTGATCAGACCCTGCGGCACGTCGATTGGGTGTGCGGCCAGAAGTTGATCGAGCACCTGCGCTTTCACGCGCCCCTTGATCGCCTTGTTGCGCTCGTTTTCCAGTGCAATGCGGCTCTTGGCACGCAAAGCAGCCTCGCCGTCGGCTCCCTCGACGCCGTGGGCTTTCAGGAACTCCGCGTCGTCCAGCGCCGGCAACACCAGCTCTTTCACGGTCTTCAGCGTCACATCGAACTGCGCGGTCTTGCCCTTGAGTGCTTCGGCGCGGTAGTCCTCGGGGAAGCTCACATCGACGGTGAAGCTCTCGCCTGCGCTGTGGCCGACCATGCCCTTCTCTAGATCCGGCAGGAACTGCCCGGTGCCGACCTCGAAGCTCACGCCCTCGCCCTTGCCGCCCTGGAAAGCCTCACCATCGAGCTTTCCCTCGAAATCCACCGTCACCTGATCGCCATCTGCAGCGGCGCGGCTCACTTCGGAGAAGCTCTTGCGGGCACGGCGCAGGTTTTCGATCAGGCGATCGACGTCGGGCTCGGTGATTTCGACCACCGGGCGGCTCACCACAAAGCTGTCGAGCTTGTCGAGCGTGATGTCGGGGTAGACATCGAAGTGAGCGGTGTATTCGAGGCCTTCGGCTGCGTTGCCGATCTCGATACGCGGCTGGCCCGCAGGCTGCACCTGCGCCTTGTCGAGCGCTTCACCATAGGTCTGGCTGACGAGATCGTTCATCACCTCGTAGCGCGCGGCATCTTTGTACTGCGCCTCGATCATCTTCATCGGCGCCTTGCCCGGGCGGAAGCCCGGCATCTTGGCGCGCGAGGCCATGCGCTTCATGCGCTCGGTGACAGCTTTTTCGACGCGCTCGGCGGGGATCTGGACGCGCAGGCTGCGGGCGAGGCCGGTTTGGGATTCGAGTTGGACTTGCATGGTGGTTTCGTTAATTTAAGTTGTGGCCCGCAAACGGTCAGTGAAAAAGCACAGCGCAGAGTAATTTGCCAGACCTCCGCTCATGCTGGCGTCTCTGTCGGGAACATCCAATAGGACATTCCCGACAGCTCCCAAGTCTGGTGCGAAAGGCGAGACTCGAACTCGCACGGGTTGCCCCGCTGGAACCTAAATCCAGTGCGTCTACCAATTCCGCCACATTCGCGGGGCGCGGAGTATAGCAGCGGCTTGTCGTGGGTTTTCGCCCACATTCCGACAGGTCAAAAACTGCCCAGAAAAACTTTCTCCGATGTTATTTACAAATGCGAATAATTAGCATTAACTATGAATGCACCCTCTGCCGAGACATTCGCTATGAGCACTCTGTCCCTTCAACGCCCCAGCCTTTTCTCTCTCGCTCCCTCACTCGGCTTGGCCCGTGCCCAGCCGCAGCAGGGCAGCAAGCCGCGCCTGCGTAGTGAAGATCTGTTTCGCAATGGCTGCGAACTCATCATCGAGCATCGCGGTGAGGAATACCGCCTCAAGTTGACCCGCAACGACAAGCTCATTCTCAACAAGTGAGATGCAAGTGATGTGATTGGGCGGTGCAGGCAGCAATAATGTCTGCATGTATCGCTCCGGCATCCTGACGATTGGATTCATCCTCCTTGCTGCCGCGGCACTTCTGGGTCTGGTTGTCGGTGCCTCGGCCCTGACGCCGACCCAGCTCTGGCAAGTGACCACCGGCACCCTGCCAGGCAGTGAGGAGTGGATGCGCGCTGTGGTGCTGGATGTGCGCCTGCCGCGCGTACTGTTGGCTTTGGCCATCGGCGCCAGTCTCTCGCAAAGTGGCGTGGTGTTGCAGGCACTATTCCGCAATCCTCTGGCCGAGCAGAGCCTGCTGGGTATTTCCGGTGGTGCGGCACTTGCTGCCGCTGGCTGGCTGGTGATTGTGCCCCTTCTGTCTCTCCAGACCGGCTGGCTGGATCTGATCGCCCTGCCTTTGTCTGCCTTGCTCGGCGCACTGCTTGCCGCCTGGGTGGTCATCCGCATTGCCCGCACGGGCAGCATGACCGACGTTTCCACCTTGCTGCTGGCAGGCATTTCGATCAATGCCTTGGCAGGCGCAGGCATTGCGCTGCTGCAAACGCTGGCCAGCGACGCGGCCCTACGGGATCTCACCCTCTGGTTTTACGGCAGCCTTGGGCGCGCTGGATGGTCTGAGTTGGCGGTGGGGCTACCGCTGCTGCTGGGCATCTCGTTATGGCTGCCGCGTGAAGCGCGGGCGCTGGATGCCCTTCTACTGGGCGAGGCGGAAGCCGCGCACCTCGGCGTGCGCATCGAGTCGCTAAAGCGACGCCTGCTATTGCTGGTTTCACTGACTGCGGCTGTTTCGGTCGCACTCGCAGGCATCATCGGATTCATCGGCTTGATCGTGCCGCACTTGCTGCGCCGCTTGCTGGGGCCCGGACACCGCCTGCTGCTGCCTGCTTCCGGCTTGTTTGGTGCCGCGCTACTAATCGTTGCCGATATGGCTGCGCGTACGGTTTTCGCGCCGCTGGAAGTCCCCGTCGGCGTACTCACCGCATTGCTGGGTGTACCGCTGTTTCTTGGCCTGCTGCGCTCCCGGTACTCTGCATGAGCTTGCTGACGGCAGAAAGGATCAGCGTCGAACGCGCAGGCCGCGTGCTGCTGGCTGATGCCAGCATCCAGCTTGCAGCGGGCGAACTGCACGTGCTGCTTGGGCCCAATGGTGCGGGCAAAACCACTCTGCTACGTGCTCTCTCTGGCGAGTGGCCGACGTGCACAGGGGAAATCAGCCTGAGCAACGATGCACTACCGCGACTCGACGCGCCGCAACAGGCCCGCCGTCGCGCCGTGTTGCCGCAGCAGGATGCACTCGCGTTTGGTTTCACCGTGCGGGAACTCATCACACTCGGCCGGCATGCGGCAGTCGACCAGCGCCCCGACACCACGAGGCAAGTCATCGCCGCCGTGTTGCAGGCCACAGATACCGCGCATTTGGCAGAGCGCCGCTACCCGGAACTCTCCGGTGGCGAACGCCGTCGCGCCCAACTGGCACGCGTGCTGGCGCAAGTCTGGGATGTGCCGCAGGCGGTGCTGCTGCTTGACGAACCCGTCCATAGCCTCGATCTCGGCCATCAGCATGCCGTGCTCGCGTTATTGCGCACATTGGCAGCCAAGGGCTTTGCGATTCTGGCGAGCCTGCATGAACTCAACCTGGCAGCAGCCTACGCCCAGCGCATCAGCTTGATGCAGTCAGGCCGCGTCGTGGCGAGCGGCACCCCAGAGACCGTGCTGAATGCCGCAAGCCTCAAGTCCCTGTATGGCGATGACTTGGGATTTACCGCCATCGAAAATGCCGGTTCGCGGCAATGGCTCACGGCGGCCGAACCGACTGGGTCAGCTATCACCACCGCAGGCCCGGGCGCAGCACGAAGCTGAGCTGTGCTCGGCTATGATGCGTTACTTGCACAATCCGCCCTAAGCAACTGATCCGTCACCTCTTCCCTGCCCCATCCGCATGGCCAAAGCAGATACATCCAGGGCGCACAAAGCAACTCAGGGGGGAGCGGCTGGCTTGGGGCTGACGCAAAGCCTGCAATTCAAACTCGGCGTACTGTTTCTGCTGGCGCTGCTGCTGCTGGCGAGCGGCGCCTATCTGGCCAGCCGCACTCTGGTGCAGGAAAAGCTGCTGGACGAGAACTTTCGTTACGAGCAGGAGGCAGGCCTGCGGCTCACCGCCGATTTGCGCGCCCTGATTGGCGATGCGCAAGCACTTGCTGGCGTGCTGGCCAATCTGGCAACCGACCCTGACTTGCGGCTTGAACAGCTGCGTAGTGCAGGCCCAACACTACTGAAGAACAGGCCAAGTGGACAGCTGGTTACCAGCCTGGGCATCTGGCCGGAGCCCAACAAGTTTGCCGGGGCGGGCGAGCGCGGCAGTCTTTATTGGGTGCGCGACGGCAACGGCGTGCTCGGTGCGCGCAACGACTACAACGATGCCCGCAGCGCGCCGTATTTTCGCGAGCGCTGGTACACCCCCGCGCGTTTTCTACCCGCAGGGCGCGGCATGTGGACCGACCGCCGACTCGAACCCCTGGTCAGCCGCTATGTGCTGACCTTCGTCGTGCCCATTCGTCAGGGCAATACGTTTGTCGGTGTGGCCACGGTCTCCCTCGATGCCGCCGCCTTGAACGAGCGTTTCGGCTCGCTGGTCTCCGAGGTGGGCGGCTATGCACTGCTTCTCGACGGCGGCCAGCGGTTGATCGGCGCATCGCCCTCCACCAAAGCCGCGTTCGGCACCAACATCCCGCTGGGCACCACCTTGGCAACACTCGCCAAATCACTGCCAGCCTACTCCCCGCTCGCCATTGCCGCGTTTAAACGCAGCGAGGCGCAACGGGCAGCGATGACACAGTCAAATCGCTACGACGCCAAGCAGGTGTCGGCGCTCAAGGACAGCACGCGCGAACTCTCGCGGCAGGAGGCCGATGACATCCTGACCGGACTCTGGTCCGCTGAGTTGCCGGCGCCGTTGCAAGTGGGCGGCGAGCGCGATGCGCTGGAGTCAGACCCGGTATTGAAAGACACCGCCTGGGCTTCGAGCTTCGACCTCAAGAATCCGGCGTGGACCGTTGTGCGCGTTACGCCCGCCAACGAGGGTTTCGGCGGTGCCAGCTATCTGTTCCGGCAGTCCCTGGTCGTCACCTTGGGACTGGTCACGCTGACGCTGGTGCTGGCATTTTTCGCGCTGCGGGCGCTGGTGATCCGCCCACTGCGGCACATGATCGACCAGCTGGCCGGCAGCAGCAGCGTCGAGGACGCGCTCAGCATCGTGCTCGATGCTTCGGCACGCAACGAAGTCGGCATGCTCGCGCACTGGCAAAACGAACGCATCCGCCAGCTGCGAGAGGCCATGGACCACGCACGCGCCGCCAAGTCCCAGCTTTCGGCTGAATCCAACGAAAAAAAGCATGCGCAGGAACAGCTCTCGCGTGCGCAAGAACGTGCAGCTCTTGCCCTGCAATCGGTATCGGATGCGGTGGTGACAACCGACGAGCAAGGCCGCGTCGAAGACATGAACATCGCCGCCGAAACGCTCACCGGCATCACCCTGCGCGAATCGCGCGGCAAGCCGCTGACCGAGGTCGTGAGACTGCGCAGCACCGGCAGCGAGGACTATCAAAATCTCGCGCTGCAGGCGATCGAACGCGGTGTTCGCCTCGATTACAGCAGCGGCATCGTGCTGCACCCGCACAGCGGTGAGCCGCGCGAACTGGTGCTCAATGGCTCACCGCTGCGCTCGCGCGGACGCATGGTCGGCGCGGTGCTGGTGTTCCACGAACTCACCCGTCGCGAAGCCCGCGAAGTGAGCGAGACCTTTGCCGCCGCCAGCCGCCATCAGCAGGATCTGCTCACCGGCCTCGCGACCCGCGCAGTCTGCGAGCGTCGCGTCGGCCTGCTGGCCGAACAAGCCCGCGTCTCCGGCTTGACGCACGGGCTGGTGTTTCTCGATGTGGATCATCTCAAGCGCATCAACGACAGCGGCGGCCAGGCCGCGGGTGACGATGTGCTGGTTCGCGTTGCCGAAACCCTGATGCAATCGGCACCAGCCGCCAAGGATGTCTATCGCATTGCGGCCGACCAGTTCGTAGTGCTGGCCGAGTCGGTGGACGAGGCCGGTATCACCGCTCTGGCAGAACACCTGCGCGCGCAATTGGCAGGCACTCGTTTTTACTGGGAATCGCAGTATTTCAGTGTCACCGCCAGTTTCGGTGCGGTGCTGCTCGATACGGAGACGCCTTCTGCCATCGAAGCCATGCGTCGCGCTGACGACGCCTGCGCGGCGGCGAAGCGGGCCGGCCGCAATTGCGTAAGGCTCTATGACCCGCGCATGGACCGTCTCGGTCGCATCGTCGATGACGACAGCTGGGTGCGCTGCATCAAGCGCGGCCTGTCGGACAATCTCTTCCATCTGCGCACGCAATGGATCATGGCCGGCAAGGACTACACCGCCGAGGGCCAGGTCTACGAAGTGCTGCTGGCGCTGGAAGACGAAGAGGGTTTCTGGGCTTCGCCCGCCGCCTTCATGCCGGTGGCCGAGCGGCATCATCTGACCACCGCTATCGACCGCTGGGTGATCGAACAGACCTTGCGTCATCTCGAAGAAAACCCGGTGCTGATCGAGACGCTGGCGTTCTGCTGCATCAATCTTTCAACGGCCAGCCTGGCAGACCCGGAGTTCCTCGACTTCATCGCCACCTGCATCGAGAAATATCCGCAGTTCGCCAACAAGCTGTGTTTCGAGCTGCGCGAGCCGAGCCTGACCGATCATCCGCGCGAGGCTGCACTGTGCTGCGACGTGCTGCACCGCATGGGTTGCCGCCTGTCGATCGACCACTACTTCGGCCGCAATCTTTCCGACCTCACGCTGCTGCGCAAGCTGCCCATCGACTTCGTCAAGCTCGATGCACAGGGCTTCAAGAACCTGGGCACGGACCCGGTCGAGCAGATGCTGGCGGAGTCGATTTTGCGCATCGTGCGCCACCTGCAACGGCGCATCATCGTCAACAACATCGACGACGCCAGCATGATGGAAACCTGGAAGAAACTGGGCGCGGACTACTTCCAGGGCTATGCGTTTGCCAAGCCGACGCCGGTGCCGTTTCTCCCACCCAACTGAGTCATCTACAGCAGTTGCACGACTCGCAATTGCAGCGTCTCGCTACCGTTATAGCGGTTGCACCCCAGCTGGTAGACGATCTGAATCACGCTGCCCACCGTCGGCGCGCGCGCAGCACCGCCAAAGTCAACGGCTTCCACGCTGACGCCATCGGCCGCCCGCAACTGGTAGCGCACATGCTGCTGCTCGCTGCCCATCAGTCGCACACCGCTGACGGTGAACACGCCCTCGAATACCGGCTCCTCGAAACCCTGCCCCCAAGGGCCGGCCTGCTCCAGGGATTTGGCTGTGTCGAGAACGAGTTCGCCTGCTTGCAGCGGGCCGTCGGTCAACAGGCTACGCTCGAGCGCAGCGGCAGATAGCGTGCGGCGACACACCGCTTCGAAAGCCGTGCAGAAGTCGGCATAGCCAGCCTCGGGCAAGGTCAGCCCCGCCGCCATGGCGTGGCCGCCAAAACGAATGATGAGACCGGGATGCGCGACATCAACCGCCGCCATCGCATCGCGCACATTGAAGCCGGTGATGCTGCGCGCCGAGCCTTTCAGCACGCCCGCTTCCTCGGCACGTGCAAACGCAATCGCCGGCCGGTGATGGGCATCTTTCAGCTTGGAGGCGACGAGCCCGACGATGCCTTCGTGCCAGTGTTCGTCAAAGGCACAGATGCCCACCGCCGTGCTATCCGCCGTGAGATCGAGCGCCTGCTCGGCCATCTCGGTGGTGCGCGTACGGCGCTCACGGTTGAGGCTGTCGAGTTGGCGCGCCAGGGGACGCGCCGCATCCAGGTTGCGCGCCAGCAGGCAGTCGATGCCGGTGCCCATGTCTTCGAGGCGACCCGCTGCATTCAGGCGCGGCCCGAGCACGAAGCCGAGATCGCTGGCAGTGAGTTTTTCGGGCGCGCGGCCGGCAACCTCCAGCAAGGCCAGCAGCCCGGGCTGTGCACGCCCGGCACGGATGCGTCGCAAGCCTTGTTCGACCAAGATGCGGTTGTTGTAGTCGAGCTGGGCGAGGTCGGCGACCGTGCCGAGCGCGACCAGATCCAGCAGCGTCGCCAGATTCGGTTCCACCAAAAGCGCGCCGCGCGTGCGCAGCTCTGCCCGTAGCGACAGCAGTAGATAGAACATCACGCCAACACCGGCCAGCGCCTTGCTGGCAAAGCCACAACCCGGCTGGTTGGGATTGACGATGGCATCCGCCGCCGGCAGCTCGGTGCCGGGCAGGTGATGGTCGGTGACGATGACCGTGAGCCCCAGCGCATTGGCATGCGCGACACCCGCGAGGCTGGCGATGCCGTTGTCCACCGTCACCAGCAGTTCCGCGCCGTTGGCGTGCGCCACGTCTACCAGTGCGGGGGACAAGCCATAGCCCATGCGAAAGCGGTCCGGCACCACATAGCCGACGTGCTTTGCCCCCAGCGCACTCAAGCCGAGTATCGCGACGGCAACGCCGGTTGCACCATCGCAGTCGTAATCGCCGGCGATGACGATGCGGCGGTTGGCAGCGATGGCATCGGCCAGTAGGCGGCTGGCCTCGCCGATACCTTTGAGGCCCGAAGGCGGCAGCAAGTCCTTGAGATCTAGCGACAGCTGTTGCGGCAGCACGCTGCGCGCGGCGTAGAGCCGGCGCAGCAGCGGTGGCAAAGACGCAGGTAGCTGCTCGAACGTGCGCAGTTCCCGGCGATGCAGCGCCAGCGGCGTGGTGCTCATCGCCGGGTGCCGCGCGCTATGCAATGAGCGCGATCAGCGCAGGTTGGCAACGATGGCCTTCTCAACCGCGCCGCGTTCGGCAGCCACCTGGATCAAGCCAGTCAGCCCACCCTGAATAACGATGTCGGGGTCCTTGAGACCGTTGCCGGTCAACGTGCAGACGACGGTGCTGCCCTGCGCGATCTTGCCACTGGCGATGTCGCGCAGCGCGCCACAGAGCGAGGCGGCCGAGGCGGGTTCGCACCAGATGCCCTCCTTCTCGGCCAGCAGGCGCTGGGTTGCCAGAATCTCTGCATCGGTGCACTCATCAAACCAGCCGCCGGATTCCTTGTTGGCAGCCCAGGCGCGATCCCAGCTTTGCGGGTCGCCGATGCGGATGGCCGTAGCCACCGTCTCGGGGTTCATCACCCGCGCACCGCGCATGAAAGGCGCGGCACCGCTGGCTTGATAGCCCACCATCTTCGGGCGGTTCTTCACCGGGCCGGGGCCGCACATCGCACCGTCGCAGAAGGCGCAGTCTTCGTGTTGCTGCAAGTCTTTGTTGAGGAAAGCACAGTTGCCGTTGCACAGCGCGCAAGCGTGCGTGGTCACACTGGCGATCTCGGAATAGCCGATCCAGTGCGCCGTGATATTGCCCGCGTTGCCGACGGGCAGGCAGTGATAATCCGGTGCGGTGCCCAGCGCTTCGACGATCTCGAAGGCGGCCGTCTTCTGCCCCTGCAAGCGGTAGGGATTGATGCTGTTGACGATGGTGACGGGAGCCGTCTCGGCTACTTCTTTGACCAGCCGCATGCCGTCGTCGAAGTTGCCCTGAATTTGCACGACCACCGCACCATGCACCACCGCCTGCGCGAGCTTGCCCAAGGCAATCTTGCCATCGGGGATCAGCACGAAAGCGGTAATTCCCGCTCGCGCTGCGTACGCCGCTGCGGCCGCACTGGTATTGCCGGTGGAAGCGCAGATGATGGCCTTGGAACCGGTGTGCACCGCCTGCGTCACGGCGGCGGTCATGCCACGATCCTTGAAGCTGCCGGTCGGGTTCAAGCCCTCGAACTTGACCAGAATGCGGCCTTCGAATCCCACGTGGTTGGGGATGTTGGTCAGCTCGATCAGCGGCGTGTTGCCCTCGTTGAGCGTCACGGCTTTCACGTCTGCCCCAAACGGCATGCGCGAGCGGTATTTGTTGATGAGGCCGGTGTAATGCGCCATAGAGTTCTACTTACTTGAAGTGTTCGACGCGCAGGCGGCTAGCGCCTTCGCGGACAAAGGGCAGCGCGCACATCTCGGCCATCGCAGCGTCAAAGCGATGCTCGATCACGCGACTGGTGATGAGTGCCACGGTGGCGTCTTCACCGCCGCGCGGCTCTTTCTGCAGGATGGCTTCAATGCTGATCTCGTGTGCCGCCAATATGCCGGTGAGTGCCTTGAGCACGCCCGGTTCGTCGGCGACGCGCAGGCGCACGTAGAAGCTGCTTTCGATGGCGCTGATCGGCAACAGCGGTAGTGATGCAACCGCATCGGCCTGGAATGCCAAGGCCGGCACCTGATGCTTCGCATCGCTGCCCAAACCACGCGCCACATCCACCAGATCCGCGATCACGGCCGACGCAGTGGCATTGCCACCCGCACCACGACCATAGAACCCGATCTGGCCGACGGCATTGCCCTGCACCACCACGGAGTTCAGCACGCCATCGACCTTCGCCAGCAGATGGTCGTCGGGGATGAGTGTCGGGTGCACGCGCAGCTCCACACCGGCATCCGCACGCTTGGCGATGCCGAGCAGCTTGATGCGATAGCCCAGCGTGCCCGCCAGCGCGATGTCCTGCGCGGTGACTTTGGCTATGCCCTCACAGGCCACGCTTTTGAACGACAGCGGCATGCCAAAAGCGATGCTGGCCAGAATGGTGAGCTTGTGCGCAGCGTCCACCCCCTCGACATCGAAGGTCGGATCGGCTTCGGCATAGCCGAGCTTCTGGGCATCGGCAAGCGCCTCAGCATAGGGCTGCCCCTTCACCGTCATCTGCGTGAGGATGTAGTTGCAGGTGCCATTGATGATGCCGGCGAGGCTCTCGATGCGATTGCCTGACAATCCCTCGCGGATCGCCTTGATGATGGGGATACCGCCAGCGACGCTGGCCTCGAATGCCACCGGCACACCGGCCTTGCGAGCGGCACCGAAGATGGCATTGCCCTCTTCCGCCAGCAACGCCTTGTTGGCGGTGACTACCGGCTTACCGCGTGCGAGCGCTGCGAGGATCGCGTCTTTCGCGATGGTGTGGCCGCCGATCACTTCAACCACCACGTCCACATCGGCATCGCGAGCAATACTCATGGCATCGGCGACCAGCGTGATGCCATCCATCGTAATGGGGCGCGCCTTATTGATGTCACGGGCGCTGGCGTGTGTGACCACCACCGGGCGACCGACACGGCGCTCGATTTCGGCGGCGTTCTCACGCAGCACGCTCACCACGCCCTGCCCGACCGTGCCCAGGCCGATCAAACCGACACGCACTGGCTTCATGCCTTCGCCTCTTTCAGGAACTTCTTGATGTTGCGGATCGCCTGCCGCGAGCGGTGCTCGTTTTCGATCAGTGCAAAGCGCACATGGGTATCACCCTCGTGGCCGAAGCCGATGCCTGGGCTCACTGCGACGCAAGCTTTCTCCAGCAGCAACTTCGAGAACTCGATGGAGCCGAGAGCCTTGAACTGCTCGGGGATTTCGGCCCAGATGAACATCGTCGCCTTGGGCTTTTCGACTTTCCAGCCGGCGGCATTCAAGCCTTCGCACAGCACGTCACGGCGCACGCGATACATCTCGCAAATCTCGGCCACGCAATCCTGTGGGCCTTCGAGGGCTGCGATGGCGGCGACCTGGATCGGCGTGAACATGCCGTAGTCGAGGTAGCTCTTGATGCGCGCGAGGGCCGCGACCAGCACCGGGTTACCGACCATGAAGCCCACGCGCCAGCCCGGCATGTTGTAGCTCTTGCTCAAGGTAAAAAACTCGACCGCAACGTCTTTCGCACCCGGCACCTGCATCACGCTCGGCGCCTTGTAACCGTCGAACACGATGTCGGCGTAGGCGAGGTCGTGAATCAGCCACAGCTCGTTTTCCTTGCAGATCGCGACCGCCTTCTCGAAGAACTCCAGATCGACGCACTGCGTCGTCGGGTTGCCGGGAAAGTTCAAGATCAGCATCTTCGGCTTGGGCCAGCTTTCCTTGATCGCCATCTCAAGCTCACTGAAAAAGTCCACGTCCGGCGTCATCTTCACGTGGCGCACATCGGCCCCGGCCAGCACCACGCCGTAGGGGTGGATGGGATACGCCGGGTTGGGGCAGAGCACCACGTCGCCGGGTGCCAGCGTGGCAAACGCAAGGTGCGCCAGACCCTCCTTGCTGCCGATGGTGGCAATCACCTCGGTCTCGGGATTCAGATCGACGTCATAGCGATTCTTGTACCACTTGGCCATCGCCCGACGCAGGCGCGGTATGCCCTTGCTGACGCTGTAGCGATGCGTGTGAGTGCCGTCCTCGTCGTGCAGTTCCGGCTTGATGTAGTCGCTGTCGGTGCCGCGCACGGCGGCCTCCACCAACTTGTCGACGATGTGTTTGGGCGTCGGCTGATCCGGGTTGCCCATGCTGAAATCGATGACGTCGTCCCCGCGAGCTCGGGCCGCTTTCTTCATCTCACCAACGATGTTGAAGACGTAGGGCGGCAAGCGCTGGATGCGCGGGAAATTAGTGTTCACAACTCTCTCGATGGTGGGGACGGAAGGGACGAAAAAACGAAGGGGCGCAATTAGACCCCTTTCGCTTGGCCCACCGCAACAAATCAGTTCGAGGGCAGATACCGAAGTGGATCGACCGGCTTGCCGTTTTCACGGATCTCGAAGTGCAGAATCGGCTTCTGCTCAGGCCCCACACCGAGCTCGCCGATGGTCTGCCCGGCGCGCACTTCGTCACCCTCTTTCACCAGACGGCGACGGTTGTGGCCGTAGGCAGAGAGATAGGTTTCATCGTGCTTGACGATGATGAGTTCGCCATAGCCCTTGAGCGCACTGCCGCTGTAGACCACCTTGCCGCTGGCCACCGCCTGCACCGGCTGGCCCAGCTCGCCGGTGATGTCGATGCCCTTGCTGCCGGCCGCCATGTTGTAGGTCTTGATGACATCACCCGTCGTCGGCCACTGCCAGCGCAAGGCCGAGGTGCCCTGCGGCATCGGCTTGGGCACCGGCGGCACGCTGAGCACTGGCACCGTCGGCATGACCACCGGCGGGGCTTGCGTCACCGGGCCAGGCAGCGTCGGCCCGATGGGGATCGGTTTGGGGGCGGCAATGATCGGCGCTGGCGCTGGCAACGGCCGCGCCAGTACACCGTCGGCACCGGCGGGCGGCGTCAGTCGCAGCAGCTGACCAGGGCGGATCACATAGTCGCCGCTGATGTTGTTCCAGTTGGCGAGGTCGTGATAGTCGATCTGATTGCGAAAGCCGATGGCGAACAGCGTGTCGCCGGGCTGCACCACGTATTCACCGTTGACGGCTTTATGGCTGTTGGCCCCCGTTGCACCCTGGCCTGCGACCACCGTGCCCGACTGCGACGGCGGATAGGCGGCGGATTCTTCCTTCCAGCCATAACCGCAGGCGGTCAGCGAGAGGGTCAACGTGACAAGTAGCAGAGGCTTCATAGCGGTTTCTCGGTATCGTTGGGGCTCTGCCGACGCAGCAAAAACCAGACCCCAAACAAGAGGCTGAAGCCGATGGCGGCATAGCCCAGAAGATGCGTGTATTCGGTCACGACGCGCATCACCGGCTCGCCCAGGTAAAACCCGAGTGCGACCAGCACGGCGCACCAGATCGTCGCCCCGAGCGTGGTCAGCGCCGCGAACGGCAGCAAGGCCATGCCAAAAGTGCCTGCCGGCAGCGAGATGAGATGGCGGATGACCGGGATGAAGCGCCCCACGAACGTGGCCAGATTGGCGTTCTTGATGAACAGCCGCTCGGCCTCGTGATATTTGGCTTCATTAATGAGAAACCACTTGCCGTAGCGCAGCAAAAACGCGCGACCGACATAGCGGCCCAGCACATAGTTGGCCGACGCGCCCAAGAGCGATCCGCCACCGCCGGCCAGTATCGCCAGCCAGGGATTGAGTTCACCCTGCGCGGCGCGGTAGCCCGCAGGAATCATCACCAGTTCGGAAGGCACCGGGAACAGGCTCGACTCCAGCGCCATGAGAAAAAAGATTTCGGTATAGCCGAGGTGCTGAATCACCTCGTTGATCCACTCCGCAAAGCCGCTCATGACACCTCCTAGGATTTGCCAGGCAGCAAGGGCACGAAACTAACGCCCAAGATGTTCTGCACGGTGCTGCCGGTGGCGGTGCGGGTAATCACCTGCAAGCTGTGCGGCGAATCGCCCGCCTGCGGTGCGCCGGGCATTGCGACCGGGATGACCAGACGCCCGCCGACGCTCAACTGTGCGATCAGCGCCGGGGCGACGCGCTCGGCACCGGCGGTGACCAGAATGCCGTCGTAGGGCGCAAACGCGCCCCAGCCTTCAGTGCCGTCGGCATAGCCGAAATGCACGTTGCGGATGTTCATCTCGGCCAGTCGCTTGCGCGCGGTCTCGCTCAATGCCTTGATGCGTTCCACCGTGAACACCGTGCCGCAGAGCGGTGCCAGCACGGCAGTCTGATAGCCCGAGCCGGTGCCGATTTCCAGCACCTTGTTGAGCTTGGTCGCACCGCCCAAAAGCGCCTGCGTCATCAGCGCCACGACGCGGGCCTGGCTGATGGTCTGCGCATGACCGATCGGGGCCGTCATGTCGGGGAAATACGCCTGGCCGTGAAACGCCGGGTCGACAAACTCGTGGCGCGGCACCTTGGCCATCACGGCCAGCACGCGCTCGTCGCTCACGCCCAGTTCGCGCAAGCGCTCGCCCAGCTTGTTGCGCGCAGCGGCAGTGGGCGCGGCGCGCTGCGCGGCAGCCGCCAGACGGGATTGCAGCGGCGGATTCATCAGGCTTCGATCCACAGCCTGAGGCTGTCGAGGGCAGAGTGCTTGGTGAGATCGACCAGCAGCGGCGTGACCGACACATAGCCGTTGTTGACGGCATGGAAGTCGGTGCCGGGGCCGGCGTCTTCCTCGGGGCCGGCAGCGCCCACCCACCAGATGGTCCGACCGCGCGGGTCTTCACTTTTTACGGCCGACTCGGCGGTGCGGCGATGACCGAGGCGCGTCACCAGCATGCCCTTCAATTGCTCATAGGGCAGATCGGGCACGTTGACGTTCAGGATGGTGTCGCGGGGCAGCGGCGCGCGTTGCAGACGCTCGATCAATTCAAGCGTCACCTTCGCGGCGGTCGGGTAGTGGCGCGCGTTGTGTGCAACGCAAGACACCGCAATCGCGGCCGTGGCCAGACGACGGCCTTCCATCGCCGCCGCGACGGTGCCGGAATAGATCGTGTCGTCGCCCAGATTGGCGCCAGCATTGATGCCAGACACCACCATGTCCGGCGCCTCGTCGAGCAGGCCGGTCAGCGCCAGGTGCACGCAATCTGTCGGCGTGCCATCGACACACCAGCCTTCAATGTCGCCGTGGTCGTGCCGGTGGGGGCGCAGGGGATGCAGGATGGTCAGCGAGTTCGATGCGCCACTGCGGTTGCGGTCGGGTGCGACCACTTGCACGGTATGACGTTCAGCCAATGTCGCCGCCAAAACCCTGAGGCCCGGTGCGGTGCAACCGTCGTCGTTGGAGACCAGAATCTTCATGGCAGCACACGCCCTTGCGGCGTGCGTTCGATTTGTAGTGGGAGAGCCGCTATTTTAGCCGCATGAAGCGCGCCGACTCGCAGGATGACGATTCACCGCAGGACTTTCGCAGCGCTCTGGCGGGTGTGAAGCGAATGCCGCCGTCAGATCGCCTGCCGCCCGTGCTGAAAACCCCGCCGCTGCCCTATGCACGGCAGCAGGCGCTGGATGACTTGGCAGTGATGGCAGAACTGCTGCAGGAGCCGATGTATCCGGAAGACTTCGAGTCTGGCGATACGCTCACCTATCGCGGCGAGGGCATTCAGGACAGCGTCTGGAAAAAACTGCGACGCGGGCAGTTTCGCCTGCAAGCCGAATGCGATCTGCATGGATTGAACCGCGACGATGCGCGGCTGGAGATCGTGCGGTTTTTGGCGCATTGCGCAGACCGCGACTATCGCTGTGTGCGCATCATCCACGGCAAGGGCAATGGCTCACCCAATTCGGGGCCCGTCATCAAGCGCGCGCTCGACGGCTGGCTGCGCAAGCGCAAGGACGTGCTGGCGTTCTGCTCGGCCCGTGCGCACGACGGCGGTACGGGCGCGATCTACGTGCTGCTGCGCGCGACAGGCTAAAGACCTGTCCCAGCCCCTGTAGGACCACCAGTCGAAGTCGGTCCGCCTGCCGATGAAGTCGAGGTTGACGTGTTTTCTTCGGCGTCCATCACTAAGGCGGCGGCCGTGGCGGCGATGGCGGCCGTGATGCCTGCAACACTGGGCACGGTAGAAAGCGTGGAACTCGCCAGAAGTGAAGAGGTGCCTGTCGCCGCAGAGGGCGTCGAGGACGAGGCCGCCTGTTGTGCAGCCTTGAGCCAGTTTTCAGATCCCAGAAAGCCGGGCATGCCGGGCAGCGAGACATGCATGCCCGCTGCGGTAGTCAGCATGAATTGTGAGGCATTGACCGTCACGGTCTGACCTGCGTTGGACACAATCACAATGCTGCCCTGGTCGACCGCCGATACCGTGCCGCCGAGGGCTGCTTCCCCAGCGGGCAACTGCCCCTGCACCATGCTGTCGGCTGCACAGGCGGCATCGCAGAACACGCTCGAATAGACCGTGCCGCGAATGCCGATGGTGGCAACCGGCGTGACGACGGCATATTCCTCACGATTGATCTTGCCCACCAGGCCGCTCACCGCTCTGAAACCACCACGCACCAGACGGAAAAAAGCCTGATTGCCGACCGCGCTCTGGCTGCCGATCTGCAGTGCGGGGGCGGCAGCAGTCTCGGGCGTTGCTGGTTTAGGTTGTACTACCTGCAGGGTTGATTCAACGACGCCCGGCTGAAACCGGAACCCGACAATCGCAAACTCGGTATTCGGCCGCAAAACCATCGAGCCACCATCGAGAAACCCCAGGCGGGCATAGCTGGCTGCACCGGTGATGATGCGATCACCTGAGTAGACCGCATCGCCTTTGTTGAGCAGACGCGATTCGCCGTTGGCGGCAACGGCGGACACCAAGCCGGCGACGATCGAAGCCGTGCCTGCAACAGGCACATCGGCCGCCCATGACAGCGCAGAACACTGCAACAAGACGACTGCCAGCGCGATTTTAAAGGCTCTCATGGCCACCCCTGTAATCCTTTAGTAAGGACGAGATTAGCCGTTGTGAACCGAAGCTGCCAGCAACACCACGGCGTGGGCGGCAATACCCTCTTTTCGCCCCAAATGGCCCATGCCCTCGTTGGTCGTGGCTTTGACGTTGACGCGGCTGACTGGAATGCCAAGATCTTCGGCCAGCACGGCACACATCGCAGGCACATGCTTGATCACGCGCGGTGCTTCAGCCACCAGGGTGCAGTCGATATTGACTGGCACGAAGCCAGCCAGACGCACTCGCTCGATCACGATGCGCAGCAGCTTGCGGGAGTCGATGCCCTTGAACTGCGGATCGTTGTCGGGGAACAGCTTGCCGATATCACCCGCCGCAATCGCACCCAACAGCGCGTCGCACAGCGCATGGATCAGCACATCGCCATCGGAGTGGGCAATGATTCGGTACTCGCAGGCGATCAGCACGCCGCCCAAGGTCACGCCCTCGCCCGCCTCGATGCGGTGGATGTCGAAGCCATGACCTATGCGCATGTCAAAACTCATGCGCCGCGCTCTTTTTGCGACAGCCAGAACTCGGCGAGCGGCAGATCTTCAGGGAAGGTCACCTTGATATTGCTCTCGCGCCCGCGCACCAGCCGAGGGTGAAAGCCGGCGCATTCCATCGCACTCGCCTCATCGGTCACGGTGACGTCACGGGCGCGGCATTCTTCAAGCGCCTGCGTCAGCAGATCGAGCCTGAACAATTGCGGGGTTTGTGCACGCCAGTAGAACGCACGGTCGACGGTCTCGACAACCTTGTTCTGCTTGCCGCGCTTGATCGTGTCGGTGCAGGGCAGTGCCAGCAGGCCGCCGTGCTTGTCGTCGGCTTCGTCTGCCAGTTGCTCCACCGAGGCCACATCCAGGCAAGGCCGCGCGGCGTCGTGCACCAGCACATGCACGTCTGCAAACGAGCGGGTGCGCGCCGCCACGGCTTTGAGGCCTGCCAATACGGAATCGGCCCGCGCCGCACCGCCGGTGGTCACGATCAGCTTGGGATGGCCCGCAACGGCCAGAGTCGCAAACTCCTGATCGGACTTGGCCAGCACCACCACGATGCCATCGATCCAGCCGCATTCCAGCAGCGCGCCCAGGCTCCACTCGATCAGTGCGCGGCCCTTGAGCGGCAGGTACTGTTTGGGCCGCGCCAGCCCCATGCGGGTGCCGCCGCCGGCAGCAGGCAACACCGCCCAGTAACGCGCCGGGCTGCTGTGGCTCACGGCTTGTTCGGGGTGAGGTAAAAAGTTTCGCCCGGCAGAATCATGCCGAGCTCCGAGCGCGCACGACCTTCAACGGCCGCAACGCCGGATTTGAGGTCATCGACTTCAGCCTGCAAGGCCGCGTTGCGTGCACGTAGTTTTTCCACCTCGGCTTGCTGAGCCATAACCTGCGATTGCATCTTGCGTTTGTCGGCATAGCCGCCATCGCCCAGCCAGAAGCGGTATTGCAGAAACAGCACCATCACGAAGAGCCCCCAGAGCACGATGCGGCGCATGGCGAGGGGGCCTGCTCGGCCTTAGAGCTTGATCGGGAAGGCCGCCTTGCCGGGATACCAGGCACGCGCACCCAGCTCACGCTCAATGCGCAGCAGCTGGTTGTATTTGCTCATGCGGTCGCTGCGGCAGAGCGAGCCGGTTTTGATCTGCGTCGCATTGGTGCCCACGGCGATGTCGGCGATGGTGTGGTCTTCGGTCTCACCCGAGCGATGCGACACGACGCTGGAATAGCCGGCATCGGTCGCCATCTGGATCGCGTCCAGCGTTTCGGTGAGCGTGCCGATCTGGTTCGGCTTGATGAGGATGGAATTGGCAATGTTCTTGGCAATGCCCTCGGCCAGGATCTTGGTGTTGGTGACGAACAGATCGTCGCCCACCAGCTGCACCTTGCCGCCAAGCTTCTTGGTCAGCGTTGCCCAACCGGCCCAGTCGCCCTCGGCCATGCCGTCTTCGATGCTGATGACCGGGTACTTGGCAACGATGCCCGCCAGGTAATCGGCGAACTGTTCGCTGGTGAAGCTCTTGCCCTCGCCGTGCAAGTGATACTTGCCCTTCTCGTAGAACTCGGTGGAGGCGACATCGAGACCGAGGTAGATGTCCTTGCCGGGTTTGTAGCCGGCTTTCTCGATGGCTTCGAGCAGGCAATCCAGCGCTGCAACATTGCTGGCGAGATTGGGCGCAAAGCCGCCTTCATCACCCACGGCGGTGTTCAGCTTCTTGGCCTTGAGCACGGCCTTGAGCGTGTGAAATACCTCGGCACCCCAGCGCATCGCCTCGCTGAACGAAGGCGCGCCGACCGGCAGGATCATGAATTCCTGCACGTCGATGTTGTTGTCGGCGTGCGCGCCGCCGTTGATGACATTCATCATCGGCACCGGCAGCGTGCGGCTGCTGATACCGCCGAGGTGGCGATACAGCGGCAGATAGTTTTCAGCCGCCGCCGCCTTGGCTGAAGCCAGTGACACCGCGAGGATGGCGTTGGCACCCAGCTTGGCCTTGTTGTGCGTGCCGTCGGCGGCGCACATGGCTTCATCGACGGCGCCCTGATCCTGGGCATCCATGCCGATCACGGTCTTGGCGAGAATGGTTTCGACGTTCTTCACGGCTTTGCTGACGCCCTTGCCGAAATAGCGGGCCGCCTTGCCCTTGGCAGCACCATCGCGCAGCTCCACCGCTTCGCGCGAGCCGGTCGAAGCACCGGACGGCGACGCCGCACGACCGGTGGCACCAGAGTCCAGCTCCACAACCGCTTCAACGGTGGGGTTGCCACGGGAGTCGATGATTTCGAGAGCAGTGACTTTGGCGATCTTGGACATTGCGCGTGTTTTCTGGTGGTTGTGAGGTGCGCGCATTCTAGTGTCCAACACAACTTTTTGGCGTGACGCAGTATCCAACCTAGGCATTCCTACTCTCACCCGCCATGCGCTCACTCCTCATGTTTCGCGTTCTGCTCGGGCTGCTTTTTGGCAGCAGTGTTGCCACGCCGGCGCTGGCGTACTCCGTGGTCAAGGGCCGCATCGTCGATGCGCAGAATCGCGGGGTGCAACTGCGTGGCCTCAACTGGTTCGGCTTCGAGACCGATACGCTGGCTCCACATGGTTTGTGGGCCCGCAACTGGAAAGAGCAACTCGATCAGATGCAGGCACTAGGCGTGAATGCGCTGCGCGTGCCACTGTGCCCGGAGGCGATTCATGGCGGCGTCGTCAAAGGCGTCGATGCCGCGCTGAACCCCGATCTGGCGGGCAAGAACTCGGCCGAAGTGCTGGATCTATTCGTTGCCGAGATGGATCGCCGCCAGATATACGTGCTGCTCGATCATCACCGCCCCGACTGCACCGGGCAGAGCGAGCTTTGGTATACCGAGAGTTACCCCGAGTCGGCGTGGATCAAAGACCTCACCACCCTTGCAGAGCGCTACCGCGACGTGCGCCACGTGATCGGCGTCGATCTCAAGAACGAGCCTTACGGCAAGGCCAGCTGGGGCACCGGCAACGCGGCAACCGACTGGAATGCCGCGGCCGAACGCGCGGCGCGTGCCGTGCTGAAGCTCGCACCGCACTGGCTGATGTTCGTCGAAGGCATCGAGAAAAACCCGAAGTGCTCCAGCGACGGCCCACATTTCTGGGGCGAGAACCTGGAGCCTTTTGCCTGCACGCCGCTGGATATCCCGCCCGACCGCCTCGTGCTGGCGCCGCACACCTATGGCCCGGATGTACACCTGCAACCTTTCTTCGACGACCCCACCTTCCCCGCCAACATGCCGGCGATCTGGGAGCGCAACTTCGGACAGTTTTTGAAGCAGGGCTATGCAGTGATCCTCGGCGAGTTCGGCGGCCGCTACGGCGAAGGGGGCAGCCCCAAGGATAGCGCCTGGCAGGACATGCTGGTGCAATACCTCATCGAGCGCCGCGTTAACTCGGCGTTTTACTGGAGCTGGAATCCCAACAGCAAGGACACCGGCGGCTTATTGCAGGACGACTGGAAAACCATCTGGCCCGACAAGCTGGCGCTGTTGAAACGGCTCTGGGCCGGCAGCGGCGCACCGCCGCCCGCGGTGGCGCGCAAGGCCCCGGCGTCCACTGTGGGTGCGATGTCGAAGTCGGCCCCGGCGACTGACTCGACGGCGCGGATCGCGGAGAGCGACTACACGCTCGACAAGGTCAGCGATTGGGGCGCGGGCTATTGCGCTGATGTGGAAGTGCGCAATGCCGGTAGCGTACCCCTGCAATGGGGACTGGAGCTGCCACTGCAAGGCCGCATCACGCAGTCCTGGAACACCGCCATCGCGATCCTCCAAGACGGCAGGTCACGCTTTGCCGGAGTGGAGTGGAATAGCCGCTTGGCGGGCGGCGGCAGCACGCATTTCGGCTTTTGTGCCTCGCGCGATGCCCAGCCTGTTCAGCCCATGCTCAAACCATCGGTGACAACACTGAGCAATGGTATCGAGCACCAGCTGACCATCGAGTCCAAATGGGACGCAGGCTATTGCGCCCGCGTGGTGGTCAGTAATCACGGCAGCAGCGAGCAAGTCTGGCGCGTCACCGTGCCGGTGTCAGGTCGCATCCAGACGCTATGGAAGGCGCGCTATGGCCTGGGCAATGGCCAGCTCATCGCCGAAGGCGAGGATTACAACCGACTGCTCAAACCAGGCGAGCAGACGGACTTCGGCTTTTGCACAGCGCAGTAATTAGCGACGCTGGGAACTGGCAGGCCAGAAGAGAATTTACAAGCAGCCGGCAGGCTTCAGCCCCGCATCAAGACCTTGGCTCGCGCAGGCCCAGGTAACACCCGCTTGAGCATCCTGCGTTGGCGTGTAGACCAGACGCGCACCAGGCAACGCCGAACCTTCAGAGAAATACACCGCCACCACACCGCCCTCACCGACGGCATAGCTCACGCCCGGCATTTCGTCGCCGCCCACCTTGAGTTCATCGATGTTCTTCGGCCAGTGCTGCTGGTTGGTCGCGTAATCGACAACACCTTCCTGCAGGCGCGCAACCGATTCTTGGGCGGCTTTCACTTGCTCTGCCTGCTTATGACCCGCACAGCCAGCGAGCACGACGACTAAAAGCGCAAGAAACGGGGTGATTGAACGAGCTCGAAACGCACGGTCCATGGGGTTCTCTCCTCTATTGTCATTCCCTGTCAGGCAGGGTTATCGAGAAGTGTAGCTCGTTAGCTGAACAACCACGATCGTCCGCCGCGCCCGCTAAGCGTCAAACCATTTCAATTTGCTGATGTGCACTGTGGTGCTCGCGTGCGGCGGTGACGAATCCCTGAAACAGAGGGTGCCCGTCACGCGGCGTGGAGGTGAACTCGGGGTGGAACTGCACCGCCACGAAGAACGGGTGATCATTCAGCTCGATCATCTCGATCAGCTCCTCGTTCTCGGACACACCGACAAACATCAGGCCCTTGGCAGCCAGCGGCTCGCGGTAGTTGTTGTTGAACTCGTAGCGATGGCGGTGGCGCTCGTGGATGACCTCGGCGTTGTAGAGCTTGCGCGAGCGACTACCGGCCTTGAGCTTGCAGGCCTGGGCACCCAGCCGCATGGTGCCGCCCTTGTCCGACTTGGCACTGCGCTTTTCGACCTTGCCGCTGGCATCCTTCCACTCGGTGATCATGGCGATGACCGGGTGCGGCGATTTGGGCGCGAACTCGGTGGAGTGCGCATCCTTCAAGCCCACGACATTGCGCGCGAACTCGATGCACGCGACCTGCATGCCGAGGCAGATGCCGAGATAGGGAATCTTGTTTTCGCGCGCGTGCTTGGCCGCAGCAATCTTGCCTTCCACCCCGCGCTCGCCAAAGCCACCGGGCACGAGAATGGCATCCGCGCCTTGCAGCACGCGTGCGCCCTGGCTCTCGACCTGCTCGGAGTCGATATAGCGGATCTTGACCTTGGTGCCCGTATGCAGACCGGCGTGGATCAGCGCCTCGTTCAAGCTCTTGTAGGCGTCGGCCAGATCAACGTACTTGCCAACCATGGCGATGTTGATTTCGGCATCGGCGGTGAGGCGCTTCTCGACCAGATCGTCCCACTCGCGCAGATCGGCCTTGTGGCCTTCGGTCAAGCCAAAGTGCTCGATCACCAGCTCATCAAGACCCTGCTGGTGAAGCCAGCTGGGGATCTTGTAGATGTCGTCGAGATCGACTGCGGAGACCACCGCACGGATCGGCACGTTGGTGAACATCGCGATCTTGCGACGCTCGCTCTCCGGCAGCGGCCGGTCGGTGCGGCAGAGCAGCACGTCGGGCTGAATGCCAATGGTGCGCAGCTCCTTCACCGAATGCTGCGTCGGCTTGGTCTTCATCTCACCGGCGGCCTTGATGTACGGCACCAGCGTGAGGTGCATGAACATCGTGTGCTTGCGGCCCAGCTCCATCTGCATCTGGCGAATGGATTCGAGGAAAGGCAGGCCTTCGATGTCGCCTACCGTACCGCCGATCTCGACCAGACAGATGTCGCAACCCGCGCCGCCGCGCTTGATGGCATTCATGATCTCGTCGGTGATGTGCGGGATCACCTGCACGGTCTTGCCGAGGTAATCACCACGGCGCTCGCGGTTGAGCACGTTGAGATAAATCTGGCCGGTGGTGACGTTGCTGAGTTTCGAGGTCTTGGCGCGCAGGTAGCGCTCGTAATGGCCTAAGTCGAGGTCGGTTTCGGCACCGTCTTCGGTGACGAACACTTCACCATGCTGGAACGGCGACATGGTCCCCGCATCGACATTGATGTAGGGGTCGAGCTTCAGCATGTGCACCTTGAACCCGCGGGATTCGAGAATCGCCCCCAGCGAGGCGGCGGCGATGCCCTTGCCGAGGGCAGAGACGACGCCCCCGGTGACGAAAATGAAACGGGTGTGTCCAGTCTGCGTGCGGTCGGTCATGGCGGTCGCTGGTTTTAGTAAAACGACATTTTACAGCAGCGCGACCGCCTGACCCTCACTCTGGTCACGCCGTCGGCAACTTGTGTTCCTTAAACTGCTGCCGAAGCTGCAATTTGCTGATCTTGCCGGTCGCGGTGTGCGGTATCTCCGGCACGAACACCACGTCATCCGGCGTCCACCACTTGGCGATCTTGCCGGTGAAGTGGCTCAGCAACTCGTCGCGGCTGGTCTCCTGCCCCGGCTTCTTGACGATGATGAGCAGGGGCCGCTCGTCCCACTTGGGGTGGTGCACGCCGATGACCGCGGCTTCCTGCACGGCGGGATGCGCCATCGCCACGTTTTCAAGATCAATCGAGCTGATCCACTCGCCCCCGGATTTGATGACGTCCTTGCTGCGGTCGGTGATCTGCAAAAAACCGTCTGGGTCGAGCGTGCCAACGTCGCCGGTGGGAAACCAACCATCGATGGTCGGATCGTTATCGAGCTTGTAGTAGCCGCTGACCACCCAAGGGCCTTTGACGTGGATATCACCAAACGCCTTGCCATCGCGTGGCAACTCGGCACCGGCCTCGTCGACGATCTTGAGATCGACGCCGAAGATCGGCCGACCCTGCTTGATTTCCACTGCGAACTGCTCGTCTCTGGGCAAGGACAGATGGTGATTCTTGAGCGAGCCGTAGGTGCCGAGCGGGCTCATCTCGCTCATGCCCCAGGCATGGCCGATGCGCACGCCATAGTCGTCTCGGAAAGTCTTCATCAGCGCCGGCGGGCAGGCCGAGCCGCCGACCGTGGAACGCCATTGCGTGGTGAACTTGAGCTGGTGTTTTTGCAGGTGTTGCATCAACCCGAGCCAGACCGTGGGCACGCCTGCAGAAAAGGTCACGCGCTCGCTCTCGAACAGCTCATACAGGCTGGCGCCATCCAGCCCGGCGCCGGGCAGCACCAGCTTCGCACCCATCATGCCGCAGGCGTAGGGCGTGCCCCAGGCATTGACGTGGAACATCGGCACCACCGGCAACACCACATCGCGGGCGGTGAGACACATCACGTCCGGCAGGCAGGCCGCCATCGCATGCAAGATGGTGGAACGGTGCGAATACAACACGCCCTTGGGGTTGCCGGTGGTGCCGCTGGTGTAGCAGAGCGAGGCCGCTTCGCGCTCGTCGAAGCTCGGCCATTGGTATTGATCGCTTGCCGCCGCCAGCAACTCCTCGTAGGAAAGTGGCTTCACGTTTTTCATCGTCGGCAGCTTGTCTGCCGTGGTCAGCGCCACCCAGTGCTTCACGGTTTTGCACTGCGGCGCGATGCCATCGACCAGCGGCGCGAAACATTCATCGAAGAACAAGACCTGGTCTTCGGCGTGATTGATGATCCAGATGATCTGCTCGGGGAACAGCCGCGGGTTGACCGTGTGCAACACCCGGCGCGCGCTGGAGACGCCGTAATACAGCTCCAAGTGGCGATGGGTATTCCAGGCCAGAGTACCGACGGTGGTCTGTGGTGCAACCGCCAGGGTATCCAGCACGTTGGCAACCCGACGCGCACGCGCGGCGACCTGGGCATAGGTGCTGCGGTGAATCTTGCCGCCGTCGTCCGGCAGGCGCGAAACCACTTCGGTATCGCCGTGAAAACGTTCGACATGACGAACGATGTCGGCCACCA
The DNA here is from genome assembly GCA_965279705.1 of Stagnimonas sp. Classification (GTDB taxonomy): domain Bacteria; phylum Pseudomonadota; class Gammaproteobacteria; order Nevskiales; family Nevskiaceae; genus Stagnimonas. Next base: position 2,219,899 of record OZ257257.1, read on the forward strand.
GTAGCTGGTGATCCATGATCAGACCATGCATTGCGGTTCTCCTCCGCGGTTAATTATTTGTGAAACGTTACCGCCAGCTTAGCGGTAGCCCCGGAAAATCGGGAGCCTGCCAACAGAGTTGCATTGCCGTCGCAGAGTTCCAATGCCCGGCAACAGAAACCAGCTGGCCTGCGACGAAGACGAGCGGCAGCCTCGGCCTGAGCCACGGTGATACGCCTGCCTGTTGTGCCAGATATCGCAGGCTGCGGGTGTGGCCATCATTCTTTGGTCGAATACGTTCGCCACCCTGCGCAAAGCGCACCTGCACCGGCTCTGAAAAACCTTGCGGTGCCTGCAGCACGCCATAGCCTGCGGGCAGTTGCAATGGCTGACTGCCATCCCATTCGGCGACGAAATCTGCTGGCAATGACGGCAGCGGCGCACTCGCATAAAACACGTCGCGGTAGCGGCGGCACTCGACACCCGGCCAGCACAACAGCGGCATCGCCTCGGCGTGCGCGCGCAATACATCGTATTCGAGTTGCTGCAAGGCGCTGGCAAAAGGCACGGGCAAGCGGCGTGCAGCCAGCCAGTGGCGCAGCACCAGACGACGCTCGGCAGGCTGCAACGCCAACAGCCCCGACACCGACAAACCATCGTCTCGTTGTAGCGGCGGCAGCAGGGTTTCGGCCAAGCCTGTTAGCAAGGTCGTGGCATCGGCAGCGTGCTCGGCAGCGCGGGCCAGTTGTGCATCGGCATCGGGCCAGCGTGCATGCAGACGCGGCATCACGTGGCTGCGCAACCAGCTGCGCGCATACTGCGGGGCGCTGTTGTGAGGGTCTTCAATCCAGCGCAGTGCGTGCTGCTCCGCGTATTGCCGCAGCGCTGCGAGTGACACCCGCAGCAGTGGTCGCCACAGGGTGAGGCCTGCCGTGCCGAGCGGCGTGGTGATAGGCATTGACGCCAAACCTTCCACCCCAGTGCCGCGCAGCAGGCGCAGCAGCACGGTCTCCGCTTGGTCGCCTGCGTGGTGTGCAGTGAGCAGCACTGCGTCTTTCGGCATATGGGCTTGCAAGGCTTCATAGCGCGCTGCACGCGCAGCAGCTTCTGGTCCTTGCGGGTGCTGGGCATCGACCGTCACGCGCAGCACTTGCAGCGGCACACCCCAGTCGCGGCACTGCGCCTCGCAGCCTGTGGCCCAGTCATCGGCAGCACGTTGCAAACCATGATGCACATGGATGGCGCTAAGGTTAGGCAGCTGCGCCGCAACGGCGAGATGCAGCAGTACGGTGGAATCCATGCCGCCGCTATAGGCGATGCAATAGGCAGTTGCAACGGGTGCCGCGTGCAGAACTTGGGGGCTGAGACTCATCTGCTGATTGTTGGTGGCTTGAGGGCCGCACAGCAAGCGCAACTGCGGGACTCAGCAGCCTTGCGGTTTGTAGATGCGTTCTGTGGAGGCGGGGTAGCGCAACAATTTTTCAGCGGGACGCACAGGCCGTATGGCAAACCCGCCGCCGCAATTTGGGCAACGACCCTTGAGGGCGGTCTCGACACAATCGGCGCAGAACGTGCACTCGAACGAGCAGATACGCGCCTCCAGCGAATCCGCCGGCAGATCGCGGTTGCAGCATTCGCAACTGGGACGCAGCGCCAGCATGCTGCTAGCTCAGCCCGCCTGACGGATCGGCATGACCACCTGCGGCTCTTCAAACACACCGTGGCGCATGAACTTGTCGTAGCGATCGGACAGCAGCCGTGTCATCGGCTTGTGGGCCAGCACATCGAGATGCTCAACCAGGCGGCCCTTCAGGCGCGCAATCATCTCCGGCATGTCGCGATGCGCACCGCCCAGGGGCTCGGGGATCACTTCGTCGATGAGCTTGAGATTGAGGATGTCGTTGGCCCCAACGCGCATGGCCGCCGCCGCTTCGGGCGCTCTTGCAGCCGACTTGAACAGGATCGACGCACAACCTTCGGGCGAGATCACCGAGTAGATGCTGTACTGCAACATCATCACTACGTCGGCCACACCAATAGCGAGTGCGCCACCACTGCCGCCCTCGCCCGTCACCGTCGCGATGATCGGCGTGCGCAGGCGCGACAGCTCGAACAAATTGCGGGCGATGGCCTCGCTCTGGTTACGCTCTTCGGCACCGATGCCGGGATAGGCGCCGGGCGTGTCGATGAAGGTCACCAGCGGCAGATTGAATTTCTCGGCGAGCTTCATGATGCGCAGCGCCTTGCGATAGCCCTCGGGGCGTGGCATGCCGAAATTGCGATAGACGCGCTCCTTGGCATCCCGGCCCTTCTGTTGGCCGATGACGACACAGGCACGGCCGTCGAGCCGGGCAATGCCGCTGACGATGGCGGGGTCGTCCGAATAATGACGGTCGCCGTGCAGCTCTTCCCACTCGGTGAAGATGCCGTGGATGTAATCGAGCGCATACGGCCGCTGCGGATGACGCGCGAGCTGCGCGATCTGCCAGGGCGTGAGGTTGCTGAAGATCTGCTCGGTCAGCGTCCTGATCTTGCCTTCCAGACTCTCGATCTCTGCCGTGAGATTGACGCCGCTGCCCTGCGTGGAAAAACGCAGCTCGTCGATCTTGGCCTGCAGGTCGGCAACAGGTTGCTCGAAGTCGAGGTAATTGAGATTCATGGCATCGTCCTGATGATCTATTCGTCGTCGCCGCCGCTGCCGAAGCCGCCACTGGAACTGCGCTCGAAACGGCGTTCCTGCGGCGGTGGCGTGTAGCGACGGTATTGCACTTTAACGCACTCCGTCGTCAAAAATTGTTGCAGTGCAGCCATGCCGGATTCGGTGAGTTTCAGCTTCCAGTCCGCGGGCCAGTCCAGCAGCGCGCGTGCGGTGCTGTTGCTCACCTCCACCATGACCGGCATTCCTTCTGCATGGCGGAACGGCGTCAGCAAGGAACGCAGAATGCCCACGTCTGCGGCTGGGCGATCCCACACCAGCCAGACGCGCTGCGCGTAGTCGGCGGCGATGGCCGCGCGGCTGAAGAACTCGGCGTTGTAGAGGCGCGGTTCGCTCATTCGGCCATCGCGCGGCGCGCTCATCGACAGCTCTCCCTGCACGAACACAACGTCGTCGAGCTTCACGGTGTTCTTCGCCACGTTCCACTTGTCGGCGTCAATGAACGTGGTGAGCGTCGCACCACCTTCGGTGAAAGTGACTTTGTAGCTGTCCTTCGCCGCCTTACCCATCGCGCCGTCGCGGGCCTTGAAGTAACGAATGTCAGTCACCCAGGCTGCGAAGAGATTTTTACTGCGCGGCACCCAGGGCGTCTTGCCCTTCGCATCCGGCTTGGGCGCCGGGGCCAGCTTGGCCAGAATCTCCGACATTCGCCCGCTGCAGGTCTGGTCGATCAGCGCCTTGTGCGATTCAATGGGATGGCCGGAGAGATAGAAGCCCAGCGTCTCCATCTCGCGCTGGAGTTTTTCATCGAGCGACCACTCGGTCACGCGCTCGGGCTCGTGCTTCGGCTGCGCTTCGGCCAACTTGCTGCCACCACCGCCGCCGAACAGATCGTTCTGACCACTGCTGGCGTTGCTGGCGGCGCGCTCGGCCAGCGATAGCGCCTTGGGCAACGTCTTCAGCAGCGACGCACGGTTCACGCCCCACTCGTCGAAACTGCCGCTGAAGATCATCGCTTCGAGCAATTTCTTGTTGGCTTTTTTTAGGTCGATGCGACGGCAGAAGTCGAACAGATCGACGAAAGGCCCGCGCTGATCGCGCTCGGCGATGATGCCTTCGACCGCGCCCTCGCCCACGCCCTTCACCGCACCCAGTCCGTAGCGCACTTGGCCATTGCCGGACACAGTAAAGCGATAACGCGATTGATTGACCGACGGCGGCAGCACCTTCAAGCCCATGCGCACCGCCTCGTCGCGCATCAGCACCACAGATTCTGGGTGCGCCATTTCGCAGCTCAGCACCGCTGCCATGAACTCGGCCGGGTAATGGGTCTTGAGCCAGGCCGTGTGGTAGCTCACCAGCGCATAAGCAGCCGCGTGCGACTTGTTGAAGCCATAGTTGGCGAATTTCTCCATGAGGTCAAAGACCTTGCCGGCCACCTCTTCGCCCACGCCCCGCTCGATCGCGCCCTTGTTGAAAATGGCGCGCTGCTCGGCCATCTCGTCGGCTTTCTTCTTGCCCATTGCACGGCGCAAGAGATCGGCACCGCCGAGCGTGTAGCCGGCCAGGCGCTGGCTCATCTGCATCACCTGTTCCTGGTAGACAAAGATGCCGTAGGTGGCCTTCAGCACTGGCTCCATCTCGGGGTGCAGGTAGGTCACTTTTTTCGGGTCGCGCTTGTTCTCGCAAAACACCGGAATGTTGTCCATCGGGCCGGGCCGGTACAGAGAGACGAGCGCGATGATGTCCTCAAAGGTATCGGGCTTCAGGTCGCGCGAGGCCTTCTGCATGCCGGGCGATTCCATCTGGAACACCGCGCTGCTCTCGCCGCTCTGAAAAATCTTCTGATAGGTGCGCGCGTCATCCAGTGGCAGCGCTAACATGTCCAGCTGCTTGCCGGTGCGCACCTCGATATTGCGCAGCGCTTCCTCGATCACCGTCAGTGTCTTCAAGCCGAGGAAGTCGAACTTCACCAGACCCAGATTTTCCAGATCCTTCATGTCGAACTGCGTGCGCACGCCCGAGCCATCAGGGTCGCAGTAGAGCGGCGTGTAGGTCATCAAGGGGTCAGGAGCAATCACCACGCCGCCGGCATGTACGCCGACACCGCGGGTGATGCCTTCGAGTTCGAGTGCGAGGTCCAAGGCAGCCTTGGTGTCTTCCTCCTCGGCGTAGGCTTTTTTCAGCTCCGGCACCGACTCCACCGCATCGGCCAGAGTCGCACCCGGCGTGGGCGGGATGAGCTTGGCGATGCGATCGCCGAAGCCGTAGCCGTGGCCCATGATGCGGGTCACGTCACGCACCACACCCTTGGCCGCCATGGTGTTGTAGGTGACGATCTGGCTCACGTACTGGCGGCCGTATTTTTCGGTGACGTAGTCGATCACCCGGTCGCGGTTGTCCATGCAGAAATCGACGTCGAAATCCGGCATCGAGACGCGATCGGGGTTGAGGAAGCGCTCGAACAGCAAGTCGTACGGCAGCGGGTCAAGGTCGGTGATGCGCAGCGCATAGGCCACCAGCGAGCCGGCACCGGAGCCGCGTCCAGGCCCCACAGGGCAGCCATTGGCCTTGCCCCAGCGGATGAAGTCGGCGACGGTGAGGAAGTAGCCGGGGAAACCCATTTTCTGGATGACGCCGATCTCGAACTCAAGGCGGTCCCAGTACTCCTGCTCCGGTCTGGCGAGCTTGATCTCGGTGAAGCGCAGCTTCAATCCTTCCCGCGCCTCGTGCTCCAGAAAACTGTCCGGCGTGTAGCCTTCCGGCACCGGAAAATTGGGCAGGTGATAGGTGCCGAACTTGAGGTTGAGTGTGCAGCGCCGCGCGACGTGCAGCGTGTTGGCGATGGCCTCTGGCAGGTCAGCAAACAGCGCGGTCATCTCGTCGGCAGACTTGAGATATTGCTGCTCGGTATAGAGCTTGGGCCGCTTGTCGTCGGCCAGCACCCGGCCGGTAGCGATGCAGACGCGCGCCTCGTGCGCATCGAACTCGCTTTGCTTCAAAAAGCGCACGTCGTTGGTCGCCACTAAAGGCAGCTGCGCATGGCGACCAAAGGCCGCGGCGAGCTGCACCCAGTCCTCATCACCCGGCCGCTCGCAGCGGCAGACTTCGAGATAGAAGCGCTCCGGGAACATGGCTCGCCATTCGGCTGCAATGGTCTCCGCCGCTTCAAGCTGATCGGCAAACAGCGCACGCGCCAGCATGCCGTCCTTGCCGCTCATGGCGATCAGTCCCGCACTCGATTCAGCCAGCCATTCGCGCTTTACCAGCGCACCGTGGCGCGTCTGGTTTTCGAGCTGCGCGCGGCTGAGCAGCGAAGAGAGATTCTTGAAGCCGCCCTCGTGCTGCACGAATACCGTCAGCCGTTCCGGGCCTTCGTCCTTGTTGCGCTCTTCAAGCCAGACATCGCAGCCAGCGACGGGCTTGATGCCGGCCCCTTCAGCCGCCTTGTAGAACTTGACCATCGCGAACAGATTGTTGGCGTCGGTAATCGCCAGCGCCGGCAGCTTGAGTTCCGCCGCACGCGAGGTGAGCGTTGCGCCCTGCCCGCCGCCTTTTCGCTTGGGCGGCTCGATGCGTACGATACCGTCGGTGAGCGAATACTCGGTGTGCAGGCGCAGATGGACAAAGCTCATTGCACTGCGCCAAAAGCAGGTATGGGGAACAGTGCGGCTTGGGCGCAGGGGGCGAAGCTCATGCGGTGTGCAGCGCAGGTACCAAGTGTGCGCAACGCGCCCAGATGTTGCGCGGTGCCATAGCCCTTGTGCTGGGCAAAGCCATAGCCGGGGTGTTCGGCATCGAGCCGCAGCATCTCCGCGTCGCGCGCGACCTTGGCGAGGATGCTCGCGGCCATGATTTCTTCATGCAGCGCATCACCGCCAACGACGCAGCGAGTGCTCACGCCCAGCTTGGGGTCGATGTTGCCATCCACCAGACAGAGCGAGGGGGGGACGGTGAGTGCTGTAACCGCACGCCGCATCGCGAGCAGGTTGGCTTGCAGGATGTTGCGCGCATCAATCTCTTCGACGCTGGCGCTGGCAATCGCAAAAGCTATTGCCTGCTGCTGGATGAGCGGAAACAACCGCTCGCGCTGCGCTGCCGTCAGTTGCTTGGAATCCTTCAATCCCCTGATGCCATGACCGATCGGCAGTATCACGGCAGCCGCAAACACAGGCCCGGCCAGACAGCCGCGTCCGGCTTCGTCAATGCCTGCCGTCAGTTCGCCGATGTGTTTCTGCATGGCGCTAGCCTGCCCTGTTTGCGACGCCTTGGGCAGTCTTGACGAAGCGGCCAAGCTGCTTATCGACGCAGCAACACGGCGATGGCATCTGCGGCCAGCGTACCCGCATCGCATTTCAGCGCCTGGCGCACCGCCGCAAAAGGGCAGGTTTGCGCGGCCGCGTTTGCGGCATTGAACAAGGGCAATGCGGCCTCTGCCAGCACGTCTGCCGTGCAGCGTTCTTGCAGACATTCGGGCACGACGGGCGCGGCGCATAGCAGATTGGGCAGGCTGACCTGCTTGATCTTGATCATCCCCAGCGTGCGCAGAAAAAACACCGTCAATGGCGAGGCGGCATAGCCGACGACCATCGGGCGGCCCAGCAGCAAGCCTTCGAGGGTTGCGGTACCGCTGGCGAGCAGCACCACATCGGCCGCCTGCATGGCCTGACGGGATTGGCCCTCCAGCAAGGTCCACGCAACTTGCGAGGCGTGCGCCGCACGGGCGGCTTCGATGGCCGCGCGCAGACTGGGTTTGGCGATGGGGGTGACCACCTGCAAGCCGGGCATCTGGCTCGCCAGACGGGCGACGGCCTGCGCGAAGGGCACGGCCAACCGACTCACTTCGCCGCCGCGCGAACCGGGCAGCACAGCCAGCGTCGGCGCTTCGCTCAAGCCCAGCGCCTGACGGCCCTGCAGTGGCGTCACCGCATCGTCGAGTTGATCCGCCAGAGGGTGGCCGATGTAGGCTGCGGGCACGCCATGCCGGGCATAGAACGCAAGCTCGAACGGAAACAGGCACAGCATCAAATCCACCGACTTCTTGATGCCGTGCACGCGGCTCTCGCGCCAGGCCCAGACACTGGGACTGACCACGTGCACGGTCTTGAGTCCACGTTGTCTGAGTCGCCGCTCAAGGCCCAGATTGAAGTCGGGGGCGTCGATGCCAATCACCACATCGGGCTGCTCGCGCACGTAGCGGTCGATCAGCGCGGCACGCAGCTTGAACAGGCGCGGGATGGCGGGTAGCACTTCCGCAATGCCCATGATCGAAAGCACCTCGATGCTCTGCACCGCTTCGCAACCTTCGGCCACCATCCTCGGACCGGCCACGCCGCTGAAACGCGCCTGCGGGTAACGCTGTTTCAGCGCGCGGATGAGTGCCGCGCCAAGAATGTCGCCAGAGAGTTCGCCAGCGATGAGGGCGAAGTGCATCAGCCGCGGGCTAGTGGGCGCTTGGCTGAAAGCAGGAAGTCGAGCATCAGCTTCACATGTGCAGACGCCGCCGCCATCGGCTCCAGTTCCGCCTTCACTTCCGCCATGACCTTGCCGGAGCGGTAGATGAGTTTGAACGCTTCTTCGATCGGCTCGATTTCGTTCGGCGTGAAGCCACGGCGCTTCAGGCCCTCCTTGTTGATGGCGCGCGCGTCGGCCGGTGTGCCCTGCACCATCACGAACGGCGGCACATCACCGGAGAGACCCGAGGCATAGGCCGTGAAGCCGTGTGCGCCGACACGGCAGAACTGATAGATCAATGTGTAGCCGCCGAGGATGACGTGATCGCCGATCTCGACGTGGCCGGCCAGCGAGGCGTTGTTGGCAAAGATGGTGTCGTTGCCCACCAGGCAATCATGCGCGATATGGCAGTAATTCATGATGAGGTTGCGGTCGCCGATGCGGGTCTCGCCGCGCTTGGTCTCCCACTCCTTCATCGTGCCGCGCTGGATCGACACATATTCGCGGATGATGTTGTCATCGCCGATCACCGTGCTGGTGGGTTGCTCCGACGTCGCGGTTTTATCCTGCGACAGCTCGCCGACACTGGCGAACTGATACACCTTGTTGCGCTTGCCAATGGTGAGCGGACCGCTGAGCACCACGTGCGGGCCGATCCACGAGTCCTCACCGATCACCACACCCGCGCCGATGATCGAGTACGGCCCTACCTGCACCGAGCCGTGCAAATCGGCCTTGGGGTCGATGATGGCGGTGGGGTGGATCAATGCGTTTGCGGGTGTTGGGACAGATGCGCTCACGCGGCCTGGTCTCCCTGCGGCTTGGCTTCGTCGGGGTGCTTCAGCACACAGGTCATCAGCGCCTCGCAGGCCACATCATTACCGACGCGCGCGATGGTCTTGAACTTCCAGACATTGCGCTTCTGCTTGTCGAGCGTGACTTCGAGAATCAGCTGATCGCCCGGCACCACGATTTTCTTGAACCGCGCTTCGTCGATACCGGCGAAGTAGAGAATGTGCCCGCTTTCGGGCCGAACGCCGGAATCCAATACGGCAAGCAGGCCACAGGCCTGTGCCAGGGCTTCTAGCATCAGCACACCCGGCATGGTGGGCACCAGTGGAAAATGCCCGACGAAAAACGGTTCGTTGTAGGTGACGTTCTTGATCGCCGTCAGTGATTTGCCCAGACGATAGTCAATGACGCGGTCGACCAGCAAAAACGGATAGCGGTGCGTCAGCAGTCGCATGATGTCGCGGATTTCGAAGGTGGTCTTCTGGTTGAGGGTGCATGGGTTTTCGCTACTGGTTGCGCTCATCCGTCTCTCTCGTTCTCGTTGTTGTTCTGTGCAACTTCGGTGTTGGCGCTCAGCTTGCTGGCCGCCTCCAAACGCTTGATACGGGCGTCCAGTTTGTCCAGACGCCGCACGCGGGCGACGGTCTTGCGCCACTCCGCCGCAGGGGCAAACGGCAGGCCTGAACCATACACGCCAGGCTCGGTGATGTGGCCCGTCACCATGGCTCGGCCAAGCAGCACCACGTCATCGCAGATGCGCAGATGACCGCCGATGTTGACCGCGCCGCCAATCATGCAGCGCTTGCCCACGGTCGTGGAACCCGCAATACCGCTGCTGCCGGCAATGGCGGTGTGCTCGCCGACGTGGCAGTTGTGCGCGATCTGGATCTGGTTGTCGAGCTTCACACCGTTTTCGATCACGGTGTCGCCCAATGCGCCACGATCAATCGTGGTGTTGGCCCCGATCTCCACGTCGTCACCAATCAGGACGCTGCCGAGCTGCGGCACTTCCTCCCAGCGGCCATCCGGCAGGCGAGCGTTGCCAAAGCCGCGTGAGCCGATGACGGCACCAGGCTGCACCAGAACGCGAGCACCGACGGTGACGCGCTCGCCGATCACGACCGCAGCCTCTAGTCGCGCACCGGGCCCGAGCCTCGCGCCACGCCGCAGGATGCAGCCCGGTCCGATACGACTGCCCTCACCAATGACGACATCAGCTTCAATGACCACGCGGGCATCGATCCGGCAGCCTGCGCCGAGTTGCGCGGTGGCATCGATCAGCGCGTGGGGGCTGATGCCCGGCTCGAAGGTCTGCGAGGGGTCGAAGAGCTTGGCGATGCGCGCAAAGGCCAGCGTTGGATCACGCGCCACCAAAGCCGGCGTGGCGAGTGAGGCAACATCCCTCTCGCTGACAATCACCGCAGTCGCCTGGGTATTCGGCAGCGCGGCGCGATGCTGCGCCCCGCTCAGGTAAGCCAGCTTGCCAGTCTCTCCGGGGTCGAGCGCGCAGAGCCCTTCGATGCGGGTGGCAGCATCACCGGCGACGCTCAGCTCGAAGCGAGCGGCCAATTCAGCGAGTGTGTAAGTGGTCATCGCGCGAAAATAACAAAGGCCCGGCTGCGATGCAGCCGGGCCTTCATCCAGACGATTACTTGCCGCCTGCGTTCAGGCGCTTGAGCACGTCGGCGGTGATGTCGATGCTGTCGTCGGAGTAAACCGGGTCCTGCACGACCAGCGTGATGCCCTTCTCTTTCGAGATGGCCACGATCACGGTCTTGATCTTGCTCATCATGTCCTGCGTCAGTTCGCGGTCACGATTTTGCAGATCTTCCTGGAACTTGCGCTGGGCGAACTGGATGTCGACCTGGCGAGCATTGAGATCTTTCTCTTTCTTGGCGCGCTGGTCGGCAGAAAGGGAGTCGGCATCACGCTGGTAGTTCTTCACGTCGTCGCCGAAGGTCTTGGCCTGTGCTTCGAGATCGTTCTTGCGCTTCTCGAACTCGGCCTTCATCTTGGTTTCGGCGGTTTTGAACTGCGAGGAATCACGCACCACATCGGCGGAACGCACGACGGCAATCTTGGGCGCGGCCAGGGCCTGAGCATGGGCAGTGGCGACAACAGTGGTGAGTGCAAGGGCGGCGATAGCAAAGCGAATACGCATGTCTTTAAGTCTCTCTTGAAGTTGTGACAGTGAATTGTAGGGCTTGTGGGCGCGTCAGAAACCTGAGCCGAAGCTGATCTGGAACTGATCGACCTGGTCGTTGGGTTTGTCGGTGATGGGGAAGGAATAGGACAGCTGCAACAAACCCAGGAAGGGTGTGAAGTACTGCACCGAGAAACCGGCTGCGCTGCGCAGTTCCGAAGGCTTGAAATCGTTCGGACGCGCAAAAACGTTACCAATGTCATAGAACGCCGATGCTCTGAAGGATTTGCCATCGGCATCCAGAGGCAGCGGAATCACCAGATCGAACTGTGCCGTGGTGCGCAACTGGCCACCGTACGGATTGTTGAACGGCGTGTCGCGCGGACCCAGCGTGCCGTCCTGGAACCCACGCACGGTGCGCGGGCCGCCCGCGAAGTAGTTTTCGTACGGCGGTACGATCTTGGTGCCGCCATAGCTGTCGACGTAGCCCAGCGTGCTGTTGGCATCAATAAAGAACTTGTAGAACAGCGGGATGAACTGCTGGTGCTGCGCGAAGAGGTTGTAGAACTCCACACCGCTGCCCGGCACCGTGACGTCGAGGTTGAGTCGTGTCAGCGCGCCGCGCGAAGCGAAGAACGTGCGGTTGCGCGTGTCGCGGGTGATGCCCGTGCGCAAGGTGAAATCGGTGAACTCCGAACCGCTTTGCAGCACGAAATCGAGAACCTCATCCGCCGATGCCGTGGGGAAGGTCTCGATCGTCGTCTGCGAAACACCCGCACCGGCACGCAGCGTGGTGAACTCGGACAGCGGAATGCCGTAGGTAAGGTCAGCGCCGATGACGTTGGAGTTGAAGCCCGAGCTGAACCGGATCACCGACTCGGACTTGCGATAGAAGGTCGACACCGTCTGGCTGATGCCATCTGCGGTGAAGTACGGGTCCGTCCAGCTCAGGTTGAGCTGGCTGTAGATCGTCGAGCGATCTGCCGAGATTTCAACCCGATTACCGGTGCCGAGGAAGTTGGTGTGCGTCAGGCTGGCATTGATGAGAAAGCCCTGTGCGCCCGAGTAACCGACGCCGAACTGCACCGAACCCGGCGCACGTTCCTTGACCTTGAAATTGATGTCGACGAGATCATCCGAGCCGGGCACCGGCTTGGTATCGACTTCGGCCTCTTCGATAAACGGCAGACGTGCCAGACGCACACGCGAGCGCTCGACCGCCGACTTGGAGAATGGCGAGGCTTCAAGCTGGCGCATCTCGCGGCGCAGCGTTTCGTCGTTGGTACCCGTGTGGCCGCTGAAGCCGATACGCCGCACGTAAGCGCGCTTGCCGGGATCGATGGCGTAATTGATGCTGACCTGCTTGTGCTCTTCATCAACCTCCGGCAGAGGCGTGACCTTGGCGAAGGCATAGCCGACATCGGACAACGCCGCTTCGATACGGTCTGCGGATTCGGTGGCTTCCTTGCGCGAGAAGGTATCGCCCGCCTTGGTGGTCACCAAACGAGCCAGGAAATCCTGGTTGAGCACCGTCTCGCCGCTGAAGCGGCGATCTTTCACTTGATACTTTTCGCCTTCTTCAATGTTGACGGTGATGAAGATGTCTTCCTTGCTCTCGGACAACGCAACCTGCACCGAGGCGACATTGAACTTGAGATAGCCGCGATCCTGATAGTAGGACTGGAGCTTCTCGAGATCGCCACCGAGCGATTGCTTGGAGTAGCGATCCGACTTCTGGAACGGCATCCAAGTGGTGGACTTCAGCTCCAGCTGCTCTTTCAATTCTTTCTGGGTAAAGATCTTCGCACCCAGAATGTTGATGTCCTTGATCTTGGTGACCTTGCCCTCGGTTACCTTGACCTTGATGCTGACGCGATTGTTGGGCAGGTCGGTGACGGTGGTGTCGATGCCGACGTCGTAATAGCCGTTGGCGTAATACTGGCGGCGCAACTCCTGCTGCACCTGGTCGAGCAGCGCGCGCTTGTAGGTTTCACCGGCGGTCAGGCCGACATCGGTCAGTGACTTCTTGAGATCATCACCGCCGATCTTTTCATTGCCTTCGATCTCGAACTCGGCGATCTGCGGACGCTCGACTACGCGGATGATGAGCGTGTCGCCATCGCGCAGCAGTTGCACATCCTGAAACAGACCGGATGCATACAGCGCCTTGATGGCCTGACGCTCGGTGAGATCGTTGAGCTCGTCGCCGGTAGTCAGCGGCAGATAGGTGAGCACCGTGCCCTGGTCGAGACGCTGCAAACCCTGCGCCTCGATGTCGCCCACTGTGAACGGGTCCACTGCCGCGAATGCCGGTGGCAGGAATAGCAGCGATGCGTACGCGACCAGCGCGCGCGGTTTCAGGAAGAAACTCAAGTGTGGCCCTTTAGTGAATCTTTGATGGATCGCGGTGAAGGTGTGTGACTCAAATCCTGTCCATCAACCGACGAGACGGGAAATATCATTATAGAAGGCCAAGCCCATCAAAAGGATCAGGAAAGTCAGGCCGACTCGTTGCCCTGCCGCCATCACCTGTTCGGACAATGGCGAACCCTTGATGATTTCGACGGTGTAGTAGACCAGATGGCCGCCATCCAGCAGCGGCACCGGCAGCAGATTGAGCACGCCCAAGCTGACGCTGACCAAGGCCAAGAAGCTCAGGAAGGCGGTCACGCCAATGCTGGCGGTGAAGCCGGCGGCTTCGGCGATCTGCAAGGGGCCGCTGACATTCTTCACCGACACATCGCCAGTGAACATGCGGCCGAACATCTTCAAAGTCAGTGCCGACATGCGCCAGGTCTGCTCGATGGCTGCGGGCACGGCTGCAAAGGGTGACAGACGGTCTTCAGCCATCAGGTCGGTGGAGGCCGCGCGCGGCAGTTCGATACGCGCACCGAAGCGGCCCATGCGCTTGCCGCCTTCTTCAATCGTGGCGAGCAGAGGTTTGAGGCTGAGCACCTGCCCGTCGCGCTCGAACGTCACCAGCGGAATGGCACCGGCATTGGCGCGCACCCACAGCGCCCACTCCTGCCAGTCTTCGATTGCAACGCCATCACGTGTCAGCAATTTGTCGCCGGCCTTGAACCCCGCCTGCTCGGCCGCCCCACCCGGCTCGACCGCCGTGATGATCGGCTCGATCTTCGGTTGATAGGGCGACAGGCCCAGGTCTTGAAACAGAAACTCCGGGTCCATGCGCACGCTGTCGAGCGGCACGGTCAGCGTGCGCGCGGTCGCGTCGGAGGTGCTGTGCTGCATCTGAAGCACCAGTGCCTTGCGGGCAACCACGTGTTCGAGCATCGCCGTGCGCAAGGACGTCCAGGTTTCCACCGGTTCGCCATTGATACGGGTGATGACCTCGCCCGTGCGCACGCCGGCTTTCGCCGCAGCAGACTGCGCCGGCGGCTCGGCCACAACGGGTTTCAGGCCCGGCTGACCGATGACGTAAACCATCCAGAAGAAAACGATGGCAAGCAGAAAATTGGCGATCGGCCCCGCCGCGACGATGGCAAAGCGCTTGTAGGGTGATTGGCGGTTGAACGCACGGTGGGCTTCAGCCGCCGGCACTTCGCCTTCGCGCTCGTCCAGCATCTTCACGTAGCCACCCAGGGGCACGGCAGCCAGCACGTATTCGCAGCCGTCTTTACCCTTGCGGGTCAGCAACGGTTTGCCGAAGCCGATGGAGTAGCGCAACACCTTCACGCCCAGCTTGCGCGCGACCCAGAAATGCCCGAACTCGTGGAAGGCCACGAGAATGCCGATGGCGACCACGAAGGCCCCGGCGTTGCGAATGAAGTCCAGCATGTTTGAGTACTCTCCTAAGCCAGCGACTGTAGCGCCGTGGTTGCCGCACGTCGCGCCCAGCCATCGACCGCAAGAATGGCATCAAGTTCGTCCGCATCTGCAAGCCGCGATGATGCCGCCTGCGCAAGCACAGTTTCGACCACTATGGCGATGCGATCAAAGCGCAATTTTCCATCAAGGAAAGCAGCAACCGCGACCTCGTTGGCCGCATTGAACACATTGGGCGCGATACCCGCCGCGCTCAGTGCCTCACGGGCGATGCGCACCGCCGGGAATCGCTGCACATCCAGCGGCTCGAAGTGGAAGCGCCGCAGCGCCGACCAGTCCAGACCCTTGACACCAGAGGCCCAGCGCTCGGGCCATGCCAGCGCATGGGCGATCGGCACGCGCATGTCGGGTTTGCCGAGCTGCGCCAACGTGCTGCCGTCGTCGTATTCCACCATCGAGTGGATGATGCTTTCGGGGTGGATCACCACCTCGATCTGCGATTCCTGCACGCCGTACAGCACGGCCGCTTCGATCAGCTCCAGTCCCTTGTTCATCATGGTCGCTGAGTCGACCGAAATCTTGCGGCCCATGCTCCAGTTCGGGTGGCGCACCGCCTGTTCGGGCGTGACGCTGGCGAGTTGAGACAGCGGCGTTTCACGGAACGGGCCACCGGACGCCGTGAGAATGAGACGGGTAATGCCGCGCGACAGCGGGCCGCCACAGCGGGTGGACGCTGGCAGGCACTGGAAGATGGCGTTGTGCTCGCTGTCGATGGGCAGCACGATCGCGCCCGAGCTGGCCGCAGTTGCCATCATCAGGCGACCTGCCATCACCAGCGGCTCCTTGTTGGCAATCAGCACGCGCTTGCCGGCCTTGAGTGCGGCGAGCGTCGATGAAAGCCCTGCGGCGCCGGCGATGGCGGCCATGACCTGCGTGGCTTCGGGTGCCGACGCCAGCGCATCGAGCGACTCACTGCCCGCATGCAGCTGGGTCGCGAGGTTAGCGCCCTGCAAGCGCGTGCGCAGGGCCGCGAACTGCGTGGCATCCGCGATCACCGCATGCGCGGGTTTGAAGGTCTCGCAAAGCTGCGCCAGGCCTTCGACATCCCGATGTGCACTCAGGCCCCAGACCCGGATCTGCTCGGGGTGGCGCGCGGCGACATCCAGCGTACTGCGCCCCACCGAACCAGTCGCCCCCAGCACCACCAGTTTTTGAGGCCCGCTCATAAACCCAGCAGCGTGACGCCGAGATAGAACACCGGGGCTGCGGCGAGAATGCTGTCGATGCGGTCGAGAAATCCGCCATGCCCCGGCAGCAGCGTGCCGCTGTCCTTGAGGCCGCGCAGACGCTTGAACAGGCTCTCGGTGAGATCACCGATGATCGACACGGCAGCCGTGAATACCGACACCGTAATCAGCAAGGCGATCTGCGCCAGCGATTCCACCTGGAAGACATAGGGCCCTGCCGCCGCAGCCCAGAGTGCGACCAGCACCAGCCCGCCAATCGCACCTTCGATGCTCTTGCCGGGCGATACCGCCGGTGCAAGCTTGCGCTTGCCGTAATTTCGGCCCACCAGATACGCGCCGACATCCGCTGCAAAGACGATGAACAGCATGAACATCAAGCGCCAGGGGCCATTGGCTTGCCGATGCAAGGCAGCAACGGTGATGAGCGTGGCCGCGATCAGCAGCAGACCCAGCGGCGCCATGCGCGCGGCACTCCATGCACCTTTCGGGAAGCTGGCCGGATAACGCACCACCAGCACGAAGGCAGCACACCACCACAGCAGCGAGAGCAGTGCGGGCACCGTGGCATTGGCAGCGCCTTGAGTGAGCCACCAGACCGCAGCCAATACGGCGGCCATCAGCGCTGCAAATACAAGGCGCGATGGGGTGCGCACCACGCCCATGAAGCCGCACCATTCCCAGGCAGCCAACACGCCGACAACGCAGAACGCCAAATAGAGAAACGGCGTACTCAGGCCAAAAATCGCACCCAGAAGCAGCGGCAACAAAACCAGCGCAGTGAGGACTCTGGGCAGTAGCACGGCAGGCTTAGGTGGCTTCTGGCACGCGCCCGAAACGGCGCTGGCGACCTGCGAACCAGCTCAGCGCCTCATGCAGGTTTTTGCTCTCGAACTCCGGCCATAGCGTGTTGCAAAAGTACAGCTCGGCATAGGCCGCCTGCCAGAGCAGAAAGTTGCTGATGCGCGACTCGCCGCCCGTGCGGATCAGCAGGTCCACGGCCGGATAGCCTGCGGTGACCAGACGGGATTCGATGGCTTCCGGCGTGATCGCCTGGCCTTTTTGTGCAAGCTGCGCCGCTGCCTGGGCGATATCCCAGTGCCCGCCGTAACCGACCGCAATCAACAAGGTCATGCCCTTGTTGGACCGGGTGCGCGCTTCGGTTTCGGCCATCAGCTGGCGCAACTCGGGGGCAAAAGCGCTGTGGTCACCGATGAACCGCCAGACCAGACCATATTCTTCGAGCTTGGCAATCTGGCGCTTCAGTGTGGCAACGAACAGACGCATCAGCAGCGACACTTCTTCCAGCGGGCGATGCCAGTTCTCTTGCGAGAACGCAAACATGGTGAGCACTTCAACGCCGGCATGGGATGCCGCCCGCACCACCTTGCGTGCGGCGCGCACACCGGCACGATGGCCAAAAGCACGTGGCTGTGAACGCTGTTTCGCCCAGCGACCGTTGCCATCCATGATGATGGCAACGTGCTTGGGCAGCTGATCCGTAGGGATCGAAGGAACGGACGCAGTCACTGTTGACCTCACATCGTCAGCAGTTCTTTCTCTTTCACCGCCGCCGCTGCTTCGGCCAAGGCAATGTGCTGATCCGTCAGCTTCTGAACATCGGTTTCGGCGCGCTTCTCGTCGTTCTCGCTGATCTGCTTGCTCTTGAGCAGATCCTTGATGCCCTGCATCGCATCACGACGAGCATTGCGGATGGAGATACGCGCATCTTCGGTTTCACTCTTCACCACCTTGACCAGATCGCGACGACGGTCTTCGGTTAGCGGCGGCAGGTTGATACGGATGGTCTGGCCCGCCGCGTTGGGCGTGAGGCCGAGGTTGGATTTGAGGATGGCCTTTTCGATGGCGACGACCATGGGCTTTTCCCAAGGCGTCACCGAGATGGTGCGTGCGTCTTCAACCACCACGCTGGCGACCTGGCTCAACGGCACGTCGCTGCCGTAATAGTCCACCACCACGCTGTCGAGCAGGCCCGCATGGGCACGACCGGTACGCAGCTTGAGGAACGCGTTTTTCAAGGCATCCAGAGCCTTGGCCATTTTTTGGGTGGCTTCTTTCTTAATGGGATCGATCATGGGGTTTTCTCCTTGAACGGTGATTAGACAGTGACCAGCGTGCCGATGTTTTCGCCGCGCACGATGCGCAGCAACGCACCGGAGCGTTCCATGTCGTAGACCCTGAGCTTCATCTTGTGATCGCGGCCCATCACCATCGCGGTCTGATCCATCACGCCGAGGCGGCGATCCAGCGCAACGTCATAGGTGAGCGTCTCGTAGCGGGTCGCACTCGGGTCTTTCTTGGGATCGGCGGTGTAGATGCCATCGACCTTGGTGGCCTTGAGCAAGAGGTCAGCGCCAATCTCGACCGCACGCAGCGCGGCGGCGGAATCGGTGGTGAAGAAGGGATTGCCGGTGCCCGCCGCAAACACCACGACGCGGCCATTTTCGAGATGGCTCACCGCACGACGGCGGATGAAGTCTTCACAAACCTCATTGATGCGGATGGCGGACTGCACACGCACTTCCATGCCCAGACGCTCAACGGCGTCCTGAATGGCGAGCGCGTTGATGACGGTCGCCAGCATGCCCATCTGGTCGCCGGTGACGCGGTCCATGCCGCCCCGCGCCAAGCCTTCACCACGAAAGATATTGCCACCGCCCACCACGATCGCGACTTCTACACCAGCGTCCACCACCTGCTTGATCTCACCCGCGACGAAGTTCATCACATCGGGCGAGATACCGAAGTCGAGCTTGCCCATCAGGGCCTCGCCAGAGAGCTTCAGCAGAATGCGCTTGTAGACAGGTGCTGGAGGGGCGTCGTTGGGCATCGGCAATCCGTCAGATTCAGTTAAGGCAAGGCCCCGTTACCGGGGCCCTGACATGTGTTGCAGTAGTCTACCGATGAAGACTAGCCGCGGGCGGCTTCTGCTACTTCAGCTGCGTAGTCCGTCACCTTCTTCTCGATGCCCTCACCAACGGCCAGGCGCACGAAACGGGCGACCTTGGCGTTCTTGGCTTTCAGCGTCTTTTCCACCGCGTCGTCACCCTTGTTGCCGTAGGCATCGTTCTTGACGAACGGCTGACCCAGCAGGGAGATTTCAGAGGTGAACTTGTTGATCTTGCCGTCGATCATCTTGGCGATGATCTCGGCAGGCTTGGCCTTGTAGACCTTGCCATCGGCTTCCGCGTTCGCCTGGGCTTCAGCGGCTTCGGTCGCGACCAGACCTTCGATCACCTTGCGCTCGGCAGCGATCGCGTCGGCAGACACATCTGCAGCAGAGAGCACCTTGGGCGACATGGCGGCTGCGTGCAGTGCCAAGTCCTTGGCCAGGGTCTCGTCACCGGCTTCCATGGCGACGACCACGCCAATCTTGCTGCCATGCAGGTAGCTGACGATGGGGCCAGCAGCCTTCGCCACCACTTCAAAGCGACGGATGGTGATGTTTTCACCGAGCTTGATGACCATCGCACGGCGCTGCTCATCCAAGGTCTCGGCACCATTTTTCATGGCGACGAGTTCTTCGACGGTAGCCGGCTTGGCTGCCAGAGCAATCTTGGCGGCGGCATCGGCGAGGGCCACGAAATCGTCGGCTTTCGCCACGAAATCGGTTTCGCAGTTGACTTCCACCAACGCAATCGCCTCGCCATTGCTGGCGACTGCGATGCGGCCTTCAGCAGCGACGCGAGTGGCTTTTTTATCAGCCTTGGTCATGCCGTCCATGCGCATCTTTTCGATTGCCGCATCCATATCGCCGTTGGTGGCGACCAGCGCTTTCTTGCAATCCATCATGCCGGCGCCCGTGCGCTCGCGCAGTTCGCCGACCATCTTGGCGTTAATTTCAGCCATGTTGGATTAACCCTCGGTCTTTTCGGTGGTCACTTCGGCAGCCGGTGCGGCGGCCTCAGCAACGACTGGCTTGGCGGCCGGTGCGGTGCGCGGGGCAGCGCCACGGGTTTCAACGCGCGGTGCAGGGCGACGGGCGCCGCCACGGTCGTTGCGGTCGTCACGACGGCCAGCGGGCTTCGCACGGCTCTTGTCCTGCTCGCCGCCTTCCACTGCCTCGGGGCGCGGGGCAGTGGTGATGGTGCCCTTGCCTTCAATGATGGCTTCGGCGATCGCCTGGGTGTAGACCTTGATGGCGCGGGTGGCGTCGTCGTTGCCGGGGATCACGCAATCAATGCCTTCGGGGCTGTTGTTGCTGTCCACCACGGCGATGACCGGGATGCCGAGCTTCTTGGCTTCGGCGACGGCGATCTTCTCGAAACCGGTGTCGATGACGAACAGGCAGTCCGGCAGCGAGGGCATTTCTTTAATGCCGCCGAGCGACTTGCGCAGCTTCTCGATTTCGCGGGTAAAGGTGAGCTGTTCTTTCTTGTTGAGACGGATGATGGAGCCGTCCTCAACCTGCTTTTCCATGTCCTTCAGGCGCTTGATCGAGACCTTGACGGTCTTGAAGTTGGTGAGCGTGCCACCCAACCAGCGCTGACTGATGTAGGGCATGCCGCTGCGGATCGCTTCGGCTTCGATGGTCTCGCGGGCGGCGCGCTTGGTGCCGACGAAGAGAATCTTGCCGCCGTTTGCGGCGAGCTTGCCGGCGAAGTTGCAGGCATCCTTCAACAGCGGCAGGGTCTGCTCGAGGTTGATGATGTGGATGCGGTTGCGGCTGCCGAAGATGAAGGCTTCCATCTTGGGCGACCAGTAACGCGTGCGGTGGCCAAAGTGGGCGCCGGCTTCGAGCAACTGGCGCATGGTGAGACTGGCGGATACGGCTGATGACATGGTGTAGCTCCTGAGGGTTTGGGCTAACCGCGCGGTGCATGCCTTGGATCAAGACACACCCTGAGGACGCGCGGATGGATTTGTGACAACGACCCCTGAATGGCTGGATTGCCATAAAAGGGCGCGCTTTATACCATGCGGCCCCTTCGCAAACAATGAGTTGCTGCTTAGTGCAGCGCCATGACTATCACGATCAAGAATCCCGCCGAGCAAGACGCCATGCGCGCTGCCGGCCGTGCCGCCGCCAGTGTCTTGGAGTACGTCGCGCAATATGTGAAACCGGGTGTGACCACCGGGGCCATCAACGACCACGCTCATCAGTATTTGAGCGAGGTGCTGGGCTGCATCCCTGCCCCGCTCGGCTACGGCGGTACGGCGGATCGCCCGCCCTTCCCCAAATCACTCTGCACCTCGGTCAACCATGTGGTCTGCCACGGCATACCCGGCGACAAGCCCTTGAAGAAGGGCGACATCGTCAACGTGGATGTCACCGTCATCAAGGACGGCTTTCACGGAGACACCAGCTATATGTTCACCGTCGGCGAACCAGGGGTGCTGGCCAAGCGGCTGGTGAATGTCGCCCGCGACGCCATGTGGGCGGGCATCCGAGTGGTCAAGCCCGGCGCGCGTCTGGGCGATATCGGCCATGCGGTGCAGAAAGTCATCGAGAGCAATGGCTTTTCAGTCGTTCGCGACTACTGCGGCCACGGGATCGGTCGCATCTTTCACGAAGACCCGCAAATTCTGCATTACGGCCGTCCCGGCACGGGTCTTGAATTAAAAGAAGGCATGACCTTTACCATCGAACCCATGGTTAACGCCGGCCGCCACGAGACCAAGTTGCTGCCCGACAGCTGGACGGTGGTGACCAAGGACCACTCGCTTTCAGCCCAGTGGGAACACACCGTGCTGGTCACGAAAGACGGTGTGGAAGTACTGACGCTGCGCTCGGACGAAAGTCTGTGACCGCTGATCTAGACCTCACCGAATCTTCAGCGGCAGAGGTTTTTTCTACCCGCAAGATTCGGGGGCGCTTGCGGGTTGCTGGAAAGCCCGCCATTGCCACCTTCAAGGAAACCCTGGCTTGGGGCCGCGAGCGGCTGTTTGGCCTGTTCAACGACGGTGCGCCCGCCGACGTGCTGGTGCATGCCCGCGCCCAGCTCATCGACGAAGTACTGCGCGAGATCTGGGAGCGCCATGTCGGCGCTGCCGACGGCATCGCACTGGTGGCCGTTGGTGGCTACGGTCGCGGCGAGCTGCTGCCCTACTCCGACATTGATCTGCTGGTGCTGCACACGCCCGAGGCGCTGAAAGAACACAGCGCCCGTCTCGAACCGTTTTTCACGTTCCTGTGGGATATCGGCCTCGAAGTCGGCAGCAGCGTACGCACCGTTGACGAGTGCGCGCGTATCGCGGCAGAAGATCTCACCGTCATCACCAATCTGCTCGAATCCCGCCTGCTGATCGGTGACGCCACACTGCACACGCAACTGCTGCGGGATACCGCCCCAGACAAGCTCTGGCCCGTCGCCAGCTTCTTCAAAGCCAAGCTCGAAGAACAGCGCCGCCGCCACGCCAAATACGACGATTCGGGCTACAAGCTCGAACCCAACGTCAAAGAATCACCGGGCGGCTTGAGAGACATCCACACCATCGCCTGGGTCGCCAAGCGCCACTTTGGTGCGGCTTCGCTAACCGAGCTGCGCGACAAAGGCTTTCTGAGCAAGCAGGAGTGCGACGAGCTGTTCGCCGGCCAGGATTTTCTCTGGCGCGTGCGCTTCGCGCTGCACATGATCACCGGCCGTCATGAAGACCGTCTGCTGTTCGACCATCAGGTGCGCGTCGCCAGTCTGTTCGGCTACATCGACGCGCCCACCAATGGCTCGCGACCAGACAATCGTGCGGTCGAGCAGTTCATGCAGCTCTACTACCGCACCATCAAGTCGCTGAGCTGCCTCAACGACATGCTGTTGCAGCTGTTCGAGGAGGCGATTCTTGACGCCGGCAAGGACGGCAAGGTCAACGTGCTCAATGCCCGTTTCCAGATTCGTGGCACGGTGATCGAGGCCCGCGACGAGGCGATCTTCACCGCACAGCCCTGGGCGTTGATCGAAGTCTTCACGCTCATGCAATCGCACCCCGAAGTGACCGGCATCCGGGCACAGACGCTGCGACTGATCCGCCGCGATCTGCGCCTGCTGGACGACAGCGTGCGCGCCGACCTGCGCACCAAGAGCCTGTTCATCGAGCTGTTCCGTAATGGCGACGGGCTCACACACGGCCTGCGGCGCATGAATCGCTACGGCGTGCTCGGCCGCTATCTGCCGGCCTTCGGCCGCATCGTCGGCCACATGCAGTACGACCTGTTTCATACACTCACCGTCGACGAGCACATCCTCTACGTCGTGCGCAATGCGCGGCGTCTGGCCATACCGCAGTTCGCAGACGAGCTGCCCTTTCCGTCCGAAGTGTTCACGCGGCTGCCCAAGCCAGAGCTGTTGTATCTGGCGGCCTTCTTCCACGACCTTGCAAAGGGTCGCGGTGGCGATCATTCGGAACTGGGCGGTGCCGATGCCGTCGGTTTCTGTCTCGATCATGGCCTTTCACATGCCGATGCAGAGATCGTCGCCTGGCTGGTGCGCCATCACCTCACCATGTCGCTCACTGCGCAAAAGCAGGATGTGCAAGACCCGCAGGTGATCGCAACCTTCACCAAAACCTGTGATACCCGCGAGCGGTTGGATTACCTGTATCTGCTCACGGTCTCCGACATTCGCGGTACCAATCCCAAGCTGTGGAATGGCTGGCGCGACTCGCTGCTGAAAGAGCTGTACAAAGCCACCGCGCGGGCGCTGGAGCGCGGCCTCGACAGCCTGTTCACGCTCGATCACCGCGCCGAGGCCAACCGCAAGCGCGCGCTGGATCGCAGCATTGCCGAAGGCATCGATGCCGCCGCCGCAGCGCAGGTATTTGCCCGCATCGAGCCCGAGTATTTCCTGCGCCATACCGCCGACGAGCTGGCTTGGCACCTGCCGGAAATCCTGATTCATCCCGATGCGCCGCAACCGCTCGTATTGGTGAAGAACTTCGAGGATCGCGGCACCAGCGTCTTCATTTACTGCCGTGACCGCGACCATCTGTTTGGTCTCACCACCGGTGTGCTTTCGAGCCTCGGCTTGAACATTCTCGATGCCCGCCTGCACACCACGGCCGATGGCTATGTGCTCGACAGCTACGTGGTGCTCGAATCCGATGGCTCGCCCATCACCGGCGATCACCGCATGCAGGAGATCGTCGAGCGCCTCGCGAGGGTCATCTCGGACCCGGCGATGACGGTGGTCGATGTCAACCGCCGCATGTCCACCCGCCTGCGCCACTTCAACACGCCGACCACCGTGCATATCAGCCAGGATGCCGCGCGCGGTCGCACCGTGCTGGAGCTGGTGGCCGCCGATCAGCCGGGGTTGCTGAGCATGATCGGCCGCGTGTTTCACAAGCGCGGCATCCTGCTCGACGCCGCCAAGATCGCCACCATCGGCGAGCGCGCGGAAGACGTTTTTTATCTCACCGACCGTGCGCACCAACCGCTGCGAGGCGACGCGCTGCTCGAAGAACTGCGCGAAGTATTGATTCGCACCCTGGATCGAACCGACTCCTGACATGAATACCTTACTCAAAAGCACCATTGAATCCGCCTGGGAACAGCGCACCACACTGAACCCGCAAGACGCCGAAATCCGCCTTGCCGTTGCAGCGGCCATCGAGCTGCTCGACAGCGGCAAAGCGCGCGTCGCCGAGCCCACCACCAACGGCTGGCAAGTCAACGACTGGTTGAAGAAAGCCGTGCTGCTTTTCTTCCGCCTGCACGACAACGCGCCGATGGCAATGGGGCGCTTGATGGGCTACGACAAGGTGCCGCTGAAGTTCGATGGCTGGGATGAGGCGCAATTCAAGGCGCAGGGCGCGCGTGTGGTACCGCCCGCCACCGTGCGCAAGGGTGCTTACATCGCACCCGGCGTGGTGCTCACGCCCAGCTTCGTCAACATCGGCGCCTATGTCGGTAGCGGCACGATGGTCGACACCTGGGCCACCGTCGGCAGCTGCGCGCAGATCGGCAGCAATGTGCACCTCAGTGGCGGCGTTGGCATCGGCGGCGTGCTGGAGCCTTTGCAGGCCTCGCCAACCATCATCGAAGACGATTGCTTCATCGGCGCGCGCAGCGAGGTGGTGGAGGGTGTGATCGTCGAGCGCGGCAGCGTGCTGTCGATGGGTGTGTTTATCGGCCAGAGTACGCCGATCTACGACCGCGCAACCGGCGAGATCAGCTACGGCCGCGTACCGGCCTACAGCGTGGTGGTGCCGGGCTCGCTGCCCAAGGATGGCGGCCGCTACAGCCTCACCGCCGCCATCATTGTCAAGCGTGTCGATGCACAGACGCGCGCCAAGACGGCCATCAACGCGCTGCTGCGCGACGACTGAAGCTATGCCCTGAAAACACGCTTGCGCAGCGCTCGTCAGCTCGCCATAGTCTTGTGCAACCGCTCATAAAAGCACTGCCATGACCGACTCGCTCCACGACGATGCCAACGACTTGCTGCACTGGCTGAATGCCCACAGCGTCAGCATTTCTGACGGCATTCCGTTCTCTGTGATGCAGCAGAAATGGTCTGCGAGCAATCGCACGTACACCAATCTGCGCAACAGCCTTGAATGGCTGTTTGGCCAGGGCCTGTTGGTGATGACACCCGGCCTTGAGCAGCCTCATGTGCGTCTTACCACCAAAGGTTTTGAGCAGTTGCTTCTGGCAATGGACAGTGCACGACAGCAAGCCGGCGTCACCACACCGGTTCAGGTATCGGTGGCCGCGCCGACACCTTTCAACCCGGCACCACTGCCGGCGACTGCCGCGCCCCCGGTTGAGGCGCCAGGGATGCCCGGAACCGCCGAGCCGGCAGCGCCGCCAAACCACTTCATTCCGCAGGGGGCTGCAGCCACTGAAATCGGCTTGCGCAATCAGGTGTTGATGATTTTCCGCGACCTGAAGCTGTCCGTTGGCCAGCAGCTGATTGCCACGACGCTCACCCGCTATTGGCAGGAAATGGGCCAGCGGGCCGATCTGCTGCGTGCCGCCATCGACGTCATGCTTCGGGACGGCTACCTGCAACCGGCCGTCAAGCGATACGAAAATTATTGGATGCTGACGGCAGATGGCTACGCTTACATCAAAGGCCCTCTCAGCGACCCTGCGCTGCTAGCCGTTGCCAAGCCGCTGTTGCAGATCGAAGAGAGCTATCCGGATGTTGACCTGCGGCGCAAGGCGCTGGGGCTGTTCAAGCGCACCGACGAGATGCTGTTCATCGCGCTCGAACTCAACTGGCGGCATAGCCGTGATGCCCTGATCCACGCGCTGGATCTGCTGGTCAAATCCGACGAGCTGAAAGTGTCGACGCGCGACCCTCTCGCCTTCAGGCTTTCACCGCAGGGTGCTGCCCGGCGGCGTTGAGGGTGTAGAGCTATCGGTAACGACGCTGCTGGTTGCGACGGTCGCGATCATCGGTTTCTGTTCCGGCTCCGGCTCGCCAATGCGCAGATAGTAGGTCGAGAGATAAATCTCGCGCAGCAGGCACAACAGGCCTGCGGTGAGGCTGAGCATCGCCACGATGAACAGCACCGCAATGGCCGTGCGCACGTTGGCATCGAACAGCGAACCCAGAAACAGTACGATCACCACCGCACTGATCAGCACGGCGCTGCTGGTGCACAAGCCAATGCCGAAACTCGCCAGACGCGCGCGCATCGCCAGTCGCTTGAGGCTGCTGCGCAGCACCTCCGCACGTTGCGGCTGCGCGGTTGGAAACTGCGCCTCCAGCAGCCGTGCGCGATCCACCACGCGGGATAAACGGTTGCTCAACACATTCAGCAATGCCGCGATCCCGGACAGCAGAAACACCGGTGCCACCGCCAACTGGATGACATGCGCGATGGAGATCAGCGGCGTATCGGTGGGCAGCGGCAGGGGGATCGGCAAGGGCATGGCAGGCGGTGCTGAAACAGGCTGAGGTTTGTCGGCATGGTCGCATGAAGCCGTGCAAGGGCCGATAATTCAGTCGCATTTTTCAACGCCCCAAAAACTCATGGCTGATGACTTCGCCGCCTCGCCCGTATTGGCCCTGACCACCGCGCTCATAGCCCGTCGCTCGCTGACGCCGGATGACGCTGACTGCTGCGCGATGATCGCAGCGCGGCTGGAGCTTCTGGGCTTCAGCAGCGAGTGGATCAACGAAGGCGGCGTCACCAATCTGTGGATCACCCGTGGCAGCGGTGCGCCGCTGACCATCCTCGCCGGCCATACCGATGTGGTGCCGACAGGTCCGCTCGACCAGTGGCACAGCGACCCGTTTAGCCCTGAAATCCGCGACGGCGTGCTGTACGGGCGGGGTGCTGCGGACATGAAATCCGGTCTTGCCGCCATGGTCTGCGCCGTGGAGCGCCTGCTCGGGAGCCAGCCGCAAATCCAGGGCACGCTCGCATTTCTCATCACCAGCGATGAAGAAGGCCTGGCGCAACACGGTACGCGCCACGTCGTCAAAGTCTTGCAGGCCCGCGGCATCAGGCCGGACTACGCCATCGTCGGCGAGGCATCGAGCAACCAGCAGTTAGGCGACCGCATTATGATCGGCCGTCGCGGCTCCTTGAACGGCGTGCTCAAGGTGCTTGGCAAGCAGGGGCATGTGGCCTATCCCCACAAGGTCGAGAACCCCATCCATCGCCTGGCACCCGCGCTTGCAGCCTTGGTTAGCGAGGTCTGGGATCATGGCAACGCGTACTTTCCACCCACCTCGTTTCAGGTGTCGAACATCCATGCCGGCACCGGCGCCAACAACGTGGTGCCCGGCGATTGCGAGCTGGTATTCAATTTTCGCTATTGCACTGAATCCACGGAAGCCTCACTGCGCACGCGAGTGGAAACGATCTTGAATGCGCAGGGCTTTCGCTATGAGTTGAAGTGGCAGCTCTCGGGCGAACCTTTTCTCACCCAGCATGGCGCACTCATCACCGCAGCCCAGGCGGCCATTGCCGATGAAACCGGTTTGAGCCCGGAGCTGTTCACCGGCGGCGGCACTTCCGATGCGCGCTTCATTAGTCCCTGGGGGGCCGAGACGGTGGAGATCGGGCCGGTGAACGATTCGATCCACAAGATCAACGAACATGTTCAAGTGGCGGATCTCGATCGTCTCTCCGCGATTTATCTGGGCATCCTGCAACGCCTGCACATCGCGTGAAGTCATGGGCTTGACCGCATGAGCCATTCGGGGAACACTGGCCTCATGTAGACAGTCGTCTACCCGCGAGGAGAGCCCCGATGTCAGCCCAGCCCACCATCACTGCTGTTGATGCCGCCGCACTGGCACCCATGCCGGTGCGACGCGACCTGCATTTTCCCTTCCCGCCCGAGCGCATTAGCGACTGGCATGGCGAGGGCGCACACGTCACGCAGTTCTTCAACACCTTGTCGCTCTATTTCCCCGAAGGCGAGAAGTTTTTCATCCAGAGCGTGCGCCACTACCGCGATCAGATCACCGACCCAACGTTGCAACAGGCGGTTGCCGGGTTCATTGGCCAGGAAGCCATGCACGGGCGCGAGCACAGGGCTTTCAACGCGCTGATGGATGATGCCGGCCTGCCCGCAAGCCGCATCGAGAACTTCACCACCAACCGCCTGAAGATGGCGCACAAGATCTTCTCGCCCGAGATGCAGCTGTCGATGACCATCGCACTGGAACACCTGACGGCGATCATGGCCGCCGACTTGTTGAGCAACCCCAAAGTGCTGGCCGGTTCGCATCCCGATTACGCACGGCTATGGCGCTGGCATGCGCTGGAAGAAACCGAGCACAAGGCCGTGGCGTTCGACGTGTGGAAGACCGTGATGCCGAATACGCTCGGCAGCTATCTGAGGCGCTGCCGTGGCCTGTTGCAGACCAGTTTCTTCTTTTGGTTATTCACGGCCATCTTCCATGTGCGCATGGTGCGCGCGGCGAACCCCAAGGAAGGAAATCTGCGTGGCTACCTGCGGCTGGCCAAGTTTCTGTTCATCAGCCCGGCTGCGTGGCTATCACTCGCGCCTGCCTGGTTCGCCTACTTCAAGCCGGGCTTTCACCCCTGGCAGCACGACAATCGTGCCGCCCTGAGTGAACTCGATCAACTGACCACCGAATTGGCTGCCGCCAACGGGCAGTGACCTCACACAAGCGACTGATTTGAAATCATGATGCTGCACCGCTGCCTCCATGTTTGACGCCCCCGCCCCGCCTGAACCGATGGCTTTTTCACCGGCACTTGGTCTGCGCTCGGCATTCATGCAATCCATGCTGGCCAGCAAGCGGCCGGCGCGCTGGCTCTGGCAACGTCGCGGGCTGGATCTCAATGCGCGCTCCACGTTGGTCACGCTGGATACCGCGGATGAGCAAGGGGCGCCGGTACAGCTGACCGGATTGCACACGCCGAATTCGCACCCCAAGAGCTTGGTGGTGCTGATTCATGGCTGGGAGGGTTCGCACGATTCGAGCTACCTCTACGGCTTGGCCTGCACGCTGTATCAGGCCGGGCACTCAGTTTTCCGGCTCAATCTGCGTGATCACGGCAGCACCCATCACGGCCTCAACGAGGGCATGTTCCATTCCGCACGCCTGGCAGAAGTGCTCGGTGCCATTCAGCAGATACAGCGACTCGATGGCAGCGGCGCGTACTTGCAGGTGGTTGGCTTCTCTCTGGGTGGAAACTTTGCCTTGCGAGTGGGCCTGTATGGGCCTGCGGCCGGCATCACGCCAACACTGTGCGTGGGTATTTCGCCCGCGGTCAATCCCGGCTCCACCCTGATCGCCATCGACAACGGGCCGCAGCTCATCAATCGCTATTTTCTCGACAAGTGGCATAAGACGATGGACGCCAAAGCCCGCGCATTTCCGGGCCGCTTTGACTTCATGCAGCACAAAAGCCTGCGTAACTTCACCGAGATCACTCGCGCATTCGTCGCCAGCCACACGCCTTATGCCGATCTTGATGCCTACTTGGGGCAATACACGCTGCGGCCTGCCCAGCTCATGGCCTCGCCGACACCGCTCGCCATCCTCACTGCGGAAGACGATTCCGTTTGCCCGCCAGCGGATTTTGAAGGGCTGACAAGCACCGGCAACCTGCGGCATTACCTGGCCACCGCACGTGGCGGTCACTGCGGCTTCATTCTCAACTGGAAGCTCGATAGTTGGGCGGATACCGTGGTTTCAGACTGGTTAGCCCGTAGTTCCTGAACGACTAAGGCCTTTTGAGTCGGACGCATTATTTGCCGGTTCATGCCCGCCTGCTCGCCGGAGCCTACTTGGCACTCCACGCAGGTCGAAACAGGCCCTTGATACGCTAGCCTTGGTTTCTGATACCTGCCGCAACGTGTCCAGTCGGGGCGACTTGCGCCGCAGAATCGCAGTGCCGCGTCTGGTCATCGAAGAAAAAATCCGGCTCGAACTCACGCAGGAATGCGCCCTTGTCGAGCCCACCCAGAAACATCGCTTCATCGACTTCCAAACCCCAGTCCAGCAGGGTGCGAATGGCTCTTTCGTGCGCAGGTGCACTGCGTGCCGTCACCAGGGCCGTTCGTAAGCGGATCGGCGCATCCGCCCCACCTGCACGCTGCAGACGGTGCAAGGCTTCGAGCAAGGGCTTGAAAGGTCCGGGCGGCAACGGCAAGGCGAGCTTCGCGGCCTCATGGGCCTGAAACGCATCAAGGCCTTCGCGCTGAAAAACCTGTTCAGCTTCATCCGAGAACAGCACAGCATCACCGTCAAACGCAATACGGATCTCGTGAGGGTGCTGCCCTGCAGCACGTGCAGACTCTGGATACACGCGCGCGGCCGGAAACCCCGCATCCAGCGCATCTCGCACATCGGCTTCGTTCATCGACAAAAACAGATTTGCTTTCAGCGAACGCAGATAGCGAAACGGCGATTGCCCGCGCGTAAACACACCGCGCTCTATAGCTAGGCCATGCGCCTTGGCCGAGCGATAGACGCGCAAGCCCGATACCGGATCGTTGCGAGAGAGAATCACCACCTCCACGCGCTGCGCCTCCGGAGTGTTGAACGCGAGCAGCTTCTGCACCAGTGGAAAGGCCACACCGGGCTTGGCCGGCTCGTCCAGCCGCGCCAATTGCAACTGCATGTAGGCACGATCGTCGGTCTGCTCGAAATGGCGGTTCTCTTCCTCGAAATCGAACAGCGCCCGTGACGAGAGTGCAACGACCAGTTTGCCTTCGAGTGTTGCGGCCATAAAAACCTCGCTGCGAATAAAACAAAAAAGCCCCACATTGCTGAGGGGCCTTCTTTGTTCCGGTGGTTGGGAGACTAGGGCTCGAACCTAGATAAACAGTGTCAGAGTCAGCTCGCCAACAAAGCCGTAAAGCCTTGAGAACATGGAATTAATGGGCGTGAATCAATTCCGAAAACACCCGCCGCGCTCTTATAGTAAGCCATTGATTGTATTGATGCTGATTTGCGAACGGAAATCAAAACACACGATCCCGATGGAACAACTTCGGATCAGGAAACGACCGGGAGTTCGTTCCAATTCGTCGTGTAAGCCGGCGTGCGCATCTCCGCTTTGAGCTTCCATCTTTTCTCGATGCCGGCACCCGCCAAGGCAATCGTGCCGCGGCCGTAGCGAGCGTTGAGCTTGTCGATGGCTACATTGACTCGATCTCGTTTCGACACTTCCACAGCAGACTCGAATAGCGTCGCCTGGCGCAGTGCCTTGGGTGTGAGCTGGCTGAGAATGACCCCGGCCTTTTTGTAGCGAAACCCTTCACGCCAGATCCGCTGCAGCCCCACTACCGCAGCAGCCGATAGAGCGATCACGTCGTCGGTTGGTGTGCCGAAGGCCACCAGCGTTTGCTTGCTGTATTGCGGCACATCCTTGTGCGGGTTCGTGTGCGTATAGACCAGGATGGCGCTGGCCAGCGACTGGTCGCGGCGGAGCTTCTCCCCTGCCCGTGCGGTGTAACTCATCACCGCTTCACGCAGCTGGGTATACCGCGTCACCTCTTCGCCAAAGCTGCGACTGGATGTGATCTCGATGCGCGGGCCTGAGATCTCCTCCAGCGGCAGGCAGGACTCGCCCCGAAGCTCGCGCACGGTGCGCTCCATCACCACCCCAAAGCGCTCGCGCAGCATCACGGTGTCGCAGTCGCGTAACTGCACAACGGTGGTGATTCCGATCTTGGCCAGGTGCGCCGTCAGCCGCCCACCGATGCCCCACACCTCGCCTACGGCGATGTCGCCCAGCAGCGCATCGAGGTCCGCACGGGGCATGTTGGCCAAGTCGCAGACGCCGTCGAATTGCGGCCGCTTTTTGGCAGCGTGGTTCGCCAGCTTTGAGAGTGTCTTTGTAGGCGCGATTCCTACGCACACCGGCAGACGGGTCCATTTGCGCACGCGGTGGCGCATCACTTGGCAGTGTTCACGCACCGACCGGATGCCGGTCACGTCCAGAAAGCATTCGTCGATCGAGTAGATCTCCTGGCGCGGTGCCATGTCGGCCAGCAGTGTCATTACCCTGCGGCTCATGTCGCCATACAGGGTGTAGTTGCTGCTCAGGGCGACGATGCCGTGCTGTTCTGCCAGGTCGCGCATCTGGAACCAGGGCGTGCCCATCTTGACCCCCAGCGCCTTTACTTCGTTACTGCGCGCAACGGCGCAGCCATCGTTATTGCTCAGCACCACAACCGGTCGGTGCTGCAGTCCGGGATCGAAAGCGCGTTCGCAACTGACGTAGAAGTTGTTGACATCGACGAGCGCGAAAACCGTCACGCTCAGTGCGGGCGCGCCGGCTTCGCCCCCCAGCAAAGTTCATTGCTACCGGGCCAGGTGATCTTGGCGCCCTTGTCACGCGCCGAGAGCCTCGGCCAGACAATGTCAGAGCGGAAGGTTCCAAGCTTCTTGAGGTCCATCCAATCCATATCGCTCTGGTATTGCACGCGGGTCACGAACTCGGCGGCTGGCTTGTCTGAGTGCGCGTGCGGAGAGCCAGGGTCGCTATACCAAACCGACATCCAGATCTCGCCGCCATCATTGAACTTCAGAAACTCTTGCTCGCTGAGATCCTGGCCGATCACCAGCTGAAACTCAGTGCGGCCTCGGCGCACGTCGACCCAGTTGCATTTCACATTCTTGGGAACGACAGTTTCTGACTTTGAATTTAGATTGCTCATGCTCTGAATTTCCTCACTGCCGCAGTCACCACACCCCAGATCATCCATTCATCGAATTCGGTCATGACGCGGCGCTTGTGGATGGGGTTGGTGGAATCAGGCTCCAGCGCCGCTTCGGTGTCGGATTTGAACAGCTTTTTAATCGTGTGCCCTTCGCCGTTGATGATTGCGATGACGATATCGCCATGCCGCGGCTCCAGGCTGCAATCGACGATGACGCGATCGCCATCGAGGATACCCAGTCGGTTCACCGAGTCGCCGCTGACAGTGAAGAAATATGTGGCGACTCGGTTCTGCACCAGCCACTGGTTGAGGTCACAGCCCTCCTCTGCGTAGTCATCGGCAGGACTAGGGAAGCCGGCCGGGACGCGAGACATGCTGCCGGGGATGGCGAAGGGCGGTGGATTTTGGGCTGCACTAACTACCGTGATCGCCTCGCCACCAGCAAACACTGTGTGAGGTCGCGGCATGGCCGGTGGTGCGTTGCGCTGGCGCAACTGTAGAAAGTCCACCACGGCGGTCTTGGCACTGACTGGCACACGCATTACTGCCGTGGGTTCGCCAAAGCGCGAATAGCCAGTAGGCCGACCTGGACGGCGTGGTTCTGTTGGTTCCATTGAGGACCTCATAATTACTGTTACAGTAATTCAGAGCCGTGGCTGATCGTCAAAGTCTCAAGACTGCGAAGTAGGTCCACGGCCTTGATTCGTCGACGTTAAAAAAAGCTATGAGTTGGCAGGCCAATGGTCA
The DNA here is from genome assembly GCA_965279705.1 of Stagnimonas sp. Classification (GTDB taxonomy): domain Bacteria; phylum Pseudomonadota; class Gammaproteobacteria; order Nevskiales; family Nevskiaceae; genus Stagnimonas. Next base: position 2,253,765 of record OZ257257.1, read on the forward strand.
CAGAAGTCCGAATGCGGCCATCCATTCGGTCTTGCTGACTTTGGCGCGGGCGCGCAGACTCGAGGGAACGAGGCAGGCACTCAAAGCCACCCGAACGAATTAGTAATAAAGGGACGTGACGATGATGCTTTTCATCAAAATCAATAATTTAGCGCATTTTTTTGGCACCTGGACTAATAAAACATGTCCGGTCCTCATTCCGTCTATTAGCTGTTAGGTGTTATGGCACTGCCCGATTCAACTTGGAGAGCGCATCCTTTCATCAAGGGGCGGCTCTATTCGGCGCGCGTTTCTTTCTCAAGCAATGCGGGTGCGCAGTTCGCAGCCGGCCAGCTTTACGAGTTTGAGCACGTCGCTCACAGTCATTACGACGCATCTAGCGTTTTCACCTTCAAGCCTAAAAACGGGACGCCTTTGCAGTCATGGTGGTGGCACGACGATGAGCCGGAGAGTCTTTGCAATGAGCGCTTCCAGCAACACACCTAACCAGGCATTCAAGCGGACGGGCTACGCCCGCCGCTTAACTTGAGCGTTAGCACTCATGTCGCTTCAGTTGATTTCAACCATCTCTGAAAGCGAGCTGTCGTTCATCGCCGCGCTCGACTACGGCAAAGACGACAACCAGCATCTCGAAGCTCTTCGCGCTGTGGTCTTCAGCCAGGCCGGAGTGATTCAAGAACATCAGTATTGGTATCCCTACGAGGTAATCGAGCTAGGTTCTCACGCACTTACCGCAGGCCACGAGCGCGAGTTTGCGATCTGCACCTTGCTTGTCATCAATGCCGTTTCTAGCGGTGCTGACATCTCCACTGACCTCATCGAAAAATTCGAGCAACGCGCCCAGGATTACGATCAACTTCCAGAGGCTCTCAAATCGGAGGTGTTGCATGCCTATCAAGCAGCAGGGTGCTAACAATTCATTCAAGCGGACGGGCTACGCCCGCCGCTTAACGCGGCGTTAGGAGTCGGTAGTGGAAATGATCCATGTAAATTCGAGTGCCATCCGTGCAATTGGGTATGACGCCGCCACGTCTCGTATGAAAATCGCTTTTGTGCAAGGTCACACATACGATTTCTGCCGTGTTCCCAGCAGTGTTTTTCAGAGCCTTCTCAATGCACGCTCCAAAGGCTCTTACTACAACGATCACATCAGAGATCGCTACCAGTGTTAAGACAATCACTCCTAACCAAGCATTTCAGCGTACGGCTTCGCCGCCGCTCAACTTAGCCGTTAGGCGCTATGGCTGACTGGATCGGACTACTTGGTGGTATTGCGGGCCTGATCGCATTGAGCCTTGAGGGTCTGAATGCGTGGCATAACTTTCAAGCCGATGCCGCTTCGCGGCACGGCTTAATTCAAGCGTGAGCCCCAAGAGAAAAGAGCATTCAGGTGATGCATGTGCGCGAACTACAAACCGACGACTCCAGAGGAAACCGCAGCCTTCTTTGAGTCGCTAGATCTCAGCTTTGAATACAAGTCCGAGACCTGGCCTGGCTACGACGCGCCAGTGCTGATAGGAGTTGAGGGAAGGGCCGGTGAGCTGCAACCGGTGCGCGCGATGTTCGGACTGGTGCCGGCTTGGGCAAAGGACACCAAAATCTCGCGCCAGACCTACAACGCTCGGTCCGAGACGATCGCTGAGAAGCCGAGCTACAAGCACGCCTGGAAGCACCGCCAGTTCTGCCTTGTGCCCGTGCAGCATTTCTATGAGCCCAACTACGAGAGCGGGAAGCCCGTGCGCTGGGCGATCCGTAGGCGGGATGAAAAGCCATTCGCCATCGCGGCCATCATGGAGACCAATAGGCAGATCGGTGCCGAGCCGATGCGCTCCTTTTCCATGATCACAATCAATGCGATCGATCATCCGCTGATGAAACACTTTCATGCGCTGGACGATGAGAAGCGTTCGATCGTGGTGGTTGATCCAGACGGCTACCAAGACTGGCTAGCTGGCGGGACAGAGGCTGAAGTGCGGGCGCGACTCAAGCCTTTTGATGCTGCTGAGTATGTTGGCGAGCCAGCACCCAGGCCGAAGAAGGCGGCCTGAATCGAAGCCATTCCAGAACCCTTGCTGCGCATGAGGCGAATTTGGTAGAACGCGCAAAACTAAAGAGGGCAATCAAATGGCTAAAGACCTGATTGAGATCTTGCGAGGCAATAGGGCTGCGGCCATTACTTTGGCAATTGCCATGCTCATGGCGGTAGGCACAGGAGTATTCGCTGCCATATGCATCTATGAAGATTTATATCCCTAGTGGCAACAACTGAAACGAAAAAGGGCCGCCACCCGAAGGTGACGGCCGTTTTTTAGCGACTAGATGTTTAACGGATAATAGGCTGCGATTTATTCTTGAGACACCTCAGGCACTTTGATGCCAGCTGCGCGCATCGCGCCACGAATTGCCGCCAGCTCCCCTTGGCACCTGCCGTGCTCTTCGCGCAGCTGCTCAAGCTGCTTTCCGAACCCCTCACGCATGCCATTTATGTCGGCCTGCAACTTACTGCTGTGGTCGATGGCGAAGGTGGCGAAAGCCTGCTGACAGCTGCCGAGCTGATCCTGCTGTTTGCTCAGTTGCGCGCGCAACGCATGGTTCTCTGCCCGAGCGTCCTCCAGTAGGCCGTCCACCGTGCTTACTGCCTTGGCCGCCTGATCGTTGATCGTGCCTTCCTGATCGCTGCGCTTTTGCTGGGCTTTGAGCCACCAGCGGGCGAACCAGATGCCACCGATCAGCAGCATTCCCGCGAGCGTGCCATCCATCCAGTCAGGGAGCTTCATCAGTCACCCCCGCCAGTGATGCCGCCCTGCACTGCCGGTACTGGCTGGCCACGTCGATCAGCTTCAGCGTCGTCCCGGCGAAGGTCGGATCGGCCAGCGGCGTCAGCGCTGGGCAGCTGGCCACCACCAATGGGCTCGGTTCCGGTGAGCGCGGCATTGATCTGCCGAAGCACGCTGTCAGGGTGAGTGCACTCAGCATTGCGATACACGGTGTTTTCACGAATCTCCTTTTCGGCCTGCTGGCGGATGGTGGTGTGCTTGATCTGGATGCCGGCGATGGCCTTGGCTGCGGCGGTCTGAGCTGCGCCGGCAGCCTTGGCCACCAGCTGCTCGTCCGTGAGCTGCTGCGCGGCTTCCAGCGCCTTGCCATCGCTGCGGCCGAATAGGTAGCCGCCCACGCCGGCGACGGATGTGCAGACGCTGGCGGCGAGCAGCACGTAGGGCAGGATCGGTGTGGTGACCATCACGCCTCCTTGCTCGAGGCTGGGCCGCTTACAGTCAGCAGCGGCAAGCCCGCTTGCGCCACAGTCGGCACTGGCGTCTCGCTCGGCCAGCGGTAGCCAATGACACGCGCCGTGTCGAAGGCAGCGATGCTCACGGCATTGCCCTGGTTGCCGCCGATGCCGCCGATGCGGCCCTGTGCGTCCCGGCCGGTGGCGATGAACACATGGCCGCCGCCTTCGCGCTCCAGCACCACCACGCAGCCTACGAGTGGCGAGGTAAGCGCTCGGCCCCAATCCAGCCAACCCTTGGCGCGATACCAGTGCGTCGGCAGCTTGTGGCCAGTGGCGCGCATGCAGTGCGCGACGAACGTGCCGCACCAGGGCGTCTCGTCCTCGTTCCACCACGCGCCCAATGTCTTCAGCCAACCTTGGATGATCGTGTTGTGTTTCGGACCGGGGATTTCGCGCAGGCCGAGGTGGCGGCGTGCTTCAGTCAGCCAGTTGGGTTCGATCATGTTCAGGTCTCCAGAAACGAAAAAGCCCGCGCATGGCGGGCTGGGATGAGTTGCAACTGGTTACTCGGGCGCGATTGGCCACACCACTGGTCCGCGTGGCAGGCACGCCAAGTAGTCGTGATGCGCTTCATGCTGCGGGTCTGTCAGCACGGCCTCGTTCAAGGCCCAAATGCCAGCGATGGCCGTCTCGCGCGGGTCTAGTGCTGCGGTGCCTTGCGGGTTTGGGCCTCGCACAGCCTCGGCCTGGTCAGCGTTCAAGAGGATCATGCGGCACCTACGGCGATCATGTAGTCGCGGAGGATGCGGTAGACCTCAGATTGCTGAGCTGATAGGTCGCCGCCTGCGTGAAACGCGCTTTGGCGGCGATTGGAAAAAGAAGTGCCCTGAGAAAGAGTCCGAAGCGTTGCTGGATTTATGGCAGTTGCCGAAACGCTATCAGAAGAATGAAGAAGGCCGTTTGTAAAAAAGACTGTCCCCGATAGCTGACGACACAACAGGCCGTAATGGGGCGCTGTCGTGATCGAGGCGGCGGTTCCACGATCAGTCCCGTCATTCGCCCGATAAAGGTGGGTGCTGGGTGCGGAGCGCAGTCTTATCACCGAAGCCGCATTTCCGCAGTCTCGGCCTGCGCCAGCTTCAGACGTGTTTATATAAATCCCCATGTGCATAGAATTAAGCTGATAGCTAATTCCCTGCGTCGCAGGCGCGTAGCCGGTGTCAATCTGCATCGTCAAACCGTCGCCCTGCCACCCCCTATCCACCGTATACGTCGGCGAGTTGATGGGCGTCATCGTGAACCGGCCGGGATTTTTCAGGTTGATAAGACTTGCCTGAGAGTCGTGTGCGGCAAGAAGGTAAAACACGTCCAGCTGCGGCCAGGCGTTGCACTTCCGCATCTGCTTGATCGTGTCGCTCACCAGCTTGAGCCGCTGCGGCGATGGCTTCACATCGCACGCTTCGCGCCAGCGCAGCGCGTCCACATCAAAGGCGTGAATAGCAGGCCCGTGTGTGGCAGCCAGCCCCAGCCCATGCGCCTTCACGCCTCGCGACAGCACTGCGCCTTGTCGCGAAAGGTCGGCCCTAAACTGCGGCAACAACCCTTCGGAGATCTTGGCCGACATCAGTATTCCTCGATCACCGCCGTGACGGTGATGGTCTTGGCCGTCGTCACCGTGCTTTGGCTGCGCACCTTCAACACGTAGCCGCCCTTGAGCGGCAGCACACGCTTGCTGAGTGCGTCGTATGGCAGACCGACAATGATCGCACCGGACAGCAAATCCACCGCTGTCGCTGTGCCGTTGCTACCGGATGCGAGCGGGATGTTGACCGAGCCCAGCAGGTAGTCGGTGGTGCCATCGTTGACCACCAAATCCAGCACGCGCGCTGCGGTGTCATCGCTCACCACATTGATGGCTTTGACGATCGCGTCATCGGCGCTCGCGGCGTAGATCGTCTTGAGCGTGGTGGTGTCAGCGGGCAGGATCGTGACGGCCTTGAGATTGACCCCTTTGGTAAAAAACAGCGATGTCGATTTGGCCATTTCAGGCTCCAGTGAGGATGAGGTTTGCGGTGGATTGCAGCGATGCGGTGCGGCCGTCGACGTAGGCCTTGGCGGCTTTTTGTGTGGCCAGCAGCGTGTCGCTGTCTGCGGCCAGCAACGGGTCGATATCGGCATCCAGCTCGCTGGCCGTGCCCAGGCCGCCGAGGAAGTAATTGAGCAAGACCAAGAGCGAGAACTTTTTTGTCACACCCATCTGCACGCCTGCCAATGCGTCCGCATCTGCGGCCATTGCCGCGGCGTCGTATTCGCTGATTTTTGCCATGTGTTGCTCCGATTAAAAAAGCCCGCGCGGGGCGGGCTGGGTGCGATTTAGGGGATCAACTGGTGGGAAACCTTGCTGTTGGCGGCGTGAAGTCGGCTGCTGCGTAGCGCGCCTCAAGGGTCAGACGCATCTCGGCCAAGTAGCCCACGAACGATTCCAGATTGGATGGGTGGAAGAAAAGCTGACCGATGACAAAATGTCCCCCTTCGAACGCACCAACGTTTACTCCCGTGAACGTGTTGGTGAGCACGCCGTTGCGGTGGATGAGCAAAGCGGTTCCCGACCAGGTGTAGGCAACGTGATCGAATTGCGTGGTCGAGATAGCAGTGGCAGTAGTCGTCAGCCCCTCCTCTTTGTAGAAGAAGAGGTTCGTGCTTCCTGTATCGAGGCCGATCTCGTACTGACATCCAAAGCCGATCTGTCTTTTTCCCATGATCGTCTGATACCCACCCGCCCCAGCGGATCGCACTTGCGCCTCTAGCGTCCACGAGCTTACGCCGCGCAGATCGAGTGCCGCGTTGTCTTCGAGATAGAGCCCGCTAGAGCCGTCAAAATAGATGGAACCGAGACCGTCTCCAAATGGGCTCACGCTTGTGTTCACTACAGGCGCACCGCGCGTGATGTTCACAACATTTGCGACAGGCGACATATCAACGAACGTATTAGACCCATTTGGGCCGGTGCCAGGCAACAAGAAGGAAACTTTGGAAAACTCGGGGTCAGGCGACGGAGGTGGCCCCCCGCCGTCAACTGCCACTGAGTCAGCGGATACCAGCGCCAAGCTGTATTGCTCGGCCGAGTCAAAGCTGCCGTCGCCATCGAGAGACATCACTTGCAACGCCGCATCGAGCGTCTGCCCGCTAGCAAACGTGACGCGGTAGTTGGCGATCTCACCGCTCGCTGCGTATTCGCGCAGTAGCTCATAGCTGTCGCTGTCATTGATGAAGCCCTGCCCGCCCAGCTCCATCTCGCGCTCGCCGCCTTCCAGCAATTTGCGCCAACGCGAGCCGTCTTTGTCGGTGACCTCGATCTGCTGATTGCTGATGGAGAAGCTGGTGGTGAGCTGCGCAGCGAGGGTTTGATACTCGCCGCCACCCAGGTCGAGTTGCAGCAGGAATGCGCGGCCGACGAAGCTCATACGATTGGCCCTCGACGGTCGCCAGTTGAAATCCAGGTGATAAAACTCGCACCCTCCACCGCGTTGCCGGGGTCGCCACCGTCATGCGTGGCCGTGTCTTGCCCCTGCGCGCCGGGGTCGCCGCCATCGCCGCCGTTGTCGCCCATATAGCTGGCACCGTCGCCGCCGGCTTCGGTGGTGCCATCGCTGCCGGGGTGATACTGGGTGTCGTCGGGGTCGATAAACACCACGCCCGGCAGGTCGCCTGCACCACCACCACCGCCTGTGTAGCGCGGCTCGCCGACGATGAAGCGGACATACGCCGCACCACCACCGCCGCCGCCGAAGATCTCGGCAAGATTGTCCACGGTCAGCGGCACCGATACCTTCAACGCGGTCTGGCCATTACTGCCATCACCGAAGTTGCCCGCGTTGCCGCCACGGCCTTGGATGCGCCCGTTGTTTTCGAGGCTCAGGATCGAGCCGGACGGGAAGCGATCCACCACAAAGGCCGCGCCCGATGTGCCATTGCGGGCAACACTCACGCCGATCTCGATCACACACCCCAAGGTCACCGCAGACGTGGGCACGCCATACAGCGCGACATACGCGTCGTAAAGATTGAAGTTGTAGGTATCGGCACTGATGGTGATGACGCGCGCCACCGGCGACGGCTGCGCGTAGCGGAATGACAGCGCGCTGTATTTGAATTGATGCGCCACGGCACTCTCGCTGGCCTCAAGCACCTGCAACGTCAGCGTGGCAGGATTACCCTGAGCGTCCTGCACCACGCGCGTCTGTGCCTGGCAAACGGCACCCGTCCACAGCGCATAGTCCTTGGCATCCAGCGTGAAGTTGAGCAGGCGCGGCGTTTCGCCAAAGCGGTCGATCAGCTGGTCGCCCAGCTCGTCCGCCGCCGCCTTGCTGGTCAGCCAGCGCGAGAACAGCTTGCGGATGGACTTGCGGTTGTTGGTGTTGACGCCCTCGCTGTCCGGGTCTGCGCTGATCACCAGCTGGCGATAGTTGCCGGTCTTGTCCAGGCTCTCGGTCGGGTCGATCTGCCCGATGTAGACCCACACCTGCGAAATCCACTGGTCGGGCTGATCGGCCACCGACAAGCCACCGGCTATGAAGTGCGCGGCGTCCGTCAGCAGGGGTGCATCGGCATCCGGCCCGCGAATGGCGCGCAGCTTGATCTGTGCGGCGCGCTCGTCGTCCCACAAGTAGAACGGTGCTTGCTGCACCAGTTCGGTCAGCAGTTGCTTGACGCCGATCGGCTCGGTGATGCGCGCGGTGTAGGTGCGCGGCAGATAGGCGGTGACCTCATCCGCCCAATCCGCCACCGGCACATAAGCCGATGGCACGTTGGCGTAGTTGAGCAACAGATCGGCGCAGATATCGTCCAGCCGCTCGCTCGAATAGAACAGGCAGAGCTGGGCGGTGTCGTTGGCCGAGTGCGCGCTGGCTTCGGTGTTCCATTGCGCGCGCACGATGGTCAGCACATCCGCCGCGCGCGTAAAGCTCACCACCTCGCGCCCGATGCGCGCAAAGCCACTGGCGGGGTATTCGTCGTCACCGATACCAGTAGGCGACAGCGTGAGACTGGTGGCGCTGTTGCTGATGTCTGCCAGCAGCACGCCGGTGGACGGCATGGGCGCTTGGGCGCGTTCGTCGTCTGCCAGCTTGAGAATGCCCTTGGCGGTGATTTGCACCTTGCCGCCGATATCCGGCCCGGCGAACTGCTCGATCACATAGGTGCGCGTGACCAGGTTTTCTTCGAGCACGCCGCCATCGGTCAAGTAGCCGGTTTTGATGCGGCACACACGGCCAAAGTAATACGGGTTGCGCGCGCGAAACCGACCCCAGAACGTGCCGCGTGCCGGAGATGCGCGATCGGCAACGTAGGCATCAAACCCACGGTCGTGATGGCTGAAGTCCTGCAACGTGAGGCTGGCGCTGCTGCGCTGGCCAAGGCCCTGGCCGATGTCGAGTTTGGTCGGTGCCGTGGTCACCGCACGCAAGCAGGGGATGGCAGCGAGCCCCACCGGCAAATCACTGCGCGGCTCGCAAAAGGTGTAGGTCACCGTCTCACGCGTGAAGTTGGGCACGTCCTGGCACGAGGCGCGGGTGTTGTAGCACTTGCCGCCGCCCGTGCCTTCAGCCTCCTGATAGATCGGCTCACCCAGCTCGTCCAGCACCGGGTTGCCGTCCTCATCCAAGATGGCAATGAAGGTGGGCGCGGCCGTGCACGGCGATACCCCATAGGTGAGCGAGCAGCGCTCAAAGTCCAGCTCGGCCAGCGTGATCGGCTTGCGACCGGCGCGGCGGGACTCGACAGCGTAAGTCACGCCTGCCCCTCAATCGCCAACTCGACCGACATGAAGCCGTTGCCGCCCTGCTGCACCTGCGAGTCACCGCGCGACCAGGCATACATCACCTCCAGCGGATAGTCGTCAGCCCGCCACGAGTAGAAAAACGGCCTGCTCTCGGCATGGCTTGCAAAGGCCTGCCACGCGCCGCGCGCGAAGGCCTGCGAGACGCGATCCTGCTTGATGCTGTTGCTGACGCCGCTGCGGATCAGCGACCGGCCCAGAAACTGCCCGCCCTCGCTGGTGCTGTTGAGCTGCTCATTGCGCGGGTTGAGCGAGGTCGGGGCCTCGCCCACAAAGATGCCCTCGGGCAGCGTGAGCCGCGCACCCGCCTGCACCACGCCCAGAATGCTGCCTGTGCCGGTGATCGTGATGCGGTAGTAGCGATACGAGACCGATGCGAACAGATAGAGCAGCGGCTTGCTGCTGGTCGGCGTGGTGGGGCCGGTGACGGTGGTCCACGCGCTGCCATCGCTGCTGCGCTCCAGCGTGATGCTGCCGCCAACGTCCGCCAGATTGCTGGCGTGCAGCGCGAGGTAGTCCACGGGCTGCGCACTGCCGCAGTCCACCGTCAGCGTGTGCGGGCCTGCACCGCTGGGACGCCAGTAGTCCCAAGTGAACCCATCCACCGCGTTCTCTGCCTCGCCACCCGCAGGGCTGCTGCTGGCCGAGAGCGTGCCGCGCGCGAACACGTTGTCGTAGGCGACGATGGCTTGTGTGGTGTAGGGCACGGCCATCAGGCAGTCCTCAGTTTTGCGCCATCGCCCAAGGCCTCGTTGATCGATTCGATCAGCTGGCGCACCTGGTCGCGGCTGAAGTTGTCGCCCACGAGCGAAAGGCTGATTTGTGGCGCAGCTGCACCACCGCCATTGCCGCGGGGCGCGTTCTGGTCACCCACCACCCCACCGCCGGCCGCTGCGGCGCCGGGCAGATTGGGAGACGCACCGCCGCCGTATTGGGCATTGCGGATCGATGCGATATTGGCGAGACCGATAGCACCCATCGCGGCTGCGGCCGGAATGCCGAAGGGGAAACCGCCGGCGTTTTTGTAGCTCTCCATCACAGCCGTGGGCAAGGCGACAATGGCCTGCGCGAGATTCAGCTTTTTGGTCAGCTCGAAGATTTTCTTGTTCTGGCTGGCACCCAATGCCAGCGCCTTGTCGCCGAGCCCCGCTGCATATTTGGCTTCTTTGCTGCCGGCGAACTGAGTGAATGAAAAGCGACGCGTTGCTGCATCAATCTCGTTCTGCAACTGCTTTTCGAGTGCTGCGCTTTGAATCTCGGTCATGCGGTCGTTGTGCTCTTGCCAAATCTGCTCACGAACCGCGTTGTAGCCGCCGAAAACCTCCAGCTCGTCCTCTTGGGTTTGCGCCAACATCGCCAGCTGGCTGTCTCGCCGGGCCTCTGACGCCTGAATGTCCTTGGCGTCCTGATCCAGCATCAGCCCCTCAAGCGAGGCATAGGTCTGCTCGCGCATCTGGCGCTGCCGCTCGGCAGCACCCATCTCAATCGCATCGAGCGTGTCCTGGTGCTTTTGCGCCAGTGATTCGAGCAGGCCGTTCTTCGAGGTCTCGCCGCCGAACTGGTCGGCGTTGATCTTGAGCAGGGCTTGTCGGCGTGCCTGGTAGCGCATTTCCTCCAGCGCGGCCTCAGTGGCCACGAACTCGCGAGACTGCTGGATGAGCGACTCATCCTGCTTTTGCTGATCCTTTAGTTCACGGTCGGCAGTCGCCTTGCGCGCAGCAGCTGCCCTCGCTGCGGCCTTTGCCTCGGCATCGGCGTTTAAGTTCTCAACTTTCGGCGCATTAGGGTCTGGGACTTTTGGGTCCCGGAAAGGAAATTCCGCTCCGGCCTGTGGCTGCTTCGTGATAGCCAGCGGATCAAATCCAATGGCCTTGCCGATAGCGCCCTTGGCAAACTTCATCCGCGCGGTATCGGCATCCTTGAAAGCACCTTCGGCAACTCGCAGGCTCTGCGTGAGTATTTCCACCTGCGAGGTCAAACCAAGGCTCTGTGCCTGAGCCAAACGCTCGCGAAAGAAATCGATCTGCTTTGCGGCGCTAGAGGCATCTGCCACCGCGTCTTTGAAGCTCATGCGGTCTAAGAAATCGCCGACCGAGCCAATCCATTTCGCAGACGCCACGCCGAGCTGCGCGACCGCACCGGCTGCGTTGATGATTTCGCGGGTGACTTCCTGAATTTTTTGCGGGTCGCTTGTGACCTCCTCAACAAATTTTTTGATGTCCGGCGCTGCCGCAAGAACAGCCTTGTTTAGTCCGCTGGCAATGACGTTCTTCAGCGTGTCGATGGAATCACCCGCATCGTCCCCAGCACGCACCAGGTCATCGCCCACGACCAGCCCAAGATCGCGCGCTTTCTTGCGCATCTCGTCAATCGCACCCGCACCCTGCCCGGCCAGAATGGCCAGGCGCAGGCCGCTTTTGCCGAACGCCTCGTTGGCATAGGCCGCGCGATCAGCCGCGCCGGGGATCGTCTCCAGAATCTGAAACACACGTGCCAGCGTTTGCTCAGGTGAATTGGCCTTGAGCTCTTCCTGCGAGATCCCGAGCGACTTGAAGCTCTTGATGGCTTCGACGTTGCCGTTGCGGGCCTCGCCCACGCGCTTGGTGTAGAGCGCGAGGCCTTGCTCCAACTCGTCGGTGCTGACACCCGCCTGCGCTGCGGCATAACGGTATTCCTGCAAGGCCTCGGTACCGATGCCCGTCATGTCGCTGGCTTTCACCAGCGAGTCGGCAAACTCCAGAGAGCGGCGCGTGATGCCTGCCAGCGCGGCGCTGGCGAGCACCGCACCACCCGCGATCGTGACCAGGCCAGCGCCCACGCTGCTGACCATGTTGGCAATGATCTTCTGCACGTTGGTCGCAGCGCCACCCAGCGAGGACTGCATGGCGTTGCCAGCAATGTCGGCCTCTTTCGCGGCCTGCCGCAACCCGGCCTGCAGCGACTTGATATCCGCCCTGATCTTGACGACCAGGGCATCGTTATCGACGGCCATGCGCTACTCCGCTTTCTTGTCTGGGTGCAGGGCCTTGAGCGCCTCGAACTCTTCGAGGGTCACGGGCTCCACATACTTGGGGTGCGCCTTCATCGCGCTCTCGCACAGGGCGTTGAGTTCCATCGGGGTCATCTCCCAGTAGTCGCGCGGGGCGACCTTGAGAAACCCGGTGGCGACGTTGAACTGGTCGCGCCAGGTCAGGGGCTTGCCGGGCTTGGCGTCTGACTTGGCGCGTCGGCTTTTTTTTCGGTCGCGCCACCCAGCGCGTTGCCGAGAAACTCACCGACCTTGCTGGCGTAGTCGCCAAAGCGGGCGAGAACGTCCTCGCCCACCTGATCCACGCTCAGCACCTCGCCCTTGCCGTCGCGCCCGCTGTGGCCAGCGCCCTTGAGGCCCTCGTGCACGATCACGGCGAGGTCGCGCACACGCACGTCGCCAGACAGCACGCGGCCCAGCAGCTGCGGCACGCCCACACCCAGCCGCAGCTCGATGCTCTCGATCGCGCGGTAGGTCGGCGCGATCGAGAGGGCTTTGCCGCAGACATCCAGCACCACTTCGCCGCGAAGGCTCACGGGGTGATGTCCGTCGTGATGTCGCCGGCGCTTTCGAGGGTGATGCTGTATTGCTGCGCGTCGGTGTATTCGCCGCTGCCTTCAAAGCTCGAAATCTGAAACGGGCCGCTGAAGGTCAGGCCATCGGCGAAGATGATCTGGTAATTGTCGATCGTGCCGTCAGTGCTCGCGGTCACCAACGCGCCGTGTGCGGATGCGCTTTGCAGCAGGCCCGAGCTGCTCAGGCTCATGCTGCGCACGCCGCCTGCCAGCAGCTTGCGCCAGCGCGAATCATCCTTGTCGGTCACGTCGATCTGCTCGTTGTTGATGCTGAACGAGGTCGAGCGCTGACCGGCGATAGTGGTGTAGGTGCCCGGCGTGGCGGACTCGATTTTCAACAGCAGGTTTTTACCGGCGTGCTTTGCCATTTGTGTGCTCCAGAAATGAAAAAGCCCGCGCGGCGGCGGGCATAAAAAACCCGCTTGCGCGGGCTGTGGGAGGGGTGTTGCGGGGTGTTACTCGGTGGACTCCACCAGCGCGCGAAAGCGGCTGATGCCTTGATAGGTGAGGCCGTCGCTGAGACGGCCGGCAGATGAGCTGTCGAAGCGGATCAGCACCAGGTTGCTGTCGGCTACGGTGAGCGGCTGGTGATGCAGGGCGTCGTAAATGGCGCGCTGCATCAGGCGCACCTGTTTGCGGCCGCGTGCGCCATCTGCGAAACACTCGACGGTGACTACGTGCTCAGTGCCGTCTTCGCTGTTCTTGCAGCCCCATTCGTCGGTTTCGATATCGCCGATCGTGACATAGGGCTTGTTGGTCTTTTCCGGCACATGATCGAGCACATCAGTGCCGGTGAGGGCTGCCGTGAGCGCGTCAAAGACGGTTTTCTGCAGGGCCTCGCCAGCGTCGCGGTTGGTGCTCATTGGATGGCCTTTTTCACGGCGGCGGTCAGCTCACGCACGAACACTTTCTTGATCTTGCGTTGGGCCTTTTTTACGAATGGGCGCTTGCCCGCATTCTTGGTGCCGGACTCCAGCATGAAGGGGTAGCGGTTGCCCTTCGCGTCGGTGGCGTTGACGGTGACGTAGCCGCGCGTGCCATCGCCATCCACCTTGCTTTTCACGCCACGTTGCAGCCTGCCGGTGCGCTTACGGGGCGGCTGCCCGGTCTTGCTCGCCCCACTGCGCACGGCCTTGCCACCCTTGCGCTTGGCGCTGGGGCCGCTGCCATAGGGCACGCTCACCATGCGCTCGATCTCGGACTCCAGATTCTTGACGTTGCGGGCGACCACAGCACGAATGGGGATGAGCGCATCCCCTTCGAGCTTCTTGAGCTTAGCCAGCAAGCCAGCGGCTTCGACGCGGGTGTTGATCATGTGGCCACACCCTCCTCGCAGGGGACCAGCATCTCGTGCTTGATCTCGTCCACCGTCATCACGCCCACGATGTTGAAGGGTCGCCCCTTGAACATGATGCGGCAGCCGGCCGTCACATCGTTGCGCGCGCGCAACCGCACCTGGTGCGTGCGCGAGTCCTGCAGCTGCGCGGCAAAGCCCTGCTCACGCACGCTCAGGGGCCGCACCTCGGCCCACACGGTGGCGATGTCGATCCACTCCAGCTCGTAGCCGCCCTCGCCATCCGGCACAAAGCCGGGGTCGCTGGCGTTGCGCTCGCGCTGGATGGTGATGCGGTGCCTCATGCGGCCGGCGCGCATCAGTCATGCACCACGTGGCGCATGAGCAGGTTGTTGGCGCTCATCGGCATCTCGCTGGCACCCGCACCGACGATGATGTCTTCGCGGTGCTCATACATGCTGCCAATCATCAACAGCAGCGCGTGGCGGATGTCGGCGGGCACATCTTCGCCGCTGTTGCCATAACCGCACACGTAGCGCACGCGCACGTTGTTGAGCGTGAGCACGCGCACGGTCGGCCAATACTGGCCGTAGGCAGGCCAGATGCGGCCCGGCTCGCTATCGACATCCACCTGATAGATGGCCGGGCTTGCGGTCTGCTGCACGCCCGCCGTGTCGGTGTAGATGATGCTCGTCACCGACTGGATGGGCGGGAACAACAGCGGCAGCGAATCGTAGGGGAAGTAATCGAGCACCAGCTCGCGCGTCTGCGTGATAAGCGCCCGGTGCAGAAAGGCCTCGGCCACGCTGCGCGCGGAGGCGATGAGACCAGTGATCAGATCATCGTCGTCGTCAATGTCCACGCGCAGGTGCGCCTTGGCTTGCGCCAGGGTGATCGGCTCGCTTTCGGGCGCAGTGATCAGCCGGACGCGGTGCATCACGCGCCTGCGTCCGTCTTTTTACCCGGCTTCGCTTTCGGAGTGGCCGCAGCGGCCTCTTCGTCAGCCTTGAGCTTGGCAGCAGCCGCAGCTGCGTCCTCGTCAGCCTTGAGCTTGGCAGCAGCTGCAGCGGCCTCCTCGTCAGCTGTCACGTCAACAGCCAGACCACGTGCTATCCAGCGCTGCGCACTGGCCTCGGTCAGCTCATAGGTCTTGCCCGCCTCGAAGGTCTCGCCATCGGCGGCCTGCACGGTGCGGGTGTGTAGAAATCGGATTTTCATCGGGTCACTCCCAAAGAAAGGCCCGGTGGTGAGCCGGGCCTTATGTGTTGCGGGGTGTAGATCAGTTGACGACTTCGTCCACCGTGGTGGCGTCGAAATCGGTGGCCGGGCCAAAACGCGCGTCGAAGCCAAACAGCAGGGCGGCGACATCGCTGGTGGCGGTGGCTACGGTCAGGCTCAGGCGAACGAATGCGAACCCGCCATCGACATCGAGCTGTTCGGCGCGCAGGTTGATGAGCGCCTGTTTGTTGCTGTCGGTACCCGCCTCGGTGAGCGCGGTGATAGCTTTGCCGGTGATGTCTTTGGCACCGGTGCCGCTGATGTCCGTGGCCTGTTGCAGCTTGGCGTTGACGGTCGCGCCGGTGCCGAGGTCGCCCGCCATCACCACAGCGAGAAAACTGTGGAAGTTCTTGGCGGGCACCCATGCAGTGGTAACGGTGCCTGCGGTCGTGGCATCGGGCTTGATGACGCCGACGAGGCCGGCGCGCTCGGAGGGGAGAGAGTTGGGGGTCATGGTGTTTCTCCAGAATGAGGTAAGAGAGCCGGGGCGCGATCACGCCCCGGCGAGGTGTGCGCCTAGGCTTAGGCGCGCTCGTCCAGCGTCACGAACGGCGACAGCGAGTTACTGCCGTTGGCGGGCGTGATGGCGGACGAGATGGCGGGCTGGCCATCGACGCGGAAGGTGGCGCGGAACGCCATTGCACCGGCATCGAAGTAGAGGTGCATGGAGGTGGCCGTCTCGATACCGCCACGCTTGGTGATGGTGCGATACATCTTCCAGTCCACGAACTGGATATCGCCCTTGTCACCCAGCGTTTTCGCGTGCTGGGTGATCTTGATCGGGCGACCCAGCAGCATGCCGGCGGGTGCATTGGCAATGGCACCCGGCGGCGTGTAGATGGGGTAGTTGTTGAGCACCATCGTGATGAGCTGCGGCAGCACATCGTTGTTGATCATCCAGACCGCCCGTGCGAGCGAGCCGGCGGGCATGCGGGCGAACATTTTGGCGATGTTGGCCACGACAAGCGTGTCGGCACTCTGCGCTGATTCCTTGGCCACGCTCACCAGCGCCGAGCTGTTGAGAATGCCAAGGGGCATGCCCGCACCGCTGCCGTTGATGAAAGCGTCGTCCGATTTCCAGCGGATGCTCTCGCCAGTCTTGCCGATCAGGTAGCGGTCGAGCGTTGCGGCATCGCTCAGCAGCTCGTCGGTGACGGGCACCAGGCCGAACAGCTTGTGCAGGCGCTGCTGAGCCACACCCAGCTTCGGCTTGGTCGCGGTGGCAAGTGCGGCCTCGCTCTCCCAGTAGGCGCGGATGCCATCGGTGCCCCAGGGCGTGGTCTCGTCCTTGGGGAACACCATGCTGTTGCCGGTGATGGGGTTCTCGTCGGTCATGCTGAGGATGGACTCCTCTTCGAGCGAGTGCTGGAAAACCTGTTGCGAGAACTCAGGCGGCACCAGGTAGCCACCATCGGCGCCGACGCTCTCGTTGCCGTAGGTGCTGGGCGCAGCGGCGCTGAGTGCGCCCAAGCGCGGGTCGCGGGTGCGCACGCTGGCGGCGAAGTCGCCGAAGCTGTGGAAGCCGCGCTTCGGGTCTTTGAGGATGTTCGGCTCGGCACCGGTCACACTGGCGTCGTCACTGATGACAAGGCCGCTGGCGCTGGCCTCAGCGGCCATCAGGGCGCGCTCGCGATCAATGTCACCGTTGAGGGCTTCGAGCTGAGTGAGCAGGCCAGCGGACTGGCTGCGCTCTTCGTCGGTGAAATCACGGCTGGCGGCCTCGGCAGCCTTGTCGATCGCACGGGCGTCGGTGATGAGTTTGGTCTTGCGCTCGATGAGCGCGCGCAACTTCTTGGTCATGGGGAAAGCTCCTGAGTCTGGAAACGAAAAAACCCGCTCGGGGCGGGTTTGGGAGGGGTGCGTCTGGGGAACGAAAAAACCCGCTCGAAGCGGGTCAGGGGCGACACATCCGGGAACTTCCCGGCTCGTGCTTTACGTCACGAGCTGGCGCTGGTCAGGCGCCGGAAACTGGTTGTTACGAAAGCTCAGCCAGCCGCAGTGCAGCGGCCTGCCGGTCACGAGGGCGCTGCGCCTTGGCGCTGCTGGCGAGGCGGGCGATGGTGTTGTCGAGCGTGTCGATGCGATCGACCATGCCGCGCGCTTTGGCCGCTTGAGCATCAACACACCGGCCTTCGCCGAAATCGCTGCGCACGGCGCTGGCCTTGACGCCGCGATACTTGGCAATGGCATTGGTAAAGCTCACGTCGATGCGATCCACTTCGCTCTGTATCCATGCGGCGGCATCCTCGGTCAGCGGCTCGAAGGGCATGCCCTCGGCCTTGAACTTGGCGCTGCGAAACACGCGGTATTGCACGCCCACCTCTTCGAGATACTTGGTGTAGTCCTCGTGCACGCCGAACACGCCGATGCAGCCCACCTCACCGCTGGGCGTGACGATCAGCTCTTCGCACGCCGCACCCAGCCAGTAGGCGGCACTGGCAGCAAGGTTGTTGGCAACGGCGACGATCTTCTTTTGCGCGCGCGCAACATAGATTTCGTCGGCGATCTCCATGCAGCCCACAGCGGCACCGCCGGGCGAGTCGATGTCGAGCACGATGGCACCGATGCTGTCGTCTGCCAGCGCGGTGCGCAGGCTCATCTTGAGGCGCTCATACGTCATGGCCCCCTCGCCGCTCACATCACTCACCTGGTGGATGCGCGGGGCGAGGATGCCGTAGACCGGAATCACGGCGACCGAGCCGGGCGTGTTGGCGGCGCGCTGGCGGCGTTCGTCGGCGGCTTGCGGTGCGTTGCCGATGGCGGCTTGCAGCTGCGCTGCATCGAGCCGAACGCCGCTCTCCCAGCGTTGCAACACCATGCGCATCGCGGCGAGGCGGTCGGGCAGGATCGCCCAGGGCGTGCCGTAGAAGGCGGTGAGCAGACGGCTGACTTGGTTAATCATCGAGGCACCTCATTGTTAGAACACTTTCTTCAAGACACATCAGTAGCGAGGCGATACGCTGCTCGCGCGTGCTGGCAAGGCTGGATTTGAGGGTGCCGTCGGCGATGGCAGAAAGCGCGGCGCTAACAGCCTCGCCTTCGTAGTCCAAAAGCTGCCTCGACTCGACGCCGAATACGCGCGCTGCGAACGGCATCAGTTCCGCTTTGTAGAGGGCAATGACCGCGCTTGCATTTTCCTGCACGTCGTCACCCAGTTTGAGTGCGCGCAGTGCGTTGGCTTCTTTCTGCACAAACGCCTCAGCCGCCGCGCGCTCCATGCTGGCCTGCCGCGCACCCTTCGCTGGTGCGGCACCGCCTGTGGTGCCGTCGGTCATGTTGAGCGGTTGCAGCGGCGTGTCGAGACCGGGCAGCGGGTTGCGGTTTTCACTCTCGCGCGCTTCGTTGCGGGTCATCCAGCCATCGGTGATGCCGGCCTTGTAGAAGGCGGCACGGGCGGCGGCATCGCCGCGCAGCAGGCCTTCGAGCAGGAACTCGAAAAAGTATTCCCGCTGCTCGCTCTCGCTCAGCAGCTCGGCGCTGTAGCGCTGCTCCAGCGCGCGCACGCGGGGCAGCACGCCATCGGTCACCCAGTCGATGCTCTGCTGCTCGATGTTGGCGAACTTGGCCTGGTCGAGAATGCCGATCTTGTGCGGCGGCACGCGCCACAAGCCGGCCACATCCGTCGCCTGATACTTGCGGGTCTCCATGAACTGCGCATCGACCAGCTTCATGGCAACCTCGTGATACTTGAGGCCGTATTCGAGCACCGCCGTGCTGCCCCGATTGGCACCGGCCTGCTGCTCGCGCCAGCTCTGCCGAAACTTCTCGCGCGCCTCTTTGTCCTTGAAATTGGTGGGGTGTTCGATCCAGCCGCCGGGCGTGGCATCGTTCTTGTAAAAGCGCGAGGCGAACTGCTCGGTCTCCCAGGTCAGACCCAGAGCACTGCGCTGGGCTTCGACCGGGTTGAGGCCCATGTAACCATCGACCGCAAGGCTGCGCAGGTGCAGCACTTCGTCCTGATTCAACACCTCCGGCTTGCCGCCGCGCTCTTGCACGGTGTAGCGCAGGCGACGCACATCGGGCAGGTATTCGACCTTGACGTTGTCCGGGTGCAGCGGCCACAGGTTGGCGACGCTGGCACCGCGAAACTCGATGCGCGAGTAGGCGTTGCCGCGCAGTTCGATGTGCGCCTGCATCTGCATGCGCCAGTCCATGGCGGTTTGCAGGCTGTTGGGGCGCATGGCCATCACCGCATAGAGCGGGTGCGTGACGGCGCGCTCCTTGCCGCCGCCGGGCAATCGGCGATAGAGGATGAGCGGCAGATGGCCGATGGTCTCGGCCACCACCCGCACGCACTTGTAGACGTTGGCAATCTGGATGGCCGTGTCGCTACTGATGCGCCCGCCCGCGCCGCGCATCGGCACGGCGTTGAACCAGAAATCGTTGGTGGGCTCTGCGCTCGCACGCACGTCGCCGAGCCACAGCATCAGCGGCCCCCGTGCATCAGGCGCTCGACGGAATACACCGCGAAGCCGAGCACCAGCGCGCCGCTGGCAATAAAGCCCGCACCCACGCCGAACTGCACACCAGCACCCACGCCGACGCAAACAATGCCTACCAGCACCGACCCGTTATAGATGCGCTGCGCGTTCTTCATGGAACATCCTCGTGGTGCCGCCGCGGTTACGCGGTGAGCAGTTCGTAGTCGTCGGGCATCTGCCCGTTGTGCGTGGTGACCATCGCGCGACCGATGGCCATGATGAGTGCGATGACGCCGTCGATCTTCAGCTCGCGCTCTTTGCCGGGCTGCTTTGTGGGGTAGATCAATCCGCCCTTGCTGGCCACCAGAACATTCGTGACCATCCACCGCAGCACCGGGTCGCCGTTGTGGTGAAACTTGCCTTCGAGCACCAGCTCTTCGAGCTTTTTCATGGGCTCACTGAAGCGGCCGAAGGTGGGCCGTATCTCCACCATCGGATATCCGTCTGCCAGCATCTCGCTGGCAAACTGGGTGAGCATCGACGGATCAAAGGGGATTTCGCTGATCTGGTGTTGTGCACCGTCCGCCTTGATGGAACTGCGCACCAGCTCGATATCCACCACTGCGCCATCAGCCTTCTCGATAAGGCCCTGCTGGTGCCAGGCATAGAACTCGGGATGCTCGTCCGGGTCGATGCGTGTTGCAGGCAGCCAATACTTGCCGAAGGCGTAGTAATGCTCGCCGCGCCGGAACAGCTTCATCTTGGCGAAGATGTCCGTTTTGAACGCGGCGTCGAGCGCGATGGTGGTGTCCTCGCCCTTGAACTGATCTTCGCTAAGCGATGGGTCCGCACAGGCGTCCCACTTCGTCATGTCCATCCAGGCCGAGGCTGCGGCCAGCCACTCGTTGCAGCGCTTGGTGCGGAACTCCGCCTGGGCTTGCGGCGAGTTGATCGCCTTGGCGCAGGCTGCGCGAAGTTCCTCAAGGAACACCGAGACACCGAGGTTCGGGTTTGCCTTGATCCAGTGACGCTCATCAGACCAGCTGTCGGCCTCACGGCCATCGGCGTAGTCGTGATCGAGCGTGTAGATCAGCCCGAAATAAGTCTCATCCACCACACAGCGGCCGGTGACCTTGTAGCCCATGCCACCGTGCTTGAGCAGCGTGGTGTTGAGCACCGCCTGCAGATACTCACGTTGCTCGTAACACACGCCCGCCGTGTTGCGGCCGGCGGTGGTGATGCCAATGCCCATGGGCTGCTCGCGCGCACCCATGCCCGAGGTCATCACGTCCCAGAGACTGCGATCTTTCCAGGCATGCAGCTCGTCGCCAACGAAGGCGTGCGGGTTGAGACCGTCCTGCGTGTCGCTGTCGCGGCCGAGCGGCTCGTATTTACTCTCGGTGTCGTCTTGCGAGATGGCGCGACGCGTGGCCGTGATGCCCAGGCCTTCGGGTTTGCGCCGGCGAAACTCGCCGTCTTGCAGCACCATGCTGCGGGCCATTTCCCAGACGATGCGCGCCTGCTTTTCCTTGGTGGCGAGGCTGTAAACCTCGGCACCTGGCTCGCCATCGGCAGCGGTGAGGTAAAGCGCGATGCCCGCCGCCGGCGTGGACTTCGCGTTCTTGCGTGCGACCTCTTCGTAGAACCAGCGGAACCGCCGCATGCCGGTGTCGCGGTGCAGCCACCCGAACAGCACGCCGAAGGCAAAGACCTGCCAGTCCTCAAGGACGATGCGCGGCTTGATGCTGCGGCCGTCCTTGATGACCGGCCGCGCCCACCGGCCCTTGGTGTGCGGCAGGCACTGCAGGAAGTGACAGATGCGGCCGCAGGCCTGGGCGTCGAAGCGATACGGCCATTCGGGATCGGTCTCGCTGCGGGCAAGATCATCCAGGTGCCGCTGCGCCGATGCCTTGACCCACTTGCCCGCGACGATCTCGCCGCTCAGGACGGCATGCGCGTAACGCTCTGCCCTCGCGGCGAACGTGATGCGCGCCGCGCTAGGTGGCACCGCCGAGGTCATCCGAAGTCGCGGAGTCGCGGGCCGCCGTCGGTCGAGGCGGCGGGCATGCCGGGCAGTGGCATCTGGCCACCATCACCTGGCTTCACGCGCGAACGCGCGGCAGGCGTGAGGCCAAACTCAGCGGCCATCTTGAGATACAGCGCGATGGCACCGCGCGAGATTTGCAGATAGACCGACATCACCTTGTAGTCATTCGGCGTGCGGTCCACCAGGCCGCGCTCGCCAGCCGGATCGCCCTTGTTGGCCTCGCGGATTTTCTCCTCTGCCCAGACATACCGAGCCCACTCAGTAGAGATCATCGCGAGGGTGCCGCGATCAACCTTGGACACTAGGCCGTAGCGCTGCAGCTCCTCACCTAGGCGGCGGTATTCCTTCGCGGCCTCGCCCTTGAGGACGGACGGGCAGTCGGGCAACTCCACGTCAGGCTGAAAGCCATCATGAAGATCAGCAGCCGGGATCTTGCTGGGGTTGCCGTGCAGGTAGTGAACCTTGCTCGGAACGCTCGGCCTCCCTACGTGTCCAGCCATCTCAAATCTCCGAATACCCTACCCGTTCGATACCCCCCCCTCCCAATTTCCCGCGTGTGTTTTTTAGGTGACCACGCCGGTCTAGGAGGTTGAGGGGGAAAGTTTTTTACCTCCCCCGGTGGGATGGGGAGAGAGCTCAGAGGCGACCGAAGCCGCCATCTTCTTTCGCTGTTTTCTTGTCGTGGCAGGGCTTCGACATGGACTGCCAGTTTCTGGTGTCCCAGAACAGCTGTTGATCGCCCTTGTGAGGGACGATGTGGTCAACAACTGTTGCCGCCATCACGCGGCCTCGCTCGGTGCACTCGCTGCATTGGCATAGCGGGTGACGTGCGAGAAACGTGGCGCGAGCTTTCTGCCAGCGGTAGGTGTAGCCGCGTGCTGTGGATGATCCACGCCGCTGATCCTCTAGCTTTCGCACCTGCTGCTTGTGCTTGTCGCAGTAACCAACAGCGTCACGGACCAGTGCTGGGCAACTCGGTGAGCGACACGGCCGAGGTGCTGCCTGTGCCATAGCAGCTCCAAACAAAAAACCCGCCTTGAGAGCGGGTTTTGCAGACGCAGTTCTGAAATCTTGGTGAAAAGATACTTCTTATTCCGGAATAGTCAACCGGCTCTAGCAACTGTCTTGGTTTGCGGGTTTGAGCGTGTATCCATCAGCGCAGTGTGAGCCCAGTCAATCTCGGCCTGCCGTTTGATCATGCCCATGCAGCCCTCAGCCACTTTCACCGATAAGCCGATCGTTCGCGCAGCGTGTTCTATCGTCATGCATTCGACATACATCGCAGCTGCGAGCTGCCGGTAAAGCGGCGCATAGCTCCGCATCATCCGATCGAAGCTACTGATGCGGCGGATGTGCAATGTCTCCTCGGCAGCAAGGTTGGCAAACACTGGATCGCTGTGCGTGCCCGCCGCCCTCGGCATGCGCTGCTCGTTTTCGCTAAGCACGAGGCGCTGCAAAACGCCCTGTGCCTGGCCAAAAGTTCGCACGTAGCCGCCCCACTCCATCAGGATCTCATCCGCCTGCCGCCGCACCCGGCGTGCCACTTGCCCTTGCGGCGCGCTCACCGGCTGGTCACCAGGCGAAGGGCTGCGGGTGGCTGTTGCGCTGGCGAAATCGGCTCGCTTGCACGTGCCATGTAGAACGCCAGGAATTCGCGCTGCCGAAACGGCACATCGCGCGTCGTCATGTCAGCCAGCACGGTCAAGCCGCCCAGCGACGCGAGCGCGTAAGCGGTGTGTGGCTCAGTCCACCCACCAGCCGGCATCGGCGCGCCGCGATTTACATTGCGCACCTCCGCCCAGGCGCGCATGGCCGCTGCCTTGTGCAGGGCGATCGGGTCTTGCACCAGCTTGGTCGGCACCGGCTCTGGGAACTCATCGTTCCACCGCTCGCCCCGCAGCCACGTCGCGAATAGCGGAGTGAACTGGCGACGGTCGGGCGTCCAGCGGTTTGCGGCAGTTGCCTTGCGAATGGCCTGCAGCAGCAACAGCAGCGGCGGCCGTGCGCGCGAAGTTTGGCCCCAAGCCTTCAATGCATCTTTCTTTCCCTCGTGGCGGGGGAAAACGGCGTAAGCCTGCTCGAATTGCTCTGATTCCTTACCACCAACATCCAAATCTAAACGCATAACAACTCCTCATCCGCTGGGTTGCGAAGGCACAGGCATCCCAACCTTCGTCAGGAACCCATGCCTTCACGGTCATCCACTTGGGCGACTCGGGCAGACGCATCTATGTTCGGTGCACGCGCTATGCGACCACGGCGCGTCCTGATGTCTCAGCACCTATCCCACGATCTCAGGCTGACTGGTCGTGCGGTCGCGGTTAACCCACCCACACGCCCAGAACAGCAGCTGCGGCTAGCCGTCGTCAGCGCCAGGGGACATGGAGGGAATCACTGGTGGCCACCCGCGAGCAGGCTCGCGTAGTCCGCCTCGATCTCGCGCAGCACTTGCGCGATCCGGGGCTCCAAAATCTGTGAGAGCTGCTGCAAGGTCTTCACCTTGCGCGCTACTGCCTCGGGCCGGCCTGCTCGACCATCCACGGCCTGCACGCCTGCGGGCTGGTAACAAAGCCGCCCAGCCCGCAGCGTGCGCGCCAGCAAGCCTTCACGCTCCATGCGCGCCAAGTGGTAGCCCACCACGCCTGTGCTCAAACCAAGCCGCTCTTGCAGCTCCACGGGCGCAAGGGGGCCGTGCGCTTCCATCTCAGCCAAGATTCGCTTGCGGCTCTCACCGATTGCGCTGCGCCCTTTGCCCTGCCCGCGAGACATCTTGTCGCTGGGCGTGCGAATGCGCAGTCGCGCCATATCCATGCCACCGCTCACGACTTGCCCACCACCCGCAATGCACCTTTCGGCTGCACGCGTTCACGAAGGGCCTCGAGTTGAGCCTTGGCCGCTAATGCGGCACCAATCAGATCTTCGGACTGCTGTATGGCCTCGGCCAGGTGCGGCAAATCGGCGTCGTTGACCTGCCCGTCTGCAAGGATGGGAGCCCAGGCCGTGCAGAACTCGCCGAACTCTTTTGCGACTCGGGACATCAAGGCCATATCCGCACCCGCAGCAGCGTCTGGCACCGGCACATACAGCGACCCCACTGCACGGCACACCTCGCTCACGCACTGCACGCCGGCCACTGGCGCGGTGCGCTTCAGCGTTTCGATAAACAACAGCACCAGCTCGGCGGGCATGCGGTGGTCGGTACGGTCATCTGCATATCGCCGCAACCGTTTGCCGTTGGTATCCATCCGCTTAACTACATTGGCATCGTCTGAAAAAAGTAGCGATCGCATGGGCAGCGCCAAGGTCGCATTGACCTCGCGCAATGACTCGCTGAAGGCCTCCAGCGAGCCCCCCAGCAGATGCTTATTGGCCTCGAAATGCCCGAACAAAATGGCATCGAGAAGTCGTGGGGAAACTAGAGACATAGACCGCTTTCCTTAGCCGGCAGACGATGCCGGCATGCACTACCGATTGAGAGACAGCCGAATCGCCATCGGGCAAACAACGCCAGGGCAACGATCAGCACCGGGAATAAAAAAAGCCCTGCCGACGACAGTGATGTGGGCGCGACAGGGCAAGGCGAGAGCTGGCTATTTGCCAGCTCGGAGGAGGCAGTGGTTGCAGCGAGCGTTTGCCCGACTGATGGCGTTGCCGCGGAATTCGCAGGTAGCAGAGAGCGCACGAGATGCTTCATGTGGCACCCAGAGCGCCCGTCACGCGGTGGTAGGCTTCAATCGCCAAACCAAAACCCACACCACACCGGGGACGGACGATGGAGAAGCGGAAATACTTGATCCAAATGCGATTCGCGGCAGACGCCAGCGACAAAGCCCGCATTGCGGAATGCGTGCCGCAGATCAAACGCCTCATCGAGCGAATTTGCGACAAGGATTGCGTGCTGGTATGGACCGCAACCGATGGCTGCAGCTTCGCTTTCTTTGGAAACAGCACCCACAACGCGCGGTGGATATACCAAGAGCTGATGACGCCAGGACAGCATGGCGGCGATTGGCGGAACGCAATCGATGGCAAACCCGCAGAACCTTCGCCTATGCGGCGCGGCGACGACTTGCTAGTGATGGAAATCGGGGCCGACTTCATGGCGAGCGGCTACAGCAAAGGCTGGACTTGGCTGCAGCGCCGGTAAGAAGAACACTCCAGCTCAATACCCGTGCTGGTGGCTGCTCTCCCAACATTTCGAGCAACAGAGATTCTCGGGCTTCACGCTCAAGACGCGACCAGGATGGCACCCATACAGCAATGGTTCTGCCGACCCTGCTGAGTAGGAATTCGCTAGGACTCATCTCAAGCCTCCTTCAGCAAATTGCAGCTGCCTGGAGCGCCCGTCACCCGGTGGTAGGCTTCAATCGCCAAACCAAAACCCACACCACACCGGGGACGAAAGATGGACAACCAACAGCACAGGGCAATGGAACTTCTGGAACTGATCATCAAGAGCCAGCCAGGTTTGATGACTCCAAAGGAGCCATATGGGGTCAGCGGCGAAAATGCTGGCGAATTCATCAACGCTCTTTACGACCAGCTGCTTGTTCTGACGAAACGAAACGGGACAGAGCTGTAGCCCCTGGCTCTGCAGTGGCATCCCAGACTCTGAGAAGGGTCTGGATATTTTTTTTCTCTTCAGGTCTGCCGAGCTGTTCGACGCAGGCGGTTATCAGTGCCGCACGGCTGAGATCGCACATTTCAAGCCTCCTTCAAGGTTTCGCCAGCGCAACTGGTGACCGGCATGCCGGCAGTTGCGGCAGCGGGTTGGTCGGCCTCGGCTTTATCGAGCCAGGCAAGCAGCTTGATGAACTTGGTGTGGCCGGGTTCGGCGATGCGCTGCTGCGCGAACTTGGTCACCCACCAATAGGTGAGGCCCGCCTCGCGGCACAACCGGGGCCACTCCCCCCGCTGGGATTCGAGACGTTTTCTGGCGGATTCGACTGTGCTCATAAGCCATCGTCTAGCGTTTTGATGCTAGATGTCAAGCCTTATGTGGCTAGTGCGTTCTTGTAAGTTGGCAGTCAAATGCTAGAAGTCCGCCAAATTGTTCAAGCCAACGTCAAAGCTCTGCTTAAGACAAAGCCTGGCTCCAGGTTAAAAAAAGCGACCTCAATGGAGGTTGCAGATGGTTCTTTGGGCCGCATCGTTTACGGCACAGGGAATCCAACACTCGACGTAATCGAGAAAATCGCCACGTATTTCAAGTTAGAGGCTTGGCAGCTTTTAGCGCCGGACCTTGGTGCGGCACTTATTAAGAATTTCGCTGCGCCACGTTCGCCTGAGTTAATGCAGTTGGAAAGACAACTATCCGACTCGCTTCAAGCTGTGCGAAATCTTTCAGGCAGTGACGCCCCACCAGGCTTTACTCGGGCGCAGCAACGCATTCTTCAACAGCACGGCAAAATCGAATCAGTCGAGCAGCTACAACTGCGCAATCGCCAGCTTGCCGAAACGGTGAAATCCAGCAGCAAGGCCACCCCCAGAAGCAAGGCGCGTGAAACGCGCTAGCCCACCCATGATGTCGTCCCTGGTGTCGGAGGCGACCCAGGTGCAACCCGGCGTCTGGCTCGGCACGGTGTTTTGCGAAGAAGGCCAGATCGCGGCCTATCTCAAGGTGCTGCCGGCGCAGAAAATGGTGGTGGAATGTCTCGCTGCCATGCTGGGCCGCGCCAACGACTTGCCCATACCGCGGCCGCACATCGTCTCGGTGTCAGATGCCAGCTACCTGCCGGAGTGCCCACTGGAGGGCTTCACAGGGTGGGTGTTCGGCAGTTCAGCCTCTACCTCCCCCACACTCGAACGCATGACGCGCGATGAAGAAACCACCAGTCGCCTGCTACGCGGCTGGCGACGCGCGGTAGATGGTGCGGTGTTCGATTGCCTCATCGCCAACGAAGACCGCACCCGCAAGAACATTCTGTGGTCCGATGGTCCTGATGGCGTCGGCCTGATCGACCACGACGACGCCCTACCCGGTTGGGTGATGAACGACCCGCGTTGCGAAACGCGCAATCTCCTTCTGGATCTGCTGTGTGCGGGAGATGACGAACTCAATCGCCGCCGCCGTCGGCTTGAATCGCTGAAGGCCGCGCACGTCTATGGCAGCATTGAGTGGCAAAGCTTTATGGCCGACAACGTCTGGCTCAAGGTATTTGCCGACGAAAATACAGCCTTGCGCCTGCTGGACTATGTGTTGAGTCGCATCAATCACCTACCCTTCCTGCTCGAACGAGCCACCCAGTCGCCCCAGCAACAAGTCATCTATGTCGGCGGAGCACTCGCAAAACCACTCGCCTCTGCCTGAGCAGCTTGCTCAGCTGATGCAAGGCATGGTCATCAAGGGCCGCTGGGCGCCGCTATTCGTGGAGCCCATCAGCGGCAGTGGCGAGCGGCTGGTGACTTCAATCGTCGCGCTCGATCAAGACGGTAACGTCCTAGTCGAGCGCTGCATTCGCGCTGAGGTGCTCCGCGCCCTGTATGGCACCAAGGCCCGTGCGTTCTCCGAGATGATTGCCACCGTGGAGCACGAAGTGCGCAAGGCCCTGCAGAAAGGCATGGACGCACCGCACATGCCGCTCTCTGGCTTCAGTCTGGGTTCGTTTCGCCGCGGCATGGGCAAAAACCTGGAACAACTCGTCGAGCAAGGGCGGTTGATGTGCGCCAGCTTGAGCCGCACACGCATCGGCGAAGAAGCCAGCCCCTCAGAAGACGAATCACAGCGCACCAGCGACTGGGCAGCCCGCGTACGCAATGTGGTGCTGCAGACCGCCAAGGATCTCAAGCCCTACTTCGACAAAGCCGGCATCGTACCGCAGGGCCAAACCGCGACCCGGCTGGATTTCTACAACGGTCATTACGCCGCCCAGTTCGGCGTGCTGCGCCGAGACAACCCCGGCGCCAGCGCCTATCACCTCAAACCCCGGCTCTGGGGTTTGGCCACCCTCACGCGCGACCTGGCCGGGCGGGTGCGAGAACGCGATTTAATACTGCATCACCCCCGGCTCAGCGCCGCGAGCATGCAGCTCACCGAACGCGACCGCATTCGAGATGTCATAGAGGAGCTGAAAAGTGCAGCCGACCAGCATTCGATCTATGTGTTTCACACCGACCGTGCCGTTGAAGCCGGTCACCGGTTGACCAGCCAGGCAAGAAAGCTGGCCGCTTGAGATGTTGATTTTTTGCGCTTTATAACAACCAGCGTGCTTAGGGCAGTCTTGACGGATGTGCTTCTTAGGTTCGTTTTCGCAGAATCGCAATTAATTCAAAACCTTGTCGGCAGCGTCAAAACCAGCGGTTTGCGACGAACGGTAGCGATTTGCGTAATACCTCCTATTGTTCCTGCCCCATGCGGTCTTATACAGTCTGACAAGTGGTAGCGAATTGCCAAAAAGTGTCTGGATTAACGCACTCAACACTTTTAGAATTCGCGCCCGTTAGGGGAGGCAAGCTGATCGATCGTCACTGTTCAGCTGCTTGGGATATCTATGTGATCCATCCAGGGGTAATTCGTGGAGAGTGTTATGACCGCAAAGGAGCGACTGCACGCCGTGCAAGAGAAGCTTGTTGCGCAAGGTGTGACTGATGTGAAATTTTTCTTCGACCAGACCCGACTCGGGCTTCCGAGCAAGGCTTTAGAAGGTGCTGCCAACATGTTGGAAGCCTATGAGCAGGGCCGCTTTTCTGTTGCACAGGAATACGTCAAACCTGCCAATTTCGTGAAGCCTGCAATTCGGGCATAAATTTTGATGTTCTAAAAGGGGGCCCCAGGGCCCCTTTTTTATTGGGAGGTGGGTTTGTGATTGCGTATGCGATAAGCAGGGCCAAAGAGCTCAGTGGGGAATACAACCAATTTTGCCGAGATAGAACAGCAACTCGCAGATGCGAGATCGAACTGCTCTGGTGCGGCCAATGTTTTGAAATTCCTGATATCCGTGTGCTAAATCTGGATCAGGATATTGGCGATACTTTTCCAGCCGCCATTTTTGTAAGAGAAGGCGGTTACGACATTTGTGTGAGACCACTTCTAGATCCTGCTTACCGCCGCATGGTGATCTGCAAGGAAATTTTTCACATCGTGTTCGATGGTCCTAATGTGCGCAACATGGATATCGCAGGCCACGTGCAGGATGTAGTTGCAGTCATACCCGAAGAAGAGGTGGCCGATAGCGTCATCATCGAGTTCGCGGCTTACGCAGCTGCAATGGAATTCTTGTTCCCTCACGCCGAACGCGTGAAGCATTCCGTCGCAAAGACACCTTTCGTTCAACTCGCACAAATGTATGCCTTGCCAATAGACATGGTCGACATTTACATGTCCGAGAAAATGTTGGAAATCCTCACACCAGAATAATTTTGAGCAAGCTACTCGTGCATAAAAAAGCCCCGACCTGCGGGGCTTTTTTAGTTCGCCGCTACCGGCTTCGAAGCCTTCTGCATTTGCTTCAGTTCCTCGGCCTCTTGCTTGGCTCTTTTCTTCGCTGCGCGCTTCTGCAACTTGATGCCAAGATCGTCATGCACGCGGAACGCCGCGGAGAAACGCTCCCACCGATTCATCAGCTCATAGCTTTCATCAAGCCCACGCCCCATCGCGGCTAAAGCCTCGGCCTGACACTTCACGTCCAACGCGCGATAAAACGGCTTTGGTTCGCTGAGGTTCTGGGCATCAATTTTCCTTTCGAGATCCGCCCATGCCTCGGCGTCATCCGGCTGCAAGCTCTTGGCAAGTCGATTGAGATCGCCCCACTGGCAGCAGATGGTGTTTAGCTCGGCCGCCCGCTCTGAAAACCGCAGCACGATATCCAGCACATTGAGCACCGCCGCCAGCACGGCAACGAACTGCAAAATCACTGAGCCCGTGGCATTCCCGGAGCCGAGGGTGACCACAGCCGCACCCGCAAACAGCACGTTGAGGGTGCTGTTAAAAAAATGCAGACGCCGATAGTGCCCAGTGCGCCGTTGGTAGTAGCGCAGGTTTCGCTCGGTATCGAAGTAGAGACCGAACTCGTCGTTGCTCAATAAGTTGAGGTCACGCATGGCGTGGATCTCCAAATGCCGTCTTGCGCCAGTCTAGCCTTGCGGCACTGGAGCATGCGGCCAACTCATTTCTTGGCAGGTGAAGGCGAAGGCGGTGCCGCAGTGGTGCGATCCACCTCGGCTTGGCGGCCGCCCCACACGTCGTCATAGGCAATGTAATCACGACTCTTGGTTGGCGACGATGAGGGCGCGCGAGTAGGTGTCGGCGAAGGCGAGCGGCTGGGTGCCGGCGAAGGTGATGAAGATTTGTCTTTGGTCATGATCAGTTTCAGGTGGGTTGAGACTAGATTTTGGGTTTTGGTCGGGGCGGCATCACGGTTCGATCAACTTTTAGCCTGCTACTTGCCATTGCCTTTTTGACGGCTGGCTTCCTGGCTGCTTTTTTCGTTACCGGCTTTTCGACCAAACTTTTGTCGACAGTAGATTTGGTTGTGGCTTTCTTGGCGAGGGGCCTCACAGCACTTTTCTTCACCGGGACAGCAGTGCTCTTTCGCGTGGCGCGAGCAGTGTTTGAGCCAGGTGCACGCTGCTTAACCGCACTCAGAGTGCCACCAGTCTGCACCCGCTCGCGGGGCTCAATTTTGACCTTGATTCGCACTCTCGCCCCCGGCGGATAGCTTATTTACTAAACCTCAGCCTACCCAAAAATCTATGTAAAACAAAAGTTTGGTCAACATCTAGCATTATTGTGCTTGACTGATTCCTTTTCTAAGTAATTATTAGCCATATATGGCTATTTCTGAAAAGAGAGGAGCAACAAATGAGTAAAGAAGCAAAAGCGATCATCCCCCCGTCCGCTAACGGAGCGTTGTTCCACACGAACCTTGAGGGCCTTCAAATTCTCGCCTACGGCAAGGATTGCGAGATTGCGGAACCTACCCGCCGCATACAGCTTTTCACAGCGAGCGGCGGGCTCGACATCAGCTTTTCCATGAGCGTGGTGCTGGCCCGCAGCATGGCCATTGGCCTAATGCTGACGGCCGATGCGCCCTACCGGCCCAACCTCGACAAATACGAAGACCGCTGCCTGGAGTTCTTTGGCGAGGCTTGCGGCGGCGTCATCAGCCGCGACAACCACCCAGAGACCAAACCTGCCCGCCACGACATCCGAATCGCTCTCTCTGGCGACATTGAACCCGACCGCCCGCGCGCGCACTTAGCGCTCACTGAGAACAAGGCGCGTGCATTGGCGGCGGCGCTGCTCTCGGCCGTGGAGGCCATCGTGCAGGAGTCCATCGCGAGCGCGCCAGCGGCAGCCCGTGCCTGTGGCGAGTCGCAC
The DNA here is from genome assembly GCA_965279705.1 of Stagnimonas sp. Lineage (GTDB taxonomy): Bacteria > Pseudomonadota > Gammaproteobacteria > Nevskiales > Nevskiaceae > Stagnimonas. The sequence goes on from OZ257257.1 coordinate 2,285,794, forward strand.
CGCGAGGACATCGAGAGTGACTGGCCCGGCGAGATCAGTGCCATCCAGGAGGCGGCACAGCGCCGTCAGCGTGAGCGTGGCAACAGCAGTCTCGACGCAGCACTGGCGGCGTAGTCATGCGCCTGATCACCCTGCCCGTTCTGAGCCACGGCCGCGACACCGGCTCCAGCATTGACGTGGTGTCTTGCCTGCTCATCAAGGCGCTGCCCGATCAGGTGCAGTGCCTCGGCTATCGCCTCACTCAAACCGCGCGCGGCCGTCTGGCTGTTGAGCGCATCCACTAATTGCATCGGCGCCTGGGCAGCCAGGCAAAGGGTCACCATGTCCGCAGTTCTCGATACCGCCAACTCGCTCGCAGTTTCGCCCGCGCAACAACTGGGCTTTGCCGAAATTCCCCTGGGGCAGATCACGCCCGACCCCAACCAGCCGCGCAAGGTCTTCGACCAGGCTTTTCTCGCCGAGCTGGCGGACAGCATTAAACAGAACGGGCTGATTCAGCCCATCGTGGTGCGGCACACGCCGCCAGCGACAGATGGCCAGACGCACATCTGCCCGTACCAGATCATTGCGGGCGAAACCCGCTGGCGCGCGTCGTCCATTGCCGGGCTGGCCACTATCCCCGCCATCATCCGCACCGACCTGAGCGACGCCGATATTGTGGTGATGCAGGTGCTTGAAAACCTGCAACGCCGTGACCTCTCGCTGATTGAAACCTGCGAGGGCATCACGCGCCTGGTGCAGGCCATCGGCTTCGACAAAGCAGTGGCGCAAACCGGCAAGAGCAAGACCTGGGTGAGCCGCCACAGCACGTTGGCAGAGCTTCCGCCGCAGGTGCTCGATCTGGTCAAAGCCAACAAGATCGATAGCGTGGACGTGGCCAAGGATCTCGCGCAGCTTGTTCAACTAGACAAGAAAGCCGGCGCTTTAATGGTGGGACGTATGGCGGGCACGGTCACTACTTACGGCAGCCCCATCAACCCTGAGCAGACCGGCTCGCTGGATGATGAGGAGTTGACAGACGAGGAGCGCCAGGAAGAGCGCGACCGCCTGGAGCGCATCACACGACCGCCCACGCGCGCAGAGATTCGCACAGAGCTGAGCACTGCCAAGGCACAACAGGAACGCAAGGATGCCGCCGCCGCAGCGGTGCAAGTGGCGAAGGCCGATCCTGCAGCGCTCGAGGCGAAAGAGGCTGCGAAGAAACTCGCCGAGAAAGCAAAGGCCGACAACCAACGCCGCCTGCAATTCATGGCGCAGAAAAACGATTTTGAGCAGGTGCAGACCACTGAACTGTGCGCGGCGCTCGGCATCAAAGGCAGCAAGCGGCAGGATCACGGCTGGAGCCACCAGGAGCCCGCGTTTATCAACTGCCGCGAAAATCTTTATCCCGGCAGCAGTGTTCCTGCGAAGTTCGACAGCATGAAGTTTCAGCTGCTTTTCAACCGCGCCGACGCGGCAATGCTGAGCAAGTTGAAATCGGCGGGTTTCACGTCGGTGATCCGTGCGCACTTTGAATACAACTTGGAGCTTTCGCAGCACCAGGCCGAGGCTCTGGAGAAGCTGCTGGGACAAAAGGCCGTGCACTTCACGACTTACATTGACTGCAAAGCGGCCGAAGTGCCGAAGCTGATCGAAAGATTCAAAGCAACGCGCGATAAGCCGCAAGGCGTTCCGGGCATAGCACGCAAAACCATGTCCAGCATCGAGCAGTTTCTTTATTCCGATGCAGTGATCGACAAGGACGGCAGTCAAATCAAGGCGGGCGATCTGCATGCCGCATACACCACATGGTGCGAAAAGAAAAAGCTCACTGCGCTATCGCTCAACAGCAACGAATACGGCGCGGCATTTACCGAAATGCAGATCGAGAAGAAGCGTCTCAAAACGGGTTGGCACTACCTCGATATCGCACTGGCTTGATCCACCGGAGAGCAACCATGTTCGCACCCTGCAACATCCCATTGCCTCGCCTGGTCGAGCAATACAAAGCCCACATTGCCCGCCGCAAAGAGCACCGCAAAGAAGGCATGCAGCGCGGCAAGTTGCCGCCGCATGTGGCTGATGAGGCCAACCGCCGCGAGGCAGCCATTCTGCTGGTGTTGCAGCAGCGCCTGGAGCAAGAGCAGAACGCGGAGGCAACCCAGCAATGAGCCCCGAACTCATCGCTCGCATGGAGCAATTGCGCCAGCAGCGGCATGCTGAGGTAAAGGCGCTGATGGACGATATCGATCGCGCCAACGACAGACTCAGCAGAGCCCTGGCAGATGCCCGCGAGCAACGTTTGAAGCTGGCCAGCAGCAAGGCGCGCCTGGCCACGCTGATTGCGCACGGTGATGCCAAGGCAGTGCACAACAATCAGCTTCTGACGGTGAACATTGATGGCGGTGTGCGCATTGAGCCTGTTCTAGTGCTGGGCTTGCTATGACCGGCCCCCTGCTTTTTGGCATCACGTTCGCACTGGTCTACCTGCTTGGCATCCAGCAGCTCAACGTGCAATTCGGCCAGCGCACCCAGGCGTTCGTCACCAGCCTGGCCATCGCCTACTTGCAGCTGCAGCTGCTCAAGGTGATGCCACAGCCGACCACCACGCTTGAGAACCTTTGCTACCTCACCGGCGGGCCGTTCGGCATTCTGGCTGCGATGTCGACACACCCTTGGCTGACCCGGCTATTTGCGCGGGCGCAACAGATGATGAATAGGCAAGGCTGATGGAAACGCAAATCAATCCTTCCGAACAGTTCGACGCCGTGAAGGTAGACAACAAGTTCCCAGAAAAATATTGGCGCAGGTTAACCCCTCAAATATCTATGAATTTATTTGAGTGCTTTGAGGGCTACATGGAGGTTTTTCACTTTATTCCTCATTGCTGGAACCAGCTCATTCAGCATTTCCAGGACCATGTTACGCCACAGCTGTTTTTCCTCATCACCGCCATTGGCCAAAATCGCTCGCCCGTCCTTTTCTTGAATGTCTTTATTAATCGATTTCACGACGTCAATCGCAATAAGAACTTCACGGGCAAGGCTGGATATCTCCAGTCCAACCCAATCGGGTTTTTCGGAAGCCCTAGAAAGCTCTGCAATGAGTCGATCATCAAATGCTTTTTGCCAAAGGTTGTCTGTAAAGTTTCCGGAATAGATCTCCATGTATTCAGCGAGATTGTTGATGGTGCTTTTCAAATATTTGATGAAAACGGATCGAAGCGCATTCTCTATTCGCGATCTTTTCGTAACTTCAATAGCAGCCACAACAATACCCACAAGACCAAGACAAGCTGCGATGGCTTGAACCCAAGTGCCCCAATCGCCTTTTTTCATACAAACCACTTCAACTTTGGACATCCAAAAAAAACAGTAGAGCGGATCACATTCCATGGTTATTGGCCCTCCCCAGGCCGTTTTATGAGTCTCTCATGAGAAACATCAGCTTCAGCCTCACCACGCCGCAGATCCGATCGCGCACCAAAGACGTGACCCGTCGCCTGGGCTGGGCCAATCTCAAGAAAGGTGATCAGCTTTGTGCTGTCGAGAAAGACATGGGCCTCAAGGACGGTGAAAAGGTCGTCCGCCTGTGCATCATCGAAGTCGTGGATGTTCGATTCGAACGCCTAGACCGACTGGCAGACGACTACACACCACAGGCTGCGGCATATGGCTTGATAGAGACACGGCGCGAGGGATTCCCGGATTGGTCAGCCCACGATTTCGTGGGCATGTTTCTTCGCACGCACAAAGGGTGCGAGCTGAATTCCGTTGTCACTCGCATCGAGTTCAAGTATGTGGATAGCCCCGATGCCCATGGCCTGAGTAGGCTCCAATGAGGCAGGCCAGACAATGTTTGTAACTACAGGGCAGATCGAAACACTGACTGGATACAAGCTGCGCTCGGCGCAGCGCCGCTGGCTGACCGAGCATGGCTGGAAGTTTGAAGTGGATCGTTACGGCAAACCTCAGGTCCACACCGCAGAGATGGAACGCAAAATGGTGGGCAAGAATCCTGCTCGCACCCGCGAACTGAATCTCGGCGCCATCAGGGCCGGCGCAAATGGGTAGGCACAAAACACGCAACAAGCACCTGCCACCCCGCATGCGGCTCATCGCCGGCCGCTATTACTGGCGTAGTTCGGTGGATGGCAAAGATGTATCGCAGCCGCTTGGCGATGACTACGTGCGAGCCCTACTCAAGTGGCGGGAGATCGAGGGCCTGCATGACGGCTGCGAAACCGTTGCAGATCTGCTGGATGCTTTCGTCGCGACGATGCCATCGAGCAATGCAGGGACTCTCAAGGAATACACCAGGGCGTCATCACGCCTGAAGGCCGCTTTTAAGGGCTTCGCCTCAATGGAGGTGCTTCCCAAGCACATCGCCCAATACCTGCGATCTCACGATAAGCCGGTGACAGCCAACCGAGAAATTGCCGTGCTGTCGCGCGCCTACTCCACCGCCATCAATGCCGGTCGATTCGACGGACAAAACCCCTGCTTGGGCGTGGATCGCAACAAAGAAAAGAAGAGAAAGCGCGTGGCCACCCTCGAAGAGATCGCGCTGATTCAAAAGGGCGATGGAGCCATTCCCATTATGTGCGAGATGGCGATGCTGACCGGACTACGAGAAAGTGACCTGCGCATGCTTAGGCTGGACGCGTTCAACGAAGCCGGCTTGACGGTGACACCGCGCAAGACCAGTGAGAGCACAAACGCGACCGTGGAGTGGTCCTGGACGGCGGCACTGAAGGCTTGCTTTGCTAAAGCCAAACTGCTGCGGCGGCGTGTCGGGAGCGTTTACCTGTTTGCCGGCAAAGATGGCCAGCCGCTAAGCGTGAATGCCTTTCAATCAGCGTGGCGCCGGCACCGAGCCAAATGTGGATGCCCGGATCTTCGCTTTCACGATCTTCGTCGCACTGCGATTAATTTGGCCAAAACTGAAGGCGGTACCGACTACGCACGTCTGTTCGCGGCGCATGGGAGTGTGGCGACTACAGAGGGTTATTTGAAGAATCTGCAGGTCTCAAGAGTCCGACCGACCCGCTGAGCCTGCAACGCTGGAGCGAAGCATCAAAAGCGCACCTGCTGCGACCAGGACGATCAATACAATTTGCAACGCCACCAGCTTCCAAGCAACGCCGGCATTGGTATGAAGCTGAATCGAACCCTCCTTGCCATCTTCGATATATGTCGAGCTGCGATTCAGGGCTAAAACTGGCTGCGTTTCCCAGAAGAAGTGATGCCCGAGATATGCCCAATCCAGCTCAAGGGTAGTGACATCTGGTTTTTCTCGAATGCCTGAAATGACCACCGTAGATTGGTCGTAAGCAAAGGGCGGGAAACCAGCGGAAAGTAAAACCCCTAATGCTGCTATCAAGATTACGATCTGTCTGCGTGCTCGCATTTGATGGTCTCCGCCAACGAATACGGAAATTTACCCCAGAAACGGAAAAAGCCCCGCATCTCTGCGGGGCCTTGATTCCGGTGGTTGGGAGACTAGGGCTCGAACCTAGATAAACAGTGTCAGAGACTGTTGTCCTACCATTAGACGATCTCCCACCGGCAAACTTTGGGAGAACCTGTAATGCCGATGATAAACCGGCATCGCAGGCCACTGCATTAACGCTTGGAGTACTGGGTGCCGCGGCGTGCTTTGTGGAAGCCGACTTTCTTACGCTCGACTTCACGGGCATCGCGAGTGACGAGGCCAGCGGCGCGCAGGGCAGGACGCATGTTCTCGTCGAAGTCGATCAGCGCACGGGTGATGCCGTGGCGCACGGCGCCAGCTTGGCCCGAGGGGCCGCCGCCGGCAACGGTGATGAAGAAGTCGAAGCGGGTAAGCGCATCAACCGTTTCGAGCGGCTGGCGAACCAGCATCTGCGAAGTTTCACGCGGGAAGTATTCACCCACGCTCTTTTCGTTAATCTTGATCTCGCCGGTACCGACGCGCAGGAACACGCGGGCGGAAGCGGTTTTGCGGCGACCAGTGCCGTAGTTCTGCTGGATAGGAGTCTTAGCCATGTTCGGGGCGCCTTAAATAGTGAACGACTTGGGCAGCTGGGCGGTGTGCGGGTGCTCTGCACCGGCATAAACCTTCAGCTTGCGGAACTGCGCGTAGCCCAGCGGGCCCTTGGGCAGCATGCCCTTGACGGCCTTTTCGATGGCGCGCTCGGGGTGATCGGCCAGCATCTTGCCCAGCGTGGTCGACTTGATGCCGCCCGGGTGCTCGCTGTGGCGCCAGTAGATCTTGCCTTCGAGCTTGTTGCCCGTGGTCTTCACCTTTTCGGCGTTGATGACGACGATGTAGTCGCCCACGTCCATGTTGGGGGTGAACTCAGGCTTGTGCTTGCCGCGCAGGCGGCGGGCGATTTCGCTGGCGAGACGCCCGAGCACGAGGCCCTCTGCGTCGACGATGAACCAGTCGCGCTTTGCAGTCTCGCCGTTGAAGAAAACGGTGGACGTTGTGAAGACCTGTGACATGGTCTGTGTAACTCCGATTGTGAGGCCCGATACCGCTTTAAGGGCTAGTAGTTGTTCAGTGGCGTGCTGCTGCCACCTCGTTTGCAGATCCGCATCCATTCAAACAGCTGACTTGATTGCGGGCGCGAAGGGTAATCGCGACGCCCTGTGTTTGCAAGCGCTCAGACGCCGAAATTGATCTTGGCTTCCAGATTGGTGCGCGAGTCGGCGTTGTTGAGGGCCTCTTCGAGGTCGATCATGCCGTCTGTGTAGAGCTTATACAGCGAGCTGTCGAAAGTAAGCATGCCGCGATCAGAACTGTTCGACATCGCTTCTTTCACTTCCTCGATGCGGCGGTTGAGGATGAGATCGGCGATGTAGGGCGTGTTCACCATCACCTCGACAGCCGCACAGCGACGGCCATCCTTGCGCCGCACCAGACGCTGGGAAACGATGGCCCGCAGCGTCATCGACAGATCCATGTACAACTGGTCGCGCAATTCATCGGGGTACAAATTGACGATGCGCTGCAAAGCTTGGTAAGCGTTGTTGGCGTGCAGGGTCGAGATCGCCAGATGGCCGGTGTTGGCGAGCTGGATAACCGCATCCATCGTCTCGCGCACGCGCACCTCGCCAATGAGGATCGCATCCGGTGCTTCACGCAACGCCGACTTCAAGGCGCGGGCGTAGCTCTCGGTATCGGTGCCCACTTCGCGCTGGTTAATGATGCTGCGCTTGTTGGGGTGGATGTATTCAATAGGGTCTTCGATGGTGAGGATGTGCCCCGCCGCGTTGTCATTGCGGTGATTCACCATGGCCGCCAGCGTCGTCGACTTGCCCGAGCCAGTCGCACCCACCATCAGGATCATGCCGCGCTTGAGCATGATGAGGTCCTTGAGCGTCTCCGGCACACCGAGTTTTTCGATGGTCGGAATCTCCGATTTCACGTAGCGCAGCACCATCGCGATGCTGCTGCGCTGGGTGAACACATTGATGCGAAAGCGCCCCAGGCCGCCGGCATCGGTCGCCAGATCGATCTCCAGGTGGTCTTCGAGGTACTTGATCTGCTCGGGTGTCAGCACATTTTCGACCAGCTCGCGAATCAGCGAGTTGGTCATCTGCGTCTTGCCCACGGCCAGCATCTCGCCCTCGATCTTCAGCATCGCCGGTGCGTTGTTGGTGAAGAACAGGTCGGAGGCATTCTTTTCGACCGCCAACTTGAGATACGGCAGGATTTTGAGCATGGATAGTTGAGCTTTAGGTTAGCGGCGCAGCAGGGTGGCTTTATCTTCTTGCTGCATCGACAGGCCCTTCACGGCCGGGTCGTCATGCAGACTTTCGCGTGCGCGCTTGGATTCAAGCTTGACCTTGAGGCGCAGCTCGTTCTGGCTGTCGGCGTTGCGCAGTGCTTCGTCGAAGTTGATGAGGCCTTCCTCGAACAGCTTGAACAGCGCCTGGTCGAAAGTGACCATGCCCTGCTCGTTGCTGCGCGACATCACGCCCTTGATCTCGTGTACTTCGCCCTTGAAGATCAGGTCGGAGATCAGCGGGGAGTTGAGCAGGATTTCAATCGCGGCGCAGCGGCCGCCACTCTCCTTGCGCACCAGACGCTGCGAGATGATCGACTTGAGGTTGAGCGAGAGATCCATCAAAAGCTGCTCGCGTTTTTCCTCGGGGAAGAAGTTGATGATGCGATCCAGCGCCTGGTTGGCTGAGTTGGCATGCAGCGTCGCCAGCACCAGATGACCCGTCTCGGCAAAGTTGACCGCATATTCCATCGATTCGCGGGTACGGATTTCACCGATCAGAATCACATCCGGGGCCTGGCGCAGCGTGTTCCTGAGGCCGGCCTCCCAGCTGTGGGTATCGGTGCCGACTTCGCGCTGGGTGATCATGCAGCCGATGTGTGGATGCACATACTCGATCGGATCTTCGAGCGTGATGATATGGCCTTTGGAGTTCTTGTTGCGGTAGCCAATCATGGCCGCCAGCGAAGTCGACTTGCCCGAGCCGGTGCCGCCCACCATCAGCACCAGACCGCGCTTGGTCATCACCACATCCTTGAGCACTGTAGGCAGGCCGAGCTTTTCAAAATCAGGGATGTTTGTTTCGATCGTACGCAGCACGCCACCGACCCGACCCTGCTGCACGAAGGCGTTCACGCGAAAGCGGCCGATGGCGGGAGGCGCAATCGCAAAATTGCACTCGTTGGAAGACTCAAAATCCTTGGTCTGCTTGTCGTTCATGAGCGCGCGCATGAGCATCGCCGAGTTTTCGGGCGTGAGTGCCTTGTCCATCACAGGGGTGATCGCACCGTCGAGCTTGATGGCAGGCGGAAACCCGGCAGTGAGAAAAAGATCAGAGCCCCCGCGCTCTTTCATCAGCGACAACAATTGCTGGATCAGCTTGATGGCTGCATCGCGTTCCATGCTCGAAGCTCCTACATGATGGTAAAGGTGCGCGGGTCGGCCGACTTCGCGCGTGCTTCGTTGAGGTCGACAATGCCGCGCTTCACCAGATCCTTCAGGCACTGGTCGAGCGTCTGCATACCGTCCTTGCTGCTGGTCTGGATCGACGAATACATCTGCGCGATCTTGTTTTCGCGGATGAGATTACGAATGGCCGGCGTGCCGATCATGATCTCGTGCGCGGCCACTCGGCCGCCGCCTTTTTTCTTCAGCAGCGACTGCGAGATCACCGCACGCAGCGATTCAGACAACATCGCACGCACCATTTCCTTTTCTGCGGCCGGGAACACATCGACGATGCGATCGACGGTTTTTGCAGCCGACGAGGTGTGCAGCGTGCCGAACACCAGATGCCCGGTTTCAGCAGCCGAAAGCGCCAGGCGGATGGTTTCCAGATCGCGCATTTCACCGACCAGAATCACGTCGGGGTCTTCGCGCAGCGCCGAGCGCAGCGATTCGTTGAAACCCAAGGTGTCGCGATGCACTTCGCGCTGGTTGATGAGGCATTTCTTGGGCGGATGCACGAACTCGATCGGGTCCTCGATGGTGAGGATGTGACCGTATTCATTCTCGTTGATGTAATCGACGATCGCCGCAAGCGTGGTGGACTTGCCCGAGCCGGTCGGGCCGGTCACCAGCACAATGCCGCGCGGCGTATTGGCGATGTCCTTGAAAATCGCCGGTGCCTTGAGGTCATCGAGCGAGAGAATCTTGCTGGGAATGGTGCGAAATACCGCACCTGCACCTCGCGACTGGTTGAAGGCATTGACACGAAAGCGCGCCACACCGGGAATCTCGAACGAAAAGTCGGTTTCGAGAAACTCGTCCCAGGCCTTGCGCTGCTTGTCGTTCATGATGTCGTAGACCATGTCGTGCACGGTCTTGTGGTCGAGCGGCGGCAAGTTGATGCGCTTCACATCGCCATCGACGCGGATCATCGGCTCCACCCCGGCCGAAAGGTGCAAGTCGGAAGCCTTTTGCTGCACGCTGAAAGTCAGCAACTGGGAAATATCCATCGCCATGATGCAGTTCCCTTGCGGGCTCCCTGAAATGTATTTTTTGAATATGGTGTGACTCAAGTTGGACGTTAGCCAAGTCCACCTGTGGCAGCAAGCCAGTACAAATCTCTAACGCGCATTTTCAATGTCCATCACCACTTCTCTAGCAACCATTGAATCGCGCATCGCCGCCGCCTGCGCCAAGGCTCAGCGGCCACGTGAAAGCGTGATGTTGCTGGCCGTGAGCAAAACCAAGCCTGCCAGCGCGATTGCTGCCGCGGCAGCGCTCGGCCTGCGCGCCTTCGGCGAAAACTATGTGCAAGAAGCACTGCCCAAGATTGCTGAACTCGCTGCCTTGAACCTCGACTGGCATCACATTGGCCCGATCCAGTCGAACAAGACCGCCGACATCGCCCACCATTTCGCCTGGGCACACGGGGTGGATCGCTTGAAAATCGCGCAACGTCTGTCTGACCAGCGTCCTGCCTACTTGCCGCCATTGAACATCTGCGTGCAGGTCAATGTCTCCGGTGAAGCCAGCAAATCCGGCTGCGCGCCGCAGGATGCATTGGCACTTTGTCGCGCAGTGGCGGTGCTGCCGCGCTTGCGCCTGCGCGGCTTGATGGCGCTGCCTGCGCCCATCACAGCGGATGCCGATGTGCACGCGCCTTTCCGCACCCTGCACGCTCTGTTTGCGGCGCTGCGCGCTGACTCCCCTGACGTGGACACGCTTTCGATGGGCATGTCGGACGACTTTGAAGCGGCGATTGCCGAAGGCTCGACCCTGATCCGTGTTGGCACCGCCTTGTTTGGCAGCCGCAGTGCTGGCAAGACGTCGACTTAACCGGCAAGCTAAAAGACATGGATCAGAACCAAGCGAAAAAAGCGGCGGCCGAGGCTGCACTCAAATATCTCGTGCCCGGTGAAGTGCTGGGCGTCGGCACCGGCTCGACGGTCAATTTCTTCATTGATGCGCTTGCCGCCCACCGGGATGACATCCCCGGTGCAGTGTCTTCGTCCGAGGCCAGCAGCGCACGCCTCAAAGCTCTCGGTATCCCGGTGCTGGATGCCAACAGCGCGGGGCCGCTCTCCATATATGTGGACGGTGCCGACGAAGCAGACCCGCACCTGCGGCTCATCAAGGGCGGCGGTGCTGCGCATACCCGCGAGAAGATCGTGGCCGAAGCGGCGCGTATTTTTGTCTGCATCGTCGATGAATCCAAGCTCGTGCCGGTGCTGGGCCGATTTCCGCTGCCGATCGAGGTGATCCCGATGGCGCGCTCGCTGGTGGCCCGCAAGCTGGTCGCCCTCGGTGGCCAGCCGGTCTGGCGCGAGGGCGTGACCACCGACAATGGCAATGTCATTCTGGATGTGCACGGCCTTCAGATCACCGACCCGGTGGCTCTGGAGCGTGAACTCAACCAGCTGCCCGGGGTCGTTACCGTAGGCCTGTTCGCCCGGCGTAAAGCCGACATCCTTATCGTCGGCGGTGCCAACGGCATCCGCACGCTCAAACCCTCAAACTGATCACCGACCGGAGATTCCCCATGCGCCTATTACTCATCCCTGCCCTGCTGCTAGCCAGCACCGCACTGCACGCGGACTGGAAGCAAGACATGAAAGACGCCGCCAAGACCAAGGCTGGCGGCGTGGTTGAACAGAAGCTCGGCCTGCCCTCCGCAGCACCCCAAGGGGCAGCAGCGTATTTCACCAATCTCAAGACTGGCGATACGGTAAAGAGCCCCGTGCTCGTGCAGTTCGGCCTCAAGAATGCAGGCATTGCTCCAGCAGGCACGCAAATCGTAGGCACAGGCCATCATCACTTGCTCATCGACGACCCGACGGTTGATCTCACGGTGCCCTTGCCGATGACCGACCAGATCAAGCACTTCGGTGGTGGGCAGACCGAAACCAGCGTTACGCTCAAGCCCGGCAAGCACACCCTGCAACTGGTGTTCGGCGACTGGAAGCATCAGTCCTTCAACCCCACAGTTGCCTCAGAGAAGATCACCATCACGGTGCAGTAAACCTCTCTCTGACAAAGCGGCATGAGTTCGCCAACCCCTGCCGCTTCAACGCCCGCAGCTGGCTTGCGCGTGGGAGTTGATCTGGTGGCGACACAGGCAGTGGCTCAGTCCATCGCTAGCTTCGGCGATCGCTACCTGCAGCGCATTTTCACGGCGGGCGAGTTGGCCGACAGCACCACCGAACAGGGTGAGCCGTCCACGCTCAAGCTGGCGGCACGCTTCGCCGCCAAGGAGGCGACGCTGAAGGTGCTGCGCCCAGACCATCGCTGGTACGACTGGCGCAGCATTGAAGTGCGCAAAGCCGGCAGTGGCTGGGCCGAGCTTCATCTGCATGGGGAGGCCGCCCTGCAGGCAGAAGCACAGGGATTACGCAGCTTCTCGCTGAGTTTGTCGCATGAGTGCGAATACGCCATAGCCGTCGTGATCGGCAGCGCGTAAAAAGCGTTTGCCGCGTTTAGAATCTGTTTAGAACTAACTCAAGGCAGCGCGATTTCTTCGGGTATGCCTTGAATGGAATGATTCTTTCGCTTCGCCACCTGACCTGCCAACAGTTACCAAATGACCATCGACGACAGCATCCGCAAAGTGCTTAAAGACCACGCCAATCTCTCCGTCGATGCACTGACGGTGGCAGAGGATACCGACCTCTACAAGAACGGCATGACCTCCCAGACCGGTGTGAACGTGATGCTGGCGCTGGAAGGTGCATTCGACTTCGAGTTTCCCGACACCATGCTCAACCGCAGCGTGTTTCAAACCATCGCCAACATCCGCGCGGCCGTGCAGAAGCTGACCGAAAAAAACTGATCTATTTCCCACTCAACCTCGCGCAGCACCGGAGAACGGCATGGGCATGATGGAACTTCCAGACCTTCTGGAAAGAGTGCGACAGATCGGTGAGGAGATCATTGGCCCCAACGCCGCAGACGTTGACCGCATGGGGCGCTTCCCCACCGAGGGCATCGAAGCGCTGAAGAAAGAGAAATTGTTGAGCGCGCTGGTGCCGGTCGAGCTCGGCGGCATGGAAATGGCCATCGACGACCTCACCAAGATCTGCACCGTGCTCGGCAAATATTGCTCGTCGACGGCCATGGTCTTTGCCATGCACCACATCCAGCTCGCCTGCGTGGTGCGGCATGGGCTGAGCTCGCCAACGCTCAGAACGTATCTTGCCGAGCTTGTCGAGAAGCAGTTCCTGATCGCCTCTGTCACCTCCGAAGTCGGCATCGGCGGCGACACGCGCAGCAGCCTCTGCGCGGTGGAGGTCGACGGCCCGCGCTTCGTGCTCAATAAAGACTCCACCGCGATCTCCTACGGCGCCCACGCCGACGATCTGGTGGTGACCTGCCGCCGCAACAAGGACGCCGCCAGCAGCGACCAGGTGATGGTGTTGCTCAAGAAAGGCGACTACACATTGGAGCAGGTGGGCAGCTGGGACACCTTGGGCATGCGCGGCACTTGCAGCCCCGGCTTCAAGCTGCGCTCCACCGGCCCGGTGGAACAGATCATCCCCGGCGCCTACGGTGATGCCTCCAGCCAGACCATGGTGCCGTTCTCGCACATGCTCTGGGGCGGCCTCTGGCTCGGCATTTCGAGTGCTGCGGTCAACAAGGCGGCGGGTTTCGTGCGCAAGGCCGCACGCCGCACGCCGGGGCAGGTGCCACCGATGGCGCTGCGCCTGGCCGAGGTGAGCAACAAGCTGCAATCCATGCGTGCCAACGTCAACGACATGGCCAATGAGTGCGCGGCACTGCAACGCTCGCCCGATGGCAACGAAGCGATGCTGAGCATGGGCTTTGCCCTGCGCATGAACAACCTCAAGATCTACTGCTCCAGCATCATGGTCGAGATCGTCCACGACTCGATGCTGGTCTGCGGCATCCTCGCCTACAAGAACGACTCGGAATACAGCCTGGGGCGTCAGCTGCGCGATGCCCATTCGGCCGCCCTGATGGTTGCCAACGACCGCATCTACGCCAAGAACGCCTCCCTGCTCCTCGTGCACAAAGACGTCTAAATCCCATGACCGCCCACGATCCCTACGACCCCAAAGAGTTCTACGACAATCTCGTCAAGCACAAGCTGGTGCTACCCGGTACCACGCCCGGCATCTTCGGCCGCGGTGCGGAGTTCGAGCGCGTGCTGCTCGGTTTCAACAACCTGGTCAGCCGCATCGCCTCCGACGACAGCGCCGAGCTGATGCTGTTTCCGCCCTGCGTTGATCGCAAGCTGATCGAAAAGGTCGGCTACATGAAGTCGTTTCCGCATCTGGCCGGCACGGTCTTCAGCTTCTGCGGCCACGATGCCCAGCACCGCGACCTGCTCGGCCGCATCCAAGACGGCAAGCCCTGGGCCGAATTGCTGGAGATGAGCGACATCTCGCTCACGCCCGCGGTCTGCTACCCCGTCTATGGCAACCTCACCGGCACGCTGCCGGAGAAGGGTCGCCTCGTTGACCTCACCGGCTGGGTCTATCGCCACGAGCCTTCACCTGAACCGACCCGCATGGTGTCGTTCCGCATGCGCGAGTTCGTGCGTGCCGCCGATGCCGACACCGTCATCGAGTGGCGCAACACTTGGAAGGAGCGCGGCCTGCAACTGCTGCTGGAGCTGGGCCTGCCCGCGAAGCTGGACACTGCCAGCGACGCCTTCTTCGGCCGCGGCGGCAAGATGCTCGCCGCCAACCAGCGCGACCAGCAGCTCAAGTTCGAGGTTCTGGTGCCGGTCATCTCCGCCGAAAACCCCACGGCGGTGTGCTCGTTCAACTACCACCAGGACCACTTCGGCAAGACCTTCGACATCAAGGCCGCCAACGGCGAAGTCGCGCAGACCGCCTGCATGGCCTTCGGCCTCGAACGCATGACGATGGCGATGTTCAAGACCCACGGCTTCGTCAGCGCCGAGTGGCCCGAGTCCGTGAAAAAGCTGCTCTGGCCCTGATGATGTCGAGTCCTGAAGTCCAGGCCACCGGCGCGGTGGCTTGGGACTTCCAGCCTGTCACCTTCGGTCTCGGCACTGAGCCGGATCTGTTCGGCTGGTATCACCCGCCGCAAGGTGCCGCGCGCGATTGCGGCGTGGTGCTGTGTAACCCCTTCGCCTACGACCTGCTGGGCACGCACCGCAGTTATCGGGTGCTGGCAGAGCAGCTGGCGGCGGCGGGTTTCCCCGTGCTGCGCTTCGACTACCACGGCACCGGCGACTCGGCCGGCAGCGATGCCGAGCCTGAGCGGGTGGCGACTTGGCTGGGCAACATCTCGACCGCCATCGACCAGCTCAAGCAGTTCGCAGGCGTACAAAAAGTGGCGTTGTTCGGCCTACGTCTCAGCGCCTCGTTCGCGCTGATGGTGGCCGAGGGCCGCAGCGATATCGCGGCACTCATGCTCTGGGCACCCGTGCTCAACGGTCGCCATGTGGTGCGCGAGCTGAAGCTGTTGCACAACACCAGCGCGGCACTCGCGGCGCGGCAAGAGAGCGAGACCGCCACCAGCGGCGACACCATCGAAGCCGCCGGTTTTCGCCATGCCCAGGCCACCCTGCTCGACATCGGCAAGATCGAGCTGCTGAAGCGTCCCTGCCCTTCGGTGCCACATATCGCGCTGCTGTCTGCCGACGCGGGCAAGCCCGATTCCGCGCTGCTGGATCTGTGGGCGGCCGGCGGGCTGACGCCGACGGTATTCGATTTGCCCGGCTATGCCGGCATGTTGCGCGACCCACATGTGGCGACTGTGCCGCAGCTGGCCATCGAAGCCCTGGTGCAGTGGCTGAGCGACTTGCACGGCACACGCGCTACCAGCGTGGTCCCGCATACCGCGACGACGCCAAAAGCATTGCTCACCAGCGCCGGCGAATCTTCCGTGCTGCTACATGAGCGGCCGCTGCGTTTCGGCGCGCGACAGCAGTTGTTCGGCGTCGTGTCGGCACCCGCCACGCAAGTGCCCGATGCCATCGCCGCCATTTTCATCAATGCCGGTGGCAACCACCGCGTCGGGCCCAGCCGCCTCACCGTGCCGCTCGCGCGCCACATCGCCTCGCTCGGCCACACCGTGCTGCGCATGGACATCGCCGGCTTCGGCGACAGCATCAAGCTCGAAGGGCCGCTGCCGATCTTTCAGCTCAGTTCGGTGCCGGATGTGCGCGAGGCCATCGACCAGCTGGCCGTGCTGCACGGCAGCCCGTTCAAGCATTACGTCGTCGTCGGTCTGTGCTCGGGCGGCTTTCTGGCCCATCACACCGCCTTGCAGGACGCACGTGTGACCAGCCAGATGACGCTCAACCTGCCGAGTTTCGAGTGGAAGGGCCCGAGCGACGGCGAGAGCATCGAGGAATACGGCCATCGCAACATCAAGCCGCTGGGCTTCTATGCCGCGGCCCTGTTTGCGCCGCAGACCTGGAAGCGCCTGTTCTCCGGCGGCATCAACCTGCGCCTCATAGCGGATGTCGGCGGCAAGCGGCTGCTGAGCCGCGTGCAGGTAAAGCTGCAACAGCTCATGGCGCGCTTCAAGCCGGGGGTCGACAACAGCGTCGCCGGCCAGTTCGCCGCCCTCTCGAAGCGCGGCGTGAAAAGCGTGCTCATCCTCTCGGCCAACGACGGTGCCGTGGACGAGATGGAAACCCATCTCGGCAAGAACGCCGTGCGCATGAGCAACGACCCCAACTTCAGCTATCTCACGATCGAGGGTGCCGACCACACTTTCACTGCCGAACGTTGCCGCCGCGAGGTGTTCGACATCATTCGCCAGCATTTTGCGTCGCTATCCCGCTGAGCCATGACTGCTGCCAACACCGAACGCGCAGAGCGCATCCCGCTGACCGACGCCCAACACGAGCTGTGGCTGGGCGTGCAGCTCGACGCCGAGGCAAGCCTCGCCTATCACCACGGCAACAGCCTCAGCCTCAAAGGCCCGCTCGAACCCGAACAGCTGCGGCAAGCGCTGCAAAGCCTGGTGGATCGTCATCCCGCCTTGCGCGCGCGCTTCAGCAACGATGGCCAGTGGTTGGACATTGAACCGGCGCTAGCCATGACACTGCCGGTTGTCGAAGTACCGACGGATGACGCTGCACAGCTAGAGCTGCAGCAACAGGCCGCACTGCGCGCGCCTTTCGATCTCGCACAGGCCCCGCTGATCCGCTTCGTACTGCTGCGCGCCCATGCGGAGTTGCATCACCTCGTTTGCGTGGCACATCAGGCTGCCATCGACGAGTGCAGCCTGGCACTGCTGCTGATGGAGCTGGGCGCTGGCTACTCCCGACAGGGCGAGTCGGCGACACCCGCATTGCCCGGCTTGGGCGACTACGCGGCACGCGAGCAGACCGTGTTCGCCAGCGAACAGGGCCAGAGCAACAGCGCTTACTGGCTACAGAAGCTGCATACCCCGCCCAGCCGCCTACTGCTGCCGCACGACCTGCCGCGCCCGCGCGAACGCCAGTACGCCGCAGCCGAATTGCAGCTGCCGTTTGCAGCAGATTTACAAGCCGCTCTGGGCAACATCTCCACCGCCCACAACACGACGTTGCTCGAAACCCTGCTGGCGGTGTTTGCCGCACTCCAGCACCGGCTGACCGGCGGCGAGGATCAGATCATCGGCGTCACGAACCCCGGCCAGTTGCAGGCGGGTTTCGAGCATCTGGTTGGCCATGCCGTCAACCTGTTGCCGCTGCGCCTTGCGACTAATCGCGACTTGCCGTTTTCAGCCCTGCTGGAGCAGGTGCGTATCGCGATGCAGGAGGGCGTGCAGCATCAGGACGCACACTTCAGCCGCATCGTGCCGCAGCTGCAATTCGAGCGTGACCACAGCCGCCCGGCGCTGCTGCCGGTGGTGTTTGGCGTAGCCAGACCCTCGCCCGCACCGGTGTTCGATGGCCTGCAAACCCGCAGCGCCGCGCTGCCTGCGCTCGCTACCATCCCGGAGTTGTCGTTCACCGTCGGCGCATCGGGTGTGCACTGCGTCTACAACAAGGCGCTGTTCAGCGCGCAGGCCATCAGTGCGCGCCTGTCGGAATACATGACCGCCATCGCCGCCGTCTGTGCGCAGCCGCAGACGGCCATCGGCAGCCTGCCGATTCTCTCGGCCGACGCGCTAGCGCAGCTTGATCGGCTCAACCACACCGATGCCGCGATGCCCGCCGAACCGGTGCAGCTGCTGGTCAACGCGCAGGCACTGCGCACGCCGGACGCCGTGGCGGTGCGCTTCAACGGCCAGACGCAAAGCTATGCCGCGCTCGAAGCCCGTGCACGCACCATCGCCGCCGCACTGGCTGCCCAGGGTGCCGGGCCGGGCCGCTTCGTGGGTGTGTGCCTCGAACGCGGTCTTGATGTGCCGGCTGCCTTGCTGGCCGTGCTCAAGACCGGTGCCGCCTATCTGCCGCTGGACCCGGAGTTTCCACCCGAGCGCCTCAGCTATTACCTGGAAGACGCCGATGCGGCTCTGGTGCTGACAGATGCCAAATCCGCAGCAAAACTAGCCAGCAGTCACTGCACCCAGCTACGGCTGGAAGACATCACCGGCAGCGCCGACTTCACCGACGTGCCGGTGTCGTCCACCGCATCGGCATATGTCATCTACACCTCCGGCTCCACCGGCAAGCCCAAGGGCGTGGTGTTGCCGCATGGCGCGCTGGTCAACTTTCTCGCCAGCATGGCGCGCGAGCCGGGCTTGCAGGCGGGCGACGTGCTGGCCGCCGTTACTACCGTCTCGTTCGACATCGCCGGGCTCGAAATCTGGCTGCCGCTCACCGTCGGTGCCACTGTGCTGGTGATCGACCGCGATACCGCGATGGATGGCGAGCGGCTTAAAAGCACGCTCTCGCAACAGCAGGTCACCGTCATGCAGGCCACGCCCGCGACCTGGCGACTGCTGCTGGCCGTGCAATGGCCGGGCGATGCCGCGCGCTTCCGCGCCTACAGCGGTGGCGAGCCTCTGCCGCGCGAGCTGGCCGAGCAACTGCTGCCGCGCGTCGCGGCCTTGTGGAATCTGTATGGCCCGACCGAGACCACCATCTGGAGCACGGCCTACCGCGTCACCGATGCGGCCCTGCCCATCCTGGTAGGCACGCCCATCGCTAACACCCAATGCCATGTGCTCGACGCGGCCCATAACCTCATGCCGCCCGGCATCACCGGCACCTTGTGGATCGGCGGCGCAGGTGTCGCCACCGGTTATCACAACCGCGCAGAACTAACCGCAGAGCGCTTCGTGCAGCATCCGCAGTTCGGCCGCATTTACGACACTGGTGATCTCGCGCGGCTGACGCCGCAGGGGCTGGAATGTCTCGGCCGGGTGGACTTTCAGGTCAAGCTGCGCGGCTATCGCATCGAGCTGGGCGAGATCGAATACGCGCTGTCGCGGCATGCGGCGGTGGCGGAATCCGCCGTGCTGGTGCGCGAACGCAGCAGCGGTGATGCGCGCCTGGTCGCCTACGTGGTCAAGAAGCCCGGTGCCGAGACCAATGCCAGCGAGCTGCGTGGCTCGGTGCGTGATTTCCTGCCCGCCTACATGGTGCCGCAGGATTTCATCATGCTCGACGCCCTGCCGCGCCTGCCCAACGGCAAGCTCGACCGCAAGGCGCTGCCCGACCCCTTCGCCGCCATCGCCGCCCGCACCGTGCGCGAGCCGCCGCAAGGTCCGGCCGAGCAGGCGCTGGCCACGCTATGGGCCGAGGTCTTGAGCCTGCCCAACACCAGCAGCATCGGCCGCGATGATCGCTTCTTCGACCTCGGCGGCCATTCGCTGCTGGCCGTACGGCTGGCAGGCCGCATCACCGAAACCACCGGCACCCGTCCCGGCTTGCGCACGCTGATGATGGACCCGCTCTCGGTGATCGCCAGCCAGCTCAAGCTGCCCGCCAATGCCAAGGAGCAACCCGTCGCCAAGCCAGCGCAGCCCGGCGCGACGACGGCACCTGCCGAGCCGCCGCGCAAATCCGGTTGGCTGGGTAAACTGTTCGGCAAGTAATCCAGAAAACCCAATAGCAGCATCGGCACATTCAGAGGACGGAGCCTCTGCGCATGGAACCGATCCACTTCGGCGACAGCAGCAAACCCCTGTTCGGCACGCATCACCGCGCCTCTGGTGCGGCGCGGCGGGCGGCGGTGTTGCTGTGCCCGTCCTGGGGCATGGAATACATGCGCGCCTACCGTGGCCAACGGCTGCTGGCCATGCGCCTGGCCGAGGCCGGCTATGAAACCCTGCGCTTCGATTACTCCGGCACCGGCGATTCCGAAGGCCCCAGCCTCGATGCACGCCTCGATCACTGGCTGGCCGATATCGGCACCGCCGCGCGCGAGTTGCGCGACCTGAGCGGCACCGACCAGCTGGTGGTGTTCGGTCTGCGCTTCGGCTGCCTGCTGGCCGAGGCCGCGCGCGTGCACAACGGTCTCTCAGCTACCTTGCAGATCAGCTGGGATGCACCCGCCAGCGGTGCCGATTACGTCGCGCTGATGCAGAAGCTGGGCGCCGAAAACGACAAGATGAAACAGGCGCGCCGCAACCGCGACATGCAGCTGCCGCCGCATGCCAACAACGAACTGCACGCCCACGCCTGGCCCACCGCACTTGCCGAGGCCGTCACCGCATTGCCCGGCATCGCGGGCGACGCGCGCCGCCTGTGGATCACCAGCCGTGACGTCACCACACCCGCGCCGGCCGGTGCCGCAACCCTCGCCACCGACGAAGCCGCCCACTGGCACGATGCCCGCTGGATCGGCACGCCGTGGGTCCCGGCCGCGCCCGTATCTCGCATCGTCGAGCATCTCAAACAGGTGCTGCCATGAGCGCCGACCTGCGCGAATCGCCCTATACCTTTGGCGATGATGGCCGCCTGTTCGGCATCCTCACCCGTCCCGGCGTCGTCAATGCCGACCGGCCCGTCATCGTCATCCCCAACACCGGTATCGAGCATCGCGTTGGCCCCAACCGCCTGCATGTGCAGCTGGCGCGGGCACTGGCGGCAGCCGGGTTCTGCGTGTTCCGCTTCGACATCAGCGGCCTGGGCGATAGCGACCCACCACGCGGCAAGAGTGCCAATGCCAGTGATGATTTGAAGCTCGCGCTGGACAGTCTCGGTACCCGCGTCACCGGTGCCGGTTTCGTGCTGGTGGGCCTGTGCTCGGGCGCGCACGACATCCACCAGTTCGGCCGCGACGACGCGCGCGTGCGCGGCCTGCTGTTCATCGACGGCTACACCTACTCGACGCCGCACTTCCAGCGTCTGCTGTGGACGGCGCGCCTGACGCACATCGGCCGCTCGGTGCGCAGACTGTTTGCGCGTCTTGGCGAAAAACTCAAACCACCGGCTGAAGACGCACCTCAGGGTGTGGATACCGATTTCGTCGTCTGGCCGCCCAAGGCCGAAACCCAGGCCGACTACGAGCGCATGCTGGCGCGCGGCGCGGCGCTGGGCTTCGTATTCACGGGCGACACGCAGTGGGCGTATCTGTATGCCGACCAGCACATTGATGCTTTCCCGCTGCTACGCGGCAAGGCGCAGGTGTGGTTCTTGCCGCACATCGACCACACGCTGACGCGGCGCAAGGCGCGTGAAGAACTGATCGCCCTCGTGCGCCACTGGTTGCAGGGGCTCAGCGGCTGAGTTGCAGCAGCGTCCACAGTGCGCCGTGTGCACGCCACCAGTGACCTTGCAGCACCTGGCCCGCAAAAGCCGCTTCGGCATCGGGCGTTATTGCCTCTGCTTGCCACTGCCCATGGTCGGCAGTCGTGGCAAGCCACTGAATCGCCACCGCATCAAACTCCAGCCAGGCCCCGCACAGCGGATGCAGCGCCTTGTGCACGCACTCCTTGGCGCTGAACACCAGTCGTGCATGGGCAGCGGCGGCAGCGCCGAATGCCGTCGCCAGCGCCGCGTGATCCTGCGGCGATAGCACGACGGCCTCGGCATCTGCGGGCAGCAGCGAATCCGGCTCCACATCCACGCCCAGCGCCAGCGCTGTGCTGGCCGGTGCGACGATGGCAATGGCGAACGCCGCGCTGTGCGCGATGCTGCCCACCATGCCTGCGGGCCACCGCGGCGCGCCGTCGTCTGCACGCAGCACCGGCGTGCTGTGCCCCAAACCCTGCAGGGCGGCAGCCGCCACCGCGCGGCCCGCCAGAAACGATTGGCGTCGCGCGCTTTGCCAGCCCTGCGCATCGGCAATCGCCACCGCCCAAGGCGGCGCGCGCTGCGTCGCCGCATCGAGCGCCGCCACGGCCGCCCAACTGTTGGGGGGCAGCTCAAAAACTGTGATGCCCTCGTCCATACGCATGTCGTTCAAGCCCATGCGCACAGCATCGCGGCTACGGCGGCGCACTACAATCCGGCGGGGCCACATAAAAAATCTTGAGGGGGAAAGACATGCAGATTGCAGATTCCACATTCATCGTTTCCGGCGGCGCTTCAGGCTTGGGTGAGGCCACGGCACGGCGGCTGGTGGCGCAAGGCGGCAAGGTGGTGATTGCCGACCTCAACGAAATGGCCGGGCGATCCCTGGCCAACGAACTGGGCGAGCACGCCGTGTTCACAAAGGTCAACATCACTTCCGACGGCGATGCCGCCGCCGCCGTCGAACTCGCGCGCGAAGAGTTCGGCAGCCTGCAAGGCGTCATCAACTGCGCCGGCATCGTTGCCGGCGAGCGCGTGGTGGGCAAGGAAGGCCCGCACTCGCTGGAAAACTTCGCCCGCATCATCCAGGTCAACCTCATCGGCAGCTTCAACCTGCTGCGCCTCGCCGCCGATGCCATGGCCAAGCAGCCGCCCAACCAAGACGGCGAGCGCGGCATCATCATCAACACAGCTAGCGTGGCTGCCTTCGATGGCCAGATCGGCCAGGCCGCCTACAGCGCCAGCAAGGCCGGTATCGTCGGCATGACGCTGCCCATCGCCCGCGAGCTGGCGCGCTTCGGCATTCGCGTGATGACCATCGCCCCCGGCATTTTCGAGACCGCGATGATGGCCGGCATGGCCCCACTGGTGCGCGCCTCGCTGGAAGCCACCGTACCCTTCCCCAGCCGCCTCGGCCGCCCGGACGAATACGCTCAGCTGGTGCAGTCCATCATCGAAAATCCGATGTTGAATGGCGAGGTGATCCGGCTGGATGGCGCGATTCGGATGGCGCCGAAGTGAAGAACTGCTGGGATACATTTGCACGACGGAATGGGTGCAAAAATGAATACTGGATCAACCTTTCCAACACCAAGGACATGCGATGTACTCCTCATGCAAAGCATTAAAGCGTTGTCCACCATTTTTGACGCCTAAGTAGCGTCAGCGCTTATGGCTCCGCATACCCTAGAACGATCAGTGCTCGTGGCGACTCCTCTCGGAGAACTTCGGTGTAGCGTTCAGTTGAAGAGCAAAGCGCCACTTCGTATTGACGGCACCATACTGCTTCAAGCCAGAGCGTTTGTCCCTCATCTTCCGAAGGGTATGTCTGTAGAGGGCTGCATCGGAGTCGTCTTTGAACACCACGGGAACATACAGTTATCCGGTCTTAGGTACGAGTGTGCGTGGGTTGAGCAAACGGCAGCATGTACTGGGCCCGAAACCGGCGAGGCGTTGGATGCACAGGGCTGGGACAACGGCACGCATATAGTTCTCGTTGGCACCGAAGATGAAGAATTCCTCATAGCAAGGCTCTCGCCGTCAATTGCGCTGGGAGAGGGCAATTACAACGTCGAATACAACGACAACGGCTTGGCGATCTGCTTCGCTCAGGTGCCCGCGCACAGCAGTCTAGTGCTCCACTTCGTCATCGCTTGGAATCGCAGTCCAGAGCCATCAGATTGTTCCTGCTGGTACGCGGTAGGCACTCCGCATCAGAATGTTTTGACCAATGTCCTGTGCTAACCAGCTGTTTCAGCCGACGGGATGGTTCCCATGCTTTAGTGGACATACTGAAATTTGAGCTTTATGAAGCCAATCACCACCCTCCTGCTCGCCCTCCTCTGGTCCAACCTGGCCAACGCCGCCGAAATCTCTGGCCGCTATGTAGCGACCATCGAGAACGTGGTGACGGTGCTGACGGTAACGACCAAGGCCGGCGTCGTCTCGGGCAGCTACGCCGAGCCGAGCTACGTGTTGCAGGCCAAGGGCGGCTTAGAGGGCAACACGCTGAAGCTGGCCCTCTCCGACACCAAGCGCGGCCTCACGGTGGCGCATCTGCAAGGCCAGCTGACTGCGGACAAGTTGGCGGCAACGGTGAGCGTAAACACGGCCGCGACCGGCATCAGCAAGTCGGTGCAGGCGGTGTTCGTGCGGGAGGCCACTGCTGCCAAGGTGCCGGCCGGCACAGCCAATGGTCGCGACGCGCAGCTGGTGGGCGTGTGGACTTACCAGAACATCATCAACAGCGGCGGCTCCAACTTTGCCTCGTTCACCACCGTGCTGACGATGGAGATCAGCGCCGACGGCACGCTGCGGCAGTGGCAGCAGTCGGTGGGCAGCGGCCAGAACTGGAACTACGGCAGCAGCGAGGGCCGCAAGCTAGTGTTTGAGGGTCAATGGTCGGCGAAAGACGGCGTGCTCTATGGCAAGGCGCAGGGGCAAGGCGAGTTTCAGTCACTCACGCGCTATCGGCGTGCGGGCAAATATCTGGTGACCGAAGACCGCAGCGGCCGCAAGAACTGGTCGCCGCGCTGAGGCTTACTGCTCGGCCTGCAAACCCTGCGACAAGGCGCGCGCGGTTTCGGCCACCAGCGGGATGATGCGGTTGTAGGCCATGCGCGTGGGGCCGATAACCCCAAGCACACCGGCCACCTGGCCGTTCACCGTGTAGGGCGCGCTCACCACGCTGCACTCGTCGAGCACGCGGTAGCCGGACTCCTCGCCGATGTAGATCTGCACCCCATCGGCGACCAGACACTGGTCGAACAGGCCCAAGAGATCACGCTTGCGGTCCAGCGCATCGAACAGCCCGCGCAGGCGGCCCAGGTCGCTCATGTCCTGAAAGCCCAGCAAATTGGCGCCACCGGCCATCACGTAGCCGCTCTGCTTGGGCTCGCCGCCGAGTGCGGCATCGGCCATCGCTGCCGCCTCGCGCAGAATCATGTTGACGCTGCCCTGCGCGGCGTTGACTTCATCCACCAGCGCGCGGCGCAGACTCACCAGATCGCGGCCCGCAAAGTGTTCGTTGATGGCGTTGGCAAAGCGCTCCAACTCATCCGAGCCGTAGGGCCGCGCGGTGTGGATGACGCGGTTCTGCACCTCGTGCTGGTTGACGACGAGAATCACCAGCACGCGGTTGTCCGACAGCGGCATGAACTGGATGCGCCGCAGCACCGAGAGATTGCGCTTGGGCACGGTGACGACGCCGGCCATGCGCGAAATCTGGCTGAGCAGATTGCTCGCCGTCTGCACGAGGTCGTCCGGTGCGCGCCAGCCGGGCGCGAGTTCGTCGGCGATCTGCGTGCGCTCCACTTCGGTGAGCGCCTCGGGCGCCAGCAACTGGTCCACGAAATAGCGATAGCCGCGCGTAGTGGGGATGCGCCCCGCGCTCGTGTGCGGGCTGGCGACCAGGCCCAGCTGGTCGAGGTCGCTCATCACGTTGCGGATGGTGGCCGGGCTGATGCCGAGTGCGGCCGCCCGCGCCAGCGTGCGCGAACCCACGGGCTCACCGTCCTGGATGTAACGCTCGACGAGCAGCTTCAAAAGCTCGGCGGCGCGGGGGTCTAAGGTGGCTGACATGTGTTGAATGTGGGAACTGCATCGCGCAGTGTCAAGGCCTTTGAACAGGCCTTCGCATGCGCACATCAAAATGTGGGATTCACCCCGCGCGCAAGGTAGAGTGCCGCGCATGCCCCGCATCCCCTTGAATAGCCCCATTCGCACCGTTGGTGTCATCGGCAAGCGCAACGACCCCGTCGCTTTGCCAACGGTGATCGCGCTCTGCCGCCTGCTGCGCGAGCTGGGCTGCGAGGTGCTGGTGGATGACGTGCATTCCGCGACCGCCAGCGCAGAGGGTCTGCCTGCGGTGCCGCGCACCGAACTGGGTGGGCGCTGCCAGCTGATCGTGGTGGTCGGTGGCGATGGCACCTTGCTTGATGCCGGCCGCAGCCTGGCGCAGTTCGGCGTGCCGCTGCTGGGGGTCAACCAGGGCCGCCTCGGCTTCATGGTGGATGTACGCCCCGACGCCATGCACGAGGCCCTGCAGAGCGTGCTCGCCGGCCAGGGCGTGGCAGACGACCGCCTCTTGCTGACCATGACTATCCGCCATGCCGATGGCTCGGTCGAGCCGCCTGCCATGGCGGTCAACGACGTGGTGCTGCGCAACTTCGCCAACATCCGCATGCTGGATTTCGAAACCTGGCTCGACGACGAGCTGATCAGCCATCACCGCGCCGACGGCATGATCGTCTCCTCGCCCACCGGCAGCACCGCCTATGCGCTCTCGGGCGGCGGCCCCGTGGTGCACCCCAGCGTGCGCGCCCTCACGCTGGTGCCGATCTGCCCGCATACGCTGACCGACCGGCCCATCGTGGTACCGGCCGAGGCCAGCGTGCGCATCGTGCTGCGCGGCCCCGCACCGGCGATGGCCACCGTCACCTGCGATGGTCAGGTGAGCCGTCCGCTCCGGCCCGGCGACACCATCGCGGTGTCTTGCGCGCCGCATCTGCTGCGCTTGATCCACCCACCCAGCTACCAATACTTCAGCCTGCTGCGCGACAAGCTGCATTGGGGTCGCGGGCCAACGCCTGTCGAGCGCAGCTAGCCCCATGCTGAAATCGCTGCACATCAAGAACCTCGCCATCATCGACGAGGCGCATCTGGACCTTAGCCTTGGCTTCACCGTGCTCACGGGCGAGACGGGCGCGGGCAAGTCCATCCTGCTCGATGCGCTGGGTTTGGTACTGGGTACGCGTGCCGACCCTGCACTGGTGCGGCAGGGTTGTGACAAGGCCGAGATCAGCGCCGAGTTCGATCTCGCCGATGCGGCCTCTGCGCGCGATTGGCTCGAAGCACAGGAACTGACCGACAGCGACGACCCGACCCATTGCCTCATCCGCCGTGTGGTGACTGCCGAGGGACGCACGCGCGCCTTCATCAACGGCCAGGCGGCCAATGCCGGGCCACTGCGCGAGCTGGGTGAGCATCTGGTCGATCTCTTCGGCCAGCACGAGAGCCAGACGCTGCTAAAGCCCGAGGTGCAACGTGGCTTGCTGGACGACTTCGGTGGCTATCCCAAGGAGCGTACGGCGGTCGCAGAAGCCGCCGCTGCATGGCTCGCCGCCGACCGTGCGATTGCCGAGGCCAGAACCGCCACCGGCCGCGACCCGGCTCAGATCGACTACCTGCGCCACCAGGTGCAAGAGCTGCGCGCGCTGCAGTTGCAGGATGGGGAAATTGAAACTCTCGAAGCCGACCACAAGCGCCTCGCCAACGCCGGCCGCCTGATGGAAGACGGTGCGCGTGCGTTTGCCCTGCTATACGAAGGCGATGCCGCGATCTACGACCAGCTCAGCAGTGCCTCGTC
This sequence comes from Stagnimonas sp., assembly GCA_965279705.1. Lineage (GTDB taxonomy): Bacteria > Pseudomonadota > Gammaproteobacteria > Nevskiales > Nevskiaceae > Stagnimonas. Next base: position 2,313,190 of record OZ257257.1, read on the forward strand.
GCTGCTCGCAGGCCTCACACCGCTGCACGAGGGCTTTGCCGAAGCCGAAAATCTCGCGGCGCAAGCGCAAGCCTTGGTGCGCGAAGCCGCCGATGTGGTGACGCGCCAGCTCGACAAACTCGACCTTGATCCAGCTGTGCTCGCCGAAGTTGAGAGCCGCCTCGGCGCCCTGCACGACATGGCGCGCAAGCACCGCATCAAGGCCGCTGGACTGCCCGAACATCTGGCCGCACTCGCCGCCGAACTCGACGGCCTCGAACACGCGGGCGAGCGCATGGCGCAGCTCGAACGCGAGCGCGAAGCGGCCCTCAAGAAATACCAAGCTGCCGCTACCAAACTCAGTGCCGCACGCACCAAGTCGGCGAAGAGCTACAGCGAGCAGGTGAGCGTGATCGTGCGCCAGCTCGGCATGGCCAATGCGCAGCTGGTGGTCGCCGTCGAACCAAGCGAGAGCGAGCGGCCGCGCTCGCATGGGTCCGACGAGGTGCGCTTCGATTTCAGCGCCAACCCCGGCCAGCCGCCGCGCGCTTTGGCCAAGGTGGCGAGCGGTGGTGAGCTGTCGCGTGTGTCGCTGGCAATTCAGGTCGTCGGTGCTGCCGACAGCGGCGCACCGACGATGATCTTCGACGAGGTCGATGCCGGCATTGGCGGTGGTGTGGCAGACATCGTCGGCCAGAAACTCAAGCAACTCGGCGCGCGCCGACAGGTGCTCTGCGTCACCCATCTTGCGCAAGTGGCGGTGCATGGCGCGCAGCACTTTGGCATCCGCAAGGAAGTGAAAGACGCGCAGACCTTCACCCGCGTGGTGCCGCTCACCAAGGACGTGCGCACGCTCGAAGTGGCGCGCATGTTGGGCGGGCAGGAAATCACCGTCGCCACCCAAGCGCTCGCCCGCGACCTGCTGAAGCGCAGCGCATGAGTGCGAAGGTCGCTGCGGGCGGTCACACGCCGCTGATGGCGCAGTACCTGAAGATCAAAGCCGAGTTCCCGGACACGCTCGTGCTGTTCCGCATGGGCGATTTCTACGAGCTGTTCTACGACGATGCCCGCCGCGCGGCGAAGCTGCTCGGCATCACGCTGACGCAGCGCGGCGAGTCCAACGGCCAGCCAGTAGTGATGGCGGGCGTGCCCTATCACCAGCTCGACAACTATCTCGGCAAGCTCATTCGCCAGGGCGAGAGCGCGGCCATCGTCGAGCAGGTGGGCGAAGTCGGTGTGGACAAAGGCCCGGTGCGGCGCGAACTCGCGCGCATCGTCACGCCTGGTACCGCCACCGACGAAGCCCTCCTCGACCCGCGCGCTGCCAACTGTCTCGCCGCCATCTGTGTGCAGGACGGCTGCTATGGCCTAGCCTGGCTTGATCTCGGCTCCGGTCGCTTTCGCGTGCTGGAGACGAGCAAGATCAGCGACTTCGCAGGCGAGCTGGCGCGCGTGCGACCCACCGAACTCTTGGTGCCGGATGATCTCGCCTCAACACTCAGCGACTTTCTCGGCAGCAAGGTCGCCCGTCGTCGCCCGCTCTGGCACTTCGATGTCAGCACCGCGCGCCGCAAGCTCACCGAACAATTTGCGACCCGCGACCTGCGCGGCTTCGGTGCGGAGGATTTGACGGCCGCACTCGGAGCAGCGGGTGCGCTGCTCGCCTACGCCAACGAGACCGCCCGCGCGCAGCTCGCACACGTCACCAGCCTCTCGGTCGATCGCACCGAAGAAGCGCTGATTCTCGACCCCGCCACCCGCCGCAATCTCGAACTTGATCGCACGCTCGCAGGCGAGCCCGCACCGACGCTGGCGAGCGTGCTGGACACCGCGGTGACTCACATGGGCAGCCGCCTACTGCGCGCCTGGCTGGTGCGGCCGTTGCGCGATCGTGCCGTCATCAACGCAAGATTCGATGCTCTCGAAGAACTCCTCTCAGCAGTCCCCTCTCCCGCTGGCGGGAGAGGATTAGGGAGAGGGCAAGCACGCCTCGAAGCGCTACGCACCAGCCTGAAAGACATCGCCGATCTCGAACGTATCTGCGGCCGTATCGCACTGCGTAGTGCGCGCCCACGCGATCTGGCCGGCTTGCGCGACACCTTGCTGGCGCTGCCGCTGGTGCAGGCTGCACTCGGCGCGGTTGAAACCACGCGTCTGCAAACACTCACCCAGCAACTCGGCACGCACGATGTACTCGCGGCCCGTCTGCGCGATGCACTGTCAGACACCCTGCCCTTGCTCGCCCGCGATGGCGGCATCTTCCGCAGCGGCTTCGATGCCGCACTCGACGAGCTGCGCGGCCTCTCGACCAATGCCGACAGTTATCTGCTCGATCTTGAGACCCGCGAGCGCGCGCGTAGTGGCATCGAGACGCTGAAAGTCGCCTACAACCGCGTGCACGGCTTCTACATCGAGGTCGGCAAATCGCATACCGCAAAAATCCCTGCCGACTACACGCGCCGCCAGACGCTCACCCACTTCGAGCGCTACATCACCGAAGAGCTGAAGGCCTTCGAGGACAAAGTGCTCTCGGCGCGCGACCGTGCGCTGGCGCGCGAGAAGGCGCTGTATGAGTCGCTGATCGAAGAGCTGGCAGCTCACCTGCCAACACTGCAAGCCGCCGCCGCCGCACTCGCCGAACTTGATGTGCTTGCCGCCTTTGCAGAGCGCAGCGTGGCACTCAGCCTAGTGCGGCCTGTGCTCAGCGACATCGCGGGCCTCAACATCCAGCAGGGCCGCCACCCGGTTGTGGAATCGGTGCTCGACAGCCCCTTCACACCCAACGATGCCGTGCTGGCAGACGCCCGCCGCCTGCTGGTGATCACCGGCCCCAACATGGGCGGCAAGAGCACCTTCATGCGGCAGGTCGCACTCATCGTGCTACTCGCGCACTGTGGCTCATTCGTGCCAGCTGCGAGTGCCGAGATCGGCCCCATCGACCGCATCTTCACGCGCATCGGTGCGGGGGATGATCTGGCCGGCGGGCAATCGACCTTCATGGTCGAGATGAGCGAAACCGCGAACATCCTGCATAACGCCACCGCCAGTTCACTGGTGCTGATGGACGAGATCGGCCGCGGCACCAGCACCTACGATGGCCTCTCGCTGGCGCGCGCCTGCGCCGAGCATCTGGCGACGAGCGTGCGGGCCTTTACGCTGTTTGCAACGCACTACTTCGAGCTGACGGCGTTGGCTGCATCACAGACCGGAGTGGCCAACGTGCATCTCGAAGTCGCGGAAGCCGGAGACACCCTCGCCTTTCTGCACAGCGTCCGCGAGGGCCCGGCCAATCGCAGCTACGGTCTGCATGTTGCTGCTCTCGCCGGCGTGCCACGCGCGGTGATCGACAACGCGCGGCTGATTCTGGCCGAGCTGGAGCAGCAGGAACCTACGCGAGCACCGACCATCAATACCACCGCGCCGCAGCTCAGCCTGTTTGCGGAGCCGCCATCGAAAGCGCTCAAGCTGTTGGATGCGCTCAACCCCGACGAGCTGACGCCGAAGCAGGCGCTGGAAGCACTCTACAAGCTCAAGAAGGCACGCTGATCGTTAATGCAGCAGCATGTAGGTCTGTAGCTCGCCGACAATGCCACCGAGCACGGCACCCACCATGATTAGCGACCACTCGTCTTCCTTGAAGGCAGGCCGCAGCATGCCTTCGAACTCTTCGGGGCTGAGCTTCTGCATGCGCTCCATCAGGGTGTTGCGCACGTCCATCGCGCCCTCGGCATAGCCTTCGACATGCTTCATGGTTTGAGGCAGGGTCTCGACCAGTTTCTGGGTCACGGACTTCTTCATGTCCTGGTAGTGGCGCGAACCGATAGCAAAGGCAACCAGAGGCCTTGCGATGCCGGCTTGCTCATCCACCATGCGCTCGACGTGTTTCTGCACCAAGGCAAATAATTTGTCGGAGCCGGGGCCTTCCAAGATGCCCTGCCAGATATTGCCGGGCGTGATGATCTGGTCGGCCACCAGGCGTGCGTAATCTCGCGAGACTTCCTGCTGCCGGCGCAGGAACAAGCCCTGATAAGTGAGGCCCAGAATCTTGATGGGCCGCTTCGGGTAGAACAGCATCTGCAAGGCCAGCCAGTCCGATGCGAAGCCAATGAAGATGCCGAATGCCGGCAGAATCCACGGCGACTGATAGAACAGCCACGTCGCCATCTGCACCAGTCCGATGATGAAGCCGAACACGAGGCCGGAGTAACCGAAGAACTTGAACTCCTTGCGGCCCACCTCGGCAAACACACGGTTGAGCAGGGTCTTGTCGCGCAGCAGGGCATTGATGACCATGTGCTTCAGGTCGAACACCTGCGCGATGTTGGTACGCAGGTCCTTCATCACTTCGGCGACCACCTGCGGTGCCTCGGCCTGCACGCGCTTGATGAGCCGGTCGCGCACGAAGTTGGGCAGCATCTCCCAGAGGCCGGGCTGGTGCTGGCTCAACACTTCGCGGGTGATCTGCTCCACCGCACCGAGCATTGGCGTTTCGATTTCGGCGGCGATCTGGCGGGGGTCGAGCCGCAGAAAGATTTCTTCGATGGTGATGAGCTTGCTGGTGATCACATCCACCGCGATGCTGGCCATTTTCTCGGCCTTGCGAGGAATCACGCCCTGCCAGCCGAGGTACGGCTTGATGCCGATGAACTCCAGCGGATAGAACATCATGCGCACCGCCGCGATCTTGGTGACGTAGCCGATCACCGCTGCGATCAGGGGCATCGAGAGAAACAGCCACGGCGTCGCCATGAAGTTTTGCCCTGCCTGGTGCAAGGCGGCTTCGAGCGTGGCGAGCATGTGAATTCCTCTTCGATGATCTTGTAGTTGTGAACGAAGGCTAGCCTAGATTGCGCACAATAAAAACGCCCGCAGAGCGGGCGTTGATGAGTCGTGCGCGTCTTAGGGAGCGACGCCCGCCTGTTGCATTGAGCAGCGCACCGCAAACAAGACGCAGGTGACGAAGAGCATCACCATGATCATGCCCATGAAAATGAACTTGGCAGGGCTCTTGGACTTGAAATCCTTGTCCCGATTTTTTGAGCTTTGCACGCCGAACATCGCTGCCGCAGCACTGGCGGCTGCCTGTGCAAAGGTCGTTTCCTGCCTGTCGTCGTCAGGTGGTTGCTCGGACATTTGATTCAGTAACTTTCCAGTAATTTCTGCGAGGCCTGCTCATCGCGGGCGGATTTGATCTTCACATCTTCGCCCAGAATCGATTCGAGCTTGCCGCCCACAAGTGGAATGCCGCTGGAGAGTGTCCACTGCATCTTGTTGACACTGCCCTTGCCAGCAGCTTCCAGCTTCATCTCGGCGGTCACTTTCACCGGCGCACCCTTGATCTCGGTGACGATCTTGCCGGTCTTGGTGGCGGCATCCCAGCTGTCGGTCTGGGTCACGGTGATGCGCTCGGCCATGAACTTCTTGGCAAAGTCCGGCATCGGTGCATCGCTCTTGGCGTCGTAGCGCACGGTGATCGAAAAGCCCTTGTCACTGGCCTCGTGCTTGAGCACTTCGATATTGCTGCAGCCCGTTGCCGCATACTTTTTCTCGAAGAACGCGCGGTCGGTGTACATCGCCCAGACCTTGGCAACGCTCTTGTTGAACTTGTGTTCGAGATTGATTTTGGTAGCCATCGGTTTCTCCCCGGATCATTTATAAAAAAGCCGCCGGGCAAACAATGCCCGGCGGCTGGTTTTGACGCGACTGCTGATTTTGAGGCGACTGATCTACTTCGTGGACATCTTCTGCACAGCGGCAGACGTGAAGTAATCATTCGAGAACGAGGCGGTGAGGTCAGGTGCCTTGTCTTCGTTGAACGCCGCGGTGATGAAGTAACGGCCGGAGGTGAAGTGATAGATGATTTCCGGTGCCGTCGTCGATGCCTGCACGTTGCTGCCCCAGACCAGATGACCTTCCTGGAACTGATACAGGTTGCCGCGTGAGTCGTAGTTGTCGGCGGCGACCATGTTCCAGCTGTCTTCGTCGATGTACATCACGCGCTTGGTGAAGGTGTGGCTGGTGCCCGGCTTGATGTTGGCCTCAACCACCCAGACGCGGTGCAGCTCGTAGCGCGGCAGATCCTGGTTGAGGTGCTTGGGTTTGGCGAGATCCTTGTACTTCACCTTCGGGCCGGCAATCTTGTAGCCGTTGTAGGGGATGTACATCTCTTTCTTGCCAACCAGTTTCCAGTTGTAGCGGTCCAGCGCGCCGTTGAAGATATCCACCTGGTCATAAAACTCATGGCCATCGGTGCCTTCATACGGGTTGTCGCAGCACACCGTGGGTGCACGGCGGATGCGCTTCAGACCCGGTGAGTAGAGCCAGGCGGCGCGGCCATCGGCGCCGGTGCCAGCCTTCTCGTGCACGAGAATGAACGTGCCCGCCAGACGAGGCGGCGCAACGGTCTGCGACAAGTACTTCAGGAACTCACCCGAGGTCTTGGTCAACGGAACCGGATTTTTGAGCGAGGCATACGAGAACTGCACGCTTTCGATGATCTTGGTCAGCTGAAAATCGCCCGAAGGCTGCACGATCATCTGGTTGTTGAAACGGGTCACCGCTTCGCCGCGCCACTTCAACTTGTGGTTCCACACCGGCTCCGAGCCGGTCTTGGGGATCGGGAACGGGAAGCCGACCTTGCAGTTGTCCAGGATGTCGGTGCCAATCATCTCGCAAGTCGTGGCGTTGGCCTTGGTCGCATCGTAGATCGGCTGCGGCCAGGACACTTCGCGATGCGTCGGGTAGACGTTCATCTTGTAGGTGTCGTAGGTCTTGAGCAGATACTTATGACCTTCGGTGAGCTTGGCAGAGTACTGCGCCAGGTTCGCCTTGTTGATGGTGAACTTGATTGCCTCGGCTTCGATCGCCGGATCGGTGGAGAATTCGCTCTTCAGCGAACCCTTCTGCGGTGAAGGCGCCCACGCCGGAATGGTGCCGTCTTTGTTAGCAGCTTTTTCGGCACCGACGGGGGTCAGTGTGGTGCCTAGCTTTGCGGCTTCGGCAGCATCGACTTTTGCAGCGGCTTGTGTTGCGACCAGACTCAGCGCGAGCGCGCCAAAGGCCAGGGACAAGGTTTTCATGTCCGGTTTCTCCTCTCAGGATGGGTGAGCAAATCTACGACTCTTGAACTTGCCGCAGTGCGACGATGCTAACCCAATCGACGCTGCACAAGCCATGCTTCGACAAGACATTTGAGCAGTTGTTTCTCTGTTCATTTTTGTTGCGCTGCGGCATCTGCAAGTGCGGCATCGAGCGGCTTGCGCAGATTCAGTTCGGCCGCCAGCGTCGCGAGTGCGATATAGACGCCGCCCAGCCTGCGATGCAGAAAAACCACCTCGCGCGGCGGCAGCCGGAACGACAGCGTCAGCGCGTTGCGCGCGGCGATCTGGCTCACCCGCATCGGCAGATCGCTGGCAGCGAAACGGTAGTTTCCGGCTGACGTGCGCAACACATCAGGCGCTCGCGGCGGGTCGAAAGGCTCGACGATGCGCTCGCACATGGCTGCGAACGCCTGCATGGCCGCAGGCGGAAAATCGGTGCCGATCAGGCCGATCGCTTCAGCGCCCTTGCGGATGCAGACTTGATCTTCCTCCAGTGCGCCCAGCACGATCTGCGCATAGTCGTTGATGAAGCGGCGCGGGAAGGCACGCGTGGCACCGAAATCGAGCAGCACCAGCTGATCCCTGCCCTGTTCGTCGAGGCGCACGCGGTAGTTGCCAAAGTGCGGATCGGTCTGCACCAGTCCCCAGCGAAAAAACTCGGTGAGAAACAGCTCGACGAAGTTCATGCCGAGTGCATCGCGCCGTTTCTGCGACAAGGCCTTCACACTGGCATCGCTCACCGACACGCCGCGCTCGAAGGTGGTGGTCAACACGCGCGCACCGCTGTACTCGCGCAGCACGCGCGGCACCACGTAGCGGCTGTCACCAGCGAGGCGCTTGGCAAACTCTTCTGTAAAGGCCGCCTCCTCAACGTAGTCGCACTCGCCCTGCAGCATCTCGCGCACTTCGGCGAAGGTCGGTGCCAAGTCGATGTTCTTCGGCGTCAGCCGGCTGGCATAGAGCAGGCGTGAGAGGGTCTTGATGTCGCTGTTGATGGCATCGGCCACACCCGGATACTGGATCTTGACCACCAGCTCTAGCCCGTCACGCTTGCGTCTGGCGCGGTGTGCCTGGCCGAGCGATGCCGCTGCCATCGGCGTCTCGTCGATATCGAGTTCGGCAAGTGCGGCAGCACCCACCGAGGCGCGCAGCTGCGGCGCCACCTGCTTCCACGCCACCGGCGGGGTGTCGTCCTGCAACTGGCTCAACACCTCGACCGCCTCGTGCGGCATGAAGTAATCGCCGAACATGGCCAGCATCTGCCCGGCCTTCATGACGCTGCCCTTGAGCTGACCGAGTTCATCGGCGAGCACCTTGGCCTGGATCGAGTAGAAATCCCGATCCGCCTCGCTTTTCGAGACCTCGCCGCGAAAGATGTTGGAAAGCGAATGCACGGCGATCTTCGCACCCGCACCCACGCCCAATCTGGCCAGCGCAAAGTTGCGCTCGAAGCTGCCGGTTTTGAGTCGCGCGATGCTAGGCTTTCCGCCTGTTTGTTTTTCGTCCGTCACTGCAATCCCACTCCAGTAAGACCATGAGCTCTTTGTCCAGCATTCTATTGTCCATGCCCGATCAGGAAGCTCTGGTGAACGATTTGGCACGCACAGTGGAAACCCACATTGCCAGCAAAAGCGGCATTACGGGCATGGCGATGAAGATGGGTTTCAATGCCCTGCGGTCGGCAAAGCCGGATATCGCCGCGCGTGCAACCCGCACCCTGCTGCCCGATATCGCGCAGGCACTCGACCCGCTTCACAGCGAGTTCACGAGTGGCAACAGTAAAGATTTCGGCAATTTTCTGGGCCAGCATGCAGAGCGCGCTGCGCAACTCGTGATCAGCGCGGCGGACCGGCGCATCGGCAGCATCGAAAACACCACCGCCAAGGCGGTGTATCAGCGCTTTCGCAGCTCGGCGAGCGATGAACTGCAAAAGTTGATGCCGTCACTCGGGCAGGTATTGGCACGCCATATTGCTTAAGCGCCGATAAAGCTCGACATGGTGCGGCAGGCTTCGCTATAAAGCGCCTGCATCACCAAGAGGTGTCGTTTTCACAGCACCGCAAAAAAACGCATTCCGCGACGGATCGCAATTCACAAGAGAGAGAAACACATGGGTTACAGCCATTGGGTCAAGGTCGCCACGCTAGCGGCCATCATCGCCGCGCCTTTTTCGGCACAGGCCATCGGGATCAACATCGAGAGCCTCGGCATCGAGGGCAATCTCAACAACAACGTCACTGTTGGTGCACAGCTGCGCATGGAAGTTCAGGCCCAGGACCTGATCGGCAAGGCCAACATCGAACCCAATGCCTGCGGCGGCATCTACCAGTCCTGCCAAGGTTTGTTCAAAGATCAGATCTATCCCGCGCAGCGACTCAATTCACTGCCGGGTGCTGCCTCGATGCGCACCGACAACGGCGACCTCAACTACAACAAGGGTGACCTCACGCAAGGCGGCATCCGCCTGACGCAGGACTTGAACCTGACCAAGGGCGATTTCGGATTTTTCGCGCGCACCATCTCGTTCTACGACGCGGTCAACGATCGTCAGAAAGACCATTACCGCACCCTGATCACGGCCGAGAACATGGATCGGGTCGGCACGACAGGTGCCAATACCACCGCCTCCAACCGCTACTTCGCGCGCGTTTACGGGCCGGGCGAAGAGACTGAACTGAGCCGCACCGACTCCACGCTGCGCCGCCAGCTGATCGCCGACATCCAGCTCCTGGAGTTCAACTTCTACGGCAAGGCGCCGATCCCGCTGACCGAAAAGGAGTTCACTTTCAAAATCGGCCGCCAGACCGTGAACTGGGGCGAGTCCACCTTGCTGGTCATCAACTCCATCAACCAGGCGCAGCCGGTCAATACCAACAACCTTTATCGCGTCGGCTTTCAGCTGGAAGAAGTCTTCACGCCGATCAACATGGTGTTCGCCAGCTTCGAGCCGTTCGAGAACAGCACGGTGGAAGCGTTCTACCAGCTGGAATGGCAGCCGGTTGAAATCCCCGCACCGGGCAGCTTTTATTCTTCAAACGACATCGGCACGCAGAACCTCGGCAACTACGTGAATCTATCTTTCGGCGGCTCGTCCGACGACAAGGACAAGACCGGCTTCTTCCTCGACAACCCGTTGTCGCTGGTCACTGGTACCACGGCCAACGTCACGCGTGCGCCCGATCGCACGCCGGATGGCTTTGGCCAGTTCGGCTTCGCGCTCAAGAACTATTTCGAGGACTTGAACGGCGGCACCGAGATCTCGCTGTATTTCATGAACTACCACTCGAAGCTGCCGTATGTGAGCTTCCTCACCGGCCAGCCGTCCTGCGCCCGTGCCGAAGGCAATCCGCAGGGCCGCAACTCCGCCAACATCGTGCAGCTGCTGGCGGACTGCCCGCGTCTGCCGGCACTGGTCGACCAGCGCGCCAACCAGCAGTTCACGCAGGATGCACTGGGCTACATCCTCGGCAATGCGCTGACCAATCCGCGCATCCTCACCGACGTCGGCATCAGTGGCCTGGGCGATCTGGCGGCCCTGGGGCCCTTGCTCGGCGGCAGTGCCGACGGCAATACCAACGATCTCGACGATCTCGTCAAACTGGACTCAGGGCCATTCTTTCTGGAATACCCGAAGAACATCCAGCTCTACGGCATTTCCTTCAACACCACGGTGGGTGATTTCTCGATTCAGGGCGAGGCGGCGTTCCGCCCAAACCTGCCGGTGCAGGTTTCGGTGATCGACGTCGCCTTCGCGGCCGCACAGCCGTTTCTCACCCGCTGCCACGATCTGGACCCGGGCACCGCAGGCAACCAGACCGGATGCGCCGGCTCGCAGGGCGGTGGCGTCGGCTTCAACGGCGCCGGCGACAACACCACGCCGGGGCGCAGCAATTACGACGGCAGCGATGCCATCGACGGCTGCACCAACGGCGTGAACTGCGACACCGTCAACCTCATCCTGGGTGCTGCACCCAGCTCGGCGCGCAGCTTCCCGAGCTTCCTCGTGCCGTATCGCGGCGCGACGCTGGGCGAGGGCTTTCTCGACAGCAACGGCAAAAGCACGGGCGGCGTCTATATCCCCGGCTACGAGCGCCTGCAGGTGATGCAATACAACCTTGGCTTCACCCGCGTGCTGGGTGCCACCGACAACTGGATCGGTGCCGACCAGATTCTGGCGGTGGCTGAAATTGGTGCCACCCACGTGCTCAACATGCCTGGGCTGGATCAGTTGCAGTTCGATGCGCCGGGCGTCTACTACCACGCCAGTGCGGGTGCCGATGGTTCGGGTGCCGATGGTTCGCGTCAGGCCTGCTCGACCAACCAGCAGTGCGTTGCCGGCCCTGATGGCGGCCGCTTCAACCCCATTCAGGCCAACCTGCACAACTTCGCCACGCCGTTCTCCTGGGGTTATCGCCTGGTCGGCATCTTCAAGTACGAAAGCGTCGCACCCGGCATCTCGCTGCAACCCTTCCTGATCTACAGCGAAGACGTGGATGGCATCTCGCCCGGCCCTGGCGGCAACTTTGTGCGCGGCCGCAAGAGTGTGAACTTCAACCTCGAAACCCGTTACAAGTCGGCCTTCTCGTTCACCGTCGGCTACAACTGGTTCTTCGGCGGCAAGGAGCAGAACCTCTACCGCGATCGCGACAACCTGCAGGTGTTCGCACGTTATCTCTTCTGAGATATCTGGTTGTTACCGTAATTAGCGCCGCGCTTTGCGCGGCGTTCTTATTTGCGGGGGGCGCAGCCGTTGCAACCGCTACCGCAGGCAGCGGCCTTGGGCTTTTGCAGAGCGGGCTTCACCACCCGCTGCCAGACCACGCGCAAGCTCACCACCAGCAGCAGCGCAATCACGATCCATTCGAAGGTGTGGTAGGTGCTGCTCATGCCATGGCCACCGCGATGCGATAGGTGATGAACGAAGCCGCGTAGGCCAGCCCGAACAGATAGCCGGTGGCGATCAGTGTGATGCGCCAATCGGTCTCGCGGCGGATGGTGGCGAGCGTGCTCAGGCACTGCGGTGCGAACACATACCAGGCCATCAGCGAGAGAGCCGTGGGCAGGCCCCATTGCGCGCTGATAATGGGCGAGAGCAGATCCGATGCCGCTTCGTCACTGGCGGCGGAGAGCGCATAGACGGTGGCGAGCGCACTCACCGCCACTTCGCGTGCGGCGAGCCCCGGGATGAGCGCGATGCAAATCTGCCAGTTGAAACCGATCGGTGCGAACAGCCATTCCATTGAGTGGCCAATACGACCCGCAAAGCTGTAGTCGATGGCCGCACCCGTGAAGCCCTCTGGCGGCGCGGGAAAGCTCGATAGCACCCACAAGATGACCGTCAGCGCCAGGATGATGCCGCCGACGCGCTTGATGAAAATGCTGGCGCGTTCCCATAGACCGAGCGCGAGACCACGCGGGTTGGGCAAGCGATACGAGGGCAGTTCGAGCAGTAGCGTGTGCTCGGTTTTGTCCTTGCGCCACCACTTCATTGCATAGGCTACGACCAGCGCTGAGACGATTCCGAACACATAGAGCGAGAACAGCACCAGGCCTTGCAGATTGAACACGCCCCACACCGTCTGCGCCGGGATGAAAGCGCCGATGAGCAGGGCGTAGATCGGCAGGCGCGCCGAACAGGTCATAAGGGGTGCGACCAGGATCGTTGCGATGCGATCGCGCGGGTCCTGGATGGTGCGTGTCGCCATGATGCCGGGGATGGCACAGGCGAAGCTCGACAGCAGCGGGATGAACGAGCGGCCGGTGAGGCCCGCGCCGACCATGAAGCGATCCAGCAGAAACGCGGCGCGCGGCAGATAACCCGATTCTTCCAGCGCGAGAATGAAAAGAAACAGGATGAGAATCTGCGGCAGAAACACGATCACGCCGCCGACGCCGGCCAGAATGCCGTCCACCAACAGGCTTTGCAGCAAGCCTGCGGGTAGTGCTGCGGTGACACCCTCGCCCATCAAGGCCACCAGCGATTCGATGCCGCCCATCATCGGCTCGGCCCAAGAGAACACCGCCTGAAAGATGAGGAACATCACCACGGCCAGAATCGCGAGGCCCGCCACCGGGTGCAGCAGCACGCGGTCGAGCTTGTCGTCGATCGCCGCCGTGCGGCGCGGCATGGTGACGGCATCGCTCAGGATGCTGTTGACGACGGCGTGCAGATCGCTGCCCTCACTCAGTACCTTGGGCACCGGCGGCAGCGCGGCACTCAGGCGTTGCACCAGGGCCTGAGTACCGCCCGACTGCACCGCGATGGTCTGCACCACCGGCATGCCGAGTGCGGCTTCGAGCTTGGCGACGTCGATCTGGATGCCGCGCTTTTCGGCCAGATCGGCGCAGTTGAGTGCCAACACCATCGGCAAACCGAGCTGGCGCACTTCGAGCACGAAGCGTAGATGCAGACGCAGATTGGTGGCGTCGGCCACGCACAGCAGCAGATCGGGTGTCACCTCGCCCTTCATGCGGCCAAGGCACACGTCCCGAGTGATGGCTTCATCCGGGCTGGTGGCGGCGAGGCTGTAGGTACCGGGCAAGTCGAGCACGCGCACCACGCGGCCTTGGGCATCGGTGAAGTGACCTTCCTTGCGCTCCACCGTCACGCCCGCGTAGTTGGCGACTTTCTGGCGCGAGCCAGTCAAGCGATTGAACAGCGCCGTCTTGCCACAGTTGGGGTTGCCGACAAGGGCGATGTGCAGGCCGCTCATTGCTGTTGCGCCTGTTGTTGAGTGAGCAGTTGCACTCGCACGCGTTCGGCCTCCGCACGCCGCAGCGCAAAGCGCGTGTAGCCGACCTGGATCAGCACCGGATCGGCACCGACGGGGCCGGTGGCGACGAGGCTCACCGTCTCGCCCGGCACGAAGCCCAGCTCGCGCAGGCGACGCGAAACGCGGTCGCTCGGCGTGCGGTCGTCGACCTGCACCACACGGGCAAATTGATGGCGAGGCAGGGTGAGCAGGCTCACGACGGCGGCAGACGATGGCGGGTTAATTGACATTCATTCTCATTATCGTCTTTCCCGCCCTGCTTCACCACTACGAAAAGTCCGCCGGAAGGCGGACGTGGTTACGCAGGAATCCTTACCCAGCCTTCCATCAATACCCGCGCACTCCGGCTCATGATGGCTTTCTTCACCACCCATTCGCCTTTGTCCTGTGTAGCTTCGGCGCCAACCCGCAGCGTGCCGCTGGGGTGGCCGAAGCGCACCGCCGTGCGCGCACCACCACCGGCCGCTGCGTTTACCAACGTGCCAGGGATCGCCGCTGCGGTGCCAATCGCAACCGCTGCCGTGCCCATCATCGCGTGGTGCAATTTGCCCATGCTGAGCGCGCGCACGTTCAGATCAATGTCGCCGGCGGCGATCTTCTTTCCGCTCGACGAGACGTAATCCGTCGCCGGGCCGACAAAGGCCACCTTCGGGGTGTGCTGGCGCTTGGCCGCCTCGCTCACGTCCTTGATCAGCCCCATGCGCACGGCGCCGTAAGCACGGATTGTCTCGAACTTCTTGAGGGCGGCAGCATCGCCATTGATGGCGTCCTGCAGCTCGGTGCCCGTATAGCCAATGTCTGCGGCGTTGACGAAGATGGTCGAAATACCGGCGTTGATCATCGTCACTTTCAAGGTGCCGACACCGGGCACTTCGAGGTCATCGACGAGATGGCCGGTGGGGAACATCGAGCCACCGCCCTCGCCGTCCCCTTCGTCGGAAGGGTCAATGAACTCCAGCACGATCTCGGCAGCGGGAAAGGTGACGCCATCCAGCTCGAAATCGCCGGTTTCCTGCACCTGACCGTTGGTCACCGGCACGTGCGCGATGATGGTCTTGCCGATGTTGGCCTGCCAGATTCGGATGATGGCAGTGCCATCCTGCGGCACGCGGCTGGCCTCGATCATGCCGTTGGCAATGGCGAACGGGCCGACTGCCGTGGAGAGATTGCCGCAGTTGCCGCTCCAGTCCACAAAGGCCTGGTCGATCGACACCTGCCCGTAGAGGTAATCCACATCGTGGCCCGGCTGGCTGCTCTTCGAGATGATCACCGTCTTGCTGGTGCTGGACGTCGCACCGCCCATACCATCGGTGTGCTTGGCGTAGGGGTCGGGGCTGCCGATCACGCGCATCAGAAACTGGTCGCGCGCCGCGCCCGGTTTCTGCGCCGCTTCGGGTAAATCCTCAAGGCGGAAGAACACGCCCTTGCTGGTGCCGCCGCGCAGGTAGGTGGCAGCAATTTTGATCTGGGGTTTGTGGGTCATGGCTTCAGGGTGCGTCCGGGATTTCAGGTTCGACAACGTGCGCCAGCAGGGCGAGTGACTCTTGCCAGCCGAGGTAGCAGAACTCGACGGGGATCATTTCCGGAATGCCTTCCTGCACGACGCTCAGCTCGGTGCCGCACATTACTTTCTTGAGCGTGATCGTGACGATCATCTGACCCGGCAGGCTGGGGTCATCGAACTGGTCGTTGTAACGGATGCGCTCGCCCGGCACGAGCTCAAGGTAAATGCCGCCGAAGCTGTGCGTACTGCCGGTGCCGAAATTGGTGAACGACATCTTGTAACCGCCGCCCACCGTCGCATTCATCGAGTGCACCTTGCCGATGAAGCCATGCGGCGGCAGCCACTTCACCATTGCATCCGGGTCGAGAAAGGCGCGGTAGAGGCGATCAGGTGGCGCTTTGAACACGCGGTGCAGATTGACGGTGCCGGTCATGACGGCTCCTTTCAGGGCAGTAGAGCAACAGTTTAGACGGGCCAGCGCACCCGTACTGCCGAGACTGCGGCCGCGACTACCTCAGAAAATCCGAAACCGCCGCTTTTACGGCCGCATCGGCCGCGAGCGTGAAGTGATCCGCCCCTGCAATCTCCAAGTACTGCCCGCTACAGAGTGCCGCCGCGAGGCGCGGGCCTTGGCCCAGTACCAGATCTTTTTCGCCACTGATCACGAGCGTCGGCACTGTGATCGCCGCAGCCTCCGCCCCCGTGAGCGCGGGATAGCTCGCCAGCGAGAGTGCACGCAGGGCAGCACGATCGCCGCCGGTGGCATTGACAAAGTTCCAGTAGGCCGCGAGATGCTTGGGCATGTCCTTCGGGTATTCGGTGCGTTCCAGCACCGGTGCCAGGGCCGGCATCGTGCGCTCGAAGGTATGCGAACCCAAGCCCAGCAGCCCGTCACCGGTAGCCAGCAGCACCGCCTTGGTGAATCGCGCCGGCTCGGTTTGCAAAAGATGTAGCGTGACTGCCGTGCCAATCGAATAGCCCACGACAGCTGCCTGCCCGACACCGAGATGGTCGAGCACCGCCAGCACATCGCTGGCGAGCGCAGCACTACCGTAGGCCTCGCTTTCGTGCGGCTTGTCGCTCTTGCCGTGGCCGCGAAAGTCGAGGCCGATCACCTGAAAGCCACTGTCGTTCAGCGCCTTCACCCAACCAACCGCGCCGTAGTTGGCACGAAAGTTCACCGTCGCGCCGTGCAGCAACACGACGGGGTGGCCAGTGCCGTGGACTTCGTAGTGGATACCGATAGTTTTGTTTTGAATGGTGGGCATTCGACTTCCCTAGCAAGCAGCCGAGTCCATCTTAAAGAGCGCGCGCTGCAAACGTATCGCAGGCATTCACATCACCCTTCTCGAAGCCGATCGTGAACCAGCGCACCCGCTGTGCTGCCGTGCCATGGGTAAACGCGTCGGGCACCACCTCGCCCTGACTCTGCTTTTGCAGACGATCGTCGCCGATGGCGGTGGCAGTGTTCATGGCCTCTTCGATATCTCCCGCCTCCAGCCAGTTGTGGCGCGCCTGCGACTTGTTGGCCCAGAGGCCGGCGAAGCAATCGGCTTGCAGCTCCTGCCGCACCAGCAGGCCGCCGTCACCTTTCACATCCTTACCAGCCTGACGTGCGGCGTTGACCTTGTCGCTCACACCAATGAGCGTCTGCACGTGGTGCCCCACTTCATGGGCAATGACATAGGCCTCGGCAAAATCACCACCACCGCCGAGCTTGCTGCGCATCTCGTCGAAGAAGCTCGTATCGAGATACACCTTGCGATCACCAGGGCAATAGAACGGACCACTGGCACTCGAGGCGCCACCGCAGGCGGTCTGCACGCCGCCCGAGAACAGCACCAGCTTGGGCTGCTCGTACTGCGCGTTGCTGGCCTGGAAGATCGCACCCCACACATCCTCGGTCTCGCCGAGAATCGAGGCCACGAAGGCCCGGTTGGCGTTGTTCTCAGCCGAAGGTGCGGCGCTTTGTGTAGCGACCGGGCCACCGCCGCCGACCACCGAATTGACCAGACCCAGCATCTCCAGCGGGTTCTTGCCGAGGATGAGGCTGATGACAACCACGGCTGCAATGCCGCCGATACCCAGCTTGCCGCCGCCTAGACGCAGGCCACCGCCGCCGCTGCCGCCGTCTTCGACGTTGCTGCTCTGTCTTCCATCTCTCCAGCGCATGGCTTACTCCGGTGCAGGTTCGGTTGTGGGGCTGAGTTTAGAGCGCGCAGGCGCGCCCTCGGGGCTGTTCAGAAAATCCTGTGAGAACACGGCAAAGCGATCCTGCTCGATGGCCTCGCGGATGCGTCGCATCAGGTCGAGGTAGTAGTGCAGGTTGTGCAGGGTGTTGAGGCGGCTGCCGAGGATTTCGTTGCAGCGATCCAGATGGTGCAGATAGGCGCGCGAGTAGTTCTGGCAGGTCGAGCACGAGCACTTAGGGTCGAGCGGCGAAGGGTCGTCCTTGTGCCGCGCGTTGCGTATCTTGATCACGCCTTCGCTGGTGAACATGTGGCCATTGCGCGCATTGCGCGTGGGCATGACGCAATCGAACATGTCGATGCCGCGCCCCACGGCCTGCACCAGATCGCGCGGCGTGCCCACGCCCATCAGGTAGTGCGGATGCGCGGCGGGCAGCATGGGGCCCACGGCATCGAGCACTTTCAGGCGCTCGTCCTCTGGCTCGCCGACGCTCAAGCCGCCGACGGCATAGCCGTGGAAACCAATCTCGGTGAGGCGTTGCAGCGACTCCTTGCGCAGCGATTCGTGCATGCCGCCCTGCACGATGCCGAACAGCGCATTGATGTTGTCGCCGTGCTCAGTCTTGCAGCGCGCGCCCCAGCGCGCCGACAGCTCCATGCTGGTCCGCGCCTGCGCTTCGGTGGCCGGATACGGCGTGCACTCATCGAACTGCATCACCACGTCACTGCCCAGCGCGTGCTGGATCTGGATCGATTTTTCGGGTGAGAGAAACACCTTGTCGCCATTGACCGGCGAGGCAAAGTGCACACCCTCTTCCGTCAACTTGCGCAGCGCCGACAGGCTCCACACCTGAAAGCCGCCGCTGTCGGTGAGGATGGGCCCATCCCAGTTCATAAATTGATGGAGACCACCCAGCTTGGCGATGGTCTGCTCACCGGGCCGCAGCCAGAGGTGAAAGGTGTTGCCGAGGATGATCTGGCTGCCGACCTCTTTCAGCTCCGGCGGCGTCATCGCCTTCACCGTGCCGTAAGTGCCCACCGGCATGAAGATGGGTGTTTCGATCACGCCGTGCGCGAGGTGCAGGCGACCACGGCGCGCGGCGCCATCGGTTTTCAGGAGTTGAAATTGCATCTGCCTATTGTGCGACAGAGTTCAGACCCGATTCACGCACGGCCCCTAATTTGATTCTTGCAATCGCTCACGCGCTTTCGAGGTTCCTCCCTTCCTCGTTAGCCAACGAACTGCACTGGCGCTCTCCCTCGCCAGTCCTTAAGCCGCCAGCCTCATCGCTGGCGGTTTTTTTATTGGGCGCTAGGTTGCCCGACCACCACGCACACCAAGTGTTCCGCACCGTCGTCCAACAGGGTCAGCAGCGTGCCCGTCACCGTCAGATCCGCTGCGCTCACCGTGGTACCGGTCGCTGTGGGGTCGAACTGGACATCAAGCTGCAGGCGGCTGTGGCCGTAGCGGTATTGCACCTGGCAGCGTTGCGACTGCTCGCGCCACAGGGGCTGAATGCGCAGCTCGGCACCTTCACGTTGCAGGCCCAGCAGCGACTCGATCATCAGGCGATACATCCAGCCTGCCGAGCCGGTGTACCAAGTCCAGCCGCTACGGCCGGTGTGGGGTGCTACGCCGTAGATGTCGGCAGCCACCACATACGGTTCGCCCTTGTAGGTGTCGCTGGCGGCGAGATCCACACCGCGTTGCAGCGGGTTGATCATCGCCGCCAGCGACCAGGCGCGCGGTGCATCGCCCATCTGTGCAAAGGCCATCGTCGCCCAGATGGCGGCGTGGGTGTACTGGCCGCCGTTTTCGCGCACGCCGGGCGGATAGCCTCGGATGTAGCCGGGGTCTGAGCCCTTGCCATCGAAGGGTGGATGCAGCAGCTGGATCAACCCTGCGTCGCGTCGCACCAGATGCGCATCCAGCGACTGCATGGCTTGCGCGGCGCGCGGAGTGGTGCGGTTGTCCGACAGCACCGACCAGCTCTGCGCGATGGAGTCGATGCGGCATTCGACATTGGCGGCGCTGCCCATCGGCGTGCCGTCGTCGAAAGTGGCGCGGCGATACCACTCGCCGTCCCAGGCGTGGGCCTCGACACTCGCGCGCAGCTTGGCTTCGGTGTCGACACACCAGCGGGCGAAGCCAGAGTCGCCGCGCTGAGCGGCTAGTGGTGCGAAATCACGCAGGCAGCGGGCGTAGAAAAATGCCAGCCATACGCTCTCGCCACGGCCTTCAATGCCGACCAGATTCATGCCGTCGTTCCAGTCCCCTGCGCCCATCAATGGCAGGCCCTGCTCACCCAAAGTGACGCGCTGCAAGGCGCGGCGGCAGTGCTCGTAGAGGGAGCCGCTCTCGCCGCTGAGACGCGGCAGGTCGTAGTCGGATTCCTGATGTGGTGCCAGCTCGCGCGCTTCGAGGAAGGCCACCGACTCGTCCAGCACACCGGTGTCGCGCGTCGCCATCACATAGCGCGCGGTACCGAGCGGCAGCCAGAGGAAGTCGTCCGAGCAGCGCGTGCGCACGCCACGGCCGGCCGGCGGGTGCCACCAGTGCTGCACGTCGCCCTCGACGAACTGGCGCGAGGCGCATAACAGCAGTTGCTGGCGCAGCAGCTGCGGCGCGTTGTGCACGAGTGCCAAGCAATCCTGCAACTGGTCGCGGAAGCCGAACGCCCCGCCCGACTGGTAATAGCCACTGCGCGCCCACAGGCGACAGGCGATGGTCTGGTACAGCAGCCAGCCGTTGGCGAGCACGTCGAAGGCTGGGTCCTGACTCTGGACCTGCACGCGGCCAAGCACATCGGCCCAGTGGTTGCGCACGCGGGCGAGTGCGTTCTGAGCTGCGATGGCGCCTTGATAGAGCTTGACGATGCCGCGCGCGTGAGTGGTGTCGCTGCCGAGGCCCAGAAGGAACACCACTTGCTGCGTCTGTCCGACTGCCAGATCGGTGTGCGTGCGAATGCCGCCGCAGGGGTCGAGTGCCGCGCCCAGCCGCCCGCTCAATCTCGCGCGGCGCATGGCAGCCGGGCGACGCATTTCACCGTTACGGCCGATGAACTCGCCACGATCACCGGTGACGCTGCGCTGCAAGCCGCTCAAATGGCAGAACGCCACCTTGCCGCCCAAGTCGGGCGTATAAGCATTGCGCGCGAAGATCGCCCCCGTCTCGGCATCAAGCTCGGTGACCAGATGCGGTGCGCATTTTTCGCTGCGATCGCCCATCAGCCATTGCACGTAGCTGGTGACCGAAATCTTGCGGGGCCGATCCGACAGATTGCTGAGCTTGAGCACCGAGAACTTCACCGAAGCATCGAGTGCGACATACACCCACAGCTCGCTGCGAATGCCGCGATTGAGATGCTCGTAGACGGTGTAGCCGAAGCCGTGGCGCGTCACGTACGGCATTAAGCCATCGCAGGGCAAGGGTGTGGGCGACCAATACTGGCCGGTCTCCTCGTCACGCAGATACAGCGCCTCGCCAGAAGGATCACTCACCGGATCGTTGGCCCAGGGCGTCAGGCGAATCTCGTGCGCGTTTTCGGCCCAGGTGTAGGCGCTGCCGCTCTCGGAGACCACCGTGCCGAAATGCGGATTCGCCAGCACATTGCACCAGGGCAGCGGCGTGCGGCGCTGGGTGTCGGTGGGGATGATGTATTCGCTGCCATCGGCCGAAAAACCACCG
The DNA here is from genome assembly GCA_965279705.1 of Stagnimonas sp. Lineage (GTDB taxonomy): Bacteria > Pseudomonadota > Gammaproteobacteria > Nevskiales > Nevskiaceae > Stagnimonas. The sequence goes on from OZ257257.1 coordinate 2,334,423, forward strand.
CGGCCGTTGTCGAGCAGCATCGGCTTGCTCAACTTGGCGTCGATGCCGCGATAGGCGCCGGACTCCGGTTTGCGCGTGGGCACGAACAGCGGGCCGTCGTGTTCGTCGAGCTGGCGGCGGTTGATCTGCTCCGGCAGCGAGCCATCGGCATCGCTGACGATGAGGCGCGCCACCGCTTGTTGCAGCAGCATGTCTTCCATCGGCATGTGCTCGATGCTGCGCAGGTGGATGCGCCCGCCGCGCTCGTCTGGCTGGCGATCGTGCGGCAGCGCGATCATGGCGTTGATGGCGTCGTTGAGCTGCTGGCGGTAACCGGCGTGGTCTTCGTTCCAGATCAACAGATCAACGGTAAGGCCGCGGCTCTTCCAGTAGGCGTGCGCGTTCACCATCTGCCGCACGAGGCCGATGTTGTCGATGTGGCGAATCTTCACCAGCACCAGCGGCAGGTCGCCGCTGATCGAGTAGCCCCACAGGCCCGACTGCCCGCGCTGGTTGCGCGCAATCACGCCCGGCGGCGCGCGCAGGCGGTTGCTGGCATACACCACGTGCCCAGCCATCTGCTGGTAGAGCTGCGCCTCGCGGTCGCTAATGGCGAGCTGCCGCAGGCTCACTTGGTTTTGCGTCCACGCGAGGTCGTGAATGCGATCGGCCATGCGCGGGTCGCGATACTTGCTGACCAGTGCCAATGCGCCCTCGCGGTCGCGCGCAACGCCAGTGACGAGATCGACGGTGAGCGTCTTGCCGGGCGGAATGCGCACCCGCTGGCGGATGGCCAGCACCGGGTCGAGCACACAGCCTTCGCTGCCGCCAAGTGCGCCACTCTTCTTCAGCGCCTGCGGGTTGGCGAGGCTGCGACCGCGCCCGATGAAGGCCGCGCGATCGGTCTCGAAACTCACTGCCGCCACCGGCTCGCCGCGCACGCACATCAGTTGCAGCATGGTCGGGTGCTGCTCGTGACCGGCGCGCGGGCGGCGTGTGGCCAGCACGGCTTCGAGTGCCGGCTGCAACTCGGTCTGCACGAAGAGCTTTGTGAAGGCCGGATGCGCCGCATCGTCGGCCAACGGAGTGAGCACCGGCTCGGCGTAGCTGGTGAGTTCCAGCACACGCGTGTCGCTGCCGCGATTGGTCAGGCGGATGCGGCGCAGCTCCACGTCGTCCTCGGGCGAGACGACAATTTCCATTTGAGTATCGATCTCGTGATCGCGGCGGCCGAACTCGGCAGCGGTGTCGCTGAAGCTGGCCTCGTAGCGATCCGGCACGGTGCAGGTGGGCTGGTAGGTGGTGCTCCAGGTCAACCCGCGCTCGACGTCGTGCAGGTACACGAAGGCGCCCCAGGCATCGCGGGTCACGTCCTCACGCCAGCGGGTGAGCATGAGGTTGTTCCAGCGGCTGGAACCACCACCGCTATTGCTCACCATGACGTGGTAGCGGCCATTGCTGAGCAGCTGCACCTGCGGCGTCGGCGTGTGTGGCGTGGCGAAGTTGCGGGCCGTACTGCCGCTACTTTCAAACAGATGCTCGCGGCGCGTGCTGGCGCGCACGCTTCGGGGTGGCCGCGCCTGCGGCACACGCTCCTGCAGCAGCCGCAGTGTGGCGCGCACCGGCGCGTTGACGGCAAAGCGCCGCGCCATCGGGTGGCCGTGCAGCAGGGCGTCGATCGACAGCAGGCTCATCGCCTGGTGGTGCGCCATGAACGAGCGCACCGGCACCGGCGCGCCATCGCGGCCGACACGGGCGGGTGTGAAATCGAGCGCTTCGTAGAAGCCCATTGGCGTGCGCATGCCGTAGGACTCCAGCCGCTTGAGATTGGCGACCGCCTCAATCGGCTCGAACATCGTGGCCATGACGGTGGCGTACGGCGCAATCACCAAGTCTTCGGCGAGGCCCTTCTTCACCCCCAGCGTCGGCACGCCGAAGGCGTGGTACTGGTAGTTCTCGCTGGCATCGACCGCGTTGTAGCCGGATTCCGAAATGCCCCAGGGCACCTTGCGCAAGGCGCCGTAGGCGATCTGCTGCTTGACGGCCGCATGGCTGAAATGGTCGAGCAGCGAATTTGCATAGCTCGGCATCAGCAGCATCGGCATCAGGTACTCGAACATGGTGCCGCTCCACGACACCAACGACGGTGTGGCGGTGCCAGGCGTGAGCTGACGACCCATCGCGAACCAGCTGCGCTGCGGTACTTCGCCGGAGGCGATGGCGAGAAAGCTCGCCAGACGCGCCTCCGAAGCCAGCAGATCATATGAGTTGCGGTCGAGCCGATGGCTTTCGATATCGAAGCCGATCGATAGCGCGTTCTTGCGCTTGTCGTAGAGGAAGGCGTGCTCGACATTCAGCAGCACGTCGATGTCGGCGATGCAGCGATCGAGCAAGGCGAGCGCATCGTGCGCGCAGGCACCGGCGCGGCTTTGGCGTGTTGCCGTCTCTTGCAGGCTGGCACCCAGCCGGGCGACGCCGGGCTGCTCGTCTGCACCGAAGGTGGGGAAGGCTTGGCGCAGCTCGTGTTCCAGCTGGTTGAGCTGTTCGAGAAACCGCACGTCGTTATCGGCCAGTGCAAAAAATCCGGAGATTTCCACTGCGAACATCGGGGCATCGCCTGCCGGGCGCGTGCTGCCACCCTGATCGAGCAGACGCAGCTGGTCGTCGAGCGTGGTGCGTGCCGCACGTTGCGTGCGCGCATCCAGCAGGCCTTGCAGCCAGTGCTCGGGCAGCACGCTGGCTTGCGGCAGTTCGAGCAGCGCCGTGCGCAGCGCCAGCAGGCAGCCGAGAAAATTGCCGCTATCGACACTCGACACGTAGCGCGGCAGCAGCGGTGCGAGTGTTTCGGTGTCGTACCAGTTATAGAGATGGCCGCGATGACGCTCCAGGCGCATCAGCGAGGCGAGCGTGTCAGCCGTACGTCGCAACAGCGTGTAGGGGCCGATGTAGCCGAAGTCGTGCGCGCTCAGATTGGCGAGCAGCGACAGGCCGATGTTGGTGGGCGAGGTGCGGCGGGCGACCACCGCACGCGGTGATTCCTGCACGTTGTCTGGCACCAGCCAGTGGTCGGCGGCGGTGACGTGCTTGTCGAAGTAGCGCCAGGTTTGCCAGGCCAGCGCACGCAGGTAGCGCTTGTCCGTGCTGACCGGTGCGGCCAGGTGCGCAGGGCGCGGCAGACACAACCACCAGGTCAGCACCGGTGCGGCGATCCACGTCAGCAGGATGGGGAGCGCGACCAGCAGGCTGTGCAGCGAGACCCAGGCGCAGGCGACGCTGGTGACGAGTGCGGTCAGCGGGATCACGCTCATCCGCCGCCAGATGTTGCGCAGATCATGCTGCTCGCCACCCGCATGCGAGGCACGCCATTGCAGCAAATGCTTGCCGCTGATGTTCAAGCGCCAGAGCGTGCGCAGCGTGGCGTCGAGCTGCCACCAGCTGTCGAACGGCAGGCAGGCCAGCTCGTAGCCCGCGCGCAGCAGCCCGAGCTTGAGGTGATGCAGATGCTGGCGCACCAGCAGCGGCGCGCGCAGCAGGGCGTCGAGTGCAGCGCACAGCGGCGGCAGCGCCATGAAAGCGACCACCGCGAGCGTCACGGCCAGTGGTGTCTCAGACCACAGCCATCCGAGCAGCAACAGTGTCAGTTGCGCAGGCGCGACGAAGATGCGGCGCAGGTTGTCGAACAGCTTCCAGCGCGTGATGGTGTTGAGCGGATTGGCGACACGCTCGCCCTTCGCATTGCGCACGCGGCCGACGATCCACGCCGCCACCTGCCAGTCGCCGCGCACCCAGCGGTGGTGGCGGCTGACATCGTCGAGCACTTGCGTGGGGTAGTCCTCCACCATCTCGACGTCGGCGATGAGGCCAGCGCGGGCGTAGCCGCTTTCGATCAGATCGTGGCTCAGCACGCGGTCATCCGGCAGCCGGCCTCTCAAGGCGCGCTCGAAGGCAGCGACGTGATAGATGCCCTTGCCGACGAAGGAGCCTTCACCGAACAGGTCTTGATAGACGCTGCTGACGAGGCCGGTGTAGGTATCCACCCCGCCCTCGCCGCCCATGAACTGCGCATAGCGCGAGCCATTGGCACCCGCCAGCCCCGACGACACCCGCGGTTGCAGAATGGCGTAGCCGCTCACCACGACGTTGAGCGCGTCGTCGAAGCGCGGCTGGTGCAGCGGGTGCTCCATCGCCGCCACCATTTCACGCGCGGCATCGCGCGGCAGCTCGGTGTCGGTGTCGAGCGTGATGACATAGCGCGTGCCGTGCAGCGCCGCGAGTGCGCCGGCCGTGTGATTGAAGGCGCTGGCATCACCGGTCAGCAGCAGATGGTTGAGGTCGGCCAGCTTGCCGCGCTTGCGTTCGTGCGCCATCCACACACCCTGCTTCGCGTTCCACTGGCGGGGTCGGTGCAGCAGCAGGAACTGCTCGCCACCATAACGCTGATTAAGCTGGTCGATGCCCTGCTGCGCCTCGGCAATCAACGCCGCATCCGTGGGCAGCGTCTCGCCGTCGGCATCGCCGAAATCGGTGAGCAGGATGTAGCTCAGTACGCTGTCGCGGTTGGCGTGAAAGCGAACCTCCAGCTCGTACAGCAGGCGCTTGATGCCGCTGCTGCTGGTGATGAGCGTGGGCACCACCAGCGCGGTGCGGGCCTGGGCCTCGATACCCAGCTGATAGTCGAGGCGCGGCAGATAGCGCGGGGTCATCCACACCGAAAACAGCCAGTGCGTGAGATTCAGGCCTACATCCCAGGCGCAGAAGGCGATCAAGGCCCAGAGCGCGATCTGCACCGAGTGATCACTCGCGATGGGTGCCAGCCAACCCTGCACGGCCACGGCCAGCAGCGTGGCGAGCAGCAGGGCGATGCCGCCGTAAAGCGTCATCGGCGCGCGCTGGGTCAGCCACTCGATGTCGCGCTGCGGTGCCAGCGACAGCGTCTTTTCAAGCTCGGCCTGGCCCTTGCCCAATAGATAGTGGCCGACATGATCGGCCGGTGAGGCCTCGCCGCGCTGCTGGGCGTTGCTGGCCAGTACCACCGCCACGGCTGCCGCTTGCAGCTCGTTGCCGGTCGCGCGTCTGGCGAGTGCCTCGATGCAATGGCGATACTGATCGCGCGAGGCGAAGTCCATGCGCGCATAAGCGCCGCTCGGGTCCTGCCGCAGCGCGGCCTCGACCGCACTCAGGCCTTCGACGAAATCACGCCAGTCCCAGGTATCGAGATTGCGCAGCGTGCCGATGGTGTTGCTGGTGGAGAGCTGTGCGGCGGTCTGATCGTGGATGTTCGCCTCGATGCTGATGACGGTCGAGCCGCCCTGCTCCACCAGCCGCTGCTCGATCCACGACAGCGGTAGCGCGAGCGTGGCGCTGTGGCCTTGCAGGCGGCGCACCATCTCGGCCACGAACGGCGGTGTCAGCGGCACGTTGGCACGGGCCATGTCAGCGACGACGGTGATGAGATTGCGCGGCTCGCGCTCGGCCACATCGAGCATCTGCTCGGCCCAGTACTTGGCCTGGTTGCGCGCGTGGCGACCTAAGCCCGTGTGCGCCATCACGCGGCGCAGGTTCTCGATCAAGGCCAGGCGCAGCATGATGGGAATAGCCCACAACTCGGAGAGCCGCAGCGGCCCGCCGGTGGACTGGTACGCTGCGATGAATCGCGACAGCACTGACTCGCTCACCTGGCCGTCGCCGTGCGAAATGATCTCCAGCGACAGCGCGTAGACCCGCGGCAAGTCAGCGCTTGGTCCGGCGCTCAGAATCGGCAAGCCCTTGTGGTAACCCTTGGGCAGATGCTTCTTGGCGATGAGAATCTGCTCTTCGAGCAGCCCGAAGTTGTCCACCAACCATTCGCCGGAGGGCGTGATCTGCTGATGGTCATCGAGTGCGGCGGTGAGCAGCGCGTAGACGCCCTGCAATTCCACTTCGTTGGCATGCAGGCGGCGCAGCAGCTTGGTGCCGGCGCTGCTGACCCCAAGCTGGTGCGTTTCGCCCAGACGAGCGCCATGCGCCTCCATTTGCTCGGCGCTGTAGAGCTCGGCGCGCAGTGGCAAAGGCTCCGGCTTGCTGCTTTTGCGCCTCATGCGCAGCACGCGTTGCCACTGCTGCAAAAACTTTAGTAATTCAGACCCGCGTAAGTTCATGGCAACGCCGTTCAAGGAGCGTGTGGAAGGCCGCGAAGCCCGCTTGTGTTACTGAATCTGGGCTTTATGCTGAACAAGCAAACTGAATGCCTGCCATCCGCCATGACCACTACGCGTTTCGACCACATCCCCGCCAAGACGGTGCGCTTCTGGGCCTGGCTCGACAGTGCCGTCACCTGGTCCCTGGCACTGCCGCCGATGGCACCGAAGTTCATCGGCTTCCTCTACTGGCTCAACGGACTGATTGGCGGCACGGCCATTGCACCCGTGTTCGAGCCGATCCACATCCTGTTCGTCAGCCTCACCGGTTCGCTGGTGAGCGTCTGGGTCATCGCGCGGCTGCTCAACCCGGTAGGCGTGCTGTCGGTGATCGACGGCTGGGGGCGGCTATGGGTGGGGGCCACCATCGTCTGGATCATCCTCGGCATGGGCGGCCCGCCGGTTTTGTGGATGTTCGTGTTCACCGAGTGGATCGGCGCCGTAGCTCAGCTCAGAGCCGCGTATCTGCCAGGCAAGCGCCCTTGAGCGCGCCGCTGCATAGCCGCTGGATCACCCGCCTGCTGATCGCCTCGCTGATCGGCAACGCCCTATTCGTGGTGGGCGCGCTGGTGGTGCTCCACCGCAAGGGCGGCTGGGGATTCATCCAGCAAAAAATCGACGCCTGGCAGCACCCGCATGTGCCCACGGCCATGGCGGAAGACGGCAGCTACCGCAACCGCGTGGATCATTTCCATGCGCTGGCGGCTCTGGGCATCCACGCGGATATCGTGTTCGCAGGTGACTCCCACCCGGAGAAGGGCGACTGGTCGATGCTGTTCGGCAGGCCCGTGACCAATCGCGGCATCGGCGGCGAAACACTGGATGATCTACGCGCGCGCCTTTCCGACCTGCTAGCACTGCACCCCCGCCTGCTGATCTTGCAGATCGGCTCCAACGACATCGACGAAGTGGTGTTGTCTGCGCAAGCCATGCAGCAACTCAAGGACGACTACGCCGTGCTGCTGGATGCGATCGCCCGCGATGCGCCGCAGACCACAATCCTGTTGACCTCACTGCTGCCGGTGACTCGCGAACACCCCAACGGCGCTGCCAGCAACGCCCAATTGCCGATGCTGAATGCCTATGTGCGCGGCCTTTGTGCCGCGCACCCGAAGTGCATCACCGCCGATGCAACGTCCGTACTGAGCGATGCGGAAGGCAATCTACGGCAGGATTTCAGCTTCGACACCACCCACCTCAACGGACCCGGCTACGCCGCCTGGGCCGCCGTGCTGCGGCCGCTGGTGGATCAGGCGATGGGTTCGATCAGCATCGCATCGCCGTAGCTGAAAAACCGGTAGCGCTCGGCCACCGCATGGCGGTAAGCGGCCATCAGCCGCTCGTAGCCGCCGAACGCGCAGACCAGCATCAGCAGGGTGGATTCCGGCAGGTGGGTGTTGGTCAGCAGCAAGTCCACGGCGCGAAAGCGGTAGCCGGGCGTGATGAATAGCCGCGTGTCACCACTGGGCATGCCGCCATCGGCAAAGGCGCTCTCCAAGGCTCTTGCGACCGTCGTGCCCACCGCCAGTACACGGCCCCCTTTTGCGCGCGTATTGACGATGGCGGCGGCCGTCGCGGCGGGCACCTCGTAGCGTTCGGCGTGCATCACATGGTCTTCGAGATTCTCCACCCGCAAAGGCTGGAAGGTGCCTGCGCCCACATGCAGCGTGACCTTGGCGCTTTGCACGCCGCGTGCGGTGAGTGCGGCCAGCAGCGCTTCGTCGAAGTGCAGGCTGGCGGTGGGTGCGGCGACCGCGCCGGGCTTGTCCGCGAAGACGGTCTGATAGCGGGTTTCGTCTTCGGCGTCGGGAGTTCGCTCGATGTACGGCGGCAAGGGCAGCGCGCCGTGCTGCGCCATCAAATCCCACACCGTGCCGGGGCCCTGCCACTGCAGGTGGAACAGATCGTCGTCGCGTCCCAAAAGCACAAAGCGGCCATCGGCGACGATGATGTCGCCGCCCACCTTGGGCTTTTTGCTGACGCCCAGTTGTGCCAGCACTTCGGTGTCGTTGACGACACGCTCCACCAGCACCTCGGCCCGCCCGCCCGTGGGCTTTGCACCGATGAGCCGCGCCTTGATGACCTTGGTGTCATTGAACACGATCAGATCACCCGGTTGCAGCAGGCTCGGCAGATCGCGAATCGCACTATCGTGGAGGCCATCGGCCGCAACATGCAGCAGTCTTGAGGCCGAGCGCGGGGTGACAGGATGGCTGGCGATCAGCTCGGGCGGCAGGTGGTAGGTGAAGTCGGAACGTTTCATGCGCGTATTGTCCGTCACAGCCTTGCAATGCGCCGCTATAATTCGCGCCCTGCGCAGGCCTAAGTGGCGGAATCGGTAGACGCAGCGGATTCAAAATCCGCCGGGGCAACCCCCCGTGGGAGTTCGAGTCTCCCCTCAGGCACCAGCGCAAAAAACGGCCCGCTCACGCGGGCTTTTTTGTGCGGTTAAGGCAACATGTGTCGCAGAAATATGGAGATCAGCATGAAGTTTTGTAGCGCCTGCGGCAGTTCAAACGAAGTGCGCATCCCCGACGACGGCGATCACCTGCCCCGCCACGTCTGCACCGTGTGCCACACCATCCACTACATCAACCCCAAGGTCATCGTCGGGGTAATCCCCGAGGCCAGCGATGGCCGCGTGCTGATGTGCCGCCGCAATATCGAGCCGCGCAAGGGCATGTGGACGTTTCCGGCTGGTTTCATGGAGCTGGGCGAAACCACCGCACAGGGCGCGGCGCGCGAGGGGCTGGAGGAATCGCTGGCGACCATTCAGGTGCAGGACCTGCTCTGCCTCATCACGGTCACTTACGTCAGCCAGATCTACGCGATCCATCGCGGCCGGCTCGCCGACGGCATGGGCTATGGGCCCACCACCGAGAGCAGCGAGGTGCGGTTGATGCGGGAGGACGAAATACCCTGGAGCGAGATCGCCTTCCCCACCATCTACCAGAGCCTGAAGTATTTCTTTGCCGATCGCGCCGAGGGTGTGCAGCGCTTTCACTCGCTGGATCTGACCCAGAAGCCCAGCCGCGAAGTGCAGGCCGAAATCACCAGCTGGCTGGCAGCTGCACAGGCTTAAAGCAGCGCGTCGATGCGTCGCGTCTCGCCGTGCTGCATCACGAAGAATTTTTCAGTCGCAATGCCGACCGCATCGAGCGCTTTACGCAGACGTTGCGGCGGCTCGTCGAGCGGCTCGGTGGTGAGACGGAAGGTGCCCCAATGCATGGCAGCGGCGTGACGCGCGCCGAGATCGCGGAACATCTGCACGGCTTCTTCCGGGTTGACGTGCACGCTCCGCATGAACCAGTTGGGCTCATAGGCACCAATCGGCAGCAGCGCGAGATCGATGCCGGGGTGCGTCACACCGATATCAGCGAAATCCTTCGAATACCCCGTGTCACCAGCGAAGTAGATCTTCTTGCCGCCAAGCTCCAATAGCAGACTGCACCACAGCGTGGCGTTGCGATCGAAGGGGCTACGGCCAGAAAAATGCTGGGCCGGCAGGGCCGTGACCTTTGCCGCACCGACTTCAGCACCCTGCCACCAGTCGAGCTCCACCACCTGCGTGATGCCGCGCGCGGCGAACCAGACCTTGAGCCCCAGCGGCACCACGAAACGGATGCCGGGATTGGCCGTGGCAAGCCAGGTGACTGCCGCTTCGTCGAGATGGTCGTAGTGGTTGTGCGAGACGAGCACCAGATCAATCGGCGGCAGCTCCTCCAAAGCAAGGCCCAGCGGCGCCAAGCGCTCAGGCCCGGCAAAGCGGAAGGGCGAGACCCGGCGTGAAAATACGGGGTCGGTCAGTACGTTCAAGCCCGCCAGTTGTAGCAGAAAGGTCGCATGGCCAACCCAGGTCAGCGTGGGTTCGCTGCGGTTGGCCTTGAGAAACGCGGGATCGTTCTCTGCCTTCGGGAACGCCACCTTCTTGAAGTCTCGGTAGGCCTTGCGTGCCTCCCAGAGAAACTTGAGCGCGCCGCCCCCACCGTGGCGCTCGCTCGAATAATTGTTGCGATAACGACCATCGCGAAAGGTGCTGCCTTTATTGCTCATGCACAAATGCTCTTCAGGGGTTGGTGCCAGGGACGCAAGGTATCCTTACGCACTTTACTGATCCTCACCGAGTGGCATCGCCCATGCAGCTTTTCAACACCCTCGCCGGCCGCAAGGAAGAGTTCACCCCGATCGACCCGGCGCGCGTCACCATGTATGTCTGCGGGCCGACGGTCTACAGCTACGCGCACATCGGCAATGCGCGGCCTGCGGTGGTGTTCGACACCCTCGCCCGCGTGCTGCGCCGTCGCTTCGCCAATGTCGTATACGTGCGCAACATCACCGACATCGACGACAAGATCAACGCCGCCGCAGTGAAAGAAAACGTCACCATCAAGGTGATTGCCGACCGCTACGCCGCTGCCTACTACGAAGACCTGGCACACCTCGGCGTGCTGCCGCCCGACCACGCGCCGCGCGTCACCGAGCATCTGCCCGAGATCGTTTCGATGATCGAGCGCCTGGTCGCCAGCGGCCACGCCTATGCAGCGGAAGGCCATGTGCTGTTCCATACCCTGAGCTTTGCCGACTACGGCAAGCTCTCCAAGCGCGACGAGCAATCGCTGATGGCCGGTGCGCGGGTCGAAGTCGCCCCCTACAAGAAGCATGCGGGCGACTTCGTGCTGTGGAAGCCTTCCACGCCGGAGCAACCGGGCTGGGATTCGCCCTGGGGCCGTGGCCGCCCCGGCTGGCACATCGAATGCTCGGCGATGGCAGAGGCGCTGCTGGGCGAGACCATCGACATCCACGGTGGCGGCCACGACCTGATTTTTCCGCACCACGAAAACGAGATTGCGCAAAGTGTGTGCGCCCACGGCGGCAAGGTGTTTGCCCGCTACTGGCTGCACAACGGCTTCTTGAACATGCAGGGCGAGAAGATGAGCAAGTCGCTTGGCAACGTCACGCTGGTGCATGACCTCGTTAAGCTTTTGCCCGGCGAGGTAATTCGCCTCGTGCTGCTCACCGGCCACTATCGCCAGCCGCTGGACTGGACCGAAGACGTAGTGACCGACGCCAAGAAAAAACTCGACCGCCTGTATGGCGCGCTGCGCGAGCTGGGCGATATCCCGCCGGCGGCGGGTGTCACCGCGCCGCAGGCTTTCGTCGATGCGCTGGAAGACGACCTCAACACCCCGATGGCGCTGGCTGAATTGTTCGAGCTGGCGCGCGAAGCCAACAAGGCTTCAGCCGACGACGACAAGGCGCGCATCAAGGCGCAATTGCTGGATGGCGGCCTATTGCTGGGCCTGTTGCAGCAGAGCCCGGAGGCCTGGTTTGCCTACGCGCCACCGCAGGCCGAAGGCGCACTCGACACCGCCGCCATCGAAGCGCTGATTGCCGAGCGCGTGGCCGCGCGCGCAGCCAAGAACTGGGCCGAGTCCGACCGCATCCGCGACCTGCTCAAAACCAAGGGCGTGACGCTGGAGGACTCGAAAGACGGCATGCGCTGGAGATTTTCCTGAACGGCCTGACTAGAGACCATAAATCGTTGTTGCAGCTGATAAAGTCTTTAATCATGCAAGTTCAGACTGCCCACGCCCTCAATGAATAACCTCACGCAGACGGTTCGGGAGCGGCTGGTGTCAGACCAGAACTCCAGCGCGAGTTTCTGGCGCTACATGCAGTTCTTCTCGCTGGTCGTCGTGGTGTTGATGATGGGTATCGGCACGATCATTTTCGTACTGAATGCGCAGGTGGCCGATCAGCGCTCACGCATCGCCAACGACAACCGTCTGCTGGCAGATGTGAACGAAATGGGGCAGCTCGCGACCGACCTCGAAACCGGGCAGCGCGGCTATTTCCTCACCGGCAAGGAGACCTACCTCGAACCGCAAATCGCCGCACAGGGGCAGATCAAGACGGTGATGGCGCGCATCGCAGGGCAGCTCTCCAGCGATCAGAACAAGCGCTTGTTCGCGCGCATCCAGCAAAGCCTCGACAACAAGCTGATTGAAATGGAGCGCTGCGCGGAAATCGATCGCACACAAGGTCGCGAAGCCGCCATCGAGTTCATCCGCACCGATATCGGCAAGGCCCTGATGGACGATCTGCGTACCGATATGCAGGCGCTGCGCAACAACATCGGCGTGGGCGCCTACGCGCGCATGGACGAAGTGACCAAGCTCTCGATGCGGCGCGATGGCATCCTGCTGTCGCTGATTTTCATCGCTGCACTGGTGAGCCTCGCCAGCCTGTTTCTGCTGCGTGCGCAGGCCAAGGCGCAGCGGGTGCTGGATGTGGAGCGCGCGCGTGCCGATGCCGCCAATACGGCCAACCGCGAAAAGAGCTCTTTCCTCGCCAACATGAGCCATGAGATTCGCACGCCGATGAATGCGATCTTCGGTTTTGCGCATCTGCTCAAAGACACGGTGAAAGGCGACCGCGAAAAGTTTTACGTGCAGGCCATCACCCAGAGCGGCCAGGTACTGCTGGGGCTCATCAACGACATCCTCGACATGAGCAAGATCGAGGCCGGCAAGCTGGAGCTACACGAGCAGCCCACCGACCTGCGCGAGGTATTCCGTAGCTGCGAGACGCTGTTCTCGCACATGGGTGCCGAAAAGGGCTTGCTGATGCAGATGAACCTGCCCGACAACCTGCCCAGCAAGGTCATGGTCGACCCGCTGCGGCTGCGGCAGGTGATCATCAACCTGATCGGCAACGGCATGAAGTACACCGAGCAGGGCGGTGTCACCACCAACGTCAGCACCCAGCCCGATGGCGCGCATCACGTCACGCTGGTGATCACCATCACCGATACCGGTGTCGGCATCCCCGAGAACAAGCAGCAGAAAATCTTCGAGCCGTTCATACAGCTCAACGCCAGCGGCGTGTCGGCACCCGGTGCGGGACTGGGCCTGAGCATCGTCAAACGCATTCTCGAACTCATGAACGGCACCGTCCGCATCGATTCGATCGTGGGCAAGGGTTCGACATTCACCGTGCGCATTCCGCACATCCCCATCGACTCCAGCCCCAACGCGCAAAATCTGCAAAGCGTCCAGTCCTCCTCTTCCCCCTTGCGGCCGCTGAAGATCGTGGTGGTGGACGACGTCGAGCTGAACCGTCGGCTGATCGAAGGTCTCTTCATGGACAGCCAGCACAAGGTGCTGCTGGCCGATGGCGGCATCAATGGCGTCGCTCTCGCCACCAAAGAGCTGCCCGATGTGGTGCTGATGGATATCCGCATGCCCGACATCGACGGCGTCGAGGCGCTGCGCCAGATCCGCCTGGTGCCTGCGCTCTCGAACACCCGCGTGATTGCCGCAACCGCCTCCAGCATGTTGGGGGAAGAAGGCCGGCTGCGGAAACAATTCGACGGCTACCTGCGCAAGCCCATCACGCGCGAAATGCTCGACACCGAACTGCGCCGGTTTTTCACCGTGGTCCCTGAAGACGTGCCGCCCGTTGCCGAGTTGCTGGCTGCCGTTGCCGAGCAGACCCTGAGCATCGATGCACTGGTGCGCTGGCGCGTAGAGCTGCCGGAGCTTTGCGAGTTCGTCACCCGCGCGGCGCGCACGCTTTCCAGCGACGATGTCGGCGCGCTGGTCGTGCATCTGCGCAAACTGGCTGCCGAAGAGGCTTTCGAATCGCTGCAATCACGTGCCGAGCAGATCAGCAATGCGGCGGCGGTATTCGACATCGTGACGTTGGAAGCGCATATCAAGCAGCTGCAACAATTTTGCGACCAGTTGCTGGACCACTAGAAAATAAATATCGCGGTTAACAACAGCCGCGGCGTCAGGCTGCAAGGGAAACCACATGGCAATCGCCCCAAGTAACAAGGCAGAACATCCGGCCGATGCAGCGCCCAAATCACTGGTGCTCGTCGTCGATGACCAGGCCACCAACATCCAGGCCGTCGGTGCGCTGCTGGTACAGGGCGGCCACGACGTGATGCCGGCCTTAAGCGGCGAGCAGGCGCTGCAACGCTGCGAGCAGCGCACGCCCGATCTGGTGCTGCTGGACATGCGCATGCCGGGCATGGATGGCTTCGAGGTTTGCGCGAAGTTGCGCGAGAACCCGCGCACCGCAGACGTACCCATCATCTTTCTCACCGCCGCGCACGAGCGCGAGGTGCTGGTCAAGGCCTTTGAATCGGGCGCGGTGGACTACGTGACCAAGCCCTTCGTGGCTGAAGAGCTGCTGGCGCGCGTCAAGACCCACCTCGAACTCAAGAGCACGCGCGACCGACTGACGCAGCTCGCCCAGGAGCGCGCCGAGCTGACACAAGTGGTGGCGCACGATCTCAAGAACCCGCTCGCGGGCATTCTCATGGGCACCGAGACGCTGGCCAAAGTGCCACTCGAAGTACCTCAGTCCACCGCTCTCAAGGGCATTCGCGACAGCGCCAATCGCTGCCTCTCTTTCATTGATGAGTATCTGGGCCGCTGGGCACGCAGCGAAACGCCACGCACGGTCGAGCTGAGTGCAATGGTGGTCAAACCCATTCTGCAGGACGCGCTCGCCGCTCTCAGACCGGTCGCCGAGGCACAAGGCTTGTCACTGCATCTGTCGATGAAAGACGACCCGGAAGTGTTGGCGAACGCACGCTCGCTGCGGCACATCATCGACAACCTGGTTTCCAACGCCATCAAGTACGGCGGCACCGGTGGCTCGAGTGGCGGCACCATCGAACTCGAAGCCAGCGTCGGCCGCTCCGGCATGTTGCGCATCACCGTTGGCGACCGCGGACCTGGCGTGCCGGCGGATCAGCACGGCAACCTGTTCAAGCGTTATGTGCGTCTGCCGGGGGCCGAAGCGGCCCACTCCAGCGGGCTGGGCCTGGCCATCTCGAAGGAAGAAGCCGAACGCATGGGCGGGCATCTCTGGTACGAAGATCGCGATGGCGGCGGCGCGCTGTTCTCGCTCGTGCTGCCGCTGGCAACCGGCGACGATCAGCCGGCGTGACCGGGGTGCCAGGCGCAGCTGGTGAGGTGGTCGTTCACCACGCCGGTCGCCTGTAGATACGCATAGACAATGGTGCTGCCGACAAAGGTGAAGTCGCGCTTTTTCAGATCCTTGCTGAGCGCATCCGAGAGCGGCGTGGTGGCGGGCACGCCGCTATGTGTCGTCCAGTGGTTGAGCACAGGCTTGCCATCGACATGCCGCCATAGGTAGGCATCCAGGCTGCCCTCGCGCTCGCAAAGTTTGAGATACGCCAGCGCGTTGCGACGGAACCCGAACACCTTGAGGCGGTTGCGCACGATGCGGGCGTCCTTGAGCTTTTCTTCAAGCTCGGCATCGGTGTAGCGCGCGATGCGCTGGGCATCGAAGCCATCGAACAACAGCCGGTAGCCCTCGCGCTTTTCGAGAATGGTGCGCCAGCTCAAACCCGCCTGCGCGCCTTCGAGCAGCAGCATCTCGAACAGGCGCTGCTCGTCGTGGCAGGGTCGGCCCCATTCGTGATCGTGATAGTCGCGATATTGCGCCGTGCTCAGCGACCACGGGCAGCGCGAGGGCTCCGCGCTCACTGGAAAATCAGGCGTTCGCCGAGGGGCTTGGGCAGCACCTTGTGGCCGTCGTAGGCGAGCACGCCATTGACCCAGGTTGCGGCGATAGAGGCCGGGAAGGTCATGCCGTCGAACGGCGTCCAGCCGCAGAGTGAGAGTACATCGGCGTTGCGCGCGTGGGTGGGCTTGTCGAGATCGACCAGCGTGAGATCGGCGCAATAGCCCTCGCGTAGAAAGCCGCGGTCCACCACGCCGAAGCGCAGCGCCGGGGCGTGGCAGACCTTCTGCACCACCTGCTCCAGCGTCAGCTCGCCGCGTGCGACCAGCGCGAATAGCACCGGCAGCGCGTACTGCACCAGCGGCAGGCCGGACGGCGCCTTCCAGAAACTCTGCGCCTTCTCCGCAATCGTATGCGGGGCGTGGTCGGTGGCGATGATGTCGATCACGCCATCGCGCACGGCCTTCACCAAGGCGAGGCGATCGACCTCGTTTTTCACCGCCGGGTTGCACTTGATCTGTGGGCCGCGGGTTTCGTAATCGCTGTCGTTCAAGAACAGGTGATGCACGCAGGCTTCCACCGTGATGCGCTTCTGCTCCAGCGGCTCAGCACTGAAGAACTCC
The DNA here is from genome assembly GCA_965279705.1 of Stagnimonas sp. Lineage (GTDB taxonomy): Bacteria > Pseudomonadota > Gammaproteobacteria > Nevskiales > Nevskiaceae > Stagnimonas. The sequence goes on from OZ257257.1 coordinate 2,350,705, forward strand.
AGCTCGCGCGCAGTGGTGAGGTGCAGTACATGCAAGCGCGCGTTGTGCTTTTTGGCGAGGCCCACCGCCAGCTGCGTCGAGAGATAACAGGCTTCGTGGCTGCGGATTTTCCAGTGCTCGCTCCAGGGCACGTCCTCGCCATACTTCTCGCGTGCGACCGCCTCGTTCGCCTTGATGGTGGGCGTGTCTTCGCAGTGGGTGAGAATCGGCAGGCGGCTGTGCTCGAAGATGCCGTTGAGGGTGGCCGGGTCGTCCACCAGCATGTTACCGGTCGAGGCCCCCATGAACACCTTCACCGCCGGTGCCTCACCGGGCATCAGGCGCTTCACTTCTTCGAGATTGTCGTTGGCACCGCCGAAATAGAAGGCGTAGTTGCCGAAACACTTGCCCGCCGCCAGCGCGTATTTGTCGGCCAGCACGGCGCGGGTGGTGGTGTTGGGGATGGTGTTGGGCATCTCCATGAAGCTGGTGATGCCACCGGCCACCGCCGCCGCGCTCTCGCTGGCGAGATGGCCCTTGTGGGTCAAGCCCGGCTCACGAAAATGTACTTGATCGTCAATCATGCCGGGCATCAGGAGCTTGCCCTTGGCGTCGTAGACCACGACACCTGCGGGTGCCGTGATCGAACCGGCAATCTTGGCGATGCGGCCGTTCTTGATGAGCAAGTCGCCTTGCACGATCTGGCCTTCGTTGATGAGGCGGGCATTGGTGATGAGCATGAAGATTCCTCCAGTTAAGGGGCGAGCCACTGGCGCTGCCAATGATCGCCTGTCCAGTCGAAACGGGCACGGCGATGGCCGGATGCAGCCAGATACAACCACTCGATGCGACTCGCGGTAAAGCACAGCAGGCAAAAATTAGTGGCGCCGCTGTCATCGCCCGCCTCGCGTTGAAAATCGGCATCGTCGGGTGCGCTAAGCGGGCTGCCCGGTGTTTGCGCCATGCGATAGCTGCGGCGGCTGTATTTGCGTGTGTCCTGCCAAGCCCGCTGCGCGCGCGCATCGCCATGATGGCTGCTGACAAGGCCGGTCAGCCTGAGCTGCACCTTGCTCGGCGTGTCGTAGGCCACCACCATGGCGCGTGGATCTTTCGCCAGCTCCAGCATCTTGCCGGTGCGCACATCGGTGTTGAAGCGCAGCTCGCGCGCCATGCGATCCACACCGCGCAACACGGCAACCCGTGCATCGGCGCTGCCATCGAGTGCGGTGGTGGCAAGCACCGGCTGGTGAAAGGCGTTGGCGGCGTTGATGACGCCATCCTCCAGCAGACGCCAGCCTTCGGCGAGGCTTGCGTCGAGGTCGTCGTACAAAGTGGACTCGCGCCGCAGCGCTCGGGCAGGGTCAGGGTGCATGGCAGGCTGGTTCATCGGCTACGCGTCGGGGCGTAGGGGTCGCGGCATAGCTGGTGCAGCTCGGCAAAGGCGTTCATCAGCGGCGTTAGGTCTTCGCTGTCCATCACCAGCACCCGCGTGCGGGCCACACGTTGTTGGTCGGTGACGTTGATGTTCTTGATGTTGTAGTCGACACAGGGTTCGCCAGCACGGCAATCGAACACGATCTCGCTGTTCTGGGTGCCGACTACGGTCGCCTTGGCAAGCGGGATGCGCTGCTGGAACAGATCGCCCAGCTCGGCCTCGCGCTGCACGGTCAGCTCGCAGCCGGCGCGGTCGAAGCTGTAGGTCCAGATCATGAACTGGCCGGTGCTCTCCCAGGCATCGCCCTCCTGCTTGCGCAGGGTTTCGAGGATGAAGCTCTGCGCATCGCGCCGCGCCTTGCTCGCGCCGCCACCGCCCCAGGCACAGAGCAGCGGCAGGGCCAGCATCAGCAACAGGGCATTACGGAGACGGCGCATCGGCTTGGGCTTGCAGGGCTTGGAGTTGTTGCAGACGTTGAGCGGCATCGAGTTTGGCCAGAGCCTTGACCGCCGCATGGAAGCGCGGCCAGTCCTGCCCCTGTTGCTGGAACAACACGGCAAACGCAGGCCGCCACTGATGATAAAGGCCAAACGGTAGCAGCTTGGCGTTGTTCATCGGAGTGGCAAAGAAACGCTGGTAGCCGGGCCCTGCCTGCGCTTCGGTGGCGAGACGGTCGATGTCGGCCTTGAGCTGCGTGAACACTTCCGCCTTGCCGCTGCGCTTGCGGTCTTCCGTCACCGTGCTGGCGTACAGTGCGGCGAGCGTGGTGCGCGCCTGCAACATGCGCTCGATGAACACCGCCTCGAAAGCGAGATCGGGTGGCAGTGCGGCCGGCAAGCCGCGCGCGAGCCGCCACTGCCGCAGGCCCTCCAGCTCGACGAACTTGCCGTAGGACTCGTTGAACGCAGTCTCGTCCGGCACATAGGCCACCTGGTGCGCCAGCTCGTGGAAGAGTGTGGCGGCCAGACGCTCGTCGTCCCACAGCAGCATGCTGGACAGCACCGGATCGTCGAACCAGCCCAGTGTGGAATAGGCGCTGACGCCACCGATGAAAGTCTCGTTGCCCAGACCTTCGAGCCGTGCGGCTTCGATCTTGGCGCGGGTCACGTCGTAGAAACCCTGATAGGCGACGCAGCCGGCGACCACGAAACAGTGCGTCACGGGTGTGAGCGACAGCTCCGGTGCGGCAAACACGTTCCACACCACAAACGGCCGGTGCAGCTCGCTGTATTCGGTATAGCTGCCGTTGTCCGGCAGTGCCAGCGCGTCGGAAGCAAAACGACGGGCGGCCTGCACGCCTTGCAGGCGGGTTTTCAGGGTGGCGTCGGCGTTGGGGTCAGCGAGGATGTCCGCAATGGGCTCTCGCGCCTTGAGCACCGCCCAACCGCCGTGCAGCACATGCGAGTAATACGACACCGTCGAACATCCGCTGAGCACCAGCGACAGCAACAGCCCGCTAGCCCGCATCGCATCCCACGCGGGTGCGCTGCTTCTCGATCTTCACCAGATTGCCCTGCGGGTTTTCGCCCGGCGGCGGCGGCAGGCTGCCGCTGATCTGCGCCAGGGCATCGGTTTTTTCGGTGTTGAGCAGGTTGCAGATCACCGTCTTGTTCCGTTGCAGGCCCACTTCGATGGGTGGCGGCTTGCTCACGGCGCGGGCGGCGGCGTTGTCCTGCCGGGCCGTGGGGGCGATACGGCGGGCGGCGTCCGGCACGTGCGATTTTTGCCGGAAGCCCTTCGCACAAGGCTTGTCCTGGATGCTCTGACGGTCGTTATCGCCCACGCACAGCCAGATGTCGGCACTGGCTGCGCCGGGCAGCAGGCAGCTCAGGCACAGCAGGGTGACAGGTAATTTCATCTCTATGACAGTCTCGCAACAGAATGAAGGCTCATCATCCGCGCGCATTAAATCAAATAAATACGGAGGAGACCCGTAAATGAAGCGCAATTTCCTTGTGCTGCTGGCCGTTATGGCGCTGTGCGCCTGCGGTGAAAGCGGCGTCGATCCCTCCGCACCCGGAACTCTGGGCCCCAGCGGAGAGACGCTGCCGCCGCCCAAGGTGGCCGTCACCGAAACCCGCGCCGGTGCCGACCAGCATGTGGTGCTGGCCTCGCGCGTCGATGGCGTGGATGTGTCCTTCCAGATGTTCGAGCCGGACAACCTCGTTGCCGGCCAGACCTATCCGCTGGTGCTCGAAGGCCACGGCTACGGCGGCGCACGCACCGAGACGCGCAGCGGCTTCATCGCCCGCCTGACGGCCGCAGGCTATTACGTGATCTCGATCGACGAGCGCGGCTTTGGCGCCTCGGGCGGCACGGTGCGAGTGATGTCGCCGGATCAGGAAGGCCAGGATCTGGTGCAGATCCTCGACTGGGCCGAAGACCTGCCGGGCTTGCGCCGTCGCAGCAATAACGAGATGTACGTGGGCAGCTATGGTGGCAGCTACGGCGGCATGTATCAGCTGCTGCTGGCCGGTGTAGACCCCAAGCAGCGCCTGCGCGTGCTGGCACCCGACATCACGCCGCACGATCTCGTCTACGCGCTCAACCCCAACAACGTCATCAAGTCCGGCTGGGTGTTGGCGCTGGTGGCGGCGGGTGAAGCCAGCGGCGTCACCAGCATCCCCAGCGGCCAGATCCCGATGGGCACCAATCAGGACCCGGCCATTGTCGAAACGCTGGTGCAGGGCGCACTGAGCAATGTCTTCCCCGAAGCCGGCAAGGCCTACTTCACGTATCACAGCGTCAAGTATTTCTGTGAGGGCCAACCGGCTGCGCCGCAGAACTTCATGCTCGCCACCCCCGACCCGCTGCTGGTGCCGCCACGCCCCTACCCGGCGCTGGATGTGCTGGTCACGCAGGGCACGCGCGACGGTCTGTTCAATTTCAACGACGGCTTCAACAACTACAACTGCCTGAAAGACCGCGGCGGCGACGTGCGTTTCCTCACCCACGAAACCGGTCACATCCTGCCAGTGAGCATCACCAACGTGCCAGGTGCTGAAGAAGGACTTGATCCGTTCTACGCAGCAATCACCGTACCCAATTTCGAGGACGCCGCCGGCGCCCGCGACTGCGGCTCATTGGTGCTCGACGACGTGCAGTTCGCCTGGTTCCAGGAGAAGCTGCAATTCAAGAAGGGTGCCGTCGATACCGCACTGCCCATCGGCAAGTCGCCCTGCCTCAGCCTCGGCGCGGGCGATGCCGTCAGCGTGCCGGCGGTGAAGGTAGGCGGCACGCCCTTCCCCTTCGATCTGGCCACACCGCAGTTCAGCGGTGCACTGGGCATTCTCGGTTCGGTGCTCGGTAACGGTGTGCGGGAGCAGCTGCTGTCGAATGTGCCCTTGATGACGGTCGGCGAGGCGGGCGGCGTGCTGGCCGGCGTACCGACGCTCGACATCGAACTCACCGGCCTGACGGGCCTTGAGATGCTCACCTGCCCGACGCCGCTTTCCATCGGTGCCTGCGATCCGATCCTGTTCCTGGCCATCGGTCACCGCAAGGCGGGCACCGAGCGTTGGGACGTGATCGACGACCAGATCACCCCGGTGCGCGGCTTCGGCGCACACAGCCTTCGCATGAACGGCATCGGCGAGCGCCTGACTGCTGGTGACGAGCTGGCGCTGCTGATCTACGGCTTTCACAGCCAGTTCCCCATCACCTGGTCGCGCGATGTGTTCGTGCCGGCGGTGAACGTGAAGGGCAGCGTGGCGCTGCCTCTGCTCGGCGCGGGCGACATCATCAAGAATGGTGTCTAGCTGAAGTCGTGCCTCATAAAAAAGCCCGCGTCGAAGGACGCGGGCTTTTTTTGTTGCTGCCTAAAAGCTACTTCACGCCATGGTCCTTGAACCAGTCGTTGGCAAGACCCTGCGCATACTCGGCCGCACCCTTGTCGTAGGTGGGGCGGTAGTCGGCGTTGAAGCCGTGATCGACATCCGGGAACACCACGATCTCTGAGCCGGAACCGGACTTGGCCACTTCGCCGCGCATCTTCGCCACCACATCGGCGGTAATGTAGGTGTCCTTGCTCGCATACAGCCCCAGCACCGGCACCTTGATGCTCTCGCCGATGTCGATCGGGTCATTGGCCTTGATGGGCGACTTCATGCCGCTGAGCAGGCCGTAGTACGCCACGCCCGCTTTCACTGAAGGGTTGTGGTTGGCATACAGCCACACCGTGCGGCCACCCCAGCAGTAGCCGACCATGCCGAGTTTCTTGGTGTTGGCCTTGCCGCTCGCCTTGGCGAAGGCGACGGTGGCATCGAGGTCGCTCATCACCTGCGCGTCCGGCACCTTGCTGACCACTTCACTCAGGATCGCGCCAATGTCGGTCATCTTCGACACATCGCCCTGGCGCGCGAACATCTCGGGCGCAATCGCGTAATAGCCCATCTTGGCGTAGCGGCGGCACATGTCCTTGATGTGTTCGTGCACGCCGAAGATTTCCTGAATCACCAGGATCACCGGAAAGTTGCTGCCCTTGGTCGGCAGTGCGCGATAGGCCGGCACCTTGCCGTCGGCGACCGGGATGCTGACTTCGCCTGCGATCAGGCCATTGCTGTCGGTGGTGATGGCAGCGGCTTCCACCGCGCCGCTGGCCAGCGCAAAGCCGGTGGCCAAGGTGCTGACCATGAACTCGCGGCGCGAGAGGCCGCTCTTGGGTGTGGCGGGCTGGGCGTTTTGAAAGTCGATGGCCTTGAGGCCGTAGTCCATCACATGCATGGGTTGATCCTTTGAGAGGGTGGCAAATGAGCGTGCGCGAGCAGCGTCGCAGGCTAGCTGCAAGAACGCAGAGGGTGAAGCTTTGGACGCAGCAATTCCTTGACCGATACCGTGCAATTTTTTGATCAGTCCTGCGTCCAGCGGAACACCAGCGCGCCGACGGCGGTGAACACCACCGAGCAGGCGATGAGCACGAGCAGCGGCGTCAGTACCGCCGCACTCTCAAGCCCTGCGCCGTCGAGCATGACCGCACGCGCGGCGTTGAGCAGATGGGTGAGCGGGAACAGTTGCGCGGCCCAGAGCACTGCCTTGGGCACGCCATCGAGCGAGAAGAACACGCCGGAAAGCACCATCATCGGCCACGACAGCAGGTTGAGCAGACCGCCTGCCAATTCTTCGGACGTGACGCGCGCGCTGATGACCAGACCCATGGCAATCATCGAGTAGGCACCCACCGCCGTGATCAGCGCCAGCAGCCAATAGCTGCCCTCCATGCGGTAGTGCAAAAACAGATTCGAGCCGATGAAGACGACGGCAGTAACCGTGAGGGTGATGACCAACCGCGACAGCAATTGCGCAACGATGAACTCACCCGCCGTCAGCGGCGTGGCGTTGAGGCGCTTCAGATAGCCGCTCTTGCGATAGCGCACGATCACATAGCCGGTGCCGAACAGGCAGGAGAACATCAGGTTCACGCCCAGCACGCCGGGCGCGGCCCAATCGACGTAGCGGATGCCTTCGCCGCCTTCTTCAACCCGCGTCGCGTCTGTCGAGGTGCCATTGGCGAGGTTGCCGCTGCCCTTGAGTAGCGCCTCCACTGCCGCACCCTTTTGCGAGGCCGGATTGACGAAATAGCGCGCGGGCGTCTGCGTGAAATCGATGGCGAGATCGATGCGATGGCGTGCGACTTTCTTGCGCGCCGTCGCTTCGTCCACCTCGGTGTAGAACTGCACGCCGGGCGCGGCAGCCACCGGGTGACTAGCGGTTTCCAGCGTCAATCCCTGTGGCATCAGCACCGCCACCTTGAACAGGGGCTGCGGCGGGCCGGAAAAAATCCAGGCGAAGCTGACGACTGCGACGAGAGGAAAGGCGAAGTTCCAGCCCAGCGCCGAGCGGTCGCGCAGAAATTCCAGGCTGCGCGCCCAGGTCATTGCGCCCATGCGTTTGAGATTCATGCGCGAAGCTCCTGCCCGGTCAACTTGAGAAACAAATCTTCTAGCGTCGGGGGTCGAATACGCAGCTGTGCGAGCGGCACACCTGCGGTGCGCAGGGCATCGATGCTGGCAGAGACATCGCTAGTCGAAAGCTCGGAGAGTTCACCGCGATTCACGAACGGCAAGCGGTCGCCGAGCGGCGCGGTGAGGGTGGTCGGCAACTCGATCACCGACTCCTGAAAATACTGCGCCAGCAGGTTTTGCGGCGAGCCCTGCGCGATGATCTTGCCGTGATCCATGATCGCGATCTCGTCGCAGAGTTCGTAGGCTTCTTCCATGTAGTGCGTGGTCAAGAGCACGGTCTTGCCCTCGGCCTTGATGCCGCGCACCAGCTCCCAGAAATTGCGCCGCGCCTGCGGGTCGAGGCCGGTGGTCGGCTCATCGAGAAACACCACTTCGGGGTCGTTGACGAGGGCAATCGCCAGCAGCACGCGTTGGCGCTGGCCGCCGCTCAGCTTCTTCGTATCGCGGTCGAGAAAATCCTCCAGCCGGCAGACCTTGATCAGCTCTTCTTCGCTGCGCGTCTTGGGGTACAGCGCGGCGAAGAAGCGCAGGTTCTCGCGCACGGTCAGGAACTCCTGCAAGGCCGTGCTCTGAAACTGGATCCCAACCTTGTCGCGATACTGCTTGGCGGACGCACCCACATGAATCGTCTCGCCCTTGAACAGCACCTCGCCCGCCGTGGGCTGCGCCACACCTTCGAGCATTTCGACGGTGGTGGATTTACCCGCGCCGTTGGGCCCGAGCAGGCCAAAACAGATGCCGGCCTGCACCTTGAAACTCACGCCATCCACGGCCTGCACCTTGGCCTTGGGATAGCTCTTGACCAGCCCGCGCGCTTCGATGATTGCCATGCTGTGTGCGCCCAAAAAATAACGGCGCGCATGATGGCATGCGCGCCGTTTTGACCCGGTGCTCGTCTTAGCGACGGCGGCGCAGGGCCATTGCCAGCAGCATGCCGATCGCACCCAATCCAAATGCACCGCCATAGCGCCCGGCCTGTCCATCCTGGCCGGTGAGAGTGGACGCTGGCGGCGTCAGCGGCGGTGGCGGATCGACGATCACCACCGGCACCGTGGGGCAGCCACCGCGAATGTCTTCGCAAAGCTGCATCGCGCCGTCGCGCGAGGGGAAGGCGCGGGCGGCCTTTGAGTAGAAGCTATAACGCTCCACCCAGTCGGCATCGGCCAGCAGGCGGGCATCGGCGGTGTCGAAGCCCTCTTCGCCCGGCTTCTTCAGCCAGCGATCGAACCAGGCCAGCGAATAGTGTTCGGCCAAGGGCCGGCCCCAGCCGCCGCTGCACTGGCCATCGACCACTTCCGGGCACCAGCTGGAGGCAGGAAAGGTGGGGATCAGACTCCAGTCGAAATGCGTGCTGCCCTGAATGGTGAGCTGATACACCGGTACGGCCGCATCGCGCCAAGCGACATAGGCACCCTTGTGGCCTTCGACATCCGGCGGTGCGGTTTTGGGGGTGCCGCCGATACCGTATTCGCTGGTCTGCCCCATTGACGGCACGCGCGGCACCACGGCTGGGGTTTCACCGTTCGCAGGTGCGGGGGTGCGCAGACTGTCCCAAGCCACCACCACTTTCACCGGGTTTTGGGTATCGAACACACCGGGCCAAGGCTCGGCGCCCACAGCGCCGTACGACTGCACCACGCTCACGCCAGTCGCGCCCAGCGAATGACCGGCGATGCCCAGACGGTCCCGGTCGATGCGGTCGAAGAAGGGATTGAAGTCGGTGACCGGTGTGGCGTACGTGCCGGCGCAGCTGACGTTGTGCGGATAGGGTGCGACCGGCGAAGAGCGGAAGAAATCGATGACGTTGACCAGGCCATTCCAGAACACCGTGGAGTCGATATTGCTGCCCTGCCCGCCTGTAGGCGTCATCTGGTCGCTGCGGCCCTGACCGCGCGGGTCGAAGGTCATCACCACATAGCCGCTGCGCACCAGTGCCTGCGCCATCCACCAGTAGAGCGGCTCAGGGGCCTGAATGCTGCCGTTCTCGATCACCACCGCCGGCAAGCCATCGCCTGCCTTGCTGCCCTTGGGGGCCCAGACCCGTCCGCTGATGCGGGCGCAGTCTTCGTCGTAGATTACGAGTGGTGTGACCTCGGCCTCGTTCTCGTAGAAGGGATCGACCCCCGGATAGCGAAACGGGTCGCCCGAGCATTGCAAAGCCCAGGTGGCGCACAGCGGCAGCACTGCGGTGTTGCCGGTCAGTGGTGAGAGCCAGTCCGGGTCGGTGATCCCGCGCATCAGCCATTCGGTGGTGTTGGCGATGGCCTGGGTTTGCAGGCGCTGCTGAAACGCCAGGCCCAGTTGCTCGGTCGGGGCTTCGAGCGTGTGCGCGTAATTGGCGGCTTCGCGCAACGCCCATTCGGGCGTGTTCGGCGCAGGGCCTTCGGGTATCGCCTGCGCCAGCAAGGGGATGGCCAGCGCGAGCGCGCCGATCAAGATCGCTTTCATGTCTCTCTCCAGAGTGTCGGAGGCTTTTGCAGCCTTCTCTGTGGCGAGACTAGCCCAGCGGTTTTCGCGCTGCGGACGCTAGGCTTTTTTTACCCGAGCTTCTTCACACGGCCAGGCTTCGGCGTGATGGCCGTTGCAGGTGCGGCACCCGGCGCGCGGATCAATTCCACCAGCTCTTCGCGGCGGAAGATGCCGAGCTTGCGGTAGATGCGGGTGGCGTGATTGGCGACGGTGGAAATCGAAATCTCACACTGCTTGGCCACACTCTTGAAGGTCTTGCCCGCGCCCAGCGCGCGGGCGATCTGCTGCTCGCGCGGCGAGAGGATGTCGAACGGCAGCGGCTGGCGCAGATGCACCAGAAACAGGCCATCCATGCGCTCGATACGCACGTGCAGGCCTTCGTAGACCAAGGCGGCATGGCTGTCGTTGCCGAGGTCCGGCAGCGTGAACGGCAACTGGTTGGGCTGGAAACGACGCGCTTCGAGAATCTTGCGGAAACGATCCGTGCCGGCGTGCGCCGTGCCGCGCGCATCCACCAGCGCCGCGGCACCCCGGTTGGAGCGGCCCATGTGCAGCAGCCACTCGTCGCGCTGCACGAAGAGCTTTTGCGCCAGCGCCGAGGACTCGGCCAGATGCGCCACTGCGCTGCCGAGAATCGCCGCTTCAGGCACGGTCACCGCATCGCTCCAGCGCAAGGCCACGACGCTGACCAGATGGCGGCTGGAATGGTTATAGCGGATCACATGCACCACACCGCCCGGCACCGCGACCACCTGCACCGGTTGGGCGGTGGTGAACTTGAAGCTGCTCAGCTGCGTCTTGGTGAAGCCACTGTGCACCGACTCGGTAAACGGCCCTGCGCCGCCCTCGCTGGTGGTGATCCATGCCGCCGACTGCGCGTGGGAATGGATGCGCAACAGCTCCAGCGCCCGCTCGCGCGCCGCACGCCAGTCAGATTCGGCAGTCATGCCGTAGAGGCCGTGAATCAGGTTATCGAGTGCGGTCATGCGCGAGGCTGCTTGAATGGATTAAACAGAGCATAACCACTCACGCCGACGATCTGTACCGCAGAGCAGCTTCTACCCGAGTGGCACACTTGGCGACATGTCCGACACACCCAGCGCGCCCACAGCGTTGACCCCACTCCTGACGCGAATCCGCGACTGCACGCTCTGCGCTGCTCACCTGCCGCTCGGCCCCAGACCGGTGATCCGCGTCGATACCCGCCTGAGGGTGCTGCTCACCGGTCAGGCGCCCGGCACCCGCGTGCACGCCAGCGGCATACCCTGGGACGACCCCAGCGGCGTGCGGCTGCGGCAGTGGATGGCACTCGACAGCGCAGCCTTCTACGACCAGAACCGCTACGGCGTGATGGCCATGGGCTTTTGCTACCCCGGCAAGGGCAAGGGTGGCGACCTGCCGCCGCGCCCGGAATGCGCGCCGCTCTGGCACGGCCAGGTGCGGCCGCTGCTGCCGCATCTCAAACTGACGCTGCTGATCGGCCGTTACGCGCATCTGTATTACCTCGATGCCCGGCGCGAAACGCTGGAGCAGACCGTGCGGCGCTGGCCGGAGCATCTGCAACGCGGATTCTTTCCGCTGCCGCACCCCAGTCCGCGCAATACCCGCTGGCTTCAGCTAAGGCCGTGGTTCGAGCAGGAGATCGTACCGGCGCTGCGCGAAGCCGTTGCCCTTGCCGTCGCGGAATGATTGCGCTCGACGGCAGCCTTATTGCTGCCGCAGGGACTACCCCTGGGCGGAGTCGGCCAGCTCGTTCACCCGCTGCCGCAGCGCATCCAGATTGGGAATCAGGGCCTCGCTGTTGCCCACACGCACACGAGCCAGCACCACGGCGGGGTCATCGCCGGGACGCAGCGGCAGCGGGGCGATGGCATCGCGGGTGACGGTGATGAGATGCGGATAACTCTGCGCCACCAGCGCCAGTGGTGCAGCGGTGGTTTCGGTATCCAGCGCTTGCAGCACCACCAGACGGGCGCGGCGCGTGAGCGGCTCGTGGAGAGCGCCGTTCAAGGTCTCGAAACGGGTGACGGTAAGGGCACGGCGATTCCATTGCAGCTCGCCGGCAACCCAGCGTGGTTCACCCTCGTTCACGGTCAGCGCCTCCTGCCCCACGGTTTCGGCGATGGCGGCGTTGGGCAGCAGCAGGGTGTCGTCCACCAGCGCGATCAGCACGCAGTAGATCTCCTTGGCAATCGGTTCGAGGCTCATGCGGCTTCAGCCTCCCGTGCCTGCAACAGTGCACGCAACTCATAGAGCAGCTGCTCTTCCTGATACGGCTTGATGAGGTAGCGGTTGACGCCCAGCGTGGCCGCGCGGGTGCGGTGTTTGTCGCCTGAGCGGGAGGTGATCATGATGATGGGAGTCTCAGAAATACGCTCGTTGTTGCGCACGAAACCGGCCACTTCAAAACCGTCCGCACGCGGCATTTCGATGTCGAGCAGGATCGCCGCCGGCGCTTCGTTCTGTAGCAGGGCGATGGCATCGAGCCCGTCCTTGGCGGTGAGCACGCGATAGCCATTGCGCTGCAACAGGCGCTCGGCGACGCGGCGCATGGTGACCGAATCGTCCACCACCATGATGAGCCGACCGCTTTGCGTCGCCTCGCGTTCCAGCGTCGCGCGATTGGCGGCGGCTTCGGCAATCAGGCGGCGGCGCGCACGGTCGATGACCAGCGCGGCGGGGTCGAGAATCAGCACCACTTCGCCGCTCGGTAAAATCGTCGCGCCCGATACGCCGGAGATCGACGACAGCTGCGGACCGACGGCCTTCGACACCACTTCACGGTTGCCGAGCAACTGATCGACGATGAGTGCCGCGCGGCGCTCGCCGCCGGCCACACCCTCGCCCATGCGCACCAGCACGGCGGGCACGCTGCGGCTGTCGTCGGGCATGACATGCGGCAGGTCGATGAGTTCGGCCAGCGGCCGCACGCGGTAGTCGTGACCGCCGTAGCTGAAGCTGGACTCGCCACCACCGGCAGCCACCACGGCCACATCGCGCGGCACGCGGCCGATACCTTCGATGGCGACCAGCGGCAGGGCATAAACCTCGCCCCCCACCTTCACCATCAGCGCCTGCGAGAGCGCTAGCGACAACGGCAAACGAATGGAGAAGCGCGTGCCCTGCCCGGCTTCTGAACGCAGTTCCAGCGAGCCGCCCAGCTGCTTCACCTCGGAGGCCACCACGTCCATGCCCACACCGCGCCCGGCGCTCTGGGTGAGCGTTTCGGCGGTGGAGAATCCGGCTTCGAAAATGAAGCGTGCGATTTCGTCATCGCCCAGGGCCGCGTCCGGCGGCAACAGCCCGCGCTCGATGGCCTTGCTGCGGATGGCACCGAAGTTGAGGCCATAGCCGTCGTCGGCGACTTCCATCAACAGCTGGGTGCCTTCACGCTTCAGGCTCACGGTGACGCTGCCGGTGGCTGACTTGCCAGCGCTGCTGCGACCCTCGGGGTTTTCGAGCCCATGCACGACGGCGTTGCGCAGCAGATGCTCCAGCGGCGCGGTCATGCGTTCCAGCACGTTGCGGTCGAGTTCGGACTCCACGCCTTCGAAGCTGACGTCGGCAAACTTGCCTTCTTCCTGCGCAGTCTGCCGCACCACGCGTTGCAAGCGCGCCACCTGCCGCGAGAACGGCACCATCAGCGTGCTCATCAAGCCCTGCTGCACGGCGGTGTTGATGCGGCCCTGCTGCAACAGCAGCGCCTGGGCTTCGTTTACACCCTGATCCATCGTCAGATGCAGCGAGCTCAAGTCACCGACGGCTTCGGTCAACGCCCGGCTCAGCTCCTGCATACGCGAGTAGCGATCCATTTCGAGCGGATCGAAGTCCTGCTCGTAGCGGTCGGCCTCACCACCCACGCCCTGGGCGTTGAGGCCACGGGCGGCGATCTGCGCATCGGTTTCGATATCCATCAGGCGCAGCTGCTCGCGTAGGCGCACGACGGTCTGGCGCATTTCGGTGAGCTGGGTGACCAGCACGGCGTTCTGCTGTTCCAGACGCGAGCGGTAGATGGAGATTTCGCCTGCCTCGTTGAGCATGGCGTCGAGGCTTTCCACCGGTACGCGCGCCAGCTCGCGGCGGGTGGCGGCAGTGGCGTCTTCTTCGGGTTTCCAGAACAGGGTCGGTTCCCAGCCTTCGGCAACCGGGCCGGGGGCTGTCGTGGCCACGGCCGGGCGCAAGGGCGCAGGTGCATCATCAGCGCTGACTGCGGGCGCTTCTTGCACCTTAGGCAGCACGGGCTCTGCGATGCGCGCGATTTCAGCGTAGTGGCCGCGCGACAGGGCGTCGTGCATATGCTCCAGCACGGCGAGATCGGCCTTGAGGACGGCATGATCTTCAGCTGCCGGCGCGATCCCGCTCGCAAGCAGTGCGGAGAGCCGTGATTCCATGTGATGGGTGACGTCGCCCATCGGCATGAAGCCGGTCATGCGCGCGCCGCCCTTCAGCGTATGCAGGGCACGCAGCAGCTCACCGATGGCGGCGGCATCACCGGCATCGCGCTGCCAGTCAGCCAGTGCGGTCTCGATGGTTTCCAGATTCTCGCCGGCTTCGGCGATGAAGATGCTGGCCAGTTCCGGGTCGACCGCTTCCTGGCCGGGCTCGGCGCTCGCGGGCGCGGCGAAGACACTGGGGAATTCCGCAGATGGCTCGCCGAAGGAGGTTTCGATCGCTGAAGGATGGCCTTCAGGCCGGGGCCAGAACTGCTCCATGCCATCCATCAGGCTCGGCAAGGGTTGCAGTATGGGCTGCGGTGCCGAAGGCGCTTCGGCGGCAGGGCCAGGGCCCGAGCGCTGATCGACGAGGCCATCGTTCACCAGCCAGGCCGAGGCGTCGTCGGTCTGCGCCTGCACGTAGGGGTCGGTAAATACCGGCGGCGGCGGCGGCACCGGCACCACGGGCAGCACGGGAATGTTGCTGGTGAAGGTCCAGTCTTTGTTGGTTTCTTCAAAAGCGGGGGCCGCTGCATCGCCGGTCTCGGCAAACAGCGGCACTGTCTGTGCAGCGGGCGGGATCATCAGCGCAAAGGCATCCACCGCTTCGTCGAACACGGGCAGCGTGGCCAGCAATTCGGCGCGAAGCAACGTGGCCGTCTCTGCGGCGAGATCAAGGCCGTTGAAGCGCTGCTCGAAACCATGCGCCACGTCGCCCAGCGCGGCATAGCCCGCCATGCGGGCACTGCCGGTGAGGGTGTGCAGGGCGTGCATGATCGAGGTCGCCGGCGCTTGCGGCGGCTGCCAGGCGGGCACGTCGGCATGCAGCACGGCCAGCAGTTCGCGGGCTTCTTCCACGAACACTTCGGCCAGCTCGGGGTCGACCATTTCCGGCGGCACCGGCACCGCGTGCGGGATGACGTACAACTCCAACGGCGCCGGCTCTTCAGCAGCGGTCCAGCCGGTGGATGGCGCGAAGCTGTCACCACTGACATCCGCCGTAAACACGATGGGCGCATCTGAAAACGCGAAATCGGCGCTGTAGTCAGCGCTCTCTTGCATGACCACTTCGGGCTGCCAATCGGCGGTTTCGGCTGTTAATGGCAGCGGTTCGCTGCGCAGCGGCAGGCGACGCAGCAGCTCGGCCAGCTCACGGCCGCTATCGCGGATGCCGCCTTCGCGATAACCATCCAGGAATTGATACAGATGCTCCAGCGCGTTGGTGAGTGCGATGAAGAAGGTGGAATCCGGTGTTTCTGCAGCCAGGTCATCGGCGCGCAGCCGCTCGCTCAATGCCTCGGCACCGCGCATCAGCGGCGCGCACTCCTGCGAGACGATGGCGAGTGCCTCGGCGGCATCGCCCATCGCGCGGCCGAGTGCGAAATCGGCGGGTGAAACTGTCCAGGCCACCAGCCGCTGCTCGACCATTTGCAGTCGATCGAAAGCCAGATTGACCAGCGATTCGCGACGCCCATAGCTGAGGGTTTCGCCCGTCGGCGGCAGAAAAGGCTTGAGCGCTGCCACCCGCGCCAGCCAGTCTGCGTCGTCCTGCACGGACGCGGCCGAGCCTGCCTTCAGCATCCAGTCGCGCATCACCGGCAGCACTTCGGCCAGCACGGCGCGCACTTCCGGCGATACCGGCACGTCGGCAAGCACGAACTGCTTCAGCACGGCTTCGAGCGCGCCTGAAAGTTCGCTCAGCGCTTCGGCGTTGACGACCGCCGCGGAGCCTTTGATGGTGTGCAGAGCGCGCACGGTATCGGCATCGATGAAGCTCTCGGCCTCGTTGGACAGCCAGCGTTCGATATCGCCGAGACGGTCGAACGCATCGGTGCGGAACACGCCGAGTACTTCCGGCTCGACCATCTCTGGTGCGCGGCCGCTGGCGAGAAAATGCGCGCGCGCAATGAGCGTCTGCGCATCGTCGGGCGACTGTGCGGGCGTGTCATCACGGAACTGGCCAAGCAGCATCGGCAGGGCTCTGATCGCCTCGCCAACCACAGTCACAACCGCATTGTTGACGGGCAAAGCGCCTTCGATGCAACGATTGAGCAAGTGCTCAAGCGACCAGCCGAACTCACCGATGCGATCGGCCCCAACCATGCGGCCACTGCCCTTGAGGGTGTGAAACGCGCGGCGGATGTCGCCCAGCGTGGCGAGGTCAGTGGGATCGCGATGGAAGACCGGCAGCTGGCGCTTGAGGCTGTCGAGAACCTCCTGCACTTCTTCGATGAAGATGGCGCGAATCTCGGGGTCGTCGTCACCCGCTGCCAATGCCGAGGGCGATTCGATATCTTCGACGAACGGGGCCTGCATCGCGGCACCTGCTTCGTAGGCGGCTTCGCTGGCGAGATCGAACTCGTCGGTCTGGCTCGGCGTTTCGGTGAAAAAAGTCTGGGCTTCGAGCGCAGCGTTCGAACTCTCGATGGAGTCATCGAACGAAGGGCCGGCTCCGTCGATCGCACTCTCAGCCTTGCCGACGGCACGCGCCATTTCGGCCGTCAGCGCATCGAGCGAAATAGCATCTTCATCCGGCCCTGCCGGCGCCAGTGCGGCCAGCGCCACCGACAGGGTTTCCAGCATGCGCTCAGGTTGCGGCAGCACGTCGCGCAGGGCTTCCAGGTACAACTCCAGCGCGGCGACGGATTCGGCGAAACGTACAGCCAGTGCGGGGTCGTCGCGCAGCTCCTGCGGCCCTGCAGCACGCAGCCAGTCACGTAGCTCCGCCGTCAGGTTGGCGGCCGGCAACCGGTCGAGAATGACCAGCCCGGAACTGACTTCACTGAGCAGCTGCACTGGCTCGGTGGCATCACGCAACTCACCGCCTTTCAGGTAGGCATCGAGCTGCGCCTTGAGCTTTGCGAGATCGACCAGCATCTCGCGCAGAAGCGCGGCGATGCTTTCGAGCAGATCCTGCGAATGCGGGACGGCTTCGATGATTTCGGTGGTCAGCGGTTCGACGCGAATCTGCCGCAGCGGACGGAACAGCGCCGTCTCCAGGCTGTGCTCCACCCGCAGCAGGGCGGTGGCGATGCGCATCCACTGGCCCTGGTTTTCGGCCGCGCCGGAGCTCAGGCTGGCCAGCTCCCCGGTCTGGTTGCGCAGCACCTGTTCGAGCTGCGGCAAACCCAGCAATACCAGCGTGTTGGCGATGCGCCCCAGCCGCTCGCCGAGCGAGCCCTGCAAGTCGGGTGAAAGACCGCCGGAGCGCAAGGCCAGATCGAGGCCATCCTTGACCAGCGCCAGATCGGCGCGCACTTCGTCCGCCACTTTTTCGAGCAAGCGGGTGTTGGGGCCGCGCAATTGCTGGCGCGCGGCCGACAAGGCGGGCTCGACCGGCAAGGTGGCGTCCAGCAGCAGATGGTGGCGCAGCAGCAGCCAGCGATTGCCGCCGTGGTGGATAGGTGCGGCGTAGGCCAGCAAGCGCCAGGCAATTTCAAGCGATTTGGGGTCGGCTGCGTCTTCACCACGCTCGGCCAGAATCTTGATCTGCTGGCCGAGTCGGCCGACCCAGCGCTTGAGTTCCAGCGACTCGCTGCCAGGCACGATCACCAGGGAGTCGATGGCTGCCGCGAAGGCGCTCCACAACAGCAGGATGTCGGGGCGCGTGGCGTGCGAGGCAATGTGGTCGCCCACCTTGCGCAGCTTGAGCAGGGTATTGGGCACGTCGATGCCCTTGAGCCATTGCAGCAGCAGGATCTGAAACGCCGACAGCAGCTTGCCCGCCACCACCGATGCGGACGCCGCCACATCCATGTGCTGCATGACCGGCAGCTGCGGATTGATGCGCAGCATCTGCTGCACGAACAGATCCGCTTCGGTGGCCGCCGCGCGGCCACAGGCCAGACGCAGCTCGCTGATGGCCGGTTGCAGCACGGCTGCGCGATCGGGCGCGGCGTGGCGCAGGGCGTCGAGATAATCCGAGAGTTGCAGCGTCGCGCCGCTGACGGCTGCCAGCGCCTCGGCCGATTGCAACAGCTGGCCTCGCGAGACCACCTCGATGGCCGCACAGAGTTCTTCAGCCAGCAGCACGCCGCCGTGGCAGCTGGCCATGCGCAGGGCACCGAGCACCAGCTTGAGTTCGGCTTGCACGGCGTCCGCATCCAGCTCGCCTTCGTCGGCTTCCTGATGCTGGTCGATGAGCGCGCGCGCGCGTTGCAGCGAGGCGTCGATTTCGGGGGCCAGCCATTTCAGGCTGTTGGCCAACACCAGACGCTGTCCCAGTGAGGCGTTGGGCGATGGGCGCGGCGTCACGGCAGTGCCCTCGTCAGTAGCCAGCATGGGCAAACTCCAGGCTCTCCGACAGCTTGTGCAGGCTGAAGGCAAACCACGGCTGCTCTTCGCGCTCGAAGGCTCCGAGCAGGTAGGGTGCCAGCGGGCCGGCTTCGGCCATGCGCGGATGCCGCTGGTCACTCATGCTGAACTGGCGGTAGCCCGCCACTTCGTCCACCAGAATGCCGACCGGCATCTTGGTGGAGTTGAAGATCAGCACGCGGGTGGTGGATTGCGGCGCCTTGCGCGGCAGGCCCAGAAACTGCGCGAGATCAGCCACGGCCAGAATGCCGCCACGGACGTTGGCGACCCCCATCAACCAGGGCTTGGCGCCAGGCGCGCGCGTCATCGACGGCAGCGGGATGATTTCCCGCACGTCCTCACGCGGGGCGACGCACCAGTGCCCGCGCACCCTGAAACCCAGGCCCAGCCAGACGTCGCTGCGACGACGCACCACATCCGGTCGCGTGATCTGCACACGCGATTCCAGATGGGCCAACAGCTCGAAAGGACTACCGGCAAAGCTCTGCGGGGCATCGGTCATGCGCGCGTAACTCAGGCCGTCTTGAGGTAGGTGCGAACTGCGCCGATCAGTTCGTCCTTCGTGAACGGCTTGGTGAGGTATTCATCCGAGCCGACGATGCGACCGCGTGCGCGGTCGAACAAGCCGTCCTTGGACGACAGCATGATGACCGGGGTCTTGGCGTAGCGGGCGTTGCTCTTGATCAGCGCGCAGGCCTGATAGCCATCCAGGCGCGGCATCATGATGTCGATGAAGATCAGATCAGGGTTCTGGTCGGCGATCTTGGCCAGGGCCTCGAAGCCGTCTGCGGCAGTGATGACCGAGTAGCCCTCTTTCATCAACAGGGTTTCGGCGGTGCGGCGGATGGTTTGCGAATCGTCGATGACCATCACTTTGGCGCCCTTGGGCGCGCTTGGATGGGTGGCTTCGGTGGACACGGACCATCTCCCTGGTTTGTCGGTTGCTGTGTGGCTTTTACTGCCATTGTCACAGTGCTCGCAGTGCACAGACTTTGTAACACACAAAACCGGGCGCTCACACTCCTGCAATGGCAACTCGCACTGCTCTTGCAAAGGTCATCTGCGCCATCATTTGGGGGTAATGTCCGCCGCACCCGGCGGCGATCCGTCTTGCCCGACAAAGGAACTCCCATGTTCGACAGCCAGCTGCCGACCGTCCCCAACCTCACCACCGCCCACACCGGCCCGCTGCTGCGCTTCGAGCAGACGCTGCTCGACCGCAGTGCCGAGATCGAAGCCTGGTTTCGCAAGGAGTTTCACCGCACGCCCGCGCCGTTCTACTGCTCGGTGGACTTGCGCAACGCCGGCTACAAGCTGGCACCGGTCGATACCAATCTGTTCCCGGCCGGCTTCAACAATCTCAATCCGGCATTCGAGCCGCTGTCGGTGCATGCCCTGCAATCGGCTTTCGAGCGCTTGATGCCCTCGGCCTGCAACGTGGTGCTGGTGCCCGAGAACCACACCCGCAACCTGTATTACCTCGAAGCGGTGGCGACGCTGCGCGACCTCATCCTCAAGGCCGGCTACAAGGTACGCATCGGCTCGATCATCCCGGGCATGGCCGAGTCGCAGAGCTTTGAGTTGCCCAGTGGCAAGAAACTGCTGCTGGAGCCTTTGAAACGCGAAGACGATCTTGTGTTCCTGGAAGGCTTCAAACCCTGCCTGGTACTGCTGCACAACGATCTCTCGGGCGGCCGCCCCGACATTCTCGAAGGCCTGAAGCAGCCGGTGGTGCCGCATCCCAAGCTGGGCTGGAGCGACCGCCTCAAGACGCAGCACTTTGCGCTCTATAAAGACGTGGCCGAGGACTTCACCGAACAGTTCGGCATCGACCCCTGGCTGGTCAACCCGCTATTCCGCAACTGTGGCGAGATCAACTTTGCCAAGCGTGAAGGCGAGGAATGCCTGGCCAGCAATGTCGAATTGCTGCTCGAAGACATCAAGAAAAAGTATGCAGAATATGGCGTCACCGACGAGCCCTTCGTCATCATCAAGGCCGATGCCGGCACTTATGGCATGGGCATCATGTCGGTGAAAAGCGTTGATGAAGTGCGCAACATGAACCGCGACACCCGCAAGAAAATGTCGTCGATGAAAGAGGGCAAGGAGAACACCGGAGTGATCCTGCAAGAAGGCGTCTACACCTTCGAACACTGGCGCGATGCCGCGCCCGGCTCCGCGGACATGACCGCCGAGCCCGTGGTCTACATGATCGACCACTATGTGGTGGGTGGCTTCTACCGCGTGCACGGCGGCCGCTCCAACACCGAAAACCTCAATGCACCTGGCGCGCAGTTCCGCCAGCTGGCCTTTAACAATGCCTGCAACTGCCCCGAGCCTGCGGCGGCACCGGATGCAGAGCCCAACAAGTTCTATGCCTACGGCGTGGTGGCACGGCTGGCTCTGCTCGCCGCCGCTCGCGAGACCGTTGCGGTGCTGTCGAGCGACGCGCAATGAGTCGCGTCGTTGGCTTTGTCTGCGACCCGGTTGAGGACTTCAAGCCTTACAAGGACACCACCTTCGCGCTGATGCTTGCGGCACAGGCGCGCGGCTGGGACTTGGTGGTGTTCGGTGTGGGTGATCTCTGGGTGAAAGACGGCACCGCGCACGGCCGTGGTCGCCGGCTGAAAGTCACCGATGACAAGAAGCACTGGTTCGACTGGCTGGGCGATGCCGAAGTGCTGACGCTGGGCACGCTCGACGTGCTGCTGATGCGCGCCGACCCACCAGTCAACGCCGCCTATATCGCTGCCACCTGGGTGCTCGAGCTGGCTGAAAAGCAGGGCGCGCTGGTGCTCAACCGCCCCGCTGCACTGCGCGACTACAACGAGAAACTGGCCACCGCGTGGTTCCCCGATTTCTCGCCGCCGACCCTGTTCGCAGCCGACATGGCCGCCCTGCGCGCCTTTCACGCCGAGCACGGCGACGTCATCTACAAACCCATCGACGGCATGGGCGGACGCGGCATCTTTCGGGTCAAGCCCGACGGCCTCAATCTACGCAGCGTCATCGAACAGCTCAGCGATTACGGCAAGCAGATGATTACCGCACAGAAGTATCTGCCCGCGATCAGCGATGGCGACACCCGCGTGCTGATCGTGCACGGCGAAGCCATCGACTACGGCCTGGCACGCATCCCGCAGGCAGGCGAGACGCGCGGCAATCTGGCGGCCGGCGGCCGTGGCGAGCCGCGACCGCTCACCGCCGCACAGCGCCGCATCGGCGAAGCCCTGGGCCCCAAGCTGCTCGAAAAAGGGCTGTGGTTCGTCGGCCTCGACGTGATTGGCGAGCACCTGACCGAAATCAACATCACCTCGCCCACCTGCGCGCGCGAAATCGACGCCGCGTTTGGCACCGACATTGCGGGCCGACTGATGAAGGCCATCGAATCACGACTGGCACACTGAAACCTCCGCCATGACCAAGACCCTGCTCGCTACCCTGATTGCCGCCTCCCTCAGCACTGTGGCCATCGCTCACGATGAGCCAGCTCCCGCAGTGGGCGACAGTGCGATGGCGGCGACGCTGGTGCGCATCCGCGATGCCGCCGTCGGCTCCGACTATGCCTATCGGCAGACCGCAATGCTTTCGGACGAAGTTGGCCCGCGCCTCACCGGCTCCAAGGGCGCGGCCGAAGCCGTGAAGCGCGTCGCCGCCGAGCTGCGGGCGCTGGGTCTGGAAGTGAAACTGGAGCCTGTGAAAGTGCCGCACTGGGTGCGCGGCGAAGAGACCGCCTCGCTCGTCGGCTGGAACAACCGTGCGCAGGGCCTCAGCCACAAGCTCGCCATCACCGCGCTCGGCGGCAGTGTCGCCACGCCGAAGAAAGGCCTCACGGCCGAGGTCGTGCCGGTGCGTGATTTTGCCGAACTGACGGCGCTGGGTCGTGAAAACATCAGCGGCAAAATCGTGCTGTTCACCGCAGCTTTCGACGAGCAGATGGCCGCGGCCGGGCATGCCGGCGAGGCCTATGGCGGCGCGGTCGCCTACCGCGGTCTGGGTGCGTCCAAAGCGGCGGCGCTGGGTGCGGTGGCCAGCATCAATCGCTCGGCCGGCCCGATCGGCAACCACCAGCCACACACCGGCGCGCTGCGCTACGCCGACGACGTCACCAAGATTCCGGCAGCTGCCATCGCCGCCGAAGATTCGCTCCTGATCGAGCGCCTCGCCGCCAAGGGCAAGGTGACAATGCAGCTCACCCTCACGCCACAAACCCTGCCCGACACCGACAGCTTCAATGTGGTGGCCGATCTCAAGGGGCGCGAACTGCCGGAGGAGATCGTGTTGGTCAGCGGCCATCTCGACAGCTGGGACCTCGGCACCGGCGCGCAGGACGATGCCACTGGCGTCGCGGCTGCGATGCACGTCGCCGCCACGTTAAAGAGCTTGGGCCTGACGCCGCGCCGCACCATCCGCGTGGTGGCTTGGATGAACGAGGAAAACGGCCTCAAGGGCGGCACCAGCTATGCCGAGATGCACGCCGGCGATATTGCCAAGCACATCGCCGCCCTGGAAATGGATTACGGCAGCGGCCACCCAACCGGCTTCGCCGCCAACGTCACTCCCGCCACCCTGCCACTGCTCAAACCCATCGGCGAAGTGCTGAGCGGCATCGGCGCGGGCATCGTCGACTTTCGGCTCGGCGGCGTCGGTGCCGACATCGGCCCGCTCAACAAGGCCGGCGTTCCGGGCTTTGCACCGCTGACCGATGGTCGCGACTACTTCACCATCCATCACACCGCCGCCGACACGCTGGACAAGGTCAACCCGCGTTACCTGGCTGAGAACGCCGCCGTGCTCAGCGTGCTGGCCTATGCACTGGCCGAAGGCGAGCCGCTGCCGCGTTTGCCTGCCACGCCCTGAGGGCTGGATATACTGCGGCCATGTCAGAAGATTATTACCTCAACAACCAGTTTCTGGTCGCGATGCCAGCGCTCGACGACGAGAACTTCAACCACTCCGTCACCCTGCTCTGCGAGCACAACGACCGCGGTGCGCTGGGCCTCATCATCAACCGCCCGATGACCCTGAAAGTGCGCGACATGCTGGGCCAGATGCAGTTGCCGGATACCGACCTTGCCGGCGACCCGACGGTCTACTGGGGCGGGCCGGTGTCGCCCGAACGCGGCTTTGTCATCCACGACGGGCCGGATGACTGGGACTCGACGATGAACATCGGTGGTGGGCTGTTCATCACCACCTCGAAGGACATTCTCAAGGCCATCGGCGAAGGCAAGGGGCCTGGGCATTACTTCGTGGCGCTCGGCTACGCCAGCTGGACCGAGGGGCAGCTTGAAAGCGAGATATTGCAGAACAGCTGGCTCAACACGCCGGTGGACCAGCGCATCCTGTTCAAGTCACCGCCGTCCGATCGTTGGAAGCTCGCCACGCGGCTGTTAGGTGTGGACGTGACCCAGCTCGGCGGCGACGCCGGGCACGCGTAGTGCCAACTTATCTCGCCTTTGATTACGGCGAGAAGCGCATCGGCACCGCAGTTGGCGACACCATTACCGGCACCGCCCGACCCTTGGCGACGCTGACCGGCGGCTTCGAGGCCGTCATGAAGCTCGTTGCCGAATGGCGGCCTGCGGCTCTCGTGGTCGGCCTGCCGCTGATGGAAGACGGCACCGACCAGCGCATCACCACCCTCACCCGCAAGTTCGCCAAGGAGCTAGAGGCACGCAGCCAATTGCCGGTGCACTTCTCGGATGAGCGCTACTCCTCGCGCGCTGCCGACGACCTGTTACGCGATGCGCGTTCAAGTGGGGCCATGACGCGCCGTGTAAAAAAAGGCGACCGCGATGGCATCGCGGCTAAAATCCTGCTCGAACAATTCCTGCAAGAACTTTCGTGACGCCCTCGCTACAGCTCGACGCCCAAGGCCATCTGCGCCACCTGCTCACCACCGAGGGGCTGCCGCGCCTAATGCTGGAGCGTCTGCTGGATCGCGCCGAGCCCTACGCCCGCGCGGCCGAAATCGGCTTCAAGAAAGACCCGCTGCTGACTGGCAAGACGGTGGTCAATCTGTTCTTCGAGAACTCCACCCGCACCCGTACAACCTTCGAACTCGCCGCCACGCGCCTCAGCGCCGACGTGGTGAACCTGCATGTACAGGCCAGCTCCACCGCCAAGGGCGAGACGCTGCTCGACACGCTGAAAACCATCGAGGCGATGCAGGTGGATCTGTTCGTGATCCGTCACGAGGCGTCCGGTGCGGCGCACTTCTTTGCCGAACGCGCCGAGCCGGGGGTGGCGATCTTGAACGCCGGCGATGGCCGCCATGCTCATCCCACGCAGGCGCTGCTCGATGCTTTCACCATTAGGCGTCACAAGAAATCGTTCGATCAGCTGTCGGTCGCCATCGTCGGCGACATCGTCCACTCGCGAGTGGCGCGCTCCAACATCCATGCACTGACCACGCTGGGCGTGAAGGACTTGCGCCTGGTCGGCCCGAGCACGCTGATGCCTGCGGGCATCGCGCAACTGGCACCGGGCGTCACCATCGAGCACGACCTGATGCGCGGGCTTGAAGGAGTGGATGTAGTGATTCTGCTGCGCCTGCAAAAAGAGCGGATGGTCGGCGCGTTTCTGCCTTCGCTCGGCGAGTTTCACCGCGACTACGGACTGACGCAGGAGCGCCTCGCGCGGCTGAAAGCGGATGTGCTGCTGATGCACCCCGGCCCGATCAATCGCGGCGTCGAGATCGCCGGTGATGTGGCTTACGGCGAACGCTCGGTGATTCTCGATCAGGTGAAGAACGGCGTGGCGGTGCGGATGGCGGTGATGGCAGAAATCTTGAGCGGCGCGCAATGACTTCGATACTGATCCAGAACGTCCGCATACTCTGCCCGGCCAGCGGCACCGACAAGGTGACGACGGTGCGGCTCGAAGCCGGCCAGATCACGCACATCGGTACGGCGCCCGCAGCCGATGAAATGATCAACGCCCAAGGCCTCTGGCTGATGCCGGGTATCATCGACCTCGCTGCGCGCCTGCGTGAGCCGGGTGCAACGGCGAAGGCCACCATCGCCTCGGAGGCCAAAGCCGCGCTCGCAGCCGGCATCACGACACTGGTGATGCCGCCCGACACCAAGCCGGTCGCCGATACACCGGCGGCGGTGGATCGCATCCACGCCAAGGCTGCACAGGCGGGCGGTGCGACGGTGCGGGTGCTGGGCGCACTCACCGTGGGCTTGCAGGGCGAGGCGCTGGGCGAACTCTCGGCACTCAAGGCGGCCGGCGTGGTGGGCGTGACCAATGGCCTCGCACCGCTTGCCAATCTGCTGGTGACCCGCCGCGCGCTCGAATACGCAAATGGTTTGGGGCTGACCGTGCATGTGGTCGCACTCGATGCCGTACTGGCCAACGGCGGTTGCGCCCATGAAGGCGCGATGGCGACCAAGCTGGGATTGGCGGCGATCCCGGTCGCAGCCGAAGTCGCAGCCGTGCGCCAATGGATTTCGCTGGTGGAAGACACCGGCGCTGCCGTGCATTTCGGGCGCCTGTCGTCGGCCCGCGGTGCCGAGCTGGTGGAAAGCGCTCAAGCCCGCAAGTTGCCGGTGACGGCGGATGTGGCCGCGCACCAGTTGTTTCTCACCGATGCCGCGCTCGAAGGCTTCAATGCCATGGCGCATGTGATCCCGCCGCTGCGCTCGGCGGATGATCGCGACGCCCTGCGCGGGGCCGTCGGCAAAGGGGTCATCAGCGCGATCTGCTCGGATCACCAGCCGCACGAGCCGGATGCCAAGGTCAACCCCTTCCCGCTCACCGAACCGGGTATCTCTGGCCTCGAAACCCTGCTGCCGCTGGCCTTGCGGCTGGTGGAAGACGGCGTGCTGTCGCCGCTGCAATGCGCGGCGCGCCTGAGCACCGGCCCCGCCGCTGTGCTGGGAATGACGCCGCCGCGCATCGCCGTCGGCGCCTCGCCGGCGCTGACGCTGATCGACCCCGCGCTGCACTGGACACTCGATCCCCTTGCGATGCTCAGCCGTGGCCGCAACACGCCTTTTGCTGGGCAGGCTTTCACCGGTCGGGCTGTGCGCAGCTTCGTTTGAACAAAGCCCTGCCGTCTCTGCACAGAATCGTGTAACGTCACTGCACTACACCAACCGAAGTGTTGAGGGAACAACGATGGCCCGTGTCATGATCGTGGACGATTCGCCCACGGACGTTCAAAACATCCGCAATATCCTGGTCAAGGCCGGGCATCAGGCCATTGAGGCCACTACTGGGCAGGATGCGCTCGATCGCATCAAGACCGAGAAACCCGACTGCGTCATCATGGATGTCGTGATGCCGGGCGTGAACGGTTTCCAGGCCACACGCCAGATGGCGCGCGACCCGGCCACCGCCATGATCCCGATCCTGGTGGTCAGCAGCAAAAACCAGGAATCCGACCGCATGTGGGCCTTGCGCCAAGGTGCCAAGGACTACCTCGTCAAGCCCGTGAAAGAAGCCGAGCTACTCACCAAACTCAAGGCGTTACTTGGCGGCTGAACGCTGCTGCGCGTTGCGGTTCAACCAGCCTGATTAAGGAAGACAATGGCCACCCCTACCGGCGCTGCAGCCGCTGAAAAAAACTACCTCCTGCTGCTCGCAGCAGCCGGTGTTCTGTTGTTCATCTCGATTGCGGGTTTCTTCACCTACCAATCCTCGGTCGCACGCGACCAGTCACTGCTGAGCTCGTCGCGCCTGTTGGTGGATACGCTCAAGAGCCTCTCCAAAACCGGCTCGGATGCCGCCAGCGGCGTGACGCCCGACTTCGAACTGGTGGACAGCTTGACCCGGGGTTTCCAGGACACCCTGCTGGCCTATGAGACCGGCAATTCCGACCTGGGCATTAGCCAGTTGTCGGCCGATGCCAAACCCGAACTCGAAGCGCTGAAAGCCGCCTGGGAGCCAATGAAGGCAGCGCTGAAAACCATTGAAGACAACGCCGTGCCTTACGCCCGCGTCTCCGCCAACATCAAGGCAGTTGCCGATGTGGTGCCGCCGGCCATCGGCGCCTATTCCGAAGTGCTGGAAAAAGTCTCGCGCGGCAACAGCACGGCAGACACCTACAGCGTGAGCCGCCAGCTCATGCGCCTGTATCGAATCCTGTATCTGGCTCGTCAAACCCTCAGCAACGGCCGTGAGGCCGAGGGCACCGCCCAGGCACTCGGCACTGAAGTGGCCGATTTCCAGCGGGACCACCGCGCCCTTGCCGCATCCGGTGTGGTCGACCGCGCCGCGGCCAAATATGTGAGCGATGCATTCGGCACCGTGGAAACCGCCGTGGTGGCGATCACTCAGGACATCAAACCAGTCGCCGCCCTGCAAATCGCGGCCAGCCTGCTGCCCGCGTTTGAAGAAGCCACGCAAACTGCAGCAGACAATCTGCGCCAGAAAATCCAGAACTCGCTCGGCGTTTCGGGTTCGGTCACGCTCATCAGCGCGCTGGCCACGGTCGTTGCCTTGCTGCTGATCGGCCTGTACGTGTTTCTCACCGTCAATCAGGCCCGTCGTCGCGAGGATGTCTCCAAAGCCAGCGAGGCCGAACAGCAACAGTCGATCCTCTCGCTGCTGGATGAAATCACCAACATCGCCAACGGCGACTTGACCGGTGAGCTGACGGTGACCGCCGACTTCACCGGCAACATCGCCGACTCGCTCAACTTTACCGTGCAGACCCTGCGCGGCCTGGTCGGCACCATCAACGATACCTCGGTGGAGATCGCCGCGGCAGCATCCAGCACCACCGAACGCGTGCAGCAGATGAGCACGTCGTCGGAAGGTCAGGCCCGCGAAATCGTGCGCGCCACGCAAGCCATCAGCTACGGCAGCCGCTCGCTCGAAGAAGTGGCCACCCGTGCCGAGAAGCTGGCCGAGCAGGCCAAGACTTCGGTGGATACCGCTCACAACGGTGCCGCCACGGTGGGTCGCACCATCGCCGGCATGGCGACGCTGCGCGAGCAGATCCAGGACACTGCCAAACGCATCAAGCGCCTCGGCGAATCGTCACAGGAAATCGGCAACATCATCGAGTTCATCAACGACATCGCCGAACAGACCAACACCCTAGCCTTGAACGCCTCAATCCAGGCGGCGATGGCCGGTGAATCCGGTCGCGGCTTTGCGGTGGTGGCCGACGAAGTGCAGCGCCTGGCCGAACGCGCCGCCTCGGCAACCAAGCAGATCGAAAGTCTGGTGAAAACCATTCAGGCCGACACCCAGGAAGCCATCACCTCGATGGAACGCTCCACCACCAACGTGGTGGGCGGTGCCAAGAGTGCGGAAGAAGCCGGCTTGGCGCTCACCCGCATCGAAGCCAGTTCGCAGGAGCTCGCGAAGGTGATTCAGGACATTGCTGCGGCCTCGCGCACACAGTCGGTGGAGACCACCAAACTCGCTACCACCATGCAGGGCATTCGCGAGGTATCGGTGCAGACCTCGGCCACTGCACACCAGACTGCCGAGGCTGTGGGCGAACTCAATGTGCTTTCGGCCAAGCTGCGCGAGTCGGTCTCCGGCTTCAAGCTGCCGATGGACGTCTCGACGTTTTAACCTCAGCCGGTTTTCTTTGCCGCCCGCTTTTTAGCGGGCTGTTTTTTGGGTGCTGACTCAGGCTCGACTACATCGGTGGGGGCCGGTAGCGTGATGTAAGGCGCGCCGTCGGTCTGCTTGCCGCTCGACACCCGGCCCAAGGGTCTCGCCCCCGGTGGCGGTTCGCGCACCAGTGATTTATCGAAATCGCCGATGGCGGGGTTGCCGAAGTAGCCATTGCCGGGGTCGCCCCAATGACCGGCCTGCCGATCGCCAAACTGGTTGGCGGAGTTGTTTGCAGGCTGTGCCACCGCGGCAGAAACAGTGCCCAAAGCCAGCAGCAGCGCTGCTGTCCAGCGTGAGCAAGACTTTGAAACAACGGGTGGTTTGCGCATTGAAGTAGTCCGGCGACGCGATGATTGCCAAATCTTATCAGTGTCATCCAATCGCTTGTCCGGCTTCTGGCTTGCTGGCAGCGCCTACGGGGCACTATCCTGCGCGCCTTCATCGGGGCTCGCCTCGCACAATTTCTCTCCACACAAGGGTTTGCAATGTCCTTTCAGGCTGATCTCGAAAAGCTCCTCGGGCTTAAAACTGTTTCCTATAAATACAATCTGTCGAAGACCGAGCTGTTTCACGAAGCCATCGCCAACGACAAGGGCCGCGTCATCAAGGGCGGCTCGGACCTGGCGCAGAAAGCATTCCCCACCGTGCTGGGCGACAAGGGCCCTCTGGTGTATTACACCGACCCCGATTGCACCGGTCGCCGCACCAAAGACACCTTCGCCGTCGCCTGGCCGGAAGTCGAGAACGAGATCTGGTTCAAGGCCGACCTGGGCAAGTACGATCCGATTAAGTACGAAGGCCTCATCAAGCGCCTCGCACAGCACCTGAACGACAAGAAGGCCACGCTGTATGTGAAAGACGTATTCATGGGCAGCGATCCTGACTTCGCCGTCCCCTACCGTTTCGTCGGCGAGTACGCTACCCACGCCTCATTCGTCGACAACATGTTCCCGAAGGATCTCGTGGGCGTGAGCGATGTGGAAGCCCGCCGCTGGACCATGCTCAATGTGCCCAGCTATGTCTGCGAGCCCGAGCGTGATGGCTCGCGCAGCGAAGTCGCCGTCATCATCGACGTGCGCAACAAGCTCTGCATCGTTGCCGGCCGCGCCGATTACTGCGGCGTGAACAAGAAGACCATCTTCACCGTCGGCAACTACCTGCTGCCCAAGCAGGGGCGTCTGTCGATGCACTGCTCGGCCAACGTCGGCGAGAAGGGCGATGGCGCGATCCTGTTCGGCCTCTCCGGCACCGGCAAGACCACACTCTCGGCCGATGCCAGCCGCAAGCTGATTGGTGATGACGAGACCATCTGGTCAGACAACGGCCTCTGCAACCTCGAAGGTGGCTGCTACGCCAAGCTCATCAATCTCGACAAGGCGGCTGAACCCGTCATTGCCGAGGCCATGAGCAAGGCCGGCTGCATCATCGAGAACGTGCCGCCGCTGCCCGGCAAGACCATGCTGGAATGCCACCCGGACGAGCTGGACTTGAACGACGGCTCGCTGGCCGAGAACACCCGCCTGAGCTACCCGCTCAGCGTGGTGCCCAATACCATGCCGAACGGCCGCGGCCCGCACCCCGAAACCATCGTGCTGCTCACTGCTGATGCCTACGGCGTGCTGCCGCCGATCTCGATCCTCGAACCGAAGGATGTGATGTATCACTTCGTCTCGGGCTTCACGGCGCGTGTGGCCGGCACCGAAGTCGGCGTGACCGAACCGCAGCCGACCTTCTCGGCCTGCTTCGGCGGCCCCTTCATGGCACACAAGCCCAACGTCTACGCCGAGCTGCTGGCCAAGAAGATGCAGGAGCGCAAGGCGCGCTGCATCCTGCTCAACACCGGCTGGTCGGGCGGCAAGTATGGCGTCGGCAAGCGCATGTCGCTGAAGGTGACCCGTGCACTGCTCAAGGCGGCACTCGATGGCGAGCTGGATGGCGTCGAGACCGAGACCCAGCCCATCTTGAACCTCAAGATGCCCAAGTCCTGCCCTGGCGTGGATTCGGCGATCCTCAACCCCCGCAACACCTGGGCGGATAAGGATGCCTACGACGCAACGGCCACCACGCTGCGCGACGCCTTCCGCAAGAATTTCGAGACAAAGGGCTTCAAAGCCTTCGGCATCGAAGAGCGCATTTAAGTCACACGGTGATACCGAAACGGCTGCCTCGGCAGCCGTTTCTTTTTTGAGGATCTGGCATGAACGTCAATCGCATCTTCTGCATCGGCAAGAACTACGCAGACCACGTCGCCGAACTCGCACACTTGGGGCACAGCCCTGACGGTGAGTGCGTGGTGTTCATGAAGCCGGCCAGCTGCATCGTGCCGGTCGGCGAGCCGATCGTGCTGCCCAGAAACGTTGGCAGCACCCACCACGAGGCCGAGTTGGTGGTGCTGCTCACCGGCGGTGATCGCAATGTGGCGGTGGAAGACGCGCTCGACTGCGTCGCCGGCATCACCCTTGGCCTCGATCTCACGCTGCGCGACTTGCAAACCCAGCTCAAGAACAAGGGCAAACCCTGGGAGCTGGCCAAGGCATTTGATTGTGCCGCACCGCTCGGCGAGTTCCAGCCGTATCTGCAACAGGACCTGCAGGCGCTCAGCTTCACATGTCACGTCAACGGCAGCTTGCGGCAGTCCGGCAACACCGCGCACATGCTGTATTCGGTGGCGCGGCAGATCAGCATCCTGAGCCAGACCTGGGCGCTGCAACCCGGCGACGCCATCTACACCGGCACACCTGCCGGCGTCGGGCCGCTGGTGCCGGGTGATCAGGTGGTGCTCGAAGGCCCCGGCCTGGGCCGCTATGCCTGGACCTGCACCTGAGCACGGTAATGCCATCGGCCGCCCTGCAAGCCTTTATCGCCGCCGACCCGACAGAGAAATGCGCGCGCGTGGCGGCACTTACGGTGATCGCCCCGCTACCGGACACACCGCTGCAACCGGGTCGACCTGCCACGCCGCTGCTGGTGCGTCCGCGCGACGTGCCTGGCCGCGGCTTGGGCAGCATCGAGGGCCGCGCCGGGCTTTGCCATGCGGTGGCCCATATCGAGTTCAACGCCATCAACCTGGCGCTCGACGCAGCCCTGCGCTTTGCCGACATGCCGCCCGACTACTACGCAGACTGGCTGAGCGTGGCGCAGGATGAAGCGCGGCACTTCCTGATGATGCGCACGCGCCTCAACCAGCTGGGTTTCGACTACGGCGATTTCACCGCCCACAACGGCCTGTGGGAGTCGGCTGAAAAAACCGCCGACGACGTGATGGTGCGCATGGCCTGCGTGCCCCGTGTGCTGGAGGCGCGCGGCCTCGACGTGACGCCGAATCTCATCAGCCGCCTGCGCGAAGTGCGAGACCTCGACACCGTCGCCGTGCTCGAAGTGATCCTCGCCGAAGAAGTGCGCCATGTGGAAATCGGAACGCGCTGGTTTCGCCATTGCTGCACAGCACGCGGGCTGGAGCCGGTGGGCACCTTCCGCAGTTTGCTGGCGGCGCACAACATCACCCTGCGGCCGCCCTTCAACCATGCAGCACGGCAGCAGGCGGGATTCTTGCCGGAAGAGTTGGCGCTCTAAACCACCGAACGCGCCCGCTGGAACTGCGGCTCCAGCTGGGCGGCCAAGGACAGCAAACGGCCCTCTTCACCAAACGGCGCGACGAACTGCAAGCCGATCGGCAGACCGTCGCTGCTGGTGGCCAGTGGGCAACTCATCGACGGCGTGCCGGTGAGATTGCTCAGCTGCGTGAAGGGCGTGATGCGCAGGTTGTCGAGTACCATCTTGTCCACCTGCCCGCTCCTGAGCAGCGCCTTGCCGAGTCCGAGCGCCAGGATTGGCTTGATGGCGGCGCGCTGCAAGGCCGGCGTCGCGAGCTGGCCGATCTTCGGCGCGGTGTAGGCAGCGCTAGGCAACAGGTAAAGATCGAAGCGTGTGAAGTACACGCTCAGGCTGCGGGCGTACTGGTTCCACTTGCGACGCTCGCTGACGTACTCACCGGCCGACAACGCATCACCCAGCAAACCCAGCGCGCGGCTATCCAGCTCGAACTGGTTTTCGGTCGCGCCCAGCGCCCGGCAGGCGCGCATGTTGGCGGCGACCTGACCGAGATACATGGTGAAGAAGCTCTTGGCGAGGGCGAGGCCGTCGATGGCGGGCTCGGCTTCCTCAACGTGATGACCCAGCGCTTCGAGCTGTGTCGCGGTGCGGCGCACGGCTTCAGTCACTTCCGGGTGCACGGTGGTGCCAATCGGCGAGCGGCTTGAAAAACCGATGCGCAATTTGCCGGGCGCACGCCGCGCGTGTTCGGCAAAAGACCATGCCGAGGCTGCGATGGTGAAAGGATCACCCGGCGACGCGCCGGCCAGCACATCGAGCATGGCGGCGGAGTCGCGCACGCTGTGGGTGAGCACATGTTCGCTCGATGCGCCCTCCCAGCCTTCCGCATGATGCGGCCCGTACGGCACCCGTCCACGCGAGGGCCTGAGACCAAACAGTCCGCAGTACGCGGCCGGGATGCGAATGCTGCCGCCGCCATCGCTCGCACCGGCCATCGGCACCACGCCGGCCGCCACCACGGCCGCCGCACCGCCCGAAGAACCACCCGGCGTGTGTTGCGGATTGATCGGGTTGCGGGTGGGCCCGAAGGCCTCCGGCTCGGTGACGCCCTTCAGCGCGAACTCGGGGCTTGCGGTGCGGCCGAAGATCACCAGCCCCGCCGCCTTGCAGCGCGTGGTGTAGGTGCTGTCGCCGTGGGCGATGTTGTTCTTGAGCGCTGCCGAGCCACACATATTGGGCACGCCATCCATCTCCTGCCCGTAGTCCTTGAGCAGGAACGGCACGCCGGCAAACGGCCCGCTCAAGGGGCTTGCTGCGGCACTGCGACCCAAGGCATCCAGCCGCTGCACGATGGCGTTGAGCGTCGGCTCCACCACATTGGCACGGGCGATGGCAGCATCGAGCAACTCGCTGCTGCTGACCTGCTTGCTGCGCACCAGCTCGGCAAGGCCGGTGGCGTCGTACTGCGCGTAATCCTTCATGCCGCTCCTGGGAAAGCTGAATAGTTGTCGGGATGGGCTTAGATTACGGCGCAGCGGCACCAGACCGTGAGGAGAATCGACATGACTGCAACAACACTCAATTCCAGCCAGACCATTCCCACCAATGCACCTGCCTGGGCCGTAGCACTCCGGCGCTACAACAACTGGCTGATGTACGACCTGGGCGGCGGCGCGCGGCCGTGGAAGTTCGCTTGGATCATCAACTTCCAGAAAGGCGGCACCTTCTTTTTTCTGGGCTTGCTGATGTGGCTCTATGCGCCACACACGCCTGCGGCGACGGCACCTGCCGCGTGGATTTATCTGGCGCTGCACGGCTCGTACGGGCTGGTGTGGCTGCTGAAGGATTTCTGCTTCCCCGACCCCGGCTGGCAGCATCGCATCACCATCGGCGGCGGGTTGTTCGCCCTGTTTGGGCTCGGCGTGTACTGGAGCTTCGGCTGGCTGCTGATTTCCGGCACCAGCCTGCCCGACTATCCGCTGCCCGATGCCGCCTGGTTCGCGCTGTGCATCAGTCTGGTCGTCACCGGCAGCGCCATCATGATTGCAGCCGATGCGCAGAAGTTCTACACCCTGCGGGTCAAGCGCGGGCTCATCAGCGATGGCGTGCATCGCTTTATCCGCCACCCGAATTATCTCGGCGAGATGATGATCTACTTAGGATTTGCCCTACTGGTATGGCACTGGTTGCCGCTGCTGTGGCTGGCCTACATCTGGCTGAGTCTATTTGCGCCCAACATGGCGATGAAGGAAGCCAGCATGAGCCGCTACCCCGAATG
Organism: Stagnimonas sp.; assembly: GCA_965279705.1. Lineage (GTDB taxonomy): Bacteria > Pseudomonadota > Gammaproteobacteria > Nevskiales > Nevskiaceae > Stagnimonas. The sequence continues at coordinate 2,385,709 of OZ257257.1, forward strand.
GGCCGCCTACAAAAAACGCAGCTGGTGGCTCATCCCCTGTGTATTTTGAGTTGCCGGCTTTGCGCACTATCCTGCTTGCCACACTGGTGCTGCTCTCTACCGCCGCAGCGGCCCAATCCACAGCCGAGAAACCCATGACCCAGCAACACGCCACTGGCCTCTTCGAGGTAAAGATGCCCACGCTTGCCCTGGCAGACGAACACGCTCCGCCCTACTTCGGTCGCCGGGCGCTGGACAAGCAGTATCACGGCCCCCTCAAAGCCACTGGCAAGGGTGAAATGCTGGCTGCGATGACGGCCGTGGAAGGCTCCGCCGCCTATGTCGCCATCGAGCAGGTCAGCGGCACGCTGGACGGCAAGAAAGGCAGCTTCGCGCTGCAGCACAGCGGCCTGATGACGCGCGGGGCACCGCAGCTCAGCGTCATCGTCGTGCCAGATTCCGGCAGCGACGAGTTGACCGGGCTGACGGGGAAAATGGCAATCCGCATCGAGGGCGGCAAGCACTACTACGACTTCGATTACACCCTGCCCTGAGTCACCGCTTCACGCACTGCGGAAGATGAAATACACCGCACCGCACATGCAGAGTCCTGCCCAGAGAAAATCCAGTCGCATCGGCTGCTTCATGTAGAACACCGCGAACGGCACGAACACCGCAAGGGTGATGACCTCCTGAAGAATCTTCAATTGCCCCAGCGACAACGCGCCCGCAAAGCCGATGCGATTGGCCGGCACCATGATCGCGTATTCAAAAAACGCGATACCCCAGGACGCGAAAATCGCAATCCACAAAGGCTTCTGCGTTGCGTCCTTGAGATGCGCATACCAAGCAAAGGTCATGAAGACATTGCTGATGAGCAGCAGGCCGGCGGTTTGGGCGAGAACAGGAAAATTCATGTGGCGGCTCGATCTTGAGCCCCTCTCCCGCTTGCGGGAGAGGGGTTGGGGAGAGGGGCTTCTTTAAGGGTAGACAGGATGATTTCAAGCACGGCCTTGGTGTCGTTCATCGCCAAGTGGTTCCAGAATCTCAACACGCGATAACCCCGTTCTTTCAGAGAGTGATCGCGACGTATGTCATCTTCGCTCTCCAAATGCTGGCCACCATCGAGCTCGATAACGAGCTTGGCTTCAAGGCAGGCAAAATCAACGATGAATTGGCCGAGACGAACCTGCCTCTTGAACTTGAACCCACCGAGTCGATGGGCTCGAAGGTAGTACCAAAGCCTAAGCTCTGCATCGGTCTGCCCGACTCGTAAGGCTTTGGCATTAGTTAGTTTGGCTTGACGCTCTCGCATGTTTCGAGCCTAGCAAAAGCACCCTCTCCCCTAGCCCCTCTCCCGCAAGCGGGAGAGGGGAACAAGGTCAGGGTTTTTCATAGCCGACCCGATGCACCCAGCTGCCGCGATCCTGATACGGCATCGTCACGCAGTCAGTGCCCGGCACGGTGTCTGAGCCGGGGCCGATCACGCCTGAGAGCGAGCAGATGCGGCTGCGCGGATGCACGCGGGTGCACTTGGCAAGCGTGGCCGTCGTCAATGCCGTGCCGCCGTTGTAGCTCGTGGCCAGGCGCGACAGCGTGGTGTTGAGGGCTGCCAGCATCACCGCATCGCGGCTACGTCCACCCGCCCAGTCGCGGCGATTGGTGATGCCGCTGGTGCTGGGCTTGAGCACGCGCACCACGACGTTGTCCATCACGCTCTGGTCGAACACATGGCTGCCCACGCCGCTGACGCGACCATAGCTGGTCAACCCGGTGTCGGGCGTCGGATTGTTGGGGTCGGAGTCCGGCGTGCCGCTGTCGATGACATCGGTCTTGAGCGCCGCGAATAGCTCGTCGCGCAGCGCCGTGACATAGGCGCCGAAGATGGTCGCGGCGGGGCCATCGGTCGCCGTCTCGTTGCTGATGTTGATGTTGGGGCCGTAGTGCTTGGCGTCCCAGCCGAGCACCAGATCGATTGCGGCCTTCTGCGTCTCGCTCAATTGTGCGGCGGCACTGCTGCGAAACGCCGCGATCAAGGGCCGGTATTCGCGTGCGCGCGGATCGGTAGTGCCGGTGTTCTCGTCGAGCTTGGCGAGGTCGGCGTAGGTCCAGTCCGTACGGCTGGCCAATTGGTCGATGATCGCCGTCACCCGCTGGCCCGGTCCGCCCGGCCGCGAGGTGTTGCCGAGGCCCTCGCCATCGAGCCAGCCGTGCGCCGGCTTGTTGTTCCAGTTGGCGACATAACCCTGCGCTGGGTCACGCACCTGCGGGGTGGCCTCGAAAGGCAGCAGGCCACTGTGATCGAACGCGCCGGTGCCGGGGATCGGCAGGCGCATGTCCGTGTTGGCACTGCGGGCGAAGTGCAGACCCGGGTGATAGAAGGCAATGTGGCCATCGCGCGAGGCCACCACCGCGTTCTCGTTCCAGGTCACCTTGCGCATGGCGGCATCGAACTCGGCAAAGTTCTTCGCCTTGTTCCATTCGCGGATGCCCTCGATGGTTTCGATCTCGCGCAGCCAAATCGCATACGCCAGGCTGCGGCCAATGCCGAGGGCATCGTCCCGCGCCACCAGCGGGCCGTGCACCGTGCGGCAGATCTTGTTGCTCTGCGACAGGCTGGCCGGGCCGACCGGAATACCCATCTGCGCGGCCCGATACTTGAAGGTCTCGGTGCGGCAGCTCATGTCTTTCCACACGCCGTTGTGAAAATACTGGTCGGCCTTGCAGCTGCCAGCGACGATCTGCGCGGTCGAACACAGGGTTTCGATGAAGCTGTCGATGGTTTTCGAGTAGCCGGTAGTGAGCCCCCAGGCGTTGTTCTCGGTGTAGCCGATGCCGACTACCGGCAGACCGGGCACCGAGCTGCCGCGAGCGTCGTAGCCGGCGCCGTGGATCTCGTACTCGACCAGTAACAGCGGATAGCCATAGCCCAGCTGCGGGCCACTGACCATCAACGTGCCATGGTCGCGGGTGCGCGACGGGGCGAGCGCGTAGGCGTGACTGCCGCCGTGCAGATAGGCGCGCAGCTCGCCGAGTGCGATCACGATCTTCTGCCGCGCCTGGCGCTGGCGGTCTGCATTCTTGCGCTTGGCCTTGGGTGTCGTGACCTTGGTACTCATCATCGCCACGTCACGCCGGGCCGCACCAGCGAGCCCGGACGACGCGGTGCTGGCGGCAGCCAGCGAGGGCTGCGAGCAGGGCACGGGTGCGGTCGAGCTACCGGTGCCATCGCCGCGGCGGATGCTCTCCGGCAAGGTCACCGCCCAGTCGGCCATGCGCTCGAACACCGCATCGCGACCCTCGGCCGGCATCGGCTGATTGCTGAAACGGCCGACGCCAGCCGGCACGCTGGTGACGGCCTTGGCGTCTTCGAGCCAGGTGAGATCGAGAAAGGCATCCTTGCCGGCGCGCGCCGAGCCGTAGCGTGCGGTGAGTGTCTTCAACAGCGCGATGTTGGAGAACTCGTTGCCGCCCTCGGCTGCGACGAAGCGGGTGATGTAGACGCCGGCCGCCAGCACATCCTGCACCGTGAACGGCTGCGGCTGCGAGGTGAGCAGGCCGTATTCGGCCGGCAGCAGGGTGGGGTTGGTGGCGAGCGTCGCGATGTAAGCATTGGCACCAGCGATGTAGCCGTTGACCGCGTCCTTTGCATCGGCACTCAAGCCGTCGTAGAGCGTCTGATATTCCACAGCGGTGTAGCTGTTGACGCGCTGCTGCAAGTCGGCCGGTACTGCGCCACAGCCAGTGAGTTCACCCAGGGTGCCCTGTGCGGTGCGGCGCACGGCATCCATCAGAAACAGCCGGTCTTGTGCGATGGAATAGCCGACGCCAAACCAGAGGTCACTGAGCTTCTCGGCGTAGATGATCGGCACACCGTAGCTGTCGCGATAAACCTCGATACCCACCTTGGGCACGAAGGCGGTGCCGGGTTTGGTGCCCAGCATTGCGGGCTTGGCCTTGAAGCGCCAGTAGAGATCGCGCTGGTCATCGACGTGCGCGCCGTAGTCGCCGGGATTGCCGGTGGCGAGCCCCTGCACCTGCCCGGCCAGGCTTACAAAGCCGCTCTGCCCCGGTGGCAGAGTCGTCTCGGCCTTCAGCACCAGCGTCGTCGGGTCTGCCGGCGTCACCACCGCAGGACCGTCTGGCCCGCTGCCGCCCCCGGCAGACGTGGGGGCCGTGGACTCGCCGCAGGCAGCGAGTAGCAGGGCGGCCAACACCGCAGCGGTGCACTGCGTCATGAGCCAACGGCATTTCGACATCGTTTTTCTCCCGCATCGCTCTCGGAGTGGCGATGGCTTTGATGCGGCTACTGTAGCGGCGCTTGCTGCGCACACCGCATCACGGGGATGATCTTCCCTATTCCCTTCCCCATCGGAGTTATCCCGTGTCCAAACCCAGCACCGTACTCAAACTTTGGCGCACCCTTGAGCGCAAGCCGGGCGGCAAGTGGCTGTTCTCCCAAGCCATCAGCCGCAAGGCGCCTTACTTCGGCACCGTGCGTCCGCGCTTCGAGGTGGTGGAGTCGGGTCGCTGCGAGCTGACTGCAGAGAAGCGCCGCGCGGTGCACAACCATATCGGCACCTTTCACGCTATCGCGATCTGCAACATGGCCGAGGCGGCGATGGGCATTGCGGCCGAGGCCACGCTGCCGGCGACCCATCGCTGGCTACCCAAGAGCATGAGCGTGCGCTATCTCAAGAAAGCCGAGACCGATTTGCGCGCGGTGGCGATCATCGACCCGGCAACGGTCTATGGCCCCGCGGGTTTCGATCTGCCGGTGAAGGTCGATGTGCTCGACACGCGTGGCGAGATTGTCTTCGACGCCGTCATCACCATCTGGGTGACAGCAAAGAAGAAAAGCTAGGGCCGCTTCGCCAGCTCGCCCTCGAAGCCGCCAAGCCACTGACCCTGCTCATCCAGCACCAATACGGCGCTGCCGTAAAAACCTTCCACCCGATAAAAGCGTGCGGCTTCGGCCCCGACACTCGGGTGCTTTTGTAGCCAGTGCTCGGCGGCGGGCGCAAGTGCTGGCTGGGCAGCTTTGAGCGCAGCCAGGGTCAAGCCCTGTGCGCGTGATGCGGCGTCGAGCGGCGCGTACAAAAACTGCAATTCATGCGGCTCAAGACCGGCAGTAAAGCCGAACGCCATCACGCCGCTGGCCTCATCGCCGTCAGCGGGCTCGCGCACAGTGACGAAGTAAGGCGAGTGTGCACCGAGCGCATCCCAACTCTCTGGCGTGATGGTTTGATCGGCATAGCGATTGGCAGTCACGGCGTGGAACTGCCCCTCATGGAACGCCACAGCCTGCACGCGTACGCTGTGAATCGACCACAGGCCTGCGCCGTAGGCGGCCAGCTGCAAGGCCGCGATCACGCCCAGATCCAGTGCCATCAGACGCCTGGCCTTGGCCGGATTGAACACTACAAAAGTGAGCAGCGGGCCTAATACGAGGTCGACCAGCAGCAGCAATTTCAAGCCCACACCACCGCCGTCGGTGACAAACAGCGGGGCGGGAAACCATCGGCAGAGCATCAACGTCAGCGCGATACTCACCAGCACGATGCTGATGCTGAGATGCGCGCCGAGCGCCTTGAGTTTTGCGATGAGCAGCGAGCGGTTCCAGGTCATGGCAGAAATCGGTACGGGCTTATGCGGGCCAATTTAAGCAGACTGCCGCACAAATCAAGAGCCGCGACGCGCCTCGCTCAGCAGCTGCGTGATGCGGGCATCTTTCTCGGCCCAGAGCTGGGCGACGTAGTCCTGCACGGTTTTGCGAAACACGGGGTCCGCTTCGTAATCGCCTTGCGAAAACGCCGGGGGGATCGGTAGCTGGCGCACGTCGACAATGACGTTTTCGACCTTGCCGCACAGGAACTGCCCAAAGGTCTTGGCACCCTCCGGATAGACGATGGTGACGTCCAGCAAGGAATGCAGCCGCCCGCCCATCGCCGACAGCGTAAAGGCAAAACCGCCGGCCTTGGGCTTGAGCAGATGCTGGTAGGGCGAGCCCTGTTTGTCGTGCTTGGCCTTGGTGAAGCGGGTGCCTTCGAGAAAATTGAAGATCGCCACCGGCACGCCTTCATACTTCTCGCAGGTCTTGCGCGTGGTCTCGATGTCCTTGCCGCGCAGTGCGGGGTTTTTAGCAATCTGCGCCGGGGTGGAGCGGCGCATGAAGGGGAAGTCCAGCCCCCACCAGGCAAGCCCCAGCACCGGCACCCAGATCAGCTCCTGCTTCAAAAAGAACTTGAAGAACGGGGCCTTGCCGTAAAAGGTTTTTTGCAGCACATGGATGTCGTTCCAGGTCTGGTGATTGCTGCAAATGAAGTACTGCGCCTGGGTATCCAGTGTCTCGACGCCGCGAACGTCGAAACGCGTCGGCAGCAATGCATCAGAGAACAGCTTGTTGCAGCCCACCCAGGTTTGCGCGCAGCCATCTGCCATTCTGGCCAGCACGCGCTGTACGGCGCGCACGGGAATCAGTCGTTTGATGACCGACAAGATGATGATGGGGATGAACCAGAACACCGTATTGAGAGCGAACAACACGGCCACGAAGGTGCCACGCAGGATTCCGAACATGGTCAATATCTTGGGGGTCAATTCTTGAAGCCGGGCGCGGACCAGCTCGTGCGCACGTTATTGGACTGATCAAGCAACACGACGCGGTTGTAGCTGCGCGTGGGCACCCGCACCAAGGAGCAGGGGCTAGTGAGCACCTGCGTCACCATTGAAGCGTTGCCTGGCACCAGGAAGCTGCCTTTGAGATACAGCACATCGTCCCGGATCGCCGCCTGCCGGCTTACCGCCAGGCTATAGCCGCCGGTGCCGCGTTCACCCATTTCAGCAACGGCATAGAGGCCGGGCGGCGGCTCGGCTCCCGATGGAGTGAACACCACACCGCGCGTCTCCTGCCAGCTTTTCACGGCGGCTGCATCGGCAAACATCTCCAGCGAGGGTTCACGACCGGTGGTGTTGCAGTTGGCCAGGCGGCCCACTTCAACCACTTCCACCGACAGCTCTTCACGGGCGAACAGCGACTCAAAGAAGCCATACGTGCTCTCCACTGCAGTGCGCGGCAGCTGTGCAGCGGTTTCGGCACCGGTGGTCAGTTGCGCGCAGGCGCTCAAGGCCATCGCCGCCACGGTCATCCCTATCTGCTCTGCACACTTCCGCATTACTGCTCCCTATCGGTGGTCGGCGAGAATCATCTCCGCGCCTTTCTCCGCGATCATAGTGGTCGGCGCGTTGGTGTTGCCCCCGATCAGCGTTGGCATGATCGAGGCATCCACCACGCGCAGGCCAGTCACGCCTCGCACGTTCAATCGCAAATCGACGACGGCCGCGTCGTCGACACCCATTTTACAAGTGCCGACCGGATGGTAAATCGTCTCGGCGTTCTGGCGAATCCACTCGCGCAGTTCGTCGTCGCTTTTCACCTCGGCACCCGGCAGCAGCTCTTCGCCGCGATGCGTCTTGAACGCCGGCTGGCTCAAAATCTCACGGCCTTTCATGATCGCTGTCAGAAGGCGCTGCATCTCGCTTTCGTGCTGCAAATATCGCGCCTCGATGCGGGGGTGGATCATCGGGTCGGTGCTGGCGAGCGTGATCGCGCCGCGGCTCCTCGGGCGCAGGTCGCAGGCCATCAGCGTATAGCCCCAGTATTTGAGAATCGGCCCCAAGTCTGTGCCGTGATTGGAGTAGACGAACGGCACGAAATGCAGCTGGATGTCCGGGATCGGCTCCTTGGGATTGCTCTTGATGAAGCCGCCCGCCTGCGCGAAGTTGCTGGTCATCTCGCCTTCTTTCTTGGTGACGTACTGCCACACACTCTTTATCGAGCGCGGTAGTCCCAAGGGGTTGAGCGATACCGCATGGCGGGTGCGTTCCTTCACCGACACCGTCACATCCAGATGGTCTTGCAGGTTCTCGCCCACCGCGGCGTTGTCGTGCACCAGCGGAATACCCATCTCCTGCAAATGCTTGGCCGGGCCAACGCCGCTGAGCATCAGCAGTTGCGGCGAGCCGATGGCACCGGCGGCCAAGATCACTTCACGGCGCGCCGTGATCTCGCCCGGCGCGCTTTTGAGCGTAACGCCCACCGCCCGCGTGCCCTCGAAGCGCACACCCGCCACGTGAGCATCGGTGAGGATGGTGAGGTTCTCGCGCGCCTTCACCTTGTCGTCGAGATAAGCCTTTGCGTTGCTGCAACGCTGCCCGCCCTTCTGCATCACGTTGAAGTAGCCCACGCCCTCCTGCTGTGCGCCGTTGAAGTCGGGGTTGTGGACATGGCCTGCTTCCTGCGCCGCCGCAATGAACGCCTTCATCAGCGGATTGATGTAGCGGTGCGCGGCGACATTCAGCGGCCCGCCGACGCCGTGAAATGCATCCGGCTGGCCCTCGCAGGGCTCGAAGTTTTCCATGCGCCGGAACACCGGCAGCACGTCGTCATAGCCCCAGCCCTTGCAGCCCAGCTCGGCCCAGTGGTTGTAGTCCCAGGCGTGGCCACGCAGGTAGCACATGGCGTTGATCGAGCTGCTGCCGCCCAGCGTGCGCCCGCGCGGCCAGAACATCGGCCGGTTGCCCATGGCGGGCTCGGGTGCGGTCCAGTACTTCCAGTTGTAGGTATCGCTGCGGATCACCGGAATGATGCCGGCCGGCATGTGGATGAACGCACTCTTGTCCGGCGGACCGGCCTCGATCAGCACCACGGTGTGCCGGCCATCGGCGCTCAGGCGATTGGCCAGCACGCAACCTGCCGAGCCACCTCCTACGATCACGAAATCTGCTTCCATCGGGTCTCCTCCGCTGAGCGATTCACTTTATCGCCCGAGCTTATCCGGCTAAGCCTCGCGGTGCTAAGGTTTGAGCCATGAACGCACCTGTCTCGCCCCAACCCGCACTGACTCTGCGCTATGTGCTCAGCGCCCTCAAGGCCGATGGCCTGCTAACGCAAGACCAGATCGCCGCTCTGCAAATGCGCGTGCGGGCCGATACCGCAGTACACCCGCTGGTCGCGGTGGCCGAGATGGACTTCCCCGATGCGCGCGACCCCAAGCGCAAGCTCGGCATCGACGCCCTCACCACCTGGCTGGGTGCGAAGGCGGGATTGCCGTTTTTGCGCATCGACCCGCTCAGCATCGACGTCGGCCGTGTCACCGCACTCATTCCTTACGCCTATGCTGCGCGGCTGAAGATACTGCCGGTGAAGGTCACTACGGGCGAGGCCGTGATTGCCGTTAGCGATCCCTTCGCGATCGATTGGGAAAAGGAGTTGGCCCCGCGCATCAAGCAGCAGATCAAGCTCGTCGTCGCCAACCCGAAGGATATCGAGCGCTATTCGGTGGAGTTCTACGCCCTCGCCCGCTCGGTAAAGGCGAGCCAAAGCGCGCAGGGCCGCGCGCCGAGTGCGCTTCAAAACTTCGAGCAGCTCACCCAGCTCGGCAAAGCCGGCAACCTCAGCGCCGACGATTCGCACGTGATCGGTATCGTCGATTGGCTGCTGCAATTCGCCTTCGACCAGCGCGCCAGCGACATCCACATCGAGCCGCGCCGCGAGCAGGGTACGGTGCGCTTTCGCATCGACGGCACGCTGCATGAGGTCTATCAGTTGCCGGTCTCGCTGATCCCGCCCGTCACTAGCCGCTTGAAAATGCTGGCGCGCATGGACCTGGCCGAAAAGCGCAAACCGCAGGACGGCCGCGTGAAAACCCGCAGCCCCGAAGGCCGCGAGGTGGAGCTGCGCGTATCGAGTCTACCCACGGCCTTTGGCGAAAAGCTGGTCCTGCGCATCTTCGACCCCGAAGTGCTGGTCAAAGACTTTGCAGCACTCGGCTTCAACCCCGAAGACGAAGCCCGCTGGCGCGCGCTCATCGAGCAACCGCACGGCATCATCCTCGTCACAGGCCCTACCGGCAGCGGCAAGACCACCACGCTGTATTCCACGCTCAAGCTGCTCGCCACCAGCGAAGTCAATGTCTGCACCATAGAAGACCCGATCGAGCTGGTGGAACCGGCCTTCAACCAGATGCAGGTGCAGGCCAACATCAATCTCGGCTTCGCAGATGGCGTGCGCGCCCTGCTGCGGCAAGACCCCGACATCATCATGGTCGGCGAAATCCGCGATCTCGACACCGCCGAAAATGCCGTGCAAGCCGCGCTCACTGGGCATCTAGTATTGAGCACGCTGCACACCAACGATGCGCCGAGCGCGATCATCCGCCTGCTCGATCTCGGTGTGCCTTCCTATCTCATCAAAGCCAGTGTGCTGGGCGTGATGGCACAGCGGCTGGTGCGCCAGCTGTGCCCACATTGCAAGCGGCCCGCCGTGGTCGACCCTGCAGTGTGGACGCGCCTTACTGCGGGGCAGTTGCCGCAGCCGTTACCGGGCGAGGTGTATGAGCCCGTGGGTTGTCTGGAGTGTCGCGAGACGGGTTACCTGGGGCGCGTTGGCGCTTACGAAATACTCACTGTAGATGAGGCTTTACGGGCAGCAATGGATGGACAGTCGGATCGGGCGGTGCTGCACAGGATCGGCCGGGCCAGCGGCATGACGCCGTTGCGGATTGCGGCGGCGCGGAGTGCGCTGCAAGGCAAGACCTCTTTGGAGGATGTGGCGGCGTTGACGCCGGATTTGGAAAACTAGCTGGCGTTAACGGCTATGAAAAACACTCTTGTCACACCGCAAACCACGTTTTGGGAGTTTGCTGACACTTCAGGTAAAAGCAGAGTGCATTTCATCGACAAGCAGGAACATCATTTCGTATCAAATGAATGCGAACGCTTCGAGATTCTCAATAGTCACCCTGTGCTGATGGACTATGAATAGCCGTGGGTTTCAATCTATGTAAGTTCGTCGCTACCTCAACCTGAAAGTATCTGGGCTGATTTACAAGAGGCGGTTAGGAGCTGTGCTGGTCCTTGGCGTTCGCCGAAGCACTACTTCAATGCACAAATTTCCAGCTGTGAAATCTTGAGGGGTGGCGCAGGCTTGTTAGCGACTGCACCGATTCCAATGGCTACGCAATTCGCAGCGGTTCTAGTCAAAGCAAATATCGCTCACACCATTTTACCGAATCGATCAGCTAGATCACTGATGAAAGCTCTAGTCGCTGGAGAAAATTTCGTTGTCGCACGCGACTACAAAATTGAGCATTTCTAGCCGCGCTTTGCGCTCTGCTCGCCAAGGTGTGCTCTGAGGTTTTATTCCGCCTTACGGGCGTCTCACTTTTCTTTGCTTCGCCAAAGAAAAGTGAGCAAAAGAAAGGCGACCCGATACGGTGGTGCTTCGCACTACCCTGCGATGCTCGGCCCAAAGGGGCGCTGCGGAACTCGCTTCGCTCAGACAGTCCTCGCGCACAGCCCCCTTCGAGCCTGCGCTTCTCGGCACCTCCCACGGGGACCGACATCAAAAGCCACTGCAACAGACACTGCACGGCATTTGCTGTGCTCACGCTGGATTCCCGCTTTCTCGGGAATGACGTTGGGTTGGGGGTGTTCGATGGGCTGGGCAAGGCAAAAAGAGAAGCGACAACAGCGTTGTCATTCCCGCGAACGCGAGAATCCAGAGTGAGCGCGTAGCGCTCATGCAGTTGACGTGCTGTTGGGCCCCTTAGGAGGCGCCGAGAAGCGCAGGGTCGAGGGTGTCTTTTGAGCGAGGATTGTTTGAGTGAGCGGCTTCTCGCGAGCGAGTTCCGCAGCGCCCCTCGGCACGAGCATCGCAGGGCAGTGCCAAAGGCACCGCCGTATCAGGGTGTGCTTTTTCTTGGTTACTTCTTTTTTGCACAAGCAAAAAGAAGTGACTCGCCCCTAGGCGAAACCGCGCTCAAAGCAAACGCATAGCGAGCAGAGCGCGTCAGCGCGAACAACAGCACCAAAAAGCCGCTGGATTCCCGCCTGTACAGGAATGACAAACTAAAAAAAGCCCCGCAACCTGGCAGGGCTTTTCACAACAGAGCAAAAGCTCAATCAATCATCACTGCTGGCAAAGCCCAGCAAGTGCAGCAGGCTGGTGAAGATGTTGTAGACATCCAGATAGAGCGCAACCGTCGCCATGATGTAGTTGGTCTCGCCGCCATTGATGATACGGCTGGTGTCATAGAGGATCAGGCCAGAAAACAGCAGCACCGATACGGCCGAAATCGCGATGAACGCCATGCTGACATCCAACCCGAAGAAGCTCGCGGCGACCACACCCAGAGACGCCACGAGCAGCACGATCACGCCGGTCATCAGGAAGCCGCCCATGAAGGAAAAATCCTTCTTGGTGGTCAGCACATAGCCAGACAGCGCGCCAAAGATCAGCGCCGTGCCGCCCAGTGCCGTCATCACCAGTTCACCGCCGTTGGCCAGCTTGAGGTAGTGGTTGAGCATGGGCCCAAGGCCGAAACCGAGCAGACCGGTGATGCCGAACACCACGTAAATGCCCTTCTCGGAGTTGGCAGTGCGCGGCAGCGCGAACCAGATCAGCGCCATCGCGGCCAGGGAGCAGACCAGGCCCGTGAAGCGAGGCGCGCCAATGGCCATCGAAAGGCCGGCGGTCATGGCCGAGAACAGCAGCGTCGCGGCGAGCAGCATGTAGGTGTTACGAAGCACCTTGTGGGTCGCGAGCAATGAGCTGGCGTTGCCAAAAGTGCCAACAGTGTTGGAGCGAAGGGGTTGCTGCATAAAAAATCTCCGTAGCGGGGATAGAACAGACTGAAACTAGAACATCAATATTGCATCAAGTTGATTTTAGAGTGAACGCAGCTTGCGGAGTTCCCGAACGGCAACGACCAGCCGCTCGAAGTCCACGGACCCCGCCGTGGCGAGGTCAGCAATGCGGCGTTCGGCAAAGGTGATCTGCACACTGTGCTTGGCCACCCAGGCCTCGATGCGCTGCGTGGCGTCGCCCGGATACTTGAGAATGCGCGCCGCCAGCAGCCGGTGCAGGTGGAACAGGTCGTCGCGCAGATTCTGCCGCGCCAGCGCATGCCACTTGCCCTGCACTTGCAGGTTGTTGATCGCCGCATACAGCCACAACAGGCGGAATCGCTCGGCAGTGGCGAAATAGACATTCGCCGCCGCCGCCAGCGTGACGTTGGCCTCCAGCGCCAGCTCGGTGATATCCATCGCCGCACCCAGTACGCGGGTGGCGGCAAGGCGCTTGGCAAGGGCCTCGGGCACTTTCTCGGTGATGAGCTGGGTCGCCGTGCGGGTCCAGTCTTCGAGATACGCAGGTGGCAATGCGGCGGGTAGCATGGCTTCGAGTTCGCGGATGGCAGCGGCGAAGCGATCCACCGACGCCAGCACGGGTTTCTTGGCGTAGCCCGCCATCAGCAGCCAGCCGGTGGCGTGCTTGAGCAGGCCGGCGGCGATGCCGACGAGCCGGTACTGGGTGGCAGCCGGCAGGCTGCCGTCCAGCGCTTCGATATCGCGCCAGTACTGGTCGCCGCCAAAGATTTCATGCGCAGTGGCATAAGCCTTGAGCACATCGCCGCGGTCATGGCCGTGGTCTTCAGCCAGCCGGTGCGCAAAGCTCACGCCCATGCGGTTGGCAACGGCGTTGCTCAATATCGTCGCGATGATCTCGCGCTTGAGCTGGTGATTGCGCAGTTCCGGCGTGTACTGCTGCACCAGCGCTTTCGGAAAGTTGCCCAGCAGGTCACGCACGAAGAACACGTCGTCTGGCATGTCGCTCTTCAGCGTCGCCTCGTACAAACTCATCTTGGCGTAGGCGAGCAGCACAGCCAGCTCTGGCCGCGTCAGGCCTTTGCCCTGCCGCTGGCGCTCCTTGATAGTTTCCTCGTCGGGCAGAAACTCGACTGTGCGGTTGAGCAGGCCTTCACGCTCCAGGGTGCGGATCAGCTCAGCGTGTTCGTCCAGGCGCTGCACTGAAGTGGCTTCGAGCAACGAGACCGCCATCGACTGCACGAAGCTATCGCGCAGCACGAAGCGGGCGATGTCGTCGGTCATGCTCGCCAGCAGCGGGTCGCGCACCTCGCGCGTCAGTTTGCCTTCGCGCATGAGGCTGTTCAGCGGGATCTTGATGTTCACCTCGCGATCGCTGCTGTGTACGCCGCCGGCGTTGTCGATGGCATCGGTATTGAGCCGCACGCCGCCCAGCGCGGCCTCGATGCGCCCGAGCTGGGTCGCGCCCAGATTGCCGCCCTCGCCGATCACCTTGCAGCGCAGGTCCTTGCCATTGACGCGCAAGCCATCGTTGGCGCGATCGCCGACTTCGGGATGGCTTTGCGTCGAGGCCTTTACATAGGTGCCGATGCCGCCGTTCCACAGCAGATCGACGGGGGCCTTGAGAATCGCGTTCATCAGCTCGTTGGGCGTCAGGCGCCTGGCCTCGATGCCTAGTGCGGTGCGTGCCTGATCCGACAGCTCGATGCTTTTCGCCGAGCGCGGCCAGATGCCGCCGCCCTGCGAGATCAGCCCTTTCGAATAGTCGTCCCAAGACGATCGCGGCAGCGCGAACAAGCGCTCGCGCTCGGTGAAACTCGCCTCGGTATCGGGCATCGGGTCAATGAAAATATGGCGATGATCGAACGCTGCCAGCAGACGGATGTGGCGGCTCAGCAACATGCCGTTGCCGAACACATCGCCCGACATGTCGCCGACCCCGACCACGCTGAAATCCTCGCTCTGGATGTCCTTCGGCGTCGGCAGTTCATGGAAATGCCGCTTCACGCTTTCCCATGCGCCCTTGGCGGTGATGCCCATCTTCTTGTGGTCGTAGCCAACGCTGCCGCCCGAGGCGAAGGCATCGCCCAGCCAGTGGCCGTATTCGGCGCTGATGCTGTTGGCGATGTCGCTGAAGGTCGCGGTGCCCTTGTCGGCCGCGACGACAAGGTAAGGATCGTCGCCGTCGTAGCGCACCACATTCTTGGGCGCGGTGATGGCATCGCCGACGCGGTTGTCGGTGATGTCGAGCAGGCCGCGCAGAAAGGTTTTGTAGCACTCGATGCCGAGCTTGGCCCAGGCCTCGCGATCAGCCGGATTGCCTTTCTTCACCACAAAGCCGCCTTTGGCACCGACGGGCACGATCACCGTATTTTTCACTTGCTGCGCCTTCATCAGGCCCAGCACTTCGGTGCGGAAATCCTGGCGGCGATCGGACCAGCGAAGGCCACCGCGCGCGACCTTGCCGCCTCTGAGATGCACGCCTTCGACATCCGGCGAATACACCCAGATCTCGAACGCCGGACGCGGCAGCGGCAGGTCGGGGATTCTGGCCGGGTCGAGCTTGACGCTGACGTAGCTCTTTTGCTGGCCCTCGGTGCCGGGCTGATAAAAATTGGTGCGCAGGCCCGCGCGCACCACGGCGACGGCGGCGCGGAGGATGCGGTCGGCATCGAGCGAAGCCACCTTGTCCAGCGCGTCTTCCAGCGCCTGGTTGATGATGATGACCTGGTCCTGCCGCTTGCCATCGTCGAGCGCGGGGTCGAAGCGCGCCTCGAACAGCTCGACGATGCGCTTGGCAATGGCCGGGTGGCCTGCGAACACGCCCTGCATGTAGACCGGGCCAAACGGCAGGGCGGTCTGCACCAGATAAGTCGCGAAGGTGCGCAGTGCAGTGACTTGCCGCGCAGTCATGCCGGCGGTGATAACCAAGCGGTTGAGGCTGTCGTTCTCGGCCTCGCCACGCTGCACGGCGAGAAACGCCGACTCGAACTGCGCGCGCAGCGCATCCGGGTGAAAACCTGCGACCGACAGCGGCTGCAAGACAAAGTGCTGGATGAAGGCAGTTTCGCCGGTGGCGGCGCGCACTTCCATCGGCTCATGGTTGGCCACTTGCAGGCCAAAGTTTTCCAGCAGCGGCATGGCATCCGAAAGTGGCATGGGCTGTTGCAGGCGATAGAGCTTCAGGCCCACCACCGTGCCCGCGTCATCCAGCAGCAAGCGCGGCGACAGCGGCCAGCCGGGGGCGAGTGCGGCGAGGATGCGCGCATCCATCGCTGCCTCTGCCGGCGTGAGCGATTCCTGCGCGGAGAGCGGGAAAGCCTCACCGTAGGCGGCACTCAACTCCGTATCGGCGAGCGCCTCGCGGAACTGCTCGCGCCAGCCGCGGGTGGCGACGGTGAGACGCGCCTCAAGCTCCTGCGTGGTGAAATCCACCACCGTGCCGGGTGGCGTGCGGATGATGAAATGCATGCGGGTGAAACCGCCGCGCAGGAACTCGACATTGCGATCCACCGAGCTGCCATTGAAGGCGCTGACCAGCTCCCGGGCCACGGCTTCGCGCAGCTCGCGCGAGTAACGCTCGCGCGGCACGAATACGAGGCAGCTGTAGAAACGGCCGTAACGATCCCGACGCATGACCAGCTTCAGCTGATGGCGGTCGCGCAGTGCCCGCACGCTCAGCGTCGCGTCGAACAGTTCGTCTTCACCGGTCTGGAACAACTCGTCGCGCGGCCAGCTTTGCAGGATGGCGCGCAGGTTCTTGCCGCTATGGCTGTCTTCCGAAAACCCCGCTCTCGCCAACACATCGGCCACCTTGCGGCGCACGATGGGAATCTCCGTCGGGCGGGCGTGATAGGCCTCGGCGGTGAACAGGCCGATCAACCTCACCGTGCCTTCCAGCGCACCATCGGCGGCGAAGCGCTTGACCGAAATCACGTCCAGATACTCGGCGTCGTGCACCGGCGAGCGCACATTGCCCTTGGTGATGACAACGAGGCGCGCGGAACTCAGATATTTGTCCAGTTCTTCGCGCGGGGCGATCAGCTCGTCGGCCGTGGCCAGGCGGCTGCCGCTGCGCAGCAAGCCCAACCCACTGGCGTCGTTGGTTTGCAGCGTGATGCGACTTTCGGTGGTTGTGGCCTGGTTCTCGACCAGCCCTAGAAAAGTGAAATGCCGCTCGCTGAGCCAGCCGAGAAACGCCTGCGCCTCGGCAAACTCGTCGCGCTTCGCACCCTTGGGCACGGTATCGAGCGCGGCGATGAGCGCGGCCAGGCCCTGCCGCATGGCAGCGTAGTCGGCCACTGCGGTGCTGACTTCAGCCAGCGTGCCTCGCACCGCGGCTTCGAGCTGCTCGTAGGCCTCCGCATCGACCAGCGGCTCGAACTCCATGTGAATCAGCGACTCGGGCAGCGCGTTGCTATCGCCCGACGGCGGCGTGCGCAGCAGCTGGCCCCTGACATCGCGTACCAAGTGCAGGATGGGATGCACCGACCAGTCGATGCCAGCCCCGGTTTCGCGCACGCGCTGGCTGATGCTGTCGACCAGAAACGGCATGTCGGGGATCACCGTCTGCAATACGGCCAAGCCGTGGGGCGTCGAAGGCAGGGTGAGCTGGATTTGTGCGGCGTCGCCAGATCGCACGGCCGCCAGTGCCGCATGCTGAGCGAGCAAGGCGGCGATGGCGACGGGTGGCCGCGCTGCCAGCACTTCATCGGAGATGGCACTGAGATACTGCCGCACGAAATCGGCAGGTGGTGAGGGGTTTTGCGCG
Source organism: Stagnimonas sp. (assembly GCA_965279705.1). GTDB lineage: Bacteria > Pseudomonadota > Gammaproteobacteria > Nevskiales > Nevskiaceae > Stagnimonas. Next base: position 2,403,125 of record OZ257257.1, read on the forward strand.
GCGGCGAGGCGTTCTATTTCGGCGCGTGCTGCCATCGGTGCGGACGGGGAGTTCGACATGAAAGGTCTCCTGAGAGTCGCTTGTCGCGATCTTGAATAGGGTATTTAAGCCAGTATGCCAGCCGTGTTGCAGCCCACACCGCAGTCGCGGGCTGCCGATACAATCGACCGGCTCACTAACCCACATGCCGCCATGCAAACCATCGCCCCTGCCCGCAGCAAGCTGACCGCCCGCCGCCTCTACTGGGGTCTGGTGCTTTTGTGGGGCGTAGTGTCGGTAGTGATTGCCGACCGCCTGTCGGATCACATGAAGTTCCGCATCAACGACCTTTCGGTCATCCCTGGTGCAGGCATGGTCATGCGCGACCCCGAGGGCACGTTCTTCCACGTCAACAGCACCGGCAAGGCGCGCGCGGTGTATCCGACGCAGGAAACCAGCTACCGCCAGCTCTGCCTCGACTGCGTGCTGGTCACGGGCGAGCAGATGTCGCAGACCAATGATTTCTGCGCCGCCGGCGTGCGTAACGCGCTGCCCAAGATCGAGTTTGAACTGCCCTGCTCGTCCTGGGCGGTGATGGGCGACGGCACCAAGGTGGTGGCGGTGACCCTGTTCCTGGTGCCGCTGCTGCTCTGGCCGATGTTGCGTGCAGTCACGCGGGCCATCACGGGCCTGAAGTAACGCTAGGCTGCAACAGCTAACCGTTCGATCAGCCCCTGAAGGGCGGCATCGACCGCCTGCTTACGAACCGCCTCACGGTCACCAGTAAAAAGATAGACGCGGGCCTGCACGCCGCCGTGCCCTGCCCAGGCAATCCATACCGTGCCGACCGGCTTGTCGGCCGTACCGCCGCTGGGGCCGGCAATGCCCGAGACCGCGATGCTGTGCTGCACCGGCGCACGCGCCATCAAGCCCTCGGCCATCGCCCGCACGCAGGGTTCGCTGACCGCGCCAAAGCTGGCAAGCAGGGATTCCGCCACGCCCAGCAACTCGTGCTTGGCGCGGTTGGAATAGGTCACGAGCCCCCGCTCGAACCAGGCGGATGACCCGGCACGCGCGGTGCAGGCGGCGGCAATCAGGCCGCCGGTGCAGGACTCCGCCACTGCCAGCCACTCGCGGCGCGCAATGAGGCGGGTGGCGATCTCGGCGATCAGTGCCTCTTGGGCGCGATCGCTCACCGGCGAAAAATCTCTTCGGCCAGACGATCGGCCACTTCGTGCGTGGGTTTTTTCTCGGCTTGGGCACGGTCGAAGATCTGCGTCAGCACGGTGCCGATACGGTCGAGGTGCGCCTTGGTCTTGTCGGCATCGTAGCCGTGCGTCTCGTGGTAGATCTCGATGATGCCGCCGGCATTGATGGCGTAGTCCGGCGCGTAGAGAATGTCGCGCTCCATCAGCACCTTGCCGTGGCGCGGGGCCGCCAGCTGGTTGTTGCTGGCGCCGGCGATCACCGGCGCCTTGATCTGCGGCAGCGTCAGGTCGTTGAGGATCGCGCCCAGCGCGCAGGGCGCGAACACATCCACGTCGAGCGCGAAGATCTGCTCCATGCTCACCGCCTTGGCGCCGAAGGCCTGCACGGCGCGGTCGACGCTGGGGAAGTGAATATCGGTCACCCACAGCTCGGCACCGGCCTCGTGCAGATGCTGCGCCAGGCGATAGCCAACGTTGCCCACGCCCTGGATCGCCACCCGCAGACCCTTGAGATCGTCACGACCCAAGCGATGCTTCACCGCCGCCTTGAGACCCACGAAGGTGCCGTAGGCGGTTGCCGGTGAAGGGTCGCCATTGCGACCGGCAGCCATCGAAGCGGCATCGGCCAGGCCGCCGACGTGCGTGGTGACCTCGGCCATCTTGTGAATGTCGGCCACCGAGGTGCCGGAGTCTTCCGCAACCACGTACTTGCCACCGAACTGGTCGACGAACCGGCCCATCGCCAGCATCAGTTCGGGAGTCTTGTCCTTGCGCGGGTCACCGAGGATCACGCTCTTGCCGCCGCCCTGCGGCAGGCCGGCGAGTGCGGCCTTGTAGGTCATGCCACGCGACAAGCGCAGCACGTCGTTTAGCGCCTCAGCATCACTGGCATAGGGCCACATGCGGCAGCCGCCGAGGCCGCAGCCCAGGCGCGTGCTATGGACGGCGATGATCGCCTTCAGGCCCGTGACGGGGTCACGATGGAAAGCGACCTGCTCGTGCTGGTCGTACTCGGGATGGGAGAAAACAGACATGGATCAGGGCTCGGCAAATGCGATTTGGCGCGCATTTTACGTGCCGTGCCGTATTACCGTCCTTGCATCGACCAGCGCTTGAGCCAACGCAGCTGCACAGCAATGAGCAGAACGGTAATGACGAACGTCGCCAGCAAGATCGCCGCCGCATAGCCGAAGCGCAGATATTCAAAACCGTTCTGGTAGGCATACAGCGGCAGTAACAGCGTGCCGTACTGCGGCCCGCCCTTGGTGATGATCATCGCCGGCGTGAGGCTGGTCTGGAAGCTCAGCGCCGCATCGCGGCAGGCCAGCAACACCAGTACCGGCATCAAGAGCGGCAGCGTCACGCGGCGAAAGATGTGCCAGCTCGACGCGCCCTCGATGCGGGCGGCCTCGTAGACCTCGGTGCCCAGCTCCTGTCTGGCTGCGATCAATACTACGGTTAGCTCGCCGATCAGCCAGAGGGTCATGAACGACAAGAGCCCGCGCGCCACGCCGGGTTGTGTCAGCCAGGCATCGGGGGTGATGCCGACCAACGGCAGCAACAACGCCACCGGCCCGTAGAGCGGGTTGAGAAGGAACAACCACACCAGCGCCCAGGCGATATCAGGGGTGACACCCGGTGCCAGCACCGCCGCACGACCCAAGCCCACGCCGGGACCGTTGCGGTGCAGCAGCAGCGCCAGGCCCAGCGCCAGCAGAAGCCGCAGTGGCACGGTGACGAGCAGTACCTTCAGCGAGTTGGAAAGGCTCTGCCAGAACAGCGGGTCGCCCCACAGGCGGACGAGGTTGTCCGCCCCAGCAAATTGCGGTGCAGAAACGCCGTCGAAGTGCAGCAAGGCCAGCGGCAATATGGCGAGCGCGGGCAGCACCACGAGGGCTGCAAGCAGCACAAGCCCCGGCAACGACCAGCCCCACAGGCGCCAGGTCTTGCTCATAAAAGAGCACCCTCGCCGTCCGCCGCGAACCAGCAGGCGGCGTCGAGGTGCAGTGTCACCGGCAGCGCATCGCCGACGCGCCCTGCCCACTCCGGCTCGGTGCGGGCGGCCAGGCGCTCACCTTGGGCATCGAGCCAGACGATCTGGTGATCGCCACCGGGCTCGATGTCGGCAATGCTGGCCTGAACCGTGGCCACCGCACCGTGGGCCGGTGCCCAGCGCGAACCCGGCAGGCTGAGCTGCTCCGGGCGCAGGCCCAGCGTCGCGCCGGCGGCGGACAGTGCGGGCGGCACGGCGACCTCATCGGCCATGCGCGCACCGCGCCACCACAGCGCACCATCGAGTGCCAACCGCACCTCGAACAGGTTCATCGCCGGGCTGCCCAGAAACTGTGCCACGAAGCGATTGGCGGGCCGCGCGTAGACCGCGCGCGGCACGTCGAGCTGTTGCAGCACGCCGTCTTTGAGAATACCCAGCCGATCGGCAAGCGCCATCGCCTCGGCCTGGTCGTGGGTCACCAGCAACATCGCGGCACGGCTACCGGCGTGGGCGCGCACGATCTCGGCCCGCGCGGTGCTGCGCAGCTGGGCATCGAGACTGGACAGCGGCTCGTCCAGCAGCAGCGCCTTGGGCTGGCGCAGCAACGCACGGCCCAGCGCCACCCGCTGCCGCTCGCCACCCGAGAGCGCCGTGGGGCGACGCGCCAGCAACGCGCTGAGACCCAGCGTGCTGGCGACGGCTTTTGCCCGCTCATGCGCCAGCTCGATGGCCATGCCGCGTGCGCGCAGGCCGAAGCAGAGGTTTTCGAGCACGCTGAGGTGCGGGAACAACGCATAGCTCTGGAACATCATTGCCACGTCGCGCCGCGCCGATGGCAGCGTGTCGATGCGCTGGCCGTCGATGCGAATCTCGCCGCTCTGCACCGCCGCCAGCCCCGCCACCGCGCGCAACAAGGTGGATTTTCCGGAGCCTGAAGGCCCCGCGAGAACCACGCGTTCGCCGGGGGCGACCGCCAGCGATACCGACCGCAGCACCGGCTTGCCGTCGAGCGCGACGCTGACCGCGTCGAGCACCAAGCCTTGAGTCATTTCGCAGCGCCTGGCGCAGCAGCTGCAGTGGCGTTCATCGCCCGCAGATCTTCGAGCAGGATCGGCTGCACGGTCTTGGCGATCAGGCGCGCGGCGACGAGGCTGGACGCCGCGACACCCTCGGCCTCGCCAGGAGCCGGCGGCTCGAACATCCATTCGTCCAGCAGCACATCGGCTCGGCTTTCCACCTCGTGCCAGCGCGCGGTATTCGGCGTGCGGCGTAGCAGCGGGATGGCGTCGAGAAACACCTGCGCATGAGCCGGTGCCTGCGTGGCGTCGAGAAACGACGGCGAGGTGGCGACGCTGATGCGCGACGGCACGGTGCGGCCGCTTTTGGCAAGCAGGGCCTGCCCCTCGACCGAGAGTGCGTATTCGACGAAGGCCTGCGCGTCCACCGGCGACCTGGCCTTGGCGGCCATGCAATAGGCATCCGCATGCAGCACACCCACCGGCTCACGCAGCAAGGGGAACGGTGCGACATCCCAGTCCGGGGCCTTGTCGCCCAAATCACGCAGGGTCGCGGTGTACCGGCGGGACTGGAACAGCATGGCAACACCGCCGCGCGCGAAGCGGCTGTCGGCGTCCTCCGCGTAGGTCTGCGCCTGGCCGGGAGCGACGCGGAAATCGCTGACCAGCGCCTTCACCATCGCCATCGCATGCACGGCGTTGCCGCCGTCGATGCGCAGCATGCTGGGCTTGTTGAGGTCATCGACCAAGGCGCCTTTCATACCCCAGATGAAGGGTGCGAGGCGGATCAGCGTCGGCTGGATCGCCACGCCCCAGACGTCGACCTTGCCGTCGCCATCGGTATCGCGGCGGATTTTCTGCGCGGCGGCCAGCATGTCGGCAAAGCGCCAGTCGGCCTTGGGTTCGGGCACGCCCGCCTGTTTGAACAGCGTGCGGTTGTAGTAGACGACGAGGCTGGAGACGTTCTGCGGCAGGCAGTACTGGGTGCCCTGAAAGTTGAAGGCCTCGGTCGCCTGCGGGTAGAAATCCTCGGTCTTGTAGCGGCCGTCGGCACTCATCACCTCGGCCAGCGGTGCCAGCGCACCACGGCCTGCGAACTGGCCGAAGCGGCGGAAGTTGAGGATGAACAAATCCGGCGGATTGCCGGCGGCGAAGGCGGTGCTGAGCTTAGCCATGTGATCGGCCTGCTTGCCGACCGGGATCAGCTCGACCTTCTTGCCGGGGTGTGATTTTTCGTAGGCGCCGATCAGCTCGCGGAAGGCTGTGATCTCTGCCGGGTCGCCAAAGATCTGCAAGCGCACGGGTATCGACTTGGCGGCAGCGACAGCCTCGGTGGGCGGCGCGGACTTGCCGCAGGCCATCACCAGAGCTGCGACGGCGAGACCGGTGAACAGGCGGATCGAAAAGGTCATTTGGCAGTGTCTCTGGACAAGGTATTGAGTAGGGGCTGCATCGCGACGAACACCAGCAGCACGGGGGCCGCCAGCAGAGCGCTGCCGGCCATCAGCACCGTCCACTGGGTGGGGCCGAGCAGATCCAGCGCGTGCAGCAGCAGGGGCGCGGTCAGCTCGCGCTCGCCTTCGAGGTAGAGCAAGGGTTCGAGGAAGGCGCCCCAGAACTGCATCGCTGCCAAGGTCGCCACCGCCACCGTCGTGGGCCGCACCTGCGGCAGGGCGAAGCGCCACCACTGGCGCAGCGCGCCCACGCCTTCGAGACTCGCTGCCTCGAAGGGCTCCGGGCCCAGGCGGCGGAAGGCCATGGTGTAGAGCAGCACGAACAGGGGACTCGCGCCATGCAGCGCCGGGGCCAGCAAGGGCACGCCACTGCGGCCCAGGCCCAGCGACTCGAACAGCACGAAGCGCGGCACCCAGATGGCGGTGAGCGGAATGCTGGCGGCGATGACCAGTGCCACCACCGCAAGCGTCATGCGACGGGTATCGAGCCGGGCGATGCCGAAGCCGGTGAGCGAGGCCATCACCAGACTCAGTGCAACGCCAACTACGGTGTAGGCCAGGGAGTTGAGCAGGCCAGAGAGCATCGGCACCCATTCAAAGACGCGCGCATAGGCCGCGAGCGTCGGGGCCGCAGGCCAGGCAAGGCCTGCGGCGCGCAGGGGCTGACCGGGTTCGTGCAGCGAGACGGGCAGCATCCACAGCAAGGGCGCCAGCAGCAGCAACGTGGCCGAAAAGGTCAACGCGACACGCAATGCTTTGGATTTGAAAGTGAGATTCATGCGTCACGAGTTTATTGTAAAAATCACGTCAACTTATAAGCATTCAGCGCGGTGAAAAACATTCTGGAGTCAGTGGGTATCCCTGAAATCTTTATGACTTCTTCATGCGACCTTGCCGCCAGTCCCCTCGAATCTTCACGCTTCAAAGGCGCTCAATAGCGTCATCTCGAAACGCCCTGGAGGGTGTGCCATGAACGATGTGCTTTTTCTGTTGCTGGGCCTTGGCGGCATTGCCGCGATGTTCGGCTATGCCGTGTTCTGTAACCGCAACTAGGGGCTGATCCAATGCTTGATTACATACTCGGTGGGCTGACGCTCGCCATTCTTCTGGGCTATCTGACCTACGCCCTCGTCAAACCGGAAAAGTTCTGACATGACTATCAACGGTTGGCTACAGATCGCCTTTTACTTCGCAGCCTTGGTGCTGCTGACCCGCCCGCTGGGTGGATTTTTCTTCCGTGTATTCGAGGGTGAGCGCACCTTGCTCTCGCCGGTGCTTGGGCCCATCGAGCGCGGCTTCTATCGCATCGCCGGTGTCGATGCCAAGCAGGATCAATCCTGGATCAGCTACACGGGTGCGATGCTGGCGTTCAACGCGCTGGGATTCCTGCTGCTCTACGCGATCCTGCGCCTGCAAAATATCCTGCCGCTCAATCCGCAGGACTTGCCGGGTGTCACGCCACATCTGGCCTTCAATACGGCGGTGTCGTTCGTCACCAATACCAACTGGCAGAGCTATGGCGGTGAAACCACGCTGAGCTACTTCAGCCAGATGATTGGGCTGACGACGCAGAACTTCGTCTCGGCTGCCACCGGCATCGGCGTGGCGCTTGCGCTGACGCGCGGCTTGGCGCGGCGCAAGGCAACCGGTATCGGTAATTTCTGGGTCGATCTCACCCGCGCCGTGCTCTACGTGCTGCTGCCGCTGGCCATCGTCTCGGCGCTGGTGCTGGTTGCACTCGGCGTGCCGCAGAACTTCTCGGCCTACACCGAAGCCACCACGCTCGAAGGTGCCAAGCAGCTCATCGCGCAGGGCCCGGTTGCCTCGCAGATTGCGATCAAGCAACTCGGCAGCAACGGCGGCGGTTTCTTCAACGTCAACTCGGCACATCCCTTCGAGAACCCCAATGCGCTGAGCAACTTTCTCGAATCGCTCTACATCATCCTGATCGCAGGTGCGCTGACCAACACCTTTGGCCGCATGGTCAAGGACGAGCGTCAGGGCTGGGCGCTGTTCGGCGCGATGGCGCTGTTGCTCGCCGCCGGCACTGCGACGATCTACGCCGCCGAGTCGAGCCCGAATCCCAGCATCGCTGCAATGGGTGTGGAAGGCCCCAATCTTGAGGGCAAGGAGACCCGCTTCGGCGTCGCGCAAACCGCAATCTGGGCGGCATCGACCACCGCCGCCAGCAATGGCTCGGTCAATGCGATGCATGACTCCTTGAACCCCCTGAGCGGCCTGGTGACGATGGTCAACATCCAGCTCGGCGAGTCGGTATTCGGCGGCGTCGGCGCAGGGCTTTACGGCATGCTGGTCTACGCGCTGCTCAGCGTGTTCATCGCCGGCCTGATGGTCGGCCGCACACCGGAATATCTGGGCAAGAAGATCGAAGCGCGCGAGATGAAGTTCGTCATGCTCGCCATTCTCTGTATCCCGCTGGTGCTGCTGGGCTTCACCGCCTATGCCAGTGTATCGCCGACGATGCTGGCGGGATTGAACAATGCCGGGCCGCATGGCTTCAGTGAAATCCTGTATGCCTTCACCTCGGCAGCCGGCAACAACGGCTCGGCCTTTGCGGGCCTCACCGCCAATACGCCGCTGTGGGACACCCTGCTCGGCATCACCATGATCGTCGGTCGCTTCGCCATGATCGTGCCGCTGCTGGCGGTCGCCGGCAGCCTCGCCGCCAAGAACGTCATCCCGCCCTCACCCGGCACCTTCCCCACCAATAACGGACTGTTCGTGGGTCTTCTGATCGCCATCGTGCTGATCGTCGGCGGCCTCACGTTCTTCCCTGCTCTGGCTCTGGGGCCGATCGTCGAACACCTGGCGATGCTGGCCGGGCAGACGTTCTAAGGAACTCAACACATGAAAAACAAACCCGCATCCCTGTTCGATAAAAAGCTGGTCGGCCCGGCGCTGAAAGGCGCCGTGCTCAAGCTCAACCCGGCGTCGCTCGCCAAGAATCCGGTGATCTTCATCACCGGAGTCGTGGCCACGCTCTCCACTGTGCTGTGCATCCGTGATGCCGCCATCGGCGCGCCGAACGTGCTGTTCTCGTCGCAAGTGGTGATCTGGCTCTGGTTCACGGTGCTGTTCGCCAACTTTGCCGAGGCCATCGCCGAGGGCCGTGGCAAGGCGCAGGCCGATACCCTGCGCAAGACACGCTCCACCACTGTCGCCAAGAAGCTCGCCAGCGAGACCGCCACCACCACCAGCGACGTGCCCGCCACCCAGCTCAAGGTCGGTGACTTCGTGCGCGTCAGCGCCGGTGACGTGATCCCCGGCGATGGCACCATCGTCAGCGGTGTCGCCACCGTCGACGAGGCTGCGATCACCGGTGAGTCTGCCCCGGTGGTGCGCGAATCCGGCGGCGACCGCAGTGCGGTCACCGGCGGCACGCGGGTGCTGTCAGATACGCTCGTCATCCGCATCACTGCGGCTGCGGGTTCGAGCTTTCTGGATCGCATGATCTCGCTGGTCGAAGGTGCCGCACGGCAGAAAACGCCGAACGAACTTGCACTCAATGTGTTGCTGGCCGGCATGTCGCTGGTATTCGTGCTCGCGGTTGCGACCATCCCCGCCTTCGCGGCCTACGCGGGCGGCAAGATCAGCCTCATCGTGCTCGCCGCACTGTTCGTGACGCTTATCCCCACCACCATCGGCGCACTGCTCAGCGCCATCGGCATCGCGGGCATGAACAGGCTGGTGCAGTTCAATGTGCTCGCCATGTCTGGCCGTGCGGTGGAGGCCGCAGGCGACGTGGATACGCTGCTGCTCGACAAGACCGGCACCATCACGCTGGGTAATCGGCAGGCGGTGGAATTCATCGCCATGCCCGGCGTCACACCCGAAGAACTGGCCGATGCCGCGCAGCTCTCTTCGCTCAGCGACGAGACGCCGGAAGGTCGCAGTATCGTTGTGCTCGCCAAGGAGAAGTTCAATCTGCGTGGTCGCGACATGGCCACCGCCAATGCCATATTCGTGCCGTTCACCGCGCAGACGCGCATGAGTGGCGTCGACGTCGATGGCCACAGTATCCGCAAGGGTGCGGTCGATTCGGTCATCGCCTACGTCAAGCAGCAGGGTCAGGATGTGCCGCCGCAATTGCAGACCGAGACCGAACGCATCAGCAAGCTCGGCGGCACGCCTCTGGCCGTGGTGCGCGATGGCCGCGTGATGGGCGTGGTGTATCTGAAAGACATCGTCAAGGGCGGTATACGCGAGCGTTTTGCGGAGCTGCGCAAGATGGGCATTCGCACCGTGATGATCACCGGTGATAACGCCATGACCGCTGCGGCGATTGCGGCGGAAGCGGGTGTCGATGACTTTCTCGCGCAGGCCACGCCAGAGGACAAGCTCAAGCTGATCCGCGACGAGCAAGCCAAGGGCAAGCTGGTTGCCATGTGCGGCGACGGCACCAACGACGCACCCGCGCTCGCACAGGCCGATGTCGGTGTGGCGATGCAGACCGGCACCCAGGCCGCACGCGAGGCCGGCAACATGGTCGACCTCGACAGCGACCCGACCAAGCTGATCGAAGTGGTCGGCATCGGCAAGCAGTTGCTGATGACACGCGGCGCACTGACCACCTTCTCGATTGCCAACGACGTGGCGAAGTATTTCGCCATCATCCCGGCCTTGTTCATCGCCATCTATCCACAGCTCGGCGCGCTCAACGTGATGGGCCTGAAGTCGCCGGAGTCGGCGATCCTGTCGGCGATCATTTTCAATGCACTGATCATCGTGGCGCTGATTCCACTGGCGCTGAAAGGTGTGGCTTACACGCCTGCTCCAGCGTCGAAACTGTTGATGCGCAATCTCATGGTCTACGGCGTCGGCGGGCTGATCGTGCCCTTCATCGGCATCAAGCTGATCGACATGCTGATCACCGCTTTGCACCTCGCTTAAGGAGACCCTCATGCTCAATCACTTCCGCCCTGCCCTCACCCTGCTGCTGGGTTTCTCGATTCTCACCGGTGTGGTCTACCCGCTCGCCGTTACTGGTATCGCACAACTGGCCCTGCCGAAGCAGGCCGCGGGCAGCCTCATCGTCGAGAACGGTACGGTCATCGGCTCCGCACTCATCGGCCAGCCGTTTGCTGCCGATAAATACTTCCAGGGTCGCCCCTCGGCTGCGGGCACAGGCTACGACGCTGGTGCCTCCTCGGGCAGCAATCTCGGCCCCACCAGTGCCAAGCTGCACGACCAGATCAAGCAGCGTCTGACTGCGTTGCAGGCGACCAATCCGGGCGTTGCTGTGCCGGGCGAGATGGTCTATGCCTCGGCCTCGGGTCTCGACCCCGATGTCAGCCCAGCGGCTGCCGCCTTCCAGATTCCGCGCGTCGCCAAGGCGCGTGGCGTCTCTGCCGAACAGTTGCAAACGCTGATCACGCAGAACACCAGGCAGCGCACGCTGGGATTCCTGGGCGAGCCGACGGTGAATGTGCTGGCGCTCAACCGCGTGCTGGATGCTGCCGCACCTGTGACTGCTGCGGCAGCGCCTGCAACCACGTCGGAGGCCACTGCACCGACCGAATCTACGCCCGCAGAACCGGTGCCGATCCCGGCGCCCTCCGCCAGCCCGTAAGTTTCATCAAGCCCCGCTCCTGGCGCCCTAGCGCACCGGGCGGGGCTTTTTTATGTCCGCCATTCCTGGAGAACCGCATCATGCATACCGGACGACTTCATCATCAGGATGGCGCAGACGTATCGCACCGGCACCAACGACATCGACGCGCTCGACTTTGCCGAGATCTATCTCGACATCGCCACCGCGTACGTCGATGCCGCGCAGAACCACTGAGCGCCGCTGACTGACTGCCGAGGTTCTGCGAAGATCATGCACATGAACGACGACACCCGCCCCAACCCCGACGCCCTGCTTGCTCATGCACTGCAGGAACAGCGCGGCAAGCTGAAGATTTTTCTCGGCATGGCACCGGGTGTTGGCAAAACCTACGAGATGCTCACCGCGGCTCGCAAGAAGATGAGCGACGGCGTCGATGTCGTGGTGGGCATCGTCGAGACCCACGGCCGCCGCGAGACGATGGCGCTGGTCGATGGTCTCGATGTGTTGCCGCGCCGCATCGTGCCGTATCAGGGCCGTGAACTCGGCGAGTTCGATCTCGATGCCATGCTGCGCCGCCGTCCCAAGATCGCCTTGATAGACGAGCTGGCACACACCAATGCCGAGGGCAGCCGCCATCCCAAGCGTTATCAGGACGTGGAGGAACTGCTCGACAACGGCATCGACGTCTATTCCACGCTCAACGTGCAGCACGTCGAGTCACTCAACGATGTGGTGGCGTCGATCACCCGCGTGCGCGTGCGTGAAACCGTGCCGGACGATGTGCTCGATGCGGCCGATGAAATTGAGTTGATCGACCTCACACCCATCGAACTGATCGAGCGCCTGAAAGAGGGCAAGGTCTACGGCGGCGATGGCGGCGAGCGCGCGCTGCAAGGCTATTTCACGCCTGCCAATCTCACTGCACTGCGCGAGCTAGCGTTGCGCCGCACTGCCGAGCGCGTCGATGACCAGTTGCAGCAGCATCGCCTGCGGCAGGGCATACGCGACATCTGGGCGGCGGGCGAATACGTGCTCGTGTGCGTCAACGAATCGGCGCATTCCGAGCAGCTGGTGCGTTCGGCGCGGCGACTTGCAGATCGTCTCAACGCGCCGTGGACGGCGCTGTATCTGGAAACCGAGCGGTCGCACCGCTTGCCCGAGACCGCCCGTGATCGCGTGGCGGCAACGCTGCGTCTTGCCGAAGAACTGGGGGCAGAAACCCGCACCCTGCCCGCGCGCATCGATCTCGCCGAGGACGTGCTCGACTACGCCCGCGAGCACAACTACACGCAGATCGTCATCGGCAAATCGCGCCGCCCACGCTGGTTCGAATGGCTGCACGGCTCTGTAGTGGATGCGTTGGTACGCAAGGCGGCAGGCCTCACCGTAGTGGTGATCGCCGAGGCCGACACCGCGCCCAGCGAAGCCCTGCTGCCACTGCCGTTCGAGTTCGAGCCGGGTCCACCTCGCGCCTACATCGAATCGGTCGTGAGCCTGGCGGCGGTCAGCGCACTCGGCTACTTCATCGACAGCATTGTGGATATCCCCAATATCTCGCTGATCTATCTGCCCATCATCCTGAGTGCCGCCGTGCGCTATGGACTGGCACCGGCGCTGGTCAGTGCATTTCTGGCGACACTGGCCTACAACTTCTGCTTCACCGAGCCGGTGTTCACCATGCACATCGCCAATGCCGAAAACATCGTCGCATTGGCATTTTTTGGCGTCATCGCCGTGCTCACCAGCCGCCTCACGGTGCGCGTGCGCGAGCAGACCCTGCTGGCCCGTGCGCAGGCCGACACCACCGCCACCTTGCTTGCCTTTGCACGCCGCATGGCCGGCATTCGCAAGCTGGACGAATTGGCCAGCACCACCGCGCAGGAGATCCGCAATCTGCTGCGTGTCGATGCCGTGGTGCTGATGCCGGATGCCGACAGCCGCCTGGTCTTGCGCGGTGCAGCACCAGCGGCCGCCACCTTGAGCGAGGCCGACCTAGCCGCAGCGCAGTGGGCGTTTGAAAAAGCGCAGGTCGCAGGTCGCGGCTCCGAGACTCTGCCGGGGGCCAAGCGCCTGTTCGTGCCGGTGCGCACCGGCAATGGCGTGGTGGCCGTCACTGGCGTCTCGCGTGAAGAGCCCGAGTTTCAAATCACCTCGGCGCAGCGTCGCCTGCTGGAATCCATCGGCGATCTCGCCGCCGTCGGTGTCGAGCGCGTGCGGCTGGCCAAGGATGTGGACCAGGCCAAGGTGACAGCCGATCAGGAGCGCCTGCGCGCCTCCATGCTCACCGCCGTCAGCCACGACCTGCGCACGCCGCTGGCAGGCATTCTCGGCGCACTCAGCAGCGTACGCGCCTATGGCGACAAGATGCCGCCCGCCGAGCGCGCCGCCCTGCTGCTGAGCGCCGAGGAAGAAACCCAGCGCCTCGCCCGTTTCGTCGGCAATCTGCTCGACCTCACGCGCCTTGATGCCGGCTCGCTCACACCGAAGACCGAGGCCGTGCAGCTGCCCGAGCTGGTGCATGGCGTCTTGCGGCGCATGAAAGATTCGCTCAACGACCATCCGATTGTCACCAAGCTGCCGGCCGACCTGCCTGCGCTTTGGCTCGACCCGGCGCTGTTCGAGCATGTGCTGACCAACCTGCTCGACAACGCCGCCAAGTACACGCCCGAGGGCAGCACCATCGAGGTCATCGCCCAGCGTCACCGCTTCACCCTGACGCTCGAAATCCGCGACCGCGGTGCAGGTATACCGGCCGACGAACTCGGCAAGATCTTCGATCTCTTCCACCGGGTGCGGCAGGGCGACAAGGCGCGGGCGGGCACCGGGCTGGGGCTCGCCATCGCACGCGGATTCATGCAGGCCATGGGCGGCAGTATCAAGGCGCGCAACCGCGTTGATGATCATGACGGGGGCGGCGCGGTGTTCGAGATCGAGTTCCCGGCGCGGCTGATCGTCAGCCGCAGCGACGAGCCCGTGGCCACGCCGTGACGGCTTCACATCGGCTGGCGCTGATCGTCGAGGACGAACCCGCCATCCGCCGCTTCCTGCGCGCCACGCTCGTCGCCAATGGCTACGAAGTGCTGGAGGCAGGCACTGCCCATGCCGGCCTGACGCTCGCCCTGGGCGAATCACCCGACATCGTGGTGCTCGATCTGGGCCTGCCGGATCGTGATGGTCTGGAGCTGCTCAAGGATCTGCGCGCCAGTAGCAATGTGCCCGTGCTGGTGCTCTCGGCACGCGATGCCGAATCCGCCAAGGTGGCCGCACTCGACGCTGGCGCCGACGACTACGTGACCAAACCGTTCGGTGCCGACGAACTCATGGCGCGTCTGCGCGTCGCCCTGCGTCATCGTGTACAGGCCAGTGGCGACAGCGCGCGTTATGAGGGCAATGGTCTGGTGGTGGATGTCGTGCGTCGGCAGGTCACCTTGCAGGGTGCGCCGGTGCATCTCTCGCCGAAGGAATACGGCATTTTGGAGCAGCTCGCGCGCCATGCCGGCAAGGTGCTGACCCACAAGCATCTACTCGACAAAGTCTGGCCAGGGGCGAGTGAAGCCGATGCGCAATATCTGCGTGTCTACGTGCGGCAGCTGCGGCAAAAACTGGGCGATACCGCCGACACCCCGCACTTCATCGCCACCGAAGCCGGCGTTGGCTACCGGCTGCTGACCGAACCTTGACGCGGCGCGGTCTCGGGCAGACATTTTGTGTGTTCCGGCACGCTTGTGGGGCCGAACCCGACCTTGCGGGTAGAAGCTCCCCCTAGAATCCGGCGTAAAGTCAGGACCACCTGACCACCGGGTAAGGAGAAGGGGCATGAACGCAAGCTCCATGTTGTCGGCATCGCCGGACGCGCTGGACGCGTCTGAAGAACCCTCAAGCGAAATACTGCCTGCGGGCAGCACCGCGATAGAGTCTTTCATCGACGCCATGCCCGCCGCGGTCTGGGCCAAGGATTTTCAGGGCCGCTATCTATTCGCCAACGCCGCGTACCCGCAATTTTTCGAGATCCATCCGCAGCTGACCATCGTCGGGCACTCCGACTCTGATTTCTTCAGCGCCGAAGATGCCGCGGCTTTTGTTGCCAAGGACCGTCAGGTCATCGAGAGCGGCTTGTGCGAGCAGTTCTACGAGCCGGTGCATCTGGAGTCAGGCATCAAGCATGTGCTGACCCTGAAGTTTCCCCTGCGGGATGTCTTGGGCGCGCCGTATGCGGCCTGCGGCATGTGTTTCGACATCAGCGATTCGGTGCAGCTGCGTGAATCGCTGGAGCAGATCAACAATCATCTCACCGTGCGCAGCCAGCAGCTCTTGGCGCTGTCGCGCAGCAGGGCCATCGACGACGGCGATCTGGCAGCGAGCCTGCGCCTGATCGTCTCAGCCGCCGCTGCCGGCCTCGATGTGGCGCGGGTCAGCGTGTGGCTCTGGGACGAGTCTCGTGAATCGCTGGTGTGCTGCCATTCGCACGATGCGCGTATCGGTCACGCCCAGAACGACAGCACCCGAATCCGCCGCAGCGATTTCCCCGATTACTTTGCGGCACTCGATACCCAGCGCAGCATCGACGCCGACGATGCACAGCACGACCCGCGCACCGCCGAACTGGACAAGGCTTATCTGCAGGCCGAGGGCATCAGCTCGATGCTCGACACACCGATCCGTCTGGCAGGACAAACCGCCGGCGTGCTGTGCTGCGAACACACCGGCCGGCGCCGCAGCTGGAGCGAGCAGGAAGAAAGCTTCGCCGCCGCACTGGCCGACAGTATCGGCCGCACGCTGGTGGCCCAGCACCGCCAGCAGGCCGATGCCGCATTGCGTGATCTCAATCACCAGCTCGAAGCGCGGGTCGCGTTTGAGACCCGCGAAGCACGCCGTGCCGAAACCGAGGCACGCAATGCCCGCCAGCAGCTCAAGGACATCACCGACCACATGCCGGGCACGGTGTACCAGATGCTCTGGCAAGGCCCGGGACAGTTCCGTTTCTTCTACATCAGCGAAGGCATCGTGCGGCTCACGGGCGTAAAGGCCGAAACCTTCATCAAGCAACCCGATCAGGCGCTGCTCATGGTCTACCACGAGGATCTGGCAGGGCTGATCGCTGCCATCGATGCCGCCGCCCTGCTGCCCGGCCAGCCGATCGACCACAGCTTTCGGGTGAGCAACCCGCAAACCGGCAAGCTGCACTGGATTCAAAGCCAATCCCGCGGTGTCGAGCTGCCGGAAGGCGGCGTGCTGTTCAATGGTTCGTTCACCGACATCACTGCCCGCAAGCAGCTGGAGAATGCCGTCGCCGAGAACGAGCGCCTGCTCAAGGCAGCAATGGCCGCCTCGCAGGACGGCATCTGGGAATGGAATCTGATCACCGACGATGTGTACTTCTCGGACAACTGGTTTCGTCAGCTGGGGTATGCACCGGGCCAAATGCCGATGCGGCTCGATACCTTCACCCAGCTGCTGCATCCCGACGATGCGCAAGCCGCCTTCACCGCGGTGGCCACGACCGTTGAATACGTGCGGGATATCGGCTATTCCGCCGAGTTCCGGCTGCGCCGCAGCGACGGCAGGTGGCAATGGATGCTGGGTCGCGGCAACGTCAGCGAACGTGCACCGGACGGCCGCGCACTGCGGCTGACGGGCACCAACGTCGATATCGATGATCGCAAGCTGCTGGAAGAATCCCTGGCTGTCGCCACGCGCACGGCGCAGGAGGCCTCCAAGGCGAAAGGTGATTTCCTGGCCAACATGAGCCACGAAATCCGCACGCCGATGAACGCGGTGATCGGCTTGGCCCATTTGCTCGCTGGCACCCCGCTCGATGCGGTGCAAAGCGACTACCTCAACAAGCTGCGCGGTGCCTCGCACACGCTGCTGGCGCTCATCAACGACGTATTGGATCTCTCCAAGATCGAAGCCGGCAAGCTGCTGATCGAACACGCGCCCTTCAACCTGCTGACCGCGCTCGATCAGTTGCAGTTGCTGGTGGGTTCGCAAGCCGCTGCAAAGGGCTTGAGCGTGCGTGCCGAGTGCGAACCGGGAATGCCCGAGTTGCTGCTGGGGGATGCGCTGCGGCTGGGCCAGGTGTTGCTCAACCTGACCGGCAACGCGGTGAAGTTCACCGAGCAGGGCAGCGTCACGGTGCAGGTCACCCGGCTGGCCTCGGCCAGCGAAGAAGCGCATCTGCGCTTTGCCGTCTGCGATACCGGTATCGGCATCGATGCTTCCCGCGTGGCCGCGTTGTTCCAGCCGTTCGAGCAGGCCGATGCCTCCACCAGCCGTCGCTACGGTGGCACGGGCTTGGGCCTGGCCATCTGCCGTCAGCTGGTCTCGCTGATGGGCGGCACGATGGGGGTCGAATCGACTCTGGGCGTCGGCAGTACGTTCTGGTTCACCGCCCGCTTCGGCCTGGCCGATGCCAGTACCTGGAAGCCGGCGATTCCGGTCGAGGTGCGGGACACCACGCCGCTCCGCGGCCTGCGAGTGCTGGTGGCAGAGGATAACGACATCAACCTGGAAATCCTCACCGAGCTGCTGTCCCGCGTGGGCGTCGAAGTGCAGGCTGCCCGTGACGGCGGCGAAGCGGTGCAGGCCTGCGCCAAAGGCTGGCCCCAGCTCGTATTGATGGACATGCAGATGCCGGATATCGATGGCCTGGCCGCCACCGTGATGCTGCGGCAGGACGCCCGCTTTGCCGCGCTGCCGATCATCGCGCTCACCGCCAATGCCATGAGCGAAGACCGCGATCGCTGCCTGGCCGCCGGTATGAACGACCATCTGCCCAAACCCATCGACGTCGATGATCTCTACGCCATGCTGGAGTACTGGCGGCCGAAATAAATCAGCAGCTGGTCTTCAATAAAGCGTCGGTCGGCGGTTAAGGTGTGTTCATGGAAGCCATCAACACACTCATCCTCGCCATCGGGCTCTTGGGCGCGCTCGGCATCGTGGCGACGATCGCAGCACCGCGGCTGGGCGTGCCTATCCTGTTGATCTTCCTGGTGGTCGGCATGCTTGCCGGCGAAGACGGCCCCGGCAACATCCACTTCAGCAATTTCTGGATCGCCAATCTGGCGGGCTCGATGGCCTTGGCCGTGATCCTGTTCGACGGCGGCATGAAAACCGACGTCGAGGATTTTCGTGTCGGGCTCTTGCCAGCAGGCCTTTTGGCCACGGTGGGTGTGCTGGTCACGGCGGGGATCGTCGCCGTCGTCGCGCGCTGGCTGTTGAACCTGGACTGGGTCATCGCGCTGCTGCTGGGTGCGGTGGTCAGCTCCACCGATGCCGCCGCCGTGTTCGGTACGCTGCACTCGCAACGTGTCGGCCTCAACCATCGCCTGAAAGCCGTGCTTGAAATCGAGTCGGGCGCCAATGACCCGATGGCGATTCTGCTGACGGTGGGCTTGATCGAGTTCATCCGCTCCCAGGGCACCTACACCAGCGGCATGGCCGCCGAGTTTTTCCTGCTGCAACTGGGCGGTGGCGCGCTCATTGGCTGGGGCGGTGGCTGGTTGCTGGCGCAGGTGCTGAACCGCCTGCGGCTGCCGGAACCGCTGGTGCCCCTGCTGGCCTTCTTCGGCGCCTTCCTAATTTTTGGTCTGGCCGCCAGCATCGAGGCCAGCGGCTTTCTCGCGGCTTACCTCGCTGGCCTGACGCTGGCCAAGCACCGCCCCACGGGTATGCGATCGGTGCTGCGCTTTCACGACGGTATTGCCTGGATGTCGCAGGTGGGTTTGTTCCTCATCCTCGGCTTGCTGGCCACACCGCACGAACTGCCGGCGCTGTTTTGGCCGGCCTTGGCGCTCTCCGCCGTGCTGATTCTGGTGGCGCGACCGTTGGCGGTATTCCTGTGTCTTGCCCCCTTGCGCTTCCCCTGGCGAGAACAGGTTTTCATCGCCTGGGTCGGTTTGCGGGGCGGCGTGCCGATTGTGCTGGCGACCTACCCGCTGTTGGCAGGCACGCCGAACGCGCGGGTGATTTTCGACGTCGCCTTTTTTCTGGTGCTGGTGTCGCTGCTGCTGCAAGGCAGTACTGTCAGCTTGGCCGCCAAGCGCCTGGGCCTGCTCACGCCCTCGCTGCGCACGCGGCTGTCGCGCAACGAGTTCGATCTGCCTGGCCAAAGCGGCTGGGAGATCGTCACCTACCGCATTGCCAAGGGCACCCAGCCGGTAGGGCGCAGCGTCAAGCAGCTGGGTCTGGCCGATGTTTCGCGCGTGGTCTGCGTGATCCGCATGGGCAAGCTCCTGCCCTACAGCGACTGGGGCAAGCTGACAGCGGGCGACCGGCTGGCCATGCTGGCCAAGCCCGAGCAGATCGAGGCGCTCGATGCGCTGTTCGAGCGGCCTCGCGGCATTGATCTGAAAGCCCTCGACGACTATCTGGGCGTATTCCATCTCGCCGCCTCTGCCTCAACCGCTGAGGTGCTGACGGCCTACGGTGCGCCGGTGCCGGCCAATGCGGTGAGCGAAACACTGGCGCAAACCCTGCGCCGACACCTGCCGCAGCCGGTGGAGGGCGACCGCGTGCGTCTGGTTGGGGTGGAGCTGACTGTGCGAAAGCTCGTCGGCGGCAAGATTGCCGAGGTGGGCCTGCGCCTGCCTAAGCGTGCAGAAACCGACTGACAGCCCGGCGCACATGGGTTAGCGTGCCGTATTGGCACCAACCCGGGTGCCGCAACGACAGGATCTTCTACATGCTCCGTTCACCGCTGGCCCGCTGGGCTTTTGCGTTGATGTTTGCCACCAGTGCCACGCTCGCTACAGCGGCAGAAACCACCGGCACCACCAGCCGCCGCCCCATCACGGCGCAAGACCTCTGGGCGGTGAAACGACTGGGCGCGCCGGTGCTCGCGCCGGACGGCAAGCGCGCGGTGATGAGCGTGCAGGAGTGGTCGATTGAAAAGAACAAGCCGACTGCCAGCCTCTGGCTGACCGACCTCACCAGCAGCAAGACGAAACGCCTCACCAACGGCAACAGTAGCGATGGCGCCCCGGCCTGGAACGACGACGGCACGCGCATCGCCTTCGTCAGCAAGCGCGGTGAAGACGAAGCCGTTGCGCTCTACGTGATCGACGCCGATGGCGGCGAGGCAGAGGAGCTGGTCGAACTGCCCTACGGCGTCGGCAATCCGCAGTGGCTGCCCGAGAAGCAGGGCATCGTGTTCGCCACACAGGTGATCCCCGAACTGGCGGGCAAACTGGAAAAAGCCGACCTGGCGGCGATGAAGAAGGAAGCCAAGCGCCGCAAGGACTCGAAGATGACGGCGTATGCCACCGAGTACCGCCAGTACCGCTACTTCGACAAGAACCTCACCGACAAGCTCGCCAACCGGCTGGTCCGCATCGACCTCGCCAGCAAGGCGCTGACCGATCTCACGCCCGGCTTCGACCGCCTGTTCAGCGCCAGCGGCGAAGTGCGCTACGAGATCGCACCCAATGGCAAGCAGATCGCCCTATCGCTCAACACCACGCCGCCGCCGTTCGCCGAACAGCCCAACAGCGACATCTACCTGCTGCCGACCGATGGCAGCGGCACTTTGAAAAACCTCACCCCCGACAATATCCGCAGTGACGAGGCACCGCGGTTTGCGCCGGATGGCCAGTCGCTGGTGTTCCTGCGCCAGGTATTGCCGACGAGTGCTGGCGAGTTGCGGCGTCTGTGGCGGCACAGCTTGAGCGATGGCCGCAACACGCCGCTGACGGCGGACATCGACCTGAGCATCGAGGATGTCGCGTTCTCTGCCGATGGCCGCACGCTGTGGATGCAGGCCGAGGACAAGGGCGAGGTGCCGGTGTTCAAGATGCGCGCCGATGGCGCGGGCTTCACCAAAGTGTTCGGCGAGGGCAGCAGTACCGGGCTCGATACCGCACGCGGGCAAGTGGTGTTCTTGAACGAGAACAACAACCGTGCCGCCGAGCTGTTCGTGCTCGACACCCGCAGCGGCAAGGCACGCCAGCTCACCCACTTCAACGATGCGTTGTTCGCCAGCCTCGATCTCGGCACGGTCGAGTCGCACACCTTCAAGGGTGCCGCGGGCGACGACGTGCAGCTCTGGCTCACCTATCCGCCCGGCTACGACCCGGCCAAGAAATATCCGCTGGTGCAGCTGCTGCACGGCGGGCCGCAGACGATGGTGCGCGACAGCTTCGGCTATCGCTGGAACCACCATGTCTTTGCCAGCCCCGGCTACATCATCGGCTGGGTGAACCGCCACGGCTCAACCGGCTTCGGCGAGGCTTTTGCGCGCAGCATGAACGGCGCCTGGGGCGACAAGCCGATGGAGGACATCCTCAAGGCCAACGCCTATCTTTTCGACAAGGTGCCCGCCATCGACCGCAGTAACGTCGCCGCCGCCGGGGCGAGCTACGGCGGCTATCTGGCCACCTGGATGCTGGGCCACACCGATGCCTTCAAGACCCTAGTGAACCATGCGGGCGTGAGCGATTTCATCGGCCAGTACGGGGCCGACATCACCACCTACGGCTTCAACACCGAGGTATTGGGCGGTGTGCCCTGGGAAGACCTGGAGGCGATGCAGCGCAACAACCCCATCGTCTATGCCAAGAACTTCAAGACACCGATGCTGATCCTGCACGGCGAGCAGGACTATCGCGTGCCCTATGGGCAGGCCACGGCGCTCTACGGCATCTTGCAATCCATGCGCGTGCCCTCACGACTGGTGATCTTCCCGAACGAGAACCACTGGATCCTCAGCCCGCAGAACTCGATCTACTGGAACTACGAGGTGCAGAGCTGGCTGGCGCGTTACATCGGCGGTAAGCCGATGGACAAACCCAGTTTCGACGCGCCTGAAAAAGCCGAAGAAAAGAAATAGCCGACAGCATTCGCCATCGGTGCAGTTGTTGCGTGGTGTAGCTTGCCGCGCTCGGTTACAAAACTTAAAAAGAATCCATGTCCATCCACGCCGCCATTCACCACGTCACCGACTACCGCTACGAAAAGCCGGTGACGATGGGGCCACAGCTCATCCGTCTGCGGCCCGCGCCACATTCGCGCACGGCCGTGCTCAGCTATGCGCTGAAGATCGAACCGGCCAAGCACTTCCTCAACTGGCAGCAGGATGCCTTCGGCAACTGGCTGGCGCGCGTGGTGTTTCCGGAGCCGATCACCGAGTTCAAGGTGACGGTCGATTGCGTCGCCGACATGGCGGTCTACAACCCCTTCGATTTCTTCGTGGAGGAATACGCCGAGAACTATCCGTTCACCTACCAGGGTGAGCTGGTCGAAGACCTGAAGCCCTATCTGCGCAAAGAGGCCGGCGGCAAGAAGTTTGCCGCCCTGCTCGCCGCCCTGCCGCGCGACAGGCAGCGCATGGTCGATTTCCTGGTCGCGCTCAATGCGCGCCTGCAAAACGATGTGGCCTACACCATCCGCATGGAACCCGGCGTGCAGACGCCGGAAGAAACACTGACCAAGGCCAGCGGCAGCTGCCGCGATTCCGGTTGGCTCTTGGTGCAGCTGTTGCGGCACTTAGGCTATGCGGCGCGCTTTGTCAGCGGCTATCTCATCCAGCTCACACCGGACCAGAAATCACTCGACGGCCCCAGCGGCACCGAGGTGGATTTCACCGACCTGCACGCTTGGTGCGAGGTCTATCTGCCGGGTGCCGGCTGGGTCGGGCTCGACCCCACTTCCGGCCTGTTCTGCGGTGAAGGCCATATCCCGCTCTGCGCCACGCCGGAGCCCTCCAGTGCGGCGCCCGTCAGTGGCGGCTTCACCTACGCGCGCGGCGAAAAAGACCCGCCGATGGAGATCGCCTTCGGCCATGAGATGAAGGTGTCGCGCCTGCGCGAGACCCCGCGTATCACCAAGCCTTACACCGAAGAACAATGGGCGGCGATCCAGAAGCTCGGCGATGCCGTCGATGCGCGGCTGGTAGCCGGCGACGTGCGCCTGACGATGGGTGGCGAACCGACCTTCATCTCGATCGACGACTTCCAGGCTGCCGAGTGGAACACCGCCGCGGTTGGCCCCACCAAGCAGAAGCTCGCCAACGACCTGCTGCTGCGCCTGCGCAAGGAGTTCGCCCCTGGCGCGCTGCTGACGCATGGCCAGGGCAAGTGGTATCCCGGCGAGCAGCTTCCACGCTGGGCCTACGCCATGTACTGGCGCAAGGACATGGAACCGATCCTGCGCGCCGGCGTGATCGAGTCCACCGTGCCCGCCTACGACAAGCCGGCACCGCACACCGATACCGGCCGCGTCCATGCGGAGCGCGTGAAGAGTGCGGGCCTACTGATCCGAGGTATCGCAGCGCGCTTGAAGATCAACCCGGACAATGCCCTGCCCGCTTACGAAGACGCCTTTTACTATCTGCACCGCGAACGCCAGCTGCCGCCCAATGTCTCGACGCTGGACTCGAAGCTGAAGGACGAAGA
Organism: Stagnimonas sp.; assembly: GCA_965279705.1. Lineage (GTDB taxonomy): Bacteria > Pseudomonadota > Gammaproteobacteria > Nevskiales > Nevskiaceae > Stagnimonas. The sequence goes on from OZ257257.1 coordinate 2,426,739, forward strand.
AGAGCGGGCAAGACTGGCACAGGTGTTCGAACGCGGGCTGGATGTGCCGCGCGGCTACGTGATGCCGGTGCAGCGCTGGCAGAGCAAGGCCTGGATCAGTGAAAAATGGAAGCCGCGCACCGGCCGCCTGCAACTGATGCCGGGCGATTCTCCCGTGGGCTTTCGCCTGCCGCTGGAATCGCTGCCGCACGTCCCTGCGGAGAGCTATCCCTACCTGCACGAGGCAGACCCGTTCGCCATCCGCAACGCGCTGCCGCGTCGCTTCAACCAGCCGTTCTTGCAGCTGCCCAAGGTCGAGCAGGATCAACGCCGCAGCAAGCAGCGCCTGCTCACCGACGAGTTGCTGGCGGCTAACAGCGGCAAGTCCTACCTGGATGGCACGGTGCGCACCGCCATGACGGTGGAGCCGCGCGGCGATCACCTCTACGTGTTCATGCCGCCCACGGCCGACGCCGACGATTATCTGGAGCTGATCGCCGTAGTTGAAGACACCGCGGCCGAACTGCGGGTGCCGGTGCGCATCGAGGGCTATCCGCCGCCGAACGACCCGCGTCTGGAAGTGCTCAAGATCACCCCCGACCCCGGTGTGATCGAAGTCAACGTGCAGCCTGCGGCTTCATGGAAAGAGCTGAACCATATCGTCAGCACCGTTTACGAACAGGCGCGGCTCACGCGCCTGACCAGCGAGAAGTTTCTGGTTGATGGCCGCAGCGTCGGTTCCGGTGGCGGCGCGCACATCGTGGTCGGTGGCGCAACGGCTGAGGACTCGCCCTTCCTGCGCCGGCCGGACATGCTCGGCTCGCTGGTGCGCTTCTGGCAGAACCATCCCTCGCTGAGCTATTTCTTCAGCGGCCTGTTCATCGGACCCACCTCGCAGCACCCGCGTGTGGACGAAGCGCGCGATGCGAACCTGTACGAGCTTGAAATCGCACTCGCACAGCTACCCAAGCGCGGTAGTGCTGACGTACCTCTTTGGGTGGTCGATCGCATCCTGCGGCATCTGCTGACGGACCTCACCGGCAACACGCACCGCAGCGAGATCTGCATCGACAAGCTCTATTCGCCCGACAGCGCGACGGGCCGCCTCGGGCTGGTCGAGTTCCGCGGCTTCGAAATGCCGCCGCATGCGCGCATGAGCCTCGCCCAACAACTCTTGTTGCGTGCACTGATCGCCAAGTTCTGGGAGACACCCTACGAGGGCGAACTGGTGCGCTGGGGCACGACGCTGCACGACCGTTTCCTGCTGCCACACTATCTGTGGAAGGACCTCACCAGCGTGCTCGATGAGCTGCGTCGCGCGGGTTTTGCCTTCGACGATGCTTGGTTTGCACCGCACTTCGAGTTTCGTTTTCCCGCCCACGGCACCATGCGGTTTGGCGAGGTGGAAATCGAGCTGCGTCACGCACTCGAATGCTGGAACACCCTGGGCGAAGAACCCGGCGGCGGCGGCACGGCGCGCTATGTCGACAGCTCGCTCGAACGTCTGCAGATCAAGGTCACTGGTCTCACGCCGGGCAAGCACTTCGTCACCGTCAGCGGCCGTCGCCTGCCTCTCACGCCCACCGGCACGCAAGGTGAATACGTGGCGGGTCTGCGCTACCGCGCCTGGCAGCCCTCCAGCTGTTTGCACCCCACGATTGGCGTGCATACGCCGCTGATCTTCGACCTCTACGATGCTTGGGCAAAGCGGGCGGTGGCGGGTTGCACGTATCACGTCATGCATCCGGCGGGTCGCAGCTACGACAGCTTTCCGGTCAACGCCTATGAGGCCGAGGCGCGTCGTCTGGCGCGGTTCTCGACCCTGGGGCACACGCCTGGGGACTACTGGCCGAGTGTGGAAAAAACCAATGCGGAGTATCCGCTGACGCTCGACCTGCGGCGCGCGCAGTAAAGATGGGCGGCAGGCGCGCACGCGTCCTGCCGAGCCCTATGCACGTGTTTTCACGTCACCTGAAACCGCAGGCGCCCTACCAGCTGACCACCTGCGGTGCGGATGTCGACGTGCCAGTCACCGCTCGGGTCACCGTCAAAATTTTGCTTGCGTGTCCAGGTGCGCCAGCTGCGCGCTTTTTCGCCCACACCCTGTATTTGCGCCGGAATCCGGTCGATGCAAATGTTGCCGTGGTACCAGTCAAAGCTGAGCCCCTGAGTCAGTCCGGCAGGCGCGTGGATGGCGGTGTAAGCAATCAGCCCTTCACGGCGCAGGGTGTCGCTATCAATGCGCTTGACCGCAAGACCGGGCTGCAATCCGTTCATTTCGGTCGTGACCCGCGCTTCCGTCAATCGCAGGCCTGTGGGGGGTAAGGCGGGAGCCAGCACCGTAACCACGATCAGCACGACGATGACCGGCAGGGCTGCACGCAAGCACGCTCCAATGCCCTGTACAGAACCCAGCAATCTCGGCAGCCCGGCAGCGAGGGCGACGAGAGCAACCACAGCTGCACACGGCGCAGTCAGTTCCAGTGGCAGATGCAATGCAATGGGCAGTACCACCAATGCGGCCACCCAGGTGCAATACACCTGAAAACAGACCGCCATCGCCGGCACCCGGGCGACGCGCTTCAAATAAAAGGGATCAACCGTGCTTACCAGAGCGGCTGCCATCAGCACGGCAACGAAAGCGCCATGCGCCCAATCCAGCTGCGCCGCACCCAACACGAAAGGCAGCGAAAAAAACAGCAGCTCCTGCTGAAGCGACTGGGTGACAAAGCAGGCCATGTTCTCGGAGACTCGGCCACCGCTCACCCGTTGCAGCCAGCGCCCTGCGATCGGTTCAAGCAGCAACCAGAACCAGCTCCCCAGCGCCGTAAGCGCTACGACCCTGGCCAGCGCAGGGCCGCGCTCGATCGCGACATAGCCAATCCACCCCATGGCGAAACTGGCGATGGGCAGCAGCCACTGCCAACGCTCCAGGCGAGCCAGCAACGATGACGGTGGTGCAGCAGTCAGCATGGTTTATGACGAAGGTTGTATGAAGCGTGCTGCGTTTGTGACAGCCAAGTCTGGCTGAGGGCTGAACCCCTTGCTGCGGCAAACGGTCTATCGTGATGTCCTGCATTCAGAGGTCATTGTCATGCGCTCCTCCATCGTCCGCAGCATCTCTTGTTCCGCGCTCTTTCTGGCATCTTGCGCCACGCCTCAGTCGCGTATCGAGCGCGACCCTGCTGCCTTTGCGGCACTCACTGCACAGCAGCAAGAGCGCGTGAAAAAAGGCGAAGTCGCCGTAGGTTTTGATGAGGCCACGGTGCGTCTCGCGCTAGGCGAGCCGGACCGCATCATCGAGCGTGAAACATCCGAGGGCATCAGCCAGTCGTGGGTCTATTACGCCATCGTTCCGGATAGCTACAACGCAGGATACTGCGCACAGGGTTTTCCTTACTACAGCTACCGCTATTACTGCCGACCGACCATCGTCACGCCGACGCAGTACGAAGAACGCATGCGACTGGTCTTCAAGGACGGCAAGGTCAGCTCGGTGGAACGCGCCAAATAACATGGCGCTAACCCCCTCCACTGCTGAGCGATAATGTAGCCCTCAAAAAATCAATGAGGAGCTTTACATGTCGCAGCAAGACCCTGTCGTCATCGTTTCTGCCGTCCGCACGCCAATGGGCGCGCTGCAAGGCGTGTTTTCCGGGCTGACTGCCAGCCAGCTGGGCGCGGTCGCGATCAAGGCAGCCGTCGAACGTGCCGGCATTGCCCCTGCCGATGTGCAGGAAGTGATTTTTGGCAATGTGCTTGGCGCAGGCCAGGGCCAAGCCCCTGCCCGCCAAGCCATGCGTGGCGCGGGGCTGCCCGATTCCGCCAACGCCACCACCATCAACAAGATGTGCGGCTCGGGCCTCAAGGCCATCATGCTTGCGCACGACCTGATCCTGGCTGGCAGCAACGAGGTGATGGTGGCGGGCGGCATGGAGAGCATGACCAACGCGCCGCATCTGCTCACCAAGATGCGTAGCGGCATCAAGTATGGCCATGGCGAAGTGCTCGATCACATGGCGGTCGATGGCCTCGAAGATGCCTATGAGCGCAAGACTCCGATGGGCGTGTTTGCCGAACGCACCGCTGAAAAATACGGCTTCACCCGTGAAGCGCAGGATGCCTTCGCCATCGAGTCCCTTCGCCGCGCCAAGCAGGCGAATGAAGACGGCAGCTTTGTCGCTGAGATCGCCGTGGTTGAAGTCACCGGCCGCAAAGGCGTCGAGCAGATCAGCAAGGACGAAGGTCCCTACAAGGCGATGCCGGAGAAGATCCCGACCCTCAAACCCGCCTTCACGAAGGACGGCACCATCACGGCTGCCAACGCCTCATCCATCAACGACGGCGCAGCCGCCGTCGTATTGATGCGTGCTTCGGAAGCCGCCAAGCGGGGCCTGAAGCCGCTCGCCAAGATCGTTGCCCATGCAAGCCATGCACGGCTGCCGGCGGAGTTCACCGTTGCGCCCGTTGAGGCCATTGCCAAGGTCCTGCTCAAAGCCGGTTGGAAGAAAGAACAGGTCGATCTCTGGGAAATCAACGAAGCCTTTGCCGTCGTGACGATGGCGGCAATGAAAGAGCACAGCCTCGATCATGCCAAGGTCAACCTCCACGGCGGCGCCTGTGCACTGGGACATCCCATTGGCGCCAGCGGCGCGCGCATCGTGGCCACCTTGCTCGGTGCTCTCAAGAAAACCGGCGGCAGCAAGGGTGTGGCCTCACTTTGCATTGGCGGCGGCGAAGCAGTGGCTGTAGCGCTGGAACTGCTGGCCTAAGCCACTTAAAGCACGCGACCACCGATAGAACGCTGGTCGCGTTGCTTCTCTGTTTAATCTCTCTCACTAATCATTGAGCCAAAAAAAACGGCGAGTCCTTAAGACTCGCCGTTTAGGTGTTGCAGTGCTGCGGTGTGGCTTTAGAAGTCCAGCGTCACGCTCGTGAAGAGGAAGCGACCGAGTGCGTCATAGACCTGCGGATAGGTGTTGCCGCTACCCGAGATCGAGCTGATGTTGCCGCTGTTGACAATCGGCGGCTCGTTGTCGAGCACGTTGTTGACACCGGCACGCAGGGTGTATTTCTTCTCGAAGCGGATGCTGCCAAACAGATCAAAGTAGTTCTGCGGCTTCAGCTTGTCGTCGCGGTTGTTGCTCAGACCAACGCCATCCGTCTTGACACCACCGATGTAGCGCCAGGCGAGTGACAGCGAGCTGTCCATCCACGGCAGCTGCCAGGTGTTGCGCAGCTTGTGGCGGTAGGACGAGACCGGCGCGCCGCACTGGGTGCCGTATTTGCCTTTGCACTCATACGTGGAGCTGGAATCACCCGGAATCGGCGTGACGTCTTGCTTCAGGTTGATCGTGCCGACGTAGTCGAGAACAAACACACCGGAGTCGCCCAGACCCAGATCAGAACCCTTGACGCGGTAGTCGGCCTTGAAGTCGATACCCGCGACCTTCAGCTGACCGGTGTTCTGCGTGGTGTCGATCACGAAGCCATCCTGACCCAGCCACAGCGAGCCAAAGGTGTTGCCGGCGTTGGGGTCGCGATTGATCAGGTTGCAGAGCTGACCGCGCTCGTAGCAAGCCTGGAGAATCGTGTCCGCACCGTAACCACCGATGAAGCCGTCAACCTTGATGTCGAAGTAGTCGACCGAAACCGTCAGACCCTTGATGAACGTCGGGGTGAAAACGACGCCGTAGGTGTAGGTATCGGCTTCTTCGGCTTGCAGACCCGGTGAAGAACCGGTCTGGCCGTTGTACTGGCTGGCCGGGCTGGGATCAATCGCGCCATACAGGCCGGGATTGGCCCTGATCAGCGGATCGTTGGCGCACTGTGCCGCCGTGGCACCACCAGACACCACACCCGTCGCCGGATCAATGGCGCCCGAGCACGGATCGGTCGAGCCGTCCAGCTGCACATTCACAGGCGATGACAGCTCGCCAATGTTCGGGGCACGCACCGCGCGGTTGAAACTGCCGCGGAACTTGATGTCCTTCGTCGGCGCGTAGTTCAAACCAAACTTATATGCGTTGGTCGGATCAATCGAGCTGTAGTCGGAGTAGCGATAGCCGAGATCAACACTCAACTCCTCGGCAAATTGCTGACCCTGCATGAGCGGCAATTTAGCTTCGGTATAGATTTCCTTCACATCGAAGGCACCCTTGGTATCCAGCGACGCACCGCCCTGACCCGCAAGATCACCCGACTTGAACGCCGAGTCGAACTCCGACACCGACTCTTCGTCGCGATACTCAACACCCACAGCCAGACTGAATGCGTCATCGGCAAACGGGGTCTTGATGCCAATCGGACCCGAGGTGAACGCCGAGAACACGCGCTCCTGCACCACGCCGTTGGCAAAACCATTGACGGTGAGGTAGTTCAGGGCCTGCGGCGTGACGCCGCCCACGGCAAACACGTTGTAGGGCACGCAGTTGGGATCGGTGCCGTCAATCACAGAGCGGCAGGTCGGCGCGCCGTCCGGACCGGTCACGACGTCAATGGCGCGAATGGTGCGAACACGCGAAAACTCGCCGCGGTAGATGTTGTCGCGAATGGTCTTGCCAAACTGGTAGCTGGCGTCATACGTCCAGTCCGCCACGAGATCACCCTTGACCCCACCCAGAATGCGGTAGGAGGTGTGGCGCAGGTCGCTGTCGCGTCCGCCGCCTTCGATGTTGCGACGGCCAATCAGGATGTCGGTGGTGTTGGTGCCGGCAGCTTCGTTCGCAAACAGTTGCGCTTCCTGAGAATCGGAAATCAACGGGTTGTCGCGGCTGATGGTGTACTGGTCGTTGCCATAGAACGCGCCAGACGGCGCAATCACGGCATTGGTGCGGTCGTCCATGAACATGAACTGGGCATAGGCTTGGGCGTGCGAGTTGAACTCGTAGTTGCCAAACGCACCCAGGGTGTAGCGTTCGTCGTTGCGCTGGAAGAAGTTGTAAGGATTGAAGTTGAAGGCGTCACGCGTGCCGACGTAGTTGCGGAAGGTGTTGCCAGGGCCGGTCGGATCAAGCGTGAAGTTACCGCCCGTGCCAGTGAAACGACCCGGTGCGTTGGTGGAGGAGCCGGCGCAGGCCAGTCCGTCCGTGCCGGATGCACCCAGCGAGCAGGCGCTGAAGTCGCGGGCGCCCTGGTCGATGGGGTCGATCTGGCGGTAGGTGGCGTAGGCGGTGACGTTGCCTTTGCCGTCGGCGCTGTTGGTGCCGACAACGGCCGTCAGATCCCAGGATTGGCCGTCCCACTTGTTCTTGGCAGGATTGGTGAAGTTACGGGCTGCAAGAAGTCCGTCATACGGGCCGTCGTTCTTGTGGTTGAAAATGCCGCGCTGGGCTTCAATGCGCACACCTTCAAAATCTTTCTTCATGATGAAGTTGACAACGCCGGCAACAGCGTCCGCACCGTAGGTGGCAGAGGCGCCGCCCGTCAGTACGTCAACGCGGTCAATCAGTGCGCCAGGGATGAAGTTGAGATCGGCTTCAGAGCTGCTGGGGTCGCCAGGCTGTACGCGCTTGCCGTCAATCAGCACCAAGGTGCGGGCAGAACCCAGGTCGCGCAAATCAACCGTGGCGGTGCCAGTGGCGCCGTTGGCCAAGTTGCCGCCCTGATCCGCAAATACCTGCGGAAGACTGTTGAGCAAATCCTCAACACGGGTCGTGCCCTGAAACTTGATCTCAGCGCTGTTCACCGTGGTGATCGGGCTGGAACTCGTCAAATTAGGGGACTTAATGCGAGAACCAGTGACTTGAACCTTGTCGAGCTTTACAGACTTTGAATCAACTGGAGTTGCTTCGGTCTCAGCGGGAGCAGTCGTATCGACTGCTGGCGGCGTGGCAACGGTAGCTTCTTGGGCAATAACGGCCGACGCTGCGCTCATCATGCCAATGGCTAGAGTGAACGCTGAAAGTCGGCCAATGCCTCGTTCTGCATTTTGTTTCATTTACATCTCCCGTACGTAGTTAACTTAGGTACCTTGGTGGTGCCACACGTCTGGCTAAGCAATTGCCGGACCATCTGCAAAGCTTCATTTGCCTGTCATCAAACTTAAGCGTCCGTTCACGCAAGGTCAAGGCAATTAGCTTTTTTTGTGCTCATTGGACTGAACTTTTTCATCGTTCAGCAACACGCACGGGATGAGCAAGCAATCAGGTTTTATGGGCAATGCTGCAAGCCACGCACTGCTTTGCAAAAACACCTGATTTGGATTAGAGGCACGCGCCAGGCTTAACTCAAAGACTGTCTTCTGCCGGCGCAACCGTGCCCCACTGCTTGCAACTTGGGCAACGCCAAAACAGCAATGAGGGCGTGAAGCCACAGTGCGCGCACAGGTAGTGCGGACGACGGTGCAGAAGCTTCGTCAACGCATCACGAAATGACTGTACGGGCGCTGAAAGCACGCCTGCTTCTTGTGCGGGGGGCAAGCTTAAGAATTGGATCAGCCCACGCCATGAAGGCTTTTGAGCCAGCTTGTCTGCCAAATACTTTGCTTGCGCGTTGCCATCACCGATCAGTTGCGCACGGGCAAGCCATACCGCGGAGTCCAGGCCGTGATGCGCTTCCAGATGATCGAGAAAATCATGCAAGGCCTGCGGCTGCTGGTTGGCGATACAGACCCGCTCGACAGCGGGAATCACTTCCGAAAGAAAGCGTGCGTCCTGTGCAGGTACGCGGGCGTAAGCGGCGAGCGATTCGTCCCAAGACTGTGTGGATTCGTACACCTGACCCAGAAAAAGATTGGCACGCACGCAGTGGGCATCTGTATCCAGCGCACGCAATGCAAGCTTGATCGCTTGCACGGCATCGTCGCGCTGGCGGCACTCGTCGGCCAACTCAAGCAGATAGTGGGCACGGACGGTGGCGTAACTCTGGCCTTTCAAAGACTCCAACCGTTCGGCCACTTGGGTGGCTTGTTGCCAATCGCCAATCTGCTCATGGATTGGCAGCAACTGCTCGTAAGCAAGGGCATCGAAAGCAGGATGCTGTGCCGCCTTCTTCAGCACTTCTTCCGCGCGATCCAGCAGACCCGCCTTGACGCAGTCCTGCCCGAGCTCATAGAGCGCCAGCGCACGCGTATCCGGCTTTAGCTCGGGCTGTGCGAGCACGTTTTCATGCAGGCGCAAGGCACGATCAATTTCACCGCGCTTGCGGAACAAAGCGCCGAGCGTGAGGTTGAGCTCTGCGGCGGCAGGGTCACGTTCAATTGCTTTGGTCAGCGCCGCAATGGCACGGTCGGGGTTGTCCTGTGCCAGCGTGAGGCCTGCCAACATCTCAGAATCACTCAGCACACTGCGCGGGTTACGACCCAGTGCAATGCCCAATGCAATACCCAGTGGCAGCAAGAGCCACAGTGCGAGACTTTCGAGCACTTACTAAACCCTCACTGATCTTTCAGAGGCAGGTTGCGCAGGCTTTGTAGCTCTGCTTGCGCATCCTTGAGTTGTCGGCGAATGCGGCGAATCTCGCCCTTCAAGCCAAAGATGCGCGCCCAGCAAAGCAGTGCCGTGGATGCAGCAACAATGAAAAACTCGGCAAGCACCAGCACGATTAGCGGGACGTAAATAACCCCGGCGATGTAATTGAATGCGACGGGCTGCGAGTTGGAGAGGCAAATAGCCACGCCCAGCGCGAACGCCAAAAAAACCGTGACGATGATGAAGATGCGGATCATGCGAGGCTCCTTGCCGCAGCGGCTTCAGCTTCTTCCTGCGCCACGGCGTTGACCCGCTCGCGCATTTCTTTGCCCGGCTTGAAATGAGGAACATGTTTGGCGGGAATTTCTACGGGTGTGCCTGACTTGGGGTTGCGACCCACGCGCGCAGGGCGGTGATGCAAAGCAAAGCTGCCGAATCCTCGAATCTCAACCCGCGCCTGTCGCGCCAGTGCGTTGCTGATCTGGTCGAGCACCAGCTTCACGGCCAGTTCGACATCCTTCTGCATGAGGTGCGTCTGCTTGAAGGCCAGCACTTCGACGAGTTCGGATTTCGTCATGGGATTCATATAGTTATTAGAGGTTGTTAAGCCACCATAGACAAAAAAAAAGGGCTGCGCAAGCGCAGCCCTTTTGATGCAACGGTGCAACTTAGCCGAGCTGATCTTTGAGCAGATCGCCAAGCGAGGTCTTGCCAGTCGAAGCATTGCGGCTGTATTCGGCCACCACTTCCTGCTCTTCCTGGATTTCCTTCTCGCGGACGGACAGCGTCACGATGCGGGTCTTGCGGTCGATGCCGATGAAGCGGGCTTCGAGCGTGCCACCGACAGTGAGCACCTTGGTGGCATCTTCAACGCGGTCGCGCGACAGATCACCGGCCTTGATGTAGCCCTCGACGCCATAAGGCAGTTCGATGTCAGCGCCCTTCACGTCAACAGCTTTGACGGTGCCCTTGATCATCACGCCCTTGGGGTATTCGGCCAAGAACTGCGTCAGCGGATCCTGCTGGATTTGCTTCACGCCGAGGCTGATGCGCTCGCGCGCGCCGTCGATGGCAAGCACAACCGCCTCAACTTCCTGACCCTTGCTGAAGCGACGCACGGCAGTTTCGCCAGCTTCGTTCCAGTCCAGATCGCTGAGATGCACGAGGCCATCGATACCACCGGGCAGGCCGATGAAGATGCCAAAGTCGGTGATCGACTTGATGGCACCCGACACCTTGTCACCCTTCTGGTGGTTCTGGGCAAACTCTTCCCAGGGGTTCTGGCGGCACTGCTTCATGCCCAGCGAGATGCGGCGGCGTTCGCCGTCGATGTCGAGGATCATCACTTCGGTCTCGTCACCCAGCATCACAGCCTTGCCGGGGTTGACGTTCTTGTTGGTCCAGTCCATCTCGCTGACGTGGACGAGGCCTTCAACGCCCGGCTCCACTTCCACGAAGCAGCCGTAGTCGGTGATGTTGGTGACCTTGCCGAACAAGCGGGTGTTGACCGGGTAGCGACGAGCGATGTCGGCCCAGGGATCAGCGCCCAGCTGCTTGAGGCCAAGCGAAACGCGGCGACGCTCGCGGTCGTACTTGAGGACCTTGACTTCGATTTCCTGACCGGCGGTGACGACTTCGGCCGGGTCCTTGATGCGCTTCCAGGTCATGTCGGTGATGTGGAGCAGGCCGTCGATGCCGCCGAGGTCCACGAACGCGCCGTATTCGACGAGGTTCTTGACCACGCCCTTGAGCACCACGCCTTCCTGAAGGTTGGCCAGGAGGCTATCGCGGTCAGCGGAGTACTCGGCTTCGAGCACTTCACGACGCGAGACCACGATGTTGTTGCGCAGCTTGTCGAGCTTGATGACCTTGAACTCGAGCGGCTTGCCTTCGAGGAAGGTCGTGTCGCGCACGGGGCGGACGTCGACGAGCGAGCCGGGGAGGAAGGCGCGGATCGTGCCCATCTCGACGGTAAAGCCACCCTTGACCTTGCCGGTGATGATGCCGATGACGGTTTCTTTGTTGGCGAAGGCGCTGTCGAGACGCACCCAAGCCTTAATCTTTTCTGCTTTCTCTTTCGAGAACTTGGTCTCGCCGAAACCGTCTTCGAGGGTTTCGAGTGCGACTTCGACCATGTCGCCGATGGCGACGCGCAGCTCGCCGTCGACCATGAATTCTGCGAGGGCAATCACGCCTTCGGATTTCAGGCCCGCGTCAACGATGACGACGTCGGACTTAATGTCCAGCACCAGCGCATTGACGAGCGAGCCGGACTGCATGGACTGACCAGCTTTGAGGCTGGCTTCAAACATTTCAGCAAAGGATTCAATAATCAAAATAGGTCTCTTTTTCCACAAACGTGTGGAGCGTTACAGGGTTGAGTTGATGGTTCCCGCGTCGTCATGACTAGGGGCCTAGTGGGGGTAAAACCCGCGCAATCCATTGCGTGGGGCGCAGCAAAAAGAGCGTTTGCGGTTGAAGCGGCTAGCGACTGGCTTCGAGCAGTGCCTTCACGCGGTGGATAACCTCATCCGGCGAAAGCCCTGTCGTATCAATGAGATGGGCGTCATCAGCAGGCTTTAGCGGCGCTACTGAACGACCCCGATCTCGCGCGTCGCGCGCACGGATTTCTTGACAAAGGGCGGCGAAATTAACAGCAATTCCCGCATTCCTCAACTGTCTCTCGCGTCGGGTCGCGCGCTCCTCAGGGCTGGCGTCCATGAAGATTTTGAGCTTGGCGTCGGGGAAAATGACCGTGCCCGCGTCGCGGCCATCGGCAATCAAGCCCGGCAGGCGACGGAAATCGTGTTGGCGCTGCAGCAAGGCGGCACGCACGGCGGGTGCGGCAGCAATGCGGCTAGCGAGCGCGCCAGTTTCTTCAGTGCGTACACGACGCGTCCAGTCATTGCCAACGACCATGATGGCTTCGTCGTCTTCGGTCTCGCCGACAAACTTGATGTCGAGGTCTTTCGCTAAAGCCGCAACCGCGTCCACCTCTTCGAGCGGGATGCCCTGCTCCACCGAGGCCAGCGCCAGGATGCGATACAGCGCACCCGAGTCCAGCCGGTGATAGCCGGTGACAGACGCCAGCCAGCGCGTGACCATGCCCTTGCCAACGCCACTGGGGCCATCGACGGTGATGACTGGTATCGAAGTGGTCATGACTTGCAGAGTGCGGCGAGTTGAGCGAAGTAATCCGGATAGGTCTTGGCGACACAGCCCGGATCATTGATACGCACAGCAACCCCGCCGCACGCGGCCAGGGAGAAGCTCATCGCCATGCGGTGATCGTCGTAGGTGTCGATGGTCGTCGCTCGTACGGCGGCAGGTGGTACCACGCGCAGAAAATCCGAACCCGCATCGACCGTGGCGCCGAGCTTGGTCAGCTCAGCAGCCATTGCGGCGATCCGGTCGGTCTCCTTCACGCGCCAGCTGCCGATGTTGCGCAGCACGCTGGGGCCATCCGCAAAGAGCGCAACCACCGCCGCGGTCATGGCGGCATCAGGGATGTGATTGAAATCAGCATCGATCGCTTTGGGACGAAAGCCGGCAGCCAGTCCTGGTGAAGCCACTTGAGTCCATTCTTCCCCCTGCGTCACCGTCGCCCCCATCGTGCTCATCACCTCGGCAAAGTGCTTGTCGCCTTGCTGGCTGGCCGAACCCATGCCCAGCACCCGCACCGGGCCACCGCTGAGCAGACCGAGTGCCAGAAAGTAGGACGCCGATGAGGCATCGCCCTCGATCGCAAACACCCCCGGCGCGCGGTAACGGGCACCAGCCTCGATCGTGAAGCATGGCGCACCCGATGCCGTGGCGGCGCACTGCACCTCCACGCCGAAGCGCCGCATCAGCTCAATGCTGAGATCAATGTAAGGCTTGGAGATGAGGTCGCCCTCAACCTCGATTATCAGGTCCTCCTCACGCGCCAGCAGCGGTGCGGATTGCAGGATGCCGGTGAGAAACTGGCTGGAGGCATTGCCACGTACCCGCACCGGCCCTGCGACGCGCGCGCTGGCCGGCTCAATCAGCAGCGGCGGGAAGCCTTGTTCCTGCTGATAGCCAATGCTGGCTCCCAGCGGACGCAGCGCCTCCACGAGATCGCCAATGGGCCGCTCGTGCATACGCGGCACGCCGGAGAGTCGGTAGCGGCCCTGCATGAAGGCCAGCACCGCGACCAGCGTGCGGATGGAGAGCCCGGAGTTGCCGACGAAGATGTTGGCCTGTTGCACTGGGAAGCGCGCGCTGCCAGTCACCCGCAAGCCCAGCTCACCCTCATCCAGCAAGCTCACTCCACAGGCTTGTAAGGCCTCGCGCATTACGCGCGTGTCGTCCGAGTCGAGTAGGCCGGTCAGCCGTGTTTCGCCCTCGGCGAGTGCCGCCAGCAGCAGCGCGCGGATCGAAACACTCTTGGAACCCGGCAGCCGCACCACGCCCTGCGCCGTGTGAATGGGGGCAAGGTCAAGGAACCGTAATGTGGAAGGCAAGACGCTCATTCGATCTGCGTCAGATAGTGCTCGCGCGCCACCCGTGCCCGCTCGAAGCGGCCTTTCAATGCCGCCCATTGCTCTTGCTCGATCAGCTGCTGCATCTGCTGTAACTGGGCAATCTGCGCCTTGAGCAGTTGCAGCACCTCGCCCGCATTGGCGCGCACGATGTCGTGCCACATCTCGGGGCTGGAGCTTGCAATACGAGTGAAGTCACGGAAACCGCCACCCGCGTTGGAAAAAATCTCCTCGCTCTCGGCACGGTCTGCCAGCAGTTCGACAAAGCTGAAAGCCAGCACATGCGGCAGGTGCGAGGTGGCGGCAAAGATCGCGTCGTGACGACCCGCCTCCATCTCCACCACGCGCGCACCCGTCGCCAACCAGAGCGAACGCACGGTGGCGAGCGCGGCGGCATCTTGTGCGGCATGCGGCGTGAGCACCACACGCTTGCCCTTGAACAGCTCGGCGAAGCTCGCGGCGACACCGCTTTTTTCAGTGCCTGCGATGGGGTGTGCGGCCACGAACCAGCCCGGGAGCGCACCGCACACAGCAAGCACATCCGCCAGCACCGACTGCTTGGTGCTGCCCACGTCCGTCACGATGGCGCGAGGCTTGAGCGAGGGCAGCACGGCGGCGAGCGCCTCCGCCGTGCGCAGCACTGGCACTGCGAGCACCACCACATCGGCTTCGCGCACCGCGTCTGCCGCCGTCGCAGCAGCATGGTCGATCACGCCCAGTGCCAGCGCAGCCTTGCCTTGTGCAGCGTCCGGATCGAAGCCGTGAATGGCTCCCACCACATCGGCCGCTCTTAACGCCCGCGCAAACGAGCCGCCGATCAATCCCAGACCGATGATCGCAAGCCGAGGCTTCACCCGATCACGGCCTTCAGCGCATCAAGAAAACGGGTGTTTTCAGCCGCGGTGCCCACGCTGACGCGCAGAAAGGTAGGCATGCCATAGCTCGCCATGGGTCGTACGATGATCCCCTTCTCCAGCAAGCCCTGATGAATGGGCTTGGCATCACGCCCGAAATCAATCGTCACGAAGTTGGCTTGCGAGGGCAGCAGCTTCAGGCCCATCGCGGTTAGCTCAGTGACGAAGCGGGCGCGTTCGGTGGTGTTGAGCGTCACGGCATCGGCGACGTGCTGCTGGTCGTCGAGTGCGACTTCAGCCGCCAGTAGCGCAAGGCTGTTGTTGTTGAACGGCTGGCGCACGCGGTTGAGCAAGTCTGCGACGGTGGGGTGGCTCAGCGCGTAGCCCACGCGCAAGCCAGCCAAGCCATAGACCTTGCTGAAGGTGCGGCTGACCAGCAGGTTGGGATAGGTCTTGAGCCAGCGCGCGGTGTCGGGGCGCAGGGCTTCGTCCTGGTATTCGAAGTAGGCCTCGTCGAGTGCCACGATGACGTGCGGCGGCACAGTCTTGAGGAAGGCCTCGATCTCGTCCGGTGGCAGCCAGGTGCCGGTAGGGTTGTTGGGGTTGGCGATGAACACCAGCGAGACATCCAGGCGTGTTTTCAGCGCCTCCGTGAAGGCCGCCATATCGTGGCCAAACGGCATCACCGGATCGTTGGCAGGTTTGGAAGGCACCACCACGGCCTCAGCGTTCTGCGCCTGCGTGGCGATGGGATACACCGCGAAGGCATAGGCCGAGAACATCACCGCGCGACCCGGCCCGGCGTAGATGCGGGCGAGGAATTCCAGAATGTCGTTGCTGCCATTGCCGAGCGTGATGCAGTTGGCGTCGATGCCGTGCATCGCCGCGATCTTTTTCTTGAGCCTAAAACCGGAACCATCCGGGTAGAGTGCCAGGTTGTCGCCCGCCACCGAAGCAGCAATCGCAGCCTTCACCTTGGGGCTGGGTCCGAGCGGGTTCTCGTTGCTGGCGAGCTTCACCACGTCCTTGATGCCGAGGCGACGTTGCAACTCGTCAATCGGCATGCCAGGCGTGTAAGCCTCTAGCGACAAGATGCCAGCGAGGGCGTTTTGGGTCAGCGCAGCAGTCATGTCAGATCACAGCCTTGGGATAAGAGCCCAGTATTTTGAAGAAAGCAGCGTTTGCACGCACGGCGTCGAGTGCGGCGAGCACCGCCGGCTCGTTGGCGTGGCCGGCGAAATCGACGAAGAAGAAGTAGTCCTGCACCGGCGTGCCCTTCATCGGACGCGATTCGATGCGGGTGAGGTCGAGCTTCGCATCTGCAAACGGTTGCAACAACGAGAACAGCGCACCCGGCTGGTTGCGATGCGCCGACAGCACCACGGCGGTCACGTCATGGCC
Source organism: Stagnimonas sp. (assembly GCA_965279705.1). Lineage (GTDB taxonomy): Bacteria > Pseudomonadota > Gammaproteobacteria > Nevskiales > Nevskiaceae > Stagnimonas. The sequence goes on from OZ257257.1 coordinate 2,442,885, forward strand.
GGTGATGGCCGGGTTCTGCTTACCGATAACCAGGAAGCGCGTGGTATTGCTGGGGTCGTCCTCGATGTTGCTGGCGAGGATGTTGAGGCTGTTCAACTGACCCGCCTGCGCGCTGGCGATGGCCGCCACGCCAGCGCCCTGCTCCGCCGCCATCTTGGCACCCTGTCCGTTGCTGCTCACCGTCTCGCGCTGGGCATTGGGGCAGCGCGCATCAAGCCAGGTGCGGCACTGTGCGAACGACTGTGGGTGCGCGTAAATGGTCTTGATGTTGGCGAGGTCAGTCTCGGCCGAAAGCAAATGGTGATGCACCGGCAGCGCCACTTCACCGCAGATGCGCAGACTGGTGTTGACCAGCGCATCGAGCGTGTTGGTGACGACGCCGCCGATGGAGTTCTCCACCGGCACAACGCCATAGTCCGCGCCGCCTGATTCCACGTCGCGGAAAATCTCGTCGATGGCCGTCAGCGGGCGCGCCTTCACCGCATCGCCGAAGTGCTTGAGCACTGCGGCCTGGGTGTAGGTGCCTTCCGGCCCGAGGTAGGCAATGGTCAGCGGTGATTCAAGCGAGAGGCAGGCCGACATGATCTCGCGCATCAGGCGTGCGATGGCGTCATCGGTGAGCGGGCCGCCATCCGGCAACTGGTTGCGGGCAATGGCGCTACGCAGTACCTCCGCTTCGCGCGCAGGGCGGTAGTGATCGCCAGTATCGCCCTGCGCCAACTTGATGTGCGCCACCTCCTGCGCGATGCGCGCACGCTGGCTGATCAAGCGCTGGATCTGCTGATCGAGCGTGTCAATCGCTGTGCGTGCCTCTGGCAGCGTGCGACTCATTTGGCGTCGATCACTCGCACGTTAAGCACGCCCTGAATCGCGCGGATTTCAGCAGCGGCAGCATCCGGCACGGCGGAGTCGATATCGACCAGCGTATAGGCGATGTCGCCGCGCGACTTGTTGAGCAGGTCGGCGATGTTGAGCTGGTGCTTGGCGAGCGTGGTGGAGATCTGGCCCACCATGTTCGGCACGTTGGCGTTGGCAATGGCAAGGCGCGTCTTACCCGGCAGCATGGGCATCACAGCCTCCGGGAAGTTCACCGAGTTGCGGACGTTACCGCTCTCCAGAAAATCACGGAGCTGATCGGCGACCATAATGGCGCAGTTGTCCTCGGCTTCGCCGGTGCTTGCACCGAGGTGCGGCGTGGCAAGCACTTTCGGGTTGCCCTTCAGCGCGTTGCTGGGGAAGTCGCAGACATAAGCGTGCAGCGTGCCGGCGGCGAGGGCCTCGACCACGGCCTTCTCGTCGACGATCTCGGCGCGGGCGAAGTTCAGGATCACGCCCTGCTTCTTCATCAGCTTCAGGCGGTCGGCGTTGATCAAGCCGCGCGTGGCATCGAGCAGCGGCACGTGGACGCTGATGAACTGCGATTTGCTGACGAGGTCATCGACCGAGAGCGCCTGCTTCACGCGGCTGTCGAGCTTCCAAGCGTTGTTGACGGTCATGGCGGGGTCGAAACCGAACACTTCCATGCCCAGCTCGACGGCGGCGTTGGCCACCTTCACGCCGATGGCACCGAGGCCGATCACGCCGAGCGAACGCGAGGGCAGCTCGAAGCCGACGAACTTCTTCTTGCCGTCTTCCACTGCGACGTGCATCGCCTTGTCATCGCCATCGAGCTTCTTCACGAAGTCGAGCGCGGGCGCGATATTGCGGGCAGCGAGCAGCATGCCGGTGAGCACGAGTTCCTTCACCGCATTGGCGTTGGCGCCGGGCGCGTTGAACACCGGCACGCCGCGCGCGCTCATCGCTGCCACCGGGATATTGTTGGTGCCCGCGCCGGCGCGGCCGATGGCCTTGATGCTGGGCGCGATGTCGATCTTGTGCATGTCGGCGCTGCGCACCATCACCGCGTCCGGGTTGGCGATCTCGGTCGCCACTTCGTAGGTAGAACGCGGCAGGCGCTCCAGGCCGAGCGGGGAGATGTTGTTGAGGGTCTGGATTTTGAAGGTCATGGGATTCTCGAACAGCCGTAATTATTGAGTGAGAGTGGGTTGATAGCGACTGCGGCCCATGCGGATGTGGGCGATGACGCAGAGGAAAGCGACGGAAGCCACACCCGCCAGCACCGCGAAATACATCGCATCTGCCTTGGGCGTGATGGAGCTGAAAATGCCGAGCGCGACCAGGTTGTAGGCGACGATCAACAGCGCGCAGGTGATGTCGTGATGACGCCGCGCCGCATTGGCCTGGCCAATCAGCGCGACATCGCAGTTGTAGCTAGGCAGCAGCAGATGGGCGCCGCCAACACGTTCCAGCGCCGCCAGATAGCCGCGCAGGATCGACAACAGCCGCTCGTACTTGGCGTTGAGCAAGGTGAGTGCGACCGATGCCGCCGGGAAGCCGACCATCAGCCAATCCAGCGCCAGCGCCTTGGTGACGAACAACTCGCGGCTGGCGATGAGCGCAGTCACCAGTCCCGTGAAGATCGCCACGAACAGCGTTAGCGTTTGCTGCCGCTGACTGATGCGCGCCACCACCTCGTTGTAGGCCGCGATGTAGCGGTAGTTGGCGGCCACGTGCTCGCCGCCAATCGTGCTGATCGGTGGCGGCAGGGTGGCAGCGGCAGTCATCGGCTTAGGCCTTGGATTTCGCGAACTGCTTCATGTAGTCGATTAATGCAGCGACACCGGCTTCCGGCATAGCGTTGTAGATCGAGGCACGCATGCCGCCGACGGCACGGTGACCCTTCAGGCCGTTGAGGCCCGCGGTCTTCGCACCCTTCAAGAAGTCGGCGTCGTTGACGTCAGGATTCGGCAGCGTGAAAGGCACGTTCATGATCGAGCGATCTTTCTTGGCAACAGGGTTCTTGTAGAAGTCCTGCGAGTCGATGTAGTCATACAGCGCCTTCGCCTTGCGCTCGTTGCGCTCGCCGATCTTGACGAGGCCGCCTTCGCTTTTCATCCACTGGAAGACGAGACCGCAGACATACCAACTGAAAGTCGCCGGTGTGTTGAGCATCGATTCGTTGTCGGCGACCTGCTTGTAGTCATGGATGCCGAAAGTGCCGGGCAGCACGGTGCCAATCAGGTCCTCGCGGACGATGACGATGGTGAGGCCGGCGGGGCCGATGTTCTTCTGCGCGCCGCCGTAGACGAGGCCGAACTTGCTGATATCCATCGGGCGGCAGGCGAAGTCGCTGGAGATATCGGCCACCAAAGGCACGCCGTTGGTGTCTGGGATGTCACGGAACTGCACACCGTGAATGGTCTCGTTGGTGGTAATGTGCACGTAGGCCGCATCGGCATTGAGCTTCCACGTCGCCACATCCGGGATGTGGTTGAACTTCTCGGCCTCGGCAGTGGCGGCGACATTGCCCTTGCCGTACTTGCCGATCTCCTTGATCGCCTTCTTGCCCCAGTCACCCGTGAGCACGAAGTCGGCCGCCGTTTTGCCGCGCAGCAGGTTCTGCGGAACGATGCCGAACTGCGCCGTTGCCCCGCCCTGCATGAACAGCACCTTGTAGTTGGCGGGGATCGCCATCACTTCGCGCATGTCCGCCTCGCACTGCTGGGCGATGTCCATGAACGGCTTGTCGCGATGGCTCATTTCCATCACGCCCATGCCGGTGCCTTTGTAGTCGAGAAACTCCGCCTGAACTTTTTCAAGCACGGCGAGGGGTAGCGTGGCGGGGCCGGCGCTGAAATTGAAAATGCGGGACATCGGGTTCTCCGTGGGATGAGGAATCTTGTGGTCTTAGGCCCAGCGCTCGGCATCGAGCCCCGGGATGAAAGCAAAGCGTTGTGGCGATTCGGTGATCAGCGTCAGTTGGTGACTCAGCGCGGTGGCGACCAACTGCAGCTCGAACGATTTCAGCGCCTCGGCACCCTGCGGCAGATAGGGCGCGAGGTTCACGGCTTGGGCGGCCTCGGCCTCAGTGAAGTCGAGCACTTTCACTGAAGCGAAAAACTCTTTCAGCAAACGCGCGAAACGCGCGTTGGTCTTGGGCGCGGCACGCAGGGCCATTTCGGCCTCCATACGGCTCACCGCGGTCACCGCGACATCGGCAGGCTTGAGCTGCGCCAGGCGCAGCACCACGGGCAAGCGGCCCTTGATGGCCGAGATGACGGTCGCAGTGTCGAGCAGAACCTTCACTACCAGCGCGCGCCTTCAAGTGCGAGCGCGTCCTGCCAGGTCGTCGCATCGAGCGTCTCTTGGGCAAGCTCCGGCGCGGGATTACGAAAGTGCTCGGCGAGCAGCGTCGGCCAGGTCGGCTCTTCATTGCGCGCCAACCACTCGCGCACGGCCTCGCCAATGATGCGATTGCGCGTCAGCCCGGTGCGCTCGACGGCCTCGCCGAGGCGGGCGATAGTGTCGGTATCGAAGTGCACGCTGAAGTTCATGTTTGAATCATAACAGGTGATGTTATGTTTTCAAAACCATCTCATCAGTCAAATGCAAACGCGTGCAAGAAGACGCTCAATTGCTACTGGACTTCTCGTCTGGCCCCACCACCAGCGACATGATCGCGCGGTCGCCCTTGCCGATGGCATCGATGCGATCCGCATTGCCGCCCGAAAGGTCGATGCGATACAGCACCGCTCCCGCACCGCTGGCGGCCAGCGCTGCATAGGCGGTGTCGCCCTCAGGCTCGATGTCAAAGCCGGCATTGCTGGTGAAACTGGTCGCCAGTTTGGCGACAGTGGACAGTCGGCCGGTATTCGGCGAATCCGGCGCGCCATTTTTGCTGCCGATGCGCACGAGGCTCTGCGTGGTCACATCCAGCGCGAACAAGGTGGTGTTGGACGCGTTGGATTGATTGTTGTCGTAAGCCAAGGCGGCAATCTGCGGCGTGCGATTGTCATTGACGTCGCTGCCGTCGAAGAACAGATCCGTATCTGTGCCCGTCAGCGTGCCGTCGTTGGCATTGACGCGCAGGTTCTGCTCACTGGCCACCACGCGCAGCAAGTCTGCCTTGGGATTGAAGTCGATGACCGGATTGGTCAGCGTCTCGGTGGTGAACGAAGCCGTTCTGATAATCGTGGCCGCACCCGTTTTGGGGTTGATGGTGCAAATGCGCGTCTGGTTGGTCATGCAGTAGAAGGTGGCGTTGGCCGGCCGGTAGCTGAGCTGTATCAGGCTCTCGTTAGTGGCCAGCCCGGTGACTGAAACCTCTGTCTTGATCTTGGTCGGCTTGGCGGTATCAAAGCCCAGAATCTTGCCGGTGGTGGTCAGCGCATAGGCCGGGCGTTCGGTCTTGTTGCAGGCGGCAGTCAGCATCGTGGCGGAGAGCAGGCCAGTCAGTGTGATGCGACGGGTTATTGCATTCATTTCAGTTCCTTGCGGCAGCACAATCAGGTCGCGATTGTGGACAGGATGACGGCGAAAGTCTGCACAGCCTCCGCAGCAACTACTGTCGCAGCTCTTCAATCAGCTTGTACTTGCGCAGCAGGCCGCGAAACTGGTGGTAATTGAGGCCGAGCAACTCGGCGGCGCGGGTCTGCTTGTGCTGCGCCTTTTCGAGCACGGCACGCAGCAGGGCGACTTCGTAGTCGGCCATGTGGGTTTTGTGGTCGAGCGGAAACTGCCATGCGGCTTCGGCAGGACTTGCAGTCGTCGCCAAGCCTGGCATCGCAGGTGCAAGTGCAGCGACGCGTCCCACACCACTGGCCAATACGGTGCGCACCCGGAAGGGCGAATCGAAGGGATCGAGCGTGACGCTCTCCACCACCCGCCGCGCGTTGTCCAGCCGATACACCGAACGCTCCACCACGTTACGCAGCTCGCGCACGTTGCCAGGCCAGTTGTGACTGAGCAGCTGCTGCTCGGCGGCAGGCGAAAACCCAGCAAAGTACTCGCGCCCCAGCTCCTGCGCCATGCGCTCGCCGAAGCGCTGCGCCAGCAACAGGATGTCGTCGCGCCGCTCACGCATGGGCGGCACGGTGATGACCTCGAAGCTGAGTCGGTCGAGCAGATCCTCCCGAAACCGCTGGCTCGCCGCCAGTGCCGGCAGGTCTGCATTGGCGGCAGCGACCACGCGCACGTTCACCTTGGTTGTTTCAGACGAGCCCATGCGCTCGAACTCGCCGTATTCGAGCACACGCAGCAGCTTCTCTTGCAGGCGCAGGCTCATGCTCGACAGCTCGTCGAGAAACAGCGTCCCGCCATGCGCCAGCTCGAAGCGCCCGACGCGCGCTTTCACCGCACCGGTGTAAGCGCCGGCAACATGGCCGAACAGCTCCGATTCGAGCAGCTCATCGTTCACCGCCGCGCAATTGAACTTCACGAAGCGCTTGCCCCAGCGCTCGCTCAGATAGTGCAGGCGTGCGGCGATCAGCTCCTTGCCGCTGCCGCGTTCGCCCACCACCAGCACAGGTTTATTGAGGCGGGCGGCGCGCGAGACTTGCTCCAGCACCGCCAGAAAACACTCCGCCTCCCCCACCAGAGGCGGCAGGTTGGCAAGCAGGGAGGCAGCTTCGAGGTCTTCTTCCATTTACTGGTAATTTTTACCACTATATGAATAATATCGCCATCCTGAAAGTGATTTACATCGACTTAAAGCACGTCTTAAAACACCTATAAATCGAATCAAGACAATGGTCTGCATGATTATTTTTGCGGCTGGCACAAGCCTCGCAATAGAGATGGCACGAGTAACCCAAAACGGAGCCAAATCATGAAACTCACCACTTTTATCGCCGCCACCCTCGCCACTGCCGCCGTCGCCGCCCAAGCCAGTGGCGTGGTATTCAACACCCCCGTCACTTACACCGAGCCCGTCACTTACGCGGCTGGCGTCACCTACCTGGCACCTGTCACCTACTCGAAGACCGCGATGAACGAGGCGCAGGCCAAGGCCGCTGCGACGCCGGTGGTGCTGGAGCGTGTCATCGTCACCCCGACCCGCACCTACGCCGAGCAGGAATGGCATGTGCATCTGGCCAGCAAGAAAGTCCCTGCCCAGTTCTACCCCGTACGGAGCGAGCGCCGCGTTGAAACCCGCTCGCACAACAACTTCCGCATCCTGCTCCCCCTGCAATAACACCGAGACCGAAATGGGCATCTTTTCCCGCACCAAAGACGTTCAGCAGGCTGATATTGAAGCCTTGCTGTCGTCATCCAACGACCCGCTGAAAACAGCGCGTCTCATCATCAACGAGATGGAGGACACGCTCGTGGAAGCCCGCTCAACCGCCGTGCGCACGCTCGCCCGCAAGAAGGAAATCCAGCGCCGCATGGATGACCTCAAGAACCAGTCGCAAGATTGGGAGCGCAAGGCTTCGCTCGCGCTTGAAAAAGATCGTGACGACCTCGCCCGTGGCGCACTCGCCGTGAAGTTGCGCGTCGAGCAGGAGCGCGCACAGATCGCAGAGCTGCTGCCGCCGGTGGAGATCGAGCTGGAAAAGCTCGACGCTGATCTCGCTGATCTGCGCGTGAAGCTGGCCGAGGCCCGCAGCCGCCATCGCCTGCTCGCTTTGCAGAGTGCCACCGCTACCGCCCGCAAGGACGTGCGCGGCGTGCTCACCAGCGACAAGAGCAATGTCGCACTCGACGTGCTGGCACGCGATGTGGATCGTCTGGGTGCCGAGGCCGAAGCCTATGACCTGGGTAAAGCCAAGCTCGAAGACCAGTTTGCACAATTGGAACGCGCCGACGCGGTGGAGACGGAACTCGCCAAACTGCGCGGAAAACTCAACAACAAGAACGAAGGGACTTGAACCGTGGAAATCAATATTGATAGCGTGCCCACAGCCGCCAACGCCGCCGTGCAGATCTCGGACGGAATGCCCGATGCCGCCATCGTCGTCGCCGGCACCGTGGGCGCGGGCCTGATCCTGTTCGTGCTGTTTGTGCTGCCAATCTGGCTGTTTCTGCACTACCGCTCGCGCACCAAGCACCTGGCCCCACCGCCGGTGGTCACAGCAGTGCGGCCCGCCGCCTATGAAGACCTCGCTGAACTCGCCCGTATCGCCGAACGCATTGAAAACCGCCTGGATGCTGTCGAAACCCTGATGGACGCTGAAAACCCCCGCTGGAGAAACTGAACATGAGCAACAACACCACCTCAAAAATCCGCACTGGCTTTCTTTCAGAGATGCAGCGCTACCCGGCGCAGGGCTGGCTCGCCGGCGTCTGCCGCGGCATAGCCGACTATTTCGACTGGAAGGTGCAGTGGGTGCGCGTCATCGTCATCGCCATCCTCATCCTCACCACCGCCTGGCCGGTCATCATCGTCTACGGCGTGCTCTGGTACGTGATGGAAGAAGGCGATCTCAATAACCCCAACCGCCCCAAGTGGAGCGACATGCCGCTGGCCGCCGCCCGTGCCGCCGGCACCACCGCCAGCACCGAGACCGCGAGCACCACCATGCGCGACATCAAGGAACGCTTCATGCGCCTCGACGACCGCCTGCGCAAGCTCGAAGATTCGGCGCTGAACAAGGACGACGCCCTGCGCCGCGAGATCGACAAGCTCGCGGACGACGGCGGCACGCCGCCCAAGGTCTAAAGCCATGGTCGCCTTCCTGCTCTGGGTGCTGCTCTTCGTGGTGTGCTGGCCGCTTGCACTGCTAGCGCTGATCCTCTACCCCATCGTCTGGCTGGTGCTGCTGCCGTTTCGGCTGCTCGGGTTTGCGGTGGAGGGCGTCTTCGGTTTCTTGAAGGCGCTGCTGATGCTGCCCGCGCGTGCGCTCGGTGCAAAGAGTTGAGCCTGCGATGAACTACACGGTGCGCCAAGCACAGCGTCAGGACATTCCAGACATGCATCGCGTGCGTTTAGCCGTTAGGGAGAACCGCCTCACCTCGTCAGTGATTTCTGAAGACAGTTATGTGCCGGAAATTGAGAGCACCGGACGGGGGTGGGTCGGTGAAGTCGATGGCAAGATTGTGGGGTTCGCCGTTGGAAACCGCACTAAAGGCAGCATCTGGGCGCTATTCATCGACCCCGATTACGAAGGGCGCGGCTTGGGCCGACGGCTGCACGACACAATAATTGACTGGCTATGGTCACAAGGGCTCAAACAGCTTTCGCTGACTACAGATCGCGGTACTAGAGCTCAGCATTTTTACGAAGCAGCGGGCTGGCTGTGTTCTGAGCAGAGCAAGGATGGTGAATTGCGGTTCGAGCGGACCGCTCCCCCGCCCATTGCGTGAAGGGCAGTCGGCAACGCCGATGCAATGAGAAATTGCATTAGCCAAGCATCACCACACTGCGAGTCCACATTGAGTTAGGAGTAAGCGTTCCGCCTACTCAGCCCGAACTGCGCATTCGCACACCAGCGCCCAGCCTTGGCCGGACTGTCGCAGCTCGCGCACCACTGGTGCAGTGCACTGCGCCGAGGTCAGCGAGACCTTTGCAGCCAGCGCACCCAGCGAGGCCGTGATCGCCTCGTGAGTGACCTCGGGTGTGAACAGCAGCATCGTCTGCGCAGACTTGTCGCTGGCTTGTTTAGTCCATGAGGCCACTACCAAGCCACGCCAGAGCATCGGTGCACTGAGAGCCACAGTCTCGGCAGCGCAGCTTTGAGCCCACTGCTCGAGCGCGGCGGCGACACCCGCATCGCTGGCAACTGCTGCCGGTGCGTCATGCCTGGTCATCTGGTTCGCCGTGGGCGACGCACGACTGGCCTTGGCCATCGGCGCTGCAGCCGCCGCAAAGCGCTCTTGCCGCTGCATCGACTCAGACGCCACAGCACCGGCCGCTGCCGACGGCATCGCAGCGTCAGCTGCCATCGCCGCGATCTCCGGCTCAGACGCTGGCACTGGCGCGTCCGCCATCGTCATCATGGGTGGCGGTGGGGCGGGTGGCGGAGCGACATCCGCTGATGCGGCGCGACGCTTCTCTGCGGGCGGTGCTGGCTTGGGTTTAGCGGCTACTGCAGAGGCCTGCTTCTGATCGATCTCGGCTTCTTCGCGAGCGGGAGCGGCTTCCGCCAGCACTTCAGCCTTGGCGGCGTCCTGCACGGTCTCAGGCACCGCGGGCGCAACCGCAGGTACAGCATGATCTGGCGGCGCCATGACCTCTTGCTGCACCACCGGATCACGCTGTATCTGCAAGAAAACGCCAAAGCTCAGCACCACCACGGCCGCCGCTGCCAGCGGCGTCTGCCAGCGGCGACGCCGCACGCGCGCTACTGGCTGGGCAGCGGCTTCCCGGGCGACACGCAGGATTGCCGCATCGAGATGCACAGGGGCTTGCTCCTGCGCCATCGAGCGATAGGTCTCGCGCACGGCACCTTGCTCGGCGAGAAACTCGTCGAGCAGATGATCATCAGGCTTGATCGACTCAGGGCCAGACATCGGCAAGCTCCTTTCTGAGTTTGACCAGCGCATAGCGCAGACGACTCTTCACCGTCTCGCGACCTACACCCTGAGTGGTGGCAATGTCTTCCAGCGACAAGCCACCTTCGGCTTGCAACAGAAAGGCTTCGCGCTGTTCGGGGGCCAAGCCCGCCAGCGCGGCCAGCAAGCGAGTGCCTTGCTCGGACTGCACGGCGCGGGCAGCAGGTGTTTCGTGCTCAAAGCCTGCAAGCTCTTGCGCGGTCTCATCTAGTTCGTCGTGCGGCTTGGCTGCACGCCAGTGATCGACCAGTCGGTTATGCGCGAGCCGATACAGCCAGGTCGCGAAGCGCGCCGTGGGTTGATAACTGGCGCGGCTCTTCACCACGCTGGCCCAGACATCCTGAAACAGCTCGGCCGTCGACGCCTCGTTGTGGCTGCCACGCAACAGATAACGCCACACGCCGTCCTTGTGTCTTGCATAAAGCGGGGCAAAGGCGGCGGCCTCGCCAGCGGCGTAGCGCAGCATCAGCGTCTCGTCGGTGGGGTCGGGTTGGGCGGCAGCCATGCCGCGATGATGAGCGAGTGCCCCCACCGCGCCAAGGCCACCATCCACAATCGACCTACTCCGATACGCTCACCGTCGCCGGTGTGCTGGCCGACAGGCTCTGCGCCAGTCCCACCAGCTTCACGAATTCGCCCACCGACTCGCTGTCATCCGCCGCGCGGGCAGACTTGGCCAGCGCCGCAATCTGCTCGTAGCCAAAGTCGCCAGTGTAAGTGCCGCCCTTCAATTTCTGGCCAAAGGCCGCCACCGCAGCCGTGAGTCGTAGCGCATCGCTGGCTTGCGCGAACGGCACGGCGCTGCTGGCACGCACCGGCTGCTCGATGAGGCGGCTCGTGTCCTGCTCCGGGCGTTTGTAGCGCAGGCGCACAAAGGCCATCTCATTGGATTTGGCTGCTGCCTTCGACTCGTTGCTGTAACGAAGCGGCTCAACGCGTTCACCGCCCTCGCCCACCAAGGCCACCTCATACAGGGCGGTGACGGAATGCCCCGCGCCGATGTCGCCCGCATCGACCTTGTCGTTGCTGAAGTCCTCGCGCTTGAGCGCACGGTTCTCGTAGCCGATCAGCCGGTATTCGGCGACCACCGTCGGGTTGAACTCGACCTGGATCTTCACATCGCGCGCAATCGTTAGCAGCGTAGCGCTACGTTGCGCAACGAGCACTTTCTGTGCCTCTTGCAGCGAGTCGATGTAACTGTAGTTGCCGTCGCCGCTATCGGCCAGCTGCTCCATCAGATGCTCGTTGTAATTGCCAGCGCCGTAGCCGAGCGTGGTGAGTGCGATACCGGTCTTGCGCTTGTCTTTCACCATGTCGATCAGCGTCTCGAAGCGAGACACACCGACATTGAAGTCGCCATCGGTCGCCAGCAGGATGCGGTTATTGCCGCCCTTGATGAAGGCCTTCTCCGCCTGCTGATACGCCATCTGGATACCCGCACCACCCGCCGTGCCGCCACCGGAGGTGAGTCGGTCGATGGCCTGCTCGATCGTCGCGCGCTGATCGCCCGGTGTCGGCTCCAGCACCACCGCCGTCGCACCCGCATACGTGACGAGGCTGATGCGGTCCTTCGCGGTGAGCTGGCGCGCCAGTAGCTTGAGCGAGGATTGTACCAGCGGCAGCTTGTCGGGGCTGTTCATCGAGCCGGAGACATCGACCAGAAACACCAGGTTGGAAGGCGGTACCGGGCCAGTCGGCGCATAGCCCTTGATGCCGACGCGCAACAGTTTCGTCTTCGTATTCCAGGGCGTGGTGGCGACCTCCGTATGCACCGCAAACGGCGTGTCGAGCGACTTCGCCGGCGCATCCTTCAAGGTGAAATAGTTGATGAGCTCTTCCACCCGCACCGCATCGGTCGGCGGCAACTGACCCTGATTCAGAAAGCGCCGCACATTGCTGTAGCTGCCGGTATCGACATCGATGCTGAAGGTGGAGACGGGCTGCCCGGCGGCGCGCAGCACCGGGTTGTCGGCGACGTTGGCGTAGTTCTCGCGATCTTCCGGCTGCATCTGCGGCATCGGCGCGGGCGCGTAGGCAAAGCCCACCGAGGGTGCGGCCATCATCTTGCTGGCCGAGCGAACGAGGCGGGAATCTTCTGTGCGTCGCTCCGCTTTTTGCGCGGCTACGGCACCTGCCGCAATGGCCTGATCCATCGCCTGCACCTCCGCCACCTTGGGCTCGCTGGCCGTCGGCATCAGGGGCGGTGCAGGCGGCGGCTGGGCCGCTTCCGTCTCAGCGATGGGCGTCGAGGTGGTCGAGCAGGCGCTGAAGGTCAGCGCGGCGAGTGCGAAAGCGGTAAGGCGAAGGGCTTGCATGGAGGTCTCCAAATCGTGGGCGTGTGCGGCTTGCCACTGCTTAAACGGAGCATCCCCTAAAATGGGGTTAATGTTTTTTCAAAATGCCGGTAGCGGTGCCGGACAACGCTGCGGTTCGATCAGCGCCCACAAGGCTGGCAGGGCCTCGGCGGCGCGCATTGGCAGACGATGCCGCACGAGATAGCTCACCTCGGTGCGCGCGGGGTTGATCTCCAGCGTCGGCAACCCGGCCCTCGCAGCCTGGGCCACTGGCCCGGCGATATAGGGAAAGCCCGCACTGGTGCCAATGATCATCACAAAGTCCACGCCCTGCTCGAACACCGCTTCGAGATCAGCCACCGCCTGCTTCGGCAGCGCCTCGCCGAACAACACGATGCCCGGGCGCAGGGTGGCGGCACAGCAAGGGCAGATCGGCGGGCCATCCAGAGCTGAAGGCGCGGGCGTCGGCACCTGATAGCCACAGGTTTCGCAGAACAATTCGCGCAGGTCGCCGTGAATCTCGATCAGCTTCTTCGACCCCGCCGCATGGTGCAGGCCATCGACGTTCTGCGTCAGCAGGTTGAAGTGCGGAAAGTGGCGCTCCATCTGCGCCAGCGCGCGGTGGCCGGCATTGGGCGTGCGGCCTTCGCAGGCTTGGGCGATGTGCAGCAGGTGCTTCCAGGTCACCTCTGGCCGGCGACGCAGCATGCCGATGGAGAGCGCCTCTTCGATCGCCACGCCGTCATCAGTGATGCTCTCGTCGTAGAGCCCGCCCTTGCCGCGATAGGTCGGCAGGCCGGAGTCGGCCGAGATGCCTGCGCCGGTGATCGCCAGCACTTTTTTCGCCCGCGAGAGTTCACTCGCAGCGGCACGGAGCGTGCTGCGATAATCAGCAATTGCGAACGGGTCTGACATCGGATGTGGCGACAGGCTGCATCAAGGCCCGCGAGCGTACCCGTATTCCCATGCCCCGCAAACCCGCCCATCTGCAAGAAGACACGCTCGGCGCACTGCGCAACGAAGCGTTCGCACTGTTTGGCCGCTATGGCTACGAGGGCGTGTCGATTGGCGACATCGCCAAACGCACCAAGCTCAGCAAGGGAGCGCTGTACTGGCACTTCGACGGAAAAGAAGCGCTTTATCTCGATTGCCTCAAGCATCTGCACGGCATCTTCAACGAAGACGTCTTCGACCCCATGCGCAGCGCCAAGGATGGTGCGACCGGCATGGTGCTGATGTTTCAGGGCTTGCTGCGTCTGTTTGCCGACCCGCGTGTGCAAAAGGGCGTGGCTGGCTATTGGCTGATCCCCGACACGCCCGAGACGGCGGGTATCTTCGCCACCCAGCGCGCCTTCGAGCACAGCAGTCAGGAGGTCATTGCCGAGTGCCTGCGCAAGGGCGTTGCCGCCAAGCAGTTTGACCTCGGCGATGACCTCGACGACATGGCGCGCGCGATCATCTCGATCATCGAGGCCATTGTGCTGCCCATGCGCCACCAGACGCCCGAGGAAATCCGCCCACAGGTGGGCGTGCTGGCGCGCACCTTGTTCCGCGCCTATGCGAAGGACGAGACGCTGAAGAAGCTCGTCAGCCTGCTGTAGCGCTACCCCACTTCATCAAACCCACCAAGCCCTTTACGGAGAAAACACATGGCCATGGACGTCATCGACTACAAGCTCTACGGCGAAGACATGCAGTTCGTCGAGATCGAACTCGACCCCGGCGAAGCAGCAATCGGTGAGGCCGGCGCGATGATGTTCATGGAAGACGGCATCGCCATGGACACCATTTTCGGCGACGGCTCGATGGCGCAGAAGAGTGTGTGGGGCAAGCTGCTCGGCGCGGGCAAGCGGCTGGTCACCGGCGAGGGCTTATTCACCACCGTGTTCACGCATCAGGGGCCGAGCGGCAAGCGCAAAGTGGCCTTTGCCGCGCCCTATCCCGGCACCATCGTGCCGGTGAATCTGCCGGATGTTGGCGGCACGCTGATCTGCCAGAAGGATTCGTTCTTGTGCGCCGCCAAAGGCGTGTCGCTCGGCATCGCCTTCCAGCGCAAGCTCGGCGTCGGCCTGTTCGGCGGCGAGGGCTTCATCATGCAGAAGCTCGAAGGCGATGGCCTCGCCTTCGTCCACGCCGGCGGTACGCTCTACAAGCGTGACCTCGCACCCGGCGAGACGCTGCGCGTCGATACCGGCTGCATCGTCGCCATGCAGACTTCGGTCTCGTTCGACATTCAATATGTCGGCAAATTGAAGAGCGCGCTGTTCAGCGGCGAAGGCCTGTTCTATGCCGTGCTGCAAGGGCCCGGCACGGTGTGGCTGCAATCACTGCCGCTATCGCGCATGGCCAACCGCATCGTCATGGCCGCACCGGCGCTCGGCGGCCGCTCGCAGGATCAAGGCTCGCTGCTCGGCGGCCTCGCAACGGGTGGCTTGCTCGGCGGCATGTTGGGCGGCGACGAATAGTTATCGATGCAGTTCACAAGCCTCGTCTACGGCCCCAGCCTGCCGCCCAGCGGCAGCCGGTTGGCGGTGCGACTCGACAGCTTTCACATGACGCTCACGCTCACTGACAGCCGTCCGCTCAGCGTACCGCTCACACAGGTGCAGGTCGCGGTGGGCGGCTTAAACGACACGGTGTGGCGCTTCGAGTGGAGCGATGCGCAGGGCCGCTGGGCGGTGACGCTCAATGACGTCGCCACGCAACAAGCCCTGCTCGCAAGACCGCCCGCCGCACTGGCGCAAGCCTTGGCAAGCGTCGGCAAAAAGCAGCGCCGTACGCGCACCCGTACCCACCTGGGTATCGGCGCACTCGGCCTCTGGTTTGCCCTGCCGATTCTGTTGCTGATCGCCCTACTGTGGAACGCCAGCAGCCTCACCGGCCGGGTCGCCGCGCGCGTGCCACTGAAGACCGAACAGAAACTCGGCGAGATGGTGTGGAAGGCGCAAAAGGCACAGCTACGATTGGTCGAGAACAGCCCAGCGAACGAAGCCGTGGCAACCATCGGCGCCAAGCTCACGCAAGGCTCGCGTTACTCCTACCGCTGGTTCGTCGCGCGCGACAGCAGCATCAATGCGTTTGCCATCCCCGGCGGCACGGTGGTCGTCCACACCGGCCTGATCGAAGCGGCCAAGACACCGGAGGAACTGGCAGGCGTATTGGCGCACGAGGTACAGCACATCGAACAGCGCCACTCGCTGCGGGCGATGGCGCAATCGCTCGGCACGATGGCCGCACTCGGCATGGTGTTTGGCGATGTCTCCGGCATCACGCAGATCGCGGCCAGCCTGTCGCAGCTCGGCTATTCCCGCGATGCCGAGCGCGAGGCCGATGCGCGGGGACTGGCCGTGCTCAAGGCCACCGCCATCGATCCGCAAGGCATGGTGCGCATGTTCGAGACGCTAGGTAAAGAGAGCGAGGGCCTCAACCCGCCGGCGATGCTCTCGTCGCACCCCGCCACTGCCGAGCGCATCGTACGGCTGAAAACTGCCATCGCCGAAGCCGGCAGCTGGCCGGTGCAGCCTTTAGCACTCGACTGGGCTGCCGTGCAGGCCAGCGTGCGCTAGCTTGCGTCCAGCGCCTCAGGCGCTAAGTTAGGGCGATAAGACCTATTCAGAGGAGCCACACCGTGGCCGCAACTGGCAACAGCGCAGCGCACAAGCCCGGCATTGGCGAGGCCATCCTGCGTGCGGTGATTCCGCTCATCTACGCGCGTCGCGGACTCACCTTCGCAGTGCTGGCGATACTGACGCTGCTGCTCGGCTGGCAGGCGACCCAGCTCAAGCCGGATGCCGGCTTCGAGAAGCAGATCCCGCTCGCGCACCCTTATATGAAGGTGTTCAAGGAATACGAGCAAGCCTTTGGCGGTGCGAATCTGATCTCGGTCGTGCTGATGAGAAAGGACGGCCAGATCTACGAACCGATATTTCTCGATCGCTTCAAGAAACTCACCGATGCGACGTTCTTTTTGCCTGGTGTTGATCGCACGCGCGTCTCGTCTCTCTTTACGCCAGACCTCACCTATTTCGAGATCGTCGAGGGCGGTATCAATCTCGGCAACGTCGTTCCGCGCAACTTCACGCCCTCGCCCGAAGCCATGCAGCAGGTGAAGGATCACGTAGAGAAAGCCGGCATCGTCGGCCGCTATGTTTCGACCGGGCAGGACGGCGCGATGATCGTCGCCGAGCTGCTCGAACATCACCCGACCACGGGCGAGAAGCTCGACTACACGCGCCTCGCAGGCCAGCTCGAAGACCAGCTGCGCAACCGCATCCAGTCGCCAACGATGTGGGAGTACCGCCTCAGCGCCGACAAGCCGCCCTATAAGGCGGGCGATGTGGTGTGGCGCGGCTACACCGACTACGGCTGGAAGCTGCGTTGGCAGACCTTCGAGGCCGAGCAGAAGGCATCGAACGGCGATGCGCTGATGGTGCGGGGAGACGAGGTCGCGCCCACTGCCGTCGCCAATCCCGACTACGCACCGAATCTGTCGGTGCACATCATCGGTTTTGCCAAGGTGGTCGGTGATGTCACCGATGCGAGCCTCGAAGTGGTGGCCTACTTCTTCGTGGCGATGGGCTTGATCCTGCTGCTGCTGTGGTGGTTCTGCGGCAGCTTTCGGCTCTCGCTGCTGCCGCTGGCGGCCGCTCTCGTGGCTGTGGTGTGGGAGCTGGGGCTGCTCAAGATCACGGGCTTCGGGCTCGACCCATTTGCCATCCTCGTGCCCTTTCTCATCCTCTCGATCGGTGTCAGTCACGGCGTGCAGTACGTCAACGGCTGGGCCAACGAGGTGGCCGAGCACGGCTGCACGCCGCTGGAAGCCTCGCTACAAACCTTTCGCCGCCTCGCCATCCCCGGCACGGTGGCAATCATCACCGACGTGATTGGTTTTGCCACTCTCGCGTTCATCCAGATCGACATCGTGCGCGAGATGGCGCTCAACGCGGCGATGGGCATGGCAGCGATCATCATCACCAACAAGGTGCTGCTGCCGATATTGCTCAGCTGGGTGAAGGTCGGCGATCTGGAAACCTTCAAGCAGCGGCATCACGCGCGGCAGGCGAGTGGCGAGGCGGTGTGGCGGCGCATTGCGGTATTCGCTACGCCGAAGGCGGCGGTGCCGCTTCTCGTCGCCTGCGTCGTGGTGCTCGGCTGGGCGGTATGGATGTATCCCAAGCTCACCATCGGCGATGCGCAGATCGGCGTGCCGGAGCTGAAGGCCGATGGCCGCTACAACCGAGACTCCGCGGTGGTGGTTGGCAATTTCTCCTTTGGTGTGGACATCCTCAAGGTGATCGTCGAAACCAAGGAATACGGCTGCCTCGATGGGGCGGCGATGCAGACACTCGACGATTACGTCTGGCACATGCAGAACACGCCGGGCGTCACGCTCGCCGCCGCATTGCCCACCGTCGCCCGCGAAGTGCGCGGCCTCTACAGCGAGCAGGCGCCGAAGTGGAAGGTGCTGTCGCGCAACAAGGATGTGCTTGCCTCGCTGGTCGGCCGCGCACCCAGTTCACTCGGCATGGCCAATCTCGATTGCTCGCGCATGCCGGTTTTCATCTTCACCAGCGACCACAAGGCGACAACGCTGGCGCGTGTGATCGAGGCCACCAAGGCCTTCGAGTCGCGCGCGCAGGAGTCTGGCCTGCACCTCGCACTCGCCAGCGGCAACGCCGGCGTGATGGCGGCGACCAACGAGGAGATCAAGGCGCGCGAATGGGTAGTGATCGTCTGGGTGCATCTCACCCTGTTGATCTTCGTCTGGCTGTCGTTCCGCAGCCTCGCGAGCGTCATCTGCATCATCACGCCGCTGGTGCTGTGCTCGCTGCTCACCTACGGCTTCATGGCGCTGGTCGGCATCGGCATGAAGGCCGCGACCCTGCCGGTGGCGGCGTTCGGCGTCGGCATCGGTGTCGATGACGGCATCTATCTCTGGGGCGTGCTCGCCTACTATCTGGGCCGCGACTTCACGCTGGCCGAAGCCTACAAGCAGGCGCTGCGCTCCACCGGCAAGGCGGTGCTGTTCACCTCGCTCACGCTCATCGTCAGTGTGGCGATGTGGCTGTTCTCCGGCTTACAGTTTCAGGCCGACATGAGCCTGCTGCTGGTGTTCATGTTCACGGCCAATCTTCTAGGCGCACTCTTGATGCTGCCCGCACTCGCCTGGCTGTGCTCACGGTTCATGCCGATGAAACCTCACGGCGGCATGGCGATCCAATAAACAACCAGGTTCGAGGAGAACCCATGAAACGCTACCTCATAGCCACGCTCTGCCTGCTGCTGAGTGCAAATGCGCTCGCCAAGGTCAGTGCGGACGAAGCTGCAAAGCTCGGAACCACCCTGACGCCCATGGGTGCTGAGAAAGCCGGCAACAAGGCCGGCACCATCCCCGCCTGGGAAGGCGGACTGGTGCAGGAGAACCTGCCCCGAGGTGCGAACCCTTTTGCCGCCGACAAACCGCTGTACACCATCACCACCAGCAATCTGAAACAGTACGAGAGCCTGCTGACCGAAGGCCAGAAGCAGCTGTTCCGCACCTTTGCTGACTACAAGATGCCGGTATATCCCACGCGTCGCAGTGCCAGCTATCCGCAGTGGTTTCTCGATGCCACGCAGAAGAACGCGACCGCCGTGCAGCTGACCAATTCCGGCTATGGGTTCTCGGGTGCTGCGCAAGGCTATCCCTTCCCCATCCCCAAGAACGGCACCGAGGTGATGTGGAATCACATCATGCGCTACAGCACCAAGGGGCTTAAAGGCTACGGGGTCGTCATCCCCACACAGGCGGACGGCAGCTGGGCGCCGGAGCGCAACTACATCGAGCTGACCTACATCTACAACAACCCCAAGACCACGCTCGCCACGCTGGACAACCAGAACCTGTACCTGATGGTGAAGACCCTCTCGCCGCCCAACAAGGCTGGCACGGCGGATCTGGTGCGGGTGCCCATCGACCGCATCGCCGAACAGACCGGCGTCTGGGAGTTCAACCCTGCCCTGCAACGCGTGCGGCGCATCGGTGAGGTGGGCTACGACAACCCGCTGTTCGATGGCCTGATGACCCACGACCAGCTCGACATGTTCAACGGGCCCCTGGACCGCTACACCATCAAGCTGGTGGGCAAGAAGGAAGTGCTGATGCCCTACAACAGCTACCGGCTCTACGACCCAAAGCTCAAGTATAAGGACATCATCCAGAAGGGCCACATCAACCAGGATCTCACGCGCTACGAGCTGCACCGGGCCTGGGTGATCGAGGCGGAGGTCAAGGAAGGCTTCAGCCACCGCTACAAGAAGCGCACCTTCTATCTCGATGAAGACAGCTGGATTGTCCATTTGCAGGACATCTACGACGAGCGCGGGCAGTTCTGGCGCACGGCCGAGAGCCATTCGATCAACTTCGCCAACGTGCCGGTGGTGGTCAACGGCGTGCAGGTGCATTACGACCTGCAGTCGCGCCGCTACGTGGCGATCAACCTCACCAACGAAGAGAAAAACCTGGTCGAGTACGACTGGGAGAAAGACCCCAAGTACTTCACACCCCAGCAGCTGCAAAAGTTCGGGGCCGAGGGCAAGGGCGGCCGCTGACCGGCCCCAAAACGAAAAAAGCAGCCACTGGGGCTGCTGATTCGTTCTCTGCAAGCATTTGGTAGGCGCGATTGGAATCGAACCAACGACCCCCACCATGTCAAGGTGGTGCTCTAACCAACTGAGCTACACGCCCAAATGGCTTGCAAGGGCGCGAAGGATACTGGGACGCGCTGGCTTAGGCAACCGCCGAGCGCAGTGATTGCTCCCGTAGCTGGCGGATGCGGTCGCGGATGCGGCCTGCTTTCTCGAACTCCAGGTTGAGCGCGGCCTGCTTCATCTCCTTTTCCAGCTTGGTGATGGCGCGGCCCAGCTTGCCGGGGTCGCTGAAGTCCACCGCTGCATCGCTGGCCGCCTCGGCAACTGCACGCGCACCACCCGCCTTGCGCTTTTCTTCCGGCAAGGTCTCATAGCCAAGCCGCATCACGTCCTGAATCTTCTTGCTGACGCCACGCGGGGTGATGTTGTTGGCCAGATTGAACGCGACCTGCTTGATACGTCGGCGTTCGGTCTCGCCGATGGCCTTTTTCATCGACTCGGTGATCTTGTCGGCGTAGAGAATCGCGCGGCCGTTCAAGTGGCGGGCGGCGCGACCAATGGTCTGGATCAGTGAACGCTCGCTGCGTAGAAAGCCTTCCTTGTCAGCATCCAGGATCGCGACCAATGACACCTCGGGGATGTCCAAACCCTCGCGCAAGAGGTTGATGCCGACCAGCACATCAAACACGCCCAGACGCAGATCACGAATGATTTCGCTGCGTTCGACGGTCTCGATATCCGAGTGCAGATAGCGCACGCGCACACCGTGCTCGCCGAGGTAATCGGTCAAATCTTCAGCCATGCGCTTCGTCAGAACGGTGATGAGCACGCGCTCTTCCTTCTCGACCCGCAGGCGAATTTCGCCGAGCACATCGTCCACCTGCGTAGTGGCAGGGCGCACTTCCACTTCGGGGTCGACGAGGCCAGTGGGACGCACCAGCTGTTCGAGCACTTGCCCGTCGGATTTGTTGAGCTCGTACGGACCAGGCGTTGCAGACACATAAATGGTCTGCGGCGCGATGCGCTCGAACTCCTCGAACTTGAGTGGACGATTGTCGAGTGCCGATGGTAGGCGAAAGCCATATTCCACCAGCGTTTCCTTGCGGGCGCGGTCGCCTTTGAACATGCCGCCGATCTGCGGCACCGTCACATGCGACTCGTCCAGCACCACCAGCGCATCGGGCGGCAGGTAGTCGAACAGGCAGGGCGGCGGCTCACCCGCATTCTTGCCCGACAGATAGCGGCTGTAGTTCTCGATGCCCTTGCAGTAGCCGATCTCCTGAATCATCTCGATGTCGAAATGCACCCGCTGTTCGATGCGCTGCGCCTCGATGAGCTTGCCGACGCTCTGGAAGTAGCGGATGCGCTCCTGAGCCTCTTCCTTGATCGTCGAGATCATGTTCAAGGTGCGCTCGCGCGGCGTCACGTAGTGGCTGCCGGCGTAGATGCTGGCGCGTTGCAGCTTCTTGCGCACCTCGCCGGTTAGCGGGTCGAAGGTGGAGACGCTCTCCACCTCGTCATCGAATAATTCGATGCGGATGGCGTCTTCGTCGCTCTCGGCCGCGAACACGTCAATCACCTCGCCGCGCACGCGGTAGGTGCCACGCTCTAGTGCGACTTCATTGCGGGTGTATTGCATGGCGGTGAGCTGCAGGATGATGTCGCGCTGGCGCAGCTTGTCGCCCACCACCACGTGCAACACCATCTTGAAATAGCTCTCGGGGTCGCCCAGGCCGTAAATGGCCGAGACGCTGGCGATGAGGATGCAATCGCGCCGCTCGATCAGCGCCTTGGTCGCCGACAAACGCATCTGCTCGATGTGCTCGTTCACCGCCGAATCCTTCTCGATGAAGGTATCTGACGAAGGCACGTAGGCCTCCGGCTGGTAGTAGTCGTAGTACGAAACGAAATACTCGACGGCGTTGTTGGGGAAGAACTCCTTGAACTCGCCGTACAGCTGCGCGGCCAGCGTCTTGTTGGGCGCCATGATCAGGCAGGGCCGCTGCACCTGCTGGATGACGTTGGCAATCGTGTAGGTCTTGCCCGAGCCGGTCACACCCAACAGCGTCTGGTGCGCCAGGCCATCGTTGAGGCCCTGTACCAGGCCGGCAATCGCGGTGGGTTGGTCTCCAGCGGGCGGCCATTCCTGCTTGAGCTGAAACGCCAGATCTTGCCGGCGCCGCAAGCGGGTGACTTTGTCGGAGATGCGTTCGGCGATGAGATCGGACATGGCTTGAGACAAGGCTAAAAGTAGACCGCCTAGTGTGCCTTAGCCAAGGGTGATCCCCAATGAATCCGAGCTGAAAAGCCTTTGGGCAGGAATCACGATTACATTGTTGACTGTAACTGTTTTACGTGAGAACGTCCGCTTAATTCATCACCCACAGGACGTTCTCCGCATGGCCAGTCGCAAGCCTTCAAAGCAGTCACAAGCCGTTGTTACCGGAGCTGGCAGCGGCATTGGCCGCGCATTTGCGCTCGAACTCAGCAAACGCGGCGGGCAGGTGCTGTGTGCGGACATCAATCTCGCGAGTGCGAAAGAAACCGTGGCGCTGATCGCAGCACAAGGCGGCAAGGCCTGGGCCACGAAGTGCGACGTTGGCGTGCTGGCGCAAGTAGAAGCACTGGCGACAACGGCTCAGAAGCACTTCGGCAGCCCCGCCACGCTGGTCATCAACAATGCCGGCATCGGCATTGGCGGCAAGAACATCGGCGATTTCAGCATTGAAGACTGGCAGTTCACGATGGACGTGAATCTCTGGGGCGTGATCTACGGCTGCCACGTGTTTGCGCCACTGCTGCGGGGCCAAGGCGCCGGCGGCATCATCAATGTGGCCTCTACGGCGAGCTTCGCGGCGGCACCCACCATGGGCCCCTACAACGTGACCAAAGCGGCGGTGCTGGCACTCACCGAGACACTCTCGGCCGAGCTGTCGGGCACCGGTATTCACGTCACGGCGCTCTGCCCCACCTTCGTGAAAACCAACATCGTGAAGGATGGCCGCATCAGCGGTGGCAGTGCCGACTTCGCCGCCAAGCTCATCGCCCGCACGGGTGTGTCGCCCGAAAGCGTGGTGGTGAAAACCCTCAACGCGCTCGACCGCAATCAGCTCTACGTCGTGCCCCAGCTCGAAGCGAAAGCGGTGTGGACGGCCAAGCGCCTCACGCCCGCCCTCTACACGCGCGGCGCAGGGCTGTTGAACCGTCTCTTCCTCAAGAAAGTCGCTGGCTAACGGAGAACCCCATGAAAGCCCTCAACACCAAAGAACTGCCCGCCCACAGCCAGGCCGAAATCCACGCCAAGCTGGAAAAAATGCTGGTCAAGATCAAGGCCACGCAGTGGGCGCTGGCCGATATCGACTGGGATGCCCCCGGTCGCGAGATCGTCACCGAAGACCCTATCCTTTATCCCAAGCTCAAGGCCTTCATGGCGGATTTGATGTGGATCGAGCACGTCGGTGCACGTGGCTTTGCGGCGATGGCGAAAGTCGCACCCACCGACACACTGAAAGAGATCTATCAATACTTTCACGCCGAAGAACAGCGCCACGCCAATGCCGAAATGGCGCTGATGAAGCGCTGGGGCATGTTGGATGGCGACACGCTGCCCGAGCCCAATATCAACATCCGCCTGGTCGTGGAATGGCTCGATCGTTACGCCGACGAGCAGCCGCTGGAAGTGCTGGGCTCGGTGATCCCCATGCTGGAGATCGTGCTCGACGGCTCGCTCTGCAAGTTTCTGCTGGAGACCGTGCACGACCCGGTCTGCCATGAGGCTTTTGGTCACATCAACGACGACGAATCGCGGCACTTAGGCGTGGACTTCATGGTGCTCGAACTGCTGGGCTTCGGGGCGAAGTATCAGAACGCCATCAAGGCCGTTGGCAATTTGCTCAACCCCAAGCTGATGATCGGCATCCTCAGCTACGCGCCGCTGCTCAACAAGATGCGCGACAACCTGATGGCGCTGGGCCTGCCGGAGGAGCGCCTCAACGTCGCCCTGCGCAAATACAAAACCATCGGCGGCCGCACGGCGCAGGGGCGCAGCAATGCCTGGTTCCAGATCATCTCGCGACATGGTGCGCTGGTGGCCAATCGCGCCTACACCGCCTATCACGTTCCCGTGGATGGGCTCGTCTGGCTCACCGGCAAGCTCCCCGCCCGCTGGCTGCCCAAGCCGCCGAGCTGGGTGAATGAATTGACCTGGAAGCCCGCCGCCTGAGGCCCGACGACATGACCACCGCCACCCACCGCAAGCCCAAGACACTCGCCACCGAAACCACCTTGCACGATGTGCTCATCATCGGCGCAGGCTTTGCGGGCCTGGGCGCTGCGATCCGTCTGCGGCAGGCCGGCATCACCAACATCGCCATCCTCGAACGCGGCACGGCGGTGGGCGGCACTTGGCGCGACAACCAGTATCCGGGTGCGGCCTGCGACATCCCGAGCAATCTCTACTCCTACTCGTTCGCACCCAACCCGGACTGGTCGCGTGCCTATTCGGGCAGCCAGGAAATCCTTAGCTATATCCATTACCTGGTCGCCGAATATCAGCTGGAAGAATTGATCCGCTTCGGCCAGAACGTGACGAGCATGGCTTTTGATGAAACCGCTGGCCTGTGGCGCATCGAGACCGCGCATGGCGAGCGCCACGCGGCGCGTGCAGTTGTGATGGCTCCGGGTCCGCTCAGCAACGCCAGTCTGCCGAAGATGCCGGGCATCGAAGCGTTCAAGGGTCACAAGATTCACAGCGCGATGTGGGATCACGCTTACGACTTCGCCGGCAAACGTGTCGCCGTGATCGGCACCGGCGCATCCGGCGTGCAGATCATCCCCGAGCTGGTGAAGGTGGCGGACAAGGTGACGGTGTTTCAGCGCACACCGGGCTGGGTAATGCCGCGGGTGAACTTCGCCCCGACGACGCTGATGAAAAAGCTATTCCGCCGCCTGCCCCTCACACAGAAAGCCGTGCGCGAAGGCATGTTCTGGATTCACGAGGCGATGGCGACCGGCATTGTCTGGAACACGCCGGTCACGCCCGTGCTGGAACGCGTTGCCAAGGCGCATCTCAACTACCAAGTGAAAGACCGTTGGCTGCGCCGCCAGCTCACGCCCGACTTCACCATCGGTTGCAAGCGCGTGCTGATGAGCAACGACTACTTCCGCGCCCTGCAAGCGCCCAACGCCAAGCTCATCACCTGGCCGATTGCGACCTTGAGCGAGCAAGGCATCCGCACCGTTGAGGGCGTCGAGCATCAGGTGGACTGCATCGTTTTTGCCACCGGCTTCGATGTAAACAAGACCGGCACGCCCTTCCCCATCACCGGCCTTGAGGGCCGCAAGCTGGACGAGGAATGGTCACGCGGCGGGCAGGCTTACAAGAGTATCAACGTCTCGGGCTACCCCAATCTGTTCATCACCTTCGGCCCCAATTCGGGCCCCGGCCATAACTCCGCGCTGGTCTACATGGAATCGCAGATCGACTATCTCGTGCAGGGCATCAGCGCCCTGTTGCGTGGTGGTCACAAGTCACTCGATGTGAAGCCTGCCGTGCAGGCGCGCTACAACACGGCCATCCAGAAACGCCTCGCCAAGACCAACTGGAATGCCGGCTGCAAAAGCTGGTATCTCACCGCCGATGGCTTCAACGCCACGATGTACCCCGGCTTTGCGACACAATTCGCGCAGCAGATGAAAACCTTCGATCTCGCCGACTACAAGGCCATCAATTGATGGCCTTGGGTGTGGGCTCGTCGTGGTCCTCATCGACACCGGGCCCATACCAGCGCTTGACGCGCTCGCCGAGCGTGAAGAGATAGGTGTAGAGCACCGGCACCACCACGAGGGTGAGCAGCGTTGAGGTGATGATGCCGCCAATCACCGCGCGACCCATCGGCGCCATTGTCTCGCCACCACTACCGCCACCGATGGCCATCGGCATCATGCCGAAGATCATTGCCAGCGTAGTCATCAGGATCGGCCGTAAGCGCACTTGGCCGGCCTGCAACAGCGACTCGCGCATCGACAGGCCTTCGCGGGCACCGTGATTGGCGAAGTCCACCAGCAGGATCGCGTTCTTGGTGACTAGGCCCATCAGCATGATGAAGCCGATGATCGAGAACAGATTGAGCGTCGTGCCCGTGATCAGCAGCGCCACGAACACACCTGCCAGCGACAGCGGCAGTGACGCCATGATCGCCAGCGGCTGCAGAAAGCTGCCGAACTGCGAAGCGAGGATGATGTAGATGAAGATCACGCCCAGCCCGAGTGCCGCCAACGCCGCCGAGAAGGATTCGTTCATGTCCTGCTGCTGGCCGCCGACATCGAAGCGATAGCCTGCGGGCAGCTCGGTATCGGCAATGAGCTTCTCGACATCCTTGCCGACATCACCGGCCGGCCGGCCAACGGCGCCGGCGTAGAGCGAGACGCGGCGCTGCAGATCCTGCCGCTTGATCTGCTGCGGGCTCGCAGTCTGCACGAACTCAGCCACCTGACGCAGCGGCACCAGCAGCGGCTGGCCGTTGGAGTCGAGGCGGTTGCTGCTCAGTGCCAGCTCGCCGAGGTCGGCAGCAATACGGCGCTGCTCCTGCGGCAGACGCACGATCACGTCATAGTCTTGGCCATCGGGGCCCAGCCAGTGGCTGATCTCGTCACCCGCCACCAGCGGCCGCAGCGCGCGGCCAATGCGTTCGTTGGTCAGGCCGAGATCACTCGCGGTTTCCTGGTTGATGCGGATCGCGACGGTCGGGTTGGCTCCTTTTTCGCTGCTTTCGAGATCGGCGATACCGGGAATCTTCGCCATCTTTGCCAGCAGCACCTGCGAAATCTCGCTGAGCTTGGCGGCGTCGGGGCCGAGAATCGAGACGAAGATCGGCTTGTTGAAGCCCACCGACAGTTCGATGCCGGCGATGCTGGCGATGCGCTTGCGCAGCGCCTCCTCGATGGCTTTCTGCGACCGGCGGTGCGTGGTCTGCGCGTTGGACAGCACCAGGTTGATACGCGCGTAGTTCTTGCCCTCGTCCGTGCCAACCTGGGTATCGACAGTTTCGATTTCGGGAAACTCCTTCAGCACGGCCTCGACCTGCTGCGTCTTGGCATCGGTGTATTCCAGGCTGGAGCCGAGCGGCGTGGTGAGACGTAGCGAGGTGAACCCCTGATCTTCTTCAGGCACGAACTCGGTGCCGAGCATCGGCACGATGGCGAAGCTACCGAAGAAAATGCCCGCCGCCAGCCAAAGCACGATGCCGCGATTGCTGATGGTGCCAATCTGACGCCAATCGAGCTGGCGCGCCGAGTGCACCAAGCCAAAGATCGGCAGCCAGACCCGATGGCGCCGCTCTGACAAGGCCCAGCCCAGCAGACGGCCGTAGACGCGGTGCAGCGCCTCGACCCCGTGCTCGATCTGCTCCATCAGTCGACCCAGCCAGGGGACGTACTTGAAGCGGTTCTTGACCGGATCACGCCAGACCGAAGACAGCATCGGGTCGAGCGTGAAGCTGACGAACAGCGACACCAGTACCGCCACCGCGACCGTGATGCCGAACTGGAAGAAATACTTGCCGATGATGCCGCTCATGAAGGCAACCGGCACGAATACGGCCAGAATCGCGAAGGTGGTGGCCATCACTGCAAGGCCAATTTCCTCGGTGCCCTCGCGCGCCGCACGCTCATGCGTTTTACCCATGCCCAGATGGCGAACGATGTTCTCGCGCACCACGATGGCATCGTCGATCAACAGGCCGATGCAGAGACTCAAGGCCATCAGCGTCAGGAAGTTGAGCGTGAAGCCGAAGGCGTGCAGCACGATGAAGGTGGCGATCACCGAGATCGGCAGCGTCAGGCCGGTAATGATGGTCGAGCGCCAGCTGTGTAGAAATAGAAAGACGATGAATACCGTCAGCAGGCCGCCTTCGATGATGGTGCTCTTCACATCGTCCAGCGAGGCCTTGATCGAATCCGCATTGGAATAGATGGTGACGACCTTGACGTCTTCCGGTAGCCGCTTCTTCAGGTCTTCCAGCGCCTGACGAACCCCGTCACCCACTTCGACGACGTTGGCGTTCTGCACCTTGAACAGATTGAGGCTGATCGAGCGCTTGCCGTTGACGCGCGCGAGCGAGGTTTCCTCCGCCTCGCCATCCACCACGGTCGCTACCTGATCGAGATGGATCGGCAGACCACCCTGGTTGAGATACACGGCACTACCGCGGGTGGCGACAATGATGCGGCCGAAGGCCTCGGGGCTTTTGATGCGACCCTCGATGCGCACCAGCTGCTCGGTGGCACCACGAGTGATGCTGCCTGCGGGCAGATCCTGATTCGCGGCCTGGATGGCCGCGATGACTTCATCGACACCCACGCCGAAGCTGCGCAGCTGCTCTGGCTTCAGGAACACCTGCACTTGGCGCACCACCGCACCACTCACCGCGACGTTGCCGACGCCGGAGGCACTTTGCAGACGCTTGACGATGATCTGATCGGTCATCGTCGAGATTTCGCGCAGCGAGCGGGTGTCGGAATACACCGCCAGATTGATCACCGGCTGCTGGTTCTGGTCGCCGTTGGTGCGGCTCACCTGCGGCGGCTTGGCCTCGCGGGGGAAGCTCGGCTGGATGTCGGCGATCTTGTCGCGAACCTCCTGTGCGGTGGCGGCAACGTCGACATCCAGCCGGAACTCGATGTTGACGAAGCCGAAGCCTTCGCGCGCCGTCGCATAGATGCGTTTGACGCCGTTGACGGTATTGACGACGTTCTCGATCGGCCGGATCAGGTCGTTCTCGATCGCCTCGGGCGAGGCACCCGGGTAGGTGAGCGAGACGAACACCAGCGGGTTGGCCACATCCGGCATCTGCTCGACCGGCAGTCGGTTGTAGGCAAAGACGCCGAGCACGACGAGGGCAAACATCACCATCGTCGCGAACACGGGCTGATTGATGCTGGTCTTGGTGATCCACATGGCGGGCTTGTCCTGGCAGTGCGGCGGGGCTTAGCCGCCGCTCGCGGGCTTTTCAGCCGCAGGCTTGTCGGTGGCTGGCACTGGTACCGCCGGCGTATCGGCAGCGGGCGTCTGGGCAGGCGACACCGTGGCAGCAGGGGCGGCGGCATTGAGCAGCACGGCCTGCCCGGCCTTGAGCGAATCCAGCTTGCCGATCACCACCTGCTCGCCGGGCTTGAGTCCCTCCGTGACTTCCACCATGGCCTCGTCCTCCGAGCGCAGGCCGAGCTTCACCGGCCTTTGCACCAACTTGCCGGCCTCGATCACCATCACGTAGTTCAGGCCCGCTTCGCTGCGCACTGCCGCGGTGGGCACGGCGGGCGCTGGCTGGCTCTGCTCGATCACCAGCGCGCCCTGCGCAAACATGCCGCCCTTGAGCAGGCCCTGGCTGTTGTCCAGCGACAGGTATAGCAGTATCGAGCGCGAGCCCTGCTCGGCTGTCGGGTTGATGCGCTCCACCTTGGCCTCGAACAGCCGCGTGCCGAAGCCATCCACCCGCACTCGTGCCAGCTGGCCGATGGCGACCAGAGGGATTTCAGATGCCGGTGCAGCAGCCTGAAGCTCCAGCTTGTCGAGGTTGATCAGCCCCAGCAGGGGCGAGTCGCTGGAGACTTTTTCGCCCGGCTCGGCCATGCGGCGCGAGATAGTGCCGTCGAAGGGCGCACGCACCACGGCATCCTCCAGGCCGAGCTGGGCGAGCCTGAGCTGGGCGCGGGCGAGCTTGACGTTGGCGACGGCCGAGCCGTAGTTGGCCTGTGCCGAATCCAGTACGTTCTGGGCGATGAAGTTTTTCTCCAGCAGGCGCTTGTTGTTGTCGAGGTTGAGCTTGGCCAAGGCGAGGTCGGCCTCGGCTTTCTCTACCCCGGCCTCCTGGCTTGCCACAAGCGCACCCTGGTTGCGGGTGTCGATGCGCAGCAGCACGTCGCCGCGTTTCACCGCCTGGCCCTCACGCACGGTCACCGACAGCAGCTCGCCGGCCACCTTCGATTTGACGGTGGTCTGCAACAGCGGCGAGAGCGAGCCCGAGAGGGGCAGCTTGCGCACCAGTGCTTTCTCGCTGACTACCGCCACATCGCTGGGCGAAAGCTCCAGCGGGCCGGCGACCTTGGCGGTACCGTCCTTGCTTTCAGCCTCAGCTGCTGGCTTGTCCTTTGAGCAGCCTCCCAGAAGGCCCGCTGCGGCTATAAAAAGAGCAGACAGCAACAGCAGAGACGGACGGTAGGACGCAATGCGCGAATGGCCGGGGTTCATGATTTTTATAGTCCCTTGGTGAATCGTGATGTGGGGCCGGTCAGGCCTTGCAGATGAGGTGAATCGAACGGCAGTCGCCGCTACGGTTTTCAAACTCGGTGCATAGATGCGCCGCAGCATCAGCGGGTTTGAACCGCGACGCAAAAGGCGGGATGGGCGATTTAACTGCCATCTGGCAAGAACACCTAAAATTGCGCGCCTTTTTCCCCGCCGCAACCCGGAGCCACAACGTGGAACTCACCCTCGCCCAGCGCGTCAGCCGCATCAAGCCCAGCCCTACCCTGGCCGTCACTGCCAAAGCCGCAGAGCTGAAAGCACAAGGGAAGGACGTATTGAGCCTGGGCGCCGGCGAGCCGGACTTCGACACGCCCCAGCACATCAAGGACGCCGCCCAGAAGGCGATGGATTCGGGCTTTACCAAATACACGCCCGTCGGCGGCACGGCGAGCCTCAAGAAGGCGATCATCGACAAGATGAAGCGCGACAACGCCCTCGACTACAAGGCCAACCAAGTGCTGGTGAGCTGCGGCGGCAAGCAGTCTTGCTACAACCTGTGCATGGCCTACCTCAACGCCACGGACGAGGTGATCATCCCCGCGCCCTACTGGGTGAGCTACCCCGATATGGTGCTGCTGGCCGATGCCACGCCGGTGATTCTCGCGACCACCGCCGCAACCCGCTTCAAGATCACCCCGGCGCAGCTCGAAACCGCCATCACACCGCGCACGCGGATGATCTTCTTGAACAGCCCCAGCAACCCCAGCGGCATGGCCTACACCAAGGCCGAGCTCACCGCACTCGGCGAGGTGCTGCGCCGCTTTCCAAACATTCTCATCGCCACCGATGACATGTACGAAAAGATCATCTGGACCGACGAGCCCTACAGCAACATCATCAACGCCTGCCCGGACTTGTACGACCGCACCATCGTCATCCACGCGGTGAGCAAGACCTACTCGATGACCGGCTGGCGCATCGGCTGGGCCTGCGGGCCGGTCAAGCTCATCACCGCCATGGCCGACATCCAGAGCCAGAGCACCAGCAACCCGAACTCGATTGCGCAGGTGGCCGCCGAGGCCGCACTGAATGGCGACCAGCAGTGCGTGGAAGACATGCGCGTGGTCTTCAAGCGCCGCCACGACAAGCTGGTGGCCGATTTGAACACCATCCCCGGTGTGAGCTGCCTGGCAGGCGACGGCACCTTCTATGCCTTTCCCAACGTCGAGGGCCTGATGCTGAAGCTGGGCTGCAAGACCGACCTCGAACTCAGCGACAAGCTGCTCAATGATGCGCTGGTCGCCCTCGTGCCCGGCAGCGCGTTCGGCGCACCCGGCCATGTGCGGCTCTCGTTTGCCACCAGCGAGAAGGTGCTGGACGGCAGCGTCGCGCGCATCAAGGCTCTGGTTTCGTAGGGCCAAACGCCGCAGTGACGGGCTCGGCTTGCGAGGGCCGCGCCCGCTCACTACAATCCGCGCCCTTGCCTGACGCCTTCACACGCGCCAGGCCACCGATTTTTCCGTGATAGCTCAGTCGGTAGAGCAAGTGACTGTTAATCACTGGGTCCCAGGTTCGAGTCCTGGTCACGGAGCCAACAACATAAAGGCCTGCAGCGATGCAGGCCTTTTGCGTTTGCAGCTGGGAGCTACGTTGGAGCTACGTTCCTACATGTCAAACAAGTAACCCGCTGCGCAGAGGGTGAGCAAGCCTGTTCTAAACCGTCTGAAGACTCCGCGCGACGACATCGCGCCTAATGGCCACCGTTCCGGCGTAAGATTCAGTTTGGCGGCTCGACCCCGTTGCAATCTGATTTTGGGAGATAAGAATGTCAGTTTGGGAAAATTTTGGATTCTCACAGAATCCTTATAGTACGAAACCTATAACTGCAGATGATATTGGGCGCAGCCTTCTCGTTGGTCGAGCAACTGAAGAAAAACAGCTTGCTGCCTATATAACATCAGCCGATACACACCCAACTGTCGAAGGTCCCAATGGCGTCGGCAAAACCAGCCTTGTCTCGGTTGTTGGTTTCGCTCTTCTTGCAAATTTTGACAAGAGAACATCAAAACAGCTTTTTCTCCCCGTAGCCAGTCCATTTCAATTAACGAATGAAGAGGATATAAACAAATTTAGATTGAAAGTTTTTTGCGTAGCCGCAATTACGCTGCTAAACCACGAAGCTCGAATTCGATCAAGCGGCGCCAAATTACCCGATGCGTCTGAAATCAAGCTATGGCTCCAATCCCCCGTGATCGTAGGCGCAGGAGGAGGCATATCCATTGCGGGTTTTGGTGGAACTACCTCTCTTTCACAGGCGGCAAATACGGGCGCAGGGTTTACAGAAGCGGGTTTTGTCGAGCATGTAAAAAGCTGGCTAGCTGAAGCATTTCCGACCAGCACTTCTGGTGGCCTGATATGTGTTCTGGACAACTTAGAGCTACTAGAAACTTCGTCCAAAGCCCGCGCACTCCTAGAGGCTATCCGCGATGAGGTACTCGGGGTTAAAGGGTTGAGGTGGGTGTTGTGCGGAGCACGGGGTATTGTTAGAGATGCTGCGTCCTCCCCCCGCATGCAGGGCGTTCTCTCGGAGCCGCTGGAATTACAGCCGCTACGTGATGAAAATGTAAAGGAAGTGATCTCTCGCAGGATAGATAAATTCAAAACTGTCGCCGCCCCGTATGTTCCAGTGGAGCCCGATAATTTTGAGCATCTGTATAAGGTTGGCAACAAGAATCTCAGAAACGCTTTTAAGTATTCCGAAGACTTCGTGATGTGGACCATCACACAGGGCGTAACGCGCCCATCATCCTCGATAGACAAGAAGTCTTTAATAGAATCGTGGTTCGCAGTTGAGGCCGATAAAATCGCGGTGGCCAAGGGTGTTGGAGACCGGGCTTGGCAGGTATTCGACGGGATCGCAGACGACGGCGGCAATATATCGCCCGGAGACTACGCCGATTTCGGCTTTGAATCGATGCAAGCGATGCGCCCGCATTTGAAAGCACTGGAAGAGTCAAATCTCATTGACAGCGCTGTTGATGACACCGACAGGCGTAGGAAGACTATTTCAATGACGTCCAGGGGTTGGATAGTTCGCTACAAGCGTCTGGGCTACAGCATTCCTTAACATTTTTTCGAAGTAATACAGTTATTGACACAGGTCCAAGGGAACAGAAAAGCGCTCTGGCATGACGAGATCCCAGGTGTGGAAGCGCGTCACTTCACGGCCTGAGCCATCTGCCGCCTCTATGCCCTTGATGCGCGCGCACGCGGTTTCGCCGTAGCAATTGCGCTGATCCGTCTCTTCATCGCGGAATGCCCTTAGCACCGCATCTGTGCGCTTGAGCCCTACCCCGCCCATCGCTTGCAGGTGTGCGGCGTAATCGCCCTCATCAGCGGGTTGGCGGGCTCGCTCGATGGCTTCAGTCTTGCTCTGCTTCTCCAACCTGCGTAGCTCGCGCCAGATGGTGACGGCGGGTGTGCCGAAGAACTGAAACTGGCGGATGCGCCATATCGACGCCCAGCACCGAATGCGCTCTGCGGCTTCAGAAGGCTTTTTGTCATTGACCTCCAGCACGCCGTCGTCATCTCGCGCCTTCGCTTCATCGAGCTTGAAGCCGTCGATGTTTTTCGCGATGTATTTGGCGATGTAGCCGGTCGCGCTACCGCGCTCGGGGTCGATGCGTTCGAATCCGATGCGATGTTGCTGTGCACCGCGTTCGTAGGGGCACTCGTTCAATGCGTAAGTGCGCAGGACGCGCATGACGAGCTCAACTTGCTCCGCCTTCACAAACAGCAACAGATGCCAGTGCGGTGTGCCGTCCGCGTGCGGCTCGGCAACGCGTAAGCCGAAAAGCTTGCAACCTTCACGATCGAGCGCAGTGCGTGCGCGTGCCCATAGTTGGTTGAGGTAGCGCGAGCCATCGGCAGGCGTGGAACGGTCATATGCCGGGTTGCGCTTTCCGGTCTTGCTCAACACCGCATGAAAGCGACTAGGCAGTGTCCAGGTCACGAACAGCGCCTCGTAGCCTTGCTGGGCAGAGAGGGCCTCAAGGCCTTTGGCCCTCACCATCAGCTCGTTTCTTCGATTGACCGGGTTACTCGTGGAGCTCTCGGCCAGATCGGCCAGAGCGAATGACTCGCCTAGCTCGTTGACCGCCTTCATGACGTCAAGCAGCTCCGTGTTGCGCAACCTGCTCTCTTGATAGCGCTCCAGCCCTGAGTCGCTGCAATAGATCTCAGCTTTTCGGCTGATCATGCCGCTACGCACTGCCGAGGATTCCACGCGCATAGAGACCAGCTCACGCAGCTTTCTTCGCCACCATTTGACGTCGCAAGTGCGGCGGATCGCTCCCAGAAGTCTGTCTTCGCTGGCGCTCTCTTTGAGCGGTGGCGGCTTGATGTTCGCCGCAGCGCACACTTTGCAGACGGCTCTAAAAGCGTGAGCGAGGGAAGAGGCTTTCCCGGTCTCCGATTCGCAGTGACTGACAAAGCGCTTAGCTACTTTGCGAATGGTTTGATCATCCGCGTCGAACGGCAGGCGCGGCGTTCTCGTAGCCTGCTGCGCTAGGTAGTACGGCGCATCGTCACCGCCCTCGTCTTGGTGGGGAGATTTCACGCGGCCTCCTTACGGCCGCGGTCTGCTCGTGCGGGTCGCGCCGATGGCGCGACACCGGCACGCTCAGGCCGCGTTCTTCAGGTGGCTGGAGATGAACGCATCCACATCGGCAGGGCGATAGCGGACGCTTGCACCTACCTTCACGTAGGCAAGGTTGTAGCGCTTTGAGCAGCGCCAGACGGCAAGGGTGTGCGCGGTGACACCCAACAGCTCACTAACGGTTTCGGGGGTGAGAAGCCTGGGGAGTGGCGTGTGTTGCATGGCGTATTCCGGTGGATGTCCGGGAATGGACGCCTGCTATTACAAAGACGAAAAATGGGAGCGCAAGCAAGGTTTGGGTGCCGGGCCGCGAGTGTCACCCGCTACTTGCAAGCCAAAAAGTTGAATAAAAACAAAACTATTTTGGGTGTCACCCAAAACTTTTATTTACGCCCGCCCTTCTTGGCGTTGGGGTCTCGAATTAGCGCATCTATACGGTCGAATGCCCTACCGCTGGCCATGCCGGGCGCCCTTTCAGAGAGCCATTTCTTGACCTCTTCCGTCGTTGGTTGCGGACGGGAGCCCTCCTGCCAAGGGAGCCACAGTTCCGATACCGCCTCCAGTGCAAGATCGAATTCGGGTGTCGAATAGCTGCTTTCGAGGACGCGCTTGCGAACTGCCTCCATATGCCCTGGCTGCGCTATGGGGAAGAACTCGCCGAAAAGGGCTGCACGGTCCTTTCCGACAAGCTCGGAATGCTTCTCTACCCAGCGTGCAAAGTCAGCCGGGCGAACCGTCCAGACTTTGGATTTGCCCGCCTTGCTCGTCACCTTGAGGCTGTCTGCTTCGACCGCGCGTACGGCGTAATCCAAGAGCAGTTCCGACTCTGCAGTGTCGATCCAGTAGAACAAGCGCAATACGGGCAACGGATGGATATTGAACACGAGGTCGCAGGCTTCCCCCAGAGTCCACAGCTCGTGCCGAAGCCATCCCTCAACCTTTGTTCGGGTTCCCAATCGCATTCGGTCGGTGAGCGGCTTGAACTTGATCGGCCTAGGCCTGGCCGCGCCGCCGCCACGGTCTTGCGTGCTCATTATTTTGCCGACCCTCGAAGTTTGACCTGTAGCGAGAAAAGCTCCGTTAGCCAGCCTTCGCCCAGCAACCGCCACGGATATCCATGATTCCGTATCTGGCCATCCGGCTTCTCGCTCATTGTGAATTCAAAGACGATGCGTCGGTTCCTCACGAGGTCTACAAATGAAGAGATGGCCGGACGCTCGCAGTAAATGAGTTCCGCGTAGCGGAAGCACTGTCCCCGGGCCCCGTTGCGCACCTCAGCCTTGATGAAAACCGCTCGTGAGTGCTTTTCCTGCAAACGCTCATCGAGAACGTCGAACGGCCAGTGTCCGAGGTTGTTGCCCAGTTTCAGTAACTCGATACGCTTGTGATCACTCTGCGGCGTGAGCAGCAACCCCAGATTGTTGGCAGTGGTCGTGACCTGCGAGTAGCAGGCATAGAGACCTGTCCCGGAATCAGCCTGGCCGACACTGCGAATGCGTTCCGCCCCGGAAGTCTTTTGGGCCCAGATTGGTGCCTGCTGAAACAGGTTGATCTTTCCCCCGCCTCCGGTCTGCTTCACTTGCTTGCACTTGATTTCGATACCACGATAGTCAGCCTGCTTGTCGTTGTTTTCTCGGATACCCAACAGCGATTCAAAGGTGTAGCCAATACCGGTATCACCAGTTCTAAGAGAGTCGATCCAGCCGCGGCCATGGATGTCGTCGAACTTGCCGAGAAGGTCATTCAGCGCCGCATCGGGCCGAAATACTGGCGAGTCGATTGACCGGAGAATGAAAAGCCCGGGCTGCTGCGTGAGCGCTGTCCCGAAGATCAAACCGGCGAGGACTTCGTAGTCCGCATCGACGCCCTGCCTGGCAAGGTCGGCGTAGTAGCCAATCGTTCCATCCGAGTGTTCTGTGCGCAGGAATACTGCCAGTCGCTGTCCATGCTCATGATCAGAGAAGGCGCCATTTAGACAGGTGATCCGCCGCTCTGGATATCGCTGGTAGTACTTGTAGTTGAGAGCCCTTGGCTTATTGTCCAGACAGTCAAATCCGTGAAATTTTTCTGTCCTGTTTTGGGACGGATCAACAATTTCCAGCATCGGAAACTGGTCGTAGGCTTCTATCGGAACCAGCACACCGTGCCTGCCGGAGTCATCGTTCTTGGCGAGCAGTTTTGCAAACACGGTTCCGTTGGCAAGCGTCATCCCTGCCCTCTGCACCAAGCCTTCGCAGTAGCGATAGAGACTGTCGAGATGGCGCGGCCGGGTCACGTCTTCTGCTCCCTGATCTGGGCCGCGACATCGGCAAGTTTTGTCTCGCTCAAATCACACTCCCAAATCGTGATTACGTGCCAGCCGGATGCCTGCAGCAGCTTCCTGTTCCGCTGATCACGCGTGACATTTGCTCCCAGCTTTTCCTGCCAGAAAGCCTGATTGGACGCCGGAAACGATGCAAGGCGACATCCCCCATGCTGATGCCAGAAACATCCATTTACGAAAACGGCAACCCTGTATCGCGGAAACACCAGATCAGGTTTCCCGGGTAGTTCGCGTGCGTGAAGACGAAACCGCAATCCCTTTCCGTGAAGGTAACGCCTGACCACCAGCTCCGGCTTTGTATTCTTTCCCTGTATGCCCGCCATCATTCGACTGCGGGTCTTTCTGTCTACAACGTCTGCCACGGCTAAGGCTGTTTTATGCAGCCTTGTACAACGGCAGTTCCGGCTGCAGTACTTCCGCTTCAAGGAATGGCTGCATTAGTTTCGCTGCATGCCCGATTGCCTGCACCACAACCGAGTTGCCAAATTGCTTGTAGGCGCGCGTGTCGGATACCGGAATCCTGAATGAATCGGGATAGCCCATGAGACGAGCGCATTCGCGCGGAGTCAGTCGTCTGGGGTTCTTCTTCTTCCCCTGACTGACAAGAATTTCAGAGCCGTCCTTGTAGTAGCGCGCTGACAGCGTGCGCGTCACATCATTTTCCGTAACCAGACCAAAGCCGAAACCATTGCCCTTGGCCTTGTGCTTGGCGGCATAGTTCTGCAGATAGGTCCAGAGATGGTCGGTCAGGGTGTACTTTGCAATGACGGCCCGCTTGGCGTGATCAAAGAAGCGCCCCTCATCGTGATCGATGACAGGCTCGCTGCCGTCAGTGCGATGAAGAATCTCGCCAAGCTTGTGCTGATTCTTCGTGGGCAAAGACAGGGCATCCCAATCGAATGCAACACTTTCGGAGAACCCCACAATCAGGATGCGTTCGCGGTGCTGGGGTGTGAAATGAGCGCCATCCACAATCCTGACGTGGATGTTGTAGCCCAGCTCTTCGGTCAAAACCTTCCGAATGGTGGCGAAGGTTCTGCCCTTGTCATGCGACTGGAGGTTCTTGACGTTTTCCAGCAGAAAAGCGCGCGGTCGCCTCTCCTTGATGATGCGTGCGACATCGAAGAAAAGCGTGCCCTGGGTTTCGTCGAGGAATCCGTGCTGACGTCCAAGGGCGTTCTTTTTTGAGACGCCTGCAATCGAGAACGGCTGGCAGGGAAACCCTGCGAGCAGGACATCGTGCTCTGGTATGGCTGCAGCATCGACTTGGGTGATGTCGCCGGCAATGGTGTGGCCATCCGGGAAATTGGTGGCGTAGGTTTTTTGCGCGTAGCTGTCCCATTCGCTGGTGTAGACGCACTGACCACCGACACTCTCAAAGGCATGCCTCATTCCGCCGATACCGGCAAACAGGTCAATGAAACGGAATGTTCCCTCTCGCTCCGGCTGTTGGTGCAACGGCAACAGGCGCTGCAACGCGTGAGTGATGTAGGGCGGTGGCTCTGACTCGTTGAGCTCCCACCGCCTCACGGTGCGGGCATCAACGCCCAGACGATTGGCAATCTCTGCCTGCGTTAAGTGCTTGCGCGCAGCCTGCAGGTAGTTGGTGATGGCATCGGGGTGGAGAGCGTGAACTGGAGGCGCCATGGCTGTCTCTGGGAATAAATGCGGACATTGTGTCCTCAAGTATATGCAGTGTTATAGCTTTGACCACTACTTTTTGGCGCGAGACCTGCTGGTGCCGGCCAAAGAAGCCTTGCCGCCCTTCTGCACCTTGCCCGCCTTCAGAAAGGCGTCCGTAATCTCTTGCATGGGCTTACGAAGCCTGTCGACATTGCTGCCGATGTATCCCGCCGTGACATCACCCGTCATCCGATGGTTGAGCAGCCGTTTTAGGGCGTAGTGCGAAAGGTCCAGACTTTCAGCGACCGTTGAAAAGGTGCGGCGAAGATCATGCAGCATGAAGCTCACACCGCTTTCCCGCTTTACGAAATCGACGTGGGCGCGAGGCTCGCCCAGAAAGCCTGTCGAACTCTCCGAGGGGAAAACGTAGGACTTTGCTCCTTTTTGTTGCCCACCCTTGCCGGCAACGCACTGAGCCTTGCGCTCGACTAGTAGCTGGAGCAGAAAGTCGGATAGCGGCAGCACGTGATCATTGTGATTCTTGGTATCTACAAGCCTGATGAGCTTCGCCGCGAGATCGACGTTGTCCCAAGTCAGGGTCGCTGCCTCGGTACGGCGCAGTCCGGTCATCAGCAGAAAAACGAGATAGTCGCCCACAGTCTGCGCAGAAGTGCCCCATGGCTCACTGCGCAAGGTTTGCACGGCCTTGAACCACGCCTGCAGCTGGTGGCCTTCTATGTAGGTCTTCCGTCGCGTAACGCGCACCCATGCCTTTGCTCTTGATAGGCGAGCAACTGGATTGGGCGGCAATAGGGAGTTACCTCGCGCGTCTTCGTACTGTGATGCGGTGAAGTTCCAGATGGAGCGCAATGTGCGCATAGCGGAGTTTGCGTAGGGCCCTCCACTTTCCCTGATGAGCTTGGCGTGTCGAGTCGCCACCTGGTCAGGGGTGATGTCGAGCAAGGGCTTTTCTGCCCAGTCGCCAAGAGCACCGGACACGATGTTGCTGTAAGTGGTTTTGGTATTGGTCTTGAGTGATCGAATCTTGAGCATCAAGTCCAGTGCATCACTGAGTGTTAAATGCTCTGAGGCCTTGGCACGGCGTTCGGCACGGGGGTTTTCTCCACTCGCGATCTGGCCACCAAGTCGCTCGGCCGCCTTGATGGCATTTTCAGGAGTGAGGTCGGGATATCGTCCTAACGTCACGCGAACAACGCGGCCGTCGATCCTTCTCTGGACGACCCAGCTCTTGGCTCCCCGGTCGGTGACCGAGAGCCGCAAATGCAGAGACTTGTAACGAGAATCGGAAAAGTAGCTCCGGGTCCCAAACCCCGCAGCCGCAAGGCTTTCAATGACTGGTTTGGTGAAACGAATTTCCAATTTCATGCCGAAAATCCCGCAAAAATCACTTGAAAGTCACGTGGTGTAGCTCCGGAGCTTCTGGAGCTACACTGACAGTGAATTCATGCGAATTTTGATGTAGCTCCATGAATCGGAGACTAAGCTACAGGCCACGTTTTGTATAGGTTTATGTATTTTTGTGAATCACTGGGCATTGCGCCAGAAAATGCCTGTTAATCACTGGGTCCCAGGTTCGAGTCCTGGTCACGGAGCCAGCACAGCCAGGCCGCTGATCTTCATTGAGAAGATCAGCGGCTTCGTTGTTTTGGCAGGTCAAACAGGTAGGTCACGGCTTTCTCCGGGCAAAGCATCATCCATCAAGATAAATCCATATCCTCATGCAGCCCGCAGGGCTTCAAGCAAGCAAGTGAGTCGGCGTGATTCCAGAACAAGCTTTTCTGCCTCAACGACGTGCCGCACTGGCCAGCTATGAGGTGATCGACACGCCTCCGGAGCAGGTGTTTGACGACATCACCGCGATCGCGGCTGAAGTGCTGAAGGTTCCCATTGCGCTGATCAGCCTGGTGGAAGAACACCGGCAGTGGTTCAAAAGCGAAATCGGGCTGGGGTGCAGGCAAACCGATTACGGTTCTTCGATCTGCGCACACGCCATCCACGGCAGCGGCCTCTTCGAGATCGAGGACTTGAAGCGCGACCCTCGCACCGCGGACAACCCGCTGGTGACCGGCAACCCGAACGTCCAGTTTTATGCGGGTGCGGTGCTGCGCACTTCCGAGGGCATTGCGATCGGCACCGTCTGCGTACTGGACTATGCGCCCCGCAGGCTTGCAGACAGCGATAGAGCCACACTGCTGCGTCTGGCGCGCCAGACGATGGCGCTGCTGGAGCTGCGACGCGCCCTGCAGCAGGCACAAACGTTTGAGCAGGCACGCAACCACTACATGGCAACGGTGGGGCATGACCTTCGCCAGCCGCTGCAAATCATCTCGGCATCCATCGAGCTGGCGCTGCGCAAGCCCGAGAAAGCCAATATCGAGAAACATCTGGGTAACGCCACAGCGGCCGTGGCGCGCCTGGGCCGCGAACTGGAACAACTCGCACATGCGGGCGCAGCCGACGACGCAGATTTTTCAACCATCGTGTTCGATCGCTTCCGCCTGGATGAGATGCTCGATTCGCTCATGCCCAGCTGGCGTACCCAGGCCTCGGTGAAGGGTCTGCGACTGGACATCAAATCGGTGCCGGTTTTCGTGCGCAGCGATCGCCGACTGCTGGGCTCCATCCTTGGCAACCTGGTCGGCAATGCCATCAAGTACACCGCCGTCGGCAGTATCACCGTTGCCTGCCGCTCGACCAGTGACAACGCGGTCGAGGTCTCGGTGACCGATACCGGCATCGGCATGACCAAGGCCGACAGGGACACCATATTTGCGCCGTTCAAGCAGGTGGACTCGAAAAGCGATGGGCTCGGTCTGGGCCTGTCGCTGGTCAAGAAGGCCGCTGACTACCTCAACTACAGGGTCAGCGTCTCATCTTCGGTGGGTATCGGGTCGCGCTTCAGCTTTGTGATTCCGGTCGACAGGACGATTGACAACGCCTAGCGGATTGGGCCCCGCCGCAGGGGGCGAAACGTTCAGGTCGAACCAGTCGAACCGCTAATATGGGTTCACGACAGCCAACACTGTTTCGCCCAAGAGCCGCCGACGCCATGACGACCGATACCCAGAAACCCAGTTGGCTCGCCAACCTGCCCGTGCAGCGCAAGGTGCTGCTCGCATTCGTGCTGCTGTTTCTGGTGACCATCGCCAATGGCGTGGCATTTTTACGGGTGCAGGCCGAGCAGAAAAACGCACGTGACTGGACTCTCCACACTTACCAGGTGCTGGATAGATTGCAGTCGCTGCTGATCCAGGTCGTCAACCAGCAGACCGGCCTGAGGGGTTACCAGATTGCGGGGCAGAAGGAGTTTCTCGCGCCGTATTACCAAGGCCGCGAAAACATCGGCAAGCACCTCGACGAGCTACGCCAGCTCACCAGCGACAACGCCATCCAGCAGTCGCGGCTGGACCGCATTGAGGAGCTGCTGAAGCTTTGGCACACCGAAGTGGCCGAGCCGGAGCTTGCAGCGGTGCTCTCCAGGGACGCGGCGCAGCGCGCACAGCTGGAGGCCTTGATCCTGAAGGACA
The DNA here is from genome assembly GCA_965279705.1 of Stagnimonas sp. Taxonomy (GTDB): domain Bacteria; phylum Pseudomonadota; class Gammaproteobacteria; order Nevskiales; family Nevskiaceae; genus Stagnimonas. The sequence goes on from OZ257257.1 coordinate 2,485,534, forward strand.
AAGGCTACATCGACCAGATCAAGGCCACGTTGACGCAATTGCAGGATGCCGAACGCGTGCTGCTGACCGAACGCAGCGACGACCTGCAGCGCATCGTGCGTATCGCCCACTGGTTGACGATCGGCAGCCTGCTGGTGGGGCTGGCGCTGGTGATCGTCTCGGTTTTGCTGGTGCAGAACCTGGTGACGCGGCCCTTGGTGAGCCTCACGGGGCTGATGACCCGGCTCAGCGATGGCGACCACAGCATCGAGGTGTTCGGCACCCATCGGCGCGACGAAATCGGCGCACTGGCTCGAGCACTGCAAACCTTCAAGAACATCACCATCGAGATCCAGCAGCGCAACTGGGTCAAAACCTCGGCCGGGCAGATCATCAATGCACTGCAAGCGGCCGAAGACCGCAGCAGCTTCGGCAATACGCTCACCGGATTGCTGGCCCGCTACCTCAACGCTGGGGTGTCGGCCTTTTATGTGCTGGACGATCGCCAGGAGCTGCTGGTGCTGAGTGGGAGCTTCGGCTATCAGCAGGCCAAGCATGGGCAGACGCAATACCGGCTGGGCGAAGGCCTCACCGGTCAGTGCGCACGCGACCGCATGCCGATCGTGGTGGAGTCGATCCCTGCGGATTACGTGCGCATCCACTCCGGCACGGGCGAGGCGACACCCACGGTCGTGATTCTTCTGCCGCTACAAACCAAAGAGCATCTGCTGGGCGTGCTGGAGTTCGCGGCGTTCGGCCGCTTCACCGAACAGCATCAGGCGCTGCTCGACGAGTTGCTGCCCACCGTGGCGCTCTCGCTCGAAAACCTGCAACGCGCTCTGCGCACACGCGAGCTCTTGAGTGAAAGCCAGCACCTGACCGAAGAGCTGCAAGCCTCCACCGAAGAGTTGCGCGTGCAGCAGGAAGAGCTGCGCACGACCAACGAGAATCTGCACTTCAAGTCGCAACAGCTGGAGCAGCAATCGGCGCAGCTGATGGCGTCGGAAGAAGAGCTGCGTGTGCAGTCCGAAGAATTGCAGGTGAGCAACGAGGAGCTGCGACAGAAAAGCAGCATCTTGGCCGAGCAGAAAAAATCGCTGGAGGTACTGCAAGCCGATACGCAGGAAAAGGCCGACGAGCTGGCGCGTGCCAGCCAGTACAAATCTGAGTTCCTCGCCAACATGTCGCACGAGCTGCGCACGCCGCTCAACAGCCTGCTGATCCTCTCGCGCGGCCTGGCCGACAACGAGGACCGCAACCTCAACGCCGACGAAGTGGAATCGGCCACCGTCATCCACGAATCCGGCAGCAACCTGCTGCGGCTCATCAACGACATTCTTGATCTGAGCAAGGTCGAGTCCGGCAAGATGGAGCTCACGCTGGAAGAGGTGGACCTCGCGAGCTTCGCCGGCAGCCTCACCCGTAACTTCCGGCATGTGGCGCGCGAGCGCGGCCTGGAGTTTTCCATCGAGCTGGAGCCGGGGCTGCCCGCGAGCATCGAAACCGACGGCGGCAAGCTGGAGCAGATCGCCAACAACCTGCTCAGCAACGCGCTCAAGTTCACCCGCCAGGGTTCGGTGCAGGTGCACATCGGCCAGGTACCCGCCAGCAGCGGGCGCGAGGGCGACATCGCCATTCGCGTCACCGACACCGGGGTCGGCATTCCCAAGGACAAGTTCGAGAAAGTGTTCCAGGCCTTCGAGCAGGCCGATGGCAGCACCAGCCGCCACTTCGGTGGCACCGGGCTGGGTCTTTCCATCGCCCGTGGCATGGCGCAGATGCTCGGCGGCGATATCCGTCTTGAAAGCACCGAGGGCGTGGGCACTACCTTCAGCCTGCTGCTGCCAGAGCGGCATGGCCTGCCTCGCATCGGCAGTGCGCCGGTGCGCGCCGCCATTGCACCGCCCGCGCCGCCTGCCCCGCTGGTTGAAGCCGCAGCAAAACCTGCCAGACCGGCACCGCCCGCCATCGAGCTGCCAGACGACCGCCACGGCCTGAAGCCGGGCGACACCGTCATTCTCATCGTCGAGGACGATCCCGCCTTTGCGCGCATCCTCATCGACTTGGTGCGGCGCAAGGGCTACCGCGCGCTCTTCGCGGGCGACGGCGAAAGCGGCCTTACACTCGCCACCGAGTTCCGCCCCACCGGCATCCTGCTCGACGTGATGCTGCCGGGCATGGACGGTTTCTCGGTGATTGAGCGGCTCAAGGCCACGCATGCCACGCGGCACATCCCGGTGCATTTCATCTCGGCCACCGAAGACCACAGCCGTGGCTTCGACCTCGGCGCTGTCGGCTTTCTCACAAAACCAGTGACCCGCGAGGCGCTCGGTGCCGCATTCGACCGCCTGCTGCACTTCGCCGAAGGCAGCTTGCGACACGTGCTGGTGGTGGATGACGACGCCGCTTCGCGACTTGCGGTGCGCAAGCTGGTCGGCGGCAAGAACGTGCAGATCACCGAAGCCGCAGGGGGTGCCGAAGCGCTGGAAAAACTGCGCCAGCAATCGTTCGACTGCGTGATTCTCGATCTCGGCATGCCGGACATGAACGGCTTCGAGTTTCTGGAGCATGCCGGCGCCCTGCCTGCCGTGCCACCGGTGGTGGTCTATTCCGGCCGCGACCTGAGCCCCGAAGAAACCCTGAAGCTGCGCCAGTACACCGACAGCATCGTCATCAAGGGCGCGCGCAGTCCCGAGCGCCTGCTGGATGAGGTGAGCCTGTTCCTGCACAGCATCCGCGAGGCACCGGCCGCACCATTGCGCGAGGTCGACACCACGCTCAGCGGCCGCATCGTGCTGGTGGTCGACGACGACATGCGCAACATCTTTGCGCTCAGCAAGGCGCTGCGTGCCAAGGGACTCACGGTGGTGATGGCGCAGGATGGCTACAAGGCGCTCAAGCAGCTCGAAGACAACCGCAACATCGAACTGGTGCTGATGGACATCATGATGCCCGGCATGGATGGCTATCAGACCATGGGCGAGATACGCAAGAACCCCGCACACACCAAGCTACCCATCATCGCGGTCACCGCCAAGGCCATGCGCGGCGATCGCGAAAAGTGCATCGAGGCCGGTGCCAATGACTATCTCAGCAAGCCCATCGACCTCGACCAGCTGTTCTCGATGCTGCGCGTGTGGCTGGCCACGCGCTGAGCATGAACACGACTCGTCCGGATGTCGAAGACATCGAGCTGGACGGCTTTGTGCGCGCCTTGCAGCAACGGCATGGTTATGATTTCAGCGGCTATGCAACGGCCTCGCTCAAGCGCCGCCTGCAATCGGTGGTGCAGAGTGGCGGCTACCAGAACCTGAGCGAGCTGACCGGCCGCATGTTGCGCGACGATGCACTGGTACCCGAGATCGTCTCGGGCCTGTCGGTGCCGGTGTCGGACATGTTCCGCAACCCCAGCGTGTTCGCAGTGCTGCGCGAAGAGGTGTTTCCGCTACTCGCGTCTTACCCGCGCATCAACATCTGGCAGGCAGGCTGCGCGCATGGGGAAGAGGTCTATTCGCTCGCCATCCTGCTGGAAGAAGCCGGCCTGTACGAGCGTTCGCAGATCTACGCCACCGACTTCAGCGACGCCGCGCTGCTGCGCGCGCAGGAGGGCATTTTCCCCGCCAAGGAGGCCCGCACCTACTCCGAAAACTATCTGGCCGCCGGCGGCCAGCGCACCCTCGCCGACTACTACCACTCGCGCTACGAGCGCATCAAGCTCGACGAGCGGCTAAAGCGCAATATCCACTTTGCCAACCACAATCTGGCGGCCGACGGCGTGTTCTGCGAGGCGCATCTCATTCTCTGCCGCAACGTGCTGATCTATTTCAACAACGTGCTGCAAAACCAGGTGCTGGGGCTGTTCCGCGACAGCCTCGTGCGCGGCGGCTTTCTGTGCCTGGGCAACCGTGAAAGCCTCGACTTCGCTCCCGCCGCCAAGGCCTTTACGCCGATCAACGCCAAGGCGCGCGTCTACCGCCTGGCTGCGCGTGCATGACGACTTACCGCGCCATTGTGGTGGGCTGCTCGGCCGGCGGCGTGCACGCACTGACCCTGATGCTGGCCGGGCTGGCACCAAACCTGCACGTGCCGCTGATCGTGGTCTGTCATACCGGCAGCGAGGATGTGGACATGCTGCGTGAAGTGCTGGCCTCAAAATCACCGCTGCCCGTGCAGGAGGCTCGCGAGCGTCACGCGCCACAGCCCGGCACGGTGTATCTGGCTCCGGCGGGCTATCACCTGCTGGTCGAGCGCGACGGCTGTTTTGCGCTGTCGGTAGATGCACGCGTCTGTTACAGCCGCCCGGCCATCGACGTGCTGTTCGAGTCCGCCGCCGCCCATTACGGCGCGCAGCTCATCGGTGTGGTGCTGACCGGTGCCAACGACGACGGCGCGCTGGGCCTCAAGGCCATTCGCGACCACAAGGGAACGGCCATCGTGCAATTGCCGGAAGATGCTGTCGCTTCCGCCATGCCCGAAGCTGCCCTGCGCATTGCGGGTGCGGATCATGTTGTTGCACTCGCGGATATCGCGTCACTCATCAACCACCTGTGTATGCCATGACCAGCACCAAACACGCGAAGGTTCTCGTTGTCGACGACACGCCCGCCAACCTGCTGGTGATGCGCCGCCTGCTCGCCAAGACTGATATTGAGCTGATCGAGGCCGCCAGCGGACACGATGCCTTGAGCGCCTGCCTCGACCATGAGTTCGCGCTGATATTGCTCGACGTCAACATGCCGGAAATGGACGGCTTCGAAACCGCCTCGCTGATTGCCGAAGAAGACAACAACCGGCTGACACCGATCATCTTCGTCACCGCCGCCTACAACGACGATATCAACCGACTGAAGGGCTATCACTCGGGCGCGGTCGACTACATCGCCAAGCCCATCAACGACCAGATCCTGCGCTCGAAAGTGCAGATCTTCCTGGAGCTGTGGAACGCCAAGCAGGATCTTAAAGTGCTTGCAGAGCACCTCAACGAACGCAATCTGCAGCTGCAACATGAAGTCGCCGCGCGCGTGCGAACCGAGGCACTGGCGCTGCATCAGGCGCAGCACGACGCGCTCACCAACCTGCCCAACCGCGTGTTGTTCCACGACCGGCTCGACACCGCCATCGAACGCGCCAGCCGCAATGGCCAGCCGTTTGCACTGCTCTATGTCGATATCGACCACTTCAAGCCGGTCAACGATGCGCATGGCCACGTTGTGGGCGACATGCTGCTGCAACAGATTGCCCAGCGCCTGCAGGATGGCCTGCGCCGCAGCGACACCGTGGCGCGCCTGGGAGGTGACGAGTTTGCGGTGATCCTCGAAGAAACCAGCAGTGCCGATGAAGCCATGCGTGTTGGCCAGTCGCTGTGTGGCCTGCTGGGCAGCACGTTCACGCTCGAAAAAGGCGGTAGCAGCATCCACGTGACGATCGGCGGCAGTGTGGGCATCGCCATCTATCCCGATCACGGTGAGTCGCATGATGCGCTCATCACCGCAGCCGATGCGGCCATGTACATCGCCAAGCGCAGCGGCAAGAACCAGTGCTTGATGGCCATCGGCAGCTCTGTTGGCGACGTGGGTTCATGAACTATCTGCGCGCGCTCAAGCGGTCAGGCCGATGACCCCTTTGAACTGGGCTCCGGCCGACACCGGCCTGCCGGAATCTCTTGCGCCTCGCATCGAACCCACGCCGTTGCCGCAAACGCGGCTGCTGGCCTGGAGCGACGAAGCTGCCGCATTGATCGGGCTCGACGCCAAGGATCGTAACGATGCGTCCCTGCTCGACGCTCTGGCGGGCAATATAGTGCCACCCGGTGCAAGACCGACCGCCACGGCATACGGCGGTCACCAATTCGGCCAGTGGGCTGGCCGTCTGGGCGATGGTCGCGCACTGACGCTGGGCCGTCTCGATGGCCCGTTAGGATCGTGGGATGTTCAACTGAAAGGCGCCGGCCCCACGCCGTATTCGCGCGGCGGCGATGGCCGCGCGGTGCTGCGCTCGTCGATCCGCGAATATCTGTGCAGCGAGGCCATGCACGCGCTGGGCATCCCAACCACCCGAGCGCTGGCCATCGTCGGCTCGCCGCATACCGTGCGCCGCGAAACCATGGAGACCACGGCCGTGGTCGCTCGGCTCGCGCCCAGCTTTACCCGCTTCGGGCACTTTGAATGGCTGTCGCATCTCGATGACATTGAGGGTCTGCGCGGACTGGCGGCGCACGTCATCGCACAGCACTTTCCTGGCTTGGTCGGCAACACGGCGGGCTGGCTCACCGAAGTGGTGCAGCGCACGGCGCGGCTGATGGCGCAGTGGCAATCCGTGGGCTTTTGCCACGGCGTGATGAACACCGACAACTTCAGCATTCTCGGCCTCACGCTCGACTACGGACCTTATGGCTTCATCGACGGCTTTGACGCCAACCACATCTGCAACCACACCGATCAGGGCGGCCGCTACGCCTACGCTCGTCAGCCGCAGGTGGGCCAGTGGAACTGCGCACAACTGCTCAACGCCTGCCTGCCCTTGCTGCATACCCAGAGCGAAGTCGCCGTCGAAAAAGGTACGGCCATTCTCGATGCCTATGGCCCGGCCTACGCCGCCGAGTCCGTGCGCCTGTGGCGCTTGAAACTGGGTCTTGCCAGCGCGCACGACGACGACCCCACGCTCGTCAACCGCTGGCTGACATTTCTGCATCGCAGCCATGCCGATTTCACGCTGTCGTTCCGTCGTCTGGCTAAAGTGGAAAGCCAGTCAGATTTGGCTGATGTCGGCCGCGACCATTACGTCGATCCTGCCGGCTACGACGCCTGGATCACCGACTACCGCGCCCGCCTGCGCGCCGAGCATTCGGATGACACAGCCCGTGCCATCGCGATGAACGCGGTGAACCCGCTGTACGTGCTGCGCAACCATCTTGCCCAGCAGGTGATTGCACAGGCCGAGGCGGGAAAACCCGAAGGCATCGACGTGCTGCGGCGTGTGCTGACGCAGCCGTTCACCGAGCAGCCGGGAGCCGAGGCCTACGCCGCCGAGCCACCGCCCGAGCTCAGGCACATCGAAGTCAGCTGTTCGTCCTGAAGGCCCGGCGTTAAGGTCTAGCGCAGCCCACGCACGTAATGCGAACCCGTGGCGGTGAACGCACCGGTGGCCGTATGTGCGGCTGGAGTGCTCGCGAATGGTTTGGGTGCCGGTGCGCCGCGCAGCATCGACTCGTAACGGTGCGCCAGATCGGCACATTCGGCATCGGCCGCGCGGGCTAGGCGGATCACTTCCTGCGCATAGGGCTCGTTCTGCAACAGCCACAACACGTCGATGACACGCCCGCTGGAGCGCTTCAGCGCCGAGTAGAGACGGGCTGCCAGTGCAAAGCGTTCGCTATCGCTGCTCATGGTCGGTCTCGCTATTCAACGGCCTCGCCGTGCTGGGTGATGTCGAGACCGACTTCCTCGTCATCGCGCGACACGCGCAAGCCAATGGTCAACTTCAGGGCGAGCAGGATCAGCAACGACACCAGCCCGCTATAGAACAACACGATCAATGCACCCAGGGCCTGCGTCAGCGCCTTGCCCGATGCGCCACCGATATCCGGGTTGGCAAACACACCAGTGAGCACAGCCCCGGTGAGGCCGCCGATGCAGTGGATGCCGAACACATCCAGCGTGTCGTCGGCACCCATGGTCCATTTGAGGCCAGTGGCACCCCAGTAGCAAAGCAGGCCCGCCGCCACACCGATGGCGAGCGCACCCTTCACGTCGACAAATCCCGATGCCGGCGTGATGGCGACCAGACCCGCCACCGCGCCCGAGCAGGCGCCCAGCAGACTGGCCGGCCGACCGCGCAGACGCTCCACGGTCATCCACATCAGCGAGGCGGTCGCCGCCGCCACCTGTGTGACCAGCATGGCCATGCCGGCGCGGCCATCTGCAGCGCCGGCAGAACCGGCGTTGAAACCGAACCAACCCACCCAAAGCAACGAGGCACCCATCAAGGTAAACGCTAGGTTGTAGGGGATGAACGGCTCGCGCCCATAGCCGCTGCGTGGCCCGACCATGTAGGCGCAGACCAACCCCGCAGCACCGGCGTTGATGTGCACGACGGTGCCGCCGGCAAAGTCCAGCACACCGAGCTTGGCGAGCCAGCCGGTGGGCTCCCACACCCAGTGGGCGACGGGTACGTAGACCACCAGCGTCCACATCAGGATGAACACCAGCATGGCGTTGAACTTGATGCGCTCGGCAAAAGCGCCCGTGATGAGCGCAGGCGTGATGATGGCGAACGTGAGCTGGAACATGATGTAAACCGACTCGGGAATGGTCGGCGCCAGATGGCTTACGCTCAGCTCGCCAGTGCCCTTGATGTAAGTCAGACCGTCCAGCAACACGCGGTCGAAACTGCCCAGAAACTGGGAGCCGGGCGTGAATGCCAGGCTATACCCGACCACCACCCACAGCACCGTGACCAGCCCGCAGATGGCGAAGCTTTGCAGTGCGGTGGAGAGCACGTTTTTCTTGCGCACCATGCCTGCATAGAACAGGGCAAGGCCGGGGATGGTCATCAGCAGCACCAGCGCGGTGGAAGTCAGCATCCAGGCGGTATCACCGCTGCTGATCTTGTCGGCCGTCACCACGAACGGCGCTGCAGGTGCCTGCGCCATGGCCAACAGCGGCAAGGCACCGCACAACAAACAAATGAATCTCACTACTGCACGCAAAGGCTCCGTCACTGGTTGCACTCGCTGGCTGGGGAAACACGCCGCCGGCGTTACTGCCGACTTATAAATTGTGCAAAGCAACATGAGTGCCAAAACTCGCGGTTGTTTCCTCACAGCCCTGCCGGAATCACTCGTAATTTCTGTGATTTCAATTTTTTGAACACTGGGATCACAGCCGGATTCGTCCGTGATGGCTTGCGTTCACCACAGATTCAAACGCTTGCCCGAAGGTGTGCCACCGATAACCGTGGCACCTGCTTCTCAAGCAAGGCTCCAGGTTGCGGGCAACCCACTTGGAGAATCCCCCTATGAAAACTTTTTATCCCTTGGTTAGCGTGTTCGCCCTGAGCCTTGCCCTGAGCGCTTGCAACAAGCCTGAAGCCCCTGCAAAAACCGAAGCCGATGTGATGCGCGCCACTGCCGAAGGTCAGGCCAAGGTCAACGAGGCTGCGACCGAAGCCGTCACCGAGCATCTGGAAAACACCGCCGATGCGGTTGAAGACGGCAAGGCACTGACGACTTCGGACCTCAAGACGGACGTCGACAACATGCACACCGTCGACACCACGATGGCCGATGCGAATTACAAGATCGCCAAGGAACAGTGCGATGCCCTCACCGGCGATGCCAAGAGCGGCTGCTTGAAGAGCGCAGAAAGCGTGCATGAAATCGAGTTGGGCAAGGCCAAGGCTGACCAGAAGTCCGCCAAGGAAGCGCTCGCCGACGCACCCAAGTAAGTGCAACAGCAAGCCGCTCGTTGACTGCTCCATGTGAGATTGACGATGAAGATTTCCTGGCGCTGCTCGATTTCCGTTCTGGCACTGGCGTTGGTCGGTTGCGCGACTACGGGGCCGGACAGCGTTGAACGCGCCAAGAACGTCAACGAATCCATCCCGCTGCGGGTGAGCGATGCCGGTTCGGTATTCATCGTCGAGATGGTCGATGCGCGGCTGATGGGCTACGAGCTGGGCAAGCTGGCTGCCGAACGAGGCAGCCAGCTTGCCGTTCGCGAATACGGTCAGCGAATGGTGCTTGAGCAGCCGCCGCTACTCGAGAAACTCAACCGTTTGGCCACCGCTTCGCGCGTCACCGTTCCAATCGTCATCGGTGCCGACAAGCGTGAGGATTACAAGGAATTGTTGGCCTTGGAGGGTGCATCGTTCGACAGGGCATTCGTTGCCTCAATGCGTAAGAGCCATCGTCGCGATGTCGGCAAATTCAAACAAGCCCTGCTGCTACCAGACCCGGCAGTCGCCACGTTTGCCGGCGCCGAGCTGCCGATCATCGAGTCCCATCTACGCGGCATCGAAGCTATCGACCCTGCTCACTGAGCAGGTGCTGGCGCGGGCGCATTCTGCCCTTGCGGGCTTTGCTCACTCCCCGTTATCAGCCTGTTGCTGCCGGTCTCGCTGACGAAAATCGCGCCTAGCGATTCTTCAGCACTTGCCTCGCCCACGCGCGGTACAAACCAGAACTCGGATTGCACGCGCGCAGCGGTGAAGTCGAGCAATACATAGCCGTTGAGGGTGTTGTTGTAATACTTGAGATGCGGATTGGTGAGACGCAGCAACTGCTCGGCGTCGTTGGGCAGTGATTGCAGCGGGGCCGTGAGCGAATCGCCTACGGGCTCGTCACCGCGTGTGCTGGTGGACGTCACCACGAACTCCACCGCCAGCGACCCCGTGCCGGTCAAGGACTGGTAAGCGACCGGGTTGTTGGGGTCGGCCGTCACATCGAACGCGTAGGCCTCGTGTGCGTCGCCAGTCATCACCACCACGTTGTTGCTGCGGGCGATGGCATCGAGGATGCGGTCACGCGCCGGCTCGTAGCCGTCCCACTTGTCATTGCTGAGGAACAGGCTCAGCCCACTGGCACGCGGTGCACCCACGAGCTTGAGCGGTGAGAAATACACCTGATTGCCCAGAACCCGCCAGCGGCCGGTGCTGCCGTCGAGCTGGTCGATCAGCCACTGTTCCTGCGCAGTGCCCAGTATCTGCCGAGTGGCATCGGTGAAGGCCCCACTTTGCGTGTGCACGGGCACCGTGTCGCCGAACAGCGTGTTGGGCGGCACCGGCTCGTCGCGGCCCACCTGCCGGGCGTCGACCATCAGCAGATCGACGAGATCACCAAACGCAAAACGACGGTAGATCACCGACAGATCGTTCGCATTCGGCGTACGGATCGGCAACCACTCGTGCGCCGCCTTGAACGCATTGGCGCGGCGCACGGCGTAGTCGCCTTGCGTCGCCGGGTCATGCGCACCCGCGCCGCCGCGCCAGGCATTGTTGGCCACCTCGTGGTCGTCCCACACCCAGATCATCGGGTGCTGACGGTGCAGTTCCTGAAGATCGGCATCGGTGTGCAGGGTGGCGTAGCGCAGGCGGTAATCGTCCAGAGTCACCGTCTCGCGCGCGGGGATTTGCGCGCGCACGCCGTCCTGAATCGCGTTCTCGTAGATGTAGTCACCGAGGTGAACCACCGCCTGCAAGTCGCTGCGCTCGGCCACGCGCCGATAGACATTGAACAGGCCGCGGGCGTAGTCGCTGCAGGTCACGAAGGCGAAGCGCAGATTGTCGACCGCACCCGTCGGCGCCGTGCGCGTACGGCCAAGGGGCGAACGCTGCTCGCCGACGTTGAACTGGTAGTAATAAGCCTTGCCCGGCGAGAGTCCACGCACATCCACCTTCACGGTGTAGTCGCTCGCCGGAGCGGCGGCAACGCTGCCCTCGCTCACCACATCCAGTAACTGGGGATCACGCGCGATGCGCCAAAGCACGGGGATGCTGGCCGATGCCAGCACAGTCGGCGTGACGCGCGTCCACAACATCACGGCATCGGTCAGCGGGTCGCCGCTGGCCACCCCGTGATCGAATAGCACTTTGGGCAGCTCGATAACACCACCCGGCGCCGTACTTTCACCACAGCCCGGCAGCAGGGGCATGAAGCTGGCAGCAGCAGCGGCCTTGAGAACGTCGCGGCGGGAAATCGGCGGCATGGAAAACACGGCAGTAGGGACAATCACGCATGGTCCAGCGTCCAGATGGCGGTTGCATGACGATGGAGATGGCCTGTCGTAATCACCCAGAAAATGGCGTCTATGAAAGTAAGACTTTTTCAGGACCATTGATCCATGCCCACTTCAGCCACTGCCTTTACCACCCCATGAACCTCACTTTCGGCCAAGCCACCACGCCCGAGCAGCTCGCCGCGTGCATGAAACTGCGCTACAGCGTCTACACCGAGGAGATGAACCTCTATCAAAGCAACGAGGCCCAAGCAGCCCAGGCGCTGACCGATGCCGACGATGCCTGGGCGCGCATCTTCTATGCGGCGGTAGATGGCGAGATCGTCGCCACCTCGCGCGGCAACCTGAGTTGCGACGGCCGCTATCCGAAGAGCTGGAACGAGATCTGGGCATTCGACCGTTTCGATGCGCATTGCGCACCCGGTAGTTACTGCGTCAGTTCGCGTACCACCGTGGCCAAGGCCTACCGCGGCGGGCCGCTGATCGGGCAGCTGTTTGCATACAAGGTCGTCGAGTGCATCAAGGCCGGTATGCGCATCGTGTTTCTCGATTGCGTGCCACACCTCGTGGGCTATTACCAGCGGCTCGGCGCGCGGGTCTATACCGATTCCATCGAGGACGCCGATGTCGGCATCCTGGTGCCGATGTGCATCGTGTTTGAAGATCAGCCCCACCTGGCGCGCGTGCGCTCGGCATTTTTGCCCATCAGCCAGCAGTTGCTGCCCGAATGCACCACCACACCGGCCTGGGTGCATGAGGTCTTCAACACCGGGCCATATGCCGAGGCAGCACTGCAGCAACGCGCCGAGAAAGGCTTGTTCGAGCTGCTGGCTGAAAATCGCCTGCCGCTGTTCGCAGGTTTCACACCCGAAGAAGTGCTGAAGCTCACCGCTGGCGCAACGCTGATCGACAACGACGCAGGTCAGCTGATGATCCGTGCCGAAACGGTCTACCGCAGCGTGTTCGTTGTATTACAAGGCTCGGTGGATGTGCTGGCCGGGGGTCGTCATGTGGCGCTGCTGCACGCCGGCGAAGTGCTGGGCGAGATGGCGTACCTGTTGGGCGGAATGCGCAATGCAACCGTGAATGCCGGGCCGGAGGGCGCGAGCATTCTCAACCTGCAGGAGCCGGTGCTGCGCAAGGTGTTCGAGTCCGAGCCGGCGCTGTCGGCGCGCTTCCACACCAATCTCGCGCGCATTCTGGCGCTGCGCTGCGTCAGCATGGGTCAGCAGCTCGCTGCACCCACATTGGCGCGCGCCGCATGAGCGCCTTCGACCCTGGCGACATGCTCAGCTACTCGGCGGGCAGTACACAGACCGGGCCGGATGGCTTTCGCAAGGTGAATCGCGCCGGGCTGCCCTTGCTTTGTCTTCTGCGCCAGCTCTTCCCGGCCGTATACGCGCCATTTGGCACCCGTCTGCCGCTGGTACTCAATGCGTATCCGGCCAGTGTTGGCTTCCCTACCGACGGTGTTCTGGTGGACTGCTACCTGAGCTTTCGCACCGCCAGCCGCGCCCTGCAACTGGCCGCGCGTGAAGGCTTGCCGGTGCTGATTCTCGGGCAGTCGCTGTTCATTGCAGAACTGCTGCGGCGGCATCAAGCGCAGGGCTTTGCCTGGCCAGATGCGCTCATCGCCCTTGTGGGCGGCTACCACACGCCGCTGAGTCTGGAGCGCGCGATGCAGGGCATCGTGCAGCCCGCCGGGGTGTCGCTCGGTTTCGTGCACGGTTACGGCGCGGCGGAGGTCGAAGCCGGCATGCTGCTCGCCAGCGAGCGCAATGGCCAAGGCCAGCTGCGCTATCGCGCACGCGGGGCGGATATCCATATCAGCACGCCAGGCGGGCGGCTGCATCTGGCCTTGCAGAATGTCGATGGCACGCTGCGCAGCGCACCATTCGATAGCGGCGACAGCGCCCGCGCCGATGGCGATGGCGATGGCGATGGCTGGATCATCGAGAACGCCGGTTCACGGCTCTCGCCCCAGGTGCTCACCGCGCTGGAAAGCTGGAATGAAAACGACTGGTCGCGCCGCACCGGCTACCTGCGGCGCACGGACGGGCAGTTGCTCATGCAACTGCGCGAAGGCGTGCTGCCAGAAAGCATTGATGAGCTGGGCTTTTACGCCTATGCCGAGCGCTTCGGCATGAGCTGGCTTGAAAAACCGAAGTGGGGCTGAGGAGGCTCTAGGCCGCCAGGGCTTCCGGCTGTGCCTCGTCCATCCAAACCTTGAAGCTCTCCAGCGTCGCGACGCCGAAGCTGGTGGTGATGGCGACATCCGCCGCATCGCGCCCGCGCGCAATCAGCACGCGGCCGATGCGACGCGTGTTGTTGCGCGGGTCGAAGGTATGCCACTGGCCGCCTAGATAGACCTCGAACCAGCCGGCGAAATCGCCCGCGCTCCAAGGCTGCGGCGTGCCGACATCGCCCAGATAACCCGTGCAGTAGCGGGCCGGCATGTTGAGGCAGCGGCACAGCGTGATGGCGAGATGCGCGTAGTCGCGACAGACGCCACGCTGCTGCTGGTAGGCATCCCAGGCGGTCTTGGTCGGATTGGCGTGCTCGTAGCCGAAGACGATGCGGTTATGCACAAAGTTGCTGATGGCCTGCACCCGCGCCCAGCCCGGTGTCACATGGCCGAAGTTCTGCCAGGCAATCTCATAGAAACGGTCGGTTTCGCAATAGCGGCTACCCAGCAGATAGGCCAAGGCTTCCTCGGGTAAATCCTGCACCAGATGCTGCTGTGCGTTGAGATCCACCGGGTCGGGCAAGCCGCTGTCGTGAATCAGGGCATCGGTGGTGAAGGTGGTGCGGCCCTGCGGCAGCACCAGGCGATTGCACCAATTGCCGAAGCCATCGCGATAACCGCGCAGTGGCAACGCGGGTTGAGTAATGAGGTAATCGGGGCGGATAAGGTCAGACACCCGGGAATGGTGCACGCCGAGAATCGCGATCATCGGCGTGGGCTGCGGGCAGCTGTAAATCAGCTCGAAGCCGATACGGAATTGCATGGGGGAGCTCAGTGGCGAGAAACGTATCGGCGTTGAGCGCCGCAGGATTTAATGCCCGCAAGGGTCGTGCCGTGCGGGCGATAAAAACAGGGTGTCACAGCAATCCTTGCTGCATGGTGAGTGTCGCGGCGCGTGTCGCCGTACACTTGGGCATCTCTTTCACCGCATTTCGCCATGACCCGCTTCGGCTACGACATCAAAACCGAGGGCCTGCCCGAACCCGAGCCAGGCCCGAGCAAGACCCGTGTGAAGGACGACATGCACGACTTGCAGGACTTTGGCCAAGCCCTGCTCGAACTACCGCATGAACGCTTTGCGCGCATCGAGATGGACGAGACGCTGCGCGATGCCTTCAACGAACTGGCCCGCATCACCAACATGAGTGCGCGCAAACGCCAGGCTGGTTACATCGGCAAGCTGTTGCAGCATGTGAATGTCGAGCCTTTTCGCGCCGAGCTGGCTTCGTTCCGCAGCGGCCAGGCACAGGCGGCAAAGGGTTTTCCCGATCTGGCCAAATGGCGCGATCGTCTGCTGGAAGACGATGCAGCGCTGACCGAGTGGTGCCATAAATATCCCACCACCAACACCCGTGCACTGCGCACCCTGATTCGCAACGCGCGTGCGGAAGAATCTGCCGCTGCCGCCGAAGCCTTGCACAGCGGCGTTGCTGCCACCAAGGGACGCCAGTTCCGCGCCTTGTTTCAAGAGTTGCGCGCAACGGCAGATGCGGCTGCGGATGGCCAATCGCATTGAGTGCAGACCACCGGTTCGACCTGAGCCGCCTGCATCAGACGCCTGTTGCGGTAATGATTGCGCGCCTAATTGCGTGTTCGATATCTACGAGCGTGAGCTAGAACGCTGGCAGCTGGACTTCGAGCGCTGGCGAGAACAGCAAAACTGTGCCGGCAGTTGAGGCATTCGGTTTAGTCGGTTTTACCGACCGGCAATGGGTATCTGCACGGAAGCGCGCACGCCCTTGTCCTTCACCCCAACGCGCAAGGGGCCTGAAGCAAGCGGCTTAGCCTTGACCTTGCCGGTATTGCGATCGATCACCGAGACCGATTCCTCGCCCAATACATCCGAGTCGGCTGGCTTGTCTGCCAGCTGATCGTGGGCGGCAGTATCGGGCACGAAAGCAGATTCCTCATCGACCAGCAGGGTTTGATCCACTGGCGTGACGTTGAGCACTTCTGAACGGGCTGAGGTTTCGACGGTAATTGGTTGCTCGCGCAGGCCTTCGCCCGGCTGATTCAGAAGCATGGGCGACAAGGCCGCCGACGCTGCACCTGCTGGCGGAGTGATCTGTGCCTGATCCAGCGGCTTGAAAGCGCTGAGCGTCGCTTTTGAAAGGTGTTTGACCGACTTGGGCTTTTTGCTCTTGTTGGTTTTGACGGCTGCTGCCGGCTTGCTCGGGGAGGCTTTCACCGTGACGGCAGTGGGGTTGTCCCGCAATGCGTTGGCCTGCGCGAAACTCTGCGGCGACACCATGAGCGCGGCACCGAGGGTGAGGGAAGAGAGCCAGAGATGGGTATTCATAGCAGTCGTACCGGTGAGCAAAGCGAGATGGAAAAGTGATGTAACGCGTGGGAGTGTCTCTCCCCAGAATGGCTGTGCACTGAATAAAAAACCGTGCTGCTCGCATCGCAAAAATCAACGTCCTCAAGACCATTCACCAGCGCCTGGACTCAGCCGGTCGCTTGCGGACGCAGGGTCTTCCACAGTTTCTGCACGGCGGTGACGCCAAGCAGCACCAGACCACCGGCCAGCACACCCACCAGTGCATCCAGCAGCGTCGGCGTCAGGGCAGCCAGCACGCCACCGATGGCGGGAATGGTCGCAGCGGTCTCGGTTGCAGCAGCAATGCCATGGTGCAAAAACGGGATGCCGTGGGTGAGGATGCTGCCACCGACCATGAACATCGCCGCGGTGCCGACGATGGAGAGCGTCTTCATCAGAACCGGGGCCACCGCCAGAAGGCCACGGCCGATCGACTGTGCGAACACACTGCCTTTGCGGGTGAGATGCAGCCCCGCGTCGTCGAGCTTGACGATGCCCGCGACCAGCCCGTAGACGCCAATGGTCATGATGATCGAGATACCCGTCAGCACGGCGAACTGCTGCATCAGCGAAGCGGTGGCGACGGTGCCGAGCGAGATGACGATGATCTCGGCGGAGAGGATGAAATCAGTGCGCACCGCGCCCTTGATCTTGTCGCACTCGAAGGCGACGAGGTCGATTGCCGGATTGACGACTGCCTCGACATGCTCGGCCTGCTTCGCCGCGACTTCTGCCTTGCTGTGCAGCAGCTTGTGGGCGATTTTCTCGAAGCCCTCGAAGCACAGATAAGCGCCACCCAGCATCAGCAGCGGCGTGATGAGCACCGGCAGTACGACGCTGATCGCCAGCGCCGCCGGCACCAGGATCAGCTTGTTCACCGCCGAACCCTTGGCCACTGCCCACACTACCGGCAGCTCGCGGTCGGCCGCCACGCCGGACACCTGCTGGGCGTTGAGCGCCAGGTCATCGCCCAGCACACCGGCGGTCTTGCGCGCGGCCACTTTGGTCATCGCCGCCACATCGTCCAGCACGGTGGCGATGTCATCGAACAAGGCGAAAAAGCTGCTGGCCATGCGGGTCTCTAGGTGTTTGTGGTGGGTCGCATTATGGCGAGACCGCGGCTATTCTCGCGCCCCTTTCGGTGACGCTAGCGTCATTGTTTGGCAAATCGCCAGACCGCACGGCACGTTTACTGCTGGCGGTATCGCATCTTCTCGCCCGATTCCGCTGCCCATGCCTCTCAGCGCCGCCACGCCCAACCAACCCAGTCGGCAGCCCCACAGCTGGTTCGACGATGCGCAGGGTTTCCTGATCGGCACCGTGCTCAGCTCGCTCGGCGTGGCGCTGTTCAGCGCCGGTGGCTTGATGACCAGCGGCACGGCCGGAATAGCGTTTTTACTGCACTACCTCACCGGCTGGGGCGTGGGCCTAATGTTCTTCGCCATCAATCTGCCCTTCTTCGCCCTCGCCTTCTGGCGCATGGGCTGGGTGTTCGCGGCCAAATCGCTCACCTCGGTCGCCCTTTTGGGCTTGATGGTCGATCTACAGCCGCACGTGATCCAGTTCGGCTATATCGAGCCAGTCTACGCGGCCATTGCTGGCGGGCTGTTGCTGGGCATGGGCGTGCTGGCGTTCGTGCGGCATGGGTCGAGTCTGGGCGGCATCAACATTCTGGCGGTCTACCTGCAGCAGACGCGTGGCATCCGCGCCGGCAAGCTGCAGATGGTGATCGACGTGCTCATTACTATTGCCGCGTTTCTGGTGCTGCCAGTGGATCGCGTGTTGTATTCGATCTTGGGCGCGGTGCTGCTGGGCGCGGTGCTGGCCATCAACCACAAGCCCGGACGCTACATGGGCGTCTGATCAACAGTCGTCATGGGTTGCAGGTCGCCATCGAGCGCCCGCCGCTCGTCGAACACGAAGCACCCGCCGGTGTAGTGCGCACTGCCGCAATCCTCGAAATACTTGAGGATGCCGCCTTCGAGCTGCACCACATTCTCGTAGCCGGCTTGCAGCATCCAGGGCGCGGCTTTTTCACAGCGGATGCCGCCGGTGCAGAAGGTCACCACCGTCTTGCCTTTCAGATCGCCGAGCGCGCCGACATGGGCGGGATAGTCCGAGAACTTCTCGATATCCGGGTGCACCGCACCATTGAAAGTACCTTGCTCCACCTCGAAGGCATTGCGGGTGTCTAGCAGCACCAATGCTCTGCCAGCATCATCGTGGCCCTGATCGAGCCACTGCTTGAGAACTTGCGGCGCGACGGAAGGCGCAGGCGTGAGCGCCGGGTTCACCTGCGGCTGGCGCAGCGTGATGATCTCGGGCTTGATCTTCACCAGCAGTTTCTTGAACGGCTGCGTGATCGAGATGCTGCGCTTGATCGGCAGGCCCGCGAAGCGCGCGTCGGCGGCGATTACCGCGATAAAGGCTTCGATTCCTTCCGGGCTGCCGGCCAGAAACAGATTGATGCCTTCCGGCGCCAGCAGCACCGTGCCTTTCAGGCCCTGCCCGCAGGCGGCCGCGGCGAGCCGCGACTTGAGTGCCGGCAGGTCATCGAGCGAGACGAAGCGGTAAGCGGCGATGTTGAGAACGGACATGTGCGGGCAGCAGATTGCGAGGCGCGCATTATTGCTGCGACGCAGGCGTTTATGCTGTGCCGCATGACCCCTGCCCCCTTGCGAAACGGCCTCGCCGCCAGTCGCCTGCAACTGCCGCGCGGCACCTGGGCGACGGTGCTGGCAGCTTTGGTCGACACCTTCCCCAGCGTGTCGCAAGACGAATGGCAGCAACGTTTCGCACGCGGCCTGGTGCTGGATGCAGAGGCTCTGCCGCTGCCTGCCACAGCCGCTTACCGAGAAGGTGCGGTGATCCAGTATTACCGCGAGGTGCCGGCTGAGGCCGCGATCCCTTTCGAGGAGGCCGTGCTCTATGCCGACGCGCATCTGGTGGTAGCCGACAAGCCGCATTTTTTGCCGGTGACACCGGCCGGTGGCTACGTGGAGCAGACCCTGCTGACGCGGCTGATCCGCAAGCTGGGCAATGCCGACCTCGTACCGCTGCATCGCATCGACCGCACCACGGCAGGTCTGGTGCTGTTCTCTGCCAACCCGGCCAGCCGCGCGCAGTACCAGGCCCTGTTTCGAGAGCGGCGTATCAGCAAGCGCTACGAGGCCTTGGCCCCACCACTGCCTGCATTGGCGCTGCCACTGACGCGCAAAAGCCGCATCGTCGAGGGCGAGCCGTTCTTCCGCATGCAGGAGGTGGACGGCCCGCCCAACAGCGAGACGCGCATCGAGCTGATCTCGAAAGACGGACTGCTATGGCGTTATGCACTGCATCCGGTCACGGGCAAGAAACATCAGTTGCGCGTGCACATGGCCGCACTCGGTGCGCCGATCCATAACGACGAGTTCTATCCCACCTTGCAGGCGCGCGAAGAGGGGCATTACGACAAGCCCCTGCAACTGCTGGCGCAGGGGCTTTCGTTCACTGATCCGCTGAGCGGCGAGGCGCGCGCGTTTGCCTCACGCCTCACGCTTTCCGGCTAGGGTGTGTTGGCATTCACTTCGTCGCTGCGGCGGAAGGCTGTTTTGGGGCAGCGCAAGGAAACAAGGGCGTGCGATAGCGGGACTATCGAAGCACTTGTTGACGCCGCAATGCCCCAAAACAGTCCCGCCCCGAAGGGTTGCTGGCCAAAATCACGTCATGCCGCGTTGCTCGCCTAGCCAAGGCTCCAGCCTTGGCGTCAGCTCGCGCCTTGCCTGACGCGATTTTGACCGGCAACGCAGCGACGAAGTGAATGCCAACACACCCTAACGCAGTAGCTGCCAGCACACCCAGAAAATCATCGCCACCTGTGCGATGAAAAACCCGCCACGGGCCAGCATAATCGGCAGGGCGGTGCCTGCCATGTGCGCCACACCCTGGCCGATGCGCGCCAGCAGGATGTAGCCCGCCACCTGATCGACCACCGCGCTCTTGCCCATGAGTGCCGCGATCACCACCACCGCCGCGAACAGCGCAAAGTTTTCCACGCAGTTGAGATGCGCTCCCTTGGCGCGCACCAGGATCGGCGGGTCGATGCTGACCGCGTTGCGCTCCCAGGAATCCGCCTTGCGCTTGCCGAGCAAAACCTGCGGCACGCGAGGAAACGCATAGCTGAGCGCCAGCACTTGCATCCACAGCACATACAACACTACTGCGACGAAACCCGTCATTGCAAAACTCTCTTCTGGATTGGAGGAAGCGTGTGCTGATGTCTCAAAACTTGACCGCCAGCATCGCAAACAGCTGCCGTCCGCTGGCCTGCTGGGCGAAATAGGTGCCGGGGAAGAACGTTGCATCCGTCACCTGGTTGAGCACGCGCTTGTCGCCCAGGTTGCTACCACCGACGGACAGCGCCCACAGCTCCTTGGGGTGCGCCACCATCAGGCGTGCGGCATAGACGAAGTGCCCACCGACACGGGTATTGGGATCGAGGTCGGTATCGGTGAACTGGTTGCCCTGGTAAATCACATCGCCCGCCAGCGTCGTGACGACACCCAGCAGCGGATAGCTCAGTGACGGTGTCAGCGTGCCGGTGCGGTCGGGCGAGAGGGCGATGCGCTTGCCGCTCAGGTCCTGGGTCTGGCCAATGCCCTGCGAGATCGGCGCGGGCCCGCCGAGATAACTCTTGTAGCGCGCCCGCAGCAGGCCGAGCGAGCCGTTCAGGCGCAGCGGCTCGTACGGCGTGCGCCAGTTGAAGTCGGCCTCCAGGCCTCGCGAGTTAGCACTGCCGGCGTTGCTCACGTCGAAGAACGTGCCGTTGAAGGCCAGCACCTGCAGATTGTCGAACTGGGTGTCGTAGAGCGTCAGGTTGACGTTGAGAGTCTTGCGCAGGAAGCGACCCTTGGCACCCACTTCAACCGTGCGGGCTTTTTCGGCCTGATATTCGAGGCCTTCACCGGTCAGCGAGATGGAGTTGAAACCGCCGCTCTTCGCACCCTTTGTGTAGCTGGTGTAGTAGTTGATGCCGTGGTCGGCGAAGTATTGCAGCGCCAGCTTGGGCGACACGTCGTATTCCTTGCGGCGCAGGTCGCGGAAGCTGTAGTCCTGCGCATCCAGCAGCAACTCCATGATGCAGGGGCGCTGCGGCACGCCCGGCAGGGGGACGATGTTGCGCCCCAGGCACTGGCTCATGCCCGACGTATTGACGCGCTTTTTTTCCTCGTTGAGCCGCAAGCCCGGCGTGATGGCGAACTTCTCGGTGAGGTTCCAGGTGAACTGCCCGAACAGTGCTGTGGACTCGATGTCCTGCGTGTAGTCAAAGCGGTAGAAATCGTTGTCGGTGATCAAGCCCGTCACACCGCCCAGGCCCGGCGCGCCGGGCAAGGCCGGCACCTGCGCCAACAGCGCCAGCAGGTCCGACAGCTCGGAAGGCACGAGCAACTGCCGCGCGTCATTGGTGAGCGCGTACGAGCCCAGATCGCGTCCGGCCAGAATGCGCGCCAGCAGCGTGTAGTCGGACTTGAAGTGGAACAGTCCGCCAACGAACTCCACCCCCGTACCCAGCCCGAACAGGCTCGAAGACTTGCCGGCAAACCGCAGCTCGGCACTGAACTGCTTGTGGTCCTCGTGGTTGTCGAGCCGCGCGATATCGCTGGGCGACACGTCGAGATCGTTCAACTGGTCGATATGGAACTTGCTGCCACCCAGCACCAGCACGCTGTTGAAATCGCGCAGGCCCATCACATCGCCGATGTTCCACTGGGTCTTCAGGCCCAGGGTTTCCGAGCCCTTGGTGATGAAGCCGGGCGTGTCCATCGAGGTGATGAAGTTGTAGGGGTTGTCTTCGACCTTGGGATCGAAACCCTGCAAGTAGGTGCGTGTATCGGCATCGAGCTGCTTGAGCTGAAACGGCCAGAAGGGTGCGGCGGTGTCCGACACCACGCCGGTCAGTTCCATCTCGACATCTTTCAGGGGCTTGACCAGCACTTTCATGCGATAGGCGTCCTGCTTCAGCGCCTCTTCGTTGCGCTGCAGGAACTGGTTTTTCAGCTCGCCCTCCTGCTGGCGCTTGAGCGCGCCAAAACGCACGCCGCCCCAGTCGGCAAACATGCCGCCGATACCGCCCTCGAAGCGGCGCTCGGCATGCTCGCCGTAGAAATAGCGGCCATCGAATCCGAACTCGCCGCCGTTGCTCTGCGGACCCTTGCTGGTGACATTAAACACACCCGCAATGGTGTTCTTGCCGAACAGGGTGTTCTGCGGGCCGCGCAGTACCTCGACGCGATCGACATCGAATAGCGACTCGGTGAAATAACCGGGGCGACCGAAGAAGATTTCGTCCTGCACGAAACCGACCGAGCTTTCAAAACTCGGGTTGAAGGCATTGGTGCCGAAGCCGCGGATGAACACCTGCGGGCTGCCGGGGTCATCGGCATCGACGCGCACGTTGGGCACGTAGAGCGAGATTTCAGCCAGGTCGGCAGCGCCGGTTTCGCGGATGAAGTCCCCGTTCAAGGCCGTCACCGACACCGGCACGCGGCGGGCGTTCTGCTTGGTTTTTTGTACCGTCACCACCACTTCGTCGAGCTGCCTCGGGCCTGACTCGGCAGCAGGTACGGCTTCGGGCAGCGCCTGCACCGGGATGCTCTGCACCGGCTCGCCGACGGGACTCGGCTCTTGTGCCACAAGGACACAGGGCAACAGCAACAATGTGGCGGTGATGCCTCGCAGTGACTTCATGAATCCCTCTCGCCTTCAATGGCTGTTTTGTCACACAAGCAAGCCACGGGCCATAAACCGCGTCAATGGCCAGGGGCCGATTTATCGCGGACGCAGTTTCCTGCGCCAAGCAGCTACCCTATGTGGATGACCAGCCCCACAAACAGTTTTTTCATTGGCCCCAACGTGCCCCGTCGCGGCAACGCCCTGTCCCGCTTCATTGGCCGCAGTTTCTTGCGGCTGCTGGGCTGGCGCATCGAGGGTGCAATCCCCAACCTGCCCAGGATGGTGATGATCGGCGCACCGCACACCTCCAATTGGGACGGCGTCATCAGCATCGCCACGCTGGTGGCGCTGGGTCTCAAGGCCAGCACCATGATCAAGGACACCGCCTTCAAGGGCGTCATGGGGCCGATCCTGCGCGGCTTTGGCGCGATCCCCATCAATCGCAAGAGCCCCAAGGGCGTGGTGGAGCAAAGCGTGGACACCATCACCAACAGCGCCGGCATGATGTTGTTGATTGCCCCAGAAGGCACGCGCCATAGCGCGCCGGAGTGGAAGCGCGGCTATCTGCACATTGCCTACGGCGCGGGCGTGCCCGTGCTGCCGGCCGCCATCGACTACAGCCGCAAGGTCGTCACCTTCGGTCCGCCGCTGACGCCCACCGGCGACCATGCCGCCGACCTCGCCACACTGCTGGATTTTTATGCCCCGCACATCAGCGCGCGGCATCCGCAGCGGCTGTCCAGGCCGCTGTGCGAGCGCCTGGGCCAGACCTGGCAACCCGAGGCGGATGACTGATCCATGATCGAGCAGACGACTGAGACCGCCATGCAAACCGCCCCATCGCAAGACCTTGGCTTCGGCATCACCTGTATCGACACCTTGCAGGAGCGCCCCGGCATGGCCTGCTGCTATCTCATCGAGCGCGGGGCGGATGTGGCCTTCATCGAATGCGGCACCTCGCCCGGCGTGCCGCGCCTGCTCAGCATTCTGGCCGACAAAGGCATCACGCCCGAGCAGGTGCGTTACGTCATCCCCACCCATGTGCACCTCGACCATGCCGGCGGCGCGGGCGTGTTGATGGCCGCCTTGCCACAGGCGACGCTGGTGGTGCACAGCCGCGGCGCGCGGCATCTGGTGGACCCCAGAAAACTCATCGCCGGTGCCACGGCGGTATATGGCGCTGACGCGGTGGCCGCCATGTATGGAGAGATCAAGGCCGTGCCGGAAGCGCGCGTGACGAGCCCGGCCGATGGCGCGGCGCTGCCCTTCGGCGATGGCGAGCTGGTGTTCGTCGACAGCCCCGGCCATGCGCGCCATCACTTCTCGATCTGGGATGCGGTGAGTCAGGGCTTTTTCACCGGCGATACCTTTGGCCTGTCGTATCGCAATTTCGACAATGCCGAGGGGGCGAAAGATGCCTGGCTGATGCCGACCACGACGCCGGTGCAGTTCGAGCCCGATGCCTGGCACCAGACGCTCGACCACTACCTGAGCTTCAAGCCGCAGCGCATGTATCTCACCCACTACAGCGTGGTCGAAAACGTGCCGGTGCTCGCTGCCCACTTGCGCGCGGGCATCGACCGCTACGTGGCACTGGGGCAATCGCTGAAAAACAGCGAAGGGCGCCACGAGAAACTCAAGGCCGCGATGCTCGACGACGCGCTCACCGAGTTGCACGCCCGCCATTGCCCGCTGCCGGAGGCCCAGGTGCGGGCGCTGCTTGAAATGGATCTCGAACTCAACGCGCAGGGTATGGGCATCTGGCTCGACCACAAGGCAGCCTGAGGCAAGCGGCAGCGCCTCGCCCGAACAACGATAATTCGGCGCGCCCTGTCGCGCGTCGTTGCGAGAGTCCTGTTTCATGAGCAGCCAAACCGATGCCCTCATCAATCTGTTGGCCGGTACTTTTCGCGGCTGGCGCGGCACGCAGGCCATGGCGCCGGCGCGGCTCAAGCCCGCCATGCTGCTGAAGCTCTACGACATCGAGGCCAGCCCCTACTGCCGCCTAGTGCGCGAGGTGCTAACCGAACTCGATCTCGACGTGCTGATCCTGCCCTGCCCCGCAGGCGGCACGCGCTATCGACTGGAGGCCGAGAAGATCGGCGGCAAGCAGCAATTCCCCCTGCTGGTGGACGACAACACCGGCACTGTGCTCTACGAGAGTGCAGACATCGTCGAGTATCTGGGCCGCACCTACAAACGGCGGGTGCGGGTGCCGCGCGGCATGCTGCGCGGTCTTGCCGTGGGCACCTCGTTCATCTCTTCGGCTCTGATGTGGCGGCCGCGCGGCGTCACCGGCATGAAGGCGGTGCGCTCCAAACCGCCTGCGCAGCCGCTGGAGCTGTATAGCTTCGAGACCAGCCCCTACTCCAAGCCCGTGCGCGCACGGCTGTGCGAACTCGAACTGCCGTACGTGCTGCGCAGTACCGGCAAAGGCGCCTGGGGTGACATGGGTCCGCCATCCTTCCGCGACACGCTGTTCAAGACCCCCAAGGGCACCACGCCCAACCGCCGTTGGCTCGAAACCCACACCGGCAAGGTGCAGGTGCCGTATCTGATCGACGCCAATACCGGCACGGAAATGTACGAGTCATGCGCGATCCTGAAATATCTGGATCGCACCTACGTCGCCTGATTGCGCAACCGCAACACCATAAAAATTCCACAGGAGAGAAAACCATGATCGCCTACACCACACTCGGCACCAACGATTTACCCCGCGCTGCTGCGTTTTACGACGCCCTGTTCGCCGAGATCGGCGGCAAGCGCATGATGGATTTCGGTCGTTTTATCTCCTGGGGCATCGATCCTGCACAGCCGATGTTTGCCATCTGCACGCCGTACGACGGCAAACCCGCGAGCGTGGGCAACGGCACGATGGTGTCTCTGGGCGTGAAGAACACCGCGCAGGTCGATGCGCTCTATAAAAAAGCGCTGGCACTGGGCGGCAGCGACGAAGGCGCACCCGGTGCACGCGGCCCGCAGTTCCACATCGGCTACTTCCGTGATCTCGATGGCAACAAGCTCAATTTCTTTTGCATGACCTAGCGGACATATCGAGCAGATCGTCGGTCATGCCCCGCCCTTCGGCGGCGGGCATTGGCCGGCCGCCACGCGCTGGCTAAGCTCGCGCATGCCCGACATCCACACCGCGCGCACCAGCTGGCTGGGGCGCACCACGATCACCACCAAGCTGGTTGCGATCGTCATGGTGTTTGTCGGCGTCATCGCCGCCGTGATCGGTCTCTTCGTGATGGCCTACAACCTCAGCGCCGGCGTGCGCGCCTACATCGGTGGCGAAGGCCTGTGGTCCAAGAGCCAGAAAGAAGCCGTGTATGCGCTCAGCCGTTATCTGGATAGCCAGGCCGAGCGCGATTACCAGGACTACCTCAACGCCATCGCCATCCCCCTGGGCGACCGTGCGGCAAGGCTTGAGATGGAAAAACCCGTGTTCGATCGCCGCATCGTCACCACCGGTTTCCTGCAGGGCGGCAATGCGGCCGAAGACATTCCGCACATGATCTTCCTGTTCCGTCACTTCGATGACCTGGCGTTTTTCGCGCAGGCCATTGCCACCTGGCGGGCTGCCGAACAGGAGTTGCTGTTGCTGCCATCGGTTGCGGCCAGTGCGCGTCAGCAGATTGCGGCGGGGACGCTCACCGCCAGCAGCAGGGCCGTGTTGCTGGAGCACATCCGCGCCATCAATGTGCGGGTGACGCCACTGGAGCAGCAGTTCTCGCAGATTCTCTCCGCCGGCGCTCGCGAGGTTCAGGCGCTGCTGCTGACCATCACTCTGGCCACTGCGGCAGCGCTGATCGCCATCGGCATGGTGTTCGCATGGAGCATTGCGCGCGCCATGCGCAGCAGCATCCTGGGTCTGCGCGAAGGCGCCCTGCGCGTCGCCAAAGGCAATCTGGCCGAGCCGATTGTGATTCGCACCCAGGACGAACTGGGCGAACTGGCCACCGTGTTCAACAGCATGACCGCCGCTCGCCGCGAGGCCGAAGCCGCGCTGCTGACCGCCAACCAGTTTCGCGAGCGGGTGATGGAGAGCGCGACCAACGCCATCTACACCATGGACATGGAAGGCCGCTTCACCACCGCCAATCGCCGCACCTGCGAGGTGACGGGCTACTCGCTGGAAGAACTAATCGGCCAGACCTGGTCGGGCATGGTGCGGGCGGAGGATCTGCCCGCACTCTACGAAGGCTACGTCAGCACGGTGTCGGGCTTAACGCCCATCACCAATCGCGAGATCGTGCTGCGGCAGAAAAGCGGCAGTGAGGTGGTGATTGTTTTCAGCATCGCACCGCTCAGGCGCGACGGCGTGATCTTCGGCGTAGTGGGCGCGGCTGAGGACATCACCGAACGCAAACGCGCCGAAACGCAACTCGAAGCCCGCGCCGAAGAACTGGCCCGATCCAACCAGGAGCTGGAGCAATTTGCCTACGTCGCCAGCCACGACCTGCAGGAGCCGCTGCGCACGGTGACCGGCTTTGCGCAACTGCTGGTGCGCCGCTACCAGGGCAAGCTCGACAGCGATGCAGACGAGTTTCTCGGCTACATCACCGATGGCGTGGCGCGCATGAAAAGCCTGATCGAAGATCTGCTCGCCTATTCGCGTGTGCAGCGTATCCATGCCGCGCCTGCGGCGACATCGCTCGGCAAGTTGCTGGGGGCGGCAATGGCCAATCTGCAAGGCGCGATCACCGCTGCCGGGGCCACCATCACGCACGATGTGCTGCCGACGCTCACCGTCGATGCCACGCAGTTCACGCAGCTGTTCCAGAACCTCATCGGCAATGCCATCAAGTTCCGTCGCGATGTCGCACCCACCGTGCACATCCACGCCGAGCAGCGCGAGCAGGACTGGCTATTTTCAGTGGTCGACAACGGCATCGGCATCGACCGTGAATCGGCTGAACGGGTGTTCGTGCTGTTTCAGCGCCTGCACACGCGCGAGCAGTACGAGGGCAATGGTATCGGCCTGACCTTGTGCAAGAAAATCATCGAGCTGCACGGCGGACGCATCTGGGTAGAACCGACGCCCGCCGGTGCGGTGGGCACGGTATTCCGCTTCACGCTGCCGCGCTGAAGCTTTTCGCGTCAGCGCGATAAATTACGCGGCATGAAAACTTTTCAGTCCCTGCTCGCCGCACTGCCCGTCGCCAGCCCGCTGCCGTTCGATCTCAACATTGAACGCGGCATGCGGCTGGACCTGTCGGAACACAACACAGCTCTCGGCGGCTTCGACCCCGGCGATACCGTCGCTTTCAGCGCCTTTGTCGAGGGCGAGATCGCACGCCACGGTGCGCGCTATGCCGCAGGCGGCTATGGCGAGAACCGCACGCTCTACGAGATGAGCCCGGTGTTTCGCAGCGGCGATGCCGAGCCGCGCACGCTGCATCTCGGCATTGACCTCTGGCTAGCAGCCGGCACGCCCATCCACGCCGTGCTTTCCGGCGTGGTGCACAGCACGCAGGACAACGCCGCCTTCGGCGATTACGGTCCGACGCTGATCTTCGAGCATGAAGTGGAGGGCGAGCGCTTCTACACGCTGTACGGCCATCTCGCGCAGCCGACCTTACAACGCATAAAGCCCGGTCAGCGGGTCGTGGCAGGCGAACTGCTGGGCTGGCTGGGCGCACCGCACGAGAACGTCGGCTGGCCTCCACACCTGCATTTTCAGGTGATGCGCGACTTGGGTGGCCGCAGCGGCGACTACCCCGGCGTCGCGCGCCCCAGCGAGGCCGCCGAGTGGCTGGCGAACTGCCCTGATCCGAACCTGTTGCTGCGGATCAGGGCGCTCGCGAACTAGCCGAGCTTGCGGCGACGGCGCAGTGCACCGAAGCCGAGCAGCGCCAATACACCAAAGCCAAAGCTGCCGCCGCCGAAGCGGCCGGCAGAGGGATCGGTCACGCCGGGCGTGGTGGGTGTTGTCGGTGTGCTGCCGGAACCGATCAGGGTCTTGGCCTGTACCGGGGCCACGGGACTCACCTGATCGGCCTCGGTGGCTGCGGTCACGGTGAGATCACCGGCAGTGGCACCACGCAGTACCAGCTCGATGGAATCTTTCCCACCGGGTGCCAGCTTTTCGAAGCTGCCTTTGAAGCTACGGTCGGTTTCCTGCGCGTTGCTGGTGCAGCCGATGCAGTCGACGAGCACCTGAGCGCCCTGCAGGTTCACGTCGTACAGCACGTTGGTGGCGTCGATCTTGCCGCTGGCGGGCTGTGTGAACTCGACGATGACGGAGAAATCCTCACCCGCCTTTGCAGTGGCCGGTGCCGTGATCTTCACCGTCAGCTGCGGCCTTGCCACGACCGCCGCCAGCGCATCGACGCGGCCATAGCCAAAGATGTTGTTGGGGATGGTGGCTGCATCGGTGCCACCACAGGTGCTGGCAGTGGCCGTGGTTTTCACATCGGCAATGGCGGTGCGCTCGATCAGGGTGCGCATGTCCATCACCCGCCCTTTCAGACGCGGCTCGGCGGACATCAGCAAGGCGGCGAGGCCAGCCACATGCGGGCCGGCCATGCTGGTGCCCGAAAGATTGCCGTAGTCGTTGTCGGGGATGCTCGAACGCGTGCTGACACCCGGTGCGGTGATGTTGGGCTTGAGGCGGAACGAGGCGTCGTCGAGGATGGGGCCGAGGCTGCTGAAGTCCGCCATGTCGTCGGTGACGTCGCTGGCGCCGACGGTGAAAGAGCTTTCGTAGACCGCCAGCGGCGAGATGATGGTGCCGCAGACGCCGCCATTGCCATCGTTGCCGGCCGAAACCACCTGCATGATGCCGGCCGCGAAGGTGGCGTCGTTGATGTCCTTCAACAGCGGCGGCGCGCAGGCTTCAAGACAGCCCCAGGAGTTGTTGACCACGTCCGGGGCCTTGGTCACGTCGGCAGCGGCGCTGTCGCCATCGGGATACGGCGCCATCATCCACTGCATGCAGGTCATGTAGGTGGGTACGGTGCCGGCACCCAGCACATCGTCGAGCAGCGAGCGGCAGGCCATCCACTCCGCACCGGGGGCCACACCAATGCGGTTGCCCGCGCCATCGTCGCCCACCATCGTGCCGGTGGTGTGGGTGCCGTGCTGATTGGGGTCGCAGGGCACGGTGGCATCGGGGCAGTAGTAGAAGTCGAGCGCACCGAAGGCATTGAGCCAGTTGTAGGCATGCGATGCGGTCTGCGTGGCTTCGTCCCAGCCACGGTATTTTTTCTTCAGTGCCGGGTGATCCCACTGCACGCCGATGTCATGGTCGCCCACCACCACGCCCTGGCCGGTGAAGCCCATGGCCCAGACTTCCGGTGCATGCAGCAAGGCCACGCCCGGCTCGGGGTCGCCCAGCGCCTTGGCGGCGTAGTTCTCGGCCTGTGCCTTCAGCGTGGCAGCGGCGAGCAGTTTCTTCTGCTTGGCGATGTAGGGCGAGAGCAGATCGACCGTGGAGCTGATCTGGTAAAGCGACGCGACATCCACCCGCGCCGCCAGCAGGTTGAGGTCTGCCAGCGTGCCCTCGGTGGTGATGGCGTTGGCGATCCAGTAGTTCTGGTGCTTCATGCCGCGGGCATTGAGCAGCGCCGTGATACCGCTCTGGCTGCGGCTGGCTGCCGCCTTGAGCGCGGCGACGGTGGCTGCACCCTTCTCGGCCTTGGTCTTGGCAAGCGCCACGGCGCTCAAATCAGCCTTGTCGGCCAGCACGATCACGAACTCGGCGCGACCGGCCTGCTGCACGACGCTGAGCAGGGCCGGTTCGATCTTCGGTGCCGTCGCCGCCATCGCAAACGGGGTATTGCCCAGCACCAAGGCCAGCATCAGCCCTGCGGCCTTCTGTCGCATCGTCATCATCCCTGCACTCCGGTTTTTGTTTGTTTTCGTGCCGGGACATTGCGCCCGGCATCGGCTAACGTTGCAGCTAGCAGACATCGCGCCAAGATCGCGAGCCTGCCGACCACCATCACAACAACGTCACAACCTCAGAGGGGTTGACCATGCAGATCGACAAAACAAAACCCGTGCTCGTCACCGGCGGCAACGGCTACATCGCGAGCTGGATCGTCAAATACCTGCTCGCGGACGGCATCGACGTGCACGCCACCGTGCGCGACCCGGCCAATGTCGGCAAAACCGGGCATCTGCTGAAAGCCGCCGAAGGCAGCAAGGGCAAGCTCACGCTGTTCAAGGCCGATCTCTTGAAAGACGGTGCCTTCGACGCGGCCATGCAGGGTTGCGAGCTGGTCATCCACACCGCCTCGCCGTTCGTCATCAAGGGCCTGAAGGATGCGCAGAAGGAACTCGTCGACCCTGCCGTGATGGGCACCCAAAACGTGCTCGACGCCGCCAATCGCGTCACCAGCGTGAAGCGCGTGGTGCTCACCGCCAGCGTGGTGTCGGTCTACGGCGACGCGCAGGACATGCACACCCAAGGCCTCAAGGCCTTTACCGAAGCGCAGTGGAACACCACCAGTTCGGTCAGCCACCAGCCCTACAACTACTCCAAGGTCGCCGCTGAAAAAGTCGGCTGGGACATCGTCAAGAAGCAAAGCCGCTGGGACTTCATCACCATCAACCCCGGCCTCGTGCTCGGCCCCTCGCTCACCACTGCGAGCGACAGCACCAGCCTCACCACCATCAAGGAACTCGCCGACGGCAAGCTGATGACCGGCGTGCCCAACATGGAAATCGCCATCGTCGACGTACGCGACGCCGCCCGCGCGCACATCCTGGCCGGCTACACGCCCAGCGCCAGCGGCCGGCACCTGGCGGTGTCGGAATCCGTGACCATGTGGCAGATGGTGCAGGTGCTGAAAGCCCGCTTCGGCAACGGCTACCGCTGGCCGATGATGGTCGCCCCCAAGCTCGTGGTGTGGCTCATGGCCCCCATCGCCGGCTACAGCCGCAAGTTCGTCGCCCGCAATGCGGGGTGGCCGCTGCGCTTCGACACCAGCTACATCAAAAAAGACCTGGGCCTCACCATGCGGCCCGTGGCCGAGACCTTGGGCGATCACTTTCAGCAGATGCTGGACGATGGGGTTTTGAAGCCGCGTTGAGGCCCTGCCATGCCCACCGTGCTGCGCATTGGCGCGTATCGATTTTTCTTCTACTCCAACGAGAGTGGTGAACCGCGGCATATCCACATCCAACGCGAGCGCATGCTGGCCAAGTTCTGGCTTGCGCGGTGTCGCTCGCCAGCAGCGTGGGCTTCGCACCCGCAGAATTGAATAAACTTCTCGGGCTGGTCGAAACCAACCAGCAAACTTTCGTGGAGGCCTGGGATGATTTCTTCGCTGCTTAAAAACGCACCGCGCGCCATGTCGGTGAGCTGCACGGACGATGAGCTGCGGATCTCGCTCACCGACGGCCGCTCGCTCCTAGTTCCCCTTGCCTGGTTCCCCCGGCTCGCACACGCCTCGTCCGAAGAGCGCGCCGATTACGAACTGCTCGGCGAAGGCGACGGCATCCACTGGCCGCAAGTTGATGAAGATGTTTCGGTTGCAGGCCTGCTTTCCGGGCAGCCTTCCATCGAGTCGAAAGCGGCTCATGCCTGATGTAATGGCGCAATGAAGCGCGGTAGGGTGGTGGTTTTGACGCCTAAATAGCGTTGGACGAGAAAGGATAAAAAATGCGGGTTTTCATTTTAGTATTTCTTCTTATATCCACTTCTTGGGCAAAAGCTGAAGAGGTCAGATTGAAAGGTGGAACCATAACCTTCACCGCACCAGATGGTTTTCGCTCTCAGTCGCGAGAAGAAATTGCTCTGAAATATCCTCGTGGAAACGCGCCATCGGTTGTCTATTCAAACGCTAGTGGTGGAGTTTCCATAGCCGTAACGTTTTCTTCTACGAAAATTACCCCTGCTCAGCTCCCAGATTTGAAGGCATTTTTGGAGCAAGCGTTACCCAGGCTAATACCAAATCTTCAGTGGCTAAAACGCGAAATCATCATTTCAAACGGCACTTCTTGGGTGCATTTTGATCTTATGAGTTCAGCAATAGACACTGATATTCACAACCACATGTATTTCACGTCTCACCAAGGCGAGACGCTAGGTTTTAATTTCAACTCGACGGTCAAAGCATATTCCTCTCACCAGCAATTGCTTTCTGACAGCTTCAAAACCATACGCGTTCGCGAATAAGGGAGTGGCGTAGCCCGGATGCAATCCGGGACTTCTCCCAACTTCCAGTAACGGCTCCCGGATTGCGTCCGGGTTACTTCACATTCGCTTCAGCCGCTCGAATGAAAACAGCTTCGAGCAGGCGTGCGACTTGCCCTGCACCGCAGCCGTCAAAATCTCCGACCCAATCTGACTGTAGGTAATGCCATTGCCGCCATAGGCCATGGCGAACAGCACCCTCGGGCCGTGCTGCGTATGGGCGCCGAAGAACGGTAGGCCGTCTTCGGTTTCGGCGAAGGTGCCGGCCCAGGCGAAGGCGGGTGTGAGGTCGAGATTGGGGAACAGCTTCTGCGCCTTGCGTTGCAGCGTCTTCGCTTTGGATAGCACCAGCAGATCGCGCCGCAGCGGCACATCGATGTCGTCATCCTCGCCGCCGATCAGCACGCGGTTTTCGCCGGTGCGGCGCATGTAGATGTAGGGCCGCGCGGACTCCCACACCAGCGTGTCGTCGAGGCCGCCGAGCGAGCCAGTCAAGGCATCGGTGATGTAGGCGTAGCTGCTGCGGTTGCGCGCCACTTTCTGTTGCAGATGGCGCTCGTTCTCGTAGCCGGCGGCCATCACCAGATACCTGGCGTCGATGCGGCAGCCTTCGCCGGTGGTCGCCACCACACCGCCGCGCTGGGTCTTGAACTCGGCGATGTCGGTGTGGTCGTGCACCTGACCGCCTGCGCGGCGCACCCGGCGCAGCAGCTTGTGCACCATTTGGTAAGGGTCCATCTCGGCCCCCACCTCGCTCAGCAGTGCGGTCGCGGCATCAATCCCGTAGCCGGCCTTGAGCGCCTCGCGCGTCAGCGTGGTCACCTTGAAACCGTTCTGGCGACGCAACTCGCCCTCGTTCAGCAACTGCTGGCGGTGATACCAGCGGCTGGCGTAATACAGGCTTTTCATGGGCTGAAAATCGATGCCACCCAGACTGCCCGAGAGCTTCTGCAACTTGCCGATGGCCGCTGCGCAGGCGCGGTAGGCCAGCACGGCGTCAGCATCGCCATAACGCTCTCGCAAATCCTGCATCTCGGTGTCGATTTCGTATTGCAGCAAGGCGGTGCTGGCACTGGTGCTGCCCCAGGCAACGTCGCGCTTGTCCACCACGCAGACCTTGAGGCCGGCGCTGGTCATGGCGTTGGCGATGAGCGCACCGGTGATGCCGGCACCGACGATCAGCACATCGCACTTCAAATCCTGTTGCAATCTGGGAAAAGCCGTCATCAGGCCGTTGCGGACGGCCCAGAACGGGTAGCCACTTTTGAGATTCATCGAATCTTTCCTGGGGGGTGAGTGGCGGCAGATTTGCACCGCAGGCTTAACGTCAGGCCGCGCGTGCTACAAGCGACCCCCGTTTCACACCGAAGCAGTGCATCTCATGGCCGCAACTATCCTGATGGTTTTCAGTGCCGGCATCGTGCTGCTGCTGGGCGCGGTGCATCTGGTCTATACCTTTTCGGGGCCCATGCTCAATCCGCGCGACCCGTCGCTGCAAACCAAGATGCGCCAGGTATCGCCGGTCATCAGCACCGAAACCACCATGTGGAAAAGCTGGATCTGCTTCAACGCGAGCCACAGCATAGGGGCGCTGCTGTTCGGCTTGATCTACGGGTTTCTGGCGCTCGTGCATGCGCCGCTGCTGTTCCACTCGCCATTTCTGCTCGTCGTGGGGTTCGCCATGCTGAGCAGCTTCACGGTGCTGGCCCGGCTGTACTGGTTCAGCGTGCCTTTCGCATGCATCAGCGTGTCGCTGGCGTGCTACCTGGCCAGCATCGCCGTCTCGTTGCTGTGATGCGCTACTGAGGTTGGGGTGTTTCTGCAGGCGGCGGTGCGGGCGCTTCGATGGGTGCGTCGCGCTGCTGTTCTTCCTGCTGCAATTGCTGCTGTAGCTGCTGCTCGGGGTTTGGGCTGACGGGCTCCGAGGTTGCGGGTTGTTCAGCAGCATCGGTGTCGGCATCGGCTTCCGGCATCGGCTCGGGCTCATCAACCGGTACGCTGCGCGGGCCGTAGCCCATCTGGCGGGTGATCCAGGCGCTGCGCTTTTGCACGTAGGGGCCGGGCTTGGTCACGCTCCACTTGCGCGGGCTGGGCAGCACGGCGGCAAGGCGTGCGGCGTCACTGACACTGAGTTTGCTGGCGGGCTTTTTGAAGAAGGCCTGCGAGGCGGCCTCCACCCCGTAGATGCCCGGCCCGAACTCGGCGATGTTGAGATAGACGGTGAGGATGCGCTGCTTGGGCCACAGCGCTTCGATCAGCACCGTATAGATCGCCTCGACACCCTTGCGGAAGTAACCGCCGCCCGACCATAGGAACAGGTTTTTTGCCGTCTGCTGGCTGATGGTGCTGGCGCCGCGCACACGCCGCCCCTTCTTCTGGTTGTTGGCGTAGGCCTTATGCATGGCCTCGATGTCGAAGCCCTCGTGCTCGAAGAACTTCTGATCTTCGCTGGCCACCACCGCGCGCCGCGCAGCATCTGGGATGTTCTCGGCCGACACCCACTGGTAGCGCACCGGCGCAGTGTCGCTGGCCAGCATGAAGGCGCTGGTGGGCGCGGGCAGCCAGCGCAGTGCGACCACCGGCAATACGAATACGGCCAAGCCCAGTGCCAACAACCACAACACGCCTCGCAGCAGGCGGTTTTTCTTGCGCTTCATTTGGTGTGGGTCCAGGCGCGGATCAGTGGCGCCTGCGCGCGCACGGCGGCGCGGCCGGCCTCGATGGCCTCGGCGGCGCGGTGAAAATCCATCAGCGCAAAATCTTCGAGATGCGGCACCAGTGTGACCTCGCTCGGGTCGCCCGCCATGCGGCTGCGGGTGAGGCGGTCTTGCAGAATGTTCACGCTCGCCGCCACCACGTCGAAGAAGCCCGGATTGTCGCGGTCGCCGCTCGACAGATAGCCGGCCATCTTCTGCCAGAAGCCGCGTTCGGCGATGGGTTTGGTCTTTTCCACTTCTTCCGCTTCAGCCAGACCCGCACGCGAAAAGTGCGCGCCGACCAGCTGTGCATTGAGGTTGACGGCAATCACCACGTCGGCCCCCAGCGCGCGGCACACCGACACCGGTACCGGGTTGACCAGACCGCCATCGAGCATCCAGCGGCCGTCGTGCTTCACGGGGGCGAACACGCCGGGCAGCGCACAGCTGGCACGTGCGGCCGATAGCACAGGCCCTTCGGTGAGCCAGATCTCGCGGCCGGTGTGCATCTCGGTCGCCACACTGGCGAAGCGCTGCTTGAGCTTGCGGATGTCGCGATTGCTGTGGTGCTGTTCGAAGTAACCAAACAGTTTTTCGCCGCGCATCATGCCGCCGGTAAACGTGATGTCGAGCAGCCGCACCACCTCGCGCACATTGAGCGTCTGCACCCAGTCGGCGAGCTTCTTGATCTCGCCCGAGACATAGATCGCGCCCACCAATGCGCCGACCGAAGTGCCGGCCACCACCTGCGGATGGATGCCCATGTCTTCGAGTTCCAGAATCACGCCGATGTGCGCCCAGCCGCGTGCCGAGCCGCTGCCGAGTGCCAGCCCCACCACGGGATTCACCGGTGGCGGCGCCACAGTCTCGGCGGCTTTCTTCTTGCCTTTGCGGCTGGATGACGCGGGCTTCACTGGGTGCTCTGCTCCAGCTTCTTGCGCAGCCTGGCGGCGCGATTGGCATAGAACGCCGCCAGCGTTTTCAGTGTGGGGCCGGGCAATATGGTGGTGGCGATGTGGAAGGCCAGTGCGGTGCGAATGGTGCGCCGCGCCGGGCGGGTTTCGATGGCCTCGACGATCCAGCGGGCGGCATCGGCCACTTCCATCTGCGGCAGGAATTTGTAGATGGCAGTCGGCGCGGTCATCGCGGTCTTCACCAGCGGGTAGTTGATGCTGGTGACGGCCAGGCCTTTCTCGGCCAGCTCGATGCGCAGCGACCGGCTGAAGGCATCCACCGCCGACTTGCTGGCCAGATACGCAGCGAAGCGCGGCGTGGTCATGAGCGCGGCCACGCTCGACACATTGATGATCTGGCCACCGCGCTTTGCCAGCAGCCGTGGCAGCAAGCCCAGCGTGAGGCGCACCACGGCCAGATAGTTGAGCTGCATGGTGCGCTCGAAATCGTGCGGACGATCGAGACTCTCCAGCAGCGGCCGGCGGATGGAGCGGCCAGCGTTGTTCACCAGCACGTCGATCTCGGCGTGCGCCTTGAGCAGGGTGGCGATCAGCGCATCCACCGAATCGTTCTCGGCCAGGTTGGCGGTGTAGCAATGCGCGGTGCCACCCGCAGCGGTGATCTCGCCCTGCACGCGCTGCAACTCCTCCAGGCGACGCGCCACCAGGCAGACGATCGCGCCCTTCGCCGCCAGCTGCTTGGCGGCCTCCTCGCCGATGCCGCTCGATGCGCCGGTGATGACGATGGTCTTGCCCTGCCAGGGATCGCGTCGCATGACTGCACTGCTCCAGATGAAATTACGGCAATCTTCAGGCAAGCCCGCCCTTTGCGAAACCCTGCCATGCGACCTGCCCTGTTCCTTGCCTTGCCGTTCGCGTTCGCAAGCTCCCTGTGCGCGGCACAGGCTGCGCCTGAGAAGCCCCGCACCAGCGCCGATATCCTGGCCGCCAGCAGTGCCGACGACTGGCGCCGCATCGACCCCGAAAACCTGCTGGTGCTTGAGCTGCCCAAGGGCAAGGTGCTGATCGAACTCGCCCCCCGCTTTGCGCCGCGGCATGTGGCCAACGTCAAGGCGCTGGCACGCGAGCACTATTACGATGGCCTGGCAGTGCTGCGCGTGCAGGACAACTACGTCGCGCAATGGGGCGATGCCGATGCGAAGAAGCCAGTCAAGACGGCGCATAAAAACCTGCCCGCCGAATTCTTTCGCAAGCTCGACGACACGCTCGCCTTCACGCCGTTGGGCGATGCCGATGCCTATGCACCAGAGACCGGCTTCAGCGACGGCCTGCCCGCCGTGCGCGATGTGAACAAGGGCGAGGCTTGGCTGGCGCACTGCTACGCGATGGTCGGGGCCGGACGCGACATGGCGGCCGACAGCGGTGGCGGCACCGAGCTGTATGCGGTGATCGGCCATGCGCCGCGCCATCTCGACCGTAACGTCACGCTGCTGGGCCGCGTCGTGCAGGGCATCGAGCAGCTTTCGTCATTGCCGCGCGGCACCGGCGCACTGGGTTTCTACGAGAACAAGAAACAGAATGTGCCGATCCGTCGCGTGCGCGTTGCGGCCGATCTGCCTGCCGCGCAGCGGCCCGCGCTGGAAGCTCTGCGCACCGATACCGCCACCTGGACCGCGTTCGTCGATGCGCGCCGCAACCGCCGCGACGACTGGTTCATCGAACCCACCGGCCATATCGAGGTCTGCAATGTGCCGCTGCCGATCCGCGCCGTAAAAACTGCCTCGAAAAAATAGCCCGCAACACGCGCCAAGCCGGTACGATGTCGCGTCTCCCCGCTCACTCTGGATGCCCGTTTTGTCTCTGACTCGTTTGCTGTCCGCAGCCCTGTTGTTCGGCGCCACCTCTCTCGCCCACGCTGATTTCCCCGCACTCGGTGCGCTCGAAGCCAGCGGCGCGCGCGTCACTGCAGTGGTGATCGACCTCGAAACCGGCAAGCCACTGGAGCGTCGCAACGCCGACCTGCGCCTGGCACCGGCCTCGGTCACCAAGCTGGTCACTGCCGCTGCCGCACTCGAAACCTGGCCAGCCGACAAGGTGTTTCTCACTCGCGTCTCGGCCACCGGCGGCATCGGCGCCAACGGCGTGCTCGATGGCGATTTGATTCTGCACACCGAGGGTGATTCCACACTCGATCACTCAGCACTCTGGTCGCTGGCCGCACAGATCCGCGCCGTCGGCGTGCGTCGTGTGACCGGCGAGATCAAGGTGAGCACCGCGCCTTTCGGCCCGCTCGGTTGCGAAACCAAGGACCGCTGCGACGCGCTGGAGAAAAGCAGCACCGCCTACAACGCCCCGCTCGCCGCCATCGGTGCCGACTACGGCAACTGGTGCATCGACATCAAGCCGGTCACGGTGGGCAGCCCCGCCACCATCACCGGCTGCGGCGGCATGGCGCTGCCGATCCCCATCGAGGGCACGGTCAACACCGTGGCCAGCAATGGCCGCATGACCTACTGGGCCGACCGCTTCACCGTCGCCGGCCAGGGTGACGTGCTGCGCGTCGGTGGCAATTTGCCGCAGGGCTCGCCGCAGAGCCTCTATCGCGCGATGTCCAACCCGCCACTGGGCCTCGGCATGCTGCTGCACGAAACCCTGAAAGTGGTGGGCGTGGAAGTGACCGGCAACACCCGCGTGATCGCCACGCCAGCGCCCGGCAGCAGCATCGAGATCGCCCGCGTCGATGGCCTGCTGCTGAAAGAACAGCTCGGCCGCATGCTGCGCTTCAGCAACAACTACATCGCCGATCTGCTCACGCTCAACATCGGCGTCGCCGCCAACGGCAAGGCCGGGCCGCTTTCAGATGGCGCACGCGCGCTCAGTGCCTACATGCAGCGCGTCGCCCCGCAAGTGCTACCCGCACCGCTGTTCAGTGGCAGTGGGCTCACACCAGAGAATCGCCTCTCCGCCGGCGAGCTGACCGCCATGCTGGCCTCGGTGTACCGCGACCCGGTGCGCTTCCCAGCGCTCTACGGCGGCATGGTGGTTCCGCGGCAGGCACCGTTCGCCTTTTTGCGCCAGGGCAGCAAGGACTGGATGGAGCGCGTCGCACTGAAGACCGGCACCATGAACGACCCGGTATCGGTGTGCGGTGTGGCCGGCTATTTGCGCAAGAAAGACGGCGGCTGGATGACCTTCGCCATCCTCGTCAACGGCGGTGGTGGCAACAAGCACGTACCGCTCTACAAAAGCATGGAAGCGATCCGCAAGGACATCGAGTCGATTCTGGAACGAAACTAGGACGTGTTACGTCAGCGCGTAAACCTGCACCGCCTCGTCGATACCCTTCAGCACTTCATCGGGTTTCGCGGTGAAGCGTGCGGCCTCATCAGTGGGCAGTGCCGACTGCGTGCTGCGGTCGATCAACAGCTCTCCATCGACAGCGCACTGACACAGTCTTGAGGCGAGATTGATGACCGGCCCCACCGCCACGTATTCGAGCCGCCCTGCGGCCTGAATCGCGCCCACGGTCGCCTCGCCGGTCGCGACACCAATACCAAGCCCCAGACCATGCAGGGCGAGTAGCGGCGGCAGGCGCTCCCGCAACAGCGTGGCCAGTCGCACGGCCCGCTCGGCATGGTTTTTTTGCGCCACCGGCGCACCCAGTAACAGCAGCACACCATCGCCCGCGTGGTCTTTGACGGTGGCACCCAGCTCTGCCGCCGCCGTGCCCACCACGGCGTAGTACTGCTCCAGCAGATCAACCACCACCGGCGTCTCACGCGCCTGAGTGAAGGCCGTGAACCCGCGTAGATCGCAGAACACCGCGCTCAGCACCCGGCGCTCGCGTTGCAGCACTTCGTCCACGCCTTTCAGCCGCACCAGCCGCGCCACATCCGGTGCCAGAAACTGGCTCATCAACTGGCCGCGCCGGCCCAGCACCATCAGATATCGTACGGCACCGAACAGGAAGATGAGCAGACCCAGGGTGATGCACACCGGCACCGAAGCCGGCTGCACCAGCAGAGCCGAAAACAGAAACGGTGCCGCAACCAGCAAGCCCCGCAAGCGAATCGCCTCCGCCGGGTCGCTGCGGCCGAACACTAGCAGCAGCATGGCGATCGTGCTCAGCAAAATGGCCGTGCCCAGCACCGGCGCAAATACCGCCCATTCAATGCTTCGCACGCGGAAGAATCCAGAAACGCCGGTGGTCGCATGGGCGGGGTCGAGCGCGAGATAACCCAGTGCCAGGCCCGCATAGATCAGCACCAGAATCTGCGCTGACAAGATCAAGCCGCGTGCAGCGCGCCGCAGGCCGCGCCGCACGGTATCGGCAATGCGCTTGGCCCATTGCATGCCGGCGAGAATCGACAAAGCCTCCAGCGCGCGTGCAACCGCTGTGACGGCGACTGATGGCGTGGCGATTTCAATCGGCGCGAGCAGCAGGCGCACGCCCAGCACTGCGAAACACAAGGCCAGCGCGCGACTGCCGCGACCGTGCCGGTCGGTAAAGAAAAAGATCGCGCCGAGGCCGGTGGTGAAGAGACCAACGACGTGAAAGGCGGCGGCCGCAGGGGCAAGAATTTCCATAGGGGCTGAAGCATAGTCGCTGCCATCCGGCGAATGGGTGTGGCACGCTTCGACGCCGGAATCTTTGCTGCAAAAGTCCCCATGCTGCGTCCACCCGAAGCCCAGGCCGACCACACCGAAACGGTGCTGGACTGGCTGGCTGATTACACCATCGACGGCGAGGAAGATGCGCTCACCGAAGCCTGCGCGATGGCCGCCAACCAGCCGGTGAAAATCGACGTGCTGATGGCCGGGCTCGAAGCGCTGGCCTCGCAGCGGGCCGATGCCAGCCGCCTGCGTAAGGCGCGCGTCGCCTTGCGCGCGGCACTGCAACTGCCGCTGATCCCCGGCCCGGCCTGCCGTGTCGAATGAGTGACGTGCGCCTCGATGTGTGGCTGTGGGCCGCGCGCTTCTACAAGACCCGCACACTCTGCAAGGATGCGATCGACGCTGGCCAAGTGCGCATCGACGGCGAGCCGGTGAAGCCGGCCAAATCCGTGAGCATCGGCATGCGGGTGCGCATCAAGCAGGGCACCACCCTGCGCGAGGTGGCGGTGCTGGCCTTGAGCGATGTGCGACGCGGCGCACCCGAAGCGCAACAGCTCTACGCCGAGACGCTTGAAAGCCTCGCCAAACGCGAGCAGGAGCAACTCGCCCGCAAGGCGGCCGACAGCAGTGTCAGCGACGGCAAGCCGAGCAAGAAGTTTCGGCGCGCCGTGATGCAGTTCAAGCAATCGCTCGGTTACGACGACTGAACACTTCGGTTCAGACCGCGTTCAGCGACTCGCGACGTAAGATTGCCGCCTGCCAATCCGCAACAAGAGAACGCTCATGACCTGCCTGAAGACCCTGCTGTTTGCACTCGCCTTCCCCCTCACCGTGCTCGCCGCCGATCCGGTGGTGGTGCTGCAAAACCCGCAGGCGCGCGGCGACAGCAGCTTCAGCTATCGGCAGGAGTTCACTGCCACCTGTGGCGCGCCGAGCATCGGCGATTGCAGCAGCTGCACGGTGAGCTGCCCGGTAGGCGCTGCCGCCACCTGCAAGCCCGGCAAGGTTTCAGCCGCAATGGGCGACGGCACCTGCCAGCGCGAGCCGAGCTGCACCTGCGTGAGCAGCGCGCCTGCACCCAAGAAGTAGGCACCCACAAAAAAGCCCGCATCCTTGAACCGGATGCGGGCTTTTTTTGTTGCAGCTTCAGCGATTGCCGGAACGATTGCCGCTATTGCTGCGCGGCTGCGGCGCACCGCTGCGGCCGGGTGCACCACCACCGCCACCCGGACGCGGACCGCGACCCGGCTGACCGCCACCGTTGCCGCGCGGCGCGCCAGCTTTGGCACCACCACCCGAGCGACCACGACCCGGCTGCGGCGGACGCGCCGGGCGCGGCTCGCTGTTGATGGCGATCGCATCGGTGCGCGGCACGAAGCCCTCGACCACCAGCACCGGGATCTCGCGCTTGATGACGCGCTGGATGTCCTTCAGCTCCTGACGCTCATCGGACGCGACGAACGAAAGCGCCTCGCCCTTCATGCCCGCGCGGCCGGTGCGGCCGATGCGGTGCACGTAGTCCTCCGGCACGTTCGGCAGCTCAAAGTTGATGACGTGCGGCAGGTTGTCGATGTCGATGCCGCGTGCGGCGATGTCGGTGGCGACCAGCACCTGGATGCGATTGGCCTTGAAGTCGGCCAGCGCTTTCGTGCGTGCGCTCTGCGACTTGTTGCCGTGCAATGCGGCAGCACCGATGCCGTTGGCATTGAGGTGATCGCAGATGCGGTTGGCACCGTGCTTCATGCGCGCGAACACCAGCACCTGCTGCCAGTTGCCCTGCTTGATGAGATGCACCAGCAGCTCGCGC
Source organism: Stagnimonas sp. (assembly GCA_965279705.1). Classification (GTDB taxonomy): domain Bacteria; phylum Pseudomonadota; class Gammaproteobacteria; order Nevskiales; family Nevskiaceae; genus Stagnimonas. The sequence goes on from OZ257257.1 coordinate 2,528,702, forward strand.
TTGTGGCGCTGCTCGACCATGGTGATCTTCTGCGCCACCGACTCGACGGTCGTGTTGCGCGGTGCGATGTCGATTTCCTGTGGATTGGTGAGGAACTGCTTGGCGAGGCTGCGGATCTCGTCCGAGAAGGTGGCCGAGAAGAGCAGGTTCTGGCGCTTGGCTGGCAGCATCTTCAGCACTTTCTTGATGTCGTGGATGAAGCCCATATCCAGCATGCGGTCGGCTTCGTCGAGGATGAAAGTCTCGACGTGCGAGAGGTCCGCCGTGCGGTCATTGGCGTGTTCGAGCAGGCGGCCTGGTGTGGCGATGACGATATCGAGGCCGCGCTTGAAAGCATCGACCTGTGGCTGGTGGCCGACGCCGCCGAAGATCACCGCATGGCGCAGGTGCAGACCGTGGCCGTAAGTGGCAACGCTCTCGGCGACCTGGGCAGCGAGTTCACGCGTGGGGGTCAGCACCAGCACGCGCGGCTGGCGCTTGGGGTGCGAGGGCACGGTGGCGAGGCGATGCAGAATCGGCAGCACGAAGGCGGCGGTTTTGCCTGTGCCGGTCTGCGCGGCAGCGAGCAGGTCGGTGCCGGTGAGCACGGCCGGAATGGCGCGCTCCTGGATGGGAGTGGGAATGCTGTAGCCCTCTTTGGCAACAGCAGCAAGCAGGGCCGGATGCAGGCCCAAGTCGGTAAACGTCACGGATGAATACTCCGAAGGATGCGGAGTAGAAACCTCTCCGCGCGGGTTGTGCCGACAACGTGGTCGGCGACAAAAGGGCGCGGAGTATACGCGCTGACAGAAATCCCGTGTGGCCGCTCAGCGCAGATAGTTGAACAGACTCAAACCCTGCACTTTTGCAAACGCGGATTGCGCCGCCTGCAAAGAGAGTGAGTGCAGCTGCAAGCGGCTGATCGACTCGGCGTAATCCAGATCGCGCACATCGCTCAGCGTCGTCTGCAACTGCGTATCGAGACCTTCCAGACGGGTATCGACATCGTCGAGCGTGGCCAGTCGCGAACCCACCGAAGCACGGACCGTCGAGAGATGCTCGACGCCGCCATCGATATCCGCCAGCGCAGTCGCAAACTGCGCCTGATTGGCGGTGCGCGCCGCCGATGTGCTGGTATCGGCCAGCGTCGCGTCGATGACGTTTTGCACCCGCGCGAACAAGTCCGTGTTGCCGCCGGTGCTGTTGGCCACCCGCAAGAATGTGGCGTCGCCGCTGTCGCCTTCGCTCATGCTGCGGCCCTCACCCACCGCGATCTCGCGAACGGTCTGCGTGCCGGCATAGCTGACACCCGTCGTCGCATCAGCGAAGGGCTTGCTGCCGTCGTTGGTGCCGCCGAATACGTAATGGCCGACGCCGTCGTTGGTGTTGCCGATGTCGATCAGCTGCGCCTTGAGCTGGGTCAGCTCGGCGGCGATCTGCTTGCGATTTTCTGGCGAGACGGTCGCGGTATTGGCCTGCACGGCGAGTTCGCGCACGCGGTTGAGCACATCACCGGCGGAAGCCAGTGCGTTCTCTTCGCCGCCCAGGCGTTGACGCAAAGTGGTGACGTTGTTGCCGAGCTGCGCGTGTTCGGCCTGCGCCTGTTGCAGCGCCATCACTTGCGCCATGCCGCTGGGGTCTTGCCCGGCGGTCTTGAACTTGACGCCGCTGCTGACCTGCTCCTGCGCCTTGGCGACCTCGGCCTGCTGGTTGAGGATCTGGCTCAGGCTGCCGTTGAACAAGGCAGGGGTCGAGACGCGCATGGCCGATCTCCTGGATTAACGACGAGTCGCCGCAAGCAGCGTGTCGAACAGGCTGCTCGCCGTCGCAATCACTTGCGCCGCAGCTTGATAGGCCTGCTGATAGCGAATGAGGTTGGCCGCTTCTTCATCGAGATTCACGCCCGACACCGCATCGCGCTCGCTCTGGCTTTGCGTCTGCACTGCCGTCGCGGCCGCCTTGGCGGTGCTCACTTGTAGAGCAGTCGCACCGGTCTGCGTCACCAGTGCGGCATTGGCGCTGGCGAGCGTATTGCGGCCGCCATCGAGGGTCTTGGTCTGCGCAATGTCCGCGAGTGCGCGCGCGTTACGGTTGTCGCTGCTGCCTGCCGGTGTGGGCGAGACGCTGAAGCGGTCACCCGCCTTCGGCGCGCCGCTGAGTGTCACCGACCAGCCATTGGCGCTGATGCTGTCGCCGGGCGCGAAGCTCACGCTCGGCCCGCTGCCGATCTGATAGGTCGTGGCACTAGTGAAGGTGATGGTGGCAGCGCTGGTGAGTTGCGCGTTGCTGCCATCAAGCACCGTCGGCGACGAAATCTTGCTGCTGTCGGTATTGCTCAGGCTGGCGCTGGCGCTCAAGCGGCCGGCAGCGGCAAAGCTGCGCGGGTCGGTGGTGAGCAGGCGCACGTCGGCGGCGGCATCGTGGGTTGGGCTGATGCGAAAGCTGTCACCGCTCGCTGCCGTGGCGCCGAGCGTGATGGTCACGCCTTCAACAGCCAGTGGATCGCTGCTGCTGCCGGTGCCGGTAAAGGGCACGGTCTCGCCGCTCTTCGCACGCGTGATCTGCCAACCGCTGCCAGTGCTACGCAGCAGGTAATCGTCGCCCGTCACTTTGCTCAAGTCACTAAAGCCAATGCTGGCGATGGCACTGCCGGTGTTGGTATTGGCAGCGAAAGCACGGCCGCTGGGCGACGAAAATAGTGCAGCGCCGGTGCCGCCATCGAGCGTCACACCCTGCGCCTGCACGGCGTTGATCTGTGTGGTGAGGCTCACCGCCACGCGGCCGAGTTTTTCGAGTGCGGGGTCGACCAGGCTGCGGCGCGCATCCAGCAGCCCGCCAATCGTGCCGCCGCTCAGTTGCTTGCTCACAGTCGCAGTGCCGCTGGTGATATCGAGCCGGCCCGGGCGATAGAGATCGGCCGCAGTGCCGAGCGCGGTCACCTTCTCGCCCACCACCAGCGGCTGGCCGCCGGTGGTGAACACGTTGAGGCTGCCGTCATCCTGCGGCAGTGTGGTCACGCCTACCTGCGTGCTGAGCTGCTGTACCAGCGTGTTGCGCTGGTCGAGCAGATCGGCCGGCGTGTTCGCGCCCGCGAGCGAGATAGTGCGATTGAGCTTAGCGATGCTGTTAGAAAGATCGTTGACCGTCGCCACCGCCTGCCCGAGACGCTGGTCGATTTCACTGTCGATGGCGGTCAGCTCGCTGTGCAGGCTGCTGAAGCGATCGCCCAGCGATTGGGCCGCGCCGATGGCGGCCTGGCGGGTGGCGGTGCTGGCCGGGTCGCTGGCGACTTTCTCCAGCCCGCTGAAAAAACTGTTGAGCGAACCGCTGAGGCCGCTGCTGCTGTCTGACAACAAGCTGTCGGCGCGCGAGGCCAGGCTATTGAAGGCATCCAGCCGCGACACCTCCGCCCCGTCGCGTACCAGGCGCGATTCCAGCAGCGCATCGTTGATGCGCTGCGTGCCGTTGATGACCACGCCACCACCGGTATCGAGCCGGCTGACACTGCCACCAGGCCGGGCCGATTGGTCGATGCGCTGGCGCGAGTAACCTTCGGTGCCGACGTTGGCGATGTTGTGGCCAGTGAGGTCGAGACCCTTGGTCGCAGCGGCGAGTGCCGAGCTGCCAATGTTTAAGAGATCGGCCATGACTTACTTCATCCGCAACAGCGAAGCCGACTGCTGCGCGTTCTCATCCGCTGCCTTCATGGCGCGGGTTTGTAGCTCGAAGTTACGAGCCAGCTCGATCATCGTCACCATCGCGTCGGCGACGTTGACGTTGCTCGATTCCAGCGCGCCGGTGGTGAGCACTGCACCGGTGGCCGGCTGCGGCGTGAAGCCGGCCTTGGCACTGAACAGGCCATTGCCGCTGCGTTCGAGCTGGCTTGCCGGGGCGCTGACGACCTTGAGCTTGCCCGCGCTGGTGGCAATTGAATCGCTCTGCCCGGCTGCGATGAGCGAGACCGTGCCGTCGGTGCCGATGTTGACCTGAGTCGCGGGCGGCAAGGTGATGGGCCCGCCCTCACCCAGCACGGCAAGACCGCTGGCTGTGCGCAAGGTGCCGGTCGCATCCAGCGTGAGATCGCCCGCCTTGGTGTAGGCCTCGCTGCCATCCGGCGCTTGCACGGCCAGCCAGTTGTCCTGTTTCAGGGCTACGTCCAACGCTTGGCCGGTGGCTTGCAAGCTACCGCCCTGACCATCGGTGCCGGCAATGAAATTTTGCGCGTTGATGCGCGCGCCAAAGCCCGCGCCGTTGATGCCCACCGCGCCCGCCACCGCCAGCTCGGCCTTGAAGCCGACCGTGCTGGCATTGGCCAGGTTGTGGTGGTTGACCGCCTGCGCGCGCAGCGTCTGCACGGCACCGGTCATCGCAACGTAGAGGGCGCGGTCCATGACTATCTGATGTTGATGATCGTCTGCGTGATCTGGTCAGACGTCTGGATCATCTGCGAGTTGGCTTGGAAGTTTCGCTGCGCCGTGATCATGTTGACGAGCTGCGCGGTGAGGTCGACGTTGCTCGACTCCAGCGCGCCGGACTGGATCACGCCCAGGCTGCCGCTGCCGGCTTCGCCGCGCAGTGCCTGGCCGCTGGTGTAGCTCTCGCCGAAGCTGGTGTCGCCGAGCTTCTGCAAGCCCTGCGGATTGCTGAAGGTGGCGACCGCGATCTTGCCGAGCGAGGTGGCTTGTCCGTTGGAATAGCGGCCCTGCACGATGCCCTCGCTGGTCACCTCCAACCCGGTGAGGCGGCCGGTGGTGTAGCCGTCCTGCGTCAGACGCGACACGCTGAAGGTATCGCCGTATTGCGTGGTGTCGCCGAGATCGAGCGTGGTGGCCAGCGGTGCCGCGCCATTGCTCAAGGGGACGGACGACAGCGCGACGCTGCCCGTGGCCGGCGTGGTGAGTACGCCGCTGTCGCTGAAGGTGAGCGGAGTGGCGGCACCAGCGGAGGCGCCGTCGATGGTGACGTTCAAGTCCCAGTTATTCGGCGTCGCACCTTTCACGAAATAGAGATTGGCGGTGTGCGTCGCACCCAGCGAGTCGTAGACCGTGACCGACGTGCTGCGGCTGTAGCTGGTGGGGTCGGCCGCGTTGAACGGCGTGGTGGTGGGCGCGGTTTCATCTGCCGGCAGGTTGGCCTGCACCGCCAGCGCGCTGCTGGCACGCGGCGGGTTGTCGCCGCTGGAGAGCCGCAGGTCGCTTAAGCCGGCGGTGTCGAAGCCGCTGCCGCTCACCGAAGGCGAATACACCTGCAATTTCTGCCCGGCGCTGTTGGTGACGTAACCATCGCGGTCGGCACCGAAGGCACCCGCGCGGGTATAGGCCAGACCCTTGTCGTTCTTCACGGTGAAAAAGCCTTCGCCCTTGATGGCGAGGTCGAGCGTGTTGTCGGTGTAGTTGACGTTGCCTTCCTTGAACTGCGTCGCGATCTGCTGCAGGCGCACCCCCTGGCCGCTGGTGGTGCGCGACAGACCATAGGCCGTTGTGCTGAACACATCGCCGAACTCCGCACGTGAGGACTTGAAGCCCATGGTGTTGGCGTTGGCGATGTTGTTGGCGGTGACGCCGAGATCGGCCGAGGCCGCATTGAGACCGCTGAGGGCGATGGGGAAGGACATGGTTTTCTCCTGATGCGAAAAGGAATTAGCGGATGCTGCTGACAGCGCTCAAAGCCACGGTGCGCCCACCCTCGACCTGCAACTGCAAGCCCTGGGCCCCGAGCAGCACGGCGGTAACGGGTGTGACGATTTCGGTGGCCAGCGCCTGCTGTTTGCCGTCGGCCGCGGTGAGTTGTGCCGTCACCGTGTAGTTGCCGGCCGCGGCCCGCTCGCCCGCATCGGTGTTGCCGTCCCAGCGCACATCGACGCTGCCGGCCGCCTGGCTGCCGAGGTCGATCTCCCGCACGATGGCCCCCGCCGCATTGCGCACGGTGGCGGTGAGCGTGCCGCTGCTGGGCAGCGTGGTGGTGGCGGTGACGTTGCCACTGGTGCCGAGCGCCAAGGTATCGCCCGGCACCTGCACCGTGCGACCCACGAGTGACGCGCCTTGCAGGGCCTGGTTGGCGGTGAGGCTATCGTTGAGAGAGGCGAAGCCGCTGTTGAGCGACTGGATGCCGCTCACGGTCGAGAACTGCGCGATCTGGCCGAGAAACTGTGCCGAGTCCATCGGCTTGAACGGGTCCTGGCTCTGCATCTGCTTGGTCATCAGCTTGAGGAAATCCTCCTGGCCGAGACTCTGCTTGGTGGCGGCCGGCACCGGCTGGCTCAAGCCCAGTGCATCGTAATTATTGACGGCGGTAGTCATTAGGGTTCGTCCTTATTTGCCGAGGCTCAAGGTGCGCATCGTCAGATCCTTGACGGTGTTGAACACCTCGACGTTGCTCTGGTAGCTGCGCTGGGCAGAAATCATGTTCACCATCTCCTCCACGACATTGACACTGGGGGCGTAGACATAGCCCTCGGCATCGGCGAGCGGATGGCCGGGTTGATAGAGCTTTTGTGGCTCGACGTTGGCGGTCTGCACGTCGGTGACCCGCACGCCGGAAGTCTCGCCCTGGGCGTCGGTCATCACCTGGAATACCGGCTCGCGCGCCTGATAGACCTGGTCCGGCGAGCCCGCGACGTTGTTGGCGTTAGCCAGATTGCTGGCGGTGGCATTGAGCCGCACCGACTGCGCCGCGAGTGCGGAGCCTGCAATCTCGAAGATGCGGAAAGTGCTCATTGGCCTGATTCCTATTGACCTGTGATCGCTGTCATCAGCGCCCGCACCCGGCCATCGAGAAAATTGAGGCTGGCCTGATATTTGAGAGCGGCCTCGGCGAACTGTGATTGCTCGATCTGCACATCCACCGTGTTGCCGTCTGCACTCGGTTGCAGCGGCACGCGCCAGACGTCCTGCGAGCTAGCTGTACCGCCACTGCCACCGAGTGTCAGGTGTTGGGCGTTGGTGGCGTGCAGCGCGCTGGTGCCGGTCGTCTCCGACTTCAGTGCCTGTGCAAAATCGACGTCCTTCGCCAGATAGTGCGGCGTGTCGGCGTTGGCGATGTTGGCGGCGAGCACGTCCATGCGCGCCCGGCCCAGAGACAGGGCTTTGGCATGAATACCGAACAGCGCATCCGACATGGCAGGACTCCAGCAAGGAGGAACACCCAGCCTCCCTACAAGTCCTGTACCCGGGCTGCTCGCGCCCGCCTGCACGACGCGTGACGGATTGCCGTCACACCGTGTCGTGGGCCTTGTGCCCCATATCGGTCGCGTGACTTAGAACTTGAGGCTCACTGCATCGTGACCGTTCAATCCCCCGCCCTGCCGCGTTCGTCAGCCCTGCGACACCAGCCTGTGCACCAAAGAGAGAGTGCGCCGTTAACCGCTGTTCGACGCCATGCCAGCTACCCCACCCACAATGACCGCAACTGCCGCTCTGACCTGGGGCCATCCGGCGCGTCTGCTGCGCCTGATGCTGCTGGTGGCGTTGTTCTGCTGGGCCAGCATCATGCTCACACGCGGCGACGGCCGGGTGGCGGCCATCTGGCTCAGCAACGGGCTGCTGCTGGGCTTGGTGCTGGGTGCGGACAGCCGTCACTGGGCGGGCATGCTAGCGGCAGGCTACATCGGCAACGTCGTCGCCAGCCTGGCTGCCAACGACAGCCTGCACATGGCGCTGCTGCTCTCGGCCTGCAACACCCTGGAGATTCTCGTTGCGGCCTGGCCGCTGCGGCGGCGCTTTGGTGCCACGCTGAGTCTCACCACGGCACCCGCGCTGCTGTACTTCGCCGGCTTTGCGCTACTGCTGGCCCCGGCCGTCTCGGCGCTGCTGGCGGCGATGCTGCTTTCAGCCGATCGCGGCGCCTCCGTCACTGGCGTGTTTACCGAGTGGTACCCAGCCGATGCCATGGGCATGCTCATCCTGGCACCCCTGCTGCTGGCGCTGAAGGCCCAAGCCGACCTGCCGACCCAGCAGAACCGCCTGCGCGATGCCTGGCTGCCTTGGCTGCTGCTGGTGAGCACCGCCCTGCTGGTGTTCTCGCAAGAGCGCTACCCGCTCTTGTTTCTGGTGTTTCCGCCGCTGCTGGTACTGAGCTATCTGCGCGGCATGCGCGGCTCGGTGCTGGGGGTGGCGACACTCACCGTCATCACAGTGATCGCCACCATCGAGCAGCACGGGCCGTTCATGCTCATCGACACCCGCTCCATGCACATCCGCGTGCTGCTGTTGCAGGTGTTCATCGCCATTGCCGCTGCACAGGGCCTGATGGTGGGCATGTTATTGGCGCAGCGCGAACGGCTTGGTCTGGCGCTGCAACGCAGCGAGCAGAACATGCGCACCATTACCGACAACCTGCCGGCACTCATCGCCTACATCGATGCCGACGAGCGCTATCAATTCGTCAACGCCCACACCCGTCGCGTGTTCGGCGACGACCCCTCGAAGCTCTTGGGCCGCACCCTGCGCGAGGTGCGCGGCGATCTGGTCTACGCCGACATCGGCCCGCGCATTGCCCAGGCCCTGCGCGGCGAGGCCTCGCATTTCGAGAGTCATGGCATGGCCAACGGCAAGGCCTATCACTACCAGGCCAACTATCTGCCGGACATCGACAGCGACGGCGCGGTGAAGGGTGTCTACGCGATGACTTTCGATATTACCGATCGCAAGACCGCCGAGCTGAAGCAGGCGGCCGAAGAAGAGCGCCTGCGCACCATTACCAACAACCTGCCGGCGCTGATTGCCTACCTTGATCCGCAGGGCATTTACCGTTTTTGCAACCAGACCCATGCCGACTGGTTCGGCAAGCCGCTGGAAGACTGGCTGGGCAGCGACTACCGCCTGGTGATCGACGATGACTTTGCCGATGCCCAGACGCCGCATCTGCAAACCGCGCTCAAGGGCCAGCGCGTCGATACCGAACTGACCCTGATCACTCTCGGCACGCCGCGCACCCTACGCGCCAGCTACCTGCCGCACCTGGCGAGTGATGGCCGCGTGCTCGGCGTGTATCTGCTGATGAACGACATCACCAGCCTCAAGAACGTGCAGGCCGAGCTGCACCGGCTGGCGCGCCACGATGCACTGACCGGCCTCGCCAATCGCCGCGAGTTCACCGACCGGCTGGAGAACACCATCGCCCGCAACCGCCGCCTGCAGGGCCAGCACGCGCTGATGTTTCTCGACATCGACCACTTCAAAAACATTAACGACGCGCATGGCCACGCCGCGGGCGATGCCGTGCTGTGCGCGCTGGCCGGCCGACTACAGGCCAGCGTGCGCCATATCGACACCGTGGCGAGGCTGGCGGGCGACGAATTCGTGGTGATTCTCGACAATCTGCACAACGCCGAAGAGCCGCAGTTCATCGCCCGCAAGATCATTGCTTCCATGCAGCAGCCGGTCCTTTTCGAGAGCCGTCAGATCAGCGTCACCGTCACCGTCAGCATCGGCATTGCCTTTGACGGGCTGGGCCTGCTCGGCCCCGATGCGCTGCTGTCGCTCGCCGACACGGCGCTCTACAGCGCCAAGGCCGCCGGTCGCAACACCTACCGGCTGGCGGATAGCCACAGTGCAGTGGCAGCAGTCGCACCGCTCAAGCCGTCCGCCGCCTGATCTTGCCGGCTGCTAATGCACGGTTTTCAGTCGGTCGATGACCGCCCCGGCCAGCTCGTTCGGGCTGAACTTGGGGATGAAGCGATCCGCCCCCACACGTTGCACCATGTTGTTGTTGAACACGCCCGAAAGCGAGGTGTGCAGGATCACGTAGAGGTCTTTCAGGCGTGGGTCGCGGCGAATCTCGGTCGCCAGGGTGTAGCCGTCGAGGTCGGGCATTTCGACATCCGAGATCACCATGCTGAAACGATCTGACACTTTCACGCCTTGGTCGGCCATGCCTTGCAGGGTGCGCAGCGCCTCGCGGCCGTCGTTGACCAGCAGGCACTCGATGCCGAGCTGGCTGAGGATGCGTTCCACCTGCGTGCGCGCCACGCGCGAATCGTCGGCAACGAGAATACGACGGCCATCCCGCAATGCTCTGGCCTGTTCCAGCAGCGCATCCGAAATGGCCGGCGGCTCGCCCAGCACATCGGCCAGCACTTTTTCGACGTCGACGATTTCGATCAGCTCGCCGCCCTGGCGCGTGATGGCGGTGAGGTAGCCGTGGCTGTCGCCGGCCGGCGGCGGCTGCACGGCGGCCACATCGACATGGATGATGCGTTCCACCGCCCGCACCAGAAAACCCTGCACCGTGCGGTTGAACTCGGCGACGATCACATGCGCGGCGGCATCGGGAGGTGTCGGCTTGGCACCGACCGCTCCGGCCAGATCCAGCACCGGGATGACGCGGCCGCGAATCTCGGCCACGCCGCAGACGCGCGGGTGCGCCGACGGCAGCCAGGTGAGTGCAGGACGCGGAATGACTTCCTGCACCTTGAAGACATTGATGCCGAACAGCTGCCGCTCATCGACGCGGAACAGCAGCAGCGCCAGACGGTTGTGGCCCGCCAACTGCGTGCTCTGGTCGATGCTGTGCAATAGCCCTGCATTCATGGCTGACCTTTTTTCGGCGTCGGTTGTGGACGGGGTTTCCGCCTCACCGAGCTATCGGCGGCAGCTGCTGTAACTTGAGCCACAGGGCTGCGTGTTGCTGGACATCACCTAGGAGCGCATGCAGGCCAAAGGGTGGTTTTTCGAGAGCATCTTCACACTCGATGGGCCGGAGATTTTTTGGCCATGCGTTAATAACGCTCATAGTGAATCAAGACTGCGGGATATAGAGAGGCCCACCGCGCCGCACAATGATTTTTCAGTGTTGGTGAGTGGTTGATTCGCGACTGCTTTCCAGCCCAAAGTGGTCTGTCGCAAAGCCATAACACACCTACACACAGGCCAAGGGCAAAGCTCGATTGGTGGTATTTCTGACTGAACAGGGCTCACTTCGCCATCGCTCCTCAGGCTGCGCCGCCCTGGCTTTCAAGGGCCAAGGCTGTATCGGCATCAATCACCTAAATATGAGTCGTGGTTAGGATTGTGAGCTTCTGCCCAGTCGTCTACTCAGCGTGGTTGTTGGGGATGTAGATGACGGACCAGAGATCGAGTTTGTATTGGTCCATCTCGCTGGTGCTCACTCCCATCAAAGGCCGCAAGACGAGAGTCCCTAACAATGGCTTAAGTATTGGCTGTCAGCGTTCGCGATAACGTAACGATTGGGGCCGGCAATACATGCAGGACAAAGACTGCATCACAGCAGCCAAGGTGCCGGAAGTCACTCTGGCCTTCTGGATCATCAAGATTTTGGCCACGACCCTGGGCGAGACCGGTGGTGATGCGCTGTCGATGTCGCTCAACCTCGGCTACCTGCTGAGCACGGTCATCTTCGCGGTGCTGTTCGTGGTGGCGGTGTCGGCGCAGGTGGCAGCACAGCGCTTTCACCCACTGCTGTACTGGATCACCATCGTCGCCACCACCACGGTGGGCACCACCCTGGCGGACTTCGCCGACCGCTCGCTCGGCATCGGTTATGCCGGCGGCTCCACCTTGCTGCTGGCGCTGCTCATCGCCTCGCTGCTGGTGTGGTACCGCAGCCTGGGCTCGATTGCGGTGGACACGGTGAGCTCACCGCCGGCCGAGCGCTTCTACTGGCTCACCATCATGTTCTCGCAGACGCTCGGCACCGCGCTGGGTGACTGGACGGCCGATACCGCGGGCCTCGGCTATCTGGGCAGTGCCGCCATCTTCGGCGGCCTGCTGGCACTGATCGCCGTGCTGCACTACCGCACGAAAGTCTCGAGCACTTTGCTGTTCTGGGCTGCCTTCATTCTCACCCGGCCGCTCGGTGCCGTAGTCGGGGACTTCCTCGACAAGCCCCTCGATCACGGCGGTATCAACCTCAGCCGCTTTGCCGCGTCGGCTGCACTGCTCGTGGCAATGGCAATCGGTATCGCCGTCAGCTCGAAAAAAGCCGCCAGCAAGTCGCACTGAACCTCAAACCCTTTCAAACCCGCCCAAAGGATCAACATGAAGATTCGCGCTCTCATCCTCGCCGTCTGTGCCCCCGCCGCCTTCGCCAATACCGCCATCGAAACCGAGACCGCACAAATCGGTGCCAAGGGCGATATCGCCTTCAGTCAATCGGTGGAATACGCCAAGGCCCGCGATGGAAAGTCAGGCGGCACGCTGACGCAGTTCGAATACGGCATCACGGATCGCGCCGAGTTGTTGATTGAACCGTTCTTCTATCAATTCGAAAAACCGGATGACGGCGAGAAGAGCAGTGGCCTGGGCGATCTGGAAGTCACGCCATCCTATAAGGTGGTGCTGGAAGATGGCCTGGTGCCCGACATCCTCATCGCTACAAAGCTAAAGGTGCCCACCGCGTCGACCAAGGCGGGCGGCACCCGCAGGTACGACATCTTCCCCTACCTGATCTTGGGCCAGCACTACGCGGGCTGGACCTTCAATTCCAACCTGGGCGTCAACTTCGCCAAGCCTGAGGAAGGCGGTGCCTACGAGCGCAAGGTGGTGTGGGATGTGGAGGCGGAGCGTGAGATTGCGCCGAACTGGACTGCCTTCTTCGAAGTGTTCAGTGCCGAGGAAGGCGTGAAGACGGCCTCGACCGCGCTGCAATATCAGGTCGGCAAACACTTCAATGCCTTCCTCGCCGTCGGCTACAACGAAGACCACGAAGTCATCGTGCGCCCGGGCTTCAATCTGGAGTTCTAGCCGCGGGCTCGCAGGCCCGCCGTCGCCGATCAGAACTGGCCTTGCAGGCCCAGGTAGGCGATGAAGGCGGGGCGCGCATCGGCGGCCGACTGGATGTCGTGTCCCAGCGAAGCGATCAGCGAGGCCCAAGGCTGCAGCTGTTGTTTCAGACCGATATTGGCGGTCAGGCGACCCCGATCGAGGCGGCCGGCACACTCGCCGTGCAGCTCTGCCATCAGGTCGGTGGCTGGCGCTGCCGGGACGCCGATCAGCGCACCGTAGACCCACTCGGCGGCTTCGACGGTGCTGAGCCTTCGGCCCAGCTCAACATTCACATCGAAGACGCCGAACTGTCGCGCCAGCTCCAGCGGCAGGAAGAAGCGGGTGCCCTCGTCCACCAGACCGAGTCGCGCCGAGGCACTGGAGGTGTTCCACTCGACGCGGGGATAGATCGACGCGGCCAGACCCTCGCGATCAAGGAAGCGCCACTTCACCGCCGCCGAGGTGCTGCCGGCGCCGGACACCGCGTCCTGATCCAGATTCAGTGACATCGACAGATTCAGCTGTATCCGCTCGCCAACGCCGTAGTTGATGTCGGCCACCGGAAGCTCCCAGAGCTGACGGTGCGCATCGCTTTCCCAAGTGGCGGCAAGGTTGACTTCGAGATGGCCGTCGCCGGGCGTCCCAGGGTCGTCGGTGAGCATCGGTGGCCCGCCCGCGGCGTGCACTGTAGGTGTAGCCAGACACATCGCCGCCGCCCACGCGATGCGGGTCAGCCATAGTGATCGGGAGCGCTGCTCTCGACTTCGGAAGCCCCTCACGACACCTTGGTCTCGAGCTGCAAGAGCACGATGCCAAGGATGGTGAATAGCAGTCCTGCGGCTTTGGTCCAAGTCATGGACTCGTGGAAGATCAACACGCCGACCACGGCGACGAAGGCGATGCCGAGGCCACTCCAGATCGCATACACCACACTGATCTCCATCTTCTGCACCAAGTGCGCGACCAGCACCAGCGCCGTGCCGAATCCCCCTGCCACGCCGACCCAGGCCCAGGGCCGCGCCCAGCCGTTGGCGAGCTTCAAGCAGCTGGTGCCGACCAGCTCGGCGAGGATGGCGATGGTGAGCAATACCCAGGGATTGATGCTGTTCATGTCGCGGCCTGACTGCGCTCGGACACAGCGCTCATTCGATGGCAGGTGCAGTTGCCCCAGCGGTAAAGATGCAGCCGGTGCAAGAGGCTGCGGGTTTCCGAGGGCAGGCCGCCAGCCAGGATTTCCCAGGGCGTGAGGCCAAACACGGCGAGACTGATCGAGGGCATCAGTGACACCACGGCATGCCAGGTCTTGCTCGGCACGAAGAGCGCATCGCCAGTCTCCACCCGCGCATACAGACCCTGCGCCCTCGCGAAATGCGCGCTTTCCACCGGCTGCTCGTCGAGCCGCGAGATATCGATGTCGCTCAGTGTTGCGCCCCAGTCATATTTCTTGGAGCGGCATAGGTGTTCGTTCTGGTCGGGCGGGAAGAACAGGAACTCCTTGACGCCGCTGACCTGGCAGAACCAGTTGTTGGGAAAGTCGTAATGCAGGCCGGTGACCGTATTGGCGGGGCCGATGAAGGTGTATTCCCAGGTACGCCGCAGGCTTGGCCAGAGCTGGCCGATGGCGAAGTCTGCCCGCAGCTCGGGAAACTCCTTGAGGATGTGCCACTGCGCGAGATACACCTCGTCGGGCGTGAAGCGCTTGAGATGGCCCCAGTCGAGATGAAAGCGCTCATCCGGCGCCAGCATCAGTCGCCGACGATTGGGCAGGAGGCCGATGTCGTCGATGCGTTCGTTACGAATAGTCTCTGCCGCTGCCGCTAGGCGGCGCAGGTACGGTGCGACCGGCTGGATCATCGGCTCGCGGGTGATGCCCTGTTCCACCAGTCCGTTCTGGAAGCTGGTGACCACGGCGCTGCCATCGGGTCGCCTGAGCTGCGCGAGTTTTTCAAACGTCCAGTTCTGCGAGGCGGGCCAGTTTGCGAGTGCGCCCTTCACCAACAGGGGGCGGCTACGCGGCTTGAAGCCGCCCTGCGCTTCGAGGTCGCGCCATTGCACGGTTTCGACTTGCTGAAATGTGGGGCCATGGTACTCGCTCATGGTGCGTTCTCCATTGCAAGGTCAGCCCGTCGCGTTGGCTCTGGCTGCAAGCGCTCCGCCCGCTCTTGCAGATAGGTTTGGCGCACGAAGGCATAAGGATCGGGGGCGTTCTCGATGGCGTCTTCGGTGCCCAGCTCGTGCGTGCGCGTATCCAGCAAATCGCCGCCTGTCAGCGAGAGATCGGTTCTGAGTGGAACGTAGCTGCCGAGCTGGAAGGGCGCGTCGGCGAGAAGACCGACAACATCCCGGTTGGTGCTGGGGCCGAGCAGCGGCAGCATCAGGAACCAGCCTTCTCCGATGCCCTGCCGGCCGAGCGTCTCGCTGAAGTCCTTGTGATGGCGCGGCATCCCCGCATCGCTAGCCACATCCATCAGGCCAGCGAAGCCGGCGGTGGAGTTCAGCAGGAAGCGCCCGGTGTCGCTGGCGGCCTGCTTCAGCTGGCCCTGCAACAGGTCGTTGACGATGGTGCGCGGCTCGTCGAGGTTGCTGAAAAAATGGCTGACGTCGCGCTGCGCCACCACCGGCGTGACGGCGTGATAACCCTCGGCCAGCGGCTGGAACAGGAACTGGTCGGTGATGACGTTGAAGCCGAACACCACGCGGTTGACCGGTTCGAGCGGATCGTTCGGCGCGTCCAGCTGCATGTGGGCGCAGCCACCTACCAGTACGGCGCTGCACAGGGCCGGAGCCAGCGCGGGTTTCACTTGAAGTCGCTCATCATCTGTTCGAGCAGCGACAGACCCTCGGTGCTGCGGATGCAGCCGCCGATGTAGGAGGGAAAGCTCGGCGGAAGCTCGAACCCTTCCGCCATCAGCCGCTGGTTGTCGAACTGGTAGTTGAGCAGCGAAAAGCCGCCGTAGAGCTTCACCGCCTTGGTCACCAGCCGGCGGTTGGCAATGCCCAGGCGCGCCTTGAAATCCGGCACCAGCGAGGGGATGTCGCTCTCCTTGATCTGCGTCCAGGAACTGGCCAGCGAGGGAATGTGGCGGGCATCCGACATGGCTTTTTCGATGTCGCGGAAACTGGCGCACTGGCTGCCGGCGGAGATGTGGTACAGGTCGCTGCTGAGCTGCTCCTTGAAGGTCAGCAGCAGCAGCGCCTTGGCGCAGTAGTCCACCGGGATCACGTCCACCGTCTCGTCCAGACTGCACATGAAACGACCCAGATCCTGCGCCATGCGGAATACCCAGAAGATACTGCTCGAGGGATTGCAGCCGAGTTGGCTGTGACCAACAACTATCGAGGGCCGCGCCACCACCAGCGGCAGTCCGGGGATGGCTTTCATCTGCCGCTCGGCCTCGGCCTTGGAGGCGGTGTACGGCACCAGATGCGCGGCACTCTCCGGCAGCTTCCAGCTCTCCGCCACCGGCGAGACCTTGCCCGCACCGCAGGCCATGGCGGTGCCGATGTGTACGAAGCGTTGCAGCGAGGGGCTCTTGGCCATGCGCCGCGCGAACGCCACGGTGCCATCCACATTCACCGGCCAGATGCCGGGGTGATTACCGAAGGAGGCAACGGCCGCGCAGTTCATCACATGCGTCACGCGGTTCAGCCGCTTGTCGTCGGCAAAGGCGGCGACATCGGCCAGATCGCCGAGCAATATCTGATGTGTGCCGAGCTGATCCAGCGGTGCCCGGCTCGACTCGAAGCGGCGCAGCGATTCGAGCACCCGCTGCAAGCCCTCCTCCACGGTCTTGGCCCGCACCAGGAACAGCAGATCGTCGACACGGCCGCTCTCCATCGCCGCGATCACGCAGGCGCCGCCGATGAAGCCGGTGGCACCGGTAATCAGCGTGAGCGTAGGCGGCGTACGCAGCTGCGCGTCGGGGCAAGGCGCCATCGCGGGCAGCTGGATCGGGGCTTTTTGGGGCTGGTCACCCGCCCACGGCCTAGTCGGGGTTCTGGCTTGGGGATGAAACTGTTGCATGGGACTCCTCACGGCAGCACTGCAAACCGTTGTTTGCATGGCAGCAGTAGAGACCCGGCGAGTTAAGAAACTATTAGCGTTTGCAGCGACGGTTTTGCGGTGGTGATGAAGGCACCAAGGGCGCGCACTGATGGCGCCGTCGCTGCCTTCAGGCCTTGAGGGACAGCATGGGGAGTTCGATCCGCACCACCAGCCCGACGCCGTTGGCGCCGTCCTCTAGCGCGATACGGCCACCATGCCGCTCGACGACCTGCCGGACAATGGCGAGGCCAAGGCCAGTGCCGCTGGAATCTGCACTGCCATCGCGCACGAAGCGCTCGAATACGGCCTGCCGGCGCTCGGCGGCAATGCCGCAGCCAGTATCGGAAACCCGCAGAGTGGCCAGCGCACCCCGCACCTGCAGCGAGACATCCACCCGACCACCTGCGGGCGTGTGCCGAATGGCGTTGTCGACCAGATTGGTGATGAGGCTGCGCAGGTCCTCGCCGTCGCTTTCAATCATGCAGGGCTGGCTATCGACCAGGCCGAGATCAATCTGCTTGTGCGCCGCCAGGGGATACAACTCCGCCAGCACCGTTTTCAGCAGGCTCTCGAAATTCAGCGATACCTTCTGCAAGGGCTTTTCGCGATCTGGTTCGCTACGGGCTAGGGCCAGCAGCTGCGTCACCAGCCGGGTGGCACGCTCCACACCGCTTTTCAGACCATCGAGCGCTTCGGCTTGTTCCTGCGCATCGCTGGCCTGCTGCGCCCTTTGCAACTGCAAGCCGACAACCGTGAGGGGTGTGCGCAGCTCATGGGCGGCGTCGGCCAAAAAGGCCTGCTGCTTGCGCGCGGCCTCGGCCTGCCGCGCCAGCAGGTCGTTGAGCGCGCCGATCACCGGCACCAGCTCACGCGGTACATCGTCCACCTGCACCCGCGCCTGCTGCTGCGGCCCGCTGCGCTGCAACTGTTCGGCCAGGGATCTGAGCGGCCGGAGCAGGCGCGAGATTGCCCAGGAGGCGAACAGCGCCACCAGTGGCAGGATGATGAGCAGCGGCAACAGCAGCCGGGCGGTGCTTTCCAGTGCAATGTCCTGACGTGCTTCCACTTCCTGGGCGACCTGCAACAGGCCGCCGTCAGCTGTGCTGCGGGAATAGCTGCGCCAATCCTTCGAATCGCCGGTGTGATTGGCAAGCCCAGACGCGGTTGGTGCAGGGGCTGGTTCTTTAGGTCTGGAGGTGTAGCGCAGCTGCCCTGCGCGGTCCCAAAGCTGAATGACGATATCGTCCTCCGACTCTTCCTGGGTCGGCTGTTCGCGGCTTGAGAGCATCTGTGGCGTGAGGTTGTCTCCGATGTCCTGCAGGCGGTCATCGAACAGCTCGTCGAACTCCTCAATAGCCTGCCAATACAGGCCGACGACACCGACCAGCCCCCCCAGCAAGACGCTGGCGAGCAGAGTGACGACCAGTCGGCGGCGCAGCGAGGTCACGCGATCAGCCCTCCTTGGGCACGAAGTAGCCCACCCCACGGGCATTGCCAATGAACTCAGGCGACAGCTTCCGGCGCAGGGCATGAACGTGCACTTCCAGGGCATTGCTGGCAATGCCTTCGTCCCAGCCATACAGGCGCTCGACCAGCTGCTCCTTGGTCCAGACCCGGCCGGGCCGCTCCAGCAGGGCGGTCAACAGGGCGAACTCCCGGCGCGTGAAGCTCACCGGCTTGTCCTGATAGCGGCCCTCTCGCAAGGCAAGGTCGATGTGTAGCCCCAGATGTTCGATGCCGGGCTGCGAGCTACCGACGCGGCGGCGCCCGAGCGCACGGATGCGCGCCAGCAGCTCGTCGAGATCGAAGGGTTTGAGCAGATAGTCGTCGGCACCCGAGTCAAGGCCCTTGACCCGATCCTCCACGGCGTCGCGGGCGGTGAGGATCAGCACCGAGGTTTCCATGCCTTCACGGCGCGCATCCGCTAAAACCCTCAAGCCATCGCGTCGTGGCAAGCCCAAGTCCAGCACCACCAGTTCGTAGGGGGTCGCCTGCCAGTGCGCTGCCGCGGCAATGCCATCGCGCACCCAGTCCACCGCATGCGCGTGCTGAACGAGGCCTTTGCTCAGCGCATCGCCGAGCATCGCATCGTCTTCTACCAGCAGAATTCGCATTGGATCTGAACCGTAGTCACGCGCTGAGATTGATGTCCGTTAACCGCTGAAGCATAGAGAGGGTAGACGATGCGCACATTGCTGAATAACGAGAATGGCGACGTAAAGTTAAGGCTTCGTTAGCGGGTTCCCCAGGACTTTTCAGTGGCTCCGGCAATCGAAAGAAGCGATGACAAAGTGCTCTCACCACGATTGCGGTGTGCTGCCTAAATCACGGCTTTGGTGCGTCGATGAGGGTTTTCATGTCTTTCCCAATGGCCGACGCTGGTTGCGCCCGGTGCTTGCAGCTTTGTTGGACGCGCTGAACCGACATAGAGCGGCGCAGCCGCAACTGCTTCAACGAGCTACAACTCGTGGGATGGGAAAATCAAAAATGGAGCCCACGAGCAATCGGATTGTTGAGCAATTGCATGGGCTTCGTAACGCTTAGCCGACCCGACGACTCTCATTCAAAGCTGCCTAACACCATTGCTAACTGAAGGACCGCTTTTGGCACCTAGTCGTCTTCCGCATCGTGCGGGAGCCAGCCATAGCGGTTGTTGGAGTCAATGAGCATCAGCGCGACTCGCGGTATGAGCCATGTAGGCATTAAAAGCTCACTTCGGAAGCTGCTCGACGAGCGCATCCAGCAGGCGCACGCCAAAGCCGGTCGCGCCGCGCGGAATGCCCGGCTTGGGTCGCGTAGACCAAGCCGTGCCGGCGATATCGAGATGTGCCCAGCGAGTGCCTGCAGCGAAACGCTCCAAGAACTTCGCGGCAGCTGTCGATGAGCCGGTGCCGGCCCCAAAGAAGCCGGGCGCGCCGACGTTCTTCACGTCGGCGATATCCGACTCGATCATATAGTCCTGCCGCTTGCTCAGCGGCATACGCCAGAGCCAGTCGCTGCTCTGCTCGCCTGCTGCGGTAAGGGCGCTCGCCAAGCCTTCGTCGGTGGTGAAGAGCCCTGCGTATTCCTCCTGCAGCGAGACCATGATTGCGCCAGTGAGTGTGGCGACGTCCACCAGCAGGCGCGGGCGGTGTTCCTTGATCAGATGGGTCATTGCGTCCGCCATGACGATGCGGCCTTCGGCATCGGTGTTATCGACCTCTATGGTTAGGCCGGATAGCGATCGGATCACGTCGCCCGGCCGGAAGGCCTCGGCATCGATGAGGTTTTCGCAAATCGGAAGTGCGGCGACGACATTGACCGCCGCCTTGCGCGTCGCCAGCACGCGCAGCGCGCCGACCACCGCCGCAGCACCGGCCATGTCGAACTTCATCTTGGCGATGCCCGGTGCCGCCTTGAGGTTGAGGCCGCCGCCGTCGAAGGTCAGACCCTTGCCCACCAGTCCGAGATCGTTGGCCGCACCCGCCTTGCCGCGCCATTGGCAGATCACCATGCAGGGCGGATTGATGCTGCTACGCCCGACCGCGAGCAGGCCGCCAGCCCCCATGCGCTCCAGCGCGCGCACGTCGAGCACCTTGACCTCGACGCCCAGCGACTTGAGCGCCTTGATTTCCTCGGCGAAGGATTGCGGCGTGAGGAGATTGGCGGGTGCATCGACCAGCGCGCGCGCCCAGTTGACGGCGTCGCCCAACTCTCGACCACCGGTGCTGGCTTTCCAGTCGGCGGGCCGCAGCGCGAGCGACTTCACCTCGAAATAATCCTTGGGCAGCTGCTCGCGGTATTGGGTGCAGCGGTATGAAGCCAGGGTCGCACCCACCGCGAAGTGGCGCGCGGCGACGGCGGACTCGATGGCGACCGGCAGCAGCGCGCCAGCCAGCGCAGCCTGCTCGATGCGAAGCGCGCGCAGGCCATCGATTACGGCAGCGCCAGCACTTTCCCAGAAGGTCGCTTCCTCGTTTTTCGTGCCCGGCTTGCCACAGCCGATCACGATCAGCCGCGCCTGGGTGGTGCCGAAATCGACGCGCTCGCCGGGCTGCCCACGAAAACTGGCGGGCAGTGCTGGCAGCGGAACGCCGGCGATTCGCGCCTTCAGTTCGTGATCCACCAGCAGCACCTGCACTGGCGGCTTGCCGGCATCGGCCGCGCGGAGCAGGTTGCGGACCTCGAAGAGCTTGAGCGGCGCCAGGCTGCGGTTTGCTGCGGATGATTTGCTCATGGGTTTCTCGGATACGTTGTTTTCAAGAAGGGGCTCATTGCGGGAAGGACCGCGCGTTCAAGCGCACCAGATGTTGCGGGCCGACCTCCGCCACGCTGCGGCAGCCGAGCAGGCCTAGACCGCGCTCGATCTCCTGCCGGAACAGCGTCAGCACGCGATCGACGCCGGCTTCGCCACCGGCTGCCAGTCCATACAGATAGGGCCGGCCGATGGAGCAGGCCGTCGCACCCAGCGCCAGCGCCTTCAGCACATGCGTGCCGCGTCGGATACCGCCATCGACGATCAGCTCCAGCCCATTGCCGATGGCATCGCGGATCGGTGCCACCGTGTCGATGGGTGCTACGCAGCCGTCGAGCTGGCGGCCGCCGTGGTTGGAGAGCATCGCGGCGGTCGCACCGATGGACACGGCACGCTGCGCGTCGGTCGCGGTGCTCATGCCCTTGATCACGAACGGCCCGCCCCACTCCTGAGCGAGCCAGGCCGCGTCGTCCCAGGTCACGCTGCGGTCGAACTGGCTGTTGACGTAATCGATCAGCGCCATGGCGCCGCCGCCGAGCGCATCGACGCGATGGGCGACGTTGGCGAGCCGGAAGTCGGGATCGCGCAGGAAGTTGAACACCCAGCCGAAGGAGGCGGCGAAGCTGAAGAAAGAGTGCAGCGACAAGGTCGGCGGCATCGTCATGCCATGCACGCGATCGCGCTCGCGGTTGCCGGCGACGGCGGTATCCACGGTCAGGCACAGCGCCTGATAGCCGGCCACCTTGCAGCGCTGCACCAGCTCCCTGGTGAGCGCGCGGTCCTTGAAGATGTAGACCTGAAACATCTTCGGGCCGCTGGTAGCAGCTGCGACGTCTTCCAGGCTCGTCGTCGCCATTGTCGAGAGGCTGTAGAGCGTGCCGTGCTTCGCCGCAGCGCGTGCGGCGGCGGGCTCCTTCGCCTGATGGAACAGGCGCGACATGCCGGTCGGCGACAGGAACAGCGGCAGCTCCAGCTGGCAGCCCAGCACCTGCGTGCGGGTATCAACAGCGGAGACGTCACGCAAAACATTCGGCAGCAGCTGGTAGTCGTCAAAGGCCTCGGTGTTGCGGCGCAGGCTCCATTCGTCGTCGGCACCGCCATCGATGTAATGGAACATCGGCGCGGGCAGCTTGCGGCGCGCGAGCGCGCGCAAGTCGGCGATGTTGTTGCAGCGATCAAGGCGCGTCACGGTTGGGTCGACCTCAGTTGAACTGCAGGCCAATCGCGAGCGCTGGCAAGGGCATCAGAAGCCTCGTGGGCATGAGCCAAATCGCCTTAGAACCTGCCGCTGACGCGGACGACGAGGGCGCGCGGCGGAATGTAGTTGACCGTGCTGCTGGACATGCCCGCCACGCCGAGGTTCACCACGTTGTTGATGCCGCGCTCGTCGGTGAGGTTGTTCAGTGAGAGGCTGAGTTCCGGCCAGGACGGATGCGCCTTCGAGGTCAGCGAGAGGTTCGCGTCCCAAGTGCGATAGCCGAAAATCTTCGAGGAACAGACGATCGCGTTGCAGGCCGAGCCGATGTAGCTGTTGCGCACCAGGGTGGTGATGTTCAACGCAGACACGGGGAATGCGTAGGCCAGCGAGTTGCTCGCTTGCCAGCGCGGCGACGCCGGCCAGGGCGAACCGGCGGGCACTTCCGTACCGCTGGCGTCGGTGAATGCCTCGGTGGTCACGGTCTTGTTGTAGGCCAGCAGGGAATTCAACGTCAGCCCCTTGAAAAAGGGAGGCAGGTAGCGCAGGGCGAGATCGACGCCTTTGCCTTTCACGCCGCCGACGTTATCGATGAACTGGATGAGGCCGTCGCTGGAAATCTGATTGACCTGCGGGTCCTTCCAGTCGATGACGTACGCCGCGGCGTCGATGCGCAGCGTGCGCTGGAACCAGTCGCTGCGCAGGCCGAGCTCGTAGTTCCAGAGCGAGTCGGACTTGTAGCTCGGCGGCACGGCCGTCGTCGGGGTCGAGGCGCCGATCTGCGGGCCGCCGAACCGGAAGCCCTTCGAGGCACTGAGGTAGGTATAGAGGTTGCGCAGCGGGCGGTAGACGATCGATGCCTTGGGACTGAATCCGTTTTCCTCCGAGGCGGCGTCGCGACTACCCGCCATGCCGCCACTGGTCGCTGTGTAGAGAGCTCCCGAGGTGCTGACCGAGCCGCTGGAGGCGGTGCGGTAGAGGCGTCCGCCGAGGGTGATATCCACCTGCGACCCCAGCGAGCGGGTCAGCTCCCCGAACAAGGCCCGCTCGGTCAGATTCACGTCGGCGAGTAACTGCGCGACGTCGAACTGACCGTCGAGCCGGGCGACGTTTCCGGGACACGGGTTGGCCAGCACATTGCCGGTGATGGACGACAGGGGCAGGCCGGGCAGCAGG
Organism: Stagnimonas sp.; assembly: GCA_965279705.1. Lineage (GTDB taxonomy): Bacteria > Pseudomonadota > Gammaproteobacteria > Nevskiales > Nevskiaceae > Stagnimonas. The sequence goes on from OZ257257.1 coordinate 2,552,053, forward strand.
CTTTCGAGCAATGTCGGCAGGGTCGCAATCGGCAGTCCCGGCAGGCTGGCCGCGCCGATCTCTGCGCAGTCGTAAACGTTCAGGTCGTAGTAGAAGGCACCGGCCAGATACTTCCAGGGCGAGTCGCTGGTGGGCGAAACCACGCGAAGCTCCTGCGAAAAGGCCTCGCTGTGATTGGTGTCGGCTGCGCCCAGCAGGGCCGTCATGCCGCCGCCGGCGGTGCGCGAGGCGTCGAGATAGGTGCCGAAATCCTTGTCGGTGTACGAGGTCTGCGAAACCACATTGCCCCAGGAAAACGCGCGCTCGATGGCCAGGTTGCCGAGGTAGTAGCGGCTCTCGCTGGGGCTCGGGCGCGGCGTGTTGCTGCGCTCCAGGCGACCGTCGAAGTTGTCGCTGGTGGCAATGTCCTCGATCTGGGTGCGCTGCAACTGGCCGAGCAGGGAGATTTTCCAGTCGTCATCTGGCCGCCAGGCGACCGCGCCGCGGAAGCCGTACTGCTCGCCGCGATTGACATCCTTCTTGCCGGACTGCAAGTCGTCGGTGTAGCCGGCAATCTCGCGGTGGAAGCCGAGCAGGCGAATGGCGGCCGTGTCGCCCGCGAACGGCGCGTTCAGCATGCCGCCGTAGGTCCAGGCATTGCCGCCATTGCCGGGGTAGGCGTCGTACTGGGTGAAGTACTTGAGCTGCACGGCGTCGAACTTCGGCGCCTCCGGCACATAGCGGACCATGCCGTTGAGACCAGTGCCTCCGAACAGGGTGCCCTGCGGCCCCTTGAGAATTTCCACCGTCGCCATGTCGAAAGGATTGGGATCGAGCTGCACTTTCGGCACGAAGGGGTCGGAGAACGGTACGTCGCCGAACAGGGTGCCGGTCGTGAGATTGGTATTGACCGTCGAGGCGATGCCGCGAATGGTGATGCGCGAAACTTCGCCCTGGCCGGGATCGGTCAGGTTAACGCCCGGCACCAGCGCGATGATCTGCTGGATGCCCTGAATGCCCTGCTGCTCCAGCTCCCTGCCGGTGAGCGCGGTGACCGAGCCGGGAATCCGGCGCACGCTGGTCGCGCGTTTGGTTGCGGTGACCACGATTTCGTCGAGCTGTTTGGATGAGACCGACTCCTCCTTGATGGCCGGTTGCTCTGCCGTGTTTTTCAGCGGAACAACAGGGATGGTCTCCAGGGCTGGCGCGGCGGCAGGCGGGCCTGCCGTGTCGGTCGCGGTCTGCGCCCAAGCCAAAGGAAGAATCGCGAGCTGCGCCAGTACAGCAATGACGATCAGATGCTGCTGGAAAGACATGCGACCTCCTTGTCACGGATGCAGATGTTCGACAGCAGAACGAGACGGTGCACGGCTGGCTACGCCGGGCGTGCCGCGAGATCGACAAGACTGCGACCCACCAGATCCCAGCTCGCTTCGGGGACGATGGGCATGTGTGGGCCGGGGATGCTGACGAACCGCATCCGCCGATGCTGGCCCGCGAGTGCGCGATAGAAGGCATGCGCGGGATCGCCCACACCGCAGAGCACCAGCACCGGCTGGTGGATCGAAGCCCAGTCCAGCTTCCAGTCCGTCTGCAGCACCTGCTGCGCCTCGCGGCACAGCGTGGCAATACCCCAGGGCTCGCGCAGCCCTTCCTGCACCATCGCGACGAAGCCTCTCTGCTCGTCGGAAGTCCATCCCTGACTCTTCGAAATCCGACGGCTGAGCAGTTCTGGCTTGTGCTTGAGTGCGACAGCGAAAAGGCGCAGCAAGGGGCGAAAGCTGAAGACCGCGATCAGCATCCGTTTCCAGCGGGGTACCGCTCGCCATGAGGGGTCGCGGGTATTGGCTGAGGGATTGATCAGCACCACCTGTGTCACGCGCACGGGCGTCGAATGCGCCAGATGCAGCGCGAAGGGCGCGCCAGCCGACAGGCCGGCGACGCTGAACGTGCTGATCGACAGTGCATCGGCTAATGCCAGCGCATCGCGGCCGACGCTGTACCAGTTCGCAGCCGTCATGGGCGTCGAGCGGCCATAGCCCGGCCGGTCCATCGACACCAGACGGATGCCGAGACACCGCGCGTAGCGGTCGGCGTACGCCGGCTCAAGCCGTGACGAACCCCCGCCATGAAAGTAGAGCAGTGGCGAACCGGAGGGATCACCATATTCCGCATAGCCCAGATGGCGTCCGTCGGCGAGCGTCAGGCTTTGGCTTTGCCGGTTCGGGACTGTGGTCAGCGAAGCGTTCATTTGGGCTATTGGATAGTTTTGCATCGGGTGTGCCTAATTAATTTACACGCAAGCGTTGCAAAACAACAAACGGGCGTCCTAAAGTCGCTCGCATCGAGATCACCAATCTCAAAAAAGGAGACACAGCGATGGCAGCGGACGACGTGACGGCTCCATCTTTGAGGGCGGCCGCGGTGGGGCGGCCGCGCAAGCTCAGCGCCGAAGCGATCGTCAATGCCGCGATCGAGATCGCCGACGAATCGGGGGCCGAGCGCGTCTCGATCCGCGCGCTGGCGGCGAGGCTGGGCGTGCAGGCGACGGCGATCTACACCAACTTCGAGAACCTCGAAGCCATAGAGGCCGCCGTGGTCGAAAAACTGCTGCTCGGCGTGCCGGTGCTCAACGCCGAGTCGCCGCTACCGCTGCGCCAGCAGCTGATCGAGCATTTCGTCGCGTTGCGCGACGCGCACATCGCTCATCCGCGAGTCAGCGCCGGACGCATCGGCTCGCCGGCGTGGCGCCGCAATGCACTGCACCTCAACGAAATGCTGAAACAGCTCGCTGCGCATGGCGTCGACATGGCCACGGCAGAACTGGCCTACACCGCGCTGTCGGGCGTGACCGTGATGGCCGCGGTGCTGGTCAACGCCTATCGCGGCGAAGACCAGGCGACCGCGCCGCAGCGGGCGCTTGCCGCACTGACCTCGATCAAGGCCGATCAGGTACTGAGGATGATGTCCCTGCTCGATTCGAAGCAATCGGCGGACGAGCACTTCCGACAGCTGCTGGGCAGCCTCATCGACCGCCTGCTGCCGCGTTCTGTGGCACGCACCGGCAAGGCGCGCCGGAGCCGGAGTGTCTGATCCACGCCTCGCGCGCAGCCTGCTGTTCGCCTTCAGCCTGCCGGCCATCATGCAGGGCTTCATGCATGCGCCAGAGAATCTGGTGCAGGGCATCTACGCCAAGCACACCGGCTTGTCGCTGACGGCGATGGCCGGTGCGCTGCTGCTGACGCGTCTACTTGATGCCTTTACCTATCCCCTGATCGGCTATCTGTCGGACCGCGCGTTTCAGCGCACCGGCACCCGCAAGCCCTGGATCGTGATCGGCACCGCAGTCACCATCACTGGCCTCTGGTTTCTGTACCGTCCGCCAGCCGAGGTCACCCTCGTCTACTTCGGCTGCTGGACTGCGGTGACCTACATCGGCTGGAAACTAACCGAGATTCCCTACACCGCCTGGGGCATCGAGCTGAGTGGCGACTACGTGCAGCGCGCACGCATCCAGCTCTGGCGCGGCGTGGCAATGCTCGCGGGCGGCTTCGTATTCTTCGCCATGCCCTACCTCGGCCGGGCACTCGGGCGCAGCACCGGCACCGAGCTGAATCTCGACTCGCTGTCGCTCACCGCCGTGATCGTGGTGATGGTGCTGCCGCTGCTCAATGCCTGGTCGCTGCTCAGGGTTCCAGATGGCGAGATTTCGGCGGCGTTCGCTGCCAACCCCAAGCATCAGCCGGGCGCGCGCGCATCCGCCAAAGCGATGCTGGAGAACCGTCCGTTCCTGCTGCTGATGGCCGCATTCATTCCGATCACGATGCTCAATGGCATGGCGACCGGCGTCGGCTATCTCTACATCGACGCCTACTTGCGGCTGGGCGAGCATCTGCCCTCACTGATGATGGTCACCGCGCCGGTCGCGCTGCTGAGCCTGCCGCTGTGGGGCTGGGCCTGCATGCGCTTCGAGCGGCACCGGGTCTGGGCACTTTCCAGCCTGGTCGGCAGCGCGGTCTATGCCGCGATGCTGTTGCTCGAGCCCGGACCGTCCGCCCTGCAATCGATGATGGTGCTGTATCCGATCGCCGGTTTCTGCGTGCTCTGCAGCAGCATCGCCGTGCCATCCATGCTGGGTGACGTCGCAGACTTCGGCCGTTGGAAATCCGGGGTCGACAGCGCCGGTCAATACGCGGCAGGCCACGCATTCGTGGTGAAGTCTTTAGGCGGACTTTCGGCGGCAGCGGGGTTCGCTCTGGTCGGGTGGTTTGGTTTCGACGCGACTGCCGACCAGCAGACGACCAGCGGCGCGTTTGGCATTCAACTCGCCGCCGTGGCATTGCCCGCATTGGGCCTCGCACTGGGTGGGGTCATCGCCTGGTTTTTCCCCCTCGACCGGCGGCGGCAGACTGAAATCCGCGAAGCCCTCGCCCACTCTCGGACTCCAGCCCTCCAGTCATCCGTCGACTAGGTACTCGAGAGCCTCTTGGGATTAGCGCTCTCCAATGACGGCCGTGGCCTACAAGGCAATAAAGTCCCATCAGGTTCCGGCCCACGCCTTGCCAACGTTACTGACCGAACGCTTTTTGGCACGATTCGCCCGCTGCCTCGTTGAGGAACACAGTGCACTTCCAGAAGCGACCGGAGATGGTCATGGAAAGTGCAATCAAAAGCTCAGCGCACACCCCTTGGAACAAATGAAAGCTAGTTGGTCAAAAGGCTCCCCTTTGTCTTAGAGACATCTGGGCGATTCGGGTGAGACTGCAGCTGGCACAACGAACGCGAGAGCCTCCACAAAAGCCGGGGAGGTTCACCAAGCGTCTCCGTCTAGGTTTTAGCCCAGCGCGCCGCAAGTGCTTCACAGGTCAGCACCACCTCGCTGTCCACAATGGCGTGCGTCACCAATCCTTCAATGGTGAAACCGGCAATCCGAACCTCGGCCGCGATGGATGGCTTAGGCAAGCTACGCGGCAATTGCATTCCGAAGAGCTGCTCGACAGTGCGGTGGAATTGGCTATGCCACTCGTCGAGCGCCTTGGACTCACGGACGCGACCATGCACCGTCGAGATCAATCCACTAAATCCGCGCAACTTCTGGACAAGCCATAAGAGCTGCTCGGATAGCGGCCGTCCCGCCACGCCTAGGAACTCGGCCAAGTTCTCCTGAAACAACTGATCGAGCACAGCCAGCAGCAGCTCGTCCTTGTCCTTGAAATACCAGTAGATCGTATTGGGCGTTACTCCTGCCGTTTCAGCAATACGACCCACGGGTGTGGATTCGTAACCATCCCGCACGAACAGTTCGCGCGCCGCCGCTACCAATTGGGCTCGCTTTTCGGCTTCGGGTTCAGTGCGCTTGTTACTGGGCATTGCCTATCTTGACTCGCATTTAAGAGACGCGATAGTCTACTTCTTGAATGCCATTCAAGTGATCGAAAATGAAGACTACTGCCTCGCCGTCCGACACCCTACCTGCCCTCTACGAAACTGTGCTTTTTCCTTCGGGAACTGACCAGTGCGAAGCCTGGCTCTACCGCCCTCGTGGCGTGGCTCCGGGGAAACGTCTGCCCATCTTGGTGATGGCGCATGGCTTGGGTGCCGTGAAGGCGTTGCGTCTGGCAGCTTTCGCCGAGCGTATCTGCGATGCGGGCTATCTGTGCCTGGTGTTCGACTACCGCTACTTCGGTGGCAGCACGGGGTCACCGCGCGAACTGCTGGACATTCCCAGCCAGCTGGCGGACTGGCGGGCGGCAGTGAGTTATGCGCGTTCGCTGCCTGAAGCGGACCCGGATCGAGTGATCGCCTGGGGGACTTCGTTTGGCGGCGGTCATTCGCTCGTTACGGCCGCCGACGATGCGCGGATCGCCGCTGCGATATCGCAATGTCCATTCACCGATGGAATGGCGTCGTCGATGGCGTTATCGCCTCTGACCAGCGCCAAGCTAGCGGTGTTCGCTGTCAGGGACCTGGTGGCGAAGTGGCGGGGGCACGATCCAGTCCGGGTCAAGGTGGCCGGTGAACCGCATGAGGTCGCATTGATGACCTCTCAGGATTCGATGCCGGGCTTTCACGCGCTGATCGCCGCATCGAACATTGCCGATGTCGAAGACCATGAGCGAGTGCCGGCCCGTATCGCACTCCAGATTCCATTCCACCGACCGGGGTTGCGCGCGAAGGACGTCCGCTGTCCGATCCTGTTCTGCGTTTGCGAAAACGACAGTGTGGCGCCGCCCAAGCCGACGCTACGGTATGCCGCCAAAGCACCCAAAGGCGAGGTGAAGATTTACCCTGAAGGCCACTTCGAGATTTATCTGGGTGAGGCGTTCGAGCGGGTCATCGCAGACCAACTCGCCTTCCTCCATCGGCACGTACCGCCGGTTCTTGCCTGAACCAAAGGACATCATCGAGATGAGCAAGACAAACAGCCCGACCACGATTGCACCCGCTCGCACCGCCTTGGTGACCGGTGCTTCGGCCGGCATCGGTGCGGCATTCGCTCGGCACCTGGCAAAGGAAGGCTATGACCTTTTGCTGGTTGCGCGGCGTGCGGATCGACTCGAACAGCTCGCGGCGGAGCTGACGCAGCAATATGGTGTGCGCTGCGGCACGTTCGCAGTCGACTTGGCTCACTCGACGGCACCGGCGGCGATTGTCGATTTCGCGCAGACGAAGGGCCTGAGTATTGATGTCCTGATCAACAACGCCGGCTTGTCTGGAAGCACTGCATTTGCGACGACACCCTGGCCCAATCTGGCTGCGGAAATCCAGCTGATGGTGACCGCCGTGACCGAGCTCTGCCATCTGCTGATTCCTGGAATGGTGGCGCGTCGCTGGGGGCGCATCGTCAATGTGTCTTCCATCGCGGCGCTGTCTCCGCCCGGCGCCAGCCTGCTCTACACCGGCATCAAGAGCTACGTTCTCAACATGTCGCAGTCTCTCGATATGGAGCTGAAGCCCCAAGGCGTTCACGTGACGGCGCTGTGCCCTGGATTCACCCGCAGTGAGTTTCACGATGCGATGGGCACACGCAGCGCGGCCGACAAGCTGCCGGCCATTCTTTGGCAGGAGCCAGCGGATGTAGTGAGTGAGGCCTGGCGCGCGGTGATGAAAGGCAAGCCAATCTGTGTGCCCGGCACCGTCAATAAGCTGTTGGCGGGCAGTGTCAGGCCGTTGCCACTGGCGCTTCAATACCAGCTCGGGAATCGACTCAATCCATTCAAGAATTGATGGTGGACGGCTGCTTCTGGCACTTACCAGCCCCAATACCAGCACGAACGCTTTCAAGCATTCATCAAACGACTTCTAGGCCTTTATTCGTCAGCACGACCAGCCACCGGCTAGAAAAATCGCAGGGCCGAAGCGTTAGGGTGCAGCGGCTCGCACAGGCTTCATTCCGGCAGGCGCGCAAATCGTGGCTGCGCTTGGCCATCGACCTCAATCAACTCGAAGAACATCTCATAGGGACGCACCCAGAGGCCGGTCTGGTTGTAGAGCGGGCGGTAGAGCAGCAGAGGCCCCAGCGTTTCGCTGTGCCGGGCTACACCCATCACCTCGTACTCGCCACCTTTGTAGTGGCGATAACGTCCGGGTTTGGCTTCAGGCAGCGGCGGCAGCTGGCCCATGCTCAGCGCGCGGCACCCACACTCTTCTTGCCACCCGGTTTGCCCTTGGACTTGCCGGGCTGACGCTGCCGGAACGCCTCGTACAGGCACACCGCTGCGGCCACCGAAACGTTGAGACTTTCGATTTTGCCGACCATGGGAATCTGCACCAGACGGTCGCAGGTCTCGCCCGTGAGTCGGCGCAGACCTTCGCCCTCGCCGCCCATCACCAGCACGGTCGGGCCGGTGAGATCCACGTCGTAGATCGAGTCTTCTACTTCGCCAGCGAGGCCGGTCACCCAGTAGCCGAGGCCTTTGAGTTTTTCCAGCGTGCGGACGAGGTTGGTGACCGCCATGACAGGCACGCGCTCGGCAGCACCGGCCGCGGCCTTGCGGGCCACCGGGGTCAGGCCAACGGCGCGATCCTTGGGGATGATGACGGCGGTCACACCCACGGCCTCTGCCGTGCGCAGGCAGGCGCCGAGATTGTGTGGGTCCTGCACACCGTCGAGCACCAGCACCAGGCGATCTGGCGTGGCGGGCAAGTCGAGTGCGTCTTCGCCGTGATAGTCGGCTGCTTCGACGGCAGCGATCACGCCCTGATGGCGCAGGCCGGGAGCGAACATGTCGAGCTGGTCCTTTGAGACCGTTCGCACGGTGACGCTGCGGCGCTGCGCGAGCGCCAGTATCGCGACCATGCGGGCATCCTTGCGGCCTGCCAGCACGAGAATCTCGCGCGGTGTTTTCTCTGCGTCGTTGATCGCGGCTTCGACGGCATGAAAGCCGCCGATGTAGGTTTCAGCCATTAGTTTGTCCCCGGAAATAAGAAAGCGGGGCTGGCCGTAAGGCCAACCCCGCTGGATACAGTACTCCAACCACCCGGTTATCTGGGTGATTTAGCCACCCAGATAACCGGGTGGTGTGTAAGCGGCCTGCTCATTGCCCTGCACGATGGCCTTGAGAACGATGTCGACACGACGATTGCGCGGCTCGTTGACGTTATCGGCAGTGCGAACCAGCAACTCGCGCTCACCACGGCCTTCCTGGCGGATGCGCTGTACCGGCACGCCGCGGCTGGCGAGGTAGTTGGCCACGCTCCCGGCGCGGCGCTCGCTGAGCGACTGGTTGGTGGCATCGCTACCGACACTGTCGGTATGGCCCACGACGTGGATGACAGTGCTGTTGAAGTCCGTGATGGTGGTGGCCAGCTTGTCGAGTGCGGCCATAGCCTGCGGTTTAAGCACGGCGGCACCGGTGTCGAAGGTCACGTCGGCGGCGACGGCGACGTTGAGAGAACCATCAGCCATGGTGTTGACGCTGAGCTGGCTGTTGGCTTCTTCGGCGGCGAGCTTGCGCTTCAGCTCCGCACGCTGGCGATCCATGTAGTTGCCTACCGCACCACCGGCCAGGGCACCCACCAGCGCACCGACGATCGGCGCGCCATCCGCACCGCTCACCTGCTTGCCGATGATGGCGCCAGCTACCGCACCACCGCCTGCGCCGATCTTGCCGCTGCGGTTGGGGTCGTCGGTGACGCAACCGGCAGCGAGGGTGGCGACTACTGCCGCGACGAGGGTTTTCTGGAACAGCATGGGCTTATCTCCGCTTCTTGTTGTTGCGATTGCCGGGACGCTGCGAGGAAGACTCGCCGCGTGGCGACTTGCCTTTGCCTTGCGGCTGTTGCCGACGAGCATTGGGCTGCGAGGAGTCTTTGTGGCTGCGCTGAACGTTTTCTGAACTACGGCCCTGCGTGCCCTGCTCGGCGGGCACGAGGTCGATCTTGCGTTCTTCAAGATTGACCCGCGCCACCTGCACCTTGATCGGCTGGCCGAGCACGAAGCGGCGGCCATTGCGCTTGCCCACCAGCGCCTGCGTGGGTTTGTCGAACACGAACTGGTCTTCGCCCAGGCTGCTGACGTGCACGAGACCATCGATGTAGAGGCCGGTGAGATCGACGAACAAGCCAAAGCTCGTCACGCTCGACACCACGCCATCGAAGACATCACCGACGCGGTGGCTCATGAACTCGCACTTGAGCCAGCTCGACACATCGCGGGTGGCCTCATCAGCGCGGCGCTCGGTGCCGGAGCAATGCAGGCCGAGCGCCTCCATGGTTTCCATCGAGTAGTCGAAGTCCTTCGGCTTGCCCTTTTTCAGCACGTGCTTGATGGCACGGTGCAGCAAGAGATCGGGGTAACGACGGATCGGCGAGGTGAAGTGCGCGTAGTGCTCCAGTGCCAGGCCAAAGTGACCCAGCGCCTCCGGTGCATAGCGCGCCTGCGACATCGTGCGCAGCACCATCATGTGGATCAGCCCGGTATCGGGTCGGCCCTTGGCCTGCTCGGTGACCTTGGCGAAATCGCCGGCCGCCGGCTTTTCACCACCACCCAGACTCAGCGCGCGGCCGCCGAGGAACTCGCGCAGCATGGTCACGCGCATCGGGTCCGGCTGTTCGTGTACGCGGTGCAGCGTCGGCGTTTCCTTGGCGGCGACGAACATCGCTGCCTGCACGTTGGCGGCGATCATGCACTCCTCGATCATCCGGTGCGCCTTGTTGCGCTGCACCGGGTAGATGCTCTCGATCTTGGAGTCTTCGGTGAAGGCGAACTTGGTCTCCTGCCCTTCGAAGTCGATCGCGCCGCGCTTGACGCGAGCCTTGAACAGCACCTCGAACACTTCTTCCAGTGCCTTCAGATGCGGCAGGATTTTCTTGTTCGCCACTGCCTGCTCACCCTTGGGGTTGGCAAGCATGTCGGCCACGTCTTCGTAGATCAGTCGGGCGTGACTGTTCATCACGCCTTCGTAGAACTTGGCACCGGTGATCTCGCCCGCGCTGCTGATGCGCATCTCGCAAACCATGCAGAGGCGATCGACATGCGGGTTGAGCGAGCACAGGCCGTTACTGAGTTTCTCGGGCAGCATCGGGATGACGCGGCGCGGGAAATACACAGAGGTGCCGCGCTTCTGCGCTTCATCATCGAGCGGGCTGCCAACCTTCACGTAGCTCGACACATCGGCGATGGCGACGATCAGCTTGTAGCCACCGCGGATTTTCTCCTTGCTGGCGTAGACGGCATCGTCGAAGTCGCGGGCGTCGGCGCCGTCGATGGTGACCAGCGGCAGCTTGCGGATGTCGACACGGCCTTTGCTCGTGGCATCAGACTCGCTGACGGTGGGCGCGATGGCTTTGGCCTCGGCCTCCACTTCCACAGGCCACTCGTACGGCAGGTCGTGGCGGCGCAAGGCGATCTCGATTTCGAGGCCTGGTGCCAGATGCTCGCCGATCACCTCGGTCACGCGGCCGATCATGGTGCCGCGCCCACCGGGCACGGTGATGATCTCGGCACGCACCACCTGGCCGATCTTGGCACCGGCGAGGTCGCCGGTCTGTATCTGCAACTCGAAAGGCTGGGCCTTCTGGTTGTCGGGCGTGAGCCACCAACGTCCATCCTCCTGCCGCAAACGGCCGACTGCGAAGCGCGGCGCGGTACTGACCATGGCGATGAACTCGCCCGCCAGACGTCCACTGTGATCGACCTCGACGATGCGCACGCGCGCACGGTCGCCGGTCATCAGCCCGCGCATCTCGCGGGCGGGCAGAAACACGTCTTCGCCGCCATCGAGCTTAGGCTCTGGTACCACGAAGCCGAAGCCATCGCGATGCGCACTGACCTTGCCCGTGAGTTCGAGCCCGACGCGGGCACTCGATTTGGTTTTGCCTGCCGCCGCGGGTGGCACTGACACGGTCGCCAGTTTGGGCAGAAATACTTCCGGCGCGATGGGAGCAGTCGCTTTGGCTTTGGCGACGCGCGGCACTTCTGCCGCTTTCACCGGTGCGGCGGTTTTGACCGACGCCTTGGGCGGTTCGCTGGGTTTGGCAGCTGGCTTTGGCGCGGTGCGCATGACCGCCGGTGGCGGCACGGACTGTATGGGGGTTGGCACCTGCGGCAAGCCGGCAGCACCCGAAGCAGCAGGCACCAGGCGGCCGCGGCGATCCAGCACCGCCTGCCCTGCCCGCACAAGTTCGAGCAGGCGCTTTTCGAGCGCATTCTGATCCGGCAGTTTCTTGAGGTCGAAAAAGCCGATCAGGTCATCGAGTGACGAGGGCTGCGCTTTGAGACGCGCGAGAATTGCATCAGCCGTCGGCGCGTTGGCCGTGCGGGGCTGAGGGGGTGCGTGCTGCACCCGGTTGGCAGGTGCCGGCTGCACCAGACCCGGCACGAAGTCCTGCTTCCAGGGCTCCTGCTCGTCCTTCTCGTTGTGGCGGTTGCGGTCGTAGGGGTTCTTTCTTTTTTTCATTGACAAGCCTAGGGGGCGACACGATACTGCGCGCCCTTGATTGTGGGGCCAAAAGCCCTTGCAGATGGGGTTTCAGTAAAAAGCCGTAGTGGCGGAATTGGTAGACGCACTAGTTTCAGGTACTAGCGGGGCGACCCGTGGAGGTTCGAGTCCTCTCTTCGGCACCAACAAACAAACCCAGCCTCCGGCTGGGTTTTTTGTTGAGCGCTTAACCATTAAGCAAAACAGTTATGGTCAACGAGAGCTCAACGCGCTGCTTTTTAGGCAGTTGCTTTGCAAGCGCCGCAGCATCCTCAAGAAAGCTCTGCACACTAACTTTGCGTGAGCGATTCCGTGGAAGCGGCTCAATGACTGACCAGTCGCCATATGAATTTTTTAGCGTAAGGCGAGGAACATCTAACTCTTCACACGCCCTACCAAGGGTATTCGTAAGTGTTTCCAACTTACTTTTTTGTTCTTTGGCGTTATCAGCAGAGGCTAGCCAAACTTCTTTGGCTACTTCCGCAAACTCATCAGCATCTTCTCGAAGTACTTCAAGAACGAGCGCTTTAAGCTTTCCGCGCTCGGCACCATTAAGAAGAACGTGGACTAGAAGATTCTGTCGCTTATTCATACCTTGCTAGTCTGCTAGCACTAATCAAACGGATGGTGCAGCACGATGGTGTGCTCGCGGTCGGGGCCGGTGGAGACAATGGCGATCTCGACACCCGTCACCTCTTTCATGCGGTCGAGATAGGCGCGGGCATTCACCGGCAGGTCTTCATACTTGCTGATGCCGAATGTGCTGCTCTGCCAGCCCGGCAAGTCTTCAAACACAGGCTCCACCCGCTCGAAGCCTTCGGCGCCGATGGGCGGGTTCTCGATCAGCTCGCCATCGAGCTTGTAGTGGGTGCAGATGCGGATGGTTTCCAGCTCGTCGAGCACGTCTAATTTGGTGACGACCAGGCCAGACACCGAGTTGTTGAAGATACTGCGGCGCGCAGCCACGGCATCGAACCAGCCGCAGCGACGCGGGCGGCGGGTGACGGTGCCGAACTCATCACCGATCTTGCGAATGTGTGCGCCGATGCTGCCTTCGCTGTCGTCGAGCTCGGTCGGGAACGGGCCGCTGCCGACGCGCGTCGCGTAGGCCTTGACGATGCCCAGCACGTAGTCGAGTTCGCGCGGGCCAACGCCGGTGCCGGTAGCGGCACCGCCGGCGGTGGTGTTGGACGAGGTCACGTACGGATAGGTGCCGTGGTCGATGTCGAGCAGCGCGCCCTGTGCGCCTTCGAACAGCACGTTGTCACCACGCTTCAGGTGCTGACGCAGATGCTCGGTGACGTCGCAGACCATCGGGCGAATGATTTCGGCGTAGGCGATGAGGTCATCGAGCGTGGCCTGAAAATCTTCCGGCGCTTCCTTGTAATAATTGGTCAGCACGAAGTTGTGGTACGCCATCAACTCGCCGAGCTTGGCGGCCAGCAGGTCGCGCTGATAGAGATCGCCCACGCGCACCGCGCGGCGAGCTACTTTGTCTTCATAGGCCGGGCCAATGCCCTTGCCGGTGGTGCCGATCTTGGCTTCGCCACGGGCCTTCTCGCGGGCCTGATCCAAGCGCGCATGAATCGGCAGCACCAAGGGGGCCGCCTCGCTGATCTTGAGGCGTGAGCGCACTTCCATGCCGGTGGCTTCCACCGTTTCAAGTTCGCTCTTGATGCCAAGGCGCTTGTTGCCGCAAATGTGCGCCAGCGACAGCACCACGCCGTTGCCGATGTAGCAGGGCGCGCCTTCCCGCATCACGCCACTGGGGATGAGATTGAGCGCGGTCTTCTTGCCCTTGATGACCAGCGTGTGGCCGGCGTTGTGGCCGCCCTGGAAGCGCACCACGGCTTGGGCGCGGTCGGTGAGCAGGTCCACGACCTTGCCTTTGCCTTCATCGCCCCATTGAGCGCCAATCACCACCACTGTCTTGCCCATTTCTTCTTCCCTATTTAGCGATGGGCTCAACGCCCAGTCGAAGCAATTCGTTTACATCAGCCGAGAAGCCCGTGGCCGGACGGCTCAAGCCAAACTCGCCACCAACCCCATCGTATCGACCACCGCGCGCCAACTCGCGGCCGTGGCCGGGCACGAAGGCCGCGAACACCAAGCCGGTGTGGTAACGCGCACCGCGCAGCTCAGCGAGATCGAGATGGATCGGCAGCGTCGGTTGGCTCTTTTGCAGCATGGCAATCACTTGTTCGAGTGAGACCACCGCTGCTGCCACGCCTTCACCGAATGAAGAGAGCGTGTCGCGCGCGCGTTGCAGCACCGTGACGTCGCCATGCAGCGTCATCAGCGTGGCCAGTGCGGTCTGCGCCTGCGCACTCAGACCGCGTGCGGCAACGAAGCCCGACAGCTCCGGCAGCGATTTGCGCTGCAAGAGATCGAACAGGTCCGCTTCGTCATCCGTCTTCAACTCGATGCCGGCGGTGACGGCGCGATAGACACCGACATGGCCGAGATCGAGATGCACTTCTGCAACGCCTGCCAAGCGCAAGGTGTCGAGCATCAGGTTCAGCACTTCCAGATCGGCTGCGAAAGTCGCATCACCAAACAACTCGCAACCCACCTGACGCGGCGAGCGGGGGCCGCCGAGCGCGTCCGGTTTGGTGCGCAGCACGGTGCCGAGATAGCAGAGGCGCACCACCGCTTGCTCGGCAAAGTGACGCGCGGCAATGCGTGCAGCCTGCGGCGTCATGTCACTGCGCAGGCCCAACAGTCGGCCACTCGCTGGGTCAGTGAGCTTGAAGGTGACGCTGTCCATATCCGCGCCCACGCCCGTCAGCAAAGAGTCGAGGTGTTCGAGGAAAGGCGGCAGAATCAGTTCGTAACGCGCAGCACGATAGTGATCGAGCAGCGTGCGGCGCAACGCTTCAGCGCGCCACGCAGCTTTCGGCAGGGATTCCTCCATGCCATCGGGCAACATCCACAACTTGCTCATGCGCTTAAGGCGTGCCGCCACCATTGAAGGCGCGGAAGAACTCGCCCTTGGGCTCGATTACCAGCACATCGTTCGGGCCACCGATGGAATCCTTGTAAGCACCCATCGAGCGGTAGAACTTGTAAAACTCGGCATCGGCACCGTAGGCCTTGGCATAGATCTCAGCCGCTTTGGCATCGCCTTCACCACGCAGTTTTTCGGCATCGCGGTAGGCATCGGCCACCGTCACCTGGGCATCGCGGTCGGCATTGGCGCGAATCTTTTCGCCCTCTTCAGCGCCCTTGGCGCGCAGCTCGGTGGCAACCCGCGTGCGCTCGGCGCGCATGCGGTCGTAAACCGAATCACTCACTTCGCGCGGCAGGTTGATGGACTTGATGCGCACGTCGATGATTTCGATGCCCAGTTCCTTCACCTTTTCTTTGGCTTCGGTTTCCAGCGCCTGCATCATCGAAACGCGGTCAGTGTTGATCGCCTGCTGGATGGTGCGCGAGCCGAACTGGCTGCGCAGGCCGGAGTTCAAGATGCCGGAGAGACGATCTGCCGCGACGATTTCCTGCCCGCCGGTTGAGCGGTAGTACTGCGTCGGGTCAGCAATGCGCCACTTGATGTAGCTGTCGACCTCGACGTTCTTCTTCTCGGCGGTCAGGAAGTTCTCGGTCGCGTTGTCCAGCTCCTGAATGCGGCCATCGAAGCGGCGCACGGACTGCATGAAGGGCAGCTTGAAATGCAGGCCCGGCAGGTAGTCGGCGCGCTTCAACTCACCGAGCTGAAACAGCACGGCGCGTTCGCGTTGGTCGACGATAAAGGCGGTATTTGCAATCGCCAGCAGTATGAAAGCGGCAATGAAGAAAAACGGCATGGTGCGGTCTTGCATGGCTGGGGTCCTTAGCGCGCGCGCGAACGGCTGGGGTCGGTGCCGGTACTGGCGCGTGGGCTCGAAGTCGTGGGCAGGTCGCTGACCTCAGGCGCTGGGGTCTTCGGCATGTTTTTCATCAGCTGGTCGAGCGGCAAGTAAATCATCGGCGAACCCTTGTCGATATCCACCAGCACCTTGCTGCTCTTCCGATAGACCTCGCTCATGGTGTCGAGATAGAGACGCTGGCGAGTGACCGCCGGGGCCTTTTTATACTCGGTGACCAGCGAGGTGAAACGCGCAGCGTCGCCCTCGGCCTTCGCCACAATCTGGTCCTTGTAGGCCGCGGCTTCGGCCATGTCACGGGCCGCCGCACCACGCGCCTTGGGCAGGCGGTCGTTGGCGTAAGCCTGAGCTTCGTTTTTCTGGCGCTCCAGATCTTCGCGCGCCTTGATGACATCTGCGAAGGCGGCTTGCACGGCCTCTGGCGGCTGCACCTGCTTCAAGTTGACCTCGGTGACGATGAGGCCCGATTTGTATTCGTCGAGACGCTCTTGCAGCGAAATCTTGGCGCGGTCTGCAACCGCCTGGCGGCCTTCGTTCAGGACGAAATCCATCAGGCTGGAACCCACCACCTCGCGCACCACGGCCTTGGTGGCCTGGCGCAGCGTGAGGTCGGGGTCGTCGACATTCACCAGATACTCGTAGGCAGAGCTGACGCGGTATTGCACCGCCAGCTCGACGTCGATGATGTTCTCGTCCTGAGTCAGCATCACAGCGCGATCGGTGACGCTACGCACACCTGTGAGATTGACCTTTTCGACCTTCTCGACTGGCCAAGGCAGGTGCCAGCGCAAACCTGGCTCGGTCGTCGCGGTATAAGCGCCAAAGCGAAACACCACGCCGCGCTCCTGCTCATCGATGGTGTAAAAGCCCGCTGCCACCCAGAGCAAGCCCAGCACGCCCAGGAATATCCCCGCCGCGCTACCGCCCAGCTTGGGCATTTGCGGGCCGGAACCTGTCGGGCCTTTCGGACCACGAGGGCCTTTGCCGGAAAGCCGCGCCTTGAAGCGTTTGATGATCTCGTCGAGATCGGGCGGACCTTGATTATTGTTGCCGTTGCCGCCGCCCTTATTGCCGCCGTTCTGGTTCCAAGGGTCGCGGTTATTCGACCCAGGCTCGTTCCAAGCCATCAGCTGCTCCAAAAAATCGTTGTAGGTTTGAGGTGAGGACGCGTGCAGCGCATTCAAGCAGCGGACTTCTTGATGCGCTTCGAAGGTCGGCCCTTGGGCGCAAGCTCTTCCCAGGATTCTAACGCAGGCCCTGCCAACGCCATCGGCACGCCTGCTTCGCGACAAACCCGCTCGTAGCGAGCCGTCGGCAGGCGCAGCGTGAGGTGCGAAACACCTTTGCTATCAACCCGCTCCTGCTGCACGGCATGGGCATCGAACAGCAATCCACGCAGCTTGCCCTGCTGCGGTGTCACGGCAATTTCACCTTCGAACAGGTCGGTGAAGATGAGTTCTGACAGCACCTGGCGCAGCGCATCGACGCCATCGCCGGTGTGGGCGGAGAGAAAAACACGACTCGGCACGCCTTCGGGATCGTGCTCGACACGCGGTCTTTCGCCCAGCACGAGGTCAATCTTGTTGAAGACGTACAGCACTGGCAGATGATCTGCCTCGATTTCTTTGAGCACCGCCTGCACCTGCTCGATGCGGCTCTCGTGTTCGGCATCGGCGGCATCGACGACATGCACCAGCAGATCGGCTTCGCGTGCTTCTTCGAGCGTGGCGCGAAAGGCAGCGACCAGATCATGCGGCAGGTCGCGGATGAAACCGACGGTGTCGGCCAACAGGATTTCCTGATCCGCCGGCAATTGCAGCTTGCGGATGGTGGTGTCGAGCGTGGCGAACAACTGATCGGCTGCATACGCCGCAGCACCCGTCATCGAATTGAACAGCGTCGACTTGCCGGCATTGGTGTAGCCAACGATGGACACCAGCGGCGTCTCGTTGCGCTTGCGGGCATTGCGCGACAGCGCGCGATGACGACGCACGTCTTCCAGCAATTTCTTGAGATGCGCCATGCGCTCTTTTACGAGTCTGCGATCGAGTTCGAGCTGGGTTTCGCCGGGGCCCGCTAAGCCAATGCCGCCGCCGGCCTGACGCTCCAAGTGCGTCCAGCCGCGCACCAGACGCGTCGATAGATGCTTGAGCTGTGCGAGTTCAACCTGCAGCTTGCCTTCGTGCGTGCGGGCACGCTTGGCAAAAATATCCAAGATCAAACCGGCACGCGAAAGCACCCTGCACTGAAGCAGTTTTTCGAGATTGCGCTCCTGACTCGGCGACAGGTCGTGATTGAAAATCGCGACCTCCGCCTCGCCTGCCGCGCACGCAGCCGCAGCCTCATCAGCCTTGCCGCTGCCGATGTACAAGCCGGCATCCGGCCGACTGCGCGAACCGCCGAGAACCGCCACCACATCGGCACCCGCCGAGCGCGCCAAGTCCAGAAACTCGATGCGATCAGACTCGAAATCGCCTGTGTGAAAGTCCAGATGGACGAGCACGGCTTTTTGCCCGCCGCGCGGGCGTTCGATGAACTTCAGCGGAGCAGCCTCGGCGAGTTAGGCGACAGCAGTTGCCGCAGGTTCGCCACCGTCTTCTTCAGACAAGCGCACAGCGCGCGCCGGGACGATGGTCGAAATAGCGTGCTTGTAGACCATCTGGCTCACAGTGTTGCGCAGCAACACGACGAACTGGTCGAAGGACTCGACGTGGCCTTGCAGCTTGATGCCGTTGACGAGATAGATAGAGACCGGAATACGCTCTTTGCGCAGGGCATTGAGAAAGGGCTCTTGCAGGGTTTGGCCTTTGGACATGGCGTTGACCTCTTGATTGTTGTTGTTGATTGTCATGGGCGGCAATGTTTCTGCCGCAAGAATGAAGTTTACCACGGTGATGATTACGCCCCTAACCCGCCAGCCGATGCATGAAGTTTTTGAAGCGTGTCGCGCAGTACATCTGTAGCACGCGGGTCGATCAAGGCAAGTGCCGGCTCGCTTCTGAGCCAGGTGATCTGGCGTTTGGCGTACTGGCGTGTGGCGATGATGCCGCGTTCGATAGCGACGCTCAGACTGCACGCATCGCTCAAATGTTCCCAAAGCTGTCGATAGCCCACCGCACGGATCGACGGCAGGTCGGCATGCAGGTCGCCACGCGCCTTGAGGGCGCGCACTTCATCGAGAAATCCGGCGTTCATCATGGCGCGAAATCGTTCGGCGATTGCCGAGTGCAGCGCGGCGCGATCTGGCGGCAGTAGGCCGATTTTGACGATGGGCCCTGCAAGCCCCTTCGACTTCGGAGCCGCCCAGTGCTCGCTGCGAGTGCGGCCCGTGAGAGTGTGAATCTCCAGCGCGCGCAGGATGCGCTGTGGATCGTTGGGCTTGATCTGGCTGGCGGCCGTGGCATCGATGCGCGCCAACTCCGCGTGCATGGCAGGCCAGCCGAGGGCAGCAGCCTGCACACCCAGCCGTTCGCGCAGTGCCGCATCGGCAACCGGCAAATCCGAAAGACCGTTTTCCAGTGCGCGGAAATACAAGCCCGTGCCGCCCACCAGTATCGGCAGGCGATTGGCTACGCGCGCCGTGGCGACGAGGGCCAGCGCATCGTGCCGGAACTGCGCCGCCGAATAGCTTTGCGCAGGGTCGAGAATATCGATCAGGCCATGCGGATAACGCGCCAGTACTTCTGGTGAGAGCTTGGCGGTGCCGATGTCCATGCCGCGATAAATCTGTGCGGAATCGACGCTGATGAGATCGACGCCAGACCACGGCGTGCCACCACGCGCCACGGCATCGGCCAGGGCCAGCGCCAGGCTGGTTTTGCCGGATGCGGTAGGGCCCATCAAAAACAGGGCTGGAATGGTCATGGCAGGCACAACAAAGCGCTACGCAATCGCAAGATCGGCTTGGCTATACTCCAGCCGCACGTACAACTAAAACCCAAGAGGAACCCCCGATGCGCAATGCCCTGTT
This sequence comes from Stagnimonas sp., assembly GCA_965279705.1. Taxonomy (GTDB): domain Bacteria; phylum Pseudomonadota; class Gammaproteobacteria; order Nevskiales; family Nevskiaceae; genus Stagnimonas. The sequence goes on from OZ257257.1 coordinate 2,571,786, forward strand.
TCTTGCTGCCGCTGCAATGCTCGCTGCCCCCGCCGCCATGGCCGAAGGCTTGAGCTACACCTATCTCGATGCCCGTTATTTTTCCACCGATTCCGACGCACTGAATGTGAATCAGCAGGGCGGCGTGCTGGCCGGCTCGTTTGCACTCAGCCCGATCTTCTACGTTACAGCCGACGGCCGCTATGGCAAAAGCGAGAAAGTAGGCAGCGGCAGCACATCGGGCCGCTTCGACACCATCACCTCATCGGTCACCGCCGGTGCGCACTACGCCATCACGTCGACGCTCGATCTCACTGGTGAAGCCGGCGGTTTGTATTCCAAGCTCGAAGGCAAGGGAAGCCTCAATGGCCAGGATGACGATGGCTTTGGCTACCTTGTCAAAACCGGTTTGCGACTGGCTTTGATCCCGCAGGTCGAACTGAACGTCTACGGCGTATACAACGAGGTTCTGGGCGATGCCGACAGCTACTTTGCAGCCGACCTGCAATATCGCTTCAACGAACAGCTCTCGCTCATCGGCGGCACCAGCAATGCCAACCGCGTTGACTACTACAGCATCGGTGCGCGTTATCACTTCTGAAAAACATCAGTTGATGATGTTGAAAAGCCCTCGCTTGCGAGGGCTTTTTATTTGCGCGCTTGAAGCCGACGGTGCCACTGGCTGGGCACTTTCTTGATCTCGCGCCGGCCAACTACCGCCCGCGCAGAAACAAGCGATCGAGTTCGGCCAGGCCCACCTGCACCCAGGTCGGGCGACCGTGATTGCACTGGCCAGCGAGATCGGTGGCCTCCATGTCGCGCAGCAGCGCATTCATCTCGCTCAGGCTCATACTGCGATTAGCTTTGATGGCCGCCTTGCAGGCCATGTCCGCCAGCACACGGTGCTGGGCATCGAGCACTTCACCTAGATGGCTGTGGCTGCCGCTCTCCACCGCCTGACCCAGCACTTCGCGCAGCAACTCGCCCGCAGCGGCCGCATCCAGCAAGGGCGGTATAGCGCGGATCGCCAGCTGCGCCGGGCCGACGCGATCCACCTGCAAGCCTGCCGCGGCCAGCAGACCGGCGCGCTGTTCGGCGGCTTCGGCTTCGTCCTCGGTCACCGCCATGGCCTGCGGCGTCAGCAGTGATTGGCTGGGCACGCCGCCTTCCTGCAGCTCGCGTTTGTAGCGCTCATAGATCACCCGCTCGTGGGCGGCGTGTTGATCGACCACCACCAGCCCCTGCGTGTTCTGCGCGAGGATGAATAGCCCATGCAGCTGTGCCACCGCATATCCCAGGGGATGTTGCTGTGCGGCGGGTGGCGGCTGCGAAACTGCCGCCAGCGTCGCCCACGTTGGTATTGCGGCTACCTGCGATGCGCCATAACGCGCAAATGGTTCTGCCACTGAATAGCTTGAGGTCAGTGGCAGCAGATAGCCGGTGTTCGTCGGCATCGACGCACCGCCAAAAGTGGCGGCGTGATGCTGCTCAGGTTCGGGTCGCACCTCGCGCAGCCAGCGATGCACCAGCCCGAACAGAAAGTCATGCACGCGTGCGCCTTCGCGAAAGCGCACTTCGGTTTTTTGCGGATGCACATTCACGTCGACGTTTGCCGGATCGAGCGTGAGGTGCAGCACGAAAGCCGGGTAGCGGGTGGAGTGCAGTGCGTCGGCATAGGCGCGCTTCATTGCCGCACCCAGCAATTTGTCGCGCACGGCGCGGCCATTGACGGACAGAAACTGCAAGTCGGCCTGGGCGCGTGAAAAACTCGGCAGCGCAATCCAGCCCGCCAGCTTCAGCCCACCCACCTCAGCCTCGCGATACAGCGCGTTGGCCAGAAACTCGCGGCCACACAGCTCGCCCACACGGCGCTCGAAACCTGTGGCTTCATGGGCTGCCATGGCGGCGAGCAGGCTGCGGCCTTCGTGCTTCAGGCTGATCGTCGCCGAGGGCCGCGCCAGTGCCAGCCGTCGCAGGGATTGCTCCACATGCCGCGCTTCGGTGGAGGCACTCTTCATGAACTTGCGGCGCGCCGGTGTGGCAAAAAATAGATCCTGCACGTCGATCTCGGTGCCGGTCGGTGCGGCGGCCGGCAAAGGTTCTCGCTCGTCCGGGGCACCCTCGCCACCGACGCGCCAGGCGTGCACCGCGGCCGCAGTGCGGCTGGTGAGCTGCAAGCGCGACACCGCCAGAATGCTGGCCAGTGCCTCGCCACGAAAGCCGAGCGAGGCAACGCGCTCCAGATCATCCAGCGAGGCGATCTTGCTGGTGGCATGGCGGGCGAGCGCCAGTCGCAGTTCGTCCGGCGCAATACCGTGGCCGTTGTCGCGCACGCGAATGCGCGAAAGCCCACCCTGCTCCAGCTCGACACTGATCTCGGTGGCACCGGCGTCCAGTGCGTTCTCGACCAGCTCTTTCACCACCGCTGCCGGACGCTCGACGACTTCACCCGCCTTGATCTGGTTAATCAATACATCCGGCAGCTGGCGAATCATCATTGCTTGAGTTTGGCGCGCAAAAGAAAACGGCGCGCGAGGATAGCCTCACGCGCCGCTGGAGGGGATTTGAAAGTGCTAGCGGCGGCGCTTGAGATTGACCGGCATGGGGCCGGCCGACGCTGTAGGAATATCCGCATACACCAACTGCTGCTGCGGCCGATACAAACCAAAGTAACCCTTGATGCCCGACAGGATGGACGACGCCAGCGCATCCTGAAAATCGTTCTGCGCCAGCAAGCGCTCGTCTTCGGGGTGACTCAAAAACGCAGTCTCGACCAAGGCCGAGGGCATGTCCGGCGACTTGAGCACCGCGAAGCCGGCCTGCTGCACGTCGGCCTTTTGCAGCCGGTTGACCGAGCCCAGTGACTCCAGCAGGCGCGAGCCCAGGTCGAAGCTCGCCTCGCGTACCGCGGTCTGCGAAATATCGAGCAGCACCGAGGCCACGTCGTCGTGTTGGGAGTGCAGATCGACGCCGCCCACCAAGTCAGCCGCGTTTTCGAGATTGGCCAGCATCTTGGCGTGCTCGCTGGTTGCACCCCGCTCCGACACCACATACACCGAAGCACCGCGCACATCCCGTGGCGTGGGCATTGAGTTGGCGTGGATGGAGATGAACATGTCCGCCTGCGCCTTGCGGGCAATGGCGGTGCGGCCGCGCAGCGCAATGAAGTAATCGCCCTTGCGGGTGAGCACGGCCTTGTAGCCCGGCGTGGCATCCACCAGAGCAGCCAGCTTCTTGGCGATGCGCAAGGTCACGTCTTTTTCACGCAAGCCACTGACGCCGCGTGCGCCGGGATCTTCGCCCCCATGACCGGCATCGATGGCGATGACGATGGGTTTTTCGTTGAACTTGGGCTGCGGCGGCTTGCGCACTTCCGTCTTTGGGTCCTGCCTCGGCTCCGGCTTGCTTTCCGTTTTTGGCGTGATCGCTTCCGCAGCAGGCTTTTCCTTGGCCGTGGGCGGGATCATCGCCACCGCTGCCGGAGCTTCGTCCTTCAAGGCCAGTTCGCTGGAACCGTGCTTGGGATAGAGATCGAAAATCAGGCGATGGCCATACGAACCGTTCGGTTCCAGACCAAAACTCTTGGGATTCACTTCGTCTGCAAGGTCGAGGACCACTCGCAGGCCACCATCGCGCGGGCCGGTGCGCACGCTCTTGACCACGCCCTTGCCGAGTCCATCGAACGAAAGGCCCTGTGCGCGGTGCGCATCGGCGATGTCGATCACGATGCGGCTGGGGTTGTCCAGCGTGAAAAACTTGTGCTCGGTGCCGCCGACGAGATCGAACACCACACGGGTGCTTTCAGGGCCGTCCCACAGTCGCACGTCGCGCAGCTCTACCGCCTGCGCCAGAGGTGCAAGCAAGAGACTTAACAGTAATAGGGCTGCTCGCATGGCGACCCCCTGGCGGACGAGACAGGCGAAACATAGCGCTCGCGCAATGGACTTGCAAGATTTTGTTGTAAATCAGCAAGTAGCAGCTCGTACTTAAAGTAGATCAACACGACTTGCCCATGATCGTTTGCAGACACGTTTTCGGCATCGCCGTCTCCTGAAAGCGCCTTTGAGCGCTTTCAGGACGCCCTGCGGCTACTTGTGGATGACCGCCTGCACTTCGACCCGACGATCCAGTTGCAGACAGCGGATCAAGCCAGCAGATGCCGCAGCGCCCGCGGGCTCAGCGCAGTCGCCTGGCCGGGTGCGCGGCGCCGACTCTCCCAGACCCTTGGCGTCGATCTTTCCTGACGGAATCTGAGCCGTCTCGACCAGATAGTTCTTCACCGTTTCGGCACGCTGAAGCGAGAGTGCGTCGTTGTAGGCGGCGCTGCCCAGACGGTCGGTGTGCCCCCTGACAGTGATGACGTCGTACTCGCTGCCCTTGATCTCGCCCGCGAAACGGTCGAGTGCCTGTCGGCCTTCGGGCTTGATGCTGGCGCGGTTGAAGTCGAACTGTGAATCAGCCGAAAGTGTCAACGAGCGCTTAATCAAAGGCGGTACGGGCGGTAGCGGCGGCGCGCTGGGCGGTGCAGCGGCTGCGACCGGCTCTGGCTGCGTGTAGGCCACAACAGGCTGGCTCTTGAAGCGATACACCAGCCCCAGCGAGGCAAGATCAACATCGCCATCGTTGCCCACAGCATCGTCGACGCGATAGCGCTCCAGTTCGGCGCGCAGGCCAAGCTGTGGTGTGAGCGCGTATTCGAGCCCGGCACCCACCTTGTAGTTGATACCCTTTTCCTTACGGTTCGGGTCGGTCACTCCCACCGCGCCCGTGCCCTGGAAAGCGGCCTTGCTCTCGGTGTAATGCGCACCCGCGCGGCCAAAAGCCGAAAAGCGCTCGGTGAGCGGCAGGATGCCGACAGCATCGAGATTCACGCCCCGGTACTGCGCCTCGCCGCGCAGCGTGCCCGGCGGTTGCGTGGTGGCGGTGAAGTCGAACTGGCCAAGATCGAAATATCCGCCCTCGAGCGCAAAGTAGCGCCCGAACTGGTAGCCACCGAGCAGCTTGAAGCCCAGGTCGCGGGTGTCCTTTTCGATCTGCGTCTGGGCAAAGCCCTGGGCTGCGAGGCTGTTGGCGATGCGCGCGTCCTCGATGGTGGCCAGCGACTGGCCGACGCCGAAGCCGGCATACCAGCCGCTCTTGTCCGTGGCCTCATCGGCGTGCACGTGGCTCGCAGCAGTAGAGAGGGCGAGTGCCGCGAGAATGTTGCTTGCTGTGGTGATTTTCATGGGGTTCTCGCGGCGGATCAGGGGGCAGGCACATTGATGACGGTGTTGGTCATCGTCACGCCGGCACTGAGCGACACTGCCCGGCCGTTGAGGGTGGTGGTCACCGCTGTCGGCGGGCTGCCGCCGGTGGTGGAGATGGCGTTGCCGGCGTCCGACAGCAGCGTGCCGACGAAGGTGGCACCGGTGCCGATCACCGCACCGCCGGGCACGTACCAGAAGACGTTCTTCGGCTGCGCGCCGTTAATGAGCAGCACCTGGATCGGCACCGCCGGGGTGGCGGGGCCAGTGACGCCGACGTTGAGCGTGCCGGTGCCGGCGGCCGTCTGGAACACCCACACCGCGTTGGCATCGCCGCCCGCATCGAGCGTGAGATTGGCCGTGGTGCGGCCAGCGCCGCCGATATCAAAGGTGCCGGCGGCCGAGAGGTAGATGCCCGGCGGCAGCGTGCGGCCTGCGAGCTCGTCCGGCCCGCCGCCCGCACCGCCGCAACTCGGGCACTGCGCGAGGTTGGAGACATCCACACCCCCCGGCAGGCTGCCAGGCGAGATGGCGTTGAAGGCGAGCAGCGCATCCGAACGCGCCTGGGTGACGGTTGCCCCCGCCACCGAGCCGGGCGGCGCGGTGGCGGAATACACCAGGCCATTCACGAAGCCATTGTTGTTGGGTGTGATGGTGTAGACGTTGCCGCCCGCGTCGCGGAAGCCGGTGACCGTGGTGGACGCACCGCTCACCCCGACGTCGCCGTTGATCACCGTGTTCAAGCCATCGTTGGTGACGGTGGCACCCGAGAAGGCACCGAAGGGGGCAATCGCGCCCAGCACCGGGGCTGTGGTGCACAGCGCCGCGCTGGTGGTGAAGCTGATGACGCGATCCACCGCCAGCGTGTTGCCGGCGATATCCCGCACGCCCGTCGGGCCGCCGCGCAGGGTGGCGGTGTAGCTGGTCGATGGATTGCCGATGAGGTTGGCATCCGGGTTGAAGGTGGCGATGTTGTTGACGCTGTCGTAGGCCACCACGCCGCTCACCGTCGCCCCGCCGCTCACCATCAGCGTGAAGGTGGCGGTGGTGATGCTGAGCGGGTCCATCGCCTCGCTGAAGCGGGCGCTGAGCGTCTTGTTGACGCAGACGCCCACCGCGCCATTGGCGGGGTTGGTGGAGAGCACCGTCGGTGCCGTGACGTCGGGGGCGGCACCGGTCATGAAGCTCGATGTGAAGGCCATCGCCAGCGTGTTGCCGGCGGCGTCGCTCGCGGCCGTCGTCACCGTGACGGTGCAGCTCTGGTTGGCCGGCAGGTTGCTGGCGGGCGTGAAGCTCGCGCTGTTGCTGGCCATCGCGTAGGCGACCGTGCCGGTGATCGGCGTACCCACCGGGCAGGCCAGCGTCAGGCTGCTGGCGGTGAGGCTGAGCGGGTCCATTGCCTCGCTGAAGCTCACCGTCACCGCACTATTGACTGCGACATTGCTGGCCCCCGACGCCGGCAACACGGTCGTGACCGTGGGGCGCGTGGTGTCGGGCGCGGCACTGGTGCTGAAGCTCCAGTTGAACGTGCTGGCGAGCGCGTTGCCCGCCAGGTCGCGCGCACCGGTGGTGATGGCGGCCACACAGGTCACGCCCGAAGGCAGCGGGCTGCTGGGCGTAAAGGTGGCGACGTTACCGCTCATGGCGTAGCCCACCGTGCCGGTGATGGCCGTGCCGCTCGGGCAGGCCAGCGTGAAGCTCGCGCTGGTGATGCTGAGCGGGTCCATCGCCTCGCTGAAGCTGGCGGTGACGGCGGTGTTGATGGCGACGGCCGTCGCACCATTGGCTGGGAACACCATGCTCACCGTCGGCGGCGTGGTGTCGGGCGCGGCGGCAGTGCTGAAGCTCCAGTTGAACGGCGTGGCCAAGGGATTGCCCGCAAGGTCACGTGCGCCAGTGGTGATCGTTGCCGCGCACGTCACGCCCGTGGGCAGCGGACTGCTCGGCGTGAAGGTGGCGACGCTGCCGCTCGTGGCATAGGCCACGGTGCCGGTGATGGCCGAGCCTGCTGGGCAGGCCAGCGTGAAGCTCGCGGCGGTGAGGCTGGCAGGCGTCATCGCCTCGCTGAAGCTTGCCGTGACGGCGGTGTTGGTTGCGACTGCTGTTGCGCCATTGACTGGCATCACAGAGGTCACCGTCGGCGGTGTGGTGTCGGGTGCGGCTGCCGTCGTGAAGCTCCAGTTGAAGGCAGTTGCCAAGGCGTTGCCTGCAAGGTCGCGCACGGCGGTGGTGATCCTTGCGGCGCAGGTCGCGCTCGTGGGCAGTGGGCTGCTCGGCGTGAAGGTCGCCACATTGCCGCTGGTGGCATAGGCCACGGTGCCGGTGATAGCCGAGCCTGCCGGGCAAGCCAGCGTGAAGCTCGCGGTGGTGATGCTGGCGGGCGCCATTGCTTCGCTGAAGCTCGCCGTAACGGCGGTGTTGGTCGCCACCATCGTCGCGACATTGAGGGGCGCAACGGCGCTCACCGTCGGTGCCGTGGTGTCGGGTGCTGCCGCGGTGGTGAAGGTGGATGTGAACGGCGCGGCCAGCGTGTTACCGGCCACATCGCGCGCGGCCGTGCTCAGCGTCACCGTGCAACTGGTGTTGGCGGGCAGCGGGCTTGCGAGCGTGAAGCTCGCCGAGTTGCTGCTGGTGGTGTAGCTGACGTTGCCGCCGATGCCGGTGCCGGTGGGGCAAGCCAAGCTCAGGCTGGTGGTACTAATGCTCAGTGGGTCCATCGCCTCGCTGAAGCTGAGCGTGACGGCGCTGTTGATGGCAATGCCGGTTGCGCCATTGACGGGCAGCACGGCGGTGACGGTCGGGCGCGTGGTGTCGGGTGCCGCGCTGGTGGTGAAGCTCCAGTTGAAGGGGCTGGCCAGCGCATTACCGGCGGTGTCGCGCGCAGCGCTGGTAATGGTCGCGGTGCAGAGGCTCGCGGCCGGCAGCGCGCTGCTGGGCGTGAAGGTCGCCGCGTTGCCGCTGATGGCGTAGCTCACCGTGCCGGTGATGCCGGTGCCGCTCGGGCAGGCCAGCGTGAAGCTCATGGTGCTGATACTGAGCGGGTCCATTGCCTCACTGAAGCTCGCGGTGAGTGCCGTGTTGATCGCTACGGCAGTGGCACCGTTGGCGGGCGATACCGCCGACACCGTCGGTGCCGCGGTGTCGGGGGCGGCAGCAGTGGTGAAGCTCCAGGTGAAGGGCGCAGCCAAGGCATTTCCGGCGGCGTCGCGCAGCGCGGTGGTGAGTGTGGCGGTGCAGGTGGTGCTCACCGGCAGCGCGGCCGTGGGCGTCAAGGTGACTGTGTTGCTGTTGTTGACGTAGGCGACGCTACCGCTCACGGCCACGCCACTCGGGCAGGCCAGCAGCACGCTCGACGCCGTCACGCTCATGGGGTCGAGCGCTTCGTTGAAGGTAGCTGCGAGTGCTGCGTTGGTGGCCACGTTCACCGCATTGGCCAGCGGCTGCGTGCTGATCACCACCGGTGCGACGGTGTCGGGTGCGACACCGGTGGTAAAGCGCCACACGAAGGGCGCAGCCAGCGTGTTGCCGCGTAGATCGCGCACGGCGGTGCTAAGGGTAGCCACGCAAGTGGTGTTCGCAGGCAAGGCTGCTGCGGGTGTGAAGGTGGCGAGGCTGCCGCTCGCCGAGTAGCTCACCGTGCCGCTCTTTGCGGCAGCGGCGGGGCAGGCCAGCGTGAAGCTCGATGGCGTCAGGCTGGCGGGGTCCATCACCTCGCTGAAGGCGGCAGTGACGGCGCGGGTGTTCACCGACACATTGCTGGCGTCGGCAAGCGGGGTAACGGCCGTCACGCGCGGCGTGATGAGCGTGGCACCGCCACTGCCGAGAATCGGATCACGACCGCCACCACCGCAGGCAGCAACCCCGGATGACAAGACCAGTACAGCCAACCACCTCGCCATGTGAGCGCAGGCATTCTTGTTCATCATTTTGTTCCCCGGTGAATGGGATTTAGTGAGTCAGCGGCGCTGATTCGCAATCCGATCTTTTTCTACTGATTCACTTTGCAGTGATGACCGGGTATGGCAGTGCAGACTGATGGGCGTCTGAACGGCGCGTCTCTTTTACGCGCGTGTACTGGGATGCTTTGGCGAGCGATCAGACGGAGGTCATCGCCGGAAACGCATCCGCCTCCAGCGCTTCGAGCAGCGCGACGCGACCCTGCCCTTGGGTAGTCAGATTAATTTTCAAGGTTGCGGGCGGCAGCAGCGCCCCACCCTTTTCAGGCCACTCCACCAGCCACCACGCCAGCGACGGCGGCTCGTCGAACACGCCCAGGCCGTACAGCTCTTCCGGTTCGGATAGGCGATACAGGTCCATGTGCAGCACCCGTCGCCCGGCCAGATCGTAGGGCTCGACCAAGGTGTAGGTCGGGCTTTTCACCGCGCCGACCGCACCCAGGGCGCGCAGGCAGGCGCGAGCCAGTGTGGTTTTGCCGGCCCCGAGGTCACCGTGCAGTGTGACGACCCCGCCGCGACGGCTGCGCATCAGCCCGGCCAGCGCCACGCCGAGCCGTTCGGTCGCGGCCTCATTGGCCAGCACGTGGCGTTGCTCAAGCATGGGTTTTTACTCTTGCGTCGTACACTGCGGGGGTGATGTCATCCATGCCCCCATTCTACGAAGCGCCCGCGGATTTGCCTGCCAAGATCAGGGATTGGGCGCGCGCACTGGGCTTTGCAGATGCCGGCATCGCCGAGCTGACGCTCACCGACGACGTGGCGCATCTCAAGAGCTGGCTCGCCGAAGGTCTGCATGGGCAGATGGCCTTCCTCGGCCGTGACGTGGAGAAGCGCGCGCATCCCACAGGCCTGATGCCCGGCACCGTCTCGGTGATCTCCGTGCGGCTGGACTACCGGCCGCAGGCCGAGATAGCGGAAGCCGTGCTGGCCGATGGCGAAGCCGCCTATCTCTCGCGTTACGCGCTGGGCCGCGACTACCACAAGCTGATGCGCAGCCGCCTGCTGAAGTTGGGTGCCAAGCTCGAAGCCGAGATTGCGCCGCACGGCTTTCGCGTGCTCACCGACTCGGCCCCCGTGCTCGAAAAAGCGCTGGCCCGCAACGCGCGGCTGGGCTGGATCGGCAAGAACACCCTGCTGCTCAACCGCAAGGCCGGCTCGTGGTTTTTTCTGGGCGAGCTCTACACCGACCTCGCCTTGCCGCTGGATGCCGCACCACTCGCCCACAACCATTGCGGCAGCTGCACCGCCTGCCTCGATGTCTGCCCGACCAAGGCCTTCAACGGCCCGTATCGACTCGATGCGCGCAAGTGCATCAGCTATCTCACCATCGAGCATCGCGGCGCCTTCCCCGTCGAGCTGCGTGCACTCATGGGCAACCGCATCTTCGGCTGCGACGACTGCCAGCTGGTCTGCCCCTGGAACCGTTACGCACAGAGCACCACCGAAACCGATTTCACGCCGCGCCACGGGCTCGACGCCGCAAAGCTCGTCGACCTATTCGCCTGGGACGAAGCCACCTGGCTCGCGCGCACCGAGGGCATGGCGCTGCGGCGTCTCGACCACGCCCGCTGGCTGCGCAACATTGCCGTCGCACTCGGCAATGCACCGAGCTCGCCCGGCGTGACCTCAGCGCTCATCAGCCGCCAGCACCATACCGACGACGCCGTACGCGAACACGTCGCCTGGGCACTGGCCCAACACGACTCGCGTCAGGCAGCGGCGAGCAACTCGTAACTCCGCAGGCGCGCCGCGTGGTCGTGGATGTTGCACACGGCCATCACCTCGTCCGCACCGCTCTCCTGCACCAGCTGTTCGATCTGCGCGCGCACGACGGCCGGACTGCCGATCACCGTGCGGCTGCGATAGTCGCGCACCGCCTCACGCTCGGCCGGCGAATAGGGATAGGCGAGTGCTTCCTCGGGGCTCGGCAGCGGCTTGAACTCGCCGCGGCGAATGCGCAGCCAGGCGAGATCCATGGTGGTGGCGAGGCGATCGGCCTCGGCGTCGGTTTCGGCGCACACCACTGCCACGCCGAGAATCGCATGTGGCTTGGCGAAGTCGGCCGAGGGCCTGAAGCTCTCGCGATAGGCACGAAATGCGGGGCCCGCAGGGTCCGGGCTGAAGTGGCTGGCAAAGCTGTAGCCCATGCCCGCCGAACCCGCCCACTGCGCAGAGGCACCGCTGGAGCCGAGCAAGGTGATCGGCGGCAGCGGCACCTCGCCCGGCACGGCCACGATGCGCCGAAACGGATGGTTGTCCGGGAAGGCCCGCTGCCCGGTAAACGCCAGCAACTCCGCTAGCAAGCCTGGAAACTCGTTGCCATCCACCGCCCGCAGCGCGCGGCTGGCGTTGCCGTCCGACCCCGGCGCGCGGCCGATGCCGAGGTCGATGCGATCCGGGTGCAAGGCCGCCAGCGTGCGGAAGGTTTCCGCCACCTTCAGCGGCGTGTGGTTGGGCAACATGATGCCGCCCGAGCCGACGCGAATCGTCGTGGTCGCTGCTGCAATGTGGCCGATGAGAATCTCCGGTGCCGAGCTGGCCACACTCGGCATGGAGTGATGCTCGGCGAACCAGTAGCGCACATAGCCCAAGCGTTCACCCAGCCGCGCCAAGTCCACCGTGCGCCGCAGGGCCTCAGCCGCCGAGGTGCCAGTGGGCACGGGGACGAGATCGAGAATGGAGAGGGGGATGGACATGGTGGAGCCTCAAGTACAGCAAGGCCTTAATAGTGGTGGCGATTGGCACTACTGCAATATGTAATCACTGCTGCCAATCACGGACACTGAAACCAATGTTCAAGATCGTTTGGGAAATCACAGTTCAAGCCTACTTGGCGCTGAGGTCGGACGCGCCGCGACTTCTGCGAATTTGTGCGCTGCCGGCAGCATTGATCGTTGTTCCCGACCTACTGGCGTTGTCATTTCCATCAATAAGGCCAGCCCTTCTTTTCGCATCTTTTGTTGGGTACATCTTACTGGCCGTGCAGGTGCATCAGTACATTCTGCCCGCCAACACTGCGACTGGCCTTGCCGCAGCGTTCAAGCTGCATGCAAGGTTTTCTTTGTGGCTTTTGGGCCTTGGCTTGCTACTACTGGCATCTCTTCTGCCGTTGTTGGCCATATCAAAAGCCGCATGGTTTGCATGGCCTCTAGCGCTACTGCCTGGGGCTTACTTCACAGCTCGTCTGAGCTTGGTGTTACCAGACCGTGCAATCGGCGGCATAAGTCGTATCAGCACAATCTGGAATTGGTCTGATGGCAATGGGTGGAGGCTGGTGATGGTTCTATACATCCCGCCCATAGCGATCAATGGGCTTCTTTCATTGCTTTTCGCTTCAGCTTCGGACGACATAGAACGTCTAATTGCAGTGTTTGCATCAATACCTGTGGCAGTTTTTGAGGTGGCGCTTCTCTCCTGCAGCTACATGAGCCTGAAAGAGCGGAGTAAAAATCGTTAGAGGATCAAGCTTGATGGGCGGCTCTTGCCCATATCCTTTTCTTTACCTGCCGCAATCCCTGATGATGCGAACAAGCCTCTCGCATCCTCCAAGCCCATGACCCGCCACACCACCCTGCTGCCTCTCTGCGGCCTGCTGCTCGCCATTGCCATGCCCGCACACGCCTCCCAGACCGATACGCTGCCTGCCAGCAACCCCTTTGCGCAGGTGAGCACGCTGCCTTATGCGCTGCCGCCGTTCGACCGTATCAAGGACGCTGACTTTCACCCTGCCTTCGATGCCGGCATGGCCGAGCAGTTGCGCGAGGTGGCCGCCATCGCCAGCAACCCGGCGGCACCGACCTTCGACAACACACTGGTGGCGATGGAAAAATCTGGCCAACTGCTGAGTCGTGTATCCATCGTTTTCTTCAACCTCGCCTCGGCCAACAGCAACCCGACGATGGAGACCTTACAGGCTGAACTCTCGCCACAATTGGCGGCGCATCAGGACAGCATCAACCTCAACGCCGCACTGTTCGCACGCGTGAAGGCCGTCTACGACACGCGCAACAGCTTGGGTCTGGATGCCGAATCGCTGCGGCTCGTCGAGCGCTATCACACGCAGTTCGTGCGTGCGGGTGCGCTGCTGAGCGAGACGCAGAAAACGCAGTTGAAGGCGATGAATGCCGAGCTTTCATCCCTCGCCAATACCTTTCGCCAGAACGTGTTGAATGCGACAAAGGCGGGGGCGGTGAGCGTGAGTGCGCTGGCCGAGCTGGAGGGTTTGTCCGAGCCGCAGATTGCAGCGGCGGCCGATGCCGCCAAGCAGCGCGGGCTGACGGGCCAATGGCTCATCACCTTGCAGAACACCACCACGCAGCCAGCGCTGACGCAGCTGAAGAACCGCGCCCTGCGAGAGCGGCTCTACAAGGCCTCGGTCAATCGTGCGCCGGAGAACTTCGCCGTGGTCGCCAAGATCGTGAAGTTGCGCTCCGAACGCGCCGCACTGCTGGGCTATGCCAACCACGCGGCTTATGTGGTGGCCGATGAAACCGCGCACAGCACCGAAGCCGTCAACCGCGTGCTGACGCAATTGGCACCGGCGGCAATGAACAGTGCGCGCGCGCAGGCCGTCGAGATGCAGAAGCTGATCGACGCGGAGGCCAAGGCGGCCAAGACCAAACCCTTCAAGCTGCAACCCTGGGACTGGCAGATCTACGCCGAGCAGTTGCGCAAGGCGCGCTACGACTTCGACGATGCGGCAGTGAAGCCGTACTTCGAACTCAACCGCGTGCTGGTGGATGGCGTGTTCTATGCCGCTAACCAGCTCTACGGCATCACCTTCAAGGAGCGCACCGACCTGCCCGTCTATCAAAAGGATGTGCGCGTGTTCGAGATTTACGACCGCGATGGCAGCGCGATGGCGCTGTTTCTCAGCGACAACTACGCGCGCGACAACAAGCAGGGCGGCGCGTGGATGAACAACTACGTCGATCAGTCGAAACTCTTCGAAACCCGCCCGGTGATCGGCAATCACCTCAACATCCCCAAGCCGCCGGAGGGTCAGCCCACGCTGTTGACGGCCGACGAAACCCGCACCCTGTTCCACGAGTTTGGCCACGCGCTGCACGGGCTGTTCTCTGAGGCACGCTACCCCTATCTCTCCGGCACCAGCGTGCCGCGCGACTTCGTGGAGTATCCCTCGCAGGCCAACGAGATGTGGGCCAGCGACCCGACCGTGTTGGCACACTTTGCCAAGCACTACCAGACGGGCGAGGCGATTCCGCAGGCGCTGCTGGACAAGCTCGCAGCCGCAGGCAAGTTCAACCAGGGCTTCTCGACCGGCGAGGCACTCGCGGCCACGCTGCTCGATCAGGCCTGGCACCAGATCACCGCAGCACAGGCGCCCGCCGCCAAGGACGTGATGGCGTTTGAAGCTGCCGCGCTGAAGAAGGCCGGTGTCGATTTCGCACCCGTCGCACCGCGCTACCACACGCCCTACTTCTCGCACGTGTTCGCGGGCGGCTACTCGGCCGGCTACTACGCCTACACCTGGACGGCCGTGCTCGCCGCCGACACCGAGCAATGGTTCGACAGCCACGGCGGCCTGCAGCGCGCCAACGGCGATTTCTACCGCGCCAAGATATTGAGCCGCGGCAACACGGCCGATGCCGGCCAGCTGTTCCGCGAGTTCTATGGCGCTGAGCCAGATATCGCGCCGCTGGCCGAGAAGCGCGGCTTGCTGCTGGGCAGCGGCAAGGCCAAGAAGTAGCGGTTTAGAAGGCGGCCGCTGCTAGTCCAGGCAGCGGTCGGCACCCGCCGCGTCGATCTCCAGCTGCGTGCCTTTCAAGGCTTCGGCAACGGCGGCTTGCGCGGTGCTGATATCGATCGCGGCCAGGGTGCGCCGTGCGGCGCTCACGCAGCCACGCGCCAGCTCCACGCTCGCTAGGTTGTTGGCGATGGCAGCATCCTCGGGCGCCAGTGTTGCGGCTTTGCGCAGGCTGGTCAGCGACTCCTCGGCATCGCCCGCCGCAAAGCGGGCTTCGCCGAGTGCCGCCCAGGCCAGTGCGGCGTCGGGCCAGCGCTGGATGGCGGCGCGATACGCCTGTTCCGCAGCCTGCGGATGGCTGCGCTGCAAGGGCGCGGCAGCAGCAATCCACTGCGCGGGGTCGGCATAGGCCGGCGGCTCGGTGGGTTTGTGCAAGGTCAGCGCCCAGCGATTGGCCCAATTCCACTGTCGCAAAAAAACACCGCGCGCTACGGTCTGCGGTTCGGCCTTGCCGTTGTTGAGGGTGTAGCCCTGCGCCGGGTCGTAGCCGGTGAGCGCGGCGTAATGCCAGATCGGCCAGGTGCGCACGCCGAGATTGAGCAGCACCAGCGCGGGCTGACCTTCGCGCAGGGCGGCAATCAGCTGGCTCTCGGTGGGCTCCAGCTGCAAAGGCACCCGCTCGCGCAGCCTGGCTTGCGCGGCAAGCTCCACTTGCAGGCTGCCTTTGCGGGCGGGGATGAAGAGATCGGGTTTCAGCGTTTCAGGTGTTTCGGGTACGCCGCTGGCGCTGAGCACACTGGCCAGCGAGGCGGGGCCGCATTGCAGTTCGTCCTGGGCAAATGCAGGCACGTTGGCGAGCTGCACGGACTCTGTTGCGGGCGGTGGCGGCAGCGTGGCACAGGCACTCAGCACGCCCATAAAAAACAGCGCACCCGCCAAGAGGCGGATGCGCTGTGGGTACGGCTTGAAGAATGTCACTGCGTGATCAGAAGCTCGTGAAGACGTTGGTCACACCGACCAATTCGAGGATAAGCAGCACCACGAAGATCACGCCGACCAGCACGATGATGTCGCCGCCAGCAGGCTGCTGATCCAGCGCATAGGCCACGCGCTGCAGCTCAGCATCGCTCATGGCGTTGGCGCGGCTCTTGGCTTTTTCGACATCCACGCCCCAGGCAACGAGCTTGGTCTGTACGTCGTCACGCGAGAGCAGCGTCTGTACGCGGGCTTCGGTGTCGGCGCGCAGCGACTGCGAGGCCAGCGTTTCGGTGCCGATCATGGCGGCGGCGGAAATGCTGGGCGTTCCCATGAGGATCATGCCGGCGCTGACACAGGCGGCGATGGAATTTTTGAGGTGAGACATGGTGTTGCTCCTTGCGTGTGGTTGTTTTGAAAAGAATTGGCTGGGTGAGTCCGCCCCCACATTCATCCCAAGGGCGTCTGATGCTTGCGTCAACCGATGAATCAAAACTGAAGCCATCCAATCTTAGCGCCGTCGGGCTGGGTAATAATTCGGCCATGCAGATCCCGCCCACATCGCTGCCGCCCAAGCCCCAACCGCCGGTGGATTACGACTGCTGCGGCGGCGGCTGTGCAGACTGCGACCTGCGGCGCTATCAACTTGCACTCGCTGCCTGGCTGCGACTCGCAGCGGCCCAGTCAAACGGTCAATCATCGCCCCACAGCTAGGCAGTGCGCCGCTTTGCGCCGCAGCAGCGGCAAGCCGTTTTTACCTGTAGGCAATGCGCGGGGCGGGCAGTACCGTACCGACTGAATTAAACGAAGGTTGCGCGCCAAGACGCAGCCCCATCTGTGAGGAGAATCACCATGCGTCATCCCCCATCCGCCATTGCGGTGCTGGCTTTCTGTGCCGCCAGCCTGCTGCTCGCCGCCTGCGGTGAATCCTCGATTGCGACGGCGACCGCGCCACCCGTCACACCGCCGCCCAGCACCGACCCGCTGGCCAAGCGCGATCGCTATTCCTTCAACAACAAATGCGTGGCCTTGCGGGCCAACGACAGCGGCAACTACGTGGTGAGCACCGCCGCCGGCTACGCCGCCAGCGCCGATGCGGTGACCGCAGCCGAAGCCTTTTTCATGAAGCCCACCGGCCTCGGCGACTACGCGCTGTACAGCCGCGCAGGCCAGTTGATGAATGGCGCGGCCACAGTCGGCAACGTCAGCGTCTTGAGCGCCACCGAAACGGCCATTTTTCACTTGCGCGTCGATGGCGATGCCACCGCCTACCCGCGCGCACCGCAGTACGACGTTGCCCCGCTCGCAGCCGAGATCAACACCTATCGCGGCTTCAATGATCCGCTGGTGACCGGCACCGTCTTCACGCTGACGCAGGCGGTCAACGGCCAGCGCCTGACTGCACCGGGTACTGATGCCCTCACCGTGACGGCGGGCGATACGCCCAACCAGCGCTTTCGGCTTGAAGAAGTGGCGGGCTGCGCGGCATACCCCGAGGCCAGCGACAACACCGAAGGCGAGACTTTCAAGGGCACCACGGCCGATGGCCGCGTGCTGGGCATGGCGGATGTGCATGTGCACACCAGCTCCAGCAGTTTTCTGGGTGGTGCGCTCACCGGCAAGGTGTTCCACAAGTTCGGCGCCCTGCAGGCCATGCCGGACTGTGGCGGTCTTGGGCAGCACGGGCCGCATGGCGCCAAGGACCTTCTCGGCGCGCTGTTCGTCAACGATCTCGATGGCCACAACACCGACGGCTGGCCTACCTTCAGCGAATGGCCGAGCAAGGACTCACTCAGCCACCGGGCCATCTACTGGAAGTGGATCGAACGCGCGTGGAAGAGCGGCCTGCGCATCATGGTCAACGATGTGGTGGAAAACGCCACGCTGTGCGAACTGCAACGCACCGCCTCACTCACACCCGCTGCCGACTGCAACGAGATGAACTCCGCGCGTCGCCAGATCGGCACCATGTACGCCTTGCAGGATTACATCGACGCGCAGTATGGCGGCCGCGGCAAGGGCTTTTTGCAGATCGTGCTGTCGCCCGCCGAGGCACGCGCCAAGATTGCTGACGGCAAGCTGGCCATGGTGCTCGGCATCGAAGTCAGCAACCTGTTCAATTGCCAGGTCAACTACAACCCGCTGCGCACCCAGCAGCCGTTTGAAGAAACCGGCGAAGGTGCCACCGAAAACAGCTACGGCTGCTCGATGGCCGAGACCGGGGCGTCGAATGAAATCCTCACGCAGCTGAAGGACGTGAAAAGCCTGGGCATCCGCCAGCTCATCACCATCCACGAGTTCGACAATGCCTTTGGCGGCAACGGCATTTTTGACGATCTGATCTTGAACGCCGGCAACCGCGAGAACTCCGGCGGCATCCCCTTCGGCAGCCCTGCGGGCCCGTTCACACCCACCGGAGAGATCCCCACCGGCGAGTTCTGGACCACCTACGACTGCCCTGAAGAAAACATCACGCCCGGCTTCTCGGGCTATCTCTGGGGCGACACCGGCGGTGCCCTGATGACCAACACCGGCCCGCCCGCACCGCTCTGCCCCTTCATCGGCCAGGGCGGCCGCCCCGGTGGCACGCTGGCCTGCTACCCGGCCAAAAACCAGTGCAACGCGCGCTGGCTCACCCCCATTGGCCTCTACACCTACAAGAAGCTCATGGAACAGGGGATTCTCTTCGACATCGACCACCTCGAATACGAGATGAAGAGCCAGGCGCTGGAACTGGCCGAGGCACAGGACCCGGCCTATCCCTTCGTCTCCACGCACGGCACCTTCGGCGGTACCAGTAATGACCAGGCCAAGCGCATTCTCAAAAATGGCGGCTTCCTGTACCCCAGCATCGGCAGTACGCGCGGCTTCATCGGCGACATGACCGAAACCAAGACGCTGTCGGATGCCGCCAGCAACACCCACCTGTTCGGCTTTGGTTTCGGCACCGATACCGATGGTCTCTCGGGCCAGATGGGGCCGCGCAGCAACATCGCTGCCGGCAAGGAGCTGACGTATCCCTTCGTGCTGTTCAAGGGCGCGCCGTTCGACAGCCTGCCGGACTTTGCCAAGGCAAGCCCAGTCACTTTCAGGCAGCCGGAAGAGCGCGATGCCAGCGGCGCCGGCCGCACCTGGAATGAAGACCAAGACGGCAACGCCCACTACGGGATGATGAGCGACATGGTGCAGGAGATGCGCCTCGAGGGCACGCCGCAGCAGATGCAGATGTTGTTCAACGCCGCCGAGGTGTATTTGCAGACTTGGGAGCGCACCGAAACATCGAGCCGGGCCATCAATGCCAAGGGCATCGTCACGCCTGCCGGCGTGCTGAGGCCGGCCCCGGCACCCGCCGCCGTATTACCAGTACCGTGATATCAGCAGCCGCCGGTCGACAGTTTTTTGCCGCTCGGCGCGCTGTCGCTCGAACTATGGAGGTTCGGGCCGTAAAAAATGCACCTGCCAGTCGATAGGAGATCAATCATGAGCCCACTACGCCGCCGCACCATTTACCGCGTGTCCCACGATACCGGCCTCGCCCCACGCACCATCGTCCGCGAATGCCGTGGTCTGCACGCTGCCGACATCGCTCGCCGCTACGGCGTGCTCAACAAGCCGGCGCGCTGCGGTTAGGTCTGTTTCGCCAAGGTGGCGGATGAGGACTGGCGGGCTATCATCCGCTCGGTCAGCCGCATGAAGCCATCGAAGGCGCGATCACTCAACAGCCAGCGCAGAAACAGGATCGGCTTGGCCCCCATGCCGGCGCTGTAGCGGGTGCGCGGGCGCCTCGCCTGCACGGCGCGCAGCACCAGATCGGCGATCACCTTGGGGTCGGAGCTGTTGGCTTCCGCCGCATCGAACATGGCGGCATGCGCCAGCGCGCCACTGCGGTAGGCGGTGTTGCCGGAAGCCGCGAGCATGCTCTGCGCGGCAATGCCGGCCCACTCGGTCTTGATGCCGCCCGGCTCGATCACCACTACGTCGATACCGAAAGGAGCGAGTTCCATGCGCAGGCAGTCACTCAAGCCCTCCACAGCGAACTTGGTGGCGTGATACCAGGCACCGAAAGGCTCGTGGATCTTGCCGCCGATGGAGCTGACGTTGAGGATGCGCCCTGACCGCTGCGCCCGCATGGCGGGCAGCACCAACTGAATCAGCCGCGCCAGACCAAACAGGTTGACCTCCACCTGCCGGCGCGCTTCGCTCATCGGCACGTCTTCAAGCGCGCCGTAGGCCCCGTAGCCGGCGTTGTTGAGCAGCACGTCGATGCGGCCTGAGTGCTTCAGGATGTGCTCGACGGCACTCACCATCGAGGCGTCGTCGCAGACATCCAGCGACAACACCCTGGCACCTGCGGCAGCGAGTGGCTGCATCTTGTCGACGCGCCGGGCGGCGGCGTAAACCGTGAACCCCGCAGCCAGCAAATGACGCACGCTGGCCTCGCCAATGCCGGACGACGCGCCGGTAACCAATGCGACTTTTTTCATGGGAATGTCCTGTTGATCGAGAAAGGACAAGCATCGTAAGGTGTGGACTTAAGCCCACAGTCAAGTGGCCTGAGGATCACCATGCAAATCGCCCCCTTCTGCACCGCCACGGGCTTGAGCCGCGACACCGTGCGCTTCTACATCAAGCGCGGTCTGCTCACGCCCAGCTTCAACGCCAGCAATGGCTACGCAGATTTCGATCACGACCAGGTCGAGCGCGCTCTGGTCATCAAAACATCTCAGGCGCTGGGTTTCACGCTGAAAGAAATCGCCACCTTGAGTGCCGAGTGGGAGGCCGTTGGCGACGACCCGCAATGGCAGCTCAAGCTCATGCAGGAGCGCCTCGCATCACTCGATGCGCAAGCTAAAAAGCTGCGTGCATTACGCAGCTACTTCGCCGCAAAAATCAGTTGGCTGGAAGCGGGTGTAGATGCTCCGTATCCGCTGGTGCCCAAGAGTCTGCGTGCGAACGGGGCGACGGAGTGCCGCGCCAGCGCGATCAAGCCTCGGGCCGCATCGCCGGAAACAAAAGCACATCGCGGATCGATGCGGAGTCGGTGAGGAACATCACCAGACGATCAATGCCGATGCCCTCGCCCGCCGTCGGCGGCAGACCGTATTCGAGCGCGCGGATGTAGTCGGCGTCGAAGAACATCGCCTCGTCGTCGCCCGCATCCTTGGCCATGACCTGCGCCCTGAAGCGCGCGGCCTGATCGTCGGCATCGTTCAATTCGCTGAAGCCGTTCGCGACTTCGCGGCCGCCGAGGAAGAACTCGAAGCGATCGGTCACATCCGGGTTGTCGTCGTTGCGGCGCGCGAGCGGCGAGACTTCCGTCGGGTATGCGGTGATGAAGGTCGGGTCCATCAAGGTTGCCTCGACCGTGGCCTCGAACAATTCCGTCAGCAGCTTGCCAGCGCCATAGCTCGGCTGCGGATTGCCGCCCTTGGCCTTGACGGCGGGGCGCAGGTAGTCGGCGTCGTTGAAGCGTGAGGCGTCGAGATCAGGGTTCGCCTTCGCCACCGCTTCGGCCATGGTCCAGCGATTGAAGGGTTTTTCGAGATCGTATTCGCGGCCCTGATTGGTCAGCTGCGCCGAGCCATTCACGGCCAGCGCACAGTCGCGAATCATGTTCTCGGTGAGGTCCATCAGGTCCTTGTAGTCCGCGTAGGCCTGATAGAACTCCAGCATCGTGAACTCGGGGTTGTGGCGCGTGCTCAAGCCCTCGTTGCGGAAGTTGCGGTTGATCTCGTAGACCTTTTCGAAGTGGCCGACGACGAGGCGCTTCAGATAAAGCTCCGGCGCGATGCGTAGATACAACTGGCGATCCAGCGCGTTGTGGTGCGTGGTGAAGGGCCGCGCGGTGGCGCCACCGGGGATCGGTTGCAGCATCGGCGTCTCGACTTCCTGATAGCCGAGCGTGTCGAGAAAGTTGCGGATGAAGCGGACAATCTTGGTGCGCTTCTCGAACACCGCTTTGGCATCAGGATTCATGATGAGATCGACGTAACGCTGGCGATAGCGCACCTCGATGTCGGTCAAGCCAGCATGCTTCTCCGGCAAGGGACGCAGCCCCTTGACGAGCAATTCGAGCGAGTCCGCCCACACCGACAGCTCGCCGGTCTTGGTCTTGAACACCTTGCCTTTCACGCCAAGGATGTCGCCCATGTCGCAGCTCTTGAACAGCTCGTAGCTGGCTTCGCCCAGTGTGTTGAGCTGGCAGAACACCTGGATGCGGCCTGAGGAATCCTGCAACGTGCCGAAGCTCGCCTTTCCCATCACGCGCTTGAGCATGAGGCGACCGGCGATGGTGGCGCGGCTACCGAGCGCTTCGAGTGCCGCCGTCTCGGCCTCGCCGAACTGGCCGTGCAGATCACCCGCCAAGGCATCGCGGCGAAAGCTATTGGGGTAGGCGTTGCCCTGCGCGCGCAGGGCTTCGAGCTTGGCGCGGCGGCCGGCAATGACCTGGTTCTCGTCAACAACCGGCACCGCGTCAGCGGGTGTGATGGGCTCGCTCATTCTTATAGTCCTTGCTTCAGGCTGGCTTCGATGAAGGGATTGAGATGGCCGTCGAGCACACGCTGCGTGTCGGCGATTTCAACACCCGTGCGCAGATCCTTGATGCGCGATTGGTCCAGCACATAGCTGCGGATCTGGTTGCCCCACTCGATGTCGCTCTTGGCGTCTTCCACCTTCTGCTTCTCGGTGTTGCGCTCGTTCAAGGCGCGCTCGTAGAGCTTGGACTTCAGCATCTTCATCGCCGAATCGCGGTTGGCGTGCTGGCTGCGCTGGGTCTGGCAGGCCACCACGATGCCGCTGGGCTTGTGCGTGATGCGGATCGCCGACTCGGTCTTGTTGACGTGCTGGCCGCCCGCGCCGCTGCTGCGATAGGTCACGGCTTCGAGATCGGCCGGATTGATGTCGATGGTGATGTTGTCATCGACTTCGGGGCTGACATAAACACCCGCAAAACTGGTGTGGCGACGGCCGCCCGAGTCGAACGGCGACTTGCGCACCAGGCGATGCACGCCGGTCTCGGTGCGCAGCCAACCGTAGGCGTAGGCCCCGGTCACCGAGAACGAAGCGCCCTTGATGCCCGCTACTTCGCCATCGCTCACCTCAAGCAATTCATACTTGAAGCCGTTCTGGTCGCACCACTTGAGATACATGCGTAACAACATATTCGCCCAGTCCTGCCCCTCAGTGCCGCCGGCACCAGACTGGATATCCACATAGCAATTGGAGTTGTCCATCTCGCCCGCGAACATGCGCTTGAACTCCATGTCCTCAGCGAGCTTGATGAGCGCTTCCACATCGCGGCCAATCTCGGCGATGGTGCTGTGGTCGGCCTCGGCTTCGGCCATCTCCAACAGGTCGGTGGCGTCGCTTAAGCCAGCAGCGGCGCGCTCCAGCGGGTTGATGATGTCTTCAAGCTTCGCGCGCTCGCGGCCGATCTCTTGCGCCTTGGCGGGGTTGTTCCAGATATCGCCGCGCTCCAGCTCGGCGTTGACTTCGGCTAAACGATCCTTCTTGTTAGCGTAGTCAAAGATACCCCCTGAGTGCGTCAAAACGCACTTGCAGAGCGGCAATCTCTTCCTTGATCTTGTTCGGTTCCATGATCGGCCTGTGGCTCGGGTTCCTGATTGGGTTCCTGTTGGTGGAACCGCTCGAAAGGGCGCGGAGTATAGGTGCCAGCACGGGATGAGGCCATGCGGGTTGTGCGCAAACATTGCTAAATGTTAAAACTCCTCTTGGAGACCGGCCCGCAAGAGCATTACGCGCGTGTCGCGTTCAAAAACTAACAGCCAGAACACCCCAAACATGAAAGGGACGCCCATGAAATATCGCCTTGGCACACTCGGCCTCATCGCCGCGATGGTGCTGTCGTTACCCAGCCACGCTCAGGATGAAGCGCCGGCTGAGGATCAATCCGCCGGCCCAACCCAAGGTGTCAAAGCCAAACTGGAACGCAAGCTGTACGTGTCTCCAATGGGCAATTACTTCCGGTCCGCCAATGCACGCGGCACAAAAAAAGATGGCTACGGCGGCCAGATCACGGTCGGCAAGAGCGTGACCAACGGTCTGAACCTGGAGCTGACCACCCAGTACCTCACGGCAGATGCAAAAACCGGTAACAGTTCGGCAGAACTCGTCGGCGTCGGTGTCGGTGCCATGGTGTTCCCCAGCAGCTACCTGTCCGGTCTGTATGTGCCGATCAGCATCATGCGCGGCCAGGTGCGCGACAACCCCGGCCCGATCCCGGACTACAGCACCACCTTTTTCGACGTCGGTCTCGGTTACCTGATCGGTCTCGGTTCGGTGGGTGAGTTCCTCGGCGGCACCTCGATCCGTGCGGAAGTGAAATACCGCATCGACGCCCACGGCCGCGAAGCCGCTGGCGTGCACACCGGCGAGCGCAAGGCCTTCTACGAAGGTATCGCCGGTCTGGGTGTATTGATCCCGCTCGGCGCAACGCCCGCCGCCGTACCGGTTGCTGAAGAAGCCCCGGTTGAAGTGGTCGCAGTCGCTGTAGGCGATGCCGACAACGACGGCGTCACCGACGACAAGGACCAGTGCCCTGACACCCCGGCCGGTGCCACCGTCGACGAAAACGGTTGCCCACCGCCTGAAGTCGCACCGGTACCTGCACCGGTTGCCAACTGCACGCCGCCCGGCCCCGGTGAAGCGATCGACCTCAATGGCTGCAAGGCCGGCGATGCGTTCGTGCTGCGTGGCGTCACTTTCGAGCTGGATTCGGCCCGCCTCACGCCCAATGCCAAGGTCATCCTCGATGGCGTGGCAGACGCGCTGCTGGCACAGCAGGCCGTCAAGGCCGAGATCGGCGGCTACACCAGCTCCGAAGGCAGCGACAGCCACAATCAGGGCCTGTCGGAACGCCGCGCCGCATCCGTCACCGAGTATCTGGTGGGTCGTGGCGTCACTGCCGATCGCCTCACCAACAAGGGTTACGGCGAAGCCTCACCAGTGGCCGACAACAACACTCCGGATGGCCGCGAGCTAAACCGTCGCGTCGAGCTGAAGGTGATGGATTCGGGCGCTGCCCCGGTGGAGGCTGCACCTGCTGCTGCTCCTGCTGAGCCCGCTGCCGATGCCGCCGCTGCACCGACCGAAGGCGAAGCTGCCCCGGCAGCAGAGGCCGCTCCGGTTGAAGAGGCGCCCGCAGCTGCCGAAGCAGCACCCGCTGACGCACCAGCTGAAGCACCGCCGGCTGAGGGCGAACCCGCACCGGAAGTGGAAAGCGCACAGCCTGCGCAGTAAGCCGCACCCGTTGCAACAAAAAGCCCGCCAATCGGCGGGCTTTTTGTTGGGCGCTGTCGCTTCAGAAAAGGTCAACCGACCCTGCCTGCATCGAGGCCTGCAACACCGGCTTGTGCGGGGCCACGGCCCAGACCTGCACCTGACTCTCGGTCTGGCGCTTCCAGTTCTCCAGCGCCGGGCGCTTCGGCTCCAGATCATCCGACGGCGGTTCGGCCACCAGCCGGTGCAGAGTCTCGGCCTGCTCTGTCATCGCCGTCATGCGCTGCACATTCTGCGCAGCGGCACCAATCGCCTGGGTGGAGATGTCCTCGAATTGCAGGCAGCGCACCGCCTCGGCCACCGACAAACCGATCTCGCGGCTGGTGGATGACACCTCGCGCAGACCGTTCTCCATGTTGGTGTTGAGCTGCTCCACCTGACGCAGCAGAGTGCTGACCTCATCCTTGGCCTTCACGCTTGCGCCCATGTCCTTGGTCGCCATGCCGCCGACGGTGTCGCGCACCTTGGCGACGGCATCTTTCGACGACCCCACCAGCTTGCGAATCTGCTCGTTGAAGTTGTTGCTGCGCTGGCTGAGGTTGCGCACTTCCTCCGCCACCACCGCAAAGCCGCGCCCTGCCTCGCCGGCACGCGCAGCCTCGATGGCGGCGTTGAGTGCCAGCAAATTGGTCTGGTCGGCAATCGACTTCACATCACCCAGCAATTCAAAGATCGCATCGAGGTGCTGCACCATGTCGTCGATATGCCGCACGCTGGCGCTCGATTGCTGGCTGACCGAACTCAGGGTATCCACCAGACCTTCCATCAGATTGCCGGCGAGTTGCGCAAACCGGCGCACATCGACGTCATCGGCCCCACCGCGCTGCACGATGCGCGCGACCACCGTGGCCTGCGCCTGCGATTGCGCGTTCATCGCACTGAAGCTCTTTTGCAGCTGTGCACAGGCATCGCGGATCAGCATGCGCACGCGCTCCAGCTCCTGCTGCACGCTGTGCGCCTCGACCCGCGTGGTGCCGCACACCTGCATCAGCACGCGGTGCGGCTCGATCAGCGTCTGCGCATCGCGCTGGCTGCGTTGGCGCTCCTGCTTTTGAAACCACCAGGCGGCATGGCCCCAGGCGGCGAGCATCACCACTAGCACCGCCCAGGTCAGGGAGGGTGGCGCACCCATCAGCTGCACCGCCGTATGGGTTGCGGTGAGTGCCAGTGGCACCAGCAGGGTCTTCTGAATCGGTGACATGGTTGCGCTCATGGTGATGCCCTCTCTTGTGGGTCTCGTGATCTATCGGCTGAATAGCAGCAGTCTTTAGGCAGCGCGTTGCGCCGCAGCGCCAGCGGCAAACTTGAGCAGTTGTTCGGCGATGCGATGCAGCGGCAGGATCAGCTCGGCGGCACCGAGCTTGTGGGCCGCGCCGGGCATGCCCCAGACCACGCTGCTGGCTTCGTCCTGCACCAGCGTGCGGGCACCGGCCTGGCGCATCGCCAGCAAGCCGCGCGCGCCGTCCTCGCCCATGCCGGTGAGCACAGCACCCACGGCATTGATACCCACCCATTCCGCTACCGAGCGGAACAGCACGTTGCAGGATGGGCGCTGGAAGCAATCCGGTGCGTCGTCCGTGAGGCGGCAGAGGTAGCGCGCGCCGCTCTTCACCACGGTGAGATGGCGACCACCCGGTGCGATGTAAACATGGCCCGGCACGATCTGCTGACCGTCAGCGGCCTCGAACACGGTCATCGCAGAACAGCGATCCATGCGCTCGGCAAAGGGGCGCGAAAACAGGGCCGGGATGTGCTGAGCGATGACGATGGCGGGTGCGTCGGCTGGCATCTGCATCAGCACCTCCTTCACCGCCTCGGTACCACCCGTGGACGAACCAATGGCAATGATTTTTTCAGTGGTGCCGAACAAGCGGCGCTTGGCCGGCACCAAGGCCGTGGCGCTGTTGGCTGCGCGCGCAGCCTTGGCGAACACCTTGGCACGGGCAACGGCCTTGAGCTTGGCGCGCAGCTCATCGGCGTTTTCGATCAGGCCCGACTTCACGTCGATCTTCGGCTTGGTGACGAAGTCCACCGCACCGAGTTCGAGCGCTTGCAGCGTCACTTCAGCACCACGCTCGGTGAGGCTCGACACCATCAGCACCGGCAACGGGCGCAGGCGCATCAGGTTTTCGAGAAAGGTCAGGCCGTCCATGCGCGGCATCTCGACATCAAGCGTCAGCACATCCGGGTTCAACTGCTTGATCTTGTCGCGCGCGACCAGCGGGTCTGCCGCACTACCAACGACCTCGAAGGCCGGGTCGGCAGCAATCATTTCGGTCAACAGCTGCCGCACCATGGCGGAGTCGTCGACGATCAGTACTTTGATAGGCATGGTGTTCACTAGAAAAGTTCGATGCTGCCCGTCGCTGGTGCCTGCACCAGACGTGAGCGATAGGCGGTTTCGTCGGCAAGGTCGCTCTTTACCGCAAGAACCGTCAGGCGCTTCACCATCGCGCGGCCGGACTGCGGCAGATAGCCGATCTTGCGCGGGCAGATATCACCGAGATCCTGCGAGACGATGGGGATGCGCTCGGCCTTGAGGTACTCAAGCACAAAGCTGACGTTGCGCGCGCCGACATTGCTCTCGCTCAGGCTCTTCAGCACCGCGCCGCCACCGAACACCTTGGCTTCGAGCATGCGGCGCGAGGCGCCCAACTTGAGTAGTTCGTTGACGAGAATCTCCATCGCGTAGCCACCGTAGCGCGCCGAGCTGCCGCCGCTTTCGCTATCCGGCAGCATGAAGTGGTTCATGCCGCCAATGCCCAACTCGCGGTCGCGGATGCAGGCAGACACACAAGAGCCAAGCACGGTGGTCAGCGCCATCGCCTTGTCGGTCACGTAGAACTCGCCGGGCAGCAGCTTGATCGCGGGCAGATCGAACTGCCGCTCGTGGTAGCTGAAGCTGGCCCAGCCATCGCCGCGTGCGCCGGACTTCGCCCAACGGTCGTGGGGTGGTGCGGCGAATGCGGCGGCGCTCACGCAGTGGCCCCCACCGCACGCCGCGCCGGCACGGCACGCACGGGCTCATACACGGTGCGGCCACGTGAGCGGATGAGATCAGCACAATGAAAGAAGCTCTCGGAATGACCCGCGAACAGCAGGCATTCGTCGCTCATCAGCGGCATGAATTTCTCAATGATCTGGTGCTGCGTCGGCTTGTCGAAATAGATCATCACGTTGCGGCAGAACACCGCATCAAAGGGGCCTTTCAAACCCCAGCGCGCGTCGAGCAAATTCAGTGGCCGCCAGTTGATGAGCTTTTGCAGCGGCTCGATCACCTTGCAGTAGCCGGCGTTGTCACCGCTACCGCGACGGAAGAACTGGCGCTTGCGCGCATCGCTGAGTTTCTCCAGCCGATCGAGCGTGTAGACGCCGCGCTGGGCGGTGTCGAGCACATTGGTGTCGATGTCGGTCGCGAGAATCGCCACCGGCGGTGTGAGCGTGCCGTAGTGCTCGATGGCGGCCATCGCCAGCGAGTACGGCTCTTCGCCGGTGGATGCTGCCGAGCACCAGATGAGATGCCGTGGCTTCGGTGCCAGCGTGGCGAGATGCTCCTTCAACATGTCGAAGTGATGCGGCTCGCGGAAGAACGCAGTGAGGTTAGTGGTGAGGGCGTTGGTGAAGCCCTCCCACTCCTGATCCATCGTGCCGCTTTCGAGCTGGTCGAGATACTGCTTGAAGGACGCCAGACCCACGTCGCGCAGTCGACGCGCGAGGCGGCTATAGACCATGTCCTCCTTGCTGTCGTTGAGCACGATGCCCGCCTTGCGGTGGATGAGCTTGCTCACCCGCTCGAAGTCACGTGGCGTGAAGACGAACTCGCGTTCGCTCTCGCGTGCTGCTGCGGTTCTCACACTGCTCATGGCATCTTCCGGTGGCAGTTGGTGGCAAGGGGGTTGGGCCTTAGAACTCCGTCCACTGGCCATCACCACCGCCCGCCACCTTGGCTGGTGCAGCCTGCGGCTGGCGGCGCACCGGGGCGCTGCGGACGGGCGGTGCTGCGCTGCGCACCACTGCCTTCAAAGCCGGACGAATCGGCGTAGGCGCGGAGGGGCGATGCACGTAGCTGGGCATCACCTTGGCCGGCGGTGCCTCGTTGCCCAAGCGGAACATCGCCACCGATTCGATCAGGCCACCGGCCTGCTCCTCGAGCGAGCGAGCTGCGGCCGAAGCCTCTTCGACGAGGGCCGCATTCTGCTGCGTCATCTCGTCCATCTGCGTGATGGTCTGGTTGATCTGCTCGATGCCCTGGCTCTGTTCCTGCGAGGCGGCGGTGATCTCCGACATGATGTCGGTCACGCGCTTCACGCTGTTGACGACCTCGTCCATGGTCTTGCCGGCCTGCTCGACGAGCTTGCTGCCGTTGCCCACCTTCTCGACGCTATCGCCGATCAGGCTCTTGATCTCTTTCGCCGCACCGGCGCTGCGCTGCGCGAGGCTGCGTACTTCGGCTGCCACCACCGCAAAGCCCCTGCCCTGTTCACCGGCACGCGCCGCTTCCACGGCGGCGTTGAGGGCCAGGATGTTGGTCTGGAAGGCGATGCCGTCGATCACGCCGATGATGTCGGCGATCTTTTTGCTGGCTTCGCTGATCTGGCTCATGGTGGTGACCACGCTGCTCACCACCTGCCCACCCTTGATGGCGACATCGCTCGCGCCAATCGCGAGCTGATTGGCCTGGCGCGCGTTCTCGGCGTTCTGCTTCACGGTCGAGGTCAGCTCTTCCATTGAAGACGCCGTCTCTTCCAGCGAAGCCGCCTGCTGCTCGGTGCGCGCCGACAAATCGGTGTTGCCGCTGGCGATCTCTTTCGCAGCCGTATTGATCGCCTCGCTCGCGGTCTTGATGTTGCCCACCACGCTCGCCATCGAGTCGAGCACGGCGTTCACGCCGCTGCACAGGTCGGCAATGTTGCCGTCCTTGCCCTCCATGGGGATGCGTCCGGCGAGGTCGCCCTCTTTCGCGGCGGTCACCACCTCTTGCGTCTGCCGCACCGCGATCTCCAGCTGCTGCGCCGCACGCACCTGGTCACCGACGTTGGTGCAGTACTTCACTACCTTGAAGGGCTTGCCATTCAAGTCGAGGATGGGGTTGTAGCTGGCCTGAATGTAGATTTCCTTGCTGTCTTTACCGACGCGCTTGTACTGGCCGCTGTCGTATTCGCCGCGACCGAGTTTTTCCCAGAACAGGCGGTATTCGGTGGACTCGCGGTGGGCGCGATCCACGAACATGCTGTGGTGGCGGCCCTTGATGTCGTCGAGCCGATAGCCGACCACGTTGAGGAAGTTTTCGTTGGCGTTGAGGATGGTGCCGTCGAGCTTGAACTCGATCACGCCCTGCGCCTTGCCGATGGCCGAGAGCTGGCCCTCGAAGTCCGCCGCCTGCAACTTGGCCTCGGTGATTTCGGTGGCGAACTTCACCACTTTGAACGGCTTGCCGTTCATGTCCATGATCGGGTTGTAGCTGGCCTGAATCCACACCTCGCGGCCGCCCTTGGCGATGCGCTTGTATTGGCCGGAATCGTATTCGCCGCGACCGAGTTTTTCCCAGAAGCCACGATACTCGGCACTCACCGTGTAGGCGGTGTCGCAGAAGATGCGGTGGTGCTGGCCGCGAATCTCGTCCATCGAATAACCGAGCGTGCGCAGGAAGTTGTCGTTGGCATTGATGATGTTGCCTTTGAGATCAAACTCGATCACCGCCTGGCTCTTGCCGATGGCGTTGATCTGGCCCGAAAAGTCGGCGTGCTGCATCTTCTGGTCGCTGATGTCGGTGGCGTATTTCACGACCTTGAAGGGCTTGCCGTTCATATCGAAGATCGGGTTGTAGCTGGCCTGAATCCACACCTCCTTGCCGCTCTTGGTGATGCGCTTGTATTGGCCCGCATCAAACTCGCCGCGACCGAGCTTGTCCCAGAACACGCGGTATTCGTGGCTGGCGCGATAGGCCGGGTCGACGAACATGCCGTGGTGCTGGCCCTGAATCTCGCGCAGGGTGTAACCCAGCGTGTGCAGAAAGTTGTCGTTGGCATTGAGGATGGTGCCGTCGAGCGAAAACTCGATCACCGCCTGCACCTTGCCGATGGCACCGAGCTGGCCTGCCACGTCGGCCTCTTGTAGCTTGGCAGCCGAGATGTCGGTGGCGAACTTCACCACCTTGAACGGCTTGCCGTCCATGTCGAAGATGGGGTTGTAGCTGGCCTGGATCCACACCTCGCGGCCGCCCTTGGCGAGGCGCTTGTACTGGCCCTGGTCGTATTCGCCGCGGCCGAGTTTTTCCCAGAACGTGCGGTACTCGGCACTGGTGCGATACGTGGGCTCAGCAAACATGCCGTGGTGCTGACCCTTGATCTCGTCCAGCGTGTAGCCGAGCGTGGCGAGAAAGTTCTCGTTGGCATTGAGGATATTGCCCTTCATATCGAACTCGATCACCGCCTGCGCCTTGTGGATGGCCGCGATCTGGCCCGCCATGTCTGCCTCGTGCAGCGCCTTGGCCATGGCCACGGCCTTGGCATCCACCAGCGGGGTCTTGGACTTGGCCTTGGTCGTGGACTTGGCAATCACTTTCTTGGCGACGGGCTTCTTGGCAGCGGTCTTGGTCTTGGTGGTCATGGCGTGGGTCTCGTGTGCGTTGGCGTAATTAGTGGGTTGGGTTGGCGTCGTCGCACAGAGCGAGGTCGGCAGAGCGCAGCAGTTTTTCGATATCGACGAGGATCAACATGCGGTCTTCGAGCGCGCCGATGCCGGTGATGAATTGGCTCGCACCGCCTGCATGCGAAATGCCTAGATCAGGCGGCGGCCGCAGCTGCGACTCGGTGAGCTGCATGACGTCGCTGACGCCATCCACCACGATGCCGACGACGCGCTTGGCGATGTTCAAGATGATCATCACCGTGAACGTGTTGTATTCGACGACACCGACGTTGAACTTGATGCGCAGGTCCAGCACCGGCACGATGGTGCCGCGCAGATTGATGACGCCCTTCACGTAGTCGGGCGCATCCGGCAGGCGCGTGACGGTGTCGTAACCGCGAATCTCCTGCACTTTCAATATGTCCACGCCGTATTCCTCGTTGCCGAGGGTGAAGGTGAGGAACTCGTTGGCGTTTGTGCCCTGCACCACGCCGTGTGAAGGCGCGCTGCTGTGTGCTGCGGTGGCGAGTGTCATTGGGTCGTCCTTTGCGTTAAGCCGCAGCCCGCTGGTGCAAGTCACGCACCAGCGAACCAATGTCGAGAATCAGTGCCACCCGGCCATCACCCAAGATGGTCGCGCCGCTGATGCCGAACACGCGCTTGTAGTTGGCCTCCAGCGACTTGATGACCACTTGCTGCTGGGCGACGAGTTCGTCCACTTGCAGGGCAATCTTCTTGCCCTCGGCCTCGACCAGCACCAGCACGCCGCGCGTGGGGTCGGCGTGCTCGGCGGGGATGCGAAAGGCGTTAGCGAGCGAGACCAGCGGCAGGTATTCGCTGCGCACTTTCACCACGCGGCTTGAGCCTGCAACGGGCTTCACCTGCTCGGCCGTCGGTTGCAGCGACTCCACCACGCAGTTGAGCGGCACGATGAAAATCTCTTCGCCGACGCGGATCGACATGCCATCCAAGATGGCGAGCGTCAGCGGCAGACGGATGGTGACGGTCGCACCCTTGCCGGCGACGGACGTGAGATCAACCTGCCCACCGAGTGAGAGGATGTTCTTCTTCACCACGTCCATACCCACGCCGCGCCCCGACACATCGGTGACGACCTCGGCAGTGGAGAAACCGTTGGCGAAGATGAGCTGCCAGACCTCGCTGTCGCTCATTGCATCGCTGACGTTGAGCCCGCTCTCGCGCGCCTTGGCCAGAATGCGCTCGCGGTTGAGGCCGCGACCGTCATCCGAAATCTCGATGACGATGCTGCCGCCCTGATGCGCGGCAGAAAGCCGCACGGTGCCGACCGGGTCTTTGCCCGCCGCAATGCGCGCCTCCACCGTCTCGATGCCGTGATCCAGCGAGTTGCGTACCAGGTGCGTCAGCGGGTCGGCAATCTTCTCGATCAAGCCCTTATCCAGCTCAGTCGATTCGCCGATGGTGAGCAGGCGCACCTGCTTGCCGAGCTTGCCGGCGAGGTCGTGCACCATGCGCGGAAAGCGCGAGAACACGAACTCCATCGGCAGCATGCGGATCGACATCACGCTCTCTTGCATCTGCCGCGTATTGCGGTCGAGCTGTGCCAATCCGGCCAATAGTTTTTCGCAGACGATGGGGTCGAGTGCACCAGCCTGCTGCGCCAGCATGGCCTGGGTGATGACCAGCTCGCCGACGAGGTTGATGAGCTGGTCGATCTTCTCGGTGCTGACGCGAATCGAGCTGCCCTCGGGCCCGCCCTGGCGGCGATCACCGGCGCGACGGTCTTGCGTCACTGCACTCGGCGGCACCACAAACTCGTTGCGCGCGGCGGACTTGCCGCCTTCGATCAGCGTGAGCACCGGCTTGGCCGCTGGTGCGGCGTCGAGCGCGGTGATGACCAGATGGCACTCGTCTTCGACCCAGGCAAATGCCTCGCGCACGCGGGCCTCATCGACATTGCCGGTGAGCGTGAGCACCCAGTTGAGGTGACAGTCCTCCGGTACCTTCTCATTGAGCTTAGGCGCGTGCTCGCAGTGCGCTTCGACAGCGAGCGTGCCGAGGCTGGCCAGCTCGCGAAAGATATGGCGCGGGTCGTTACCGCTGCGGAACAGGCTCGGCACCGGCGTGAACTCGATCTTGAAGCTGGTGCTGGCGCTCACTGGCGCGGGTGCTTCGATGACCGCCGCGATTGCTGCGGGTGCAGTGGCATTGGCGAGCGTGGCGGCGAGTGCGTTCTGGTGGCCGGCAATCAGCGCGACATTGGCCTCGCGACCATCGCGCGCGGCTTCAAGCAACTCGCGCACGGCATCGACAGAACCGAGTAGCTGGTCGACCAGCGGCTGTGCGACGGGGCGTACACCGGAGCGCATCTGGTCGAGCAGGGTTTCGAGAATGTGGGTGAAGGCCGCGACCGCCGAAAAGCCAAACGTCGCCGAGCCGCCCTTGATGCTGTGGGCGGCGCGAAAGATCGCGTTGATGGTTTCCTTGTCGGCGGTGCCGGGGTCGAGTGCGAGCAGACTCGCCTCCATTGCATCCAAGCCTTCAAAGCTCTCTTCGAAGAACGCCGCATGAAATCGCGCCAGATCAATCGTCATGGCGGTTTCAGCCTAGAACTTTCTGGATCGTGGCAATCAGCTGTTCGGGGTTAAACGGCTTCACCAACCAGCCCGTCGCCCCTGCTGCCTTGCCTTCGGCCTTCTTCTCCGGCGTTGATTCGGTGGTGAGCATCAGCAGCGGCGTGAACTTGTAGTCCGGCAGCGTGCGCAGGTTACGCACCAGCGTTAGGCCATCCATGTTCGGCATGTTGACGTCGGCGAGCACGAGCTTGTATTTGCCCTGCTTGGCGAGGCCCAAAGCCACCGCGCCGTCTTCGGCCTCGGTCACTTCATAGCCCGCAGCCTTCAAGGTGAAGGCGACCATCTGCCGCATCGAGGCGGAGTCATCGACAGCGAGAATGTGTGCGCTCATGGGGCGATGCTCATTGGGGTCAGTGACATGAGGCTGGTGATGCCGAGCAGGGCTGCGGCGGCCCGCAGGGTTTCGGAGGGCTCCTGCCAGCGGGTCTCGCGGCCCGCACTGCGGCGGTCGCGACAGAACAGGCAGAACAGCTCAAGTGCGGCGGTGTGGATGTCACGCACATCGCGGCCTTCGAGCACCACGGTGCGTGGTTCGTCGACAGCGGCGCAGAGTTGCTGGTGCAGACTGGCAGCGTCTTCGATGCCGAGTTGCGAGCCGACGTTGATGTGGCTTTCGTCCACCGTGAGAGCCGTTACGTTGCTACTGCGGACTGCCGTCTTTCGCGCCATGAGCCACTCCCGTCTGCATGCTCCATCGCTGGGCGGTATGACGAGGTTCCGTCAGTGCCGCGATGTCAGGGAGGCTTTCGGCAAGTCCTGTTCCCGCTTGAGCAAGTGTGCTGCGAGCGGCGCATCCGCCACGATGAATGGCGCGGGCCTATCCAGCAGCCAGTTGCGCGATCAGCACATCGGCGTTGAGGAGCGAGAGCAGGCCGCTATCGCGCACGACCAGCCCCTGCATCACGCCGGGATGGGTGGCCGTGCCGGTGCGCGGCACGGGCTTGATCTCGTCCGGGTCGAGACGCGTGACGTCGTGCACGGCGTCTATGGCGAGTGCCAGCACCACGTTGTGGTGATCCATCACCAGAATCGGTCGCGGTGTTGCGCTGGCAGTGCGGCCCAGCCACTGGCCGAAGTCGACCACCGTGACGATCTGCCCACGCAGATTGATGACGCCGAGCACCATCGCCGGCGCACCCGGCACCGGCTCGATGGCCGCAAAACTGAGCACCTCGCGCACGCTGCGAATATCCACGGCGTAGTCCTGCCCGTGGATACTGAAACGGATCCAGCGCTGGGCGCTGGCGGCAGCAGTGGATGGCGGCAGGCCGGTCATGGCGCGAGCCTCACGGTAGCGTCGCTGCTCAGCGGCCATTGCAGCGGCGCCTGCGGCGGCTCGATCTGGGCGACCTGCTCCAGCTCGGGTTGGGTTTCGGTTTCATCCAGTTGCGCGCCCAGCACTTTCTCCATGCTGGTGCCGTCTTCGCCCTCGCCCGCCAGCACCACGATCACCACCCGGCGGTTGGCATTGCGGCCCTGCGGCGAGGTGTTGTCGGCCACCGGCTGATACTCGCCAAAGCCACCGACGGACAGCCGCTGGGGGCTGACGCTGGCGTCGAGCAGCACATGCACCACGCTCGCCGCGCGCGCCGAGGACAACTCCCAGTTGCTGGGGTAGCTGGCGGTGGCGATGGGCATGTTGTCGGTATGGCCCTCGACCCGCAGCGGGTTGTCGAACGGCTTGAGGATTTCACCCAGCCGCAGCAGCACAGGCCGCGCCAGCGTCGAGACATTGGCCACGCCGGAGGCAAACAGGATGTCGGTCTTGATCTCGATCTCCAGATAGGTCGCCTTGCGGCGCACGACGATGAGGTTCTGCTGGATCAGCCCCTGCATGGCGTGTTCCACCTCGCGCGCGATGCGCTTGAGCGACTGCTTGCCGCCATCGCGATAGCCCGATGCCCCCGCCGGCATCTGCTGCGGCGAAGCCAGCGCGGTCTTGATCTCGCCCGCCACCACCTGCGGGTTCTTGAGGTCGCGATGCAGGCCGCCGATGCTGACCTGCTTGGGCGGCTGATGGGTGAGGTCCACCCGTGCGGCCGACCCCAATCCCCGCTCGTTCTTGTCGCCCACCTGCACCGGCTTGAGCGTGCGCGGCGTGCCGTGAAAAGCCTCGCTCATGGCCTCGGACATGACGCGGTACTTGCCTTCGTTGACCGACGACATGGCATACATCACCACGAAAAGTGCGAGCAGCAGAGTCACCAGATCGCCGTAGGGAATAGCCCAGGCTTCGGCGTTGAGGTGCTCTTCGTGTTTGTGCTTTCTAGCCATGATCGTCCTATCGTCATGGCGTGCCTTTGCTTTAGCTTTTGGCCTTTTGTCGCGGTTGAGCGGCTTGCTGTTGTGTCGCGCTTTGCGCTCTGCTGTGTTCGTTGTGCTCTGAGGTTTTTATTCCGCCTTACGGGCGTCTCACTTTTTTTGCTTCGCCAAAAAAAGTAAGCAAAAAAAGGCGACCCGATACGGTGGTGCTTCGCACTACCCTGCGATGCTCGGCTTTCGGGGGCGCTGCGGAACTCGCACGATGAAGCCGTGCTCAGACAATCCTCGCGCACAGCTCCCCGAAATCCTGCGCTTCTCGGCACCTCCCACGGGGCCCGACGTCAAAGGCAACATCAAAAGCGCCCTCTCCCCTGCCCCTCCCCCGCATGCGGGAGAGGGGTTCAAAAGCGAACTCTCTCTTCTGGTCTCCCTCTCCCGCTTGCGGGAGAGGGTTGGGGAGAGGGCGCTGTTGCTGGTGATTTGGCTTTTGACGTCGGGCCCCTTAGGAGGCGCCGAGAAGCGCAGGGGCGAGGGGGTCTTTTGAGCGAGGATTGTCTGAGCGGGCGTGCTGTTCGCCCGCGAGTTCCGCAGCGCCCCTCGGCACGAGCATCGCAGGGTAGTGCCGTAGGCACCGCCGTATCAGGGTGTGCTTTTTCTTGGTTACTTCTTTTTGCACAAGCAAAAAGAAGTAACTCGCCACTAGGCGAAACCGCGCTCGAAGCAAACACTCAGCCAGCGGAGCGCGTCAGCGCGATTAACAAAAGCCGCGTGGGCAGATGAGGTCTGCCCACCCTACGTCACTGTAGCTCGCAAGTTAGAGGCGCTTGCATTGCCTTTGCCCATTCCGCAATTTGCAGCCCTAACTCGTTTACTGCTGAAAGATTTGAATCTATGCAAAACCTACTCATTGATGATTCGTAGCCAAGCTTATTGTTGTTAGTTTGAATGAGGAGGCCAACACTATGACTGTTTATATAGAACGCTTTGACGAGCACAAAGCTGTAAATCTTTTCTGCTTCCTCGCCGTACTTAAAGACGACCTCACCTTTCCCCATCTTGGGAAAGAAAGCTGCAAGGCTTATACCGAACGCCTCAAGATGCTGAGGGTATGTATAAAAATCTTGGGTAGTACTTTGGCGATTGTCGGACACGAAAAGCTCGACTCGGGCCATTCCGTCATCATCTTCCCAAAGTTTCCGAAGTTTGAAGCAGGCCATCTTCGTGCCTAAGGTTAATCAAGCCGCATCATGAATCGCTCGCAAAATATCGCTACGCGATATCTGCCCCATGAGCCGCCCACTCTCCACCACCGGAAACCGCTTGAACGGCGTATCCAGAAAGCGCGAAGCCGCATCCAGCAGCGTCATCTCCGGCGAAAGCGAAGCCACATTGGTCGACATGAAATCGCGCACCACGCCCGGCGACACGCCTTCGTAGTTGGCAATCACCGCTACCTTCAGGCAGTCCTTCTCGGACAACATGCCCACCAGCAGGCCTGCGTCATCGCACACCGGCGCGCCCGAATGGCCACGCTTCAGCAGCTGGCCGATCGCACTCATCACATCGGTATCCGGCTTGAAGGTGAGCAGATTGGTGGTCATGTAATCGCTGACCGTATGGGCGCTCAAATCGGGCATGGCTCTCTCCAAAGTGGCTGTGCTTATTTATGTCGCAAGCCTAGCGCAAAGGTGCCGCCCTGCATCCCCTATTTGGCGGATATTTCCGGCGAGGCGTTGGCTGGCGGCGCGGGCCATTGCTTGATGCTGATTTCCTGCGGGCCGGCAAGGATGGCGATGCCCTCGGCCTTGAACAGCTCGAAGATGCGAAAGCGGATACGGCTGGCCACACCGGTCTTGCCGTGCATGTCGCGCAGATAGCCGCGCAGCTCGAAATGCAGGGTGCTGCCCTGAAAATCGGCGAACACCACCCAGGGGCCGGTGAGGCCGAATTTTTCGTCGTCCTGGATCAGTTCTTTCTCGCCTTCGGTGGCTTGCAGCAGCAGGGCTTTCACCTTGTTGGGGTCGCCTTCAAACGCCACTTGCACCGGCAATATCAGGCGGCCGATGTTGTCGTGAAAACTCAGGTTCTCGACCGACTTCGACAGCAGCTCGGAGTTGGGCACGATGATGCTGGTGCGGTCCCAGGTTTCGAGTTCGGTGGAGCGGATGCGAATCTTGCGCACGAAACCTTCGGCCCCGGCGATCTTGATGTAATCGCCCATGCGCACCGGCCGCTCGAACAGCAGGATGAGGCCGGAGAAGAAGTTGTTGGTGATATTCTGCAAGCCAAAACCAATGCCCACCGACAGCGCACCCGCGACGATGGCGAGCTTGCTGAGATCGAGCCCCACCACGCTGAGCCCCACCATGACGGCGACGACGGCGGCGAGGTAGCCGAACAGGGTGGCGATGGAAACCCGCACGCTGGGTTCGAGGCTGGTCAGCGGCAGCCAGTCTTGCTCCAGTTTTTTCTTCAGCCAACGGCCAAAGGTCAGCAGCAGCACGAACCACAGAATGCCCATGATGATATGCGAGGGCACCAGCGTGACGCTGCCAAGCTTGATGCCGCCGCCGGTCAGCGCCTCGCTGAACTCATCGCCCAGATCGTGCAGGCCCCAGACGTGCAGCAGCAGAAAGCCGATGAAGGGCCAGAGCAGAAACTGGGTGCTGAGCGTGAGCCACTTCAGCTCCGGGATTTTCTTGCCTTCGACCACGCCGAGGCGAAGCCGCAGGCGTTGCTGCCAGCCGTAGCGCGCGTCGTCCAAGGTACGTGCCAGCCATTCGACGAAGAAGGAGAAAACCACGCCGCCGGCGACGAGGATCATCGTCGCGACGGCGGGGTTTGCCGTGACGATGCGCGGCAAAACAAGAAAGGTGAGACCGGCCATAGCATTGTGTTGGTGGAAACTTGTCGCCAGCATAGACAACGATCACCAATAAGCCAGTCATGAACGCTGCTTTAATCCGCGATGCCGTCACCGTCGTGCTCTGCTGCCAGGGCGAAATCCTGATGGTGCGGCGCCAACCTGAGCTGCCCTCGTTCTCAGGTTATTGGGCCTTCCCCGGCGGCAAGATCGAGACCGCCGATGCCGAAGGCAGCACGGCGCTGGTGTGCGCTGACGCCGAAACCCGTGTGCTGGTTGGCATCGCCCGCGAGGTGCAGGAGGAGCTGGGCATTGACCTCGATGCATTGGCCCTGAGCGGCCAGGTGCAGGCCGTGCGGGTGCTGGGCGAGGCCACCACACCATCCATTTCGGCGACGCGCTTCCGCACCCGCTTTCTGCGCATCGATCTCGCCACAAAGCCTGAGCTGGCACTCGATACCCGGGAGCATTCCGAAGCGCTGTGGACGACGGCAGGTGACTGGCTGGCGCGTTATCAGACCGGCACGCTGCTGATGGCGCCGCCGACGCTGGATACGGTCACTGCACTGGCGCTGCACGGCGGCCACGACACCGTCATCGATCTCGACAACGACGGCGCGGATGACGAGTGCCGCATCATCGAGCCGCTGCAGGGCTTACGCCTGATTCCGGTGCGCAGCAATACGCTGCCGCCGGCAACGCATACCAATGCATTTTTAATCGGCGACAGCTACAAGGTACTGGTCGACCCCTCGCCGGCCGATCGCAGCGAACTCGCGCGGCTGCTGAAGTTGATCGACCGTGTGGGTTGCGACGAGGTACTGCTCACCCACCACCACCCCGACCACCGCCAGTTCGCCAA
This sequence comes from Stagnimonas sp., assembly GCA_965279705.1. Lineage (GTDB taxonomy): Bacteria > Pseudomonadota > Gammaproteobacteria > Nevskiales > Nevskiaceae > Stagnimonas. Next base: position 2,612,178 of record OZ257257.1, read on the forward strand.
CGAGATCGCCGCGCACTACGACGTGCCACTGGCGCTCAGCGACACCACACGCCGCTTCATTCAAGCCGAAGTGCCGGGCTACTTCGGCGACCTGTTGCTACGCACCTATGTCGAGGGCGATGTGGTGACGCGCTGGCTGGGCCAGCCGGTGCGCGTGGTGCCGGTGCCGGGGCACGATGCGGGACAGATCGCGCTGATGCCCGACAACAAGGCCTGGTTCATCGTCGGCGATCTTATTCAGGGCATCGGCACGGTGGTGATCGCCAAGCCCGAAGGCCACATGGGCACCTATTTTGCGACGCTGCAAAAGGTGATCGACCTCGACCCGGCGGTGATCGTGCCGAGTCATGGCATGGCGATGGGCACGACCTATCGCCTGCAGGAAACGCTGAAGCACCGAAAATTGCGCGAAGCCGCCGTGCTGCAACTGCATCGCGAGGGCAAGTCACCCGCCGAAATGCTGCCGCTGCTCTACAAGGGCGTGGATTCGCGGCTGTGGCCGTTTGCAGCGATGAACATCGAGTCGCACATGGACAAGCTGCGTGAGGAATCCGTGATCTGAGTAATCAGCGCGGGTTGGTCTGCGCGTCGATGGCCGAGTCCAGCTCCGCCTTGCGCTGGTCGTTGGCATCCAGCGTGCCATCCACCTTGTCGGCGATGGCATTGCCCGCATAACCAATCGCTTCGGTGTTGCGAATGGGCTGTGTCTCCGCACGGCCTTGCGGCTCGCCGGGCTTGGGCGCTTCGGGCTGCTTGCCGCAGGCAGTGAGGGCAGTCAGCAAAACAACGAGGGTCAGCAGGCGCATGGCAGTCTCCAGATCAGCATTGCAACAAGGCTAACGCAATCAGCCCGCCTTCTTCAGCGTCAAGCTCACTTTGTCTTCGCCGTCTTCGATGTTCTGCACCTTCACCGGCATGTAGTCTTTTTCGGGCGCGAGCCAGAAACGCAGCGTGGTGTTGGGGTCGTCGATGCGCTCGAACTGGATTGCCTCGAAGGTGCCCGCCGGGGTCTCGATCTGGCTCTTGCCCTTGATGGCGAAGGTGTAGGTCTTCACCCGCTTGTGGTCGGCCACGGGCGTGACCAGCGTGCCGGGCTTGGCATCGTTGATATGCGTCTTCACCCACAGGCGCGCAGCCTGCTGCACGCTGAGGCGGTCGAGCGTGCCGGGCTTGATCTCCAGCGGGCCATTGCGGCCACCGAGCAGCAGCCCCTTGGCGAAATCGAAAGTGAGCACGAAGCCGTCTTTCGAGCGCTTGGGATTGTTGAAGCTCATCGTGCTGGGCACCACCGCGCCATTCTTGACGCAGAAATTGCTGGTCTCCTTGGGCGCGCCATAAATCAGGCTGACGACGCCGACGGGATTGGTGGCCAGCTCGTAGCGATAGCAGTCGTTGGCTTCGGGCGTGAGCGTCAGCGTGCCGGACCCGAGCGGGATGCCGGTCCACGATACGTCGTAGGTCAGCTGCGTAGCACTCAGTGAGCCGGCGCTGGCGGGCAGGCCAATGCCGAGTGCGAGCAGCATCCACAAGGGCTTTAGTTTCATTGGAATACCGCCTCCACATCGAGCAGTGTTAAGGGTGTCGTGAGTGCTCGGCCGCGCAGAATTGCGCTGCCTTTGCTCAAGCAAAGCGCGCCACTGGCGAGCCAGGCGATGGCTTGGGGATAGATTTTCAACTCCACATCCTGCATCACACGCTCCGCCAAAACAGAAGCTGAAGCCTGTGGCGGCACTGTGAACGCGCCCTGAAGCACACGCGGCCCGCCATCGAGCGCAGCGGTGACGAAATGCACCGTCGCCCCGTGCTCGGCATCGCCTGCTGCCAACACCGCCTCGTGGGTCTTCAAGCCCGGATGACGTGGCAGCAGCGAGGGATGGATGTTGAGCGCGCGACCCTCGTAATGCTGCGTGAAGGCTGTGGTGAGAATGCGCATGAAGCCCGCGAGCGCCAGCACATCCGGCGCATGCGCGTCGATGGCCTGCATCAGCGCGGCATCGAAGGCTTCCCGGCTCGCAAAGGCCTTGTGATCGACCACCTGCGTGGCGATACCGGCCTGCCGGGCACGTTGCAGGCCAGGTGCATCGGCCCTGTTGCTGACGACTGCCGCGATGCGCGCGGGGATGTGCCCCGCTGCGCAATGCTGGATCAGCGCCTGAAGATTGCGACCCTGCCCTGAGATAAGAACGACAAGGTTCTTCACGAGATCAGACGAAGCGCACGTCCTGTTTGCCCTTGACGATCTCGCCCATGACGAAGGCCTTCACCTTGCTCTTCTTCAGCGAGGCTAGCGCTGCATCAGCCTCAAGGCGCGGCACGATGGCGATGAACCCAACGCCGCAGTTGAAGACGCGCCACATTTCTTCCTGCGTGACGTTGCCCTGCTCCTGCAACCAGTCGAACACGGCCGGCCGTGTCCAGCTCGTGGTGTCGACCACTGCCGCCACACCCTTGGGGAAGCAGCGCGGCAGATTGCCCACGATGCCGCCACCCGTGATGTGGCTGCCGCCCCGCATGTCGATGCCGTCTTCGAGCAGCTTCAGGATGGGCTTCACGTAGATTTCGGTCGGTGCGAGCAGCGCGTCTTCGAGCGTGCCGCTGCCGAGCTTCTGGCTCAACTTGGCCTTGCTCACTTCGATGATCTTGCGCACCAGCGAATAGCCATTGGAATGCGGGCCGGAAGACGGCAGACCGATCAGCACATCACCCTTCTTGATACGGCTGCCGTCGATGATCTTCTTCTTCTCGACCACGGCGACCACGAAGCCCGCCAGGTCGAAATCACCCTTGCTGTAGAGGCCCGGCATTTCGGCCGTCTCGCCACCCACCAGCGCGCAACCGGCCAGCTTGCAGCCGTGGGCGATGCCCTTGATGACCTTGCCAGCGACTTTCTTGTCGAGATGGCCGGTGGCGTAATAGTCCAGAAAGAACAGCGGCTCAGCGCCATTCACCAGCACGTCGTTGGCGCACATGGCGACCAGGTCCTGGCCCAGGCCTTCCACCCGGCCGGTTTCGATGCCCAGCTTGAGCTTGGTGCCGACGCCATCGGTGCCGCTCACCAGAATCGGCTTTTTATATTTCTTGGGGATGCCCACCAGCGCGCCAAAGCCGCCGACGCCAGCCAGCACTTCCGGCCGCTGGGTCGATTTGACGATCTTCTTGATGTCATCGACCAGCGCATCGCCCTCGTCGATATCAACGCCGGCGTCGCGGTAGGAGAGTGATTTCTTTGGAGCGGCAGGCTTTTTCATGGACATGGATTGGCGAAGATTCAGTGATGAACGCTATTTTAAGCGTTGCCTCCACCAAAGCTCCCGCCATGCACACGTCCGAACTCGAATCCCCCCTGCGTCTGCGTGACCATTGGCACTGGCTGGTGGGCGGTGCGGCACTGCTCGCCATGCTGTGGGTTCTGGGGCCCATCCTCATGCCGTTCGTGGTGGGCGGCATCCTTGCCTACGTCGGCGACCCGGTGGTCGATTGGCTGGAGGAGCGCGGCTTTTCGCGCACCTGGGGCGTGGTGCTGGTGTTCGCCAGCATCACGCTGAGCATCGCGCTGCTGATCCTGATGATCGCGCCGATGATCCATGCGCAGACGCTCACACTCATCGCCGCCGCCCCCGAGGCGCTGCGCTGGATACAGGACGTGGGCATGCCGAAGATCGGCATCAACGTGCCGGACAACCTCAAGATCGACGCCAACTACATCAGCCGCTGGATCAGCGACCACTGGCAGGAGGCCACGGGAGCTGCCGGTGTGGTTGCGCAGTCCGGCCTTGCGGTGCTGGCCACCATCGCCAATATCGCGCTGATTCCGGTCGTCGCGTTTTACTTGCTGCGAGATTGGGATCGCATGGTGGAAAGCTGCGATCACTTCACGCCGCCGCGCTGGCGCCCGCTCACCCGCCGCCTGGCGCGAGAGTGCGACGACGTGCTGGGCAGCTTCATCCGCGGGCAGGGGCTGGTGATGGTGGCGATGGCCATCTACTACACCGTCACGCTCTCGATCGCGGGGCTCAAGCTCTCACTCGTGGTCGGCCTCATCGCCGGCATGCTCACCTTCGTGCCCTACCTAGGGTTTGCGGTGGGCTTTGCTGCCGCGATGATCGCGGTGCTGGTGCAGGACCCTTCGTTCTGGCCGATCATCTGGGTCTGCATCATCTTCGGCATTGCGCAGATGCTTGAAGGCAACGTGCTGGTGCCGATGCTGGTGGGCGACAAGATTGGTATCCACCCCGTCACCGTCATCTTCGCCATCATGGCGGGTGGGCAGATTCTGGGCTTCACCGGCGTGCTGATCGCCCTGCCGGTGGCGGCCATCCTGGCCGTGCTGTTCCGCGAGTTGAATCGACGCTGGCGCAGTAGCGCGTTCTATCTCTGGGGTGCTACGGCAGCGGCAGAGCCTGTTACTGAAGCACTGCCACCACCGCCTTCGGCGATCGCACTGGGTGAGGGGCCGCCGCTTAAAAAAGACACATGAAAGGCACTCAACTCGCGCTGGCCGTCGCCCTACCCGACCCACAGGATTTCGAGCACTTTCACACCGGCCCCAACGGCGCGGTCGTTGCCACGCTACGCACGCTGCTGGATGCCGAAGACAGCAGCAGCCTGCTGTTGCACGGCCCTGGCGGCAGCGGCAAAAGTCATCTGGTGCAGGCGCTGCTGAAAGAAGCCGCCGATAGCGGCATGCGCGCGATGCTGCTCGATGCGCAGACGCTCGCTGCCTCCAGCCGCGCACTCGAAACCGTGCCGCTGCTGTGCATGGATGGCCTCGCCGACGCGCCGCTGGAAGACGCGCAGGCGCTGGCGCTGATCCGCCTGCTGGATGGCCGCCGCCAGCGTGCCGTGAGCACACTCGTCACCGCTCGCAAACCGGCGGCGCAACTGCTGCTGCCACGGCCCGATCTCGCCACCCGCCTTTCGGGCTTCAACAGCTTTGGTTTGCGGCCGCTGTCGGATGACGATCGCATCGGCCTGCTGCGCCTGCGCGCCAGCACACGCGGGCTCAATCTCTCGCTGGAAGTCGCCAGCTATCTGCTCAAGCACCTGCCGCGCGACGTGGCCTCGCTGTTGGCGGCAGTGGATACGCTCGACCGCGCAGCACTGGCGACGCGACGCGGACTGACCATTCCGCTGGTGCAGGAAACCTTAGGTCTGAGCGGCTAATTTATCCGCGGTCTTCTTCGCCTTGGCGAACAGCATCAGCGCAACGAAATCGAGCGCGGCGACTACCGAGAGCACGATGAGTGCGCCCTTCATTCTGGGCAGCATGTAAGCCTCGGCCAGCAGCATGGCGCAGTAGAACGACACCAACATGCTCGCCCAGCCCGCCGTGTAGGCACGCGCCCGCAGCAAACCCGGCAAGGTCGAGAGCAAGGGCAATACGGCGACCACGGCCAACACCCAATGCGCGCGCGTGCCGCGTCCGACGATGAGTGCGAACACGCCCACCGTGAGGGCAATGTGCAGCAGCAGTGTGGCGCGATGCACGACGGTCACCAGTCTGGTGTTGCTCATACAGCCAGCCTCACGGCGATGCTCGCCACCCGACGGCCCAGCGCTTCGGCCAGCGCCAGCTCATCCGCCGAGGGCGGCTTGGGCGCACTGCCCGCTCCGGAGTGATGGCTGGCGCCGTACGGCGTGCCGCCGCTGGTCGTGGTGGACAGTTGCGGCTCGCTGTATGGCAGGCCCACCAGCACCATGCCGTGATGCAGCAGCGGCAGCATCATGCTCAGCAGCGTCGTCTCCTGGCCGCCATGCAGCGAGCCGGTGGAGGTGAACACCGCCGCCGGCTTGCCGACCAGCGCACCGCTCATCCAGAGGCCGCTGGTCGAATCCAGAAAATACTTGAGGGGTGCGGCCATGTTGCCGAAGCGCGTCGGCGAGCCCAGCACCAGGCCGCTGCATTCCTTGAGGTCGTCCAGCTCGCAATACGGCGGGCCGGATTCGGGCACCGGCGGCAGCGAGGCCTCGGTTTGCGCCGAGATGGGCGGCACCGTGCGCAGGCGGGCGGTGCCGCCAGACACCGACTCGATGCCGTGGGCAATGGCGCGCGCCATCAGGGCCGTGGAGCCGTTGCGGGAGTAGTAGAGAACGAGCAGGTCTTTCATGCAGAGAGGGTGTTACGCAGTTGAGTATTGCTGCGGCGGAAGGCAGTTTTTGCGCAGTGCAAGGAAGCGAGTCAGGGCAATAGTGGTTCTATTGCCCTGACTCGCTAACGCAGCAATGCGCAAAAACTGTCCCGCCCCGAAGGGTTGCTATCCCAAAAGCCACCACGCGGCGTTGCGAACCCTCGACTTGGAACCACCAAGCCATCGGATTCGCGTCTTGCCTGGCGGCTTTTGGGATAGCAACGCAGCAATGCTCAACTGCGTAACACCCTCTTATGTTCTCACAGCCTTTCGCTGTCGCCCCATGCTTGCGATGATCGCGCCATGCAAATCCGCCTGTTGTTGCCCGCCCTTGTCCTGCTGCACGGTTGTGCCAGCACGCCGACGAGCGTGTTCGATCGCGTCGAAAGCGAGCGAGCGGTGCGCATCGTGCCGCTGTACGACGGCAGCGCGCCGCCTGCGGCTGCCAGTGCGGAAACCCGCGTCGCCTTGGCCAAGGCGCGGCAGCAGACGCAGACCGCGCAGAAGATCGCGCCGGCCTACCCGGATCGCGACAGGCTGCTGCCATTGGCCGAGCAGGCTGCACGCGAAGGCAATAATCCGCGTGCGCAGAGCCTGGCGCGGCAAGCCACGGTGCGCGGTGAATCGGCAGTGGAAACACAGCGCACCCGCGAAGCCGCCGCATTGCTGAAATCGCTCTACGACACCACTGGCCTGAGCGATGCCCAGCTGGCCCAGCTGCGCAGCGCCGAGGCCCAGCTGGTGCGCGGCGAGAATGCACCGGCACTGAAACGCCTGCAGGCGATCAAGGCGGCGGCGCAAAAGCCGCGTGACTACACCGTAAAGCGGGGCGACACCCTCAGCACCATCGCTGCCCGCGAATCGGTCTACGGCAATTCGCTGCTGTGGCCGCTACTGTGGCAGGCCAACCGAGCGAGCATCCCCAACCCGCATCGGCTGCGCGCCGGGGCAAGGATGAAGATTCGTCCCTCGCCCACCGTCGATGAAGTGGTGAAAGCGATTGCCGAGGCGCGGCAATATCCGTCACGGGTGAGAATCGGCACCGTGAAGACGCTGCCGAAACCCTAACAACAGGTAGAGACCCATGCACCCGAATGCCGTGTTGATCCAGCGTTTCTATGTCGCGTTTTCGCAGCGTGACGCCGCCGGCATGGCGGCGTGCTACCACCCGAACATTCGATTCTCCGACCCTGCATTCCCCGATCTGCGAGGCCCTGCAGCGGCTGCGATGTGGGCCATGCTGCTGGCGCGCGGCAAGGATCTGATCGTGCAGTTCGGCGAGATTGCTGCCGACGAGCAAAGCGGTCGCGCGCATTGGGACGCGACCTATAGCTTCACCAAGACCGGCCGCAAGGTGCTCAACCGCATCGACGCCCGATTCCGCTTCAAGGACGGCCTCATCGTCGAGCACGTCGATGACTTCAGCTTCCCGCGCTGGTCGCGGCAGGCGCTCGGCTTACCCGGCCTGTTGCTGGGCCACACCGCGTTCTTGCAGCGCAAGGTGCAGGCAGAGGCCGCCAAGGGTCTTGCTGCCTGGCAGGCTCAGAACGGCTCGTAACGACTGCGCAGCACATCCAGTACGAGATCGGGATACTCCCGGCGCCCGAGGCTGCCGTTGTAGCGCGCCAGTGCACGCGTGACATCGCCTTTTTCCTTGTCCAGATAAAACCGCAGGATCGTGCAACCCATGCGCAGATTGGTCTCGGCCTTGAACAGGTTCTCGCCCTTCTGCCCCAGCTCGATGAGCCAGAACGGCATGATCTGCATGTAGCCCACCGCACCCGCATAGCTGATGGCATGGCGGTCGAAGCGGCTCTCGATGTGGATGACGCTGAGCACCAGCTCGGGGTCGAGCTTCGCGCGCTTGGCCTCGGCGTGCACTTGCCGCAAAAAATCCAGCCGCTGGCGCTCGTCGGGCAGGTAACGCTCCAAGCGTGGGGAGTAATCCAGTAACCATACCTGCGCCTCGTATTTGTCGTCGAAGCTGCCACCCGCAGTGATTGCCTCGGCCAGCCGCGCGCGCAGCTCCGGCTCGGGTGTGCCGACCGGCCCGGCACTGGCGAGCGCAGGCATAAGCAGCAACAGGGCAAAAAGGCGATGGATATTCACTTCAGGCGTCGATCTGGCAATCGTAAAGGTTGGCGTGATTTTGGCTGATTTGAAATGCGATGCCATTCAAGCCCGCATTGCCAGCCACCGTCACCTTAAGGCGCTGCTGCACCGCGCTTCGGTAACACCAGCCAGGCTAGGGCCGGGCCGAGCAATACAGCACCCAGCATGTTGGCGCTGAACATGAAGACCAGCAGTAGCCCCATGTCACGCTGAAATTGCAGATCGGAGAACAGCCAAGCCGCCACACCGCCTGCGAGGCAAACACCAGTGAAGATCACCGCCTTGCCGGTCTGGTTCAGTGCTTCGAGATACGCCTGCCGCAGGCCTTTGCCCTCAGCCAGCCGATGTTGCAGCGCGTCGTAGATGTAGATGCCGTAGTCCACACCAATACCGACGGCCAGCGTCACCACCGGCAGGGTGGCGACCTTGAGCCCGATGCCGAACACCGCCATCAGGGCATTGGCGAAGCAGGACACCAGAATCAGCGGTACGCCGATCACCACCCAGCCACGCCAGCTGCGATAGCTGATGGTGATGAGCAGCAGAATCACCGCATACACCGAGAGCAGCGCCGGCCACTCGGCGTGTTCCACCACGGTGTTGGTGGCGGCCATCACGCCGAGGTTGCCGGTGGCCAGCGCGAAATGGATCGGGCAATCCGCCGAGGTATAGGGCGTGGCCTGCAGGCGGGCGATGTCGGTATCGAAGCGGGTCGCATCTTCATGCTGATGTGCATCGGTGTCGCTCAGGCCCTTGGCCAGCAGTAGATCGACCGCCTCTTGCTTGGCCAGCACGACAGCGCCCAGCGCGCGCCGTTGCGCCGTGCGTGCGTTGCAGGCCTCGGCGCTGGCCTTGGGGTGGGCGGCATAAAACTCCTTCGCATTGGCGGCTTCCAGACGCTCTGCCGCCGCCACCAAACCGGCGATGGTTTCGGCCTTGTGGTCCTTGGCATAGACCAGCACGGGGAATGCCGTGCACTCGAAGTTGAGCAGGCCGGTGATCGACTCGATGCTGCGGGTGGCGAGCACCAGTGAATCGTGATTGCGTGGCAGCACGTTGAAGCGCGGCGAGTTCTCCCAGAAACCCGAATAGATTTTTCGGGTCAGCAGCGGCATCGACATGGTCTCGATCACGCCGGGCACATTACGCATGCGCCAGGTGAAATCATCCACCGCAGCGAGCGTGTCGTAGTCCACGCAGGAGTCCGGCGGCGTCTCGGCGATGATCTTGAGCACATCGGTGCCCAGCGCAAAACCATGCGCGATGGTTTCCACATCGAGGTTGTAGCGGGCATCGGGCCTGAGCTCCGGCACACCCGACTGCGCGTCGCCAATGATGCGCGACTGCTGCAACCACAGCGAGCCCGCCAGCACCAGCACGCTGAGCCCGATCAGTGCAGTCGCCGGGCCTGCCTGCGTCACGCCGCTCAGCCAGTGCCAAAGTCGCTTGCCGCTATCGAGCTGCTTCAGGCGACGCACGCGAAACTGCTGCACATCACCCATGCTCAGGCGTGCCAGCAGCAGCGGCATCATCAGCTTGTTGGTGACGATCACGGCCACCATGCCGAGGCAGGCGTTCACCGCCATCTCGCGCACCGCCGGTATCGGCACCAGATAAATGGTGGCAAAGCCGGCGACATTGGTGATGAGCGCGATGGTGCCGGGGATAAATAGTCTGCGGAACGTGGCGATGCTCGCAGCCAACGCCGACTCGCCCTGCACCACTTGGTCGGCCCAGGTGTTGACGTATTGCACGCCGTGCGAGGTCGACACCGCCAACACCAGAAACGGCACCAGAATCGCGAAAGGGTCCAGCCCGTAACCGAAGGTCTTGAGCAAGCCGAACTCCCACACAACCGCCACCAGAGAGCAGGCCAGCGGCAGCAGCGCCAAGCGCGCACTGCCCAGATACCAAGCCAGCGCCAAGCCGGTGCCGAGCACGGTCAGCAAGAAGAAACCAGCCACCTGCAACACCGCTGCGCTGACATCGCCGACGAGTTTGGCGAAGCCCAGAATATGCACGCCGAGGTTGGGGTCGTAGTCGGGGTTTGCCACCGTCTCGGCCTGAAGCTGCCAAGGCCAGAAACGATGCTCGGCCTGACTGCCATCGGGCAGCGTCTTGCTGGCGTACAAGCCCTGCAACCAATCACCGATGCCGGGCGGCGCAAAGCGCTCGACAACCACTTCATCCGCTGCAAAGGGCGGCAGTGCCTGCTTCAGCCGGTAGCGTGTTTTCTGTGGCTGCTCGAAGCGAGCGCGGATGGCCTCCAGACTGTGTGCCACCGCGACCAGATCACTGGGCTTGCCGGTGCCGGGCTCACGGTCGAGCACTTCGGCCACCACCATCGCACCATCTTGCTGAAGCGTCACCAAGCGGCCATTCAAGCCGGCCTTCACTACATTTTCCTTGATGCGCGCGAACATCTCGGGTGACGGCGCGTAACTGGCGGGGATGACATCGCCCGCCACGAAGCCGCCATCCACCACCTCGACATAGCGCACGTTGCGGGTGAACAGCGATGACAGCCGTGCGCGGTCGATGCCAGGCGTGAAGTTCACATCCTCGGTGGCCTTCTTTAGCGCCGCCAGAAAGTGATCGGTGTAGATGGCGCTGCCATCTTTTTGCACCAGTGCCACCAGCACCAGATTGGCCCCGCCGAACTGCGCCTGATACTCGCGGAACACCTGCATGCTCGGCTGCCCGAGCGGCAGATTTTTAGACAGCCCCGAGTCGGGTCCGATTCGCAGGGCCTGCACCAGCAACAGCGCCGTCAGCAGGCCAAGCAGAATCGCCCAGCCGCGACGTGCGCGCTCTGAAAACAGCCGGGGCTGTAGCCAGTCGAGCAGGCGCTGCACTTCAGGCCTGCCGCAATGCGTTCAATGTCACTGCAAGAAAGCTAGCTCTTGCGCGAGAACGCGCTGGTCACTTTCAGGATACCGCCCACGGCATTCAGCACCGCATCGGGCATCTTCACGCCCTTATTGAGCATCCAGCTGATCGCTTCTTTGTACTTGTCAGAGTACGGCGGGAACATGATGTTCGGGTCGCCGATACCGGGGCCGTCTTCTACCACCGCGCGCATGTTCGAGCACTCCAGAAAGCTGTAGCGCCCGCCGATACGGCCGATACCGCTGGAGTTCACGCCGCCGAACGGCAGGTGCGGATTGGTGCCCGATTGAATGAGATTGTGGTTGACCACCGTGCTGCCCGAAGTGGTGTGGTTGAGCCAGAAGTCGATGGCCTCGCGATCCTTCGCGAAGATGTACGAGCCCAGCGGCTTCGGCCGGGTCTTGATCTCGGCGATGGCGGCTTCGCGCTGGGTGAAAGGCACCACGCAAATGATCGGCCCGAAAATCTCTTCGGTCATGATCCGCATACCGTTATCGACGTTGGACAGCACCGTCGGCGCGATGAACAGGTCATCGCCATCGGTCTGGCCGCCGCTCTCCACCACCGCGCCCTTGGCGATGGCATCGTCGAGCAGCGCCTTGATGCGATCGAAATGGCGGCGGTTAATGATGCGCGGCAAGGCATCGGACTTCTGAAAGCCCTGCCCACTCGCGTCGTACATCGCCTTCATCGAAGCCGACAAGGCGGTGATGAAAGGCCGCTGCACCGACTCGTGCACCAGCGCGTAGTCAGGTGCGAGGCAGACCTGGCCGCAGTTGGCGACGCGGCCCCAGGCGATTTTCTGCCCGGCCTCAGTGATGTTGGCGCTGGCGTCGATGATCACCGGGTTCTTGCCGCCCATCTCCAGCGTCACCGAGGCAAAATGCTCGGCGGCGGCACGCATCACCATGCGGCCCACGGCGTGACCGCCGATGAAGAAGATGTGGTTGAACGGCAGCGTCAGCACCTCCTGCGCCACTTCGGGCCCGCCCTGCAGCACGGCGAACTCGTCTTCGGGGAACACCTTGGCAACGATATCGGCCAGCACCTGTGCCGAATGCGGTGCCAACTCCGAGGGCTTGAGCACCATGGTGCAGCCCGCCGCGATGGCACCCATCAACGGCACCAGGCCGATCGCGATCGGCGCGTTCCAGGTGGCGAGGTTGAGGACAACGCCCTTGGGCTCGTACTGCACGTAGCACTTCTTGCCGAGCGTCATCAGCGTGCCCTGAACCTTCTCGCGGCCCATCCAGCTCTTGAGGTGCTTGGCGATGAACTCCACCTCGCCCTTCACCATCAGCAACTGGGCGTCGATATCAAGATCAGCCAGGCGCAATTCCTTGCGGCCGGCTTCGAGAATTGCCGGGCGTGCGTCCATCACCGCACGCAGCAGTTTCAGCAGTTTCTCGGCGCGCACTTCGGCAGTGGTGGCGGCAACCGCAGGCGCGTTGGTGGCGAGGCGGTCGAACAGGCGGCGGATATCGCTGGGCGGCAGGACGGAAGCGTTCATGAGGAGTGCCTTTAGGCTTTGTAAGACGGGATTTTGAAAGCGCTGCGCATCATGCTTTCGAGCTGACTGTCGGACAGCAGGCGACGCATCAGGCCCATGGGTTTGACGTCCTTGCCGAGGTATTCCATCGGCTTCCATTTTTTCTTGTCGAGAATCACCAGCGTGCCGGCCAGCGCATGCTCGGGCGTGCTGCCGCTTTTTTCCAACATGTCGGGCAGCACCTTCATCATCACCGGGCCGAGGAACGGTTCGTAGACTTTGCGGATTGCCTCTGGCTGCATCACCCAGGTTTTCTTGGTGTTTTCGTGGGCGTTGGCCGACATCGCCGTGAGCACGCCGCCGGGGATGATCGAGGTGACCTGAATACCGAACGGCGCAAGCTCAAGGCGCAGCGTCATGGTCATGCCGTGGATCGCGTGCTTGGTCATGTTGTAGACGCCCGCGCCGATCGGATTGGCGAGGATCGCACCCGAGCTGTAGTTGGCAATGCGCGAGTGCGGCGCGTTCTGGCGAATCAGCGGCAGGAAGGCCTGCACAACGCGGATCTGCCCAAACAGATTGATGTTGAACAGACGCTCGGCCTGCGTGAGATCAGCGCACTCCACCATGCCGACCGCAATGTTGGCGACGCCGGCGACGTTCACCAAGAGGTCAAGCCCCTTGCCGTTGAGCGCCTTGGTGACGAGCGCTGCACTCGCCTGCACCGAGTCAGTTTTAGAGACATCCTGCTCCACCACCGTGATGTTGCCGCCGGTGACGAGGTCCGTCGGCGCGCCCGGCAATACGCCGGCGTAGACATGCCAGCCGCGCTCGGCAAGCGCCTTGGTCAACAGGTTGGCCTGGCCGATGTTGGCACCGGTGATGAATGCATTCTTCAAACCGCTTCTCCTAATAAAAAACGGGGCGGAATCTTTTCTCCGCCCCGCTGGATACGATTACAACAGCACTAACCCCGCGTGAAACGCGGTGTCAGTGCCCGCCGCGAGCTGCCGCTTCCGGGCTAAACATGGCCGGCGTCATCGGGATGTTGATGCGCCACCAGTTGTCGCCACGCTCGTTGACCAGATAGCCGGCTTCGTAAGAACCCGAGCTGAGATCGTGGAACACGCTGACGCCGCGGTGAAACGCCTTCGATTCCTGCGAATAAAAGAAGTTGATGAAGTTGGCGCGGTAGAGCTGGCCACGGCCGTCGTAGTTGTCGGCCCAGTTCACGCCCCAGCTGTCTTCATCGGCGTAGAGCGTGCGACGTGCGTAGATGTGGCGCACCCCCGATTTGAGATTGCCTTCGATCACCCAGACCCGGTGCAGCTCGTAGCGCACGTAGTCAGGGTTGATGGTGTTGGGCTTGATCAGATCTTTGTACTTGATGGCGGGATCGTTGATCTTGAAGTTGTGGTACGGCACATAGATTTCTTTCTTGCCGATCAGCTTCCAGGTGTAGCGCTCGGGCGAGCCGTTGAAGCCATAGTCGTCATCCACCGTGCGCAGACCTGCGGGCGGCACCGGATAGTCGAAGCCCACTTCAGGCGCCTGCCGCACGCGGCGAATGCCCGGGCTGTACTGCCAGGAGGCCGTGCCCTCCTTGGTGAAGTCGTTGGGCTGAATACCAACGGCGGTAAAGCCCTTGTCGCGCTCCGGCAACATGAAGCTTTGATAGAAGTAGGCGTTGAGCTTGTCCTGAAACGAACCGCGCTTCTTGGGATCGTTACCAGGGTTGTAGGTCATGAACTTGGCACGCCCCCAGGCAATGCTGCCGTTGGCGTAGACATCGGCGATGTCGAACACCGTCGATTCAGTCGTGGCGCGATGCGGGTTGATGCTGTTCCAGACCGCCTCCAGACCTGATGCCGGAAACGGAAACGGAATAGCGCCGCTAGTGCCGGAAACACCGAGGCCATCGTGCAGCACTTCTGCGGTCACGGCGTTCTTCTTGGCAGTGTCGCAGGCCCAGGGCTCGAAACCAAAATCGCGATGACTGGGATACACATTCATCCGATACGAAGTCGGGTACTTCTTCATCAAGGCCTTCTGGCCTTCGGTCATCTTGTCGGCGTACTTGGCCTGGTTCTCGTTGGTGATGGTGAACAAGGGCTTCTCGTCCTTGAAAGGGCCTGGCTCATAACCGAACGGCTTGGTCTGGCCCGGCCAGGTGCCCACCCACTTGCCGGTGTATGCCGGAATACCGCTGGGTGAAGGCCCTTTTTCGGCACCGACACAGGTGTACTTGGGGCCGTCAAGCTCCGCTGCCTTTGCAGCAGGAACCTTGGCGAAGGCGGGCGCTGCCGTCAGGGCGGCAAAGCCGGCCACCATGAAGGCGGCCATAGCGACGTTGATCGTCGTTTTCATGCATGTTCTCCTCGCGAACAGATGACCTCATCCTAGGTGCCCATGCCCCGGGCGCATCGTCCAAACCAAGTAGTGGCGCTGAATGCAACGCGCTAGCGATAGTTTTTCAGCAGCGCGATGGCGGCCTGGGTTTCTTCTTCTGCCTTCTTCTGCATGTCGGTCACCACCATTTTTTCGATTGCACCGCCGACCAGCGGAATCTTCGATTTCACGTTCCACTGGTACGTCACGACGCACTCCTTGCCCTCATCCACCATCGAGGTGATGCAGGACATATCCAGCGGCATGCCCTTGAGATCCACCGACACCGTGCCGGTCTTGCTGGCGATATCCCAGCTCTCCTCGTTAATCACCGTCGACTCCGGCGCGTTCTTGCCCATGCCCGGCAGCGAGACCGGCACCTTGCGCTCGATCTTGATGCTGAACTTCTTGCTGTCACCACTCTGCGCCAGCACGGTGTATTTGCCGGCGTAGCCCATCGACTCCAGCTTGCTGGTGTGAAAGTTCTTGTCGGCAAACATCTTCATCACCACTGCGGACGGCGCCGGATAACGGGCCTTCATTTCGTGTTTCATTTTTTCTCCTGTTTGCTGCGTTGCGGGTTACCCGGTGTACGGCTCGAAGGAATCTTTCGGCGAGCCGCATTCCGGGCAGATCCAGTCGTCGGGCAACGACTCGAACGCCGTGCCGGGTGCGATGTCGTGATCGGGCATGCCCACTGCTGGGTCGTAGAGGAAACCGCAAATACCGCATATCCATTTCTGCATGGGGTTCTCCGAGTGAGAGCTGGTGAGGCTAGTGACGACTTGTAGCGTGTGAGGATGATTTCTGAGGCTGCGCGGCAAGCCCTTCCGGCAGGCTCTCGCCACGCAGCGCGGCAATGCCCACCAGCAGGGCATGCAGAGCCGGCAGCCAGTGATGCGGCTGCTGTTCGATGGCCTGCGGGAACACCCGGCGCACCTGCGGTAGCTCATCGGCATCGCGGCGGTCGAGCGCATCGCGCATGGCCATGCTCCAGGGCTGGCCCGACTCCCGGCTGGCTTGCAGGCCGATCGCACCTGCTGCCGCGCCGAGGGTCAAGGTGCCGATGGTGTGAAACAGCCAGACGCCCTGCTGCACATCAAAACCGTGCTGACTGATGGCCTGCAGAAACTGTTCGAGTAGATCGATTTCAGCATGCGGCCCCAGACGACCTTTCAGTAGCTCGGTCATCAGTTGCGGCTCCGCACAGAAGGACTCGAACAAGGTCTCGGCGTAGCGCGTAGCGAGTTGCGACCAGTGCTCGGCCGCACCCTGCGGCAGCCGCCGCGCCAGTGTCAGCTCGAAGGCGGCCAATCGCAGCAACTCGTTGCGGTTGCGCACATGGCGATAGAGCGTTGCCGGTGCTACACCCAGCCGATCGGCAATCTGCTTGAGGCTGGCCTGTTCCAGACCAATATCCAGTGCGGCCGCAATGATGCTCTGCACGTTGACGCGCGGCGGCCGACCCACCCGCGCTGGTGTGCTGCCGGCGGGGCTTTTGCGATGCGACGTGCGGCCCTTGGTGGCCATGATCTGGGTTCGGTGAATGCCTGATGCTGAGTTTCGGGAGCCTGTTCTCGGAAGTCCTACCCTAGTTGGACTACGCAAGACTCCAGATGTTGATGCCGTCTCGCCAGGTTTTGCGCACACGAACGGCGGCAAGGTCGCGACGCGCGTCTGACCAGCAACGGTCGAGTAGGCAGAGGTCGGCAGGCTGGCCCACGGCAATGCGGCGCGGTGCGCCACCGGGTGCATCTAGCGCAGTGGTAAACAGCGCCAAAGCCTGCTCGGGCGTAAGCGCCTCCTGCGCGCCCATCACCTGCCCACTGCGCGTACGACGCGACACCGCCGCCTGCATCGCTGACCATGGGTCAGGCTCGCCGAACGGCGCATCGCTGCCGCCCGCCAGCGGCACACCAGCATCCAGCAGGCCACGCAGTCGATAGAGCCAGGGTTGGTCTTCAGCCGCGACCTCTTGCAGATATTCATCGCCGCGCTCGGCAATGAAGTGCGGTTGGGCGACTACCGTCAGCCGCAGTGCTACGAGCTCGGCCAGCAGATCGGGCGGGGTCACCGAGGCGTGTTCGATGCGGTCATCCGCATGCACGCCCGCCTCACGCAAAGCCGCCAGCGCGAACACCAGATCCGTGCGCGTCACGCAATGAAACGCCGCACCGCGCCCGGCGCGATGGCAGTCGCGAATATCGCTGCACAGCGCATCAAAATCCGGCAGATCATGCTCGTGCAGATGAAACTTGCGGGCGCCACGCAGCAGTCCGGGCTGCGATGGCATGGCATCCAGACTGGCGTCGCCCATCACCATCAGCTTTTGCAGCAGCTCGCCGCGCGCCTGCGCTGCCGCGAAGTCCTGCCATGTGGCCGCCGAGTTCTGCGGCGTGGTGTCGGTGACACCCGTCACGCCATGGCTCGCAAGCAGGCGGCTCACTCCATGCAAGCTCGCACGCTGGCGCGGCAGGCGCGAGCGCAGCCAGTCGTCGGCATCGTAGAGTCGGCCGGTGGCGCGGCCCTCGACACGCTCCAGTGGATCGCAACCCTCACCCGCTTCGACTTGCTGCAAGGCCAGCGAATTGAGCAGCCACAAGCGGCCGCTGCGGTGCTGGATGCGCAGAGGCCGCGCGGGGCCATGCTGATCTAGCCAGTCGCGGTCGATGTCACCCGCAACGGTCTCGTGATAGCCGATGCCACGCACCCAGGTGCCGTCATCCGGTGCGGCCGATGCCGCGTGCAACGCTGCCACCAGTTGGGATGCCGTCTGCACCTGCGGCGGGCCGCACGGCACCGAGGCGCGCGAGGCGGCGAGCGAGAACAGATGCAGATGATGGTCGTGCAAACCCGGCAGCAGCGCCGCAGCGTGCGCATCGATTTCAGACTCATCGTCTTCACGCACCAGCTTCTGGCCGATGGCTGCAATCAGGCCACCGCTAATACGCACATCTGCGTGCGTATCTCCATACAACTCGGCATTGCGGATCAGCATGGGATGCCCAGCTCTGCGAATACCGCCTCGGTATCCGCGCCCAGACTCGGCGCGGCACCACGCACAGCGCGTACCGTGGGCAGCGCGATCTGCACACCAGCATCGCGCACGATTTGCGTCCAGTCCGTCGCTCGTTGCCTCGCGGCTTCCACCGAGGTCGGCGCATCGAAGGCAATGCAGTTTCGCAGCACTTCGCACAGCGACACAGACAACAGCTTTCCACCGCCATTTTTGTGGATAGCCCAAGCCGCCAGTGCGGCATGCAGGCCGGTCAAGGGGTCGGCGATGGCATCGCCACAGAACAGCAGCTCGCCGCTCGCGGCCTGCTGCCAGTACGACAAGCCGGCAGCCACCGCAGCATCGTCGCCATAGGCAATGGCCTGCTCATTCGCGGCATCGCGGCCGTAGCCGGTGATGGATAGCCAGGTCAGTTGCGGGCGCTCCGCAAGCAACTCCTCTGCGACGATGCCCAGCTGCCGCAAGGCGCGAGGGCGTGAGGCTTCGATGACGATATCCGCCTGCAATAGCAGCGCCCGCAATTGCTGGTGACCAAGTGGCGTGCTGGCGTCGATGGCGACACTGCGCTTGCCCGCATGCAGAAAATCAAAGAACGCGGCGGGGCCGTTGCGTGCGCCATCCGGGCGTTGCGGGCTTTCTACCTTGATGACCTCGGCACCCAGTCGCTGCAAGAGATGGCTGCACAGCGGGCCTGCCCAGAGTGAAGAGAGATCAACTAAGCGCGGCCTGCGCGCGACGGTCTGTGAACGAGCCTGGCTCACGCTATGTGTCACCACACACCAGCCATGAGTCGCATTAGTGGGCAAGGCGTTGGCGGCGACGGCGAGCCCCAGCAGGCGACCGCGCTCAACCAGCTCTTCGGTGGCGCGAGTACGCACTGCACTCGCGACGGCACTCCAGTCTGCTGCGACGTCCTGCTCCAACCACGCCGGCAATAGCGCCCAATCGTCATCGCGCGCCAGATTGAGCGCGATGCTGCCATCCGCGACATCGAGCAGGTGGCAGCTGCTTCCGGGCGATACCGTACCCGCACGTTGCAGGCCCGCAATGGCAGCACGCTCACTCAGCAACTGCGATCCGCGTAGGCCATCAAACGTATCCTTCGGCGCGAGGCTCGCAAGTGCAGCCAGCACGCCATCGGCACAGGCAGCGAGCGGAATGGGGCACATCTGCGGCGCCCCATCAGCGCGGCCTGTAAGCGACATCAAGCCGCTCTGCGCCCAAGTCAGCGCGGGATGCTCATCTGCCAGTGCCAGCTCACACGACAGGCCCAGCGACGCGAGCAGTTGCTCGCCGTAGGCACGCGCTGTGTGCGTCAGGGCTTGCGCTGCGCCCACAGCAGTTCGGCGCGCTGATGGATGGCAGCGGTCATGCCGCCAAAACCGGCTTCGAGTTTATGCTGGAACAGCGCGAGCACAACCACGCGAAACCATTGCTTTAGATGAAAGGTGGACTTGTAGCGCGTGCGCTCTGCACCAAGGGCTTCGACATCATGCGAGCGGAAGCTCGACAGCAGGCCGGGCACCGGCCGCATGCAGTAGGCGAAGCGCTTGCCCTCCACATATTCCAGCATGACCTCGACCTGCTTCTGCGGCTTGGCCATCAGCTTCACCGTCATAGTGATCGGGTCGCCCGGCTTCAGGGTGGACTCGCACTTCAGGCAGAAGGGATTCCACTCCGGGTAGCGCGCAAGATCAGTGATGACCTCCCACACAACAGCAGCCGGGGCATTGATCTCAACGGTTTTTTCGATGACGAACATCAAACAAACTCCTGCCGGATCACGCGGCGCAACACCTTGCCGGTTTCGTTATACGGCAGCGCTTCCTTGAAGACGATTTTCTGCGGTACGCGGGATGAGCGCAGCTTGGCTTTCACCAGCTCCTGCAACTCGGCGACTTCCGCGACCGCACCCGGCTTGAGCACGACGGCGGCGGCGACCGCCTCGCCCCACTGCTCGTCGGGCATGGCGACCACCGCCACATCGGCGACGGCGGCATGGCTCAGCAACACGTCCTCGATTTCACCCGGCGAGATGTTCTCGCCGCCGCGTACGATCACGTCATCCGAACGGCCGTCGAGAAAGAGATAACCCTCGGCATCCAGATAGCCGCGATCCTTGGTGGGGAACCAGCCCTCGGCATCGAGCTGGCTGCCGAGCGAGAGGTATTCACCCGACACCTGCGGGCCGCGCACGAAGACGAGGCCGGCTTCTTCAGCGCCTAGCAGCTTGCCGTCGTCGTCGCGAATCTCGATCTCGACCGCGCCGGGTTTGCCGACCGAACCGAGGCGGCGACGCACGGCCGGATCGGTACTGGTGGCGGCGGCGCGGTGATCGTCCGGGCCGAGCACGGCGATGGTGCTGCTGGTTTCGGTGAGGCCGTAGGCGTTGGTGAAGTCGACGCCGGGGAACAGTTCCATCGCCTTCTGGATGGTCGAGAGCGGCATCTTGCCGCCGCCGTAGGCGAGCGAGCGCAGCGCCGGCAAGCCAGCCGCCTCATCGCGCTCAGCCAGGTGATCGACGATGCGTTGCAGCATGGTCGGCACGAGAAAGGCGTTGCTGACTTTTTCCGTGCGACAAGCCGCCAGCCAGTTCGCGGCCTCGAAGCCATCGAGCTGCACCATACGGCGGCAGGCGTAGGTGCTGCTGAGCACCGCCGAGATGCCGGCGATGTGGTACGGCGGCACGGTGACGACGATGGCGTCGTCCTCTTCCGCACAGGCGAACTCGATGGTGCCGAAGATGTAACTGCTCAAGTTCTCGTGACGCAGGATCGCCGCCTTGGGCTTGCCGGTGGTGCCGCTGGTGAACAGCTGCACCGCCACTTCGCGCGGATCATCGCCGGGGATGGGCGGCTCGCCGGTGATGGCGGGCAGTGACATGAAGTTGCTGCGATCGACCAGTGTCACGCCCGCATGCGCATCGACCAGCTTGGCGTAGTCCGGGCTGGTGACGAGGTAGGCCGGTGCGACGCGCGCCACCAACTCGTTGATCTCGGCCTTCGTGAGCCGGTAGTTGAGCGGCACGTAGGGCATGCCAGCATAGGCGGCCGCAAAGAGTGCGACGGGGGCGGCCGGGCTGGTCACATCCAGCAGCGCGACATAGCTGGCGCCACTGGCCTTGATGACCTCTGCCGCATTCCAGGCGCGTTGGCGCAGCTCGGCATAGCTCAGGCGCTCGCTGCCGCAGACAACGCCGATGCGGTCGCCGAAAGCTTCGGCGGCCATGTCGAGAATGGTCGCGATATTCATGGCGGTGTTAGTCGGAAGACGGCAGCTGCTTGGCCTGCTTCACTTCCATTGCAGTGCCGTTGAACACCAGCGAGCCCTTGCCGCCCTTGGTGCAGAGCAGCTCCACCGATTCGTCGGCGTTGACGTAGCGCTTGCCAATCAGCGTATCGCCGCTCAGCGCAGCATCCAGCGCGCCGCTGCCGGTCGCCGTGGGGGCAATCACGTCTGCACCGCCGCATTGCAGCGTGTGCTCGCCGGCCGGGGCCTTGATGACCATCACTTGCGTGTCGCATACGGCGCTTTTGAACCGCGCGCCTGCCTTCAAAACTGTTGCCATGTTCATCCTCCAGAAGATGCGCGGATTCTGTCAGATGCAGGCGGCCTCAAACCTCGTCCAAATGGGCCACCACCGTGCGCGCCCAATCCGCCAGCCGCTGGAACAGCTCGGTGCGCGAGGCGAATAGAAAGTGGCTGTGGCCTGCGCCGGGTTGGATGTAGAGCGTGACGTCCTGACTGGCTGTGAAGGCCGCAGGCACTACGTGCGGCGGGCCGACCATGTCCTTGTCGCCCACACCAATGAACACGGGCACGCTGACTTGCGCCGCCTCGGGGCCGACGTTGTTCGGCACCATCGAGAAGAACGCCGGCACCGGCAGCAACGGCGCGCGCGCGGCCTTGATGGCCTCCACCCCACGCGGGTCGGCCTTGTTGCCGGCGAAGATGGAGTTGGCCGCAGGCGAGGGTTTGATCTCAGGGTAGTCGGACACGAACATCTTGCGCGCGCGATCCACCACTTGCGCGCGGATTAGTGCGGGTTCTTTCGACAGTTCGATGACTTTCGGGCTGACGTATTCGGGCAGGCCACGCGTCGAGAAACCCAGCACCGCGATGGCTGCGTGTTGCTGGTGCAACGCCTGCTGCGTGATGGTAAACATCGCCCCCATCGAGTGGCCAACACCGATGCTGCGCAGCGTGGGCTGAGCGCCGAACTGCGGCAGCAGGCTGCCATCCCGCAGCTGTTGCAGCACCGCAGTCGTGGCTTCGGTGTTCGCCTGTGTGATGCGATCAGCTGTCAGCGCGTAACTATCCGCAGGGCGACTGCTATCACCAACACCCAAGTGCTCGAGCACGACGACGATGAAGCCACGCGCCGTCATCTGCCGCGCAAACGAGAAGCTGTCGTCATCCTGCGACAGCAAGTCGTAGTAGCGCCGGTTCATGCCGCCACCGGGCAGGCACACCAGCGCCACAGGCGGTGAAGCCAGCACTAACGGTGCGAAGATTTCCGCTGCGATGTGCAGCGGCGCTTCGTCAGACAACTGGACGCTTACCGGCAGCGTCCGCATGAGAGAACCGGCCATTAGTCTTTGGATAGAACCGCGCCCGCCATGCCGGAAGAGACCAGCACGTGCTCGACGCTCTTCTTGGTGACCTGATTGACCGAAGTACCACGGATCTGGCGCACGCCCTCGGCCATGCTGTTCATGCCGTGGATGTAGGCCTCGCCCGACAGACCACCGTTCGTGTTCACGGGCAAGGCACCGTCAATGGCCATGCCACCAGACTTCACGAAAGCCGCTGCTTCGCCGGGCTTGCAGAAGCCAAAGCCTTCGAGTTGCAGCAACACGTGTGGGCTGAAGGCGTCGTACAGCATCGCGGCCTGCATGTCGGTGGGTTTCAAGCCCGTCATCTCCCACAACCGCTTGGCGACACCCTTGGCTTCGGGCATCTCGGTCATGTCTTTGTGATGGAAGTTGGCGATGACCTCGACGTTGTAGGGGATGGATTGGCAGGCACCCGTGATGCGCACCGGCTTCTGCTTGAGATCACGCGCACGGTCGAGGCTGGTGACAAGAATCGCCACGCCGCCATCTGACTCTTGGCAGCAGTCGAGCAGCCGCAGCACGGGCTCCACAATCCACTTCGAAGCCTGATGGTCTTCGACGGTGATGGGCTTCTGGTAGAACCAGGCATTGGGATTGGTGGCGGCGTATTTGCGCTGCTGCACGCAGACATGCGCAAGGTCGGCGTTGGTGAGGCCGTACTTCCACAGGTAGCGCTGTGCCTGCATCGAGCCCCAACTGGCGGGCGTCATCGCGCCGAAAGGAATATTCCACAGCAGCGTGCCGGTGCCGTGACCATTGGTGTAGCCCGCCATGTCCGTCGACGGCTGGCCGAAGCGGTACTGGCTGCGCTCGTTCATCGCGCGCCAGATCAGCACGTTCTTGCACACGCCGGCATTCACCAGCGCCATCGCCTGGAAAATCGTGGCTGCTGCCGCCGCACCGCCACCGGGAATGCGCGTGGTGTAGGCGAGGTCTTTCACACCGAGACAGCGCGCGAGGGTGATCTCGTCACTGTTGTCGATGGTGAAGGTGATCATGCCGTCGATGTCCTGCGGGTTCACACCGGCGTCATCGCAGGCGGCTTTGGCGCATTCAGCGGCCAGCTGCAACTCGCTGCGGCCGGAAGCCTTTGAGAACTCGGTAGCACCAATGCCGGCGATGGCCGCTTCAGTAAATGTGCGGGCCATTAGCTGCCCCTCCGCTTGAACACGGGGACTTTGTGACTTTTCATTGTGTCCTCGAAGCAGACTTCCACTTCCATGTCCTGTTGCATGTCTTCGATCTTCACGCCGACGACGTTCGACACGAAACGCGTGCCTTCCTGTAACTGGATCACGGCGACGATGGGCGGCTCGCGGAAACCGAACGGCGGTGGATGCCGCGGCATGCACCAGGAATGCACCGTGCCATGGCCAGAAAGTTGCACCTCCTCGCGCTTGAGGCTGTGGCAGTGCGCGCACATCGGCTGTGGTGGAAAGCGGAAGATGCCGCAGTCGCTGCATTTCTGGCCGATGAATTCCTCGCGGTCTGCGGCCTCCCAGAATTCCTTGGACTCCATCGTGACGATGGGCGGCAGGCGGATCGGCTTGGGTGCATCGGGTGGCGGGGCGACGTCAGTCATGTTGTGCTCGGTGAAGAGTGAGGATTCGTAAGAACTATTTCTTGTCGCCAGAAGGCGTCAACGGCACCGGCGCACCGGGCTTGCGATTGGGCATGCGCGGCATGCCGACAAAACCAATAGCGGATTGCTCTTCCATGGTCTTCATCTGCTCTTCGCTGTAGCCCATCTCGCCCATGATCTTCTGCGTGTGCTCGCCCACCAGCAGCGGCCGGCCTTGAATCACGCCGGGCGTGTCGGAGAGCGAGAACAGCAGGCCAATCTGGTCGAGCTTGCCGACCACGGGATGCTGATACGAAGTCACCCACTGGCGCTGCTGGAACTCCTTGTTCTCATGCAGCTTGAGCGAGAAGTCCTCCGACACGATTTCGATCGGCACACCTGCGGCATCGAGCTTGGCGAACCAATCGGCAGCATTCGCCGACTTCAGCTTTGAAGCGATCAATTCGGCCAGCGCCGCGTCGTTCTTCTTGCGCGCATCGGCGGTGGCGAAGCGGGCGTCGGTCACCAACTCCGGCAGGCCGATCACCGCGAACAGCTCGTCCCAGTGCGATTGATTGACGAGCACCACACAGAGCCAGCCATGCGCGGTTTCGTAGACGCGATGACCCGCCGAGAAACCGAACTGCATGCCATCGATCTGCGGCCGCTCGAAGCCCTTGCCATCGGGTGTCGCCACCGCATAGCTGGTGTTGAGCAGGCCGGCGTTGACGATGGAGGTGTCCACCATCTGCCCCAGGCCCGTGCGGTCGCGGTGATAAAGCGCGTTGATCATCGCCACTGCCGAGAGAAAGCCGTTGCCGGTATCACCGAAGCTGGTGAGGCTCCACAGCGGCTTGCCGCCGCGCGCCATACCGCCATCTTCGTACTGAATACCCGTCAAGCAGGCGCCAGTTTGATCATTGCCGGGCAGGCCCGCGCGCTTGCCGGTCTCGAAGCCGCGCGTGTGGCAATAGATCAAATCCGGTTTGATCTTCTTGAGTGATTCGTAGTCGATCTTCAGGCGCTCGGCCGCGTCGTAGCGCATGTTGTGCTGCACGATGTCGGCCTTCTCGACCAGCTTGAGCAGCACCTCCATCGCCCGCGGGTCTTTCAGGTTCAGCGTGATGCTCTGCTTGCCGCGGTTCGCCATGTAGGCGATGTGCACGCGGTGCCAGAACAGATCGAACAGGCCGTTGACCTTGATGACGGTCGCACCCAGATCGCTGAGCAGCTGCGTGCCAAAAGGGCCGGCGATGGCAAGGCCCAAGTCGAGCACAACGATGCCTTCGAGCGGCGACTTGATCTGCTTGCCCTTGTTCATGGCAGTCGTCGCGGCCCTGGCCTCGGCGATGATCTTCTCGGCTTCGGCTTTCACCGCGGCCGTATGCTCGCCCACCTTGGGCGTGGTGGTGCCGAGCTTGCCGGGCGTGAGGCTCATCTTGTAGGCGGTGCCAACGGTGCGGATGCGGCCGAGTTCGGCATCCACCACTTCGGTCACGCAACCATCGGCGAGGAACAGCGGGTCGGCGAGTGCCGCTTCCACACTGCGCACATCCTGCATGGTCATCTCCGCCACTTCGGCGGCGTCGACCCAGGCCTTGGCTGGGAACTTCTTGATCGCCTCGGCGAGGATGGGCTGGTAGTGCGCCATCACCAGCAGCTCTTCCGGCCCGGTGCCGAAACGATCCGGGTCGTTCTGCACCGTGAGGTTGGGCGTGGCGTTGAGCGTGTCGCCCTCGGATGCCTGAAGAATGAAACGAGGATTCGGCACCCAGTTGTGAATCCAGCGGCCATCGCTGCACTGGAACTGACCCTTGGGCGCGCGGCAACCGAGAATCCAGCTATCAAAACCATCGGCGTCGATGTTCTCGGCGCGCATCCAGACGCCAGCGGCACCGGCCATCGCGCCCTGCACCAGCGAGGCTTCCACATGCTGGCCCTTGCCGGTCAGTTCGCGCGCGCGCAGTGCGGCACTGATGCCGACTGAGGCGGTGAAGAAGGCACCAAGGCTGGGCCAATGCGAGGCGGGGAACAGCGGCCCCTGGCGCGGCGCGCCCTGCAAATCGTCGTAGGAAATCTCGATGTCTGGAAACGGATCAGGTCGTCCAGCCAGATGGTTGAGCGCACCTTCGGCCCAACCGCGCTGCTCCCACATCAGGCCGGTGCGCGCCTGCACCAGTGCGTCGTAGGCGGGGCGCTGCGCATCGGCGGTGTCGGCACCGTAGCCGGTGATCGAGCAATAGATCAGGCGCGGGTTGAGCGCTGCCAGCGTGGCGTAGTCGATGCCGAGTTTTTTCGTGGTGCCCGGCGCATAGCTTTCCACCAGCACGTCGGCGGTCTGCGCCAGTGCGAGAAAGGTCTTCTTGTCGGCGGCATTCTTGAGGTCGAGCACCGCGCTCTTCTTGCCGCGCTGCCAGACCTTGTAGCCGAGCTGGTTGCGAAAGGGATCGCCACCGGGTGGCTCGATCTTGGTGACGTCAGCACCGTTGTCGGCGAGCAGCATGGTGGCCATGGGGCCGGCGATGCCCCAGGTGAGATCGAGTACGCGGATTTTTTCGAGAACGGCTGCCATCGCTACACCTTTTGAATTGTCAGGAAATGAACGCTTACAGACCGAAGGTCTTCAGCGCGTTGCTGCAAATGATTTTCTTGCGGTCGGCTTCCGGGATGCCCGCTTCCGCAAACTGGCTGACCACCTGCTTCTGCGAATGCGGCCAGCAGGTGGCGGGATGCGGGAAGTCGGTCGACCAGTACAGGCAGTCCGGCCCGAAGTAGTCGTAGCACTGCTTCAAGCCTTTCGGCTCATACATGAAGGTGACGCCGCACTGCTGGCGAAAGGTCTCCGACGGCGGGCGCTTCACGCCGGGGAACTGATAGTGCTGGTGCATGCGCGGGTCGAGCAGGGTCTCGAAGAACCAGGGCAACCAGCCTAGGCCCGGCTCAACGAACACCACTTTCATCTTCGGGTATTTCTCCAGCGTGCCGGTCAATATCCAGAAACAAATACTCTCCGCCAGCGGCGCCCAGGGCATGGCAGTGAAGATGCCCTTCTGCGGCGTCGGGTCTCGCTTGAACAGGCTCCAGGCCTCGGTGCGCACATCGAGGTGATTCATGATCGTCACACCCGTTTCCTCAATCGTTTTCCACAGTGGGATATAGATCGGGTCGTGGTAGTCGGGCAGGCCGAGATCGCTGGGAAAGGGCGTGATCTGCACACAGCGCGCCTTGTTGTCGCGGGCGAGTCGGGTGACTTCTTTCACTGCGAAGTCGACGTCGTTGAGCGGCAACTGGTAGGCGCAGAGCAGGCGATCCGGGTTGTGCGCGGCAAAGTCGCGCATGCCGTCGTTGTAGCCCTTGAACACTTCCTTCCAGTCGTTACCCATCAGTGCGGGCGAGCA
This sequence comes from Stagnimonas sp., assembly GCA_965279705.1. Taxonomy (GTDB): domain Bacteria; phylum Pseudomonadota; class Gammaproteobacteria; order Nevskiales; family Nevskiaceae; genus Stagnimonas. The sequence goes on from OZ257257.1 coordinate 2,639,775, forward strand.
GATTTTGGCACCACCCAGTTCGGGGAAGAGCACTTCGGCTTCCACGCCATCGCGATCCATCGCCTTGAGTCTCGCCGCTGGCGTTCTATAGCCGGGGTCGTTGGAGGCTTCGGGGTCTACGAAATCTTCGAGGTGCAGCTGCGGCTGCCCGCCGCGCAGCACTTTAGCCGCATACGCTTCGGCGTCGGCTGCCGCTTTGTCCCACACGGCATGCAGCTCGCGACGCAAGCGCTCCTTCACCCACTCATTGGTGAAAAAGACGTGCGAGTCGGCAGAGACCAGGCGTTCCTTCGCAGCGACAATCGTCATGGTGTTCTCCTCGGCGTGCACGGCGTGCTTGTTCTCATTCGACTCTAGCGGTCGGCTTGCGCACCGCGCCTGCTGCAAATGAGTGAGGCTTGCGTCTCAGGTTTTCGCACCGCCTTTGTTGCGGAAAAACCAAGCCCCCAAAGCCGGCAGCAGGCAGATCGCACCCAGCATGTTGACCAGGAACATGAAGGCCAGCAGCAGGCCCATGTCGGCCTGAAACTTCAGCGCCGACAGCGTCCAGGTGCCCACGCCAATCGCCATGGTGATCGCCGTGAACACCGCCGCACTACCGCGCTGGCGCATGGCCTCGTAGAAGGCGTCGCGGAACTCCTTGCCGTCGTTCATTTCGTGCTGGATGCGCTCGAATAGATAGATGCCGTAGTCCACCCCCACGCCGACGCCGAGTGCGACGACCGGCAAGGTGGCGACCTTGAGCCCAATGCCCATCGCCGCCATCAGCGCATTGCAGAAAATCGACACCATCGCCAGCGGCACGATGACGCAGATCACCGCCTTCACCGAGCGGAAGGTGAGCAGGCAGAGCAGGATCAAAGCACCGAAGATGGCGAGCAGCATGCGTTCTTCCGCCTCGCCCACCGCCTCGTTGGTGGCGGCCATCACGCCGACGTTGCCGGTCGCGAGGCGCAGCTTCACGCCCTCGACGGGATTTTCAGCAATGAACTTCTTGATCTCGCTCACCGCGTGGGCGATCAGCGCGCCGTCGTGGTTCTTCATGAACACCAGAATCTGGATCGCCTTGCAGCCTTCCTTGTTCAAGCCTAAGTTGGGGTCGAAGGCACGCGAGCCGGTGGAGAGCCCCACCTGCGTGCGCGGCAGCGCGCGCCAGCGTGGGTTACCCTCGTTGAAAGCCGAGATCACCAGCTTGCCCACACCCGCCACGCCGGTCACCGATTGCACACCCTCGATGCCACGCACGAACAGCTCGAACTTGTCGATGGTGCTGACCACCGGGTAATGCAGGCAGGAGTCGCCTTCAAAATTGGGGGCTTCGACGATGATGGTCAGCACATCGGTGCCGATCAGATAGTTGTTGCCAATCACGTCGTTGTCGCGGTTGTAGCGCGAGTCCTTGTGCAGCTCCGGCACGCCCTTGCCGCTATCGCCAATCACCATGCTGCGCGACAGCCAGGTGCTGCCCGCCAGCAACACCAGCGACACCGCAAACACGGCGAGCGCGCACTTGGGCTCAGCGCATTTGGCGATGGCATTCCATACCGCCGCCGTGCGAGCCGAGGGCGCTTTCAGCGAATGCCTGCGGCTGCCTTCCTCCAGCGTGATGCGGGTGAGCAGAATCGGCAGGATCATCTTGTTGGTGGCAATCATCAGCAGCACGCCCAAGCAGGCGGTGATGCCCAGCTCGTGCACGATTGGGATGTCGATCAGCATGATCACGGCAAAGCCGAGCGCATTGGTCAACAGCGCCACCGCACCTGGCACGAACAGATTGCGGAAGGACTGACGCGAAGCCTCAATGGCGCTCGCACCGTTCACCACTTCCATGCGCCAGGCGCTGGTCATCTGCACCGCGTGCGACACGCCGATGGAGAAGATCAAAAACGGCACGAGAATCGACATCGGGTCGATACCAAAACCGATCAGCGGCAAGAGGCCAATCAACCACAGCACTGGCAGCAACGCGACCACAATCGCAGCGATCGTGAGCCGGATCGAGCGCGAGTACAGATAGAGCTGCACCAGTGTGATGACGAAGGCGAGTGCGAAGAATGCGAACACACCGATCAAGCCCTTGATCACGTCGCCCAAGAGGCGCGCGAAGCCGATGATGTTGACCTCGATGTTGGCGTTGTATTCGGCGTTCTGGGTCGTTTCCACCGTCAACTCGCTGCCCTTGATGGCGATGGGTTGCAGCGCTTCGCCGCCTTCGGCCGCCACTTTTGGCAATACGTTGAAGGTCTGAAAGCGCATCTGCCAGCCGTAATCCACAAAGCCTTCGGTGACCACCTCGCCCGCCTTGAACGGCGCGTGATCGGCCTTGAGTTTGTAGAGATATTTGGTGGGACTCTCAAAGCGGCCGCGAATTTCTTCGAGCTTCAGCTGCACACCCCAGTAGTCGACGCGCTGGTCTTCCTGCGGCTTTTTGGGGTCGTAGTCTTGAAGGTCAGCGCGGATGAGCGCGGACTTTTGATCGACGCTGACAATGAGACCAACCTGGCCCGAGAGGCCGACGTTGTGGCGCACCTGCGCCAACTCATCCGGCTGGCCCGAAAACTTGGCGGGCACCACCGGCGCGCCCTTGAAGCCATCCTCGGTAATCTCGATGTAATAGGTGTTGGGCGTGAAGATCGATGTGACGTGCGTGCGATTGACGCCGGGGATGAAGAACACCTCGTCGGTGGCCTTGCGCATGGCTTCAAGGAACTCGGCGTTGTAGAGATCGCCCTCGCCCTTCCAGCGCAGATTCACCAGCATGGTGTTGGCACCTGAGAAATCTTGCAGGTACTCCATCATCGTTTTCATGTACTCGTGCTTGACCGGGATGAGCTTCAAGAAGCCCGGGTCGAGACGCACATTGGTGGCGCTGTAGCCAAAGAATAAAGTGATAGCGGTGAACACCACGGTGAGAATGCCGCGACGGCCGATGAGCACATCCGACAAGCGCGCGACGATGGAATCGATACGGTTCATTTGTGGGCAGCTCCAAATGGCACACCGGGTTCGCGCAGACGGATGCCGGCCTCCCCGGCCGTCAGCAATTCACCGTTGTCGGTGGGCACCACGGCCACCAGTCGCTCGTGACCGCCCTCTGAGGACAGCTTGAAGTGCCGGCCTCCATCCTTCGAGATGAAGATGCTGTTGTTCTCGCCCACCAGCACCACCTCCTGCCGCGGCGTCATCGCCGCACCGAATAGCGAGACCGCCAAAGGCACCTCGCTTTTCACCCAGGTCTTGCCGTTGTCTGCACTGTAAAACGCGTTGCCGCGCATGCCATACACCAGCACACCACCGGGGGTGAGGATCAGGCCGTAGAAGGAGCCGCTGTAGATATCCGGCAGCTGGGTCCAGGTCTTGCCCTGATCTTCGGAGCGCAGGATCAAGCCACGCTCGCCTGCCAGCATCAAAGCGCCATCGCGCGTGCGCACCATGGCATTGAGATGGCGATCGGACATGCCACCACCGCTCTGAAAATTGGCAAAGGGATCGGCGTTGGGGTCCACCTCGGCCACCGCTGCCACGGGGGCGGCCTTGGGGTCGACGGCTTCCGTGATGTCCTGCTTCTGCCAGGTCTTGCCCTGGTCTTCCGAAGTCATCAGCAGGCCAAACGCACCAAACGCATAGAACTTGCCGTCGTAAGGCCCGGCCACGCCCATGAGCGGGTCGGAGAGCTCCGGGTTGAAGGCCACTTCCTTCCAGCTCTCGCCGTTGTCTTCACTGCGCACCAGCCAGCCGTCGTGCCCGACGGCGAATGCAAGCCGAGCGCCAAAGAACCCAATCTGCGTGAAGGTGGAGCCACGTTGCGGTGTCACCGCCGCTGAGTGCCAAGGGCCCTTGGCGCTATCGGCCACCAGGATCTGCCCCTGCTCGCCCGCCGCGATAAAACGATTGCCATTGCGCGCCAAACCAGTGACCAGCAGGCCATCCGCTTTCACCTGCGTGGGTGCGAAAGGCGGCGCCGTGCGGGGCGAAAACGCAAACACCGCCGCTGCCAGCACGATGGCTGTCATCAGCCAAGCCGGCAGGCTGCCGCTTTGACCGTGGTTACCCGACGCTGCCGATGCGCTTGCCACCATATCTCTTCTCCTCACTCGTTTTGTGCGCTCGTCGTCGCACATTTTTTTGCATTGCTAGCCCATGCAATCCGGCTGTCAGTGGGCTGACTTTGCAGCCAGCTTGCCAGAACACGATAAGCGAACCTCAGTGCGCGGCGATCTCGAACAAGCCCGCCGCGCCCATGCCGCCACCGATGCACATGGTGACCACCGCATATTTCACGCCGAGGCGACGGCCTTCGATCAGCGCATGGCCGACCATGCGGGCGCCGCTCATGCCGAAGGGATGGCCGATGCTGATCGCCCCGCCATTGACGTTGAGCTTGTCGTTGGCAATACCCAGCTTGTCGCGGCAATAAATCACCTGGCAGGCAAAGGCCTCGTTCAACTCCCACAGGCCGATGTCGCTGATCTTGAGGCCGTGCTGCGCCAGCAGCTTGGGGATGGCGAACACCGGGCCAATGCCCATCTCGTCCGGCTTGCAGCCGGCCACCGCAAAACCGCGATAAGTGCCGAGTGGCTTGAGGCCGCGCTGCGTCGCCTCGGCACGGCTCATCAGCAGGGCGACAGCCGCGCCATCCGACAACTGCGAGGCGTTACCGGCTGTGATGTTCTTGCCGAGCGGCACGAACTTGCCGTCCTTCCACACGGGTTTAAGTGCCGCAAGGCTCTCGGCCGAGGTGTCGGCGCGATTGCCTTCGTCCTTGGCAAGCGTCACCGTCTGCTTCTCGGTGGGGTTGCCCTCCTTGTCGAACAACTGCTTCACCGACTCGAACGGCACGATCTCGTCATTGAAGCGGCCAGCGGCTTGTGCAGCCGCAGTGCGCTGCTGGCTTTGCAGCGAATACTCGTCCTGTGCCGCACGACTGATGCCATAGCGCTCGGCCACTAGCTCGGCGGTCTCGATCATCTGGATGTAGGCCGCGGGCTGTGCTGCGAGCACCGCCTCGGAGACGAAGCGATAGCTGTTCTTGAACTTGTTCTGCGTCAGCGAGATCGACTCGACGCCACCAGCAACCACCACGCGCTGCTCGCCGGTGATGATGTTCTTCGCCGCCATCGCAATCGTCTGCAACCCCGACGAACACTGGCGATCCAGCGTCATGCCCGGCACGGTGTCGGGCAGGCCGCCGGTGTAGGCACAGAGCCGCCCGAGGTTGTAGGCCTGCGTGCCCTGCTGGGCGGCGCAGCCAATCAGCACATCGTCGATGTCCTTGGGGTCGACCTTGGCGCGCGCGACCGCAGCCTTGATGACCTCACCGCCGAGCACTGGCGCTTCGGTATCGTTGAAGGCACCGCGGTAGGCCTTGCCGATGGCGGTGCGGGCGACCGAGACGATCACTGCATCGTTTGCTGCTGTCATGCTGCTCTCCGAAACGCTGGATTGATGAGCAGCAGCCTAAGGGTGAGCGGTGCGTCGAGCCTCGTTCAAAAGTAGTAGCGGGATTGTTGACTGAGAGCGCAGAGCTTTGAGAGACGGCGATTTACAGCCGCTGCTGCGCGGCGGGTCTGTAAATAACCGCAGCCGCAGCCACGTGGCGGGTCTGTAAATCACCGCCCCCTTCAAAAGTAGTAGCGGCTAATGGTGTCGACGATGCAGGCGGGTTTCGGTGAATCTTCGATCTCGATGGTCAGGCGCAGCGTCGATTGCACGCCGCCATCCTTGGTCGGCTCCACCGCGATCAGCTCGCCCCGGCCACGGATGCGCTGGCCGACTTTCACCGGCGAGGGAAACCGCACCTTGTCGCTGCCGTAGTTCACGCCCATCTTCATCCGCACGTCAATCAGCTCGGGCAGGAAGCGCGCGGCGAGTGAAAGCGTGAGAAACCCATGGGCGATGCAGGCACCAAAGGGGCCGTCCTTCGCCCGCACCGGGTCGACGTGGATCCACTGATGGTCGTCGGTGGCATCGGCAAAAGTGTTGACGCGCTCCTGAGTGATGGTCAGCCACTCGGTCTCGCCCAGCGAGGTGCCGATGGCCTGGGTCAACGCTTCTGCAGATTCAAAAATGATAGGCATGATCAAGCTCTCTGGCTAGAAGCAGAAATGGTTTCGCCGACCAGATACGAGGCGTAGTCAGAGGCGAGAAACACCATGATGTTGGCGATCTCCCAGGCCTCGGCACCGCGGCCAAATGCTTCGCGCGAGGCGAGTTCGTTGAGCAGCGATTCCGGCGCGCTCTTGCGCAGATGGTCGTGGAACACGATGGAGGGCGACACCGCATTGATGCGCACGCCGAAGTCGGCGGCTTCGAGCGCCGCGCAGCGGGTCAGCGCCATCACGCCGGCCTTCGCAGCGGCGTAATGCGCCTGCTCCTTCTGCGCGCGCCAGCCCAGCACCGAGGCGTTATTGACGATCGCACCGCGGCCGCGCGGCTGCATCCTTTTCAGCATCGCGCGGGTCATGCGAAAGGTGCCGGTGAGCGTCACATCCAGCACCTTGTGCCACTCCTCATCGCTCATATCGACGACACGCTTGGTGCCACCCAGACCAGCGTTGTTGATGAGTACGTCGACCCCGACCAGCTTTTCCTCGGCGGTGTCGATCAGCGTCTGCACATCGGCTTCCACTGCCACATTGCCGACCTGGCCGAACACTTGTGCATCTGGAAACTCCTTGGCCAGCGCCTCAGCTGCTTCGGCAGTGCGACGCGGGTGAATGTCCGACAGCATCAGCGCACGCGCACCTTCTTCGAGGCAGCGCTTGGCGGCGGCAAACCCGATGCCGCCACCAGCGGCAGCGGTGATCAGCACAGTCCTGCCCTTGAGCAGACCGTGTGCAGGCACATAGGGAGGCGGCGGGACGGTGTGCATAAGGGGGCTCAGGTCGTGACGGGACGCGCTTCACGCGGCATACCCAGCCCGCGCTCCGCAATCAAATTGAGTTGAATCTCGCTGGTGCCGCCATAGATGGTGTCGGCGCGCGAGAAGAAGAACAGCTGCTGGAGCGCGCGCACCGACTCATCCGCGCTCTCGCCATCCGGCCCCAGCACGTCCATGGCGAGCTTGCCGAGGTCGCGGTGCCAGTTGGACCAGGCCAGCTTGTAGACCAGTGCCTCGCGGCCGAGGCTAAGCGCGTCGTCGCCCGCCAGCATGCGCAGCGCGTGATAGCGCAGCACTTTGAGGCCATGCCAGGCCTGAGCAAGACGGTCGCGGATGGCGGCGTTGCGATCCAAGCCCCGTTCGCGCGCTGCGGCGATGACGCGCTCGAGTTCGTGCTGAAAGTGCATCTGCTGCCCAAGCGTCGAGACCCCACGCTCGATTTCGAGCAGACCCATCGCCACTTTCCAGCCCTCGCCCGGCGCACCGACGATGTGCTCGGCTTCCGCCTTCGCGCCATCGAAGAACACCTCGTTGAACTCCGAGCCGCCACCGAGCTGGCGGATGGGCCGAATCTCGATACCGGGCTGCTGCAAGGGCATCAGCAAAAACGCCAGCCCCTTGTTGCCCTTGCTGCCGGGCTCGCAGCGCGCGAGCACGAAAATCCAGTCGGACTCCTGTGCGAGTGAGGTCCAGATCTTCTGCCCCTGCACGCGCCAGCTGCCGTCGGGCTCCTGCCAGCAACGCGTCTGCACGTTGGCGAGATCGGAGCCGGCGTTGGGTTCGGAATAGCCCTGCGCCCAGTATTCGCTGCCGTCGAGAATGCGCGGCAGAAAGTGCTGCTGCTGGCTCAGCTTGCCGTACTTGATCAGCGCCGGGCCGATCAGCCCTTCGCCGATGTGCCCCATGCGACCGGGCGCGCCGGCGCGGGCGTATTCCTCGTGGAAGATCACCTGCTCGGCGATGCTCAAGCCGCGACCGCCGTTGGCCTTGGGCCAGCCTACGCAAGTCCAGCCACCAGCAGCCAGCTCACGCTCCCACTCTTTGCGCAAAGTCGGATCGGCTTCTTCATCGCCAGGGCCGCCGCGATGTTTGAGTGTGGCGAAGCGGCCGGTGAGGTGGCTCTTCATCCAGCCTGCGACTTCGGTGCGAAATTTATCGAGTCCCTCTCCCGCTTGCGGGAGAGGGGTTGGGGAGAGGGCTTTCACAGTTGGCGAGCCCCTCTCCCGGTGCTGCGCACCACCCTCTCCCGCTTGCGGGAGAGGGAAAAGAATGTGTGCTGCTGCCAGTTCCCGCAGCGCCTCTGCCGTGCCCAGCCAGTGACTCGAAGCCTGTGCGCGCTTGAAGTACAGCTGCGGGTCGTACTCCCAGGTGAAGCCGACGCCGCCATGCAACTGGATGGCCTCCTGCGCGCACCAGAACAAGGTGTCGGAGGCGAGTGCCTTCGTTGCTGCGCATTCGGCGACGAGTTCAGCCAATGGGCCTTGCGCTGCTGCCTGTGCAGCAGCACCCGCCACCGCAGACCGCACCGCCTCGATGCGCGCCATCATCTCCGCGCAGCGGTGCTTCACGGCTTGAAAGCCGGCAATCGTGCGGCCGAATTGTTTGCGGGTGGCGGTGTAGGCCACGGTGAGATCGAGGCAGGTTTGCGCGCTGCCGAGTTGCTCGGCGGCGATCAGTAATCGCACCAGAGCGGCAGCGCGTGCGTAGCTCTCTACGGCCAGCTCCGGTGCATCGATCCGCTCGGTGCTCACGCCATTCAAATCGGCATCGGCAAAGCGGCGGCTCGCATCAAAGCCGGGCTTGGCGCTGCGCTTGAGGCCTGTCGCATTGCCTTGAACCAGAAACAGACCTGGCATCGCATCGCCATCAATCGCGGCCGTGAGCAGCAAGGCATCAGCCGAGTCCCCTTCGGGCAGGCGACTGACCTGCCCCGAGAGCGCCCAGCCGCCAGCGACACGACTGGCCCGCACGGAACAGGCAGCGAGAAATCCCGCCGCATTCGACGGCAGCACTGCGCTCAGGCGCAGCGCGCCACTGGCGAGCTTCGGCAACAAGTTGGCCTGCACGTCGTCAGTGCCCACCGACTGCAACAGCGTGGTGGCCAGGCAAGCACTGGAGAAAAACGGTGCGCAGAGCAGGTGTTGCCCCGCGAGTTCCTGCACCTGCACCAGCTCGACGATGCCCAACCCGAGCCCGCCATGTGCCTCTGGCACCGCGATGCCGCACCAGCCCAGCTCGCTGGCGATGCGCATCCACAGCGTCTCGTCGTAACCCTGAGCGCTCTGCATCGCCGCCCGCACAGCGGCCGAGGTGCTGACATCCGCGAGAAAGGTCTGGGCCGATTCGCGGATCAGCCGCTGGTCTTCATTGAGCGCAAGATTCATAGCGGCAGTATCGACGCGTAGCGGCTTGCCGCTCATCACCCATTGGGGTGATTTGCCAGCAAATAAGGCAGCAACTGTGCCCTCGCCGCGTCATCCAGCGGCACCGAGCCACGGGTTTGTGAATCGAAGCGGACGATGACGTTACGGGCGACCAGCACGCAGTCATCGCCCTTGAAAATGCCGATGCCGAGTGTGTAGGAGCTCTTTCCCACGGCCAGCACATTCACGCCGACGCGCAGCTGCGCGGGGAACTGCACCTCATGCAGGTAATCCATTTCGGTGCGGACGATGACATTGGCGATGCGCGCGCCCATCACCCACAAGCCTGTCTCACCCAGAAAGCTTGCCCGTGCATTTTCGACGTAGACGGCGTAGGCGATATTGTTGACGTGGCCCAGCACGTCGAGATCGTTGAAGCGAACGCGCTCGTCATTCCAGTAGTGGTAATCCTCGACGCGTGCGCCCGCCTTAGGTGCCATACACCTTCTGCGCGGGCGGCTCGCTGGCGATCAACTCGCGCAGTGCGGCATCGAGTTCGACAGGCGCCCAGCGCGCGCCCTTGTTCTTGACGGTGCCGGTCTTCCAGCCATCGGCGATGGAGACCTTGCCGCCCTCCACCTCGAACACCTTGCCGGTCACGCCAGCAGAGAGCGTGCTGCACAGATACACCACCAGCGGCGCGACATTGCCGGGATGGTAGTGGTCGAAACTGCCGTCTTCCGGCGCTCTCATCATCGCGCCGAAAGGGCCTTCGGTCATGCCAGTGCGCGCGGCCGGTGCGAGTGCGTTGGCGGTGACGCCATAGCGGCCGAGTTCCGCCGCCTGCACCAGCGTGAGCGAGGCAATGCCGGCCTTGGCCGCGGAATAATTGCTCTGCCCGATGTTGCCCTGCAGGCCCGCACCGGAGCTGGTGTTGACGATGCGGCCCTCGGGCCGCTCGCCCGCTTTCACCTGGTCGCGCCAGCGCTGCACCAGTTTGCTGGTGATGCAGAAATGGCCCTTGAGATGCACGCGGATCACCGTGTCCCAATCGTCTTCGCTCATGGTGGCGAACATCTTGTCGCGCACGACGCCGGCGTTGTTGACGACGCCATGCACATTGCCAAAGCGCGCCACGGCCGCGGCGATGATCGCATCGGCCCCGGCCATGCTGGTGATGTCGCCGAGTGCAGCCACGGCCTTGCCGCCAGTGGCCTCGATCTCTTTCACCACCGCTTCGGCGGCTTCGAGGCGGATGTCGTTGACGGCGACGTTCGCGCCTTCGGCCGCGAGTGCGAGTGCGTATTCGCGGCCCAGGCCAGAGCCCGATCCGGTGACGATGATGGTGCGGTTGTCGCAGATGCCACTCATGACAAAAATCCTTGCAAAGTATTGAAAGTGCGCGCGCCTACGACCCGTTCGTCTTGCCGGCGATCCCCAACGGGGCCCCTCGCCGGGTGACTCACGCGCCTAGCCTCTCGATGATAGTGACGTTGGCGACACCGCCGCCTTCGCACATAGTTTGCAGGCCGTAACGGCCGCCGGTGCGTTCCAGCTCGCAAAGCAGCGTGCTCATCAGCTTCACGCCGGTTGCACCCAGCGGGTGTGCGAGTGCGATGCCGCCACCGTTGACGTTGGTCTTGGCGTGGGGATAGCCGGTCTCTTTCAGCCAGGCCAGCACCACAGGCGCGAAGGCTTCGTTGATCTCGACCAGATCGATGTCCTCCAGCTTCATGCCTGCCTTCTTCATCGCGTAGCGCGTGGCCGGGATCGGCGCAGTGAGCATGAAGATCGGATCGTCGGCATACACACTCATGTGGTGAATGCGGGCGCGGGCCTTGAGGCCGTATTTCTTGAGTGCTGCTTTGGAGACGATCAGCATCGCCGCCGCTGCATCGCCGGTCTGGCTAGACACACCGGCAGTGATACTGCCACCGGGGGCCAGCACCTCGAGCTTCTGCATCTGCTCCAGTGTCGAGTCGCGCGTGGTCTCGTCGTGTTCGAGGCCGTTGGTGACGACGATTTCTTTCTTGAAGCGGCCTTCGGCGATGGCAGCGCGCGCGCGGCGGTGGCTCTCCAGCGAGAACTGCTCCATCTCCAGCCGCGAGATGTTCCATTTATCGGCAATCATCTGCGCGCCGACGAACTGCGATACCGGCTGCGACCCGAAACGTTTCACCCAACCTTCGCTACCCGAAAACGGATCGCTGAAGCCGAGCGGCTTGGCGCACACCATGGCCGACGAAATCGGAATCTGCGTCATCGTCTGCACACCACCGGCGATGACTACATCCTGCGTGCCGCTCATCACCGCTTGTGCTGCGAAATGCACAGCCTGCTGCGAGCTGCCGCACTGGCGGTCGATGGTCACGCCCGGCACGTGCAGCGGCAGGCCTGCGGCCAACCAACTGGTGCGCGCGATATTGCCGGCGAGCGGGCCGATGGCATCGAGGCAGCCGAAGATCACGTCGTCGTAGTCCTCGGCGGGGATGGCATTGCGCGCGACTAAGCTCTTCAACACATGCGCGCCCAGATCGGCACCGTGAATCTGCGAGAGCGTGCCCTTGCGCTTGCCGGTGGGCGTGCGCAGGGTGTCGACGATATAGGCTTCAGCCATGGTTGCTTTCTCTTGTGGTGATCAGTGTGTGAAGGTTTCGGCGGGGCCCAGCAGTGCCGCGGCATCGAGCACCGCATCGGCCACGCGTGCCTTGTGAAAAATGGCGTCGCCCCAGGTGGAATCCAGCGCCCAGGCGCGCTTCATGAACATCTGCAAGTCGGCCTCCCAGGTGTAGCCCATCGCGCCGTGCACCTGAATGCTCTTGCGGGCCGCGAGGCGTGCCGCCTCACCCGCCGCCAGGCGCGCATGCGACACATTCAAGGAGGCGCGCGGATGGTTCTGTGCCAGCGCATGCGCCGCACGCTGGATCACCGGCCGCGCGAACTCGATCTTCACCGCCACGTCGGCAAGCTGGTGCTTCACCGCCTGAAAACTGCCGATGGGCTTGCCGAACTGCTTGCGCTGCGCGGCGTAGTCAGTGCCCAAATCGAGCATGCGCTGTGCGAGGCCCAGCAACTGCGCGGCGATGGCGACACCAGCACGGTTGATGACGCCCTCCCACAGGGCCTTACCCTTGTCAGCGGCGAACAGCCGGGTCTTTTCAGTCGGCGTCCACTCCACCTGATACAGGCGGCGCGAGGCATCGATGCTGGGGTTCAGTGTCAGCTTGGCATCGGCAGGCCGTAGCCAATGTAGCTCGTCGTGGTGCCAGAGCAGCAGCAAGTCGGCATTGGCGGCATCTGCCACGTAAGGGTTGATCGGATGGCCTACGGCAACCCGTGCGCTGCCATCGGCGATCTTCGGTAGCCAGTGGGCTTTCAGCGACGAATCCTTCGACAGCGCATTGCTGATGTAGACCGCGATGTAGGCTGTGGCCGTGAGCGAATCAGGGATGGCGTAGTAGCCGAGTTCCTGCTGGATCAGCACCCAGTCGACATCGCCCAGTCCCATGCCGCCGTACGCCTCGGGCACCGACAGCGCGGTGAGGCCTTGGTCCGCCAGCTTGGCGCGCAACTCGGAGGATCTGCCGATCTCGGTTTCCCAGATGTCGCGCAACATTTCGGGTGCGGCTTCCACCATCAGAAACTTGTGGATGGCATCGCGCAGGGCGAGCTGGTCTTCGGTGAAGGTGAAGTCCATGCTCAAGCCCTCGGCAGGCCGAGCATGCGCTCGGCGATGATGTTTCTCTGGATCTCATTCGAGCCCGCATAGATCGGCCCGGCCTGCGCGAACAGGAAGCCGTCCAGCCAGGGCGCGCTCTCGCTGGCAGCCGCGCACTCCGGCATCAGCTCGCCGTGTGCACCGAGGATTCGCATCGCGGTCTCGTGCATCAGCAGATCCAGCTCCGACCAGAAGATCTTGTTGGTGCTGGCCTCGGGCCCGATCTGGCCACCCTTCACCAGACGGCTCGCGGTCTGGTAAGTGGAGAGCGCATAGGCCTCCGCATCCATCCAGCTTTTCAGCACCGCATCGCGGATCGAGGGGTCGCGATCAGCCCGCTCCTTGTGCTTTTGATACAGCGCGACGAGGCTCTGTGCGGTCTTTTGAAAGCGCGCGGGCGAGCGCAGCATCAGGCCGCGTTCGAAGCCGGCGGTGGCCATCGCCACGTTCCAGCCCTGCCCTTCGCCGCCGAGGCGGTTGGCTACCGGCACGCGAACATTGTCGTAAAAAATCTCGGCAAAGCCGGGCAGTCCGTTGAGCTGCTTGATGGGCCGAATGGTGATGCCCGGCAAGTTCAGCGGATGCAGAATGAAGGTGAGGCCGTGGTGGCGCTGCGACTCGGCATCGGTGCGGAACAAGCCAAAGCACCAGTCGGCGAACACGGCGCGGGTCGACCAGGTTTTCTGGCCATTGATGACGTAGTGGTCGCCGTCGAGAACCGCCTTGGTGCGGATGGCGGCCATGTCGCTACCCGCGCCTGGCTCACTCCAGCCCTGCGCCCAGATGTCCTGGCCCGCCGCCATGCGCGGCAGGAAGCGCGCCTTCTGCTCGTCGGTGCCGTATTCCATCAGCGTTGGGGCCAGCAGAAACACGCCGTTCTGGTTGACGCGCAGCGGTGCACCGGCGCACCAGTATTCTTCTTCGAAGATCAGCCAGTCGATGAGGTCGCAGCTGCGGCCACCGAGATCTTTCGGCCAGGTGACGGCGCTCCAGCGGCCTTCGTTGAGCTTGGCCTCCCAAGCGCGGTGCGCGGCAAAACCTTCCTGCGTATCGAAGCTCTTGAGCGGCTGCTTCGGCACGTTGGCCTGCATCCATTCGCGCACTTCAACGCGAAACTTTTTCTGCCGCTCGGTGTATTCGAGTCTCATGGCTTGTCCTTGAAGTCAGCGTCGCGCTTCTCGACGAAAGCGCGACGGGTCTCAGCGGAATCTTTTTCGCGATAAGCCTGCAAGGTGAAACCTTGCTCCCAGCGATATTTGTCTTCGAGGTTGCCGTCCTCAATGCCGTTGAGCGCCTCCTTCGCGAGGCGGATCATCGGGCTGCTCTTGGCGGCAATTTTCTTGGCGATGGCCAGTGCAGTGTCACGCAACTGTTCACGCGGTACCACCTGCTCGATGGCACCGAGGCGATAGGCCTCGGCGGCGGTGATGGGTTCGCCGGTGAAATACATCATGCGCACCTTCTGCACCGAGAACAGCCGCTGCAAATGTGCCCCGCCACCCATCGCGCCGCGATCGACTTCCGGCACGCCAAAGGTCGCGCAGTCGCTGGCGACGACAATATCGGCCGCACCCGCGAGGCCGATGCCGCCACCCAACACGAAGCCGTGCACGGCCACAATCACCGGCAACTCGTTGCGATGCACCGCCTTGAAGCTGCGGTAATTGCCGGCGTTGACCGAGACAATCTTGTCCGGGTCCTTGTCCAGCTCCTTGATGTCGACGCCCGCGCAGAAGCCGCGACCTTCGCTGCGGATGATGATTACGCGCGCGCCGGGCGCGCGGCCGAGGCACTCGATCTCGTCGGCCAGCGCATGCCAGCCTGCATCGTTGAGGGCATTGACTGGCGGGCGGCTGATGACCAGCTCGGCGACGCCATCGACGATCGTGGTGGTGAATCCATTGGTGCTCATGGGGTACGGCTCCGCAATGCAGCGAGGCGCGCTTCGGCCTCGTTGACGATGGTCTGGATCAGCTCTACGACGCTGGGCAGCGACTGGATGTTGGCGGCGACCTGGCCGGAGGGCAGCACGCCCTCGTCAGGCTTGCCCTCCACCATCGCGCGCTGGATCAGCACCGGCGCATTGGCGGCCATCATGGTTTGGATTGCGCCGTCGCCTTCGCGTAGTGCCGCGAAGAAAGTCTTGGCCATATGCCCCACCGACATGCCGGTGTGCGCCCGCCAGGCCCAGGCGCTGGAGAGTGCGACGAACAGGCGGCGCAGCAACCCGCCGCTTTCGAGCCGAAGCAGGAATGGGTTATCAATCATGCGCTGCGGCATGCCATCGACTGCGGTGGAGGCGCGAATCTGCGAAGCCTCTTTCACCGCCACATATTTCTTCAGCGTCTCGGCCGGCACCGGCGAGTCGCTGGTCATCAAAAAGCGCGTGCCCATGGCGATGCCACTAGCCCCAAACGCGAGCGCACCCGCGAGCCCACGACCGTTGTAGAAGCCACCCGCCGCAACCACCGGAACCTTCACCGCATCGAGCACCTGCGGCAGCAGCAGCGTGGTCGGCACGCTGCCGGTGTGGCCGCCGCCTTCGCCGCCCTGCACGGTGATGATGTCGGCGCCGAGTTCGACTGCCTTTTGCGCGTGCTTGAGCGCGCCAACCGTGGGCATGCACAGCACGCCAGCATCCTTGAAGCGTTTGATGATCGCGGCACTGGGCCCACGGCCATAGCTCACCGCGCGCATGCGGTCGGCGTTCTGCAACACCAGCTCGATCACCTCGTTGGCGTTGGGCTGGAACATGTGGAAGTTCACGCCGAAGTTCGCCGTAGTCGCGGCGCGCACGGCGGCGATCTCGCTCTTCAGCAACTCGGTGGACATCGTGGCGGCGGCGAGAAAGCCGAAGCCGCCGGCGTTCGAGGTCGCCGTCACCAGCTTGCTGTCGGCCACCCAGCCCATCGCGGTCTGCACGATGGGGTAGCGGCAGCCCAGCTTGTCGCAGAGCACGGTATGCAGCGCAGTGCTCATTCCGCTTGCTTCTTGTTGGCGGCAGCCATGCTCTTGGCATCCTGCCCACCCAGGCTGTTGCCGTTGACGAGATCGCTCTGCGCGTGGGCGAAGTGGTGCATGTGGAACACCGCATCCATCGCCGTGCGCTTGCCGCGCAATTCTTCAACGTGATTGATCGCCTGCTTGGTGAGCCACAAACCGAGCCTGCCTTTTTCAGCGAGATTCGCCGCCATCTTTGCGGCCTCATCATCAAGCTGTTCGCGCGGCACGATGCGGTTGACCATGCCGAAGTTGTAGGCGCGCGCGGCGGGCATGCGCTCGCCGAGCATGAGGAACTCCTTGGCGACACGCGGCGGCAGCTCGAAGGCATGCGCGAAGTATTCGACGCCAGGAATGCCCATGCGCTGCACCGGGTCCTGGAAGAACGCGTCCTCGCTGGCGATGATCAGATCGCAGACCCAGGCCAGCATCAGTCCGCCCGCGATGCAGCCACCCTGCACCACCGCGATGGTCGGCTTGGTGATGTCGCGCCAGCGGCGGCACATGCCCAGATACACCTCTTGCTCGCGGGTGTAGAGCAGCTCGGCACCCGGTTTGTTGGTGTGGTCTGGCAGCAAGTGCTTGCGCTCGAAAGTCTTGTGCAGATCGCGGCCCGGCGTGCCGATGTCGTGCCCGGCGGAGAAATGCTTGCCCGCGCCCTTGAGCACGATCACCTTCACCGCATCGTCGCTCACCGCGCGCGCGAAGGCTGAGTCGAGCGCATAGGTCATCTGCGAGTTCTGGGCGTTGTTGAAGCTGGGGCGATTCATCGTCACCCAGGCCACGCTGTCTTTCACTTCATAGAGAACCGGCTCTTCGGTCTCGTAGGTGATGTCGACTTTCTTCGGCTCGACTAGATCGCTCACGCGCGTGCTCCCACGGCGGGCGGATCGTTCTTCAGAACCGCGCCGCGCATGTTGTGCGGATCGAGCTTGCGGATGATGGCCAGCTGCTCGTCGGTGGGCAGCGGCGTTTCGCCCATGCCCGGCGCTTGCAACAGCGGGAAGCCCGTCGCCGCCTGCACCTGCTCGAAGCTCACACCGGGGTGCAGTGAGTTCACGCGAATCGCATGATCCGGCCCGCCGAAATCCAGCACGCAAAGGTCGGTGACGATCAGGCGCAAGTCCATGTAATCGGCCTTCATACCGGGCAGCCAACGCTCGGGCTTGTAGCCGACGCCACTGACCATATCGACCTCACCCGCCACGAACACGCGCGGCCCGTGGTTGGGCACGAAGAAGCTGTTGGGATGGCAGATGCTATTGCCGGGCAGGCCGCGCACACCGAGCACGGCGGACTTGGGCTTGCGGTAATCAGGGCCAACGGCGGAGAGATTGGTCTGACCCCAGCGGTCGATCTGGGTCGGGCCAATCATGGCGTGGCGCTTGCCGCCCCAGACGCAGTCGAACACGCGCTCAAAGCCGAGATAGCCTTCGTACTTGGGCACGTAATCGCCGAGCGGGCCGAGCGGCACCGGTTCGCTGACCAGATAGGCCTCGCTGTTGGTCATCAGCAATTCGGGCGAGTGCGTCATCTTCGCCAGCGAAGCGCCGAGGCGCGGGATGGTGGTGATGCCGGAGGCGAGCAGTTCGCCGTTGTCGCGCCAGGCTTCGCTGGCAGCGACGATCATCAGTTCTGCGAGAGTTGCAGTAGTCATTGTCAGAATACCGGCAGCTTGAGCTTGGCGAGGCGCTCGGCGCCGCCAATCTGGGTTTGATAGGCGGCTTCGCCGAAGCTCACGAACTCGTCCACGTATTTCTGCCAGCCACCCTCTTCGGTGGCCGAGGCGTTGTAGCGCTTCAGGTGCTCCATGTCCCAGCCGTAATCGGGCCCGAACAGGGTTGGGTGCGCGCCACCTGTTGCATGGACGACGCTGTGCACGAGGTAGCGCTCGAAGGGATTGAGCTTCGCCGTCGCAGCGTCGAGTGCCAGCTTCTCGTGCAGCACTTCAGTGCTGACGATCACATGGTCGGCCGCGCGGGCGTAGAGATGATCAAAGAAGGTGTCGTGGCCGCGCAGCAGGGTGTTGCCGAGCTTGTCGCTTTCGTTGACGTGGATCAGCGCGGCATCGAGCTTGAGCGCCGGCATGGCGACATAGACCTCGCCATCAGCATAGGGCGAGGTGATGGTCTTGAGGTTCGGATTCTTCGCCAGCACATCGGTGGCAAGGCCCACGCGCGTGGGCAGGAATGACATGCGCATGCCGGCCGCGCGCAAGCCCCACTCGAACATGCCCTCGTCGTATTCCTCGACTTCAATCGCACCGCTTTCGCGCGCCTTGCGGTAGTAGGGCTCTAGCGGGATCGCGTCCATGGTGACGAAGGCAAAAATGAGCTTCTTCACCTTGCCCGCGGCGCAGAGCATGCCTACGTCAGGCCCGCCGTAGGAGACGACGGTGAGGTCTTTCAACGGCGAGCGAAGAATCTCGCGCACCAGCGCCATCGGCTTGCGCCGCGGGCCCCAGCCGCCGATGCCGATGGTCATGCCATCGCGCAGATTCGCAATCGCGTCGGCTGCGGTCTTCTGCTTGTTCAGCGCCATTAGCGGAAGCCCACCGAAAAATCGTGGCCCCAGATTGAGACCTGTTTCGTATACGTGGTTTCCCACACACCCGGCTCGACGCTGATGCCGCCCCAGCCGTATTCGAGCGGGAAGTTGCCCGGCGTCATCATGTAGAACGAGGTCATCTTGTCGTTCTCGTGCTGGCCCAAAGTCGCCATCAGCTTCACGCCGGCTTTGTCGCGGCGCAGTTCGCCGCGATCAACCTCGTCCTTCTCGTTGACCTCAACCATCACGTGCACACAGCCGGAAGGCGAAGGCATCTCGGCCAGCGCCAGACTGTGATGACGGCCTGCACCGGCGTGCAGGAAGTAGATGCGGATGACCGGCGCATCCGGGCCCATCTGGAAGTTGAAGACGTCGGAGAGACCGAAGCCCAATACCTCCTGGAAGAACTTCAGCGTCGCGTCGAAGTTGAGCGCGGGCAGCACCGTGTGACCCATGCCTTGCGTGCCGGTTTTGAAGCCCGCGACGCCAATCGGCGAGGCGAATTTGGATTCGCCGCCCGTGTAGCCCACGGTCAGCTCGTGGTGGTTGCCGGAGGGATCGGTGAACGTCACCAGATCACTGACGCAGCGCGCGGCCTTCACGGCAGCGCTACCCGCTTGCACCTGCACGCCGGCCTTTTCGATGGCGGCGACGGCGGCAGCGAAGTCGGCGGCATTCGCCACTTCCCAGCCCGACGCGGCATAGCGATTCTCATCCCCCTTGACCACCGCCATGCGGAAGCGACGCTCGTCGAGCCGCACATAAAGACCGCCGTCCGGCGCGTTGACAGTGGCAGCACCCAGCACCTGCTCGGCATAGGTTTTCCACGCCGCCACGTCGGTCGCCTCAGTGACTATGTAGGCCAGCGACTGGATCAGCGGTTTCTGTTGACTCATCAAGTCTCTTCCGGGGTGGTGTGAATGACCAGAATTATCGGCAGAACGGGCTGCAAGAGCTTCATCCGTTTTGGTGAGGGCCAATTTCGAGAAGGCCTTCGCATATAGGTCGTCTCATTGGACGAAGCTGGTATCGCGCCGATGCAAATAATGCAGGGCACTCACAAACATGCGCTCACCCGCTCGGCCGCAGATGCCCCATCAAGCCCTTGTCGTCTCCTCAGTCGAGTCACCGCTTGCGGTCGATGCGGCCAGTGCGGTGTGGGATCAGCACTGCGATGTGCTGGTGGTGGGCTTTGGCGCGGCAGGCGCAGCAGCAGCAATCACTGCGCGCGAAACCGGTGCCAAGGTGCTGGTGGCCGAGCGTTTCGAGGGCGGCGGTGCCACGGCCATGAGCGGCGGCGTGGTGTATGCCGGTGGCGGCACGCGGCAGCAGAAGGCAGCAGGCTACGACGACACGCCGGAGGCGATGTTCAACTACCTGCGCATGGAAACCGGCGAGGCGGTGAGCGAGGCCACGCTGCGCCGCTTCTGCAAGGACAGCGTTGGCCTGATCGAGTGGCTGGAATCGCTCGGGGCGAACTTCGACTCCAGCGCGCCACCGCCAAAAACCTCCTACCCCAAGGACGGCATCTACCTCTATTACTCCGGCAACGAGGGCGTGAAGGAATACGCCGCCGTCGCCAAGCCCGCGCCGCGCGGCCATCGCACACGCGGCAGCTGGCTGTCGGGCAAGGCGCTGTATGAGTTTTTGAAAGCACGCGTGCTAGCGCTGGGCGTGCCGCTGCTAATGCAGAGCAGCGCGCGCCGCCTCATCACCGATGCCGCGAGCGGCGCGGTGCTGGGCGCGGAGATCTGGCAGCTGCCGTCGGGCTCGGCCGCAGCACAGCAACACCTGAAGTGGATGCGCCGTGCCGAGAAGGTGCACAACATCGCCCCCAAATGGGCCGATAGCCTGCGCGCCAAGGCTGCCGCACTGGAAGCCGCCGAGGCCAAGCCCCTGCGCATCCGTGCCACGCGCGGCGTGGTGCTGTCTACCGGCGGGTTCATCTTCAACCGCGAGATGGTGACGCAGAACGCGCCCAAGTACTTGCAGACCATGCGACTCGGCGCGACCGGGTGCGATGGCAGCGGCATTCGCCTGGGCGCGTCCGTTGGCGGCAGCACCGCGCGCATGGACAAGGTCTCGGCCTGGCGTTTCATCAATCCGCCCGAGAACTGGCCGCGCGGTGCCGTCATCAACGACCAGGGCCAGCGCTTCTGCAACGAGCAGGTCTATGGCGCCAAGCTGGGCGTGGAAATGTGCGAGCACCATCGTGGCCGTGCCTGGCTGCTGCTGGACAAGAAACTGCGCGCTGCCGCGATCAAGGAGGCCCTGTTCGGCGGCCTGTGGTTTTTCCAGAGCGTGCCGGCGTTCTTCCTCATGCTGTTTGCAGTACGCGCCAAGACGATCGAACAGCTGGCGGCGAAGTTGAACGTACCCGCCGCTGCCTTGCGCCAGACCGTCGACATCTACAACGCCGGTGCCGCCAGCAACAGCGATGCGCTCGGCAAGAGCCAGAACATGCTGGCGGTGCTGAACGAAGGCCCTTACTTCGCACTCAACATTTCTGCCGACAGCAAGACCTTCCCCTGCCCCGCCATCACGCTTGGTGGCCTGCGGGTGAACGAGGAAAGCGGCGGCGTGTTGGCTGACAACGGCGCTGTCATCCCCGGCCTGTACGCCGCGGGTCGCGCGGCTGTTGGCATTGCGTCAAATGGCTATGTCAGCGGCCTGTCGATTGCCGACTGCCTGTGGTCGGGCCGTCGCGCGGGCCAGCAGGCGGCTGGTCGCGTCGCTTAACAAACAAATAAACACACCAATAACGAGGAGAGCTGCGATGGGACGCGTTCAAGACAAGGTTGCAATCATCACCGGTGCGGCAAGCGGCGTGGGCAAGGCCGATGCCGAACTGTTCGCCCGCGAAGGCGCGCATGTAGTGCTGACCGATCTCAACGAAGCCGATGGCATCAAGGCCGCCGAGGCGATCAAAGCGAGCGGCGGCTCGGCAGTGTTCATCAAGCACGACATCGCGGATGAGGCGAGCTGGACGGAGGTGATGGAGAAGACAGAGGCGCAGTTCGGCGGGCTCGACATTCTCGTCAACAACGCCGCCATCCTCATCCCCGGCACCATCGAAGACACCAGCCTGGAGACCTGGCAGAAAATCCAGCGCGTCAATTCCGACGGCTATTTTCTCGGCTGCAAGCTCGGCTATGCGGCGATGAAAAAGCGCGGCGGTGGTTCCATCGTCAACATGTCGTCCATGGCTGCGATCGGCGGCGTCTCGTCGTTCTGCGCCTACTCGGCCTCGAAGGGTGCGGTAGCCGCCATGACCCGTTCGATTGCGGCCCACAGCCGCTATCAGCACATCCCTATCCGCTGCAATTCGATTCACCCCGACGGCATCAAGACGCCGATGGTATTCAACCTGCCGCGCGACCCCAAGAAAACGCCGACGGTGCGCGATGGCAACGACCCCAAGCGGCTGATGGCGCGCTTTTGCGAGCCCACCGATATCGCCAATCTGGTGCTGTTCCTCGCCTCGGACGAGTCGCGCTTTATCAACGGTGCCGAATACCGCATTGATAATGGCTATTTGCAGTGGGCCGACTAATCGCGCTGGAACTAGTCTGATGACTCTGACGCTGCCACAAGCCTTTGCAAATTCGGTCGCGCAGTTTGCAGATCGTCCCGCGCTCATCGGCGAGGACGGTCGAACACTCAGCTACACCGAACTCGATGCGCAGCGTCTCGTTGCTGCGCGCGCGCTACTCACGCTCGGCGTGCAGCCGCAGGATCGCGTCGCACTGTGGGCGCAGAACTGCAGCGAGTGGGTGATCGCCGCGCTCGCCGTGCAGAGCATCGGTGCGGTGCTGGTTCCCATCAACACGCGCATGCGCGGGCAGGAAGTCGCCTTCGTTTTGCAGCGCAGCCAGGCCAAGGTGCTGTTCACCTGCGGGCGCTTTCTCGACCAGTACTTCCCCGCGCAACTCGCCGCGCATCGGCCAGCGAGCCTTGAGCATCTCATCGTGCTGCGCGATGCGCAGGATGATGATGTGACCTGGCAGGATTTTCTGGCCCACGCCGAAAACGGCAGCGCGGACGAAGTGCAGCGGCGCTCGGCCGCGACCCAGCCCAGCGACCTGATGGACATCATGTTCACCAGCGGCACCACCGGCCAGCCCAAGGGCGTGATGAGCGCGCATGGGCAGAACCTGCGCGTGAGCCACGAGTGGGGCAAGCGCGTGGAGCTGGTGCCGGAAGACCGCTACCTCGTGGTCAATCCCTTCTTCCACGCCTTTGGCTACAAGGCAGGCTGGCTCACCGCACTCTTGTATGGCTGCGCAATTCTGCCGCACGCGGTGTTCGACGCCGCCGCGGTGATGCGCCGCATCGCGGCCGACAAAATCACCGTGCTGCCCGGACCGCCGACGCTGTTCATCAGCCTGCTCAACTCACCTGAGCGCGCCACCACGGACTTGAGCACCTTGCGCGCGACCATGACGGGGGCTGCCACCGTCGCGCCCTCGCTGGTCGAGCAGATGCGCAGCGATCTCGGCTTCAAGGTTTTGCTCACCGGCTACGGGCTCACCGAGGCGAGCGGCATGGTGTCGTTCTGCCACTCGACTGATGATGCCGAGACCGTGGCGAAAACCTGCGGCAAGCCGATCCCCGATACCGAAGTGAAGTGCATCGACGAAGACGGCAATACGGTCGCTTTTGGTGTCGCGGGCGAGTTGCTGGTGCGCGGCTACAACGTGATGCAGGGTTATCTCGATGACCCTAAGGCAACCGCCGAGGCGATCAACGCCGAGGGCTGGCTGCACACAGGCGATGTGGCGGTGATCGACGAGCGTGGCTACATCCGCATCACCGATCGGCTCAAGGACATGTACATCACCGGCGGCTTCAACTGCTATCCGGCCGAGATCGAGCGGATGATGTCGGCGCATCCGGCCATCGCACAGGTGGCGGTGATTGGCGTGCCCTGCGAGCGTCAGGGCGAGGTCGGCAAGGCCTTCGTCACCTTGCGGCCCGGCCAGAGCACGGACGAGAAATCACTCATCGTCTGGTGCCGCGAGCAAATGGCCAACTACAAGGTGCCGCGCCACATCGCCATCGTCGACACCTTGCCGACCAATGCGTCGGGCAAGGTGATGAAATTTCAGCTGCGGTCATAGAACACATCAGGAGTCAGACATGAGCGGAAATCTCAAGGGCGTGGTCGCCGTCGTCACCGGCGCCTCGCGCGGTGCGGGCAAGGGCATCGCGGTCGCACTCGGTGCCGAGGGCGCAACGGTCTACGTCACGGGCCGCACGGTCAACGAAGGCGATGCGCCGCTGCCTGGCACCGTGGCTGGCACGGCAGATGCCGTGACCAAGGCCGGCGGTAAGGGCATTGCGGTGGCCTGCGATCACGCCAACGACGCCGACGTGAAGGCGCTGTTCGAACGCGTCGCCAAAGAGCAGGGCAAGCTCGATATCCTCGTCAACAACGCGACCTTCCTGCACGACGAACTCATCAACAAGGGCGGCTTCTGGGAGAAGCCGCTGGAACTGGTGGACATTCTCGACGTCGGCCTTCGCTCGGGCTATGTCGCCAGCTGGTATGCCGCACCGCTGATGGTGAAGCAGAAAAACGGCTTGATCGCCTTCACTTCGTCCTTCGGTTCCAGCTGCTACATGCACGGCCCCGGCTATGGCGCGCAGAAAGTCGGCGTCGACAAGTTCGCCAAGGACATGGCGGTGGACCTGCGTGCGTACAACGTCGCGGCGGTGTCGATCTGGATGGGCATGCTGCGTACCGACCGTACGCGCCGCGCGATGGACCGCGCCGCCGAGCAGTACGCGGGCTTCTGGGAGATTGCCGAGACGCCGGAGTTCACTGGCCACATTCTCTCTGCCATCTATCGCGACCCGAAGCGCGCCGAGAAATCCGGGCAGGTCCTCATCGGTGCCGAACTGGCGCTGGAATACGGCATCAACGACGAAGGCCGTCAGCCGCCTTCGCACCGGCCCATGCTGGGCGCGCCAACACAGGCACACCCGGCGATTGTCGATTGATGGATCTCACGGGCCGAGTCGCGCTGGTGACCGGCGGCTCGCGCGGTATAGGCCGCGCCATTGCACAGCGCTTGGCAGCCCATGGTGTGGCAGTGGTGGTCACCGCCAGTCCACGATCTGTCGCTGGCCTTGAAGAGACCTGCGCGCTGATCGAAGCCGAGGGTGGCAAAGCCGCCTTTGTGGAATGCGATCTGGCTGATGGCACCGCGCGTGAGTCGCTGATT
Organism: Stagnimonas sp.; assembly: GCA_965279705.1. Taxonomy (GTDB): domain Bacteria; phylum Pseudomonadota; class Gammaproteobacteria; order Nevskiales; family Nevskiaceae; genus Stagnimonas. Next base: position 2,664,510 of record OZ257257.1, read on the forward strand.
GAAGACGCCACGGTGCCTTTTGGCGGCATCGACATTCTTGTCAACAACGCGGCGGCCATACCGGCTTATGCGCCGCTGAGCCGTATTGAACTGGCCGCGCGACGATTGATGTTCGAGGTCAATTTTCACGCGCCCACAGACCTTATTCAGCAAGCCTTGCTGCGCATGCACACGCAGCACTGGGGCCGCATCATCAACATTAGCAGCGAGATGGCACGGCAGCCGCCCATCCCCTATCCGGGCCCGGCGAAATTCATCCATGCACTGGCTGCCTACGGGGCCAGCAAGGCCGCATTGGAACGCGCAACGCTGGGTCTGGCCGCCGAGCTGCATGGCAGCGGCGTGACCGTCAACGCGCTGTCGCCGTTCAAGATCGCACTCACTGAGGGCGCGCGTGCCGTGGCACAGCAGATGGCGGCGCAGCACCCCGATTGGATCGAGCCAGTGGAACTGATGGCGGAGGCCGCCTATCTGCTCGTGGCCGGCTCGCTCACCGGCGAGATCACGCACAGCCGCGCGCTTTTGCAACGGCTGCAAGCACCGCTGCATGCGCTGGACGGACGCACGCTCATGGGCGATGCGCTGACGCTGGCGCGTATCGACTGAGGCCGTCGTTCATACGGACGAGGCTGGCGCCCGCGCGCGATGAAACCATGCGCGCCTCATCACACTCAGGGAGTCTTCGCATGGGCCGTCTCGACAACAAAGTTGCCATCATCACCGGCGGCGCACGTGGCATGGGCGCTGCCACCGTGCGGCTGTTTGTGGCGGAAGGGGCCAAGGTGTTGATTGCTGATGTGCTCGATGCCGATGGCGCTGCACTCGCCAAAGAGCTGGGCGCGAATGCCGCCTTCATTCACCACGATGTCACCGACGAAACCAGCTGGGCGGCAACGCTAGCCAAGGCAAGCTCGGCCTTCGGCAAGGTGGATGTGCTGGTCAATAACGCCGGCGTGCTGCTGTTCAAGACGCTGGCGACCACCGAGAAGCCCGAGTTCGAGAAAGTGCTGGGCGTGAACCTGATCGGCGCGTTTCTCGGCATGAAGATCGTTGGCGGCCACATGGTGGAAAACGGTCGCGGCTCCATCGTCAACATCTCGTCGGTGGATGGCATGAAGGCCGCCAATGGCTTGGCCGCCTACTGCGCCAGCAAGTGGGGCGTGCGCGGGCTGACCAAGGTCGCCGCAATGGAATATGGCCACAAGGGCGTGCGCGTGAACTCGGTGCATCCGGGCGGTGTCGACACCGCGATGGGCAACCCCTACGCCGAGGCTAAGGCCGATGTGAACAAGCGCTACGGCATGGTGCCCTTGCAACGCGTGGGTGAGCCGGAAGAAGTGGCGCGCACCTCGCTGTTTCTCGCCAGCGACGAGGCGAGCTATCTCTGTGGTGCGGAAATCGCGGTGGATGGCGGCATGCTCACGGGCCAGTATTACGTGGGCTTCCCCGGTGCTCCTGGCGTATGACCACGCTGCGCAGCGCAGCGGATTTACCTTCGCTCAAAGGTAAGCTCGCGCTCATCACGGGCGGCAATCGCGGCCTGGGTTTCGAGACGGCGACCGCGCTCATTGCTGCCGGCGCACAGGTAGTGATTGGCTGCCGCGAGCCGCGCAAGGCGCAGCAGGCCATCGCGCGCTTGCAGCAGCAATATCCCGATGCTTTCGTGCAGGCGATGACACTCGACGTGGCGGATCTCGCCTCGGTGCGGCGCTTCGCAGAGGCCTTCAATGCGCGCTTCGACAAACTCGATCTGCTCATTCACAACGCGGCAGCCATCCTCGCACCACAGAGCGTGACGGCTGATGGTTTCGAGATGCACCTGGGCACCAACCACTTCGGCCCGTTTGCACTGACGGGGCTGTTGCTGGCGCCACTCAACGCCGCTCCGGCAGCGCGCGTGGTGAGCATGTCGAGCATGGCGCATCGACTCACTCAAGGGCTTGATCCCGCTGACCCCGGGCTGACGACGCGCGCCTACAAGCCGATGGATGCCTACGGCCGCAGCAAGCTCGCCGCGCTGCTGTTCACGCACGAGCTGGATCGTCGGCTGAAAACCAGCGGGGCTCGCAGCATCGCGGTTACCGCGCACCCCGGCTACTCGGCCACCAATCTCGACCTCGGCGGATTTTTCATGCGTCTGGCCACCCGGCTATTCGCACAGCCGGCGGCACAGGGCGCGTTGCCTGCGCTCTTCGCGGCGACCGATGCCAGCCTGAAAGGCGGCGAATACATCGGCCCCGGCGGCTTCAAGGAACTGAGCGGCCTGCCCCAGCGCGTGCAATGCAGCGACCAAGGCCGCGACCCGGCAATGGCGCAGCGGCTTTGGGCTTTGTCAGAGCAGTTGACCGGCGTGCGTTACCTCGACGGCTAGGCCGAGCGCAGCTTTTTCTCGGCACTGATGCGCACGGTTTGCTCTAGTCGCAAGCCTACGGCGTGCACGGTTTGCTCCAGACCCTCGGCATCGTCATGATCTTTTTGCTCGCGAATGACCAGCGAGCGAAACCAGCGACGGATCAGCGAGTTGGGGATGACCAGCGCACGTTCGACGGCATCGTCGTCGCGCCAGGTCTGGGTGGCGACGGTGCTCAGCTTGGCGGCGAGCCGCTCCGGGTCGTTCCAGGTTTCATCCCAGGGGCTTCCTGCGCTGCGGGCAAACAGCCCCAGTTCGTAGCCGCTGAAACTGCCGAAGCGTGACCACACCAGATCCAGCGTGGCGCAGGCCGGGTCGTCGACCTCCAGACTGGGTGTGACCTCGCTCAACATCCCGCCCTTTGCATCCTCGACGCGCGTCAGCAGGCCTGTGAGCGTGCGGGAGCCAACCGCCGATGCACCGGCAAGGCTCTCGATGAAGATGCCATCGCGCTGTGCCAAGACGACTTCATCCAGCAAGGCATCGTTGACCAGCGCCAATCGCAAGCCGTGCGCAAAGTAGGTGAGGCTTTGCAGCTGGTCGCCCGACAGTGCCGTGCTGCTGGCCGCGGCACGTTTCAACAGATAGTTGGCAACGGCTAGGGCAGAGCGCATGGCGTATTCGACGGTGACGGCAGTGACCGCATCATAGCCCCCGCGATCACCGCGGCTTTGGCGTATTGCCGAGCGGTCGGCTGCCGACGCATCGCGCCTACTTTGCCCAGTCTGCGTAGAAGGCAGGCATGTCGGTGGAGGCCTCTGACTTGAACGCCGGTGCGCGCTTTTCGAGGAAGGACGCCACGCCCTCTTTGCCATCCTTGAGGCTGGTGTAGAACACCGCCAGCGAGTCCACTTTGTGGGCTTCAATCGGGTGCGGTTGCGCGCTGTTGCGGTAGAGCATCTGGCGCGCGAGTGCGATGGCAACCGGTGAGCGGTTTTCGACGAACCTCTTCGCAAGCTTGTAGGCCTCGGGCAGCAGCTGGTCAGGCGGTAGCACCGCTTTCACCAGCCCGCCTGCCTTGGCTTCTTCAGCGGTGAGAATGTCGCCGGAGTAGCACCATTCCAGCGCCTGCGAGATGCCGACGATGCGCGGCAGAAACCAGCTCGAGCAAGCCTCCGGCACGATACCGATCTTGCCGAACACGAATCCGATGCGGGCCTTTTCAGATGCCAGTCGCACATCCATCGCCAGCGTCATGGTCGCGCCAATACCGACTGCCGCACCATTGATGGCGCCGATGACTGGTTTCTTGCAGTTGTAGATCGCGAGCGTGACGCGGCCACCGGTATCGCGCACGCCGTCGTGGATGGCGGGGTCGTCCAGCCGCTCGTTCATGTCCTTCAGCGTCGGCTGAAGTTTTTCGTCGAGGCCGAACACATTGCCGGGCTTGCTCAGGTCCATGCCGGCGCAGAACGCCTTGCCCGCACCCGTCACCACAATCGCGCGCACGGCATCGTCGTCACTCGCACGATTGAAGGCGGCGACCAGCTCATCGGCCATCTCCACCGTGAACGAGTTCATCTGCTCCGGGCGGTTGAGCGTGAGGGTGAGAATGCCGTCCTGCACGGTGTAGTCGAGCGTGTTGTAGGTCATGGGGATTCGGTCCAAAAAAAGGGGATTGCAGCTTACGCCGCTCCGGGCGTCTGGTTAAGCGCCAGATCGTTGGGCGGATGCAGCACGCACTGGGTGCCGGCGGGCGTGTACATCATCACCACGCACTGATTGCAGGCGGTGCAGCCGGACACCGTTGCCGTGCCATCGCGAAACTGATTGACCAGATTCGGCTCGTGGATGAGCGCGCGGCCCATCACCACGCTATCGAAACCGTCGCCAAGAATCTGCTGCACACCGGCAACCGATTTCGCTCCGCCGAGATAGGCCAGCGGCATGGTCACCGCCGCGCGCACCTTCAGCGAATGCTCGCGCAGATACAGCTCGTGGAAGGGCACTTTCGGCTCCCACAGCTTCATCAGCCGTGTGGCGGCACGAACCACTTTGTTGTCGATCACGTCGGTTGCCTCACGCGGCATATTGCTGCCGAAGATGGCCCAGGGTGCTTCCACGTTCATGCCGCCGCTGAGCACCAGCAGGTGCGCGCCTTCTTGCTCAAGTGCGCGGGCGACCTGCACGGCGTCCTCGGCGGTGGCACCGCCCTTGAAGCCCTCGGTGACGCCGATCTTGCAGGTGACGGCCATGGCGTTTCCGACCGCATCGAGCACCCGGCGCAGCACGCGCGCCGGGTAGCGCACGCGTTCGGCCGCAGTACGGCCACCCCATTGATCGCGGCGCTTGTTGTAGGCGGGCGAGAGAAACTGGCTGAGCAGATAGCCGTGGCCCATGTGGATTTCCACCGCATCGAATCCCGCCGCGCGGGCGCGCTGTGCACCGGCCACGAACTCGTCGGCAATGCGCGCGCGATCGGCCTCGCTCATCGCGGTCTTGAACAGCCGCCCGCTGATGACGCCCGGTGGATTGAAACCGCCGGATGAACTCAGCGGATAGCGGGTACTGAGCTGCGGCACGAAGGTGAACGCACCGCCGTGAGTGATCTGTGCGCAGGCCGCAGCGCCCTCGCGATGCACCGCATCGGTGAGCGCGCGCAGGTGCGGCAGACTGGGCTCGTCCAGCGTCACTTGGTCTTCAAACGTGCGGCCGTCCGGGCTGATGGCGCAGTAGGCAACGGTGGTCATCGCCGCACCGCCCGCTGCCATGCGGCGATGGTGCTCGACCAGCGCCTTCGACGGCACGCCGCCCTTGGCCATGCCCTCGTTGGTGGCGGATTTGATGAAGCGATTGCGGAGTGTCAGCGGGCCGATTTGCAGCGGCGTGTAGGCCCCAGCAATTGATTCGGGCGGCGTCATCGCTTTCTATCCGAGGTACGCCTGCCCACCATCCACAGCAATGCTTTGTCCATTGATGTAGCCGCAGTCGTCCGAGCACAGCGTGGCGACGAAACGGCCCACATCCTGCTCACAAGAACCGACGCGCTGCATCGGCACGGTGGCGACGAAGGCTGCGGCCTCTTCCGGTCGCGCCTTGCTCCAGCCCGCCATCGCCGGCGAGTCCCCCAGTGGCAGGATGGCATTGGTACGGATGCCGTCCTTCGCCCACTCGCAGGCGGCAGCACGGGTGAGTTGGCGGATCGCCTCTTTCACCGCACCGTACGCGCCGTAGCCCGAGGCGTCCCAGCGCATGGCCGCGGGCGATGCCAGATTGACGATGCAGCCGCCGCCCTTGAGATGGGGATAGGCGAGCTTCATCAGCCGGAATGTCGCGAGCGGGCCTGAGTCCCACCCCGCAGCAAAGGCCTCGTCGCTCACGCTATTCAGCGTGCCCAGCGGCACCTCCTGCGCATTGTTGACGAGGATGTTGAGGCCGCCCAGTTGCGACACCACCTGCGCCACCGCGCGCGCCATCGAGTCGGCGTTTTTCACGTCGCACTCGATCGCCAGCGCCTTGCCGCCACGACGGACGATTTCAGCCGTCGTAGTCTGCACTTTCGAGAGCGTGCGGCCCGCCACTGCAACTACGGCACCATCAGCAGCCAGGGCATAGGCAATACCCTGCCCCACGCCTTGTCCTGCGCCGGTGATGAGTGCGACTTTGCCGAGCAAGCGTTGCGACATGAGAGGTTACTTTACCAACGGATGGTGGCGGTGAGGCCGTAAGTGACGGGGTCTATGTAGTAGGCGTTGGTGAGGTGGCCAAAGCCGGGGCCGAAGTCGATGAAGTTGGCGGCGACCTTTTCATCCGTGACGTTGCGACCCACCAAGGCGATTTCACCGGTGAGCGCGCGGCCGAGCGGAATCTGGCTCAGCGCGAGCCGCAGGTTGAGCAGGCCATAAGCCTTCACGCGCGTGTCGCCCGCCACCGGCTGGTTGGCATCAAAGCCCGCGCCGCTGCTGGCCAACTGGTAGGGGTATAGAAAGTAACCGGCGGTGTAGGCGTAGTCCGCCACCGCCCGCAGCGTGCCGACCGAGGTGGTCAGCAGGCGGCTGTCGATCAGCAGATTGAAAGTGTGTTTGGGCGCGTGGGTGAAGGCGCGGTTATCGGCCTGATCGACACCGGCGTCGTCGATGAAGCGATCGAACTCGGGCCGCAGGTATGCGTAGTTCGCTTGCAGGCGCGTGCCCTTGATGGGCTGCAACACGCCTTCCAGTTCCACGCCTTCGATGGTGCCCTTGCCGGCGTTACGCACCACCGATGCCGCAGCACCTGAAGCCACGAACAACGACTGCTGCAGGTTAGTGAACTGGTTGTGAAACACCGAGGCATTCAACTGTGCGCGGCCAGCCAGATAGGTGCTCTTCACGCCCAGCTCGTAGGATTTCTGCTTCTCGGGCTTGAAGGGTGTTTGAGTCTCGGCGACGTTTTGCGCCGGGCTTTGCGAGGTGTTGCTGTATTCGCCGTTGAAGCCGCCGCTCTTGAAGCCCTCGGCGTAGCGCGCGTAGGTATTGAGGTTGTCGCTGAACTTATAGGCCGCGCTTACCGTCGGCGTGGTGGCATCAAAGGTCTTCTCGGCCGTGGTGCCCTCGGGGATGAAGTAGGTGAACGGTCCCGCTGGCGAACCGGCTACACCAAACACGCGGTCGAGCGTTTTCTTCTCGGTGGTATAGCGCAGGCCGGCGGTCAGCGTCACCGGCTCGATGGGCTTGTAGTCGAGCTGACCGTACGCGGCCTTGGCCAGCGTGCGCGTGCCGTAGCGCGAGTCATACGTCGCGCCGCCGAAGAAGTAGCTCTGCGGATTGTTGGTGTCGCCGTGGTCGTTGTAGAAGTAGAGGCCACCGACGTAGCTGAGCCGGTCGGTTTTGCCCACCCATTGCAGCTCTTGCGAGAACTGGCGGAAGGTGGTGAGACGTGCCGTGTCGGCAATCGCCAACGGTGAGCCGTCGTAGTCGCCGGCGTCGTTGTTCTCCAGACGGCGGAAGGCAGTGATGGCCTTCACCGTGTTGCGCGGGTCGAGATTCCAGCTCAGGGTCATCGACTGACCGCGCACGATCACATCCTGCTGCGAGGGCGAGTCGATGGAGGCTTTCTTCTGCCGCTCTCGCGAGGCAAAGCTGGAAAGCGGGCCATACAGGCCACCGGCAGGTGCAGCCGGATCGAACGCACCCGAGGGCTCGATACGATAGAGCTGGCTGAAGGTGCCGTTCTGATTGATCGCCGAGCGGTCATAGCGCAGGGCGGCGAGAAAATCCGGCGTGAAGGCGATGTCTGCCGCCACGCGCAGGCCGAGATTGTTGCGATCGTTGAGCTCGTCCACCGAGCTGCCGGGCGTGGTCTTGACCCAGCCGTCGCGCTTTTCAGAACGGGCGGCGACCGAGAGCTTTGCAATGCCGAACGCGGGCAGATCGGCCGAAATCTTGTTGGCGAACTGGCCGTAGTTGCCCAGCTCGGTGGTGAACTCGCCGCCCCACTCGCCGGTGGGCGCGCGGGTGACCAGATTGATGGCGCCGCCAATGGTGTTGCGGCCGTAGAGCGTGCCCTGCGGGCCGCGCAGCACTTCGACGCGGTACAGATCCACCACGTCGAACACCGTGCCCTGCGACTTGCCGAGATAGACGCCATCCAGATAGATGCCGACGGCCGGGTCCCAGTAAATGGCTGGGTTGATTTCGGCGTTGCCGCGAATCGAGATCTGCGAAATGCTGTCGTTGGCGGGCGATTTGCTCACCTGCAAGCCGGGCGCGAGCGCACTCAAGTCGGCAATGTTTTCGATGCCGCGATTTTGCAGCTGAGTCTTGCTGAAAGCGGTGACGGCGATCGGCACGTCCTGCAATTTTTCTTCACGCTTTTGCGCCGTCACGGTGACGGTTTCGAGCACTTCGCTCGCTGCCGGCGGTGCCTGCTCTGCTGTCTGTGCGACAGTCGTATTGCTGAAAGCAGCTGCCATTGCAGCCAGCGGAAGCAAGGCGAATAAGGGTTTGCTACGCATCGTGATCTCTCCTCACACGGTGACGACTTATTGTTTTGGCCATCACTGATGGATGGCTCCAGCACACGATAGTCACCTGTCCTGCGACGCTCGTCGTCCGCTTGGAGTAGCCGGGCCTCGGCCACAAAAAAGCCCGCCATCCGGCGGGCTTTTTTGTGTTGCAGATCAGGCCAGTGCAGGCTGCGTGACGGCTGCCATGTCGCGCACCGCCACGTAGGCGAAGGTCATCGCCGGGCCGAGTGTGGAGCCCGCACCGGCGTAGGTCTTGCCCATCACCGCCGCCGAGACATTGCCGGTGGCATAGAGGCCGGCGATGACGCTGCCGTCTTCGCGCAGCACGCGCGCACGCTCATCGGCCCAAAGGCCGCCTTTGGTGCCGATCTCGCCGGGGTCGAGCCGCATGGCGTAGAACGGGGCCTTCACGACCGGACCCAAGCAGGGATTGGGCTTGTTGAGCGGGTCGCTGTAATAGCGGTCGATGGTGGTGTTGCCCTTGCCGAAGTCGAGGTCCTTGCCGGTGGCAGCGTACTCGCCGATCTTGCGGGTGGATTCGATCAGCCCCTTGGCATCAACGCCGATTTTGGCGGCGAGCGCTTCGAGGCTATCGGCACGGTAGTAGACATTGTCGAGCCAGTCTTTCGGCAGCGACGAATCGGGCTGCATCTGCCCGGGCAGGAAGAGGCCTGCCGGATATTTGTGGCGGAAGGTAGCATCGAAAATGAGCCACGCAGGCACCGCGCCATTGCCCTTGGCAGCATCGGCATACATGGCCGTCACCACGTCGGGATAGGCCGCCGCCTCATTGACGAAGCGCAGGCCTTTCTTGTTGACGATGACGCAGCCCGGCATGCAGCGCTCGACGAATAGCGTGGTCTGCGAACTCGCCCCCGGCACGTTCACTGTCGGTGAGCCCCAGACCAGATTCATGAAGCCCAGCTTGGCCCCTAGTGCGATGCCAGCACGGATGCCGTCGCCGTGATTGATCGGCGGCGCGCCCGTCCACGAAGCCTTGGTGGGCTGCGGCAGATATTGCTCGCGCATGGCCTGATTGGCCTCGAAGCCGCCAGAGGCCAGCACCACACCGCGCCGGGCGCGCAGGCGCAAGGTTTTGCCTTGGCGCTTGACCACTACGCCAACAACGCGACCGCCCTCTTCCACCAGACTTTCCATGCCGCTTTCCAACCACAGCGGCACGTTCTGTTTTTGCAGCGCGTGGCGCAGATGGCCGACCAGCGCCTGGCCCAAGGTCATGCGGCGATCGCGCTTGGTCTTGAACCGCCAGGCGAGGTCGAACCAGTAGCTGAGCATCATCTTCAGGATGAGGCCAACCCAGCCCTTGCCCTTGGTGAACAGCACATGCGCCTCGACCTGATTCATCGCCACGCGGCCCATTACCTGGGTGCCGGCGAAGGGCGGGCGTTGTTTGTCGAAATCGGCACCCAGTAGCGCGGCGTTGAACTCCACCGGCTCCATCGAGCGATAGCCATCCTTGCCGCCCGGCTTGTCCGGGTAGTAGTCGGGATACTTCTGCACACTCCGAAACTGCACGCCGAATTTCTGTGCGAGATGACGCACCATTTCGGGCGCGTTTTTCAAGTACGCGGCAATGCGCGCCTCGGGCACTTCGCCCTCGGTGAGCAGCTTCACGTAGCCAAGTGCTTCTGCGTAGCTGTCCTGCCCACCGTGCTTGGCGATGTCGTCGTTGCAGGGGATCCAGATGCCGCCACCGGACACCGCCGAGGTGCCGCCATAGAGATCGGATTTTTCCAGCACTACGGCCGACAAACCCTCGCCCGCTGCGCAAAGCCCAGCGGTCATGCCGCCCGCGCCGGAGCCGACGACGATGACGTCGAACTCCTGATCCCAGTTTGCCGCGCTTGATGAGCCGTCCATTTTTATTCCCCCAACGATTGAGGGTGGGCGTGCTCACGCTCTCCCCTAGCCCCGCCCCCACGATCGGGAGCAGGGAATGTTTCTTGCCGGACTCAGATGAAGAAGTCGGTGTTCTCGCGACCCAGCAATACGCCGCCGTAGTTGCGCCCGAAGATGTCCGGGTTGTTGGCGTAGTGGCCGCGTGCGGCGTGAATGTCGAGGAAGGAGCGCACCAGCGGGAAGTCCGTGAAGATGCCGCGGCCACCGCAAGCACTGAACAATGCGTAGGCGTGCTTGGCGCAACGCTCGACGATCTGCGCGCTCTGGTAGCGGTAGTGCAAACGGGTTTCGAGCTCTGCCATGCCGCCCTTGCGGGCCTGCGCCATCAGCTCGTCGAAGTTGCGGTTGATGACCAATTTCATTTCATCGACGGCGACCATGGCATCGGCCAGCGCGATCTGCGCCGGGCCTTGCTCGGCAGTCTTGGCACCCATGTTGCCCGTCCACTGCTTGCCCCAGTCGCGGAAGCTGTTGATGGCACCCTGCAAGCCGCCAATCGCTGCCGACGACACCGCACGCACGAAGATTTGACCGAACGGCAGGTCGTAGAGCGGTGCGGTGAACTCAGCCCCGCCCGGGTTGGTGCCCATGAAACCGTCGGTGGCCTTGTGGGTGCGGTACTCGGGCACGAACACGTCGTTGACGACGATGTCCTTCGAGCCCGTGGCTTTGAGGCCCATCGTGTGCCAGGTGTCGACAATCTCGAAGTCGCTCTTGGGCAGCAGGAAGGTGCGATATTCCGGCGGCTTGCCCTCGGTGAAAATCAGGCCGCCCAGAAACACCCAGTCGCAATGGTCGATGCCGCTGGAGAAACCCCAGCGACCGCTGAAGCGAAAACCGCCTTCAACCGGCTTGACCTGGCCCTTGGGCATGTAGGTGGAGGCGATGAGAACATCGGTATCGCCTGCGCCCCACACGTCTTCTGCCGCCTTGGGGTCGAACAGGGCGATCTGCCAGTTGTGCACGGCGACGACGCTATAAACCCAGGCGGTGGACATGCAGCCCTCGGCGAGCGTCATGGCGACGTCGTAGAAGGTTTGCGGGTCCATCTCGTAGCCGCCGTATTTCTTCGGCTGCAACACGCGGAACAGGCCGGCGGCTTTCATCTCGGCCACGGTATCGGCCGGCAGCATGCGGGCTTCGTCGGCGGCTTTGCCGCGCGCGGCGAGCGTGGGGATCATGTCGCGCGCGCGCTGGACGATGACCTGCGGGCTGATGGGCGTGACGTTGGACTTGGCGACGTTGGGCATGGTGATCTCCTTCGGAATAACCGGTGGCGCAATAGCCATCCGGCACAGCAATTTTCAGATGCACTTTTTCGCCCATCAGCAGGGGCGCGTCATCATCCAAACGGGTGACGGGGCACGCTTTTAAACGCTGACCCATGCCCTTTGGATGCGCTTGGCAAATTATTGATTAGCCCGTCTCACGGCAAGCCCAAAACCCATCGCAATTTCACTCAAACGGGTGATGCGCCCGAACGCCGCGCTCAGAAAACTGGCGACCATTCGATGGAGCGATGCGCATGGCAACGACAAAAGAGTACGAACTCGGTGAATTCACGTTCCCCCGTGGCTGGTTCATGGTGGGCGAGTCGGCCAAGATCACCAGCACGCCGCAGGGCGTGAAGTTTTTCGGCCAGGAGTTCGCACTGTATCGCGGCAAGCAAAGCGGCAAGGTGTTTCTGCTCGATGCCTACTGCCCGCACATGGGCACGCACCTGGCGCGCAATAGCACCTCCTACGTGGCGCAGGATGGCTCGGTGGAAGGCGATTCCATCCGCTGCCCCTACCACGCCTGGCGCTTTGGGCCGGATGGCAAGTGCAACCACATTCCTTACGCCAGCGGCCCCATCCCACCCGCCGCCAAGGTGCGCAGCTGGAAGGTGGAAGAGCGCATGGGTGCGGTGTTCGTCTGGCACGACCCGGAAGGCGGCGAGCCCGACTACGAGCTGCCGGTAATTGCCGAAACCGAAGATGCCTCCTGGGTACCGCTTGCCTTCGACGACCTCGGCATCGTCAACAGCCATACGCAGGAGATCGTCGACAACATCACCGACGTCGCCCACTTTGGCCCTGTGCATGGCTCGATCACCCAGTACTTCGAGAACGAGTTTCGCGGCCATGTCGTCACCCAGCGCATGGGCGGCGGCCACCGCACGCTGACCACCGAAGGCGGCGCGATGCTGGAGACCGAAGCCGTCTACACCGGCCCCAGCATTCTCATCACCAAGATGACGGGCACGCACGATTCCTACATCTTCATCGCGCATACGCCGGTGGAAGATGGCAGCGCCTATGTGTGGCACGGGCTGATGGTGAAATCGCCCACGGGCCAGACGGTGGCGAATGCACAGGATGTCGAGATTGCCCGCCAATATCAGGCCATGGCGCTCGCCGCCTTCGCGCAGGACTTTGAGGTGTGGAAGCACAAGAAGCCTTGCTTCAAGGGCTTGTTCGTGCAGGGCGATGGGCCGTTTTTGAAGCAGCGCGCCTGGTACAAGCAGTTCTACAACCCGCGTGCCAAGCGCGAGGAGCTGCTCAAGTCCGTCGATGGTGTTTATCTCGCCAAAGGCTTCCCCGGCATGCCGATGAAGTCAGCGGCCTGATGACTGTGGAGTTAGTCGATAAGGCCCGCCGATTGGCGGGCTTTTTTGATGGCGGCGATTTTTGCCTTCGGAGCGGAAAACCATGAAAAAACTTGCCACGGTATTGCTGGCGCTGGTCGCGCTGACGGGGTGCGGAAACAGCAGTGAATCCACCGTAGCGAGCCTTGCCCCCGCACCCAGCACGCCGCAGCCGCCGATCCTAGTCCCCGGCGCCAGTCGCTGTGGCGCGCACCCCTGGTGCGATACCCGCTTGAGCCCTGCGGCACGCAGCGATCTGCTGCTTGCCGCGCTGACACTGCAACAAAAAATCGATCTGATGGCAGGCGATGATCTAGCCGGTGCGGCGACCGGCACGCCCGCCACCGGCACGGTCAACGGCATACCGGCGCTGGACATCCCACCGCTCTACATGTCCGATGGTCCGGTGGGCCCGCGTGAAGGTCAGGCCACGGCGTTCCCGTCACCGCTCGCGCTGGCGGCGAGCTTTGACACCGAGATGGCCTATCGCGTTGGGCAGACCATTGGCAATGAGGTGCGGCTCAAGGGCAATGACCTGGTGCACGGCCCCACGGTGGATGTGATGCGCATCCCGCAGGCGGGCCGCACTTTTGAAACCTATGGCGAAGACCCGTTTCTCTCGGCCTCTCTCGCGCCGCATTGGGTGAAGGGGGCGCAGAGCCAGGGCGTGATCGCCAACGTCAAGCACTTTGCCTTGAACCATCAAGAGGGGCAGATCGGATTGCCGCCCATTGCCTCGGTGATTGGCGACCGCCATTTGATCGATGCGCAAGTGGATGAACGCACCTTGCGCGAGCTGTATCTACCGCCGTTCGAAGCGGCGGTAAAAGTGGGCGGCAGCGGCTCGGTGATGTGCGCCTACAACAGCGTGAATGGGCAGCCTGCGTGTTCCAACCAATATCTCTTGCAGCAAGTGCTGCGCGACGAGTGGGGTTTCGACGGCTTTGTGGTGTCTGATTACCTGCTGGCGGTGCGCGGCACCGCTGACTCGGCCATCAACGGCACTGATATCGAAATGCCCATCGGCCAGTTCTACACGCCGCTATTGCTGCAGCTCAACGTCATCAGCGGCCTGGTTCCAGAAGCCGTAATTGATATCCGCGTCGGCAATGTGCTGCGCACCTTGTTCCGTTTCGGATTCTTCGACCGCGCCGCGTTTCCATCCGATGAGAGCCTGATCGACCAGCAAGCCCATGCGGTGGTGGCGCGCGAAAACCTGGAGCGCGGCATCGTGCTGCTCAAAAACGACAATGTGTTGCCGATCAGCGCAGCCGTGAAGTCGATTGCCGTGATTGGTTCGGTAGCCGAGATGTACGTTAACGGCGGCGGCTCCTCCAACGTCATGCCCTACGCTTTCAAGCCGCCGCTGCAGGCCATCATCAACCGTGCGGGCGCTGGCGTGGCCGTGCAATACAACGATGGCAGCAATGCCGCAGAGGCCGCTGCCCTCGCCGCCGCCGTCGAGCTGCCGATTGTGTTTGTGCGCGATACCTCCACCGAGGGTGTCGACAAATACTGTCTCGGTCTCGACTGCGGGCCGCTGCCTTATCTGCCGGCCTCGACCCCGCAGGACGATCTCATCCGCGCCGTCGCTGCGGCCAACCCGCGCACGGTTGTCGTGATGGAAAACAGCGGCCCGGTGCTGACACCGTGGCGTGAAGAAGTAGGTGCGCTGCTCGCCGCCTGGTACCCGGGGCAAGAGGCAGGCCCCGCCATTGCGCGCGTGCTGTTTGGTGATGTAGATGCCAGCGGCCGTCTGCCCGTGAGCTTCATGGCCGCGGAGGGAGACACGCCCGTGGCCGGCAATATCTTGCAATACCCGGGGCTCGGTGTCGGCGCAGTCCAATACTCAGAGACGTTGTTTACTGGCTACCGCTGGCACGATAAAAACAACGTCGCGCCCGCTTATCCGTTTGGATATGGCTTGTCTTACACGCGGTTTCAATACTCTGGCCTGAGCATCAGCGCGGATGAGATTCGCGCGACGGTGACCAATGTCGGAAGCCGCACCGGTACCGAAGTGGCGCAGCTCTACATCGGTTTTCCCGAAACTTCGGTAGCCGTTCCTCAACCGATCCGGCAGCTCAAGGGATTTCAGCGCGTGCAGCTGGCACCGGGGCAGTCAGCCGTTGTTCGCTTCCCGCTGGATGCAAGATCACTCGCCTATTGGGATGTCGCCAGTGGTGATTGGCAGCGCAGCAATGGCTGCTACGCGATTTCCGTGGGCGCCTCGTCGCGCGATCTGCCTTTGACGGGATCACTGGCGATAGGTGCAGGGTGCTAGCAGGGCTTGGAGCGGTTCTCGGATGAAGCAGGCCACGGCGCCAGTAGAATGCGCGACCCGCCAAAACCTGAGCTTTGCAAGTCAACAATGTCGTTCCTCTCGCGGTTGTTTCGCACAGCACCATCCCCTTCGTCAGCGCCTGCTTCGGCGACTCAAGCGGCGCCGTCCGCAAAAGCCGATAACGCGACGCCCAAACCAGGCGCAGCGGATCGCGCACTGACTGCGGCAATCGAGGAGAGCGCTTTGCAGGCGGCCATTGATAACGGCGACATTCAAGCGGTAGCCCGGCTCGTCGTTGCGGGCACATCGACCAAGATTCGCCAGTCGGCAGCGCACGCGATCGACGATGCAGACCTGTTGCGGCAACTCATCCGCGATGTGCGCGGTGGCAATGACAAGAGTGTCTACAAGATCCTGACGTCCAAGCGCGATCTGCTGCTTGAGCAGGCCCGCAAGCTAGAGCAGTTGCAGGCTGAGATCACTGCGGCTTCGGCAGCACTCGAGCGCCATAGCCAAGACTCGTACGACATCTCGTACAAGCCGCTACTGGATCAGTTCGAGACGCGATGGGAGGCGGTGGCCGCCGAGGCGGATGCCGATCAGCGCGGCAAGGTCAAGCATTGGATCGACCGTTCACGCGAGAACATTGCAGAACACTTTCGCCAGGTGGCGGCTCAGACGGCCCGTGAACAAGCTGCTGCCAACGCCGCTGCAGAGGCGCAACGCCTACATCAGCAGCAGTTGCAGGCAACCGCGGCGGTCGTAGCAGAGCAGCAACAGGCTCTCGATGAACAGAAGCGCGCGCTCACCGAGCAGCAGCAGGCTGAGCAGCAAGTGCTTCGCCTCATCGGCGAGATGATCCGCAAGGCACGCAGTGCGCTGAACGACGGCAGCACCGCCCGCGCGGCTGGCGTACGGCGCGACATCGACAAGACGCTGGTCAGCGCACCGCCGCTGCCGGCCAACATGGCCAGCCAGCTGCAACAGCTCGATCAGCAGCTCGAAGTTTTGAAGGACTGGAAGAGTTTTTCAGTCACGCCCAAACGCGCTGAACTGATCGAGGCCATGGAGTCGCTGATTGAGTCGACGCTCGATCCACTGGCACTCGCCGACCGCATCAAGAGCGTGCAGGACGAGTGGCGCACGCTGGGCAAGGGCGTCGGCGAGAATGTCGAAGCCGATCAGCAACGCTTCAAAGAGGCCGCCCAGAAGGCCTACCAGCCGTGCAGTGTGTACTTCGCCGCGCAGGCGCTCGTCCGTGCGGAGAATCTGCGCCGCCGCGATGTGCTGCTCGCCCGCTTGACTACGCTAGCCGCAGAGCCCGATGGGCAGCAGCCAGACTGGCCGACCGTCATCAAGGCCCTGCGCGAGACCAAGCAGGAATGGCGCAGCTGCTCGCCGGTGGACCGCGTGGCCAGTAGGCCGCAGGAAGAGGCGTTCGATGCCATCACCGCCAGCCTGCAAGGCCGGCTGGATGCCGAGTACGCCCAGAACTTGAAGCAGAAAGAGTCGCTGATCGAGCGTGCTCAGGCCTTGCTGGTAAGTGATGACGGTCGCAAGGCCATCGACGGCATCAAGGCGCTGCAACAGGCCTGGCGCGCCGTGGGCCCGGTGCCGCGCGCGGCCGATCAGCGCCTGTGGGAGACGTTCCGCCAGCATTGCGATGCGGTGTTCCAAAAGCGCCAGCAGGACGCTGCCGCCTACACGGCCGGGCTCGACCACAACAAGGCGCAGGCGCTTGCCCTGTGCGAGCAAGTCGAGAAGAGTGCCGCTGACGAAGCGCCAGCGCGGTTGGAGCGCGCCGTACTCGCCGAATGGCGCAGTGCTTTCGAGGCACTCGGCGAGTTTCCGCTCGCGGAGTCGCGCGAGTTGCGCACGCGGTTTGATCAGGCTTTGAATCGCTTTGAGCAGGCCATCGCGCGCCAGCAGGCCCGCGACGCGGAGCGCAGCTGGAGCGATCTGTTCGACGCCGCCAACCAGGTGCGCGCCTACCGGCTTGCCGTGGTGCGCGGCTTGGAGACGGCGCAGCTCGATACTTTGAAAGCGGCTACTGAGGCCTGCATGGCCGCTGTCCAGCAGTGGCCCAAGAGCGGGCTGCATGCCCTCAAGCAGGCGCTCGCCAGTGAGCCATCTCAAGATCTGGCAGCGAATGAGGCCACTCTGAAGTTGCTCTGCATCCGCGCCGAAATACTCACCGACCTGCCGACGCCGCCAGAGGATCAAGCCCTGCGTCGCGATTATCAGCTGCAACGCCTGGTGCAGAAGATGGGCCAAGGTGCCAAGGCCGATGACACGCACCTGGATGCCATGACCATCGAGTGGGTCGGCGTCGGCCCCGTGGAGGACGCAGCCTACGAGCCACTCGTGCAACGATTCCGGCGCTGTCGCGAGCGGGGCCACTCCAGTATTGCGCAGCCCCAACCATCCGCCCGACATGCAAAGCCGCGCCCATAAGCCAGACTGATGAAGGACGAAGAGCAGATACACCGGTCGTTTTGCACCGCGTATTCCGAGGCTGTGTTGCGGTATGTCCTGCAAGGCACCAACAGCGATGTGCTGTTCGACACAGAGACGCAGCGCTTTCAGTCGAAGACGGTCAGTGCCGCCGTTTCGCCCGCGCAATGCGAATGGTGGGTGGGTAAAGACTGGCCTTCATTCGTGGGGCCGCTGACCTGTCGCATCGATGCGAGTCATCCTCAGTTTTCAGAGAAATTGTTGGGCATTCAAATCGCTTTCGCCTTGGCGCGGTCGCCAACAGGCCGGCGGATGAGCCGCATTCTTGCCGGGCTCGATTGAAGCAACCCTGCTCGGCGACGCGATAAGCCTGAGATGGAAGTGCGCCACCCCCTGTTTCGGGGGCAGACCTCACTGCGCGGACCACTACAATCGTCGCAGTCGGCGCGTCTCGCGCTGCGTTTGGGGACTTGGGTGAGAAACAACAAAATGCGTTCGCTGCTGTCGCTGTGCATCGTCGGCCTACTGTCGACTTCGGCTTTCGCCGACCCCTGCCTTCAGACCGATAAAAAGGGCGGCGACGGTGACCCGCGCAGCTACGACTACGGCAAGTGCAAATCAGACAAGCCGACCGAAACCTATGGCTCTATCGGCGTCATCGGCCAGCAGATGCAGGGTCTGATGGAGCAACGCCAGGCGAGCGACGATGCGCAGCGCGCCGCACTACAGCGCAGCAATGCCGCGTTTCTGGCCGAGCGCGGGCAGCTCTGGGCCAAGATGAAATACGGCACTTCGATGGAGTTGGTCGATGGCCAGCAGACGGTTGCGATCTACCAATACGATGGTGCCGATATACCGGCCGAACAGCGTGCCGCAATGCGCAGCGAAATCGGTGTGTCGATCGACGCTGGCAAGCTGCTGGAGACTTACGGCATCGCCGATTACAGCGCTGATGAAGCTTGGTACTACAAGACGCCGGCCGAGAAATGGAAAGCCTGCGAAGTGGCCACCGTGCTGACCCGCGCCTACACCTTCGGTGATTTCGTGACGCCCGAGCAGAAGAACCCGGCCAAGGGTTTTGCGATCGCGCAGAAGGGCAAGAAGAACAACTGCGGTGGCACGGCGTACTGGCTGGGTCGCATCTTCGAGCTCGGTGACACGGTCACGCCCGGCGTCGACAAGGTGCTGGACACGCATCCGCGCACGCGCATTCGCGATGCGTACGAAGTCGCCATTATCAACGGTGTGTTGCCGGCCTACGAGCGCGCAGCTGAGATGAACATGCACCCGCTGGCACGCTACAAAGGCAAGAAATACTTCGAGCCCACCGAGTTCACGCGCTACCAGTACTGGTACGAGCCGCAGGGCGAGGAATACCAGCTGGCCACGATCCAATACCGAAAGTGTCTGGACTTCGAGCCCGGCAACCTGGTGTGCGCGCGCGGCCTGCGGGATCTGTACAGCCTCGACGTGGCGCCGTTCAAGCCGAACGTAGCGTTGTCGGCTTATTACAAAGACTATGTGAGCAAGCTGGAGTCGTTGGTGGCCGCTGGCAATACGGCGAAATAACGCTATGCGGTATTGGCGTGGAGAGGGGCACTACCAACGCCCCCATCAGAGCTTGGCTCAACATCACTTGGGTCGCGATAACGTCCACTCATCGAGGTGATGCGAGGGCGACTTCGTGTCAGTAGCAGACTCTCGATAGCCATTGGCCTTTGAGCACGGAAGCTCAACGCGCCTTGATGCCACGAGCCCGCATGAGCAAGCGGATCACGTAGACATTCCAGATGGGCATGAGCCTTGCGATCACGTCCTGCACGCCGCCGTCGCTGATCATGATCCGTGCCTTGTTGCGGCGCACGCCGTTGAGGATGATCTGCGCGGCGTCCTGCGGCTTCGTGCCCTTTTGTAGCTCCTTGTGGAAATGCGCGGTGCTGCTGTTGTGATAGTCGGCATTGAGCGTGATGTTGGTGGCCACCGCGCCCGGATGCACGGTGTGCACGGTGACGTTGCGGATGCCGCGAATGAAGTGCTCGGCGCGCAGGCTATCGGTGAAACCGCGCACGGCGAACTTGGTGGTGCAGTACGGCACCAGATACGGCGCGCCGAGAATGCCCTGGCTGCTGCTGATGTTGACGATCGCCGCCTCTGGCCGCGCCAAGAGCCCTGCGTAGCAACGCTGGGTGGTGTGGATCACGCCCCAGTAGTTGATGTCGGTGATCTTCTCGAAGTCGGCTTCGGTGACTTCACCAAAGGTGCGATCACCCAGCGCGATGCCGGCGTTGTTGATCAAGAGATCAATGTGGCCGAAGCGCGCCAGCACGTTTTCGATGAAGGCATTGATGGCGAGCTTGTCGGCCATGTCGACGCGCTCGCTGTAAAACTCGGCGCCCAATGCGGCCAGCTCGGCCTCGGTGCTGTCGAGCTTGGCGATATCGCAGAAGGCAACCTTCGCACCCTCGCGGGCTAGCGCATTGACCAGCGCATTGCCGATACCGTTGCCGCCACCGCCGGTGACGATCGCCACCTTGTCTTTGAAAGTTTTCATGGGTGTGTCGCCTCGGTGGTGGTGTGTGGTGCGGAGATGAAGCGCAGCACGTCGGTTGCACTGCGCTTCGGGTCTTCAACCATCGGCATGTGTCCGAGGTCGGGGTAGATGATCTGCTGCGCGCCGAGGATGCCGCGTGCCCAGACGTCTGCGGCGCTGCGATGCACGAGGCGATCTTTCGCGCCCCACATCACCAGCACGGGGACATGAATGTCGGCCAAGCGATCGTCCAGCAGGCCGACGTGGTGGAAGTCCTTGAAGATGCGCGCCAGCGATTCGCGGCGGGCGATGTAGTCGTCTGCCATCCAGTCCAGCGTCATGCGCGGCCCCCAGGGCGGCTCTGCCATGGTCATGGCGTAAAAGGCGTCGAATTCGGCGCGCGAGTGCACCTCGAAGGGGTTGCGACCTTCGGTCAGCAAGCGATCCATGTCGCTCGGCTCTGGCGAGAGCACACCAGCAGCGTCGATCAGTGTGGCGGTCTGCACCCGCTCGGGATGCTCCAGCGCCAGCCGCGCCGCGATGAAGCCGCCCATCGAATTGCCGATGATGTGCGCGCGTGTAATGTGCAGCGCGTCCATCGCCTCCAGCACCCGCTGTGCCTGGCTCGCGGTGTCGTAGCGCAGCATCGGGTCGAACGGCGTTTCGCCGTGGCCCGGCAGATCGAGAACCAGCACGCGGTAGCGGTCGGTGAAGTGCGGCGCAAAGCGCATCCACACCGTCTTGTCGGCGCTGTAGCCGTGAATCATCACGATGGCTTCAGTGGCATCGGTAGGGCCGCCCTGCCAGCTCATCAGCTGGCTATCGCTGACAGCGACCGTTGCCCGATGCAGGCCACCGAGTGTGGATTCGATCTGCGCATCCAGTCGGTAGGCACTGCCGCCGATGGCGGGATAGCTGATCGCAGTCCAGGCCCCGATGGCGATGGTAGCGAGGGCTATGGAGACGAGAAGATGCTTCCTCATGCGGTGGTCTTCCCTGTCTTGGCTTGAGGCGGATAGTCGCTCTGGTCGATCACGTTCTGCATGTCGCGCCAGATGATCGGATTGAGCCAGCGCAGCGGCACCAGGTTGGCACCCAGCCAGGTCTTGAAGGAATCCTTGCCGAACACGATCTTCGGCTGCCGGCGCTGGATGCAGCGGATCACATGCCGAACGATGACCTCGGGCGGCGTCGAGAGATACTTGTTCGAGAAATCCTTCGAGCCCTCGGAGCGCGCAATGTTGGTGGCGATGCCGCCGGGGTGGACGAGATGCACGCTGATGGGGCTCTGGTGCAGCTCCACCATCAGAGCCTCGGTGAAGCCGCGCACCGCGAACTTGCTGGCGCTGTAGTCCGAGTGATTCGGAGGGCCGATGAGCCCGAAGATGCTGGAGACATTCACCACCGCCCCCTCGCCATTGGCGAGCAGCTGCGGCAAAAACACCTGTGTGCCGTGCAGCACGCCAAAGAAATTGATGCGCATCACGCGCTCGTAGGCGCTGACCGGTGTCGCCCACACCGGTTTGCAGGCGCCCTCGATGCCGGCGTTGTTGATGACCACATGCGCGTTGCCGAGCGTGGCCGCGACGGCATCCGCGAAGCCTTGCATGGCGCTGCGATCAGAGACATCGAAGGCTTGGCTGTGTACGCGCACGCTGGCTTTTGTCGCCACCAGCCGAACGGTTTCGGCAAGGCCTTCGGCGTCGTAGTCGTTGAGCGCGAGCTGCGCGCCGAGCGCTGCAAACTCCAGCGCGTAGGCGCGGCCCATGCCGGAGCCAGCACCGGTGATGACGACGATCTTGTTGCGGAAATCTTTCATGGCATCGATCTCAAGAGAACACGTGGTGCTGGGGCTTGAAGCGGTTGGCGAGCTGGCGATAGGTGAAGCTGAAGCCCGGGAACATGGCGATCACATGGCCGCTCTTGCTCTGGTACCAGCTCTTGCAACCGCCGGCCTTCCACACTGTTTTCTCCATTTCGGAGTGGATCATGTTGGTGTAGGCCGCCTCGGCTTCGGGCTTGACCTCGATGGCCTTGGCGCCGGTCTGGTCGAGCTGCTGGATGCTCTTGAGGATGTAGTTCATCTGCGCCTCGATGACGAAGATGGCCGAGGTGTGGCCAATGCCGGTGTTGGGGCCGGTGACCACGAAGAGATTGGGAAAGCCCGGCATCGCGGTGCCGAGGTAGGCACGCGGAAAGGCCTTCCAGGCATCCGCCAGCGTGCTGCCACCCTTGCCGATCACGGGGTAGCTGATCACGCCGTCGGTGGCGTCATAGCCGGTCGACCAGACGATGAGATCGAGATCGACCTGCTGGCCGTCCTGCGTCTCGATGCCGCGAGCATTAATGGCGGCGATGCCCTGCGTCTTGTCGTGCACCGTCACGTTGGGGCGCACCAGCGCCGGGTAGAGCGTGCTGGAGAGGATGATGCGCTTGCAGCCGATGACGAAATCCGGCGTGAGCTTCTTGCGCAGCACCGGGTCTGGCACCTGCTTTTCCAGATTCTTTTCGGCCACGCGCTGCGCCAGCAGAACCAGCGCCTTGCGCGAATACTTGAAGCCGATCACGCGGGTCTCCAGCCCCCAGTAGATCGACCAGCGCAGCGCCTTGTAGAAGGGCTTGAAGCCGAGCAGGAAGCGCTCGATGGCTGAGAACTTGCGATCCGGCCGCGGCAAGATCCAGTGCGGTGTGCGCTGGAACACGTGCAGCGCGCCGACCTCGTCGGCAATGGCGGGGATCACCTGGGCTGCACTCGCACCACTGCCGATGATGGCCACGCGCTTGCCGCGATAGTCGTAGCTGTGATCCCAGCCATTGGTGTGAAAGCTCTTGCCCTCGAAGCTGTCGCGGCCGGGGAAGTTGGGGATCACCGGCGTGCTCAGCGGGCCGGAAGCATTGATCAGGATTTGCGCCTCGAAGCTGCCGCTGGCGGCGGTGTCGATCGTCCAGACCTTGCGCGCGTCATCCCAGCGCACCTGCTCGACATTGGCGCCGGTGGTGGTCTTCTCGCGCAGGCTGTGCTTGTCGATCACGCCATTGGTATAGCGCTGCAACTCGGCCTGCTCGGCAAACATCTGCGACCAGCGGTAAGGCTCGGAGGAGATCGAGTAGAGCGGCGATTGCACATCCACAGCCGCGCCCGGGTAGCTGTTCTGGCACCAGGTGCCGCCCATGAAGTCGCGGCGTTCGAGGATGCGGAAGTCGCTGATGCCGGCGTCCAGCAACCGGATTGCAGCGCACTGCCCGCCAAAGCCGCTGCCGATGATGATGACCTTGTAAGTGTTCATGTCGCTCTCCTCAGAGCTTGATCGGCAAAGCCGCGTTTATGTGATGACGAACGCCATCACTTTACATCTGAGGTCAGACGTCGTCAAATGCGGCCATGCCGAAAAAACAGCTCATCCCCAAGCCCGGCCGCCTCTATGGCGGCGAGAGCGCCGACGAGCGACTGATCCGCCAGCGCCAGCAGTTCATGGATGCCGGTCTGGAGCTGTTCGGCACCATCGGCTACCGCGCCACCACCGTGCGCCTGCTGTGCAAGCAGTCCGGGCTGATCGACCGCTACTTCTACAAGAACTTCGCCGATACCGAGGCGCTGCTCGAAGCGGTGTACCGCGAAGCAATGGACGACATCGAGCGCCGCGTGCTGAGTGCCGTGACCAAGGCGGCGACGGGCGATGCGCAGACGATGGTGAGAGCAGGGCTCGATGCGTTTTTTGAGGCTTTTGAAAACTCACGCATGGCCCGCGTCTGCTGGCTGGAAGTGCTGGGCGTGAGCCCGCGTATCGATGCGCTTTACATCAGCCGCATCCAGCGCTTCGCGCAGTTGCTGCTGAACCTTGCCAAAGGCGTGGTCACGCCCTGGAAGGTTGCGGACGACGAAGCCGAGGTCATCAGCGTCGCCCTCATCGGCGCCATCAGCCAGTCGGCCTTGCACTGGCTCTTGAGTGACTACCGCACGCCGCGCTCAACCTTGGTCGCTGCCATGGGCAAGCTCGTGACCGGCGTCGTGGGCGTGCTGTGAGGAGCTGAGATAAAGCACCCAGCTGTTCGTATCTCAGGTCAAGCAAACGAGGCTGCACTCGATTCCGATGATTCGCTGCACGACTGAGCTGCTCAATTTGGGGAAGCCTTCGAAGAAAAGCGAGCAACGTCTTTGAGCTGATTACTGCCAATGGCAGCATTTCAGATCGTCACTCATCTCAGGAAGAAAGAAGAGCGATCCGCTCACACCAGACACAAACGTCACGCCGATTTACGCGGTGCAGTAATCAGCAGCGTCATCACCGCCGAAGCCGCCGCCACACCGAGGAAAACCTGAAACGGCAGGGTGTAGCTGCCCGAGCGGTCATAGGCGATGCCGACGTAGCTGATGGCCACCAGACTGCACACCATGTTGATTGGGTTCATCAGGCCCATCACTGTGCCGAATGAGCGGGAGCCGAAACGCTCGGCGATGATCGCTGCCCACACCGGCAATTCGCCGCCGATGGCGAAACCGGCGATGCCGCAGATCAGCAGCAACAGTGTGAAGTCCGGCTGCACGATGAGCGTGCAGAGTTGTGCGACGGTAAAGCACACAACAGCCAGCAGCAGCCAGCGCTTGTCGATGCGCTCGGCCAGCGCGCCGAACAGCAGCTTGCCGAGAATGGAGCACACCGACAGCACCGAAATCAGCAGCGCGCCGCGCTGGGCGTCGACGCCGGCATCGGCCGCATAAGGCACCAATGAGGCGAGCACCGATTGCGTGACGGCGAATGTGAGCCCCACCGACAGCCCGATGCACCAGAAGTCGCGATGCCGCAGCAGTTGGCCTGCCGTCCATAGCGGGCCTGCTGGCAAGTGGCCCGTGGTGTCTGCGCGATCAGCGAGTGCACCGTCTGCCAACAGGCCGATATCCTGCGGCCGGTCGCGCACCACCCACAGCGCCAGTGCGCCGACGATCACCAGAATGATGCCGCCCTGGATCATCAGCGCCTGCCGCCAGCCAAAGGCCTCGATGTTGTAGGCGATGAGCGGCACCAGCAGCGTGCCGCCGACGGAGGTGCCCACTGCCACTAGCCCCAGAGCGCGGCCACGACGGCGATCGAACCAACGCGAGGCCAGCGTGTTGGCGACGAGAGGGCCGATCATGGTCGCACCCACGGCCACCATCAGCACGATGGCCAGCGCCATCCATTGCAGGCTGGGTGCGAGTGCCACGGCGATGAAGCCCAAAGCCATCCACGCCGCACCAAACAACATCACACGGCGCGCAGAGCGGCGGTCAATCAGCCGACCAATCAAGGGCGCTGAAAGGCCCATGCCGATGATGAACAGCGCCAGGCCCTTGTTGGCATCGCCGCGGCTGATGCCGAATTCCAACTCCAGCGGTTTGACGAACAAGCCAAAGGCATAGGTGGTCGAGCCGATGGCAAACATCTCGCCGACGAAGACCGCGGCGATCAGCCACCAGCCGTAAAACAATTTGGCATTGTGCATGGGATCCTTCCCGTCTTAACTAAAGGCTTAGCGCTTCAGCGCCTTCTGCATCCATTCCGGCATGTTGTGCTCGTAGCTCTTGCGCTCTACCCGTTCGGTGATGCGCCAACCGTCGCGCGTGCGGTGGTAGCGGTCGAAGTACCAGAGGCCGAGGAACATCGTCTCGCTGCCGCCCTCGGGCTTGGGCACCACCATCGGGTTGAAGCAGGCGACCTTGCCGGTGGCGTCGTCGCCCGTTACATCGAACAAGGTGTTGCCGATGAAATGCATGAAGTCGGGGAAGTGCGATAGCGCCGGCCCCAGCCAGGCTTTCACCGTTGGGTAGTCGCCCTTGATGCCGCCCATCGCGGTGTAGTCGATGTGCGCATCCGGCGTGAATACCGCATCCAGCCGGTCCAGCGCGCGCTCGTCAATGGCGTAGGCGTAGACCGTGACCAGCCGCAGCAACTCGGCTTGGTCGGATAATTCTTGCAGCGTCATCAAGGCGCCTTCAGCAGCACCATATCGCTCTTGCCCCAGAACGCGCGCATGGAGGTGAATTGGCCCGCGTCGTTGAAGGTCATCACGTCGATCACCTGGATGATGGCTTCGCCGGTGGGCATGTTGAGCTGCACATCAAAAGCCATGGCGGCCGAATTGCCGTGGGAGGCGCGAATAGGAGCTGCGAGCTTGAGCTTGGCACCAGTGGCGACGGCCATCTTGTAGAAGGCCGCGACTTCGGCTTTGCCGTTTTTCAGCGGGCTGCCCACCGGGTCTTCGACGGTGGCATCGTCGGCGTAGAGTGCGGCAATGCCTTCTGGATCGGTGCGGTTGAAGCAATCGATATAGGCCTGCATGGCATCTTTCATCTGCTGTTCGCTGACCACGTCATCTCCTTGATCGTCAGCAGGTTTGCGGACGCTTGCCGGAGATGATCGGCGTTGAATCGACGCGCAGAATCATCCATGTGGATGACTTTTTTCTTGACGCCAGCAGCCTCGCAGCATATTGATGAGTCCCTCGTTTCGACTGCCCAGCGGAAGTTGCCCTACCAGCAACACCAGCTAGGCGGCTAGACGGAGGAGGAGAACTCAATGTCGTTGCAAGAAAACATGGCTACTGCCAGCCGCACCCCGTCAGGACGACCACCTATGGCCGTACGCAGTCTGTCGGAGCGGTCCAACCTGCCCGATTTTTCCGAGTTCAACCAATTGGTCGGCGCCATTTATCAGGGTGCGATGGAATCACCCCCCTGGCAGACGGCGCTGCAACTCTGGCGCGACAGCCTCAACGCGGCGCACGTGACGCTGATGCTGCGACCGCCCTCAGCCGAAAACGTGGGCGTGATGATCAACACCGGCTCGGTCAATGCACAGAGTGTTGAAAGTTACGAAACCCATTTCTTTGCGCTGGACCCTTTCGTGCGATTGACCGAAGGTGAAGTGGTCTCGGCCGAAGAAGTGCTCGGCAAGCAGTGGCTGCAAAGCACCGTGTACCAGGAATACCTGAAGCCGCTGGATATCCGTCACCTGCTGGGCGCAGACATCTATACCAAGGACGGCATCGAGTGCCGCCTGCGCATCACGCGCGCGCACGACGCCAAGCCTTTCAGCGAATCGGACAAAAGCCTTTGCCGACTGCTGCTGCCGCATCTGAAGCGTTCGATCCAGCTGCACGCGCAACTTGATTTTCTGGAATGCGAACGCTCGCTGTTTGCCGGTGCCGTCAACCGCCTGCAACTCGGCATGGTCAGTTTCGACCAGAACGGCACGGTGCTGGAAACCAATCCGGAAGCACGCCGCATCCTCAACGAAAAAGATGGCATCTGGCTCGCCGGCAACAACCTCTGCCTCGACAACAGTCAGGAGAGCCGCGACCTGCAACGCATGCTGCGGCAGGCCATGAGCGGGGCCACCCACAACGAAGGCCCGGGCATGATCGAGGCGATGCCGGTGACGAGGCCCTCTGGCCGCGCCAAGCTCGGCGTACTCATCAAGGCCGTGCCGATGGGTCAGTTCTCCGAGAGCAAGCAGCGCCCGGCCGTGGTGGTGTTTCTGCGCGACCCCGAGTCAAACGCCGTGCAGCCGTCGCAAGAGATGGTGCGCCGCCTGTTCGGCCTCACTCGCATGGAGGCACAGTTGGCACTGCTGCTGGCCGATGGCCTGACACTCGACGAAGCCGCCGAAAAAATGAACGTGCGTCGCAACACGGCGCGCACGCATCTGCGTTCGATCTTCTGCAAGACGGGCGTCACCCGTCAGACCATGCTGGTGCGGCTGCTGCTCAACAGCGTCATCAGCCTGGGCTGAGGCACACGCAGCGCATCAGCGGAAGCGATAGATCAGGTTGAGGCCGACGCTGCGCGGCTCGCCAAATATCACAGCGCGGTCGGCCTGCGGCAGATTGTCGATGGCGACCACCACGTATTCCCGGTCGAGCAGATTCTTGCCCCACAAGGTGACATCGAGCTGGCTCTTGCCACCCAGCCTGATCGACGCCGCACCGAGTTGCGCACTCAGCAGCCCATAGGCCGGTACGCGTGCACCCTCGCGAAAATCACGCAACGAGGCACTGCCCGCGCGGCTGCCGATGTAGCTGTAGTTGAGGTAGCCGCGCAGGCGACCCCAGCCACGCCGCATAAAAGTCCAGTCCGCAGAGGTGTTGAAAGAATGCCGCGGTGCCGACACGAAGGGATAGTTCTCGGCCACGTTGTTGCCGTTGATGTCGCGCACTTCCTGGGTCTTGGCATCGAGAAACGCATAGTTGCTGGCAAGAATCACATCGCGCGTCGCAAGCCAGGTCGCATCCAGCTCGAAACCCCTGATGCGCGCCCTGCCCGCGTTGAGCGTCTTGCTGTCCGACACAGTACCGGGGATCAGAAAGTTGATCTGCTCATCGCGATAGTTGGTGATGAACACATCGGAGTTCACCCGCAGCCGTCGTCCAAACCACTCGCTTTTCAGGCCGGTTTCGTAGGAGTGCACGCGCTCCGGCTGAAACCCTTCGACAAAGCCGAAGCCGTAGTTGGTGCCGTCCGAAGCTGGGCCAGACGCACTCGAAACCTGTGGATCGCGCACGTTGAAACCACCGCTCTTGTAGGCCTTTGCCGAAGAGACGTACACCGTCGCGTCTTCGGTGAGGTCGTACTGAATGTTGAACGATGGCGAGTTGTCGCTGAACTTCTTCGAGGCGCGCACGGCGATGAAGTCATCGCTGCCCTGTGAGGCCGGTAGATCGACGGCTGCCGGCCCGACTTCGACGTATTGCGCACCCAGCGAATCTTTCACGGCCGTGCGGCGGTCTTCAGAGCGACGGAAGCCTGCGGTCAGATGCAGTCGCCGCGCCAGAAAATCCGGTGACCATGTGGCCTGTGTGTAGGCGGCCTTGGCCTGGTTGTCGATCTGGAACAGATAGC
This sequence comes from Stagnimonas sp., assembly GCA_965279705.1. GTDB lineage: Bacteria > Pseudomonadota > Gammaproteobacteria > Nevskiales > Nevskiaceae > Stagnimonas. The sequence continues at coordinate 2,693,556 of OZ257257.1, forward strand.
TGCGATACGACACCAGCCGGGCATCAGCCAAGCCAGTCACTGTCGAAATCAAGCCGCGAGCAGCATCGGGAAGGCCGGGATAGCCCGCCGGATCGAGGACCGAACTGAGGATGTGATGCAGCGGGCTGCCGTCTTCGCCGCCGCTTTCGCTGAAGTAATAGACACCGGCAACGAACTCGACCGTGTCATCCAGAAACTTGCCGCCCAGTTGCAGCTCGTGCGACCACTGGCTCTGGAACACATGCGGCACTTGCAGCGGTGTCGGCCCGCCATTGACCATGTCGGCGGAGGGGCCGGAATAGGCCTGTGTATCCAGACGATAGTCGGGCGAACCCTTGCCGCCGCCGAGGTCGGAATAGGTGTAATCGTCCAGCTCGCGATAGGCGCCGATGTACTTAAAGTCGTAGCCACCGAGGTCGAAGGACAGGATGCCCGAGTGGCCGGAAACCGCCGTGGTCGACTCCACGAACGGCGCGCTGCTTGCCAGTGAGTCGAGCCGTCGGCTGGAGTAAACCGTCTGGCTCTGCGCGTAAGCCTTGAACAGATCCGCCTGCCCGTGCGTGGTGTTGGAAGGCGTCACCGCCTGAAAAAACTGGTTGGCGTTGCCGAGCTTGCTGCGGTCGTACGAGTAGTCGGCCGTGATCCAGTCTTTTGGACTCCAGCGGCCATCGAAGCGCACGCCGGTGTCGCGGTGATCGCCGAAATCGGCACCCGGCCCGGTATTTTCGACAAAGCCATCACGCCGGTTGCTGATGGCCGACAGCTTCACCGCCAGCGTGTCGCCCAGCGGAATGTTGGCGATGCCCTTGGCCGTCAGGTTGTTACGACTGCCGTAGCTCAGGGTTTCAGAGGTCGAGAACACGCCGAACACAGGCCGCTTGGTGACGAGGTTGATCGCTCCGCCCGTGGCATTGCGCCCATACAGCGTGCCCTGCGGGCCGCGCAGCACTTCGATGCGGGAGAGATCGGCGATATCCAGCGCCAGGCCGGTGGAACGGGCGATGTAGACACCGTCGATATAGACGCCGACGGCGGGATCTTGCGTGACCTGCGCATCGATCAGCCCGATGCCGCGAATGAACAGGCGCAGCTGCGCGTTGTTGGTGGGGAACGGATCCACGGTCAGCGCCGGCACGTTGGTCGCCAGATCTGCCACGCCCTGGATGCCCAGAGATTCCATCTTCTTCTTGTCGAAGGCGAGCAGCGAGATCGGCGTTTTTTGCAGCGAGGCTTCACGTTTCTGCGCCGTCACCACCACGGCATCGAGCTGCGCGGGTGATGAGAGCGATGCTTCTGTCGCGGTCTCCGCCTCAGGCTGCGGCAGCGTCTGCACCGGGATACTGGTGACCGATGTCTCGGTGCCGGGTGCGGCATCCGGCTCCTGCGCGAATGCCGCACCGGCGAACAGTGACAGTGCTAACCCGGTGGCTCTGTATCCCATGACCTCTCCTGGTGGGATGACCCGAAAAAAACGAAGGGTCTACGCGGCTTCTTTCGCGGCTTGAACGCTTCAGCCGCAGCGCGGCCCTCAAGACCGCGTGCAGGGCTTACTTTCGCTGGAGGGCTTCGGACACTTGCGCAGGCAGCTTCTGGCCATGCTTGGCGAGGTAATGGGCGGTGAGATTGGGAGCGTCGGTGACAGGAATCACCATCTCGAAGATGCGCGTGTAGCTGGCGTGCTGGATCAACCACTTGCCGCCCTGCTTCACGTAGCGGTCGCGGTAGAGCGCGGTGCCGTCGGTGATGACCTTGTGGTGCAGGTCCAGAAACCAGTCCTTGAGATACCAGACGCCGGTCGCTTCGGTGTCGGACACGAAATCAATCTCCGGGTGATTGACGTTGTGCACCGCCACCGCATCGGCGTGAAAGGCGTAGCGAATGGCTTCGATGATCTTGTCGCGGCCTTCGGTCTGAAAGGTGTACGAGCCACCTTGGTAATTGACGCTGGCGTCTTCGGTGAGCAGCGTTTTCAGCTCTTCGATGTTGGCGGTGTCGATGCAGCGGCAGTAGGCGTACTTGAGGCGCTTGATAGCTTCGAGATCGCTGAGTTGTTGCAGGTTCATGGTGTGTTTTCCTTAGATTCCGAAGCCGCCGGAGACATTGATCTGCTGCCCGGTCACATAGCCGTTGGTGGCGAGAAACACCGCGGCGCTGCCGATTTCTTCCGGCTGGCCCCAGCGCTTGAGTGCGAGCAATTTGTGGGTTTCATCGACCCAGTTCTGGTCAAACACGCCGCGCTTGAGCAGCTCCAGGAACATGCCGGCTTCGATGACGCCGACCAGCACCGAGTTGGCGCGCACGTTGTGACGGCCTTCTTCCTTGGCGATGCCTTTCACCAGCGCCTCGTTGGCGGCCTTGGGCGCCACCGAGAGGCCATCTTTTGCCGGCCACCACAGGTGCCCTGCGGAACCCAGATGCACGAACGAGCCACCACCCTGCGCGCGCAGATGGGGGAGTGTGGCCTTCACGGCATTGAAGAATCCATGCACTTCGGTGTCGATGGATTTTTTCCACAACGCCAGTGTGGTGTCGGCAATCGAAACCTGCTCGACCAGCGGGCCGGCAGCCCAGACCACGGTGTGAATGCGTCCATGCGTGGCAATGGCCGCATCGACAACCGCCTGCACTTGCGCAGGGTCGGTGACATCACCGGCGTGCGTGCTGGCCTCGCGACCGAGTGCGGTGATCTCGCCTGCCACGCGCTCGGCAACATCCTTCTTCGAGCGATAGACGATGGCGACATCGGTACCTGCGGCGGCGAAGGACTTGGCCACGCACTGGCCAATACCACCGCTGCCACCGAACACGAGTACTGCACCCGCGGGGAAACTTGGGGACTGCATGTGGGCTCTCCTCCCGAACATTTATTGTCCGGCGATTATTGAGAGCGCTTGCTTCAGCAACCTCGTCCGATCGAGCGAGAGGGCCGATGTTTCCTGCGGCGTGTGGGGCCAGCCCTTACGCAGCCAATTACTCAGCCACCGATGCGATAGAAAAGCCTTGGGTCGAACGTACCGCGTGCCACCTTCGCACCGCCATCCACACCGAGCACGCGCAGCTGGCTGCTGGTGCCAGCCTTGACGTCGCGAATGGTGGCTTCGGCCGGATACCAGTAGTTGTTGGACTGCTTGATGGCAGCGACAGGAATAGTCATTACCTTCTGCAGGCTGCGGTTCTGGTAGAACTCGACCTTGAGCGGCACGCAGGTTTTCTGATCGACCCAGGTGCGGATGCGGCCATAGCTGGAGGGCGAACCCGCCAGCGGTAGCGAAGACAGCACATAAACCGGACGCGACTCGATGACCTCGGCCGGCTCCAGGGTGCTGGTCAAATCCTGAAAGCCGTTTTGCAGCTGCTTGAAGTCCTGATAACTGAAATCGGAGCCGAGCAGTGCGCCATCGGCAAACTCGCCGGTGATGCGGCGCACCCGCCGCACCGAAGGCAGATACACATACATGCCCTTGTCGCTGACATCGGCCGCCTCACGCATCAGAAAGGCCGAACCGGCGAGGTTCTCGGGTGCATTCACTCGCAGCATCACCCGCACGCGGCTGACCTTGTCGTCGAGCTCGCGCACCGCATACACCTTGCCGCGCAAAGTGCGTGAAGAATCGGTGCGATCGGTGCTGGTCAATTCGATGTCCTGCACGCGCAGTGACGAGGGCACATTGCCGCGCATGCACTCCAGCACCTTCTGGGTGTCATCGGCGTGGGCGGCAGCGCAGAAGCTCAGTGCCAGCGCGAGAAAAAGAGACATTTTCATGGTCAGCTCACTTGATTGTTGCAGTGCAACATAGCGCTACGGTACGGCTTTTCAAGCCCTCGGGTCAAACCCACAGGCTGATCAGACGATCCCAGCACCAGTACCCGGCCAGCGTCCCGATCAGGTAGGCGGGCCCTGCCCTGCCCACTGTTTTTGATGGGGTTTTCCACTGTTGCTGCCACCCCCAGGCCGCCGCCAGCAATAGCGAGACCACCAGCAACTGGCCCAACTCGATACCTATATTGAATGCCAGCAAAGCCAACGGAATCTGGCTCTGGGGCAAACCGACGTCCACAAGTGCCGCGGCAAACCCGAGGCCATGCAGCAAGCCGAACGTGCCTGCCATCAACCAGGGCCAGCGCACCAAGGTAGATGTCGGGGATTCCGCTGGCCGGCTGATCTCCACTGCCAGCAGCAGGATACTGATGGCGATGCCCAACTCCGCCAGCGGCTGGTGCACATGGATCAAGCCCAGACTCGCCAGTGCCAAGGTCAGGCTATGGCCCAACGTGAACGCGGTGATCGTCAGCAGCAGCGGCCGCACCCGTCGCACCAGCAGCAACAGGCCAGCCACAAACAACAGGTGGTCGAGGCCCGTGAGCAAATGCTCGATACCCAGTTGCAGATAGGCGAGGAACACCGGTGGCTGTGCCTCCGGCTTGGGCACGTTGAAGCCGGGCTGATCCGGGCTGAGCAAGGTGTCGATCACCCCTTCGCGACCCACGATATGAACGATGACATTGATGCCGCTCTGCGCCAGGCCCTGCACGGTGATGTGGCGACCCATCAGCGCCGTATCGCAGCGCACGCTCCAACGCGCCACCACGGCGTCACCATCTTCGGTGGTGATCTGCGGCTCGCTGGTGGCGATGCAGTCGGGTGGCAATTGCGGCGAGACGTCTTGCTGCTGCGTGCGCGTCACCGAGGTGCGCCAGAGCACGTCATAGTGTGCGGGCTTGGTCTCCTGCAATTGCAGAAGTGCCGGAGCGAGCGGATGTGCCGATGCAGGGCTGCACAGCGACGACAGCAGCAATATCAGCAAATATCGCAATGAGTTGCATGCCCTCATCGCGCATCACCTAAAGTTGGTGCGGGTGCATCCACCACCAGCGGATAACGCTGCCGCAAGTCGCCAAGCGCCTGCTGCACGCGACTGTGCTCTTGCTGCTCCAGCACCGCATAAGTGGCACGTGACCGTACTGCTTCCAGATCGGCGTCCTGCGCGGGTACCACCGCATCGACATAGATGAAATGCAGGCCGTAGACCGAAGCGATCGGGCCGATCCAGGTTTTTGCGGGCGCGCGAATGGCTGCGCGGGCGAAGGCGGCTCCAAAGATCTTGGCGATGTCCGTCTCCGACGACGCCCCGAATTGATGACCGCCCAGAAAAACATCGCCCGGGTCATCAGTGCGGCCGGCTTGCAGTTGCGACTGCACCCGCAGCGCTGCGCTTTGCAAATCCGCGCGATGCAGATCGCCATTGACGAACACCTGATGAAACGCCACCCGCGCCGCGCCACCATATCGCTCCGGGTGCTCGGCGATGGTGCGGCGCAGCGCCTCATCACTGACCTCAGCACCGGTTGCGAGGCGCTGCTCCATCAGCTGGATCAGCCGGCGGCGCACCACGAAGTCCCGCTGATCCATGCGCAGCGCGAGCGCCTTCTTCAACAAGATTTCGTCCTCGTCGCCGGACTCGGGATACGCAAAGCGCATGTTCTTCAGCAAGCGCCCGCGCACCACCCTATCGCTGCGATTCAAACCCAGTCGCACCGCCTCGCGCAGTAGCATTTCCTCGTCCGCCAGCCTGCGCACCCCAGCCTGCAATTGGGCGGCGTCGGGCGCACGGCCAAGCTGGCGCTGCCAGTCCCGCTGCAAGGTAGCGACTTGCTCAGCGCTGATGTGGATCGTCTGCGCCCGCGTGCATAGAGGCCAGGTCGCGGTGAGCCGCTGCGCGCCGAACAGCAGGCCGCCCAGCAGCAAAAAATGCAGCAACGGCTTCATGGTGCCGCAGCGGGCGCCCGATACCAGATGGGCGAGGTCCAGGCGCGTTCCTGCACGGTCTTGGGATAACTGGTGTCGCAGCAGTCCTTGTAGTCCGCAGGCACGTTGTCCGGCACGTTGCAATCCACTCGCGCGGCGTTGCATTGGTAGGTGGACCAGCGGCAGCTCGGGTTCTGCACCACGCGGGCGTAATAGAAGGCGGACTGGTCGGCGTGGAAGTCCGGGTCTTGCCACACCGTGCAGAGACTTGCGAAGCCCGTGCCCGAGGTTTCGCAGGTGTCGGTGTTCACTGATGCGCCGTTGTTGGCGTCGCCGGCCACTTCGTAGACTTTTTCCTGCTTCACGCCATTGGCAACCCAGCCCTTGATGATCTGGATGCGTTGCAAGGGTTCGGCGCGCTCGCTCACCGCACCGGTCACGCCGGGGTCGCGCAAAGCCGACACCGCAAAGCGCGGCGCGCTGGCCGTGGCCGTCGGCAGATCACCGCCCATCGGTACGCCATGCGCGTAGCCCGTCTGTGCGAAATTGGCGCTGTTGCACTGATCGGTGGGGATGTCCCAGCCGCCGAACAGCCGCACCTGCATGCGCGGGCCACTAGTGCCGTAGGCCTCGCGGCGGCGCATGGCGGCGAACAAGGATTCGCGCGTGTTCTGCTCGGCCCACAGCACTGCCAAGCCACCCGGACTCACCTCGATGGCATCCGTGAGCCCCGGCACGCTGGTGCGGGGATTGAGACCCGCACCAGCGTGGCCGGGGAAGCCCTCTTCGCTCGCATTACCCGGCGTACCCAAATGCGTATCAGTGCTGCCGATGAAGCCGTACTTGAAGGGATTCACGCCCAGTGTGCTTTCCAGTCGCAGCCCTTCCTTAAGCGCCTCCCGCAGAAAATCCTGCTCCATCGGCGGGCCGGTATTGAGGCCACCGAAGCGCTTGCCGGTGAGGTTGTTGTAGGGCAGCACCTCGAAGCCGCACAGCTCGTCGAGCGCACCCGCACCCATGGTGTTGAGGCACTCCGACTGGCCCTTGTGCTGGTAGATCTCGGCCAGCGGTTCGTTCTGCTGGCGTAGCCGAGCGAACTCGGCGGTGTAATCGTTGCCGGCGTCGTCCTTGGTCTGGAACATCAGGCCCGCACTCAGGTTGGAGTTGTGCGGGATGGTCAGATAGCTGCAGCCATCTGCGCTCTTGCACTGCGCACTCAGCGCCGCCCACAACAGTTCCGGCGCCGCGTATTCCTGATACGCCGGCGGAATCTCCGGCACCACCTCGCTCTCGAAGATCACATTGCGATGCAGGTTGTTGGAGAGCGGTGCGGCGGTGTACTCGTAGCCAACAAAGGTGGTGAAGCGGCATTCGTCGCTGCGGTCGTAATAGGCCTCGGCGGCGCGCTGGATATCGCGCCACGGCGTCTTCGCCGCCTCAAGGCAGCGTTCGCCATTGAGGCCGCAATACGGTAGGCGCGGCACGCCCTTGCCGCTGCCCGTATTCGGCAGCCCCGGCGTGCCCGGCCCGAAGAAGTTAAAGAGCGTGAAGGCCGTATCCGGCGACTGCCGATACAGGATGCACTCCGGCGAGTTGTAGCCCGCGTTGTCGGGGTTGGTGCAGATCTCGGTTTCGCCGAGCAGCTCGGAGTGGTCGGTGACGGCGGTGAAATCCAGCGGGCGCGACAGCTGCGTGCTGCGCGTCGGTTCGCCGTTGGCATCGTAGGGCTGTATGCCCAGCTTCTCGCCGAGCGCGAAGCGATAAGCATCGTGCGGCGTGGTCAGCGTGCCCTGTGTGTTGGCATCCAGCGAGTAGGTGGTGTGCACATGCAGATCGCCGAAGTACGGGTTGCGCAGCACGTTGTAGTTGCGGCAGTGCTTGCTAGGCACCGGCGTGGTGGGCGTGGTGACCGACGTATCCGGCAGCCTGCTCTCGCCGCAGGCCAACAGCAGCATTGCTAACAGCGGTGTCAGCCACTTGCTGAAAGCGGCGGTGTTGAACTTCATGGCGCTCATCCTCAAGGCACAGCAGCTTGCCCGCGCCGGCGCATGTCCGACAGCGGATATCCATAGAATCTTCGCCGCATTTTCTACGGCTTGTTGCTGCTCGCCGCGGCCAGAAATGCCGGGCGCTCGCCGCCGCCATGCAACACCAGATTGGTACCAGATGCATACGCAGCCGCCGACGACGCCAGCCAGACGCAGGCCTCACCCACATCCCGCGGCTCGGCCATGCGACCCATCGGCACCGTTGCTTCCACGGCGGCAATGCCGTCTTCATCGCCGTAGTGCAGGCCCGACTGCTCGGTGCGAACCAGGCCCGGGCTCACCGCCACCACGCGCACTTTCGGCGCCCACTCCACGGCCAGTGATTGCGTCAGCGATAGGATGCCCGCCTTCGCCGCGCCATAGGCCGCTGTGCCGGGCGAAGGCCGCAGCGCCGAGATGCTGGCGACGAACACGATCACGCCGCCCGCCTGAGCCTGCATCAAGGCATTGGCCTTCTGCGCCAGATGCAGCGGCGCCAACAGATTCAGCGCGATGATTTTTTCGTGGAAGCGCGGTGAGGCTTTGTCCGCCAGTGCGAAGGGCGCGCCGCCGGCATTGTTCACCAGCACGTCCAGTCGCCCGTGCTCTGCGGCAATGCGAGCAAACAGCGCATCCACCGCTGCCGCGTCGCGCACATCGCAGGCCATGAAGAGCGCACTGCGGCCCTCCACCTGCGGCAACTGCGCGGGTGCCTCGCGGCCGCAGACCAGCACGGTGTAACCGGCTGCGAGAAAGCATTCGCTGATGCCACGGCCCACGCCCTTGGCCCCGCCCGTCACCAGCACGATTCTCGGTTGTGTCACGTCAGATCCCTCATTGAATAGCGCCATGCTAGGCGATGCGCCCACGACACCCGTAGTCCGAAAGGATGACGCTCCAGCGGCGCTGTTTGGCAAAGATGCGCGTCACTCACCGCATCCATGATTGGGGCGCAAAACGCATGTCCAGCAAACCCGTCCCCGAAGGCCATTACGCCACGCTCGCCAATGGCTACCGCGTGCACTATCTCGATGAAGGCAGCGGCCCGGTATTGGTGCTGCTGCACGGCTCCGGCAACGGTGCCTGCGGCATCAGCAACTTTCGCGGCAACATCCCGGCCTTCGTCGCGGCCGGCTATCGCGTCATCGCGCCCGACCTGATCGGCTTCGGCTATTCCGACAAGCCCACCGACGTCGACTACCCGCTGAGCTTCTTCGTCGAGTGCGTGAAGCAGGCGCTGGATGCGATTGGTGTCGACCAATACACCTTGATCGGTAACTCACTCGGCGGCGCAGTGGCACTTGGCTTTGCGCTGGCGCATCCGAAGAACGTCGAGCGTCTGGTGCTGATGGCGCCCGGTGGTCTGAATGATCTGCCCGACTACCTCGCCATGCCTGGCATGGCGGCGATGTTCGCGCTCTACGGCTCGGGTAAGCCAGTGACTGAAGAAGCGATCAAGGACTTCTTCATCAAGGCCTTCGTGGTCAACCCGGCCTGCGTCACCGACGCGCTGGTGCATGAGCGCGCCGAGATGGCCAAGGGCCAGAACCCGCAGGCGATCAAGACCATGAAGGTGCCCAACATGACCGAGCGTCTGAGCGAGATCGAATGTCCCGCCCTCACGCTTTGGGGCCTCAACGAAAACATGATGCCGGACAGCGGCATCCTGCGGCTCGCCAAAGGCTTGAAGCACGGCCGCATGGTGCTGGTGCCGCAGTGCGGGCACTGGGTGATGATCGAGCACGCTGCCTTATTCAATCGGACCGTTATCGATTTTCTGGCGAACGGCTAATGGCGCTCTCAACAGCCCGCATCCACGCCCTCGGCGACGAACTGTTCGCTGCGCTGCGCTCACGCACCATACTCAGCCCGCTCACCGAGCGCGAGCCGGGCATCTCCATAGCCGACGCTTACCAAATCTCATTGCGCCTGCTGGAGCGTCGCATCGCTGAAGGCGAGCGCGTCATCGGGAAGAAAATCGGCGTCACCAGCAAGCCGGTGCAGGACATGCTCGGCGTGCATCAGCCGGACTTCGGCTTTCTCACCGACCGCATGTGGGTGGCCGATGGCAGCACCATTTCGCTGACGCGCGACGGCATGATCCAACCGCGTGCCGAGGGCGAGATCGCCTTTGTGCTCAAGAAAGACTTGCGCGGCCCCGGCATCACCGCCGAGCAGGTGCTGGATGCCACCGACTACGTCTCGCCCTGCTTCGAGATCGTCGATTCGCGCATCCGCGATTGGAAAATCAAGATCGAAGACACCGTCGCTGACAACGCCAGCTGCGGTGTGTTCGTGGTGGGCAAGACGCGCATCGCACCACGTGCCCTCGACCTCGCTCTCGTTGCGATGGACATCCACAAGAACGGCGTGCATGTCGCCTCGGGCCTCGGCTCTGCGGTGCAGGGTCACCCCGCTACTGCCGTCGCCTGGCTCGCCAACACGCTCGGCGAATTCGGTATCCCCTTTCTTGCGGGCGAGATCATCCTCTCCGGCTCGCTCGCGCCCCTGCTGCCCGCCGTGCCGGGTGACCGTTTCGAGATGCAGATTGCCGGTATGGGCAGCGCATCCATTTCGTTCGAGGCTTAAATCGTTCTCATGAAAAAGATCAAGTGCGCCATCATCGGCCCCGGCAACATCGGCACCGACCTGATCTACAAACTCCAGCGCAGCAGCATGCTGGAGCCGGTGTGGATGGTCGGCATTGATCCCACCTCCGAAGGCCTGGTGCGCGCCCGCGACATGGGTCTGAAAACCACCGACAAGGGTGTGGATGGCCTGCTGCCGCATGTGCTGGCCGACGGCGTGCAGATCGCCTTCGACGCCACCAGTGCCTACGTGCACAAGTCCAACTCCGACAAGCTCAATGCGCTCGGCGTGCTGATGGTCGATCTCACGCCTGCCGCCATCGGTGGCCTCTGCGTGCCGCCGGTCAACCTCAAGCAGCATGCTGCCGCAGCGGCCATGAACGTCAACATGATTTCCTGCGCGGGCCAGGCGACGATCCCCATCGTCCACGCCGTGTCGCGAATCCAGAGCGTGGGCTATGCCGAGATCATCGCCAGCACCGCGAGCAAATCCATCGGCCCTGGCACGCGTGCGAATCTGGACGAGTTCACCTACACCACCTCGAACGCGATCGAGAAAATCGGCGGTGCGAAGAAGGGCAAGGCGCTCATCATCGTCAACCCGGCCGAGCCGCCGATGATCATGCGCAACACCATCTACTGCCTCACCGAAGAGGCACCCGACGAGCAGCGCATCCGCGAGTCGATTTTGCAGATCATCGGCGAGGTGCAGAAGTATGTGCCGGGCTATCGCCTGGTGAACGGCCCGGTGTTCGACGGCAAGAAGGTCGGCGTGTGGATGGAGGTGGAAGGCCTGGGCGACTACCTGCCCAAGTACGCCGGCAACCTCGACATCATGACCGCCGCCGCCACGCGCACCGCCGAAATGTTTGCCGAAGAAATCATTGCGGGCCGCTACCAACTCCGCCCCGTCAAGGAGGCTGCATAACATGAGCGAGCTGAAGAACCTCAAGGGCCGCAAGGTTCTGATTCACGACATGGCGCTGCGCGACGGCATGCATGCCAAGCGCGAGCAGATTTCCACGGCGCAGATGATTGCAGTCGCCACCGCGCTCGACGACGCGGGCGTGCCGCTGATTCAGGTCGCGCACGGCGGCGGTCTGGGCGGCAACTCCTTGCAGCATGGCTTTGCGCTGCACAGCAACGAGGAATACTGGGACGCCGTGATTCCGAAGATGAAGCAGGCCAAGGTCTCGGCGCTGCTGATCCCCGGCCTGGGCACGATGAAGGAATTGCAGAGCGCCTACGACCACGGCGTGCGCAGCGTGCATGTCGCCACACACTCAACCGAGGCCGATACCAGCCCGCAGCACATCGCCTATGCGCGCAAGCTCGGCATGGATACGACGGGCTTTTTGATGATGGCCCACCTCAACGATGCCAAGGGCCTCGCAGCCCAAGGCAAGCTGATGGAGAGCTATGGCGCGCAGACCATCTACATCACCGACTCGGCAGGCTACATGCTGCCCAACGATGTGATCGAGCGCGTGCGCGCCCTCAAGGCAGTGCTGAAGCCCGAGACCGAGATTGGCTTTCACGGTCACCACAATCTCGGCATGGGCATCGCCAATTCCATCGCCGCGATCGAGGAAGGCGCGAGTCGCATCGACGCCTCCGTCGGCGGCCTCGGTGCCGGTGCCGGCAACACGCCGCTGGAAGTCTTCATCGCCGTCTGCGACCGCATGGGCATCGAGACTGGTTGTGATCTCTTCAAGCTCATGGACCTGACGCAGGACGTGATCTTCCCGATGATGGATCACATCGTCCGCGTCGATCGCTCCTCGCTGACGCTGGGCTTTGCTGGCGTCTACTCGACCTTCCTGTTGCACGCCGAACGCCTGAGCAAGAAGTACGGCATCCCCTCGCGCGACATCCTGGTCGAGCTCGGCCGCAAGAAGATGATCGGTGGGCAGGAGGACATGATCGAAGACACCGCGCTGACCATGGCCCGCGAGCGCGGGCTGCTGAAAAAAAAGGCTGCATAGCTATAGCGCAGCTTTGATTTGATCCCCTCTCCCGCTTGCGGGAGAGGGTGGCCGAAGGCCGGGAGAGGGGGCGAGCGAAGCGAGTGCTTTTGATGTGTGACACAGACATCATTCGCTGCGCTCAACCCTCTCTCCAACTCTCTCCCGCAAGCGGGAGAGAGGGCAAAAGCAACACACAACAAAATCTAAGGAGAGCGGCATGGCCAGCGTCAAGGACTTCACCCCCATCGTGGTTTCGTATGTGCTTTGCATTGCCGCTGGTGTCGCCGTGCTCTTCGGGCTCGAGCTACCTCAGCCCTGGGATGCGTTCGCCGCCGATGTGGTCGCCACGCTGGTGATCTTCGGCTTCAGCTACGCCTATAAGAACTCCAGCTTCTACGACGCCTACTGGAGCGTGATCCCGCCGCTGCTCGCGGTGTTCTGGATGGACGCTTATCCCGGTGCGTGCAGTGACCCGCGCGCGATCATGGTGATGGTGCTGGTCTGGCTGTGGGCGATTCGCCTGACCACCAACTGGTCGGTGTACTGGGGCGGGCTGCATCACGAGGACTGGCGCTATTCAATAGTCCGCGCCCGTGCCGGCAAGTTTGGGACGCTGGCCGATCTGTTCGGCATCCACCTCTTCCCCACCGTGCAGGTGTTCCTGGGCTGCCTGCCGATCTACGCGGTGATGACACGCATTGGCGAACCGCTGGGTTGGCTGGATGCCCTCGCCTTCGTCGTCACGCTGGGTGCGATCCTCATCGAAATGATTGCGGACTTGCAGTTGCATGCCTACATCGCCAGCAAGAAGCAGCCGGGCGACTTCATCAAGACCGGCCTCTGGGCTTGGTCGCGGCACCCGAACTACTTCGGCGAGCTGAGCTTCTGGTGGGGTCTGATGCTGTTTGGTCTCGCCACTGCGCCCGACCAATGGTGGTGGGTGGCGCTGGGTGCTGTGGCGATGACCCTGATGTTCAAATACGCCAGCGTCCCGCTGATGGACGACCGCAGTGTGGAGCGTCGCCCCGCCTATGCCGAGCACATGCGCAAGGTGTCGGCGCTGTTGCCGCTGCCGCCACGCAAGTAGCCGTTTTCAAGGAGCGCACATGCACAAGCAATGGGGTCGGTTCTTCATGCTGCTGGTGCGCGATGCGGTGGCGATCGCGCTGACCTTGTGGCTCTGGCAATACACGCTGCAACTGGCGCAGCCGCTTGGCGTCTACGGCATTGCCATTCATAGCCTCACCGCTGTCGCCACTGCCTTCATCGGCTATCTGCTGCACGAATGGGGGCATCTGCTCGGCGCCTGGGGCAGCCGTGCGGCGTTCGAGCTGCCGACGCCGTTCGAGACTTTCTTTCTGTTCCGCTTCGACAACCTGCGCAGCACGCGCCCGCAGTTTTTCTGCATGGCGCTCGGCGGCTTCGCGTCGAGCATCTTGATGGTGATTTTTCTGGTGCTGGTGCTACCGAGCAGCGTGCTCGCCACGCAGATCGCACTCACGCTCACTGCACTCGGCGTGCTCGCCACTTTCATCATCGAAGTGCCGGAGTTCTCGCGCGTCTGGCGTGGCGGGCCGATCCCCAATGGTGCGGCCTTCGTGCATCCGGGTGTGACCGAAGGCCGACACTGATCGGAAACGGCTTTGCTCTCTTTCGAGAATTACGGACTCTATTTCTCGCTTCCCAAGAACGTGATGATCGAATCGATCTCCTCCGCAGTGGTATCGAACCACTCGATGCCCGGCGCATCGGCGCGCCACTTGCCGCGATAACGCAACACGTTGTGTACGGCGCGCTCAGCAGCGCCTTGATTCTTCACTTGCCAAGTTTTTAGGATCTTTGGCTGCTGGAAAACAGCGCTGCTGCGACATTGTTGCGCGACGCGCTTCTCTGCATCATCCGCCCGGCCGAGCTTGATTGGAAATGGGCCGGACGGCTTCATGATCAGCTCGAAGCTGAACGCATAAAGCCAGCCGCTTAGGTCGGTTTCGTCGGCAATCCCCACGTCCGCCGCCGCCTCGATTGCTTCGGACTCCACCTCATCCTCATCCAAATCTTCCACTTGCGGAAGACGGAACATGCCGCCGCCGAGGGAGGTAAGTTGCTTCGTGTTCTTAGAGATAAATGGAACATACCAGCGGATCGCCGCCGCAACCGACATCGGTTTTCTCGACTGTGCGCGAATAAACGTGGCGTCACGATCCTGTGCCGGCAGGCGGCCCTCGATCACGAGATGCACCAGTTCGATGAGTCGAAAAGGTTCGCCCGACTGAACCTCCTCCATTTGCAGAATCTCCGGGATCGCCGTGTACCGTGCGAAGTGATAGGCCCAGGAGTTAGTCGGTTCAAAAGGCTTGGGGTCCATCTTGGCTCCGTCGATAACTATCTATGGATGAATTTCACGTTGTAAATCCAGTGAGACGACTTCAAAACCACTTCTCAAAGCGGTCGTCTTCGGTATTGCTGTGTGGCGCGCCAGATTGCCTTCTGCATTGAGACGGGTGATTCCATGGAAATGGTAGGGCTGCATGCAACAGCCCACAAATAAAAAGGAGTCGATCCTTGGCTCTGCGGGCTCGTCGCAATAGTGCGCCAAAGCCTCTGCAACACATGTAGCGATGTCTTCATGAAAGCTGCCACTGACGGAAAGATGCGAGATAGCCAATCGCTTTGCTTTCAGATGCCTGGTGGCGAGCACAATACTTTCATACGCGACGTTGTAATAGAAATCTCGATACGGCTTTCCGTATCTCGGGACGGCGAACTGTTCATAGCATTTCGAACTTTCTGAGGCGGCCAAAACGACACCGCGAAGTTTTCCTGCAGCCGTTAGCGACGGCAGCACAACGAGCGATGCCGTAGGGCACTCAAACCTGTTCCAGTTCGCGACGTCCGAAATCTGCTTCTCGTCAATTCCGAGATCATGCGAGAAAAAGCGACGAGCTGAACCGAGGGGAGAGAAGCCATCCTCAGATGACACGATGAAACAATCTACTTCTCCACGTTCTGCAAGGGCCTCGAAAGAGCTATTGAAGTCGTAGCCGAGAAGTGTGGTGTGTCCGCCTTGCCCTCTAAGGGCCGCGATTTTGTTCATTCTTGTGCCCTTTAATGCCGAATGGTGATTCGATCCAAATGGCTGCGAGATTAGGGCAAACGCTCAGAGTAGATGGGCCAGCACGGTTCTCTGTAGCACTTGGTTCTACCGATGCCGCCACTAAGTGCTCAACAAGCAGGCCATTACGCAACCTCGGCGAGCCGCAGTATCTGCCCTGTCGATGTCCCCGGCGGGTTTGAGCAGCGT
Organism: Stagnimonas sp.; assembly: GCA_965279705.1. Lineage (GTDB taxonomy): Bacteria > Pseudomonadota > Gammaproteobacteria > Nevskiales > Nevskiaceae > Stagnimonas. Next base: position 2,709,185 of record OZ257257.1, read on the forward strand.
TGGTATTTGCAGTTCGATCCAGAGGGACGCTTTGGGCTGATTCGAGCCTGTGACCACTTCGACTTAACACCATGCAATCGAGCGATTCGGTTGTTACTGGCCCCGTTGGCAGTGCCTGTTCTTACTTGTTACACGCTTGTGATTTGGCAGAAATATCCAGTGGGCTCACGAGCAAAGCGAGCGCTGCCAAAAAACTCGCTGCGCTCCCTCCTCCGCCCACGAGGGGTGCTGGAAACTAAAAGCCGTACTTCATGTTGAACGACACAAAGTCACGATCAGCCAGCGGCCGGTCGGTGTAGTCGCCACTGCCGAGGAAGGCGTTGTAGGCCACGCCAAAACTCAGCCGCTGCAAGCGCGTGATGTTGGCCCCCACACTCACGCGCATATCGCCATTGCCGCCCAAGCTGCCGAAGCCGCCCAGCAGCGACGAGTGCCCGCTGATGACGCCCTGCACGGCCACCGGCACTTGCAAGTCCCAGCCACTGAAGACGTTGTTGATGGCCGTGATCGCGACCACCGTATAGGCCGAGGCATCGCGTGAATAGGTGAGCTGGGTGGAGGTCACCCCCGGGTCTGGCCCGCTGACAGGAGTGACGTCATCGACGTGGATAAAACCGACGTCGGCGACGATGGTGATCGAGTCCCAGAAGTAGCGCGGCGCGATCAGATAAATGGCGTTGAGATCAACTTGCAGCATCTTCGCGGGCGTGGCGGTGGGCAGCGGCCCGAGTAGGCCGCCATCGACATCCACCAGCACGTCGATGCCCTCGCGGTAGATCAGCTCACCGGCAATGTTGGCCCCCAGAAAAGTGCTGGAGAAACTCAGCGCGCTCAGGTCGATGCCGGCGCGATTCTTGGCCTGATAGGTGACGGGCGTTCTGAGGTTGAGCACCTCGGTGGTGATCGGCGGCGTGGTGCCATCGCCGGGGGCCAGCACCGAATAGCCGTAGGTGAACTCGGGCGTGGGGATGGTGTTGTGGTAGCGCAGGCGATAGATACCCAGCTCGGTTTCTTCGGTGAGCTGGTATTTGAGGCCGATACCGTATTGACCGAAGTTGCTGGTGTGCGCCTTGCCCGCGTATTGCGGGTTGACGTACTTCGGCGCGTTCATGAAGGCGATGCCGGTGCGCGGCAGGTTCACGGCTGGCAGCCCCGGCGGAATGCCGCCGGGCGCGGGCGGCAGGCCGAGCACGGCACCCACCGTGTTGATCGAAGTGATGAGGTCATCCGACAACAGATTGGCGCCTGAGAGGTTGTTGAGGAAGAAGGGATTGCGGATGCCGTAGGCGAACTCGGCACCGGGGCCGAGCGGATCGGCGATGGAGAAATACTCGCCCACCGGATTCACCTCGGTGGGCTTGAAGGCGAGCTTGTATTGCCCGAGCAGCGTGAAATCACCGTATGCGGCTTGCAGGCTGAGCTGGTTCACCGGCAGCAGAATGCCCTTCACATCCGCACCCGGCACATTGGCCGCTGCACCGTCGGCCGGGCCCTGTGCGAGCGCGATACCGGAGAAGAACAGGCTCTCGCCCCAGGCGGTCACCTGCTGGCCCAGCCGCACGTTCAGCAGGCCATCGTCGAGGAACGACCAGGTACCGAACACATAGGTATCGAGCAGGCGGGGACGACCGCCGCTGATCTTGCGCGCCGGGCTGCTGAACTGGTTGTTGAGGCCAGTCTTGTTGACGGTGTCTGGCGAGGCGTTGTCGTTGCGGTGGTGATAGACGTCGTCGTAGAAGATGTCGCCGCGAATGATCGCGCCGTAGTCCTTCTTCTTGAACAGCAGCTCACCCAGCAGCGTGGCCCGGTTGTTGATGAGCGACCATTGTTCGAAGTTGCGATCCCCGTCGTCGAAGTTGTTGCTGGCCGGCACCTTGAGGTACTCCGGCAGCGGAATGCGCGGATCGGAAGGCGAGTTGATGATGCCGTCTGATTGTTCTTCCACACGCATCGCCACGGCGTAGGTCGCCTGCAGGTCGTAGTCGGTCTTGATGCCCCAGAGATCGACCGTGCCGCCCGCGAAGGCGGCGGCACTCATGCCCACGCCGCACAGCACACCGACCGCACGCACTACCCGGCCTTTCATTGGCTCTGATTTCATCTGGTCTCTCTCCCTGGTCGCGCGCGGCTATCCGCCGTCATCGCTGATTGCTGTTGCTGCTCAGTGCCCGCCCATCGCCGCACCCTTGGGGCTGAACATCTGCGGCGTGAGATCGGGGTCGTTGAGCTTCCACCAGTCCGCACCCGCTTCGTTCACCAGATAACCCGCCTCGTACGAGCCCTGCAAAACATCGTGATAAATGCTCGCGCCACGGTGGTAAGCCTGCGCGTTGGGTGCGTAGCGGTAGGCGATCATCGCCACGCGCCAGAGCTGATCCTGCTGGTCGTAGTTGTCGCCCCAAACCGCGAGCCAGGTATCCTCGTCCACATAGATTTCGCGCTTCTTGTAGATGTGGCGAAAGCCCTCGCGCTGGTTGGCCTCGATCACCCACACGCGATGCAGCTCGTAACGCATGTAGTCCGGGTTGATGGTGCCGGGCTTGATGAGCTGGCTGTATTTCACAGCTGGATCATTGGTGCGGAAGTTATTCCAGGGGATGTAGATCTCCTTCTTGCCGACCAGCTTCCAGGTGTAGCGCTTGGGCGGGCCGTTGAAGATGTAGTCGTCGTCCACCGTGCGCATGCCGGCCGGCGGCACGGGGTAGTCGCAGCACACATCCGGCGCTTGTCGCACGCGACGCGTGCCAGGGATGTACTGCCAGGCCTGCGTGGTGGCGTTGGAGAAATCGTTCGGCTGCGTGCCGACCGCGATCGAGCCCTTGTCGCGGGGTGGCAGCAGCGACTCGTTGTAGAAGTAGGCCTGGATGCGATCCTGCAAACTGCCGCGCACCTTGGGGTCTGCCAGCAGGCTGAGCGTTCTGAACCGCTGCTTGCCCCAGGCGATGGTGCCGTTCGCATAGACATCGGCGATGTCATTAACGCTCGCATCGTTCCAGATGCGGTACGGCATCAGCACATTGAGAATCGCCTCGGTGCCGTTCTTAGGGAATGGAAACGGATGCGCGCCGGTGGTACCGGTGGCGCCCAAGCCTTCATGCACCACCTCCGACTCGGCCGCGTTTTTCTTCGCGACACCGCAGACCCAATCCGGCACGCGAAAGTCGCGGTGGCTGGGATACACATCCATGCGATAGCCCTGCGGATATTTGACGAGCAACGCCTTCTGCCCGGCCGTGAGCTTGTCGGCGTACTTCGCCATGCTGGCCGCGGTGATGGTGAACAGCGGCTTCTCGGCCGCATAGGGGCCGGGGTCGTAGCCGGTGGCGCTCTTCATGCCCGGCCAGCTGTCCAGCCACTTGCCGGTGTAGGCCGCAACACCCGATGGCGTGCCCGCACGCTCGGCACCCATGCAGGTGAACTTCGGCCCATCGAGTGCGGCCAGTTGCTCGGGGGTGGCTTTAGCCCACGCACTGGGCATCACAACAAGGGGCAACAGACTGATCGTTGCCCACGCAAGGCGCTTGCTGATCGACATGAAATGACGCTCCTCTTTCTTGCGATCTCCTGCCCTGGCCTCGTGAGTGGGCGCGGTGCGTGGAGTGCTGTTAGAAGCATTAGCGTGAACGCGCCGCACGGCGCTGAACATCGTCCAATCAGGGTAGCCGCTGCATCCGCAACACTCCCCTGAATGGAGTAGGACGTGCGGGCCTCGACATCGCACCATGCTGTCCACAAATCGACTTCAGCCACACAGCCAAAAGGACACCGCACCATGGGCGCTCCCATCAACCTCAAGATGCTTCTCGAATCCCAGACTATGCAGCGCGCGCCGTTCCCGGTGCCGATGGGCTGGTATCACGTCGATTTCTCGGAGAACCTGAAACCCGGCGAGATGCGCAACGTCAACCTGTTTGGTCAGGAGTGGGTGCTGTTCCGCACCGAGGGCGGCGTGCCCGGCATGAGCGACCCGTATTGCCCGCACTTGGGCGCCCACATGGGCCACGGCGGCAAGGTCTGCGGCGAGCATCTGCGCTGCCCATTCCACCACTGGGAATACGACACCGACGGCAACTGCAAGGCCATCCCCTACGCCAAGGTGATGCCGCCGATCACCAAGAAGGGCCCGATCCTGCGCACGCTGCCCACGGTCGAGAAATACGGAATGATCTGGAGCTGGTACCACCCGGCCTGCGAGCCGCCGGCCTTCGAGCTGCCCTACATCCCGGAGATGGAAGACGCCACCGGCTACACCGGCTCGCGCCGCGGCACTTGGACGGCCAATACCTGCATTCAGGAAATCGCCGAGAACGGCGTTGACGTTGCGCACCTCAAGTTTCTGCACGGCGCTGCGGGCATCCCGCCGGTGGATGCCACCTACGAGGGCCTGAGCATGCGGCTCGACATCGGCAAGGGTTACATCGTCGGCGACATGCATGGCCCCGGCCTCAATGTGATGCGCTTCAATCAGGAGGGCATCACCGCCACGATGATCTCGTACTCGGTGCCGGTCACTCACGATGTAACGCAGATGAACATGAGCTTCCGGCACGTGGATTACGCCGAGGGCACCAAGGAGCTGCATGCCTCGAAGAAGGTCATCGATCACATGATCGGTGCCGCCGAGGGCGAAGAGAGCGCAGGCTTCGAGAGCGTCGACTTCATCGTCTGGAACAACAAGCGCTTCCGCCCCAACCCCTTGCTCTGCGATGGCGACGGCCCGATCTTGCAGTTCCGCAAGTGGTTTAAGCAGTTCTACCCGGAAGTGAAGGTGCCTGACGCGGCATAAGGCCCGCACCTTCGGTACGCTACACCGCCCCCGTGCCGCCTTCAGCGACACGGGGGCTTTCATTTCATCAACAGGAGCAGCACATGGCGGTAGTACGAGTGATTGGTCGCGACGGCGCAGAGCGCACCATCGAGTCACTTGGTGGCTGCCCGCTGATGGAGGCACTGCGCGATGCCAACACCGGCATCGAAGGCACCTGCGGCGGCGCGTGCTCCTGCGGCAGCTGCCATGTGTATGTCGATGCCGCCTGGGCCGACAAGCTGCCGCCCAAGACCGAAGACGAGCAGATGATGCTCGATGCGATTGGCGACCTGGTGCCGCTGAAGCCAGGCTCGCGGCTGTCGTGCCAGATCACCTTGAGCGAGTTGCTGAATGGCATGGTGGTGGAAGTGGCACCGCCGCTGTAGGCATTGCATTGGCCCACGCTGCCGTTCACCGCTTGACCATGCTCAGAAATGGCGAGCAGGTAGTGACAGCTCGGCGGTCCGCCCGACTCGGAATAGATTCGTTGCCATGGGACTCTTGACCTTCAGCATCAACGTCACCCTCGACGGCTGCGTCGACCACCGAGAGGGAATCGCCGACGACGAGACACATGCTTTCTTCACTCGCCTCATGGACGAGAGCGGGGCGATGCTGTGGGGCCGAGTCACCTACGAGATGATGGAGAGCTACTGGCCTGCGGTTGCTGGCGGCGACGAGGAGGCGCCGCCGGAGATGCGCGAGTGGGCGGTCAAACTTGAGGCCAAGCCGAAGTATGTGGTGTCGTCGACGCGAAAAAACTTCCCGTGGACCAACAGTCACCACATCGCCGGCGACCTGCGTACGGGCGTGCAGAAGCTGAAGGACGCGACTCCGGCCGGCGTGCTCCTCGGTAGCGGCAAGCTCGCGACCGAGCTGGACCGACTTGATCTGATCGACGAGTACAAGTTACTCGTCCACCCCAGGATCGTTGGACACGGCCCGACCCTGCACCAGAGCGGGCTGCCCGGCGCACGACGACTCGATCTGGTCTCGGCGACGCCGCTCCACAACGGCGCGGTTGCTATGCACTACCGGCGCGTACGCGGCTAACGAGCGGCTGCATCGGAGCGTTGGTGGCAGTCCGCTTTGGACTGGTTCTAGCCTCTGAGATATTGAATGGGCACTGTGCTGGCAGCAAAAGCGTGGTCTACCGCTGGCTCTGCCCGTAACGGCTCAAGCACATGCCCGGTTGATCGCCCCGATCAGTCGCAGCCATTGGACTGCCCCCAAGGGCGACACCGACTTACCGCTGTTGAGCAGCGCGACCGAGATGTGCCGGCTGGGGTCGGCCCAGCACAGCACGCTGACAAAACCCAGGTGCCCGAAGGCCTCTTGGCTACGCGGCCCAAACAGGCCGAAGGGCGTTTCGCCCAGCATGAAGCCGGCCGAGAACCGCATCGGCAGCATCAGCATGCCGTCGTATTGCAGCTTGCCCACGGGGCGAATCGCCTCGGCCACCGTCTCTGGCTTGAGGATGCGCACGCCATCGAGCACGCCGCCATTGCGCAGCATCTCGAACACCTTGCAGGCATCGTCGGCGCTGGCAAAGATGTTGCCCGAGGGCACGATGGAAGACAGAAACCCCTCCTCGTTGGCGGCCTCCGCCGCCCGCTCGAACGACACGCCGATGATGCGTTTCACATACTGCGTCAGCGGCCAGATCGGCTGCGGGCCGGTGCCATGGCTGAGCGGCGCCAGCGCGCGGCGTTCGGGGCTCAGGCCAAACGTCATCGAGTCCAGTTTCAGCGGACCGGTGAGCGTGTTGTGCAGCACCTCACGCAGCCCAAGGCCGCTGACGCGACGGATGATCTCGCCGACGATGAAACCCACCGTCAGCGCGTGATAGGCCTGCTTCACAAAGCGCGGATCGAACGGCGGCGCCATGCACAGCATGTGCACCAGTGCATCCCAGTGTTGCAGCAGCGAGGGGTCTGGGTGCTTCACTGGCAGCGTCGGTATGCCCGCGCGATGCGCCAGCAGCTGGCGGATGGTGACGCTGCCCTTGCCGTGCGCGGCGAACGCCGGCAGGTGCTGCGCGACCCGATCGTCGAGACTGAGCTTGCCGTCTTCCACCAGCTTGTGCAGCAGCACGGCGGTGATGGCTTTCGAGGCCGAGAACAGGCAGATCGGCGCATCCGGCAATAGCGGAATCTGCCGACCGGTTTCACCCGGCGCATTGCCGCGCAGGCAGCCGATGGCGCGCTTCATCACCACCTTGCCGTGACGGCGGATCACCAGTGTCATCGCCGGATGCACGCCGGTGCGATACAGACCTTCGGCGGCACTCCAGATGCGCTCGACGCCGCGCTCGCTCATGCCGGCATCCATCGGCCGGCACTCGGCAGCGTGGTCGATGCGAGTGATCGTCGACAGCTCGCTGGGTACGTTCACCCATTTGCCAAAAGCCATCAGCGCAGGGCCCTCAGCATGGGCAGGGACATCACGATCGGCATCGGCAGTTACGCCGGTGGCAGCAGCGATTTCAGCGGCGTGGCCTCATCGGCCAGTGCTGCCTCGGGCAGCACCGCCCCATCGGCCACCCATTTCTTGGCAAGCATGAACTCTGCCGGGCGGCTCACCGCGTCAGCCGCGATCATCTTGCCTTCGCGCAGATAGAACGCAGAGAAGCTGCGCTGGGTGGCAGGGTCACCGCGCAACACCAGCTGGTCATAGCCTTGCGACAGGCCGACCATCTGCAATTTCAGATCGTATTGATCCGACCAGAACCAGGGCACGTTCTGATAAGCCTCGCGCTTGCCGACCAGGCTGCGCGCGGCGATGCGGCCCTGCTCCATGGCGTTCTGCACCGATTCCAGCCGAATGCGACGACCGGCGAAGTTGCTGGGGTGATTGGTGCAATCGCCCGCAGCGACGATATCGGGGTCGGACGTGCAGGCGAACTCGTCGACGACGATGCCGTTATCCACTGCCAGGCCCGCCGCGGCGGCGAGCTCTGTGTTGGCGACCACGCCGATGCCGACGATGAGAAAGTCCGCTTCGATGCGGCTGCCATCGGCGAGCTTCACATGCGTCACGAGCGTGTCGTCCGCTTCTAGCGCCTCGACCTGCACGCCGGTGCGCAGGTCCACACCCGCCTCGCGATGTACGCGCTCGAAGAAGCTCGACACCTCGGGTGCAGTGACGCGCGCGAGCACGCGTGGCAGACCTTCGAGCACGGTGACGTGCAGCCCGAGCTTGACCAGCACGGCGGCGGTTTCCAGCCCGATGAAGCCGGCGCCGACGATTACCGCCTTTTTGCCTGCGACGGCGTGCGGCTGAATCTTCTTGGCGTCTGCGATGCTGCGCAGCGGAAACACATTGGTCTTGTCGCCACCGGGTTGGCTGAGCAGACGCGCACGGCCGCCGGTGGTGAGTGCCAGCTTGTCGTAGTGCAGGCTGCGGCCATCGGCCAGCTTCACCTGGTGTGCGGCGCGGTCAATACTTTCAACGCGGGCATCACCGATGAACTCGATGCTGAGCTTTTCCATGTTCGCCGGCTGCGAAACGAACAGCGATTCTTCCGCGACGGTGCCGGCCAGAAACCCCTTCGACAGCGGCGGACGCTTGTAGGGGATTTGCGATTCTTCACCCACAATCACCACGCGGCCGGTGAAGCCCTGCTTGCGCAGCTCGCTCGCCACTTCGCCCCCCGCCTGACCGCCACCGACGATGAGAAAGGTGAGGTCGCTCGGGGACTGCTCGGGGGTCTCGCTCATGGCAACGGCTCTTCAGTTTTCGGGGGTGCGCAGTTTAGGCGAGGATCGTCGCGCACCCCACACGTGCTGGCTTCGCCCGTTTGCAGTAAGGATTACTGCACGTAAGGCTTCAGCGGTGGTTCCTGATTCACCAGATGCAGCGCTGGCACCCCATTGGCGGCTTCCTTCTGGAGAATGCCGAGCAACCCGGCCGCTGCGGTGGGCGCAATGATCTGGTCGGGAATGATGGCGGCCAGACCGCACAATTTCGTACCGCCCGCGCGTTCGATGTTGGCCGGGCCGGGGTTGGCAATGGCATCCAGCGCCAGCTCGAAGGTGAGGCGATCGGTGAGCCCGATGGTGATGTGATCGACGAAGCGCCCCGGGCAGAGATCCTGCAAGAGAATGTTGCTGACCTTAGGGTTGTTCAACTGCCAGTCCAGCACGGCCGAGGGCACGGGGCTGACGGGCTGCACCAGCTCGTCGAACAGGGTGTAGAGATTGGTGTAGTCGATATCGCCCGGGGTCTCGTCGCCCTTGTTGACGGCGACGGAGAACAGCGACGTGGGCGGGAACTGGTACAGCACTTCAGGCAGACCGGTCAGCGATGGCAGCAAGGGGATGGTGGGCGCAACGGTGGTGCCGTGATTGGCACCGGCCTCCAGCACGAAGTCGGCAACTGCCGCACGCGCCGAGGGCCACCACTTCAATGCCCAGCGCGGCATCGAGGCACCCTGGCTGTGACCGATCATCGCCACCTTGCGGCCGCTCTCGGCGTGCATGCGGCGCAGTGCGTACACCACATACTCGGCCGAGATCTGCATGTCGCCAAAGCCGCGATCGGGATAGGTGATGGTGCAGACGTCGTAGCCGCGCGCGACCAGCAGCGGGATGTAGGTCCAGTCGTATTGCTCGAAACCCGAGGTGAAGGTGCCATGCACCAGCAGCACCGGCGGCTTGTCGGGGTGCGTGAAGCCCGTGCAGTTCAGCGACTTGGCCAGCAACGCCGGCGATGTCTCCAGCGGTGGGTCACCGGCTTCGGCCTTCAGACCGGCATCGGCCAGTACGCTGTCCTCGGTGACGCCGCCGCAGGCGGTCATCAGCAGGGCGAGCAGCGTCGGCAGCAGGTGGCGTGGGACGAACATGAGTGTGCTCCGATGTGGTGTGGACAAACAGTACCTCATCAGCCTGGCAGCCGCCCCAAAACAGCCTTCGGCCGCCGCGATGGCCTTATTGATGACACGCCCTAAAAGCGATAAGTCACCGAGATGGAGGCATTGTCGCGGTCTGCGTAGGGCGTCTGGCGGAAGTTCGGCTCGCCGAAGAAGGCACTGTAGTTCACCCCCAGCGTCAGCTTTTGCAGGCGCGTGAAGTTGGCCCCGATGCTGGCCCTGCGATCGCCCTCGCCCGAAAGTGCACCTAAGCCACCCAGCAGTGACGACTGCCCGTTGGCGATGCCTGAAAAGCTGATGGGAATCTGCAAATCCCAACCCGAGAACACGTTGCGGTAATCGACGAAGCTGAGAAACGAATAGCCCCAGGCGTTGCGGTCGTAGGTGAGGTCTTTCGAGCAGCTGCTGGGCCCACAGGCTTCATTGACCTGGTTCACGTGGATGTAGCTGCTCTCGCCGACGATGGTGATCGCATCCCAAGCCACACCCGGCCCGATCACGTAGATGGCCGACAGCAGCAGCTGGGTGATCTTGGCGCGCGAGGGCGTGGGCACCGGGCCCAGCAGGCCGCCATCGACATCCACCAGCGTGTCGATGCCATCGCGGTAGATCAGCTCGCCCGCGATGTTGGCGCCGAACAAGGTGCTGGAAAAACTCAGCGCCGTCATGTCGATGCCGTCGAAGTAGCGGATGTTGTAGGTGACGGGAATCATCAGGTTCAGCGCTTGCGTCGTCAGCGGCGGCAGGCCGCCCACGCCCGGCAGCAGCAGGCCATACCCGTAGTTCTGTACCGGCGCTGGCGTGGTGTTGTGGTAGCGCAGGCGATACAGGCCCAGGTTGGTGTCCGAGGTGAGGCGATAGCGCACGCCCAGACCCCATTGCCCGAAATCGCTGGGGCGGATATCTGCCCCACGCTGCACGTTGATGTTGCGCGGCACACCCGGTTGCTGGATGCCGCCCACCGGCAGATTCACATCCGGCAAGGCGCTATCTAGCCCGCCCAGCAGCCCGGCCAGCAAGCCAGTCACCTGCTCGGTAGGCAAGCCCGGTGCCAGCAGATCAACCACCAGTTGCAGCGCTTCGGGGATGTCATCCGACAGCAGATTGATGTCGCCATAGTTGGCGAGATACAGCGGGTTCTGAATGCCGTAGATGAACTCCGCGCCCGGCCCCACCACGTCGGCGATCGAGAAGAACTCGCCGACTGGATTCAGCTCGGTCTCTTTGTATTCAAACTTGTATTGGCCGAGCAGCGTGATGTCGTCGGTGAGTGTGAGCTGCATCGACACCTGATTGGTCGGCAGCAGAATGCTCTTCACATCCGCGCCCGGCACATTGGCCTTGGTGGCATCGGCCGGGCCTTGCGCGAGTGCCACACCCGAGAAAAACAGGCTCTCGCCCCAGGCCACCACCTGCTGGCCGACGCGCAGGTTCAGCGCCATGGTGTCTCCGAAATACCAGGTGCCGAAGGCATAGGCATCGAGCAGACGCGTGCGGCGGCCATCGTAGTACTTCGCGTCATGGGTAAACGCGTTCACCGGCTGCTGCGTGGTGTTGATGGTGTCTGGCGAATTGTTGGCGTTGTTCATGCGCCGGTAGACGTCGTCGTAGAACGCATCGCCACGCACCAGCAGGCCAAAGTCGTTCTTCTGCAACTGCAACTCGCCGAGCAGCGTCAGGCGATTGTTGACCAGCGCGCCTTTCTTGAAATTACGGTCACCGTCGTCGTAGTTGTTCGACTCCGGCAGCTTGAGATAATCCGGGATGGGAATCTTCGGACTGGGCGGCGTATTGATGATGCCGTTGTCCGGTGACTCGGTGCGGATCGCCGCCGCATAACTGCCGATCAACTGGTATTGGGCGTCGAGCCCAAACAGATCAAACGAGCCTGTGAATCCAGCTCCCGAAACCACCATTCCGCCGGTTAGCGTCAGCCACTGCGCTGCGCCCACTCTGGTCATCAAACTCATGTCGCCTCCGTGCACGTACTGAAATTTCATCCTGAAACTTCAGAGCCAAGATAAGTGGCGCACCGCCTGCAGGCGTCATCCAAAACAATGAGTTTTTTTGACGTGTGACTCACATCGTCACTGGCCCATTTTGCACACCCGCACTTCAGATACCCTGCCCGGCATAACAAACAGACTTCGGCAGGAGCGCAGGCAATGAGCAAGAAATGGATGGCCTCGGACATGCCCCGGTTGCATGGCAAACTGGCGGTGGTCACTGGTGCCAACAGCGGGCTGGGGCTTGAAACCGCAGCCGGCCTCGCCGCCGCCGGCGCACAAGTCGTCATGGCCTGCCGCAACCCGGCCAAGGCAGAGGCGGCACTGGCAGCGGTGCGTCGCCGCGTGCCAGAAGCGCGGTTGCAGCTGATGTCGCTGGATCTTTCCGACCTCGGTTCGGTGCGCGCGTTTGCCGCCCAGTGTGCGCAGCAGTTCAGCCAGATTGATCTGCTCTGCAACAACGCCGGTGTGATGGCACTGCCATACCAGAAAACTCGCGATGGTTTCGAGATACAGATCGGCACCAATCACTTCGGGCACTTCGCGCTCACCGGCCTCTTGCTTGATCAGCTCAAGGCCGCGCCTGCCGCCCGTATCGTCACCGTGGCCAGCGTCGCGCATCGCGGCACCAAAGGCTTTGATCTTGAAGACCCGCAGTGGCTGAAAAACCCGTACCGAAAGAACGAGGCCTACGCGCGCAGCAAGCTCGCCAACCTGCTGTTTACCTTCGAGCTGAGTCGGCGCCTCAAGGCCAGCGGTTCCCACGTGCTCGCCGTGGCATCGCATCCGGGTTATTCCGCCACCGGCATCGTCGATGCCGCCACCGCAGGCTCTTCACTCAAACGCTTTCTGGCGAACCTCGGCAACACACTGATCGCTCAACCCGCGGATCGCGGCGCACTGCCCAGCCTCTATGCCGCCTCGATGGCCGACATGCAGTCGGGCGAATACATCGGCCCGCATGGCTTCCTGCAATTCCGCGGCTGGCCCACGCGCGTCGACAGTAGTGCCGCCACCCTTGATATCGAAAAGGCGCGCGGCCTCTGGGCACTGTCGGAGCAACTCACCGGCGTGCGTTACCTCTCTTAGCTGCGCGCGTGGCCTAGGCTGACCAATGCAAGGCGAATCTCGTCGAGCACCTTGGGATCATCAATCGTTGCGGGCGGGTTGTAGGCCGCGCCATCGGCGATGGCGCGCATGGTGGCGCGCAACACCTTGCCCGAGCGGGTCTTGGGCAGCCGCGCCACCACCACCGCCTGCTTGAACGCCGCCACCGCACCGATCTGCTCACGCACGCGCGCCACCAGCTCTTTGACAATCGTTTCGTGCGATGTGGTCACACCCGACTTGAGCACCACCAGCCCCACCGGCACATGGCCCTTGAGCGCATCGACCACACCGATCACTGCGCACTCGGCGACATCGGCATGGCCTGACAGCACCTCTTCCATCGCACCCGTCGACAGCCGATGCCCGGCGACGTTGATGATGTCGTCGATGCGCGACATCACCCACCAGTAGCCATCGCTGTCGATGTAGCCGGCGTCACCGGCCAGGTAATAGCCGGGATAGCGCGCGAGATAAGTGTCGCGATAACCCTGCTCGTTGTTCCACAGTGTGGTCAGCGCACCCGGCGGCAGCGGCAGCTTGATGGCGAGGTTGCCGATGGTGCCGGCGGGCACTTCCACACCTTGCTCATCGAGCACGCGGATGTCATAGCCGGGCACGGCGACCGAGGCGGAACCCGGCTTCACCGGCAGCGCCTCGATGCCGCGGCAGTTAGCGATGGCCGGCCAGCCCAGCTCGGTCTGCCACCAGTTATCGACCACTGGCACCTGCAAATACTGCTGCGCCCACAGGATGGTGTCGGGGTCGCTGCGCTCGCCGGCTAGATACAGCGCCTTGAGCTGCGAAAGATCGTATTGCTTCAGCAGCTCGCCACGCGGGTCTTCCTTCTTGATCGCGCGGAAGGCGGTGGGTGCGGTGAAGAAGGCCTTGACCTTGTGCTGTGCAATCACGCGCCAGAAGGCACCGGCATCCGGCGTGCCGACCGGCTTGCCTTCATACAGAACCGTCGTGCAGCCCTGCAACAGCGGGCCATAGACGATGTAGGCATGGCCCACCACCCAGCCGACGTCGGAGGCCGCCCAGAACACATCGCCAGGGTCGACGTCGAATACCGCCTTCATCGAATACTGGAGCGATACCGCATGACCGCCGTGGTCACGCACCACGCCCTTGGGCTTGCCGGTGGTGCCCGAGGTGTAGAGCACGTAGAGCGGGTCGGTAGCAGCCACACTCACGCAGTCAGCGGGTGCTGCCGCAGCAACGGCCGCCTGCCAGTCGACATCTCGATCAGCGACCAGCGCGGCCTTGCACTGCGGGCGTTGCAGCACGATGCAACGCGGCACCGCATGCGCGGCCATGGCAATGGCATGATCCAGCAGTGGCTTGTATTCGATGACGCGCCCGACCTCGATACCGCAGGAGGCCGAGACGATCAGCACTGGCTTCGCGTCATCGATGCGCTTGGCCAACTCCGGTGCGGCAAAACCACCGAACACCACCGAGTGCACCGCGCCGATGCGCGCGCAGGCCAGCATGGCAATCGCGGCCTCCGGCACCATCGGCATGTAGATGATGACGCGCTCGCCGGTGCGCACGCCCTGTGCGCGCAAGGCCCCGGCAAAGAGGGCCACCGCATCGCGCAATTCGCGGTAGCTGTACGACTGCACTGTGCCCGTGACCGGGCTGTCGTAGATCAGCGCCGCCTGATTGGCGCGACCGCTTTCCACATGGCGATCGAGCGCGTTATAACAGGTGTTAAGCCGCCCGCCGACGAACCAGCGGCTGCGGCCTTCGGCGTCAGTTTCGAGCACGCGATGCCAGCGCTGATCCCAGCACAGCGCCTCGGCCTGCTTCGCCCAGAACGCCTCTGGTTCTGCGACCGACCGGCGATGGCTTTCAGCGTAGTCCGTCATTGGGCGCACTCAGTTCGGGCGGATGTGCTGGCGCATGAACGCCACCATGTCCTGCCGCGCCAGCTTGGCCTTGGGGAACACCCGCTCGAACAGCGGAAAGGCATGCGGCAGCAGCGGCCAGATATCGAAGCGGGTCGGCACACCGGCGGCAATCGCGCGGCGCGCGAACAGCACGGTGTCGTCCAGCAGAATCTCGTTGTTGCTGGCCAGCAGAAACAAGGGCGGGAAGCCCTTGCAATCGGCATACAGCGGCGACACCTCGGGGTCCGAAGCATCCCAGTCGCCGACATACATCTCGGCGACCTGCGCCAGCGCCGCAATCGGCAGGATGGGATCGCGCTTGGCCCTCAACACCCGCGACGGCGGTGCGTGTGTGCGGCCCATCTCACCCGCCGGTGACACTGGAATCGCGCAGGCCGGCATCGGCAGGCCCGCCTTGCGGATGCGCTGCAAGACGCCCAGCACCAGGTTGCCGCCGGCCGACTCGCCGCCGAGTACGATGCGGTCCGCCGAGAAGCCGATGTCGAGCAGCGCGCGATAGGCGTTTTCGCAGTCGTCGAGTGCCGCCGGAAACTTGTTGAAGGGTGTGAGCCGGTAGTCCGGCAAGAACCCGACTGCATCGAGATCGCGGCACATCTTGCTGACGATGTGCACATGCACCTCCGGTACGGCGGGCAGGATGAACGCACCGCCATGCAGCCAGAGAATCACCGGCTTGTGCGTGTCTGTAAGCCGGCCCAACACATGGCCCGGCACGATGCCGACGATGTCGTAGTCCAGCGGCAACCCAGAGCTGTTCTTGCAGAGGCGGCTCGCCATCTGGATCTGGATTTTCGCGATGCGCTCAGGCGAGCCCCGCAGCGCGCGCGCGAGCCAGGGCCGCAGGAACCAGCGCATCAGAAACAGGATGACGTGGGTACCGAAGCCGAACTGCACATCGCGCACCTTGATCTCGCGCGCCTCGGTGGTCGGAAGCGCTTTGCGAAGACGG
Source organism: Stagnimonas sp. (assembly GCA_965279705.1). Taxonomy (GTDB): domain Bacteria; phylum Pseudomonadota; class Gammaproteobacteria; order Nevskiales; family Nevskiaceae; genus Stagnimonas. The sequence goes on from OZ257257.1 coordinate 2,724,840, forward strand.
TCGGAGGTCTGAGGATTCATCGCAGCACCTTACATTCGGAACACGCCGTAACGCGGTTCCGCAATCGGTGAGTTGAGTGCGGCCGACAGCGCCATGCCCAGCGCGTTGCGGGTATCGACCGGATCGAGAATGCCGTCATCCCAGATCTCAGACGTGCTCCAGTACGCGCTCTGCTTGCGCTTGAAGTCGCCCAGCACCGGATCGCGGATGGCGTTGATGTCTTCCTGCGAGAGCTGCTTGCCCTGCTTGGCGAGCTGGCGAATCTTCACGTCGGCGAGCGTGTTAGCCGCCTGCTCGGCACCCATCACCGAGATCTGCGACTGCGGCCAGCCGAACAGGAAGCGCGAGTCAAAGGAGCGGCCGCTCATGCCGTAGTTGCCGGCGCCGAAACTGCCGTTGCACATCACCGTGAACTTGGGCACCTCGCTGCACGACACCGCCATGATCATCTTCGCGCCGTCCTTGGTGATGCCGCGCCGCTCGTATTCGCGGCCGACCATGAAGCCGGTGATGTTCTGTAGAAACACAATCGGTGTCTTGTTCTGGTTGCACAGCTCGATGAAGTGCGCGCCCTTGAGTGCGGAGTCATTGAGCAGCACGCCGTTGTTGCCGAGAATGCCGATCTTGTAGCCCCAGAGGTGCGCGTAGCCGCAGATCAGCGTCTTGCCGTAGTTGGGCTGGTACTCATGGAAGCGGCTGCCATCGACGAGACGGGCAATCACTTCGCGGATGTCGAACTGCTGCTTGATGTCACGCGGGATGATCCCGTACAGCTCCGCCGGGTCGTAGTGCGGTGCCTCCGGCTGCTGCCACTCGATATGGGTTTTCTGCGGCCGCTTGAACTGCGCGACGATATCGCGGGCGATGGCAATCGCCTCTTCCTCGCTGCTCGCCGGGTAGTCCGCCGTGCCCGAAACGCTGGTGTGCATATCGGCACCACCGAGTTCATCGACGGTGTTCTCCTCGCCCGTCGCCGCCTTCACCAGCGGTGGCCCGGCGAGAAAGATCGCGCCCGTGCCGCGCACGATGACGTTGTAGTCCGACAGCCCTGGCACATAGGCGCCGCCAGCTGTGCAGTGGCCCAGCACCACCGCCACCTGCTGCACGCCCATCTTCGAGAGGATGCACTGGTTACGGAAAATGCGGCCGGCGAAATACTTGTCGGCGAACAGATCCGCTTGCAGCGGCAGAAAGCCACCAGCGGAATCGCAGAGATGCACCACCGGCAGACGATTCTCGATGGCGATGTCGAGTGCACGCACGGTCTTCTTCACCGTCAGCGGATACCAGGCGCCGCCCTTCACACTCGCATCACCGGCATTGATGACGACCTCGCGGCCTGAGACGATGCCGATGCCGATCACGCAGGCCGCGCCCGGTACTTCGCCGTCGTAGGCATCGTTGGCGGCGAGCGAGGACAGCTCCAGAAACGGCGTGCCCGGATCAAGCAGCAGATTGATGCGCTCGCGCACCAGCATCTTGTTCTGCGCGCGCAGACGGTCGATGTCGCGCTGCGGGCGATCGTGCCGCACTTTGCGCTGCTTCTCGTGAAAGGCCGCGATGAGCGCACGGTTGTGGGCGGCGTTGGCCTGGAACTCGGCCGAGGCGGTGTTGATCTTCGATTCGATACGTTTCATGCCTGCGCCCCTGACACGGTGCCGTGAGCGAAGCGAGCGTGGGTGCGGGAAGGGGCGCAAGTCGGCATGGCGGGTAGAACCTCAAAGGTTGTGCGATCTGTTTTCATGCCGACTTCGCCTCAAGAGCTTTCAGGCTGAGCAAGACCGCATCGCGGTCGAAGGTCTGGCCCTTGTCGTAAGTGATGGCCTCGACCACGCCATCGCGCGAGGCGGTGACGGTGGTTTCCATCTTCATGCTCTCCATCACCAGTAGGGTCTGGCCCTTGGTGACGGCATCCCCAACCTGCACCGACACCAGCACGATGCTGCCCGGCATGGGTGCGCGCACGCTGTCTTCAGCGGCACCGCCGCCCTGTGCGGCGAGGCGATCCAGCGGATGCTGATAGCGCAGCTGGTAGGCCTCGCCACCCACATGCACGAACACGTCGTCGCCGCGCGTGGCGATCACCACCGGCACGTGGCGCTCGCCGACGGTGAGCCAGGTCTTGCCGTCGGCAGTGGTCTTCAGATCAATGGCGACGACACCATCGGCGCCGTGCAGACGGTAGCTATCAGCACCACGAGAGAGTGCGAGGTTGTGCTCGGCTTCACCGAGCTTGAAGGCGTGTTGCATCAATTTCTCCAGTCGCCCATGGCGGCGTGCATATCGGGTACCGCATCGGCCACGTCGCGCATCGGCCGTGTGCTGAGTGCAGCCACGGCGAGCAGCGCTTGCAGCGTGGTGGTGGGCAATTCGGGTTCCGCAGCAATCTGCGGATTGGCATCGAGAAAGCCGGTGTGCACATCACCGGCAACGAAGGCCGGGTGTGCAATCAGCCGACGCAGGAAGGCCGTGTTGGTCTTGCAGCCGAGCAGCACCGTTTCCGCCAGCGCCTTGTCGGCCCGTGCGATGGCCTCATTGCGATCTCTACCGCGAATGATGAGCTTGGCAATCATCGGGTCGAAGGCGGCGGTCACTTCACCACCCTGCAACACGCCCGAGTCCCAGCGCACGCCCTCGCCTTGCGGCGGCTGCAGCACCAGCACCGGGCCGGTGGTGGGCGTGTAGCCGCGCGCGGCGTCTTCGGCGTAGATGCGGAACTCGATGGCGTGACCCTGTGCAGTGATGTCCTGCTGCGCATAGCCGAGCTTCTCGCCGGCCGCGATGCGCAGTTGCTCCAGCACCAGATCCTTGCCGGTGATTTCTTCCGTCACCGGATGCTCGACTTGCAAACGCGTGTTCATCTCCAAGAAATAGAACTCGCCCTGCTGACCGAAGATGAACTCGACCGTGCCGGCATTGCGGTAGCCCGCCGAGCGCGCGATACCGGCTGCGGTCTCGCAGATTTTCTCGCGCAGTTCGGGGGTCAGCGCCGGTGACGGCGTTTCCTCGACGATCTTCTGGAAGCGACGCTGCACGGAGCATTCGCGCTCAAACACATGCACGACGTTGCCGTGGCTGTCGCCCAGCACCTGCACTTCGATGTGGCGCGGATTCTCGATATAGCGCTCGACGTAGAGGCGGCCATCGCCGAAGTAGCGCTGGCCTTCGCTGCGGGCGCGTTCGATTTCGGCATCGAGAATCGCGAGGTCACGGACGATGCGCATGCCCTTGCCGCCACCGCCCGCACTGGGCTTGATGAGTAGCGGCGTGCCGACCTGGCGGGCACGTTCGTTGAAGGTGGCAGGGTCGTTGTCTTCGATCGCCGACGGCGCGACTGGGAAGCCGCCCTTCTCGACGAAATTGCGCGCCCGCACTTTGTCGCCCATCAGGGTGATCTGAGCAGGCGTCGGCCCAATGAAGACCAGACCCGCAGCTTCCACCGCCGTGCAGAAGCCCGCGTTCTCGGAGAGAAAGCCGTAGCCGGGATGGATCGCGCCCGCGCCACTGGCTTTTGCCGCCGCGATGATCTGCGCACCATCGAGGTAGCTCGCCACCGGCGTGCTACCGGTGATCTCGATGGCCTCGTCAGCCATCTTCACAGCGAGCGTGCCCTTGTCGGCAGCGTGATAGACGACGATGCCGCGCAGGCCGAGTTTTTGCACGGTGCGCAGCACGCGCACGGCGATCTCGCCGCGATTGGCGACGAGCACGCTGTTAAACGGCCAAGTAGATGTGTTGGACATGATGTGGCTCATGACTGGAGGGCTTTCCTTGCTGCAATGGGGCGGCGCACCGGCTTGATGCGGGCGACTGGCTTGATGGATTTGCTGGAAATGCCCTCGCAGAGCATCGCGGTCATCTGCTCGGCAATGCGGTCGATGTCGAGTGCGCCGCGGCCACAGACGTAGTTCCAGGTGTGGTGCTCGATGGCGCCATAGACCATGTCGCGCAGCAGCGGCAGCGGCACGTCGCGACGAATCTCGCCGCTGCGCTGGCCTTCATCCAGCACCTGCACCAGCAGCTCGGTGTACTGGCGGTTGAGCTGGTGCAGGCCGCTGCCGTGATAGTCGGCTTCGGACCGAACTTCGCGGAACATCAGGCGACACAGCAGCGGGTAATCACGGATGGAGCGCAGGTGCCGCCACACCAGCAGACGCAGGCGCTCGCGACTGTTGCGGGCGGTGGCGAGGTCGCGGGCGTAGTCGCCAAACATTTCCTCGTACCAGTGCTCCAGCACCTTCAGCAACAGCTCGCGCTTGCTGGCGAAGTACTTGTAGACCGTGCCCTCGACCACGCCGATGTGCAGGGCAATCTCAGCGACCGCCGTCTGCTCGTAGCCCTTCTCGCAGAACACTTCGCGCGCGGCATCGAGAATCTCGTCCACGCGCTGTTCGCGCGCGAGACGCGGGGCATGCAGGCGGGCGGGCTTGGCACTCATACTTTCAGCAGCGCAGTGGGCACGGTGAGCGGAAAATCCATCAGGATCTGCGCCAGCATCTTGCCCTGCGGGTCGTAGCGCAGGCTGGCCATGCCGCCGCCGCCAAGCGCCTCGTGCAGCAGAAAGTTGAAGCCATGCAGGCCGGGCAGCTCGAAGCGCTGCACCTCGCCCTCGACGAAGTGTGCGAAGTACTGCTTCACCGCATCGGCAGTGAGCTGCGCGCGCAACAGGGCCACGAACTCAGGCTGGCGTGCCAGCACGCCGATGTTGGCGGCATTGCCCTTGTCACCGCTGCGGCCGGTGGCCAGCTCGATCAGCGGCACTTGGCGGGTTTCGCCGCCGGTGGCGAGCAGCGCGGCGGGCGGCTCTGGGGTGCTTGCCTGCACCTCGGCAAAGGCCACGGCTGGCAAGTCGAAAGCCTGTCCATCCACCGCGACAGGCACGGCCGACTTGGGCACGAGGCACGAGAACAATCGCACCAGCGGCGTCGGCGAAGGGCGCCCACCGGAGAAACCCGTGATGCCCTGCGCCATCGCCGTCGCGGGTGGGATGAACTCGCGGCCGAAAATCTCCAGCGCGTTCTTGTCGGCGTGGTGCACCGACACCTTGAGGATCACTTCGCGCGTATCGCGGCGACGGCCGTTGGCACCCCAGTTGCTCTCGCTGCCCAGCACCTCGACATCGGTGCGCAGGTAGTCGGCCAGGCCGCGCTGCTCGAACAGCCGGCGCGTGCGCTTGAGAATGGCTGTACCCACCGCCTCAGCTTTCTGCACGGCGTCGATGCCGCCGATCATCATCGTGCCGCTGCTGCGGAAGCCATCCTGGTACGTGGCCGATACCTTGTAGTGCGCGGTGGGCGCATGACCGCGCGCGCCGGTGACTTCGACGCGGCTTTCGCCGACCTGTTCCAGCTTCACTTCACGCCAGTCGCAAACGACATCGGGCAGCAGATAGGCGGCGGGATCGCCGATTTCGTAGACGATCTGTTCGGCCACGGTCGCTGGCACCACGCGGCCACCGGTGTGGGTCGGCTTGGTGGCAATGAAACTACCGTCCGGCTTGCAGATGGCAATGGGGAAGCCCATGCGATCCCAGTCCTCGACCACCGCCTGCCAATCGGTGCTGATGCCACCGGTGGCTTGCGCGCCGCACTCGACCACATGCCCGACCAGGCTGCCCGCCGAGAGCAGATCGTAGTCCGTCGCCTGCCAGCCGAACTCGTGAATCAGCGGCCCGAGTGCAACCGCACTATCGACACAGCGACCGGTGACCACGATGTCGGCACCGCTTGCCAGCGCGGCGGCGATGGGGAAGGCACCGAGATAAGCGTTCATGCTCCACAGCTTGGCCGGCATATCCGTACCGCTGAACATCTCTTTGATCCCTGAAAATTCGGCGGCGCGCGGCAGCAGATCGTCACCGGTGACGATCGCTACCTTGAGCGTGATGCCGAGTGCAGCGAGCTTCTCGTCGATGGCCGCCTTGCAGGCCTGCGGATTGACGCCGCCGGCATTGGTGACCACCCGGATGCTGCGCGCCTTCAGTTGCGGCGCAAGTGCGACGATGACCGAAGGGAAGTCAGTCGCATAGCCGGCCGCAGGGTCTTTGACCCGCGCACGCGCCAGCAGCGACATGGTGATTTCGGCAAGGTAATCGAGCACCAGGTAGTCGATCTCGCCCGACTCGACGAGCTGCTTCGGCCCTTCAGCCGAATCACCCCAGAAGCCGGCGCCGCAGCCAATGCGAACTGTGCTCTTCATGGTCTAGGTGCCGGTGAAGTTGGCGGTGCGTTTTTCCTGGAAGGCGCTCATGCCCTCCTTCGCGTCTTCGGTGGACGACATGACCGGCACCATCACCTGCGCGAACTCCAGCGACTCGCGCAGGCTCATGTCGCGCATGGCGTTGAAGGCCTGCTTGCCGAGGCGAATCGCGGTTGGTGATTTATCGGTGATGCGGGCCAGCAACCAATCGAGCTTCGCATCCAGCTCAGCGCGTGGCACGGCATAGCTGACCACACCCCAGTCGAGTGCATCCTCGGCCGTGAACATCTCACCGGTGATGCACATCTCCTGCAACTTGCGCGGCGGCAGCACGCGCAACATGTAGGGCAGGATCATCATCGGCGTCACGCCGATCTTCGACTCGGTGGTGCCGATGCGGATGTCGTCGGCCGCCACCGCCATGTCGCAGGCGCAGACAATGCCAAAGCCACCGGCCATCGCTGCACCATTCACCCGCGCGACGATGGGCAAGGTGCATTCCTGCATCTTCTTGAACAGATCGACGATGTAGTGGCGGGGCTGCGCGAAATCGACCGCGAAGGCAAAGCCCTTCGCACCCTTGGCGAGGTCGGCCCCGGCGCAGAAGGCCTTGTCGCCCGCGCCGGTGAGCACGATGGCGCGGCAGTCGGCAGATTCCATTGCCTGCGTGATGCCGGCATTGATGGCCTGCACCACCTCGGCATTGAGCGCATTGCGGCGCTCTTCGCGACTGATGGTGATCCACTGCACCGCCCCACGGCGCTCGACGATGACGGACTCGGACATGACTGGACTCGCTTCAGGAATGGCAGACCCGCAGGCTAGCCAGCGTCTGGTGAGTCGGCCTCACCCGTTTATGGGATAGCCGCTTTCCGACGTATTAAGAAGCACTCCAAATCGGCCGCTTGGCTTCGGTCGTACTACTAGCTGATTTGAAGCACGATCTTGCCACGAGTGCGCCCACTTTCCGAAAGCTCAAAAGCCTCTCTGATGTTCGCAAGCGGCAAGACTTTCGCGATATGCGCTTTGAGCTTTTCGGCTTCTACCAGTTCACGAATGGACAGGAGCTGCGCCGCGTTTGGCCTGCATTGCGCCCGTTCGACCCGCACGCCACGCTGCCGCCCGTCGTCCTTGGGAAACGCCACGACGGTCACCAGGAAGCCGCCCTTCTTCAGGGTTTGAAACGCTCGCTCGAAAGTGTCTGCTCCCACAGTGTCGAACACGACATCCATCTCGTGGGCCAGCTGTTCGAAAGGCTGCTTGGTGTAGTCAATGAACTCGTCGGCCCCCAGGCTGCGCACATAACTCTCGTTGCGTCCCGAAGCCATTGCGGTGACATGCACGCCCTTGGCCTTGGCAATTTGCACAGCCAACGAGCCGACGCCACCCGAACTGTTGGTGATGAGCAGGCGTTGGCCGCTGCTGAGCTTGGCGACATCAAACAGGGCCTGCCAGGCCGTGAGCGCGCCGAGCGGCACGGCCGCCGTCTGGATGAAATCAAGATTGGCCGGCTTGAGCGCCATGTCCTCTGCCTTGACGACGACATACTCCGCGAACCCGCCTGTTTTGATGATGCCAAAGATGGCGTCGCCCTTCGTGAAACCCGGAACACCTGCGCCCGTCTCTTCAACGGTGCCGCTGATTTCGCCACCCAAATGAATCGGCAGGGTCAAGCCCATGCGCTGACCCGCCCCACTTCGAATCTTCCAATCCACCGGATTGACGCCGGCGGCATGCACCTTCACCAGTAGTTCGCCGGCTTGGGGCTTCGGCCGATCAACGTCAATGATCTGAACCACGCTGTTGTCGCCGTATTCATTGATGACCGCTGCTTTCATTTCTGCGCTCCGTTTCGATGCTGTTCGATGATTAAGGCGCTAATGTTAGGAAAGCATTTCAACGATGTGATGCCATTCGGCATCGTGCAAAGGCCAATCCATGCCGCAGAAATCTTTCAGCATCTATCGCGGCCTGAAGCAAAACGGCAGCACCTTGCCTCTGCATACCCACCGGGACGGACAACTGACGTTCGCTGCATCCGGCATGGTGCAGGTCTACGCGGGAGAGGGCCGCTGGTTGGTGCCCCCGCAACTCGCCGTCTGGATACCCGAAGGAGTCTCACATCGGGTCGAAGTGCTCACGGATGCCGAGCTCTGGATGGTGCATTGGAAGCCTTCTGCGGCTCGCGCATGGGCGCCTCAAGCGTCGCTGGGGCAAGCCTTCGCATTGAGAGTCACTCCGCTTCTGCACGCACTGCTGGTCACCCTGTTTGCAGCCGATACGGGGCCAGAAAAGGCCACCTTGGCCGCCAAGCTCATGCTGCACGAACTGACCAATATCGAGCATGCGCCTACATTTCTTCCCTTGCCCACCGGTGTTGCAGGGCGGCGCGTTGCCGACATCGCTCTTGGTGATCATCAACAGCGGTTGAGCGTCGGCGAACTGGCATCGCGCGCCGCGACTTCTATTCGCACCCTGAGCCGTATTTTCCCTGCCGAAACGGGATTGACCTTCAAGGCGTGGAGACAGCGCGCGCGCATCGTGCACTCGATGGATCTGCTCGGCAGAGGAGACACGATCGCTCGGGTCGCTGCGAAGTGCGGTTTCGCCAGCACCGCTGCATTCTCTTTCGCCTTTAGGCAAGTGACGGCTATGACGCCGACGACGTTCATCGAACGGCCGAAGGCGGCTACCCAACCAAAAGCGCAGAACTAAAGGGGCTGCGTCCCCTAACGATCCACACTGGCCATTCGCCGGATCAATGAGTGACCGCTTCTGGCGCTTTTGAGACCATCGCCCCACTCCATGAGCCGTGCGCGGTTGTTGAAAATGATCTGGCGGTGATCGGCTGGGATGGCCTGCTTCGAGTCGTTACCGCTGACAGGTTTTCCCTTCGACAGGTGGCAGGCTTGGGTCGGAGAATGCGGCTACCAGCCACCGCCGCCGCCCCCTCCTCCACCGCCGCCCGAGCTACCGCCACCGCCGCCGCCACTCGATGAGCCCGAGCTGGACCCAGGCGCGGTCGAGGCGGAGGAAATCGAGTGCTTCAGGCTGTCGCTCAGTCCAGACACTAGCGAAGTCGGACTGCTGCTGGAGAAGCCGCCGTACGAGCGGTACCAGATCGGTTGAATCTCTTCGAACTTCTCCGGCGGCAGGGCGTCGGCAAAACGCTGCGCCCAGGCCTGTTCGATATCCAGCGCCAGCGCATAGGGCAGGTATTCGGCGAACAGCTCCGGCCGCGATTCCGGGCGATAGCGGCTGTCCAGCTCCTGCTTTTCGGCGACGCCGAGATACCAGCGAAAGCCGTCGATCTGGTCCAGCAGGCGCGCGCCTTCCGCGGTCGGCGCCTTCATCCAGTGGTAGAACGCGACGTTGGTGGCCAGCAGCAGCACCGTCACCACAGCGCCCAGACCGGTGGCTGAGAACATGGCCACGAGCAGAGCAATCTGGATCGCCAGGATGGGTAGCCCCAGAGCACCGCCGATCAGGCCCTTGAGCTTGCTCCACAGGCCGTTGCCGGTGAGTGATTTCCAGGCCGCAGACCAGATGCCGTATAGCGGTATCGTCAGCAGGCTGAGCGGGATGCAAACAAATACCGGCACCCAGGCAAATTCGTTAGCAACCACCAGCGCCGATGCGATCTGCGTCAGCACCGCCATCGCGACGCCAACCACCACGGTCAGGCTGTTGGTCATGAAGTATTTTCTTTCGTACTCCACGGCCAAGGCCGATTTCAAGGCCGAATCGGCTGCGCTCATGAGCCTTGCAGTCGCCGCACTTTGGGCCAGGCGCAGTGGCGCATCGTTATCCAGCAAAGCGTCCAGCAGCTTGCCTTCACCCGGTGCCAGCCGCCTGCGGTCTGCGTCTTTCACCTTGATCAGGGTGATGACCTCGTCTTCGTCCTGCTCGATCTTCAGCAGACCCTTGGATGCCAACGAAAGCAGCGCAGCGGCGAAGCAGGTCTTGTCGTAGCCCATGCGGCGGACGAAACGCAGCGAGGCGGGCGAGAAATTGGCGGGTGGCTCGTACAGCGGAATGCGTACGCCGTGTTTGGGGTCGCGACCCACGGCGCGCCAGCGCAGGCCGTACCAAACCCAGAGCGCCAGCAACCCCAGACCGCCGACCAGCAGGTTGAGGTTGTCCTGCAGCAGCCAGAGCAGCTTCTGGCGGGTATCGGGTGGGGTCACCACGCTCTTGGGGAACTCCAGGACCAGGCTCAGTCCCTCTGAAGGCGCCAGTCCCACGCGACTGGCATATCGGGCGCCGCCCTCGAAAGTCTCGGTCGTCAGAAAGGCATCGCGCGAGCCGCTGACGCCGGTATAGCCGGATGCCTTCAGCTGCGTCGTGGCCACCGGGCTCGGCAGCTGCACCGTGGCGGTCACGGTATCAATCGGAAACTCCCAGCCATTGCCGGTGACGTTCCAGTACAGCTCGTCGTGCTGCGCGAAGAACCCGAGCTGCCGCGTGGTGCGATAGCGGATTTGGTAGTTGTATTCGCCCGGCTCCAGCAGCACCTCGGCGCGACCGAGATAGATGCGCACACCATTGGCCTGGGCTTCGGCATGCCAGCTCTCGGGCTGGTCGTCTCGCAGCGCGTCGCGGAAATCGAAGGCGACGTGATAGCGGTTGCCGAGAGAATCCTTATAGTCGGTGGGGAAGTCGCGATAAATGCCGCGACGAATCCGGTCGCCCTCGGCGCGCACGCGGATGGTCTCGGTGACATCCATCGAGCCATCGCGGTGGATCGCGATCTGCGAGTCGTAGGCGAGGATGCGCTCATCGGCGAAAGCGGTGCCCGCGCTGAGCAGCCCGCCGACAAGCAGTAGCCAGCGCAACAGACCGAGCTTCACAGCGCCACCTTGGGATTGGCCCGAGCATCGGTATCGGCCGCGAAGAATTCGGCAGCGCGGAAGGCGAAACTGCGGGCAACGAGCAGATCCGGAAACTGTTCGAGACGCGTGTTGTATTGGCGCACCGAGCCGTTATAGAAGCGGCGTGCCGACTGCAGGCTGTTCTCCACCTCGGCCAGCTGCTGCGAGAGTTTCGAGAAATTCGCCGAAGCCTTCAGGTCGGGATAGGCCTCGGCGAGCGCGATGAGACCCGACAGGTTCTGCCCGAGTGCGGTTTCGTGCTGGCCCTTGGCGTTGGCGCCCTGCGCGCGCTGACTGGCATTGCGCTCGGCCGCCACCTGCTCGAACACCGTGCGCTCATGGCCGGCGTAGCCCTTGACGATCTCGACCAGATTCGGGATCAGGTCGTAGCGCCGTTGCAGCTGCACATCGACATCGCTCCAGGCGGCGGCGACCTGGTTGCGGTCGCTGATCAGGCGATTGAACACCCAGATCACCAGGGCCGCGATGGCCAAGCTGGCAACAGCGGCTACCCATTCCATGGTCGATCTCCGTCGAACTGCCTGCCCAGGAAGGCCGGCGATCAACGATAGCAAAGGCGGGTTGCGATCCGATCGAAGTGGAAAGACAAAATCCGTTCGCCCTGAGATTGTCGAAGGGCCTTGGCTCAGCGTCTCAGGACTTGGCCGGAACCGCTTCGCGGCTGAAAATGCCGATCATCGTCGTGCCATGGGCGCGCATGGCCGGCTCGATGCGCCGGTGCAGCGCGTGATAGTGATAGAACGGAACACGCGGAAACAGATGGTGCACCGAGTGCAGGTTCTGTCCCAGCCAGAACCACTCCAGCGGCTTCATCCAGGTCGGCATGATCAGGCTGTTGGTGTTGCGGTAACGCGCCGAATCCTCATAGGGGTGGTGCGGCCGGTAGGCGAACCAATACGCCGTGAAGAACGCGCCGATCAGATAACCCACCACGAGCAGCAGCACGGTGTGCTCACGCGCCACCATGAGCGCAAAGGCCAGTCGCCAGCCCAGGGCGAAGGTCACCTCCGCCACGTAGGCAGCGCGCTCGCGCCACGGTGCCGTCGGCCAGTAGTCGCGGAACAGGAAGGTGTTCTGCACCCACAGGAAGCGCACGGCACTAGCGATGAAGGACAGCAACCCATGGCGCATGCCGCTGACAACGTGGTCCGGGTCCTTGTCTGGCTGATTCGTGTAGCGGTGATGCGTGAAGTGCTCCACCCGGTGGGTGGAGAACGGCACCATGATCAAGGGTGCCACCAGGTAGCCGCAGAGGTCGTTCAACCATTGCAGCCGATCATGGCCGCCGTGGATGTTGGCGTGCGCCGCCTCGTGCAGCGGCGTGTAGGACATATAGGTCAATACGGCATAGACCGGGATCGCGCCCCACAGCGGCATGATGCCTTCTGCAAATAGCCAGAGGTTGGCGATGAAGGCTGCAATCACGCTCAGCGCCAGCACGACGGTTGGCCAAGCCAGCTCGCCGGTGTATTCCTTCGACGTAGCGATAGCCTGCTTGTTCAACGAGACGAGATCCTGCATGGCTGACTCCTGCGCAAATAGTAAAAGGGCCTAGCTTTGTAGACCCAACAAAATGGATGACGTCGGTGGTTTTATTGCTGTGGAAGCGCCAGCTTCAAGACGCCCTTGTCGCCGCCCACAAGCATCAAATTGCTCGTCATCTGGATCGCCGCGAAGACCTGATCGCGGTTCAGGCTCTTGGCCTTGATGACCGAGGCTTTCCTCTGGCTGCCGCTGATGCGAAGGATCACACCATCGGCACCGACCAAAATGGCGTCTTCGCCCGACAGCGCACCCGCGAACAGGCTGGACGTGGTGCCGGTTTCCACCTTCGTCCACTGGCCGGTTTCGGGGGCGTCGGAAACATAGACATTGCCGCGCATGCCGAATACCACCATGCCGCGCTCGCCCAGCGGCAGCACGCCGAACAGCGAGCCCTCGTAGGGCAGTGCGATGCGCTGCCACTCGCTACCGTCGCTGGAAAGCCCTACTAGACCGTGCTCGCCAACAACGGCCATGCGGCCATCGTGCAGCCGGGCGATGGCATTGAAGTGGTACTTCTCGCCGTTGATGGCGGGGGCATCGACATCGGCCCAAGTCTTGCCGCCGTCCGCACTGCTCTTGATGGTGCCGAAAGCACCAACCGTGATGATCTGCTGAGCACTCAGCGGCAGCACGGCGAACAGCGGTGCGTTCTGGTCCGGCTGCCAGTTTTGCAAGGCCCAGGTTGCACCGCCATCGGCGCTGTGCAGAATCGCGCCGTCGTGACCCACGGCCCAGCCGTTGCGCGCATCGGCGAAGGCGAGGCCTGTGAGCGTGGAGTCCACGGGGCTCGCCACTTGCTTGAAGTTCTTGCCGTCTACCGCGCGTAGAATGACGCCGTTACCGCCCACGGCGACACGGCTCGTGCCTGCAGCCGCCAGCCCTAGCAGCAGGCCCTCAGTGGCTTTGGGGCTGATGAGCGCAGGTAACGGTTTGGATGTGGCGGCTTCGGCGAAGACGGGCGTGGCCTGTGCAAGCACCAAGGCACCGAGGGCGATCAGAGAGAGCTTGTTCATGCGTGCGCACCGGCAGCGTTGGTTTTTGGAACTTTCATCAGCAGGCTCGCAAAGGCGGGCAGCATGACGAGGGCGGCGACGGCATTGGCGAGGAACATGATGGTGAGCAGAATGCCCATGTCGATCTGGAATTGAAGATCAGACATCACCCAGGTCGCCACGCTCGCCGAGAGCGCGATGGCGGTGACCACCACCGCCTTGCCGGTCTGGTGCAGGGTGTCGGCATAGGCCTCGCGCAGGGCCATCCCCTTCATCTTCACGTTTTCTTCGAGCACGCTGTAGATGTAGATGCCGTAGTCGACGCCAATGCCCGCTGCGAAGGCCGCCACTGGCAGGGTCGCCACCGTCTGGCCGATGCCGAGCCACACCATGATCGCGTAGGTGAACACCGAAACCGCCGCGAGCGGCACCACGATGCAGATGATGCCGGTGAGGCCCCGGAAGCTCGCATAGACGCAGATGATGATCGCCGCGAACAGCCAGAACAGCACTTTGAACTCGGTCTCCGCAATCACCTCGTTGGTGGCCGCCATCACGCCGACGTTGCCGCCGGCGAGCGTGAACTTCACCGGGCTGTCGGGCCCCTGTTCGGCGTTGTAGCTTTTGATGGCCTTGAGGATGCCGTTGATGGTGGTGGCGCGATGGTCGGCGGTGAAGAGGTAGGTCGGCATCACCGAGCAGTCTTCGTTGAGCAGGCCCGTGGAGGTGGTGAACTGCTGGCCGGCGAGGATGAGGCCATCCTCCGAGCGTGGCAGCTGCGACCAACGCGGGTTGCTCTCGTTCATCTTGTTCCACACCAGCTTGTCCATGATCGGCATCGAGACCGTGGACACGATGCCCGGCACGCCTTGCATGTACCAGCCGAAGCGGTCGATCTGGTTCATCACGGCATAGTCGATGCAGCCGTTCTTCTTGGTCTCGGCGTAGATCTGCAGGATGTCCACACCGATGGCGTAGTTCTTCGAGACAAAGGCCGAGTCCTGGTTGTAGCGGGAGTCGGGCTTGAGCGCCGGCACACCGTCGTGCAACTCACCGATCTGCAAATCCCTGGCAACCGTCAAGGCACCGGCCGAGGCCAGACCCAGCACCACCAGCACGCCGACGGCCATTCGCGGATTGGTGAGTGCGGAGAAGCGCCACCACAAAGGTTTCAGCTTCTGGTCGCGGCGGCGCTGAAAGCTGCGAAAACGCTCAGGGTCGGGCAGCTTGGCGTACGAGAGCAGGCAGGGCAGCAAAATCTTCTTGCAGACGATGACGGCCAGCAGACCGAACATGGCGTTGATCGCCATCTCCTGCACGATGCCGATCGGGATCAGCAGAATGGTGCCGAAGCCGATGACATTAGTGACCAGCGCGGTGATACCGGGAATGACCAGACGGCGGTAGGTCGCACGCGAGGCATCGAAGCTGTTGAGGCCGCGATCCGCCACTTCCAATAGCCAGAAACTGGTGATCTGGATGCCGTGACTGACACTGATCGCGAGTACGAGAAACGGAACCAAGATCGCGAAAGGATCGAGCGCATAGCCGGCGAGATGCAGAATGCCCATCTCCCACACCACCGCGAGCAGGCCGCAGCTCAGCGGGTAGAGCGCCACCACGAACGAGCCCATGTACCAGGCGAGCACAAACCACACGAGTAGCACCGTGATGCCGAAGAAGGTGACGACGCCGAGCGAGGCATTTGCGACGTCGCCGATGACCTTGGCGAAGCCGATGATCTGCACGTCGATGTCGGGGTTGTAGTCGGGGTTCTTTGATTCGACCACTTCGAGATCGCTGCCGGAGAAGCGGCGGTCGATGGTCTCGCCATCGGCGGCAACGGCGGTGCCGTGGAAGCCCTTGTAGTTGAACAGCAGCCCGCGCGGGTCTTCATACAGGGCCAGCACGCGGGTGCCAGCGGCGAGCGGTGCGCTCTCGGCCTTGAGCTTCAGCTCATAGAGCATCGGTTGCGTCAGCCGCCCCCGAATGTTCTCGAACTGGTGTGCGGCGCGGATGGTGTCGAGCTTTTCCTGCGTGCGCGGATTGGTCTCGACCAGCTCCGAGGCGACGATGGCCGAGCGTTGGTCGTTGGAGATGAGGCGGCCGATGATGCTCGCCTTGCGCACATTGTCCTTGATGGTTTCGAGCGCTTCGGGTGTGGGCTTGAAGCCCGAAGGCACCACGTTACCGCCCTGAAAACCGCCTTCCACCACTTCGAGATAGCGGGTGTTGGGCGTGAACATGGAGCTGACGCGGGTGCGATCGACCCCCGGCAGATAAAACACCGCGTCGGTCGCGGTCTTGAGCGAGGCGAGGAAGGGGCCGTTGTAGATGTCGCCCTTGCCTTCTTTTTGCGAGACGGCAAGCAACACCGTGTTGCCACCGCCGAACTGCGCCTGATGCTGGCGCAGCACTTGAATATAGGGGTGATCCTTCGGCAGCTGCTTATCGAAGCCGGAGTCGAGCTTGAGTTGCGAAGCCTGCCAGCCGAGCAAGACCGTCATCAGGGAGATGACAGTGAGCGTGAGGGGGCGCTTCGAGAAAATCAGGGGTTCGGTGATCTTGACGAAAAAGGTCGAGAACCAGCCGCGGGGATCGCCGTGCATGGGAATGTCCGATAAAAAAGGTGCCCTGCGCCGCAGCGGGGTGGCTGCGGCGCAGGGTGAAGGTGTTGCGGCTTACTTCGAGGCGCGCTGCTGCACGGCGCTGTCGGTGAAGAAGCCGTCCGGGTAGTCCACGCTGTAGTCGTTGGGAGCACCCTGAGCTTGCAGTGCGGTCACGAAGTAGCGACCGGAGTCGAAGTGATAAACGATCTCAGGCACCGTGAAGTGGGTCAGCACGTTGGTCTGCGGTGTGCCCATGCCTTCCTGGAAGTTGAACAGCCCGCCCTGACCGTCGTAGAGGTCGACCATAAGGATGCTCCAGCTGTCTTCATCCACGTAGAACACGCGCTTGGCGTAGGTGTGGCGCTCGCCGGGTTTCAGCGTGGCTTCGACCACCCAGACGCGATGCGCTTCGTAGCGCGGCAGTTCGGGGTTGAGGTGGTTGGGCTTGGCGAGCGTGTCGTACTTGGCGCGGGCGATCTTGAAGTTGTTGTACGGCACGACCATGTCGCGTTTGCCGACCAGCTTCCAGGTGTAGCGCTCAAGCACGCCGTTGAACATGTCCACCTGGTCATAGAACAGCTGACCGTCGGTGCCCTCGTACGGGTTGTCGCAGCACACCGCCGGTGCGCGGCGAATGCGCTTCAGTGCCGGTGCATACAGCCAGGCCGCGCGGCCGGTGGCCCCGGTGCCGCCGCTCTCGTTGACGAGAATCATGGTGCCCGCGGTGCGCGAGGGGGCGATGATCTTCGAGAGGTAATACAGGAACAAACCCTTGCCATTGGTGAGCGGCACCGGGTTCTTCTCGTTGGCGTAGAGAAACTTCACATCCTCCACCAGCTGTGCGAGTTGAAAGCGGCCGCTGGCATCGACGTTCATCTGGTCGTTGTTGCGGCGCACGGTGTTGCCGCGCCACTTGATGCGGTGGTTCCAGATCACCTCAGCGCCCGTCTTCGGAATGGGATACGGGAAGCCCTGGACGCACTTGTCCGGGTTGTCGGTGCCGATCAACTCGCAGGTAGTGGCGTTGACGGCGGTGGACTTGTAGATGAAGTCCGGCCAGGCCACGGTGCGGTGACTGGGGTAGACCTGCATCTTGTAGCTGGGGAAGGTCTTCAGCAGGTATTTGTGACCCTCGCTGAGCTTGCCGGCATATTTGGCGGCGTCAGCGCCGGCGATCGTGTAGAGCGGCTTGTCGGCTTCAATCTTGGGGTCGCTGGCGTACTCGCCCGTCAACTTGCCGGACTGCTTCGCAGGCGTCCACGCCGGGATGCTGCCGTCCTTGTTGGGGCCAGCCTCGGCCCCGATCGGCGTGAGCTGATTGCCGAGCTTGGCGGCTTCGGCCGCGGTGGCCTTGGCAAGCGCAGTATTCGAGAGCGGCAACAGTGCCGCCGCAATCAGAGCCAGTCTGAGCGCAGGGCTGCGCCAATGTGCTGGATTCATGTTCTTCCTCCGGGGGTGATGGTGATTAAAACGAGTACTTCGCAAAGGCTTTGATCGTGTCGCGGTCACGGAACAAATTGGCATTGCCGGCACCGCTCCACAGCTGGTAGCCAATGTTGAAAGAGGTCTTGTCGCGGTAGCGCATCTCGATGTTGGTGTCCCACAGCGTGCGGCCCTCCACGTAGTTGGAGAGATAGCCCGGCGAGTGGCCGAACAGGTCGTGCTTGAAGATGATTTGCGGCGCGATGCTGATGTCCGGCAGCACGTTCTCCCAACGGATCAGCCAGACAAAACCCACGCCACCGGAGAACTTGGTGGGGTAGAGATTCAGTGGTGCCTGGTGCGGGTTGAAGCGCAAGCCATCCGCGCCGAACACACAGGCCTGATTGCTGGAGCAAGCCTGCTGCGAGCCATCGGCACCCGAACCATCGGCACCGGCAGTGGGGCTGGTGAAAGTGCCGGGCACCGCGAGGGCCAGTTCTTCCAGATGCGGAATGCCCACATAGCGGAAGCCGATCTCTGGCAGCCAGATCACTTGGTCAGCACCGAGCAGGCGAGCCGTGAAGTCGGTATTGCCCTCGACGTAGGTGGCACCGAAATCCAGCGAAAGCGTCTTGAAGGTTTCCCAGCCGCGGATATAGCTATTGGCCGGGTTGGTGCCTAGCGTGCCGCCGCGGTACGGAATGATGAAGTTGGGGAAGGAACGCCCCGAACCTGGCAAATGGCCGACGACGAGATCGAAAGTGTCTGGAAAGGCACCTGCACCATTTGCCGTGGTGTAGTTGCTGGAGGGATAGAGTCCGGTCAACCCATTGGCCTGGGTTCCGCTGCCGGCGGTGCTGCCCGCGCAACCGGGTGCCAGATGGCAGTTGGTGAGCGTAGGCCCCAAGCCCGCAAAAACGAGATCGACGATGTCCACCTGCAGGGGGTCATGGGGCCGGTAGGCCGCCTCACCCTGAAACGAGACATCGCCGAAGCTGGTGTTGAAACTGAAGCCGAACATCTTGATGTTGCGCGGATACTCGAGCTGCACCTTCACCGAGTCCAGGGAGAGCGCGCTGTCGGTGGCCCCTGCTGGGTCGTTGGCCCTGTGCAGCAATGGGATGTCGGGGCAATCGCCCAGAAACTCGAGCGTGCTGGTGGAGTTCTTCGAGCAGGACTCGTCGGCAGAGAACACGCTCACCATCGGAATGCGTGAGGTGTAGTTGGCAAAGTAGAAGCCGAGGTTGGTGCCGTTGTTGAGCCAGTCGGCGGTGTAGGTGAGTTTGAGGCCGTAGTTGTTGTCGATGTCCTTGGGGTTGTCGTCCCGCAGCCGCTCGGCGCGCGAAGTGGTGTTGGTGATGAGCGTCAGCGGGTTGTCGATGAGCCTGCCCACGCCATCCTCATCCGGCGTGAGGTTGCCGAAACTGATGCTGACGTAGTCCGGCCCCTCGTTGAGCGTGCCGAGATTGACGGGTGAGTAGAAGCCGCCATAAGCCGGCAACTCGACGGGCCGAAACTCCAGGGCATACCAGCCCGAGATGTTGGTGTTGTCGGTGGGATTGGTGCCGAAGCTGAAGGCATTGAGTGGCTGGTAGAAGTCATCCAGCCCGTTGCCGCCGACGCGGAAGAAGTTGTTGAGGTCGGGCGGGTTCAGCACGTTGATGGAGTCGAAGAACTGCAACGTCGCCTCGCCCCAGATCACCTGCTGCTTGCCGAGGCGCACCGCGACATCGAGCGTATCGAAGAAGTTGATCGAGCCCGTGACGTTGATGTCGAGCAGCTGGAGACCGAGCCCGATTTCGCGATCTACCCGACCGCCACGCTGCCGCTCCACCCGGCCGCCCGGCCCGTAGACGATGCCGCAAGGCAGCAAGTTGCCGGGGTTGCGATTGGCCGGGCAAGGCGTGGAATCGGTGCGCGCACCAAGCGTCGGCAGTGCGACGCTGCCGGGGAATGTGGTGTAGCCCACATCCTGCAAGTTCTCATCGGTGATGAGGTTGGGATGGGTCTGTTTGAAGCGGTAGTTGACCGGGTCATAGATCGCAATGGCCTTGGCGAACACGAACCAGTCCTTCCAGCCGAAGGTGACATCCTGGTTGAGGCGGAACAGGCCCTGAGCGAGATCCCACTGCTCGTAGTTGATATTGCCTTGGTCGAAATTGGGACTGAAGGACCCTGGCGCTGCGGCGAGGTGCTCGGCGGCAAAGGTCTGCCCGGTGAACAGCCCCTGACAGGCTTGGTAATAGCTGCTGGTGCCAGTCCGCCCGCAGACTTCGGGGTCGAGATTGTTCTTGGAAATGGTGGACTTGTCTTGCGGTTCGGCGCGAACCGCCACACCACCGATGAAGGTGCTGTTGTAAACCAGATCAATCGGCTGGTCGCCGATGAAGGGGATCTTGACCTGACCAGCACCCGCACTCTGCACAGCAAGCCCTAACAACAGCGCGGCCAATCCCTGTGCTTTACGTGAACGCAATCCCTGCGACTTCTTCGCCATGTGCTCTCCTCTCTCATTTGTTTTTTGTTGTTTCCAGACTGGTCAGGTGTTACCCCTGGCTCAGGTGCCGCTCAAAGCTCGCTCTAGTGGATCGCCACGAAGTCCGGTTTCTCGCGCACTGCGCAGTGCGGGCAAGGCCAGTCTTCCGGCAGGGCCTGCCAGGCGGTGCCTGCCGGGTAACCCTCGGCCGGACAGCCTTGCGCGCTGTCGTAGACGTACTGGCAATTCGGGCACTGGTGCCGTGCGGCAAGCGCGCCGGCGGTGACCGGTTTGATGGGCGCACCGATGTGCGTGATGACCGCAGTCGAGCCATCGCCCCATTGCCGCAGCAGGCGTTCGCGCGCGGGCGGATGCAGACTGGCCTTGCTCAAATCACCGCCGTGGTGTGCGACCACCTTCGAGTCCATGAGCCAGTACCACAGCGGTGGCAGATAGGCGGCGAGCACCATCGCCGCATAGCCGGAGGGCAGCTGCGGGCTGTCCTCGAAATGCCGCAGGGCCTGGTAGCGGCGCGTCGGGTTGGCGTGGTGGTCGGAATGTCGCTGCAACTGATACAGAAAGAGATTGCTGACGATGTGGTTCGAGTTCCAGGAGTGACGCGGCTGGCAGCGTTCAACGCGGCCGTTGGCGTCCTTCAAGCGCATCAGGCCGTAGTGTTCGAGGTAGTTCACTACCTCCAAGAGACTGAAGCCATAGACGGCCTGTGCGACCAGAAACACCAGCGCCCAAGGGCCGAGCCAGACGGTGAGCGCGCCGAACATCAGCACCGTCATCACCCAGGCTTGCAGGTTCTCGTTCTTCACCGACCACACCGGCTTGCCCAAGCGCGCCAGCCGCTCGCGCTCGATACCCCAGGCAGATTTCACGCTGCCCACCACCGTGCGCGGCCAAAAGGCCCAGAAGCTCTCGCCCATGCGCGAGCTTGCCGGGTCATCGAAAGTCGCCACGTTTTTGTGGTGGCCCTTGTTGTGCTCGATGAAGAAATGACCGTAGGCCACGGGTGCGAGCGTGATCTTCGCCAGCCAGCGTTCGAGCGCGCTGGTCTTGTGGCCCAGTTCGTGGGCGGTGTTGATACCCACGCCATTGGCCATGCCGCAGGCCACGACCAGGCCGATCAGCGAAACCCAATCCAGGTTGCCCTGCACCGCGAGCCAAGCGCCCGCGATGGTGGCCACGTACTGGCTGGGGATATAGGCGATAACGATTCGCAGGTAATAGCGGTCGGCATCGAGCGCAGTGACGGCCGACTCCGGCGCATTGATCGGGTCTTCGCCGATGAACCAGTCGAAGAACGGTACGATGCCGTAGAAGATGAAGGGCAGCGACCACAGCAACCAGCCCGGTGCACCATTGGCCACCGCGACGATGGAAGCCGCGCCCACCAGTGGCAGGGCCGGGCTTAAAAGCCACAACCAACGTTTGCCGTCCACCCAAGGGGCAGCATTATTTGTATTCGGTGCGACGTTAGTGATCGTCGTCATGGCGGGTCTCCTCCGCTGTGTAATGCAGCGCAGTGTCGCGGAAGCCCATCCCGTCAGGCCTGTCATTTCGCGCCTATTTGCTGTCATATTGCGCCACCGTGTGGCTTGAGGAGCTGGGATGGATCACGCACTGCTGCGGGTGCCTGCGCGCTATTACGCACGGCTGGCCGATGTGCTCGTCGCCGAGCGGCTCGATCTCGCGCCGGTATTGCGCGAAGTGCGGTTGCCAGCCGATGCGCTGACCCGGCCCAACGCGATGCTGAGCCTCGCTCAGGTCGAGCGTCTGCTGGCAGGCTTGCGCGTGCGCAGCATGCGCACCGACCTTGGCTTCGAGGTCGGCAAGCTGCTCAGCGTCAGCGCTCACAGCTTTGTCGGATTCGGGATGCTCAACAGCCCCAATGTCGCGCAGGCCCTGCACTTCATGTCGCGTCACTTCCGGCTGATCATGCCGAGTTTCAGCCTGCGCTTTATCTGCAAGCCGGAGCATGGCGAGCTGCATTTTTCGCCGACGGTGGCCATGAGCCACGAGGCCCTGCTGTTTCACATCGAGGCCATCGGCATGGCGGCCGTGCGCGAGGTGCGCGACCTCTCGGATGGCCGCATGCTGGAGGCGCAGCTCGACCTCGCCATGCCGCCACCGCCCCATGCGGATCGTTATCGCGCGCTGCCCAGGCTGAAAGTGAATTTCCACTCTGAACTTGGCCCTGCGGTATGCCTGCGGGTGAGCGGCAATCTCGATGCCCTGCCGATCATCTCTGCCGACACCAGCGCCCTGCGCGTGGCGGAAGAACGCTGCCGCCTGTTGATTGAGCAGGCGACCGAGGCGCGCGGACTGGGTGAGCTGATCGCCATGACCCTGCGCCAATCTGGAGACGGGCTGCCTTCGGAGCAAGAGATTGCCCACATGTTCAACATCTCGCAGCGCACGCTCAACCGCTACCTGCAGCATGAGCAAACCAGTTTTCGCGAGATCAACCGCACCGTGCAGCATGCACTGGCGCAAGAGCGACTTGTGGCCGGGCGCATGACCATCAGCGAGATCGCCTACTCGCTGGGCTTCAGCGACGCCGCCAATTTCACCCGCGCCTTCCGCAACATCGAGGGCTGTTCTCCGAAAGCGTTTCAGCGAAGAGCCATTGAATCTGCCGGTACCCATCGTACGACTGCGGCTGAAGCTGCTGCTCTTGTTCGTGGTGCCTGACGGATCTACTCGGCAAACTGTGAATTGCTTTTGAGCGGCTCGTGCTAGGGCGTGTCATCAATAATCAGGCCATCGTCCCAGGCTCGCCGGATACTACGAAAGAGTGAGGGCGATACCCGGTGGCAGGCCGATACTGCGGCCATAAAATCGAGGAGAGCCCCATGACATTTGTCGCCCAGACAAAGCACATCCACCGCCTGCTGCTGGCTGTTTCGCTCGCGGTCGCTTCAGCCTTCACCGCGCAGGCCGCGAGCGAGATCGACAACGCCGCACTCGCCAATGAGGCCGATGGCAACAACTGGGCGGCGTGGGGACGCACCTTCAGCGAGCAGCGCTTCAGTCCGCTCGACCAGATCAACAAGCAAACCGTCTCGCGTCTGGGCCTCGCCTGGTCGATGGAGCTGCCGGATGTGTGGAACGTGTCGAGCGCGCCGGTGGCGGTTGATGGCGTACTCTATTTCGCGGTCGGTTACAGCGTGGTGCACGCGGTGGATGCCGTCAGTGGCAAGCTGCTGTGGAAGTACGACCCCAAGGTCAGCAGCCAGAAGATGCGCATGGCCTGGGGCATTCGTGGCCTCGCGTATTGGAAGGGCAAGATCTACACCGGCGTGCAGGACGGCCGCCTATTCGCGCTCGACGCCAAGACCGGCACGCTGGTGTGGGAAACCCTCACAACCGAGCCCGGCGACAACCGCTACATCACCGGCGCGCCGCGCGTGTTCAACGGCAAGGTCATCATCGGCCACGGCGGTGCGGACTTTGGCCACGTGCGCGGCTACGTCACCGCCTACGACGCCGAGACCGGCAAGCAGGATTGGCGCTGGTACGTGGTGCCGGGCAACCCCGCCGACGGCTTCGAGAACAAGGCGATGGAAGAAGCCGCCAAGACCTGGAGCGGCGAGTGGTGGAAGTTCGGCGGTGGCGGCACGGTGTGGAATGCCATGACCTACGACCCCGAGTTCAATCGCATCTATATCGGCACCGGCAACGGCTCGCCGTGGAACGCCAAGCTGCGCAACCCCAAGGGCGGCGACAACCTGTATCTCTGCTCGGTGGTCGCACTCGATGCCGACACCGGCGAATACCTCTGGCACTACCAGACCACGCCGAACGAGACCTGGGATTTCAACTCGACGATGGACATGGTGACCGCCACCGTCGACATCGACGGCAAGCCGCGCAAGGTGCTGATGCACGCGCCGAAGAACGGCTTCTTCTACATGCTCGATCGCGAAACCGGAAAACTTATTTCCGCAGAGAAACTAGGCAAGGTCACCTGGGCCGAGAAGGTCGACATGACCACCGGCCGGCCGGTGGAAGTGAAAGGCGCGCGCTACGAAAACGGCGAGGCACTGACTTGGCCCGGCTCCGGCGGCATGCACAACTGGCAGCCCATGGCCTACAGCCCTGACAGCAAGCTGGTCTACATCCCGGCGCGCGAAATGCCGGGCTATTACAACGACAAGGAGATCAATCCCCGCACTTGGCAGATGGACAAGGACGGCCCGCTCGGTATCGCCGGCTTCTTTGACGATGTGCCAAAAAACGCCGGCAGCAGTTCGCTGTTGGCGTGGAACCCCGTGACCCAGACCAAGGCCTGGTCGCTGCCCACGCCGGGCGCGACTGCCGGCGGCGTGATTGCCACCCATGGCGGCCTGGTGTTTCAGGGGCAGGCCGACGGCAAGTTCGTTGCGCACGATGCCGACACCGGCGCGGAACTGTGGAGTGCCAATCTCGGTGTCGGCACGCAGGCGCCACCGATCACCTACATGGTCGATGGCAAGCAGTACGTCAGCGTGCTCGCCGGTTGGGCCGGTGGGCAGATGCTCTTGGGTTCGCTGTCGGCGCAGCACGGCTGGGTGGGGCGCGATCACCCGCGCCGCATGCTCACCTATGTGCTCGATGGCAATGCCGCGCTGCCGCCCTCGCCGCCCCCGACTGAGACCAAGGTGCTGCACGACCCCAGCTTCAAGATCGACCCCGAGCTCGTCGCTAAGGGCCGGTTGATCTATGCCAAGAACTGCACGATCTGCCATGGCACCGGCGTGGTCGCCGGCGGCGCGGCGCCCGACCTGAGGGCTTCCGCTGTGCCGCTGTCGAAGGAGGCTTTTGCCGCCATCGTGCAAGGCGGTGCGCTGGAGAGCCGCGGCATGCCCAAGTTTGCGGAGTTCACGCCGGAGGAGCTGGATGCGATGCGCCACCACATCCGCGATCGCGCCGAATACGAGCCAACGCTGTGGTCGCAGGTCAGCGCCATCTGGGGCTTCATCGTGCTGATGGTCAAGATGCAGCTGGTGAAATACGGCTGGATCAGTTGAGGCAAACGCGTCTGCAATGGGCGCATCATCTGCGCCCATGAACAGCTCGCCGACCCCGCTCCCGGAATTGCTGGCCGCCGCACAAGCGGGCGAACCGGCTTTTGGATTTGCAACACCCGCAGAGCAGCCCGCGCTGTTGCTGGATGCCGACTGGCGCGCGCAAGGCCTGTCACTCGCGCAAGCAGCGGAGCTGGCGGCGTGGCTGCGGCAGCAATCCTGCCCCACCATTGCCATAGCCGGTACAGAAGCCGATGCGGTCCTCGCCGCCGCGTGCGATGTGCAGGTCGCGACTGCACACGAAGCCACAGCACTCGCTGCCCACATCGCCCACAGCCCCTTGGCCGCCACGGTGCTGGTGCAATTGCTGCGCATCACCGACGCGATGCCGCTGGCGGATGCGCTGATCGCCGAATCGCTGGCCTATTCCACGCTGCAAGCCGGGCCCGAGTTCCGCCGCTGGCTCGCTGCACACCCACCGCAACCTGTTCCCGCCGACGACGAGGGCGCTGCCGTGTTGATGCAGCGCGACGACGACACCCTGCGGCTGCAACTCAATCGTCCAAGTCAGCACAACGCGATGTCGGTGGAAATGCGCGACGCGCTGATGGAGGCGCTGCAACTGGTGCTGGCCGACGACAGCATCGCCAAGGTGCAGATCAGTGGCTTGGGCAGATGTTTTTCCACCGGCGGCGAACTCCGCGAGTTCGGCACCGCGCCCGACCCCGCCACCGCGCACTGGGTGCGCGGCCTGGCGCTGCCGGGGCGTCTGCTGGCGCGTTGTGCGGCGCGGGTGGAGGTGCGCGTGCATGGCGCCTGTATCGGTTCCGGCATCGAGTTTCCGGCGTTTGCCGGGCGCTTGATCGCAGCGCCCGATGCCTACTTTCAATTGCCGGAACTCAAGTTCGGGCTGATTCCCGGTGCGGGTGGCTGTATCAGCATCGCGCGTCGCATCGGTCGGCAGCGCACAGCCTGGCTGGCGCTGTCGGGCCAGCGCATCAACGCGCAAACCGCACTCGACTGGGGTTTGGTCGATGCCATCGAAGCACGAACCACCGCGTGAATTTTCTCGCCCATCTCTGGCTAGCCGAGCAAAGCGACACCTCGATGGCCGGCGCGATTCTCGGCGACGTGGTGCGCGGTGCCGATCTCTCGGCTTACCCCGATGAGATCGCTGCCGGCATCCGTCTGCACCGACGGCTCGATGCGTTCACCGATCGCCATCCGCACATCGTCGCCCTTCGCAACGCGCAAGCCGATGGCGTGCGGCGCTACAGCGGCATCGTGCTCGATCTGGTCGCCGACTATTTGCTGATCGAAGAGTGGCAGCACTACACCAGCGAGCCGCTGCCCGCGTTCTGCGCACGTGCCGGTGCGGCGATCGAAGCCGCAAGCCCATGGTTTCTGCTGGCCGGCGGCCGCAGCAGTAGCGCTGATGGCTTTGCCAAGCTGCTGCTTTCCTACGGCACTGCTGCGGGCATCGAGCGCGCCCTGTGGCGTACGGCCCAGCGCCTGCGCCAGCCGCAGCCGCTGCTCGATGCAGGCCAGCACTGGTCACAGATGGCCGATGCACTGCGCCCGCAGTTGCCCGATTTGCTGCATGACCTGCGTGCCGCTGCACTCGCGCCCGTCAACCCTTGATTCAATCCACCCTGCCCCGGAGCCTCTGCGTGAAACTGTTCGACCCCTACCAGCTGCGCGACATCACTTTTCGCAATCGCATCGCGGTGTCGCCGATGTGCATGTACTCGGCAGTGGATGGCAGCGTCACGCCCTGGCATCTGGTGCATCTTGGTAGCCGCGCCGTTGGTGGTGCGGGGCTGGTGATTGCCGAAGCGAGTGCCGTCAGCGCCGAAGGCCGCATTTCACCCAGTGATGCCGGCATGTATCGCGACGAGCACATCGAGGCCTGGTCGCCGGTCGCAGTCTTTATGCGCGAAGCCGGTGCCGTGCCCGCCATCCAGCT
The DNA here is from genome assembly GCA_965279705.1 of Stagnimonas sp. Taxonomy (GTDB): domain Bacteria; phylum Pseudomonadota; class Gammaproteobacteria; order Nevskiales; family Nevskiaceae; genus Stagnimonas. The sequence goes on from OZ257257.1 coordinate 2,751,958, forward strand.
CGCCCATGCCGGCCGCAAGGCCAGCACCGACTTGCCATGGCAGGGCGGCAAACCAGTCACGCCCGCCGAGGGCGGCTGGCAGCCGCTGCTCGCGCCGAGCGCCATTGCCTTCGATGACAAATCTGCCACGCCGGAAGCGCTCGACAGCCAGGGCATCGCCAAAGTCATCGCCGACTTTCGCAGCGCTGCACAGCGCTCGCTGGCGGCTGGGTTTCAGGTCGTCGAGTTGCACGCCGCACATGGCTATCTGCTGCACGCCTTTCTGTCGCCACTGAGCAATCAGCGCACCGATGCCTACGGCGGCAGCTTTGACAACCGCACCCGCTTGCTACGTGAAGTGGTCGCGGCCGTGCGCGAAGTCTGGCCCGAGCGGCTGCCGCTGTTCGTGCGCCTCTCTGGCACCGACTGGGCCGAGGGCGGTTGGGATATCGAGCAGAGCATCGCCCTCGCCCGTCAGCTCAAGCCGCTGGGTGTGGATCTGATTGATGTCTCCTCCGCCGGCTCGCTGCCGCGCGTCGCGCTGCCGTACGGGCCGGGCTTTCAGGTGCCTCTGGCGCGCCGCATTCGCCACGAGGCGGGCATTGCCACCGCCGCCGTTGGTGCCATCACCGACCCGATGCAGGCCGAGCAGATCGTGCATACCGGCGATGCCGATCTGGTGCTGCTGGCGCGCGAGATGCTGCGTGACCCGTACTGGCCGCTGCATGCGGCCCGCGCGCTCAAGGCCGAGATCACCGCGCCGCTGCAGTACCAGCGTGCCTGGTAGTGGTTAAGCACAGCGATCTCGTCAAATCGGACGAAGCCCGGCGAGGGCCGGCTGCCTAAGCTGGCGGCTGTCCCTTTCACACTACCGTGCCCCTCCCATGACCATCATGTCCAGCGCCGAGCGCCCCAGTGTTCTGCAGGCGTTTTCAGGCCTCTCCAACGACGAGATCGAAGTGCTTGGCAACGCCGACCGCTTCGCCCAGAACGAGCTGTATCCGCTGTCGCAGAAAATGGACGACGAGGAATGGTGGCCGAAAGACATCTTTCCCAAGATTGGCGCCACCGGCTACTTCGGCGTCACCGCGCCCGAGCAGTACGGCGGCTCCGGCATGGACGTGTTCACTTCGGGCCTGATCCTGCAAGGCTTCAGCCGCTGGAACCACGCGCTGGCACTCAGCTGGGTTGCGCACGAGAATCTCTGCCTGCACAACATTCTCCGTAACGCCAACGAAGCGCAGAAACAGAAATATCTGCCCGACATGTGCAAGGGCACTTCGATCGGTGCACTGGGCTTGACCGAGCCGGGTGCGGGCTCTGATGCGCTGGGCGCGATGCGCACCACGGCGCGGCGCGAGGGCGGCCACTATGTGTTGAACGGCAGCAAGCTCTACATCACCAATGGCCCGGTGGCCGACGTGCTGCTGGTCTACGCCAAGACCGACAAGGACAAGGGCCCCAAGGGCATCTCGGCCTTCATCGTCGAAAAGGATTTTCCTGGCTTCAAGGTGGCGCAGAAGCTGACCAAGATGGGCTTTCGTGGCAGCCAGACCGCCGAGCTGGTGTTCGAGGAGTGCAAGGTGCCGGTCGAGAATCTCGTCGGCATCGAGAACAACGGCGTGAAGGTGGTGATGTCCGGCCTTGATCTCGAGCGCGCGATGATCTCGCCGATCTGCCTTGGCATTGCCGAGCGCGCATTTCAGCTGGCCCTCGACTACGCCAAGCAGCGCAAGCAATTCGGCCGGCCGATCAGCGACTTCCAGATGATTCAGGCCAAGCTCGCCGATATGTACACCTGGGTCGAGTCGATGCGCCTGTTCACCTATCAGACGCTACGTGCGGCCAACGTGATCGGCGAAGACGATGGCGGCCGCGGCGAGATTCACAAGCTCACCGCCGCCGGCGTGCTGTATGTGGCCGAGACCATGAACAAGGTGCTCAACGATGCCGTGCAGGTGCATGGCGGCACGGGTTACATCTGGGAGAGCGAGATCAATCGCCTCTATCGTTCGATCAAGCTTTTGGAGATCGGCGCCGGCACCAGCGAAGTGCGCAAGATGATCATCGCCAAGGAACTGCTCAGCGCCTGAGCCATGAGTACCGACGTCGCCACGCTGAACTCGCCCGAACATCTCTGGACTACCGAAACCGTTTACCGCAGCGATTTGTTCGCGGGCAAGGTGGCGCTGGTCTCTGGCGCGGGCAGCGGCATCGGCCGCGCCTGTGCCCTTCTGTTCGCAAGACTCGGCGCCAAGCTGGTGATCTGCGGTCGTACGCCGGCCAAGCTCGAGGTCGTCGCCGACTTCATCCGCGCCAAGGGTGGCGAGGTGCTGGTGGTGCCCACCAATGTGCGCGAGCCCGAACAGGTGGATGCCTTGTTCGTCGCCGCACAGGCGCATTACGGCCGCATCGACTACACCGTCAACAATGCCGGTGGGCAGTTTCCGCAGGCGGCGATCGACTTCGCACCCAAGGGCTGGAACGCGGTCATCAACAACAACCTCAACGGCACCTGGCTGATGATGCAGCGCGCTGCCCAGCACTGGCGCGACCAGAAGCTGCCGGGCTCCATCGTCAACATCGTGGTGGTGGTCGATCGAGGCATGCCTGGCGTGGCACACACGGTAGCGGCACGCGCCGGTGTGATTGGTGTGAGCAGCACCGTGGCAATCGAGTGGGCGCCGCTCGGCATCCGCGTCAATTGCGTCGCACCGGGGCTCACAGCCACCGAGGGGCTGGAGGTGTATCCACCCGAGGCGCAGAAGGAGTTTCCGCTCGCCAACCCTATGAAGCGGCCGGGCACGCCGATGGAGATTGCCGAAGCCTGCGTGTATCTCAGTGCTTCATCCGGCAGCTTCATCAACGGCGAGGTGCTCACCGTCGATGGCGGCGGCAAGCTGTGGGGCGAGTTGTGGACGGCAGGGCGGCCGGACTACTTCAAGCTGTAGCGCGCACTCGTTTTACCGGGGCTCAGTTGGCGCAATCGCCGCTGCACAGCTCAGGAAACACTTCATTGCTGATGCGTTCGATGAGGGCATCCAGTGCCGCGTCATCGGCTAGATCTGCCAGAGGCTTCCAGCCATAGCCATTGAGCATGGTTTGCAGGTGCCGGCACAGCAAACGATAGGGATTGCTGACGTTGAAATCTTCCATCACGCCCTCGGCATGCACCAGATTGTGGGTGCCGATGGCGAGCGACCACAGCCCGATCGAAACCTGCTCGGGCGTCAGACCGTGCAACTGCAATTTCTTGCTGGCGACCGCATCGTTGATGATGCCGGTGACGATCTCGCCAATGGGGTCGTTGGCATCAATCAGCGCCTGACGACGCTCGGCTGAGGCCGCACCCCAGACCACCTCGGTGAACACGTACTGGCCGATGCGAAAGTGCTCGGGATGGCGACGTACGAACAGCATGTCGGCCACGCCAATCGCAAACATGCGATCCCTTGGCGAGGCCTGCCAGCGCGCCACCCGCTGAAACAGCTCGACGTGGATGCGCGCATCTTCAACCGTCAACGCCAGCAGCAGGTCTTCCTTGGAGGCGAAGTGCAGATACAAGGTGCCTACGGCGTACTCGGCGCGCTCGGCGATGCGCGTCATCTGCAGGCTCAGAAGGCCGGTCTCGTGGATCAGCTCGCGCGCCGCCACGAGGAAGCGCTGTTCACGCTCCGCGAATTGTCGCTGCCGTCTTTCTTTGGTTCCCACAGGATTTCGTGCTGATCCAACTGTCGTGATGCGTTGTAATAAAAGAATTCGGTTTCAATCTTGAATTAGATTCACAGATTGGTCAATAATGCCTTCATTCGAGATTCCCCAAGCCGCCCAAAATCGGCTCCAAGCCCGAGACACCCATGCGCCTGGCCCCATCAAAAACTGCTTTCAATCCCAACGCCGCTGCGCCCCTGCTGCTCGCGCTGGCCGTTTCGGGATGCGTGCTCGGCCCGGACTACAAAGCTTCGCAAACGCCGGTCGGCGACCGTTACGGCGCACAGCCCACTCCGGCTCAAACGGTCGCCACACCCGTTGCAGGCGGTGAAGCACAGAGGTTTCTCGCCGGCCGCGACGTGCCACAGCAGTGGTGGACGCTGTTCGGCTCCGACAAGCTCAACGCCATGGTCCAGCAGGCGCTGGTCGCCAGCCCCAGCGTGCTATCGGCGCAGGCCGCACTGCGGCAGGCCCAGGCCACACTCAAGGCACGCGGCGCTGATCTGTATCCCACCGTCGATGCCAACGCCGGCGGGACCCGTCAGAAGACTGATAGCCGCAGCTTCGGCAACCCCAATGGCAGCAGCAGCATCTACAACCTCTACAACGCCTCGGTCGATGTCTCTTACGGTATCGACCTGTTCGGCGGCACCCAGCGCGGTATCGAGGCCGCAGTGGCGCAAGCCGAATTTCAGCGTTTTCAGAGCGAGGCCGCCTACCAGACGCTGATCGCCAACGTCGTGACCGCCGCCGTGCAGGAAGCACAGCTGCGTGCACTCATTCAAGGCCAGGATGCGATCCTCGCCGACCAGGGCAAAACGCTGGCACTGACGCGTGCGCAGTTCGAGCTGGGTGCGATCAGCAAGTCGGATGTGCTGGTGGCGCAATCGTCATTGGCGGCCGAGCGCGCCAAGCTGCCGCCGCTGCAATTGCAGCTCTCGCAGGTGCAAAACCAGCTGGCGGTGTATCTCGGCAAGCTACCCAGCGAGCAAGTGGCCAGTAATTTCGAGCTCAACGAGCTGATGCTGCCGAAGGATCTGCCGGTGACGCTGCCCTCGACCCTGGTGCGCCAGCGGCCGGACGTGCTCGCCGCTGAAGCCTCGCTGCGCACGGCCTCGGCCAATGTCGGTGTGGCAGAGGCAGATCGCTTTCCCAAGCTGGCGCTGTCGGCCAGCTATGGCACACAGTCATCGAAGGTCGGCGATCTGTTCAGTGCTGACGTCTGGAGCCTCGGTGCGAACCTGACTGCGCCCATTTTCAACGCCGGCTCGCTGAGTGCCTTGCTGGGCGGTGCGAAGGCGGCTTACGAGCAGTCGGCGGCGGACTATCAGCTCACCGTGCTCAATGCCTTCCGCAACGTGGCCGATGCCCTGCGCCAGATCGAAACCGATGCCGAACGGCTGAATGCCGAGAACGATTCAGCCATCGCAGCAGCCGAAGCGCTGAAACTGGCCCGGCTGCAATACCAGTTGGGTGCGGCCAGCTATCTCACGCTGCTCACCGCGCAGCAACAGGACATTCAGGCACGGACCGGGCTGATCCAGGCCCAGGCCGCTCGCCTCCAAGACACCGTCGCGTTGTTCCAGGCGCTGGGCGGCGGCTGGAACACCGCCGAAGCCGGTGCACCGCAGGCCGTCTCGACCACCGCGACGCCGTAAAGACGCTCCGCCGCATTTTTTCCATCCCTTCAAACTCTCTTCCTACCCAAGCATCCCGCCATGCAAACCTTCGACCAAAAAAAGAAAGCCCGTGGCATCAAACCCTGGTTGCTGATGATCGGCCTCGTCGTGCTGCTGCTGCTGCTGATCGGCGGCATCAAGGCCTACAGCACCAAGAAGATGATCGATGGCTTCGCGGCGCAGGGCGAGCCGAAGTCGACCGTGTCGACCGTCAAGGTGGCCTACGACCAATGGCAGCCAACGCTGGCCGCCGTCGGTTCGCTGCGCGCCGTGCGTGGGGTCGATCTCGCCGCCGAGGTCTCGGGTCTGGTCGATTCAGTGGCGCTGCGCTCGGGTGCTGAAGTGCAACAGGGAACAGTCTTGTTACAGATGGTGGTGGATTCGGACCTCGCCCGGCTGCGTGCCCTGCAGGCCGACGCTGAGCTGGCCCGCAGCACTTCGCAGCGCGCGCAAAAGCAGCTCGAAGCCGAGGCCATCAGCCAGGCGCAGGCCGACTCTGAAATCGCGAAGCTCAAGGGTGCAGAGGCTGCCGTGGCTGAGCAGCAGGCGCTGATCCGCAAGAAGGCGATTCGCGCACCGTTCTCCGGCCGGCTGGGCATCAGCACGGTCAATCCGGGCCAGTATCTGAACCCCGGCGACAAGCTGGTGAGCTTGCAGCAGCTCGACCCGATCTACGTCGATTTCACGGTGCCGCAATCGGCACTGGCGCAGATCAAGAATGATCTCGAAGTGACCGCCACCACCGACAGCTTCCCGGGTGAGAACTTCCGCGGCAGCATCAGCGCGATCAACCCGGTGGTGGATACCAGCACCCGCAACGTCAAGGTGCAGGCGACCATCAAGAACCCCGATCGCAAGTTGCTGCCCGGCATGTTCACCAACCTGGTGGTGGCCACCGGTGCCTCCAACCGCTACCTGACGTTGCCCGCCAACGCGGTGGCCTTCAACCCCTACGGCGAGACCGTGTTCATCGTCGTCAAGCGCGGTGAAGAGAACGCGACCGACCCGAACGAGCCGGCTGATCTCAAGCAGACCGTCGCTCTGAAGAAGGCCGATGCCGAATTGAAGGCAGCCGACGAGGCCGCCGCCAAGAAAGACAAGGAGGGCGAGCCCGCGAAGCCCGCAGCACCGGCGGCCACCGAAGGCCAGGCGCCGCAGCTGGTGGCCCGACAGCTGTTCATCAAAACCGGCCCGACCCGCGGCGACCAGGTGGCGGTACTGAGCGGCCTGAAGGAGGGCGACGAGGTCGTCACCAGCGGCCAGATCAAGCTCAAGAACGGCACGCTGATTGTCATCAACAACGAGCTACAGCCCTCCAGCAATCCGGACCCGCGTCCGGTCGACGAGTAAAGCGCTCGCGCTTGAGAACAGCCCCATGAACTTCACAGATACCTTCATCAAGAAACCCGTGCTGGCCCTCGTGGTCAGCGCGCTGATTCTCGTGCTCGGCCTGCGCGCCGTGTTCCAGCTGCCGGTGCGCCAGTACCCGGAGTCGCAGATCGCCGCGGTGACCGTCACCACGACCTACTTCGGTGCCGATTCCGACGTCATCGCCGGCTTCATCACCGCGCCGCTGGAGGCCGCGATCGCCCAGGCGCAGGGTATCGACTACATCTTCTCAACCTCGCTCAACGGCGCCAGCGTCATCACGGTCAACTTGAGACTCAACTACGACGCCACCAAGGCCCTGGCCGAGATCAGCGCGCAGGTGAACTCGGTGTTGAACCAGCTGCCAGAGGGTGCGCAGCAGCCGAGCCTGAAAATCTCCACCGGCGAGAGCACGGCCTCGATGTATCTGGGCTTCACCAGCGACCAGCTGGCGGCAAACCAGATCACCGACTACCTGCTGCGTGTGGTGCAGCCCAAGCTGCAGGGCATCGCCGGCGTGCAGAACGCCGAAATTTTCGGCGCCCGGCAGTTCGCGTTGCGCGTGTGGATGGACCCGCAGCGGCTCGCCGCCTACGGGCTCACTGCGGCGGATGTCTACACCGCGCTCGGCAACAACAACTACATTTCGGCCATCGGCTCGACCAGGGGCGAGATGGTGACGGTGGATCTCACCGCGCGCACCGATCTGCACTCGCTGGAAGAGTTCCGCCAGTTGGTGGTGAAGACCAACGAGGGCGGCATCGTGCGGCTCGCCGACATCGCCAACGTCACGCTGGGTGCCGAGCAGTACGACTTCAATGCCCGCTCGGATGGCCGCCGCGCCTTGTTCATCGGCGTGCGCGTGGCACCCGATGCCAACGTGCTAACCGTGATCGGCGCGGTGCGCGATGCCTTCCCCGGCATCGTGGCACAGCTGCCCAAGGGCCTGACCGGCGAGATTGACTACGACGCCACCGACTACATCCGCAGCGCCATCAGCGAGGTGCAGACCACCCTGCTCGAAGCGCTGTTCATCGTCTCGGCGGTGATCTTCCTGTTTCTCGGCTCGCCACGGTCGGTACTGATCCCGGCAGTGGCGATCCCGCTGTCGCTGATCGGCGGCTTCATCTTCATGCTGGCGCTGGGCTACTCGATCAACCTCTTGACCCTGCTGGCGCTGGTGCTGGCCATCGGTCTGGTGGTGGACGACGCAATCATCGTCGTCGAGAACGTCGACCGACATATGAAAGACGGCATGACGCCACTGCAGGCGGCCTTGCAGGGCGCGCGCGAGCTGGCGGGGCCGATCATCGCGATGACGGTCGTGCTGATCGCGGTCTACGTGCCGATCGGCTTCCAGGGTGGCCTCACCGGCACGCTGTTCTCCGAGTTCGCGTTCACGCTGGTGGGCGCGGTGGTGATCTCCGCAGTGGTCGCATTGACGTTGTCGCCGATGATGGCGGCGTACTTCCTGAAGCCGGGCGAGCATGAGGGCAACCGCTTCATGCAGATCATCGACCGCAACTTCGAGTGGACGCGTGCGAAGTACGAGGGCCTGCTCGGCAGTGCGCTCGGCAGCTGGAAGACCGTGGTCGCGTTCGGCTTCGTCATCTTCGCGCTGATCGGCGTCATGCTGGCCCTGCCCTCCTTCATCGGTTTCAAGAAGGAACTCGCACCGCAGGAAGATCAGGGCTTCGTGATCGGCTTCGGCTACGCAATGCCGAATGCCTCGGTGGACCAGATGGGCGTCTACTCGCGGAAGATGTTCGAGTTCGTCAAGAACACGCCCGAGGTCGAACAGGCCTTCACGCTCGACGGTATCAGCACGCCCAACACCACGCTCACCGGCATGATCCTGAAGCCCTGGGCCGAGCGCTCGCGCAGCAGCTTCACCTTGCAGAAAGACCTGCAGGAGAAGTTCAACACCATTTCCGGTGCGACCATCTACGCCTCGCAGCCGTCGCCCCTGCCGACCAGCAGCGGTGGTGCAAACACCTCGGTGGTGTTCGTGATCGGCACCACGGACTCTTTCGTGAACCTCGACGAAGTCGCCAGCGACATGCTCGCGGAGGCACAGAAGAGCGGCAAGTTCTACTACATCGACACTGATCTCAAGCTCAACAAGCCGCAGGTCTCCGTGCATGTCGATCGCGACAAGGCGGCGGCCATGGGGCTTTCGATGCGCGACATCGGCTCCTCGCTCGGCGCGATGCTGGGCGGCGGTTACGTCAACTACTTCAGCATTGCCGGCCGCTCCTACAAGGTGATCCCGCAGGCGCAGCAGGTCAGCAGGCTTACCTCCGACCAGCTCAGCAATTACTACATCCGCGCGGCCAGCGGCGACGTGGTGCCAGCCTCGACGGTGGTGACGCTGAAGACCGAGGCGATACCCACCCGCATCAGCCGCTTTCAGCAGCTCAATGCGGCAACCTTCAGCGGCGTGCCCTCGGGCACGCTGGGCGATGCGCTCGACTACCTGAAGAAGCTCGCCGATCGCAAGATGCCGGCCGGCTATACGGTGGATTACGGCGGCGAGTCGCGGCAGTTCGTGCAGGAGACCTCGGCCTTCGCGCTGACGATGGGCATGGCGCTGGTGATCATCTTCCTGACGCTGGCCGCACAGTTCGAGAGCTTCCGCGACCCCCTGATCGTGCTCACCTCGGTGCCGATGGCCATCTTCGGCGCGCTGGTCTGCATCTTCCTGGGTGTGATGGACTCGACCATCAACATCTATACCCAGGTGGGGCTGGTGACGCTGGTTGGCTTGATCGCCAAGCACGGTATTTTGATCGTGCAGTTCGCCAACGACGAGCAGAAGGCGGGCAAGAACAAGCTGGAGGCAATCATGGCCGCTGCCGGCGTGCGTCTGCGGCCGATTTTGATGACCACCGCGGCGATGGTGCTGGGCGTGATGCCGCTGGTGCTGGCTGAGGGTGCGGGTGCCGTCGGCCGCAACCAGATGGGCCTCGTCATCGCCTCGGGTATTTCCATCGGCACGCTGTTCACCTTGTTCGTGGTGCCAGCGATGTATCTGCTGCTGGCCAAGGATCACAGCAAGGACCAGCCGCATGAGCAGCAACGCGAAACGCCTCCGGCGTCCGTGCATTAGGCCCTCGTGACTGCATCAAAAAAGCCCGGGTACTGCCCGGGCTTTTTTTGTGCCGAATTAGCAACACATCGCAGGAATAGCGTCAAGCCGTAATCCGGGTATTCGCCCGCAGGAGTTTCGCGAGACAGTTCTCGAAATTGCCGTACTTGTACTTGCGAAACACAGGAGACCCTCATGTCCGCTACAGAATCCGTCGCCACCCGCGAAACACCGGTTATTCCAGGCCTGCCGCTGATCGGCAGCCTGCTGGGCATGGCCAAGGACCCGGCGCAGTTCTTCGTCGACATGTATCGCAAGTACGGCACGGTGGCGCGGCTGTCGATCCTCGGTCAGAAGTACGTGCTGATCTCGGGCATCGAGGCCGCCAATTTCATGGGCACGCGCGAAGGCCGTGACTGCCTGCGCTCCAAGGAGTTCTGGCAGGGCCTGGTGGCCGAATACGGCGCCACGCGCATCCTCACCGGCGAAGACGGTGAAGGCCACAAGCAGCTGCGCGACATCATGCGTCACGGCTACTCGAAGGAATCCATCAAGGGTCGCTACAACGAGCTGGTGGAGATCACCGACGGTGCGCTCCAGCGCGACTGGCCGGTCGGCAAGGAGGTACCTGTCGTCGAGGCCATGCAGTACATGGTGGTCGACCAGCTCGGCACCATTCTCACCGGCGCTGCGCCGCTGGAATATGTGAAGGACATTCGCACCACCATCCTCTACATCCTCAACGTGCTGGTCACGCGCCAGCGGCCGAAGTTTCTGCTCAAGCGCCCGCAATACAAGAAAGCCAAGGCCCGCGTGTTCGAGCTGGGCGAAAAAATGATCGTGGATGCCAAGGCCCGCTTCGGCAAGATCGCCGAAGAAGATCGCAACCTCATCGACGACGTCTACGCCGCACACATCAATACGCCGGAGATCATGCCCGCCAGTGATCTGATCGTGACCATGACCGGCCCTTATGTCGCCGGGCTCGACACCGTCGCCAACACCACCTCGGCCATCGTCTACACCGTGCTCAAGTATCCCGGCGTCAAGGACCGCATCTACGCCGAAGTCGATGCGCTGTTCGCCGAAGGCCCGGTCGATGAAGACGGCCTGCTCAAGCGCCTGCCCGCACTGAATGGCGCGATCATGGAGACCATGCGGCTCTACCCGATTGCGGTGGCACAGATGCGCACCGCCACCAAGGACTTCGTGTTCGACGGCCACCAGATCAAGGAAGGCGAGATGGTCTACCTCGGCACCAGCGTGCCGCACTTCATGGACGAGTACTACCCCGAGGCCAAGAAGTTCGACATCGACCGCTACCAGAAGCCTCGCGCCGAACATCTGAAAGCCGGTGCCTACTCCCCCTATGGCCGCGGCCCGCACACCTGCCTCGGCAAGAGCCTGGCCGAGGTGCAGATCGCGCTGTCGATGGCGCGCCTGTTCTACAAGCTGGATCTGGAACTGGAATCACCCGGCTACGAACTGAAGACCAAGACCGCGCCCACGCCCGGCCCGGCGATGGATTTCAAGGTGCGGGTCAAAGGCGTGCGGCACTGATGTTCACGGTTCATCACCTCAACAACTCCCGCTCGCAGCGCGTCCTCTGGCTGCTGGAGGAACTGGGCGTCGAATACCGGGTACAGCATTACGTCCGCGACCTCAAGACCATGCTCGCGCCGCCGGAGCTGCTCAAGGTGCATCCGCTCGGCAAGTCACCCGTGATTACCGATGGCGACCACACCGTGGCCGAATCCGGCGCGATTATCGACTACATCGTCGAGCGTTATGGCAAGGGTCGCCTGCAACCCGCATTGGGGACGCCAGAGCGCCTGCGCTATACCTACTGGATGCACTACGCCGAAGGTTCGGCAATGCTGCCGATGATCCTGAAGCTGATTTTCAGCCACATGCCCAGACAGCCGATGCCGTTTTTCGTGCGCCCTCTGGTGCGTGGCATTGCAGACAAGGTGTGCAGCAGCTTCGTCGACCCGCAGCTGAAGCTGCATCTCGACTTCATGGAAGGCGAGCTGGCCAAGACCGAATGGTTTACCGGCAGCGACTTCAATGCAGCGGATATCCAGATGAGTTTCCCCATCGAAGTCGCCGCCGTGCGCGGCGGGCTCGATGCGAGCTGGCCAAGGCTGTTCGCCTTCCTGCAGCGCATACAGGCGCGTCCTGCCTACCGAAAAGCGCTCGAAGTAGGCGGCCCCTACGAGTTGATGAGCTGATGAAATTGGCAGAATCGGTGTCGATACCCACACGCGGAGCAATGACGATATGACGCAGCAGAAAGCCACCAATGTGGTCTGGCACGACGGCGAAGTCAGCCGTACCGATCGCTATCGCATGCTGGGCCAGAAGGGCGTCACGCTCTGGTTCACCGGCCTTTCGGGCAGCGGCAAGAGCACCGTGGCGGTCGCGCTCGAACACGAGCTGATCCGTCGTGGCCGCATCTGCTACCGGCTGGATGGCGACAACATCCGTCTCGGCATCAACAAGAATCTCGGGTTTTCAGCCGAAGACCGCACCGAGAACATTCGTCGTATCAGCGAGATCGCAAAGCTGTTCGTCGATACCGGCGTGATTGCCTTGACCAGCTTCATCAGCCCCTATCGCGCCGACCGTGAAGCCGCACGCGCGCTGCATGTGCAGGCCGGCATGGAGTTCATCGAGGTGTACGTGGATTGCCCCCTGGCCGAGGCCGAGCGGCGCGACCCCAAAGGTCTCTACAAGAAGGCCCGCGCGGGTGAGATCAAGAACTTCACCGGCATCAGCGACCCCTACGAAGCGCCCGACAAACCGGATCTGGTGCTCAAGACTGCCGAGATGGACCTGGCATCTGAAGTGCAGGCCTTGCTCGCACTGCTGGAAGCACGCGGTTTTCTGCTGGCTGTCTAGGGTCTGCGCCGCAGCCGGCTCAATGCCCGCTGCGGGTCGCGGCTTCCGGGCTGAACATTTTCGCATTCATGTCGGTGCGATTTAGCCGCCACCAGTCCTTGCCGGCCTCGTTGACCAGATAGCCTGCTTCGTAGGCATCGGTGTTGAGGTCCTGATACACCGACACGCCGCGATGAAACGCCTGCGCATCCGGTGCATAGCGGTAGTTCACGAAAGCGGTGCGCCAGAGTTGCCCGCGGCTGTCGTAGTTGTCGGCCCAGTGCGCCAGCCAGGTGTCTTCATCGGTGTAGATGATGCGGCGACCGTAGATGTGGCGCACGCCGGTTTTCACGGTGGCCTCGATCACCCACACCCGGTGCAACTCGTAGCGCATGTAGTCGGGATTCATGGTGTTGGGCGTCAGCAGCGTGCTGTATTTCACAGCTGGATCGTTGATGCGGAAGTTGTTGTAGGGGATATACAGCTCCCGCTTGCCGATCAGCTTCCAGTTGTAGCGCTCAGGCGAGCCGTTGAAGAGGTGATCGTCGTCCACCGTGCGCAGGCCCGAGGGCGGCACGGCGTAGTCGAAAGCGATATCCGGCGCCTGCCGCAGCCGTCGCGTGCCGGGGTTGTAGGCCCAGACGCGGGTACTGCCATCGCTGAAGTCCACCGGCTGAAAGCCGACCCCAATCGTGCCCTTGTCGCGCTGCGGCAACAGCGTGACGTTGTAGAAATACGCGCCGACGTTGTCGGTCACCTTGCCATCTCCCTTCGGGTCGGCAGCGGGTGCGAGCGTCAGATACTTCTGCTTGCCCCAGGCGATCTTGCCATTGGGGAAGACATCGGCGATGTCGATGGTGGCGGTCTCGTTCCAGACATGGCGCGTGGTCAGCACATTCCAGATCGCCTGCAAGCCGTCGCTCGGTAGCGGGAACGGCACCGCACCGATTACGGCGTTCGCAAGACCAAGGCCGTTACTGACCAGCACTGCATCCGCCGCATTTTTCTTCGCCGCCGCGCAGGCTGCATCGGGGAAGCGAAAATCCCGATGGCTCGCATACACCGGCATGCGAAACGCCTTGGGGTATTTCTTCAAAAGCGCTTTCTGCCCTTCGCTCAGACGATCCGCGTATTGCGCGCTGTTGTCGGTAGTGATGGTGAACAGCGGCTTCTCGGCCGCGTATGGGCCAGGGCTGTAGACCTTGGGGTCTGCAAGGCCCGGCCAGGTCTCCAGCCACTGACCCGAATACGGCGCGACACCGTTTTTGCTGCCCGCTTTTTCGGCACCGATGCAGGTCAGCTTGTCGCCGCCAAGCTGTGCAATCTGTGCCGCACTGGGCTTGGCTTGTGCGGCAGACGTCAACACCAGCAGCAGCACGGCCATGCGTGCCAGAATTTTTGTTTTCATGTGCTCTCCTCCAACAGATTTCAATGCGCTGCGCTGCTGACCCCCGCTTTCGGTTTGGCCAGCAAGGGCACGATCAGCAAGGTCATTGCCACTGCCGCAGAAAGCAGCAGATACATGTCGTTGTAGGCCATGGTCAGTGCTTGTCGCTTGGCCAGCCGCGCCAGCATGACGAGACCCACAGGCGAATCGCTGCCTGCACCGGGCGCCATCAACTGGCCCGTATTGGCAATGAACTCACGCACCACCGGACTGCTCGATTGCACGGATTCGCTGATCGACTGCCAGTGCAGCGCGTAGCGGTCGTTGAGCAAGGTGGCCACCAGTGCCAAGCCGATCGCGCCCCCGATGTTGCGCATCAGGGTATACAAGCCGCTGGCGTTGTTGACCTCTTCAATCGCCATGGTGCCGAGCGCCAGATTGGTCATGGGGATGAACGCGAAGATCATCCCCACACCGCGCAGCACCTGCGGCAGGATGAACTCGTGATGACCCCAGTCAGCCGTCATGTGGCCATTGAACCAGGAGCCCGTGGCAGCCAGTGCCACACCGATGGCAATGACGATGCGCGGGTCCATGCGGCGTGACAAGCGAGAGACGATGGGGGCGGCCAAGAACATGCTGGAGCCTTGGATCATCAGCACCTCGCCGATCTGCAGCGAGTCGTAGCCGCGCACGCGGCCGAGGAATAGCGGCGTGAGGTAGTTGAGCGTGAACATGCTCATGCCGAGCAAAATCGACACCATCGAGGTCAGGGCAAAATTGCGGTTGCGAAACGCACGCAGGTCGACGATGGGATGATCGCTGGTGAACGCGCGCCAGAAAAACAGCATGCCGCTCACCATCGCCAGCGTGGCGCACACCGCCACGCTGCGGTCTGCAAACCAGTCGGCGCGCGGGCCTTCGTCCAGCGAGTAGGTCAGCCCACCCAGAAACAGCGCCATGAACAGCAGGCCGGCCCAGTCGGTGAGCTTGAGCATTTCGGGTTTCGGGCGGTCGATATCGACCAGCGTCCAGACCCCAAAGGCGCAGACGAGGCCCGGCACCAGGTTGACCAGAAACAACCAGTGCCAACTGGCGATGCTGGTGAGGTAGCCGCCAAAGCTCGGCCCCAGCGAGGGCGCCAGAATCGCCATCAAGCCGCCGACCAGCTGCGGCAAGGCGCGGCGATCAGCCTCTCGAAACAGCAGGAACATCGCGGCAAACGCGGTGGGGATCATGCCGCCACCGAGAAAGCCCTGAAGGATGCGGAAGCACACCATCGAGGGCAGATCCCAGGCGCAGGCGCAGAGCAGGCTCGCCAGCGTGAAGCCCAGCGCCGACAGGGTGAAATACACCCGCGTGGAGAGCAGTCGCGCCATGTAGCCAGACAGCGGAATCGCGATCACCTCGGCGATCAGGTACGAGGTCTGCACCCACTGGATTTCGTCGGCACTGGCCGAGAGCCCGGCCTGGATCTCGTTGATCGAGCTGGCAACGATCTGGATATCGAGTATGGCGATGAAACTGCCCATCGAGATCGCCAGAAAACCCAGCCATTCGCGCCGCCGCCGGATGCGTTCGGCGTCGTCCAGCGGTGCGATGGTCGTCAACACCTCAGCCATTTTTTTGCTGCACTCGCATCATCGTGCCGTCCTTGGCGCGACTGCATCCTATTGATCCGGCCCCTGCCCGGGCATCCATGCCCGGGCGTTCGCAGCCAATGCGAGCAGTGCTCGCAAGCGCTTGGCTCCTCACCCCAGTACAGACCTGGAAATCAGTTCTTTCATGATCTCGTTGGTGCCGCCGTAAATGCGCTGCACGCGCGCATCGGCAAACATGCGGGTCACCAGGTACTCGTTCATGTAGCCGTAGCCGCCGTGCAGTTGCACGCACTCGTCGATCACCTGCTGCTGCACATCGGTGACCCAGTACTTGGCCATCGAGGCGGTGGCGTTATCGAGCGTGCCGTCCACCACTTGCTCGATACAGCGGTCGACGAAGGTGCGCGCCACGCGAGTGATGGTGGCGGCCTCGGCCAGCTTGTATTTGGTGTTCTGGAACTCGGCGATGCTCTTGCCGAAGGCCTTGCGCTCGCGCACGTATTTCACCGTCTCGGCCACCGCACCTTCCATCGCCGCGACACCGCCGAGTGCGACGATGGCGCGCTCGTACGGCAGGTCGCTCATCAGCTGGATGAAGCCACGGCCTTCAGCACCACCCAACAGGTTTTCAGCGGGGATGCGCACATCCTCGAAGAACAGCTCGGCGGTGTCCTGCGCCTTCATGCCCATCTTGTCGAGAATGCGGCCGCAGCGATAACCCTTGAGGTCCTTGGTCTCCACCAGCAGGATCGAAATGCCGCGCGAACCCGCCACCGTGGTGTCGGTCTTGGCGACCAGAATCAGGAACTCGGCGAGGTAGCCATTGGTGATGAAGATCTTCGAGCCGTTCACCACGTAGTCGTCACCGTCGAGCACGGCCTTGGTGCGGATGCCCTGCAAGTCCGAGCCCGCGCCCGGCTCGGTCATGGCGATGGCACCCACCATTTCACCGGCGGCGAGACGCGGCAAGAACTTCTGCTTTTGCGCCTCGGTGCCATGGTTCAGCACATAGTGCGCAGCAATGGAATGCACGCCCTGGCCAAAGCCGGTGATACCACGCCGCAGGCACTCTTCGTAGACCACCGCCTCGTGGCGAAAATCACCGCCGGCGCCGCCGTATTCAGCGGGGATATCGGTGCAGAGCAGACCCATCGCACCGGCCTTGCGCCAGATTTCATGACCGACATGGTGCTGTTCGCGCCAGCCTGCTTCGTACGGCACCATTTCGCCCTCCACGAAACGCGAAACCGCGTCGCGGAACTGCTCCAGATCGGAGTCCATCCAGGGCGAAACGTAAGGCTTGTTCGGCGGGCTGACGCGTGCGTTCATGACTGGAAACATCCATTAAGAAAATGAGGTGAGAAAAAGCGCTGCGCCTACGATAAATCAGGGCGCAGGAAGGCGTCCGATCACCAGAGCCTGCACAGCATCGGCTGCGAGCTTGAGCGAGAGCATCGAAGTCACCACGCATTTGGTCGCGCTCATCTTCCAGCCGGCGGCCGTCTTGCAGTACTCGTCCTCGTAATACGCGCCGAGCTGTGTCAGCGTGTTGTCGTTGGTGTTGATGAGCTGGTAGTGCAGGCCCCAGCGGCCTTCGGCATGGTCGGCGCTCTTCAGCGTGATCTGCGGATTGACGCCGTGGTGCATCTCCACCATGTGGGGATGGCAGCCGATCTGCTTGAAGATCTCGACCAGCGCATCGGCGCGGTCGAAGGTACCGAGTGCGCCGTAGTCGATCTTCACCGGCCCGTCGGCAAAGCAGGCGCGCATGCCCACTGAATCTTTCGCATCGCAGCAGGCGAGGTAGTGCGCTTTCAGCGCGCGGATGGCTTCGATGCTTTCGAGCACGCCGAGGCGGGCTTCCAGCGCTGTGGTCGACATGGTCAATCCAGTTTCAAAAATGGGGAGGCCGAGTTCACCTCAAAGCCGCACGGCTGTAATCCCCCGTTTGGCTGAGACGACTCATGCAGTCGGACGAGGTTAGGCCGGCAGGGATCGTAAATGCTTGGCTGCGCTCTACGGATGCTTCATCAGCAGCGCGGCATAAAAAGTAGAGACGGGCGCCGCAACAGCGAGCCCCCGCACACAAGGAGAGTGGATCGCGCATGAAACTCAAACAGCTGCTGCCCGCGCTGGCCGTCGGCATTGCCATCGGCGTGCTGGTTTTTCTGGTGAAGATGACCCAGACCGTGGATGGCCGACTGCACGAAAAACGCCTCGCCAACCTTCGCACGGTGAACAACCTCGATGTCGATCTCAACCGCGGCTTCACGCAGACCCGCGCCAGTTCGCTGAGCGACGCGGCCGGCGACCGCGCCAAGATCAGCAAGGACATCGGTGCCGCGCTCGACCAGCTGGACAAGGGCGAGCAGTCGCTGCACGGCCTGAGCGCCGAGCTGGATCAGGCGCTGGATCGCCTGCTGACCACCATCGACGACAAGTTTGGCCTGGGTTTCGACTTCGAGATTCGCAACACCCAGTTCACCCAGCGGCTGGTGACCAGTATGGATGCCGTGCCCGTACACGCCAACACGCTGATGACCCTGGTGCCGCCCGAACAACAGGCCGCCACCGGGCTGCTGGTGACACAGCTAAAAGCCGAGATCGTCGCGCACGGCGTTTCGCCCTCGCCTGGCAATGCCGAGGCGATCAAGCTGCTGCTGACCCAGCTGGATGCCACCGCCGAGGGCCAGAGCGATGCCTATCTGCAGGCCCTAGCCGCCCTGAAAACCAGCTCGGAGGAAGTGCTGACCGACAAGAACGAACTGGTCAGCCGACTGAACAAGTTTCTCGACGAACCCACGGGCGAACAGCTGCAACTCGTCGAGCAGGCCTACACGCGCTGGTATCAGGCGCAGGCCGCCATCGCCAATCAATATCGGCTCTATCTGGCCGCCTTCTCGGCCTTCCTGCTGCTGGTGCTGGGCTGGCTGGGGCTGCGCCTGCGTTTGAGCCATGCCGAACTGGACCGCGCCAACGCCGGGCTGGAAGATCAGGTACAGACCCGCACCAAGGACTTGCAAGGCGCGCTGCTCGATTTGCGCGAATCGCAGGCGCAGCTGGTGCAATCCGAAAAAATGGCCTCGCTCGGCCAGATGGTCGCGGGCGTGGCACACGAGATCAACACGCCGCTGGGCTATGCGCGCAGCAATGCCGAAATCGTGCGTAACGCCCTGCCCGACATCCGCAGCCTTTGTTTGGCGCAGAACAAGGCACTGAGCCTGCTCGATGCCGCCAACGCCAGCGACGAAGAGGTGGCCGCGGCACTTGGTGCCGCATCCGAACAGCGCCAGAACACCAACGCCACCGAGATACTGGACGATCTCGAAACCCTGTTGCAGGACGCCGACCACGGGCTGGAGCAGATCACCGACCTAGTGGCCAGCCTCAAGGATTTCTCGCGCGTCGATCGTTCGCGCACTGATCTCTTCGACCTCAATGCCGGCATCGAGTCGGCGCTGAAAATCTGCAACAGCCAGCTCAAGGGTCGGGTCGAGGTGGAGCGCGTGTTTGGCGTGCTGCCAGAAATCGAATGCTCGCCCTCGCAGATCAACCAGGTCTTTCTCAACCTGTTCAACAATGCGGCACACGCGATCACCGGCGAGGGCCTCATCACCATCGCCACCAGCGCCGATGCACAGGGCGTGACGGTGCGGGTGCGCGACACCGGCAGCGGCATGAGCGAGGACGTGCGGCAGCGCATCTTCGAGCCGTTCTTCACCACTAAATCGGTCGGCCAGGGCACGGGCCTGGGGCTCTCCATCGTGTTTCGCATCATCGAGGATCACGGCGGCCGCATCTCGGTGAAGTCGGAGCCGGGCGAAGGCAGCGAATTCATCATCCATCTGCCGCTGAAACAGGCGCCGCACGAAACCCTGCTGGCGGCCTGACGGAGACCACCCGATGAATATCACCCCCGCAAAACCCCGCGTGCTGTTCGTGGACGATGAGCCGCGCGTGCTCACCACCATGCGCATGCTGTTCCGCAACCAGTACGAGCTGTTCTTCGCCGAGGGCGGCCAGCAGGCGCTCGATCTGCTCAGGACCACCTCGGTGGATGTGATCGTCAGCGACCAGCGCATGCCGAACATGACCGGCATCGAGATGCTGCGCACCGCACGCGAACTCAACCCGCATGCAATGCGCATCCTGCTCACCGGCTATTCCGATCTCAATGCCATCATCGGCTCGGTGAACGACGGCGAAATCTTCCGCTTCGTCAATAAGCCCTGGTCGAACGAGGTGCTCAGCAGCACCGTCGCCAATGCCGCCGTCGCCGCCCGCGCCAGTGCCGCCGTGGCGCTGTTGCCGCCGTCGGCAATGACGACCCACGCCGACACCACCGCGCCCGGCGTGCTGGTGCTGGATGACGATGCGCAGATGCCCGCCAAGATTCAGCTGATCCTCGGCAATGGCTACCGCGTGTTCGGGGCCACCAGCATGGACGAGGCGGTGACCCAGCTGGAGCAGGAGCGCATCGGTGTGGTGATCTCCGACACCCGCGTACAGAACCACCCGGTGGTGAGCCTGATCGGCACGCTCAAGCAGCATCACCCGGAGCTGGTGTCGGTGATTCTCACCGCGCGTGCGGATGCCGGGGCCGCTATCGACCTCATCAACCAGGGCCAGATCTACCGCTTGATCACCAAGCCCATTCAGGACGTGGCCTGCCGCATCACCGTCAACTCCGCACACAAGCAGCACCAGCGCCTCGCGCAGAACCAGCTGCTGCACCAGCGCTACGAGGTGGAGAAGCCAGTCGCGTCTGCGCCCGGTGCCACGCCGCTGCCGACGCTGAAGCTGATGGATCGCATCCGCTCCTTGCGCAACTGGGTGACGGGCCGCGCTTAGCTGTCGTTGCAGAGGGAGCATTTGCCATCCCTGGCGCGACCTCCTCCTCTTTTTCCACCCACGCGTCGGGCATCCCTGCCCGACGGAGCAGCCACGGCGAGCAGTGCTCGCCTACAGCCGTGGCTGCTCCTACACCAAACAGGTGAAGGCGCATCCGCCACGGCGCACTAAGGTGCAGGCTTAGTGCAAGGAGAACGCCATGGCGCTCGATCAAGAAGCGCGGAACGCTGTGATATCGGGCGAAGCCTGGGATGCCTTTTGTGATGCGCTGAAGCGCGCCGGCCAGCAGGTGCTGCGGCCCGAGGCCCCGGCTGATGAGCTGACGCGTGCCGAAGGCTATCGCTATCTCACACGGCTGCTGCGCATTGGGCTGGAGATGCACCTGGAGTTCGCCGATCCGGACTTCCCCGGCTTCTTTCTGCCCAGTCACGAGACCGGCAAGATCGGCGCCGACAACCCGGACAACCTCTACTACTTCGCCAAGATCAACGGCGCCAACGAGTACGTGATTCGCGGCACGCGCGGCACGGTGAGCTACCTCACCATCGGCACGCAGAAGGGCGGCTACGAAACCGACGGCAAGATGGAGCAGACCGGCTTTATCGACGCGCAGAGCTTGCAACTGGATGCCGAGGGCCGCTTCGAGATCACGCTGAGTGCTGCGCAGAAGCCGGGCAACTGGTTGCGCGTGGAACCGGCGAGCAACGCCGTGATCGTTCGCCAGACCTTTCTCGACCGCAAGGTGGAGCGCGCAGCACAGCTGAAGATCGAGCGCGTCGGCAGCGGTGCCACGCCCGCGCCATTGACGGCGCTTCGCCTGAGCAACGGCCTCAACAACGCGGCGCGCTTCGTCGAAGGCACGGCCACTTTGTTCGCCAATTGGTCGCAGAGCTATCTCAAGCACCCCAACGCGCTGCCTCCCGCCGATCAGCTACTGTGCCAGCGCGTCGGTGGCGACCCGAACATCTTCTACTACCACTCGTACTGGCAGCTCGCCGATGACGAGGTGCTGGTGGTGCATGTGCCGCGCATCCCGCAATGCCGGTTCTGGAACCTGCAACTCAACAACTGGTGGATGGAATCGCTCGACTACCGCTTTCACCGCATCCATCTCAACCAGCATTCGGCACAACTCGATGCCGATGGCGGCGTGACGATGGTGCTGGCGGCGAGCAATCCAGGCCACGCCAACTGGCTCGATACCGCAGGCCACACGGAGGGCACCTGGTGCTTCCGCTGGGTGGGTGCCACCGAGCACGTCCACCCGACCACGCGCGTCGTGAAGTGCACTCAATTCATTCAGGGACTTCAAGCATGAGCATCACCTTCGATCCCGCAGCACTCGAAGCAGCCGCCATCACGCAATCAGGCGGCCTGAAAAACTTCGGTGATGCCAGCTACCGCATCGCGCTGGAAAAACTCTGCGCCTCGCTGGAAGCCGAGGCCAAGCTCTCAGACTTCGGCCGCCAGCTTTTGCACCACAAATTCGTCGAGATGCTGGTGAACCGCCTGCGTATGGAGGAGTTCTTTCGCCTGCATCCCGAGATCAACGACGAAGTGCTGGCAGCACCTGTATTGATCGTCGGCCTGCCGCGTACCGGCACCACGCTGTTGCAGCGGGTGCTGGCCTGCGACCCCAGCTTCTACTCCATGCCCTGGTGGGAATCGCGCTACCCGGTCCCCTTCCCCGGCGAAGATTTGAAAGCCCCGATAGAGCGCATCGAGCGAGCGCGCGGCGAGGTCAAGGTGATGGTCGAGGCCATGCCCAAACTCATGGCGATTCATCCCATGAATGCCGACGAGGCGGACGAAGAAGGCATGCTCACCGAGCACTCCTTCCGCGCCTCGTTCAACGCTTATGCAAACGTGCCGAGCTACATGGAGTGGCTGCACTCGACCGATGAGACGCCGACCTATGAGTTCCTCAAGCGCGGTCTGAAGTTTCTGCAATGGCAGAAGCGCCAGCGCGGCATCGTCGCCAACCGCTGGGTTCTGAAAGCGCCGCACCATCTGCTGCGGATGGAGCTGGTGCTCAAGATGTTCCCCGGCATTCAGGTCATCCAGACCCACCGCGATCCGGTCGATACCATTCCCTCCATCGCCAGCTTCATCGATACGCTGTGGCACATCTACAGCGGCGCCGTGGACTCTAAGGCCGTCGGCCAGGAATGGAGTGCCTTGATGGCGCGCGCCTTCCGTCATGCCCTGAAGGCGCGCGAAAAAAGTCCGCAGTCGTTCATGGATGTGCGTTTCATCGACACAGTGAAGAAACCGCTCGAAGTGGTACGTGCGATCTACGCCTTTGCCGGCCGCACGCTGACGCCCGAGGCGGAAGCGCGCATGACGCACTGGATCGAAGACAACCGCCGCGAGAGCCGTGCCTCGCACGACTATCAACCCGAACAATTTGGCTTGAGCGAAGCGCAGCTCAAGCAGGACTTCGCTGATTACCGCAGCAAATACATCGAAACCTCGATATAGCGCGATACCTCTTCGCTCCTTGCGCGAGAGAGAACAAGAACAGTCCACGGAGAAAGAACATGCTGCTAAAAAACAAGATCGTCGTCGTATCCGGCATCGGCCCCGGCCTGGGCGTGAAGCTGGCGATTGAAGCCGCGCGTGAAGGCGCCACCGGTATCGTCGCAGCCGCCCGCAGTGCTGCAAAACTCGATGACGCCGAGCAGCGCGTGAAAGCCATCAACCCCGACTGCAAGGTGCTGAAAGTCGTCACCGACATCACCGACCGTGCCTCCTGCGAGGCGATGGCCGCTGCTGCCGTCAAAGCCTTCGGCCGCATCGACGCACTGGTCAACAGCGCCTTCATCCACGGCGAAATGGACTACGCCTCCACCGCCGAACTCGACGGCTGGATGAGCGTGATGAATACCAACCTCATCGGCACACTGAAGATGACGCAGGCCGTCATCCCGCAGATGAAGGCGCAGAAGAGCGGCGCGATCGTGATGGTCAACACCATGGCGGTGCGCACCATCCCCTCGCTCGGCGAAGCCGGCTATGCGGCCTCGAAAGCCGCGCTCGGTAACAGCGCCAAGTGGCTCGCCAAAGAGCTTGGCCCCAGCGGCATCCGCGTCAACACCATCCACATGGGCTGGATGTGGGGCGCGCCGGTACAGGGCTACATGGAGTGGCAGGCGAATGAATTGAAGATGCCGCTCGAACAGCTCAAGGGCACAGTGGAAGCCAGCATTCCGCTCGGCCGCATGCCCACCGACGACGAGTGCGCGCGTGCTGCGCTGTTCCTCGTTTCGGACTACGCGAGCGCCGTCACTGGCGCGGCACTCGATGCCAACGGCGGCATGTACATGCCCTGAGGGCGCGCCATGGAAAAAGTCATCTATGTGGTGTGGCGCGACGCGGCTGTGGGCATCGATGCCTTCGGCCAGCAGTTGCGCGAAGTGCTGGCACCAAAGCTGAAAGCACTCGGCGTGAGGAGCCTGCGCATCAATGTCGCGGACTTCCAAGTCGCCGCCGCAACAGCCATCTGGCAGAAGCACAGCAACCCGCCGGTGGAAGCCATCGTGCAGGTCTGGCTGGACAGCGCCATCACGCTGCGGCGTGCGCCGGTGGATGCTGCCGTTGCCTCGGTGAGTGCGCGGCATGCGGCCTATCTCGTCACCGAGTCGGTGCCTATCCTCAACACGCTGCATCCGGCACGCCATGGTCAGCGCACCGAAGGCTTCGCGCAGATCGCCTTGTTCCCGCATCATGCCAGCCTGACGCACGAGCAGTTCTTGCAGGTGTGGCAGGAGTCGCACACCACGGTCGCGATCGAAACGCAGGCCAACTTCGAATACGTGCAGAACCGCGTGGTGCGCGCGCTCACACCCGGCGCGCCAGAGATTCACGCGATCATCGAAGAAGGTTTCCCGGCGGCCGCGATGACCGATCCGTATGCCTTCTTCGATGCGGTAGGCGATCAGGCGAAGTTCGACAGGAATCTGAAATCGATGATGGACAGTGTCGGCCGCTTCATCGACATGGGTCGCATCGATGTGGCGCCGACCAGCCAGTACCCGATGTTCTAGTGCAGATTTATCTTCGTATCGCGAAGCAGTCAGCGCGATTCACCCCGGTGAGTGCCTCACGCGTGCAGCCCGAGCTGCCGTGCTGCTTACGGGGGCAAAGTTTCAAAAGCGGGGACGTCTGCCAAATCATGATCCCAAAGCGCTTTGCTTGCTAAAAAAATATGCGCATCGGGCTTGTTCGCAGGATCCGTATCAAGACAGCCCGCCGGCACGACAATCATCTTTTCGGCGACATGCGGCATTGCCGAGCCGCAGATCGAGCAAAAACACCGGGTGTGTCGCGTTTGGGGGAGGTTGTAAGTACTTAGCTTCTCTTGCCCGGAAATCCATTCGACGTTCGCCGTCGAAGAGAAAAGATTGGCCGCGTGAGCCGAGCCGGTATCTTTTCGGCAATGCGCGCAGTGGCAGAGAAAGAAGCGGTCGAAATTGCCTTCAAGCTTGAAGCGAATTTCGCCACACAGGCACGAGCCCAGATGCTGCTGATCCATGTCTATCCTTGATCGCGCGGCGTTGTTAGAGGCAGGTCCAATGGGCGGAATGATTGATGCCCATCGTTGCCAAGGTGAGGCGGGTGAAGTCCCTCTAAGCCGTCCAGCCCGATCCCGGAATCTTGCCCGCGCTCAAGCTCGGGTCGTCCCACAGCACGGACGCATCGGGGTCGACCACGCCGAGGAATCGCTTGAGCAGCGATTTCAGGATCGCACCGTCTTCGGCCCCCATGCGTTCGAGAATCTCCAGCTCCACCGCCTTGGCGGCGGCGATCAAGCGCAGGGCGGTGTCACGGCCCTGTTCGGTGAGACGGTATTCGTCGGCCAGAGTTTCGGCAGCCATTGCGAGCTGCACCACCAGACCGCGCTCCGTGAGCGCCTGCAGCGTGGTTGCACTGGGGCGGTTCAGCACGGCAGCCATTGCCGCATCGAGCACGGCGGCAGTCATCACCGGCTTGAGCGTGAGTGTGCAGAGCAGATAGAACTCGTCGTCGTTCAAGCCCTCGCTGGCGAGCAGCGTGCGGATCTGGCCGAACAGCTGAAAGTGGCTACGGCCCAGCAGATAGCCCAGAAAGCCTTCGTTGAAGCTGCCGGAGAGAAAGGCATCGCGCGGCTTGTCATTGAGCGCTTCGCGCCGGGTGGCATGAGCGTATTTGCCACCGTGAAACAGCAGCGGTGCGGATTCGCTGCGATCGAAATCCATCACTTCGCCGACGAAGATCACATGGTCGCCGCCCTCGTACTGGAAGGCGTTGCGGCACTGAAAGCGCGCGGTGCAACCCTTGAGCAAGGGTACGCCGCCGATACCGGTTTCGAAGTCCAGACCGGCAAACTTGTCCAGCCCGCGCCGGGCGAAACGGCCTGACAGCTCTTCTTGATCGGTCGCCAGTACATGCACGGCCCAATGCGGCGACTCGCGGAAAATCGGCAAGCTGAGCGCGGTTTCGGCAAGGCTCCACAGCACCATCGGCGGATTGAGCGAGACCGAGTTGAAGCTGTTGGCGGTCAGGCCCACGAGAGTGCCGTCGGCAGCCTTGGTGGTGATGATGGTGACGCCGGTTGCAAACGCGCCGAGGGCCTTGCGGAACTCGGCAGCATCAAAGGCAGTACTCATGAGGGCGATTGGATTTAGATGTTGTATTTCACGTTGAGCGCAATGTAGTCGCGATCGGAGTACGGATTTTGCGACAGGTTGCTGCCGCCTGCAGGGCTTTCGTTGGCGCCTGCGCGTTGCACGGCCTTGGGATCGCCAAAAAACTTCTGGTAGCTGATGCCGACTTCGAGATTTTGCAGATACTGGGTCGAGAACCCGATACCCATGCGGCGATCGCCTTCGCCATAAATAGGGCCAAAAGCGCCACTCAGCGAGGGGTTTCCTTTTTCAATCGCGCCCCAGGACAAGGTGGTCTTGAAATCGAAACCCGGCACGATGTTGCGCTTGTTGAGGTAGGACAGGAACTGGTAGCCCAGCGAGTTGCGGTTGGTGAACAGCTCATCGCCGTTGCCCACAGGGATGATGCCTGGCTCTTCGGGGAAGGGGTCCACATCGTAGACGTGCACAAAACCCACCTCGCCCACCACGACCAGCTCGTCGAAGAAAATCTGCGGGTTGAATACCGTCAGCCCCGAGATGAGGATCTGGCCGACATCGCCACGAGTGAATACCGGCACCAGCACCTTCGAGATGACCGCCTTGGTTTGCAGATCGGAGCCTTGGCGATAGTTGAACTCACCGCCGAGGTTGAACTTGCCGATGGCGGTGGAAAACGTGAGGCTGGTGAGGTGAATACCGTTGTAATACTGGGCTTGGTAGGTGGTGGGCACCAGCTGGTTGATAACGCTGGTGGTAATCACCGGGCCCACTGCCTCACCCGTGACCGGATTACGCAGCTGGCCGATGGGTGCAAAGCCGGGGTTGAGCTTCACCGTCGGGTTCGCATCGGCGTAGCGCAGGTGATACAGGCCCAGGGTGGTGGTGGAGGTGAATGGATACTTCACGCCCACGCCCCATTGCCCCCAGTTGCTGGGCCGGATGTCTGGCCCGCGCTGCACATTGATAGTGGGGTTGGTGACCAGCACGGCGTCGTTGAGCGCGGGGATGCCGCAGATGATGCCTTCAGCCTCCGGACTACCCAGTAAGCCCGCGCAGCCGCGACCTGCCGCCGGGTTGACGGACCCGTAGGCAAAGGTGCCGCCGGGCCCGATGATATCCACTGGCGACAGAAAATCGCCAGGCGGAAACAGCTCGGTGGGCTTGAACTCCAGCTGGTAATAGCCGAGCACCGTCATGCCGCTGTCGAGTCCGATCGAAAGCCCGAGCTGCTTCACCGGCAGCAGCAGCTCTTTGATTTCCGCCCCCGGCACTGAAGCGCGCGTGGCATCGGCACGGCCTGTCGAAAGCGCCATGCCGCGCAGGAACAAGCTCTCACCGAAGGCGATCACCTGCTGGCCTGCGCGCAGATTCACGGCAACACCGTCGATCGGTGTGAAATCGACGTAGGCATAGGCATCGAGCAGGCGCGCGCGCTTGCCGTCGAAGCGTTTGGCCTGTTTGGTGAACTCGTCGTTGTCACCGGTTTTATTGACCGTAGTGGGCGAGTCGTTGTCGTTCTTGTGCCGGTAGACATCATCGTAGAAGCCATCGCCACTCAGCACGCCGCCAAAGCTTTCGCCACGCAGCTGCAGTTCGCCGAGCGCACTCACGCGGTTGTGGAACAGGCTGTATTTCTTGAAGTTGCGGTTGCCATCATCCATGTTGACGGTGCTGGACAATCCCGTGCGCCCAAAGCTGGCGGGCTGTGCGGGCTGCTGTCCAGATGCCGCTATTGGCCCGCCGGTTTGCAGGGGATCGACCGAGCCGTTGATCAGGGCCTGATCAGCATTGCGTGTGCGGGCTGCGAGTGCGTAGCCGAGCGTTAGCTTGTAGTCGCCTTCGAGACCGAACAAGCCGAAGTCACCGGCTGCTGCACTACCGCTGCCAGCTGCAAGGGCTAACACCAGGCTCCATCCCAGCACCGCGCACGATCGTGATTGTTTCTCGAATAGGTTCCACATCGAGTTTCTCCCGTCTATTAGTTATGTGTGCACACCCTAGGCAGCATCACTGACAGCAGCCTCACCCGAACTGACTAGGGGTGTTTTTAACCGTACGCTGGCGGGGTCTGAACATCTGCTACACCGTGCGTCAGAATCAATGCTCAAAAATAAAGCGGCGCGCTGGCAGCCCTCCTGGCGAACCAGCGCCCCCACGCAGTGGAGTGAGAGCGATGCAATACCTGGCCCCGATTGATGCCGCGTTTCTGCGGATGGAATCCAAGCGCACACCGATGCACGTCGGCGCGATGATGACCTTCAAGCTGCCTGCCGATGCGCCACCTGATTTCGTCAGCAACCTAGTGTTGCGCATGCGCGAAAAGCCCTTCATGCCGGTTCCCTTCAGCAGCCGTCTGGCACGGGGAGGACTGTCGCGATTGGCACCCGCATGGGAAGACACCACGGTCGAGATGGACTATCACCTGCGCCACTCCGCCCTGCCCTACCCCGGTGGTGAGCGTGAGCTGGGCCAGCTGGTGGCGCGTCTGCATTCGCACCCGCTGGATCTCTCGCGACCGCTGTGGGAATGCCATCTGATCGAAGGGCTCGACCCGCACATCGACCCGAAGAGCGGTAAGCCGACCGGGAGCGGGCGACGCTTTGTGCTGTACTTCAAGGCGCACCACTGCGCCATCGATGGCATCGGCGCCGTGCGCATGGTGCAGCACTGGCTGTCGACCGACCCCGCCAATCGCGATACTCCTGGGCCGTGGATGCTTGCCAGCAAGCCACCAAAGCCTGACAGCCTGCCGGCCAGCTGGCTGCAAAACCTGCGCAAGCCGCTGCGTGCGGCAGCCGATCAGGCGCGTGGCATGCGTGATCTGGCGAAGGCACTTGCGACGATGCTGCAAGGCGAAGACAGCAGCGCGCGCGCCGCACTCTCCACACCGCGTTCGCGCTTCAACCGGCCGGTTTCTCAGCAGCGGCGTCTGGGCACGCAGATTCTCGATCTTGCACGCGTCAAGGCCGTGGCCGCTGCGGCCGGTGCCACCGCCAACGACGCCATGCTCGCCATCGTCGGTGGTGCGATCCGCCGCTATCTGCTGGAGCAGCAATCGCTGCCCGCCGACTCATTGCTGGCGTCCGTGCCGGTGGCCATCAAGCGCAAGGACGGCCAGTTCGGCAACGCCGCCGCTGGCTTTGTAGTGCCGATGGGCACGCAGCTGGACGACCCGCGCGAACGCCTGCACCTGATTCGTCGCGTCACCGTGCGGGGCAAGAAAGAACTCGGCGACATGCCCGCCGAATCGCAGATGCAGTTCGCGCTGCTCGGCATCACGCCGCTGATGCTCGGGCAGATGACCGGCCTGCTGCCCAAGATGCCACCGTTCTTCAACATCGTGGTGTCGAACGTGGTGCTCTCGAAGCAGCCGCTATACCTCACGGGGGCCGAACTGGAGGCGATGTATCCGGTGTCCTTCCTGTTCGACGGCTATGCGCTCAACGTCACGCTCGTGGGCTATGTCGACCGCATTGCGGTGGGCTTTCTCGGTTGCCGCGATGCCATTCCAAGCCTTCAGAAATTGGCGGTCTACACCAGCGAGGCTTTGGTTGAACTGGAGCAGGCTTTTGGTCTGACCGCGCCCACGCCGCAGGTCGCGCCAGTGACCACTCGCAAAACGAAATCGGCGCCTGCAAAGACATCGAAGAAACCTTAGCTCACCGACATCGCCTTGGTGCCACTCGGCCTCGCCACGTAAACTACGTGCTCGTGCATCGCAAGCACTCAGGACGCAAACCATGAATCGCATTCGACTGTTGTCAGCGCTGACCATCCTCTGCATCTCTGGCAGCATGCTCACCGGCTGCAGGTCCAAGAGCGACCCGACGCCCACCGCCGCCGAACCCGAGGCGAAGGCCGAAGAAACTGCCGACTCCGGCCTGCCGGTGATGATGCACACCCGTCTGCAATATCGTCTCAGCTCGAAGACCTCGGGTGACAAGTTGAACGCCGGCAGTGAGCTGCGCTACGCGCTGCAGCTGCAAACACCACTGATGCGCGACGGTAAGGGTGCTACGGCCACCTATCGCGGCGCCGACTCCGGCGTCGATCAGGTGCAGGGCGATGTCACCGCCAGTGGCCAGGCGACCTTGAAAGACAGTGATATCTCGACCAACGAAACCCTTAACCTGGCGGGTCACTGGCCCACCCTAGTCGTCCCTGAACATGGCCGCTTCAATGCCCAGCCGCCGGAGCGCTCGCTGACCGGCGAGGGCATGGCCCTGCGGCTGGTGCTGGAGGCGCCGATGGAGGGCAGTCAGAGCGCGACTATCACCAACGAGCGCGGCAGCATGACCACCGACGTAACCCTGTCGCGCCCCCTGCCCTGCGTGCTCGACAGCAGCAGCAAGCAGGAGACCTGCAAGATCGAGCTGAGCATCGACCCGGCACCCACTACCGCGCACGACGAGGGCGGCAAGCTGATGCTGCCGCGCATCAAGGAGGCCCTGGCACAACCCAATGGCGAGTGGGCCATGGCGCTGCTAGGGCAGGTCTACGGGGCGACCACCGAGTGGCGCGCGGATGGCGGCTTCGTGCTGCGCTTCAATCGCGACTACCAGCTCATCAAAGACGGCACGACGATGACCCTGGAAATGAAGCTGCTGGTGTGGACCGCGAAACCCGGCGACAACAGTGAACCCAAGCCGCTGAGCTAAATCAATGCGGTATCAGGGCATGCCCACGCCATCGGTGGCCCACACCGGGATGCCGGCCAGGTCAAAACCTTCGAGACAGAAGACTTTGATGCCGTAGCTATCTGGCACCGCACCGCAATGGCGGCTGCCCTGTTAGGTCTGCATGGCGCGGTGGCTCACCCTGGTGGTGATCAGCCCAGCTTGGCGAGTACCGCCTCGAGCGTGGCGGGGATCATCTCAGCTGCTGCCCCTTGGCGATGCTTATATTCGAACTGCGAGACCGCCAGCCCCTTGTCGCCGATGACGACACGATGCGGGATGCCGATGAGATCGGCGTCGGCAAACATCGAGCCCGGACGGGCGCCGCGATCGTCGAGTGCAGCTTCGATGCCCGCTGCGACGAGATCGGCATAAAGCTTCTCGCTTGCCGATTTCACCGCCTCTGATTTATCCGCGCCAATCGGGCAGATCAGCACGCGCCAGGGGGCGATGGCATCGGGCCAGCAGATGCCGTTGGCATCGTGCTTCTGCTCGATCACCGCAGCGACCAGGCGCGAGACACCGACGCCGTAACAGCCCATCTCGGGTGTGGTTGCCTGCCCCTGTTCGTTGAGCACGGTGAAGCCCATGGCCTTCGAGTATTTTTGCCCGAGCTGGAACACGTGGCCGCCCTCGATGCCCCGATAGAACTTGATAGTGCCGACGCCATCGGGGCTGGGGTCGCCCTCGGCAATCATGCGGATGTCGGCGACCACTGAAGGTTTCAGCGCCGTGGCATCACCCCAGTTCATGCCGGTGTAGTGCATGCCCTTTTCGTTGGCACCACAGATGAAATCGCTGAGTGCGGTAGCCTCGTAGTCGGCGATGACGATGAGGCTGTTGCTGGCGATGAGGGCATTGAAGGCCTCGATATCGGCAGCCGATGCGGTCGTCTCGCTGGCGTGCAGCACCGGGCCGATGAAGCCGGGACGCGAGCCGAGTGTCTTGACGATCTCGGTCTCGGTGGCGAGCGCATAGTCCTTGAGGCCAGCGAGCTTGCGCACTTTCACCTCGTTGACTTCGCGATCGCCGCGCACGGCCAGCAGGTAGAACTTGCCTTCGGCCATCACCGCGATGCACTTGAGCGTCTTCTTGATATCCGCGCCGAGAAAGCTGGCCACATCAGCGCAGGATTTCTTGCCAGGCGTTTCAACTCGGGTCGCCTGCTGGGTAGCGGCCGGCGCGTCGCCGCAGGGCAGCGTTTCAGCGGCCTCGACATTGGCGGCATAGGTGCCACCCTCAGCCACCGCCAGCAGGTCTTCGCCTGAGCCTGCGAGCACGTGGAACTCCTCGCTCTTGGCCCCGCCGATGTTGCCGCTGTCAGCCTTCACGCAACGAAACTCAACGCCCAAGCGCGTGAAGATGCGGATGTAGGCCGCGCGCATGTTCTGGTATTCCGTCTCCAGACTCTCGGCATCCATGTGGAAGCTGTAGGCGTCCTTCATGATGAACTCGCGCGCGCGCATCACGCCGAAACGCGGGCGGCGCTCGTCGCGGAACTTCGTTTGAATCTGGTAGTAGTTGACCGGCAACTGCTTGTAGCTGCGCGTGTCTTGCATCACGGTGTGGACGATCACTTCCTCGTGCGTCGGGCCGTAGCAGAACTCGGCACCGTGGCGATCTTTCAGGCGCAGCAGCTCGCCGCCCATCACGTCCCAGCGGCCCGACTGCTGCCAGAGTTCGGCGGGCTGGATACTGGGCATGAAGCACTCCACCGCACCGGCATTGTTCATCTCCTCACGCACGATGTTTTCCACCTTGGCCAGCACGCGCTTGCCGATGGGCATCCAGGTATATAGACCCGCGCCGAGCTTGCGGATGTAGCCCGCGCGCTGCATGAGCTGGTGCGAAATCACCTGCGCGTCGGCAGGGGTTTCTTTGGTGGTGTGGATCGGGAAGCGGGACAGGCGCATGGCGGCTCTTGGGACGGCAGATCAAAAAGGTCGCGGATTGTAGGCGGCGTGGCGACTGTCTCGAAACCGTCAAGAAATCTTGATGTTTTGTCTATAGCCTGTTCTCTCTTTATTCGCAGGGTGCGATTGATGCGTTTTCCGACTGTTTTTGCCGCACTTTTCTGCATCCCTTCGCTACTGGCCGCAGGCATTCATAGCGACAAAGCGGCGACCGCCCCGAGTGGCGTCTATCTCGCAGGCGACATGCATGTACACAACGACCACTCGGCCGACGGCAGTGCGCTGCGCCAGGGGCTTGATGGTCGCGGCCCCGGCAATGTCTCGGTGGCCGACCAGATCGGCCAGGGCGTGCAGAACAATCTGACCTGGATGCCGCTCACCGACCATCGCACCTATGACCAGCATTACGACCCGCTGTGGACCTCCAGCGACCTGCTGCTGATCCCCGGTGAGGAGGCCAACGGCAGTCCGCACGCCAATGTGCTGGGCGCGGTGGACTGGCTGGTGCAAGGCGCGCCCTACACCGGCCGCCCCGGCTGGAGCGTGTTGCAAACCTCAATCTGGGATGCGCATAGCCAAGGTGCCGTCTGGAGCCACAACCACCCGGACGACGGCCATGTGAACGATGACGGCACGCCGAACGAAAGCGCCAATGCGGTCGGCGCCGACACGGTAGAAATCTGGAACAAGGCGAGCGGCATCGAGACCGAACTGCGCTATGCCGAAAACCGCTGGAATGCGGGTTATCGCTTCGGTGGCGTCGGTGCGTCGGACAACCACTTTCGTGAGCTGTGGGCCATTGCCGGGCCGGGTCTGCCCGCAACTCAGGTGTTCGCGGCAGGGCTCAGCGAGCGCGCCGTGCTGGATGGACTGCACGCTGGTCGCACCGTCATCACCGCACGCAACGACGGCATCGCTCCGCTGGTGAGCCTGGAAGCTGATCTGCAAAAAGACGGTATTTTCGAGGCCATTGCCGGCGACGAGGTGGTGGCCCCAGCCGGCACGGCGGGCCAGTTGCGCGTGCGCATCCAGCGCGGCACCGGCACGACGGTGACGATCTATAAAAACCCCGGCCGCACCGTGCCCGAAGGCGTGTTCGCAAGCTATCAGCCGCTGCTGCCGGACGACAGTCGCAACTTCGATATCACCGCAACGGATGCACAGACCTGGTACTACGTGGAGGTGCGCGGTCCCGGTGAGATTGACGCCATCGACACCGGTGATCTCGCCGCCGTGCTCAACCCGCTCAACCTGCTGAATGCGCGTCGTGCCATCAGCAGTCCGATTTTCATCGGCCCGGCGCTGGCCGTGCCGCAGGGCGAACAGCCGCTGCCCACAGACATCGGCCGCGATGACGGCGCGGTGCTCGTGCTCGGCGAGCCGCAACAGTTTTCGGGCTTTCCGGATATCGCCGTCAGTGGTGGCGTCACGCACATCGTCGCCGAGCAACACGAGGCGGGCGGCACGCATCTGGTTTACCGCCGCCTGCCTGCACAGGGCAGCGCTGCACCGGCGACCAACCTGGCACCGCTCAGCAACACGGCACGCTTTCCGCGCATCGCGGCGGCGGGGCTCAAGGTGTGCGTCACCTGGCAGGACGAACGCGCAGGACAAGTGCCGAGACGCCCCGCGATCTACCTGCGTTGCTCGACGGACAACGGCAACAGCTGGCAAGCCGAGCAACTCCTGCGCAGCATCGACGGTCGCGCCGAACGCCCAGCGATTGCACTCACAGCCAACGGCACGCCGGTGCTGGTGTGGCAGGAAATCCGCGCCAATGAACCGTTCGATGTTTTCGCACAGGTGATCGGTGTCGATGCCGAGCCGGTCAACGTCTCTCGCAGCGACAAGCGCTTCAACGCCGCCAACCTGCTGGATACCCGCAGTGCCCTCTGGCCGACCTCGGTCTGGCCAGCGGTGGCGGTGCGTGCCGATGGCTTGATGGCACTGGCCTACCACGACAACCGCGACGATCTCGATCCGCTGTGGACCGGACAGGTACTGGTGGGCGACGGTACTGAAACCGACCACTGGAAAGTACGCGTGCATATGCGCCCGCCGCAGCAAGCCGCCTGGGGCGCGGCGGTGGTGCTGGGCAAGGTTGGCGAAGCCAATCGCCATGTCAGCCTCGCCTTCACAGGGGCCGGTAGCCTGGTCGCGGCTTGGGATGCGCTGGAAGCCAACCCCAGTGGCCGCAACCGTGCCATCCGCTATGCGCTGTCCAGCGACGACGGCGCCAGCTTCGACAACGCCAGCGAGCCCTTGGCCGTTGCGCTCGATGCCGCTGCCGACAGCCAGCATCCGCGATTGGGGCAGGAACCCGATGGCCGCGTGCGTGTGAGCTGGACCGACAACCGCGCCGCCGATTGGCGTTGGCGGACGATGACCGCCCTGCTGAGCGCCGAAGGCCAGTGGGACAATGGCACCCTGTTGATGGCCAGGGGCATCAACACCTGGCCTGCCACGGCAGGCGGCGCGATAGTGCTGGCCAGCACCCGCAATGCCCAACGCCTGCAGCGCGACGCGACCCAGCAAATCTATCTGCTGCCACACGCTATACAGGTGCCGCCGCCGGTAGAGCCGCCGACAAACCCACCCGTCATCGAACCCCCGCCCAGCGTGAATACGGATCGGCTCGGAGGCCGTTTCGGTGGCGGTGCATTGAGTCTTGCCATGCTGGGCGTGCTCGGCCTGGCCGCATTGCGCCGCCGCCGCGGATGCATTGGCTCAATCCGTTCATAAAGTTCAGATTAAGTTCAGACGCTGACCTTAGTGTCCAGTCAGTGCCTGCTCAGCAGGTTCAGGTTTTACGAGGACTGCCCTGCCATGAACCCGCTCACTCAACCCATCGCCGCACTGTCGGCATGTGTTCTGTGCGTATCTCAGCAGGCTGTTGCTTGAAAGCATGAATATGAAAACGCGAATCTCTGTAGTGGCATTGGCTGCTTTTCTAGCGGTGCCGCTGGTTGCAACGGCCTTGCCCATCTTCGGCAAGCCAAGACTTGAAGACCGGCGCGGTGGCGACAGTTTTTTGCCCCGCAGCCAAGCGCAAGAAGCGCCCAGCGAGAACGGTCAAGGTGGGTCAGGTTTGAGTGCCAACGAGGCAGCGCGGCAAGCGCAGTCTCTCAATGGCGGCGGTCGTGTTTTATCAGTTGAACAGGCCAACGGCGGCTGGCGAGTGAAGTTGCTGAAAGACGGCAACGTGCGATTTGTCTTTGTGCAGCAGTAACTCCTTGCATCCATCGGTTCTCAAGATTTTTTGCGGTATCGCACAACTCCACACGAGGTAGTAACCATGCGAATTCTGGTCGTTGAAGATGATGCCGCCCTGCGCGAGCAAATTTGTGAAGCGCTGCGCGGCGAAGGCTATGTGGCCGAATCCGCCGCCGATGGCGAGCAGGGTTTGTATATGGCCCAGGAATATCCCATTGATCTCGCCATCGTCGACTTGGGCCTGCCCAAGCTGACCGGCATTGATCTGATCAAGCGCCTACGCAAGGGCACAGGCAGCTCCACCGGCCCGCGCAGCGTGCCGGTATTGATTCTCACCGCCCGCGACGGCTGGCAGAACAAGGTGGAAGGCTTGGAGGCCGGCGCTGACGATTATCTCGTCAAGCCTTTCCAGACCCCCGAATTGCTCGCCCGCGCCCGCGCCCTGTTGCGACGTGCCGGTGGCTGGGCTTCGGCCAAGCTGGTGTCGGGGCAGATTGAACTGGACACCACAGCCAAGGCCCTGAAAGTAGGCGAGCGTCCGGTGGACCTCACCAGCTACGAGTACCGCGTGCTGGAATATCTTCTGACCAATGCGGGCAAGGTGATTTCAAAGTCCGAGCTGTCAGAACACCTGTATGCAGAAGAAGACGAGCGCGACAGCAATGTGATCGAGGTGTTCATCCGCCGCCTGCGTCTGAAGATCGACCCCGAGGCCACGCTAAACCCGATCACCACACTGCGCGGCTCTGGCTACCGCTGGGATCTGCCACGCGCCTAGCCGCAAGACGATGACTTTCTAGCGCCGTGTTTTCACTCCGCCTGAGGCTGTTGCTAGCGACTTCACTGACGCTGGCATTCTTCCTCGTGTTCGGCGGCGTCAGCCTTAACCGTGCGTTTGAAGCTAGCGCCCAGCAGTCGCAGATGGAACGCATGCAGGCCATCGCCTATGCGCTGCTGGGTGGTGCAGAGCCCAACGAATACGGCGCCTTGTCGTTTGCCGACGACAAGTTGCCGGACACTCGACTGCAACAGCCACAGTCCGGGCTTGAGGCTGCTCTTTTCAGCGACTCGTCCGGGCTGCTGTGGGGCTCGCCCAGTCTGGGCGATGACATGCCCACACCGGCGACCCAGCCGGTTGGCGAATGGCGCTTCGAGCGCGTGCAGAAACGCTTCGTGCTGATGTTTGGCATGAGCTACGGCAGCGACTCAGAAACCAAACGCGATTACACGCTGATGCTGGCCGAAGACAGCTCTCTGTACGAATCGCAGATTCGCGCCTACCGCCGCACCTTGTTCTCGTGGCTGGGGGGTGGTGCGGCCGTACTGCTTCTACTGCAAGGGGCGGTCATGCGCTGGAGCCTGCGACCCCTTCGCAGACTGGTGCGCGAGTTGGGCGAGATCGAAGGCGGCACGCGCGAGCGGATCGAAGGACGCTATCCGCCAGAGCTTCAGCCGCTCACCGAAGGCCTGAACGCGATGATCGTCAACGAGCGCAGCCAGCAAGGCCGCTATCGCAATGCCTTGGGTGACCTCGCACACTCGCTGAAAACACCACTGGCGGTACTGCATGGCATCGCCGAGCGGCCGTTGACGCCGCAGAATCAGGCCGAGCATCAAAAGTTACTGGTCGAGCAGGTCGGGCGCATGGGCCACATCGTGCAGCACCAGCTCAAGCGTGCCGCGACCGTGGGCACGCGCGTGCTGGCTGAACCGACGGCGATACGCCCGCTGGTCGAGAAAATCACCGGCGCACTGGTCAAGGTCTATCACACACGTCGGCTCGCGTTCGAGATTGATATCCCGGCCGACCTGCGTCTGAGGGCGGATAGCGGCGACCTCTATGAGCTGATCGGCAACCTGCTGGACAACGCCTGCAAATATGGCGACAGCCGTGTGCGCATCACGGCAGTGCGTGAGCGCTGGCAGGTAATGGTCACCGTCGAGGACGACGGCCCTGGATTCCCCGATGAGGCCGTGCATCTGCTCGAACGCGGCATTCGCGCCGACACGCGGCATGAAGGTCAGGGGCTGGGACTCGGCGCAGTGAAAGACATCGTCGATGCCTATCAGGGTGAGCTGCGGCTGGAGCAGAGCGAGCTCGGCGGCGGGCGCGTAATCGTGCGGTTTTCCGCTTAGCAGCGGAACAGGTGCTTGCGGTAGTGCTTCAGCTCGGCCACTGACTCGCGAATGTCGTCGAGTGCCTGATGCGCTGCCTCTTTCTTGAGCTTGCGTAACGTCTCCGGCGCCCAGCGCGAGGCAAGCTCTTTCACTGTCGAAACATCCAGATTGCGGTAGTGGAAGAACCGCTCCAGCTCGGGCATCCAGCGCACCAGAAAGCGACGGTCCTGGCAGATGGAGTTGCCGCAGATCGGTGAGGCGCGTGCCGGTACCCACTGCCGCAGGAAATCGATTGTGGCGCGCTGCACGTCGGCTTCGAGCAGCGTCGAGTCCTTCACCCGTTTCACCAGGCCCGATCGACCATGCGTGCGCTGGTTCCACTCGTCCATCATCGCCAGCACGGCATCGCTCTGATGCACCGCCATCACCGGGCCTTCGGCAAGCAGGTTCAAGTCCTTGTCGGTGACCAGTGTCGCGATCTCGATGATGCGATCCTGCTGCGGATCGAGACCGGTCATTTCGAGGTCGATCCAGACGAGATTTTGGGCGCTGAAGGGCATTGCGGGTTTTGGCTTGGCGATTGCGGACTGAACGGATGCTGGCGGTTCGATCCGCAATGCGCAATCGCCAATCCAAAATCGTCTGCTAGCCTCGGGCAATCTCCAATCTGGAAGCCCCTCATGCGCCGCGACGGTCACGTCTTGAACACCATCGGCAACACGCCGCTGGTCGAGCTTAAAAACCTGGACACCGGCCCGTGCCGCCTGTTCGTCAAACTCGAAAACCAGAACCCCACGGGCAGTATCAAGGATCGCATCGGGCTCTCGATGATCGAAGCCGCCGAACGGCTCGGCCACATCAAGCCTGGCGGCACGCTGATCGAGGCGACCGCTGGCAACACGGGGCTGGGCCTGGCACTGGTCGCGGCACAGAAAGGCTACAAGATCATCCTCGTCATCCCCGACAAGATGGCGCAGGAAAAAATTCTGCATTTGCGCGCACTCGGTGCCGATTGCCGCATCACCCGTAGCGATGTCGGCAAGGGTCACCCCGAGTATTACCAGGACATTGCCGAGCGCCTGGCCGCTGAAATCCCCAACAGTTTTTACGTCAACCAGTTCGCCAACCCAGCCAATCCCTTCGCGCACGAAGCCACCACCGGCCCCGAGATATGGGCGCAGTGCGAGCACATGCTGGATGCCGTGGTGGTGGGTGTAGGCAGCGGCGGCACGCTGACAGGCCTCGGCCGCTATTTCGCACGCGTCGCACCACAGGTGCAGATGGTGGTGGCTGATCCGGTGGGTTCGATCCTGGAGCCGCTGATCGAGCGCCATGAAAAGGTCGTGCCTGGCAGCTGGCTGGTGGAGGGCATCGGCGAGGATTTCATCCCGCCCAACTGCGACTTGAGCCTCGCCAAAAAAGCCTATGCCATCAGCGATGCAGAAAGCTTTTTCACGGCGCGCGAAGTGCTGTCGAAAGAAGGCATTCTGGGTGGCTCCTCAACCGGCACGCTGGTCGCTGCGGCGCTGCGCTACTGTCGCGAACAAACCGCACCAAAGCGTGTGGTCACTTTCATCTGTGATAGCGGCAACAAGTATCTGACCAAGATGTACAACGACTTCTGGATGTTCGAGCAGGGCCTGCTCGACCGGCCGAAGCAGGGCAACCTCATCGATCTC
This sequence comes from Stagnimonas sp., assembly GCA_965279705.1. Classification (GTDB taxonomy): domain Bacteria; phylum Pseudomonadota; class Gammaproteobacteria; order Nevskiales; family Nevskiaceae; genus Stagnimonas. Next base: position 2,791,728 of record OZ257257.1, read on the forward strand.
ATTGTGCGGCGTTATCAGGAGGGCAGTGTCGCCACCCTCGCGCCCACCGAGACGCTGTTGCAGGCCTACCGGCGCATGAAGCTGTTCGACGTCAGCCAGCTGCCGGTGATGGAGGGCGAGCGCGTCGTAGGCATCCTCGACGAGAGCGATGTATTGCTCAGTGTGCAGGGCAATCCGTCACGGTTTTCGCAGAGCGTGGCGAGTGCCATGTGCGCGACGGTGGTCACCATAGCGCCAGATGCTCCGATTCAGGAACTGCTGCCAATCTTCGCCAAGGACCTCGTCGCCGTGGTGTCCGATCACGGTCGCTTCGTTGGTCTCATCACCAAGATTGATCTCTTGAACTATCTGCGAAAACAACTGGGCTAACTCATGCATCGCATTGTGTCGCAGGTCCTTCTTGGCAGCTTCCTGGTAATGATGCTTCAAGAAACTCTCGCGACAGAACCCAGCACCACGCCCACATCTGCAGCAGCATCCACACCCGCTGCGCGCGGCGAGTTGCCACTCTGGGAGATCGGCATCGCGGCCGCGGCGGCAGGATCGCCGGACTATCCAGGTTCTGATCGCAGTCGTGCCCGCGTGCTGCCGCTGCCGTATGGCATCTATCGCGGCAAGACACTGCGTGCGGATGAGGACGGCCTCAGCAGTCGCTTCCGGTTTTCGCCGACGGTGGAGCTGGACTTAAGCTTCGGCGGTGCGCTACCCGCCGCCAGCAACGGCAATCCCGCCCGTGAGGGCATGCCCGATCTCGATCTGCTGTTTGAAGTCGGCCCCCAACTGAGCGTGCTGCTGGCACGCCCGACGCGCAGCACGGCCCTGACCCTGGCGATACCTTTACGTGCCGTGTTCTCCACCGACTTCGATCGTTTCAAATCCCGTGGCGTTCTTTTGGCACCGGAGCTGAGCTACACCAACGGCAAGTTTGCGAGCCGTGGCTGGAGCACTCGCGTCACGCTCGGCACGTCGTTTGCCACCGAACCGCTTGCCGACTACTTCTACGAGGTGTCGCCGCAGTTTGCGCGGGCAGGCCGGCCGGCCTACGACGCCAGCGGCGGTTATCTGGAATCGAGCCTGACGACGGTGGTGAGCCGCTCCTTCGTCAACGACATCAGCCTGTTCACTTTCGTGCGCCTAGCCGCGCTGCAAGACGCCACCAACAGCAACAGCCCGCTGCTGCGCGACCGGACCAACATGACGTTCGGTATCGGGCTGGCGTATACCTTCCTCCGTTCCGAAAAAACGGTCTCCAACGAGAACTGAAGGCATGACGCAAAACCCGACTGACCCCGCCGCACACTTCGCCACCCGCTGCATCCACGCAGGCCAGGTGCCCGACCCAACCACGGGCGCCATCATGCCGCCCGTGTCGCTGTCTTCCACCTACGTGCAAGCGTCGCCCGGCGTGCACAAGGGCTATGAGTATTCGCGCAGCCACAACCCCACACGCTATGCCTATGAGCGTTGCGTGGCGGACCTCGAAGGCGGCAGCAAGGGTTTTGCTTTTGCCTCTGGCCTCGCTGCTACGGCGACACTGCTAGATACGCTGCACCCGGGCGCGCATGTCATCGCCAGCGATGATCTCTACGGCGGCTCGTATCGCCTTTTCGCACGCGTGCGGGCGCAGTCGGCAGGGCTGACTTTCAGCTTCGTCGACATGCGCGAGCCAAAGAATATCGAGGCTGCCATCACGCCCCAGACGCAGCTGATCTGGGTGGAAACACCGACCAACCCGATGTTGAAGCTGGCTGATCTCTCGGCTATCGGTGCCATCGCCCACAAACATGGGATACCCGCCTGGGCCGACAACACCTTTGCAACGCCCTATCTGCAACGGCCGCTGGAATACGGTTTTTCAGGCGTCATGCATTCCGGCACCAAGTACATCAGCGGGCATTCGGACGTGGTCAATGGCCTGCTCATCACCGGCAGCGACGAAGCACTGACCGAGAAGATCACCTTCTTGCAGAACGCCATCGGCTCGGTGCTGGGGCCGTTCGACAGCTACCTGGCGCTGCGCGGCGTCAAGACGCTGGCGCTACGCATGCAGCGGCATTGCGAAAACGCACTGGCGCTGGCCGAGTGGCTGCAGGCACATCCCAAGGTCGCCCGTGTTTACTACCCGGGTCTGGCTTCGCATCCGCAGCAGGCGCTGGCGCGGCAGCAGATGAAAAATGGCTTCGGCGGCATGATCTCGATCGAGCTGAAGGGCGATCTCGTCGATGCGCGCCGCTTCCTCGAACGCACCCAGTTATTCGCACTCGCCGAATCACTCGGCGGCGTCGAGAGTCTGATCGAGCATCCGGCCATCATGACCCACGCCAGTGTGCCGCCCGCGCAACGCGCGGCACTTGGCATTAGTGACACGCTCTGCCGGTTGTCGGTCGGTGTCGAGGATGTGGGCGATTTACAGCGCGATCTCGCCCAAGCCTTGGCGGGCTAACCGGCAGGCAGTGCACGCGCCACGGCATCGAGTGCGCGTGCATGCTCTTTCACATCGAAGTGATCGACCCTGCGTACCGCGTTGTAGTACGACTCGATGGCACGGCGAGCAGCAGGGGGCACTGGCGCACCCTGCAAATGCAGCGCATCTGAAACCACGGTGAGTGCCATCGCACGCTGCTCACTGCTGAGCGGCGCCTGACGATGGCTGCTATCGGAGGCCAAGGCGCGCAACAGGCCGCGCAACTGTGCTGCGCTCATCGACTCGGTCGCAATCAGGGGGCGTAGCTTGGTGCGCAGCATCACAAGCTGTTGCTGTGCGGCAGTGCGCACGGCATCAAGCCCCTGCCCCTGCGCGACGTGCAGCCGTCGCTGCCCTTCTTGCCAGGCGAGCGCTTCGGGCGGAGCTGTCGCGGTGAGCCACAAGGCCAGCAGCTGTTGCGGCGCATCGGCAAAGGGCACGGCACCCGGTTCGGCGCCGGGCATGCGCGCAGGCTGCCAGCGGCCTGCATCCATGCTGTGATGACAGGCGGTGCAGTCGAACTCGGTCCACTCGGGCATCACGCCTTTCATGAAGCGACCATCGGCTAGAGCTTGCAGATGCAGCTCGGCGGCTTCGGCCTGCCCGGTGATCCAGTCGCGCACCGGCTGGTAGGCGCCCTTCCGTGCGGCATAGTCGGCGTCGCGGTTGTGGTGCGGCGGTTCGAGTGCGGTGAAGGTGTCCAGCTCGAACACGAGTCGCGGATGCCCCGCTGCCATCATGGCGTGAGTGATGGGATGTGCGGCATCGCCTTGATGACAGCTGAGGCAAAGTGCGGCACGGGTTTCGCGCTGCCAGGTGGGCCGCATGCCCAGCGCCACTTTCTGTTCGAGCGTGATGCCGGGACGCGTATGTTCGGCCAGCCAGCGTTCGCTACCCCCATGGCAATTTTCGCAGCCGATGCCGTCACTCAACTGGTAACGCGCACCGCGCGCATCGGCGGGCGGCGCGGCGCTGTGACAGCTGAGGCAGGCCGGAGCGGTCGCTGCGTCCAGCCCCAGCGTCTGGCCGATCTTGCGGCTCGCCGGGCTGTAGAGAGTTTGGTAGGCATGGGCATGCGGATCCTGCCGCTGCCAGACAAAGTATTCGTCCTGCCGGATGGGATGCTCGCCCAGTGGGTTGGTGGCGCCGTGGCAGAGACTGCTGGCGCAGCTGGCAACCCCTTGATGCAGATCTTCGGCACCGCTCGGCATCACGGTCATGCACATGGCAAGCGCTGCAATCACGCTGCATACGCCCTGACGGAGTGACCATCTCGGAATTTTCAAGAACCACCTCACACCAGTAATTATGTTTTCAGTTGCTCTCAAGCCCCGCTGAACATAGGCTTGTGCTATTGCAGGACGCAAGTTGCACGTGAGTCACGACAACAGTCGTGATCTATACGGAGCTAAAACTAAAGAATAGGGAGCAGTGCCTTGAGTAGCGTGTATTCACTCGCCATCGTTGGTTCTGGCCCCGCAGGCCTTGCCGCCGCCGCACGCGCCGCCGAGCTGGGTTTGAGCCATGTGCTGATCGAGGCCGAGCCGCATCTCTCGCACACGATTCACCGCTATCAAAAGGGCAAGCATGTGATGGCCGAACCAGCGGCCCTGCCGCTGCGCGCGTCGGTGCCGTTTGCCGCAGGCCAGCGCGAGGTCATTCTCACGGCCTGGGATCGCAGTGCGGCCAAGCTCAAGATCAATGTGCGACACCGGGCCGAGGTCACCGCCATCACTGGCGCACAGGGTCAATTCACGCTGAAGCTGTCGAACGGCGAAGCGATCCATGCCGAACACGTAGTGCTCGCCATCGGCCTGCAAGGCAACCCGCGCAAGCTGGGCTGCGAGGGCGAAGACAGCGAGCTGGTGCAATACCAGCTGGATGACCCGGCCGAGTACCGCAACGAGACCATCGTCATCGTTGGTGCAGGCGATGCAGCCATCGAGAACGCACTGGCGCTGAGCACACAGAACAGCGTCACTATCGTCAATCGCCGGGATGATTTCGATCGCGCCCGCGAGGGCAATCGCGATGCAGTGCTGAAAGCCATCGAGCAGGGTCGCCTGCGGGTGGTCTACAACGCCGGGGTCGCCAGCGTGGCGATGACCGGCGCACAGCGCGGCGTCATTACCCTGAGCACGCCGCAGGGCGCGGCACCCATCGACTGCCAGCGCATCATCGCGCGACTGGGCGCCACTCCGCCGCGTGCTTTCGTGGAGTCCTGCGGAATTGTCTTTCCCAGCAAAGACCCCAACGCCGTGCCGGCGGTCAGCGACCGCTACGAAAGCAATGTGCCGGGCCTATACGTGATCGGCGCGCTCGCAGGCTTCCCGCTCATCAAGCAGGCGATGAACCAGGGCTGGGAGGTGGTCGAGTTCATCGCGGGCCGCAACCCCGAGCCGGCCGATGCACCGCTGCTGGCGAAGAAGTTCGAGCGCCTGCCGGGCTATCAATCGGTGCCCGCCACCATCGCGCGAATCCGCGACAGCATCCCTGTGCTGGCCCCGCTGACGCCCTTGCAGCTCCGGGAATTTCTGCTCGACTCAGATGTGCGCACACCACGTTCGGGCGAGGTGATCTTCAGCCGCAACGACTACAGCGACAGCTTCTTCTCCATCCTCTCCGGCGGCGTGTTCATTGCACCCAACCCCGATGACGTGAGCGAGCTGATCCCGCTCGTCGCCGGGCAGTTCTTCGGCGAGATGAGCTTGATCTCCGGCCGCCGCCGCAGCGCCACCGTGCTGGCAGGCGAAGGCTGCGTGCTGATCGAAACCCCGCGCCGCTCGATGAACAAGCTCATCGCCAGCGTCGCCGCCGTCAAGCGCGTGCTGGACGAAACCTTCCTCACCCGCGCGATCCAGTCCAAGCTCGCACCGGGGCTGTCTGCCGATGAGCTGCAAGCGGTGGTCTCCACGGCCAGCGTGCAACGCTTCAAGGCTGGCGAAGTGCTGTTCAAGGCTGGCGATGTCGGCGATGGCCTGCACCTGATTCGCAAGGGCTCGGTGACCGTTGCCCAGCAGATCGCCGGCAAGGAAATCGTGCTGGCCTACGTACCGGCCGGGCAATACGTGGGAGAGATGGCTCTGCTCACGGGAGCAGTGCGCAGCGCGACGGTGAAAGCGGCCATCGCCACCGAAACCATCAAGCTCGAAGTCGCCCCTTTTCTCGGCCTGCTCACAAAGCATCCGGCACTGCGCGCCCAACTCGGCGACACGCTCAAATCGCGCGCCGCCGCCAATGCGCGTGCGCCGCAGAGCAGCAGCCAGCAGCACGGCATCGTGCAGTTCCTCATGCAACAAGGCCTGGGCGAGGCTACCGATGTGCTACTGATCGACGAAGGCCTATGCGTCGGTTGCGATCACTGCGAAAAAGCTTGCGCCGATACCCACGGCGGCATCTCGCGGCTGGACCGCGATGCCGGTGCCAGCTTCGCGCAGCTGCATGTGCCGACGAGTTGCCGTCACTGCGAACACCCGCATTGCATGAAGGACTGCCCGCCGGATGCGATCCGTCGTGCGCCGAATGGCGAGGTGTTCATCACCGATGCCTGCATCGGCTGCGGCAACTGCGAAAAGAACTGTCCCTATGGCGTGATCCAGATGGGCACCGTCAGCGAGAAACCGCCCAGCCTGATGAGCTGGCTGCTGTTTGGCGGTACCGAGCCCGGCACGCGCGCTGAAAAAGCGCTGGCCAAGGCCAAGAAGACCAGTGGCAAGCAGGCCGTGAAATGCGATATGTGCAAAGACCTCTCCGGCGGCCCCGCCTGCGTGCGCGCCTGCCCGACCGGTGCGGCCATCCGCGTCTCGCCCGAGCAGTTCATCCAGATCACTCAAGGCGTCGACTAGCGCCCTGCACCGCCAGCCATGAGCCAGCCTAGCCCCACCCGCAAGCCCACCCGCGAAAGCGCGCACACCGGTTTCATGCGCCATCGCGGCTTCCGCTGGGCCAAGTTCGCATTGCTGCTGTGCATCGCGTCGATTGCCGCCTACATCTGGCACACGCCGCTCGATGGCCCCAACGGCGGTAGCTGGCTGGGCTACACCCTGGGCGGCATTGCGGCGGCCCTCGTGGTGTTTCTCGCCTGGCTCGGCGTGCGCAAACGGCGCTACCGCTCCAGCCTCGGCACGCTCAAGGGCTGGACCTCCGCACATGTTTATCTCGGCCTGGCACTGGTGCTGATTGCCACGCTGCACTCCGGCTTTCAGTTCGGCCTCAACATCCATACGCTGGCCTACGCGCTGATGGTGTTGGTGGTGGTCTCCGGCATCTACGGCATCGTGGTCTACGCCAAGTTGCCGCAAGAGATCGCCCGCCTGCGCGAAGGCTCGACCCGCGATGCCTGGATCGAAGAACTGCTGGACCTCAACGACGAGGCGCTGAAACTCTCCGAGCCACTGGGGCCGGACGTGCATCGCAAGGTGGTGGGTTCGATCGAGAAAGTGCAGATTGGCGGCGGTCTGCGGCGCCAGCTCTATGGCTCGCAAAAACAGAAACGCAGCCTGGAGCAGTTCAGCAACGCTCTGCAACAGCGCGTAAAAACACTGATCGACAGCGCACCGCCAGAACCCTTCAACCCGAGCAGCACGCAGCAGAGCACGGTGATGTTCATGGCCGGGCAGCTCGGCACCGGTGATAAATCCGCGCAAGAGTTACAGCGCCTGCAACAGCTGCTCGACGTGATTGGTCGTCGCAATGCGCTGGCCACGCGTATCAATCGCGACATCGCCCTGCACGCACGCTTGCAGGTATGGTTGCTGCTGCATGTGCCGCTGACCTTTGCGCTGATTGCAGCACTGATCGCGCACATTGTCTCCGTCTTCTTCTACTGGTAGCGCGCCATGAAAGTGCTGCTGCGCACCATCGAGTCGCCCAACGCCCCCGCCATCGAACGGCGGCTGGATCTCACCGTTCTCAAGATCGGCCGCGGCAGCGATCAGGACCTGGTGCTGGGCGATCAGCGCCTCGCACTCGCACATGCCGAGCTGATACCGCACAAGGGTCTGCTGGGCCCGGCGATACGGCTCGAAGCCAAGGCGCGCATGGGCGTCAAGGTCAACGGCACACCGCAGGTGAGCGACACGCTCAAGCCCGGCGACGTGCTCGATTTCGGCCGCTACTCGCTCACTGTCGGCAAGCCAATTGAAGGCTGCGATCTGGTGCTGACGCTGGCGCAGCGCCTCGCCGCGCACGAGGAACGCAGTGCCCGCAAAGCGGCGTTCAAGACCACGCTGGCAGACACTGGCTGGTCGCGCCGCCGCCTGTCGTGGTTGCTGTTCGGGCTGTTCGCACTGGTGACCTTGGGCTGGCCGATGCTGCGCTATTTTCAGCAACCGCCGGTGCCGGTTGCCGCCGAGCGCACGACCGTGCCCAGCCGCGAACTCAAGGCCGACATCCTGTGGAACTCCGGCCCGCTCAGTAGCGCGCATCAGGCCCTCGCGGCCGATTGTGGCGTCTGTCATCAGCAGCCCTTCGTGCAGGTGCGTGATGAAAGCTGCAAGGGCTGCCATGCCGATTTGCGCGACCATGCCAAGTCCAGCAAGGTCGCCGCACAACACCCCTTTGCCGAACAACGCTGCACCGACTGCCACCGCGAGCACAATGGCCCGCACGGGCTGATCCCCAGTGCCAATGCGGCCTGCACGGTGTGCCATGCCAAGCCCGAAGCCCTGCCGGGCAAGCCGGGGCTGCCCACGGCTGATTTCAGCACCGCACACCCGGCCTTCCTGCTCAAGCTCGCGCGCCGTGCCCCGCCCGGTGCGAAGGAACCCTTCATCTGGCAGGACGTGCGCCAGGGCACGCCCGAAGCATTGCACCAAGACACCGGCCTCAAGTTTCCGCACGATGTGCACCTGCTCAAGCAGGGTATCGACGCACCCGAAGGCAAGCGCATGCTCGAATGCGCCAGCTGCCACCAGCCCACCGCCGACCGCGCCGGCTTTTTACCGGTGACGATGGAAACCCATTGCGCGGATTGCCATCGCCTGGACTTTGATCCACAAGCCCCAGAGCGCCTGCTGCCGCATGGCGACCCCGATGCCGTGGTGCAATCCGTGCGCGACCATTACGCACGGCTGGCACTCGCAGGCGGTGTCGTCACCGCCGGCGCGCCGGCGGTGGTGCGCGAACGTCATCGCCCTGGTGAAACGCTGTCGGCCACTCATGCTAAGGCGGCCTTGCAATGGGCCGATGCCGAAGCACAGAAAACACTGACCGATGTGTTCGAAAAGCGCACCTGCTTCGTCTGCCACAACGTCAGCCGCCGCAGCGACGACGCCATGCGCTGGCAGATCGCACCCGTGGCCGCGCAAAAGCCGGCCTTCAGCGCGCTGGTGTTCCCGCATGGGGCGCACCAGACCGAGCCCTGCAGCAGCTGCCACGCCAGTGCCAGCTCCAAGCATTCTGAAGACGTGCTGCTGCCCGACATCAAAATCTGCCGCGACTGCCACGGTGATACCGGCGCGATGACCGAGACGGCCTCGTCCTGCCAGTCCTGCCACGTCTATCACCTCAAGCCCGACACGCTGTTGCCGCCGCACCACGCCAACGCGCAGGCCGCGAGCGCACCGTGAAACAGCTCTGGTCCGCGCTGCTGCTCACCACCGCGCTCGCGGCCTTGAGCAGCTGTGGCGGTGGTGGGCTGGACACCAGCACCTGCACCGGCAGCTGCGGCGGCGCACTGCCACCGCGTCTCGAGGTGAGCGATGTGCAGCTGGTGCTGGCACAGGCCATCAGCGAGGCACAGGCGCGCAACGCCAAGGCGACGATCGCGGTGGTCGATCGCGTCGGCAATGTGCTCGGCGTCTTCCGCATGACCGGTGCGGACGTGAGCATCACCATCAGCAGCGGTAGTGGCGTCACCGGCGGGCTTGAAGCTGTGAGCGTCATCCCCGACTCGCTGGTCGCCATCAGCAAGGCTGTGACGGGTGCGTTTCTCTCGACCGAGGGCAACGCCTTCAGCACCCGCACCGCGAGCCAGATCGTGCAGCAGTTCTTCAACGTCGGTGAAACCGGCCAGCCGAGCGGCCCACTGTTCGGCGTGCAGTTTTCGTCGATGGCCTGTTCGGACCTGATGCGTCGCGTCTCGGCGATCCGCCCCAGCGCCGGCCCGCAGCGCAGCCCGCTCGGGCTCTCGGCGGATGCGGGCGGTTTCCCGCTCTATCGCGCCGGTGTGGTAGTGGGCGGCGTCGGCGTGATTGCCGACTCGGTGTATGGCGCCGATCTCAATATCCGCGATACCGATCGCGATCTCGACGAGCAGATCGCCCTCGCTGCGCAGCGTGGCTTCGAGCCGCCCGAAGATCGCCGCGCCGACCGCATCACCGTCGATGGCAAAACCCTTCGCTACAGCGATGCGACGCCGGCCGATCTGCTCACCGCTGCCAGCAGCGCACCTGCTTTTGCCAGCCTCGACGTCAATACCGGCGCACGCCTAGCGGTGCGCGGCTACATGGCCAGCGGCGACAGCAGCTTGCGCGCCGGTACGCGTTTTGGTCTGGCGGAATCCGGCATCCGCCTCGCAAGCCAACCAGCCCTCGCTGTACTCGATGGCTTCGTGCTGGTGGACGACAGCAATACCGAACGCTTCGCGCCCAAACCCGGCACCGACGCCGCAAGCCTGGGCACCACCGCGCCCCTGGCGGCACCCGAGGTGCAAGTGGTGCTCGAAGAAGCCTTGCGCGTTGCCAATCGCGAGCGCGCGCAAATCCGCAGGCCGCTCTCCTCACAGGCCCGCGTGACGATCTCGGTGACGGATACACACGGCACGATTCTCGGCCTCGTCCGCAGCCGCGACGCGCCGCTGTTCGGCACCGATGTGTCACTGCAGAAGGCGCGCAGCGTCGCGTTTTTCAGCAACCCCGCAGCGGCGGCCGATCTCGCCGCCACACCCGACACGCAGTACCTCGCCGCGGGCGAAACCGCCAGCATTGCCGACTATCTGCCGGCCATTCGCAGCTTTTTGAATCAGCCCACTGCACTGGCCGATGGCGCCTACGCCTATGGCAACCGCAGCCTCGGCAACGTGACGCGTCCGTACTTCCCCGATGGGGTGCCGGATGCCGAGCAGGGGCCGCTCTCAAAACCCATCGCGGCCTGGAGCATTTTCTCCACCGGCCTGCAGCTCGACCTTGCCAACTCCGCCATCATCAAGCATTCGGTGTTTGTGCTGGGTGGCGGCAGCGATGTGACCCCAGGCAGTTGCACCGCGCTGCCCAATGCGCCGGGTGCAGCGATGTCGCGACTCGCCAACGGCTTGCAGATTTTTGCCGGTGGCGTGCCGATCTATCGGGGCAACAGACTCGTGGGTGCGATTGGCATCTCCGGCGATGGCATCGACCAGGACGACATGGTCGCCTTCCTCGGTTTGCACAATGCAGGCGTGCGCCTTGGCGGTGTGATTGGCAATGCACCGATGGCGATGCGTGCCGATACCATCGAACACAACGGCAGCCGCCTGCGCTACGCGCAGTGCCCGCAGGCGCCCTTCATCGACAGCAACGAGCAGCGACCATGCGAGGGCAAGTGAAGCGCGCGCTGGGCCTGACCCTGCTACTGACGGCGCTCACCGCAGCGGCGCAGACCGAACCAGCACCAGAGCCAGCGCCCGACGAAACACCGAGCGAGCGCCGCCGCCCTGACCGCGATGCGCCCGCACCGGTAGCAGCTGAAGACGTATCGGTAGATCTCAATGCCCGTTCGGGATTAATGCCCGTGCGCCCCATCGAGAACTGGCAGCCCACGCAGGGTGCACCAGTGCCCGACCGCTGGCGGCTGATCAGCAATCTCGGTGTGATGAAGGATCAGATCCTCAACCCCTACACCCAGAACACGCTCAAGGGCGACAAGCCGGTGTTCGGGCACGATGGCTTCTTGGTGCTGTCGACAATTTCGGACACCGTGTTCGAGCCGCGCAGCATTCCCACGCCGGTCGCACCGCAGGCGCCGGATCGCGCAGGTGCGAACGGCATCTTCGGTGGCGACACGCAGAACGCCTTCCTGCAAAGCGTGATCGTGAGTCTGGTGTATCTCAAGGGCGACACCACCTTTCGCCCGCCGGATATCGAGCTGCACGTCACGCCGGTGTTCAACTTCAATCACGTGCATGTGCAGGAAAACCGCGCGCTGCGCGTCGACCCGCGCGAGTCCACCACGCGGCGCGAGACCTTCATCGGTATGCAGGAACTCTTCGCCGACTATCACCTGCGTAACGTCAGTGACCGCTATGACTTCGACAGCGTGCGCTTCGGCATCCAGCCCATCTCGCTCGACTTTCGCGGCTTCCTGTTTCAGGACGTGCCGCTCTCCGCGCGCCTGTTCGGCACCCGCGACAACAACCGCTGGCAGTACAACCTGCTGTGGGCGCGCCGGCTGGAGAAAGACACCAACAGTGGGCTGAACGCCATCAATCGCCCGCTACGCGAAGACGATGTGTTTGCCGCCAATCTCTATCGGCAGGATTGGCCCGTGCTGGGCTTCACCAGCCAGGCCGTGGTGGCCCACAACCGCAATCGCGAGAGCGGTGACTTTTACTTCGATCGCAACGGCTTCCTGGCGCGGCCCGCTTCGCTCGGTACCGAGCGCGGGCGTAACTATCAGGTGACATATCTGGGCTTGAACGGCGACGGTCACTTTGGACGCGACAACCTCACCGCCTCGGCGTACCTCGCCACCGGCCACGAAGACCACGGCGTGTTCCGCAACGAGGCGCGCGACATTCTGGCTGGCTTCGCCGCTGCCGAGTGGTCGCGCGACTACAACTGGATTCGCGCCCGCGTCTCGGCCTTGTGGGCGAGCGGTGACGACGACCCGTACGACAACACCGCCAATGGCTTCGACGCGGTGTTCGAGAACCCGATCATTGCCGGTGCCGACAGCAGCTACTGGATTCGCCAAGGCGTGCCGCTGATTGGCGGCGGCGGTGTGACGCTCTCGACCCGCAATGGCGTGCTCAACAACCTGCGCACCAGCAAGGAACATGGGCAGAGCAATTTCACCAATCCCGGCACCGTGCTGCTGGGCTTGGGCGGTGACTTCGATCTGACCCCAGAGCTGCGGCTCTCGACCAACGTCAATCATCTCTGGTTTGCGGACACGACGGTGCTCGAAGTCGCGCGCAATCAAGGCGGACTCTCAAAGGACATCGGCTGGGATCTGTCGACGGCACTGATCTGGCGGCCCTTCCAGACCCAGAATGCGGTGCTGCGACTCTCCTATGCGCAGCTGCTGCCGGGTGCGGGTTTCAAGGCGCTATTCCCGAACGACGACGCGTATTCGCTGCTGGCGAATGTGACGTTCACTTATTGAGCGCGCCGCTATGAAATCACTCTCCTCTCGCGTACTCATCATCACATCCGTATTGATCTGTTGCGCATCGTTTGCGCAGGCCAGCGACGCCGGACATACAGCCGAGCGCAGCTACCACCCTACGCCTGCCGCACCGGTGAGCCAATCAACCGCTGATGCGAAGACGAAGTCCGCCGGCTGCACCAGCTGCCACACCGACACCGACCAGCTCTCGATGCACAGCAATCCCGGCGTGGTGCTGGGCTGCACCGATTGCCACGGCGGCGATGCGAAGGTGACCTTGGCAAGTGGCATCACGCGGCCTGAGCTGGCCTACACGGAAGCGATGGACGCGGCACATGTGCTGCCGCTGTGGCCGGCCTCATGGAAGGGCAGCGGCAATCCCAAGTCCAACTTCACGCAGATCAACCGCGAATCGCCCGAGTTCATCCGCTTCGTGAACCCCGGCGACTACCGCGTGGCGGACCTCGCCTGCGGCGCCTGCCACCAGCCGGTGATCGAGGCGAGTCGCCGCAGCCTGATGAGCACGGGCGCGATGTTCTGGGAGGGTGCGAGTTACAACAACGGCATCCTGCCCAACAAGCGCAGCGTCACAGGCGAGAGCTACGCGGCCGCCGGAAGTGCGGCGGCCTTCCCCAACAACCACGTGCTGCCGCTGAAGAGCGAGCTGCTCGACAAGGCGGCGGCGGAGCTGGGGCCCAAGCCAGAAGAGACGCTGGTGTATTTGCCCGCCGCCATCAGCAACCCGGTGGCGGTGGACGAGAACATGCGTCGCAAGGGAATCATCGAGACGCTCTATCCCCTGCCCGCCTGGGAGGTCACGCCACCCGCTGATGTGTTCCGCGTGTTCGAGCGCGGCGGGCGCAACATCAACTCGATCTTCCCGGAGACCGGCCTGCCGGATTCGCTGGGCTTGCTGCAACGGCTTGAAGAACCGGGCCGCCCAGACCTGAAGCAATCCAATCGCGGCCCTGGCACCGGCAACCGCATTGCGGTGCCAGTGCTCAATCTGCACAAGACCCGCCTCAACGATCCCTTCCTGTGGTTTCTCGGCACCAACGACCAGCCCGGTGATTACCGCAGCTCGGGCTGCACCGCCTGCCATGTGGTCTATGCCAACGACCGCGAGCCGAAGCATTCCGGGCCCTACGCGAAGTTCGGCCACGGCGGCACGACGCAGACGAAAGACCCGACCATCCCCCGCAACGAGCCGGGCCACCCGCTGCAACATGCCTTCACGCGCGCCATCCCCACCGCGCAGTGCATGACCTGCCACATGCACCAGCCGAACATGTTCATGAACTCCATGCTCGGCTACACGATGTGGGACTACGAGAGCGATGCGCCGCGCATGTGGCCGGAGAAGCAGAAGTATCCGACCGATGCCGAAATCCACGCTATCAACGACCGCAACCCCGAAGAAGCAGCGACGCGCGGGCTGTGGGGCGATACCGATTTTCTGGCGAAGGTCTGGGACAAGAACCCGGAGATGAAAGACACCCAGTTCGCCGACTACCACGGCCACGGCTGGAACTTTCGCGCCGTCTACAAGCGCGACAAGAAGGGCAATCTGCTCGATGCCGAAGGTGCAAAGGTCGCCGACGACGACCCGCAGAAGTTCAAGAAGTCGGTGCATCTGTCGAGCATCCATGTCGACAAGGGCATGCAGTGCGTCGACTGCCACTTCTCGCAGGACATGCACGGCAACGGCCATATCGCGGGCGAGGTGGCGCAGGCCATCGAGATCGAATGTCAGGACTGCCACGGCACGGTGGATCGCTACCCCTCACTCAAGACCAGCGGCCCGGCAGCCCCACCCGGCGGCACCGACATGGCGAACAAGCGCGTGCAGGATGGGCGCTTAAGGTTCGAGTGGATCGGCGGCAAGCTCTGGCAGCGCAGCAGCGTAACGCCGGGCATGGAGTGGGAAATCCACCTGGTGAAGGACTCGGTGATACCCGGCAACGCGCACTACAACGCCAAGGCCGCACGCGCGAAACTCATGGCGCGTGACACCAAGAACTTCCGCTTCGGTGGCACTGTGAAACCGGCTGATCGCGCGCACAAAGACGAAGAGATCATGTGCGTCACCTGCCACAGCAGTTGGACCACGAGTTGCTTCGGCTGCCACCTGCCGATCCAGGCCAACTGGAAGACCGAGCGCAAGCATTTTGAAGGCGGCGAGTCGCGCAACTTTGCGACCTACAACCCGCAGGTGGCGCGCGATGATTTCTTCATGCTCGGCAAGCACGGTGAGGTGAAGGGCAATCGCATCGCGCCCATTCGCTCCTCGTCGGGCTTGGTGCTGTCATCCACCAACAGCAACCGCGAGAAGATCTACATCCAGCAGCAGCCGGTGTCGTCCAGCGGCTTCTCGAGCCAAGCCTTCGCGCCGCACTACCCGCACACCGAGCGCACCACCGAGACCAAGACCTGCTCGGATTGCCACCTCTCACAAGCCAATGACAACAACGCCTGGATGGCCTCGCTGGTGGGGCTGGGCACCAACTTCGTCAACTTCATCGGCTATCACGCCTGGGCCGGCAGTAGCGAGGGAGTCGATGCCGTGCAGGTCACCGAATGGGACGAGCCGCAGGCGGTGATTGGTAGCTATCTGCATCGCTACGCCTACCCGGATTGGTATGCGGCGCACGAAGCGCGCGGCCGCCGGCTGACGACAGCACACAGCAACGGTAGCGGCGAGCCAGTGCGCTGCCTGCAACTGCGCGGCGAGTATCTCTATGCCGCCGAAGGCGCTAAGGGCATGCAGGCCTACGATGCCGCGAGCATCGCCAACAAGGGCTTCTCGCAGAGGCTGATCACCGCACCGTTCTCGCCGCTGGGCCACGACACGCACGTCGCCTCGAAGGACGCGCGCTGTGTGGTGCTACCCACCAACCAACCGATCAATCCGCTGCGCAATGCCGATGCAGCGGTGCGCGAAAAGAATCAGGAGCAGGCCATGCACCCGCTCTACCACTACGCGCTGATTGCGGATGCGGTCGAAGGTCTGATCTTGGTCAACGTCGATACCCTGCAAGACGGCGAGCCACGCAACAACAAGCTGAAGCGCGCGCTCACCTGGAACGCCGACGGCGTGCTCAAGGGCGCGCGCCACCTCGCCATTGCCGGCACCCACGTCTACGTCATCGCCGATACCGGCCTGGTCGTGCTCGATCTGGATGATCCACTCAAGCCCAAGCTGCTCAGCATCACGCCGATGAGCGACGCGCGCAGTGTGGCGGTGCAGTTCCGCTACGCCTTCGTCACCAGCGCGCGCGGGCTTGAAGTGTTCGATATCACGCGCCCCGCTCAGCCCATTGCTAAGGCGCTGTTGCCGCTGGCCGATGCGCGGCGCGTCTATGTCGCACGCACCTATGCCTACGTCGCGGCCGGCGCACAGGGTCTGGTGATTGTCGATGTGCAGAACCCCGAGCAGCCGATGCTGCTCACTGCGACCACGGCCGAGGGCCGGCTCAAGGGTGCGAACGACGTGGTGGTGGGCTCCACCAACGCCAGCCTGTTCGCATACGTCGCGGATGACAGCGGCCTGCAGGTGCTGCAACTCACGGCACCGGATACGCAGCCGAAGTTCTACGGCTTCTCACCCGAACCCAAGCCAACCTGGATTGCGTTCTGGCCCAGCAACAAGCCGCTGCTGGCACTAAGCAAGGGGCTGGATCGCGACCGCGCCGTCGATGAAACCGGCCACCAGATTGCAGTGTTCGGCCGCATCGGCTCGCGTCCATTCAATCAGCACGAGATGGAAAACCTATTTCTGGATGCCGACGGCCTGCCCTGGTTTGTCAGCGACGAGGTCAAGCATTGAGGCGGCACCATCTGCAAAAAAGGAGGGACGTATGAACATTATTCGCACGCTGCGCCACCGTCTGCTGATCGGAGTGTTGGCCCTGCTGCCAGCACTCGCACCCGCGGCAGACCACGCCGATGCACCGGGCTCGACACTCGACCCCTCGGCCGATATCACCGACGTCTTCATCTTTCGCGAAGGCGGCCGACTGGTGGGGGCCATCTGCTTTGGTGGCACGCCCGCACCCAACAAGCGTGTCGATGGCCCGACCGGTCGCTATGACCCGGACGTGCTGTTTCTTTACAACATCGATCTCAACGGCGATGCCCAGCCCGAGCATGAAATCCAGATCCGCTTCGGCAAGAACGCGGCGGGCGAGCCCGGTGTGCAGATCGAAAATCTGCCGGGTGCAGGAGCCAAGCTGGTGTCGGGTGCGGTTGAAAAAGTGATTTCCTCGCCGAGCGGTCTGCGCTTTTATGCCGGGCTGCGCGACGACCCCTTCTTCTTCGATTTCCAGGGCTTTCGCGCCACCATCGGCAGCTTCAATTCCACCGATAAACCCAAGGGCGCGCTGATGTTCGACAACACGCGCGATTCGTTCACGCGACGCAATCTCACGGCAATCGTTTTCGAGATGGACCCGACGCTGGTGGTGCCGCCCGCCGGCAAGCTGGTGCGGGTGTGGGCTACGGCCAATCGTCTGGTGAAGGGGGCGCAATGAACACCAAGCTCATTTCTTTGATGGCCATCAGCCTGCTCACGGCCTGCGGGGGTGGCGGTGCCGGGGGCAGCAACACACCACCCACGATCCCGCCGCCGGTGGTCGACGCCAATCCCTTCACCTTTCAGACCTTCGGCAAGGCGGCTTATGTGCGGGTAGATCGCATGGGCCAGCCGGTGGTCGCGACGGTGCTGTTACACACCGAGGACAAGGATCACTTCAACGGCACCGATCCCTCCGAAGACAGCGACTTCTCCGCGCTGATGCTGGAGCGACTTGAGGAGCTACACACCGGGCTCGACGACGCCATCATCGCCAAGGGCATCACGCCCTGCCCGCTGGATGTGTGTGCGCGGCAGGTGGTGAGCAAGATCATCCCCGACACTTTGCAGCTCGATCTGTCGCAACCCGATGGCTTCCCCAACGGGCGGCGCTTCGAGGACATCACGGTGGATCGCATTCTCTCGATGGCGCTGGTGGATCTCACCACGCCCGGCGACTGCTACGGCCACCCCTGCGATGTGCATGCCTTCGAGAATCTGCCGAATAATCCGCGGCAGAACGAATCGCCATTCCTCGCGCAGTTTCCGTATCTCGCAGCACCGCATCCCGCGCCATGAGCGTGCGCTGCGCGGGCGCGGCCATCGCGCTGCTGATCTGTTCGGCTTGCGGCCCAGCGCCCAGCGTCGTGGTGCCGCCAGCGCCGGCAGCCACTACACCGTACGGCTATGCCGATGAACTGACTGCCGCGGCCAGTGCCGTGCGCCAGGCAGAGGCCGCCATCGAACAGGGCCCGGTGGTGTGGACGCAATGGGAAACCCTCGCCAATGCCCAGCTGGCCCAGGCGCAGCTCAGTGGCGACTACGCCGGTTACACCAGAGCCGAACAATCACTGGCGAAGGCCTTTGCATTGTCTGGCAACGGTGGCCCCTACTTCTCGCGGGCGCGTTTCAACTTCACGGTGCATCGGCTGGATCGCGTCGAGGCCGATCTCGCACGCGCCGCGCGCGAGAACAATCCCGACCCGACGGCGATTCTCGCCTTGCGCGCGGACCTCGCCTTCTACCGCGGTCATTACGACGAAGCCCTCAGCGGCTATCGCGCCGCGCTCGATCGCCGCGAAGACCAGAGCAATCTGGTGCGGCTGGCGCTGTGGCATGCGCGCATGGGCCACACCAGCGAAGCGGCTGCATTGTTTGACCGCGCCGATGCGATCTACCACGGTGACTCACCCCACCCGCGCGCCTGGCTCGCCCTGCAACGCGGCCTGCTCGACCTCGACCGCGGCCGCTGGGACAGCGCACTGGCCCACTACGAACACGCGCTGCGCCTGCTGCCCGGCTGGTGGCTGGCGCGCGAGCACGTCGCCGAGATTCACGCCTTGCGAGGTGATGCCGACGGCGCGCTGCGCGAATACGCTGGCGTGATTGCCGACACCAACAACCCGGAATACATGGATGCCACCGCCAAGCTGCTGCGCGAGCGCGGCGATGCAGCCGGTGCTGCACCGTGGATTGCCCGCGCCCGCACGCTGTACGACGCGCGTCTCGCGACCCTGCCCGAGGCAACATATGGGCATGGGCTGGATCACTTCCTGCTGTTTGCCACACCCGCAGAGGCGCTGGTGCTGGCGCGCAAGAACGCGGCCTTGCGCGCCAATGGCGATTCGCAAATCCAACTCGCCGATGCGCTGGTGCATGCCGGTGCTACCGCCGAGGCCGCGGCAGTGATGCGCACGGCGTCGGCCAGCGGCTGGAACACCGCCCGCCTGCACGCTGCCGCCGCTCGCACCT
Organism: Stagnimonas sp.; assembly: GCA_965279705.1. GTDB lineage: Bacteria > Pseudomonadota > Gammaproteobacteria > Nevskiales > Nevskiaceae > Stagnimonas. The sequence goes on from OZ257257.1 coordinate 2,810,819, forward strand.
TTGCAGCCAATGGCCATGCAGCAGAAGCCCGCCAGCAGAGTGAACTCGCCATCGCGCTCAACCCGAAATCAGCGCATCAATACGGACTGCCCACAACCGCCGTCGCCAAGGTCGAGACCCCTTAAACTGCCGGCCCAGACTTTAAGGCCGACCGTCATGACCAAGCTCACCGAAAAACGCTGCATCCCCTGCGAGGGCAAGACCCCGCCGCTGCCGGCTGCCGAAGCCGAAGCGCTGAAAAACGAACTTCGCAGCGAGTGGGCGTTTGCCGACGAAGGCCGAAAACTGGTGGCCACATTCCAGTTCAAAAACTACTACCACACCACCGCCTTCGTGAATGCGGCGATCTACGTGGCGCACCGCGAAGATCATCACCCCGACATCAGCTTTGGCTACAAGACGGTCTCGATGACCTGGTGGACGCACACGGCCAATGGCCTGACCGAAAACGATTTCATCTGCGCCGCCAAGGTGGATGCGCTTCTCAACAAATAATTTACAAGGCAATGTCTTGGCCGCAGGGATGCAGCGGTTGATGAAACTTTCAGGTCAACAAAAAACAGAGTGCCGCGTTTGGAGATGGGCACGCTGATTGCTCGGTGTGCTCAATCCGATTCCTGCGATGGACCGCTTGGGAGTCTCTTAGTCACCATCGACGCTCACGCGCCGGTATTCCAGGCCATCGCATGCAATCCAATCTATCCCTGTTCCGCCGTCCGCTGGCGGTCTTCGCCGTGGCGCTCGCTGCGCTGAGCGGCCCCGCGCACGCGCTCATCGAGCTCAACGACACGCCCGTCAACAACGGCAATGCCGACTACCGTCCCGGCAAGCTGCTGCCGACGGCACTGCAACTGGCGGCCGTAAAAAGTCTGGGCGCCGAGGCCAACTGGAACAAGTTCGGCACCATCAATTCGATGGTCAAGCACGGCGGCTACCTCGCCACCGGCCTCACCGGTACGCCGGAGCAACAGGCGCGCGCCTTCGTCAAGGCCAATGCCGCACTGTTCAAGCTCGCCCCCAGCTCGGTCGATTCGCTCGAACTGATCAACGAAGGTATTACCCCCAACAACCCGGGCCGCGCCGTGCTGCTGCGCCAGAAGTTCGGTGACCTCACGCCGACTCACGATGGCCTCATCACTGTCGGCGTGGTCGATGGCAAGGTCTATTACGTGTCGTCTTCCTCGGCGGGCGACCAGCCCCCGGCGGGTGCCGCAACCCTCACGCCGCTCGCGGCCTGGATGATTGCCGCCGCCGATGTGAAGCGCGCCGTCACGCTCGACAAGGTCATCAACCAGTTCGACATGACGGGCAGGCTCGGCTGGCACGTGATGAACGTGAAAGGCTTCAACCAGCCGCAGCGTGCGCGCCTCAGTGCACTGCCCATGCCCAACGGTGGCGTGCGCCAGGTGTTCGAGACCATCGTGCTCAACAGCAACGGTGGTGACGTCATCGGCATGGTGCACTTCATCGACGCGCAGACCGGCCAGGTGTTGCGCCGCGAGAATCGCGTCAACTGGCAGTCGGCACCGACGGCCTCGACTTTTCAGGGTGCCTTCCCGGATGCCGCCAGCTGCGGCCCGCGTTATGACGTGACCGTGCCTGCTGCGCAATCGCAGATCGTGGTGGTGGGTGCAGCGGCACAGCCGGCCAATGACATCTTCCTTAACCTCTATTTCAACGGTGCACTGGTCGCCTCCAACGACCTGCTGGCCAGCCCTGAAACCCTGATGTATGCGCCCACCGGCGGTCTGCCGGCCGGCGTCTACTCGGCCGAGGTCTGCCCCTTCGGTGGCACCGCACTCCCCCCTTTCAACTACGTCGGCACCTTCACCTACACCGATGCTGGTGGTGCTTCGGCCGCCGTCACGCTGCCAACCTGGAGCACCTTCGGCGCCTACCCGCTGCCAGACTTCAGTGGCATCGATAACCGCATCAAGATGTGCTGGGGCAAAGGTGCGGGTTGCGACCTCGATACCAGCAACATCGCCTCGCGTGCCCCCTGGGACGTGCTGATCAGCGCCACGCAGGCGTCGACGATGACCACCATCGGCAACAACGCCATCACTGCCGAGGCCTGGGGCAGCCCGCTGACGCCGGCCGAGATGTACCGCCCGGTCTCACCCACACGCAGTTACATCTTCCCCTTCGAGAACAAGTGGAATGCCAGCAAGTGCGACCCCACCAACCTGGTGCCGCAGGGCAATGACATCGACGCGGCGGTGACGGATCTCTTCGTCAAGCACAACCGCATGCACGATTTCTCGTACTTCCTCGGCTTCACCGAGCGCAACTACAACCTGCAGCAGAACAACTTCGGCAATACGGACGTCAGCCGCGAGAACGATCCCGAGATCGGCAACGTGCAGGCGGGCGCGCTCTCGGGCAGCCCCGGTTCGCCCACCTTCTACGCCGCGCCCGGCCGCGACAACGCCAACCAGATCGCACTCATGGATGGCGTGCCCGGCATCACCAACCAGTATCTGTTCCAGTCACTTGGCGGCGCGCTGTATGCCCCTTGCGCAGACGGCGACCTCGATCAGGGCATCGTCGGCCACGAGTACACACACGCCATCAGCAACCGCATGATCGGTGGGCCGGATTCGAGCATCGGCGGCGAACAGGGTGGTTCGATGGGCGAGGCCTGGAGCGACCAGGTGGCGGGCGAATACCTCATCACCAGCGGCTTCTCGCCGATTCAGGGCGAGTCGGCGACGGCGATTGGTCTCTACGCCACGGGCAATCTCAAGGTCGCCATCCGCGATTACGCGCTCGACAACAACCCGCTCAACTACAGCAACATGGGCTTCGACACGCCGGGGCCGGAAGTGCACAGCGACGGCGAGATCTGGAACGCCGTGAACTGGGATATCCGCACTGCGCTGCAAGCCAAGTACAACAGCACCTTCCCGGCCAGCGACAAGGTCCGCCAGAAGGATTGCGCCGAAGGCAAGTACGCCGCCGACGCCTGCCCTGGCAACCGCCGCTGGGTGCAGCTGATGTTCGACAGCTTCCTGCTGATGCCCGCCGCCCCCTCGATGCTCGACGCGCGCGACGCCATGCTGGCGGCGGACGTGGCCCGCTTCGGCGGTGCCAACCAGAAGGAACTCTGGGATGCCTTTGCCAAGCGCGGTATGGGTAAGGACGCCTATACCAACGGCGGCGACGATGTGACGCCGGTGGGTCAGTTCGAGTCGCCGCTGTCTGCACCTGCCACCGTCACCTTCAAGGTGCTGGCGGGTGACGAGAGCAACGCCGCCATCAGCACCGCCAAGATCTACATCGGCCAGTACGAGGCACGTTCGCGCCCCGTTGCCGACACCGATCCGGCGACGGTGGTGGACATGACCGACGACAACACCCGTCGCGCTACGCTCAATCTGGCAGATACCGCCAAGCTGGTGCCCGGCACCTACGACCTCGTCATCGGCGCACCCGGCTATGGCCTGCATCGCTTCCGGCAGACTTTTGCCGCCGGCAGCAGCACCGCGACCTTCACGCTGCCTACCAACTATGCCTCGCTCACCAAGGGCGCGGTGGTGCTGACCAGTGCAACCGTGCAGGCGAACATCGACGGCAAAGACACACTGATCGACGATACCGAAGGCACCGGTGTGCGCATCGGTGATGCCGGTCTGGTCGAAGGCGCCTATGCCATCGTGCAGCTGGCGGGCGGGGCGAAGAGTGTCTCCAGCCTGCATCTGTCGACAGCGGCCGGCCCCACTAACCCGGGCCGCTTCACCGGTATTCGCAAGTTCGAGGTGCGCACTTGCAACGGCACCTGTGCGAATGCGGCCAGCGACTTCGGCAACATCGTCTACACCAGCCCCGATGACGCCTTCCCCGGCGTGCTGATCCGCCCGGTGCAGCCGGATTTGATCTTCCGCAGCTTCGACTTCCCCGCCGTCATGGCGACCCATGTGATGGTGCGGGTGCTCACCACCCAGTGCACGGGTCAGCCGCTGTATCACGGCGATCAGGACAGCGACCCGCTGGTGAATGCCGACTGCCCGACCTTCGTGCCGCCGATCAACTCGGTGATCAGCACCAACATCGTGTTCGAGCCGGGCATCCCCGCCCTGCCGACCGCACCGGGTTCGGTGGCACGCGCGACCGACATCCAGGTATTCGGCAACAAGGCAGCTAGCAGCGGCGGCACCGTCATGCCCGGCCCCGGCACTGCCCCGAGCGATCCGGTTGGTTCCGTCGGTGGCGGCAACACGTCGGGTAGCGTCACTGAAACCGGTGGTCGCTTTGGCGGCGCACTGGGTCTGGGCCTGCTGCTGCCGCTGCTGTTCGGCTTGGGGCGTCGCCGCCTCAAGGTTGCGCGCGGCTTCTAACGCTTCAACAAAAAAGCCGGAGCGTGTTCGACACGCTCCGGCTTTTTTGTGCCCGATGGTTTTTCGCTACAACAGTTGTCGCCCCGCAAAAGCGTGGTTGAGCGTGCCGCCATCGACGTATTCCAGCTCGCCGCCCATCGGCACGCCGTGGGCGATGCGGGTGACTTTCACGCTTCTCGCTTTGGCAAGTTCGGCGATGTAGTGGGCAGTTGCCTCGCCCTCAACCGTCGGGTTGGTGGCGATGATGAGTTCGCGCACGTCGCCCGCTGAAAGCTGCTCGATCAAACGCGGCAAGCCCAGTTGCTCGGGGCCGATGCCATCCAGCGGCGAGAGCCGCCCCATGAGCACGAAGTAGCGGCCGCGATAGCCGGTGCCGCCCTCGATGGCGAGCAGATCCGCCGGATTTTCGACCACGCAGAGCTGGCCAGTGTCTTCTCGCCGCGCGCTACAGAAGCCGCAGTGATCCGGCTCGCAGAACATGCGCGTTTTCGGGCATTGATTGATGCCTTCCATTGCCTCGCTGACGCTGCGCGCGAGAAACGCCGCGCCCTCGCGGTCGCGTTGCAAGAGATGCAGCGCCATACGCTGCGCCGACTTGGGGCCGACGCCCGGCAGGCGGCGCAGGGCGTCGATCAGGCGGGTGAGTTTGGGGGAATAGCTCGACACCGTGGCTTAGATCAAGCCACCGAGATTCATGCCCGGAGGCAACTGCATACCGGCGGTCGCGCCGGCCATCTTGGCAGCACTCGCGGTCTCGATCTTCTGCGCCGCGTCATTGATGGCAGCAGCGATCAGGTCTTCCAGAAACTCCTTGTCTTCCGTCAGCGCATCGGCGCTGATCTCGACTTTCTTCGCCTGGTGCTTGCCGGTGAGCGTGACCTTGACCATGCCCGCGCCGGACTCGCCGGTGACCTCCATACGGGCGACTTCATCCTGCAGGCGTTTGACGTTCTCCTGCATCTTCTGGGCTTGGGCGAGGATCTGTTGCATGGGGCCTTTCATGGGCGCTCCTTGAGTGTTGGTTTAGGTGAGGTTGGTTGACGCGAAGAGTCAAAGGGATTTGATGGAGCCAGCACGAATGCTGGCGCCGAAATGCTGCTGGAAGGCCTTGACCCGCTCGTCTTCGACAATGGCGGTCTCGGCGGCTTTCTGTTTGGCGTCAAGGGCTGCGATGGCCAGCGCGGCGGGTGTATCGAGCGCGCCGATACCGACGTCAATCACCAGATGGATGGGGGCCGAGAGCTGGATGCGCAAGGCTTCCTGTAATTCAGCACGGCGCTCTTCGGTGAGCAGGTGCTTTTGCTTGACGTCGAGCGTCAGGCGCAGGGCATCACTATCGTGGGAAGTCCACACCGAGTGATACGCGAGCATCTTGGTCATGCCCTTGAGTGCAAGCGCTTCGAGACGCACAGACCAAGGTGCATCGTCGGCGACCGGCTGCGGCGTGGGCACCGGCGCCGATACCGGCACGGCGATGGCGGGCAGCTCGATACGCGGCTTGGCCGCAACAGGTGCAGGCGGTGCAAGAATTGCCGTTGGCGCAGCTGCGGCAGGGCGTGCGGGTGCGGCGCTACCCGCAGCACTCGTTGCAGGACGCGAACCGCCCACAGTCGCGGGCTGATCGGGTGGCTGATCGGGGTGGAACGCGAGCATGCGCAACAGGCACATCTCGAAACCCAGACGCGGCTCCGGTGCCCAGCCCAGATCGCGGCGACCGAGCACAGCGATCTGGTAATAAAGCTGCAAATCCTCGGCCTTGAAGCGGCCGTTGAGGGCGAGCAGGGCCTCGTCATCGTCTTCGTTCTGCGCCTTGGGCAGGGCCAGCAGCATGGCGAGGCGTTGCAGCGCCGTCGCCAGTTCGTTGATAAGCGCGGCGTAGTCCGGTGCCTGACTTTCCAGCTTCTGGATGCCTGCCAGCAGGGCATCGCCATCGCGCGTGGTGAGCGCCGCGAGCAAGTCGAACAACACGCGGCGACCGGAGGTGCCGAGCATTTCCTCCACCGGCTCGCGCAGCAGCGTGCCGCCGCCGGCAAAGGCAATGGCCTGGTCGGTGAGCGAGAGCGCATCGCGCATGGAGCCATCGGCCCCGCGGGCGATTTCGCTGACGGCACCCGTCTCGAACGCCTGCCCCTCTTCGGTCAGCACCTTGTTGATCTGGTCGCGGATGACGCTAATCGGCAGGCGCTTCAAATTGAATTGCAGGCAGCGACTCAAGATGGTGGCGAGCAGCTTCTGCGGGTCGGTGGTCGCGAGAATGAACTTCACCCTCGGCGGCGGCTCTTCCAGCGTCTTCAACAGCGCGTTGAAGGCGCTCTTCGACAGCATGTGGACTTCGTCGATCAGGTACACCTTGTAGCGGCCTCGCACCGGCGCGTACTGGGCGTTGTCGATCACCACGCGCACGTCGTCCACGCCGGTGTTTGAGGCGGCGTCGATTTCCAGCAGGTCGACGAAGCGGCCCTGGTCGACTTCCTTGCAGCTGCCGCAGACGCCGCAGGGCTGCGAAGTGACGCCGGTTTCGCAGTTGAGGCCTTTGGCGATGATGCGAGCGAGTGTGGTCTTGCCCACGCCGCGCGTACCGGTGAGCAAGATGGCCGGATGCAGGCGATCCTGATCCAGCGCATGGCACAGGGCTTTGGTGACGTGGCCCTGCCCCATGACATCTTCAAAACGGCGCGGGCGGTATTTTCGGGCAAGGGCGAGGTAGCTCATTCCGGTAGTTTAGTTTCCTAAAGCACATCCGGCACGCTCGCCTAAAATGACCGGATGACCTCCACCACCAAGCGCGCCCTGCTGATTGCCCTGCAAGTGCTGGTGCTGGCCGCTTTCGCGCTGGCCATCGAGCACTGGTGGGGCTTCGCGCGCCTGCTGAGCCCATGGGCGCAGGTGCCACTGGCGTTGGTCGCTCTGGTGGTCTTTGCACAAATGGCGAGCTATGCGCTGCGTGCCTTGCGTATTTATCTGGCGGAGCCGCGCATCCCTCGCGGCAGCTGGCCGCGCTGCCTGCAACTGATTCTGCTCAACAATGCACTCAACCTGTTGCTGCCGGCACGCACGGGCGAGGCGAGTTTCCCCATTCTCATGCAGCGCTGGTTCGGCGTGCCGCTGGCCGAGGGCGCGGGCACCTTGCTGTGGCTGCGGCTGCTGGATTTGAATGTGCTCGGCGTGCTGGCGCTGCTCACCTTTGCCCCGGCGCTGCTGCCTTTGCCAACGGGACTATGGCCGCTGCTGGCACTCGTCACAGCACTCATCCCGCTGCTGGTGCCGTTGTTGCAGCAAAAGCTCTCTGAAGCACTGGCAGGCCGTCAGGGCAAGGGTTCGCAGCTTGCGCGCAAGCTGCTGATGGGTGTCCCGCAGCGAGGCGCACAGGTGCGGCTCGATCTCGCGCTCAGCTGGTCAGCCTGGGGCATCAAGCTCGCGGCGCTAGCCGCTGTGTTTGCCGCCCTCGCACAACTCTCGCCAGTCGCCGGCCTGCTCGGTGCGATTGGTGGAGATCTGTCCACCGTGCTGCCCATCCACACGCCCGGCGGCTTCGGCACCTACGAGGCTGGTGTGATTGCCTTTGCTTCGCCGCTCGCCTCGCCGACACCGGCGCTGCTCGCGGCCGCCGTCAACCTGCACATTCTGGTGCTGGGCATTGCACTCGCCGCCGGTGCGGTGGCGTGGCTGACCCAGCCGCGTGTGAGAAACTCTCGCCCATGAACACAATGCTCACTGCCCCGCGCCTCTCCGTCGTCATCCCCATGTACAAAGAGCAGGACAACGTCACGCCCATGCTCGAAGGTGTCCACAAGGGGCTGGCCAGCTATGTCGGCGAGTGGGAGCTGATCGTTGTCGATGACGGCTCCACCGACGAAACCGGTTCGCGTCTGGTCAGCGAGGCTGCCAAATACGGCCCGCATGTGCGCGTGCTGCGCTTTGCCCGCAACCACGGCCAGACCGCCGCCATGCAGGCCGGCATCGACGCCGCGCGCGGCGAGATCATCGCCACACTCGATGGCGACTTGCAGAACGACCCCGCCGACATCCCCAGACTCGTTGACGAAATGCTGCGGCGCGACCTTGACCTCATCCAGGGCAAGCGCGTCAATCGGCAGGACGCCGCCGTCAGCCGCAAGCTGCCAAGCAAGATCGCCAACCGCCTTATCGCCCGCATCACTGGCGTCAACCTCAGCGACTACGGCTGCTCGCTCAAGGTCTATCGCGCGCGGGTCATCAAGAAAGTGCGGCTGTATGGCGAGATGCACCGTTTCATCCCGGTGTGGGCGGCGATGGTGACCAGCCCGCACCGTATTGCCGAGATGCCCGTCGCCCACTACGCGCGGCAGTTCGGCACCAGCAAGTACGGCATCTCGCGCACCTTCCGCGTCATTCTCGATCTGCTGACCGTGTTCTTCTTCATGCGCTTTCAGGCACGGCCGGGGCATTTTTTCGGTTCGATCGGCTTGGCACTCGGCTTCATCGGTGGCGCCATGATGAGCTGGCTGTTGTTCGTCAAATTCGCGCTCGGCGAATCCATCGGCGGCCGACCCTTGCTGCTGGTCTCGATCCTGTTCCTGATGTTCTCGGTGCAGTTTCTCACCACCGGCATCGTCGCCGAAATGCTCGCGCGCATCTTCTACAAGGACATCCCCCGCGTGGCACTGATCGACGAGGCGACCGATGACGGTTCGCCGCTCGGTTGGGCCGATGCGGCACAGCCTGCAACAGTAGTGATGCAGTTGCCGAAAGAATCGCCGCTGAAGGTCTAGCTCGGCAATGGCTCGCACGCCCCGCGTTTATGTGAGCCCCGCACAGCGCCTGCTGTCTGGCATCGATCCCACCGCGCTGTGGCTGGTGGTGTTTGCCTTTGCCGGCTTCTGGCTTAACAGCTGGGCGGTGCCGCTGTTCGATCTCGACGAGGGCGCGTTCACGGCGGCGACGCGCGAGATGTTCGAGCGCGGCGACTTCCTGATGACCTATCTCGACGGCGCACCGCGTTACGACAAGCCCATCCTCATCTACTGGTTGCAGGCCGGCTCGGTGAGCGTGCTGGGCTGGAGCGAATTCTCGCTGCGGCTGCCCTCCATGCTCGCTGCCAGCGCGTGGATGTGGGTGGTGTACCGCTTCGTGCTGGAGGCTTGCGGCTCGAAGGACAAGGCGCTCTTCGCGGCCGGCAGCCTCGCCTTGTCGCCGGTGCCGGGGCTGATCGGCCACGCGGCGACGGCGGATGCGCTCCTCAATCTTTTTCTGGCACTGAGCCTGCTCGATCTATGGCGCTGGTTCGAGTCGCCCAGCCGCAAACGTCTGCTGCTGGTCTATCTCTGGATCGGCCTCGGCCTGCTCACCAAAGGCCCCGTCGCGGTTGCACTGCCGGTGATGGTGGTGCTGCCGTTTGCACTGCTCACGCGCCGCTGGCGCGATGCACTGAAAGCTGCATTCTTCATCCCCGGCTGGCTACTCACACTGGCGGTATTCCTGCCGTGGGCGGTAGTGCTCACGCTCAGGGACGGCGGCGATTTCTTCAAGCATTTTCTGCTCGACCACAACGTCGGTCGCTACAGCGAGACGATGGAAAGTCACGGCGGCAAGCTCTGGTATTACGTTGCCGCACTGCCCTTGATCGTGCTGCCGTTCGCGGCCTGGCTACCTACCGCCTTCAAGCAGATCAAGGGCTGGAAAATCGAACCCCGCACCCTGTATCTGCTGCTCTGGTTCGGCGTCGTGTTCGTGCTGTTCAGCACCAGCAAGACCCAGCTGCCACACTACCTGCTCTATGGCTGCACGCCCTTGTTCGTGCTGATGGGTCTGCACGCGGATGCCATCAAGCGGCGTTGGGTCGCACTGCTACCCGCCGCCATTTTCATCGCCCTGCTGTGCGCGCTGCCGACGCTGATGCCGCAGTTCTTGCCGGATGCAAATCACGCCTACGATCGCGGCATCGTCGAAACCATTATTGCTTCAGTTCGGCCCACCTATTACATGGCATGCCTCGGTGCCGCCGTGATTCTGCTGCTGGCATTCATCCGCCCGAACATCACCCCCGCAATGGCGGCCCTGCGTGGTGGGTTGGCCGTATCACTTGCGGTGTGGTGCGGCGTGCTGCCGCTGCTAGCCGCTGGCCAGCAAGTGCCGGTGCAGCAAGCCGCCGCAATCAGCCGCCAGATGGGCCTGCCCGTCGTTGCCTACCGCGTCACCATGCCCAGCTTTTCGGTGTATCGCGGCAGCGTCACGCCGCATCGCACACCGGTGACCGGCGAGATTGCGTTCACGCGCAAGGATCGGATTGCTGATTTGGCCAAAGAGACGCAGCGGCCGCAGACGGTAGTCTTTCAGTCCGGTGGCGTTGCGCTGATACGCATCGAGTAGCGAGGCTTTGATGCCTCGATTGGCGTAGCGAGCATTGCGGATGGCGTGCGGAGTCACGCGGAGCGGGCTCAATGCCCGTGAGCATGGCTACGTGCGCAAGCCGCAAGCGCAGTAGCCAAGTGAGGTATCAAAGTGATTCGCGCCGACTTACTCCGGCGCTTCGCTACACCGCTGCCGTTGCTCCCTTCCGGGCCTGGCGGAGTTCACGGCTCACAAACGCGGAGGGCCGACGCGAATCACATGGATTATCTCACGCTCGTCGCGTTTATCGCATCATCGAAATGATTCAGCCGGCGTTTGTTAAGCCCGCTTTACGTTGCGGTCACAGGGCAGCGGTGGAACCCGGCACAGGGTTCATGGTCAACTGCCCACTCAAGAAAGTCTCACCACGCAAGGATTGTCGTGCGCGCTAGAACCCTCATCATCATCGTGCTGCTTGTGGTACTCGCGGGCGGATTTTTCTACTGGCAGAAACATCGCACCAACAGCCAAGCCAAAGCGCCCGTCAACCGGGCGGTGACCGTCGACATGGCGCAGGCGCGTGTTGGCGATGCCGCGGTACAAATTTCGGCTATCGGCCAGATCATCAGCAGTCACAGTGTGGCCATCCGCCCTCAAGTCAGCGGCACGCTGCAAAAGGTGTTCTTCACCGAGGGTGCGTCGGTCAAGGCCGGTGACAAGCTGTTTGAAATCGACCCCGCGCCCTATCGCGCCGCTATGCAGCAGGCCGAGGCTCAGGTCGCGCGCGACCGCGCCGGCGTGCAAGCCGCAGAGACGCAGGAAAAACGCCTGCTGCCGCTGGCTGAAAAAGGCTATGTCACCCCGCAGGAAGTGCTCGATGCCAAAGCCACCGCCGAAAGCGCCCGAGCCAGCGTGCAGGTCTCGCAAGCCGCCGTCGCGGCCGCACGGGTCAACATGGATCGCACCGTCATCCGCGCGCCCATCGCCGGCCGCACCGGCGCGCTGTCGGTGAAGACCGGCAACATCGTCAATGCCAGCGACGCCGCGCCGCTGGTCACCATCAACCAGCTGCAACCGGTACAGGCCGAGTTCACGGTGCCGCAGGCGCAGCTCGGCGCCTTGCAGCAGGCGATGGCAAAAGGCCCGGTGAAGATCGTGGTCAGCAGCCAGACCGGCGGTGCCGCTCTGGCCGAAGGTCATGTGCTGTTCGTCGACAACACCATCGACGCCACCACCGGCACCGTCAAACTCAAGGCCGAGTTCGCCAATGCCGACGAGAAGCTCTGGCCCGGCACCTTCGTGAGCTTTACCGCCACCCTCGCCATCGAAACCAACCGCGTACTGGTGCCCGAGCTGGCGGTGCAGCCGGGGGCCGATGGCAGCTTCGTCTACGTGGTGGATGCCGAGAACAAGGCGCAGCTCACGCCAGTGACCGTGGCGCGGCAGCTGGGCAGCGAAATGGTGATCGACAAGGGCTTGAAAGGCGGCGAGAAAGTCGTTTCCCGCGCGCCACGCGACCTCAAGCCTGGTGCCACGGTGCAGCTCGCAGGTGCGAAGCCCAGCGCTGAAAGCGCCGCGCCCAAAGGCGAGAGCGCCGCCAAGGTCGCAGCCCCATGAAGGGCCTAAAGCCCGGCGAATCGGTCGGCGTCTCGGAGCTGTTCATCCAGCGCCCCGTCGCCACCACCATCCTGATGATGGCACTGGTGTTATTCGGTGCCGTGGCCTACACCAAGTTACCAGTGGCCGAGCTGCCCAACGTCGATTTCCCGTCCATCAGCGTCAGCGCCAGCCTGCCGGGGGCCGACCCGGAGACGATGGCGGCAACCGTGGCCACGCCGCTGGAACGTGCGTTCACCCAGATTCCGGGCCTGGACGTGATGAACTCGACCAGCAGCACCGGTTCGACCCAGATCAGCCTTACCTTCGCGCTCGATCGTGACATCGACTCCGCCTCGCAGGACGTGCAGAACGCCATTGCGCAGACGGTGCGGCAGCTGCCCTCCGCCCTGCCCAACCCGCCGACGCTGCGCAAGGTGAACCCCGCCGACGCGCCGATCCTGTTCATGGCGCTGTCGACCACCTCGGTGCCGATGACGACGCTCAACGATTTTGCCCAGACCCGCGTCGCCGACAGCCTCTCGCGCATCGAGGGCGTAGCACAGGTGAGCATCTACGGCAGCAAGATGTATGCAGCGCGCCTGTACGTGAACCCGCAGGCGCTGAGCGCACGCGGCCTCTCCTTCATCCAGCTGCGCAACGCTATCGCCAACGGCAACAGCTACCAGCCCGGCGGTACGCTCTACGGCGCGCAGCGCAGCTACACGCTGGAGGCTGACGGCCAGCTGCGCAATGCGGCGGCCTACAACGATCTGGTGGTGGCTGAAAGCAATGGTGCACCCGTGCGCTTCCGCGATGTCGGCAAGGCGGTCGACAGCATTCAGAACGACAAGCAGGCCGCCACCTACAACGGCCGGCCGGCGATCATCATTGCCGTCACTCGCCAGCCCGGTAGCAACACGGTAGAGATCGCCCAGAAGGTACGCGCCATCCTCGACGAACTGGCCGCGAGCGGCCCGGGCGACACCAAGATCGACATCACCTACGACCGCAGCGAGTTCATCCAGGAGTCGATCCACGAGGTGAAGTTCACGCTGATCCTGTCGATCATTCTGGTCGTCGCGGTGATCTTCGTGTTCCTGCGCGATGCCCGCGCTACCGTCATCTCCGCCCTCGCCCTGCCCGCCGCGCTGCTCGGCACCTTCGGCGCAATGCAGCTGATGGGCTTCTCGCTCGACAATCTTTCGCTGATGGCGCTGACGCTGTCCGTCGGCTTCGTCGTGGACGATGCCATCGTCGTGCTCGAAAACATCATTCGCTACAAGGAGCAGGGCATGACCGCCCGCGAGGCGGCCAGCAAGGGCGCACGCGAGATCGGTTTCACGGTGATCTCGATGACGATCTCGCTGGTCGCCGTGTTCATCCCGATCCTGTTCATGGGCGGGCTGATCGGGCGGCTGTTCCGCGAGTTCGCGATGACTGTATCTGTGGCCATCCTGCTGTCGGCAGTCATCTCGCTGACGCTCACGCCGATGCTGTGCGCGCGCTGGTTGAAGGATGGCGAGGATCATCACGGCAAGATGTATCTCACCTTCGAGCGCCTGTTCGACGCCATGCGCGACGGCTACGAAAAAACGCTGCGCTGGGCGCTGGGCCACAACACATTGATGCTCTTGGGTTCTGTCGCGATCCTGATCGGCACCGTCTTCATGTTCCGCGTGGTGCCGACCGGCTTCATTCCCGCGCAGGATACCGGCGTAATCTTTGCCAACACCCGCGCACCCGATGGTGTCACCTTTGAAGAGTTGCAGGTGATGCAGAACAAGGCCGCCGAACTGGTGCAGAAAAATCCCAATGTTGCCGGCGTGTTTTCGGCCACCGGTAGCGGTGGCGGCGGTTCTTCAAACCCCACTGGCGGGCGCATGACCATTCGGCTCGCGCCGCATGGCGAGCGCAAGGACTCGGCCGACCAGGTGATCGCCCAGTTGCGCAAGGCCATGACGGCCGTGCCGCAGCTGCAGGCGTTCTTCAGCAACCCGCCGGCCATCCGCATCGGCGGCAACTCCAGCAATTCCAACTACCAATATGTCTTGCAGGCCGATGATCTGAATGTGCTGGCCGAGACCTCGGAGCGGATGCTGGTGCGCCTGCGTGAGGTGCCCGGCCTGCGCGACCCCAACAGCGACCTCCAGCTCGCCAATCCGCAGATCGACCTCGACATCAACCGCGACCGCGCCTCGGCCTTGGGCGTAACCGTGGCTGACATCCAGAACACGCTCTACGCCGCTTACGGCGCGGCACGCATCAGCACCATCTACAGCAACACCGCGCAATACGACGTGCTGCTGCAGATGGCGCCGGAGTTCCAGCTCAACATCAATGCGCTGAAGCTGCTCTACGTGCCCAGCACCTCGGGTCGCCTGGTGCCGATCGAAGCGGTTGCCAGCATCCGGCCCAGCGTCGGCCCGTTGTCGATCACCCACTATCAACAGCTCTCTTCAGTGACGCTATCGTTCGACCTCGTGCCGGGCGTGGCTCTCGGCGATGTCACCAGCAAGATCGAGGCGATTGCCGCCGAAGAGCTAAAGGGCGAAGTCAGCGGCACCTTTGCCGGCACCGCAGAAACCTTCAAGCAATCCACCGTCGATCTGCCGATCCTGCTGGTCTTCAGCATCCTCGTCATCTACATGGTGCTGGCGATTTTGTACGAGCACTTCGTACATCCGCTCACCATTCTCACCTCCCTGCCGCTGGCGGCGATCGGGGCTTTGGTGGCGCTGTGGATATTCGGTCTCGAACTCAACATCTTCAGCTTCGTGGGGCTGATCTTGCTGGTGGGTCTGGTGAAGAAGAACGGCATCATCATGGTCGACTTTGCCCTGCAGAAACGCCGTGAAGGTGCCACCGCCGAAGACGCGATGATGGAGGCCTGTCTGGTGCGTTTCCGCCCCATCATGATGACCACGCTGGCCGCCATCTTCGGCACCCTGCCCATCGCGCTGGCGCTGGGTGCCGGTGCGGAATCCAGACAGCCGCTGGGCATCGCGGTGGTCGGCGGGCTGCTCACCTCGCAGCTGCTGACGCTCTATTTCACGCCCGCGTTCTACATCGCGATGGAGCGGTTTCTGGAGCGCTTCAAAGGCAAGCGCGAAGCGGTGACAGCACCAGTAGAAACCACTTAGCCGGGGGTGCTCGCATCCAAGGCACGGTGCAGCATGAGCAGGCGCAGATCGAACTCGATCTGGTGATAGCCCGGCAGCAGGTGCTCGCACAGCTGGTAAAAGGCCTTGTTGTGCTCGCGCTCGCGCAGGTGCGCCAGCTCGTGCACCACCACCATTTCGAGAAACTCCGGCGCAGTGGTCTTGAACAGGCTGGCGATGCGGATTTCGGCCTTCGACTTCAAGCGGCTGCCTTGCACGCGCGAGATGGTGGTGTGCAGGCCCAGCACGTTCTGCAGCACATCCATCTTGTTCTGCCAGATCACCTTGTGCAGCGGCGCTGAGCTGCGCAAATGCGCCTGTTTCAGCCCCAGCACGTAATCGTGCAGAGCGGCATCGCTCTGTATCGCGTGGGTGTCGGGATACTTTTTCTTGAGATGCTCGCCGAGTCGATTCTCCGCCACCAAGCGCTGCACGCTGGCCTGCACCGATGCCGGATAAGCGCCCAGAAATCGCCGGATTTGCAGATCAGCCACAGCGCTGGCCAGCACGCTTAATCAGCCCGCGGGGTCTGCGATCACGACCACGCGCACGTCGCCGCATTTCACGATTTGCCCAACACGGATCTTCGCGGTCTTGCGCGCTTCCGGCTGACCATCAACCGTCACCAGTCCCTGAGCCACCAAGACCTTGCCCGCACCGCCGCTATCGCAGACGCCGACCAGCTTGAGCAACTGGTTCACTTCGATGTAGTCGCTGCTGAGAGGGAACTGGATGGTGGGCATGAGAAGCAAAGATCAGGGAGGAGAGCGCAGCGCCATGCGGGAAGACCGTGCCGAAGCGCAACATTGGCAGGAGCAAGACGCTCGACTGCTTACCTGAAAGATGGTGCCGGCTGAGGGATTTGAACCCCCGACCTACGGTTTACAAAACCGTTGCACTACCGCTGTGCTAAGCCGGCCCACATTTCAAGGCGCGCAGTATAAAGGCCCAGCCCGCAGATGCCAGTCTGCGCCTGCAGCAGCAGAGATCGTGTTCGCCCTCTATGCCTTAGGGCGACACGGGCAGCTTGCCTTGAAGGCGCCCAGCCGCGAGCGAGTCCGCAGTCAACCCAAGATCGACCAGATCGGTCGGCATTGCCTGGCCCAGCAACTGCGAGGCGGCAAAGCGCGACAGCGCCGGTGCCGTCTGTATGCCGTAGCCACCCTGCCCCGCCAACCAGAAAAAGCCCGGCGCATCGAGCGCAAAGCCGGCGACCGGTGTGCGGTCGGCCACGAAGCTGCGCAGTCCCGCCCAGCGGCCGTGCATGCGGCGAATATCGAGCGTGGTGGCGCGTTCGATGCGATCCACCGCAACGGCCAGATCCATTTCATCGGGCATCGCATCGCAGGGCGCGCTGGGAGTCTCATCGCCTGGGGAAATCAGCAGGCGGCCGGCGTCTGGTTTGAAATAAAACTCTTCATCAATGTCGATGGTGAGCGGCCAGCGCTCCATGCCTTCCGTGCGGGGCACATCCACCAGAGCGGCGGTGCGACGCAGGGGCTGCAAGCCGATGCGGTCTACGCCCGCGAGCGAGGCCAACTCATCGGCCCATGCGCCGGCGGCATTGACGATGAGCGGCGCTTCAAAGCAACCCGCATCACTTGTCACCCGCCAGCTGCCCAGATGCCTTTGAATGGCGATGACGCGCGCGTTGCACAGCAGCTGCCCGCCATTGCGACGCAGCATGGCGGCATAGCCCTGATGCAGGGCGTGCACGTCGATATCACTTGCACCCTCGTCCAGCAGCGCATCGGCGACATAGTCCGGGCGTAGCAGCGGCATACGCGCGCAGGCCTCACGGGTGTTCATGCGGATGGCCGTCGCGCGCATGTCGGGCTGGGCGGCCAAAGCCTCCAGCGCGTCGCGCTGATCCTCGCGCGCGACGAACAGGAAACCGCGCGGAACCAGCAGAGCATCATTGGCGAAACCGGCAGGCGGCTGCATCAAGAAATCACGGCTGCCGCGCGACAACAAACGCACCGTGGTACCGCCATAGCTTTCTGAAAACACCGCCGCCGAACGGCCGGTGGTGTGGTAGCCGGGCTGCGCCTCTTGCTCCAGCACCAGCACACGCAGTTGCGGGCCAAGCTGCGCTGCAATACCAAGGCCAGCAATGCCGGCACCGATTACGATGACATCGATTTTCTGGACAGATGTAGTCATGCGCCATGCTAGCCAGCCCATGAAACTGCAACCATCTGTGCTTCCACCGAAATCTGCTTCAGCGTGGTTTCAGGTGATATCACTGACTCAATTCAGACAGGCATCCATAAATAATCGGTTCATGAAACTGCAACCCGCAGTTCATCTGCCCGGATTGGTCATGAATAATTTTTGCGCACGATGCCTATGGGTCCTGCTGGCGCTGATGTCGCTACCGGCTATGGCCCAACCCAGCCAGTCGCCGGCTAACGCAGACGCCACGCCACCTGCCGAGCAAACTGCCAGCGCGACTGCGCCGCAGGCCGGCACATCGCAACCCCCGCTTGCTGAAATCCCGGTCGCCACACTGCCCGACAACACCGCACCCGTGCAGGAAGAAAAATCCGTTGGCGCGGTCAAGCTGGACGAAGTGGTTGTGACGGTCACAAAGCGCGCGCAGAACGTACGCAACATCCCCAGCAGCATCGAGGTTCTGCAGGGAGCGAAGCTGGAAAAGCTGGGCGTGCGCAAGCTCAAGGACATCTTCCTTCTCGTACCCGGCGTGAACATGCAGGACGAAATCGCTGGCCTGCAGCGCAAGGTCTCGGTGCGCGGCGTGGGGCCCGACACCAACACCAATCAGACGGTCGGCTCGGTGATGGGCGACATCCCCATCTCGGACCCTTATGGTTCGACCGTGATCGTCGACCCCAACCCCTGGGACTTGAACACAGTGGAAGTTTTGAAGGGCCCGCAAGGCACGCTGTTTGGTGCGACCTCGCTGGCAGGCTTGATCCGCTACGTGCCCAACTACCCGAAGCTGGGCATCTGGGAAGGCAAGACCTTCATCGAATACACCAAGGTAGATCGCGGCAGCAACGCGCCCAATACCGGGTTCGCACTCAATGTGCCAGTGGGCGAGACGCTGGCGTTTCGCGGCTCCGGCATTTTCCAGAAAACGCCGGGCGTGATCGACAGCGACAACCCCGCGCGCACGCAGGAAGACGTCGATACCGGCCGCAACTGGAGCGGTCGCATCATGGGTCTGTGGCAGCCCTTGGAGAAGCTCACCGTCAATGCCTGGTACACCGCCAACGAGCGCCGCTCGGACGACATCAACATCGTCACCTTCCGCGACGGCACCTACTCGCGCAACGATGCGCCGACGCCCTCGAAGATCACCAACGCCTACGGCCTGAGCACGCTGGACGTGCGCTATGCCTTCGACTGGGCCACCGTGGTCTCGCTCACCGGCTACCAGAAAAAGCGCAGCAATACCGATATCGACACCAGTTATCTGCTGCAGCCGCTGTCCACTTCGGGTGTGAGTTTTCTGCGCACGATTCGTGATGTAAAAACGAAGGGCATTCTGCAGGAGCTGCGGCTGGTCTCCTCCGACATGGGAAAGCTCACCTGGGTCGGCGGGCTCTACTACAGCACTTACGAAGCGGATATCCGCTCGCGTCTGAATGCCTCCAACGACACGCTGAATCAGTTGGGTCAGCTGGTGTCGCTGATCCCGATTCCGTTGTTGTCCTCGCTCATCACGCCGGACGGCATCAGCGCTTCGGACGGCGGCTTTCATCCCTTGAAAGCCGACGAGCAGGCTGTCTACGGCGAAGCCAACTACGACTTCACCGAGAAGTTTCGCTTGACGCTCGGCAGCCGCCTGTACCGCACGAAAGTGGCCGGCACCCTGAATGCCAGCGGCGTCTCCGTCATCAACAACGGCGCAACGCCGGGCATTCTCGAAAAAGGCTTCAGCCCGAAGATTGCGACCACCTACAAGCTGACTAAGGACATCTTGTTCTACGCCAACATCGCGCGCGGCTTCCAGTTCGGCGGCTTCAATGTGCCGACCATTCCCTCGCCGGATATTTCGCTCACGTTCAAGTCCAGCTCGCTCTACAACTATGAAGTCGGTACCCGCACCGACTGGTTCGATCGCAAGCTGCGTGTCGATCTCACCGTGTTCTTCCTCGACTGGAAAAACCCGCAGATCAACCAGGTCGCTTCCAACGGCGTGACTGCCTACGTCGACAATGTCGGCGGCAGCCACAACATCGGCACCGAGACCACCATCCGCTGGAAGACCCCGATCCGCGGCCTGACGCTGGAACAGAGCGCCTCCTACATCGAGGCCCGCACCACCGAGACCTTCGACGACGCCTCCGGCCAGCAAGTGCCCAAGGGCACCTTGTTCCCCAGCTCGCCGCTGGTGCAGGCGGTAAGCACCATCAACTACAGCCGCACGCTGGGCAACTGGCTGACGCAGGTCTCGCTGATCAACTCCTTCCAGGGCAAGGCCTTTGCCGAGATCACGCACGAAACCGAGGTGGGCGACTACAGCATCCTCGGTGCCACGTTCAACCTGGGCCGCGACGATTGGGCCGGGCGGCCGTCGCTGAACTTTGCAGTCAACAACATCCTGAATGTGCAAAAGGTGGCCGCCGGCTTCGGGCCTTCGTCCGGCGGCACGACGGGCGGATTGCCGTCGACCGATTCCATCGTCGCCAACTCCTCCTACGTTTACAGCCTGCCGCGCTCGATGGTGCTGCGCCTGTCGCTGGAGTTCTGAACCATGACGAGCATCGAAGACCGTCACATCACCGTCGGCGCACAGCGTCTGCACGTCCACATCGGCGGCGTCGCTGGTGCGCTACCCCCCGTGGTGCTGGAGTCCGGCGGCGGCAGCCTCATCCGCACTTGGAGCGGTTTCGAGCAGGCGCTGCTGCCCTATACGCAGGTGCTCAGCTACGAGCGTGCCGGCATCGGCGAGAGCAGCGGGCCGGCGGATGACGTCAGCGCCGCCGCCACAACGCAGAGGCTGGAAGCCTTGATGAAAGCAGCCGGTATTCGCACGCCGGTGATTCTGGCGGGTCATTCCCTGGGTGGCCTGTATATGCGCTACTTCGCCGCCACCCGACCCGATCTGGTCGCAGGCCTCGTGCTACTCGATGCCACACCCGAGGACATACCGTTCCGCCGCGTCGTGGTGTTGAGGACCAAGGCGGCGATCTGGCTGCTGTATGGCCTGGCCCGCATCGGTCTCATGAAGGCCATCGCGAAGCGCCTGAAGCCGGGGGGCAAGCCGATCGAGTTGACGCCGGATCAGGCCGCCGCTTACGGGCGCTTTCGCCACATGAAGACCTTGACGGTCGAAATTGCCAATCTGTCCAGCATTCAGGCCGAGATCGCCGCACTCCCCGCCACGGCAGCAATTCCGACGCTAGCACTCAGCGCCGGCGAGCATCCACCCGCCGTCACGCCGGATCAGGTCGCTGCCTTCCGCATCAGCCACGACCAGCTCGCGGCCCAGGGCACCACGCCACATAGCCGCCATCACCGCATGGGGGGTGCCACGCACATGTCGCTGCTCACCGAGCCCACGCAGGCTGCCGCTGCGGCCGCGCTGATCCTCGAATTCGCAAGGCAGATCACGCCATCATCCAACGCATGAACGACCTCGACCTCGGCAGCATCGCCGCCATCGACAAGCTGCTGGAGCCCAGCGCCCGCAGCGATGCGCCGGGTTACGCAGTCGGCGTGGTGCGGCACGGCCGCGTGCTGTATCACCGCGCAACCGGTCTGGCGAGCATCGAGCAGGCCGTTGCTAACACGCCGGCCACGCGCATGCGCATCGCGTCAGTCACCAAGCAGTTCACCGGCCTCGCCGTGATGCTGCTGGTCGAGGACGGCAAGCTCGACATCGACCAGCCGGTGCGCGCGTATCTGCCTGAGCTCACCGGCCTCAACGGCACACCGACGCTGCGGCAGTTGCTCAACCACACCAGCGGCCTGCGTGATGCGCTGGACAGCATCGCGTTCTTTCTCAGCGAAGGCCTGTTCCCGCAGATTCCCGCCGGGCTCACGCACCAGTGGTCCTCGCGTTTCACCGACGCCAATTTCGCACCCGGCGAGGCCTGGTGCTACAGCAACTATGG
Source organism: Stagnimonas sp. (assembly GCA_965279705.1). GTDB lineage: Bacteria > Pseudomonadota > Gammaproteobacteria > Nevskiales > Nevskiaceae > Stagnimonas. The sequence continues at coordinate 2,832,308 of OZ257257.1, forward strand.
CTACGGATTGCTATCGCTAGTGATCGAAAAAGTCTCTGGCCTTTCGCTGGCGGAGTTCTTTCAGCAGCGCCTGTTCGCGCCGCTCGGCATGGTCGACAGCGTGCTGTGGCCCAACGACATGGAGCTGCTGCCGGGGCTTGCGACTTCGCACATCCGCCTGCCCGATGGCCGCTACCGGCGCAGCATTTATCCCTGCGAAGAACTGGTCGGCGGTGGCGGTATCGTCAGCACGGTCGACGACATGCTGCGCTGGGCGGCGAACCTGCGCGATCAGCGTCTCGGCAGTGCGGCGAGCTGGGCTGAGATCGTGCGCAAGCCGCGCTTCAACAACGGCAGCGAGCACAACTACGGCTTCGGCCTCAAGTGCCAGCTGCATCGCGGTGTCGAGCTGCGTTGGCACGACGGTTCGGTCTTTGGCAGCAAGAGCGCGCTGCTGTGCTACCCGACTGAGGGTCTGGATATCGTTGTGCTCGCTAATCGCTCAGATAGCGAACCTGGCGCCATCGGTATCAAGATCGCCGAACTGCTGCTGGCCGATGTGCTCGGCCCGCCGAAGATAAATGCGGAGGCCGCAGGCCGCGAGGCGCTGATCGGCAACTACTACTCACCCGCCTTGCGACGCGTCTTCAGCATCCGGCCACACCAAAGCAATTTATTGTTCGCCATCAACGCGACGCCAGAAGGCGTGCTGCGCGATGAGGACGGCGTGCTCGGCAACGACTCCAGCTTTGGCCCGGTGACGGTGCATCACACGTCTTCGACTGCCGCGATCGAAGTCGAGATTTGCGGTCACCGCGAAACGTATTCGCGCCTGCCCGAGATTGCGCCCACAGCGGCTGAAATGGCGGCAGCACTGGTCGGCAGCTATCGCCTGGCGGACTTCGGCACACCGGTGCGGATCGTCCTGGAGCAGGACGCGCTCTTCATCGACCTCGACTCGCGCTACCACCCCAACCGCATTGCGCTGATGCCGTTCTCCATCGACGTGATGCTCTGCACCGTCACCGTGCTCGGCGCGCCAGCGCAGGGGGTCGTGACGCTCGAGCGCCGCGAGGGCGCAGTGGTTGGATTCTTCTTCAGCCTGCAAAGAACCTGGAACCTGCACTTCCTGCGCAGCGGGATGCGATAGCCCATGAAACTCTTCACCGCAACACTCGCCACCGAAACCAACACCGCCGCTGTGGTGCCGACCGGCCGCATCGATTTCGAGGCCTATGGCGTCTATCGCGGCGACGCGAGCAGCAAGGCCCCCGATGGCATCGGCGTGTTTCATGCTGAACTGCAAAGGCTCGCAGCAGCCGATGGAAACACCGTGGTGGAAAGCATCGCTGCCTTTGCCCAGCCATCCGGCCCAACGCTGCGCGTGCTGTACGAGGAGTACCGCGACTGCATCCTCGATGACCTGAAAGCTGCACTGCCGGTGGATGCCGTGCAGCTGACCCTGCATGGCGCGATGGTCGCGCAGGGCTACGACGACTGTGAGGGCGATTTGATTGAGCGCGTGCGTGCCATCGTTGGCCCCACCGTGCCGATCGGCGTGGAACTTGATCTGCATTGCCACACCACCGCGCGCATGCAACAGCACGCCGACATCATCATTGCCTACAAGGAATATCCCCACACCGACAGCATCGACCGCCTGCGCGAGCTGTATGCGCTGCTGGTGCAGCAGGTCACTGGCAGCATCAAGCCGACGACCGCGATGGTCGACTGCAAGATGATCGGTATCTGGCACACCACGCGCGAGCCGATGATGTCGTTCGTCAAGCGCATGCAGTCGGTGGAAGCCGAGGATGGCGTGCTATCGGTATCGCTCGGTCATGGCTTCCCCTGGGGCGATGTGCCGGAATGCGGCGCGAAGCTGTGGGTAGTGACCGACGGCGATCTACACAAGGCGGAAGCGCTGGCACAACAGCTGGCGCTGGAGTTTCGTGCGCTGCGTTTCGAGACCTACGACCCACCCTTGTCGGTTGCTGCCGCACTCACCGAAGCCAGCGCCGCGCAAGGCCCGGTGGTGCTCGCAGACATTGGCGACAACGCCGGCGGCGGCGCGATGAGCGACAGCACCTTCGTGTTGCAGGCCATGCTCGATGCGGGTATCGGCAATGCGGTGATCGGCAGCTTCTGGGATGTGGGTGCGGTGGCGCTGTGCCAGAGCGCCGGGGTGGGTGCGGAGATCACGCTGCGCATCGGCGGCAAGTGCGGGCCGATGTCCGGCAACCCGGTGGATGTGCCGGTGACGGTACGCGCCATCGTCGATAACCACGGCCAGAGCGGGCTGGGCGCTTACCGCCCACTCGGCACGGGCGTGTGGGTGCGTACCACAGGCGGCATCGACATCGCGCTCAACACGCTGCGCTCGCAGGTGTTTTCGCGTGGGTGTTTCGAGGATCTCGGTATCACGCTCACCGACAAGCAGCTGATCGTGGTGAAGTCCACACAGCACTTCCATGCCGAGTTCGCGCCCATCGCGACCAAGGTGCTCTACATGGGCACACCGGGCTCGACCTCGCAGGCTTTTGCGGAGATGACTTTCACCAAGCGCGATAACCACTTCTGGCCGCGCGTGGAGAACCCCTGGTGCTGATCGCCACGCGGGTGCTGTTGGAGAGAGGTCTGTGAGCACGACCAACACGGCCACACCGACCATCAGCCGCAGCCTGCTGCTGCTGTTCGCGCTGCCCGGCATCTTGCAGTCCTTCATGCACGCACCGGCGGGTTCCATCCTGCAGGGCATCTATGCCAAGGAATCCGGCATTGCACTGATGGCGCTCGGCACCGCGGTGCTGGTGGTGCGCGTGTTCGACATCTTCAGTGACCTGCTCATCGGCTATCTCTCCGACTACACCGCGCGCCGCGGCATCAGCCGCAAGTACTGGATGGCGGTGGGCACCGTCGTCACCGTGCTGGCGCTGTGGTTCCTGTTCCGGCCACCGGCGCAGGTCACAGTGCTGTATTACGCCTTCTGGTTTCTGATGGCGAACATCGGCTGGTCGCTGGTGGAGATTCCGTACAAGTCGTGGAGTCTTGAGTTCTCGCCAGAGCCCGAGCAGCGCACGCGCATCGTCACCTGGATTGCGGTCGCGAGCCTCATCGGCGGCCTGCTGTTTTATGTCGTAGCACCCGCCGGCAAGGCTCTGGGTTTACTCGATACGGCCGAGTTGAATATGAAGCTCTTGGGCCTGGTTGCCATCGTCATCGTGCTGCTGTTGCCCGCGCTGAATTTCATCACCCTGTGGCGCGTGCCCGACACCCGCGTGCCAGGTGTGCAAGAACCCGCGAGCGAGATCCCGAAAGAGAGCTTCGCCCTGCTGTGGAAATCCGTCATCGGCAACGCACCCCTGATACGCCTGATCGCCTGCTTCTCGCTGACCAACTTCATGACCGGCATGTCGCAGGGCGTGTCGCTGCTCTACCTCACCAACTACCTGCTGCTGTCCAGTTCGGTCAACACCGTGTTCGCGATGGTGCTGCCAGTGAGCATGCTCGGCATTCCATTCTGGGGCTGGGTGATGGGCAAGTATTCGCGCCAGCATGTGTGGGCGGTGGCGATGATGTTGTCTGGCCTGTTCTACGGCAGCATGGGCCTGCTGCCGCCGAGCCCCAGCCTGTTGCTGCTCGCCGCACTCTTCGGTGCTGCCATGTTTTGCGCGCTCTCAGTGGTGGTCGCCGTGCCGGTGATCATGGGCGACATCATCGACTACGGCCGCGAGAAGTTTGGTGTGGAACGCGCGGGCCTCTACATGTCGTTCCAGGGTCAGGTCATCAAGGGCGTGAGTGCCGTCGCCGCTGGTGCGGGCCTGATCTTTCTGGGCTGGATGGGCTTCGACGCCACCAAAACCGGTGCAGATATCACGCCGCAGGCGGTGTCGGCTTTGAAGTGGGTGGTGGCCTGGCTGCCGGGCCTGGGCTTGTCGCTGACCGGCGTGGCGATCTGGATGTTCCCCATCAGCAGCCCACAAAAATTGAGCGCGCCCAAAAGCGCCGAAGCCTGAACCTCATGCAAACCTATGACTACGCCGTCATCGGCGCCGGTATTGTTGGCGCCTCCTTCGCCGCGCGCATGGCACCCAAGGCCAGCGTCCTGCTGCTGGAGGCCGAACCGCATCCCGGCTATCACAGCACCGGCCGCTCGGCCGCGCTCTACACCTGCCTGTATGGCAACGAACTGGTGCGGGCGATCACGCGTGCGGGCCGTGAGTTTCTCGACGCACCACCGCCCGGCTTTGCAGAACACCCGCTACTGACGCCCCGCGGTCGGCTTTATGTCGGCGGCGAAAATCTGCGCGACACCCTTGAGGACATCGGCACCTGGCCCCACACGCGCAAGATGACTTCCGCCGAGGCCTGCGCCTGGGTGCCGGTGCTGCGTCCCGAAGCGGCGGCGTACGCCGTGCTCGATACCAGCGCCCACGACATCGATGTGAATGCGCTGCATCTCGGTTTTCTGCGCATGGCAAAAGCGGCGGGTGCGGTGCTGGCCTGCAATGCCGGCGTGCAGGCGCTAGAGCGCACCGAGGGCGGCTGGCGCATCGTCACCGCCAACGGCGAGTTCCGCGCGCGCGTGCTGGTGAATGCCGCCGGGGCCTGGGCCGATACGCTCGCTACGCTTGCGGGCATTGCGCCACTGGGCATCACGCCGCTGCGCCGCACCGCCATGCTGATCGACAGCCCCGATGCCACCGGCAGCGCCGGCTGGCCCGCCGTGATTGCGGCCGACGCCTCGTACTACTTCAAGCCCGACGCCGGTCTGATTCTCGCCTCGCCCTGCGACGAAACGCCCAGCGAGCCCTGCGATGCGCAGCCGGAAGAACTCGACATCGCCATCGGCGTCGACCGCATCGAAACCGCGACCACGCTCAACATCCGCCGCGTCACCCGCAGCTGGGCCGGGCTACGTACCTTCGCACCCGACCGCTCGCCGGTGGTTGGCTATGACCCGAGCTGCGAAGACTTCTTCTGGCTCGCGGGCCTCGGCGGCTATGGCGTGAAGACCTCGCCTGCGCTGTCGGTGTTCGCCACGAATCTGGCACTGCGTCAGTCGCCAATCGAGAGCTTCGAGACGGCCGGCATCACCGCCGCAGCAATGGCACCGAACCGTCTGCTCGACCGGACCCCCGCATGAAAATCTTCGCCGCCACGCTGGCCACCGAAACCAATACCTTTACCGCCGTGCCGACGGGCCAGGTCGACTTCGACCTGCACGGCTCCTATCGCGGCGACGGCAGCCTCAAGTCCCCAACTGGCATCGGCGTGTTTCACGCCGAGCTGATCAAGCTGGCGGCGCAGGACGGCCACACGGTGGTGGAGAGCATCTGTGCCTTCTCGCAGCCCGCCGGCCGCACGCTGCGCCGCGTCTACGAGAACTACCGCGAGCAACTGCTCGAAGACCTGCGCGCCGCGCTGCCGGTGGATGCGGTGCAGCTCTATCTACATGGCGCGATGGTGGCCGAGGGTTACGACGACTGCGAAGGGGACATCATCCACGAAGTGCGCAAGCTCGTCGGCCCGACCGTGCCCATCGGTGTGGAGCTGGACCTGCATTGCCACTACACCGCGCTGATGCACGACAGCACCGACATCACCATTTGCTACAAGGAATATCCCCATACCGACGGCCTCGATCGCCTGCGCGAGCTGTATGCGCTGACCCTGCAACAAACGGCGGGCAAGATCAGGCCCACGACTGCCGTGCACGACTGCCGCATGATCGGCATGTGGAACACCACGGTGGAGCCGATGCAGTCTTTCGTCAGCCGCATGCAGTCCTATGAGGGCAAGGATGGCGTGCTGTCGGTCAACCTTGGCCACGGCTTTCCGCTCGGCGACGTCGCCGAGACCGGCGCCATGCTCTGGGTGGTGACTGACAACGATCTCCCGAAAGCGGAAGCGCTTGCCAAGCAGCTCGGCGAGGAGTTCTGGGCAATGCGGCACGAGGCCCTGAAGCCGCCCACACCTCTGCTAGAAGCCATCGCCAGAATCAAGGCGCGCAAGGATGGCCTCATCGTCATGGCCGACGTCGCCGACAACCCTGGCGGCGGCGCGATGGGCGACAGCAACTTCGTGCTGCAAGCCCTACTCGACGCCGGTATCGGCAACTTCGCCATCGGCTGCTATTGGGATCTGGGTGCGGTCGCGCTGTGCCAGAGCGCCGGCGTCGGTGCCACGCTCGATCTGCGCATCGGCGGCAAGTGCGGCCCCATGTCCGGGACGCCCATCGACCTCAAGGTGACCGTGCGCGCCATTGTCGAAAAGCACACCCAGTTCGGTTTGAATGCTCACTTCCCACTCGGCGTCGGCGTCTGGGTGCAGGCCGAAAACGGCATCGACATCGTACTCGTCAGCCAGCGCGGTCAGGTACTCGCGCCCGAGGCGTTCGAGGGCCTGGGCATCAAGCTCAGCGACAAGAAACTGGTGGTGGTGAAATCCGCGCAGCACTTCAACGCGACCTTCGGCCCCATCGCTACTGAGGTGATCTACGCCGACGCGCCGGGCTCGACGGCGAAGGATTTCAAGAACATTCCCTACAAGACCCGCAGCCTCAATTACTGGCCACGGGTGGAGAATCCTTGGTCTGTATAACCGTTTGGGACCAAGCCTCTTAAGCCAAAGGGCCGGACTGCCTGAGCAAGCTCTCCGCCGGGATGCCCAAGCCCACATGCAACTTGTGGATCATGGCGAGTGTCAGCCCCCGCTTGCGGCTCAGCACTTCGTAGACGCGGTTGCTACGGCCAATCAACGGCTCCAGATCTTTCACCGTGAGGCCTTGCTGCTCCATGCGGAACTTGATCACCTCGACTGCATCGGGCAACTGCATGGGGAAGTGCTGACGTTCATAGGCCTCGATCAGCGTCACCAAAACATCCAGCCGGTCGCCGTCTGGGGTATTGGCCTTAGCAGTCATCAAGCCTTCAACCGTCTTGAGGGCTGCCTTGTAATCCGCCTTGGTTTTGATGGGTTTGATGTCCATAGCCTTACTCTCCAGATGGTGTTTCAAATACTTTGCGCGTCGATGGCGTCGTACTGCTTGTGCGTGCCAATGAAGCGCACATACACGACCCGGTAGGGGTAGTTGATCCAAACCACGAGCCGGTATTTGTTACCGCCAATGTTGAACACCACACGTCCATCCTTGAGGATGCTGGCCGTGCCGAATTGGGTTTTAACCGCAGCGGGTGATGCCCAATCGGCCTTCAATACATCGCGATACCAAGCCAGTGCCGGTTCTTCGGCATCGCCATGGCGAAGGCTGTTGGCCCAAAACGCTTTCAGGGTAGACAGGGCGATCACTCTCATCGGTCGAGAATAGTCCCATTATGGGACTAGATCAACCTCGGCCAATCAGCTCAGCGCCCGAACCAGCTCCGTCCGCGAGCTGATATCCAGCTTGCGATAGATGGAGTTCAGCTGAAACTCGATCGTGCGGCGCGAGCGGGAGAGATGCTCGGCGATCTTGTCGTTGCGCAGGCCTTTTGCGACCAGCTGTGCGACACGGCGCTCGGTCGGGGTGAGGCGTTGCAGGGCGAGCAGGGCGGCTTGCGAAAGCTCTTGCGATTCTTCGCCCGCCACCGGCTCATCAAGAAAGGTCACCACATAGCTCGGGCTCATTTGTAGCAGGCCGGAGAGCTGCCAGTTGCGGTCGATCTTGATCGACAGGCCTTCCAGCGAGGGATGCGCAAGCCGCACTGAACTGGGGCGACCCGCGATGGCGGCCTCGGCATCAGCGGAGGCCGGCATGGCGTCATCGAACAACGCGCCGACGCGATCCGGCAGCAGAAAGTGCGCGTCGCCACCCGCCGCACTGCGCAGGCCACGGTTCCAGCGGCCGCACTGTTTCTCGGCCTCGTTGTTGGCGAACAGCGATTCGCCGGCCGCGTTGACGAACATCAGCGTCAGCGGGACCTGCCGCAGAAAATGCTCATAGCTCTGGCGGCGGCTGCGGTCGCCTTCCACGGCACGCAGGCGGCGAAGGCTGGCTTCGATCATCGGGTGCAATTGCTCTAGGAAGGCATGCTCCTCGGGCGTGATGCTCGATTGATCCAGCGGTCGATGAATGCTCAGCACCGCCTCGGGGCGGGAGTCGTGCCAGAACGCGAGGTGGATGAACTCGTTCCACTCCGGGTCGGGCTCCTGGTCGAGTCGGCGGCGGTGGGCGTCGGGGTCTTCCGAGACGATCTGCGAGTAGGTGTAGAGCTTGATCTGCGGATGGCGCGCGAGATACGGGCCCGAGATGGTGAGGCTGGTGGCCGGCACGTAGTCGGCGTTCTTGGGGGCGACGACATGATGGCGCGCGTCGGTGGGCTCGTAGTTGACGATGTTGAACATGAGGCTGCACGAGCGGTGCGGCAACTTGCTGGCGATGAGCTTCAGGCAGGCCTTCCAGGTGCTCTCCAGATCAAGCGCGCTCTGCAGGTCGACCACCAGCGCCCGGTAGGGGTCGGCGGACGCGGCACGCTGCGGGGTGAGGGCACTCATGCGCTTGAGATTAGCAAGCTGCGGATCGCTCGGCCATTCGGTTTTGGTGCGCAGCTTCGGGGTGGCCACTTGCGCTTCGCGTGGCTTGCTGGCTGCGCGCCGAATCACTGCTTGCCTGCCTGCTGCGGGTTTGAGATTCATGGTCTGGTCGCGGTCCGTGCGTTGCGCTGTGCTTGGCGACTACAACAGCCCGCGATGCGTCACAGCCACAGTGAAACCACCTGAATGCAGGCGGCGCCCGCCGAAACCCTTTTGATCGCTAAACACGACCACTACGATGACGCCGTTATCGTGATGCGGAGTGTTGCCCGATGAGCCAAATCCTTTTTGAGAACGCCACGCTGTTCAACGGCACGGCGCCCGAAACACCAGACGGCATGTTCGTGCTGGTCGAGGGCAATCGCATCAAGGAAGTGTCTGATCGGCCCATCAAGGCAGAGAGCGCCGACAAGATCGACTGCACCGGCAAGACACTGATGCCGGGCATGATCGACAACCATGTGCACATCTATGGTGAGTCGCTGAAGTTGGCACCGCCCGAGCCGCCGATCACCTATCGCGCGCAGTACGCACAGAAGTTTTTGAAGAACATCCTCTCCTGCGGCTTCACCAGCGTGCGCGATGTCGGTGGTGGCGATCACGGCATGGCGATGGCGCTGCGCGATGGTTTTCTCGATGGCCCGCGCTTCTTCTACGGCGGCGTGTTCATCACCCAGACCGGCGGGCATGGCGACATGCGGCCGGCGCATCAGGGCACGGATTTTTGTGATTGCGGCTCGCTGCGCAACTCCTTCTCGGTGGTGGCCGATGGCGTGGTCGAGTGCATGAAAGCGGTGCGAGAGGAACTGCGCAAGGGTGCGCACCACATCAAGATCATGGGCTCGGGCGGTGTGGTGTCGACCACCGATCCGCTGGAGCGCAGCCAGTATTCGGATGCCGAGATCAGCGTGATGGTCGAGGAGTGCCGCCGGCATGGTTCCTACGTGGCGGCCCACTGCCATCCGGCCGAAGCCATCCGCCGCTGCGCCACGTTGGGCGTGCGCACCATCGAGCACGGCACGCTGATCGACGAGCCCACCGCGAAGATCGTTGCCGAACTGGGTGCCTACGTGGTGCCGACGATGGCGACCATCTTCGCGCTCAAGGATATTGGCCGCGAACTGGGCCTCAACGAAGAGTCGTATCAGAAGCTCTTGATGGTCGCCGAACGCGCCATCGAGGGGCTGGCGGTGATGAAGAAGGTGGGCGTGAAGATGGGCTTCGGCACCGATCTCATGGGCCAGACTCACACGCGGCAGGGCACCGAGTTCAGCCTGCGTCGCCAGGTGCTGGAGCCGTTCGACATCCTGCATTCCGCCACTGCGATCAATGCCGAAATCCTCAACATGCAGGGCCAGCTCGGCGTGGTTGCCCCCGGCGCGCTGGCTGATCTGCTGGTGGTGGAGGGCAATCCGCTGCAGGACATTGAACTGCTCGCCGCCAATGGAGCGCATCTGTCCGTGATCATGAACAACGGCCGCTTCAGCAAGCGCGCCCTCTAACCCAACACATAGGAGCTTTCCATGATCCAGGCCCTCGGCAAATCCCGCATTCTCCCCAACGGGCTTTCGCATCCGCTCACGCCGGGCATCCGCGCTGGCGATTTCATCTTCGTCTCCGGCCAGCTCGGCATGGATGACAACGGCGTGGTCGTCTCCGACGACATCGCGGTGCAGACGCGCCATGCGATGGAGCGCATCCGCGCCGTGCTGGCGCTGGGTGGCGCTGATCTCAGTTCGATCGTGAAGGTATCGGTGTGGGTCACCGACAAGGCGGACTTCCCGGCCTTCAATGCGGCCTACCGCGAGTTCTTCCCGGAGCGTCCTCCCGCGCGCGCCACCGTGGTCAGTGCCTTGATGATTCCGGGTGCAAAGGTGGAGATCGACGCGATTGCCTACGTGGGGGCCTAGCCCTCACGCCCTCAGGCAATCCGTCTCTCAGCCGCCGTTTCAGAATTGCCGGTGTTCGGCGTATTGGTGGGTTCGATCAGCAGGATGTGCGCTTCCTCTTCGGCGACCGGGCAATGCTCGACGCCTTTCGGCACGACGAACACTTCGCCTGGCCCCAGGGTCACGGCCCCATCTCGCATCTGAATGGTGATGCGCCCCTTGAGCACCAGGAAGAAGTCGTCCGTATCATCGTGCTGGTGCCACACGAATGGCCCTTTGACTTTGACCACCATGAGATCGTGGCCGTTGAACTGGCCAACCGTTCTGGGCTGAAAGTAATCGGTAAATCCAGCGAGCTTCTCGGCGAGATTGATGCCTTGCATTGGCGCTTCAGCCCCAGAAGTGTGGCCACGGTGGCGACATCACGCCGTGCGTGTAAACAATGCCGCCCGGCCAGTCTTCGGATTGCAGCATGGGGCCGTCGAGGTCATTGATCTCGCACAACTGCGCCAGCACCACCGATGGCGCCATCGCCAGCGAGCTGCCACACATGCAGCCACTCATCAGTCGAAAGCCGAGCTTCTGCGCCGCACGCGCCAGCTCCATCGCCGTGGTGAGGCCGCCGGTTTTGTCGAGCTTGATGTTGATGAAGCTGTAACGCCCGACCAGCGCGGGCAGATCGGCAACGGTATTCACCGATTCGTCGGCGCAGATGGGGATGGGGCTGCGATAGCCTTGCAGGCCGTCATCGAAACCGACCTTGACGGGTTGTTCCAAGAGATCAACGCCCAGCTCGACCAACTCGGGCATGAGGCATTTCAATTCATCAACCGTCCAGGCCTGATTGGCATCGACCACCAGTTTGGCGCCGGGTGCAGTGCGCCGCACCGTACGCACCGCGCCTAGGGGGTCGGTATTGTCGACCTTGATCTTGATCCAGGCGTTCTCGGCCAGGGCGAGTGCGGCCTTCTGATACTCGGGCAAGGTGCGAATACCGATGGTGATCGCCGTGGTGATCGACTCGCCGCGCGGCACGCCCGCCGCACGCCAGGCCGGCACGCCGCTGAGCTTGGCTTCGAGATCCCACAGTGCGCCATCGAGCGCGTTGCGCGCGCCACCCGCGGGCAGCAGCTTGAGCAGGTCATCACGATCAGCACCTTGCTCCATCGCGTGCCGTACCTGCTCGATTTCTTGCAACAGGGTCTCGGATGTTTCCCCCTTGTAGGGAATACCGACGGCTTCACCACGACCCACCGCGGCACCAGACGAGAGTTCGACCACCACCACATCCGCGGTGGTCTGTGCGCCGCGCGCAATCACGAACGGCTCGTTCATCGGCCACGAGCGCGAGTAGGCCTTGAGGGTGCGTTTCATCCGGCGAGAATCCGGGCGATGACGGCGTTGAGCGAAGTTTTCAGCGGGTCGAAGCAGGGCAAGCCCAGTTCCTTCTCGGTGTCGGCAAACAGCTTGGCCCGCTCGATGTCGTTGAGCGCTGACGTGTTGAAGCTGATACCGACCATGCGCGCGTTCGGATTGGTGAGGCGCGCCGCCTGCAGGTATTGCTCGATGGCAACCTTGAGCGTCGGCGTCGGGAAGGTGGGTGCGGCGATGATGTGGGTGCGGTGCGGGTCGTGGCAGAGCACCATCGCGTCCGGCTGCGAGCCATGCAAGAGGCCCAGCGTCACGCCCGCATAGGCGGGGTGGAACAGCGAACCCTGGCCCTCGACGATGTCCCAGTGATTGGGTGCTGCATCCGGCGAGAGACACTCAGCAGCGCCCGCCGAAAAATCAGCGACCACCGCATCCATCGGGATGCCGCTGCCAGCGATGAGAATGCCGGTCTGGCCGCTGGCGCGGAAGTCGGCATCCACGCCGGCGGCGCGCAGTGCATTGGTCAGTGCCAGTGCGGTGTATTTCTTGCCGAGTGCACAATCGGTACCGACGGTGAGCAGGCGCTTGCCACTGCGCTTGCGGCCGGTGCCGACGGGCAGATTGGTGGGTGGGCTGCGCACGTCTACCAGGCGCACCCCTTTTGCCTTGGCGGCGTCTGCGAGACCCGGAATGGTCGCCAGCGGCGTGTGCATGCCGCTGACGATATCGAGGCCGGCTTCGATGCCGGCGAACAGGCTGGGAATCCAGCTCTGCGATACCTGACCGCCAACGGGGGCGACGCCGATAAGCAAGGAACCCGCACCCTTCGCGGCGGCCTGCCCCGGGTTCATTTCCTGCAAATCCAGCGTCACGGTGCAACCGGCGAGACTCCATTGCCCCACGCAGGCCTCGGGCGCCCAGTCGCGCAGACCGAAGGCGGTCTTGGCCTGCGAGTAGTGGTTGGCCTCGCCGAGGAACAGCAGATAGGGCTTGCGCACCACGACGGTGGTTGCAAACTTCTCGGTGCCGCCTGAGGGTGCAGCCGCAGCAGGAATCGGCGTGGAAAGGAGCGGTTTCAAGTGTGGCCTCGGCGGTGGGTTTTGACCGATGCAGTAGACCAGCCGCAACGGCCTCGCTACATCCGTGAAAATGCTGGAATCCGAACTCGCTGCGGCAGCACGCGCTTGCCTAGTCGCGCAAGGTGTTCCGGTGTTTTCATGGATGGTGCGCAACGCCGCTTCACAGCACATTCAAGACTCGGCGCAGCCCTGCGCCGCCTCACGACCGATGACAACACCACGATGGCAGCCAACGCCGACACCACCAAGAAGCTGGATGCGCTGTTTCAAGCCTGGAATCGCAGCGATGCGCCGGGGCTGATCGTTGGTGTGGCCCAGCACGGTGTGCCGATCTATCGCCGCGGCTTTGGCCTTGCGAGCGTCGAGCACGGTACCGCCAATACGACGCAGACGAAGATGCGCATCGGCTCCACCAGCAAGCATTTCGCTGCACTCGCCGTGTTGCTGCTGGCCGAGGACGGCAAGCTGGACATCGATGCGCCAGTGAGAACCTGTTTGCCGGAGCTTGAGGGCGCAGCGGGTGAGCCGACCCTGCGCCATTTGATGAATCACACCGGTGGCCTGCGTGATCCGTACGACCTGCCCGGAATACTGCTGTGCAGCGGCTTCCCGGGCATGATCGCCGCCGGTGCAGGCCTCGAACTCAGCCAGCGCTTCACCAGCGCCAACTACGCGCCGGGCGAGCGCATGGTCTACAACAACAACGGCTACTACCTGCTGTCGCTGGCGGTCGAGCGCCTCGGCGGGATGCCGTTCGCAGACTTTTTGAAGCAGCGCCTTCTCGACCCGCTGGGCATGGGCCACACCCAGCTGCTGCCGAGTGACATGACCATGCTGCCGGGCATCGCCTCCTTCCACCTGGTGCAAGGAGACGGCAGCTATCGCCGAGGCATCTACCCTTCAGAAGAACTGCTGGGTTCTGGCGGCATGGTGTCGAGCATCGACGACATGCTGCGCTGGCTCGCGCATCTGCGCGGCGACGACAAGCAGGTCGGCAGCACAGAGAGCTGGCAGCAGATGCTGGAGCGCCCGCGCTACAGCAGCGGCGCCCTCGGCGACTACTGCCTGGGTCTGACCCGCGAGCACTACCGCGGCGTGGAAATCGTGCATCACGCCGGGGCCGTACTGGGCTGCACCACCCAGATGCTTACCGTGCCTGAGCACGCGCTCGACATCATCATCATCTTCAACCGCATGGACAGTAATCCGTCCGCGATGGCCTTGAAGGTGATCGATGCCATGCTCGGCGACACCGAACTCGCAGCGGTTGTCCCGCCCGTCAGCGCAGAGGGTCGCGAGGCCCTCATCGGCCGCTGGTATTCACCCACTTCGCGCCGCCTGTTCGGCATCGTGTCGCATCCGGTGGAAGGCCAAGTGCCGATGCTCGCGCTCTCCGTTCACCATCAAGTGATGGGGCTGCTCAAGCCATGCGACGGTGGCTTGCTGATGACCACGCCTGCACACGGCAGTGTGGCGGTGCGCCTACCAGCCGATGGCGACGGCAAGCCAGAACAACTGGACTTCACCGACAGCGGGCACCTTGAGTCATTCACGCGCCTGCCCGATGCAGGCCCTGCGGCGGTTGATCTCGCCGCTGAAATCGTGGGCACCTACTACTACGCCGAGCTTGATCTCGAAGTCTCGGTCCATTTCGAAGACGGCGTTCTCTATCTCGACCTGCAACCACTGTATGGACAAAGCCGCCTGAAACTCGAACCGTTTTCTGCCGATGTTTGCGGCTTCAAGTTGACCGGCTCCTTTCCCATCCCCGTGCCTACATTCGGCAGCCTGTCGATTGCGCGCGAACAGGGCCGGGTCACCGGCCTCTGGCTCAGCAATGCCCGCACGCGCAACCTCTGGCTGGAACATCGCACCGCCGTGTGAATCCGCTGTTTCCGCCGCTGAGACAGTGACGACTCAGGCAAGTCGTGCCCACACCGACAAGCCTTGCAGCACCAGATCGGGTTCGATCTGCCAAGGGCTGGCGAGATGTGGCCGCAGCGTCGCGGCATCGCCACCGGCCAGCACGTGCGTGCCGGGGTGTTGCAACGCGAGGCGATCGAGCAAGCCCGCTGCCGCGTGCAGCGCGCCTTGGCGCACGCAAGCTTCCGTGTCGCGACCCAGGCCGGTGTCGAACTCCGCTTGCATCTCGCCCACTGCAAAGCGGGTGCGGCCCAGCGTCGCGTCGATCATGGCGGCAAGGCCAGGGGCGATGACGCCGCCTTGATGCTGGCCGTTGGTATCCACCGCGTCGAAGGTGAGTGCGGTGCCCGCGCTGGCAACGCCAAACGCTGCGCCTCGCTGCGTCCACAGCGCCAGCATGGCCAACCAGCGATCCACCCCCAGACGCGTCGCATCGGCATAGGCGCTTTTCAGACCTGCGCACTCGCCGGCACTGCGCGCGAATAGCGGCGCGCAGTGCAGCGCCTGCTGCACGGCCTGCGCCAGCTTGGCCTCGTGTGCGCTGCCGGTGACGTGGGCGATGTAGGTGGCCTGCGGACTGGCACCTGGCCATTGCGCCGCAAGCTCGGCAATCGCCTCGGCAGGTGCACCGGCATGGGTGATGGCCTGCGCTATCGGCAACGGCGCATCCAGGGTTGGCACGGTCACCCACTTGAGACGCGAGTTGCCGATATCCAGCAGCAGGATGCTCATGCGGCCCTCACGCTGACATCACCCGCGTGAACCACCCTGCGGCCGGTGTCGGTCTGGATGATCAGACCGCCATCGTCGTCGATGCCCTGCGCCGTGCCACTCAGCGGAGTGTCGGCCTCGATGCGCACCGCCTGCCCCGCCAGTACATCACGCCGCTTCCACTCGGCGGCAAAGGGCGTGAAGCCGTGCTGGGCAAAATGGCCGAGTGCAGCCACCAGCTCGCTCACCAGCAAGGCAGCCAACGTGTTGCGCGAGGGCACGGGCCGGCCGCGTGCCGTCAGTGCGGCAGCGAGGCTGGTCCACGGCTGGGTGATGGCAACCGCCTGCGCGGAAGACAGCCCGACATTGAGGCCGACACCGACCACGACGCGACAGGCGCCGCCGGCTTCACCGCGCGTTTCCATCAGGATGCCGGCGAGCTTCTGGCCTTCGATGTGCAGATCGTTGGGCCATTTGATGACGACTTCTGGCAGGCCTGCGGCGTCGATGACGCGGGCGATGGCGACGGCCATTGCCAGCGGCAAGGTGGTGATGCGCGGTGGCCAACTGGCAAACGTGTAGCCGATGGAGCCATACAGATTGGCCCCGAATGGCGACACCCAATCGCGTCCACGACGGCCACGGCCAGCGGTCTGCCGCTCAGCAAACAGCATCTGCGGGTCGCAAGCCGCTTTGGCCGCGAGCAGCTGTGTGTTGGTAGAGTCGGTGCTGTGCAGCACATCGACCTGCGTCGTGCACGCGGCCGTAGTGAGGCCAGCGCGAATGTGCGCTGCGTCCAGCCGCTCCAGCGGTGCGGCCAGGCGATACCCTGCCCCGGCCTGCGCTGCGATCTGCACGCCCCAGTCGCGCAGATGGTCGATGCGTTTGGCGAGAGCGGCGCGGCTGATCTTGAACTCCTTCGCGAGCGTCTCGCCCGAGTGCAGCGCGCCATCGGCGAGCGCGTCCAGCACTTGCAGCAGGGCGGCATCGCTCATGTCGAGCCGGGCTTGTCGATGCCGATGGAGGGTAGTTGCAGTGCACGGCCCAGCACGCGGGCTTTTTCAAAACGCGACTCGCAGCCGGCGCGCAGGCGTCGCCAATTGTCGCGATGGGTCAGCAGCACCAGCAGCACCATCATCACCACGAAAGCCCCCGCCGCAGAGAACACTCCGACCGCAGAAAAACAGGTGACATAGAGCAGCGCGATGAGGCCACCGAACAAGGTGGCCAGACTCACTATGCCGGTGAGCAGCACGGTCAGCACGAAAGCGGAAAGCATCCAGCCAAATGCACTGGGCAGCAGTGCCATGAACACCCCGGCCAATGTCGCGACACCCTTGCCGCCGTTGAAGCGATGCCAGGGCGAAAAGCAGTGGCCGATCACGGCAGCAGCACCGCAGATGAAAGGCAGTGCGGGCGGTATGTGAGTGGCTGTGAACAGCACGATGCGCGGCAGCAGCAGCACCGCCACTGCGCCCTTGCCGGCGTCGATGGCCAGCACGGTAAGCGCGAAGGCACTGCCCTGTGTGCGCAGCGCATTGGTCGCACCGATGTTGCCGCTGCCGGCAGCGCGCAGATTAACGCCCTTGAGCTTGCCCATCACGCTGCCGCCCAGCAGCCCGCCGAGCGCGAACGACAGCAGCACGGCGATCCCGTCGAGCAGCATCATTCGGCGGACTCCCACGCCGTGCGACGCCGCGCGGCGAGCTTCTGGATGATGTCGCCCATCAGCAGTTCCAGCGCCTGCTCCTGGTGCTCGCCGGGGATCACCACCGTGCTCACGCTGGATACGAAGGCATCGGGGATCAAGGCCAGGATGCCCTCGAACTGCGCCTGAAACCGCGCGGCGCGATTGAAGTGGATCACCACCAGGCTTTCTTCCGGCTTGGGGATTTCGCGCGGCTCGAAAGGGTTGCTGATGTCCACCAGCGGCACGCGCTGAAAGTTGACATCCGCCCGCGAGAACTGCGGCAGGATGTAGTTCACGTAGTCCGGCATGCGCCGCAGGATGGTGCCCATCACTTCGCTCGCCGTGTAGCCGCGCTCGCCGGTATCGCGCACGATTTTCTGCACCCATTCGAGATTGATGGTGGGCGTGAGGCCGACCAGCAGATCCACATGCTGGGCCACATTCACCTCGGGCGTCACCAGGCCACCGTGCAGACCTTCGTAGAACAGCGCCTCGCTGCCGGCAGGGATGCGCTGCCACGGCGTGAAGCTGCCACTCACCTGCCCCAGCGGCTGCGCCTCGGCATCGGTGTGCAGGTAGTGGCGCGTCATGCCGGTGCCGCGCTCGCCGTATTCGCGGAACAGCGCTTCAAGCCGGGGGAAGAGATTGCCCTGCGGCCCGAACAGCGAGAGCGTTTCACCACGGATGCGCGCGCGTTCCAGCATCTGCCGCCAGTGTTCGCGCTCGTAGGCGTGGAAGCTGTCGCCGTCCACCAGAGTCGCATTGACGGCCAAGGTGGCGAACACGCGCTCGAACACCCGCTTGGCGGTGCTGGTGCCCGAGCCGGAGGAGCCGGTGACGGCAATGATGGGATGGCGGGCGGACATACGCTTAGTGTGTCTCTAGTGCCTCGCGCTTGTCAGCGGCGGCGATACAGCAGATCGCACATCGCGTGGCCCAGACGCTCGCCTCTTGCCTCGAAGCGCGTGATGGGTCGGCTCTCCGGGCGCTCGACTTCACCCCCGGTGAAGTCCGACGAAGCATCCAGTACCTCGCGCATGTGCTCGGCGTAGGGCACCCAGTCGGTGGCGAGGCGGAACAGACCGCTGGGTTTGAGACGGCTCGCGACCAGGGCGACGAAGGCGGGCTGCACGATGCGGCGCTTGTGGTGACGCGTCTTGTGCCAAGGGTCGGGGAACTCCAGGATCAGCTCGTCGAGACTCTGCGGCGCCAACCAGTCGCGCAGCACCAACACGGCGTCTTCCGAGCTGACGCGCAAATTGTTCAAGCCCAGCTTCTCGGCGCGGTTGAGCACACGGCCGACACCGGGGCGATGCACTTCCACGCCGATGAAATCCTGCTCGGGCGCGCGCTCGGCACGGAACAACAGTGCATCGCCGGCACCGAAACCGATCTCGAACACCACGGGGGCGTTGCGACCGAACACAGTGGGCAGATCGAGCCGCGCGGGTGTTATCGGGGCATCCAGTCCATAGCGCGCCCAGCCATTCTGCAGGGCCTCTTTCTGCGAGCTGGTGATGCGGCCCTCGCGGCGCACGAAACTCTTGATCTCGCGGCGCACCGGCACCGTCGGGGCGCTGTCAGCGGGCTTCATGGGGCGGGGCCAAGTGCTGGATGAGATCGGCCACAGCCGCCGACTCGGGGTGGGCACTGGCGCGCAGGGCGGTCACCACTTTCGCACGGTCAGCATCGGTCTTGTTCTGATTCATCTTGAACTGCGCATCAACGCGCGTCATAGGCAGGTGGAAGGCGACGATGTTGTTGAGCATTGCCTCCTGTTTCTCAGGCTGTAACTGACGCTGCCAGGGATTCGCCGAGGTCTCGAACACCGCGCTGGTGGCATCGACAATCGCGAGCTTGCGGGCCATATCGTCCACCAGCTGCGGCTGGCCATGCACATGCACCACCGCGAAGTTCCAGGTTGGCACGTTCGCCGTCGGGTCGTCGTACCAGAGCGGTGAGATATACGCGTGTGGCCCCTGAAACACCGCCACGGTGTGGCCCTGCCCGAAGGCCTGCCAATGCGCGTTGGCACGCGCCATGTGGCCGGTGAGCTGGCCTTCTTCGAGCAGCAGCAGCGGCAGATGGGTGATATGCGGCTCGCCACCTGCGCTCGTGGTGATGAGCGTGGCGAACGGCCAGCCGCGAATCACCGCCAGCGCGTCGTCCTGGCTCTGGTTACCGAAATGGCGGGGCACATAGAGGCTCATACGACGGCGGGCCTCAAGCGGCGCTCGAAATGCCGCGAATCTTCATCCAATCACTCCCGCGATCGGCGAGCTGGCCGAGGCATAGCGGCGCATCGGCATGCGGCCTGCCAGAAAGGCCTCGCGACCGGCGAGGATGGCGTGGCGCATGGCACTCGCCATCAGCACCGGATTCTTGGCTTCGGCAATCGCGGTATTCATCAGCACGCCGTCACAGCCCAGCTCCATCGCAATGGCGGCATCGCTGGCCGTACCCACGCCAGCGTCGACGATGATCGGCACCTTCGCGTTCTCGACGATGGTGAGAATGTTGTAGCGGTTCTGAATGCCGAGGCCCGAACCAATGGGAGCCGCAAGCGGCATCACCGCAACACAGCCCAGCTCTTCCAGCCGCTTGCACTGGATAGGGTCGTCGGTGCAGTAGACCATCACGTCGAAGCCCTCCTTCACCAGCACCTTGGTCGCCTCCAGCGTGGCGGTGATGTCCGGGTAGAGCGTCTTGGGGTCGCCCAATACTTCGAGCTTCACCAGCTTGTGCCCGTCAAGCAGTTCGCGCGCGAGGCGACAGGTGCGGATGGCGTCCTCCGCCGTATAACAACCCGCCGTATTGGGCAGCAGGGTGTAGTGATCAGGGCGGATGAAATCGAGCAGGTTGGGCGCGGTCGCGTCCTGTCCCAGATTCACGCGGCGGATGGCGACGGTGACGATCTCGGCACCACTGGCTTCAGAAGCCTCGGCGTTCTGTTGAAAGCTCGCGTACTTGCCGCTGCCCACGAGCAGGCGCGAGCGATAAGCCTTGCCCGCAATGGTCAATACATCGCTCATCTAACCGCCTCCAATCGCTTTGACAATTTCAATGCGGTCTTCATTTGTCACCGCCGTAGTGAGCCACAGGCTGCGCGGGATGATTTGCCCGTTGTGCTCGATGGCGAGTCGCTGCCCGGTGAGGTTCAGCGCATCCACCAAGCCTTCCAGCGTTGCGGGATCTGGCAGCGCTTCCTGCCGTCCATTCACCATCAAACCCATTGCATCACTCCAATAAAAAACCCTCGCTGCGCGAGGGTTTGACATGTATGGAGCGGGTGATGGGAATCGAACCCACGTCAACAGCTTGGGAAGTTGCCGCTCTACCATTGAGCTACACCCGCGTGCACTGATTTTAACGCTTGTTGCGCAGCCAGTCGCCTACGCGGCGTCCCATCTTGCGGCGGTCGTCGGGGGTAGGCTGACCGTCAGGGTCGTTTCTGCGATTTCCCAATTCTGGTTCACGACGCTCGAAGCGCTTGTAATGCGGAACCAGGTCTTCAGGTGCGACCTTTGTTTCTTTGCTGCCCGCATTCACCTTCGAAAAAATCAAGGCCACCACGACCAGCAGGACGATCACCAGCACAGGGCTTTGCTGCATGTATTCCCAAATTGCGTCCATCGGCGGCGTCCTTGTCGTTGAGTTGCGTCCGACTCTACCGCAGCCTTTGAATCAGTGCGCGTGTCGCATCTGAGCGCTGTCAGGCCGCATTGCGACGTGTGGCCCTGCGCCTGTCCACCTGCTGCAAAGGCAGCACATCTTGTTGCCGACGATCTTCACGTTCCACTTCACGGCGATTGAACCGCACATGGGCAGGGACCAACCCCCGGTCTTTCAGCTCGCTCATCGGTTTAGCCGTGAGGCGGTAAAAGCCCCAGGCAATCAGGGCAATGATGACCACCATCACCATGGTGTTTTCCTGCAAATACGTCCAAATCATGTCCATTGCGTTCATCCTCTTGCTTACTCGTATGTGGCGCGGGCATATAGCCCCGACACACCCTTGATACGCGCAGCGGCTGAACCGGAGACAGATATGGGCGACTATTTCAAATCAGAGGACTTGGCCAAGTTCGGCAATATCGGCACGCATGCGCCAAAAGCCGCGGAGGATTTCTTCAAGTATTACGGCAACGTCACCGGTACCGATGGCGCGCTGACGAAACGCGAAAAGGCGCTGATCGCACTCGCCATCGCGCACTCCGAGAAATGCCCGTATTGCATTGATGCCTATACGACGACCTGCTTGGAGACTGGCAGCAATCCGGCACAGATGATGGAAGCGGTGCACGTGGCGGCGGTGATGAAGGCCGGCATCACGCTGGTGCACAGCGTGCAGATGCAGAACAAGCTCGATCAGCTGGTGCTGTGATCCTTATTGGTGGGTAGCGAATAGTGCGTCCGCCGACATGCCCAACGTCGCACCGGCGACGGGCTTCGGTTCGGCTGCGCATGCCAGCGTGAGATGCGGCAGTAACACCGCCAATAGCACGCGCGCGGCACTCTCTGAAAATCCGCGCCCAATGCAGTTGCGCGGGCCGAACCCGAAAGGGAAGTAGGCACCGCGTGCGGGTATCACTGCCCCCGCGATAAAGCGCTGTGGGTCGAAGCGTTCGGCATCGGCAAACATGCGCGCATCGCGGTGCGAGACGTAGGGACTTAAGTACAGCACGGTGCCTTTGCGCAAGGTGTGGCCACCGAGCGACACCTCGCCGAGCGTCTCGCGGTCGAACACCCAGGTGGGCGGGTGCAGGCGCAGCACTTCTTTCAGCAGCGCTTCGGTTACGGGCACACGACCGGGAGTGGCGGCCTGCTCCGGGCTTGCCAGCGCCGCCAGTTCGGCGCGCACCACATCCGCGATCTCAGGATGCTTTTGCAAGCGCCAGCAGACCCATGCCAAGAGCTTGGCGGTGGTTTCATGGCCTGCGAAATAGAGCGTGACGATGTGGTCGCGCACTACGCGCGTATCAAAGCCCGGCTCGCGGCGCAGCAGGCTCAAAAGGTCGTCGCCCTCGCCTGCCGGCTGCGCAAGCAGGCCAGTGACGGCGGCATCGAGCGCAGCAATCGCCTGCCGCTCTCGGCGGTGACGGGCGATGGGCAGCCAGTCCGGCAGCGGGATGGAGCGGAAGCGCTGCGCCATCGACTCCGCGAACTGCGCCATCGCGGCGGCGACTGGCTCGTTGCCCTGCGACTCGCGCAGGCCGAACAAGGTGCGCGCGACGACCTGCATCATCAGTTGCGACAGCGCCTCTGGCAGCGCGCGACGCTCGCCTTTGGGCCAACGCGCAAGCCAGTTCTTCGCGACCTCGCTCATCTGCGGCGTCAGGGCGGCGAGTCGCGCGCCGTGAAAGGCGGGCTGCACGGCGCGGCGTGCGAGGCGGTGGGTCTCGCCTTCGGACAGCACCAAACCCTGCCCCAGAAACTTGCCGACCATGCGCTGGGTGCTGCGGCTCTTGCGGTAGTGCGCGGCGTCTGTGACCAGCACCTGTTCGACCAGATCGGGGTGATTGACCAGCACGATGCCCACGCCCGGCGCAGGCTTGAGCTGCACCAAGTCACCGTAGCGCGCGGCGTCGATGAGATAGCCGAAGAAATCCTTGCGCAGCCGCGCCAGCTGCGACCACGCGGAGTCCGGCGGGCCCGGTAAAGCCATCAGCAGCAGCCGTCGGCGGGGTCGCAGCCGGGCTCGGCTTCCACCCGCTCCAGAAACACGAATTGCGCGGCGGCGGGGCTATTGCGCAGCGCGGCGGCTTGCTCGGCCGCAATCCACGCGCGCTGGCCGCGCTCGAAGCGCTGCGCACCCTGCTGGGCGTAGTCGAAGGGGCCGCGATAGACCAGCGTGGCGACATCGAGCGAGTCGGCAGAAGGGTTAACCGCAGTCACCAGAAACTCGCGCAGCTCGACGCCGCTGGCGATGAAGTTGGGCTTCTCGGGCAGCTTCTCCAGAAACACCTGTGCAAAGCCGGCGCGCGCGAGCGCCGCCACCGGTTCGGCCTCCACCGGGATGCGCTGCACGAAGGCGGCTGGCCCTGGCAGCTTCGCGCCGTTGGCAGGCAGCGGTTTACTGGCACAGAGGCCATGCGCGCGGAGGCGGCCACCGGTCTTGAGCACGCGGCGCAGTTCCTTCAGCAGCGCGCTCATCGCCGCACCGTCGAGACGCTGGTTGAAGCTGCCTTCGAGCAGTGCTTCATCCACACTCGCATCGGCCTGCGGCAAGGTCGCGGGCACTTCGCCACCGAGGCGATGCGTCCACAACACAGGCTTGCTTACGGTCTCGCTCACCGGCAGAGGCGGCGGCTCAATCACGCCACGCGTCGGCGCGTCGGCCTCAATCACGTACAGCTCCCAATGTGTGCCGTCCGGGTCCGCCGCCCAGACCTTGCTCTGGCGCGAGTAGCAGCACTCCACTTCCACCTCGCGCTGCGGGCTGTAGCCCTCCGCGATGAGGCGCGACTCGAAGGGTTCGAGATCGCTCGCACGGTCGAGCTTGATGCCGACGTGGTTGATGGGGTTGCCGCCCTGCGCCGGCTGCGGAATCAGCGAGAGCACCAGCGCGGGCGCTGCAAGCTCGAACTTGGCGTAGTCGCCCATGAGCTTGCTGGGTTCAACCCCGAACAGCGCGCGGTAGAAGCGCAGGCTGGCCGCGAGATCGGTGACGTTGAGCGAGATGTGGACGGCGACGGTCATGCGCATGCCTCAATCGAAATAGACGCCGCTGCGCCCGAACTGCGCGTATTTGCCGCGCAGCCAAGCCTGGAACTGCTGGTAGTGCGACTCACGCAAATCACCGCCATCGCTCGCGGCGTTGTAGCTGAGATACAGCAGGCGGCGCGAGTGGCTGCTGCGATTGGCACCCGAGCGGTGCGGCAGATGTCCGCTGAACACTGCGACATCGCCGGGTGCGAGTAGCAGCGGCACAGCCTCGACACCCTCCACCTGCTCGGGCTTCAGGCGGTGGAACTCGCCATCGGCAGGCGAAAGGCAACCGGCCTTGTGCAAGCCCGGATACACCTCGGTCGCACCCGCCTCGGCGGTGGCCGCATCGATGGCGACGATCACCGTGACGAAGCTCTGCGGAAAGCCCTCCCAAGCCAGCCAGTCCTGATGCAGGTCGTAGCCCGGCGCACCGGGCGGCTTGTAGATGAGCTTGTCCTTGAACAGGCGCGCGGGCTCGCCGTAGATCGCAGCCAGCACGTGCAGCAGGGCCGGATGCTGCGTGGCCGCGGTGATCTGCGGCGAGAGATCGATGACGGGATCGAAGCAGTCGAAGCGGCATTCGCCGGTCTCGACATGATCGGCCCAGCGGCAGCGCAGGTTGTTGCTGTGGATGAGCGTGCTCAGGCCTGCGAGGCGCTCGGCCTCTGCCGCGAGTACAGCCACTTCGATGCTGCTGAAAACACCCGGCACGCAGAGATAGCCTTCGGCCTGAAAGCGGGCGCTGTCGATGCTCACAGGCTGACACTCAGGCTGAGCCCAACCGTGCGCGGTGGCGCGTTCTCGCCCGCAAAGCCGCTGGGCGCCATGCCGGTGTAGGGGATGGCGAGCGGTACCGCGGCTTCGTTGGTGAGATTGCGCACGAACACGTCCAGTTGCAGGCCATCCACGCGGCGACCGGCGCGCAGATTGACCAAGGTATAGGCCGATTGTCGCGCGGTGTTGCCTGGGTCGTAATAGCCGCCGCCGAGTCGTTGCACTTCCGCGCGCAGCGTCCAGGGGCCGTGCGCGGCCGGCAGCACCAGCTGCGCACCGAGCGTGCCGCTGATGGGGTCGGTGTAGGGCAGCCGCTTGCCGCTGACATCGCCCTGCAAGTCCTGACTGCCCGCACCAAAGCGGGCGTTGAGCGTGCCGAGACTCAGGAAGAAGGTGAGCGGTTTGATCGGCCGCGCCTGCGCCTCAACTTCAATGCCCTCATTGGTCGCACTGCCGACATTAGCAACGTAGAAGCGCCCCGCCCCGTTGGGAATCGGCAGGTTCAGTTGCAGGTCGCGCAACTTGATCTGGTAGGCGGCAACGCTCGCCGATACGCGGCCGTTCAGTGCGGTGGTCTTGAGGCCCAGTTCAAGATTGCGGCTGTGCTCTTCGCCATACGTGGCGTTGGCGTCGTTCGGCGATTGCGGGTTGAACCCGCCGGCGCGATAGCCCTCGGCGAGACTCACATACAGCTGCCCCTGCACTGACGCGGCGGCGAAGGATTTGCGCAGGATGGCGCGCGGCGTCACCGCGTCGAAATCGCGCGAAGCTTGCACCGGCGAATTGCTCGACAGCGGCAAGTCACCGCCATCAGTGGGGATGACGGTACCCCCGGCAATATCGGCACGCTTGTGTTCGCGGTCGCCGCGCAGGCCCAGCGTCAGCGCCCAGCCGCGTTGCCACCAGACGGCGGCGTCACGCGCGCCCCAGTCCAGCGTGGTCTCGCCATACAGACCGTAGCCGGTGTCATCCAAGTTCGCGCGCAGGCGATCTTGCGCCGGGCCAGCGAGCGGATTGAGCAGACTCAAATCAATCGGCAGCACCAGCGGCAGGCCGACGAAACTGCCGCCGTTCGCAATCAGATAACCCGCAGAAATGAAGTTGGTGACGTTCTGGCCGTTGCGCTGGCGAAAGCCGAACAGCCCGGCCTGTGCCTGCACATCGGCACCCAGAACCCGCAGCAGTGGCTCGCGGCTGGCAAGGCGAAACTCCTGCGTCCATTGCTCGCCGAGGCGTTGATTGCTGCGCGTGAGATCGGGCCGCGCGGTGAGGTCGAGGTCGGTGGTCTCGAAGGCGGAGTAAGCGACACGGCCGCTGATGCTCTCCACACTCAGGCGCTCGCCCTGCCAGCCCGCATGAACCGTCTGCGAGCGGATGCGGCGCCGAGTCTCACCGGTGAAATCGTGGGTGACGGTGAAGGGCTGCGAGCGCAGGCCACCGAGATCGCTGAGCGCGAAGTCGCCATCGTGCGCGTCTTCGGTCGCCAGAATCAGCCCCGCATTGAACGCGCCGCTGCGCCAAGCCAGCTGCCCCTGGCCGATGGTGGCGTCGCGCCCATCGATGCGCTCGCCGCTGAAGGTGTTGAGGGTGTAGCCATCGCGTGCGGTGTGCGCCGCCGCCAGCGTGCCGTCGAGCTGACTGCTGCCAAGCTTAAATAGAGGGCCAGAAATCACTGCGCGAAAATCCCGGCGCCCTGCATTGCCCAAGTCCACCTGCGCCCGCGCAGCGGCCTGGTCACCCGGCAGGCGCGACAACTGGTTGATGACGCCGCCCAACGTGTTGCGCCCATACAGCGTGCCCTGTGCGCCGCGCACGAACTCGATGCGCTCCACATCCAGCAACTCGCGGCTGCTGGTGTCGGCCGAGAGCTGCGGCACGCCGTCGATATAAGTGGTGACACCCGGATTGGTGGTGCTGCCGCCCACGCCGCGCACCGCCGGGTTGCTGATGGCGCGCGTCGTGAACTCGACGAGATTGACATTGGGCGCGTAGATGGCAGCCTCCTTCACGCTGGTCACGCCGGCCTGTTCCAGCACTCGGCGGCTCACGCCGGTCAAGCTCGCACTGACATCGGTGCTGTTCTGCGCGCGACGTTCGGCCGTCACCACCACGGGGTCGAGTGCGACCGAAGCGGCTTCGTCCTGCGCCATGGCGCGACCCATTAGCAGCGCGGTCAAACAGGCGAGCAGGCGCAGCAAGGGCATGGAAGCAGTAGGTATTGGCAGGGGCTTGATGAGTCTAAGCGGCCCCCGGCCTTTTAGATGCGCTGGCGACCCTGTTGACCCGCATAGCGCCTATCCGCATCTGGAATGAATGCGCGCCGTAAACTCACAGACTGCAACCCAGCCCTCCGAGCACCCATGAACGGCGACTTCAATACCCACCAGAGTATTCAGGACTATTACGGCCAGGTGCTCAAGTCTTCTGCCGACTTGCAGACCAGCGCGTGCTGCCTCATCGAATCGCCGCCCGCGCATGTGCTCGCGGCGCTGAAGAACGTGCACCCGGAAGTGAAAGATCGCTTCTACGGCTGCGGCTCGCCAATACCACCTGCGCTCGAAGGCATGACGGTGCTCGATCTCGGCAGCGGTAGCGGCCGCGATTGCTACGTGCTGGCGCAGCTTGTGGGCGCAACGGGCAAGGTGATTGGTCTCGACATGACGGACGAGCAGCTTGCTGTCGCCCGCAAGACCCAGGCCTGGCACGCCGAGAAGTTCGGCTACGCCAACACCGACTTCAAACAGGGTTACATCGAAGACCTCGCCACGGCGGGTATCGCCGATGCGAGTGTCGATCTCGTCATCAGCAACTGCGTGCTCAACCTCTCGCCTGACAAGCCGCGCGTGTTCGCCGAAATCTTTCGCGTGCTCAAGCCCGGCGGCGAGCTGTATTTCAGCGATGTGTTCAGCGACCGCCGCGTGCCCAAGGCGCTGGCCGAAGACCCGGTGATGCTGGGCGAGTGCCTGGGAGGTGCGATGTATGGCGAGGACTTTCGCCGCATGATGGCCGTGGTCGGCTGCAATGACGCGCGCATGGTGTCCAGTGGCCCGCTGGCGGTGCACAACCCCGCGCTCGAAGCCAGGGCCGGCAACATCCAGTTCTTGAGCAACACCGTGCGCGCCTTCAAGTTGGCACTCGAAGACCGCTGCGAGGACTACGGCCAGGTCGCGACCTATCTCGGCACGCTGGCGGAATCACCGCACTTCTTCGACCTCGACGACCATCACCACTTCATCGCGTACAAGCCCATGCTGGTCTGTGGCAACACCGCCGACATGCTGGGCAGCACGCGCTACGCCAAGCACTTCAAGATCATGGGCGACAAGACCACCCACTTTGGCTTGTTCGACTGCGGGCCGCTGCCAGCCATGACCACCGTCACCAGCGGCGCGGCCTGCTGCTGATGGATGAGGTGCTGCCCCTTTCGGCGCTGAGCGATGACCCGCGCTATGACTTCGGCGCGCTGCTGGAAGCGCGCGGCATCGCGCTGCCGCCACTGAGTATCGAAACACTTCAAATCAACCTCACCAAGCTCTGCAACCAAGCCTGCCGCCACTGCCATGTGGATAGCTCGCCCGCGCGCACCGAGGCGCTGTCACACGAGGGTGTCGAGCGCTGCCTCGCCATCCTCGAAGCCCATCCCCAGATCAGCAAACTGGACTTGACTGGCGGCGCGCCGGAGCTGCATCCGGACTTCGACTGGCTGGTGGCAGAGGCCGTAAAGCTCGGCAAGCACGTGATGGTGCGCCACAACCTCACGGTGCAGGCCGACGGCAATCCGCAGACCGGCGAGAGCAAGGCGCACCTGCCCGAGTTCTTCGCGGCGCACCGCATCGAGGTGATCTCCTCCCTGCCCTACTACCAAGAGTTTTTCACCGACAGCCAGCGCGGCAAGGGCGTGTTCGGCAAGAGCATCAGCGCCATGCAGCGGCTCAATGCCGTGGGCTATGGCGTCGAGGGCACGGGCCTGATCTTCAACCTCGTCTACAACCCCGTTGGCCCCTACCTGCCGGCGGCGCAAGCGCAGCTCGAAGCCGACTACAAGCGCGAACTGAAAGATAAGTTTGGTCTCGTCTTCAACAACCTGTTCACCATCACCAACATGCCCATCCACCGCTTTGCCCTGCACCTGAAAAAGAGCGGGCAATACGAAAGCTACATGGAGAAATTGCTGGCGGCCTTTAACCCCGGCGCCGCTTCGGGCGTGATGTGCCGCAGCCTCATCAGTGTCGATTGGCAGGGCCATATCTCGGACTGCGATTTCAACCAGCAGCTTGATCTGCTGGCGCATGATGCCGATGGCAAGAAGCTATCGATCTTCGACTTCGATTTTCAACGCACGCTAGCGCGCAGCATTCAATTCGCACCGCATTGCCTTGGCTGCACGGCAGGTTCTGGGTCGAGCTGCGGTGGCGCGACGGCTTAGACCCTAAACGCTGTCGTCGTCGGCGATAGGCAAGGCTCCCAGCACACGCGCAGCCTCATTGGCTGGTAGCGACTCCACCACGCGCAGCTGCTTTTGTATTGCACGTGAGCGCACGCCCGTCTGCTCAATCTGCTTCTGCGCCTGTTCGAGCTTTTCGCCGACCTTGTCGAGCACTTCACCGAACTTGCCGAATTCGGTTTTTACCGCACCCAAAACTTGCCAGACCTCGCTGCTGCGCTGCTCGATGGCGAGCGTCTTGAAGCCCATCTGCAAGCTGTTGAGCAGGGCCGTGAGCGTGGTGGGGCCAGCAATGGTAATGCGGTAGTCGCGCTGCAAGGTGTCGGCGAGGCCGGGGCGGCGCAGCACTTCGGCATACAGACCTTCGGTCGGTAAAAACATCAGGCCGAAATCCGTGGTGTGTGGCGGCTCGACGTATTTGTCGCGGATAGATTTTGCCTGCGTCTTCACCGCCGCTTCGAGTGCGCGGCCTGCGACTTCTATCGCGGCGATATCACCCCGCTCGCTGGCGTCAATGAGGCGCTCGTAGTCCTCGCGAGGAAACTTGGCATCCAGCGGCAGCCACACTGGCACGCCGTCGGCGGCGCGGCCCGGTAGCCGGATGGCGAAGTCCACGCGCTCATTGCTGCCCGGACGCGTGCTGACACTGCGCGCGAACTGCTCGGCGGTGAGGGTTTGCTCCAGCAAGGTTTCGAGCTGTACTTCGCCCCAGCCGCCACGGGTCTTGACGTTGGTGAGCACCCGCTTCAGATCACCCACGCCGGTGGCGAGTGTGGCCATCTCGCCCAGACCGCGATGCACTTGCTCCAAGCGCTCACTCACCTGCTTGAAGCTCTCGCCGAGACGGGCCTCCAGGGTGGCATGCAGCTTTTCATCGACGGTCTTTCGCATCTCGTCGAGTTTGGCTTCGTTGCCAGCTTGCAGCGCCGCCAAGCGCGTATCGACCGCCGTGCGCAGCTCGGTGAAATGCTGGGTGAGGGCGCTGCGCAGCGACTCCGCACGCACATCCGCCTGCGCCAATTGCTGACCGAAAGCCTTGAAGGAATCACCGAGCAGTTGCGCCATACCGGCGCTCTGGGTGGCCACGCCCTGCTGCGTCTGTGCCAGCGCACCACCGAACTCCTGCCGCTGCTGAGAGAGCGCAGCCAGCAGCGCCTCGCGCACGCGCGCCAGTTCGGCAGGTGTGGCTTGCGCGAGGCTGCCGAGCTGCTGGTCCAGTCGTGCAAATGCGTTGGCGTTGCCGGCTTGTGTCGCGGCAGATTCAGCCGCATGCCCGCGCAGCAGCAACCAGACGAGCAGCGCGCCCAGAAACACGCCGCTCAAGGTAGCGGCAATGATCAAAAGTGATGGGTTCATGCGGGCATTATCACCCGCAAGGTCGCTGCTGCTGTCAGCGCGAAGCCTGCGCGGCGATCTTGGCTTTTTTGCGGGCGAAGGCTTTCAGAAACTCCATCTGATCCGCAAGAATCTTGCGGTTTTGCAGGATCAGATACTCCGCCAGGTTGGGCGTGTAGGGCACGGCCAGCAGTTTCATGCCGGCTTCTTCAGGCGTGCGGGCGTCTTTGGCTTGGTTGCACTCGCGGCAGGCGGTCACACAATTCAGCCAGGTGGTTTCGCCACCACGCGAGGCGGGCATGACGTGATCGCGCGTGAGCTGCGTGGGGTTGTATTGCTCGCCGCAATAAAGACAGAGATTGTGGTCGCGCTGGAACAAGGTGCGGTTGGTGAGCATCGGCACGCCATGCGTGTAGCGCCGGCTGCGGTCCGCCACCGCGATGATCGAACCGATCTCGAAATGGGAACGTTCGCCAGTGCGGGCATTGATGCCACCGGTGATGGCGAAGCGCTCTTCACCAGCCTCCCAGCAGACGCGCTTGCGGGCGTAGAGAGTGACCGCCGTCTGCCAGTGAATCCAACCGACTGGCAGGCCGCCTGCATCGAGCTTCAGGATCACGGGAGTGGACATGTCTGAAATCTAAGCAATTCAGACACTTTGCGCCAGCCTTTTGAGTAAGGCATCACGAGATCGTCATTTGCGCGCTGGCACTCGCTGGGCGGTTTTCTCTAAGACCTGTGAGGTTTTTATCACTGCCCGCTGGTGTGGTTGCGGAACACGCTGTTGGCATGTTCAAAACCACCCGACTTCATGCTTTTGTTGCCACTGCGCTGCTGCTGCTGCTGGGTTTGTGCGCCACCACCAACGCTCGCGCGGCCACAGCTGCCGAACCTTTGAAAGTGCTGGTGTTCTGGGGCAGCTTTTGCAGTAACTGTCCGGCCGTGATGCGCCAGATGGACGCGCTGCGCGAACAGTACGCGGGCCGCAACGTGCAGTTTGTGGCCGTGAGCCTGGAAGGCGAAGAAGCGCCCCAGCAATACCTGGCGCGCAAGGGCTATGGGTTTGAGATGAAAGCCGATGGCGATGCGCTGCTTGCCCGCTATCAAGCTGTTGGCGTGCCTTGGGTGGTGCTGACGGATGCGGCTGGCAATGCGATTGCCAATCCCTCACGCGGCAGTTCACCGCGTGAGGTGGCTGACAAACTCAAACTCGAGCTCGATCTGCGCACGTAACTCTAGCTGCGGCATACACCGCAGAGCTGCGCGTTAGAACTTGGCTGTCAGACGGAAGAAGAAATCCGCGCGCGCATCGTCACGCACCTGCTTGGAGACGCCGGAGTGTTGAATGGGCAATGCAGCCGTCACCGCGGTTTCAATGAAGGGACCAATGCCCACCACCAGCTCCGCGCCGACATCTGAAAGCGATTGCACGTCATCCGATACACCGGCGACCGGCTTGGCAAACTCAGCTGCTGCAAACTCGACAAACGCACGCGGCTTCACGCTGATGATCGAATAGGTATAAGGCGTGTATTCGCCCACCATGCGCACCAGTACGCCGCGGTCGCCAAGGGCCACACCGGGCACATAAGCGTGCAGGTTGCCAATGCCGCCCACGATCCACTGCTGTTGCTCGGGCACGATGACATCCGCGTACTGCATCGACACCTGCAATTCACCCGTCAGTGCCGAGCCCTGTGACCGCAGCGAATAGGCCGGCCGCACCAGCCAGTAATCGAGATCCGCTAGCGTCAGCGACGACCCGGCCGCACCCAAGCCCTTACGCGCGCTAACCGTGGCCTGGCTGAGCCAGCTCTGCGACAGCAGCCTGAAACTCGTGCTCCACGCCGCACCGGCTTCGAGCGAGGCATAGGCCTCCTTTTGGAGTTTTTGTCCGGTGCTGTCCAGCTCAAGGCCTTTGTAGATGTAGTCCACCTTGCCCTGCACCGTCACGCGCTGGGTGGCAGAGGAGGCGACGATGCCGGTGTAGCCCGCATCGACGGTCCACAGCTCGCCATTGAATGCCGTGTTCTGCACCTGCTGGCGGTAGTCGACGTAACGACCCGACAAGCCAAACAGGCCGATTGGCGTTACCCGCGACCACCCCAGCTGGGTTTCGTGATAGTCGCTGCCGGGCTCGACGTCATCCAGATTCAATACGCTGGCCGCAGTGCGTGCCAGGACCGAAAACTCGTCACCCGACGAGCTGCCGCGACGGGCATCGAGATCAAGAAACTCGCGCCCTGTGAAGCGGTTGCCGACATTGCTGAGATTGACGCGCACACTGCCAGGGCTCACCAGATCAGGGCTGGGCTTGAGTGTCAGGTCGTAGGCATTGCCTTCGGCAGCGGTGAACATCGGCGTGTAGCCCTCGCCCATGCGGCTGGCATGAATGCCGGCGAGCAGGCGTTTCTTCTCGAAATCGCCGATCGTCAGCGGGTCTTCTTTTTCAAGCGGCGCAAAGTAGGGCATGAGCTGCGTCGGGGCGCTGATGCTGCTGATGGTGCCGGCATAGATGCTGACGAAAATATCGTTGTCGCTGCGCACGTATAGGGTCTTGGGTGCCAATACCCCGTTGCGCTGTGCGGCTACGGTCAATGCGCGGATGGCATTGGAGAGGTCATCGAACCCTGCGGTCGCGGCGGTGATGTCCGCCTCATCCAGTACGCCCGGCGCATGGACATGCATCGTGTAACCCGCAATCTGCAAGGAAACCGCACCTTGATTCGCGTCTGCTTGCAGGGTGGCGAGTTCGCCTTGGGTAGGTGCGGGGGGAGGTGGAAAGTCGATTGACATGGAATCCCTTTATCAAGATGTTTTTATTAGTACGCCACAAAGATACCTGCGGCGCTCAAAAAAAACCGGACACGCAGGTCCGGTTTGGGTCTTCAAAGCACTAGGCAGATCGCGTAATTCCGTGGTTTGACGATCAGCCCTTGCGCGCCACTTTGGGGTCGCACTGTTCAGCACGGATCAAACGGCCGCCAGCATCCTTGTAACCGAGCTTGCAGACATCCTGCGCGCGCGCCGACTTGGCAACGCTGCTATCGCCGCCGTTGTAGACGAAAGCGCTACCCGCGCCGCTGCCGCCTGCTGCGGCACCATTGCCCAGACTGCCATCGGTGCCTGTGCCTGGAGTGCCTGCCCCCCCACCATTACCAGCGGTGGCACCGGCAAGGTTGCCGCCTAATGAACCACCAGTTCCAGAGCCAACACCCGAGAGCGCCGCCACGCCGGCCATCGCCGACTGGCCACTCTTATCGCCGCTCAGCACGCCAGCGCCGAGCATGCCCCCAGTGCCAGAACTACTACCCGTAAGCACGCCCGCACCAATCGCGCTACCAGCACCACTGTGATCGCCTGAAAGCACGGCAATACCCGCACCGTTGCTCGACACACCACTGCCGTTGCCGCTCAACACATCAACCCCGAGCGCACCCGTGCCGCTACCACTCTGGTTCAGCAGCCCAACACCAATGAGCTGTGCATTGGCCGCATTGTTGCCGGAGAGTGCTGCAACGCCCACCAACCCCCCGTTACCCGCGTTATCACCCGCCAGCAGCCCAACATTGAGCAGTGGATTGCTGCTGGTCACTGGCTGGCCACCCGCAATAGCCAAGCCGCCTTGATCCAGACCCGGTAGCGCGCCTCGCGCCTGACTGGCCAAGCTGCCGATCGTCACCACCCGAGCCCCGGCATAGGAAACACCCAGCGCTTCACCCCGATTGAGCAGACCGACGCCCAAGCCCTCGCTGGAATTACCGCTGTTACTACCCGATAACGCAGCCACACCCAAAAGCCGACCGCTGCCGGTGTTATCGCGATTGAGCAGGCCCAGACCCACCAACCCACCATGCGCCACGTTGCTGCCTGACAGCACGGCAACGCCCGCTAAACCGTCGAGGTTCGAATTACCCACACCGTCGCCGCCTAGCACTGCCACATCAATTGGCTGTGCGGTGCCGCGGGGCAAGCCCAACAGAGGCGTGACCAGCGTGTTGTTGAGCTGGTTACCGATCAAAGAAGATGTGGCGTTGTTGCCGCCCAAACCCAGTATCTGATTGATACCGGAGCCGTTAGCACCGTTCTCCAACACAGAAATGTCTACTGGCAGCGGTGCAGTAGTGGTGAGTGGTGCGGGGAAGGCAGCAAAAATCGGAGCCGTAATGGCGGCAATAGGCCCACCGGGCGTAAGAATTGGCAGCGTCAGAACCTGCGCAGTGGCAGGCAACGTAAAGGCCGAAAGCAGTGCAAGTGCAAAAGTGGACTGGCGCATGGTAGTTCTCTCTATAGTTTTAGCCGCATACCCTGATGTAGCGGTATTGGCAACTTATTACCGAGAGTTAAAACAACCCATAGTATTGATTACTACTATGAATCGGAGACGCTACAAGGCGTGATCAAGCGCACAGTCTGCTGACTTGTGCAGGGGAAAAACTCGATGCGGAAATGGTTGAGCACAAAAAAGCCCCTTTCGGGGCGGTTTCGTCAACACTAGCAACAAGTTACGACATGGTGGCCGAGGACGGAATCGAACCGCCGACACGGGGATTTTCAATCCCCTGCTCTACCGACTGAGCTACTCGGCCATGCCAGAAGCTCGCTACCTGCTGTTGTTCCCCTAGATGTGGCTGATGCCGCATTTAGGGTCGCGCATTAGAGCGGAGCGACCTCGCAGAGTCAACCCGCTGGCGGCACATATCCGGTGGGGGTGAGCTCGCCGCTGCCGAAGAAATAGGTTTCCAGCTCGGCCATCAGCAGCGCGCGGGCTTTGGGGTCGGCGAGGATCAGGCGCTGTTCATTGATGAGCCGGGTCTGGTGTGCGAGCCATTCCTTCCACGCGGGCTTCGAGACGTTCTCGAAAATACGCTGGCCGAGCGCACCGGGCAGAGGCGGCCGGTCAAGGCCTTCTGCCTCTTGCCCCAGCTTGATGCAGTGGACGGTACGACTCATGTGCTTCCTTTGGGTGGGCTGGGTTTGCGGCGACGGACGCTAACAAGATGGGGATGCCCGAGCAAATCCACAGGGCCTGTCGTGCGCTCAAAGTAGCGTGCGACGGGCGCCGGCAGGGCGACGATGCCATTGCGCAGATCTTGAGGCTTGTGCCAGGCCACAGGGCCGGCCTCGCCCAGTACACCGCCGAGGGGTTGGGCCGCACCGCGCAGAGGATGCAGGCTGAGATCAAAATGCGTGAATCCGTGCTCGATGACATCGCCAGTTTCTTCGTCGTGCAAGGCCAGGCCAAAACGGTTGCGCAGCAGGCCGGCACGATCCTCACCCAGCGGCACGACCGGCGGGCACCATAGCCCGCCCCAGATGCCTGCGTCGGGGCGCTGCTCCAGCAGCACGCGGCCTTGGCCATCCTCCAGCAGCAGCAGCCAGGCCTCGCGATGCGGCCTCTCGCGACGCGGTTTGCGCATGGGCAGTTCAGCAGTGCGGCCGGTTCGATAGGCCACGCAGTCAGCTGACAGCGGGCAGCGAACACAGGCGGGTTTACGGGCGGTGCACAGCGTGGCACCTAGATCCATCTGCGCCTGCACGTAGTCAGCGGCACGCGTCGCAGGCAGCAGTGATTCGGCGAGTTGCCAGAGCGCTGCATTGACGGCCGCCTGTGCGGGATGGCCTTCGATGCCGGCCCAGCGACTTAGCACGCGTTTGACGTTACCATCCAGAATTGCCGCAGGGGTATCAAACGCCTGCGCCAAGATGGCAGCAGCAGTGGAGCGGCCCACGCCCTTGAGCGCAACGATCTGTTCAAAGGTGTTGGGAAACGCACCCGCATGATCGGCCATCACCTGACGCGCGGCGGCGTGCAGGTTGCGGGCACGGGCGTAGTAGCCCAAGCCCGCCCAGTGGCGCATCACCTCGTCACTGTCGGTCGTCGCCAGCGCGACGATGTCGGGGAAGCGTGCCACGAAGCGCTCGAAGTACGGGATGACCGCCGTCACCTGCGTCTGTTGCAGCATGATCTCGGACAACCACACGCGATACGCCGTGCGCGGGCTTTGCCACGGCAGGCCGGTGCGGCCGTGCTGGTCAAACCAGTGCAGCAGGCGGGGCGCAAACGTCTGCACATCCGGGGCCTCACTCACGCGCGAGACGCTCCAGGTTTTGCAGCGAAGCCAGTGTCTTCACCTTCAGCTGTCTCATCAAGGCGCTCGGGCCGATGATGGGCGGCAGCCACACGTCCGGTTCGGTATCGGCCGTGAACAGCAGGCGCGTGCCGGTGCCTTCAGGCGTCAATTGCCAGTGCGCGACGCCGCTCTTGAAGCTGGAGCCCTGCACCGCAAGTGTCTGTGTGGTGATCTCATTGCCGTGTGCCACCACCTGTTGCACGTGCAACAGTCGGCGGCAGATGCCAAACAGGCATTCTTCCAGCTCGGACTCGACGCGCATACCGCCCGCCTCTTCGGTCGCACGTGCGCTTTTCAGGCTGGGGTTGAGTTGCGGCAAGGCGCTGACATCCAGCAACTGCGCCCGCACGCGCTTAGGCTCTGCCTCGATCAGCACATTGACGACCACGTGGTACACCGTGTGGTCGCGGCTCACCTCCAGAGTCTCCAGTTGCAACGCCAACGCGTTCGCCGACGATAGACACAGCAGCAATCCCACGAGTGTGCGCATGGCTCAGGGCGTGGGCGGTGCTGTCGCCGGTGGTGGCTCGGCGGGCGGTTGGGGCTTACTGCCACCGAACAACTTGAGCAGGCCCTTGCCGATTTCTTCCTTGGCTTTCGCGCGCAGCGCCTCTCGGTTTTCGCGCACGGTTTCTTCGCTCACGCCCAGCTGTTCACGCAGTTGGCCAACCGCCTTCTGCTGGAGTGCCGCCTGCCAGTCGACCGAGACCTTGGGCTTGAACAGATCACCGGTCAGGCGAATGGGCACGACCAGTCCTGTGAGATCAATTCGCTCCTTGCCGCCCTGCCCGCTGGCGGTATTCACCAGTGTCGGTTTGGCGAGATAGTTGATGGTCTCTTTCACCAGATCAATCTCACCCGCACCTTCCAGCCGCAGCAACGGGTTCTTGGCAGTGAGCTGGTCGGATTTGAGAATGCCGTTGGTGATGACGCCCGCACCGCGCAGCTCGGCAAAGTCGGTGGCCTGCGCCGCACTCGCGGCCGCAGGTTGCGCGGTGAGCATGGCTTGACCATCACGGATGATCTTGCCGAGGTTGAAACCCTTCACCGCACCATCGACAAAGTTGAACGCGATAGTGCCATCCATAGCGCTACGCACGGCACCAATGGTGTGGCCGGCACTGTTGACATCGAGCGTGAAGGAGCCTTTGCCGCTGAGCTTGTCGGAGTCGAGAAAATCCTTCAGCAGCGGCCCGGCGTTGATGCCACTGAGCGCCAGCTTCAAGCTGTGTTTGGCCCCCGGTGCAACATTGAGTGTCATATCTGCGCTGCCGCCATACAGACTGGCAGCCAGTTGCTGGTGATGACTGGCCCCAGCCGCGCCGTCGAGCTTGATGCGCACATTGGCGAGCTTGAGCTTCTTGAGCTGCATCGAAGCGACCTCTAGCGTGCCCTGCGCATTGAGTTTGTCGAGCATGGCGATCGGCAGCTCGGTGGCGTTGAAATCTACCTTGGCTGCTGGCGTTGCCTCCGCAACCAGCGCGGGTTTGGGCGGTGGCGGCAGATAGCGGTCGGCATCCAGACGATCAGCCTTCAGGGCGAAGCTGATTGCCTGCGTCGCGAAATCACGCACGGCAAACTCGCCCTGCAGCGTGGTGTCGTCGAGCTTGAGCACCAGATTGCTGAAGGCCGCGCGCTTGGGGCTGGCGGTGAGTTGTGCGCTGAGTGCAGCGGACTTGAACACGCTCGCATCCGCCGTTTGAGGTTCTGCAATGCCCAGTGCGGCCAGCAGTGCGCGCGGCTCAAAAGGCGCAATGGTCAGATCGCCCGCCAGCTCCGGCGCTTCGCTGTCGAGCTTGCTGATCTGCCACTGTTTTGCACTGGCATTGAGGCCAAAACCAGCCAGCTGAAAACCGCTGAGAGTGGCCTGCTGCGCCGCAAGGTCAGCGATG
This sequence comes from Stagnimonas sp., assembly GCA_965279705.1. Taxonomy (GTDB): domain Bacteria; phylum Pseudomonadota; class Gammaproteobacteria; order Nevskiales; family Nevskiaceae; genus Stagnimonas. The sequence continues at coordinate 2,870,772 of OZ257257.1, forward strand.
ACATTGCCCTTGAGTTGCACCGCCTGCGGCTTGCCTCCGGGCAGCGACCTACCTGTGAGTTGCAGCGCGGCATCGAGACCATTGAGCGTATGCCGCTGCTGGGCAAGGTCGAGAGCCAGGTTGGTTTTGAGCGTGCCCTTGGCGGTGAGCAGCGGCGTGTCCGGCGCGCCGATGAGGAGGCTGTCGATCGCCAGCGTCAGAGGCTCTGCGCTGCTGAAGGTCTGCGCTGACTTGGCATAGCGCAGCGACTCGGCCGCTACCGCAAACACCGCCGCCATTGGCTGTGCGCCGGTTTGCCGCACGTCGAACTTCAACAATGGCTTGGCGAGACTCACATCACCCGTCTCGGCATTGAGTGCCACCGTGGTGTTGAACTCGACGGCAGCCGTAGCTGATGGAGCGCTAGCGGTTGCCTTGAAACTGCCTTCAACCGCAAACGGCTCACTGGCATGCAGACGTCCGGTTTTCAGCTTGAGACCGTCGAGCTGATATTGCTTGTCGGCCTTGCGGTCGTCATAAGAAACGCGCACCTCAGAGAGCGTGATGCCTTCGATATCGAGCCGCTGCATCTGCTCGGCCAGCGTCGGTTCGACAACCGGCGCTTCGACTGCGGGTTTGGGCAGCAGGTCCTGCCAGTTGTTGCGACCTTCGGCATCGATAGAGAGATTCAGTTGCGCGCCTTCGAGCGTCACCGTGCTGGCTTCGAGGCGCTTCTCGCGCAGCAGTGGCATTAGTCGGGCACCTACTTCTGCGCGCTGCACTGTGAGCATCGGCGACGTGCCAAAACCTTCGACATTGCCCAGCGTCACATCGCGCAACTCGACCCTGATCCACGGGAACACAGCGAGGCGAATCTCACCCACGGTAAAGTCGCGGCCGGTTTCTTTCTTGACGGCAGCGGCGATCTGGTTGCGATAGTCGTTCGGGTCGAACAGCAGCGGCACGGCTATCGCGACGGCGACCAGCAAGAGCAGAACGAAGCCGAATACGGCGAGCAAGATTTTCAGCGGTTTTGCCATGCGCTTACTTTGTCGATGCAGAGAGTTTTTCGAGTGCTCACTATAGCGATGGGTTCCACGCAAGATTTCGCATGAGAGATCAAGGCCCACAAAAAAAGGCGAGGCTGCATAAGCAGCCTCGCCTCAATCACTGCCGCTAACCTCAGCGGCGTCGGCGACGCATCAGGAATACCAGCGGCAACAGGGCCAGGCCGAAGGCGCCACCAAAGCGTCCGGTTGCAACCGCAGCTGAGCTTCCACCACCACCGGTGGCATTGCTACTGATATTGAGAAACTTCGATGCCACGTTGCTGCTCATCAGGCCGCGCGAATCCGTCACTGTCAGGCGTGCCATATAGTTGCCCTTGCTGGCGTACTGGTGAGTGATGGTCACCGGCAGCGAGGTGATGTCGCGGTCGGTGATGGTCTGGCCGTCGCCGAAGCTCAGGCTGAACTTGGCGATCCTGTCGCCCGCGTCGCCATCGCTGCCGCCGATGGTGAATGTGACGGTGTCACCCGGCTTGGCGCTGTCCTTGTCGCTCAGCAGCGAGGCGATCGGCGCGATGTTGGGCAGGCAGATACCGGTGCCGCGCACGATGTAGTCGGCAGGGCCGATGGTGTCGCGGCTGGTAGCGGTGGATGAACCGGCGCGGATGCGTACGTCGAAGCCGGCAATGACATCGCCCACTTTCAGGTCACCAAAGATCGTCTTAGGTACCACCATGACGATGGTGCCGTCCTCGCCGAAGGCGCTGCGCTCATCCAGGTTGCCGCCGGGCGCGAATGCCAGCAGGCCCTGCGGCAGCTCGGTGTAGGTGCCGAAGTCAAAACTCGGCGGCCCCTGGGTGGTATCCAAAGCCACGTAGAGATTGCCGCGGGTGGGGAACAGCACGCCGTAAAACACGCCCGTCGGTTGCCCGGTAGCGAAGCCATCCACCTTCAAGGTGATGACCAGATTGCCTTCGTATTCCAAAGGTTCCGCCACCGACAGCACGGTGGCATCGAGATCGGAAAGTCCGTTCTGATCGACCGGATCGGTCGCCAGCAGCTGGCCTGGCAGCACGCAGGTGTTGACGATTTCTTCCAGCGCGATCGGCAGTTCGATGATGTTGCTGACATCAGCTTTGCCCAGCACGTTCTCGGCCACCACGCGGTAGTAGTAGGTCGAGGTCGTATCCGCGCTGCTGTCGGTGAAGTCGGTCTTGGGGCCGGCATTGCCGACGGAGGCGAACGGGCCGGTGGGCGATGTGGCGCGGAACACCTCGTAGTTGGTGATCGCACTCGCCCCGGTGTCGGGTTCGTTCCAGGCCACGCGCGTGCTGGCGATCGAGCGGCTGCTCTTGCCCTGCACGGCGCAGGCAGCGGCCGGCTTGATGGGAGCGGTGGCGTTGTATTGCGTGCCCGTATCGTTGTCGAACACGGCAAACAGCGTGCGGCCGCCGGACTGGCGCACCAGCGTGCCCTTGGCGGCAAAGCTGTTGGCGGCCGGGTCGATCACGCAGCCGCCGATGCAACCGTCGGCATAGGCGAACATCGTGCGACCACGCTCGTCGATTTCCAGATCGTTGAAATCGAGCAGGTTGCGATTAGTGCCGCTGGGGCCGACGCCGCCGTGACCCTGCACCGGGTCGGTCGGCGAGACGTTGACCAGATGCCAGCTCAGGCCGCCGTCATAAGTGGTGGCGACGTAGGGATACCAGACGCCGGTGAAAGCCAGCGACTCGGAGCCACCCTCGGTCGTGGTGCCCAGGAAGGCGCAGGACGCACGATCCGGGTCGCCCGCAATCGCTGCCGGGAAGCGCGTCGCAACCAACCCCGCTGCGGCACCGATGTCGGTGTCGTTGATCCAGGTCTCGCCGCGGTCTTTCGACACCGCGACGTGCGCGCGGCCATCGGCGTTCTCGTAGCACATGTAGACGGTGCCATCGGTGGCAATGCCCATCGACGGATCAGAGCCGGCACCCCCGACGCTGGTCGGGATGGGATGTTGGGTAAAGGTCACGCCGCCATCGGTGCTGCGGTGTGCGAGGACGTTACCGGAAGAGCCATCCAGCCCGGTGCTGGCGATGCACTGTGAGCTGTCGGGCACATACAGCGTGCCGTCCGGTGCGACCTGCGGATGACCATGCAGGCCGCCCGCCGCGCAGTCGAGGTTCTTGAACGGAAAGCCCGGCCCTTGCGTCTGACCACCGTCATCGCTGCGGGCGCAGAACGCCGCCGCAATCGACTGCGAGCAGTAATAGAAGGCGTTGGGGAACAACAAGCCCGCCGTCGGGAAGCCCGCCGGATAAGGACCCGTCACCATGCCCTGATGGTCGGCACCGCCGTTGGCAGGGCCGATCTGGCCGGGTATCCAAGTCTCACCGTCGTCGTCGGAATACTCGAACAGGCTGTTGGCACCCGAAAGCTGCGAGTTGAAGGTGCGGCCCGTGGTCTTGTCGGTGTACATCAGCGGATCGAGCGAGTTCAGTGTGGTCAGCAGACCCGACTTGTCTTCCCAGGTCGCATCGCAGCTCTCGGGTAACGTGGCGTTGAAGGCATCCGCTGGCGCCGGCAGGTTTTCCTGGAAGGTGATGCGATTTGCCTGGGTGTAGGCAATGAACATTGCGCGCTTGGTCAGGGGGTTGTAGCCCACCGTGGGCTCGCCGGCATCGTTGGCGAGACCGGTTTGCGCGACGTGCACCTTGTAGCGCGGCGGCAAGCCGGAAGCCGGAGTCACCACCGGGGGCGGCGTGCTGCCACCCCCGCCACCACCGCCCGTGGTCGTGGCGGGCGTCAGCGTGATCTTGGTGGTTGCCGTGCTGCCGGTGACCAGGAAGGGCACCACGCGCACGGTGTAGGTACCTGCGGTAGCGACGATCTCCACTTTTTCTGGATTGGTCGAGCCCGCCGAGGCGGCTGTTTCGACGTCTTCGCTGTTCAACAGATACAAGTCATAGTCGTCAGAAGCAGCGGTCCACGAGGTCTCGATGGTGACCTTGTAGGCCGGTACACCGGCCGGCAGTTCGATGGTCAGTGCGTAGGCATCGCAGGGCAGCGCCGGGCCCAGGCAGGTGAACTGCGCAGTACCCGATGGATTGGAAATCGCGTTCGGTCCGTAGGTGTAGGTCAACTCCGGCGTGCTCGGCGAGAGGGTGCCGCTGGCCGGTGTTGCCGCCTGAGCAGTTAAACCGACAAGGCCCAGAAACAGCCCGTAAAACGCGTGATTCAACTGCATTGCAAATCCTTATCGAGAGATGACCTACCGTGTGAAACGGTCGTCTCAACAAAAGGTTTACATATTTTTTACTTTTATTGAGGAAGCATTGTTTAGGGCCTTGCCAAGGAGGTTGTCGCCCGTATTCGGTGCGCCAAAAAGCCTGCTGGCTTTGCGTGCTGCACGTTTGCGGACGGTGCGCCCGCAAGTTCCTCGGCGCCCGAGTCGTTAAACTAGTCGCCAGTTCAACCTGCTGCCTTCAATGTCCACTCCGCTTCGCACCTCCGCCTCACCCAAAGTGGGCATCGTTTCTCTGGGCTGTCCGAAAGCGCTGGTGGACTCCGAACGCATCCTGACCCAGCTGCGCTCGGAGGGCTACAAGACCTCGGCGACCTACGAGGCGGCCGACGTGGTCATCGTCAACACCTGCGGCTTCATCGACTCCGCCGTGCAGGAGTCACTCGATGCGATCGGCGAGGCAATGGCGGAGAACGGCAAGGTGATCGTCACCGGCTGCCTGGGTGCGAAGAAGAACCTCATCCTCGAAAAATACCCGGACGTGCTGTCGATCTCGGGCCCGCAGAACTACGAAGCGGTAATGAAAGCCGTTCACTTTGCGGTGCCGCCCAAGCACGACCCCCGCTTTGACCTGATGCCGGCACAGGGCATCAAGCTCACGCCCAAGCATTACGCCTACGTCAAGATCAGCGAGGGCTGCAACCACAAGTGCAGCTTCTGCATCATCCCCTCCATGCGCGGCCGGCTTGATTCGCGCCGCATCGACGAGGTGCTGCGCGAGTCCGAGCGCCTGGTTAAGGGCGGCGTGAAGGAGCTGCTGATCATCTCGCAGGACACCAGCGCCTATGGCGTGGATCGAAAATACGAAACCGCGATGTGGCGCGACAAGGAATATCGCACCTCGATGCTCGACCTCTGCAAGGGTCTGGGCGAACTCGGCGTGTGGTCGCGCCTGCATTACGTCTACCCCTACCCGCATGTGGACGAGATCATCCCGCTCATGGCCGAGCGCAAGATCCTGCCCTATCTCGACATCCCCTTTCAGCACTCCTCGCGCGAAGTCTTGAAGGCCATGAAGCGCCCGGCGTCGAGCGAGAACACGCTCGCCCGCTTGAAAGTATGGCGCGACATCTGCCCGGACATCACCATCCGCTCGACCTTCATCGTCGGCTTCCCCGGCGAAACCGAGGCGCAGTTCGAGGAGCTGCTGGGCTGGTTGAAGGAAGCCAAGATCGACCGCGCCGGCTGCTTCGCCTACTCGCCCGTCGATGGTGCGACTGCCAACAAGCTCGGTGGTGATGTGCCGGAGGACGTGAAGCAGGATCGTCTCAAGCGCTTCATGCAGACCCAGGCCCGAATCAGCAAGGCCAAGCTGAAGAAAAAGGTCGGCACGACAATGGAAGTGATGATCGACGAGATCGGCGAAGAAGGCGTGATCGCCCGCAGCTGGGCCGATGCCCCCGAGATCGATGGCAAGGTTTACGTCTCGGCCGAAGTGCCGCTCAAGATCGGGCAGAAGGTAAAAGTCGAAATCACACAAAGCAACGCTCACGACTTGCTGGGTGAGCTGATCGAAGACGAATGAGCGCAGCGGCGTTTCTGCGTCTGCTAGTGCTCGGGCTTGCAACCCTGCTTTGCAGTTGTGCCAGCCAACCGAGAGTCTCACCGCTTGCCGCTCGGGTGCCGTTGACACCTTGGCAGGACGCCGATGTGTTGCTCTCGGGCAGCAACGGTTGGCGCAGCTGGGTTGTGCGCAGCGCCGACGACGTCAAGACGCCCTTCAGCCACGCGGGCTTGATCCTGATCGAGAACGGCACGCCGATGCTGCTTCACTCGACTCCCGTGGACGGGGCCAGAATGCTGACGATGCCACTGGCTGACTATCTGGCCGCGCCAGGATTGCAGACGGTTGCCGTTTACCGCGCCCGTGACCCCTTGCTGGCTCGGGCGGCGGCACGCGAGGCACGGCGCTATCTGGCGCTGGCGGTGCCTTTCGACCAGAACTACGACATTAACAGCGATGCGACGCTCTATTGCACCGAGATGATCTGGCGCAGCTACCTCAATGCCGGGGTGGATCTGCTCGGCACGCCGCGACGACCACTGCGCAGTGCCCTGCTTTATGGGCCGCTGATCTGGCCCTCGGATTTCACGCAGATGCCGGCATTGCGGCAAATCTTCACGACGGCGGATCCGCCGATGGCTTCACCTGTGCGGCAGGTAGTGATCGACCAGCAGCAAGCTGAAAATGCCCATCAGATAAACGATGGAGAAGCCGAACGTTTTCATCGCTAGTCCTTCCTGCGGCCTGAACTTGAGTCGCCAGGCGTAGCCGATGAATACCGCGCCGAGTGCGACCGCACCAAACAAATACGGCAGACCGCTCATGCCGCTCGCGTACGGCAGCAGCGTGATGGCGAACAGGATGAAGGTGTAGAGAAGGATCTGCGTCAGCGTGTATTCCACGCCGTGCGTGACCGGCAGCATGGGGATGCCGGCATCGGCGTATTCGTCCTTGCGGGCGATGGCCAGCGGCCAGTAGTGCGGCGGCGTCCAGAAGAAAATGATGCCGAACAGGATCAACGCGTGGGGATGCACCTCGCCCGTCACTGCCACCCAGCCCAGCACGGGCGGGATCGCCCCGGCGGCACCGCCGATGACGATGTTCTGCGGCGTCGCGCGCTTGAGCCAGAGTGTGTAGATGCCGGCATAGCCGACCAGACCCAGTTGCGTCAGCAGCGCTGTCAGCGGGTTGACCCAGACCCAGAGCACGACGAATCCGAACAACCCGATCACGGTGGCAAACGCGATGCTTTCGGTGACGCTCAGCATCCCAGTCACCAGCGGACGGCCGCAGGTGCGGGCCATGCGCGCATCGACTTCGCGGTCGATGATCTGGTTGATGGCTGCTGCCGCCGCCGATTGCAGCGTGATGCCCAGCGTGCCGAGCAAGAACTTGTCCCAGGGCGGCATACCAGGCACGGCGAGGAACATGCCGATGATGGCGGTGAACACGATCAGCATCACCACGCGCGGCTTGGTCAGCTCGTAATACTCGTGCAGCCGCGAGGGCTTGCTGGCAATGGCGGTGCTCACGTTCGCGCGGCACCGCGCCAGGCATGGAAGTTGATCGATACCACCACCATCAGCAGCAGCATCGCGCCAGCGTTATGGGCGGTTGCCACCCACAACGGCAGGCCGAAGTGCACGGCGCTGATGCCCAGCATGATCTGCACGCCCACCATGCCGACCAGTGAATAGCCCAAGCCCTTCCAGCGGCGGTTCGCACCGCGCGTCGCGAACACGAAGCCGAGCACGATCAGCACGCTGCCAACGACGACGGCGCCGAGGCGATGCACCGCATGGATGGTCTGCCGCGTCGGCTGGTCGAGCACACCGTATTCATAGCTCTGATACTGGCCTTGCGGATGCCAGAGTCGGAACGCCTCCGTGTAATTCGGCTGCTGCGGCCACACCGCACCGTTGGCGCAGAGCGGGAACTCCGGGCAGGCCAGAGCGGCGTAATTGGTCGAGGTCCATCCACCCAGAAAAATCTGTATGGCCAGCAAGGCGAGTGCTAAGCCTGCCAGCGGGCGAAATGGCTTGGGCACCGGCAGCCGGGGCTTGCCCTGCTCGCGCTGGCGAATCCACAGCAACCAGGTCAACGTGAACATCACCATGCCGCCCAAAAGATGCGCGGTGACGATCAGCGGCATCACTTTCCAGGTGACGGTGAACGCCCCCAAGGCCCCTTGCAGCATCACCCATACCAGCATCAAAGCCGGCAGTTTCCACGGCAGGCCCGTCTTACGGCCGCGCCAGCCGGTGACCAGCAGAGCGATGATGACCAGGCCGAGCGCGGTGGCGATGTAGCGGTGGATCATCTCCTTCCAGCCCTTGTGAGCTTCCACCGGGCGATCGGGGTAGGCCTCGTTCGCGGCTTCCACATGGTGGTCGGCCGTCGGCACGCCGATGTGCCCGTAGCAGCCGGGCCAGTCGGGGCAGCCGAGGCCCGCATCATTCAGACGCACGTAGGCGCCCAGTGGGATCAACACGAGACAAAGCAGCAATGCGACGAGAGATAGGCGGCTGAACAACATGGCGTGGGGTCAATCTGCGGGGGCGGGATTGTAGAACGTGGTGAGGGTGTTGAGGCCGTCCGTGGCGAGGCTTCAGTCTTTTGAACTGGCCCCGCGTCGGGCATCCATGCCCGACGGTGAAGCCACGGCGAGCAGTGCTCGCCTACAGACGTGGCTTCACCCAATACTCGACAGTCGCAAGAGCTTGTTGATGTCTTTCTGCATGCCTTTGAAGTCACGCTTTACCGCCTCGGCGTCGGCGGCGTGCGGGTAGATCATCAACCAGTTGCCCAAGGTATCGACCAGCATCACCGCATTAGCCGGCGCGTTGGCAAAGAACGCAGCGGCGCTGCGGCTGGCCGCAGGCGCATCGCGCAGCCACAAGAGGTCTGGCTGTTCAGCCCCGTAGCGCACTTTCAGCGCGGCGATATCCACACCTTCGTCAGCAATCACCAGCCGCTGCACACGCTCGCGCTGGACGCCGAGTGCTGCGTGCAACTGGCGCGTCAACACCAGCTCGCGGCGGCAGGCCTCGTCGCACTCGCCGGTGACCCTTTGCACCAGTGTCCACTTGCCGCGCAGTGGGTCTTCGCTCACCGGCTGGCCTGCGGCATCGAGCAGTACGAGCTTGGGCACCGGCAAGGCGGGCGTGATGAGTTGGCCGTAATTCACTCGGCCCTGGGGCGTCCAGTTCGGGAATAGCCAGAACGCCGAGTAGGCCAGCACGAAGGGTGCGAAAAACAGCACGCCCAGCAGCACGAACTGGACGCGGGAACGGGTGCGGTTGATACCGGGATAGAGCGGGTCAGTCATGGGTGACTTAAGGTTTTCTTGAGATTGATCTTGATGAACAGCACGATGAGCGTGACGGCAAACAGCCACCACTGTGCGGCATAGCCGAAATGCCGTGCCGGCGGAATTTCGTTGGCGCCGGCCAGCGCCCAGTCGCGCTCGAAACCGCCAGGGGCCGCCGGATCCAGTTCCAGCAGGCCATCCAGCGTATCCGCTCCGAACAGGCACTGCACTTGTGCTAAGTCGGGGTAATTGACGAGTTCAGGGCGCGGTAGCGTGCAGCCTTTGGGACGGGGCCCGAGTTGCATACCGGCACGCGGCAGCGTGCGCCAATAGCCTTCAATTCTTTGCGCCTCCAGCGGCGGCTGGGCAACGGCTGCATCCAGCGGTAGCCAACCACGATCGACGATCACGCTTTGGCCATTGGCCAGCAGCAGCGGGGTCCAGGCATGGACGCCGGGCACCTGTTTGCGAGGCTGGTTATCGAGCCGCACAGTGCGCTCTGGTTCGTAGCGGCCCTCGACGAAAACCTTGCGCACTTCCCCGCGCGGCGGCGTGAGGGTGTTGCCCAGCAAGGGCTCTGCTGCGGTCATAACCTGCGAGGCACGTTCTGCTTGCAGGGCCTGCTTTTGAACGCCACGGCCATACTGCCAGAACCCCGCCGTCGTCATGCCTGCTGCCAACAATAGAGTCAGCAATACAGCCCACATTCGGGGACGGAATGAATAAGCGTGCATGGCGCTAAACCGGGCCACGGAAATCTTGTCTGCACCGCACGCTGAGCAATTTCATCTGGATCAAATTTGCACTGGCCTGCCAATCATTCTGGCGGACAAGATTTTTGGGTGGGATACCATGACCGGCAATCACTTTAAGGGTTCCCTGCCATGGACTTACCAAAGATTGCCGTTGTGCTCATGTTGGTTGCGATTGTGGTCGCCTTGTTCTCAGGCATGTTTTTCATGCTCAAGGATGGCAGCGACAAGCGCCGCACGGTGAGGGCACTCACCTGGCGTGTAGGTTTGCAGGTGGCGTTGATCGCATTTCTCGTGCTGGCGTATTTCATGGGCTGGATACAGCCACACAGCATCGGCCGTTAGATCGGTAGCGCACAACAAAAAAGCCCGGCAGCGCCGGGCTTTTTTGCGTCAGCAGCCTTTGCGTCAAAGGATGTAGACGAAGATGAAGAGACCGACCCACACCACGTCCACGAAGTGCCAGTACCAGGCCACGCCTTCAAAACCAAAGTGCGAGTCGGGCTTGAAGTGACCATTCATGAGGCGGCAGGTGATGACGAACAGCATCAGCGTGCCAAGCGTGACGTGCATGCCGTGAAAGCCCGTCAGCATGAAGAACGTCGAACCATATACGCCGGAGCCGAGCGTGAGGTTGAGCTCGTGATAGGCGTGGATGTATTCCTCAGCCTGGCAAATGAGAAACACCACACCCAGCGCCACGGTGGCCCACATCCAGACGATGCAGGCTATGCGCTTGTTGTCCTTCAGTGCGTGGTGCGCCATCGTGATCGTCACGCCGGAGGTCAACAGCAGGCAGGTATTGATGAACGGCAAGCCCCAAGCACTGATGGTCTGATAAGCGCCGCCAAGGGCCGCCGGGCCGTTGGTGGGCCAGGCTGCTTCGTAGCCATTCCACAGCAGGTTGGCCACGCCCTTGGCGTTTTCGCCGCCGAGCCAGGGCACCGACAGCGTGCGGGTGTAATAGAGCGCGCCGAAGAAAGCACCGAAGAACATCACCTCCGAGAAGATGAACCAGGCCATCGCCATGCGATAGGTGGTGTCCACCTGCTTGCCATAGGCACCGCGTTCGCTCTCACGGGCTACGCCCTGAAACCAGCGGAAGATGATGAATGCCGAAAGTGCCACACCCGCATAGATCGGGATCGAACCCAGCGACTTGTCTTCGAGGCTGCTCCACACACCGACGATGATGGCCGCAAGGCCTGCCGTGAGCACGAACGGCCAGGCACTGGGATCAGGCACGAAATAGCGTTGTTTGTCAGAGGTCGGTTGCGCGTGGCTGGCCATGTGTGAAGTCCCTAAAAATGAAATGCGTGCGACATTGAATGCTTGTGGCGTTGTTCAACCCGGCAACCCGCTAGCCCTTGGGCTTGCTTGATTGTTGGGCCAGTTCGGTGACGTCAAAAAAAGTGTACGACAGCGTGACCGTGTTGAGGTCTTTGGGCAGGTCCGGATCAAGCATCAGACGTACCGGCATGATCTTTTTCTCGCGCGCCTTGAATGGCTGTTGCGTGAAGCAGAAGCACTCGGTTTTTTTCACATGCCTGGCCGCCTTACCCGGTGTCACTGCGGGTACGGCCTGCCCGACCACATCCTTGTCGAGCATGTTTTCAGCCACGAAATTGACGGTGGTGAACTCGCCCGGATGCACCTTGACCTCGCTTTGTTCAGGCCGGAACTGCCACTCGCGACCGCCGTTGACGACCGTCAGGAATTGAACCGTGACAGTGCGACTCAGATCAGGCGTGGCCTGCACCGTAGTCGCCACCAGCATGGTGTTCGAGCGGCCGTTGAGACCCGTGATCTGACAGAGCGCGGTGTAGAGCGGTGCAAAGGCGAATCCGAAGCAGAACATCACCGCGGTAAATATCGACATCTCAAGAAGGCTGCGCTTGCGCGCTGCCTTCTTGGGGAGTTCGACAGTGGGCGAGGTGCCGCTCATTTGTAGATGGTGTTGAGCACGAAAAACGCCATCACGGCGAGGGCAATACCGACATGGATCAGCGCCAGGCGCTTATTGCGCTTGGCTTGATCGGGAGTCGTGACGGGCTGCTCGCTCATGATCTGCACCTAGTGGTGGGCGGCGGCAACATGCCCGCTTTTCACCGGTTCGCCGTCGGCACCGACCGTCGGCGGATCTTCAAAAGTGTGGTACGGCGCCGGTGAAGGCACGCACCACTCCAGGCCCTGTGCACCTTCCCAGACGCGATCCGGCACCTTGTTTTTGGTGCGGCTACCGAACATGCAATACAGCATGTTGCCGATGAAGATGAACTGCGCACCCATGAATGCGAAGGCACCGTAAGTCGACATCTCGTTGAAGTTGGAGAACATCACGTTGTAGTCCGGCACGCGACGCTGCATACCCGCAAGGCCGAGGAAGTGCTGGGGAAAGAACGTGACGTTGATGGCAATGGCAGAGAGCCAGAAATGCAGCTTGCCGAGTTTTTCGCTGTACATCACACCGGTCCATTTCGGGATCCAGTAATAGACGGCGGCAAGGATCGAGAACACCGCACCCGGCACCAGCACGTAATGGAAGTGCGCAACCACGAAGTAGGTGTCGTGGTACTGGAAGTCGACCGGCGTGATCGCAAGCATCAAGCCCGAGAAACCACCGACGGTGAACAGAAACACGAAGCCGAGCGCGAACAGCATCGGGGTCTCGTAGGTCATCGAGCCCTTCCACATCGTCGCCACCCAGTTGAACACCTTCACGCCCGTGGGCACGGCAATCAGCATGGTAGAGAACATGAAGAACAGCTCGCCTGCCAGCGGCATGCCGACGGTGAACATGTGGTGTGCCCAGACGATGAAGCTCAAGAAGCCGATCGAGGCGGTGGCATAGACCATGGAGTCGTAGCCAAAAAGCTTTTTACGGGCAAACGTCGGGATGATGGTCGAGACGATTCCGAAGGCCGGCAGAATCAGGATGTACACCTCGGGGTGGCCGAAGAACCAGAAGATATGCTGGAACATCACCGGATCGCCGCCGCCGGAAGCGGTGAAGAAGCTGGTGCCAAAGTATTTGTCGGTGAACAGCATGGTCACCGCGCCGGCCAACACCGGCATGGTGGCAATCAGCAGATAGGCCGTGATCAGCCAGGTCCACACGAACAGCGGCATTTTCAGCAGCGTCATGCCCGGTGCGCGCATGTTCAAGATCGTCACCACCACGTTGATGGCGCCCGTGATCGACGAGATGCCCAGCAAGTGGATCGAGAAGATCAGCAGCGGGAAGGCGTTACCGGTTTGCAGCACCAGCGGCGGATACATGGTCCAGCCACCTGCGGGGGCGCCGCCTTCCATGAAGAGTGTGGAAAGCAGCATTGCGAAGGCGAAGGGCAGAATCCAGAAGCCCCAGTTGTTGACGCGCGGCAGCGCCAGATCCCCGGCACCGATCATCATCGGCACCATCCAGTTGGCCAGGCCTGTGAAGGCCGGCATCACACCACCGAAGATCATCACCAGCGCATGCAGGGTGACCATCGAGTTGTAGAACTCGGGGTCGACATACTGCAAACCAGGGTGAAACAGCTCGGCGCGGATCACCAGCGACATCAAACCGCCGATGAAGAACATCGTGAACGCAAAGCAGAGATACAGCGTGCCAAGGTCCTTGTGGTTGGTGGTCTTGATCCACCGCATGATCCCCTTCTCGGGGCCGTGGTGATGATCGTCATGCCCGTGGGCATCGTGCGCGTGTGCGGTAGCCATGCGTTACTCCTGAAAGCTCAATGCGAAATCGAAAGGGTTACTTGCGGGCGGCGGCGACTTCAGACGGCTGCACCACCGAGGCCTTGTTGCCCCAGCTGTTGCGCTCGTAGGTGACGGCGCCAGCAATATCGGCATCGGAGAGGCTGCCGAACGGCGGCATCAGACCTTTGCCCTTGATGGTGTGAACGATGTGCGCGAGCGCCGGACCGTTGACGACCTTGCTGCCCGCCAGTGAGGGGAAGTTGGGCGGCAGGCCCAGGCCGGTGACCTGGTGGCAGGCAGCGCATTGAGTCTCGTAGACCTTCTTGCCGCTGGTCATCAGTTCTTCTTTGCTGAGCGCTTTGGCAGCGGCCGGTACGGCGGCAGGCGTTGCAGCCGCCACTTCCACTGGGGCAGCGGCAGCTTCAGCCGGCGAAGCAGCGGTTTCGGTGGTGGTGGTCACCGGCACCTCTTGAGTTACCGGCGGTGCCTTGCCGAGCGAGGCGACGTCGATGCCCTTCTTTTGCGCGAGCCAGGTCTTGAACTCGGTTTCGGGCAGGGCCTGCACGACGATGGGCATAAAGCCATGATCGCGGCCGCACAGTTCTGCGCAGACACCGCGGAAGGTGCCTGGCTCGTCGATCTTGGTCCAGGCCTCGTTGATGTAGCCGGGGATCGCGTCTTTCTTCACAGCGAGGTCGTGCACCCACCAGGCGTGGATGACGTCCTGCGCGGTGATCAGGAAGCGCACCTTCTTGCCTACCGGCAGCACGAGTGGATTGGTCACTTCCCACAGGTAGTTGGGCACGCTCTTGGGGTCGATGCCGCTATCGAGCTGACGGGCCTTGTTGCTGTCGGCGGCCAGCATGCTGACGAACTCATAGTCCTCGCCGACGTACTCATATTTCCAGCCCCACTGGAAGCCGGTGATCTTCACGGTCAGCTCGGAATCGCGGGTGTCTTCCATCTTTATAAGGGTGCCGGCAGCAGGCACGGCGAGCGTTATCAAGATCAGGAACGGCGCGAGCGTCCAAGCGATTTCTACCGCCACCGATTCGTGAAAATCAGCCGGCTTGGGGTGCTTGCTGCGGCGATGCGCGAAAATCGAATAAAACATGACGCCGAACACGGCGACGGCGATCACGCACATCCAGATGAAAACGTAGTTGTGCAGGTCGTAAACCTCGCGGCTGATCTCGGTAACACCCTTGGGCAGGTTGTATTGCGAGCGGGCTTCTTCCGCCATCGCCACGCCACTCATCACCGCCGCTGCTACCAGTGCCGCTGCGCGCGCCATCAAACCCGACTTGAACATGCTGCAACCTCCATTGGGAAATCCGTACTGTCGGGCATCAGCCCGAAGCTCTCGCCAAACCCTCGCCTGGCGCCTCCGCCTGTCTGGCTGACCAGACCGGCGGCAATAAACTTTTGATCCTGCAATGCAGTTGCTCGCGCTCTGCATCCGTCAGGCAGCGACCCAGCAACACCCGCTGCCCCGAACTCGTCAACACCAACCGCGTCGGGCTGTGGCGTGTCGCACCTTGCTCCAGCACCACCCGCGTGAATGGCCTGGCCCAGTCAATTTGCGCCGAAGCGCCCCGACCCTGCCAGCCAAACCCCACCTGCACCCGCTGCGCCTCGAAAGTCAGCACTTCGCGATAGCGATTCCGTTTAAGCGAAACCCACAAGCCCGCACCCAGCGCCGCCAGCTCCAACCCTGCAAACGGCAGAATCGGCCAAAAACCCATCAGCGCAAAACCCACCGCAATCACCAGAGACACCGTGCTGATCGACGCCATCACAAGAAGCCCTTGCACTGGCGTGAGCGACGCATTCGGCCCGATCACAATTTGGGTGTTGGACATTTTCATGCCACCTACACGCTTGAAGCCGGAAAATACCGGGTGCCACATCCTGCGAGTTTAGTGCAGCACGGCCCCTGCGTCCAAGGCTTCACACACCAAATAATTGGCTGATCGCTGGCTCAGGAGCGGCATCCTGCGTCAGCTGCCGCCAAAGCGGCGGGCCCAGATGCAGCGTGAGGGTTTCGATCATGCCCTCAGCCTGCGGCGAGAACGGCGGCGCCAGATTGGCCACCCAGCCCGCCAGCCTTACACCGCGCGCACGAATGGCCTCTACCGTCAGCAGGGCATGGTTGAGGCAGCCTAAGCGGATGCGCACCACCAGCAGCACTGACCAGCCCTGCTGCGCCACCCAGTCGCCCAGCAACAATTGAGGGCCCAGCGGCGTCAGCCAACCACCTGCCCCCTCGGCCACGATGACCCGATGGCGCCCGGCAAGCTGGGCATGGGCGCGGACGAGCACTGCCGGGTCGATGGGCTGACCCACCGCCTGCGCCGCCAGATGCGGGGCAATAGCGGGCGCGAACAGCACGGGGTTGATCTCGGCAAGACTGACGCCGGGCGCCGAGGCCGCGCGCAGGGCCAGTGCGTCGGCATTGGCCAGGCCTTCGGCGCTGGGCTCGGCCCCCGATGCCACCGGTTTGAAGCCGCAGGCGTCGATACCCGCTGCTGATAGCCCCCGCAGCAGCGCGCAACTCACCACGGTTTTGCCGGCATCGGTGTCGGTGCCGGTGACGAAAAGGGTTTGGCTCATGCCGCCTTGAGTGCCGCCGTCAGTGCCGTGACCAGACCATCCACTTCTGTTGCCGTGTGCGTTGCCGTCAGCGTGATGCGCAGGCGCGCCGTGCCGACAGGCACCGTGGGTGGGCGGATGGCGGCTACCCAGTAGCCACGCTCCAGCAAGGCGCGCGAAGCCGTCAGCGCACGGGACTCCGCACCCAACACCAAAGGCTGAATCGCGGTGCTGGATGGCGACAGCGCAATGCCTTGCTGCGCGCAGCCTTCGCGAAAGCGTGCGATCAGCGCCGCCAACTGCGTGCGTCGTGCCAGACCTTCATCTCCCGCAATGAGTGCCAGAGAAGCGCGGGTCGCCGCAGCCAGTGCAGGCGGTGGCGCCGTGCTGAAGACAAAGGTGCGCGCACGCTGGATCAGAAATTCGATCAAGGCCTCGCTACCCGCCACGAATGCCCCCGCTGTGCCGAGCGCCTTGCCGAAGCCTGCCATATAGATGTCTGCTGCCAGCGGCGTAGTGTCAGCAGTCTCGAACAGCGCCCCGCGGCCACCGCCCAGCACGCCGAAGCCGTGCGCGTCATCCACCATCAAGGCTGCACCGTGCGCACTGGCCAGCGCCGAGAGCGAGGCCAGCGGTGCGAGATCGCCATCCATGCTGAAAATACTGTCGGTTGCCAGCACCGTCTGGCCCTCGCGCGGCAAGGCCAGCGCCGCTGCAAATGCAGCGATATCGGCATGTGGAACCCGCACATATTGAGCGCTGGAAAGTCGTCCCCCATCAATCAGCGAAGCATGATTGAGTTCATCGGCAATCAGCGTATCGTCCTTGCCCAGCAACGCCCGCAGCACGCCGAGGTTCGCTGCCCAGCCGCTGGAAAACAGCAGCGCACGCGGGCGTTGCACATGGTCGGCCAGTGCTTCTTCCAGCTGCGCGTGTTCGCGGTTGTAGCCAGATACCAACGCGGAAGCGCCGCTACCCACGCCATTCGACAAGGCCTTGCTGGCCGCGGCCGCGATGCGTGCATCACCCGCCAACCCTAGATAGTCGTTGGAACAGAAATTCACGCAGCTTTGCCCATCAACCACGATGCGCGCGCCATGTGTGCCAGTCACCGTCCGGCGCGTGCGATACAAATCCTGTGCGCGCAGCTGCGTCAGTTGCTGATGCAGGCGTGCGTCCAGCGGACTGCAAGCGACAGCCGTGCCGTCCATACGCGGCTTCAGCCGCAGCTGTTTGCGGCGTCCGCCGAACACTGCGGCTTTGCCGCAGCGCCCTCAGTGGTGATGCCGAGCTGCTTGAGTAGCGCGCGATCTTTCTCGTTCTGCGGGTTGCTGGTGGTCAGCAGCTTCTCGCCGTAGAAGATCGAATTTGCGCCCGCAAAAAACGCCAGCGCCTGCGTCTCGTCGCTCATCGTCGTGCGGCCGGCGGAGAGGCGCACATAGCTCTTGGGCATCAGCACGCGGGCGACGGCGATGGTGCGCACGAACTCGATGGCCGGAAGCTGCTCTCCCCCATTAAGCGGCGTGCCGCCGACCTGCACGAGATCGTTGATCGGCACGCTCTCGGGATGCACTTCGAGTGTCGCCAGCTGGTGCAGCAAACCCGCGCGATCGGTCTCGGTTTCGCCCATGCCGACGATGCCGCCGCTGCACACCTTCACGCCGGCTGCACGCACGTTTTTCAAGGTGTCGAGGCGGTCTTCGTAGGTGCGTGTGGTGATGATCTTCTCGTAGTACTCGGGCGAGGTATCGAGGTTGTGGTTGTAGTAATCGAGGCCGGCATCGGCCAGACGATCAGCCTGCGCGGGTTTCAACATGCCGAGCGTCAGGCAGGTTTCCAGACCCATCGCCTTCACGCCGCGCACCATCGCCTCGACGCGATCGAGATCGCGATCCTTCGGCGAGCGCCAGGCGGCCCCCATGCAGAAGCGCGTCGCGCCGTTGTCTTTGGCTTCCTGCGCGGCGACGAGCACTGCGTCGATGTTCATCAGCGGCTCTTTCTTTAGCCCCGTCTCGAAGCGCACCGACTGCGGGCAGTAGGCGCAGTCCTCGGGGCAGGCACCGGTCTTGATCGACAGCAGCGTGGAGAGCTGCACGCTGTTGGGCCGGTGATAGCGGCGGTGCAGCGAGTGCGCACGGAACAGCAAATCGTTGAACGGCAGCGCAAACAGCACCTCCACCTCGGCCTTGGTCCAGTCGGTGCGAAGGTCGTGCGGGGTATCGAAGCCAGAGTCTGCGGCCATGCGGTGTCTCCTCTAAAGTGAGGCAAGTGTTCGCAGCCGGAAGGAGGCTGTCAACTTGCTTCGCCATCTCAGGGTTTACGGCAGACGGTTCGGCGATGCCTTGCTGCCTCCGTGCTGCGCGCTCTGCGGCTGCCAAACCGCAGGCGCTTTGTTGTGTGCGCCTTGCACTGCCGACCTGCCCTGGAACACCCCCGCCTGCCCCGGTTGCGCCCTGCCCGCCGCACAAGCTGTGCTGTGCCCCGCCTGCCTGCACAAGCCGCGCGCCTTCGATGCTGCACACGCCGCCTTTGTGCTGGCAACGCCCGTGCAGGAGGGCATCCATGCGCTCAAATACCAGGCGCGATTTCAGCAGGCGGTGCTACTCGGCACCGCGTTTGCATCGCAGCTGCGCACTCGCGCCGAACCGCTGCCGAGCCTGCTGATACCCGTGCCATTGCACTGGCGACGGCAGTGGTCGCGCGGCTACAACCAGTCACTCGAGCTGGCGCGGGTGATCGGTGCCGAACTGGGTATTGCCGTCGATGCGACCGCTGCCAAGCGTGTGCGCGCCACGCCGGACCAGATCGGGCAGACCGCCGCGCAGCGGCGCAAGAATCTGAAAGATGCGTTTGCAGTTTTGCTGCGCGTTGCTGGCCAGCATGTGGCGCTGCTCGACGATGTGATGACCACCGGCGCGACATTGGAAGAGCTGGCGCGTGCGTGCAAAGCAGCAGGTGCGACGACCGTCGAGGCTTGGGCCATAGCGCGGCAACCGCTCCATTAGACGCTGCTTGTCTTGCACACCCTGCACTGCCACCATAGCGGCAGAAATTGACACACTGTCAAGCCGGTGAGGAGACGCCGCCATGCAGATCATTACATCAAGGTGCGTAATGTTGTCGCGCACTGCCTGAGCCAACCCGATGGAACCCAAGAGCGTTCAAGGTCTGGCTGTACTCGCGCTGTTCGCGGGCTTTGGCCTGATCGAGCTGTATCGCCGCCGTTTCTTCAGCCCGATGGCGGGCCGCGAGGACAACCGGCTGGATATTGCAGCGGCCATCCTGCTGCCGCTGTTCATCGTGCCGCTGATTCTGCTCGCCACCAACACGCTCGGCGCGCACTTCTACCCCGAGCAACGCGATGCACTCGCGCACTGGCCGGTGTGGGCCATGGTGCTGACCCTGCTCGTCGCCGATGACCTGACGCAATACCTCTGGCATCGCCTGTCACACACTTCCTGGATGTGGCCCTTTCACCGCGCACACCATGCCGCAGCCTACATGGGCGTGCGCGTGGTCTATCGCAACAACTTTTTCTATTACCTGTTCATGCCCGGCATCTGGGCCTCGGGCGCGCTGGTGTATCTCGGCTTCGGCTGGGTCTACGTCGGCTACAGCATCGTCAAGATGGCCGTCATCATCGGCGCGCATTCGGAAGCGCGCTGGGACGAGAAGCTCTATCGCATCCCGGCACTCAGGCCGCTGATGTGGGTGCTGGAACGCACCATCTCCACGCCTGCCACGCACTTCGCCCACCATGCCCTCACCAACAAGGACGGCATCGGCCACTATATCGGCAACTTCGGCAATCTGCTGTTCTTCTGGGACGTGCTGTTCGGCACCGCCAAGATCACTCGCCAATATCCAGCAGAGTTCGGCCTTGCGGATGACCGTCGCCACGGCGCCGAGCGCTGGCATGTGCAGGTGTTCTACCCCCTGTTTCGCTCACGGCGCGCCGAGACCGTGCTGAGCGGTAGCCCCGTGCCACCGCCCGAGGAATGAACATGCAGACCCGCACACCCGTATTGCTCCTGCTGTTGCTGAGAACCCTGCTGTGGGGCGCCGCGCTACATGCCGCAGACACGCCACCGCCCGCTAAGCCCAACTTCGTGCTGCTGCTGATCGACGACGGCGGCTTCAGCGATCTCGGCATTTATGGCGGTGAGGCGCGCACGCCCAACATCGATGCGCTCGCCCAGCGCGGCGCGATGTTCACCAACTACCACACCTCGCCGCTGTGCTCGCCCTCGCGCGCCATGCTGCTCACCGGCATGGACAACCACCGCACCGGTGTCGGCACCATCCCCGAAACCCTGCCTGCCGATCAGCAGGGCAAGCGCGGCTATTCCATGCACTTCGAGTCTGGGGTGCAGACAGTTGCGACGCGGCTGAAGGAAGAGGGCTATCGCAGCTACATGACTGGCAAGTGGCATCTGGGGCATGGCCCGGGCGATCTGCCGGATGCCCACGGCTTCGACCGCTCCTTCGTGCTCGATGCCTCCGGTGCCGACAACTATGAGCAGAAGCCGTACATGCCGTACTACACCAGCGCCGACTGGTTCGAGGACGGCAAGCCCGCAACGCTGCCGAAGGATTTCTACTCCTCCGCGTTTCTCATCGACAAGATGGTGGACTACCTCGAACGCGACAAGGCCAGCACCGAGCCGTTCTTCGCCTACGTCGCCTTTCAGGCCGTGCACATTCCGGTGCAGGCGCCCAAGGAGTTCACCGCCCACTACGCCGGCGTCTACGACAAAGGCTGGCAGGCCACCCGCGAAGCGCGCTGGAAACAGGCACAGGCGCGTGGACTGATACCCGCCGATGCCCCGCTCGCCCCCGCGCACGAGAAGTTGCGTTCCTGGGAATCACTGAGCACCGATGAAAAAGCGATCTATGCCAAGAGCATGGCAGTGCACGCCGGCATGCTCGAAGCAATGGACCAGCACATCGGCCGCCTCATCGCCTACCTCAAGCAACGCGGCCTCTACGACAACACCATTTTTCTGCTGACCTCCGACAACGGGCCAGAGCCGAGCGACCCCCTCGCGCAGACCGGTTTCAGCACCTGGATGAAGCACAACGGCTACAGCCGTGAGTTGGACAACCTCGGCGAAAAAGGCAGTCTGGTTTTCATCGGCCCCGAGTGGGCCAATGCCACCGGCTCGCCCGGCAATCTATTCAAGTTTCACGCCTCGGAAGGCGGCATCCGCGTGCCTCTCATTGCGGCTGGTCCGGGCATCACAGCTGGCCAGCGCATCGTCAGCAACAGCTTTGTCACCGACGTGACGCCGACCCTGTTCGACTACGCGGGCATGTCACCGGATCGCTGGAACGGCAACATGCCACTCACAGGCAAAAGTTTGAAGGGCGTGCTGGGCGGCAGCGCCACGCGCACCCACGCCGCCGATGACGCCATCGGTATCGAGGTAGGCGGCAACGCCGCGCTATTCAAAGGCGATTACAAGATCACCAAGAACACCCTGCCCTGGGGCGATGCGCAGTGGCGGCTCTACAACCTCGTCACCGATCCCGGAGAGACCAAGGACTTGCGTGAGCAATCGCCTGAGTTGTTCACCACCATGCTCGCCGACTACGAGCAATACGCAAAAGACGTGGGCGTGCTGAAGCTGCCGGATGACTTCGACCCGTTTACGCAGGTGAAGATCAACGCCACCAAGAAACAGCTGCACCTCTACCGCTTTGAGATTGCAGGTGGCTTGCTGGTTTTGGTGATTGCTGTGACAGGGTTTTGGCGTCGTCGCCGTAACAAAAACTAAGCGCTTTTTGCCTTTTGTTTCTTGGCGGTACTCGGCTTCGATGCCGCAGCTTTCTTTGCCGCTGGCGCTGTCTCACGCGCAATTGCCGCCGCATCGGGCGTCATCAGCTTCATCAGCATCCAGGTAAACAATTCGTTCGACGACTTGCGGCTGATCTCTCCATCGTGCACCAACTGGTGCGCGCCCCAGAACGACATGTGCAGCATCCACACCAAGGTGCGCGCCTGCGCCTCGCCCAAGCCAAATTGCTGCATCACCATTGGCGTCCACAGCTTGGTCAGCAGATGCCGTAGGCGCGTACCCATGCGACTGGTTTCGGCGTTGTCGGAGTAGGTCGCCGTAATCATCTGCCACAGCGCGCGCACCCGCGCCGGGTTGTCGCCAAAGGTCTGTTGCTCGACCAGACGCATCAGGCCAGTAAGGTCTGTGCTGCTCTCGCCGATGCCGCTGCGGATGTTCTCGTAACGGCTGCGGAACAGATGCGACATAGTGTCTGCCATCAGCTCGTCCACCGAGGTGAAGTGCTGATACACCAGCTGGCGGCTGACCTTGGCGGTCTCTGCCACCGAGATCATCGACAACGCCGGCCAGCCCTGCTGCTCTACCACCGTCGCCGCCACATCCAGCAGCGCCAGACGGCGGTCGTCGCGGGCGAGGTAGGCGCGTTTCTCGATAGGTTTCTTGCGGGTCATGGGCAGATTGTAAAGTTCTATTCCCGAGCCAAGCGCTGAATAATTTCTTCCTCGATCAGCCAGAGGCGGTCCTGCCCCCAGACTGTGAAGTCGGGATGGTCGCCATCCCGCGCCAGTCGTAATGTGGGCACGCCCCAGGAGCCAGCGGCAATCATGTCTTGCACGTTTGTCTCCATCTCGGCTTCCCAGTCGGTGTTGTCGAGACGTTTCAGCGCCTCAGCCCAGTTCAGCCCGGCGCGTTCCACGATGCCGCGCAGGCCTTGCAGCGATTGGGCATCTACCCGCTCGCCCCACACCGCCTGACTGTAGACGTGCAGATACTCGAAGCCGCGCCCCTGATCGCGCGCCCAGGGGAACAACGAATACGCGCGCAAGATCGGCTTGCCAAACGGGTCCCAGATATTGCCGAAGGCAATACCCAGCCGCTCCGCTTCGCGCTGCGTGTCCTTGAGGATGTACACGCCCTTGCGGTGGTCGGCCTTCACGCCGCGCATCATCATCGGCAACACTGGGCGTAACACCAGATCAATGGGATAACGCTTGCAGAGTGACGCGACGCGCTCGTAGGAAAGATGCGTGTAGGGGCTGCGCAGCGAAGGGAAGAACTCCAGCTTCAGGCGACGGTTGTTGTCGAGCGTTGAGGGCGTGCTGCGCGTGAGTGTCACGCTGCTACCCGCAGGCGCGTTGGAGCGACGTGCACCCAGCGCATCCAACCGTTCTTCGAGGTAATGCAGGCGGTCGATGCCCCAGTACCACTCGCCTTCGTAATAAAACATGCCGCCCAAATAGTGCCCAAGCTGATGCCGCAGATCGAAGTGTTGCCTGAGCGTTTTTTCGGACTCGCTTTCACTGGATAGCGTGAAACCGACAGCCAGTGCCTCCAGCGCCGCGTGCTGCCCGAGATGCAAGGCCGCACTCACGCACTGCGCCTGCTGCGCAAACACGCGTGCGTCGCTGGTGGCGAGCAAAATGCGGCGCGCGAAAGCAAGGTCTGCACCCACGGCGGGCCGGTCGAACGTGAGGCCATAGAACGGCGCCATCGCCGCGCACTCGCGCGCCGCCCATTGATCCCACAGTACCTGCTCGTGGATCGCAATCGGCGTGGGTTTTGCCACCACCTTGGGAACGAGTTGAATGCCGTAGCGATCCAGCAACGGCAGCAGCGCCTGCACGGCCAGCTGGCTGTAAGGATCATCCAACTGATGGAAATACAGCACCTGATGCGGGCGGCCTTGCTGCCGCCGTGCGGCCTCGGCACGCACGCGCTGCTGCGTGCGACGTGCCGGGTCGGCGAAGCGACGCATCATGGCGCTGCGGATGGTGCGAACCAGATCCATGTGGAGATTCCTCGAAAGCGAATAGCAACTAAAGGCTGCCATGCTGCATTTCTATTTACATGGTGTAAAGTTTATTGCAGAGCAGGCACGCGTGTCGTGACCGACATCGCACCATTCGAGGAGCAGCACCATGTGGAAAAAGATCGGCATTGCCGTCGTCGCACTTTTTGCAATCACGATCGTGCTCAATCGCATCGTCGGCGACACACTGGTGTTGAATTACATGCAGAAGCAGGTCGTCAAGAATCTATCCGGTGAGCGCTTCGCCGAATTTCCGGATGGCCTCAACATCGTGCTCTGCGGCGCAGGCTCGCCGATACCGGATTCAACCCGCGCCGGCCCCTGCGTCGCCGTGATTGCAGGCCAGCAGATCGTCGTCGTCGATGCCGGCTCCGGCTCGGTGCGCAACCTGCCGCTGTCGGGCATCCCGGTCGGCAAGGTGGCAGCGGTGTTTCTCACCCACTTCCACTCCGACCACATCGACGATCTGGGCGATCTGATGATGCAGCGCTGGGGCAATGCCGCCCACACCACGGCGCTACCGGTGTATGGCCCGCCCGGTGTGGGGCAGGTGGTTGCAGGTTTCAACATGGCCTACGGCCTGGATGACAGCTATCGCGTCGCCCATCACGGCCCCACCATCATCCCGCCCAGTGGCGCCGGTGGCGTCGCCAAAACCTTCGCCACACCGAAGCTGGGCGAAGGGCTGGTGGTCTACGAGCAGGACGGCCTCAAGGTGACTAGCTTCGTCGTCGATCACGGCCCCGTCGCACCCGCCGTGGGTTATCGCTTCGACTACAAGGGCCGTAGTGCCGTGCTTTCGGGCGACACGAAGAAGTCCGCGAATCTTGAACAGTTTGCCGGGGGTGCAGACCTGTTGGTGCACGAGGCGATCAGCCCGGAACTGGTGAGCGTGCTCACCGCGGGTGCGAAGGAGGCCGGTGCCGCCAACATTGAGCAAATCACGCGCGACATCCTCAACTACCACACCACACCGGTGGAAGCCGCCGAGATCGCACAGGCCGCCGGCGTGAAGCAGCTGCTCTACTACCACCTGGTGCCGGCGCTGCCGCTGCATCGGCTGGATTCGATCTTTCTGCGCGGTGTTTCCGACGTCTATAAAGGTGGCGTGACCGTAGGGCAGGATCGCAGCTGGGTCGCCCTGCCTGCCAACAGCGACAAGGTGATTGTCGGGCGACGTAGCGCACCGTGAGTCGCGTGAAGGACTGGCTGAGTCAGTGGATTATTTGGGGCTCGGAGCTTTCGCCCTACGCCCTCAAGCTCGCGCTCTGCTGTCGCCACGCGGGCCTGCCGCATCGCCTGCTGCCCACACAGGGGTCGTGGGCCGAGAACGTCCGCATTGCACTGCGAGTGGAGCGCCTCAAACGTGGCTGGCTGCCGCTCACCTGGCCACAGCGCACAGAAGACGACGAGTATCCGCTGGTGCCCTACCTGTTCGGGCCAGAAGGCGAAAACCTGTACGACTCCAGTGCCATCGCCGAATGGCTGGATCGGCGCCTGCCGGATGCGGAGAAGCTGATCCCCAGCGAGCCGCTCGCTGGTTTCGTCGCTCGCCTCATCGACGACTACGCCGATGAGTTTCTGCTCTATGTCGTACATCACCAGCGCTGGGTCGTCTCGGCCACCGACAACGATGCAGGCCAGCGCCTCGCGCACGAGTTTCGCAGCCTGGTCGGGCCGCTACGGCCGCTGATGGCGCGGCACTTCAGTGCCCGGCAAACACGGCGCTTACCCTATCTCTTGAGCATCGCACCGGCTGGCTTCCAGATCGCCGGCTTGCGCCCAAATCGCCAGCCGCCTGAGCGCAAAGGCTTCCCACCCAGCCATGCGCTGCTGGAGGCTGCGCACACGCGCCTAGTGGACTTGCTCGACGCCCTGCTCGCCAGCCGACCCTATGTGCTGGGCGATCGCTTCACCCTCGCCGATGCCGCACTCTACGGTCAGCTCGGCATGAACCTCGCTGACCCTAGCACCGCCAAAGCCCTGCAAGCGCGCAGCCCGCGCCTGCACCAGTGGCTACTCGCATTACACAAGGGCACACCGCCCGCTGTGGCCGAAGGCGCGCTGCGCATCGACGATGCACTCAAGCCGCTACTCACGGAGATTGCTCGCATCCACCTGCCGCTGATGCAACAGAACGCGGCAGCGCATGCACGGTTTCGTCAGCAAGGTCTGCGGCGCTTCAACGAAGCGGCCTTCAACGCCGGGGAGGCGCTTTACGACGGCCTGCTGGATGGCACACCCTATCGCAACGTCGCCAAGAGCTTTCAGGCCCGCAGCTGGCGGGATTGCCGCGCACGCTGGCAACAGCTTTCACCGTCGACGCGTGAGCAACTCACCGCGCTGATGCCGAACAACAGCGCGCTCAGTTAACGGCGAAGATGCCGCGCTTGGCCGGCACCCACCAGATCAGCCCGAACAAAAATGTGCCGGCAATCACGCGCAGCGGCTGGGCGTTGCGGCCCTTAAGCATCACAAAGGCGAGGGGCACTTCGAGCACATGCAGGCCGAGGATGATGGCCGCGACCAGCACCGAACGATGGCCGCTGTCGCCCTGCAGAAAGTGCATCGCAGCCCAGGCATAAAAGGCGGTGAGGCCCACCATCTGCGCAATCCAGAATCCCTTGCTGTTGGTCATGTGTTCTCCCGAACGGTGTGGTGACAATCGCCGCGTCTGCAATGCCGCTGTGCGGACTTTACATCATGTAAAGTCCTATTCAAGCTGCGGCATTCGCAAACGCATTGACACACTCCCGGAGGATTCATGATCGAGCTCTACACCGCCCCCACGCCCAACGGTCACAAAGTGTCGATTGCGTTAGAGGAACTGGCACTGCCCTACACCGTGCATGCGCTCAACATCATGGGCGGCGACCAGAAGAAGCCGGACTATCTCAAGATCAATCCCAATGGCCGCATCCCCGCCATCGTCGATACCGAGGCCGACAACTTTGCAGTGTTCGAGTCGGGCGCGATCCTGATCTACCTCGCCGAAAAGACCGGCAAGCTGATGCCGAGCGATGCCAAGGGCCGCTCGCGCGTCATCCAGTGGCTAATGTTCCAGATGGGCGGCGTCGGCCCGATGATGGGTCAGGCGAACGTATTCTTCCGCTACTTCCCCGAGAAGATCCAGCCCGCGATTGATCGCTATCAGAACGAATCTCGGCGGCTGTTCGAGGTGATCGATACACGGCTCTCCCAGAGCGAGTGGCTGGCCGACGACTACTCGATTGCCGACATCGCCAACTGGGCCTGGGTGCGCACGCATCGCTGGTCTGGCGTTAACACCGAAGGCCTGGTGCACCTCAAGCGCTGGAGCGACGCGATGATCGCGCGGCCCGCCTGCGCGAAGGGCATCGAAGTGCCGTTCAAGCTGCCGAGCATGGGCGAGGGCAAGAAGAACACCGAGGCCGAGACCAGCTTCATCAAGGGCGCGCAAACCCTGCTACAGAAGTAGCCCGCGCATGAGCAAGTCGTATCGCCATTACGCCTGGCAGATGTCCTATTACAGCGGCAAGACCCGCGCGTACCTTCGCTACAAGGGTATCCCGCACGTCGAGCAGGTGATTCGTTTCTGGCACATGGCACTGATCCAGAAAAAGGTCGGCGCACAGGTGATGCCGGTGGTGGTCACGCCCGAGGGCGAATGGCTGCAAGACACCTCGCACATCATCGACGTGCTGGAGCAGCGCCACCCGGCAGCACCCGTGGTGCCCGCCTCGCCCAAGCAGAAAATGGCGGCCTACCTCATCGAGGCCTGGGGCGATGAGTTCTGGGTGCACTCGGCCATGCACTATCGCTGGAACTTCAGCGAGAACTACACCCGCCTATTCCGGCACGAAGGCGGCGACAACCTGCTGCCGTTCGCACCGCGCTTCATCAAGAACCAGCTGATCGATCGCATCGCCGGCATGTTGCGTGGCTTCCTCAAGGGCCTGGGCGTGGTGCCCACGCAGCAGGCCGCCGTGGAGCAATGGACGTACGCCATGCTCGACGCGCTCGATGCGCACTTTGCCGCGCACGACTATCTGCTGGGCAGCAAGCCCAGCCTCGGCGACTTTGGCCTGATCGGCCCGCTCTACGCGCATCTGGGGCGCGACCCCTACCCCGCCCGCGAGTTGGTTGCGAAGCGGCCGCATGTCGCCGCTTGGGTGCATCGCATGCAGCACCCGTCAACGCCACAGGGCGGTGCGTTTCTCTTGCAGGACGAAGTGCCCGCCACACTCACGCCGATCTTCCGTTCGATCTTTGGCGAGCTCTGGCCGCAGCTGGTCGCCACCCTTGCGGCCGCGCAAAAAATCATCCCCATACTCGCACCCGGCAGGGGCTTGCCACGCCAGCTTGGGCTGATCGACATCACCTTGGCCGGCCACCCGTACCAGCTGCGGGCGCGCCCCTATCCCCTGTGGATGGCGCAGCGACTGCTCGATGTGTTCCATGCACTGCCAGCCGACGAGCAGCGCACCGTGCAAGCCTGGCTCAGCACGCTGGGTGGCGACGCGGCAATGCAGCTCGACATCAAGCCACGCCTGAAGCGCATGGCGCTGTTCGTCGCCCCCGAGTGATGACTACAACGGATCGCAGTGCTGGTTGACCTGATAGTCGGCCATCAATTGCGGCAATGCGGCTTCGTCCGGGATCAGCGAACGGAACAACACCAGCCCGCGCGTGCTGGGCGAGACGATGACGCGCGTGCCTTCGGGGGCGGTCACTGACACATCGCGGGTCAGCAGTAGATCGAAGCGCTTGCGGCCATCGGCTGCGACCGGCGTGTTGCGATCGTTCACGGCGAAGAAATTGCTGCTGTCCGCGCTGAAGCCGGATACCGACACATAGCCATCCTGCACGGGTGCGGTGATGTGCAGCGGGCCTTGGCTCAAGTCAAACACGCAGGCGGTGTAGAGCAGATCAGGGCTGGGCCGTACCACGGTGCGGGCATTGGCGTCGGCACGCGGCGCGGGCAGTGCCACGTTGGTCGCCTCGCGCGCGATCACCTCCGCCTTGCGTCGCTGTGCTTCCGGTCGCGCATCGGGCTTCGCCGCCTCAACCATGCCCTGCGCCACGATGCGGCGCAGCACCAGATGGTTCACCACCGTCGGCAGCGCCAGCACGGCGAGCACGTTGAATATGGGCACCAAAACGACGAACAGCAGCAGCAGCTTTTTCCAGCTCATGGGCAGCCCTCGCGCGTGATGGTGGGCAGTGGCAACGTGGCCAGCTGAGAGAGCACTACAGGTGCCGGGTTGTAGACGCGCATCGTCAACGAGAACGGGCCGGCAGGCGGAATCGGCAGGCCATTATCTGCGGTCGCGGCGGCGGACAGCGCGAAGTCGAAACGACCATCCGTCGAGGGCGGCAGATTGCTCGCATGCCGGGCGTAGACGCCAGCAGAGTTCGGCACCAGATAGTGGTCAGCACCGTAGGCGGTGATGCTCCACCAGCGCGCGGGCGGCGGCGCACCTTGCAAGCGATAGCGGCAATCGCCGCGCAGCGTTTCACCCGCGTTGTCGGTGAACGCAGTGAAGTAGACCGCCTCCTGCGGCGTGAGCGCATACAGGCCCGCGATGGCGACGGCCGCACGCTCCCAGGGGTTGCCCGCCGCACTGCCGGTGGTCGCACTCGTGCGCCAGGGGCCGTTGCGGGTGGCGCCGCCGTCGATGAGCGCACTCAGCAGCGGCTTGGTCGCCGCCGCCCCGGTGATCGCGGCGGCAATGACGACCATCGCCACCAGTAGGGCGCTGCGCCAACGCGAAGTGGCTACTGTGGGAGCGAGCGATGGGGTCATGGGTCTCCTTCGGTTTGATTGGGCATGGTCTTATTGCCTGCCTTGGGCTGCTGCACGGCATCATGCTCGCAAATGATTGACACTGTGTAAATATCACTCGGATAATCGAACGCGATCCCATGCAAGCCCTCCGCCCATTCTGTCTCCTTGCCCTCGCACTGCTTGGCGCGCCGCCCTGCATGGCAGCGGCCAAGCCCGAGATGGTGCGCGTGCCGGCTGGTGTGGTGCAGATCGGCAGCGATCGTGGCCGACCCGATGAAGGCCCTGCCTTTGCGGCGCAGGTCGCGGCTTTCGATCTCGACCGCACGCCGGTGACGGTTGCGGCATTCGCGCACTTTGCGAAGCAGCGCGGCTTCGTCACCGAGGCTGAAAAGCTCGGCACTGGTGCGGTGATGACCTTCGGCACCGGCCAATGGCAGCTCGTGAAAGGTGCCAACTGGCTCCGGCCGCTCGGCCCGAAGGCCGATGCCGCGCAGACCACGCACCCGGTCACGCAGGTGTCGTGGAACGATGCCAGCGCCTATTGCGCGGCAGCAGGCAAGCGCCTGCCGAGTGAAGTCGAATACGAATACGCCGCCCGTGCGGGCCAGGCGCAAGGCAGCGCACACGCCTTCGGCAATGACCTGGTGAAGGACGGCCATTACCGCGCCAATGTCTGGACCGGTGTGTTCCCCCTGCTCAACACCGCCAAGGATGGCTATGCCACCACCTCGCCGGTCGGCGCCTTTGGCGAGGGCGCGCTCGGCCTCACCGACATGGCCGGCAACGTGTGGGAATGGACCAGCGACTGGTATCGCCCCTATGCCGAACGCGAGCAGCTCTGGCCCGCCGGCAAGGTCGGCGAAAAGGTGCAGCGCGGCGGCTCGTTTCTCTGCGACCCGACCTTTTGCTACGGCTTCAAGGTCACGGCGCGCGGCCACGCCACGCCGGATTCCTCTCTCATGCACGTCGGCTTTCGCTGCGCCCGCAGCGTCACCACACCACTGAAGACACCATGAAAAAACGCCTGCTGATTCCGCTCATCGTCGTCGCCAGTGCCGGTGCGCTCTATGCGCTGCGCATGCCCATCCTGTTGCACATGACGGGCTGGATTTCGGACATCAAGCACCCGCGCGCACCCAACCGCGCTGTGCCCTGGCAAGCGGGACCAGCAACGGCGAGCACGACGGCGCGACCGCCGAACGTGATCGTGATCTTGATCGACGACATGGGCATCAATGATGTGTCGAGTTACGGCGGCGGTATGCCCGAAGTGCCGACGCCACACATCGACCGCCTCGCCACCGAGGGTGTGCGCTTCGATCGCGGCTACTCCGCCAATGCGGTGTGCTCGCCCTCACGCGCCTCGTTGATGACCGGCCGCTACGCGACGCGCTTCGGCTTCGAGTTCACGCCCACGCCCGGCAACATGGCCAAAGTCGCACCGCTGCTCACTTCAGGGGATCGTCTGCGGCCGACGGTGGTGCATCCCGAGCGCACGGCAGATATCGCGCCCTTCAACGAGCTGGGTATGCCGCCGTCGGAAGTGACCATCGCCGAGGTGCTGAAGCCCGCGGGCTATCACACCGTGCACATCGGCAAATGGCACTTGGGCGGCACGCCCGAGTTCCGCCCCAACAATCAGGGTTTCGACGAAACACTCTTCATGGAAAGCGGCCTGCATCTGCCGGAAGACAGCCCGCTGACGGAGAACTCGAAGCAGGACTTCGACCCCATCGACAAGTTCCTGTGGCCGAACATGCGCTATGCCGCCAGCTACAACGGTGGCGACTGGTTCACGCCAAAAGGCTATCTCGCCGACTACTACACCGACGAGGCGATCAAGGTCATCGAGGCCAATCGCAACCAGCCGTTCTTTCTGTATCTGGCGCACTGGGGCGTGCATACGCCGCTGCAAGCGCTGAAGAGCGATTACGACGCCCTGCCCGCGACCCTGAGCCACCGCGAGCGCGTGTATGGCGCCATGGTGGTGTCGATCGACCGCAGCGTCGGTCGCATCATGGCCGCTCTCAAGGCAGAGGGGCTGGACGACAACACGCTGGTCGTGTTCACCAGCGACAACGGTGCGCCGGGCTATCTCGGACTGCCCGATGTGAACAAGCCCTATCGCGGCTTCAAGCTCACGCTGTTCGAGGGCGGTGTGCGCGTGCCTTACTTCGCGCGCTGGCCCGGGCATCTGCCTGCAGGCACGCAGTATCCCAATCCGGTGTCGAGTCTTGATCTGATGCCCACCATCGCCGCCGCTGCTGGGGCGAAGCTGCCGGCCGATCGCGTCATCGACGGCGTGAATCTGCTGCCGTTTCTCACCAGCACCCAAACCACCGTGCCGCACGACGTGCTGTTCTGGCGCGATGGTGGCTACGAGATGGTGATGGCGAAAGGCTGGAAGTTGCAGCAAGCCGAGCGGCCGGAAAAGACCTGGCTCTATCACCTCGACGAAGACCCGACCGAGCAGCACAACCTGGCCGACAGCAATCCCGAAAAGGTGGCCGAACTGAAAGCCCTAATCACCGCCCACAACGCCGAGATGAAGCCAGCACTCTGGCCCAGCTTTATCGAAATGCCGGTGATGGTGGACAAGACGCTCGACCAGCCGGAGTCCGCCGATGACGAGTATGTGTACTGGCAAAACTAGCCTTCATGCCTGTTTGGCGAAAACGGTATTAGCTAACAACTTGACATGATGTAAAACATTGATAG
This sequence comes from Stagnimonas sp., assembly GCA_965279705.1. Taxonomy (GTDB): domain Bacteria; phylum Pseudomonadota; class Gammaproteobacteria; order Nevskiales; family Nevskiaceae; genus Stagnimonas. Next base: position 2,903,216 of record OZ257257.1, read on the forward strand.
GGTGCTTTTAGCTGTTCAATCTCGTGGTCTTTTCCATAGAGAGTCATCACCGCAATGCGCAGGCAGCACGGCGCAACCATGAAGCGAGTTGAAACAGCCCCGAGTGCAGCAGGCCGCCACTAAAGAGCGGCCGCTAAAACCCTGTAGTGCGTTGAGGAGATCACCCGTATGACCCAGCCCGCAGCCCCTGCGCGCGTTTTTGTTTTGCCTGCAGGCAGTGGGCGCGTGTGGTTTGCCGTCATCTTGTCGATGGGCGCGGGCACTGCGATGGCGCTCGACTTTGAGTGGTCCGGGCTCGACCTGCGCGGCACTGTTCAAGCCCAGGTCTCGGCAGGCACCACGGTGCGCACCGAGGCACGCAGCGACGAACTGATAGGCAAGCTCAATCTCGCCGGGCAGCAGTCGTTCTGCGATGACGATCCCATCGTGCCTCCCTCGCCACTACCCGGCTCGGCAGCAGGCGTGAACTGCACGCTGGTGCCGGGCAACGCCGCGTATCTGGCACTGCCGGGTTCGGCCAACAGCAACAACGACAACGGCGATCTCAACTACGACAAGGGCGATGTGGTGAACGCGCTGTTCCGTTTCGCGCCGCGCTTGCAGCTGACGCATCCGCTGTTCGGTATCGACCTCAGTGCCGTCGCGTTCTACGACCCCATCAACTACAACTTCACCGAATATCACCCCAACAACATCGAGGACAACAACGGCTTTCAGCCACGCAACACCCAGCGCAGCAAGGCGGCGCGCAAGGATTTGAGCGGCGGCGTGAAACTGCTAGATGCGTTTGTCAGCACCGAAATACCGCTGCCGGGTGATCGCGAACTGTCGGTGAAGGTGGGTAACCAGATCCTGAGCCTGGGCACCACCACCACCTTGATCTTGAATGGCCTCAACACGGTGAATCCGCCGGATGCGAACCTGCGCTTCTTGCCGGGCTCCGATCTGCGCGATGTGTTCCAGCGCGTGCCGCTGGCGGTGCTCAGCACCTCGCTTACCGACACAGTCGGCGTGACGGGTTTTTATCAGCTGATGTGGAAGCCCGTCACGCTCGCTCCCATCGGCAGCTATTACTCCGTCAACGATGCCATCGGTGCCGGTAATGGCTACGTCGGCCTGCTCTCGGGCAAGCCGCGGGAAGACCCGCTGGCCGTGGCCGGCATGCTCGAGCGCACGCCCGGCAACGCCAACCTGCTCTCCAACGCCAGCCGCACCCTGTTCCCCACCGACACCAATAAGCCGAGCAACAACGGCCAGTTCGGCTTCAACCTCAACTACCTCGCCGAGTGGTTGAACAACACCAGCTTCGACCTCACCTACCTCAAGCTGCACTCGCGACTGCCAACCATCAGCTTCATCGCCTCGCAGGAAGGCTGCGCCAACCAATCCACCAATGCCGCAGAGGCACTGGCGGCCTGTCGCGGCTTTGCGACCACGCCGCTGGGCGTCGAGCCGCTGCCGGTGGATACCGTCAAATACTTCGTCGATTACGCCGAGAACATCGACACCTTTGGTGCGAGCTTCAGCACCAATCTGGGCTCTGTGGCGTGGACGGGCGAAGTGACCTATCGCCCCAATCAACCGTTTCAGATCGACCCGCTCGATGTCGGTTTCGCCGCCCTGCAGCCGGTATTCCCGCGCGATTCGATCAGCCTCGGCGTGGTGACACTGCCCGGCGATCGTGTGGCCGTGCCGGACTTCGTCGAGACCATCTATCGTCAAAACCCCGAGGTGCTGCCGGGCCAGATCATTAAGGGCTATGAGCGTTTGCAGTCGCTTAGCTACAACACTTCGCTGCTGTTTCTCATCGGTGCCAGCGACAACATCTTTGGTGCGGATCAGATCACTTTGCTCGTGGAAGCCGGTGCGCAGCAGGTCATCAATCTACCCAGCCTTGATCAGTTGCAGCTCGCCACGCCCGGCACCGAGTTTCACCACAGTGCAGGTGTGGACGGCACCGGCACGCCAACACCCTCGCAAGCGACTACCGACCCGAGTGCGCGCCTCAATCTTTCGTATCAGGCAGATGGCTTTGCCACCTCGTTCTCCTGGGGTTATCGCGTGCTCGGGCAGTTCGCCTACGAGAACGCGCTGCCGGGCGTGCGCATCGCACCGCAGATCATGTTCGCGCACGATGTCGAGGGCCGCGCACCACTGCCGAGCGGCGAGTTCTTCGAGGATCGCAAGCAGGCCACACTGGGCCTCAATGCACTGATCGGTGATCGCCTCTCCACGACCGTGCGCTACAGCTGGTTCTTCGATGGCGGCCGCCGCAATCAGCTGCACGACCGCGACAACGTGCAGTTCAACGTCAGCTACGATTTTTGACGCGACCGCGTCGCGACACTTTGAGCTTTAAGGAGTCACCCCATGCGCCAGATCAATCCTCTTCTTCTGCCACTGCTCGGCGCGCTGCTGTGCAGCCCCGTGGTGCTGGCCAAGGTGCCCGCAGACAAGGCCGCCCAACTCGGCACCACACTCACGCCGGTCGGTGCAGTCGAAGCCGGCAACAAGGAGGGCACGATCCCGGCGTGGAAGGGCGGCATTCTCAAGCTGCCGGCCGCGTTCACCAACTACAAACGCGATTCCGGCGCGCATTACCCTGATCCTTTCCCGGAGGACAAGCCTAAGTTCAAGGTCGATGCGAGCAACGTCAAGCAGTACGCCGCACAGCTGCCCGCAGGCGCGGTGAAGCGGCTGGAGCTCAACCCCAAGCTCTACTACAACGTCTACCCGACGCGTCGCACCGCGACCTATCCCGATGCCATCTACGCCGCCACCAAGGCCAACGCGCAGAGTGCGACGCTGACGGGTGATGACGACATCCAAGGCGCGACACTCGGCTTCCCCTTCCCAATCCCCGCCAACGGCGCGGAGGCGATGATCAACCACCGCGTGCGCTATCGCGGCGATTCGGTGGTGCAAAGCGGCAACACCATTGTGGTCGGTCGCGACGGGCAGTTTCAGGTCAACGGCTATGAGCTCTCCGCACAGTTCGTCTACAGCAATGTGAAGAAGGCGGCCGATGTCGGCAACGAGCTGATCTTTCAGATCGTGCGCAAGGATCTCTCGCCGCCGCGTCTGGCCGGCAACATCACGCTGGTGTGGGACAAGCTCAACGGCGGCCGCGAGGCTTGGCAGTTCTCCCCCGGCACCGCGCGCGTGCGGCAGGCGCCGAGTGTGGCTTTCGATAACCCCGTCAACGGTACCGACGCGCTGCAAAACGTCGATCAGGCCGATCTCTTCAACGGCTCGCAGAGCCGCTACACCTGGAAGCTGATCGGCAAGAAGGAGATGCTGATCCCCTACAACAACTACCGCCTGTTGCGACCGGAGCTGAAGCTCAAGGACATCATCCAACCCGGCCAGCTCAACTCCGAACACCTGCGCTACGAGCTGCATCGCGTCTGGGTGGTGGAGGCCGATATCAAGGCGGGCTCCGGCAACGTGTTCAAGAAGCGCCGCTTCTACATCGATGAAGACAGCTGGACCATTGCCGCGGTGGATTGCTACGACTCACGCAACACGCTGTGGCGCTATCAAGAGGGCTTCACGCTCGCACTCATGCTCGACAAGGCCGTGGTCTCGGCACCACAGGTGACCTACGACCTGTTCTCGGGCCGCTACGTCATCAACACCCTGCCCAACGAGCAAGCCTTCATCGCCAAGTTCGGGGTGGACTTTCCGCAGGGATTCTTCACCCCGCAGAACCTCAAGAAGCTCGGACGAACCTGACGCTCAAGCTACTGGTCACGAATGTAGGACTACCGTTCGTGAACGATCCGCTATCGCGCAACGCCAAAAAGGACGTTGGGCAAACGGTGCCCTAGGGCGTGTCATCAATTAGGCGATCGCAGCGGCCGAAGGCTGTTTTGGGGCAGCGCAAGGCGGCGAGTGAGGGTAATAGTGGTTCTATTGTCCTCACTCTCCAACGCAGCGATGCCCCAAAACAGTCCGGCCCCGAAGGGTTGCGACCAAAACCGCGCATTGCGTCGTTGCGAGACTTGCACTGGCTCCAGCCAGCGCTACGTCTCGCGCCTCGCACTGCGCGGTTTTGACTCGCAACGCTGCGATTGCCTAATTGATGACACGCCCTAGAGAAGATCAGCTCATTCACGAGGCTGTCACCAGACAGTCAAGAGCCGCCACGACAATCGCGCGTCTTCTGCTCTGGACGCCGCCATGGCCCCGCCAATCAACCCGCCGCACGACCCGCGCTGCCGCGCCTTTCTCACTCGGCTTGCGCCCGGCATCGGTGCGGCTATCGCTGGCGTGACCGGCCGCATGGCGGCGCACATCAACGAAGTGGAGATGCGGCGAGTGAACGCGCGGCTCGCCGGATTCCCTGTCTAAACATCCAACTGCCGGCCATGAAGAAATCCATCAAGCGTCACAACGTCACTACCCAATTGCGGCGCCGCCAGCTGTTGCAGTTCGGTGCGGGCCTGGCTGCACTGCCTCTATTGCCGGCTTGTGGCGGTAGTGAGCGCGCGACAACGCCTGTAACTCCAGCACCGCCGCCTGCAGGCCCTGACCCGACCACGCCCAAAAGCGCGGTGCGCGGCATCCATGCGAGTTTCACCGGTGACCTCGCCACGAGCCGCACGCTGACCTGGTTCACCGATGGCCTGACCGACCCCGGCAGCCTCGTCGAGTGGGGGCCGGTGACACCCGGTATGAGCGCTGCGCAGATTCTCTCGGCACCGCTGCCGATGCGCACGGAAGGCTCGGCGAGTCCGGCCTACGGCATCGACGTGCTCACTCACCGGGTCGATCTCACCGACCTGCCAGCCAGCATAGCGATTCGCTACCGGGTTGGCAGCAGCAATGATTTTTCGGATATCCGCACACTCAAGGCGACGCCAACCGGCGATTTCCGCTTCGTGCATTTCGGCGACAGCTCGACCAGCAAGGCGGCGCAGGAAGTGTTCGCGCGCACGCTGGAAAACGATCCGGATTTCTTCGTGCTGGCAGGCGATCTCGCCTATGCCAACGGCGAGCAGGCCGTGTGGGACGACTGGTTCGGTCTGATGGACCCGATGGCCTCGCGCATCCCCATGGTGAGCTGCCCCGGCAACCATGAGAACAAGGACGGCGGCGGCCTGGGCTACACCAGCCGCGTCTCACAGCCCGACGCCGAAACCTATTACAGCTTCGACTACCACAAGATTCATTTCTGCCTGTCGACCGCCGGTTGCCTGTTGGATGAAGACGCTGCCTCGGTACAGGCGCTGGCCACCGAGCTCGCCTGGATCGACGCCGATCTCGCACAGGCCGCAGTCCGCCGCGCGCTGGGCGAAATCGACTTCATCGTGTTCGTGCAGCACTACACCATCTGGACCAACGACGACTCGCGCAGCCCCGGCAACGTCAGCCTCATCCTGCTCGAAGAGCAGATTCTGCTGCGCTACGGCGTCGACCTGCTGCTGGTCGGCCACGACCACATCTACGAGCGCTCGAAGCCGATGGCCTATGGTCTGCCGAATCCGCTCGGCTACGTGCAGGTCACGCAGGGCGGTGGCGGGCAGAGCCTCTACGGCGTGCTGGCAGCACCCGCCGTCTGGTCGCAGCTGGTACTGCCCCGACATGGCTTCAGCGAATACGCGGTGAGCGATGGTGCGATCAGCATCAAGAGCTGGGCGGTCAGCGATGGCGAAGGCAACATCCTCGCCAACCCGGAGCTGATCGACAGCTTCACGATGGCGCGTCGCCTGCCCGCGTTGGCGGCCTCGTTTGCGCAGCCACTACTGGGCAAGAAAAAACTGCTCGCCAACTTCGATGCGATCGTCAAACACACCCGCCAGCGTAATGCGCTGCACGATGTGGCGGAGATGCTGCACCCCTGACGCTTCGGCTCGCAGCGGCTCTTACTTGACGCTGCAATGCCTCAGCAGCAATACGCCTCAGGCAGCCACTTATAGACTGGCTGCCTGTGGAAGCAAGGTCTTCACGAGCTGGCGGATCGCTGCCATTTTTAGGGTGCGCTGTACGTCGATGCCGGCGAGTGCACGTTGATCGGCGTCTGACATCAGCGCAGCCACTGTTGCTGCAAAACCATCTAGCTCACCTTTTTTAAGATGCTGTGCGCCCGGCAGCAATGCGGCGCATTGCCGGATGAAATCGAACCGCGCCTTCTGGTTGATCTCGATTTCCTTGCGCAGAATCGGGTCGTGGCGAGCCATCAGCATGATTTCGAGATCGACTCCGTGAATGGGATCGCTTGCCGCCTGGTCGAAGTAGCGAAGCAGCCGCTCCATGACCTTCAAAAAGTCACGTGGGTTACCAAACTGCACATAGAACTCGCCGCTCTCCAGCCGCTGGCTGGAACGCCGCACAGCGGCGTACAAGATCTCGTCCTTGCTCTTGAAGTGCACATAGATCGAGCCAACGCTCAGGCCGCAGGCGGCAGCGACATGCTGTGTTGAAGCGTTGGCCAGCCCGTGCTTTCGCACGCTGGCGAGCAGGCCATCGATGATCTGGTTTCGTCGCGCGTCCATATGGGCGTCGTCGCGCTTGGGCATTACTCACTCCGTCGGCTAATTTGCGATTTTCATGGTGCGGCTTTATAAATAAAAAACAAGCATTCATTTTTTATTGAATGTCCCACCTGCTGTTCTTGCACATCAGTGAGCGCCATGAACGTTCCAATCCTCTCTCTTCGCAGAAGTTGGCTGATCGGTGTACTGATGTCGGCAGCGCTGTGTGGTGCAAACGCACAGGAGTCTTCTTCGTCCACCACGCCGAAGCCGAAACCCACAAAAACATCTCCTGAAACTGCCAAGGCCGAAAAGCCCTCGCCGCAAGGTGCGGCAGCTGAGCCTCGCACTCCCGAAACACTCGACACCATTCCCGTGGTGGCCATCGAACCGGCTCCGCAGCCAGCGTCCGAAGAGAAGGCTTTACAGCCGCAATCGCCGCAGCGCCTGGACGACGTGGTGGTGACCGCCACCAAGCGCCGCAAGACCGCGCGCAGCCTGCCCGTCAGCATCACGGCGCTGAAGGGTGAGGACCTGGAGCGCATCGGCGCGCGCGATATCAAGGACTATCTGGCGCAGTCGCCCGGCATCACGCTGGTGGACAGCGAATACGGCGAAGCGCGCGGCCGTAACCTCACGGTTCGTGGCGTCGGCCCTGGCTCATCCACGGGCTTAGGCAATCAGACCGTGGGGCAGTTCATCGGCGATGTTCCGATGACTGATCCCTTCGGCAATTTCGGCGCGCCCGATCTCGATCCATTCGACTTGAAGACCGTCGAGATTTTGCGCGGCCCGCAGGGCACCACCTTCGGTGCCTCCGCCCTCAATGGCGCGATCCGCTACGTGCCGAACGAGCCGGAGCTGAAGAACTTTCTGCTGCGCGGTTTCGTCGATCGAGTGGATGTGAAATATGGCGGTGCGGATCAGACCTATGCGCTGGCAACCAACCTGCCGCTGGGCGATACGGCAGCACTGCGCGTCTCTGGCCTGCTGCAAGACGCGCCCGGTCTGTACGACAACCTGAAGACCGGCATCGTTGACGCCGACAGCCGCAAGAAGCGCAGCGCGCGTGCGGCCTTGCGCTGGGAGCCGATGAAGCGGCTCAGCGTGAATCTCGTCGGCCTCACGCAGAAGTCCCACGTGGACGACGTGCTGCTGGCCGACAACCCGGATGGCCGCTTCGAGAATGACTTCAAGGTCGAGCCGAGCTTCATCGACTTCGACTTCAGCCTGGCCAGCCTGGATGTGCGCAACCGCTACGACTGGGCGACGCTGGTGCTGCAAGGCAACTGGCAGAAGAAGCGCTCACGGGGTGAAGTCGATACCAACCTGAGTCTCACCGGCGGGTTGGGCATCAGCACGCTGCGCGCACCTTTCGACTACATCACCGGTGGCAACAGCCAGGAAGTGCGGCTGGTGTCCAACGAAGGCGGCCGCTGGGACTGGATTTTCGGTGTGTTCCGGCGCGACTACCACGCGACGGTGAATGCTGCGGTGGAGGTGAGTGGTGTAACCGCACTCACCTCGGTGATCGACCCGCTCAATGCCAAGGAAACCGCTTTCTACGGCGAGCTGACCCGTCGCCTCGGCAAGAGCTGGGAGCTCTCCGCAGGGGCACGTCGCTACACCACCATGCTCGATGGCACGCAGGTCACCCGCGCGCTGGGCATGCCGTCCAGCACCAATCCGGTGTCGCAGAACGAGAAGGGCGTCAGCCCCAAGGTCTCGATCACCTACAAGCCCAGCCGCAACTTCATGACCTACGTCGCCGTCTCGCGCGGCTTCCAGTTCGGCGGCGTGAACACCACCGTCGCACCGGCGAGTTTCGAAAACCCGGCGACGGGTGTGCCGATTCCGCTGAGCTACAACTCCAGCGTGCTGTGGAACCGCGAGCTGGGCGTACGTACCGACTGGCTCGACCGCACGCTGCGCATCGACCTTGCGCTGTACGACATCCGCTGGAAGGACGCGCAATTGCAGCAGCAGACCGGCGGCCAGGTGTCGAACGACCCCTACATCGACAACGTCGGCAAGGTTGGCATTCGCGGTGCCGAGGGCACGGTGAGCTGGAGCACACCGCTCACGGGACTGTCCATCAGCCTCAACGCCGCGTATGTGGATGCGCGCACGCGTGAGGAATACGACCCCGGCAATGGCGAGGTGATCGCAGCCGGCACCACCTTGCCCAACGTCGCCAAGGTGCAGACCGCCAGCACACTCGCCTACACCACCAATGTCGGCAGCTGGCGTGGCGATGTGGCGCTGAACTACGCGCAGATCGGCCCGGCCTTCGGTAACTTCGAGCACGAGTACGAGATCTTCGACTACGGCACCTTCGGCTTGACGCTGGGTATCGCAAGGCAATCGGCACGCTTCACGCCAGCTTTCACGCTGGGCATTGCCAACCTCACCGACGAGCGCGGCGTGGCAGGCCGCGTGGTGCCGCAGGGCTCCGTGCCGGGCGTGGGCCCGGTAGCGACCTGGAACTACATCCGCCCCCGCACCGTGAATCTGCGGCTGACGATGGACTTCGACTGATGTCGCGCCGTACCGCTGACCCCGAAGTCCTCCACTCCAAACAGCAGCCCATCCTCTCCATGCCCGACGCCACGCTGGACCCGATCACCGCCACGAAGCGCAGCGTCACCGAGAAGCTCGACGCGCTGTTCGCGCCGTGGAATCGCAGCGATGCGCCGGGCGTGATTGTGGGCGCAGCACACCAGGGCCGGGTGATCTATCGCCGCGCCTTTGGACTCGCCAGCATCGAGCAGGGCACCGCGCTCACGCCAGCCACGCGCATGCGTATCGGCTCCACCACCAAGCAGTTCTGCGCGCTCGGTATTCTGCTGCTGGCGGAGGAGGGCAAGCTCGACATCGAGAAGCCGATCAGCACCTGGCTACCGGAGCTGGGCGCGGTGTGCGGCCGGCCCACGCTGCTGCAGTTGATGCAGCACACCGGTGGCCTGCACGACCCCCTTTCGACGGTGTTCTTGCAGAACGGCGGCTACTACACCGAGCTGCCTGCGGGCAGCCACTTGCAGATGATGTCGCGCATCGAGACCTGCAACTTCGAGCCGGGTTCACGCTTCGCCTACAGCAACAGCGGCTATCAGCTGCTCTCGCTGCTCACCGAGCGCCTCAGCGGCCAAAGCTGGGCGGAGTTTCTCGACGCGCGTGTTTTCCAGCCGATGGGCATGCGCGACACCGCCGTGCTGGCGAGCGATCTCGACATCGTGCCCAACATGGCCGGGCTGCATGTGCACACGCCGCATGGTGCCTGGCGGCGCGGCATCTACCCCAGCGACGAGAATCTCGGCGGCGGCGGCATCATCTCCACCGTCGACGACATGCTGCTCTGGGCCGCGCACCTGCGCAGCGCGCAGAAAAAGGTCGGCAGCGAAGCCCTCTGGCGGCAGATGCTCGAACCCCAGACCTTCGCCAACGGCAGCCGCCACTGCTATGCCCTGGGGCTGATGCGCGACGCGCATCGCGGGGTGGCGACCATTCACCACGCGGGGGCGACGATGGGCTCCACGCACCAGATGCTCACGGCGCCCAAGCAGGCGCTCGACATCATCGTGATGAGCAATCGCATGGATGTCTCCAGCACCGCGCTCGCACTCAAGGTGCTGGAGGCCGTGCTGGAAGACGAGGGCCTCGCACCTTCAACACCACTGCCACACGCCGCCGACTACCCGGCGCTGCCAGGCCGCTGGTACAGCCGCCAGTCGCGGATGCTGATTGAAGTCGCGGCGCGCAAGCTCGTGCCCGATCAACCGGAGTTGTTGCTGCTCTCCACCTACAACCAGCCCATCGGTACGCTCCAGCAGGCGGGCGAGGGACTGGCGCTACCCGATGGCCCTTTCAGCACCATCGAGTTTCGCGCGCTGTCTAGGGCGACCACACCTGCGGCCACGCTCGGCGTGCATCTCTGCGGCGAGCTCGAACCCTTCGAGCGCCTGCCAGAGACGCCGCCTAGCGCCGAGTCACTCGCCGCCGCACTCTGCGGCCGCTACCGCCAGCCGGGCTACGACAAGCAGGCCGAGATCACGCTGCGCGACGGCAAACTCGTGCTCGATCTGCTGCCCCTGCACGGCCGCGCCTACTGGGAGTTGCAGCCGTACTCCGAAGACGTGCTGGGCTGCGGCAATTACCAGTCCATCCCGCAGTTCATGCTGCCCAACAGTGCCTCGCTGACGGTGAAGCGCGAGGACGGCCAAGTCATTGGTTTTTGGTACGACACCGACCGCATTCGCGGCCTGTGGTTCGAGCGTGTCCGCGTGCCTGCACGCAACCCTAACTGAGCGAGTCGCCTGCCCATGAAAACGCCCATCGCTTCAGCCGTGTTCCCGCTCACTCGCGGGCTGCTATTCGTGTTCGCCCTGCCGGGCATCCTGCAAGCCTTCATGCAGGCACCGGCGCAATCGCTGCTGCAGGGCATCTATGCGAAGGAATCAGGGCTCACGCTCACCGCGCTTGGCAGTGGCCTCTTGGCGGTGCGTCTCATCGACTTCTTCACCGACATGCTGATCGGCTTCTACTCAGATCGTCGCAAGCAGCGTGGCGGCGGCCGCAAGATCTGGATTGGTTGCGGCATGGTGGTGTCGGTCACCGCCATCTGGTTCCTGTTCCGGCCGCCGGCCGAGATCACCATCGTCTATTACGCGAGCTGGTTTCTGGTCGCCAACATCGGCTGGTCGTTGATCGAGATTCCGTACAAGGCCTGGATTCTCGAATACTCACCCGAGCCCACCAACCGCGCGCGCATCGTCATGTGGGTGGCGATCTTCACAGTGCTGGGCGCGGTGCTGTTCTATGGCGTCGGGCCGCTCGGCAAGGCGCTCGGCCTGCTCACCACCGCCGCACCCAACATGGACATGCTGCGTCTCGCCGCCGTGTTGATTGCAGTCGTCATTCCGCTGCCGATTCTGCTCACGCTCTGGCGCATCCCCGACCAGCGGCCGGGGCTCGTCGCCGCACCGCTGGCTGCCACGCCCGAGAGCTTCAAGACCATCTGGCCTTCCATCGCCGGTAATGGCCCGCTGCTCAAGCTCATCGGCTGCCTCGCGGTGTTCAGCTTCATGAGTGGCTTACCCACCAGCGTGCTGCTGCTCTACCTCACCAACTATCTCGGCCTCTCCGGTGAGGTCAACGCGGTGCTCGCACTCGGCGTGCCGATCAGCATGCTGGGCATCCCGATCTGGGGCCTGCTCACGCAGCGCTTCCCGCGCCAGCGGGTCTGGGCCGTGGGCATGCTCATCGCCGGTGTCTCCTTCGCCAGCCTTGGGTTGGTGCCGCCGCACTCGGGCGTGATGGCCGTCGCCGTCATCAACTGCCTGGTCGGCTTTGGCCTTGCCGCGACGGTGGTGGCCGCACCCGTCATTCTCGGCGACACCATCGACTACGGCCGCGAGGCCTTCGGGGTGGAGCGCGCAGGGCTGTACATGTCGTTCCAGGGGCAAGTGCTCAAGGGCTTTGGCGCGCTGGCGGCGGGTGCGGGCCTGCTGCTGCTGGGCGCGCTCGATTTCGACGCCACCAAGACCGGTGCCGACCTCACACCCGAGGCCATCGCAGCGCTCAAGTGGGTGGTGGCCTGGCTGCCGGGCGTGGGCATCATCGCCACCGGTGTGCTGCTCTGGATCGTGCCCATCAGCAAGGAGGCCCGCGACGCGGCCGCCGCCAAGCAGCAGGCGGTGCTGCGATGAAGCTGAGTGAGTACGCGTCCTACGACGCGATCGGCTTGATGCAGCTGGTGACTAGCGGTGAGGTGAGCGTGGCCGAACTCACCCGCTGCGCGCTCGAAGGCGTGGCAAGGCTCAACCCGGTGCTCAACTTCATGTCCGGCCCCGCCGCCGCCACCGAGTTCCTGCCCGGTCGCGCGTTCTCGGGCCTGCCGCTGCTGGTGAAGGAAGGCTGCGGTGCCATCGGGCAGCCAATCGTCCTCGGCTCGCGGCTGGGCGACGGCCTCACGGCGACGCAGGACAGCGAATACATGCGGCGGCTCAGGGCCATCGGTATCGCGACCATCGGGGCCACCACCACGCCCGAGTTCGGCGCCTACTGCGTCACCGAGTCGGTGCTGCACGGCGTGACACGCAACCCCTGGAACCTCGACCACTCGCCCGGCGGCAGCAGCGGCGGCTCGTCGGCGGCGGTGAGCGCCGGCGTGGTACCGGTGGCGACGTCCAGCGACGGCGGGGGCTCGATTCGCGGCCCAGCGCATTGCACCGGCACCTTCGGTCTCAAGCCCAGCCGCGGCCGCACGCCCAATGGCTCGGCGGCAGACGGCGGCCCATTCGGGCTCGCGCACTTTCACGTCACCACCCGCAGCGTGCGCGACTCGGCGGCGTTTCTCGATGCGCTGCAAGGACCAGTGCCGGGTTCTCGCTATGCGGTACAGCCACCGGCACGAGCGTTTCTCGATGAAGTCAGCACGCCACCCGGCAAGCTGCGCATTGCAGTGACGCGTAGCTCTTCGATGTCCACACCGATTCATCCCGATTGCCTCGATGCCATCCAGGAGGCGGTGCGTCTGTGCGAAGACCTTGGTCATGTTGTCGAGGAAGCCTCGCCCGCCATCGACTGGAATGCCCTCACGGAGACGCTGGTGATGGCCTGGCCCATGCCGCTGCCGCGTCTCGTCGCCCTGCTTGAGCGCACGACCGGTTACATCGCAGGCCCTGCGACGTTGGAGCCGATGACACTGCGCCTGCGCGACTTTGCCCGTGGCCTGACTGCCAGCGATGTCTTCGAGGCCGACACCGTCTTTCAAGCTGCCCGCTTCGCCGTCGATACGTTCTTCACGCGCTTCGATGCCTGGATCATGCCGACAGGGGTGTCGCCAGCACCCCGTATCGGCCAGTTCGACCCCTCCAAGTCAGACGAAGACGCGGCGAGCTACTTACGGCGCGCACTGGCCGACTACGCCTACTTCACGCCGCTGCTGAATGTCACGGGACATCCAGCTGCCTCCGTGCCCCTGCATCAAGGCAAATCCGGTTTACCTGCCGGCGTGCAAATCGTCACTGCGATGGGCGACGAGGCCACCTTGCTGCGCCTCGCCGCGCAGTGGGAGATCGCCCGGCCCTGGGCCGGACGCCGTCCCGCCATCGCGCTGTAAGCCAGCGTCACCGCATATCAACGAGGTTCAACGCGCCACATGAAACGTCACATCTCCTTCCATCGGGAATCCTGGACCTCGGCTGCGCCGTTTCGCATCACCGGGCGCACCTATCTCGAGTTCAACACGCTGGTCGTCGAGATCAGCGAGGGCGCGCATCGCGGGCGCGGTGAAGCGATGCCCATCCACTATCTGGGTGACTCGGTGGAGGCGATGTCGGAGCGCCTGGAGCACATCCGCAAAGACCTCGAAAACGGCGCAGACCGGCAAGCGCTGCTGACGCTGTTGCCGCCCGGTGGTGCCCGCAATGCGGTGGATGCCGCACTGTGGGATCTGGAGGCGAACCGACTGGGTCGCACGGTGTGGGATCTCGCGGGCGTGCCTGCGAATCCGGTCGAAACCGTCTACACCATCGGCCTCGAAGCCGAGCCCGAAGCCATGGGCGAGAAGGCCGCACGCGCGCCCTATCCGCTGCTCAAGATCAAGCTCGACGGCAATCGTCCGCTGGAGCGTGTGCAGGCCATTCGGCAGCGACGCCCTGACGCGCGCCTCGTTGTCGATGCGAACCAGGGCTGGACTTTCGATCAGCTCAAGGCGGTTGCAGCACCGATGAAAGAACTCGGCGTGCTCTTCATCGAGCAACCGCTGCCGCGCGGTAGCGACGACGCGCTGGCGACCTACCAATCACCGCTGCCGCTCTGTGCGGACGAGTCCTGCCAGCATCTGGGCGAGCTGGATCAGGCGGCCGCGCGCTATCAGATCATCAACATCAAGCTCGACAAATGTGGCGGCCTGACCGAAGGCCTCGCCCTTGCCCACGCTGCACGGGCGCGCGACATGGGTCTGATGGTTGGCTGCATGGGCGGCACCTCGCTGGGTGTGGCGCCCGCACATGTGCTCGCACAGCTCTGCGATTTCGTCGATATCGATGCCCCGCTGGTGCTCAGGAACGATCGCCCGAACGGGTTCGACTATCGCGACGGCAAGGCAAGCATTCCATCAGGATTCTGCTGGGGTATTTAGGTGATTCCGGGCTCTTGAATCCAGCTGCGTGCCCGGTTCAACACTGAACTTCTAGGCCTGCACACAGCGGTTACGTCCTGAGCGTTTGGCGCGATACATCGCGGCATCTGCGGCAACGATCAGCGTATCAGCATCGCTGCCGCTGTTGGGGAAGTGCGCGATGCCCAGGCTGGCGCCGATGGTGACGATCAAGGTCCTCTCGCCATCGGTGATTTCGTAGGGCTGTTTCAGCACGGCGATCAGCTCATCACCGATACGCTGCGCTTCTTCGGGCGGCTTCACCGCGTTTTCGAGGATCAGCGCGAATTCGTCGCCGCCCAGGCGAGCCGCCGTGTCTTCGCGGCGCAGGCGCTCGTCCAGCCGCTGTGCAATCTTCTTCAGCAGCTCGTCGCCGACGTGATGTCCGTAGCTGTCGTTGACGGGCTTGAAGCCGTCAATGTCGAGATAGATCAGGGCCAGCCGCTGCTCGCGGCGGCGCGCGCGCTCCAGCGACGATTGCAGGCGATCCATGAACAAGACACGGTTGGGCAAGCCGGTCAGAGGGTCGTGCGTGGCCTGGTGGCGGACGGCGGATTCCGCCACGCGCAGTACTTCCGCTTGCGTGCGCCACTGCCCGCCCACTCGGGCAATGGCATAGAACAGCATGGTAGCCAGCACGCCACCGAGAGCCACCAGCCATGGTGCGACCTGTTCGCCCAGCTGAAAGAAATCCGCCGGCGTGCGGTACTGCACCGTCCACTGTCGGCCCGGCATGTTGATGCGGCTGAGGTGAACTAGCGGCGATGCGCCGCCAACGCGCAGCATCGGTACAGGGCCGCCTTCCGCGTCAACGCCGACGGTGGAGTACAGCAGGGATGCCGGCTGCGGCGTCGCACCGTCGAACACCTCGAAGTCCAGTATCGGCCTGCTGTCACCGAGCAGGCCGTGCATGAACTGTTCGGCCTTGAAGGCCGCAGTCAGCCAGCCCGTCAACTGGCCACCGCGCTCAATGGCGAGAAAGGCAACGAAGCCGGCCTCGTCCATCGAACCCTCCCTGGGATTGATGCGCTGCATCAGCTTGATCCTTGGGCTGAGCACCGCATCGTCGCTGCGCATGGCCTGCTGCAGCAGCGCACGCCGCATCGGCTCCTGCATGAGGTCGAGCCCCAGCGCCAGCTGGTTGTCTGGCGTGAACGGGGCGACGTACAGAATGGGCGCATGCAGCGGCAAGGGCAGCGCATCCTTGCCTCCGAAGCTGAGCTTGAAATTGCGCAGCACCGTCGGGTCCACCAGGTTCGGCGGCAGCGGCTCGGCACGAACACCGGCGAGAAAAGCCGGCAGGTCCTCCGCCTTTACCGCAGGCGCGAAGGTGAAGTTCTTGAAGCCCGGATAGTGCTCACCGAGCCTGAGCGTTTCGACAAAATGGCGCCACTCTTCGCGCGTGACGCCGTCTGAGGATTGGAACAGACCCAGGCCGCCGCGCAGCACCTGGATGTAGGCCACCATGCGCTGCTCGATGGCCGAATCGGTGCGCTCCACCTCGTTGTCGAAGCGGGTCTGTTGCAGCGTCGCAATCAGCTGACGCGTCTGCCACGCTGCAAAGACGGTGAGCGCCAGCATCAAGCCGACAATCAGCCCCTGCAGGCTGCCCCATAGGCGCGATCTGGGTATCTGGCTGGCGCTCGTTGCAGGGGCGGTCACTTCCATGACGAGCGCGAATCAGCTGAACACGGGCCAGGTGTCGACGATCTTGCCGCCGCGTACCGCGATGAGATCGCCGAACTGTAACAGCACGCCTTCGACCTGCTGCGGCCGCAGGAATACCTGGTCGTCCACCTGCAAGCCGACTGTCGCCGAGGCGTTGACGATCTCCTGATTGCTGCTGCGGCCGAAGGTGTTGTTCACCTGCAAGCCCTTGGGCGATTCATAGTCGGCCATCCAGAAGCCGCCATAGATGAAGTAGGTCTCGCGCTGGTTCACATCCCACCACGAGAACACTTTCGACTTGTCGTCGAGGCCGGGGATGTTGACCGGGCCCGTTGCCTTGAGCACCGGTGTGGCGATGTAGGCGGCGGGCTTGTGGTCGGCGAGTGTGGTGAGGTCGTAGTGGTTGGGCTTGAGCAGACCCGTGCCCACCGAGATGTCGTTGCTGAGCGACTCTGCCTCGTGCAATTTGTAAGTGGGGCTGCCGGCGGTGTTGAGCGTGAGGTCGTCGCGCCAGAGCTTGGCGTGCTGGCCGCGGGTGTGGTCGACCGCCGCCTGGTACTTGGCCATCACCTTGCCCAGCAGCTCCTCGTGCGAGCCGAGAAAGCTCGGCACCAGCGCCACGAACGGGTCATAGCCCATGAAGCCCGCGAAGCGTAGTTGCTCGGGGTTATCCTCGATCAGTTGCAGTATTTCGGTGAGCGCCGCCATGTCGGCCACCCCGCCGCGATGCAGCCCGACATTGAGCTCGATGTTGATGTTGAGCGTGGTGCCCAGGCCCTTTGCCAAGGCAAGATATTGCGCAGCGTGCGCGGGCGTGTCGATCAGCCATTGCAGCTGGCGTGCGGGGTCGAACGGGCCTTGATGGGTCTTGTAGAACAGCTCCGCCGAACGCACCGGCAGCGGCTTGCCGATGAGGATGTCCGACTCGGGGAACATCACTGCGTCGTGGTTGAGGAAGGGCTGATGAAACGACATCAGCCGGTTGGTTTTCGCGCGTGCGGAAATGTAGGCGAGCAGCTTCGGCGAAGGCAGCGATTTTTCGACGACGCGAAAGTGACGGCCCGGCACCTTGGCGACCGAGGCCACGACGGTGTCGATGTTGTGGTCGAGCGCGTCGAGGTCGATGACCAGGCTCGGCCGCATCGGGCCGTTGGCTTTCAGCTCGGCATTGAGTGCTGCGAAGTAGTCGTTGTAGGGCGCCCCGTGGTCCTTCGGGCGAGACAGCACTGCACCGATACCGCCGAGTGCCACCGCGCCGCCCAGGCCGAGCAATACATTGCGGCGCTTCATGTCATCAATACCATTTTGAGATGTTCATTGAGCATCCGCCCCTTGGGGTCGAGCCGCGCGCGCACCTTCTGGTAATCGTCCCAGTGTGGGTAGAGCGGTGCGAGGCGCTTGGCATCGAGCGTGTGCAGCTTGCCCCAGTGCGGGCGACCGCCGTACTTCCAGAAGATCGGTTCGACCAGATCGAACAGCGGGCGGTAGTCCACCGAATGATGCTGGTGCACCGAGATGGCGGCGGTGGCGCGGCCCTGCATCGGCGAGAGCCAGCAATCGTCGGCGGCGACGTAGCGATATTCGAGCGGGAATAGCGTGCGCACGCCACTCTTGCGCACGGTTTCCAGAATCTCTTTCAGGCACTCCGGCCCCTTCTCGGCCGGCAGCTCGTATTCCATCTCGTTGAAGCGCGAGTTGCGCGGGCTGGGGAAGATCGCGTACGCGCGCCCCACCCTCTGCACCGGCGAATACATGGCAGTGAGAAAGCGCTGCATGGGGCCATCCATACCGGGGATACCATCGGCGATCTTCGAGGTGAGGTCGAGGATGTGATCCACCGGCAGCTCCAACGAGGGCGGCTGTGTGTCGGCTGCATCGGTCTCGTTCAAGGTCTTCACGATCGCGCCCTTCGCCTCGAAGAAGCACCAGAACTCGAAGTGGCGGTTGTCCTTCACATAGGCATCGAGCTTGCCGAGCACGACATCGAGATCTTCCATGAACTCGTGCTCTGCCAGCTTGTAGGCCGCGCGGTTCTGCAGCGTGAACTGGGTGACGATGCCGAGCGCGCCGAGCGAAGTGGTGGCGGCGTGGAACACCTCGGCGTCCTTCTCCGCATTCGCCTCGATCACCTCGCCCTCGGCCGTCACCAGCCGCACGCCGCGCACCATCGACGAGAACGAGCCGAGCGTCGCCCCCGTGCCATGCGTGCTGGTACCGCAGGCGCCGCCGATGGACTGCGGGTTGACGTCGCCCTGATTGGTAAACGCCTGGCCGAGCTGCCACAACGGCTCGCCGATGTCGCGCAGCCGCGTGCCGGCCCACAGCGTGGCTTGCAGCGTCACCGGATCGTGGTGCACCACGCCGCTCAACTGGTCGAGCGAGAACAGGGTGTCGTCGGTTTTGCACAACGCGCTGAAGCTATGGCTGGC
Source organism: Stagnimonas sp. (assembly GCA_965279705.1). Classification (GTDB taxonomy): domain Bacteria; phylum Pseudomonadota; class Gammaproteobacteria; order Nevskiales; family Nevskiaceae; genus Stagnimonas. Next base: position 2,921,950 of record OZ257257.1, read on the forward strand.
GCCGGTAACGCGCATCGACGCGGGCGCGGCGCGCATCTGTGCGATCAGCTCGGACTCGTCACGCGGATTGAGCCAGGCCTTGGGCTTGGACTTCTGCCCGCCCGACCAGTTGTGCCATGCGGTATCACCGGGCTTGGGCTCGGCGGGCGTGCCGCCGCAGCCGGGCAACAGCGGCAGCGAGGCCGCGGCGCCCACGGCAAGGCCGGCTTTGAGCAGGCGGCGACGGCGGTGATCGGGGGCTGATTCAAACATGGCTTGTTTCCGGGACAGGCTGGTTTTACCGATAGGCCGCAGTGATGCTGGCGCGTAATCTGCGAACGAATATGACAGCTCAGCGGCTGCGCTCAAAGCGGTAAAAACAGTTAAAGGGACACACCATGTGGCAACGCGGCATCGCACTCACTCTGGGACTGGCATTGGCCGCCTGCGGCAACTCACAGCGTGCCGGTAATGACGCCACCGGCAACGCATCGCCACCACTCGCCATGGTGGCCGAGCCGGTGCTGGCCAAGTGCGTCATGCAAAGTCCGTTCCTTTCTGTCGGCGCAGGGCTTGACGCACCGGGCCGGCTGGAGATGCCGGTCACTGTCGGCACACAGCCCGCCAGCGCCTGCAAAGGCAATACGCAGTTTCGTTTCGGCAGCGGCCGCTACGACGTGACCAGTGTGGTCGCCAATACCGGCGGTATGGGTTGGGAGAACCTGTTCCAGATTCTGAGCGGCCTGCACACGCGCCAGTACGCGCGCGCCTTTGCCATCGAGTCGCCCTGCAACGGCCAGCGAGTGTTGATGGTGAGCGTCGATATCGGGCTGATGTGGCCCTCGGTGCGCTTCGGCGTGTTGCAGGCCATCGCGGCCGACCCGGAACTGTCGAAGTTCTATCGCGGCGACAACGTGATGCTCTCGGCCACCCACACGCACCAGGGCCCGGCCGGCTATTCACACGACGATGGCGGCAATCTGTTCCATTACGGCTACGACGATCTGGTCTACACCACCCTCGTCAACGGCATGGTGGCGGCGATCCAACTCGCGCACGCGAACATTCAGGCGCACCCCGAGCCCGCCTCGATCGGCATGGCCATCGGCGAGCTGCTCAACACCAACGTCAACCGCTCGAAGGTGGCGTTCGACCTCAACAGCGCCGACGAGCGCATGGCGTTCTTGAACAGCCGTGGCGAACCGGTGGATACCGACAAGCGCGTGGTGCAGCTCAACCTCACGCGCGGCAACGGCAGCGCGGTGGGCGTGTTCAACTGGTTCGGCGTGCATGCGACGGTGATCGGCGAAGACGCTATATTGGTCAGCAGCGACATCAAGGGTTTCGCCTCGCTGGGCTTCGAGAAACTCATGCGCTCGCGCTTTGACGCACCCACCGACGGCAGCGACCGCTTCACCGCCGCCTTCGCACAATCGGACGAGGGCGATGCCTCGCCCAATCTCTTCATCGCCGAACGTCCCTACCCCGACCCGACGCGCGGCGGCGGCAAGGACGAATACGAATCCAACGCCATCGCCGGCACCAAGCAACTCGCCAAGGCGCTGGATTTGTATGGCAGTGGCAAGGCGCTGTCCGGCCCGGTGGACGTGCGCTTCTTCAATGTGCCGATCACCGCGCTCACCGTCACCGACCCGGTGGTGCTCGATGGCCTGACGCACCCGGCCGCACTCGATGCGCCCGTCAAGCGCACCTGCATGGGCGCGCTCGGCATCTCGTTTCTCGCGGGCGCCGAAGACGGCCCCGCACCGGGCGAAGAGGGCGTGAGCTGCAACGACAGCCCCGATGTGCTCGCCGCCGCTGCGGGCGATCTCGCCGCACTCTTCAACAACCCCATTCCGCCGCCGACGCTCTACAGCATCAACGTGCCCACCAATCTCGTCGCCGCCGCCGCGATGTGCCAGCTCGACCTGCTGCCCGTCGGCGTGGACTTCGGCTGCCAGGCCGAGAAGCCGGTGGCCATTCCCTCGGGTTCGGCCGTGGTGCCGATGCAGCTGATCCGCATCGGCAACCTCGCGGTGCTGGGGTTGCCCTGGGAGGTCACCACCATCTCGGCGCGCCGCCTGCGCAAGAACCTGCTCGACATCCTCACACCTATCGGCATCGACACTGTCGTCATCGCCGGGCTCACCAACGAATACGTCAACTACCTCACCACGCGCGAGGAATACTCGTCACAGCAATATGAAGGCGCCTCGACGCTCTATGGCCCCTGGACGCTCGCCGTGGTGCAGCAGGAGGCGCGCAAGCTCGCCATCAGCCTGCGCGACGGCGCGCCCGCGCCGGAAGGCCCGGCCACGCCGGACGACGTCACGCCCAATCTCATCCGCCCGCCCTACGTGCCCAGCGATCTGCCCGGCGCTGCCGCCTTTGGTGCGGTAGTGACCGATGTGCCCGCCACCGCTGCACCGGGCGACACCGTGCGCGCGGAGTTTCAGGCCGGGCATCCGCGCAACGACCTGCGCACGCAGGCGAGCTACGTCTACGCCGAGCGGCAGGCAGCCGACGGCCGCTGGGTTGAAGTGGCGAGCGACCGCGACCCCGAGCTGATCTACGTCTGGAAGCCTTCGGTGCCGTCGCCAGTGGCGATCGACCTGCCCGTCACCGGGCCTTCGACCGCCGAGGCGGTATGGACCATCCCGAGGAACACCCCGCCCGGCCGCTATCGTCTGCGCCACGAGGGCGCGTCGCGCAGCTCCGCCGCAACGCCGGCGCTGCCCTACAACGGTATCTCGTCTGTTTTCACCATTGCCGGGCCGGTTTCGGAATGTCCTTGAGGCGTTTGCAGCCGCTAAACTGAAGGCGATCTCTTCCGCTTTTTTTTCCGACATGGACGTTCCCCATTCCGTGACCGCAGCCCGCACGGTTGCGCTGGCCGTGATCTCGCCGGTGCGCGACGAAGCCGAGCACGTGCGCCGCACGCTCGACGCCATGCTGAGCCAGACCGTGCGGCCGCAGGAATGGCTGTTCGTCGACGACGGCTCCAGCGACGACACCCGCGCGATCATTGAAACCTACGCCGCGCAGCACCCTTGGATTCGCGTTATCTCGCGCGCCGACCGCGGCCAGCGGGTGCTGGGCGGTGGCGTGATCGAGGCTTTCAATACCGGCTTGGCAGCGCTGCAAGACCGCAACTACCAGTACCTCGCCAAACTCGATGGCGATCTGTCGTTCTCGCCGCGCTATCTCGAAATCATGTTCGAGGCCTTTGCCGCCGACCCCAAGCTCGCCTGCGTCTGCGGCAAGGTGTTCCGCCCCGAGGGCGAGGTTTTGGTGGAGGAATACATCAGCGACGAATCCACCTGCGGGCAGTTCAAGCTTTATCGGCGCGAAGCTTTCGAGGCCATCGGGGGCTTCGTGTCAGCGGTGCTGTGGGACGGCATCGACTGGCACCGCTGCCGCATGCTGGGCTGGCACACGCTGAGCTTTCATCACCCGGAAGCGCGGCTGTTTCACCACCGCCTGATGGGCAGCTCGGACCGCGGCGTACTGCGCGGCCGCAGCCGGCTGGGCCGGGCGATGTGGTACGTGGGCTACCACCCGCTCTACGCGCTGGCCGCCAGCATCTTTCGCATGCGCGAAAACCCCCGGCTGACCGGGGGCTTGATGATGATCGGCGGTTATCTGGCCGCCGCCCTGAGCCTCAAGCCGCGCTATCCGCACCCGGACTTTCGCCGCTACCTGCAACGCTGGCAGCTGGCGCAACTCCAAGCCAAGTTTCTCAGCCGCCAGTCTTAGTCAATGCGTCTTCGATGGCCTTGGTGAGATCAGCCGATTGCGGCTTGGTATCGCTACCGTAATGCACCACCGTGCGGCCATCACGACCGATCAGGTATTTGTTGAAGTTCCATGAGGGCACCTTGCCGGTGCTGGCGATCAGATCTTTGAAAAGCGGGTCAGCTGCATCGCCCTTGACCTGCGTCTTGGCATACATGGGGAAGCTCACACCGAAGTTGGCCTTGCAGAACTTGGCGATCTCCTTGTCGTCGGCAAACTCCTGTCCGCCGAACTGGTCGGAGGGAAAGCCGAGCACCACAAGGCCTTTGTCCTTATAGGTTTTGTAGAGCGCCTCAAGGCCCTCGTACTGCGGCGTGTAGCCGCACTGGCTGGCCGTGTTGACCACCAGCACCACCTTGCCGCCATAGGTTTCGCAGAGGTTTTCGGCCTTGCCGAGCAGGCGCTTTTCGGTCTTGTCGAGCAGCGGGCTTTCGCAGGCGGCAAAGGCTTGCGAGGCGGCCAGGGCGAGAGCGGCGGCGAGAAAGATACGCATGGAGAAATCCTTAAATGGGTTGATGGGGAAACTACGCGGCAGTCGCGGTGATGGATTCAGCGATGCAGGCTGCGGTCGAGAAAATCCAGCGCCGCGTCGATGGCCGCGCCATCCATGAAGAAGGCGGTGATATGGCCGCGGCCAATGATCTTGAACCACTCGGTGTGCACGCCCACGCCATCCAGCGCGGCCTTGAAATCGCCGGTGTGGTCGTCGGGCACCAGCGTGTCCCAGGTGCCGTGATAGAAGAAGAACGGCGGGTCGTCCTTGCTGACGTGGGTGACCGGCGAGGCGTCGATGAACTGTTGCGGCACTTGCGCCTGGGTGCCGCCCAGAAACTGCGGTACCAGCTTGCCGCCCTTGTACTTGCGCAGGTCGCTGGGGCCGGCACCGTCCACCACCGCCTGCACGCGCACCTCAGGCGGGCCATCGAGCACGCCCAGCATCGCCGCCAGATGGCCACCGGCGGAGTAGCCCATCGCGGCGATCTGCTGCGGGTCGATGTCGTAGCGGCTGGCATTCGCGTGCATCCATTTCAGCGCCTCGCGCAGATCGTTCACTGGCGCCGGATAAATGTTCTCGGGCGCGAAGCGATAGCTGGCATTGACCACCACATAGCCTCGTGCGGCCACGCGCTCGGCAATCGAGGCCATCTGCTCGCGGCGATCCGGGCCTGTCCAGCCGCCACCATGAATAAGCAGCACGGCGGGCTTGGCACCCGTGCCGCTGGGCCGATAGACATCCGCCTTCAAGGCCTGCGGCCAGGCCGAGGGCGTGTAGACCAGATCGCGCTCGACCGTGAAGCTCGAAACCACCGGCGGTGGCTGTGCGGCGTCGGGCTTGCCAACGTAAGTACTGCACGCCGTCAGCAGCAACAGCGACGCGAGCGGGATGAAAAGACGCATGGTGATCCTCAAAGGGTGTCGATGACGAGCCCGAGCAACACCGCCGCGCCGAACCAGTGACTGTGCTGAAACGCGGCGAAGGCGTCGGCACGGGTGCGGCTGCGCGCGCGGCGCTGCAAGGCAAAAGCAATCACTGCGGCTACGGCTAGGCCCGCAAAATAGATGAGCCCCAGGCCCGCACGCGCGCCGGCCACCGCCAGCAGGGCGAGTGCGGCCGCGTGCAACAGGCTGGTGATGAGCAGCTCGCGCTGACCGAACAACACCGCCGCCGATTTCACGCCGATCTTCAGGTCATCCTCGCGATCAACCATTGCGTAGAACGTGTCGTAGGCCACCACCCAGCAGACGTTGGCAGCCATCAGCAGGCCGGCCATGGGCCAGTCGATGTGGCCCTGGATGGCCGAATACGCCATTGGGATGCCCCATGAAAATGCCAGGCCGAGATAAGCCTGCGGCAGGGCGATCCAGCGCTTCATCAGCGGGTAGCTGGCGGCCAGCAGCACGGCGGGAATCGACAGCAGCACCGTCTCGACATTGAGCTTGGTGGTCAGCCCGTAGGCGATCAATGCCAGCGCTACAAACACCCGCACGCCTTCGTTGCGCGTGACGCGCCCGGCGGCAATGGGGCGGTCCTTGGTGCGCTCCACCTTGGGGTCGAAGTCTTTATCCATCACATCGTTGATCACACAACCGGCCGAGCGCATCAGCACCACGCCGAGGGCGAACACGATCAGCACTTTCGTCGGCGGCATGCCACCGGCTGCGAACCACAAACCCCACAGCGTGGGCCACAGCAGCAGCCAGATGCCGACGGGCTTGTGCAGACGGCAGAGGCGCAGGTAATCACTGAATTTTTCGAGCATGCTGCTAGCTTAGCGGTCTCGCCTGGATGACCCCATGACCGACCCCACCAAACCCGCTGCCCTGCCCGCCCTCTCGGTGCCCGAAGTGCACGGCAGCGGCTACCCGGAACCCTTCAAGTCCCGCATGGGCGACCGCGTGAAGCGTCGTCTGGGCGAGGCGTTTGGCTTGACACAGTTCGGCGTCAACCTCGTCGTGCTCGGCCCCGGTGGGCAGTCCGCGCTGCGGCACTGGCATACGCTGGAAGACGAGTTGATGTACCTGCTGGAAGGCGAACTGGTGCTGGTGACCACTGCCGGCGAGCAGGTGGTTCGCGCGGGCGACTGCGCCGGCTACAAGGCGGGTGAACCCGACGGCCATCACCTCGTCAACCGCAGCAATGCCCCGGCCCGATACCTTGAAATCGGCAGCCGCCACGAGGGTGACGTAGCGTTCTACCCCGACGACGATCTGCTGCTGGTGCCCTGTATCGAGAACGGCCACGCTACGATGCAGCCTGCGCACAAGGATGGACGAGCGTATTGAATGGGCCTTGCAGCAGGCCGCCGATTCGGGCCTAGTTGCTTCTGTCGGCGCGCTCACTTCGCACCTCACAATAATTGGCAAGGGGAATCAGGGTCATGCGGACGATTTTCAGCTTTCAGGGTCGAGCTGCCGCCGTGATAGGCGGTGGTTTTGACGCCTAACTAGTGTTGGGCCACATGAAAAGCGATCTCAACATTGCGGTGGCGGAGCAAGATGCGGAGCGAGTGGCTACGCATCTAGGGCGCGCTCTCGGCGTTGAGTTCAAAGGGCACGACAGTAGCTACAAGGGTAGCTACTGGCTGCATGAAGCGGGCGATTCAACCATTGAGGTGTTTTACAACAGCGACCCTATGTTCCGTGCTGGAGACCCACAAGAAGATCAATGGTTCGAGCCCTTATTCAAAGAGTTCACGGTGCTTCTAAATGCCTATGCTGAGTCCGCGTTTTGCTCGCAGGTCTTAGCCGCAACGCAATCCGGTTATCCCGGCAGCGTTGTCATCAACATTCGTGCCGCCCAATAAGGCATTCAAGCGGACGCGGCTTCGCCGCGCCGCTTAATATGTTGCAAAAGCCTGAGCGCACCGTGAGCCGAATAATTCCTTGGGTGCTGCTGGCCATCGTGCCCGTTGCAGCGCTCGTAGCTCATTCGCTTTGGGTGCTGCTTAGCGGCTACAACGGTCACTGCGGTCTGCTTGATGCAGGCTGGGGTTGCTCAAAAACAGAATATGTCGTTTCAAGTTTTTTCAGCCCCTTCATTTTTCCCGTGCTGCTTGTCTACAGCGCGAGTTGGCTTTTCTTGCTGCTATTAGTCGGGCTCTTTATTCGGCTCTATCGTCGAGGGCGGCGTGTCGCAACATAACCAGCAAGCGTAGCCCGGATGAAATCCGGGGCTTTCTTATCCAAATGAGTGAACCCGGATTGCATCCGGACCACGTTCGCTCTGCTCACCGCGGCATCACCACCTCAGTCAGCGGCGCCGGCTCGCTCACCCGAGTACCAGTTGTCGCCGCCACGGTCATGCCGTGCGCCAGCACGGTGTCGAGCTGGTCGCGGTAGTGCGGCATGGGCACTGCGGTGGCGTTGTCTTCAGAGAAGCTCACCATCTGCATGCCGAGCACGTCGGGCGATGCAACGGTGAGTTTGTCTTGCCACCAGTACTCGAAAATCGCGCGCTCGGCGGTGAGATCGACGATGCCGTAGCCGTGGTCGACCCATTCGAGGAACTGGATGTTCTTGTTGGTGGTGATGAGTGCCGCTTCCAGCGCGCGCGCGCCAGCAATGCTGGCGGCTGCCGTTGCAGCGCCTTCGGGTGCGCCGCCGTCGATCAGCGCGCGCGATACCAGTTCGTCCGCACCGCCACGACCCAATGAACTGGGGGCGAACTCCACGCCCACGGAGTCGGCGCGGTTGTTGAGCACGGCGAGATTGCCGGTGGTGGTGCGCACATAGCCTGCGGTGGCGTTGGCGGTCGTTGAACCACTGCGCGTGTTGGGCAGGGCAAGGCCGGGCAGATAGGTGGAGAGCAGGGCACCGCTTTCGAGCACATCGGAGCCCAGGTTGCCGTGCGCATCGCCAGACACCAGCACCGTGCCATGCACGCGCAAACTGGCGGCGTTGTCGCCGCGCAGGGCGGCGCACAGGGCGCTGCGCTCGCCGCTGTAATCAGACCAGCGCGAGATGCCGATCTTGGGCAGCGGCGGCACGCCGTCGATCACATCGGGGATATCGACGGGCGCGAACCAGGTCTGGTTGTTGACGATCTTCCATTTCACGCCGGCCTGTTCGGCCGCGACCATGCCGCCCGTGAACCACTCGAACTGCGGCCGGCCGTAGAGCGAGGGTGTGCCTTCCGGCAAGTGGCTCGAATCGAGCGTGAGGCCGTGGCCGGGCAGGCCGATCTGTGTATCGACCCCGAAGAACTCGGCCAGCGGGCCATACGGCAGGCGGCGGTAGACCAGCTTGTTATCGGCCGGCGCGGGATAGCTGCCGTCGTCCACCAGCAGGAAGCGGCCGGAGCCATCGCCCAGCGGCGGCCGCGAGGGCGTCCACTCCCAGAACACCTGCGTGGTCTGTTCGAGCGTCGTCGTGCTCTGCATGCCGTCGAAGGGCGTGACCAGTTCGTTGCCGTAGTTCTCGTCGATATCGTGGTTGTCCCAGACGATGAAGAAGGGATGCTGTTGGTGCGCGCGCATCAGTTGCGGGTCGCTGCGATACAGCGCGTAACGGCGGCGCAGCTCGGTGATGTCGAGCCAGTCGCGGTTGTCGACGAAGCCCAGGTCGCGGCTGTTTTTGCGGCTGCGCACGAACTCATCCTGGTCGATGAAATCGTAGATGTAGTCGCCGCAGTGCACGACCAGATCGAGGTCGTTGCGCTCGGCGATGTGCTGGTAGCCGCTCCAGGTGCTCGACCAGTAACTGCTGCACGCGGCGACCGCAAAGCGGATGTTGTCCACCATCGCGGCCGGTGCCGTGCGGGTGCGACCGGTGATGCTCTGCTGGCCCAAGGCCGTGAAGCGGTAGTAGTAGGTGGTGGCGGGGACAAGGCCCACCACGTCCACCTTCACCGTCCAGTCGCGCGCAGCACTCGTGCTCTGCGTGCCGCTCTTCAGCACGGGCGACATCGTCGGGCTGGCCGAGACCTGCCAGCTCACCGGGATGCTCGCCGCGCTCGGCACGATCTCGGTGAGGCGCGTCCACACGATCACGCGGTCGCTCAAGGGGTCACCGCTCGCCACACCGTGCGCGAACGGCAGCGCCAGCACGAGGGGGAAGTCGAAACTCGCAGGCTCTTGTCCGGGTGCGGGGAAGGTGGGATTGACCACCGGCGACGTCGGCGTCGGGCCAGGTGCGGCAGGTAGGCGCGCAAGGCCGGAGTCGCCGCAGGCATCGAGCAACGGTGTGGCGACAATCAGGCCCGCGGCTTTCAGGAAGTCGCGGCGGTCCATCGGGGGTGGCGGCATGGCAAAACACTCGGCAAGGGGATGCGCTGTTGTAGCGCAGCTTTGTTTCAGAAGCCCGCGCGCGCGACACTGTAGGTATGTCTTTACCACTCACGTCCGCCGCGACGGCTGCACCCGACAGCCCGCGCCTGCTCTCGGCACTGAAAACCCACTTCGGGTTCGACGCCTTTCGCTCCGGCCAGCAGCCGATCATCGAAGACGCCTTGGCACAGCGCGACCTGTTGGCCATCATGCCCACCGGCGGCGGCAAGTCGCTGTGCTTCCAACTGCCGGCGCTGCTGATGCCCGGCGTGATGATCGTGGTCTCGCCGCTGATCGCGCTGATGCAGGATCAGGTGCGGCTCTTGGCCGACAACGGCATCCCGGCCACTTTTCTCAACTCCTCGCTGAAGGGCAATGAGGGCAGTGAGCGGATGAGCGCGCTGCTCAGAGGCGAGATCAAGCTCTTGTATCTCGCGCCAGAGCGCCTGCTGATGCCGGACTTTCTCGAAGGCTTTCTGCCGCGCCTGCAACGGGCGCAGGGCATCAGCGCCTTCACCATCGACGAGGCGCATTGCGTCAGCGAATGGGGCCATGACTTTCGCCCCGAGTACCGGCAGATGCACCTGCTGCGCCGGCACTTCCCCGAGGTGCCGGTGTTCGCCTTCACCGCCACCGCAACGGTGCGGGTGCGCGCCGACATCGTGCGGCAGCTCGCACTCATCGAACCGGCCCTGCACGTCGCCAGCTTCGACCGGCCCAACCTGTTCTACACGGTCACGCCCAAGTCCTCCAAGACCTACGGCGCGCTGCTGACCCAGGCGAAGAAAGGCGGCGCGGGCATCGTCTATTGCCTGTCGCGCAAGCGCGTCAACGAGCTCACCGAACGGCTGCAGGGCGATGGCATCGCCGCCCTGCCCTATCACGCGGGCCTGGATGCCGAGATGCGCCGCAGGAACCAGGACACCTTCATCCGCGACGATGTCGGCGTGATGGTGGCTACCGTCGCCTTCGGCATGGGCATCAACAAGCCGGACGTGCGCTGGGTCGTACACTACGAACTACCCAAATCGCTGGAAGGCTATTACCAGGAGGCCGGCCGTGCGGGACGCGATGGCGAGCCTGCGCAGTGCACGCTCTACTTCGGCCCCGGCGACATCCTCACCGCCGAGTTTTTCATTGCACAGAAAGTGCACCCCGCCACCGGCGAGCCGCTGGTGGACGAGCAACGCAACGCCCGCCAGCAGTTGAAGCAGGTGCTGGACTATGCCGAGACCAGCGCCTGCCGCCGCAGCGTGCAGCTGCGTTATTTCGGCGAGGATTTCAGCGGCCCCTGCGGGGCCTGCGACAACTGCACCAGCACGCGGGTGGTGGAAGACTGGACGGTACCGGCACAGCAATTGCTCAGCACCATCGCGCGCCTGGCCAAACTCAACCAGCGCTTTGGCGCGGGGCACATCATCGAGATTCTGCGCGGTGCCAAAACCGAAAAACTGATCCGCCAGAATCACGAGGCCCTGAGTACCTACGGCATTGGCAGTGATAAATCCGCAGACGAATGGCGGCATCTGGTGCGGGTGTTGAAGCACCAGAACCTGCTGGAAGAAACGCAGGATGGCTACCCCGTGCTCCTGCTCAACGCCGGCAGCTGGCTGGTGTTGCGTGGACTGCAAACCGTGACTCTGGTCGCAGCGCCGAAACCCGAAAAAGAAAAGCGCGAGAAGAAGGCGCGCGGCAAATCCGCAGCAGATCTACCGGTGCTCGGCAGCGCCGAAGAGCAGCTGTTTCAGCGCCTGCGCACCCTGCGCAAGAAACTGGCCGACGAACAGGGCGTGCCGCCTTACGTGGTGTTTGCCGACGCCGCCCTGCGGGCAATGGCGCAAGGGCAGCCCACCTCGCTCACCGCCTTTGCGGAAATACCCGGTGTGGGTGCCGCCAAACTGGCGCATTACGGCGAGGCGTTCACCACCGAAATTGCCGACGCCATTGCAACGCGTTAGGGCCGAACGCTCAGAGCGATGTAGGGTTTTACCTGATACCGTTCATCTTGTTCAGGTTATTTATATACGCCTTGCCCGGGTTCGCTTGAGCTACATTTTCATTGGGATTGCTTCATAAATCGCGTCAACACGCAGAACTAAAAAGTGGGCAGGGATGGCCGACCAAATCGCACAGAAAGTCGTAGGCCACTCGCGCCTTATTGACTTGCAGCAGCAGGCCACCAGCAGGCGCATGCGGAACGGGTTCGAATCGCGTCGATTCGAACAGGACTACGCGCTGTGGCTACGCATACAAAGCGCGCCGATGCGGCGATGGCTGATGACAGTGCCTTTTTTTGCCATGCTGCTGGCGCCGATCTACGGCACATTCCTGCTGCATACCTACACCACCGAGTTGATCTGGTTGCGGGTGATCGAGTTGGGCATCACCGCGCCGCTGTGCGCCTTGAGCATCATCCTGCTCTACCGAAACCCGACATCACCACTGACCACGCACATGTTGCTGGTCAGCGCCATCGTGGTGTTCTGGGCGGCAGCGCTGATCCGCTGGTTGAGCATGCAGGCGGGCAAAGAACTGTCACCCGAAATCGTGATGATCGTGCCGGTGGCGTTGGCGGCGCTGGCCCGGCTCAGGCTGTTCCTGATTCTGCCAATGATCATAGGCTGCTCGACGCTGTTCCTGGTGCTCGAATGGTTCATAAACGGCAGTCAGGGTTACGCCTCGACACTGCTGGGTACTCTGTTGTTCACCAGCGTTTCCATCATCATCGCCTTCGCAACCGATCACCTGGCCCGACAAGCCTGGCTGGCAGAACAGATCGTCGAGCTCACCGCGATGTCGGATGCGGTGACGGGCCTGCCCAACCGCCAATGGCTCAACCGCGACATGGCCACCCTGTTCGCGCTGACGCGTCGTGAACATCAATCGCTGGCGGTATTTCTAATTGATCTCGACCATTTCAAGAAGCTCAACGATATGCACGGTCATGTCGCCGGCGACGAGGCCCTGAAAGCTGTCGGCGCACTGCTGGCGCAATTTGGCCGGCGCGCGCTCGATCTTGCCGGGCGCTATGGCGGGGAGGAGTTTGTGCTGGTGCTGCACGACGCCAAGCTCTACGGCACGGTGCGCATCGGCGATCAACTGGTGGCTCGCATCGCCGCACTCGGTATCGAAAACAAGGGCGCCCCGCTGGGGCATCTCACGGCCAGCGTTGGCGTTTATACCGCCATCCCCGGCGCAAACGACCGGCCCGAGGACTTTTTGCACGAGGCCGATCTGGCCCTGTATGCCGCCAAAAAACTGGGGCGCAACCGCGTGCTGCTACGCCAGCCACAAGACGCCACAAGGGCGGTTCCAGCCTCGGAAGACGACGCCATCGAGACGGCCATACCCACCACTTGAAGTGAGTGTGGTTGCTAAGCACGCGCCAGCCGTGCAGCCTTGGGCGATGGACTTCTCGCCCCGCCCCATGATTCAGAAAATCGGCACCGCACTGCGCACGCAGCGGGTGGCGCGGGAGTTCGGCATCGAGACCCTGGTACGCCTGCTCAGCGAGTACCTGCCCGACGACCAGATCAGCGATGTGCGCCGCGCCTACACCTTCGGCGCCGAGATGCACGCGGGCCAGTCGCGCAGCAGTGGCGAGCCCTATATTTTTCACCCCCTCGCGGTCGCCCGAATCCTTGCGGAGATGCGGCTTGATCACGTCACGCTGATCGCGGCCATCCTGCACGACGTCATCGAAGATACCGACGTCTCGAAGGAAGAAATCAGCCGTCAGTTCGGTGCCGAAGTGGCGCTGTTGGTGGATGGTGTTTCCAAGATCGAAAAGATCGAGGGCATGAGTCGGCAGGATCGCCAGGCCGAGAGCTTTCGCAAGCTGTTGCTGGCGATGACCGATGACCTGCGGGTGATCCTGGTCAAGCTCGCCGACCGCCTACACAACATGCGCACGCTGGGTGCGATGGCCGGCGAGAAAAAGCGCCGCATCGCCGCCGAAACGCTCGAAATCTACGCCCCCATCGCGCAGCGCCTGGGCATCAACACCCTGCGCCGCGAGCTGGAAGACCTGGCCTTCGCCAACCTGCATCCGCACCGCTACGAAGTGTTCGTCAAGGCCGTGGCCGAACGGCTCGGCGATGCCAAGGCACTGATCCGCGAGATCGAGCAGAAGCTCAGCCGTGCGCTGGCGGACGAGGGCATCGGCGCCACCGTAGTCGGTCGCCAGAAGAGCTACTACAGCATCTACAAGAAGATGCAGACCAAGCGCCTGAAGTTTCTCGACGTGATGGATTTGCTCGGCTTTCGCGTCGTGGTCAGCAAACTCGACGAGTGCTATCGCGCGCTCGGCGTGGTGCATCACGTCATGAAGCCGGTGCCGGGCCTGTTCGACGACTACATTGCCAACTCGCGCGGCAATGGCTACCAGAGTCTGCACACCACCTGCGTCGGGCCCGAGGGTAAGAAGATCGAGGTGCAGATCCGCACCCGCGAGATGCACCACATCGCCGAGAGCGGCATCGCAGCGCACTGGCAATACAAGCTGGGCCGTAAGGACGCCAACGCCGCCCCGCAGGCGCGCGCGCGCGAGTGGTTGCAGATGCTGCTCGAATCCAGCGGCAGCGGTGCAAACGAGCTGGTCGAGAACGTCAAGGTCGATCTCTTTCCCGACGAGATCTACGTGTTCACGCCGCGTGGCGAAATCCGCCGCCTGCCCAAGGGGGCCACCTCGGTGGACTTTGCCTACACCGTTCACACCGAGTTGGGCGACCGCTGCGTGGCCGCACGCGTCGAAGGTCATCTGGAGCCGCTCAACACGCCGCTGAAGAACGGCCAGACCATCGAGATCATCACCAGCAAGCACGCGCGGCCCAATGCGGCCTGGCTCAACTATGTGAAGACCGCGAAGGCGCGCATGCGCATCCGCGCCTTCCTCAAGGACCAGCGCGAAGACGAGGCCATACGCCTCGGCCGTCGCCTGCTCGAAATCTCGCTGCGCGAGCTGGCACTGCCCGCCAATACGCTCAATGCCACCAATGTCGCACCCGTGCTGAAGAGCTATCACCTCGACGAGGTGGAAGATCTCTACGCCTCCATCGGCACCGGCGAGCGTCTGGCGCCTCTGGTGGCGCGCCACTTTCTGCCCGACCCGGTGGATGGCAAGCCCGCCACCAAGCGCAGCAGCGACACCATGGCGCTGGCGGTGGAGGGCACCGAAGGTCTGCTGGTGGATTACGCCCGCTGCTGCCGACCGATACCCGGTGACGACATCATCGGTTACGTCTCCACTTCGCGCGGCATCATCATCCACCGCATCGATTGCGAGCACGTGCGGGCGCGCCGCGGTGGGCCGGGCGAGCGCATCGCACTGGTGTGGTCGCCCACCGTGCAGGGCGATTTCGTGGCCGAACTCAAGCTGCAGGCCATCAACCGGCGTGGCCTGCTGGCGGGTGTTGCGGGGGCCATCACCGAGGCCAACAGCTCGATCGAAAACGTGCAGATGCCCGAGCGCGCCTCGGGCGAGGAAGCCATCGAAATCCAGTTTCTGGTCACCGTGCGCAACCGCACGCATCTGGCGCAGGTGTTGAAGCGCGTGCGCCATCTGAGCGTGGTGGACAAGGTCAGTCGCGCCTAGCGGGCGTTTCGCGGCATAGAAAAAGGCGGCCCGAAGGCCGCCTTTTGTTTGCAGCCGGTTTGGCTTACACGCTGCGACGGCGACGGCGCAGAGCCAGCGCAGCCAGTGGCAACAGGGCCAGTGCACCGAAGGCACCGCCGAAGCGACCGCCGCCCGAGGCGCTCGTGACGGGAACAGTCGGTGTGGTTGGCGTGGTTGGGGTCGTCGGCGTGGTGGGTGCGGTCTTGCTGCAATAGAACACCTGCGTATCGTCGATCACCCAGCCCAGGTTGCCGCCGCAGCCGTCCTGACCGAACTCCCAGCGGAACTTGATCTTGCTGCCCTTGGCGGCATTCAGGCTGGCGAGATCGACCACCGTTGTGCCCCAGCTGCCCGTCGCCTCGCCCTGATCGGAACCCGTCCACGACAGCTCACCGCCCTTGGGATTGGTGTTGGTGGTGGTGCCATCCAGCGCCAGGTTGTAGGGGTTGAAGGTGTAGCTCGCGGCCAGCACCAGCGTGAACGCGCCGCCATCGACGCTGGCCAGCAGATTGCCGCCGTCGAACAAGGCCTCGGACTGCATGAAGTGCGTGAACGAGAGGAAGCTCGCGGCCTCCGGCACCGTCAGCTCGGGCGAATCGATGCTGATGGTGCCCGAGGCATCGCCGCCCGCAGCACAGGTGCCGTCGCCGTCATTGGCCGCGAACAGGGCCTTGCCGGTGTGCGGTGCGGGCAGCGTGCTGTTGATCGAGAACACGAAGGTCGGCGAGTCGAAATCACCCGAGATGGTCTTGGCCTGCACCCAACCAGCGGGGATCACGCCGCTTTCCCAGGTTTCCTTGAAGGTGGGGAACACGAATTCGCCCGAAGGACACAGCGCCGGCGTCTCGGCCTCGGGTTTGAGCACCGGCACGTAATTGCACTTGGTCTTGGCACTCATCCGCATCTCGGTCGCGGTGACGGCGGCAGTGACGGCAGCGCAGTCGGCGGCATTGATGACTTCTGTGGAGACATTGCCCAGCACGTCGTTGAGCGGCAGGCCGATCAGGTCGTTGCAGGATTTCTCCAGCGCATCCGAGTGCTGGCTGAAATTGGTGGTGGGCGTCTGGTAGACCGACTGCGCCTGAAAGTAGATGTGCGCCGCCTTGGTCATGCCGATTTTCGGGATCGTCACGCCGTTGAACTCCTTGCCGTCCACCAGCATGGCGTAGGCATGGTTGGGCACGCCGGAGTTGGTGTGCACGCCGCCGCTGTCGGTGGTGCCGCAGAAGTAGTTCGGCGAGGTGATGACACTGCCCGGCGAGGCCGTGGTGAGTACGGGGATACCGAGGATCGGCACGTTGACGCCGAAGTTATCCGGGTCCCACATGTCGCGCAGCAGCACGCCCGCGACGGTCTCGGTGAGGTCTTCGCCCAGCACCCAGCGGCTGCCGCCGTTCTCGAAGTAATCCCCTTCGGTCAGCGTGATTCCGAGCGGGCCTTCCAGCCCGTTCACCAGGTCGTAGGTCTCGCCGAAGATGTCCGAATAGCCTTCGTTGAGAGCACCCGATTGGTATTGATACACCAGCCCAGAGGTGTACTCGGTGTAGGCGTGGCTCCACTCGTGGCTGACCACGTCGTCGGCATCGAAGGCCGGGCAGTAGTTGGTGGACTGGCCATCCCAGTACGCATTGGGGCACTGCTCGTTGACCAGATACACGCTCTTCTGCACCTGTGCTTCGGGTGCGATCGCACCGTCGTCGTAGCCTTCGCGGCCGAACAGATTTTTATAAAGCGCGTAGGTGCCGCCAGCGTAGATGTAGAGATTGTTGAGAAAGATCAGCGGCGTCGGGATGGCCGACGGCAGGCGGCTGGACGTTGCGGTCGGGTCGTCCAGTACCAGGTCGGGGTCGGCCGGGGACAGTGCCGAATCTTCGGTGAGCAGCGGCGGCACCATCAGGTTGGGCGTGTAGATTTCGCGGTTGAGCACCGTATGGATTTCGTTGATGCGATTGAGCAGCGTGCCGGTGTGGGCATCGAGAATCAGACGCTCCCGCACGGGGTAAGCGGTATCGCCACCGCGCACCATCATTTCGTAGGCGAGGTAATTGGTCTGGCTATCCACCCCCTTCAGCACGCCCGTGCGGTAGAACATCAGGCGGGTGGATTCGATGCCGAGATTCCGCACGGTGGGGTGCAGCTTGCGGGCCGCGGCCAGGCCGCGCTGCTGCAGCACGGCAATGTCCATCTTCGGCGTGGTGCCGAGCGATTCCAGACCGGCAATGAACGCGCCGTTCATGCCTGTGATGCCGGCCTCGTTCATGTGCACCACCAGGCGTGTGCCGAACACCGGCAGGCCGCTCTGCATCTGGTTCATATGCACATGGGTGTTGCCTGCGCGGTCGACATTGACGCGCGTCAGCGCCAGCTGGTTGACGGCATCGGTCACGCCGGAGAGCACGCCGAAACGGGCGATGAAATCCTGCGCGCGCAGCAGCGGCTGTGCGACGACGTCATCCACCATCAGCACCTTGCCGGGCAGCGCCTGCACGGTGGCGTAGGCATCAATCGTGTTGCTGCGGCTCAGCAAGGCCCCGCCGGTGGAGGACTTCAGCAGCGCCAACGCTTCGCTGGGCGTCTCTGCCAATCGGGTGGGCAACGCGGTGGCAGCGAACGCGGCAGTGGCTAGCGCGAACGCCAAGGCTGCCTGGGCAGGCTTGAATGTGTGTTTCATGGATGTCGCCTCTTGGAAATTGAATGGCTTTGTGATTTTTTCAGCGACTTCATGTCACTTATTCACAAAGTTTCAGCAAACATCCTGCCAATTGATGGTTCGGTAAAGATTTAGCTGGCTTTGAGGACCCTCATCCGTTTCTGCTTGCATCGCGCCCACAAAAAAGGCGGCCCGAAGGCCGCCCCTTTTTGAAACCGCCGTGCCTTTAGCTCACACGACGGCGGCGGCGCAGGCCGGCAGCCATCAGCGGCAACAGCGCCAAGGCGCCAAACGCGCCGCCAAAGCGACCACCGCTGGTGGTGCCGCCTGTCACTGGCGTGGTCGGCACCGTCGGCGTGGTCGGGTCGGTCGGCGTCACCACCGGCGCATCCTTGCTGCAATAGAACACCTGGGTGTCGTCGATGAACCAGCCCAGGTTACCGCCGCAGGCGTCCTGACCGAATTCCCAGCGGAACTTGACCTTGTCGCCCTTCTTCGGCGCGCCTTCCAGCTTGGTGATGTCGACCACGGTCGTGCCCCAGCTGCCGGTGGCTTCGCCCTGATCCGCACCCGTCCACGCCGCCTCACCCGCCAGCGGGCTGGTGTTGTTGCCGTTGCCGGGGATACCGACCGGGTCGGGCACGCCGGGCAGCAGCGGGGCATCGGTGAACGCACCGCTGTGGCCGTTGTAGGTGAAGGCCGCACCCGGAACGATGACGAACTCGCCACCGTTGACGCTGTACTTCAGGTTGCCACCGTCGAACCCGGCTTCGGATTGCATGAAGTGGGTGAACGACAGGAAGCTCGCGTCGTCCGGCACGGTGATCTCGGGGGAATCCATGCGCATCGAACCCGAAGCGTCGCCGCCGGCCATGCAGGTGCCGTCGCCGTCGTTGCGCGCGAACAGCGCCTTGCCGGTGTGCGGCGCGGGCAGGTCGCCCGAGATCGAGAAGTTGAACGTCGGCGACTGGAAATCACCCGTGATGTTGAAAGTCTGCGCCCAGCCGGTCGGGATTACGCCGCTCTCCCAGGTTTCCTTGAAGGTGGGAAACACGAACAGGCCCGCACCGCACAGCGTCGGCGTGCCCGCTTCAGGTGCTAGCACCTTGGCGTAGCCGCACTTCTCTTCCACGGTCATGGCGGCGGTGTTGCGGAACTCAACGGCCAGAGCGACCTGCTTCACGGCATCGCAATCCGCCTGCGTGATCTTCTCGGCGGATACGGCACCGGTCACGTCGTGCAGCGTCGCGCCGATGAGATCCTGGCAAGACGAATCGAGCGCGTCGGCGTGCTGCGGATAGTTCGTGGTCGGCGTCTGGTAATGCGTCTCGGCCTGGAAGTAGATCGCTACCGCCTTGGTCATGCCGATCTTCGGCACCGGCACGTTGTTGAATGTGGTGGTGTCGATGTCGTTGGGACGGCCGTCCACCAGCATCGCGAAGGCGTGGTTGGAGACACCTGAGTTGGTGTGCACACCGCCGGCATCGGCGGCGTCGCAGGCATAGTTGGGCGAGGTGATCACACTGCCCGGCGAGGGTGCAAAACCCAGCACGGGGATGCCCGCCAGCGGCACGTTGATGGTGAAATCATCCGGGTCCCACATGTCGCGCAACAAGGCACCGGCAACGGTTTCGGTGAGGTCTTCACCCACCACCCAGCGGCTGCCGCCATCCTTGAAGTAGTCGCCTTCCGTCAGCGTGGCACCCAGTGCACCTTCGCGGCCGTTCACCAGATCGTAGACCTCACCGAAGATGTCCGAATAGCTCTCGTTGAGCGCGCCGGACTGGTACTGATAGACGAGGCCGTGGGTGTATTCGGTGTAGGCGTGGCTCCACTCGTGGCTCACCACGTCATCGCCGTCGAAGGCGGGGCAGTAGTTGGTCGAGTCGCCGTTCCAGTAGGCATTGGGGCACTGGTCGTTGACCAGGTACACGCTCTTCTGCACCTGTTCGGTGCCGGGCACGGCGCCGTCGTTGTAGCCCTCGCGACCAAACAGATTCTTGTAGAGGTCGTAGGTGCCGCCAGCGAAGAAATACAGGTTGGCCAGGGCCGGAAGGGTCGCCGCAACCAAGGGTGCGCGCGAAGACATTGCGGTGCGGTCATCCAGCACCAGCGGCTCGTCGGCCGGGGCCAGCGGCGAGTCTTCGGTGAGCGTCGGCGGGATCGGCACTGAAACACCCAAACCGGCTGGGTCTGGTGTGGTCTGGCCCGGTGTGTAGATTTCGCGATTGAGCAGCGTGTGAATCTCGTTGATGCGGTTCAGCACGTTGCCGCTGTTGGCATTGAGGATGATGCGCTCGCGCACCGGGAAGGCCGGGCTGCCGCCCTTCACCATCACCTCGTAAGCCAGGAAGTTGCTCTGGTTCGAAACGCCCTTGAGCAGGCCGGTGCGGTAATACATCAGCCGGGTGGATTCGATCGCCAGATTCTTGACCTGCGGGTGCAGCTTGTGTGCTGCCGTGAGGCCGCGCTCGCGCAGATAGGTGATCTCTTTCGAGGGTGTGGCGGGGATGGACTCCAGCCCCGGGATGAACACGCCGCTAACGCCGGTGACACCAGCGTTGTTCATGTGCACCACCATGCGGCTGCCGAACACGGCCAGCCCGTTCTGCATCTGGTTGAGATGGACGTGAGTGTTGCCGGCGAAGTCCTTGCTCACGCGCGAGAGCGTGAGCTGGTTGACCGCATCGGTCACGCCCGGCAAAACGCCGTAGGCGGCGAGGAAGTTCTTCGCGCGCAGCACGGGGGCCACCGTTGCATCGTCGGCCAACAGCACCTTGCTGCCGATTGCGTGCACTGCCGTGTAGGCGTCAAGCGTGCGCTGGCTTTGGCTCAGGTTGCCGCCAGCCGCTGCGGTGAGCAGCTTGAGTGCTTCATCTGGAGACTGTGCGATGCGTGCGGGCAGTGCCTGCGCGCTGAACGCGGCGACGGCGAGCGCAAACGCGATGACCGCCTTGGCAGGCTGGAGAATGTTCTTCATGGGAGTATGAAACCTCAAAGTGATTGTGAAAATGCGATCCGATCTTCTTTGATCTCTCAGTGACTTCCTGTCATCCGCGTTGCAAGCTAACGCAATGGGCCTGCCAATTGCGCCAGATAAGTGCAATTTATCCATCGACAATTTTCTGCGTTGACAAACGCTTCACCACTTATTTACGAGAACTCGCCAATGCCTCGCCAAATCATCCACACCGACGACGCCCCCGCTGCCATCGGCACCTATTCGCAGGCCGTCAAGGTCGGCAATACGGTGTATTGCTCCGGGCAGATCCCGCTCGACCCCAAGACCATGGCGATGAACAACGCCACCATCGAGGACGAGATCCACCAGGTGTTCAAGAACCTCGCCGCTGTCGCCAAGGCCAGCGGCGGCTCGCTGGCGGATGTGGTGAAGCTCGGCGTGTTTCTCACCGACCTCACGCACTTTCCCAAGGTCAACGAGATCATGGGCCAGTACTTCACCCAGCCGTATCCCGCACGCGCTGCCGTAGGTGTGGCCAGCCTGCCGCGCGGCGCGCGGGTCGAGGCCGATATGGTCGTCGTGCTCGGCTAGATCGCATGGCCGCCAAACCACTGGCGGCGGCAGGCGCGCGTCTCGATAGCCACACTCAGTTCCTGAAAGGTGCAGGCCCTTATCTGGCGGGCGTGCTGAAGGGGCTGGGCATCGAAACGGTGCAGGACCTGCTGTTCCACCTGCCACTGCGTTACGAAGACCGTCGCCATGCCACACCCATCGCCCAGCTCAAGGCCGGTGAAGAGGTCTTGGTGATGGGCAAAGTGGTCGCCAGCGATGTGCGCTTTGCGGGCAAGCGCACGCTGCGAGTGGCGATCGACGACGGTTTCGACGGCCTGACGCTGCGCTTCTTCCACTTCAACGAGGCGCAGCGCGCAGCCTTCGTCAACGGCAAGTGGCTGCGCGCCTACGGCACGGTGCGTGCAGGGGCTGGCGGCTTCGAGATCATCCACCCCGAATACAAGATTGCCGACTCGCGCGAGGCGCTGCCGACGGAGGCGCGGCTCACGCCCATCTACCCACTGACGGCCGGCATCACCCAGCAAAAGCTGCGTACGCTGATTGCCACTGCATTCGACATCGCCGCGCGCGAACGCGGTCTGGTCACACCCCTGCCCGGCCTGCCGATACCGGACACGCTGGCTGCGCTCAAGCTGATCCATCTGCCCGAGGGCGATGCCGACTCGCAGCAGTTGATGGCGCAGACGCACCCGGCACAGCGGCGCTTGATCCACGAAGAATTGCTGGCGCATCAGCTCTGCATGCGATTGCTGCGGCGCCAAGTAAAGATGCGACCGGCGCCGCTGCTCAAGGGCATTGCGGAAGCCCATCGTGCACTGCAAGCCGTGCTGCCCTTCACGCTCACCAAGGCACAGCAGCGCGTGGTTGGCGAGATTGCTACCGATATGCGCGAACCGCGCCCCATGCTGCGGCTGGTGCAGGGCGATGTCGGCAGCGGCAAAACCGTGGTCGCGGCAGTTGCACTCGTCGCTGCGGCGCGCGCCGGTTTTCAAGGCGCACTGATGGCGCCGACCGAGCTGCTGGCCGAGCAGCATGCCGTCAATCTCGCCAAGTGGTTCGCGCCACTGGGTCTCAACGTGGTGTTCCTCGCCGGCAAGCTGAAGAAGTCGCAGAAGGACTTGGCACTCGCCGCCATCGCCAGCGGGGAGGCACACATCGTGGTCGGCACCCACGCCATGTTTCAGCAGAGCGTGGTGTTCTCGAAACTGGCCCTGGTGGTGGTGGACGAGCAGCATCGCTTTGGCGTGCAGCAGCGGCTGGCACTGCGCGACAAGGGGCCGCAAGGGGCATCGCCACACCAGCTCATCATGTCGGCCACACCCATCCCGCGCACCTTGGCGCAAACGCTCTACGCCGACCTCGACGTCAGCGTGATCGACGAGCTGCCGCCAGGCCGCACGCCCATCACCACCGTCGCGCTCATCAACGAAAAGCGGGCGGAAGTCATCGAACGCATCGGTGCCGCCTGCCGCACGGGCAAGCAGGTGTATTGGGTCTGCACGCTGATCGAAGACAGCGACGAGCTCGAAGCCGAGGCGGCCGAGACCATCACCCAGCAGCTGCGCATCGCCCTGCCCGACCTGCACATCGGCCTCGTGCACGGCCGCATGAAGGGCAGCGAAAAAGCGGCGCAGATGGCGGCGTTCAAGGCTTGCGCCACGCAACTGCTCGTTGCCACCACCGTGATCGAAGTCGGTGTCGACGTGCCCAACGCCAGCATCATGGTGATCGAAAACGCCGAGCGGCTGGGCCTGGCACAGCTACATCAGCTGCGCGGTCGTGTCGGCCGCGGCGCGGTGGAGAGTCAGTGCGTGCTGCTCTACCAGTCGCCACTCGGCAAGAACGGCCGTGCACGGCTGGACACCCTGCGCCGCACCACCGACGGTTTCGAGATCGCCCAAAAAGACCTCGAACTGCGTGGCCCCGGCGAGCTGCTGGGCCGCCGGCAAACCGGGGTCATCGGCCTGAAGCTCGCCGACCCGCAGCGCGATGCGCCGCTGATACCCGCCTTGCAAATACTGGCGGACGAGTGGCTGGATTCGCGCGCAGAACTGGCGCGCATGCTCATCCGCCGCTGGGTCGGTGACGTCGAGAAATATGCGCAGGTGTGATGGCTCGTACCATGCGCGCCTGCTCACGCCGCAGCACACCGAAAACCAGCCATGTCGCCCTATCAATCGCTCACCCTGCCCAACGGCGCCGTCATCCCCAACCGCCTCTGCAAGGCCGCCATGGAAGAGAACATGGCCGACGGCGATCAGGCACCGGGCCTTGCATTGCTGAACCTCTATCAGGCCTGGGCCGATGGCGAGGCAGGGCTGATTCTCACCGGCAACGTGATGGTCGACGGCCGCGCCATGACCGGGCCCGGTGGCGTCGTGCTGGAAAACGAACACGGTCTTGAGAAGTTCAAGACCTGGGCGAAAACAGGCCGTTCGAAGGGCGCGCAGTTCTGGATGCAGATCAACCATCCCGGCCGGCAAACGCGCTTGAACATGGGTCAGGAGGCCAAGGCACCGTCTGCCGTTGGCCTGGAACTGGGCGGCGCCTCGAAGATGTTCGGCATCCCTAAGGCCATGACCGCCGAGGAGATCGCTGACGTGGCGCGTCGCTTCGTGCGCACCGCACAGCTGGCAGAACAGGCCGGCTTCACCGGCGTGCAGATTCATGCCGCGCACGGCTATCTGCTGAGCCAGTTCCTGTCGCCCATCACCAACAAGCGAACGGATGATTGGGGTGGCGCGCTGGAGAACCGCGCCAGGCTTTTGCTCGACATCGTGCGCGATGTTCGCGCGGTGGTGTCGCCGACATTCTGCGTGTCGGTCAAACTCAATTCCGCCGACTTTCAGCGCGGCGGCTTCACCAACGACGAAGCGCTTCGCGTGGTGCAGATGCTCAACACCCTGCCCGTCGATCTGCTCGAAATATCTGGCGGCAGCTACGAAGCGCCGGCCATGCAGGGCGAAGCACGCGATGGTGGCACCCTGGCACGCGAAGCCTACTTCCTGGAGTTCGCGCGCGAGATCGCCGCGGTCGCGACCATGCCGGTGATGGTCACTGGCGGCATTCGCCGGCGCGCCGTGGTCGAACAGGTGCTGGCCAGCGGTGTGGCGATGGCAGGCATTGCGACGGCGATCGCACTCAACCCCCATCTGCCGCGCGAATGGCGTGAAGGGCGCGACTCGAATCCCACACTGAAACCGATTACCTGGAAAGCCAAGCCACTGGCGGCGCTCGCCTACATGGCGGTGGTGAAGCATCAGCTGCGCAGGCTCAGCAAGGGGCACGCACCCAATCCAGAGGTCTCGCCCGTGTGGGCACTGCTGACAGACCAGATCCGCGCGGCGCGACGCACCCGCCAGTACCGGCGCTGGGTATTGTCACGCGGCTACCGACAGACATGAGGCGCACAAAAAAGCCCGCACGAAGCGGGCTTTTTATTGCTACTGACCTTACAGGTCGAACGACGGGTCGAGGGCTTCGAGTTCCATCTTCGGGGCCTGGATGGCGGGCAGTTCCTGCTCGTCCAGCACGCTTTCGGTGACGTGGCCGGCGGCGATTTCCTGCAGCGCCAGCACGGTGGACTTGTGCGTGCCCCAGGGCAGATGAGCTTCGGCACCGCGAGCCAGCTGGCGCGCGCGTTTGGCAGCCACCAGCGTCAGCTGGAACTGGTTAGGGATTTCGTGGAGGCAGTCTTCGACGGTGACACGGGCCATGTAGAACTCTCGGCGGTGAAACTTGGGTCGCGGAGGATAGCGAAAGCGTGCTCAGTTTTCCAGCAACTCCGTGATAAGTGCCGCGTGGCGGGCTTTCTGGCCCTCCAGCGCGAGCCGCGGAGCGAGAAACAGCGCAATCAGTTCCTGCAAAGCGGTCTCGAAATCTTCGTTGACCACCAGCGACTCGTATTCGGCGTAATGGCTCATCTCGTCGCGTGCCAGGGCCATGCGTTCGGCGATCACGCTGTCAGCGTCGGTGCCTCGGCCGCGCAGGCGGCGCTCCAGTTCAACCCGCGAGGGCGGCAGGATGAAAACACTTTTGGCTTCCGGCATAGCGGCACGCACCTGTCGCGCGCCCTGCCAGTCAATGTCGAGCACCACGTCGATGCCCTGCGCCAGCAGGGCCTCGGTCTCGGCCCGCGCCGTGCCGTAGCGGCGGCCGAACACATGGGCGTGTTCGAGAAAGGCCTTCGCGCCGATCTGCTCGACGAAGCGCGCCTCGTCGATGAAGTGGTAGTGCACCCCATCCACTTCACCCGTGCGCGGCGCGCGGGTGGTGTGGCTGACCGAAATCTGCGCGGGCACGCCGAGTGCCAAGAGACGCGGCAGCAGCGCACGCGTCAGCGAGGTTTTGCCGCCGCCGGAGGGCGCGGAGACGATCCAGAGATGGCCGCTCATGCGCAGAGCGTTGCCGCGTGGTGCCGCAGGTGATCGGCCATGAAGGTCTGGATGAAGTAATAGCCGTGGTCGTAGCCCGCGTGGCGCCGCAAGGTGAGCGACTGGCCTGCGGCTTTGGCGGCGGTTTCGAGGGCGTCAGGCATCAGCTGCGGCAAAAACTGATCGCCCAGCCCCTGATCGACCAGGATGTGGCCGGGATAGCGCGCGGCCTTCAGCAGCTCGCAGGCGTCATAGGCCTTCCAGCTTGCAGCGTCGGCACCCAGGTAGCGGCCAAAAGCTTTCTGGCCCCAGGGCACGGCGCTGGGGTTGCTGATGGGTGCCAAGGTGCTCAGCGACTGCCACCGGCCCGGATGCCTCAACGCGCTCACCAGCGCACCGTGGCCGCCCATGCTGTGGCCGAACAAGCCCCGCTTGGTCTTGCTCGCCGCGAAGTGCGTCTCGATCAACGTAGGCAGCTCGACATTAACGTAGCTACCCATGCGGTAGTGCGGTGACCACGGGGCCTCGGTGGCGTCCAGATAGAAGCCGGCCGCCAGGCCGAAGTCCCAGCTCTCGGCCTCGCCCGGCAGATTGAGTCCTCGCGGCGAGGTATCGCAGGTGACGATCATCAGGCCCAGTTCGGCGGCAAGGCGCTGCGCACCCGCCTTGATGACGAAGGTCTCCTCGCTGCAGGTGAGCCCGGCCAGGTAATACAGCGCCGGTACCGGGCCTTGAGCAGCCTGCGGCGGTGTGAACACGGCGAAGTTCATCACCGTGCCAGTGCTGTTGCTGGCGTGGCTGTAGAAGCCCTGCGTGCCGCCGAAGCAGGCGTGGGTGCTGCGGGTGGTGATGCTCATTGACTACACCCGCTCAAGGCGTGGGCGCTCGCCCATCAGTCGCATGAACACGGCCACGCCAATGCCCCAGGCACCGTTGAGCAGCAAGCCACCGACCACGATTTTCGGATTCACCGCCAGACCCTTGAGCGGGAACACCAACAGCATCGCGACGAGCGTCGGCCCGATGGCACCGAGTACAAGCGCCTTCAGCCAGTAGCGCGCGCCGGCATCATTGCGGATGAACCAGGCCACCGGCCAGCCCCACAGCCCGCCGAAGAAGGCGAGCGAGAGTACGGCCGGCACGCCCATCGGCGGCACGGGCGCGAAATTGAAGGCCGGCACCGGCACCATGCCGGCGGCATGCAACAGTGCAAACAGGCCCTGATGGAACACCAGCGTGGCGACGAAGCCCGCTGCAAATGCCTTGGCAAACCACATGTCTTGCTCCCCTTCTTGGATCAGAACAGCACGACGCTGCGGATGGACTCGCCACGGGTCATCAGGTCGAAGCCGTGGTTGATGTCTTCGAGCTTGAGCTTGTGGGTGATGAGGTCGTCGATGTTGATCTTCTTGTCCATGTACCAGTCGACGATCTTCGGCACGTCGGTGCGGCCGCGCGCACCGCCGAAGGCCGAGCCGATCCAGCGCCGGCCAGTGACGAGCTGGAACGGCCGAGTGGCGATCTCCTTGCCGGCTTCGGCGACACCGATGATCGTGCTCACGCCCCAGCCCTTGTGGCAGCACTCCAGCGCCTGGCGCATCACCTGCACGTTGCCGATGCACTCGAAGCTGTAGTCCGCGCCGCCCTTGGTGAGCTCGACCAGATGCGCGACCAGATCGCCTTCGATGGCCTTGGGATTGACGAAGTGGGTCATGCCGAACTGACGCGCCATCTTCTCGCGCGCGGGGTTGGTGTCGACACCCACGATCATGTTGGCACCGACCATCTTCAGGCCCTGAATGACGTTGAGGCCGATGCCGCCGAGCCCGAACACGACGCAGTTGGTGCCCGCCTCGACCTTGGCGGTGAAGATGACCGCGCCGATGCCCGTGGTGACCCCGCAGCCGATGTAGCAGATGGACTCGAAGGGTGCGTCCTCGCGCACCTTGGCGAGCGCGATCTCCGGCAGCACGGTGTAGTTGGCGAAGGTCGAGCAGCCCATGTAATGCAGCACCGGCTTGCCCTGGAAGGTGAAGCGGCTGCTGCCATCGGGCATTAGGCCCTTGCCCTGAGTGGTGCGGATTTTCTGGCAGAGGTTGGTTTTCTGGCTGGTGCAGTAGTCGCACTCGCGGCATTCCGGCGTGTAGAGCGGGATGACGTGATCACCCTTCTTGAGCGACTTCACGCCGGGGCCGACATCGACCACCACGCCCGCACCTTCGTGACCGAGGATGGCCGGGAAAAGGCCTTCGGGGTCGGCACCGCTCAGGGTGTATTTGTCGGTGTGGCAGAGGCCCGTGGCCTTGATCTCGACCAGCACCTCGCCTTCGCGCGGGCCGTCCAGCTGCACGGTTTCAATTGATAGAGGCTGGCCTGCGGCAAAGGCGACAGCGGCGCGGACATCCATGGGCGTGCATCCTGAAAAGTGGGGAGCGTGGAGTTTAATCGCTGCGACCGCTCCGGCACCGCGTTAACTGGCGAACCGTCATGTTTCTGCAAGAGACGGTGCGCAAAATGCGCGATTGCCATCCGCGTGCTGCATGCCAGTGTCGCGGCGGCGTCCCAGCTTTTTCTTTGCGAGGTCATGTCAATGAGTGGTCCCCGTCGTCTGCGCAGCCGCCTGCGCATTGGTCGTCCCAGCCGGTTTTCGGGATTTTCGCGCCGTGATTTCCTCAAGCGCATTGGCAGCGCCGCCGGGTTGGCGGTGGCCGCACCCTTGCTTAGCAGCTGTGGTGACAGCCCGCTGGCAGGTGCCGGTTCGGCAACACCGTCGCCAGGGCCGGGGGTTCTGGTCTCGCCCTTCAAGCACGGCGTGGCGTCGGGCGATCCGCTGCCGGACGCGGTGATTTTGTGGACGCGCGCCACACCGGTCGCCACCGAAGCCATTCCCGTGGCGGTCAAGGTCTATCGCGACACGGCGCTGACCCAGCTGGTCGGCAGCGTCAGCCAGATGGCCACCAGTGCACGCGACTGGACCATCAAGATCGACTTCACCGGTCTTGCGACGGCAACCACCTATTACTTCCAGTTCGAGGCACTCGGCTTCAAGAGCGTGATCGGCCGCACCAAGACCGCACCGGCTTCAGGTGCGGCGGTGTCGCGCATGCGTTTCGGCGTGGTCAGCTGCTCGTCGCTGGCGCATGGCTTCTTCAACGCCTATCGCAAGCTCGCCGAGCGGGCCGACCTGGACGTGATCCTGCATCTGGGCGACTACATCTACGAATACGGCACCGGCGAATACGGCACTGCACGCGCCTACGAACCCGCCAACGAGATCACCACACTGGCCGACTACCGCGCCCGCCACAACCAGTACAAGCGCACCGACACCGACCTGCAGGAAGTGCACCGGCAAACGCCCTTCATCACCATCTGGGACGACCACGAGACGGCCGACAACAGCTACACCGACGGTGCCAACAACCACACCGAAGGTGTCGAGGGCGTCTGGACCGAGCGCAAGGGCTTCGGCCAGCGCGCCTACGACGAGTGGATGCCGATCCGCCTGCCGACGCCGGGCGACACCAACAAGATCTGGCGCACCTTCGGCTACGGCAATCTCATCGAGTTCGTCATGCTCGATACGCGTCTCTACGACCGCACCCTGCAACTCGCCGCGCCGCCGCTGCCGCCGGACAACCCGGCAGACCCGACGCGCACGCTGATCGGCCCCGAGCAGAAGCAGTTCCTGTTCGACCGGCTGAGCAACAGCACGGCGACCTGGAAGTTCATCGGCCAGCAGGTGATGTTCGGCCAGCTCAAGGTGGTCGGGCTGCCCGACCTGGGTCAACTGCCGCTCGTAGGCTCGTCGCTCTCCCTCATCCCCATCGCCGGGCAAGGCGGCCAATACCTCAACAGCGACCAGTGGGATGGCTACCAGGCCGAGCGCAGCGACATCTTCAATTATCTATCGGCCAACAGCATCACCAACACCGTGGTGCTGACTGGCGATATCCACACCAGCTGGGCGATGGATCTGTCACCCGATCCCAACAATCCCGTGACCTACAACCCGCTCACCGGCGCGGGTTCTCTGGGTGTGGAATACGTCTGCACGTCGGTGACCTCACCCGGCCTCGACCAGCTGGCGCCGGTGCAGGATGCGCTCCGCATCAACAATCCGCACATGAAGTACATCGACCTCGCCAAGAAGGGCTACATGGTGTTCGACGTCACGCCCGAGCGCACCGTCGGCGAGTGGTGGTACGTCTCGACCATCGCCGAACAAGGCGGCACCGAGAGTTTCGGCACGGCCTTCCCCGTCAATGCCGGCGACAACCATCTGGGAGCAGCGCTCACCGAACCCACAGCAGCGCTGACCACGCCGCCAGCGCTCGCGCCCTAAGCCAGCGCGACCAACAAAAAAGCCCCGCGCCATGCGGGGCTTTTTTGTTTACGCCAAACGCCAGCCCGCTATTCGAGATTGGCGATCTGTTCGCGCATCTGCTCGATCAGAACCTTCATCTCAACCACGTGGTTGGTCATCTCCGCGTCCTGCGATTTGCTGCCGGTGGTGTTCACCTCGCGGTTGAACTCCTGCATGAGGAAGTCCAGCCGGCGACCGACAGACTCCTTGCCCGCAAGCGTCTTGCGCAGTTCCACCAGATGGCTGGCCAGACGTGAGAGCTCCTCGTCCACATCCAGGCGCTGTGCCGCCATCGCGGCTTCCTGTGCCAATCGTTGTGGCTCGACCTCGATGCCGAGATCGGCCACCTTGGCGCGCAGCTTGTCCATCCAGGCATCGCGCACCAGCGGCGCGCGCGCCTTCACTTGTGCGGCAAAGCCTTCGAGGCTGGCAGCGCGCTCCAGTAGATACTCGCCGGTGCGCTGACCTTCGCGCTCGCGCGCCTTGTTGAACTCGACCAGCGCCGCATCGAATGCGCTCAGCGCCTCGGCATGCAGAGCGGCAAAGTCGAAGGCCTGCTGCTGCAGCACGCCGGGGAAACTCAGCACCCGCACCGGGTCGGGCGTGGCCGTGGCACCGAGTGCGGCGTTGACCTGATCGAGCGCGGTGTTCAAGGCCGCCAGCCGCGTGAGGTCTACATGCAGCGCGCTTTGCGGCGCGCCATCCAGGGTGTAGCGCAGGCTCACTTCCAGCTTGCCGCGCGAGACCTTGGCTTGTGCGCGCTGGCGCAACTCGCTTTCGAGCACGCGAAACTCTTCCGGCAGTTTCAGCGTGAGGTCGAGAAAGCGGCTGTTGACGGCGCGCAGTTCCCACGCGAGTTTCGCACCGGTCGCCATGCGCTCCACGCGCGCGAAGCCCGTCATACTTCTCACCATGCCTGCACTCATCACATCTCTCGCTCGTTGGTCGGCGCGCATTGTAGCGGCGGGCCTGCTCTGCACTTTTACGAACGTTCACGCCAAAGCGCCGCAAGGTGCACCGACACTGCGCTGGAAGATCGTCGCGGAGTATCCGCACGATGCCAGCAGCTTCACCCAAGGCCTGCTCTGGCATGAGGGGCGCTTGTTCGAGAGCGATGGCCAATACGGCGCTTCACAAGTCGCTGAAAAAGAGTTGGCGACCGGCAAGAAGTTGAACGCCACCGCCATCCCCGCCAACGAGTTCGGCGAGGGTCTGGCGCTGCACTCAGGATCGCTCTGGCAGCTGACCTGGCGCGAGGGCGTGCTGCACCGCTACGACCTCGCCCTCAATCCGACCGGCGGCCTGCGCTACGGCGGCGAAGGCTGGGGCCTGACCAGCGATGGCAGCGCACTCATCGTCAGCAACGGCTCATCAACGCTGATCTGGGTTGATCCAGCGGGCCCGAGCGTGCTGCGCAAGGTCGAGGTGCTCGATGGCAACACCGCCATCACCAAACTCAACGAGCTGGAGTGGGTCGATGGGGTCGTCTACGCCAACGTCTGGATGACCGACCGCATCGCCCGCATCGACCCCGCCACCGGCAAGGTGACGGGCTGGCTCGACATGGCCGAACTCAAAAAGAAGGCCGGCATCACGCCCGAGCGCGAGGCCGAGGGCGCGGTGCTCAACGGCATCGCCTACCGCGCCGACAACCAGCACCTGCTGATCACCGGCAAGTGGTGGCCGAAGATCTACGAGATCCAGCTGCTGCCGACGCACTGAATGTTTTAGGGGCGCGGTAGAAACGGCAGACCGTGGCAGCTCATCTCCGTTACAGCGGTGGTTGTCGCGCGCGCACAACCCTAAACTGCTGCCATGTTGCTGCCCACTATCCCACCGCTCGGCGTCTATGTCGGCCGCCCCGCCAAGCTGCCGGATGGCCGTCGCTCGTCCATCGTCAAGCAGCGGGTGAACACGCCGTTGCAACTCACGTTCACCGGCCTTGAAGGCGACAAGGTGGCGGATGCGCGCATTCATGGCGGGCCCGAGATGGCGGTGCATCACTACCCCGCCGAGCACTTTGCGCAGTGGGCGGCGTTGTTTCCGGAAATTGCCGAAGCCCTGGTACCAGGCAGCATCGGCGAGAACCTGTCGGCCTGGGGGCTGACCGAGGACAACGTACACATCGGCGATGTCTTTGCCTGGGGCGAGGCCGAGATGGAGGTCTGCCAGCCGCGCATGCCCTGTATCAAGATCAATTCACGCTACGAAGTACAGGGCCTGGCCGAAGCCATCATGCAGGTAGGGCGTTGCGGCTGGTACCTGCGGGTGCGGCGCGAGGGGCTGGTGAGCGCTGAGCAGCCCTTGCTACATATCGCAAGGCCTGCTGGCAGCGTGAGTCTGGCCGAGTTCTGGCAGGTGCAGAACGCGCATCGGCCGAGCTTGGCGCAGTTGCAAGCCATCGCCGACGCCCCTGCTCTAGCGCTCAAATGGCAGCGCCGATTTGCACAGCGCATTGGGTGGTTACAGCGCAACAGTTGATGCCGTTGATAAAGCGAACCCCATAAAAAAACCCCGCTCTCAATCACTCAAGAACAGGGTCCATTCAAACATGCAGCGCTAAAACAGCGGCCCTTCTGCTGTGCCCATCATCTGCTCGCGCACCAACGGAATCGGCGGGCCGCCATACGACAGAAACTGATCGTGGAAGGCCTTGAGGCTGTCAGCACCCGGATGCTTGGCCTGCCAATCGGCCGCGAGCTTGCGGATCATCAGCTTGCCCATGGTGTAGTTCAGATACGCCGGGTCATAGGTGCCGCGCGCGGCCTGCTGGCGCGCGTTGCCTGCATCCTGAAAGCCTTCATCGCGGAACATGGTTTCGCACTGCTGCACGGTCATGCCCTTGGTGTGCAGGCCGATGGCGCAAACGAAGCGCACGTTGCGCAACAGCGCCTCCTGTAACTGACCAATATGGGTTTCGGGCGCGCCGTCGCCCAACCCGGCATCCCACATCATTTCCTCGGTGTAATGCGCCCAGCCCTCGGCAAAGGCGTAGCCGACGAAGATGCGGCCGAACTCGAACGGCGAGCGGTTGGCGTGCAGGAATTGCAGGAAGTGCCCCGGCCAGACTTCATGCGCCGAGGTGAATAGCAGCGCGTTCTTGCCCGGCGTGTAATCGGCCTGCTCCTTCTTGCTCCACTTCGGGTCCGGCGGGGCGATGTTGTAGACCGAGGGCATGCCCTTGTCGTAAGGGCCGGCGATGTCGATATAGGCAAAGTTCCAGCGCTGATACGGCGGCGCTTCAGCGACCAGCGCCTGCTCCTCGCCGGGGATGGTGACGAGGTTCTTGTCGAGTACGAACTGGCGCAGGCCGGCGAGCTGGGCCCGCGCCCCTTCCACTGCGCCACCCTTGGCCTTGTCGGCCGATTCTTTTGCCATGCAGGCCTTCAGGCTCTGCTTGGGTGCAAACACATCGCAGGCCGCTTTCAGCGACGCCAGATTGCGCGCGAGATCGGCCTTGCCGATGGCTTCGAGCTCGGCGAGCGGCGTGGTGACACGCTCGGTGGCCTGAAGCATCGCGGTGAACTTTTCGGTGCCGAGCGCGAAATCGTTGGTGGCCTTGGCCTCGCCGCTCTTGAGCCAGGTGGCGACCTCCTGCATGGCCTTGGCGGCAGGCTCGATGGCGGCTTTCAACTCAGCTTGCAGCGCCTCGTCCTTTACTTCGGCAAAGATGGTCGGCACGTCCTTGCGGAAGAAATCCGGGTAGCCGCCAAAGCCATTCACACCTAGCGTGACGAAGGTCTTGGGCAGCGGCAGCTTGAGGTTGGCGCGGATGTTCGCGGTCGCCGCCGGCACCGCCTTGAGATAGGCGATGAAAGCCTTCAACCGCACATCGAGCGGCGCGTAGGGGCGCGTCAGATACACGCTGGGGTCTAGCGTGCCGCTGTAGTAGGCCGGGTTATGGAACGGCATGCCGACATCGCGCAGCCAGAACAGGTTGCCGTCAATCACCGCCAGCAAGTACTCGCGCTCGAAGCGCTGCTCCGGGTTGAGCGCGGTGTCAGCAAAGGCGGCAGCGGTGGTGCGCGAGGTGGTCAGGCGCAGGATTTCCTTCTCGATGCCGGCGGCGGTCCAGTCCGGCAGCTGGCCATCGAACTCGTGTCGGCCCTGGGAGACGGCGAAGGCCGGATTGGCGATGAAGCTGTCTTCCTGAAACCGCTTGAGGAAGATCGGCCACTCGCTGCTGGCGTCGGCCTTGGTCTGGGCAGGCGCAGGTGCCACCTCGGCTGCGGGCGGGGCCGTCTTGGGTGAACAGGCAGCGAGCGAAACTGCTGCGGCAAGCAGCAGGCTGTGGTGAAGGTTTTTCATGCGGGATCTCGTCATGGCAGGCACTGCCGCGATGATGCACGACATGGGCCAAGCGCGAGGGCCTGCACAGGCGCAGGCCCTCGAACACGGCTCAGGGCTGGGGCGAGAACACCGCGAACGCCGGGCTGGCCCAGCCGCCGCCCGAATACGCGGGTGCGTTCTGCAAGGGCGTACCGCCGTAGATCACCTGCCCGCCCGCCTTTTGGTAGGTGAGCCAGGCCAGCGTCGGCTGGTAGCTCACGGGCGGCTTGCTGAAGTCGCAGACGCCATCGGGGAAAATCGTTTGCATCGTCGCCCACTGCGCATCGGTCAGGCCCAGCAGGCCGTAGTCGTCGGCGCGATTCAGGGGCTTGAGCTGGCATTTGTTGGTCACTGCACTGATCGAATCCCCCGCCACCAGACGAGGGGTGGAATACACCGGCACCACGGCATCCGGGCAGAGGCCATCGGTGAGCTTGATACCCACGCCGGAATAGCAGGCATCGGCAATGTCGGCCGGACGATCGTCGAGCACCTTGCGTGCCAGCGGTTTGGAGCTGGTGTCGGCCTCGATCGCAGCCACCCAGCGGTCCATCGCCACCAGCGCAGTGTTGGCGAACATCAGGTCGCCGATCAGTGGCACCGGGCCTTCCCACAGAGCCTGATTGGCATGGGTACCATGCACGGCATCCAGTCGCCCGCGCATCATGAAAAAGTGCACGGAGTCATGGGCAATGCCCGGGTCCGGCCCGCGGCCATCGATGATCGGCACCTTGTCGAGATGCGTGCCGACGTTCACCGCACCGGTACGGTAGGCATTGGCGAGCGCGGGCTGATCGGCGACCACACGCGCGGCCTGCGGCAGCGCGTCGACGGTCAGCCCGCCGACTTTCTGGTTCACGTCGATGAACTGGGCGGCGAGAATCTTGCCGCTCTGCAACGCGCCCAAGCCGTACTGAATGCCGACGTTGTCGACCGGGAATCCGGCAAAGCCGCGCCCGAGCATTTTCTCGTTCGCGGACCACACGGCGGGTTCACGCGGCCCAAGCACGTTGATCATGTAGTCGGTGACGCCGCAGCGCGCACCGCCCGGGTTGGTCGTGGCGTTGTAGAGCTTGTCCGGCCCGGTGCCGGCGGCAATGCCATTACAGGAGGGATTGCTGGGGTCGACCACGGCCTTGAAGAAGGCCTCGTCGGCAACGATGGCATTGATGTGCAGCAGATAGCCTTCGATGTCGGCGAACTGCTGCGGCGTGTAGGGCACGGCCCAGCGCGCCGGGTCCTCGAAGAAATTACGCAGCAGATGGGCGTCGGCGAACTGCACGGCGGTGGTGAATACATCCGGGTACGAGCAGGTAACGATCAAGCCCTGATAGACGCCGGGATAGGCATTGGCAACGTGATGCTGGGTGATGGAGCCGCCCGAGCAGCCGGTGCCCAGCGTGTAGCGCAGCTCGCCGTATTGCTCGACGATGCGCTCTTTCACCATCACCAGCGATTCCGCACCGGTGACGACGCTGCAGTTGTGGCCGAGGTTGTCGAGCGCGGTGGAGGCCACCGCGAAGCCCATACCCAGCGCGGCGATGTAGCTCTGCTGGACCGCCGGGTTGGCGGGGATGGTTCCGGAATAGTCATCCAGCGGCGGCGTGCCATCGGTAAAGGTCGTGCCGCAGGAGCCGCCGTGGGTGATCAGCAGCTTGCGGTTCCACTGCACTTGGGGCGCCCACGGAGTCCACGGTTTCGCGGGGTCGAACAACGTCAGAATCAAGTACTGGTCGCGATCCTGAAAGCCATGCTCCTGCCGCACGATGAAGGGCATGGTCTGCCCGCCCTGGGTCGTGGTGCTGGCGATGTCCGTCGGCGGATGGCCATGTCGTAGGGCTGCAGGCCACTCTTCGTCGGGTCGATGGACTTGTAGAGCAGGCTGTATTCCGCCGGCTGGTCGCACTGGGCATTGATTGCCTTGTCGGCATTGCTGCAGCTGTACGGCTGCGGCTGCGGCCCGGCAAACACTGGCCCACCATTGGGGTGATTGACGATGGCGACGGTGTTGGTCGGGCCATTGCCGATACGCGCGGCGAGCCGGTTCTCGCCCAGCACCAGGCCACTGAGCTGTGCCATGTAGCGGCCATTCTCACGCAGCGCGAACTGGCGGCTCACATCCTGACCGTTGAGAGTCATCACCACCGAACTCGCCGCCGTGCCGGCTGGCAGCAGCACTTCCACCAATGCATCACCGCCACTGATGAGATCGGCGCGGTTGGACAACACCTTGATGGGGCTATCGGCACCCGGCGTCAGGCGGCCACCACCCACGCCGCTGGAGTCGCCACAGCCGGGCAACAACAGCCCGAACGCAGCCGCCATCAGTGCGGCCAGCAGCAGGGTGTAGCGCAGGGGCCGACCGGCCGCAGTGCGCGTGCTTGATTCGTACATTTTTTTCTCCTGTCGCGGCGAGCAAAAAGGCGTGCTTTGGAAACAGCACTTGGTATGCGCGACGGCTAGCAGCTTCCCACAAGCTGATCACCAATTCATCGGGTAGAAGTGGCTCATGGCATGAGAAATAGTTATTTCCGACTTCTCTGCCAATACCTACATCTGGAATGCGGAGATGCGATATGTCTTGCGGTCAGTCCATGTTCTGAATAGCATCCGTTCACCCGATTTCTGGATGGAGATAAAGAAATGATCATTACCCAAGAGCACCGCGAGATTTACGACGGCGTCAAGAAGTTTGTCGTCAACGAGCTCAACCCCCACGTGCTGGAGTGGGAGAAGGACGGCATCTGGCCCGCCCGCGAGGTCTGCAAGAAGATGGGAGCGCTGGGCTATCTCGGTATCAACAAGCCAGAGGATGTCGGCGGCCTGGGTCTCGATTACAGCTACGAAGTGATGTTCGCGCAGGCCATGGGCAATGCGCTATGCGGCAGCCTGCCGATGGCGATTGGCGTGATCACCGACATGGCCACCCCTGCCCTCGCCCGCTTCGGCAGCAAAGCACTGAAAGAGGAATTCCTGAAACCAGTCGTCGCGGGCGACATGATCTGCTCGATTGCGGTCTCTGAAGCCAGCGCCGGCAGCGACGTCGCCGGCATCAAGACCACGGCGGTCAAGGACGGCGACGACTACATCATCAACGGCAGCAAGATGTGGATCACCAACGGCACCCAGGCCGACTGGGCCTGCGTGCTGTGCAACACCAGCGAAGGCAAGGTGCACCAGAACAAGTCGCTGATCATCGTGCCGCTCGACACCAAGGGCGTGACCCGCAATACCAAGCTCGACAAGCTCGGCATGCGCTCGTCCGACACCGCGATGATCTTCTTCGACAACGTCCGCGTGCCGCGCCGCTATCTGGTCGGGCAAGAGGGCATGGGTTTCATGTACCAGATGATGCAGTTTCAGGAAGAGCGCCTGTACGGTGCCGCCTCCGGCATCGACAGCCTGTTCAACCTCATCAACGAAACCATCGACTACACGCGCCAGCGGCAGGCGTTTGGCGGCTGTATTCTCGACAACCAGTACGTGCACTTTCGCATTGCCGAACTGCGCACCGAGGTCGAGTCGCTGCGCGCGCTGGTCTACGACACCACCGAGCGCTATATCGGCGGCCGCGAGAAGCTCGAAGACATCGCCATGCTCGCCAGCATGGCCAAGCTCAAGGTGGGTCGCGTCTCGCGCGAGGTCACCGACAGCTGCCTGCAGTTCTGGGGCGGTCAGGGCTTCATGTGGGAGAGCAACGTCGCCCGCGCTTATCGCGATGCGCGCCTGATCTCGATCGGCGGCGGCGCCGACGAGATCATGCTCGGCATCATCAGCAAGTGCATGGGCATTTTGCCGAGCAAGAAGGCCAATGAGGCGAAAAAGGCGGCGCAGGCCGCTGCCAGCGGGCAGAAGATCGCAGCCTGACGAGCATTGCTGCCAACAAAAAGCCCGCGTCTAGACGCGGGCTTTTTGTTGGACGCCTGACTCAGGGTGCGAGTGTCACAGCGGTAGTGCGGCCGGTAGTCTGTGGCACCGATCGCCTAGGAACAATTTGGCTGTGCACGCCCCAGCCAGCCGAGGGTCGGCTCTCCAACGGAGCGCACGATGCCGCACGCATGTTGCGTACTAAAAAACTACGGTGACGCAGCGATGTAGCTCAGCCGAAGCGAACGGCCCAGCCGAAGCCGACCGGGATATCCATCGCCCTGTCCAGCGGCAACTTTTTGGCCACCGCAATGGCCACGCGGATGGGTCCGCCGTGGGTCACCGCCAGCACCGTCTGGCCGGTGCGCTGGGCGTAGGCGGTGGTCTGCTCCAGCCAGGGGATGACGCGCCTGGCCATCGCCATCAGCGACTCGCCGCCGCCGGGTGAATAGGTGAGCACGTTGCTGGTCCAGTCCTCGATATCCTGCTTGGGGATGTCGATCCAGCGCTTGCCTTCCCAGCGGCCGAAATCGACTTCAGCCAGTGCAGGCTCGACGGTGCTGTGCACCGAAATCGCATCGGCCAGCCAGCGGCAGCGCTGGCGCGGGCTGGTGAATACGGTGTCGAACGGGCCGTGCTCGGCAGTGAGCTGGCGGGTGAAATCCGGCAATTGCGCTTGCGATTCATCCGACAGCGGCACATCGGTGCGGCCGTAGCAAATCCCTTTTTCGAGCGCCACCGGCAGATGGCGTACCAGCACGAGTGGCATGGCTATTTTTTAGACCCCGACCGCAAATCCCAACAGCAAGATGTCAACGCTACTGGCTGCAAGGTGGCAAGGCAATCAGCGCGCAGCGTCGAGCGCCGCACACAGCTGCTCGACGCCTTGCACCAGACGCGGCCCGGCACGCGCCAACAGGTCCGGGTCGATGGCCACCAGGCGCGGCTGCACACGCGCCGCTTTTGCAAAGCGCGCCCAGTAGGCGCTGACGGCTGCGACATCCACCGGGCCGTGAATGACCACTTGAGGCCGTGCCGCCAGCACCGACTCGTCGGTGACCGGTGCTGCCAGTGTCGGCAAGGCTGCAAACACGTTGATGCCGCCACAAAGGCTGATGGCCTCGCTGATCGGACTGTTGCGGTTGATCGAATACACCGGCGCGGTTTCGATTTGATACAGCACCCTGACCGGCCTGGCCTTGGCGTAGCGCGCCCGCAACACCGCCAGCCGCGAGCGGTAGTCCGCCGCCGCCGCCGCCGCTCGCTCTGGCGTGCCCAGCAGGGTGCCGAGCTGCACCAGCGCCGTCGCCACATCATCGAGATGCGCGATGCGCAGCGCCGTCACCGGCAGCTTCACCGTGCGCAGACGCGCCAGCTGTGCGGCCGGCGTGCCGCCGGTCCAGGCGATGACTTGCGTGGGCTGCAAGGCCATTAGCGCTTCGAGATTGAGCTGCGCGACATCGCCGACATCGGGCAGTTTTTTGATCTCGGGCGGATAGTCGCTGTAGGCCGTCACCGCCACCAGAACACCACAGCCCGCCGCCGCGCAGACCAGCTCGGCCAGGTGCGGTGCCAGCGTCACCACCCGCTCGGTGGCGCCTGCGGGCGAGACACTGGCGCAGGCCAGCAGGCCCCAAAAGATCGCACGGTGAAACCCACGAAGCAGTCTGAAAGAGGTCATGAAATCAACGGTGATCGCAGGGTAGTCGGATGCCGTACTGTACTGTGCAGACACGCCCTATTGCCGGAAGCCACCATGCGCCGCGTCACCCTTTCGCTCGACGATGACCTAGCCGACCAGTTTGACCAATGGGCCGAGCGCCACCAGTACGGCACGCGCAGCGAGGCGTTCCGCGACTTGCTGCGCAACCGCCTGGAAACCGAAGAGCTGGCTCAGGGCGGCACGCAGGATTGCGCCGCCGCCGTGAGCTTTGTCTACGACCACCACGAGCGCCAGCTCGCCAGTCGTCTGGCCGAAGCGCAACATGCGCATCACGACATCTGTCTATCGACGCTGCATGTGCATCTCGACCACGACAACTGCCTGGAGACCACTGTGCTACGCGGCCCGATGGACACCGTGATGCGCTTTGCCGAAGCGCTCATCGCCGAGCGCGGCGTTCGTCACGGCAAGATTCTGGTGGTGCCGATGGCCGAGCATGGGCACAACCATCCGCACACGCACCGGGCCGTGAAAACGCCTTTCATTTGATGGCCGGACGGCGACGGCGCAGCACCGTGCCGCCAATGCCCACGCCAATCAGCAAAGCCGCAAAAGCGGCACTGAGGCCATCGCGCCAATCCTTGCCAGAAAGTGGTGTGACCCATTCCCACTTGTGGGCGTAGGCGAAAAACGCACCGGCAAGACGATCGCCGTCGGTGATGCTGGCGGCCAATCGCTCGCTGGCGGTGTCGAGATAGGCCACCGTGTTTTCAGCATCGCCCTGCTCCACCCGCCACACCGGCAGGCGCTTGAACAGGAAGCCGTACTCGGGTGAGAACTTGAGCACGGGCGTGGCGGTTGCGGCGGTGCCTTGCAGCACGAAATGCGTCAGCAGTTCAGCCAGGTGTTTTGCTTCGCCATCGGCCACTTCGCGGCCGTCCTGCGCCGACACATAACTTGCAGATGGCCCGGCGCTCACGCCTTGCGCGGGCTGGTCGTGGTGCTGGTGTTCGCCCATCGCCATGCCGCGCCCGGTGGTGGTTTCCGGCGGCTTCAAGGCCCAGCGCCAGACGGGTGCGTTGGCAAGCGAGACCAGTGCGACGCTGCTGGCCTTGGCTGATGTGGCCGACAGCGGCGCGGTGAGTTGCGCGCTCGCCACGCGCAAGGGGCGCTGCGGTGAATCCGCCCGCTCACGCGCTGCATTGCCCCAAGCCTGCACAAAGCCGCTTGAGGCCCAGGCCAACACCGCCACCGATACCGCGATGCCGCCCCAGCGGTGGATGCGACGCAGATTGAAGCGCCGCCCACCTCGCGTACGCGCCGCCAGTGTCAGGCCGATCAGCACCGTCAGGGCCACGCCCGCCAGCAGTGTGTTGATCCAGGCATTGCGTAGCGGTGCCGGCAACCAGCCCCAGCTATGCACGGCGTTGAAGCTTTGCTGGAACAGCCGCTTGCGCGTATCCGAGAGTGTGGTCAGCCGGTCATCCACCGTGCTGACGTAGGCGGTAAAGCCATCGTCGCGCGCAAAGCGCACACGCCACACCGGCAGCAGCCGATTGACGTAGCTGTAATCGCTGTCGAACGCGGTGACGACGGTCGCCTCGGCGACGGCTGTATTGCCCTCGCCCGTATACCAGCGCGCCAGCCTCTCAGCGTGGGCGCGCTCGGCATCGTCGATGGGCGCTGCACCGGTCACGGGGTCGAGATAGCGCACACGTCCGTCGGCAGACTGCACCCGCCACAGCCAGTCGTGGCCATCGTGTACTGGGCGTAGACCCGCCACCTCGGCGATGCCGGCGGCGGCGAGTGCACTGGCTGGAGCTGGCAGCGCCTCGGTCAGCG
The DNA here is from genome assembly GCA_965279705.1 of Stagnimonas sp. Taxonomy (GTDB): domain Bacteria; phylum Pseudomonadota; class Gammaproteobacteria; order Nevskiales; family Nevskiaceae; genus Stagnimonas. Next base: position 2,963,728 of record OZ257257.1, read on the forward strand.
CGGGCATTGACGGTGGCGTGAACTGCGCCGGCTTGGGTTGCAGCCGCGTCATCAGCGGATGCAACAAGCCGGTCAGCGCAAAACTAAAAGCTGCGAACAACGCCACCCAGGCAATGCGCCGATGCCAGCGGCGCAGGCCGGGTCGAGATGCGGTGCTTACGGTGTCCATGTCAGCCCTGCGTAGACGCTGCGGGTTTCACCGGGCAGGAACTGCGTCTGGTCGTTGCCGTTGGCATTGCGGATCACGCCCGTGCTCGCGGCGTAATGCTTGTCGCCCAGATTGCGGGCTTCGGCGAACCAACTCAGCGTCGGCAGTAGCGCGCCGCCCGCCTTGAGGCCGAAGATGGTGTAGCCATCTGCGCTGAAGCTGTTGGCAAAGTCGATGAAGCTCTTGTCCGCCGTCTCAGTGGTGAACGCTACAAACTGCTGGCCGATATCAGCGCGCCACTCCGTGCGCACCAGCACCTCCGGCACGCCGGGGATGGTGTTGTTGCCGAAGTTGGTGTCGTCATCCAACTTGAAGTTGTTGTAGAGGCCATTCACCCGCACCGTTGCCCAGGCTAGCGGCTTCACACTCACAGCGGCTTCGATGCCCTGATGGATGGTGCTCTCGGCATTCACCGTCACACCGCTGGTCTGGTTGCCGCCCACCGGCACCTGCACGGCGAGCAGCTCGTTGTTGATCTCGGCGCGATAGATGCTCACGTCCCAGTTAAACGGGCCGCTGATGCCGCGGCTGCCCAGTTCCGCCGTGACCGCACGCTGCGCCTTGAGCGGGCCGCCGGCAATGGCTTGCGGGGTTTCACCGAAGCTGGGCGGCTCGAAGCTGCCAGCGACATTGCCAAACACCTGCACGTCTTTCTGCAGGGCGTAGATCGCGCCGACCTTGGGCGAGAAGCCGACATAGCTGGCGTTATAAGTGCCGTCGGCCTGCCCCGCCGGTACGAACTGATCGAGGTTGTCGCGCGAGGCCTGCACCGCCTGCGCGCCACCGACCAGCGTCAGCCTTTCAGTGAGGCCGAACTGGTTTTCACCATAGGCGATGAAGTTGTTCGCGTTCTGGCGATAACGGTCAGTGCGCGCACCGCGTGCTTCAGTGCCTGCGGTGTTGACGTAGCTATCGCCCTTGGTCAGCCCGTATTGCGGATTCACGCCCAGCACCCAGCGGTTCTTGTAGCCCAGCAGCGTGTCGGTGTTGACGAAGCGCAGCGACAGGCCGTAGTCGAAGTTGTCCTGCGCCAGCACCTGGAAGATGGGGTGGTCGAGGCTCTTGCGGGCAGCGTAGAGCGCCAGCTCCGCCGTGGTGTTGTCGCCGACGCGCGTCACCGATTTGTTAGCGATGCGCAGCACCTTGGTATCGCGGCCCTGATCGAGTGCGGCGTCGCGGCTGCTGGCATTGGCCTGGGTCGGATCGTCTTCGAGCTGTGCCTTGGTGAGGCTGCCGGGCAGGTCGGATTCCGAGCGCGTGAGTGAGAGGAAGGTGCGGTTTTCGATGCCGTTGGCGAGGCGCACGCCGAAGTTGGACGTGAAGCGGAATTCGCGCTGCCGGGCGTGCTCGCGAAAGCCGTCCTGGCCGAAGTAGCCGATGGAAGCGAAGCCGTCGAGATTGCCCTTCACCAAGCCGCTGGAGGCATAGGCGCGGCCATAGCCGAAGCTGCCGCCTTCTGCCCGCAGCTCGGTGCCCGCGGTGTAGCCGGTATCGGTCACGAAGTTGACCGACCCACCCAGCGTGCCGCCGCCGTATTGCAGCGCATTGGCGCCGCGAAACACTTCGATGTGGCTGGCGGCGAGCGTGTCGATGCTTTGAAAATCACCGCCGCCATCGGCGAGGTTGAGCGGCACGCCGTCTTGCAGCACGGTGATGCCGCGGGTGTGGAAGGTGCGTTGCAACCCGCTGCCGCGGATGGACAAGCGCATTTCCTGCGAGCCGAAGCGGCTCTGCGCGAACACGCCGGCCGCCTGGCTCAGCGCATCGCTCAAGGTGCCGGCGCGCTGGTCGCGCAGGTCGGCGCCGTCGATCACTGTCGCACCGCCGGCGGTGCGGGCAACTTCGGCGCGGGCATCGGCGGCGCTGTTCTGTGTGGAGGGATTGACGGCGGTGACGCTGACGGTTTCGAGCTGATGGGTGTCGGTGTGATCGGCCTGGGCGGCAAAGCTGGCAAGGGCAAACAGCGAGAAAGCAAAAGGCGCAGGCGCTAAGCGACCGGCCGAGAAAAAGGCGTTCATGGGATTCCTGAAATGGGAGTTGGGAGACGCGCAGCGTCTTAGCGTGCGTCGCGCTAAACGACGCACCCCGCGCGAGCGCGCGAGCCGCTTAGTGCGTGTGCTGGCTGTGGTCGGCTTCAGCCGACGGGGCTTCGCGCGGCTCCACCTGCAAGGCGGTGGTGACCGTGCCCGCACGCTCGAAATTGAGCGTCACCGGCACCGGCACGCCCTCTCGCAAGGGCTCGCGCAGGTCGAACAGCATCAGGTGCATGCCACCCGGTGCAAAAGCCACTGGCTTGCCAACCGGCAGCGCCACACCTTGGGTAAGGGCGCGCATCTGCATCACGCCGTCCTTGATCTGGCTTTCGTGGATTTCGACACTGCCCGCGACCGGGCTTTTCACCGAGATCAGGCGATCGGGCTTGCTGCCCTGATTGATGAGAGTAAAGAAACCCACTCCAGGCACGCCCGGTGCGGCGGTGGGGTGGCTGTAGGGATGGTCGATGGCAACCGGCGTGCTGGGTGCAGCGGCAATCGTGTGTGTGCTGGCGCAGGCCAGCAGCACAGCGATGGAAAACAGGCGGCAATTCATGGTGTCTCTCTAATAACGGGTACGAAGATGGCTGGTGTGCGCGAGCGCGCCAGCCCCATGCGGGCGTTTTAGAGAGTGGGCGGACCGCGCACCGGCGGTAGCCACAGCCGTTGCGCTTCCAAGGCAAGGGCCGACACGGCCAGTGGCTGAACAGGTGCCATTCGCGCATACAGGGCAGCGCTAGGGTCGAGAGGCAACCCACCATCGGCAGAAGCGGCGCAAACACAGGCGTGGGGCTCCCCCGGCATGGTCGCCGATGACTTGCCTTCACTGCCGACCGTAGGCGAACCGGGCGCGCACCACACCAGTGCGGGGTCGCCCTGCATCAGCACTCCGGCCAAGGCCGCGTGTGGGATCAGCCCCTTGAACAGCGCGAGAAACAGCACCCAAGCCCATGCGCGCGCGCGCCAGCCGCTCAAGGCGGTATTGCGAGACGGATGAGGGATTTGCTTCATGGCAGGATTGTAGCCAGCCCTTCCGGATACGGCATAGATTTTGTCTCTATATGCGCATTCACATTGCGCCGTCGACACCCTGCACCTGCATCGGGGTCGCACGCTATCATTTGGCTATACCTCCCCCTCATCTGTGGTGATGGGAACCCTCACATTGGAGATTCAAGATGGGCGCAAGCATCAAACAAGGCGGCGACGAAGCAGGCCCGGTCGCCGAGATCAACGTCACTCCGCTGGTGGACGTGATGCTGGTGTTGCTAATCATCTTCATGGTGTCGATGCCAGCGATGATGAATCAGCTGGTGATCGAGATCCCGAAAAAGTCCAACACCCCGCCGCCGCTCAACGTCAAACCCAAGCCGACGATGTACGTGCTGCTGGATGACGCGGGTGCCTATTACTTGCAGTTTGGCCTCGACGGCGTGCCAGAGCCGGTGCTGTTCGAAGAACTGCCCGCCAAACTCATTGCCACCGCCAGCGACTACACCAAAGAGTTGGTTTATGTGAAAGCCGCACCTCGCATCGACTACGGCCGCGTGGTGATGTTGATCGAATTGATGGGCAAGACCGGCTATGAAAAAGTTGCTCTCGATAAAAATGAAACCGCTGCCCAGTTGGATGCGCCCGCTGCACCCCCCACCTGAGCTTATCGCGATCCACAAAAAAGCCCGCGCAGTGCGCGGGCTTTTTTGTTGACTGCCTTCAGCTGTCAGGCTTCGACGGTTTCAATCGCCTTGCGTAGTTTCTTCATCGCCGCCGATTCGATCTGGCGGATGCGTTCTGCCGACACGCCGTATTCGTCACCCAGCTCTTGCAATCCAGCTTTCTCGCCATCGGCCAGCCAGCGGCGGGTGAGGATGTCGCGCTCGCGGATGTTGAGCGAGACCAGCGCACCCCGCATTTTCTCTTCGCGCGCATCCTGCCACTCGGCTTCTTCGATGGCGGCGATGTCGTTGCGGGCATCGGCCAGATAATCTTCCGGCATGTAGGCCTCTTCACCGTCGCTCGAAGGCGTGGCGCTGAAGCTCATGTCGGAATTGCCCAGACGCGCTTCCATCTGCATCACTTCCTCGGGCTTCACCTTCAAGTCCTTGGCGATGGCCTGCACTTCTGCTGCGTTCATCCAGCCGAGGCGCTTCTTGGCACCGCGCAGGTTGAAGAACAGCTTACGCTGCGCCTTGGTGGTGGCGATCTTGACGATGCGCCAGTTCTTGAGGATGTACTCGTGAATCTCGGCCTTGATCCAGTGCACGGCGAATGAAATGAGGCGCACACCCTTGTCGGCGTCGAAGCGCTTCACGGCCTTCATCAGGCCGATGTTGCCTTCCTGAATAAGGTCGGCCATGCCCAGGCCGTAGCCCTGGTAGCCACGGGCGATGTGCACCACGAAGCGCAGGTTGGAGACGATCAGCTTCTGGGCCGAGGTCAGGTCGTTGCCGTCCTTCAGCTGACGAGCAAGTTTTTGCTCTTCGGCAACGTCCAATACCGGGATGCGGCTGACGTGCTGAATATAGGAGTCCACGCTGCCGGTCAGCAGGGCGGGATAAGCGTTGGCGCGTAAAGCGATAGCGGTGGTCATCGGTCAATCTCCCAATGCGGCAATAAAGATTAGCACTCGTGAATTGAGACTGCTAAGTGGGATGTAAGTTGCGCCATTGCACCTGAATAAGGAAATAACCAGTTTCGATAACAACGATGCAGTCGCGCTATCAGCTTGCTGGCTGCCCGGTTGACGGCCGATTTACCGTCAATGCCCGCTATTGCGGTTCAATTTCGCGCAAGTGTCGCGATACCGTCCACCAGGCGCCAATCCAGCCCAGCACGATACCGGCTGCGAACATCACCAGTGTGGCATCCAGCGGCAAGCCCTTGAGACGGTAATCGGAGGCGTAAAGTGCCGCCAGCTCGCTTGCAGGCTGCGAAAGCGCAAACACCGCCGCGAACACCAGGCCATAGGCAATGGCTCCGCCCACCAGGCCGTACCAAAGACCCGTATATAGAAACGGTCGGCGAATAAAACCATTGGTCGCGCCGATCAGTTTCATCACCACGATCTCGGCGCGCTTGGCTTCGATGTCGAGACGAATGGTGTTGCCGACGATCACGATCACGGCAAGACCGAGCACGCCGGCAATCAGCAACACCAGGCGCTGGATCAGCGACAGCACCGCATACAGACGGTCAAGCCACTGGCGGTCGAGCTTCGCCACTTCGACCTCGGGCAACTCACCCAATTCAACCACCAGCGCATCAATCACCGGCCGTTGCACACCCTTGACCGGGGTGATGGTGATGACCGCCGGCAGCGGATTGCTCTCGAGCAAATCGAGTGCGGCCCCGAACCCGGACAGCGCCTTGAACTCGGCCAGGGATTGATCGCGCGAAATGTAGATGGCGTCCGCCACGCCGGGACGCGTCTTGAGCTTGCCAATGAGAGCTGCCGCCTGCGCAGGCGTGGTACTGTCTTTGAGAAACAACGAGGCTTGCAGCGTGGTTTCCCACGAATAGCTGACGGCGTTGATGTTGCGCACCATCGTGTGCAGGCTGGCAGGCAGCGCCAAGGTGATGCCGATGACGAAACAGGTGAGCAAGGCGCCCGAAAGATTGCGGTAGAAACGGCGAAGCGTGAACACCACCTCTCGCGCATGGCCCTGCGCGAAACGCGACAAGAAATTGGGGCGCAGCTCTGCGTTTCCTTTAGCCGAAGTCAACAGTCTTCTCCATCATTTCTGGCGACTGCCGCGTGCTGAGCTGGCCCTTGTCGAGGTGGATGACGCGGTAGGGTAATTTCTTGATGAGGCTCACGGCATGGGTCGCCACCAGCACCGACACGCCCACTTCGTTGAAGCGGCGGAACAGCTCCATCACTTCCTTCGCCATGCTGGGATCGAGATTACCGGTAGGTTCGTCGGCCAGCAGCAGCTGCGGCTTGGCGACGATGGCGCGGGCGATACCGACCCGCTGCTGCTCGCCACCCGACAAGGTGATGGGCATGACTTTCTCCTTGCCCAGCAGACCCACCGCATCCAGTGCGGCGCGCACGCGGCGGCCGATGTCGTCGTGGCCGATGCCACGGATCACCAGCGGCAAGGCGACGTTGTCGAACACCGGACGGTCGTAGAGCAGGTTGAAGTTCTGGAACACCACACCGATCTGCTGACGAAAAGCAGGAATCTGCCGAGACTTCACACTTGCGATGTTCTGGCCATTGACCATCACCTGCCCGCGGGTCGGGCGCTCCAGCAGCGCGATCAGTTTCAGCAGGGTCGATTTGCCTGCGCCGGAAGTGCCCGTGAGAAACGCCATCTCACCCTTCGCGAGCGTGAAGGTGACATCGGAGAGCACATCACCCACGCCTTCGTAGCGATGGCTGACACGATGAAAATGGATGATGTCCGCCATCGAGTGCTTAAGTCCGGTTTGTTTTCGTGCTGCTGTTTTTAGGCACCGATCAGCGCTTCGACATAGGCCTCGGCATCGAAGGGCTCAAGATCCTCCATCCCCTCTCCGAGACCGACAAAACGCACGGGCAGTGACAGGCGACGAGCAATCGCCAGCAATATGCCACCTTTCGCAGTGCCATCCAACTTGGTGATGATCAAGCCCGTCAGGCCAATGGCTTCATGGAATTGCACGGCCTGATTGAGTGCATTCTGGCCAGTAGTGCCATCGACCACCATCAGCACTTCGTGCGGTGCGTAGGCATCGTGTTTTTGCAGCACGCGCTTCACCTTGCGCAGCTCATCCATCAGGTGCGTCTGCGTATGCAGGCGGCCGGCGGTGTCGGCAATGACCAGATCAAAATCACGCGCCTTGGCCGATTGCACGGCATCGAAAATCACGCTGGCCGAGTCTGCTCCTGCGCCTTGAGACAGCACCGGCACGCCGGCCCGCTCGCCCCAGTGTGTGAGCTGTTCGACAGCCGCCGCACGAAAGGTATCGCCCGCGGCCAGCACCACTTTCTTGCCCTCGCGCTTGTAGCGGGCGGCGAGTTTGCCGATTGTGGTGGTCTTGCCGACGCCATTCACGCCGGCGACGAAGATGATGTACGGCTTGATGAAGCTGGGAATCACCAAGGGCTTGGCGATGGGTAGCAGCAGTTCCAGCAGTGCGGCTTTCAGCAGCGCCTTGAGCTGCGCCTCGTTCTTGACCTTGCCGAGCCGCACCTGTACGTCGAATCGCTCGATCAGCCATTGCGTCGCCTCTACCCCGGCATCGGCCATCAGCAGGCGGGTTTCGAGTTCTTCCAGCGCGTCGGGCTTGAGTTGTTCGGCCGCGAACAGGCTGCCCATGTCGCGGGTCAGCCAGCTGTCGCCGCCGACGCTCTTGTTGAGCTTGACGCGAAACTTTGCGAGCGCAGATTCAGACATGCGCTATCCCTTTGCCACGCGTTGAAAGGCTTCGCGCGCCGCGTTCACCGTGTGCGCAATCTCGGCTTCGCCGTGCGCAGCAGAGAGAAAGCCCGCCTCGTAGGCAGAGGGGGCGAGATACACGCCGCGATCCAGCATGGCGTGGAAAAACACATTGAACGCCTTCAGGTCGCAGCGCCCCACATCGGCAAAACCAGCGATGGGGCCGCTGCTGAAATACAGACCGAACATGCTGCCGACCTGCGTGGTGGTGAACGGCACGCCGGCGGCATCGGCCGCCTGCTGCAAGCCCTGCAAGAGTTGCGTGGTGCTGGCCGCAAGACGCGTGTAGATCGCCTCGTCATCCAGCGCCTTGAGCAGCGCAAGACCAGCCGCCATCGCCAGCGGATTGCCGGACAAAGTGCCCGCCTGATACACCGGCCCGAGCGGGGCAAGACTGTGCATGATGTCGCGCCGCCCGCCGAAAGCGCCCACCGGCAAACCGCCGCCAATGATCTTGCCGAGCGTGATGAGGTCGGGTTGGATGCCATACAGCCCGGTTGCCGAACGTGGATGCACGCGAAAGCCCGTCATCACTTCGTCGAAGATCAGCAGTGCGCCGTGAGCGTCGCAGAGCGTGCGCAAGCCTTCGAGAAAACCCGGCGCGGGAGGCACGCAGTTCATGTTGCCTGCGACTGGCTCGACGATGATGCAGGCCACGTCACCCGCGTGCGCTTTCAGCAGCGCCTCGGTCGAAGTAAGGTCGTTGTAAGTGGCGGTGAGCGTGAGTGCTGCGAGTGCGGCAGGCACGCCGGGCGAAGTAGGCACGCCGAGCGTCAGCGCGCCCGAACCGGCTTTCACCAGCAGTGAATCACCGTGACCGTGATAGCAGCCTTCAAACTTGAGGATGTGCTGCTTGCCTGTGAAGCCACGCGCCAGTCGCAGCGCGCTCATGGTGGCCTCGGTGCCGCTGGAGCAGAGCCGCACCATGTCGAGATGCGGCACCCGTGCGCAGAGCAGCTCGGCCATCTCGATTTCGGCCTCGGTCGGCGCGCCATACGAAAACCCGATCTCCGATTGCTTGCGCACTGCCTCGATCACTGCCGGGTGCTGATGACCCAGGATCATCGGTCCCCAGGAGCCGATGTAATCGACATAGCGATTGCCGTCGGCATCGGTAATCCAAGCTCCGCTCGCGGCCTTGATGAAGCGCGGCGTACCACCGACGGATTTGAAGGCGCGCACCGGCGAGTTCACGCCACCGGGGATGGTCTGTTGGGCGCGCTGGAACAGCGCTTGGGAACGGGAATCGTGCAAGGTCATTACGGCAGGTCAGAGTGCACAACGGCGGGGTGCGCAGTGTAGGCGATACCAGCGCTCTCTCAGGCATCGAATAACTGTGCGTAATCCCTTGCAGCGGCTTTGACATCGCCGCTGCCGAATACCCCTTCCACCGCAGCGATAAAGTTTGCGCCCGCTGAGATCAACGGCGCTGCATTGTGCGGCGTGATGCCGCCAATGGCGCACAGCGGCACATGCAGCTGCGCACGCGCGCTACTCAGCAATTCCAGCGGCGCCCGCGCTGCCAGCGGCTTGGTGGCGGATGGATAGAACGCGCCGAAGGCAACATAACTGGCCCCTGCGGCTTGTGCCTGCAGCGCTTTTTCCAGCGACTGGCCGCAGGTGGCACCGATGAGCGCATTCGGGCACAGCTGTCGCGCTTCAACGAGTGCGCCGTCGTCCTGACCCAGGTGCATGCCATCTAGCCGAAACGCCGCCACGTCCGCCGCCGGCCCGTCGTTGAGGATGAGCGGTACGCCGGCTTGTCGACACAGGTTTTGCAGCTGCAGCGCATGACGATGCCGCGTCGCGACGTCGTTGAGCTTGTCGCGGTACTGGACGATGACGGCGCCGCCTTCTATGGCTTGTTCCACTGCACGCAACAAGGTGAGCTCATCCCGGCAGATCGCCGCCGATGTGATCGCGTAGAGCCCTCGTGATGGTAGAGGCATCACGAGGCAGCCGGAATGATGCGGCGCGGCACCCAGCGGCCTTGGCCGACGGCGGTCGCGTCGCGCAAGGTTTGCGCGACATAAGCTTGTGCCGTTTCCAGCGCCAACTCGACCGACTCGCCCAAAGCCAAGCGCGCCGCGATGGCCGCTGCCAGCGTGCAGCCAGCACCGTGGAAATGCCCTGCAATGCGCGCGTGCTTGAACACCCTCACCCCGCTCTGGCTGTACCAGCGGTTATGCACGACGGCATCGGGTTCGTCCCCGCCGGTGATAAGCACGTGTCGAGCGCCCATTGCCAACAGTCGCTCGCCAGCGGCATCCAGTCCCTCACATCCCGTCCAGCGCCGTGCCTCGGCGGCGTTGGGTGTGAGTACCGTGCAATGCGGGAACAATGCCTCGCCGAACGCATGCGCAAAACCCTGGCCGACCAGTTCGCGCCCTCCACCCGCGCGCAGGATGGGGTCGATGACCACCGGCTTGTTGCAGCGGGCGAGCACATCCGCCAGCACCGGCAACTGCGCGGCATCGCCCAGCAAGCCAATCTTGATCGCATCGACGCTGCAATCGGCCAGCAGCACGGCCAGTTGCTGCTGCAGCAGCGCGGGCTCCACGGCGATGCTGCGCGTGACGTTGCGGGTGTCCTGCACGGTTAAAGCGGTGACCACCGCCAGCGCGTGCGCGCCCTGTGCGGCAACTGCTTCGATGTCTGCCTGGATGCCAGCCCCGCCGGTGGGATCAAGCCCGGAACAACACAACACATTCGCCATCTCCGCTCCTGGTCATCCAAGCCCCAACCTTGTGCGTCGCAACATGACGCAGGAAGTCTTATGCACAAGGAAGAGGCAGGCGACGCTGAAAGCCCCTCTATGGCGTCATTTTTCCGTCAGAATCCCGTAACAATTGTGTATGCCCTTGTTTTTGAGCATTTATTTCACTTGCTTACAAAATCATCTTTAGTCCAGAACCATCGCAACCATGCGGCTTACGGCCTGCGCCAAGATGCTTATCAACAAAGTTATCCACAGAAATTGTGTGCAGAACGGCTTAATTGATGTATTTCAGCTGGTTACAGCAACTACCTAAAGTGATGCGCTAGGTATTGGCCGTATTAAGCCCGCGCTTTGCGGGGCCGGGCGACATGTGCAAAACCATGCCCGTGATGCAGCAGGTATTGCAGCCATTTCGAGAGCATCACGTTGCGGCTCCACTGGTCGTGCAGATAAGCCTCGGCCTCGGCCTTGTTGCCATCCTGCGAGAGCCATGGCGGCCGGCCGGTGTAGCGCAGCGTCTCGGCCACGCGCGCATCGCGATAGACCTTGATCCAGAAATCCGGCGATAGACGAATGCCTTCCGGCTCGCGGAACTCGTAGGTGAGCCTGAACTCGACCGTGTAGGGCGCGCGCTCCACCACCAGCAGATGCAGCGGCAGATCCGTTTCCGATTTTGATACCGCGTGATCGAACGGCAGTTCGAGTTCGGGGTTGAGCTGCTCCAGCAGCGCGAAGTTGCGCTCGTAGAGATCGATGAGGTGCGCCAGTCGCCGCGTCGTCGTGGCAGGTGGCGGCAATCGCTGAAGGGTCGGGATTTTCATGAGTGCCTAAGATATGCGACTAACTACCCATCTCTGCAAGCCCCGCACCAATGCCGACACGCGAAATCACGACAAAACCTTATCCCGATCAAAAGTTCGGCACGGCAGGCTTGCGCAAGAAGGTTGCGGTGTTCCAGCAACCGCACTATCTCGAGAATCTGTTGCAGGCAGTGTTCGATTGCGTACCCGAGTTGCGCGGCAAAACGCTGGTCATCGGCGGCGACGGCCGCTTTCACAATCGCGCAGCCATCCAGACTGCAATCGCAATGGCAGCCGCCAACGGCGTGACCAAGGTCATCGTCGGCCAGGGCGGCATCGTCTCGACGCCGGCGGTATCCCATCTCATCCGCTTGAAAGCTGCGGCGGGCGGTTTCGTGTTCAGCGCCAGCCACAACCCGGCCGGACCGGATGGCGACTTCGGCGTGAAGTTCAACATCGCCAATGGCGGTCAAGCCGGTGAAACCACCACCGATCGCATCTTTGCGCGCACCAAGGAAATCGCCGCCTATCGTCTCAGCGACGGCGCCAAGATTGATCTCGATCGTCGCGGTATTTCGCGCCTGGACGATTGCGAAGTCGAAGTGATTGATGGCGTCGCCGATTACGCCGCGCTCATGCAGAAACTGTTCGACTTCGACCGCATGAAAGACTGGCTCAAGCGCGGTGGTCGCGTCTGTTTCGATGCCATGCACGCGGTCACTGGGCCGTATGCGCAGCGCATTCTCGTCGACCTGTTGAACGCCCCTGCCGACAGCCTGCTCAATGCCACGCCTTTGGAAGATTTTGGCGGCGGCCATCCAGACCCGAACCTGATCTACGCCAAGCATCTCGTCGATCTTTCCAACAGCGCGCCATCGCCGGAGTTGCTGGCGGCCAGTGATGGCGACGGCGACCGCAACATGATCTTGGGCGCGGGCGTTTTCATTTCTCCTGGCGACTCTCTGGCGATGCTCGCCGCGCACTTGCACAAGCTGCCTGGTTACAAGAGCGGCATCGCGGGCATCGCACGCTCCATGCCCACCTGCCGCGCGGCGGATGTGGTGGCTGCACATCTGAAAGTGCCCTGCTTCGAGACCCCCACGGGCTGGAAGTTTTTCTGCAATCTGCTCGATGCCGACCGCATCACGCTCTGTGGCGAAGAGAGCTTCGGTACCGGCTCGACGCATGTGCGCGAGAAGGACGGCCTCTGGGCCGTGCTGGCCTGGCTCAACGTGCTGGCCGTGACCGGCAAGACCATGCTGGAAATTGCCACCGCACACTGGGCGCAACATGGCCGCCACTACTACCAGCGCCACGATTACGACGAGCTACCCACCGAAAAAGCGCAGGCCGTGCTGGACGGTTTGAAAGCACAGTTCGCCACCCTGCCCGGCCAAACGCTTGGCCAGTGGACCGTCACCAGCGCCGACGAATTTGCCTATGACGATCCCATCGACGGCAGCCGCGCCACAGCTCAGGGCTTGCGCGTGGTGTTCGGCGATGCGGCGCGACTCATCCTGCGGCTCTCCGGCACCGGCACCAAGGGTGCAACGGTGCGCGTTTACTTCGAGCGTTACGAGCAGGCACCCGCGTTGCTGGCCATGACCACGCGCGATGCCCTGAACCCCTTGGTGGCGATTGCAGAAAAGCTGTTGCGATTGACGGAGCTGACCGGTCGCAAGGGGCCGGATGTGGTGACCTGACTCGCAACACACACTGTTTTGCAGGCACAAAAAAGCCGCCCCGCGCAGAACGCGGGGCGGCTTTTTATTGCGGCTTACTGCTTGGTAACCTTGAACTCGACGCGGCGGTTTTCAGCGCGGCCGTCCTTGGTCTTGTTGCTTGCCACGGGCTGGCTCTCGCCCAGACCGGTTGCTTCGACGCGGCTGCTTTCGATGCCGCTTTCAATCAGATAAGCGCGTGCCGAGTTTGCGCGCTGCTTCGAGAGCTTGAGGTTGTAAGCATCTGCACCCACCGAGTCGGTGTGGCCTTCGATGAGCAGGCTCATGGTCGGCTGACCGCGCAGACCGTCAGCAACCTTGTCGAGCGACAGCTTCGCACCCGAGGTCAGGTTTGCAGAGTTGAACTCGAAGTTGATGTCGTGCAGCACGATCTTGGCCGCCTTGATGGCGCAGCCACGCTCGTCCACTTTCAGACCCAATGGCGTGCCGGGGCAAGCATCGTTGCTATCCAGAATGCCGTCTTGGTCACTGTCTTTCGGCGGCATGGGCGGAGGTGGCAGCGGCAGCGGGCAGCCAACGCTGTCGACCTGCAGGCCCGGCAAGGTGCCGGGGCACTGGTCAACGCGGTCAATCACGCCATCGCCATCGCTGTCGGCCGGAGGTGCAGGCGGCACGTAGGGTGCGGGCGGAGGGGCAATAACGGGATCGGGACCAAAGGCGACTTGCAGACCAGCGTTGATGCGCGTGTCCCACAGCTGGTCACGACCGGCAATCAACTCGTTGTCATGCACGCGATAGCGCTTGGCATCGACACGGAGGGACACCAGGCCATCAGCGGTCAGATCGGCAAGGAAGCCACCGCCGGCATTGATGAAGGTGTAGCCGCGCTCGGGACCATTGCGGTCTTCATACTGCGCGCCGCTGCCCACCAGCAAAAAAGGTGCGAAACGACCGCTGCGGGTAAAGGGATAAATCGCCAGATCCAGTCCTGCACCCCACTCCTTGTCGAAGCTATTGGTGCTGTTGTCCATACGCAGACCAAATATGTTCAGCTCGCTGGCCAAGTATTGATTCACGGGCAGGCCGAGCAGCAAGGTTGCGCCGTAGCCTTCCTTGTTGTTACGCAGGTTGTCGCCATCGATATACGTGCCTTGCAGGCCGTAATAGGGCTGAGCATTGGCCGCGATTGCGGTGTGTGCGGCGCCTGCCAGGATGGCAGCGGCCAATAACTTTTTCTTCATGATCGAGTTTCCTCTTGAGTGGATGAGTCCGCCACGCTGTTTGCCGCGTGAGTTTTATCAATGGCGAATCGATGCCTTTTGATGGCTGCATCCTGAATACAGGCTCTTAACTTTGGCTGAACCTGAACACGTGCGTTTACGAAGGCATGCTGCTGAGTTCTGAATAAGCAATGCCAACGCGGCGACAGGCTTTGGCCGCCACGCCGTCGCGCAAGGCAGTGCGCAGCAGCGGCGCAAGCTGCTTTAATGTCAGCGCGGCCGTTTTGTGACGGGCCTGTTCAAGCCGCGAGAACACCAGTTTTTGACGCGCCCACGGTGGCAACAACGCGGCACCTGCCCCCAAGAACAGACCGCGTGCCGGTTGTGAAAACGGGATCGGCAAGCGAATGGCAGCCAGCACTTGCAGCACGGCCTGCGAGCGTTCACTGAACTCCAGATCGGCCTGCACCGACTCGAAGTATGCGAGCAACTCAGCTTGGGAAGCCGGCACTTTTCTAGCCCCGAGCGCACGCGCGACCCTCGCGGTCTCGGCCAGGTATTGGTCCTGAACAGACTGGGGCAATTCAACGCCACGATAGAACTGGTAGCCCGCCAGAAAACTGCTCATCTCGGTGCAGTGCACCCAAGTCAGCAGATCGCCATTCATGGCGGAATAGCGTTGGCCATTGGGCGCTGTGCCACGCACTTTGCGATGGATGCCACGCACCATCGCAATCAGCCGCTCGGCTTCGGCCGTGGGCGCAAAGGTGGTGCCCGCAACAAAGGCCGTGGTGCGCCGCAAGCGGCCGAGAATATCCGAGCGAAACGTCGAGTGATCCCACACTCCGGCCAGCGCCAGAGGATGCAGCGTTTGCAGCATCAGTGCAGCCACCCCACCCGCCATCATGCCGGGGAAGTCGGCATGGATACGCCAGGTCACCGATTGCGGCCCGAACAAACCCTGATCGCCCACCGGCAGGTCGTATTCGATGGGCACACCGCTATCGCGCTGCAAGACGCCGACGATCCAGTCGCGCAGCAGATTTTGCAGCGGTGCAGTGAGCGTGTTGATGCGAGCCATGCTGCCAGTGTGCCGCAGTTGCTGGCATTCTTCGCGCATGTCTGCTCAACAAATCACCAAGCCCACCATCCGCCCGCTCGACTGGCTGATGCTGGTGCTCGCCCTCGTCTCGATCGGCCTGCTGTGCTGGGAAACCTGGGGCGATGTCACCGAAGCACAGCGCCAGTGGGTATTCCGCACAGACTATGTGATCTGCGCCCTGTTCGCGATCGAGTTTCTGTGGCGCTGGCAGGCCGCTGGCTTCACGCGCGGCTTCGTCTGGCGCAACTGGTATGAGGTGCTGGGCATGATCCCCGTGGCTCATCCGGCCATTCGCGGCTTCCGCCTGTTTCGTGTCGTGCGCATCTTCATTTTGCTCGCGCGCTTCGGCATGGCGACGGATCGCGCGATGGGTCGCGGCTTCACCTTTACGCTGGTCAACCGCATCGGCGAACAAGTGGCAGCCGCCATCAGCCGACCCGTGACGCTCGCGGTACTCGATGAAGTGGTGCAAGTGCTGCAGCAGGGCCACTACACCAAGAACGTAGCCCGAGCCTTGGACGAAAACCGCGACGAGCTGCGCGCGATGGCGCTTGAAAAAATCGCTGCCGACCCCGAGATGCGCCGCTTCAAGCGATTGCCGTTCTTCGACGATCTCATCGCCGCGACAGTCGAGGCAGCACTACGGGTCGTGAGCGATCTGCTCAACGACCCACGCACGGACGAATTCGTCGCCGACGTGCTGCGCGAGAACATCACGCAGCTGCGCACGGCCGTTGCGCAGCCGCACGCTGCTGCGCCGAAACTCAGCTGAGCTGGATGCGCGGTTGCTCGCTCAGGCCATCAAGGATGAGCTTGTTGAGCCGCTTCACGAAGCTCGCCGGGTCGTCGAGCTGACCACCTTCGGCCAGCACGGCCTGGTCGTGCAGCAGGCCTGCCAAGTCAGCGAAGGCCGCGTCATCGGTCAGGTCCTTCAGGCGCTGCACCAGAGGATGCTCGGCATTGATCTCGAATACTGGCTGGCCACCACCAAAGGGTGAGGACTGACCTGCGGCTTTCATCATCCGCTCCATACGCAGGCTCATGCCGTATTCGGCGGCAACCAGGCAGGCGGGTGATTCGGTGAGGCGCACCGAGATTTTGGCTTCGCTGATCTTGCCGGCAAGTGCAGTTTTCAGACGCTCCAGGGTTTCCTTGAAGGCGTTGTCGTTTGCTGCTTTTTCAGGGGTTTCGATGGTGGGTGCAATGTCCTTCGCCGCACGCGCGACGCTCTCCAGCTTCTTGCCTTCAAACTCGTGCAGATGGCTGGTCAGCCACTCGTCGATACGGTCGGTGAGCAGCAATACCTCGAAACCCTGCGCCAGAAAGCCTTCGAGCTGCGGACTGTTCTTGGCGGCGGCGACGGTATCGCCGGTCACGTAATAGATGCCCTTCTGCTCGGGCTTCATGCGGCTGATGTAGTCGGAGAGCGTCACCGTCTGGCCTTCGAGCGCCTGCGTGCTGGTGAAGCGCAGCAGCTTGGCGATGCGCTCTTTGTTGCCCGCATCATCAATCATGCCCTCCTTCAGCACCGTGCCGAAGGTCTTCCAGAACTCGGCGTACTGCTCGGGCTTGTTGCTGGCGATGTCGTCAAGCAAGTCCAGTACACGCTTGGTGAGCGCAGTCTTGATCTTGTCGGTAGTACGGCTGCCTTGCAGCAACTCGCGACTGACGTTGAGTGGCAGGTCGGCGCTATCGACCAGACCGCGCACGAAGCGCAGGTACGGCGGCAGCAGTTCGGCGGCCTTGTCCATGATGAAAACGCGCTTCACATACAGCTGCACGCCGTTCTGCTCGTCACGGTTGAACATGTCGAACGGCGCGCGCTTGGGGATGTAGACCAGCGAGGTGTATTCGAGCGTGCCCTCAACCTTGTGGTGCGCCCAGGCCAGCGCATCGTCCCAGTCGTGGCTGATGTGCTTGTAGAAGGCTTGATATTCCTCGTCTTTGAGCTCGCTCTTGGGGCGGGTCCAGAACGCCTTTGCCTGGTTGATGACTTCGGTTTTGTCGTCCTTGCTCAGGCTGATCGGCAGCGCCAGATGATCCGAATACTTGTGGACCAGGCCGGTGAGCGTGTCGGCGTCGAGATACTCCTTGTCGTCGGCTCTGAGGTGCAGAATCACCTCGGTGCCGCGATCGCTCTTGTGATGCGGGCCGATCTCATAGCTGCCCTCGCCGTCGCTGTCCCAGCGCACGCCTTCGCTGTCGCTGCGTTTGGTCAGCACGGTGACTTTGTCAGCGACGATGAAGGCCGAGTAGAAGCCGACACCGAACTGGCCGATCAGCTGCGAGTCCTTGGCGCCGTCGCCGCTGTTGATCGAAAGCGCTTCGAGAAACTTCTTGGTGCCGCTGCGCGCGATGGTGCCGAGGTTTTCGACCACTTCGTCGCGGCTCATGCCGATGCCGTTGTCCTTGATGGTCAAGGTGCCGGCGGCGGCATCGGGAATCAGTGTGATGCCGGCGGTATCACCACCCAGCAAGGTCGAATCTTTCAGCGCCTCGAAGCGCAGCTTCTCGCAGGCATCGCTGGCGTTGGAGATCAGCTCGCGCAGGAAGATTTCCTTGTGTGAATAGAGCGAGTGGATGACGAGCTTCAAGACCTGCTTGGTCTCGGCCTGGAACTCTTTGGTTTCTACGGTGGCGGTCATGGTGGGTCTTTTTTTGGGGTTAGGCCTGCACGCTTTTTGGGGGTGGGCGAGCGCACTTCAAGAGCTTTCTGCTAGGCGGCTCTACTCTGATTCAAAGTAGTTCTCACCAGACGGAAAATAGAAATCGTATTTTTTAGTCCATCGCTCCAACGTGGAATCGACATCACTCGCTAGTTGCAGCGCCTGTACTGTGTCGGCATCATAAATCTGCACTGCTTCTGCACCGCTGAGCCCCTGGAATTGCACTACGCAAACTGCCGTGCCTTCAGCAAAATCGAAATCGACATCCCCTGCTACCACTTTGCGCGGAGCGAAGATGCGGATGATGAGTAGGCTGCGCTCATTGCTGCCCTTCAGGCTAAAAAAGAGATTCCGTTCAGCAATACATTGGCTCATAGAGTCCACTCCGTCTAAAACACAAAAGCGAGCGCCGGATTCAATCCGACGCTCGCTTTTTGCTGCTGCAAGGTCGGGCCTTCAAGCCCGACCCACACAAGGCTCTTAGGCCTTGGGTGCAGCGCGCGGTGCCAGCTTCTCTTTGATGCGAGCGGCCTTGCCGGTCAGATCGCGGAGATAGTAGAGCTTGGCGCGGCGCACATCGCCACGGCGCTTGACGAGGATCTCTGCCACTTGGGGCGAGTAGGTCTGGAACACGCGCTCCACGCCGATCTCGTTTGCGCCGATCTTGCGGACGGTGAAGGCGGAATTGATGCCGCGATTGCGCACGGCAATCACCACACCTTCGTAGGCCTGAAGGCGTTCGCGGTCGCCTTCCTTCACTTTGACTTTGACTTCGACGGTATCGCCGGGGCCGAACTCGGGGATTTTCTTGGTGACGGCGGCAATGGCTTCCGCGTCGAGCTGCTGGATCAGGTTCATGTTTTCACTCTCTCAAAATTACTGCGCTATTTATCAGGCCACTGCGAGGCGTATTCGTTCAAATACTCCCGCAGCAACATATGGTGTGCCGCCTTCAACTCCAACCCGGCCAGTAAATCCGGCCGCTTTAACCAGGTTTGACCCAGTGCGTTCGCAAGCCTCCACTCGCTGATCGCCTTGTGATCTCCTGACAACAACACATCCGGCACTGACTTCCCACGCCAGTTGACCGGCCGCGTGTAGTGCGGATGATCCAGACGACCAACGCTGAAGGAATCTTCAATCGCCGAATCTGCATCACCCAACACCCCAGGCAGCAATCGTGTGGCGGCGTCGATCATGGCCATCACGGCCAGCTCGCCACCGCTGAGCACGAAGTCGCCCAGTGACAACTCTGCATCTACCTCAGCCTCTATGAATCGCTCATCGGCACCTTCATAGCGACCACAAATCACGATCCAGCTTGGTGTCTCGGCCAGACGCTGTGCCCATTTCTGGTCGAAGCGTTCGCCCTGCGGGGACATCATCAGCACCGGCGCATCTGCACCACATGCTTCTTTTGCCACCGCTACAGCAAGGGCCAGAGGCTCAGGCTGCATCACCATGCCAGGGCCGCCGCCGAAAGGGCGCTCGTCCACGCGTCTCAGCTTGTTGCCGCTGAAATCGCGCAGTTGCCGCGCCACCACCTCAAGCCTGCCCTGCTCTGCCGCGATGCGCGGAATGCCGACCTTGGTCACCTGCTCCACCAGTTCGGGGAACAGCGTCAGCACTTCCACTTTCACCGCTTCACCAATCCGGTTGCCAGTGCGCGACGATCTGCTTCGTCTCGAGGTTGACCGATTCGATGATCGGGCCTCTGACGAAGGGGATCAGCCGCTGCAAGGGCTTGCCGTCTTCATCCAATGCACCACTCGTGTCGCGCACGATCAACACGTCCTGTGCGCCATTGTTGGTGAGGGCAATCACCTCACCGAGTTCTGCATCCTCGTTCGATTTGACGGCCATGCCGACCAGATCGAACCAGTAAATATCGTCGCCTTCGGGGGGAGGCATGGCAGATCGCTTGACGGCGATCTCAGCACCCACCATGCGAGCGGCTTCGTCGCGGTCTGTGACCAAGCCACCCTTGGCGTTATGAATCTGCGCCACCAAGCCCGCACCGTGGGTTTTACCCTCGAACGCGGTAGGGACTTTGATAGCACCCGGAAAACCGATAAACCACTCGTCGTAATCCAAGATGGCGTCAATGGGCCGGGTGGAAGAAACGATCTTCACCCAGCCCTTGATGCCATACACCCCGGCGATGCGGCCTAGCGTGACCAGCTTCTGGTCGCCACCCGCATCAGCCGCCACCGGAGGCACTGTTAGGCTGCGGCAACAACCGCAGCCACGGGCAGGCTCTTGACCAGGAACGCCACGCGGTCAGAGACCTGCGCGCCAGTCTTGACCCAAGCCTCGACCTTGGCGGTGTCGATGTGGCACTTCACTTCCTGACCACGGGCGCTGGGATTGAAGTAGCCCAGGCGCTCGATGAACTTGCCATCGCGCGAACTGCGGCTATCCGTCGCAACGACGTGGAAATACGGGCGCTTTTTCTGACCAGCCCGAGCGAGACGAATCTTGACCATGTTTACTATTCCTACGGACACGAAGACGGGGACGGCGCGCCACGTAAATGGCTTCCCCGACCCAAAAGGGCGCGAATTATAGCCACTCCGGGCGAAAAAGTAAGTCAGCACTGACTGAAGTCCTGCTCCGCTTCAATGTCGACAATGCGGTCGGGCGACGGGTGCCCAGCGCTCACTCATTAAAAAAGCCCGACGGCATAAGCCATCGGGCTTCGTAAAACACACGATGATGGATCAGCCTGCCGTGAGACAAGTCTTCATAAAGGCCTTGCGGTCATCGCCCTTCAGCGTTTTTTCCTTGGCCTCGGCGTTGCAGGCTTTCATCTTGGCTTTTTGATCGCTGCTGGGCGCAGGCATTGGTGCGCTCGAACCGGCCGCATCTGGCGTGCCGCCAGAGAGGCAAGTCTTCATGAACGCCTTGCGCTCGTCGCCTTTCAATGATTGCGTCTTGGCTTCAGCATTACAGCTTTTCATCTTGGCGCGTTGTGCCAGCTGCTTTTCGGTTGGCGCTTTCTTTGTCGGCGCATCTTGCGCATACGCAGGTGCGGCAAACAAAGCAAAAGCCGTAACAGTTGCGGCAATAAAGGTTTTGATTCTCATATAGACCCCCCAAGTGCGCGGGATGCGCGCTTGAAAAATAGCCATATTCAAAGTGCTTTGCCACCTTTTTAGCCAAATTTTGTGGCTTGGTGCGAGCCAGTGCCGCCCAATAGCAACGTCAATGCGATTCAGCGCTTTGGGGGTTACTTGATCTCAGACCGAAACACTGGGTCGACGCTTCCCGCCGACCCAGCTTGCGGCCTCTTTTACGCAGCGGAATCTCCAACAGCCGGGGGTGCATCTGGCTCCGCTGCCACTTCAGCCTCCGGCTCAAACCGATCCACGCCCACAATCCGGTCGCCCGCCTCGGGCTTCATGATGCGCACGCCCTGGGTATTGCGGCCGGCGATGCGCACTTCATGCGAGCGGGTGCGGATGAGGTTGCCGCCTTCGGTGATGAGCATCAGTTCGTGGCGGTCGTCGACGGCGATGGCAGCGACCAGATCGCCGGTCTTGTCGGTGACGGCCTGCGCGATCACGCCCATGCCACCGCGGCCACGCAGGGGGAACTGCTCGATGGGCGTGCGTTTGCCGAAGCCCTGCTCAGTGATGCTCAGGATATCGAGGCCGGGTTGCACGACGATCATGCTGATGATGCGGGCGGCGGCGGGCAGCAGGGCGGTGGATTCTTCCACACCCTCCTCGCTCGCATCGGTACCCTCGTCTTCAACGGCACCTTCAGCCACGCGCACCAACTTCATGCCGCGCACGCCGGTCGCACCGCGACCCATCGGGCGCACGAGGTGCTCCTTGAAGCGGATGACGCGGCCGGCATCGCTGAACAGTAGGATGTCGTCGCCGCCGGTGGTCAGCGCCACCGCAATCAGCTCGTCGTCGGCACGCAGGTCGACCGCGATCAGGCCGTTGGCGCGGATGTTGGCGAAGCTCGCCAGCACGGTTTTCTTCACCGTGCCGCGACGCGTGACCATGAAGATAAAGGGGCCGCTCTCGCTGGCCTCGTCCTGCTCGGCGCTGAAGCCGCTGATGGGCAGCACGGCGTTGATCTTTTCTCCGTCTTCGAGCGGCAGCAGGTTGTTGAAGGGGCGGCCACGGCCACCACGCGAACCGGTAGGCAGCTCGAACACGCGCAGCTTGTAGGCCTTGCCGTGCGAGCTGAAGCACAGCAGCGTGTCGTGCGTATGCGTGACCCAGAGTTTTTCGAGGAAGTCCTCTTCCTTGGTCGTCGCCGCCATCTTGCCGCGGCCACCGCGGCGCTGGGCCTGGTACTCGCTTAAGACCACGGCCTTCACGTAGCCGGCATGACTCATGGTGACGATCATGTCTTGCGGCTGCACCAGATCTTCGTGCGCCATGTTGAGGGCGGCACCGGTGATTTCGGTACGCCGGTTGTCGCCAAAGTTGTCGCGGATCTCGGTCAGCTCGCCCTTCACCACGCTCAGCAGGCGCGCTTCGCTGCCAAGAATGTCGAGCAGGTCGATGATCTTGGCGATGTAGCCCTTGAACTCCTCGTGGATGGATTCCTGCTCCAGCCCCGTGAGCTTTTGCAGGCGCATTTCGAGGATGGCTGTGGCCTGCGCCTCACTGAGTTTGTAGAAGCCGTCGATCAAACCAAAGCCGGCGTCGAGTTCAACCGGGCGCGTGGCGCTCAGATCGACGCGATCGAGCATCGCAGTGACCAAGCCCGGATTCCAGCCCTTTTCCATCAGGGCGATCTTCGCAGCCGCACCATTTGCGCTCTGCTTGATCAACTCGATCATCTCGTCGATGTTGGCCAGCGCAATCGCCAAGCCCTCACTGATGTGCGCCTTGCGACGCGCCTCGGCCAGTCGATAGCGACTACGACGCGTCACCACTTCGCGGCGATGACGAATGAAGATATCCAGCAGCGCCTTCAAGCCCAGACGCTTCGGCTGCCCCTGGTCAAGCGCCACCATGTTGAGCGAGAAGCTCACCTGCATCTGTGTGAGCTGGAACAGGTTGTTCAGCACCACCTCGGCGTTTTCGTCGCGCTTGAGCTCGATGACCATGCGCATGCCGTCCTTGTCGGACTCGTCGCGCACGCCACTGATGCCTTCCAGCTTTTTCTCTTTGACGAAGTCCGCAATCGAGATCAGCAGGTTCGCCTTGTTCACCTGATACGGCAGCTCGGTGACGATGATCGCCTCGCGGTTCTGGCCCCACTCCTCGAAGTGCGTGCGGCTGCGCAGCACGATGCGGCCACGGCCGGTGGCGTAGGCATTGACCAGCTCATGCGCGTCGAGCAGCAGGCCCGCGGTGGGGAAATCCGGCGCGGGGATCAGCTTCATCAAACCCGCAAGATCCAACGACGGGTCTTCGATCAGCGCCAGGCAGCCGTCGATGATCTCGGTCAGGTTGTGCGGCGGGATATTGGTCGCCATGCCGACGGCAATGCCGGACGAGCCGTTGACCAGCAGGTTGGGAATCTTCGCCGGCAACACCATCGGCTCGTGCTCCGAGCCGTCGTAATTGTCCTGAAAATCCACCGTGTCTTCGCCGATGTCCGCCACCATCTCGTGGGCGATCTTCGACATGCGGATTTCGGTGTAGCGCATGGCCGCCGGATTGTCGCCATCGACCGAACCGAAGTTGCCCTGCCCGTCCACCAGCGGATAACGCAGCGAGAACGGCTGCGCCATACGCACGATGGAGTCGTAAATCGCCGAATCGCCATGCGGGTGGTACTTACCCATCACGTCGCCGACGATGCGCGCCGATTTCTTGAAGGGCTTGTTGTAGTCGTTATTCTGCTCCTTCATGCCCCACAGGATGCGGCGGTGCACGGGCTTCAAGCCGTCGCGTGCATCCGGCAGAGCGCGCCCCACGATCACGCTCATGGCGTAGTCGAGATAGCTGCGACGCATCTCGTCTTCGAGATTGATGTGGATGACTTCTTTGGCAAAATCGGACATGGGCGTTCGCTTTGCAGCGATTTTTCAAGTTATGTGGAGCGCAAAACCTGTTTATTCGAGAGGTTTTCTTGAGCGGTTTTGCGTGCGCGCGATTCTACCATGCAACAGGCATGAAATGACCGTTTTTGCTGGCTTGTGCCGCTGACTTGAACTGGCTGCGATCAGCGCTAAAAAGCTGCCTAAATCGCGTGTTTCTATGCTCAGGGCTTTTCAGCGCGCCGTTGCTGCTGTTGCAACAGCGTCAGGGCGACTTGGTTGCGTAGATAAATCGGTTGCAGCACATCGGCAGGCTGCGCCGCATTGCGCCTAAAAATGGGCACCGCAAAGGCAAGCCCATCTACAGCCTGCGGTAGTGCCGCGCCGTCAACGTGAGTGATCTCGCACGCTACTCGCGCGCGCAACTCTGCTTCGTAGGTCCCCCAACCCGTCCCAGCCGCAAGCCAGGGGCCGAGCGCTGCCGTCACTGGCACCGCGCTGGGGGCTGCCACCACCGCCTCGCCCAAGGCTTGCGCCACGCCATCGGCACTACGCTCAAAGGGCTGGAAGTACACCTCGCCCATCCGGGCATCAATGGCGACGAGCACGCGCTGCGCATCGGTGGCGCTCAAGGCGCGTTGTGCGAGCAACGCCAGCGAGGACACGCCCACCACCGGTAACTCATGGGCGAGCGCAACGCCCTTGGCAAACGCCACACCAATGCGCACGCCTGCAAAGCTGCCGGGGCCGACGCCGCACACCAAGCCATCGAGCTGGGAATAACGCTGTCCCGCAGCGGCCAGCACTTCGGCCACCACTGGCAGCAGGCGTTTGGTGTGATCGCGCCCTGCAATCTCGAAATGTGCATGCATCACACCGTCGATCCAGACAGCGGCCGAGCAGGCTTCGGTTGCGGTATCGAGGGCGAGGAGTTTCATGTTGAGCGAATCGTGCGCATCCAGTTTTCGGTGTCGGCCAGTGAAGCCAATACGGGCATCGGCGGCAAGCTGGCCAGCACCTTCTTGCCATAGCTTTTCGATTTCAGGCGCGGGTCGCAGAGCATCAGCAAACCACGATCGGTCTCGTCGCGGATTAGTCGCCCCACGCCCTGCCGCAGCGTGACGATGGCGCGCGGCAGCTGATCGTCATTGAAGGGATTGCCGCCGGCCTGCTTGATGGCGTCGAGCTTGGCATCCAGCACCGGGTCGCCCGGGGCGGCAAAGGGTAGCTTGTCGATGATGACCAACCGCAAGGCATGGCCCTTCACATCCACGCCTTCCCAGAAACTCGCGGTGGCGACCAGCACCGCATTGCCGGCTTCGACGAAGCGACGCAACAGCTCGGCCTTGGGGAAATCGTTCTGCGCCAGTACCGGCAGATGCGGCAACGCATTGCGCAGCAGGCCCGCATAACTCTGCAAGGCGCGGTGGCTGGTGCACAACACGAAGGCACCACCGCCACTCGCCTCGATCACCGGCCGCATCGCTGCCGCACAAGCGCCGGTGTAGGCCGGGTCGTTCGGCTCCGGCAGATTGGGCGGCAGCCAGAGGCGTGCTTGTGTGGTGTAGTCGAATGGCGAATCCAGCTTGAGTTCGGGCGTGCCGCTCAAACCCAGCGGGCCGCTGAAATGCTGAAAATCCTTGCCGGCAGCGAGCGTGGCACTGGTGAAGATCCACGCGCCGGGATGCGCGGCACGCATCTCGGCAAAGGGCTTGGCAACTTCCAGCGGCGTGGCATTGAGCGCGCCACCACGACCAATCGGCTCGACCCAGCGCACCTGCTGGTCGCGGGTGCCGTTGTCGCTCACCACGTACCAGCGTTCCTGCAATTTCAGAGCGCGTTCGAGACAGCTACTGAACTCGGCGGTGCGCTCTTCCAGCGGCTTGAGGCACTGCACCACGGCGTCGATTTTCTCGCCCAACAGCAGCACCGTGTCGGCCACGCCGAAGCGGCCGTGAAACTCGCGCAACCGCTCACGCAGTCCGCCGCTGGCAAATTGCGCTTCGAGCCGAGCGGTGACCTCGACTAGCTCGGTGAGCGCCAGCGTCAGGTCAGGGGTGTCGTTCCACTTGTCGACCTCGCTCGCGGTATCGCGGGCGAGCGCCTGCAACTGCTGGGTGGAGACGCGTTGGCCAAAGTGGCGCAGGGCCATCTCCGGTAACTGGTGCGCCTCGTCGATGACCACGGCATCGGCACCGGGCAGCACGCTGAAGCCCTCCTGCCGGATGATGTGATCGGCAAACAGCAGTGCGTGGTTGACCACCACCAGATCGGCCGCTGCTGCCGCACGACGCGCCTTGACCACGAAGCAGTCGGCGAAGTCCGGGCACTTGCTGCCCAGGCAGTTGTCGGCGGTGCTGCTGATGCGCGCGGCGAACGTCTCGTCCGGCGCCTCTCCAGGCATGTCGCTCAGCTCGCCATTGGGCGTGTCGCGGCTCCATTGCTCGATCTCGGCCAGTCGCGCCCAAGCCTGCCTCGCGCGCACGTCCTGCCGTGCCTTGTGCATGCGGTGCAGGCAGAGATAGTTGCTGCGGCCCTTGAGCAGGCTCACCCGCAGGCGCGTGCCGAGCGCTTCGCGCAGACGCGGCAGATCGCGGCCGAACAACTGGTCTTGCAGGTTCTTGGTGCCGGTGGAAATCACCACCCGCTTGCCGCTCTTGAGCGCGGGTGCCAGATAGGCAAAGGTCTTGCCGGTGCCGGTGCCGGCCTCGACGATCAGGTTCTGTCCACTCTCGAATGCCTCGGCAACCGCTGCCGCCATCTGCTGCTGCGCCGCACGCGGCACGAAGCCGGGGATGGCCTGGGTAAGCGTGCCGCCTTCGGCGAACAGTGCCTCGATATCCGCAACCGACATCAGGGCGCGATCAGTCGCTGCAAGTCTTCGCGCTTCCGTTCGGCGTCTTCGGCACCTGCATTATCGCCGCGCAGCTTGCGGGCTTCGCTGATGAGCCGCCAGTTCTCGATTTCGAGATAGGGATTGCGGCGACCCAGCGAGGTGGATTTTTTCGCCTCGGATTCGGCCTGCTCGCCCTGCTGTGTGACGACGTGCAGCGCACTCAAGGCCTGCCACACCCAGGCGTTGCGCGGCTCGATGCGCAGCGCGCGTTCGAGCGAGGCACCGGCTTCGTCCGGGCGACCCGCCTTAAGCGAGGCACGTGCCGCCTTCACCAGCGAAACCACAGGTGCCGCCGCACCGCTGGTCTCGATGCTTTTGGGCAGGTTCGGATTCAGCGGCGGGCGCGTATCCGGCAAAGGCGTCGGTTCGCCGGTGGGCTGGCCCGGCACGATCGCGCCGCCGGGACTGACGCCACCACCATCCGGCACGCCAGGGGCAGGCAAAACCACGCCCGTCCTGGGTGCGTTCTGCGACGGAAGAGCCGCGCAAGCGGCAAGGGCTGAAACCAGCAGGAGTGACGCGATGCGCGCTGGCATCGTCAAAAGCATCATTGAAAAATCTCCTTCAACCACTGCGAAGGCTGTTCAAGCAAGCCTGCGGCGCACGGTGCTTTCTGGGTGGGCATGTAGCCCGCAATAAACGGCAGGCTGACGGCACCGGCGCAGCTGTCGTCGGCCACCAGGCCGCTCGCAGGGTCGATCAGCATTTCTTCCACTTCAGCCGGCGGTGTGGCGTCGAGGCTCTTGACGTTGAGGTCGCGGATCAACCGCGCCCAGATCGGCATCGCCCCCGTGGCGCCACTCAAGCCGGTGGGTTTGTAGTCATCGCGCCCGACCCAGATCACCGCCACATGGTCGGCCGAGTAGCCGGCAAACCAGCTGTCGCGCAGGTCGTCCGTGGTGCCGGTCTTGCCCGCAACCTTGATTGCGGGATCGATGATGTTGTACGCCGAGCGGGCCGTGCCCAGCTCCACCACCTTGCGCAAGGCCCAGGTGGTGAGAAACACCGGGCCTTCGGGCAGCGTCTGCTTCACCTTGAAGGCATAGCGCTTGAGCGGCCTGCCCTCTTTGGTGAGCACTTCGCGGATGGCGGAGAGCGGCGTCTGATAGCCCGAGGCCGCCAGCGTGTTGTAGACCTGTGCTACGTCCAGCGGCGCCATGTCCACCGCACCGAGAAAAATCGAAGGCAGCTCGGGGGTCTGGAAAAACCCGGCACCGGCAAAAGCCTGTTGCACCTTCTTGACGCCGAGATCCATGCCCAGCCGCACCGTGGGCAGGTTGTAGGACTGCGCCAGCGCCACGTACAGCGGCACGTTGCCGTGCAGCTTCTTGTCGTAGTTGGAAGGGCTCCAGATATTGCTCTTCGACAGCTTGACGGTGATCGGCTCGTCCGCCAGCAAGCTACTGATGTTGTAGCGATCGGGCTCCATGAGGGCAGCGAGATAGACGAACGGCTTGGCGAGCGAGCCAATCTGCCGCTTGGAATCGAGCGCGCGGTTGAAGCCTGCGAAGCGCGTATCGCGCCCGCCGACGATGGCCTGCACTTCACCGCCTTCGGCACTGGTCACCACACCTGCGCCCTCGAGCGTGCCGCTGGGCAGCTTGCGGGTTTTCTCGAGGGCCGGCAGGTCGTCGACCAAGCGCTGCTCCAGTGCCTCCTGCACGCGCGGGCTCAAGGTGGTGAAGATGCGCAGGCCTTCGGTGGTCAGCGCTTCGTCTGGATACTGATCCTTGAGCTGGCGCGTCACCAACTGCACGAAAGCCGGGTAGCGCTCCACACCACCACGGCCAGTGCCCGACAAACCCAGCGGCTGCGCCTTGGCAGATTCACACTCCTCCGGCCGGATCAGCCCCGAATCAGCCCAGATGCGCAGCACCAGATCGCGGCGCTGGCGCACGATCTCCGGCCGGCGGCGCGGGTCAAACTGGCTGGGGCCTTTGACAATGCCCACCAACATGGCCAGCTCGTGGGCTTTCAGCTCCGCCGGTGGCTTGTTGAAGTAGAACGAACTGGCCAGGCCAAAGCCGTGCACGGCGCGCGAACCGTCCTGGCCCATGTAGATCTCATTGAGGTAGGCCTCCATGATCTCGTCTTTGCTGTAGTGCGTCTCCAGCAGCACGGCCATGAGTATTTCTTTGATCTTGCGCTTGAAGGTGCGCTCGCTCGACAGAAAGAAGTTCTTCACCAGCTGCTGGGTGATGGTGGAGGCACCCTGCCGCACCTTGCCGTTGGCAAGGTTCTCGAACATCGCTCGCGCAATGCCGCGAATGCTGATGCCGGCGTGGTTGTAGAAGTTGCGGTCTTCTACCGCCTGAAGGCCTTTCACCAGTAGTTCCGGCGCATCGGCCAGCTGGATCAGCACACGGTCTTCGCCGCCGCGGCTGGGGTAGATGCTGCCGATCAGCATCGGGTCCAGACGCGTCAGATCCAGCTCCTTGCCGGTGCTGAGGTCGCTGATCGACTCGATACCCGTGCTGCTGCCGCGCACCAGCATGCGGGTGGCCTTCTGCTGCCCGTCCCAGAAGCCAAAGGCGCGGGTGGCGATATCCAGCGCACCCGCGCGGGCAACAAAACTACCGGGGCCTTCCAGTGCCGCCACCTGCCGGTAACCCAGCCGCAGCAACTCGTGCTGCAACTCATCCAACGGCAGGTTGATGCCGGGATAAAGCTCCTGCGGTGCTGCAAATACCTGGGCCGGCAAGGTCCAGCGCACGCTCGAAAACCGGTTGCGAATCTCTTTGTCGAGCAAGGCCACCTGCACGGCCGCCCACACCAGAAAGACGCTGGCGAGCAAGGCCAGACCGATAAGTCCGTAACGGAGTAGAGAACGACGGTCGAGAGGCGGCAGCGCCATGCGGCAGATGAGGGCTTTGCAGCCCAGTGTTTGAGTGGCGGCAGTCTAAAGAAAAACCCGGCAGGTCGCCGGGCCAGATCCAACAAAAAACCCGGCGCAGGGCCGGGTTCGTTTACGGGCGCTGACGCTCAGCGATCGTTGCCGCTACGCACTTCGCGTTCCATGTCTTCCAGCGAAATGTGGCGCACGTCCTTGCCCTTGACGAAGTAGACGACGTATTCGGCGATGTTCTTGGCATGGTCGCCGATGCGCTCAAGCGCGCGCACGCTCCAGATGATGTCCATCACCCGGCGAATGGTGCGCGGGTCTTCCATCATGAAGGTGATGCATTGGCGCAGCAGCGCCTCGTATTCCCGGTCGATGCTGACATCGCCCTGTGCCACCGCCAGAGCCGACTCGGCATCCATGCGGGCGAAGGCATCGAGCGCATCGCGCACCAGCTGCGACACATGGCGCGCCATGTGGTGAATCTCGGGCAGCGGGCCGCCTTTGTGGTCGTGGTCTTTCGCCAGCTCTTCGGCCATACGCGCGATCTTGCGGGCCTCGTCGCCCATGCGTTCGAGATCGGTGATGGTCTTGATGACGGCATAGACCAGGCGAAGATCGCTCGCCGTCGGCTGGCGGCGCGCGAGAATGCGGCTGCACTCGTCGTCGATGGCGACTTCGAGCATGTTCACCTTTTCGTCGCCCTTGATGACTTCGGCGGCGAGTTCGGGGTCGGCCTCCTTGATCGAGCGTGCGGCATCGGCAATCTGCTGCTCGACGAGCCCGCCCATCGCAAGCACCCGCTGGCGCACGTCCTCAAGCTCGGCGTTGAAGGCGCTGGAAATATGTGATTTGTAAGTCGGCGTGGTCATGGCGTTCTCAAACGTGATGGGATGTGAGGCGCAACAGCACCGAACTAGCCGTACTTGCCGGTGATGTAATCCTCGGTCTGCTTCTTCTCAGGCCGGGTAAAGAGCTTGTCGGTGTTGCCGAACTCGATCAGGTCGCCGACATACATGAAGGCCGTGTAGTCACTGACGCGCGCGGCCTGCTGCATGTTGTGGGTGACGATGACGATCGTGAATTCCTTCTTCAGCTCGTTGATGAGCTCTTCCACCTTCAGGGTCGAGATCGGGTCGAGTGCCGAGCAGGGTTCGTCCATCAGCAGCACCTGCGGCTTGATGGCCACGGCGCGGGCAATGACCAGACGCTGCTGCTGTCCGCCCGAGAGACCGAGTGCCGAGTCATCCAGACGATCCTTCACCTCTTCCCACAGGGCCGAGCCTTTCAGCGCCCACTCCACCGTTTCGTCCAGCACACTTTTCTTGCTGACGCCAGCAAGGCGCATGCCGTAGGCCACGTTCTCGTAGATCGACTTGGGGAAAGGATTCGGCTTCTGGAACACCATGCCGACGTTGCGGCGCAGGGCCGAGATGTCGACATCCTTGTCGTAGATGTTCTTGCCTTCGAGCTTGAGCTGACCTTCGACGCGGCAGCCGTCGACCAGATCGTTCATGCGGTTGAAGCAGCGCAGCAGTGTCGACTTGCCGCAGCCGGAGGGGCCGATGAACGCCGTCGCCTTTTTCTTGGCGATGTTCATCGTCACTTTCTTCAGCGCCTGCTTCTGGCCGTAATAGAGGTCCAGGTCTTTGACGACGATGGCATGGGTTTCGTCTTCGATGCGCGTGGGCGCACGGGAGGCATTGAGGGCGTCGATATCCATTGCGCGTACCGAGGTTGTAGGTTGCATGTTGGTCATAGGTTACTCAAGCGCCTTGTACTTCTCGCGCAGGCGATTGCGGATGCGGATCGCGGAAATGTTGAGCAGGATGATGACGAGCACCAGCAAGAAGCTGGTTGCGTACACCAGCGGCCGTGCGGCTTCGACATTGGGCGACTGGAAGCCAACGTCATAGATGTGGAAGCCGAGGTGCATGAACTTACGCTCCAGATGCACGAAGGGGAAGATGCTGTCCAGCGGCAGGCTCGGCGCGAGTTTCACCACGCCCACCAGCATCAGCGGTGCGACTTCGCCGGCGGCGCGGGCAATGGCCAGAATCAAGCCGGTCATCATTGCTGGCGAGGCCATCGGCAGCACGATCTTCCACAGTGTTTCCGCCTTGGTGGCACCGAGTGAGAGTGAGGCCTCGCGGATGCTGCGCGGGATGCGCGCCAGGCCTTCTTCAGTGGCGACGATCACCACCGGCAGGGTCAGGATCGCGAGCGTGAGCGATGCCCAGAGGATGCCCGGTGTGCCGAAAGTGGGCGCAGGCAGCGACTCCTCGTAGAACAGGCGGTCGATATTGCCGCCCATGAAGTAGACGAAGAAGCCCAGACCGAACATGCCGTAGACGATCGAGGGCACACCCGCGAGATTGTTGACCGC
Organism: Stagnimonas sp.; assembly: GCA_965279705.1. Lineage (GTDB taxonomy): Bacteria > Pseudomonadota > Gammaproteobacteria > Nevskiales > Nevskiaceae > Stagnimonas. The sequence continues at coordinate 2,995,655 of OZ257257.1, forward strand.
GATACGGATCATCTGCGTCACCGGCCCCTGCTTGGCGTATTCGCGCAGATACAGCGCCGCGAGAATGCCGAAGGGTGTGACGAACACGCTCATCAGCATCACCATCATCACCGTGCCAAAAATAGCGGGGAAGATGCCGCCCTCGGTATTGGCTTCGCGCGGATTGGCCGAAACGAACTCCCAGAGCTTGGAAAAATAGGTACCGATCTTGGCCGGCAGCGCCATTTCGTTGGGACGATAGGCGCGGATGATCTGCGAGAGATCCAGTTCTTTCTCCTGGCCGTCGATGGAGGTCATCACCAGCGCATCGCGTTCCATCTCGGATTTCAGCGCGGCCAGTTCGACACGCACTTTTTCGTAGCGCCCATCGAGTTCGGCCTTGCGCTCGGCGAGTTTCGCAAACTCTTCGGGAGCGCTTTCTTTGGTCTTGCCGTCGAGTTCGAGACGCCGGGTGGTCAGGCGCACCTTCTCGAGGCCGGCATTGATGGTGCTGATGTCACCGTCCTCAACGCCATGCAACTTGTCGCGCAGCATGTTGGCGCGCTTCTGCAGCGGCTGGTAAGCCGCCCAGGCTTCGGCACCACTGGCAACCACCTTGCCGTCCTGCTTCACGGCGCTGATGAAGCCGTGAAAATTACCCCACTCGGACCGCTCCAGCACCACCACGTCTTCCGGGTAGCTGCGATTGACGATCCAGTCGCTGAGCAGATAGCGGAAGTCCGCACCATACAAATCCCGGTTGCCGATCTTCACCAGATCGCGGGTGTGAAACGGTTTGTCGTCGGTAATCTGTACGCCGGCCGACTTGAGTCGCGCCGAGGTCACCTCTTCCTCGCTGACCATTTCCACCAGGATGGGCACGGCCGCCTGGCCGGGCTCTACATACTCGGCCTTGAGTAGATCCGCAGGCCAGAAATGCGGCATGCCGCGAGCGGCGGTGAGAGCCAGCAGGGCGACGGTGATGATGAAGGCGACCGAAATCGCGGCGGCCGTTAGCCACACATACGGCTGGCCGGATTTGACGTAGGCGTTGACTGTCCGCGTGTTCTTTGCGGTCAGGTCGATGGGTTGGGTCTGGCTCATGGTGTGCTCGGGTCAGGCCGCGATTAAATGCTTTCGTACTTCTTGCGCAGGCGGGCTCGCACCACTTCCGCCAGCGTGTTGAAGAAGAAGGTGAAGACAAACAGCACCAGGCCAGCGAGGAACAGCAGGCGGAAGTGCGTGCTGCCTACTTCCGACTCCGGCATTTCCACAGCGACGTTGGCGGAAAGCGTGCGCATACCACTGAACAGGCTGGCATCGGTCACGGGCGTGTTGCCGGTGGCCATCAGCACGATCATCGTCTCGCCCACCGCGCGGCCGAGGCCGATCATGATGGCGCTGAAAATGCCGGGGCTAGCGGTGGGCAGCACCACGCCCATCAGCGTCTGCCACGGCGAAGCCCCCAAGGCCAGCGAACCGAGTGAAAGCTGCTTCGGCACCGAGAAGATGGCGTCTTCGGCAATCGAGAAAATGGTGGGGATCACCGCAACACCCATTGCGATGCCGACGACCAGTGCGTTGCGCTGGTCGTATTTAATGCCGAGCGTCATGTCCATCCAGGCCTGCATGTTGCCGCCGAAAGCCAGCAATTCGATCGGCTTCGCAATGGCGAAGCAGAACCAGGTCACCACCGCGATCACGGGCACCAGCAGCACGCCTTCCCAACCGGCGGGCATCAGGTAACGCACGCGGTCCGGCATGTTGAGCCAGAGGTAGCCAAACAGCGGCACGCTCAGTGGCAACAAAATCAACAGCAGGAAGACACCCGGCAGATTGGTTTCGATGAAGGGCGCGAGCCAGAGGCCGGCGAGGAAGCCGAGAATCACCGACGGCAATGCTGCCAGCAGCTCGACCGTCGGCTTCACCACCTGACGCAGTTCCGAAGACATGAAATTGGCGACGAAGATCGCGCCCATCACGGCGAGCGGAATCGCGAAGATCATCGCGTAGAACGCGCCTTTCAAGGTGCCGAAAGCCAGCGGTGTCAGCGAGAACTTGGGCTCGAAATCCGAGCTGGCCGACGACGACTGCCAGAGAAATTTGGCATCGTCATAGCTCTCGTACCAGACCTTGCCCCAGAGCGCCTTGAACGAAACTTCCGGGTGCTCGTTCTCGACATCGTAAGCATGCACCTTGCGGTCGATGCTCTCGGTATAGAGCGTCTGCGCACGCGGATTGAAGGCGATTTGCGTAACGGCTGCATCCAGCGCTTTCTCGCTGTGCACGAGCCGGTTGGAGGTGGCATAGAACACGCTGACGCGGCCGGTTTCGTCGCCCACCGCAAAGCCGCGGCGGCGCAGCTCCACACCGAGTGCCGTCAGCTTGGCGTCTCCGGGCGGGTCGAAGTCGCGTACCCGCGCTAGATAGGTTTCGCCATCTTCGTGACGCGCCGGGAACCACTGCGACACCTTGCCGTTGGCCTGCGCCACGACGATGGAAATACCACCGGCCAGATAGTGAGCGGCGGTGACTTCACTGCCGACGTCCTTCACCTCGACCAGCTTCGGCTCCGCTGCGCCATCGAGCTTGTAGAAGGCGATCTTGCCGGCTTTCTGGTCAATCACATACAACCAGGCCAGCAGCGGCTCCACCAGCAGAATGTCGGCGGTGACGGCAGGCTTGAATTGCAGCTCGCCCGAGACCTCCACCGTGCTTTCGCCGGTGATGGCGTTGTTCTCTTTGCTGAACGCCTTCATGTGCACGTTCTTGGCGGCATCGACGCCGAACAGCACCGCGCTGTCGCCGGAATCGCGCACCACCAGGCTGGTGGCGGCCTCTGGCATGAATGGCATCGCTGCTTCGCCCTTGGGGTAGATCACCGCGGGGCTGATGAGGCGCTTGTCGCCGGGATAGGTGATCTTGTATTCGTGGCTGAAGTCCAGCACCGAGCCATCGCTCAGCGAGGCGGCCAGCTCGCCGCGCTCCGGCGAGACTTCGGTGACTGCAACGATACCGAGGCCATTCAGCGGCAGCTGCTGCTGCGCCCGCACAGCGCCGGTGGTGAGATCGAAGAAGGTCACTGCACCGGCATCGGAGATGCGCATGGCGATCTCGCCCTGCTCCTCCACCGTGCTGTAGAGGGTCTTGCCTTCGCCCGGCACCGCGTATACCGGCCGCGGCTTGAAGTGCGCCGGGGCGAACAGCGGCATCACTTCGGAGACGAGGTAGAAAAAAATCAGCAGCAGCGCTGCGATCACGCCCAGGCCACCGACCCAGACCACCCAGCGTGCGGCGTTGTCCTTGAACACGCGAGGCTGAAAGGCAGTGCCGCCCTTGGTAATGCTGTGGGCGCCGAAGGCAGGGGTCACTGGAGTCGTTGATTCGCTCATTGGATCGCTCGTTGTCTTGCCCTCGTAAAGGACAAAGTTCCCTACTCGTTTTCTTCAAACATCCTGCGACAGGAGCAGGGTGCTTGAAGAAAACGCCCGGCATGCAGCCGGGCGATTCTTGCAGATAAACAGCGTTTTAGAACGACATCTGGGCGCGGGCCGAAATGCCTTCCGGCTCATCCTTGCCCGAACCGACGTCGGCCGAGGCGAGGTAGTAGTTCAGCATGAAGCGCACGTTGGGGTTCACATACCAGTTCGCACCGATGGTGATCTGCGAGCCTTCACACTTCTGGTAGCTACCTGCGGCGACGCCGCCGAGCGCGCAACCGCGTGCCGCTGCGGTGGTGGTCTCGTCGTTCTTGGAGGACTCATAACGCACCACGGCTTCAACAGCGCCGAAGTCATTGATGGGTTTCGGCGAGCCGAAAGCACCGCGATCTTTCTTGTAGACCTTCTTTTCGCCGGTGATGAAGTAGCTGCCCTGCACATAGTAGGCCGTCACATCCGCATCGCTGGATGCCGTTCCGGTGCCGTAGGCGTCCTGCAGCGTCGCCATGGCGTATTCCGCCTGGCCGGTGAAAGAGCCGAGCGAGCCGGCGAGTTCGCCGTGGATGGTGTTCTGCGTGCCGAAACCGCTGGCAAAAGCCGAGCCGGCATTGCCGAGGCCGAGGCTGATGCCACGACGGCCACCGTAGACGAAGACCGGGTTGGCGGTTGCTGAGCCAGCGTCTTCACGATCGCTGCTGTAGGCCAGTGCGACGTGCAGCGTCTTGCCGTCTTCGGAGAAGGGAAAGTAGTAAGCGCGGCCGCCGAGCGAGTGGCCTTCGGTGGTCTGGGTGGCATCGCCCAAGGTCGAGGCGTAGACGCCGTAACCGAAGGTGTCGGTGTTGCCCTTGTAGAACAGGCCGGTCAGGTACTGGCGGCCGTTGTAGATGCCCGAAGCCGACACGTTGGGACGCTCCATCAGCGTCAGGTCGTTGGAGCTGGCCAACTCTTCCATGCCGCGGAAGGGCTTGTGCTGACCAATGATGAGCTTGCCGGGGCCGACCTGCGTGCCGATCCACATTTCGCGGAAGGTACGACCATCGGAGGTGCTGGCGCGCGAGAAATCGTTCTCGAACTTGTAGTCCCAGCCGTAGGCCTTGCCGGTGAGGGTCAGGTAGGCACGGCGGAACGCGGCACCGCCACGGTTGGCACCGTTGGCGACGACAGCGGAACCGAACGGCGTGGTGCCGATGGTGGCGCCGGTGTCTTCGGAGAAGCTGTAGTAGTCGAACTGAATACGACCATTGACGTTGGCTTCGAAACGGCCGTCTTCGGTCTTGATCTTGATGCCGCCCTTGGTTTCGGCCGGATCGGCGTAGACGTTGCTGGCTACGAGTGCCAGCACAGCGAGTGCTGCGACTTTAAGAGTGTTGCTCACGATGAATCTCCCGTTGGGTTTGAGGTGCGATGTGCCGCTTTGGGTACTTAGGTTTTTTTGAGTTTTTTGAATCGGGCCCGCGCGAGCCTCCTCACGCGGGCCTCAAGCACTGCTTGTGCTTACTGGATCTTTGCCAGTTCTTTTGCGGCAAGCGCCGAAGGCAGCGGGATGTAGCCATCCTTCACGACCGTGTTCTGGCCTTGCTTGGAGAGCACCATCTTGAAGAACTCCATCTCCATCGGAGCCAAGGGCTTGTTGGGCGCCTTGTTGACGTAGACGTAGAGGATGCGAGCCAGCGGATACTTGCCGGAGATCGCATTCTCTTCAGAGGCTTCTTCGATTTCGCCGCCATCCTTCTTGCTGAGCGGCAGGGCGCGCACGCCGGCCGTCTTGTAGCCGATGCCGGAGTAGCCGATGGCGTTCAAGCTGCCGGCGACCGACTGCACGACTGAAGCGGAACCGGGCTGCTCGCCGACAGTGTTCTTGAAGTCGCCCTTGCACAGCGCGTTCTCTTTGAAATAGCCGTAGGTGCCCGATACCGAGTTGCGGCCGTAAATCTGGATCGGCTTGCTCACCCAGTCACCGGTGAGGCCGACATCGCCCCAGCGCTTGGCGTCTTTGCCGCCGCACTTGCGGGTGGCGCTGAAGATGCCGTCCACCTGCGCGATGGAGAGGCTCTTGATCGGGTTGTCCTTGTTCACGAACACAGCCAGGGCGTCGATGGCGACACCGACAGCGGTCGGCTTGTAGCCATATTTCTTCTCGAAGGCCTGGATTTCCTGGTCCTTCATCATGCGGCTCATCGGGCCGAAGTTGGCGGTGCCTTCGGTCAGCGCCGGCGGCGCGGTGGAAGAACCGGCACCCTGGATCTGCACGTTCACGTTGGGGTAGAACTTGTTGTAGTCCTCGGCCCAGAGCGTCATCAGGTTGTTGAGGGTATCGCTGCCAACGGAGCTGAAGTTGCCGGAGACGCCGGAGGTGGCCTTGTAGTCCGGCAGCTTTTCATCGACGCGGGCGACGGCGGAAGTGGCAACAACGCTGGCTGCAAGGCCAAACACGACAGCAAGGGACTTCAATTTCATTCGGATACGCCTCTTTCATAGGGGGATGCGAAGCAATAGTCGTTGCCCGCGGTGTAAAGCTTATGAAAGAGGGGTGAAGGATTTGTGACACCGGTGCCGCAAAACGCGACTCAGGGCAGGCTCAGACCTGCGCTATGGGCGGCAACGTTGGTGACGCCACGCTGGCTGCCGCAGCCTGCACCCGGTGTAGCGGGAAATTGCAGATGAACGTGCTGCCCACACCCACTTCACTTTCTATCTTCAGGCGCGCCTCGTGGCGCTCCAGCGCGTGCTTGACGATCGACAGCCCCAGACCGGTGCCGCCGCTGGCGCGCGAGCGGCCGACGTCTACACGGTAAAAACGCTCGGTGAGTCTCGGCAGGTCTTTTTCGGAGATGCCGATGCCGGTATCGGCCACGCTGTAATGCGCGCCTTCGGCATCGCCCCACCAGCGCACGCGGATGATGCCGCCCGTGGGCGTGTATTGGCAGGCATTGGCGATGAGATTGGTGAACAGGCTCTGTATCTCCACATCGCGGCCCAGCAGTTGCACATCGGGCTCGATCTCGGTCTCGAAACGATGCTGGCCTTTGGAGACGGCCTTGGCATCCTCGACGATGCGCAGCAGCATGGCCGGCACATCGAGCACATCGAGCCGCGCCTGCTGTCCATCGGCTTCGAGCCGGGCGAGCTTGAGCAGATCGGCAATCAGCGCCTCCATGCGCTGCGCCTGGGCACGCATCTCGTTGATCGGCCCGGTCCAGGGTTGCAGCGGGCCGCTGGCGTCGGCGCTCATCATGTCCAGATAGCCGCGCAGCACCGTCAGCGGCGTGCGTAACTCATGGCTGGCATTGGCCACGAAGTCGCGGCGGATGGTGTCGAGCCGGCGCAGGTCGGAAATGTCGCGCACCACCAGCAAGCGCTGGCCGCTGCCATACGGAATGATGCGATACGACAGCAGCACGGCGATATTGATGGGTGATGGCGCCTCCACCTCGCTGCTGTAGTCGCCATTGCTGTAGTAGGCCGTGAACGTCGGGTGACGCACCAAGTTGGCCACGCGCTGGCCGAAATCCTGCGGACTGCGCAGGCCCAGCAAGGTGCGGCCTGCGGTGTTGAACCAGATGATCTCGCCGCGCTCACCCAGCACCACCGCGCCGTCGGGCAGGGCCTCGGTCGAGGCCTGGAACTCGGAGACGATGGCGGCGAGGCGTTTCTTGCGTTTGCGGTTGCGCTTTTGCAACGTCAGCAGGCTTTCAAATACCTCGCCCCAGATGCCGCCCGGCTCCGGCAACTCGACCTGCTTGGGCGCGCCAAACCATTTGCGCAGGGCAGCGAGGTAACGCAGATGCATCACCAGATACAGCATCAGCCCCAAGCCCAGGCCCAGCAGCCAGTAGCCGAACAGGCCACCCAGCAGCAACCCGAGCAGGCAACGCAGGGCTGCCTTGAAAATCTCTTGCTGGAGGGCGGGCGTCATGCCTCGACCGTCTGCGGTCTAGACCTTGTCGGAAAAGCGATAACCCGTGCCGCGCACGGTCTGAATCATGTTGTCGTAGCCATAGGGTTCCAGCGCCTTGCGCAGGCGACGGATATGCACATCGACCGTGCGCTCTTCGACATAGACGTTCTGACCCCAGACACGATCCAGCACCTGCTCGCGCGTGTAGACGCGCTCCGGGTGGCTGATGAAAAAATGCAGCAGGCGATATTCAGTAGGGCCGAGCTTGACTGCCTCACCCTTGGCGGTGACGCGCTGGCTGGCGGCATCGACTTCGAGCCCCGCCACCGACAACCGCTCTTCCACACCGCCCGGCATGGCGCGGCGCATGACGGCCTGGATGCGGGCGATCAGCTCGGGGAAGGAGAACGGCTTGCTGACGTAATCATCGGCGCCGATGTTGAGCGCGCGCACCTTGTCTTCTTCTTCGGCGCGGGCCGTCACCATGATGATGGGGATGTCCTTGGTGGTCGCACCTGCCTTCAGCTCCTTGGCGTACTCGACACCGGAGAGGCCGGGCATCATCCAGTCGAGCAGGATCAGATCCGGCCGCGACTCGGCAATGCGCAACCTCGCCTCCTGGGCATTCGCCGCCACGGTGATGCGGAACTCCGCCCGTTCGAGTGCGAAGCGCAACATGTCACGGATGGAGACTTCATCCTCCACCACCAGAATCTGCTTGTTTTGCATGCCCATTTCCTGATTAAACGCTACGTATCAAGGTATTGGCAATGTGTGACAGCGGCGTTAAAAAATTGTCATGTGTCAGCCGCGTGAAGAAAAAATTACACGCGGCGGATCACGACGCTGCCGGCCGAATAGCCGGCGCCGAAGCCTGAGAGCAGGCCGATATCACCCGGCGCGAAATCCGCATGGTGCTTATGGAAGGCGATGATGCAGCCGGCCGAACTGGTATTGGCATATTCATCGAGGATGACGGGCGCTTCGGTCTCGCTCGGGTCGCGGCCCAGCACGCGCTTGGCGATGAGTTGGTTCATCGACAGATTGGCCTGGTGCAGCCAGAAGCGTTTGACCGCGTCGGGCTTGAGACCCAAATCCGCCAGATGGCTGCTCAGGAGTTCGGCAACCATTGGCACCACTTCCTTGAACACCTTGCGGCCTTCTTGGTTGAAAAGGGTGTCGCTCCACGAGCGCGGCTCGGTTTCTGCAATGTTCAGGAAACCGAAGTTATTGCGGATGTTGTTGCTGAACTGTGTCTTGAGCCGGGTGCCGAGCACCTCGAACTTCTCTTTGCTCACCGCCGTGTCGAGCGGCTCGATGACGACTGCCGTCGCGGCATCGCCAAAAATGAAGTGGCAGTCGCGGTTGCGCCAGTTGTGGTGGCCGCTGGTGATCTCTGGGTTGACCACCAGCGCGCACTTGGCATTGCCGAGGCGCACGGCATCGACGGCGGCCTGGATACCGAACGCCGCCGAGGCACATGCCACATTCATGTCGTAGCCAAAGCCCTGCGTGCTGCCGAGATGCGCCTGCATCTCAACCGCCATGGCCGGATACGCGCGCTGGATATTGCTGGCGGCGAGGATGACGAAATCGACATCTGCCCCGGTGCGGCCCGCGTTGGCGAGTGCCTCGCGCGCCGCAATGCCTCCGATCTCCACCATCAGCGAGGGCTCGTCGTCGCTGCGGGTGCGCACGCGCGGGCGCATGCGGTCGATGTCGAGCGTGCCGGCCTTGTCGATGTTGTAGCGACTCTTGATGCCGCTGGCCTTGACGATGAACTCGCTGGAGGACATCGGTAGTTCGGCCACCGTGCCCGCCGCAATCGCCGCGGCATTGGCCGTGTTCTCGCGCGTTGCCCAGGCGTTGTAGCAGGCCACCAACTCGTCGTTGCTGATCGAATCAGCCGGGGTGTAGAGGCCGGAGCCGGTTATGGCGACGCGGATCATTGTTCTTGTCCTCTCTGGGGGCCGCAGTGTCGCCTAAGCAGGCGGGCTATCGCCAGCCAGCCCGCTTAATGGCATCGCGCAGCGCCTCACGCGTGGCGCGCTCGTGGCGGATCGACAGGTGCGAACCCTGATACCAGCGCACCGGCACTTGCCAATGCTTGCTGAGCAGCAGGGGCTGATCCGGTGGCACGATACGGTCGGCGGCGGCGGCAAACAGGTGCAGACGCTCCCTGGGCGGCAGCGCCGGGCGTGCCAGGGGCGACACCACACTCAGAATCGAGCGGTAGCGCGCTTCGGTGAGCCCATGCTGGGCATAAAACTGCTCGTGCAGATGCGGCAGATGCCGCCACAGCACACCGGCTGGGTCGGACAGCGGCACGCCACCGACCACGAACTCCAGATCGGCTTCAGCGGTTGCCAGCAATGCCGCGTTGTAGCCACCCAGCGAAACGCCGTAGACGCCAACCTTGGGTGCGACCTCGCGGTCGCGCAGCCAAGCGAGCGCACGGCGCAGATCCCACAGCGCCTGCGTCTGCGCGTGGACGAGATCGAGCAGATCGCCATCCAGATATTGGTCGCCAGACTTGCTGCCCACCTTGCGCGGGCCATGCAGCGGCAGCGTCGGCATCAGCAGGTTGAAGCCGAGTTTCTTGTGCAGCACCTCGGGTGGGAACAAGCCGAAGTCCAGCCAGTTGTCGCCCATGCGGTAGCCGTGGATACAGAACAGCCAGGGGCGGTCGGCGCCCACATGGCGGAATACCCGCAACACGCTGCGCTGGTTTGGCACCAGTGCGGCCCAGGCCGCAGCCCCCGGCAGCTCCGCACGCGGCACGAAGCCGCTCGGGTAGCTCACCCGTTCGTAGCTCATGCGCTTGTAGCGCTTGACCTCGCTGGTCACCGCCTCGGGGGCGGTGGGCGTGTGGTGATAGCTGGCGAGATCGCTCGACCAGCCGTGCTCTTTCAACACGGTTTCGAGCCGCAGGCCTTCGAGGCACATAGCCTCGGCACCGGGGCCGGAGGGAATTTTGGCCACACCCACGAAGTAGGCGATCAGTGCTTCGTCGATGGCCGCCTTCATGTCAACCAGCGGCCTTGCCTCGGGGGCTTCGGCCCCTTCGTAAAGCGGCTCGCTGTTCAGCGCAACGCGACCGGCGGTGACGAATGCCCAGGCCGACAACACGCCCGCGATCAATGCCGCCCAACCGCCGCCACTGAGCAAGGCCGGGATTGCCAGTACGGTGCCCAGCGCGCCACCTGCGGCATGCAGCTGATGCACGCGCACATCGTGAATCTTGCCGAATAGCGCAATGGCTGCCGCCAGCAGATAGGCCAGCGGAAGTGCTGCAAAAATCCACCATGCCCAACCGCTGCCGCCCAGGGCCCAGACCAAGGCGGCAGAGAGCGCCACCAATGCGCGCGGCTGGCGGACAGGCGGCGGTCTATGCCGACGCCCGATGGTGTCCGCGGCTGCCGTCACGACTTGTGAAGTGCCGCAGTGACGCGCGCCAAGGCAGCACCGGTGCTGGCTGCCAGTTCGGCTGTTTTGGCATCCAGCAATTTGCCGTCAGCGTCGAAGGCTTTGCCGGCTTCGTTCACCGAGAGGGTGTCGGGCAGCACGATGCAGCCGAGGTAACCCAGCACCTCGCGTAACTGGCGCACCGAGCGCACCGCGCCCCAGCGGCCCGTCGTCGCACCCGCAATGACGACGGTTTTGTTCTTGAACACCGAACCGGGCGGCGTGCCGGGCAACGGGCGCGATACCCAGTCGATGGCATTTTTCATCAGCGCCGAATAACCGCCGTTGTATTCCGGCTCGGCAATGAGGAACCCCTGCGCGGCGGCGAACAGCATCTTGAGCTGCACGGCGGCGGTAGGCAGTTCGGCTTCGATGTCTTCGTTGAACACGGGCAGCACGAACGCGTCCCAGTCGATGAGGGTGACCTCGGCTCCGGCGGCCACGGCACCATCGGCCATTGCACGCACGAGCTTGAGGTTATGGGAGGCACGACGCGCGCTGCCAGAGAGCGCGAGGAGTTTGACTGTCATGTGGAGCCGAGCGCTTGAATGGAAACGAAATAGGAGGCGACGAGGGATGCAGCAAATGCGGCATGCGCAATCCAGTGCCAGCGCGCCTTGGTGCGGATGCCCCAGCCGCCGGCAGCGGCCGCCAGGGTGACGGCGGTGTAGGCGACGGTGAGCACCAGCAGTGCATTCATCGACGCGCGCTGGTCGGGCGCGACGTCCAGATGCCAGGCCAGCAACAGGGCACTGACACCGACGCCGATCACCATCGAGGCGCCGAGCACGGCAAAGGCAACATCGAGCACAAAGAGATATCGCAGCATCAGGGCAGTGCTTTCTTCAATTTACGCAGCAATTTCATGGCAGGGAATACTTCACGCACCACCTTGGGTTGCGCCAGCCCGACCCGCACCAAGCTCATCGCAAAGGTGCGGACGATGCGGTCGCGCTGGTCGAACACGCTATTGACCATCGGCACGCGCCGCTCGTTCATCACGGTGACCGCATCTTCTGGCGCGTCGCCAAAATTGATCTTGAAGGTCAGGCGCACGTCGAGCGGCTCGCGCAGCTTGCGGCGTGGCGTGCTGGCGCTTTTGCCAACCCGCTTACTGGGTGTTTCGGGCGCTTTGGCTATCATTGCTGGATGAATCTCTCGAACTCGAACGGCTCAGGCCCAACGCATCTGGTCGTGTTTGCACACGGCAAGGAAAGCGGCCCTTGGGGTACCAAGATCACCCAGCTGGCCGAGGTCGCAAAACGTCGTGGTTACGCGGTGTTGAGCCCGGATTATAGCTTCACGCCTGATCCACAAGCCCGCGTCGCACATCTGCTGCAATTGGCCCCACGCGCAGAGCAATCTCTGGTGCTGGTGGGTTCGAGCATGGGTGGCTACGTCAGCGCCATGGCCTGTGCGGCGCTGAATCCCACCGCACTGTTCCTCATGGCGCCGGCACTGTACTTCCCGGGCTGGGACGAAGAGCCCGAGGGCATCCCTGCCCTCACTTCGGTCGTGCATGGCTGGCAGGACGACATCGTGCCGGCCGAGCGTGGCCAGCGCTTTGCGGCACGCCATCGCGCTGGTCTGCACCTGATCGACTCCGGCCATACCCTCAACGATCAGTTGCCGCTACTGTGCGCACTATTCGACGATCTGTTGCGCCGCGCCACCGAAATCACGTCATGAAGCCACGCTCCACCGAACCCGTCCTGCTCACCGGCAGCTTGCGCAAAAAGCTGGAAGCGGTGTACCGCAAGTGCGAGTACCGCGTGCAGATCGGCGGCAGCTCGCTGGTGTTTCGCATCGGCGAATACGACGCGGCCGTCGAGCGCGCGCTGTTCGGGCTGATCGGCGTGCGTCAGGAGTGGTCCGTCCTCACGCCCTGCAACCCGCGCTCGCAGGAAGCCACGCAGGAAATGAACAGCTTCTACTACCACGAGCTGCGCGACGCGATTGCCACCCGCAACGGCTTGTGGGTGCCCGCCATCAACCACGATCCACAGGGCAGCTGGCCGGATGAACCGGGCTTCGTGATCGCCGACGCAGACCCTCTCTGGGTACGCGACCTGGGCACGCGCTTCATGCAGAACGCCTATGTGTCGGCAAACGTTGGCGCGCCGCTACGGTTGATCTGGTTGGTCTAGAGCACCACGCCCGCTAGTGTAGGCAGCGACAAACTCAGGTGGCTGGCGCTTGGGGCGGCCTGTGGTGAAATCCACACAGACGAAATGGCTGGCCGCGCGCATCACGGTCTTGCCATCGGTGACGCGGATGATCTGGTAGCGCCGCCACATATCCAAACGCCCGCTGTTCTCGTGGATCCAGGTCGCCGTCATCAGCGCGTCGCCGGCAAAGGTTGCCGCGAGGTAATCCAGCTCGTGGCGATGCACCACGCAGCCCGTGTTGAGGCGGCGGTAGGCATCCCACCCCAACCCGAGCGCGTTGGAATGCGCCCACGCCACGTCTTCCAGCCACTTCAAATACGTGACGTTGTTGACGTGGCCGAAGGCATCGAGGTGCTCGGTCGTGACCGTCACGGGCTTGATGAAGGGACGTTCGACATCCCACTGTGGCGTCTGCTGGATCATGTGCGAAGTATGTGCGGATCAAGCCGGCCGGCATAATCGGGCATGCCCAAGCACAAGCCCCCCGCCCTGCAAATCAGCAGCTCGCCCACGCTGCAACTGGGTGCGGTCTCGCTCGCCGGCCAGCGCTGGATGGAACTGCTCACCGCCCTCGGCGATAGCCAGTCGATCACCGCCGCCGCCAAACAGGTCGGCCTGAGCTACAAGGCGGCGTGGGATGCCGTCGAGGCGATGAACAACCTAGCCGACAAGCCGCTGGTCGAGCGCAGCAAAGGCGGCAAGGGCGGTGGCGGCACCACACTCACCGCGCGCGGCACGGAGCTGGTGCAAACCTGGCGCGCGGTGGCCGAAGAAAACCAGCGATTCCTGCAACTGATGAATGCGCGCATGCAGAACTTTGATGCTGATCTGCGCGTGCTCGGGAGACTCACCATGATCACCAGCGCCCGCAATCACTTCACCGGCACCGTCAGCGCCATCACCCCCGGCGCGGTCAACGAAGAGGTGGTGCTCAAGCTCACCGGCGGCGAGCAGATCACTGCCGTTGTTACTCATTCAAGTGTGGAGAATCTCGGCCTGAAAATTGGCGGCGAGGCGGTAGCACTAGTGAAAGCAAGCTGGGTGCTGGTGGGCGTGGAGTCACCCGGCAAGCAGCTGAAACTCTCCGCACGCAATCAGCTGCGCGGCACCGTAGAGCGGCTCACGCCCGGCGCGGTGAACACCGAGGTGGTGATCGCGCTGAAAGGTGGCAACTCGGTGGCGGCGATCATCACCAACACGTCGGCGCTGGACTTGAAGCTGGTCGAAGGGGCGAAGGTGACCGCGATCTTCAAGGCTTCGAGTGTGATTTTGGGGGTGATGGTTTAGTCGCCGCATTCCAATCTTCCAGCCTCCATCGTCATCACCCGATCTGCAAGGTAATTCACCTCCGCCTGCAAATGACTCACATAGAGCATCGGCAGCCGCGTCTCCTCCTTCACCCGTTTGAGGAAAGGCAGTATCTGCTGCTTGAGACGCTCGTCGAGCGAGGCCAAAGGTTCGTCGAGCAGCAGCAGGCGCGGTGAATAGAGCAGTGCACGGCCCAGGGCCACGCGCTGGCGCTCGCCGCCGCTGAGTTGCGAGGGGCGGCGGGATTGCAGTGGGCCGATTTCAAGCAGGGCGAGCACTTGCGCATAAGTGAAGCGGCGCTCCGCTGCCGGGCGGCGATGCCAGCCGTAGAGCAGGTTGTCGCGCACCGAGAGATGGGGGAACAACTGGCCATCCTGAAACACGAGGCCGAAGTGCCGCTGCCAGGGCGGCACGTTGCATTGGGTGGCGGTGTCGATGAGCAACTCGTCGTCGAAGCGCAGCGTGCCGCGCTGAGGTGTGAGCAGGCCGGCGATGAGGGCGAGCAGCGTGCTCTTGCCGGCGCCAGAGGGGCCGACGAGCGCCGTGACGCCCTCGCCGATCTCGGCCTTGGCGTTGAGCGTGAAGCTCCCGCGCTGATAGGCGAGATCAAAGTGCAGCACGGCGATCCTCATGCTCGTGGCGGCCGAGCAGGCGTTCGGCGCGGCGGGTGATGAAGTGGCTCACCAGCAGCGCGGCCACGGCGAGTGCGATGGAGAGCAGCGAGAGGCGCATGGCGGCTGCCTCGCCATCCGGCACATGCGTGAAGCTGTAGATGGCGAGCGGCAGCGTGCGGGTCTCGCCGGGGATGTTGCCGACGAAGGCCATGGTCGCGCCGAACTCACCGAGGCTGCGCGAGAAGCACAGCAGCGCACCGGCAATCACACCCGGCAGGGCGAGCGGCAGACTGATGCTGAGGAACACGCGCCAAGGCGAGGCCCCCAGCGTGCTTGCGGCTTGTTCGAGTCGCACGTCGATCTGGCGAAAGGCGAGGCGCACGGGCTGCACCATCAAAGGGAATGCCATTACGGCGGACGCAAGCACTGCGCCCTTCCAGGTAAATGCCAGCACGATGCCGAATTGCGCGTTGAGCCAGCCGCCGATAGGCCCCTGCGTGCCGAGCAGTAGCAGCAGCAAATAGCCCGGCACCACGGGCGGCAGCACCATGGGCAGTTGCACCAGCGCCTCCACCAGAAACTTGCCGGGGAAGCTGCGGCGCGCCATGAGCCACGCCAGCGCAATGCCTGCGGGCAGGCACAGCGCCGTGGCGCAAAACGCCACCTTGGCCGAGAGCCTGAGCGCCTGCCATTCCTCCGGGCTCAGCACCATCAGGGTGTGAGCAGGGTGAAGCCGTAGCGGCTGAACACCGTCGCGGCAGCCGGGGTCTTCAAGTAGTCCAGAAAGCCCGCCGCCTCGGCACGCGCGTCCTTCACGAGGGCGACGGGATAGATGATGGGCTTGTGCGTGTTTTCGGGGAAGGTGGCGAGCACCTGCACCTTGCTGCTGATGGCGGCATCGGTGGCGTAGACGATGCCGAGCGGGCACTCGCCGCGCTCGACGAAGGCGAGCGCGGTGCGCACGTCGTCAGTGCCGACGATGCGACCTTGCAGCGCCGTCCACCAGCCGAGTGCTTCCAGCGATTGCTTAGCGTAGATGCCCACCGGCACCACCCCCGGCTCGCCGGTGCAGAGCTTGCCTTTGAAAGCGGCGGGCAGATCGAAGCCCGGCTTCATTTCCACCGCAATGGCGCGGTCCTTGGGGGCGATGAGCACCAACGTATTGCCGAGCAGGTTGCTGCGCGTGCCCGGCACCAGCTTGCTGCGCGCGTCGAGATAATCCATCCAGGTCAGGTCGGCCGAGGCGAACACATCGGCCGGCGCACCGCCTTCAATTTGCTTGGCGAGCGCGGAGCTGGCGGCGTAGGCGAGGCTGGGCTGGGCGTGATCCGCCTGCTGCCAAGCCGCGCCAATGTCATTGAGCGCATTGGTAAGACTGGCGGCGGCGAAGACGCGCACCGGCGCTTCGGCGCGGGTAATGGAGGCGCTGACGGCAAGCAGCAACAGGATCAAAAAACGCATGGGGCGTGTTTCCAGATGATTGAGGTTTCGATATGTAGCGTTGTATATAACGACCTCTCTCGTCAATTCACCTGAAAGAGCTCATTCATGCGCCCAGTCGCCCCGCTTGCCTTCGCACTCGTCGGTTTCGCCTTGCTTTCAACCCCCGCCACCGCCAAGGACGACCTGCTCGAAACCCTCGCGCAAAAAGGCGTGCTGAGCGTGGAGGAATACGAAAAACTCAAGGCGCAGCGCAAAACCGAGATCGTCGCCAACATCGAAGACGGCTTCAAGATCAGCAGCGCCGATGGTTCGACTTCGATGCAGGTGGGCACGCTGCAACAGCTCGACTTCGCTGCGTACCAATCAGACCGCGTTGACCTCGCCGATGGCAGCGAGTTGCGTCGTTCACGACTCTCGCTCTCAGGCACTTTCCTGAAGGACTGGTCTTATCGCTTCGAGCATGAGTTCAGCGGCACCACGGGTGTCACCGATGCCTACGTGGCCTACAACGGCAACAAGGCGTTCACCGTCACGGCCGGCCAGTTCAAACAGCCGTTTGGTCTGGAGGCACTTGCCGCCGACAAGGGCGTGACCTTCATGGAACGCGGACTGCCGTTTGCGTTTGTCACCACCCGTGCACCGGGCTTGATGCTGGGGTCATCGGGTGCCAACTGGTCGGCCAATGCGGGCGTGTTCAGCGAGCCAGTGGCCAATGCGCAGTCGGGGGACGAGGGTATGGGTGTGGTGGGGCGCGCGACCTATGCGGTGGTGTTTGGCAGCAATCAGCTGATCCACATCGGTGCGGCAGGTGTACAGCGCTATCCCACGGCCGAGAACAGCACCAACACCACGGGCACCAAGTTTTCCACCGCACGCTTTCGCGGCAAGCCTGAATCCAACGTGCTTGCACAGCGACTGGTCGATACCGGCGAGATCCGCGACGTCGATTCGTTCCGCATCGAAGGGCTGGAGCTTGCAGGCCAGTTCGGCCCGCTGTCACTGCAAAGCGAGGGCCATTGGGTGCAGGTGCAGCGCCAAAGCGGCCGCGCGCTCGATTTCAATGGCTGGTACGCACAAGCAGCGTACACGCTCACGGGCGAGGCGCGCCCGTATAAAGCCGACAAGGGTGTGTTCGAGGGCATTCGCCCTGCCCGCCCGTTTGGCAAGGACGGCTGGGGTGCGTTTGAAGTGGCGGCGCGTCTGAGCGGGCTGGACTTGACCAATGACACCGTCAAGGGCGGGCTGGAGCGTAATGCCGCCATCGCACTCAACTGGTATCTCAACCCAGCCCTGCGCGTCAGCGCCAACGTGGTGCGTGTGCTCGCCACCGACGGCGGCGCGTTTGATGGCGAAGAGCCAACAGCATTCCAGATACGCATGCAGCTGGCCTTGTAATCGCTGAAATGCGGGACGCTTGAAGTAGAGGGGCGTGCGGCCTACACTGCGCGCCCTTCAATCCGTACTGATCTGGTCTTATATAGGCAATCGGATGCTCAAGCTCGGCAAACTCACTGACTACGCCACCGTGCTGCTCGCCGCCATGGCGGCCGCACCGGAGCGTCTGCATGCCGCGCAGGAGTTGGCCCAGCGTACCTCCGTCGCCGCTCCCACCGTTGCCAAGCTGATGAAGCAGTTGCAGCAGGGTGGACTGGTGTCGTCCGCGCGCGGTGCGCGCGGTGGCTACCGGCTGCTGAAGGCGCCTGCGCAGGTGACGGTGGCGGATGTGATCCGCGCGCTCGAAGGGCCCATCGCCCTCACTGACTGCGCCGTGCATGGCGCTTGCGCGATTGAAGCGGGTTGCGGTGCCAAGGCGCCTTTCCGACTCATCAACGCCGCCATCACCCAGGCGCTGGAGGCCGTGACGCTGGCCGATATGGCCGCCTCGCTGAACGCCGCTCCGCGCGTCGTGGTCAATGCCCAAGAGTTTCCCCTTCAATTCCACCCAGCCAGAAGCCAGGTGAATACCCATGTCCGCCGCCGCTGAAGTCTTCGCCCCCAAAGTCATTCAGGCCGATGTCGTGGAGGCCCTCGCCGCCCGCCGCGAGTACCTGCCCGGCTTCGTTACCGACATTGCCTCCGATACCGTCGCACCGGGCTTGAGCGAGGACGTGATTCGCATGATCTCGGCCCGCAAGAACGAGCCGGAGTGGCTGCTCGACTGGCGGCTGAAGGCCTATCGCCACTGGTTGACCATGGCGCCGCCGGACTGGGCCAAGCTGAAGGTGCCGGCCATCGACTTGCAAAGCATCAGCTACTACTCGCAGCCCAAGAACCACAAGGACGCGCCGAAATCGCTGGCCGAAGTCGACCCCAAGCTCTTGGAGACCTACAAGAAGCTCGGCATCCCGCTGCACGAGCAGGCAACACTTGCAGGCGTGATCTCTGATTTGCCGATGCCCGGCAACAATGTGGCAATGGATGTGGTTTTCGACAGCGTGAGTGTCGCCACCACTTTCAAGGCCAAGCTGCGCGAAGCGGGCGTGATCTTCTGCCCCATCTCCGAGGCCGTGCGCGAGCACCCCGAACTGGTGCAGAAATACCTGGGCACCGTCGTCGGTACTCGAGACAACTATTACGCCGCGCTCAATTCGGCCGTTTTCACCGATGGCAGCTTCGTGTTCGTGCCCAAGGGCGTGCGCTGCCCGATGGAACTCAGCACCTACTTCCGCATCAACGAGAAGAACACCGGCCAGTTCGAGCGCACGCTGATCATCGTCGAGGACGATGCCAAGGTTTCATACCTTGAGGGGTGCACCGCGCCGCAGCGCGACGAAAACCAGCTACACGCTGCCGTCGTTGAACTGGTCGCGCACGACCGCGCCGAGATCAAATACTCGACGGTACAGAACTGGTATCCCGGCGACGAGAACGGTGTGGGCGGCATCTACAACTTCGTGACCAAGCGCGGCGAGTGCCGGGGCGTGGACTCGAAGATTTCATGGACGCAGGTCGAGACCGGCTCGGCCATCACCTGGAAATATCCGAGCTGCGTGCTGCGTGGCGACAACTCGGTGGGTGAGTTCTACAGCGTCGCACTCACGCATCACCATCAGCAGGCCGACACCGGCACCAAGATGATTCACGTCGGCAAGAACACCCGCTCGACCATCGTCAGCAAGGGCATTGCCGCAGGCCACGGCCAGCAAAGCTATCGCGGCCTCGTGCGTGTGCTGCCGGGCGCCAGTGGCGCGCGCAACCACACGCAGTGTGACTCGCTGCTGATCGGGCCGAAGTGCGGCGCGCATACCTTTCCCTATACCGAGGTGCGCAACCCCACCGCCAAGGTGGAGCACGAGGCGACGACCAGCAAAATCGGCGAAGACCAGCTGTTCTACCTGCGCTCGCGCGGCGTCAGCGAAGAAGACGCCGTGAGCATGATCGTCAACGGCTTCTGCAAGGACGTGTTCCGCGAATTGCCGATGGAGTTCGCCGTCGAAGCCGGAAAATTATTGGCTGTTTCTCTTGAAGGTGCGGTTGGCTGAAAGCCCCGCAATACATTGATGCTCGTTATCGAAAATCTTTCTGCCGACATCGGCAGCAAATCCATCCTCAAAGGCCTGTCGCTCACGGTGAATGCCGGCGAAGTGCACGCCATCATGGGCCCAAACGGCGCGGGCAAATCCACACTCGCCAAGCTACTGGCTGGCCATGAGGACTACGTTGTCACTGGTGGCACCGTCAGTTATCAGGGCCAAGACCTGCTGGCCCTCGCACCCGAAGTGCGCGCCCGTAGCGGCGTGTTCCTCAGCTTTCAATATCCGGTCGAGATTCCGGGCGTGTCCAACACCACGCTGCTAAAGGCCGCACTCAACGCCAAGCTTAAGCATGAGGGCAAGCCGGAGATGGACGCGGGCACTTTCCTCGCCTTCGTGAAACAGAAGGTGAAGCAGGTGGCGATGGAGCCGAAGATGCTGCAACGCGGCGTCAACGAGGGCTTCTCCGGTGGTGAGAAAAAACGCAACGAGATTCTGCAAATGCTCGTGCTTGAACCGACGCTCATGCTGCTCGATGAAACCGATTCCGGTCTCGATATCGACGCGCTGAAAGTGGTCGCAGACGGCATCAATGCGCTGCGCAGCCCAGAGCGTGCCACGGTGCTCGTCACCCACTACCAGCGCCTGCTGGACTACGTGAAACCCGACTTCGTACATGTGCTCGCAGGCGGCCGTATCGTCAAAACTGGCGGGCCAGAACTAGCTCTTGAACTCGAAGAGAAGGGTTATGGCTGGCTGGAGGCTGCGTGAACTTCTTCGACAGTTGCCGCAACAGCCTGCCGCAGGATCAGCACGCGCAGCGCATCGACGCCTTCGCGCGCTTCGAGGCCGCAGGCTGGCCCACGCCTGAGCTTGAGAGCTGGCACTACAGCGATTGGTCAGGACTTGCCGAGCAAGCCTTTGCCATTGCCAAGCCCGCACTTGACCCCGTGTTCGCACTCGACCGCGCCCAGCCCTTGTCGCTGGTGGCACTCGACCCGGTGCAGACGGCGACGAGCTTCGCGCTCGATGCCCTCAACCGCGCCTTTGCCAAGCAGGGTGTGGACAAGACCATCGATGGTGTCGCCAACATCCCCTTCCTCATCACCCACGCGCTCGCGGGTGAGCAGACCATGCGCCATCTGCGGCATCGGCTGGCGCTGTCGTCGGGCTCTAAGGCCACGGTGCTGATCTGGGATGCGCCGGGTGCTGGGGACAGCGACACCCTGCTGACCGCCGTGCTCACGCTCACGCTCGCCGCTGGTAGCCAGCTGACGCTGATCCGCGTGCAGGATGCAGACCCTAAGGCGACGCGTGCCCTGCATCTGAAGGCACACATTGCAGCCGATGCGACGCTGGAAATGATCCAGCTCGATTTCGGCGGCGCCCGCGTGCGGCAGGAAACCGAAGTGACGCTGGCTGAACCCGGTGCGCGCTTCGAGCAGACCGGCCTCACTGCGCTCACCGGCAAGAGCCGTGTCGATCAGCGCAGCCATGTGTGGCACGCCGCCCCGCGCTGCACCAGCCGCAGCAGTGCGCGGCTGATTGCGGCGGCGCAGTCGAAAGCCATTCTCAACGCCAAGGTGCAGGTGCAGCCGGGCGCGGCCAAGACCGATTCCGAGACCCGCATCGCCAGCCTGTTGCTGAGCGACAAGGCCGAGATTGACGCCAAGCCGGAGCTGGAGATTTACGCAGACGACGTGCAGTGCGCGCACGGCGCGACCTTTGGCCAGCTCGATGAGGACGCCGCCTTCTACCTGCGTTCGCGGGGCCTAAGTGCTGCCGAGGCACAGAGCCTGCTGACGCAAGCGTTCGCACAAGCCGCGCTCGACCGCCTGCCGCTGCCAGGCCTGAAAGACTGGGCCGAGCAGCGCGTGAGCACCCTGCTGATGGCGAACGCGCCATGAGCTACGACCTGCAGCGCATCCGTGCCGACTTCCCCATCCTCAATGAAAAGGTACGTGGCAAGCGCCTCGCTTATCTCGACAACGCGGCCACCACGCAGAAGCCACGCGCGGTGATCGATGCGATCAGCCGCTATTACGAAACCAGCAACGCCAATGTGCACCGCGCCGTGCATGAGCTGGCCGAGCGCGCGACCACCCAGTACGAAGGCGCGCGCGACCGCATCGCCCAATTCTTCAACGCCCAGCGTGAAGAAGTGGTGTTCACCCGTGGCACCACCGAGGCGATCAACCTCGTCGCCTATAGCTTCCTGCGGCCGCTACTGAAAGAAGGCGACGAGATTCTGCTGACGGGCATGGAGCACCACAGCAACATCGTTCCTTGGCAGCTCATCGCCGCGCAGTGCGGCGCGAAGGTGATTGCGGCGCCGGTGCTGGACGATGGCGCGCTAGACCTGGACGGCTGGCGCACGCTGCTCAACGAGCGCACCCGCTTCATCGCCGTGGTGCACGTCTCCAACACGCTCGGCACCGTCAATCCAGTGGCTGAGATTATCGCCGAGGCCAGGGCCCGCGACATCCCCGTGCTGGTCGATGGCGCGCAGGCCATTGCGCACATGACGGTCGACTTCGCAGCCTTGGGCGCGGACTTCTACACCCTCTCCGCCCACAAGCTCTACGGCCCGACCGGCTTCGGCTGCCTCATCGGCAAGAAGACGCGGCTGGATGCCATGCCGCCCTGGCATGGCGGTGGCGACATGATCCGCACTGTCAGCTTCGAGGGCTCCACCTGGGCAGAGCCGCCCTATCGTTTCGAGGCCGGCACGCCGGACATGGCTGGTGCGATTGGGTTGGCTGCCGCCATCGACTACGTGGAAGCGATTGGCCTCGACGCGATCGTCGCGCATGAACACGCTTTGCTGGATTACGCCACACCGCAGCTACAAGCCATCAAAGGCCTGCGGCTGATCGGCACTGCGCCGGGCAAGAGCGGCATTCTGTCTTTCGTCATCGAAGGTGCAGCTGCGCAGGATGTGGGCAGCATTCTGGATATGCAGGGCGTGGCGGTGCGCACCGGTCACCACTGCACCATGCCGCTGATGGCTCGATTCGGCGTAAGCGCCACTGTGCGGGCCTCGTTGGCTTGCTACAACAGTGACGAGGACATCCGCCAACTTGCTGCCGCCTTGGACAAGGCCATTCGGCTGCTGCTTCACTAAACCTGCCGTAACGGCTAGGTCAGGGCAGCTACAGTGAACGCGCTGCCCGCCCCAGAGACGGTGCTACGATCTATCCGTGGCTGGGGGTTTCTAGTGGCATATCAGGGATTTTGTTTTGCTGTCCTGGGGAGGACTGCATGCAAAGACTTCATTGCATACCGCGTGCGGCCGGGTTCACCGTGACCGAGCTGATGGTCACCTTGGGCATCGCAGCCATTCTCATCGGGCTGGCTCTGCCTTCTTTCCGTTCGATCATGGCTGACAATCGAATGATTTTGACGGGCAACAGCGTGCGCAGTGCCGCTTTGATCGCTCGGTCAACGGCAATAAGTCGCAACCGGCAAATCACGTTCTGTGCCGGCCAGCTGGACAGTGGCTGTCATGGTGACTGGAGTCGCAGGGAGTGGCTCGTGTTTGACGACCGCGATCGCGACAGTGCGATTGACGCTGGTGAAGAGGTTCACTTGGCAGAACGCCAATCCGCGGTATCGAATGTAAGTATCTCGAGCAACGGGCCTTTCAGCAGCCGCGTGATCTTCACGCCTTCGGGCATGGCGGTAACTGCTAGCGGGGCTTTTGCTGCTGGGCGTATACGTTTATGCGTTGATCGCGGCAGCACAGGCAATGCGCTGGACCTGGTGTTAATCGGCAGCGGGCGCCTCGAGTCAGAGCAGAAAACACTCAACAGCGGTTGTGTGTCGCCATAAAACCTTATTGGCAGACATGCTGCTGCTTACCAACATTCCGATACGCCACCCGTGCCTGATGCGGTTTTCGTACCCGCCTGATTGAGCGAAAGACTGCCGCAAACCGCATCCCTCGTGGATTGGCCTGTTTTCGGCGCCGCCGTAAGGGTGTAGGTCGATGAAGTCACTGATGAGGAATAGGTGTAGTCCTTGCCTGAATTGGCTTCGCTTGCGCAATCCAGTGATGGCAGGGTGAATACTGCACTGTCGCAAGTGCCGTCGGCGGGCGTGGTATCCACGCAATAGCGCAAGTTGGTCGTGTAGTAGCGCTCCATTTGCGTCGCGAAGCTAGACAGGCAAACCTGCGCTGCGCGGCGCTTGGTTTTGGCAATGGATTTTGTGTAAGACGGTATGGCGATCGTCGCAAGAATCCCGACGATGCTGACTGCGATCAGCACCTCAAGCAACGTGAACCCCCGCACCCGACGCTTCAAAATCATGCTGCTGGCGCTCTGCACAGATCTTGATGTTTTCATCATTTCATCCTGTCTGTTGGTTCAACTCGTTTTTGATTGTTAGGGAACAACCAGTTCTCGCCAGGACAAGCGATCAATGTTGCCCGCACTACCGCGAGTACTGATCGAACCCGTGCTGGCGTCATCGAAGTTCACCAACATGGTGTTCGAGACGAAGATGGGGTTGTTTGGGATAGCTGTGAACCCCACGCCAGCCGTCACAGAAGTGCCGCCGCCGGCGTTGTCGGTGCTATTGAAATTGCCGTCGTTGTTTACATCGAAAAAGTTCGATCGGGGCGGCACGCCAGTGAACGGGTCGATTGCCATAACCCATCCGGTACCCGATGGATCGCAGGGATCGAATGTCGTTGAATCAGCTGGCACCCGCGAGGTGCCAAGCAACAATCTGCCCTGAAACTGATTTGGCGTGACCATGCGCTCGCCTTGGGCGGTGAACACGGTGCTGTCGTCATTCGTCGGCTTGAGCAGATCGATATACCAGCCTTTTTTGCCCAACATATCGTCCGCAGTCGCCGTAGAAATAGCCCGCGTTGCAATCGGGCGGGTGGCGTCAGGCGCGAATTGGAGACTGATGGTGCGCTTGCGCAAGTTGCCAGAGCGGGTACTTGCAGAGGTTACCGCCCTGCTGCCCTGCACGATCAATCCGTACCAGGTCTGGATATTGGGATTGGCAGATGTGGGAGGTGAAAAATCCTGCAGCGAGAGCCCGGTGCCAAAGAAAACCCATACCTCCGATTCCGATGTGATGTTGGGGTTTTTCCCCGCAATCATCCCAGCAGTGATGGGCTGCAAAACGTTGCCGTCGTTCTTGGCAACGTAAAGCAGCGTGCCGGTCGTACCAGACGTTAGATCGAACTTCCAGACATTGCCGCGAAGATCGCCAGCGTAGGCCTCGGTGCTGATGTTGTCTGATGGATTGCGAATCCAGACGGCCGGTGGCGCGAGTCCGTCATCCGCTGAACTTCCCGGAGTCTCATAAGCCGTCAATACTCCAGTCTGCACATTTACTTTCAGCAAGGCCGGTTTGTTATGGGTGCTGTTGTAGCCATTTCCGATCAAGACTGACCACACACCATTGGCCGTCTGCGCGATGATCGGCTTGCCGACGATTTGCCCGATGTAGCTGCTGTCGGTGGCGTCGCGTTCCCACAGCAGTTTGACGTCCGCAGGATCTGTGATGTCCAGGGCATAGATTGCCTTTGCAGGGCCACGGCCAGTCGTCCCCACCAATACGGTCCTCCAGCAGCTATCCCCGGTGCAACTGTTGAAGCCATTCAGGTAAACATCTGCAACGGTCAACTCACCATCGTTGTAAAACTGGTGTGCTGTCGTCGAGCCATAGGTCGTGCTGCTCAGATTTTTGATATTGCCGAGAATGACTGCATTCGGCAGATAGGCGAAAGTTTCCTGGCCTGGCAGCGGCTGACCGGTTTCTGTTGCCGCTTCGCCGCTGAAGCCATGCACCATGCCATCGTTGGCAGCCACATAGATGCGCCGCTTGCGCGTGCTTTTGCTGGCGGCGAAGCTGAAATAGCTGTCGGAGCCTGTGAACGATTTGTTGAACACCAGATTTGGATCCGGCGCACTGACGAATACCGGCTGGGAGTTGATGATGTCGCCCAAGGGGGTCGTGCGGTTGCGCAAGGTGCCGCCGTTGCGTACTTCAAGCGCCGCGCTGCCGCGCAGGTAGTTGATGAGGCCGTCCTGCACAGCCGTCAAGGTACCCAGCGCAGTACGTTGCGCGGTGCTGATATTGACGCTGTCGGTTTTGAAATCGATTTTGTCGCTATCGCCGGTGCAGGGGTCTTTACAGGTCTTGATGATCCGGTCTGCTGCCACCGGCAAGCGTGCCGCCGCATCCCAGGTTGAAGTCACGGCGATCACACCCGTACTGGGATTGACCGCAAACGCTTTTAGGTTGCCTTTCCACTCACCCGACACATACGTGGCCTGATAAGTCGTCGTGCCGGTATCGAGCTTCGTACTGTTGGCGGCCAGCGATGAGCCCGACCCCAACAGGTTGTCGGCAATCTTGGCGAACGCTGCATTCAGGCCATCAATCATCTTTTGGCCGTTATTAGCCAAGTACATATTGTTGGGCAAGTAGTAATCACCAGTGCCACCCAAACCGGTTACGGTCTTCACATCCTGCGTGGCGGATGACCAGACACTGCGATTGGTATCGAACCAGTTGGTGTCGTGACGTGCGGCATTGCCGCTGGTGTTCCAATCGGCGTCAGGAATGGTGTAGCCACCGTATTTGGTGGTGTTGTAGAACTGATTCGAGTTCTTGGCGAATAGATCGTTTCGCTCAACCACGTCGACCCAGTAGGTGCTGATGGTCTGCCCGCGCTTGGCACCTGCAGTCCCGCCCGACACATTGGAATTGGGCACATCGGTGCGCAGATCATTGAGATGCGCCCAATAGGCGAGACCAGCCAGATTGCCGCGACCGTTACCTCCGCTCGTGAACTCGGTGTAGCCACGCCAAGTGTTGGCTGGGATCGGGGTGGCACCAGAAGCGGTGCTGTCTTTTGTCAGGTTATCCGTGTCATCTTCGTTGTTGGTGCTGGTATCGCCGATACCCAACATGACACTGGTCTGACATTGATACAGCGCAGGGTCCCCATCCGTCCCTGCGGTGATGGTCGGGCTGGTATTCCATCTGCGAACTGCGGTATTGGCGCCAGTTTTGTACCAGTCTTCGATTACGGGAAGACCATCGGCGTTTTGGTAGTCCGCCAAGCTGGTACCCGTCAGGCTGCTAAAAGTCGAAAGGTTGGCAAGACCCCGCAGATAGCGCAGGGCTGTGTAATACAGCTCGCTAAGATTATCGAATGACTTGAGTGTGGGCAGCCCCGTATTGATTTGGCCAGACCGATTCAAGTAGTTGATCACGCCGCTGTACTGAATGCGGCATTGACTGCTATCCGGTGCATCGGTGCAGGTGCCTCCGATCAGGCCGTTAGTCGCCGTCGCATCTATAGGGTCCGGGTTATTGATGAAAACGCCAGTGGCCGGGTCCCACTCTGGATTGTCGATACCCGAAACGCGAGCGCGATCGGAATAAGCCGTTTCAGTGCTAGCCGCTTCCTCTGCACTCACCGGACTGATCAACTTCTGGCGTGCACGCATCACGCCGCCTTGGCGATTTGTCCCATCCTCAGTCAGGTAGCTGAACAAGCTGTAACGTATTTTCTTGGAGTTGCGTTGCAGCAGACCCTCTGGCTTGTAGTTGCTGCCATACCTGGTGCATATATCGCGGGTGTCGAAGGTTCCATCGCACACCTTGACTCGGATGCTGACGGCGTAAACCTGGTTACGGCCATAGATAGTGTGTTGATACTGAGGCGTGGCTGTACCCGTGGTTGTCACTACCGTAGTGACCATACAAGTTTTACTGGCACCGCTGGTTGTGGGAAGAACCACCGTCACAGCTGGTGGAGTGGATGCTGGGCAACTGTTGGCTACGGACGTGCTGGTATTGTTATTGGACGAATGACATTTATTGTCGTTCGTTCTGAAAAACGTGAAGCTCGCATTCGTACAAGCTGCCGGGTTGGTGACTGTTGCTGCCGTGCTAACGCAACTGCTTCCATTCCATGTGGTGCTGCCACTGCATAACGGTGTCGTCGATGTGCACCCCGGCTCATCAGTGCCGCATGCTGTGCCGCCTGTCACTGTGACAGTATTGGCGTCCGGGAGTGTGTGGTAACGAGGGTAATACGGGATAGCGGTGATCGCTGCACCACCCGGCTCGGCCTGGTCATCATCGGTCACCGGCAATGCCAGTGCGCGGGGGTCGTTGTAAACGCGACCCGAACCCAAACCACCGCCTTCGGTGGGCACGAACCACATCTGGTTGCGCAATGCCGCGATACGGGCACGAAACCCAGTCGTCGCAGACGAAGGCGTGGCAGCACTCACGTTTGCATCAGCGGCCGTCAGACGCCGCAGCCTTGTATAGCTGTCGTCCCAACGATCGGAGTTGGCCTTTTCGAGATACGTGACGTTCGGCATCTCACTCGTCGCCTTGGTGACGCTTGCCAAGTCCGAGCCTGTGATCGTCACACTGGGCGGCGTACCGTCCGCTGGCCGATGCACACGATAGCCGCCCGTCAATGCAAGACGGAACGTATCGAGCGCCTGCATCGACACCCAGTTGAGATAGTTGCCGCTCCAGAGTTTCTGCGAGGGTGAGCCGCCAGTGAGGCCGGCGCAGCTGTGATTGGTGTTGGCAGCAACCGTTGGATAAAAGTACCGGTTGGTCTCGGTCGCGTCATAGTTGTATGCGTAACAAAGATCGGCATTGAAGTAGCCGGCATACGCTGTTGCGGATGCATAGTTTGCCGAACCTTCGGCGACGCCTGGATCATTGGCCTGGGTGACAACCGTGGGCCATTCCACCGACGGCACCAGCACCAAATTGCCGGGCACATTGTTCGGCAATGTGATGGGAACATTCTTGATGGCCACCGCAGCGACTGCTGCAGTACTGACACCAAGCAGCGACACCGCGACGAGAAAAAACCGGCTTAGCCCGTTTGCGCCGAGAACTGCATTCCGGCGGTTATGGTGCTTGTTCATCGCGGTGCTCCTTGGCAGACGGCTATCGTTGAGTCAACAGCGGCATGGCTGGCAGCTTAACAAACTGCACGTCGCTGTCGTTGATACCGGTCTGCAAATTCCATCGAGAATGAAGCACTGGGTTCAAATATCCCAAGCGTTAGCAAACCCAAGATTTGGCAGGACAGCTTGGCAGACGTCATTGCCTGTACATGGCCTGCAAAGTCACGACAGCACGCTCACCTACCGCCGTCGGATTACCGCTGCGTGCGGTGATGCGGTAGTAGATGAAGGTCACGGAACTGCCCTGTGCGCCGTACTGCGCCGCATTGGCCGTCTGGCCATAACCGACGTCAGCATCCGGATCTACGAAAGTACCCATGTTCTCGATCACGTACTGAGGCTGACTGGCGGCATTGCTGGCGGCGGCGTAGGTCGAGCCGCTGGCCACGGTCACAAGATTGGCAGTTGGCAGATTGGTATCTTCGAAAGGATTTGCCCCGCAAGCGCCCCCGCCCTGACCGCAGTTGCGAATGTTGGTCGTGCCCGCGATGAGTGCGGCGGCACCGGCAGCAAGACCGGCCTCCGCGCCCTGGAAGGCGATTGAGCGGTCGTAAAAGTTTGAAGTCATTCGCATTTGCATGGTAGTGCCCTGCACCGCCGCGAGACCGATGAGGGTAACGACGATCAGCATGATGAGCGAAACGATCAGCGCGACGCCGCCTTGCGAGCGCGATGCGATACCCGCCCCGTGCACTGCATACCAGCCATCGCCCATGCCCGCAGTACTCAGCTTACGCATCAGCAGTTCGCGACGCGGGTATGCCATGCGCATCAGCTCCGGTTTCTCAGATTGACCGTGGTGGAAAACTGCCGACGGATGGGCTGTCCATCGGTACCCGTGAAACGCTCTGAACCTTGCAGCGTGAGCACGACTTGAACGGCATCGACCGTGCCCCAGCTGGCGGCCGTGGTCACTGCCGCTGCAGTCACAAAACCAGTGGCACCCGCCACAAGATAAGAGACTTGCATATCAGTAACGTTGCGAACCATCTCCTGTGCGGTAGGCGTGGGAGTGCCGCCTGTGTTTACCAGCGTGCGCCGATACAAGGACCGCCCACCCAGAGGGTTGTTGCCAATATACCAATCGGCTGCCGAAAGCGTGGACATCATTGAGTTCACCGCGAACGCATAGGTATTGCCGGTGGTGGTGCATTGCGTCGGAAAGCCCAGGCCACGCGAGCAATTGCCTGGGCTGGCGGTCACTCCAGTGCCCGCATTCACGATCAACACGCCACTGGCGATACTGGTGACTTGGGCCAGTACGGCATGGTCTGGGTCGCAGATGACCACGATATCTCCAGCCTGCACGCCAGGATTGGTGCCGGTGAGCGTGAACCCATAAGTGCTGGCGCTGTACGACGCGATACTGGCCGAAACCATTGCCGCGCCAATCAGGGTTACCGAGCTGGTGGCCGCCACACGCTCCGCGCTGGCTGTGCCGCTGTTGACCGCCGGATCCGTGGTACCGCCGTCATAGCCACGAATGACATTACCGAAGTTGGCATACCACGCTGGGGTGGTTGTGGCAGTGGTACCGTTGCTGAGCACGTTGGCAACCCGGTTGGCGTTACCGCAAGCCGTGATACCTGCCTGCCGCAGATCACGCGCCAGCAGCTCGAAAGCGATGCGCGAGTTTTCTTGCACTTGTCCCAGCGCCAGATTGGTACGGTAGGAGTCCTTGTTGGAAAGAAACACCGCAATAGCCGCCGCAACCACCAGCAGACCCAAGACCAGGGCAATCATCAACTCGATGAGGCTGAACCCCTTCACGCGCCGCACACCTCGCGACCGTATTGAAATTAGGCGATGCGTTTGCGCGCCTGGCCGAACGACGATCAAAGCGCAGCCCTCGTCACCACCTGTTCAGCTGTAGACGTGCCAATGCTGTCCGTGCTGTCACCACTGGTTCCCCGGCTATCGTCGAATTGCACGGCGATCGTGCAAACCCCTGTCGTGTTGCAAGTGACCGTTCCCGTTGTGGTGGAGACGGCGCTGAAACGATTGCCCAGTTCGAGACACCACTGCCTGAGCTGTACATTCGCCAACGTGGCGGTGGCGGTAGGGCAGCTGCTTGCAGTGACGGTTGTGTTGTAAGGCAGGGCGGCTGCCATGGCATTGGCGCGATCTGCTCTCATTGCGTCGAGGATGGAATAGCTGGCCATCACCGCCATAGAACGCCCCATGGAACTGCTGTTGTTGGTCAAAGCGCGTGTTTGCACGAGGCTGATACCCAGTAGGCCGACCGACAGGATCACCACCGCCACGAGCACCTCGATGAGCCCCACGCCGCGCTGAAGCGCGGCGTGGGCTCCTGGAGCAGATCGGCGAAACTGGAGGTTATCCACAGCTGGTTGGCTCGCTGGCATTGCACGCTCCGGTTCCACTCGCTGAGCAGACACTGATGATGCTGCCAGTGGCGAGGTAAATACACCGGCGGTTGTTGGTAGCGAATCGGCTAGTGGATAAATCGAGTAAGAGGCCCGTGTAGGGCGCCGTGCCACTCACAGCGGCGCGCGCAAAACCTTGCCCATTGAAACGCAGGGCAGCCGAGGAGGTCAGCGTCAGCCCAGCCGGCACGGTAGGGCCAGTTGCCAGTCTGGTCGTCGTAGTTCCGCCTGCGTTGAGCATCAGGGCGGCTCCGATCGCCTCAGAGCCACAATCAGTACCGAGCACTTCGGTTCCATTGGTTGTCGCGCTACCGCTGCAGAACTGCACGGCAGCGTTGCGTTGAATCGCGGCGAGTCGCGCGCTGTTGTAGGTGCTCACAAACGCATTGGCCGTCGTGGTGAGCCGATTCGAAAGAATGGTGTTCTGAAAGCTGGGAATACCGAGGGCGAGGATGATGGCCGCGATCGTGACGACAACCAGAACTTCGAGCAACGTAAATCCTCGCGACGAAGACTTGTGCCCCTGCTGACGCTGTACCGCTGTGGCGACACCAGCAGCCGTCAACCGTCGCGTTGCATGCGCTGCAAACAACTCGCCAACACCCATGGATCAAATCTCCGCTAGCCGTAATAAAAAACCCGACTTCATTCAAACGAAATTACCATACCGACAGATGCGAGAGGCCCCTGGAATGTGCCTTTTTAGTTATTGCGGGATGAAACTGCTGTCCAGTTAAAGCTGCGGGGGCAGGTCAGCAAGGGCGATCGCGAAGCCGTCAATAACCAGGCGCCGCGCGTCAACGAATTGACACCTTTGGTCTGCGGCATGGCAAAGCCACGTCAGGACCACAGCAGGGGCTGCTGACCGCGTGATAAAACAGCAGCCGAGGACAATGTCATGCGCCCTGCCCAAACCCACCAAACTGGATTCACGATGATGGAACTGCTGGTGGTGATTGCCATCGCGGCGATCCTCACCGGGCTGGCCGTGCCCAGCTTCAGGACCATGATCGACAACGCACAGCGGCGCGAGGCCTCCACCGCGTTCTACACCGCACTGACCCGCGCCCGTTCCGAGGCCATTGCGCGCAATGCGCCAATTCTGGTTTGCGCCCGCGACCTCGCCACGGTGAATCCGCCCACCTGCGCCAGTA
This sequence comes from Stagnimonas sp., assembly GCA_965279705.1. Lineage (GTDB taxonomy): Bacteria > Pseudomonadota > Gammaproteobacteria > Nevskiales > Nevskiaceae > Stagnimonas. Next base: position 3,027,959 of record OZ257257.1, read on the forward strand.
GCGGCAACGCCTGGCAGAACGGCTGGATCGTCTACACCAACACCACACCCAACGTGGTGTTGCAGGCGCACGAACCGTTGGCGGATGGCTTTACCCTTTCGGGCGTGACCAGTCCGCTGTCGATCGATGCAAACGGGCGCGTCGGCACCGCGGTCGATTACACCCTCTGCAAGAGGCTTGGCGATGTCAATCCTCGGCGCATCAGTATCTCGCGCAGTGGCCGGGTGTCGCTGGAGGCCACAGGCTCATGCCCCAGTTAAGCCATCGCACGCAACAGGGCTTCACGCTGGTTGAGGTGATGGTGACGGTGTTCGTGGTCGCCATCGGTTTACTGGCCGCCGCCGCCTTGCAGGCGGTGTCGAAGAAAGCCGCCGTCGACGCGATTCAGCGCACCACCGCCACCGTGGTCGCGCAGGAGATGATCGAGCGTATCCGCGCCAATGCGCTGTTGATGGGTCAATACACGCGGGATATCGACAGCGCACCCGCCCAGCCCGCCTGCGGCAGCACCAGCAATTGCGCTGATGCCGATCTGGTGGCCTACGACTTCTTCAGCTGGTGGCAGAACCTCGAAGGCACGGCCGAGAGGATCAGCATCGGCGGTACCGCCACCGAAACCGCCGGCGGCCTGCGCGACCCGCGGGGCTGCGTACGCGTTGTTGGCAATCTGGTGGAGGTCGTGGTGGTCTGGCGCGGCATGTCGCAGATCACCCAAGGGGCCGAGAGCGGCGATGTCGAAGACCCCACCGGCGACAGCTGCTACGCCAACGATTTCGATCTGGACAGCGGCAAGAGTTACCGCCGCGTTCTGCGCATCAGCGCACACATCGCCACCTAGCCCCTATGCACACACTCCGCAAACAGGCTGGTTTCACCTTGGTCGAGCTGATGGTCGCGCTCACGCTGGGGTTGATCGTGATCGCCGCGCTCATCGGTGTGTTCGTGGCCAACAACCAGAACTATCGCCAGAACGAAGCCTTGGCGGTGCTGCAGGACAACGCCCGTTTTGCGCTGGATGTGATGAGCCGTGATCTCGCCATGGCCGGTTACTGGGGTGGCGTGCGCGCGGTTGATGCCGGGGTCAATGTGCGCATCTCGGCAGCCGGCAGGGCGGCCGTGAGCAATAGCTCAACCACCAACGGCGACTGCGGCCCCACCGGCCAAGGCGCCAGCAGCTTCTGGTTGTTTAACGTCGGCACGCCGCTGGAGTTCCGCACGCAGGCCAGCACCATGCCTATCAACAGCCTGTTTCGCTGCCTCGACCCCAGCAATCTGGTCGCCGACAGCGACATCGTGATGATCCGCCACGTCGCCGGGCAGTGCGCTTTTACCAGCGACACAGCGAGCTGCGGCACCAACACCATGGTCGCAAACCGTTTTTACGTGAAGACCAACCAGAACGTTGCTTCGCTGATTCGCGCAACGAGCAGCGAGTTGAACCAAGTGAGCGCCACCCCAACCGATTGCGTGGATGGCAGCGGCACCAGCGCCCCCTGCCCGCCGGTGGATGCGCCGCAGCAGGTCTATGCCTACACACCGCAGATCTACTACGTGCGCAACTATCTGCGCACGCCCGGCGATGGCATTCCCATTCTCTGCCGCCGCTACCTCAACGACACCGCCGGCACACCGTTCATGGACGAGGACTGCCTGGCCGAAGGCGTGGAGAACATCCAGCTGGAATGGGGCATCGGTACCGGCACCGTACAGCGCTATGTGAGCAATCCCACCGCAGATGAACTGCTGACGGCTCGTACCGTGCGCCTGCATGTGTTGGTGCGAGCCAAAGGCAATAACGTGCAAGCGAGCAACGACGCCAAGACCTATAGCAATCTGGCGGACTTGGGAGCCACCTTCACGCCCACGCCGGCCACGGGTGTGCTGCGCCGCCTGTTCACCACCACCGTACAACTGAAAAATCTCCAGTGACCCACACCAACGCCCACACGCAGCGGGGTGCCGCGCTCGCCATCGCGCTGCTGATGCTGGTCATCATCACCCTGCTGGGCGTGGCCGCCGTACGTGCCACGCAGGTGGAACTGAAGCTCTCGCAAAATGCCGAGAGCCGCATGACCGCGGTGCAGGCCGCCGAGTCGATGGTCGGTCTGGTCACCAACAGCACCAACCTGCCAGTCAACGAAGACCAGGCTTTTGTCACCTGCATGAAGGCCGCCAGTGTCACCACGGCGCTGTTTGCCTGCCCCAGCAGCACGGCGCAGATCGACGTCTCTGCCGCCACCGCGGCACTGCAAAGTCACGGCTATGCGCTGGTTAAGCGTGAAACGCCGTTGTTTGTCGAAGTCAATGTGCTGCGCGAAGCCGAGTTGAGTGCCAAGAACTACGACTTTGCACGCTTCACCGTCACCGGCGGTTACGACCGCTCGGGCGAGAGCCTGAGTGCGGCGGAAGTCACCGTCGGCATCCTGCGCCTGCATCCCAAAATTGCTGGCGTTAGTTACGAGCCTTGATGCGAATCGTGCGGAGAAATGCCATGAATCCCACTCCCCCATCCCTACGTTCCGACCATCGCGCTTCACAGGGGCTGTTCGCCATCTGTGTTGCGGCTGTGCTCTGGCTCACAAGCACGGCCACCCGCGCGGATGATCTCGACATCTACACCAACGCCACCGTGCTGCCGTCACAGGCACCGCTCACGGCACTGGCGCTGGATCTCAATATCCTCAATCCCAGCCAGGTGGTGTGCAGCAACGTGCTGCTATCCAGCGATAGCGCCTGTGTCGACATCCGCGGCAAGGTGACGGTGGGCGAGCTGCTGGGCTTGCTAGGCCTGCCGATATCCATCGTCGCTGGCTTGAACCCGACCGCGCTGCTGTCTGATTTAACCGGCGGCGTCACCAATCTGCTGGCGGGGGTGATCTCGCTCACCAACTCGCTGTCGCTCAACAACACCCAGGCCTACCTGCTGGCGATCCAGCAGATCCTTACCGCGCTGCTCGATTCGCGCGTGACGGTGATGCTGAACCATGCCAACCAGGGGCCGGGTACCGGCGTCTGCGCCTTTGCCGACAACGCCAGCCTGCCAGCCGCACGGCAGGACACGCTGGCGTGCAGCAATGGCACTTACATTTTCGCCGGCTTCAAGAATCTGGCGAACCCCTTGGAGCTGACCAGCCTCATCACCAAAGTAGTGCTGGGTGTTTCCAGCACAAATCTGCTGGGCTTGGTGGGCGGTGTGACGCGGTTCCAGAACACTCCGTATCAAACCAAGGAAATCTACGCCGAGCTGGCCAAGTATCTGCGCGGTGACCCGATCTTCAACGGCCACTTGGGTTACTTCGACTACGGGGACACCAACCCCGCCACCAATCTCAATACCAGCCTGCCGCTGCTGTCTTGGGATACCTCGATCGAAACCGCCAATAACAAGAGCTATCAGTCCGGCCTCGCCGCCTTCCCGCAGGCGTGCACGATCAATCTGGTGCATTTGCAGCTGACCAACGCCGCAGGGCAGGACGATTCCGACAAGGACCTCAAGACTCTATTCCCGACGGCAGATGCCGACGGCAACGGCCAGCTGGGCCTGGCTGAAGTGGTGGATGCCGCGGCCACCAACGGCTTCGTGTTCGGCGCGGCCGATGTGCGACTCATCAATTCCAGCTTCATCGTGCAAGACAATCTGTTCACCAACGGTGATCTCTCCGAGCTGGACAAGCTCGCCAACCTCGGTACCAACGTCACGGCTTACACGGGCGTGCTGGGCCTGCTCGGTCGCGGTCAGAGCATTGCCAGCTCGCTGAAGAAAGTGCTGTCGCTCGATGCGACGCTGGGTAGCATCGGCACCGCCACCAGCCGCAGTACGGCCACGGGCATCACCAATGCCGCGTATCTGTCAGGCTTCCGCCCAGACAAAGATCAGAAGCCGGCCTGGGTCGGCAACGTCAAGCGACTCAAGCTGAGACCCAAGGCTTCACCCGAAAAAGGCTTCACCGTGGTGGATGCCCGCGACAGCGGCACGGGAGCTGCACAATCGGCCATCGCTCTCGATGGGCGCATTCGCAACGACGCGCTCACCTTCTGGACCGACGTCACCAAGCTCGGCGGCACCCTGACCAGCGATGGCCGTAAGACCGACGTGGGCGGCGCGGGCCAGCGCATCCCCGGCTTTGCCCTGGGCGGTGGCGGCAACCCCGGACGCGGCCCCGCCGGCAGTGCTCGCAAGGTGCTTTACGACAGCACCCCAACCGGCACCGCCGCCAGCCTTGCCGTATTGAACGCCGATGATTCCGCCGTGCGCAGCGAGTTGCTGGCGCCCACCGGCGCCACGGCGTACACCTCGCCCTCAACCCTGTGCAACAGCACCTGCAATGTCACATTTGGGGCTTGCGGCCTGTTGTGCGGCACGACTGAAAGCCTGTGCGGCACCACCTGCGGCACCACTGGCCTTGCCTGCAATCTGCTGTGTCTGCCCGGTGTGCTGGGCAACGGTTGCCGCACCAATTGCAGCAACAATCTCAACGCCTGCAACACCGGCTGCTCAAACAACGCGGCGACCTGCAACAACAGTTGCAGCACCAGCCTAAATGCTTGCACCACGGCCTGTGGGCCAGGCGGTAGCGACCGTACAGCAGACACCATCGTGCGCGAATTGCTGCTCTATGCCCGTGGTTTTGATGTGGGCACCCGCGCTGCGGCCAAAGGCACGGGCGGAGGCAGCTCACCCACCAACAGCGGCATCAGCGGCCGCCCCTGGCTGCTGGGTGCGGTGCTGCACTCCAAACCACTCGCCATCAACTACGGCAAGCGCAACGGCGGTTCCACCGAAGATGTGCGCGTGGTCTACGGCTCGGCCGACGGCATGATGCACATGGTCAATGACGCCACCGGCGTCGAGAACTGGGGCTTCATGCCGCAGGCGGTGATGGGTGCGCTGTCGACCCTGCGCGAGAACACCGCAGGTTCTGCCCTGCCCTATGGTGTGGATGGCTCGCCGGTGGTGTTGATCCGCGACCGTGCGCCCACAAACGGCACCACCGGCGTCATCGGTGATGTCACCGGTGCCGAAGGCGACCGCGTGCTGCTGTTCTTCGGCCTGCGACGCGGCGGTGCGGCGTACTACGCGCTCGACGTCACCGATCCCGACAACCCCAAGCTGCAATGGCGGCTCTCCACCGAAGGCCTGCGCCGCGGCACCGAGACCACGGTGGTCGCCGGTTCCGCCGCGCAGTTCAGCAGTCTGGCCCTCGCGTTCTCCACGCCGCAGGTGGCACGCATCCGCCGTGATGTGGATGGCAACAGCGCCACCACCAACGACATCGAGAGCAAGAGCGTGCTGATTTTCGGCGGCGGCTACAACGGTGGCCGTAACGGCTCGGGTACCAAGGTGGGCAAGGACTTCAACAACTCCCGTGCCGCCACCGCAGCACTGCAAGTGGGCGTGGATGACGGCAGCGGTGCTGTAGATCGCGGTAACGCCCTGTTCATGGTCGATGCCGCCACCGGCGAACTGCTGTGGCGCGCCGTACGCGGTACCGGGGCGAGCTACACCAGTGCCAGCCGCAGCTACACCCATCCGCTGCTGGTCGACTCCATCGCCTCCGACCTCACCGTGCTCGACACTGACAACGATGGCTTCGTCGATCGCCTGTATGTGGGCGATACCGGCGGCCGCCTGTGGCGCGGCGACTTCGCCAGCACGCTGCCCAGCGCCTGGACCTTTGGCCCGGTCGCCAGCATCGGCCGCCACAACGCCGGTGCCAACAACGTGGCCAACGACCGCCGCCTGTTCTTCGCACCCGACTACGTGCCGCTACGCGGCATTGCAGGCTCCGGCACCGACCTGGTGATCTTCGGCTCTGGCGACCGCGAGGATGTGCTCAACCTCACAACCGGCAACTGGCTCTACGGCTTCATCGACCCGGATCTGGTCAGCGGCAAGGCCAGCAGCGAGGTCATCACCACCGAGGCGGCGCTGGCACAGCACAGCGCATTCACCAACACCACGACCACGCCACTGACCAGCCTCAATGGGCTTACCACGGGCTACCGCCTGAGCCTCGCGGCGCGCGGTGAAAAGATGTTCTCCGCACCCGTCACCCTGGGCAGCACCGTCACCTTCTCTAGCTACATCCCGCCAGACCCAAGCGACCCCAACACGCCCATCTGCGCACCCGCCGAGGGCGTCGCGCGGCTCTATTCCATCGGCGTGCAGACTACCGGGCTCAGGGGCATCAACGGCGGCCAGGCGACGGATCGCTATCAGCCCTTACCGAGAACCGGTTTGCCGGGTGAAATCAACGTGGTGGGGGGTACCTCACAGGCCGTGAATGGCGAGGTCTACAGCCTCACCGCACGCGAGTCCTACCCGGCCTCCTGGCGTGAACGCCTGGGAGAAACGCAAAAATGAGCGCCGCACGCGAGTGGATGTCGATGCCTCGAGCGGGACAACGCGGCTTCACCATCATGGAGCTGCTGATCGTCATCGCGATCATCAGCATCCTGGCCGCCATTGCCGTGCCCAGCTATAGGCAATACGTGATGCGCACCAACCGCACCATCGCCAAAGTCGCGCTCACCGATCTCGTTACCCGGCAAGAAAGCTACGCCGCCGACCACAAGCGCTATGCGAGTTCATTCGAGCGGCTCGGCCTCGCCGGCAGCGGCACCACCGGCTACGTGACGAGCGATGGCGTCATCAGCCGCAACAGCGCCAATGCGCTGTATGCCCTGCACCTCAACAGCGATACCACCGGCACGCTCTCCACCTGCGCAGGCCTCGGCACGGACGGCACGCCCGGCGTGAACAGTTATCGGCTCAGCGCAACGCCAGTAGCCGCTGCAACCGACACGCTCTGCGGCACGCTCTGTCTTTCGACCGATGGCACCCGTGGCGCAGCGCTGGGTGCGGTGGAAACCTGCTGGCGCCGCTAGATATTGGGCAGCGTCGCTGCACCGCGCACCGCGCGGCGCAGCGCAGGCGGCAATGAAAAAACGATGTGCTCCTCGCGCCCGGCCAGCTCCTGCGGTGCCACGCCGCCCAACGTCTGCAAGCGCGCCACCACCTGCTTCACGAGTGTTTCCGGCGCGCTGGCACCGGCAGTGACGCCCACCTTGGCCTTGCCCAGCACCCAGGTCGGGTCGATATCCTCCGGTCCGTCGATGAGATAAGCCGGCGTGCCGAGCAGCTCGCTCAGCTCGCGCAGACGGTTGGAGTTGCTGGAGTTCTTAGAGCCCACCACCAGCATCACCTCGCACTGCGCCGCCAGCTGCTTCACGGCATCTTGCCGGTTCGTCGTGGCGTAGCAGATGTCGTCCTTGCGCGGGCCCATGATTTCGGGGAAGCGCTGGCGCAGTGCGTCGATCACCTTGGCGGTATCGTCCATCGACAGCGTCGTCTGCGTCACGAATGCCGTGTGCGCCGGATTTTTGAGCGCAAGCACGGCGACATCTTCCGGCGTCTCGACCAGATAGATCGCACCACCGAAACTGGCGTCGAACTGGCCCATGGTGCCTTCCACTTCCGGGTGGCCCTCGTGGCCGATCAGGATCACCTCGCGCTTCTCGCGGGCGTAGCGTTTAACCTCGATATGCACCTTGGTCACCAGCGGGCAAGTCGCGTCGAACACCGTCAGGCCGCGTGCCTTGGCTGCCTGCACTACGGATTGCGCTACACCGTGCGCCGAGAAAATGCAGGTCGCACCCTCGGGAATCTCATCGATCTCCTCGACGAACACCGCGCCCTTGGCCTTGAGGTTTTCGACCACGAAGCGGTTGTGCACCACCTCGTGCCTCACGTAGATCGGGGCGCCGAGCGCATCGAGCGCGCGTTCGACGATCTCGATCGCGCGATCTACACCAGCGCAAAAACCACGGGGATTGGCGAGCAGGATTTCCATGGGTTTCAGCTTATCGCCTTTGCACCGCCGCGCTTCCATTCCAACAGCATGTCGACGATCAGCAGCGCCGCACCGACCGAGATGGCGGCATCGGCGACATTGAACGCTGCGAAGTGCCAGTTGCCGATGTAGAAGTCCACGAAGTCGGTGACGTGGCCTAAGCGCACCCGGTCAATCACATTGCCAATCGCGCCGCCCAGAATCAGGCAGAGGCCAACCGCAGTAAACGTCTCACCCTGCCGATGCTTGTTGAGCCACGACAGGATGCCAATCGAGACGATGGTGGCCAACCCAATGAACATCAGCTTCGGCGCCGTGCGAAACATCGAAAACGCCGCACCCGTGTTCTGCAAATGCACCAGATTGAAATACGGAATGAGTGGCTCGCTGCCGTATAGCGGCAGTCGTGCCTCCACCCAGAACTTGCTGAGTTGATCGAGCACGATGGTGACGACGGAGAGGATGAGCCAGCGGAAGTTGGTGTGCATCAGAAATACCTGCGGGTTTCGCCCGGACCTTCAATGTTGGAAACGCAGCGGCCGCAAATGGTTTCATGGCCAGAATGTGTGCCGACGTCTTCGCGGTAGTGCCAGCAGCGGTCGCATTTGGGGTGCGCCGATGGAGAAACAGAAATCCAAATCATTTCTCCAGTTTTGAGTTCAGTGCCTAGCTCACCCTTCAGCGCAGTTTTACGGACTCGGTCAGTGATTTCGGGGCTTAACTCAGCATCTGTAGGTATCACTAAAACAGATGACGTTTGCAGCCAGAATCGCAGCTCATCCTTAATTGAACTAAGTAGTTCAATAAACGATGTATCTGCGGAAAGCACTACGTCGGCTTGCAAAGACGAACCAATACCGCCGTTGCTGCGTAGCAATTCAAGTCTTTGACGAAGCGCATTTCGTATGGCCGAAAGGTTCGTCCAATCGATATCCTGAGATTCAACGGCTGGAAAGTCCCACCATCCCTGCAAAAACACGGAGGCCGAGCGATCCCCCGGCAACAGCCGCCAAAGCTCATCCGCCGTAAAAGAAAGCACCGGCGCAATCCAGCGCACCAAGCCTTCGGCGATGTGCAGCAGCGCGGTCTGCGCCGAGCGACGCGCCACGGATTTTTCCGGCAACGTGTAGAGCCGATCTTTCAACAGATCGAGATACAAGCCACCCAGGTCATTGACGCAGTAGTTGTGCAGCGTGTGATAGACGCGATGGAACTCGCGGTCGGCATACGCGGCCTTGATCTCGCCCTGCACGCGCGCGGCTTCGCTGATGGCCCAGCGATCCACCGCCACCATGTCCGCGACTGCGATCGAATCCGTCGCTGGATCGAAGCCACTCAAGCTGCCCAGCAAATAGCGCGCGGTGTTGCGGATGCGGCGATAGGCGTCGGCGGTGCGCTTCAGCAAGTTGTCGCTGATGGCGATCTCGCCGGAGTAGTCCGACGAGGAAACCCAGAGGCGCAACACATCGGCACCGAGGGTGCTGATGACCTTCTGCGGCGCGACCACATTGCCGAGCGATTTGCTCATCTTGCGGCCCTGCTCATCCACCGTGAAGCCATGGGTGAGCACGCTCTTGTAGGGTGCGATGCCATGCGTGGCAACGCGCGTGAGCAGGCTGGAATGGAACCAGCCGCGATGCTGGTCGCTGCCTTCGAGATAGATGTCGCATTGCTCGGGCACCGCTTGGCCGTTGCCGACGAAGCTCGCGGGTTGCGCCACACCGGAGTCGAACCAGACATCGAGCGTGTCGGTGCCTTTTTCATACTGCACTTCGTCCACGCCCCAATCCGCAGGCGTGCTGCCGAACCAGGCTTCGAGACCTTTGGCTTCCACGGCATCGGCCACGCGCAACAGCAGTGCGGCCGTATCGGGATGCGGCTCCTGCGTGGCGCGGTCGATGAACAGGGCCAGCGGCACGCCCCAAAAGCGTTGCCGCGAGATGCACCAGTCCGGTCGGTCGCGAATCATGCCGGCGATACGCTCTTCGCCCCAGCTCGGAATCCAGCGTGTGGCCTTGATCGCCGCGAGTGCATCGCGACGCAGACCGGCCTTGTCCATGCTGATGAACCACTGCGGCGTGGCGCGGAAGATCAGCGGCGTTTTGTGGCGCCAGCAGTGCGGGTAGCTGTGCGTGATGGTGGCCTTGTGAAGCAGCGCGCCGCTGGCTTCGAGCGCCGCCAGAATCGGCTCTTCGGCCTTGCGCACGTGCTGGCCTGCGACTAACGGCGTGCCCGCGATGAAGACGCCGTTGCTGCCGACAGGATTGTCCACGGCGAGGCCGTAGACCTTGCCAACTACGAAGTCTTCGACGCCATGCGCTGGTGCGGTGTGGACGAGGCCGGTGCCGGCATCGAGCGTGACGTGCTCGCCGCAGATGATGGGCACTGTGCGATCGGCGAAGGGGTGCTGCGCCTTCGCACCTTCCAGCGCTGCGCCTTTCACCACTGCCATCACATGGCCTTCGCTGCCGAGCCGCTTGCAGACGGATTCGACCAGCCCTGCTGCCAACACCAGGGTGCGCCCGGCTTGGGCGACCAGCGCGTAATCCAGCTCGGCATTGACGCTGATGGCCTGGTTGGCGGGCAGCGTCCACGGCGTAGTGGTCCAGATCACGAACACCGCGCCGCTGGCATCTTCAAGGCCAAAGCGGTGTGCGAGGTCGGCAGCATCGGCGGTCGCAAAACCGACATCAATCGCCGACGATTGCTTGTCCTGATACTCCACCTCCGCCTCGGCCAGCGAACTGCCGCAATCCAGGCACCAATGCACCGGCTTGAAGCCACGCACCACATGGCCGCGCTCGCAGATACGCGACAGCACCCGCAGCTGCTCGGCCTCATAGGCGGGCTGCATGGTGAGATAGGGCTTGTCCCAATCGGCGAGGATGCCGAGGCGCTTGAAGTCGGCTTTCTGCCGCTCCACCTGCTCGCCCGCGTACTCGCGGCAGTGGGCGCGAAACTCGGCGGCCGTCAGCTTTTCGCCGACCTTGCCGAACTTCTTTTCCACCATCAGCTCGATGGGCAGGCCGTGGCAATCCCAACCCGGCACGAAGGGCGCGCGCTTGCCGTTGAGGCGCTCGGCTTTCACCACGATGTCTTTCAACACCTTGTTGACGGCGTGGCCGATATGGATGTCGCCGTTGGCGTAGGGCGGGCCATCCAAAAAGTAAAAGCTCTCGTCGCGGGTGGCCCCTTCGCGTGCGGCCATCAGGCCGGCGTAGACGCCATCGGCTTCCCAACGCGCGAGCATGTCCGGCTCGCGTTTAGCGAGGTTGGCCTGCATCGCAAACTCGGTCTGCGGCAGGTGGATGGTGTCTTTGTATTTCGAGTCTTCAGCCACAACGAACGCCCTTAGATGCCACGGTTGGTATTTGCAAAATAGGTTTTCACACGGTCCGCATCGAGCTGCATCTGGCGCTTGAGCGCATCGAGCGAGGCAAAGTTTTGTTCCTCGCGCTCGAAGCGCAGGAAGTCGACATACATCTCGCGGCCGTAGAGATCGGGGTTGTCGGCAAACAGGTGCACTTCGAGCAGGCAGGGCGTGGTGCCCACAGCGGGCCGCACGCCGAGGCTGGCCACACCGGCGCAGCCGTCGAACAGGCCAGGCACGGTGGCGCGCACGGCGTAGACGCCAAAGGGCAGCGGCGGCAGGCGGCGCATGGGCAGGTTGGCGGTGGGCATGCCCAGTTCGCGCGCGAGCTTCTTGCCGTGGCACACGCGGCCGCTGATGCGGAAGCGACGACCGAGCAGGCGGCGCGCAGGTTCCAGCTCTGCCTTGGAGAGTGCCGCGCGCAGCGCGGTGGATGAGCAACGCACATCGTCGGTGATGAGCGTCGGCGCTTGCACCAGGCGATAGCCCGAGGTGGCGGCCTGCTGTTGCAGCAGCGAGAAGTCGCCCTTGCGCCCTGCGCCAAAACGAAAGTCATCGCCGATGACCAGCACCTTGGCACCGAGATCGCGCACGATCACATCGCTGATGAATGCTTCGGCCGAGCAGGCGGCGAGCCGTGCATCGAAGCGCGCGATGACGACGCGCTGCACGCCCTGGGCGGCGAGGGCGGCGAGCTTGTCGCGTAGGGTCAGCACCCGGCGCGGTGCCTGAGCTGGCGCAAAGTATTCGCGCGGGGTCGGCTCGAAGGTGAGTACCGTCGCGGGCAGGCCGGTTTCGGCACTGTGCTGGCGCAGCTGGGCCAGCAGCGCCTGATGCCCCAGATGCACGCCGTCGTAGTTGCCGATGGACAGCACACAGCCGCGCGAAGCATCACGCAGGTTGTGCAGGCCACGGATCAGCTGCATGGAGGCGATGACATCACTGAATAAAAGGGCCGCAGAGTATAGAGGCTGGCGGGCCGCTAACCTCGTTGTGGCTTGAGATCGCCTGGCCGTACGCCGAGCGCGACCAGCACGCCGAAGTAGGCAGCGATGGCGGCCGCAATCAGCACGGCCAGTCGCCCGCCGCGTGCCAACGGGCCGAGCGCCAGCCAGTCTGCAATCGGCACATGGAACAGCGCGATCACCACCGACATGGCCAGCGTTGCGAGCGTGACCTTCAGCGCGAACCGCCCCCAACCCGCGCCCGGCACGTAGATGCGGTCGCGCTTCAGCCGCCGGAACAGCAGGCCGGCATTGACCCAGGCCGTAAGCGAAGTCGAGATGGCGAGGCCCACATGCGCGCCCTCAAGCCCCACAGCGCGATGCACGGCGAACAAGCCGAGGCTGAAGGCCATGCCGACGACGAGACCGATGATGGCGTAGCGCACCGGCAGCTTGGTCTCCTGCCGCGCGTAGAAGCCCGGCACCAGCACCTTGACCAGCGAGAAGCCCATGAAACCCGCGCCATAGGCCCACAGCGCCCAGGTGGTCATCTCGACATCGTGAGCGCCGAAACGGCCGTGGCCATAGACCGCCGCCACCAGCGGCGCGGCCGCCAACACCATGCCGAAGGCGGCGGGCAGACCGATGATGAGGATGGCGCGCAGGGCCCAATCCAGCGTGGCGGAAAACTTCCGCGTATCGGCCAACGCGTGCTGGGCGGCGAGCGCCGGCAATATCGCGGTGCCGACGGCGATGCTGAAGATGCCGAGCGGGAACTCCATCAGACGGTTGGCGTAGTAGAGCCAGCTCACCGAGCCATCGCCAAAGTGCGTCGAAAGATTGCTGTTGAGCAGCAGGCTGATCTGCGCGATGGACGAGCCGATCAGCACCGGCACCATGAGTTTGAGGATGCGCCGCACGCGGCCATCGCCCCAGGCCCAGCGCGGGCGAGGTAGTAGCCTGAGCTTGGCCAGCGCCGGCAGCTGCACCACAAATTGCAGCACGCCGGCGACGAACACGGCATACGCCAGCACGTGCACGCCGCCATCGCCGATGAAGGCGGAGGCAATCAGGCACAGATTCAAGATCACCGGCGTGAATGCCGGCAGCGCGAACTGCCCGTAGGCATTGAGAATGCCGCCCGCCATCGAGGTGAGCGAGATAAACATGAGGTAGGGGAAGGTCCAGCGCAGCAGTTCGGCGGCCAGCTCGGCCTTGCCGGCGTCGCTGGCAAAGCCCGACGCGAACATCCACACCAGCACCGGTGCGGCAAGGCAGCCCAGCAGCGTGATGAGCGACAGCACGCCGCCGAGCGTGCCCATCACCACCGCCACCATCTCGCGTGAGGCCTCGTGGCCCTGCTGGGTTTTGGTCTCGGTGAACACCGGCACGAAGGCCTGACTGAACGCGCCCTCGGCAAACATGCGGCGGCCAAAGTTGGGGATTTGCAGCGCGACGAGGAAGGTATCCATCGCTGCGCCGGCACCAAAGGCAGTGGCGAGCATGATCTCGCGCACGAAGCCGAGCACCCGCGACAGCAGCGTCATGCCGCCGACGATGCTGGTGGAGCGATTCAGGGACGGGCCCTGGTTGGCGGGTGGCGATGCGGGGCTTGGGGCGGAATCAGTCATTGACAGGTCAATGGACGACGACCATACTTCGCGCCCTTTTTTGCCATCTTACCGTGTGTGTCGCATTTGCGGCTCACCAGTCTCACTGGAGTTACCCCTTGGCCAATATTGCATCTGCCAAAAAGCGCGCCCGTCAGGCCGTCAAGAGCCGCGAGCAGAACACCGCCCAGCGTTCGATGGTCCGCACCACGATCAAGAAAGTCGTGAAGGCTGTTGAAGCCAAGAACAAGCCCGAAGCCATCGCCGCCTACGCCGCCATGGTGCCGGTGATCGACCGCTACGCCGACCGCGGCCTAATCCACAAGAACAAGGCTGCACGCCATAAGAGCCGCTTGACGGCCCATATCGCAGCTATGGCCTAACCGCCACGTTGTAATTAAAAAGCCGACGCAAGTCGGCTTTTTTGTGGGCGCTAAACCACCACCAGATTGTCGCGGTGGACCAGTTCGGCATCACCCGTGTAACCAATACGCGCCACGATCTCATCGCTCTTGGCACCGAGCAGTCGCAGCGCATCGGCAGCGGAATAATTGCTCAAGCCGCGGGCTATTTCGAGCCCATCAGGATCGAAACAGGCCACCAGATCGCCGCGCTGAAAATCGCCTTCGACGTGCTTCACGCCGACCGGCAGCAGGCTGCGTCCCTGCTGTTTCAGCACGCGCGCCGCACCGGCATCGAGATGCAACTTGCCGCGCACCTGCATCTGCCCGGCGATCCAGCGCTTGCGCGCGGCCATTGGCGTGCTCGCGGCTTTCAGTAGCGTGCCAATCGGCTCGCCGCGGGCGATGGTGAGCAGCGCGTCGGGCGTGCGGCCGTGGGCGATCACCGTCGCCGCACCGGAGCGCGCCGCGGTGTATGCCGCATTGAGTTTGGTGCGCATGCCACCGCGTCCCAGCGCGCCCTTGCTGTCGCCGGCCATATTCACCAATGCAGGGTCGGCAAGATCTGCTTCGCCAACCAATTTCGCTTCCGGGTTGCTGCGCGGATCGCTGTCGAACAGGCCCTCCTGATCGGTGAGGATCACCAGCAGATCGGCTTCGATCAGATTGACCGTCAGCGCGCCCAGCGTGTCGTTATCGCCCAGGCGAATCTCGTCAGTGGCGACGGTATCGTTCTCGTTGACGACCGGCACCACGCCGAAATCCAGCAGCGTGTTGAAAGTGCCGCGCGCATTGAGATAGCGACCACGGTCGGCGACGTCGTCATGCGTCAGCAGCACCTGTGCAGCGCGCAGCCCGTGCTTCTCGAACTCGGCTTCGTAGGCGCGCACGAGGCCCATCTGACCAACAGCGGCGGCGGCCTGCAAACCATGCAAAGTATCGGGGCGGGTCTTCAGCCCCAGTCGTGCCATGCCTTCAGCCACGGCACCCGACGACACCAGCACCACCTGCTTGCCCTGCTGGCGCAGTGCTGCGATCTGCGCGCACCAGTCGGCAATGGCGACGCGATCCAGCCCCAGCCCCTTGGCCGTGACCAGCGAGCTGCCAACCTTGATGACCCAGCGTTTGGTTTTAGGGAGTGCTTGACGGTTCATCGTCTGCAAAAGTGTCGATGTGTTTGGGACGGTGCGCATCCACCCACTGCATGGCCTGTTCGCACAGCTCCTCGACGCCCTTGCGGGTGACGGCGGAGATAACGAAATGGCGGCCCTTGAACCGCAGGCGCTTGAGCGATTTCTTCACCAGCTCGTCCATCGCTTCGGGCGTCAGGGTGTCGCATTTGTTGAACACCAGCCATTGCTCGCGGCTGGAGACTTCATCGCTGAACTCGGCGAGCTCGGCGCGGATGGTCTTGATCTGCGCCACGATGTCTTCGCCGCCCGGCGGATTGACGTCGATCATGTGCAGCAGCAGGTTCGTACGCTGCAAATGCTTGAGAAAGCGATGGCCCAGGCCCGCGCCGCTCGCCGCACCTTCGATGAGGCCGGGGATATCCATCATCACGAAGCTGCGGCCCAGGCCGCAGCTCACCACACCGGGCTGCGGATAAAGCGTGGTGAAGGGATAGTCCGCAATCTTCGGACGCGCGGCAGAAGCCGAGGCCAGCAGCGTGGATTTGCCCGCATTGGGCAGGCCGAGCAGTCCGACGTCGCCCATCAGCGAGAGTTCGAGTGCCAACTCGCGCTGCTCACCTGCCGAACCCGATGTGGACTGATACGGCGAGCGGTTGATGGAGGATTTGAAGCGGCGGTTGCCGAGGCCATGAAACCCGCCTTGCGCCAGCTTCACTTTTTCGCCGACACGGGTCAGCTCGCCGATCACTTCATTGGTATCCAGATCGACGATACGGGTGCCCAGCGGCATCTTGATGGTGACGTCTTCGCCACCCCGGCCGGTGCATTCAGCACCCATGCCCTTGTCACCGTGCGGCGCTTTGAAGCGCATGGTGAAACGAAAATCCGCGAGAGTGTTGAGGTTGATATCGGCAACGGCATAAATGCTGCCGCCATCACCGCCATCGCCGCCATCGGGGCCCCCAAAAGGAATGGCCTTTTCGCGGCGGAAACTCACACAACCACCGCCTCCGTCGCCTGCGGCAACGTGGATAACAGCTTCATCGACGAACTTCATGTTGCAACCTCGGTCACGCTTGAAAATACTTAAAGCAAAAGATACAAAAAAGCCCCGTCTTGCGGGGCTTTTCAGCACATCCGTCCGGCAATTACGCCGCGACGATGTCGATGTGCATGCGACCCTTGATGCCGCGGGTCTTGAACGCGACCTTGCCATCGCTGAGCGCGAACAAGGTGTGATCCTTGCCCATGCCGACGTTGATGCCGGGCTTGAACTCGGTGCCGCGCTGGCGAACGATGATGTTGCCGGCGATGACCGACTCGCCACCGAACTTCTTCACGCCGAGGCGCTTCGATTCGGAATCGCGACCGTTGCGGGTTGAGCCTGCTGCTTTTTTATGTGCCATGACTTAGCTCCTGAAAGTGCCAACGCCTTAAGCGCCGACAATCTCCGTGATTTTCACCGCCGTGAAGTTCTGGCGATGACCTTGTTCTTTGTGGTAGTGCTTGCGGCGGCGGTGCTTGATGATGCGGATCTTGTCGCCGCGGCCGTGTTTGATGACCTCGGCCTTGACCGAAGCGCCGGTGACGAACGGCGCGCCAATCTGGATGGCCTCACCTTCGCCGACCATCAGCACTTCATCAAAGGAGATGGTGGTGCCGACTTCGCCCACGAGGCTTTCGACTTTGAGTTCTGCGCCCGAGGCGACGCGGTACTGCTTGCCCCCGGTTTTGATGACGGCGTACATCGTGTTTCTCCGTGACGAAGCCCCAACACGAACGAACGGGCTTGGGCGAAAGGACGCGGATTTTAGTGACCCGCTTGATCTAAGTCAACGCATACCCAAAAGCCCGCATTGACGGGCTTGGCAAGCGCCCAATAGCATCCGCGCCTGTTTACGAGTGCCGCATCGCATGAACCTGAAAACCTTGTTGGCTCCGATTGCGGACGACCTCTCGTCGGTGAACCAAGTCATTCGCGACCGCCTTGCCTCGCGGGTGCCACTTATCAACGATATTTCAGGCCACATCATCCACGCGGGCGGCAAGCGCTTGCGCCCAGCAACTGCACTGCTGGCAGCGGGTGCTGCAGGCAAGCTCGACGCCAATGGCCACATTCTGGCGGCCGTCATCGAGTTCATCCACACCGCAACGCTGCTGCACGATGACGTGGTTGACCACACTAACCTGCGCCGCGGTCGCATTACCGCCAATGCGCAGTGGAGTGATTCCGCCGCCGTGCTTTCGGGTGACTTTCTCTACTCGCGCGCCTTTCAGATGATGGTTGAGGTCGGCGACATGCGCGTGATGCAGGTGATGGCCGACACCACCAATGCCATTGCTGAAGGCGAAGTGTTGCAGCTGCTCAACGCGCGCGACCCGGCGGTGGATGAAGCACGTTACTTCAAGGTCATCGAGCTGAAGACCGCCGTTTTGTTCCGCGCGGCGGCATCACTTGGCGCGCTCGCTGCACAAGCCAGCCATGCGCAGGTTGCTGCGCTGGCTACCTACGGTCTTGAGCTGGGCATGGCTTATCAATTGGCCGACGACATCATCGACTTCACCGGCGACCCGGCCGAGAGCGGCAAGGCGGTGGGCAATGATCTGGTTGAAGGTAAACCGACGCTGCCATTGATCCATGCCCTCAAGCACTGCGATGCAGCCACAGCCGACACCATCCGCACGGTCATCAAGACCGGCGAGCTGGGCAACTTCGACGCCACACTCAATAAAGTGCGTGCCGCGATTGATTCGACAGGGGCCATCCCCTACACTCTCGCGCTCGCTGAACGGCACTCTGCCCAGGCGAAAGCGTCCCTTGGCGATCTTCCCGACTCGCATTACAAGACGGCGCTGCTGGCACTCGCTGACTTCACCGTCGCCCGCCAGTTTTGAACAATCAACACATCGGGGCGTAGCTCAGCTTGGTAGAGCGCTTGCTTCGGGAGCAAGAGGTCGCAGGTTCGAATCCTGTCGCCCCGACCAATCCTTAAGATTGGTCTGGAATACGGGATGCGCGCAGTGACGCCACAACCACCGCTCGTCCCGCCCCCTGCTGCCAAACCGCGCAGCTCTTTCCATCAAATCCTCAGCAACGCCGGCATCCTGCTGGGCGGCAAGGCCGTGAACGCCGTGATGGGGCTGGCAACCGTCGCGCTGGCCGCGAGGGCGCTGGGGGTTGAAGTATTCGGCGTGTTCGTGCTGATCCATGCCTACATACAAACCGTGGGCGAGGTCGCCAAGTTCCAGTCCTGGCAAGCCCTGCTCAATTACGGCACCGCGCCGTTTACCGAAAAACGCTTTAGCCCGTTTCACCGCGTGCTGCGATTCAGCCTCTTGCTGGATGGCATCAGCGGCCTGACCGGCATTGTGGTTGCACTCACAGGCGTGCTGCTGATCGGCGGCGGGCTGGGCTGGCCCGCCAGCGAGCAGACCGCTGTTGCGCTATACGCGTTTTCGATCTTCTTCAACGTCAGTGCCACGCCGATCGGCGCGCTGCGTCTGCTGAATCGCTTCGACCTGATGGCCGCAGAAAGCAGCCTGGAGTCGCTGATCCGGCTGATCGGTGCTGGCTTGGCTTGGTGGCTTGGCGCAGGGCTGCACGTTTTTTTGATGATCTGGTTTTTGGCACGGTTCGTCTCGTTCCTGTTCCTGTTTGGCGCAGCCGCCTGGATGCTGCAAACAAAGCAGGCTCTGAGCGGATTCCGCTGGCGCTTTACCGGTTCGTGGACGGAAGGCATGCCCGGCATCTGGCCCTTTGTGTGGTCGACCAATTTCAACACCACGCTCGGTCTCGCCTTCACCCATCTGGGCACGCTGATGGTCGGCGCGCTGCTGGGTGCCACAGATGCAGCGCTCTATCGCATCGCCAAACAGCTGGCTGACGCTGTGGCCAAACCCGCCAAACTGATCGTGCCCGCGCTCTACCCGGAACTTGCACGCCTCGCGATGAACCCGGATCGCGCCGCGCTGCGCAAACTCGTCCGGCAACTGGCGCTGGCTGCGGGTGGAGTGGCAACCGGCTTGCTGGTGCTCGTCGCCCTTTTCGGCGGTGCGCTGCTGTCGGTTTTAATCGGGCCGGAGTTCATTGCCGCCAAGCCGGTGATGCTGTGGCTGCTGACCGGTGCGGTCATCAGCATCTGGGCGGTGCCGCTGGAGCCGCTGCTGATGTCTACCGGCAGTGCCACCGCGGCATTCTGGCTGCGCCTCGCCGTAACCGTTTTTTACATCCCGTTGCTCTACTGGATGATTGTGACGCAGGCGCTGCATGGCGCCGGTGTGGCCGCCGTGATCGGCGCGGCACTGATGTTGCTCGGCCAAGTCTGGTTGGTGCGACGCTGGTTTGGCCAGAAACACCGTGCGGTATGATGAACATGCGTTGTCGGCAAGACGCCTCACCGCGCCGCCACCCAACACCCCATACCTATAAATAAGCCCGAGCAATGCAGGCGCCTACTCCGACTTCAAGCGGACTACCCCACTACCGACTGGCCGATTTCGCGACGCTGCCGCTTGCACTCGACTATGCGGCACAGGGCGACACCGGTATCAACTTCTATTCCGGCAAGGGCGAGTTGCTCGAATGCCTGAGTTACCAGCTGCTGCGCGAGCAGGCGCTGGTACTGGCGCAGCAGTTTCTCGCCCAGGGCCTGAAGCCCGGTGACCGGGTCGCGCTCATCGCCGATACCGATGGCGACTTTGCTCGTGCCTTTTTCGCCTGCCAGTACGCCGGACTGGTGCCGACCGCGCTGCCGCTGCCTGCCGCGTTTGGGGGCCGCGAGGCCTACGTCTCGCATATCCGCCACATGCTGGAAATCGCGGATGTCTCGGCCGCCATTGCACCTACTGCCCTCACCGAATGGCTGGCGCAGGCCGCCGATGTGCTGGCGCTGAAATACGTTGGCACGCTGGCTGCGTTGCCGGCGACCACACGTACGGTGGCACTGCCCGTCGCGGACGAAGAAGACTTCAGCTATCTGCAATTTTCGTCCGGCAGCACGCGCTTTCCCCTCGGCGTCGCCGTCACCCAGAAAGCCTTGATGGCCAATGTGCGCGGCATCGCTCGCGACGGTTTGCAGATCGGCCCGGCCGACCGCTGCACCTCCTGGCTGCCGCTGTATCACGACATGGGACTGGTGGGCTTCCTGCTCACGCCGCTGGTTTGTCAGATCTCGGTCGACATGTTTGCCACCCGCGACTTCGCTCGCCGGCCGCTGCTGTGGCTCGAACTCATTACCCGCAACGGCGGTACGCTCAGCTACAGCCCGACCTTCGGTTACGAGCTGTGCGCACGACGCGCGCAGACGGCGTCCATCGATGCGCTTGATCTCACCCGCTGGCGCGGCGCCGGCATCGGCGGCGACATGGTGCGGCCCGAGCCGCTGGCCAACTTTGCCAGCCGCTTCGCACCGCAGGGCTTCAAGGCCGGCGCCTTCGTGCCGAGCTACGGCATGGCCGAAACCGCGCTGGCGCTCAGCTTCTCGCCGCCGCAACAAGGCATCCGCGTTGAAAAGCTGGATATGGATGTGCTCGAACGCGATCAGCGCGCCGTCATCGCCGCGGCCGACGCCCCCCGCGCGCGCGATTTCGTGCTCTGCGGCCCTGCACTGCCGCTGCACATCGTCGAAGTACGCGGGGAAAGCGGCGAGCTGCGCGGGCCACGCCAGGTCGGGCGGCTCTACGCACGCGGCCCGAGCATGATGCACAGCTACTTCGGCCAGCCCGAGGCCACCGCCGCAGTGCTGTCGGAAGACGGCTGGCTCGATACCGGTGATTTGGGCTATCTCAGCGAAGGCCAGATCGTCGTCACCGGCCGCGCCAAAGACCTCATCATCATCAACGGCCGCAACATCTGGCCGCAGGATCTGGAGTGGACCGCCGAGCACGAAATTGCCGCTCTCCGAAGTGGCGATGTCGCCGCCGTCGCCGTCGATGACGGCAATGGCGAGCGCATCGTGGTGCTGGTGGAACATCGCCCCGCCGATGCAGCCGCACTCGAAGCCTTGCGCAAGGAAGTCGCCGGCGTGCTGCGCCTGCGCCATGGCGTCGAGACCGACGTAGTGCCAGTGCCGCCGCGCGCCTTGCCGCGCACCTCCTCCGGCAAGCTCAGCCGTGCCAAGGCCAAGCAGCTGTATCTCAAGGGTGCCTTCGTGCTGCCCGTGCCTGCTGCCTGAAACCTCGTGCGTGCATTGCGAAAATCCTCAGCCCGCGACGTGCGTACCATCGCGGTCACCGGCGCTACAGGCTTTGTCGGCCGGCATGCCGTAGCCCAGCTTGCCGCTCAAGGCTGGCAGGTGCGTGTGCTGGCGCGCAGCGATCCGGCGCATGCGCTGTGGCGCGATGCACATCCTGACGTCGTGCTGGGCAGTCTCGAAGACTCCGAAGCATTGCAACGTTTGGTGCGCGGCGCTGATGCCGTGCTGCATCTCGCCGGGGCGATCAAGGCGCGCGACGAGCAGGGATTCATGCGCGTCAATCGGGATGGCACCGCCGCACTCGCATCCGCAGTGCAGCGTGCAGCGCCCAATGCGCACTTTCTGCATATCTCCAGCCTCGCCGCGCGCGAGCCTCATCTTTCTGGCTACTGCGCCAGCAAGCGCGCCGGCGAAGCGGCAGTGATCGCCTCATTCAGCCCGCAGCACTTCAGCATCCTGCGGCCGCCTGCCGTCTATGGCCCGGGCGACCGCGAGACGCTGGCGTTTTTCCAGCTCGCGCGCCAGCCGTTGATCCCGCTGCTGGGGCGACCCAGCGCCAGGTTGGCCGCGATTCACGTCGAAGACGCCGTCAGCGCCTTCACCGCCCGTCTGGTTGCCGGCCCCTCCGGCGCGGTGCAGGGCATTGCCGATGCGGAGCCCGCAGGCTACAGCTGGCAGCAGGTGCTGGCGGCAGCGGCCCATGCGGTTGGCAATCGGAAACCCCGTTTCGTTCAGGTGCCGCGCCCTCTATTAAGTGGGGTGGGTTACGCCGCCGGCACGCTGGCCAAACTGGCCGGGCAGGCCGCGATGTTCAACCCCGGCAAGTTGCGTGAACTGCTGCACGAAGACTGGAGTGCGCCTGAAGAGGGGCTGTTCCGTCCGGCAGCGATTCCACGTTACAGTCTCGAATCGGGCTTCAGCAGCACAGCGAGCTGGTACTTTGAGGCGGGCTGGTTGTAAAACCTTGGGGCGGCACAATTTTTGACTGGTCCAACACACTCAGTTGACCCAGCACCGTTGCCCCCGGCTGTGGCAGCTGAGTGATTTTTCCAAGAACTTTTTGTGACCAAGCGCTTACAATTCCGCGCATGCGGTCTCAGAACGCGCGTAAATGATTGTTGTTGCAGCAATATGAGTGCAGGGATGAACGAGAGTTTGAGCGATACCCGAGAACAGATTATTCAAGGACTGCGGCAGATCGTGCCGGCATCCGCACAGGTGGCTGGGACGACCCACATCATGCGGGACTTGAACCTCGACTCCTTGGCTGTGATGGACTTCATGCTGACGCTGGAAGACCGTTTCGATATCGTCATTTCGCTTGAAAAAGTGGCCGAGGTTGAAACCCTCGACGATTTGGTGGGTGTGGTGGATCAATTGCGCGCAAGGAAATTGAAATCGTGAGTATTCTCAATAAGTTTGCCCCTTTACGGCAGACCTACGACCAACTGCGTGCAGTCGGCCAGAACCCCTTTGAAATGGTGTTCGAGCAGATGTTCTCGCCCACCGAGGGCTTGCACAACGGCCGCCGCACCATCCTGCTCGGCACCAACAACTATCTGGGCCTCACCTTCGATCAGGACTGCATCGACGCGTCCGTCGAAGTGCTGAAAGCGCAGGGCACCGGCACCACCGGCTCGCGCATCGCCAACGGCAGCTACAGCGGCCACCGCCAGCTCGAAACCGACCTTTGCAAATACTTCAATCGCAAGCACTGCATGGTGTTTTCGACCGGCTACCAGGCCAATCTCGGCATGTTGTCCACGCTTGCGGGCAAGGGCGACTATCTGTTGCTCGACTCCGACAGCCACGCCTCGATCTACGACGGCGCACGCCTCGGCCATGCCGAAGTGGTGCGTTTCCGTCACAACGACCCGGATGATCTTGCCAAGCGCCTCAAGCGCCTTTCCAGCGAGCCCGGTGCCAAGCTTGTGGTGGTCGAAGGCATCTACTCAATGCTGGGCGACGCAGCACCCCTTAAAGAAATCGCCGCCGTCAAACGCGAAATGGGCGCCTGGCTGATGGTCGATGAGGCGCACTCGCTCGGCGTGCTCGGCGACAATGGCCGCGGTCTGTCGGAATCCGCCGGTGTTGAAGCCGATGTCGATTTCGTGATCGGCACCTTCTCGAAGAGCCTTGGCAGCGTCGGCGGCTTCTGCGTCTCCGACCTCGAAGGCTTCGACGTGCTGCGCGTCGGTTGCCGTCCCTATATGTTCACAGCCTCGCTGCCGCCGTCGGTGATGACCTCGACCATCACTGCGCTGCGTCGCCTGCAGGAATCGCCCGAGTTGCGCACCAAGCTGCACGCTAACGGCAATCGTCTCTATGACGGGCTCAAAGGTCTCGGCTTCAAGGTCGGCCCGCAGCCCAACCCGATCGTCTCGGTCTCGCTCGAAGATCCGATGCTGGCCGTGACCTTCTGGAACCGCCTGCTTGAAGGCGGCGTGTATCTCAACCTCGCGCTGCCGCCTGCCACGCCCACCAACGCACCGCTGCTGCGCTCCAGCGTCAGTGCTGCGCACACCTTCGAGCAGATCGACCGCGTCGTGCAGTTGTTCGAGACGGTCGGGCGTCAGCTGGGCGTGCTGCCCGCGCTGCCGCCGATGCGCCGCGCCAAGCCGGCGACCGGCTCCGGCGTGTTCCCGGCCAACGCGGAGCTGGATCGCGCCATCGCCGTTGGCGCTCGCTAAAGCTTCACAGCATTGAAAAAGGCCCGGTTTACCGGGCCTTTTTCGTTAACGCAACACACCGCGACGCCAGAGCGTCCACAAGACCTTGGGTGCTGCCAGCAGGGGATGACGTCGCTGCCAATCCGTGAGCGGAATGCGATAGCCGCTATGACGCTCGACCTTCCACGCCACGTAGTCGGCCCCGCCAGCAAAGGTGAACACGCTCTTGGTGAGCCGCAGCAGATTCAGTGGCTTGCCCCAGCGGGCGCGACGCGACCAGGCGTGTTCGGCCTTGGCGCGTTCTTCGGAACTGACGTCCGGCTTGAGCTGACTCGCGGCGTCCTGAGAGAACCCCGCACCCGCCACCTGCCAGCCCAAGCACAGTGCTTGTTCGTATCGCTGTGGATCGTGTGCAGCAAGGCTTGCCGCGCGGGTGGATTTTTCCACCCGCAGTTCCGCCGCATAGGTGCGCGCGAACACGGCATCCCAGTAGTCCTTGGCTTGTCCCTGTTCTGGCCCCAACAAAGCCGCCCACCGGCTGGCCGTGACCACCGCCTTGGCAACCGCCGCACTCGCTGCGGCGGCCGCCGCGCCATCACGCGACCAGATCAGCCGGACGGGTTGCGCGAAGCGCGCCCATAAAGTGGTGTCGAGCCCGGCCCCGGCGACGCCCCGCTGAAATTGGTCGAGACGCAGCACCGCCACTTTCGCGCGCAGCGTGCGGCCCTCGCAAACCCATTCGTGATAGCCAACATTGGGCGGCAGCAGATGGTTGCCGATTACAGCCAGTGATGAGGGATGCCAGTCGCGCAGTCGATCGACCAGGATGTAGAAATCCAGCACGCCTTCGAGATCGCCCGTGCGCAGATTGCTGCCGTAGAACAGCACTGCCAGCGCGCCTTGCCCTTGCGCAGCGAGGTGCGCGGCAAAGGCCGTGACGGCCGGCGGCACCGCTTCGCACAGCTCGGCGGCGATGAGCGCGTCGAGCGGCGTGGCCATTGCGGCCGCTTCAGGCGGGTGCATGGAACCGCACCAGCGGCCCGGCTTGCAGCAGCAACTGGCCCTGCGCATCCGGGGCAAAAGGCTCGCCATCGACGATCAGCGGCTCGGCCATCGTCAGGGTGATTCGCGCAGCACGGCCACTACGATAAGCACCACTCGCCAGCGCCCGCGCACTGGGCTTGCCGCGCAGCAGCGTCGGCAGCACGCGGCCGAAGCGCGGTGCGGGGGCGTCGATATCGAGCCAGTGCAGAGCGCCTTTCGCGTCTTCGGCAGACCAGAACGGCCACAGCCCCATCAGCAATTTGTCGAGACTGGTGGCCAGCAGCACGAAGCGCGGCGTGCTCACGGGTGCGGCGTCATCAATGGCGACGATGACGGTGCTGCCGCGCTGCCAGTCGTTGTTTTTGCCCCCTGCCAGCACCTGCCAGGCCGCACCGGCGATGGTGGCCGAGACCGCCCAGCCGTGGAAAAAACCTTTCTCGCGCAGGCCACCAGTTGCCATCGCCACCGCACGCGCATAGTTGGCGCAGCCGACGAAGAAGCCGAATACGGGCGCGTGCGAACCATCGGGCCAGCGCACTTCGATGGGCCGGCGCTCGGAGATTCGCGTGGGATGCGCGCCGCTCAAGGACTCATACCAGTGCAATACCGCACGCTCACCGCGCTTGAACCCGCCCACATCCGCGACGGCCAGATTGGTGTTGCCAGAGGCGCACAGCGCAATCGTCGGCCAGTCGTTGCCATACGCCGCCGGCAGCGCACTGAGCACATCGCGCAGCGTGCCGTCGCCGCCATCCACCATGAGATGGCGGATGCCCTGCGCGGCGAACTCGCGCACGGTCTCGGCCAGTGCCTCAGTGGTGAAGGGCAGCGCGATCGTGACCTCCGGCGGCACGTCGCGATCTTTCAGCGGGCCGGCTCTGTTGCGCTGGCTTTTGGGGTTGCGGATGACCCCGGCGCGGATCACGGCGGTCACTGCGCGCGCATCAGGGCTTGGATGCCGCAAAGGGTGATGACTGTTTGAGACATGACGAATCCGTGCGGGCGATTTAGCGGCTTATCATCGCCGCCAGATCGAAAAATCAGTCCGCAATTATCCATGACCTTGCTGCGCCTCGCCCATCTCTCGGACCCGCACCTGACCGTGTCGCTGGACGAGGTCGCACCGAGCGAGTGGCTGGGCAAGCGCGCGATGAGCCGGCTCTCGTGGGCGCGCGGCCGCAAGCACCTGCAAAAGCCCGAGGTGCTGGCCGCCGCCATCACCGACATTCATGCACACGCACCGGATCATCTCGCCATCACCGGCGATGTCACCAATTTCTCGCTGCCGGTCGAGTTCCGCGTTGCCGCTGCCTGGTTCGCGACGCTGGGCGCGCCTGCGGATGTCTCGGTCATCCCCGGCAACCACGATGCCTTGGTGCCGGTCTCGCACGCAGAGGGCTGGGCGCACTGGCAGCCACAGATGCAGGGCGATGCAGAGAGCGACTCGCTGCTGCCCTATCTCAGGGTGCGCAAAGGCGTCGCGCTGCTGGGCCTGTCGAGCGCAGTGCCCACCGCCCCCGGCCTTGCGAGCGGCACGCTCGGGCCCGCGCAATTGCAGTGGCTGGCCGCGCAGTTGCAGCAGCTCGGCACTCAGGACCTGTTCCGCATCGTCATGCTGCACCACCCACCGGCCGATAGAGTGGTGACCGCGCGCAAGGTGCTGACCGATCGCGCTGGCCTGCGCGCGGTGCTGAAGCAATACGGCGCGGAACTGGTGCTGCACGGTCATTCACGCGATGCGCGTTTCGACCCGCTGCCCGGCCCCAAGGGCTTGATCGCCAGCTTCGGCCTGCCCTCGATCTCGGCCATCCCCAACCCCAAGGACGAAGGCGCGCGCTGGCATCTGCTGGAGATCGCCAAGGCGGAGAACGGCTGGCGGCTGACGGTAACCGTACGCGTGCTCGATGCCACGCAGCAGGGCTTTGCCACGGCGGCGCGCTACACGCTGGAAATCAGTAAGTGAGCTTGATGTAGATCGGGTTGTTGCCGGGCTGGGTGTCGAAACGCACTTCCTTGAACGTCGGCAACCCGAGCTTCGTCACCGGGTTGTTGGAGAACCCGTAGCCCTCGGCCGGCAAGCCGACGAAATTGCGGTTGAAGTCGTGGTCGTCGTTGGCGTCGTGATACACCGCCACCGCATAGTTGCCGGCTGCGGGCAGCGCGAAACAGGTCTCGGTCATCGGCAGCACAACCGGCACCCGCGCGCGCAACAGCTTGCCGCCCTTGGACAGAAAGCGATCGGGATCGTCCGGATACACCGTGATGGTGAGATTGCCCTTGTCGGAACGGATGCCCGTGACGCGCACCGAGAGATGACGCTCTGCGGTGCTCGCCGCGCAGCCGGGCGCCGGCTCTGCGGCGTTCACGCTCGGCGCGGCGCCCAGCAACACGCCCAGCGCCAGCAGGCTGCGCAGCCAGATGCAGCGCGTTACTCTTGCGTTCGTCAACATTCACTCTCCATGTCCAACGCTATTGCTCTCCACCGTGATCACCCGCACAAGCTCGTTGCCGAGACACTCCAGAGGTGGCTGCCGATGCGGCCGCTCACTTTGGGATGGCGGATGCCGATGCGCAAGCACTCTGTGACCGCTTTTGCGCGCCTGAGTGCCGCACACCGAATCACTACGCGCAGCAACGCCCATCGGATCACTGCTTGATGCCTTCGATTCTCGACCGCTATCTGTTGCGCCAGCTCGCCGGCAGTCTGCTGGTGTGCCTGGGCACCGTACTGATTGCGCTGCTGCTGGAGCGGCTGCTCAGGCTGTTCGACATCCTCGCGCAGAACAACCAGGCCTTGCCGGCCGTGGCCAAGCTCATCGCCTGCCTGGTGCCGCATTACCTCGGTCTGGCGCTGCCCGCCGCATTTTTCGTTGCGCTGTTTCTGGTCATCGCCAAACTCTCTGACGACAACGAGCTGGATGCCTATCTCGCTGGTGGCCTCTCGATCACCCGCCTCACCAAGCCTTTTCTGGTCACGGCTCTGCTGCTGTCCGTGCTCAGCATTGGCCTGTTCGGCTATCTGCAACCGTATGCACGCTACACCTACCGCGCGGTGCTCAATGCCGCGCTCAACGCCGGCTGGGATGCCCGTCTGCAAGCCGGCACCTTCGTCAGCCCCGGTAGCGGCTACACGCTCACCGCCGATGGCGTGGATGAAAGCGGCCGCAAGTTGCAGCGCGTGTTCGTCCATCGGCTCGTCAACGGCCAGGACCAGGTCACCACCAGCGAAACCGGTGTGCTGCAACCCAGCGCCGACGGCACGCAGCTGACGCTGACCCTCGACCACGGCGAGCACCTGCGTCACGAGCAGACCGGCAACTGGCTGTTCGCACAGTTCGATCGCCTGAGCACCTCCACCGAGTTCTCGTCCGGCGCGCCGGACTTCGGCCCGCGCGGTCGCAACGAGCGCGAACTGACGCTGCCCGAGTTATGGCGCGGCGGTGTCGACACCGAAGGCGTGGTCGCGCCCAGTGCCGACAAGATCGCCGGCGAGTTGCAGGGGCGGCTCGCGCGCATCGTCTCGCTGCTGCTGCTGCCGCTGCTCGCGGTGCCGCTGGGCATGGCCGCCAAGCGCGGCGAACGCACCGGCAGCATGATCGTCGCCGCCGTCCTGATGCTGCTGTTCAACCACACGCTGCAACTCGGTGAAAGCCTTTCGGAGTCCGGCAAGGTATCCGCGCTGGTCGGCGTCTGGACCCCGACGCTGGTGTTCGCCGCACTCAGCGGCTGGATCTACAGCCAGAGCCTGGAACGCCCCGGCGACAACCCGGTGTCGCGTCTGCTTTTAGCCATCGACGGCCTCACCAGCCGCCTTGGAGACGCACTGCGGCCCAAGCCCAAGGCGGCGCGGCCATGAGGGCCTTGCTGCTCGGCCCGCTGCCGCGCTACCTGCTGCGCTTGCTGGCGATGCGCGTGCTGTCGGTGCTGATCGCACTCGGCGGCCTGCTGCAAATCCTCGATCTGCTCGATGCCACCACCGAGATCATGGCGCGCGGCCAGGGCATCGGCGGCGTCGGCCACTACATCAGCCTGCGCGCGCCCACACTGCTGCTGCAGGCGTTGCCGCTCGCCGCACTCATCGGCGCGGTATTCGCCTTCAACACGCTCGCCAAGCAGCACGAGGTGATCGCCATGCGCGCCGCCGGCCTGCCGTTTCGCCGCGTGGTGTTCATCCTGCTGCCCGCCGTGCTGCTGATTGCCGCCACGCAATGGCTGCTGGCCGAAGTGCTGGTGCCGAGCACCCAGCGCGCACTCACCAACTGGTGGGCCTCGCTGCCACCACCCAAGGACGACACCCCCGATACCGAACTGCTGTGGTTCAAGAGCAGCGGCGTCGTCATCGGCGTGGCGCGCGTGCATCCCGATGGCCGCGTGCTCGAAGGCGTGCGCATTTTCCGCCGCGACGATAACGGCCACCTGCTGACGCGCACGCTAGCCGCCACCGCCCGTTATGCCGACCGGCACTGGACGCTCACCGACGCCGCCATCACCGATTTCGCTACCGCCAAAACCGCCGCACCGGTCGCACAGCTGGCTTGGGAAACTGCGTTGCGTCCCAGCGATGTGCAGCGCCTTTCGGCCGCCGAGCCTTATGTGTCCGGCGGCCTTGCGGCTGCCGTGCTGACGGGTGAAAACACCGGCAGCAAGACGCCGGCCTTCTACCGCACCCGCGTGCAAAAGGCCCTCGCCGATCCGGTGATGGCGCTGGTGATGCTGCTGCTCGCTACGCCAGTTGCAGTGGCACTCACGCGCGGGGCCAAAGGCGCGCCCATGCTCGTCTCGCTCGGCACCGGCCTGCTATTTCTGCTCACGCATGGCCTGTGCAGCGCGCTGGGTGAGGCGGGCCTGATCGAACCGGTGGCCGCCGCCTGGATTTCACCGCTCGCTTTCGGCCTGCTGGGCCTCGTCTTCCTGCTTCGACTGGACCGGCATCAATGACCTCTGAACTGCAAATCATCCCTGTCGAAGGCAAGGCGCTGATACAGCGCTTCATCCGTGTGCCGGCCACCTTGAGCGCGCAGGACCCGCACTGGATCACGCCGCTAGACATCGAGCGCGCCGAGTCGTTCTCGCCCAAGCACAACCCGCTGTTTGACCACACCGAAGTGCAGTTCTGGCTCGCCGTGAAAGACGGCCGCGATGTGGGCCGCATCAGCGCGCAGATCGAAGCCAGCAATGTGCAAAAAGGCGACATGACCGGCTACTTCGGGCTGATCGCTGCGGAAGACGATCCGGCCATTTTCGCGGCACTCTTCGCCACCGCCGAAGCCTGGCTGAAAGCGCGCGGCATGAAGCAGGTGATCGGCCCGTTCAACCTTGGCATCAACGAAGAAGCGGGGTTGCTGGTGGATGGCTTCGATACCCCGCCGATGCTGCTCATGGGCCACGACCAAGCCTATGTAGGTCGTCGCGTCGAGGGCGCGGGCTACATGAAAGCGAAAGACATCTACGCCTACCTGAGCAAGATTGCCGATCCGATGCCGCGCGCCGCACAGGTTCTGCTCAAGCGTGCGCTGCCCAAGGGCCTCACCCTGCGCACCCTGAGCTTCAAGCAGTACCGCAAGGACATCGACGACATCACCGATATCTTCAACCAGGCCTGGATGGACAACTGGCGCTTCGCCCCGCTCACTACAGCCGACACCGACCATCTCGCCAAGGCGCTCAAGCCCATCCTCGATGCGCGCCTGGTATGGCTGGCCGATATCGACGGCGAGCCGGCGGCGTTCGGTGTGTGCCTGCCCAATCTCAACGAAGCGCTGGTGGGACTCGACGGCAAGCTGCTGCCGCTCGGCTGGGCGAAGCTGCTGTATCGCCTGAAAGTGAAGGGCGTGAAAACCTGCCGCGTGCCGCTGATGGGCGTGAAGCGCAAGTTCGCCAATACCTTCGTCGGTGCCGCACTGCCCTTTCTCATCATCGACGCCATGCGCCGCGAAGCGCTGAAACTCGGCTACGAGAAAGTCGAGCTGAGCTGGGTGCTCGAAGACAACCTGCCCATGCGCCACTTTTGCGAACACTTTGGTGCCGCACCCTACAAGACCTATCGTCTCTACGAGAAATCCTTGTCGTGAGCGGGCTTTCCGTACTTATCCTCGCCGGTTCTCGCGGCCCCGGAGACCCGATGGCGGTGGCGACTGGCGCCCTTCACAAGGCGCTGATCCCGGTCGGTGGCACACCGATGCTGCTGCGGGTGATTGCCGCACTCGCCGCTACACCAGAAGTCGCGAAGCTCATCGTCTGCATTGAAGCACCCGATCTGGTGCGCGCCCTGCCCGGCCTCGATGCCGCCTGCGGCGGTAAGCCGCTGGAACTCTTCGACGCACAGGGCAGCCCCAGCCGCAGCGTGAGTGCCGCACTTGCGCACTACGGCACGCCGCTGCTCGTCACCACTGCCGACCATGCTCTGCTCAGATCAGAGTGGGTGAGCTACTTCCTGCAGCACCAGCCGCACGGTGCAGATGCAAGCCTCGCACTCGCCCGCAGCGACGTCGTGATGGCCGCGGCGCCCGATACCCAACGCACCTTCCTGCGCTTTACCGACGGCCATTACTCCGGCTGCAACCTGTTCTATTTCGCCACGCCGCGCGCTGCCGAATTGACGAGGCTGTGGGTGCAGGTGGAGGCTCTGCGTAAACAGCCCTTGAAGATGCTGGGACTATTGGGTTTCAGTTATGCGCTGCGCTATCGCTTCGGCCGGCTCACGCTCGGCGCAGCCCTTGCGCGACTTGGAGTTCTGGCAGGCGGCGTGCGTGCTGCCGTCGTCGAGATGCCCTTCGGGCGAGCCGCAATTGATGTCGACAAGATGGCGGATCTGGAGTTGGTAGAACGGCTGTTGAACAATCCCCACACACGTTGAAAGCACCCTGAAAATCATCAGAGAAAACGCATGCGTCTGAAAATCATGGGTGACAACCCGACCCAGCTGTGGGGACTCACCGGCGCAGAGCGCATCGCCCGCATTGCCACCGCGCGCAAGGTTTCACTCGAGCCGGCCGATGGGCACACCGAGCTGATCGCCAACGCGACCTTTGCATTCGATCCGGCCTGGTTCGCCCATCTCGTCGGTCTGCCGGGCACGGTGCTCACCCGTCAGGGCGTGCCGGTGCTGGCGCATGTGCAATCGGCGGCGGAGCACGCCGCCGTCAGCAGTGCGATCCGCGACGGCAAGCCGCTGAGCGACAGCACGCTACACGTGATTGCCGCCGAAACCGCCGGCACGATCGAAGACCCGGTGCTGCGCAAACGCGAGCAGCCTTTTGTGGATTTTCTGACACCGCAGACGCTCAGGTCGCTGGAGCGCGCCAGCTACTTCGGTGCCTACAAGGGCGTCACCGATGTGCTGACCAAATACCTCTGGCCCGAATGGGCGCTGGTGCTCACGCGTATCGCAGCCAGGCTGGGTATTTCGCCCAACATGGTCACCACCATCGGGCTGGCCTTCTGCATCACCGCCGGCGTCACTTTCTACCAAGGGCACTACTGGCTCGGACTCATCACCGGCCTGGTGAGCATGGTGCTCGACACGGTGGACGGCAAACTCGCCCGCTGCACCATCACCTCCTCCGCCTGGGGCAACATCTACGATCACGGCATCGACCTCATCCACCCGCCGATCTGGTGGTGGGCCTGGGCAGCGGGGTTGGCGAGCTACGGCACACCACTGCCGGCCACGACGGTGTGGATCGCGCTCATCGGCATCGTCGGCGGCTATGTGGTGCAGCGAATGATCGAGGGCGCTTTCATCAGCGGCTTCAAGATGCACATCCACGTCTGGCGCAAGGTCGACTCGCAGTTCCGGCTCATCACCGCGCGGCGCAATCCCAACTGGGTGATTCTGCTAGCGGCGCTGTGCGTGGGCAGGCCCGACTGGGGCTTGCTGGCACTTGCCTGGTGGACGGTAATGTCCTGCGCTTTTCATCTGGTGCGGCTCGGGCAGGCGTATGTCTGCAAGGCACAGGGGCGCGCGGTGGTGTCCTGGCTCGCTGCGCATTAGCGCCAGCGATGAGAAGCACATGAGCGCACGCGATTCGTCTGCTCTGTCGGTAGCGATGTTTTTGTATGAGCCGGGCGATGGCGGGCTGGATCGCGTTGCCATTCTCATGGCCAACGGTCTTGCCGAACGCGGTGTGAAGACAGAGCTGTGGATGATCCGAGACCAGGGCCCAATGCGTTCGCTGGTGTCGCCCAAAGTCACCGTGCGCATCATCCCGGTGCCCGCTATTGGTCGCCGCAGCCTGCAACTACTTATGCAACTGCCAGCGCTCGTCCGTGCGCTGCGCCAGCGGCGGCCGGACGTGCTGATGTCGGCCGGAAACCAGAGCAATTTCGCGATCACGCTTGCCGCCAAACTGGCCGCCTGCGGCACGCTGGCGGTGAGCAAGATCACCAACCCGATGCGCCGCCCCGGCATGCGCGGCATCAGGCTCGCGATACGGCGCCTGCGCTTTGGGGTTTCGGCCCGGCTCGGCGCGCTGACGATGACCTTGAGCGAAGCCGATGCGCGCGCACTGGCCGCGGAGTTTCCCGCCATCGGCTCGCGGTTTCAAAGCATTCACAACCCCTATGCGACCGCCGGAATGCTCGCTGCCGGGCAGGCGCGCACAAAGATAGTCAGTGCCACGCCGCAACTGCTTTCGGTCGG
Organism: Stagnimonas sp.; assembly: GCA_965279705.1. Lineage (GTDB taxonomy): Bacteria > Pseudomonadota > Gammaproteobacteria > Nevskiales > Nevskiaceae > Stagnimonas. The sequence goes on from OZ257257.1 coordinate 3,061,818, forward strand.
CCGACTGATGCCGCAGAAAGACCACGCGACGATGCTCGAAGCACTCGGCCTGCTGCGCGCGCGGCAGTGGACGCTGGTCATGCTCGGCGATGGCCCGCTGGCTCCGGCGCTGAAAGAGCAAGCCCTGCGCCTCGGCATTGCCGACCGCATCCGCTTCGAGGGCTTCGTGCTCGATCCGCTGCCTTGGTACACGCAGTCGCAGCTGATGATTCTCTCCTCACGCTACGAGGGCCTGCCCGCCGCGCCCATCGAGGCGCTGGCCTGCGGATGCAGCGTGGTCACCACGGCTTGCTCGCCCGGCCTGAGCGAGCTGATGGCGGCGACGGGCCTGCCTGCGCCGGTGCCGGTCGGCGATGCAGCCGCACTGGCGGCGGCGATTGAATCCGCACTGGATGCACCGCGATGCCCAAGTGCTTTGAACCGCTTCGCGCTGCGCTATTCGGTGGACGCTGCGGTGGACGATCACCTCGCCATCGTGCGCCGCCTGGTGCTGGCGCGGCGCTGAGGTTCTAGCGGGTTTCGAGCGCTTCCAGAATGTGGCCCACCACGCGCCCCACCGCGGCACCGCTGGTGTCGCCATGCCAGCCCAGCACGAACTCTTTTTGCAGGGCGGCAAACTGGGAGTGTTGCGCGGGCGCGCGATCCATCGCGGGCAGCAACTGGTCGACCGAGTCGATGACCTCGCCGCAGTTCCACAGCGCGTAGTCGGCGCGACTCTGCCAATCCACACGCGGGCTGTTGAGAAACACGCAGGGCCGCGGCCGCGCTATGAACTCGACCGCCTGGCTGGAGGTATCACCCAGATAAATATCGGCGGCAGTGGTGTAGCTGCCATCCACCATCGCGAAGCTGTCGATGTCGCAATGCACGTGCGGATGCTGGGCGGCGGCTTCGAGAACGGCGCGCAACTCCGGCGCACCTTCGATGAGTCGCTGGTGCGGGGCGAGGATGACGTTGTAGCGCGTCTGCTCCACCAACTGCCGCACGATCTCATTCCCCCAGCCCCACCACGAGGAGCGGTGCTGCTGCCAGTGCGGCGAATACAGCACCGTCGGCCGCGCGTCAGGGAACACCGGCGGCCGCTGGTGCGACTTGCCGAAGGCGGATTTCACGTAGCCGACCACAGGCACATAGCTCGCGTCATAACCGCGTTCAAGATAAGTGCGCTGCTCGTTCTCGCTGGGCACCGGCATGCGCCAGGCGGCGCGGCGGCGGCGACCATCGCGCGCGCCCATCGAACTCGCGCCATGCAGGATGTTGAGAAAGCGCGTGCGCAGCGGCAGCAGTGTCGGAATCCATAAACTCGTTTGCTCGGCCGAGACCACTACCGGCGTGCGCAGCAGATACGGCACCAGCCGCGCCAGCATCAGCAGCTTGTTGGGCAGCGGTGGATTGCGGCCGTCCTCATAGCCGTGCAGCTCTCGATAACCCGGCGCGCGGCGGATGCGAATGGGTGCGGGGCCGAGCGTGGCCGTCCATTTGCGCAGCAGCGTCTCGTGTATCGAGGTGCTGACCCAGAGATCGATGCGCACATCGGCATGCGCCGCCAGTGCCTCAACCACCGGATAGAGATGCGGGATCAGCAGCGTCTCGCCGAGAAAGAAGAACGCAACCGGGCCTTTCATGGTCGCGGCCGCCGCATCGACTGGCCATCGTGGTTCTGCACCCACTGCTCGATGTCTTCGGGTCGGTCGATCTCGCACCAGAGGCCGCTGTGGTTCTCGATCGCCGTCACGCCCGCCGTGCCGGCCAGTTTGTGGATGACGGCGTGGTGATAGGCATTGTGGCCATTCTCTTCGCCAATGACGGCGGCCAAGGCCGCGCGATAAGCGCCGCCATCGGCATCCGGGCACAGCACCACGCCCAGCGAGCGGTGGCTGCTGCGGGACGCAGGTAAGTCCTTGCCGACGGCGTGCACTTTGTGGGCGGCGACTTCCACTCGCATATCGTCTTGCTCGGCATGCACCAGGCGTTCCACCAGCAGGTTCACGCCGGGGCGCATGTCGCGCAGGGCGTCCCGAATGACGGAGGCATCAAAAATGGTGTCGCCGTTCAACAGGCAGAACGGGCCACCAAGAACCTCGCGTGCCGCCCATACGCTGCCGATGCTGCTCGACACCGACCAGAACGGATTGACCATCAGCTCGACATCGCCAGGCCGACCGGATTGCGCCAGATGCTCGGCGATCTGGTTCACACGATAGCCACCGACCACCACGATCCGCTCGATGCCTGCCAAGCGCAGCGCGGCGATTTGATGGTCGAGAATCGTGCGCCCATGCACCTCGACCAGACACTTGGGGATTTCCAGTGTCAGCGGCAGCAGGCGCGTGCCCTGGCCGGCACTGATGATGATCGCCTTCATGCGCGGGCGCGGCAGCGGCGGATTTGCAGGAGAGTCATGTCAACAGGTCTTCAATTCAGCGCGCGATGATGCCAGAGCCGCGCTGGCTGCGGACCTCAAGCCGCCTGTGGCAATGCGCGCCCGATGAGTGTGGCGAAGTCGGTTTCCGCCGGCAGCGTACCGTAGACCAAGCCCTGCGCACCGCCGAGGCGCGTGGCGCAAAAGGTTTCGGCCACAGTTCGATTGCCGCCCTTGAGCAGAATTGCTCCCTGCAAGGCCAGCGCCATGCGCTCCACAACGCGACGCGCGCGCACCTCGAGTGTGGCGGTGTCTTCAAACGCGGCCGCGAGCCAGCCCAGCTCGCGATCGAACTCGGCGTTGAGACCATGCGCAGCGGTGAGCTCCAGAAAATAAGCCTCGCGCGTCTCCGGCTCGCGCGACAGCGCGCGCAGTACATCGAGGCACTGGATGTTGCCGCTGCCCTCCCAGATGGAATTGAGCGGCGCCTGCCGATACAGGCGCGGCAGCGGGCTCTCTTCCACATAGCCCGCGCCGCCGAGGCATTCCTGTGCCTCGTTGACGAAGGCCGGCGCGCGCTTGCACACCCAGTACTTGCCGATGGCGGTGGCGAGCCGCGCCAGTGCCGCCTCGTGCGGGTCGGTGGCGCTCGCGTCCACCGCGCGGGCGACGCGGAAGGTGAGTGCAGTCGCCGCCTCCGACTCCAGCGCCAAGTCAGCCAGCACATTGCGCATCAGCGGCTGGTCGATGAGCTTCTTGCCGAAGGCCGCGCGGTGCTGCGTGTGGTGCAGCGCCTGCACCAGGGCTTGGCGCATCAGCGAGGCCGAGCCGATCATGCAGTCGAGTCGCGTGAGCGCCACCATCTCTAGAATGGTGGCGATACCGCGGCCCTCCGGCCCCACGCGCTCGGCCCAGGCCCCGCAAAACTCCACCTCGCTGGAGGCATTGCTCCAGTCGCCCAGCTTGTCTTTGAGGCGCTGGATGCGGATGGCGTTGCGCGTGCCGTCTGGCCGCATCTTGGGGGCGAGAAAGCAGGTGATGCCGGAATCCGTATAGGCCAGCACCAGCCAGGCGTCGCACATGGGCGCGGAGAAGAACCATTTGTGGCCGACGATCTCGTACGTCCCATCGGCCTGCAGATAAGCCTTGGTCGTATTGGCGCGCACGTCCGAGCCGCCCTGCTTCTCGGTCATGCCCATGCCGACGGTGAGCGTGGTCTTGGCAAGCGCGGGGCGCACAACCGGGTCGTATTCCGCCCCCGCCACGCGCGGCACCCAGGCTTGCGCCAGTGCCGGCTCGTGCTGCAGCGCGGCGACGCAGGCATAGGTCATGGTCAGCGGGCAGCTAGTGCCCTGATCCGCCTGATTGTGCAGAAACGCCAGCCCGGCCCGTGCCACATGCGCGCCCGGCTTGCCCGCATGGCGCCAGGCATAGCCCGCGACGCCGTGCGTAATGCCGAGCGCCATGATGCGGTGATAAGCGGGGTGAAACTCCACCTCGTCCAGCCGGTGCCCGCAGCGGTCGAAGAGCTTGAGCTTGGGCTTGTTCTCGTTGGCCGTCGTGCCCAGTTCCATCAACTCGCCGCCGGCGATGGCGCCGTAGGCCAGCAAGTCCGCCTCACCCCAGCCGCCACCCTCGCGCGCAACTGCCTCGCGCAGTGCGAGATCGCTGGCGTAGAGGTTCAGGTCGCGCAGCGGCGGGGCTTGGTTATCGACGGTGTGGGTGAGGAATTGGGCGGCGGTGGGCATGGCGGGAGTGCGGCTTCAAAGTGGTGGCCGATGGTAGCGCCGCAGCACTCCCTTCTGGGCTGCTAGCCCCATCACAAAGACTTCCTTACAATCAGATCACTTGTAAGGAGATCGCAATGTCCGAAGCCGCCATGACCAGCAAGGGTCAGATCACCATTCCCGCTGACATCCGCAAGGCGCTGGGCCTCATCGCCGGCGAGCGCGTGGTGTTCACGCAACTCGATGACGGCTCGACGGTGATGCGCGCCAAGACCCGCTCACTGGCCGAGATCAAGGGCTTGTTGAAAGCACCCAAGAGCCGCCGCAAGGTGAGTCTGGACGACATGCGCATCGGCCAACGCTGATGGCGGGCCTCGACACCAACATCCTTATCCGCTGGCTAGTGGACGACGACAGCGGGCAGTCGCAGCGCATCGAAACCTTGTTCAAGTCCGCCACCCGCCAGGGTCGCTCTCTGTTCGTGCCACTCACAGTGATGCTGGAGCTGGAGTGGGTGCTGCGCTCGCGCTATGAGTTCAGCAAGCCAGACCTATTGCTGGCAATCAATACCCTACTGGAAACCCGGGAGCTGGAGTTCCAAGCCGAGCCAGCACTAGAGCGCGCCTTGCACCAATACCGGCAAGGCACCGCTGACTTTGCGGACTGCCTGCACGCCGGTACTTGCTGGGCCGAAGGCAAGACGCCGATGCTGACTTTGGATGCCAAGGCAGCACGATTAGCGGATGCGGAATTGCTGCCGGCCTGAACCTAATGACCAGGGGGGGGGGATTCATATCCGCCTGACATGAAAGCACCGCGAAAGCCGATAATCGCGTCCCTTTTATTGCTGTTCGAGCCCGCCTAAATATGGCCTCGTCGTTGCTCCCTGCCTTTTCTAAATCCGATGATTCCGCAATTGGCCGGCCACTCCCGGCCAGCGCCTTAGCGATGGCCGTCGCCAGCAAAGTGCAGCACCACGCCGGCCTCGTGGTGGCGGTGGCGGGTGACGAGCAGGAGGCTTATCGGCTGGAGGCGGAGCTGCGCTTCTTTCTCGGCAGCGATGCGGGCGAGTGGCCGGTGGTGCATTTGCAGGACACCGAAACCCTGCCCTTCGACCCGTTCTCGCCGCATCAGGAAATCCTTTCGGAGCGACTTGCCGCGCTGCATCGCCTGCCCGACACGCATCGCGGTGCGCTGATCGTCACCGCCGATGCGCTGCTGCAGCGCCTGCCGCCGGTGGCCTGGTTGCAGGGGCGCACGTTCTTCTTGAAACAGGGGCAGAAGCTCGATGCGATCAGCCTGCGCGAGCGGCTGGTGGCGGCGGGCTATGCGAGCGTGTCGCAGGTGCAGAGCCAGGGTGAGTTCGCACTGCGCGGCTCGCTGCTCGATCTCTTCCCCATGGGCTCGCCCGAGGCCTTCCGCCTCGATTTCTTCGACGACGAGATCGAGTCGATCAAGCGCTTCGACCCCGACACCCAGCGCTCGCAAGGCGTGATGAAGGAGGTGCGGCTGCTGCCCGCGCGCGAGTTCCCGACCGACCGCGAGGGCATCGAGACCTTTCGCCGCAACTACCGGGAATACTTCCCCGGCGATCTGACGCGCTCGCGCATCTATGCGGAGGTGAGCAAGGCGCTGATGCCGGGCGGCATCGAGGCCTACCTGCCGTTGTTCTTCCCGCAGCGCGAAACCGCGGTGCTGGCGGACTATCTGCCGAAAGACAGTCTCTGGCTGGCGCTGGATGATCTCGATGCGCGGCTCGCGGCCGACTGGCAGCAGATCGACGAGCGGCGGGATCGCTACGACGGCAATCTCGAACGGCCCTTGATGCAGGCGGCGGACGTGTTCCTGTCGCCCGCGCAGGCTGCCGAGCAGCTGGCGCGCTTCCCGCTGCAGCGCGTGGGCACGGCGAGCGATGACGCGGAGGCTATGCAGTTGGTGGCGGGTGGCGGCGAAGAGATCAAGGCGCTGCTGCGCGAGCGTACGACGACGCGCTTTCTGTTCTTGGCCGAATCGGCGGGCCGCCGCGAGGCGGTGGTGCAGTGGCTGAAGCCGCTGGGCTTGATCCCGCGCGCGTACGAGTCCTTCGCGGACTTCATGACCGACGGCGCGCGCGTGGGTGTTTCGCTGGGCCCGGTGCAAGACAGCTTGCTGGTGCCGGCGCTCGGCATCGCGCTGATTGCCGAAGCGCAGCTGTTCGGCCTCACTGCGCCGCAGCAACAGTTGAAGCGCCGCGCCAAGGCGCGCGATCCAGAAACCATTTTGCGGGACTTGAGCAGCTTGGTCGTCGGCTCACCGGTGGTGCATGTCGAGCATGGCGTCGGGCGCTATCGCGGGCTCATCACGCTCGACTCCGGTGGCGTGACCAACGAATACCTGGTGCTGGAGTATTCGGATGGCGACAAGCTCTACGTGCCGGTCGGCTCGCTGGCGCAGATTCACCGCTATACCGGCAGCGAGGCCGAGGCCGCACCGCTGCACTCGCTCGGCAACGAGCGCTGGGAAAAGGCGCAGAAGAAGGCACGCGAGAAAGCGCACGACGTCGCCGCCGAGCTGCTCAAGATTCAGGCGCGGCGCAGCGCCAAGCCGGGACTCAAGCTCGATCTCGACAGTGTGGATTACGAACGCTTCGTCGCGGCCTTTCCCTTCACCACCACGCCCGACCAGCAGACCGCCATCGACGCAGTGCTGGCCGATCTGCAACTCGAAAAACCGATGGATCGCGTCATCTGCGGCGATGTCGGTTTCGGCAAGACCGAAGTCGCCTTGCGCGCGACCTTTGCGGTGGCGCGTGCGGGCCGGCAGGTCTGCGTGCTCGCACCCACCACGCTGCTCGCCGAGCAGCACGCCAAGAATTTCTCCGACCGCTTTGCCGAATGGCCGATTCGTGTTGCCGCGCTCTCACGTCTGCGCACGACCAAGGAGCAGAACGCCGCGCTCAAGGAGCTGGCCGAGGGCAAGCTCGATGTCGTCATCGGCACCCATCGCCTCTTGCAGCCGGATATCCAGTTCAAGGATCTGGGCCTGGTGGTGGTGGATGAAGAGCACCGCTTCGGCGTGCGCCACAAGGAGCGGCTGAAGAACCTGCGCGCGGAGGTGGACCTGCTCACGCTCACCGCCACGCCGATCCCCCGCACGCTCAACATGAGCCTCGCGGGCCTGCGCGACATGAGCATCATCGCCACGCCACCGCCCTCGCGCCAAGCGATCAAAACGACGGTTGCGGAGTGGGACAACGGCCTCGTCTACGAGGCCTGCCTGCGGGAGCTGAAGCGCGGTGGGCAGATCTACTTTTTGCACAACGAAGTGCGCGACATCGAGCTGTTCGCCGACAACATCCAGAAGCTGGTGCCCGAGGGCAAGGTGCGCTTTGCGCACGGCCAGATGCGCGAGCGCGAGCTGGAGCAGGTGATGCTCGACTTCTATCACAACCGCTTCAACATTCTGGTCTGCACCACCATCATCGAGAGCGGCATCGACGTGCCCTCGGCGAATACGATCCTCATCGACCGCGCGGACATGCTGGGCCTGGCCCAGCTGCACCAGCTGCGTGGGCGCGTCGGCCGCAGTCACCACCGCGCCTATGCCTACATGATGGTGCCGTCCAAGCGCGCGCTCACACCCGATGCGCAGAAGCGGCTCGATGCAATCGAAGAGCTGGGCGATCTCGGCAGTGGCTTCGCACTCGCCACCCACGACTTGGAGATTCGCGGTGCGGGCGAGCTACTTGGCAGCGAGCAGACCGGGCAGATCGAGGAGGTCGGCTTCACGCTCTACAGCGAACTGCTGGCGCGTGCGGTGCGGGCGATTCAGAAGGGCAAGCTCGATGACGAGCCCTTTGGTCACAGCGCCTGCGAGGTGGATCTCTCCGCCTCGGCGCTGATCCCCGGCGAATACGTCGATGACATCGCCACCCGCCTCACGCTCTACAAGCGGGTGTCGGAAGCCAAGGACGAAGACGCATTGCGCGAGCTGCAAGTCGAGTTCATCGACCGCTTTGGCCTACTGCCGCAGCAGGTCGAGCGCCTGTTCGACCAGGCCAGCCTGCGCGCCAAGGCCGAGCCGCTGGGCCTGAAAAAACTGCGCGCCCACGCCAAGGGCGCGGTGCTGGAGTTCGGGCCGAACCCCAAGATCGACTCGATGAAACTCATCAAGCTCATGCAGGCGCAGCCCAAGGTCTACAAGCTCGAAGGCCAGAAGAAACTGCACATCACGGCCGAGATGCCCACCGTCGAAGGTCGCGTCGAGAGTCTGAGCAAGTTGCTGACGACACTCGCGGGATGACACGTCTCGCCATCGCTCTGCTGGCCATTGCACTGCCGCTCAGTGCAATGGCCGAGCGGCTACGGGTAGATGTGTTGATCTTCTTGAACCCGCTCTCGGCCGAGGAACAGGGCACCGCGCCGCGCCACCCGCAGGACGAGCGCGCACTCAGCCTCGACGATGCGCCCGGCCTGGCCTATGCCGGCATCACGCTGCTGCCCGCCAACACCAGCACGCTGGCGGCCGAGTGGGCCATGCTCACCGCCAGCAAGCGTTACAAGCCGCTGCTGCGACTCAGCTGGGTGCAGGAGTCACCGTCTTCAGCGAATGGCCCAGCGCTGCGTCTTGAGCTGCCGGGCGGCGATCGCCTGAGCGGCGTCAGCGGCTGGCTGCGTCTGCAGGGCGGCCGCAACATCGCGCTCTCGGCCGACCTCGAAGCAGTGCAGCCAGGGCCAGATCGCCAGCCGCTCGGCCTGCGCCTGCAAGAGCGCCGCACGCTGGCGCTGGACACGCTGCACTATCTGGATAGCCCGCGTATCGGCGTGCTGGCGCGCGTCATCTCGGCGCGCTGACGCGCCTGGAACTCAGGGCTTGAGCACCCAGACGTTTTGCAGGCCCAGCTTGGTTTTCAGCTCGACCGCCGCGCTGCGCGCGAGCGCCTCGCTGGCAAAGCCACCGACCTGCACGCGATACCAGGTCTTGCCGCTGATCGTTGCCGGCTGCGCCGCGGTGCTGGCATAGCCCGAGGTGCGCAGGCGCAGTGCTTCACGCTCGGCCACGGCAGCATCGGGGTAGGACGCCACGTTCAAAGCCCAGGTGCCATTGCCCGCAACAGGCGGCTTGGCGACCACGGCAGCACCGGCTTTTGCTGGTGTCACGGCGGGCAATGTCTGCACCTGGCCGATGATGATCGGTGCGGTGGCGGTGGCCACCGGCGGCGGTGCCTTGCGCGGTTCCACCACGACCGGCGGCGGCACAGGCGTGGCAATGATGGGGGCTCGGGCAGCGGGCATGACCGGCGCCGCGCTTGCGGATGCGGGTGCAAGTACAGGTGCAGGTGCAGGAGCGGGTGCTGGAACGGGCGCAATGGCAACCGGCGGCGACACGCTGATGATCGGGGTCGGTGCGGTGGTGATGATGGGCTTTGCAACCGGTGGCGCAGCGGGCTCGGCAGGCAGGGTGTCGCGTGCCAGCAGCGTCGCTGCCGTGGCTTCGATGCTGAAGCCGCGACGCACGGCAATCCAGTCATCGGGGTTGCGCGGCGTTACCTTCGGCGCCGTGTTGGGCACCAGCTGCACGCAGGCGGGCGGCTTGATGGTTTCCAGACTATCGCTGCCGGCTGCTTGCAGGGCGATCTGCCCGGCGGCAACGCAGACACGCTGCTGCTCGCCCAGGTTCTGAAAGAAATACTCGCCGCTCGACAAGCTGATGCGATGGCCCGACATGTAGACGTACAGCGGCCAGTTGCTGGACAGCTGCGGGTGTTTCCACACCACCCGGAAGTAGCCCTTGCCGACACTGAAAATGCTCTTGAGGTCGCGCGCGTAGGCGGCAAACGGCAGGCGCTCGACACCCACTTCGGCGTTCGGCCCCACCTCGACAAAACCGTGGCGGCCCAGGCGCAGGGTCACGCGGCCGGAGCGTTCGGTGACGATCAGGTCCTGCTCCTGCAGGGCATCACCGGGCTGCAAGGCCAGGCGCTTGCCGTCGCGCTGCACACCGGCCACGCCCGAGCTTTGCTCGATGAACAGGATGGCTTCATCAGGGGCCGCCTGCGCCAGCGGCGGCAGTGACGACAGCAAGCACAGCAACACGGCACCGCCGAGGGTTTTGATGAAGCGAGGAGTCATTTCAGTTTCAGGATGTCGTCAAACGATCGGGCGGAACCAATGCCGTGACCCTGTGCCCAATCGACGCCCATGAGTTTCAGTGGCTCCAGCAAATCGAGCGACTCCACATGTTCGGCAATGGTCTTCAGGCCCAGCTGGTGGCCGATGCGGTTGATGGTTTCCACCATGCCTCTGTCGATTTGTGAATCCCGCATCGACCGCACAAAGCTACCGTCGATCTTAAGGAAATGCACGGGGAAGTTCTTGAGATATCCGAACGAACTCATGCCGACGCCGAAGTCGTCGAGCGCAAATCGGCAGCCGCGCTCGGTCAGCCGCGCCACAAAGCGCGAGGCATCGGTAAGGCGCGAGATGGCGGCAGTTTCGGTCAGCTCGAAACACAGGCGCGCCGGGTCGACGCCGGTGGTCTCGATCTCGGCGATCATGAAGTCCAGAAAATCGGGGTCGCTGATCGACTGACCCGAGATGTTGATGGCATAGAGGATGCCCTGATGGACCTCGGGTGCCAGTGTGGCGAGCTTGCTGAGCGCCTCGTGCGCCACCCAGCGGTCGAGCGCGCTCATCATGAAATAACGCTCGGCCGCCGGCACGAATTGGGCGGGCTTGATGAGGCTGCCATCTTCGCCACGCATGCGCACCAGCAATTCGCGATAGACGACGGTATCGGGCTGCTGCACCGACACCACGTCTTCGCACAGCAGGAACAGTCGGCCATCCTCGATGGCACGGCCCACCTGCCCCACCACGCCCATCTCGATGTGGTGCAGTGCGGCCTCGTCGTCGCGGCCCATGAAGCGCGCGCGATCGCGGCCGCCCTCCTTGGCGGTGTGGCAGGCGGCGTCGGCCAGTGACAGCACCCGGCCGACGTTCTCGATGCTGGCATCGAGCTGTGCCACACCAATGGAAATGGTCACTGCGTGGCGGCGGTCGAGCCACTCGAAGCGATAGCGGCGCACCGCATCGAGCAGACTCTGCACCATGCCTTCGACCTCGGCCAACTGGCAGGCGGGCAGCAACACGCCGAACTCGTCGCCGCTCAGTCGGGCCAGCACATCCCCCTCGCGCAGGCGCACGCGGAGCTCGCCGGCGAGTTCATGCAGCAGCTCGTCGCCCGCGGCGTGGCCGAGCACGTCGTTGATGAGGCGGAACTGGTCGATGTCCATCATGCACACCACTGCCGTCTCGCCGCTGTGGCGCGCCCGCGACAGCGCCGAGCGCACCCGCAGCTCGAACTCGTCGCGGTTGAGCAGCCCGGTGACCGAATCGTGGGTGGAACGCCAGGCCAGTTCCTCCGACAGCAGCAGACGCTGGCTGACGTCCTCGAACAGCAGCACCGCGCCGGTCGAGCCATCGGCCATCGGCACCGGGTTGACGCGCAGGTCGATCGCCAGGCGGCGGCCATCACGCGCGACCAGCTGCGCCTGATGCCCGGACAGCGTGCTGGCCGCGCCGCTGCGCAGGCAGTCGTCCAGCGGCGAGAGCAGGCGCTCGCCCATTGGCGACATCACGCGCAGCACGTCGTTTGCGAGTCGCCCCGCGGCATCGATATGTCTCCAGCCTGTGAGCCTTTGCGCGACGGTATTGAGCGTCTGGATACGGCCTGCGCTGTCGCAGAGGATCAGCCCCTCGCTCATCACGTCGAGTGCGGCCTGCAAACCTACCGATTCGCTGGCGGCGACCACGGCGAAGCCCTCGATGGGCTCCAGCTCGATGTGCGCGCGGATGCTCTGGCCCTGATGCAGATTGAAATGCAGGCGCATCGGCAGCGGGCCGCTGGGGCGCCGCAGGGTGACTTCCAGCGTCACCACGCTCTGGCTGACGCCATCGCCTGCCAGCGGCAGCAGTGCGGCGACGATCGCCTCGCGGTCTGTGGCGGCACAGAGATCCTGCACGCGCTGGCCCGCCAGCTGGCGGCGGTCGGCTTCCAGCAGGCTGGCAAAGGCCATGTTGAGATCGAGCAGGCAGCCGTTCTCGTCAAGCAAGGCAGATGCCCGCAGCGATGACGAAAACGCCCGGCGGTAGACGCTGATGTCCACCTCGCTGGCCGCAGGCAACACCACGGCGGAAGCCACCAGCGAACTACGTTCGGCCTGGCGCAGAAAGATGCCGGGGGCGAGCGGCCGCAAGGCAAACAGATCGCCGTGGCCCTGCACGGTTTCGCCGGGGCCGAGCATCAGCAAACCGCCGGGCTTCAGCGCGCCGTACCAGTGCAAGAGCAATTGGCGGCGTTCGTCTTCGGAGAGAAACCGCAGGATGTTGCGGCCGCTGATGACGTCCATCGCTGCGGCCGGCGGCGGGGCCATCAACACCTGTTCGTTGAAGGCGCAGTAGCGCAGCAGCTCAGGCTGCACCTGCGCGCCGTGGGCGAGGCTCTGGATGAAATGCAGCTTCAACACCGGTGGAATCTGCTGCGCGAACGCCGGCGTGAGCAGGCCGGACTGCGCCAGCTGCAAGGCACCGGAATCGCTCTCGCTGCCGTGCACGACAAAATCCTGCGCGCCTTCCAGTACGGCCAATAGGCTGAGAATGCGCAGGGCCAGCGCGTAGACCTCCTCGCCCTCACCGCACTCCACCACCCACAAACGCAGCTTCTCGCTCTGCGTGCGGGTGGCCGCCAGTCGCAGGCTGAGCACGGCAGCGCCATCGGCGTCGAGAAACAGATCACCGTCTGATGCCAGCAGGCAGCGCGCGAGGCGACGTGGCTCAACCGCATCTTCAGCGATCAGCCTGGCATAGGTTTTCAGGCTCTCCTGACGGCGCGCCCGCAGGCGGCGGCCCAGGGCACGCAGCGCAAGGTCATGCCGGCAGCTGCCAAGATCGACACCGACGTTTTCGCGTAAGGCCTTGGCAATCTGCGTAAACAGCCCGCGCGAGAGCGTCGTGGTGACGCCGCTATCGGCACCCCCTTCACGAAACGACAGCTCGCGGAGCGGATCCATCACCGGTCGATACTCCGGTGCAAAGCGGTTGACGCTTTACTTCGCTGCAGTAACAACGCGGGTGGGTGGTCGCTCTCATTCATGTGCTGATAGTAACGGCCGTCCCTGTCCGAACTTTGTATTGGCGGCGATGCCGCTATGGATTATTTGCACCCCTGCAAATGTCTCGCACTTCTGCTGCCTCTCAGCCGGCGAGACCAGGCAAGGCCGCCGCCAGCAGGCGCTGCACCTTGCTCATGCCGGCTTCGATGGAGGCGTGGATTTCGTCGTGAATGCCCAGCCCCGCGGGCGACAGCCCCGCGGCCCAGTTCACGGATACCGCGATGCAGGCATAGCCAAGACCCAGCTCGGCGGCGAGCGCTGCCTCCGGCATGCCGGTCATGCCCACCATGTCGCAGCCGTCGCGCAGCAGGCGCTGGATTTCAGCCGGGGTTTCGAGTCGCGGCCCCTGGGTCACGGCCATCACGCCCTGACCACTGACGGTGACTTCGGCGTGTCCCGCCGCGATGAACAGCGCACTGCGCAGAGCCGGGGTGTAGGGGTGCGTCATTTCGACGTGTTCGAGCTTGCTGCCCGGCTCGCCATCCGAGTAGGTGTGCGCACGGCCGTGGGTGTAGTCGATGAGGTCAATCGGCACGGCGATTTCGCCGGGCGCGAACCACGGCGCCATCGCGCCGACGGCCGCGATGGCGATGACCTGCGTGACGCCGGCATCGGCCAGTGCCTTCAAATTGGCGCGGTAGTTGATGCCATGTGGCGGGATCTTGTGACCCTCGCCGTGACGGGCGAGAAAGAGTGCCTCGACGCCGGCGATGCGACCGAGGATCAGCGGTGCCGAGGGCTTGCCGTAGGTGGTGTAGCTCTCCAGCCGCTTGATGATCTCAAGGCCCGGCCAGGTGTTCATGCCGGTGCCGCCGATGACTGCGATCTTGCTCATGAATTAAAGACCTTTGACTGCGTAAATGGCCGGAACCTGCCGCCACAGTTCGCGCACGTCCATGCCGCAGCCGAAGACATAGCGGTCGGGCACGGCGAGGCCGATGTATTCGGCATGGGCTTCGGGGGCGCGACGGTCGTGCAGTTTCTCGGCGAGCACGGCCACTTTCAGCGACTTGGGGTTGAACTCCAGCAGCGCTTTGCGGATGGCGACCAGCGTGTGGCCCTCATCCAAAATGTCGTCGATCACCAGCACGTCGCGGCCTTCGAGTGCGGCATCGGGCTGGCGCTTCCAGATCAAGCCGCCGCCAGTGGTCGCACCGCGATAACGGGTGGCATGCAGGTAATCCAGCTCGAACGGGAAGCTGAGGCGCTGGGTGATTTCCGAGGTGGCATAGAGACCGCCGTTCATCACGCAGAGAATCAGCGGCAAGCGGTCGGCGTAGTCGGCGTTGAGGCGCGCGGCGAGGTCGTCGTAAGCGGCACGCACCGCGTTGGCGTCGAACAGGCAATCGGCCTCGCGCAGCAAGGTTGCCGCTTCTTCGACACGGCTCATTGCAAGGCCTCCGCCTCACGGCCGAAAGTCGGCGCCGGCAAGTCCACTTCACGACGGTACAGTCGCTTGAGCCGGGCGCTGGAGAGCCGGCTGGGTTTGTAATCCTGAAGTGCTTCGAGCACCTGCATCACGCCTTCGCGGTTGTTGCAGACGGGGATCATGTCGCAGCCGGCCGCCAGCGCCAGCACGGCGCGCTCGCCCAGGGTGCCGGCCACTGCCGCGCCGCCCATCGAGAGGTCGTCGCAGAAGATCGCGCCGTTGTATTTCCAGTCACGGCGCAAGAGGTCGCGAATCCATTTCACCGACAGCGATGCGGGCAGCGTGTCGACCGCTGTATAGCGCACGTGCGCCATCATGATCGACTCCAGCCCTTCGGCCATCAGTTGCTTGAACGGCGCCATATCGGCTTCGAGCTGCGGCAATGCGCGGCGATCGACCGGCAGCTCGGTGTGCGAGTCGGCAGTGACCGCACCGTGGCCGGGGAAGTGCTTGCCGGTGGCCGACAAACCGGCCTCGTTCAGACCTTTCCAGAACGCACGCGAGAGTGCGGTGAGCACGTCCACGTCGTTGGCAAAGGCGCGGTCGCCGATGATCTGGCTCACCTCGTAATCGCGGTCGAGCACCGGGGCAAACGGCAGGTCGAAGCCGAACCAGCCCAGCTCGCTGCCGATGAGGCTGCCGAGGCGGCGGGATTCCTCCAGCGCCTTGCTGGCTGATTCCTCGTGCAGCTTGCCGAGCGTGCGCATGGCGGGCAGCCGCGAGAAGCCGTTGCGGAAGCGCTGCACGCGCCCGCCTTCGTGATCCACCGCCAGCAGCGGACGCGCCTTGCGCACGCTCAGGATGTCGTCGCAGAGTTTTTTCAGCTGCTCGGGGTCGCGATAGTTGCGGGTAAACAGAATCACCCCGCCGACCAGCGGATGACGGATCAGCTCGCGGTCTTCGGCGGTCAGCTCCTGCCCCGCCACGTCGATCATCACGGGACCCAGCACGCTGGTCGGCTTCGCACTGCTTGTGGATTCACTCATGTAGCGTGACTTCTGTCCCTGGTGAAACAAGATCGAACAACTCAATAACGTCGGTGTTGCGCATGCGAATACAGCCGTGGCTGGCGGGCGCGCCCAATGTGTCGGCGTGCGGTGTGCCGTGGATGTAGATGTAGCGGCGCTGGGTATCGACACAACCGAGCCGGTTGATGCCCACCTCGCAGCCTGAGAGCCACAGGATACGGGTCAGTATCCAGTCGCGTCCGGGATATTGCGCACACGCCTCGGCCGAATACCGCCGCACGTCGCTTGCCACCCGCCGCGCCTTGAACACCGTGCCGATTTCAGCGCCTGCGCCAATTTTGGCGCGGATGATGTGACGCCCGCGTGGCGTGCAGCCCGAACCCTGTATTTCGCCGGGGCCATTGGCGGCGGTCGAAACTGACCAGCACTTCTGCATGGTCCTGTCATTCCAGAGCGTCAGCGTCTGCGCTCGCAAATCGACTGTGATGTGTACTGTTTCTGGCATCAATCTTTGGGCCACTGCGCGTACGGCGTAACCGACAGCGTGTGGTTGTAGTAGCGACGATCCTGCGTCACTTCTTCGCCGACCCAGTCCGGCCTGATGAAGGTTTCGTCTTCACTACCGAGTTCGATCTCGGCCACGATCAGCGGCGCGTTGTCGCCCTCGAACTCGTCAACTTCCCACAGATGCGCACCCACCGTGACGTAGTGGCGTGTCTTGAGGATGAGGCCGGTGCACAGGGTCGCCAGCATCTCCTCCACCTCGGCCGCAGGCACGTCGTATTCATACTCGGCACGGCTCATGCCGACCTTCGCGGCCTTGACGTTGAGCTTGCCTTGCGTGCCCTCGATGCGCACCCGCACGCTGGCCGCGCCACCCAGCGGGGCCAGATAGCCATGCCGCATCGGGATGCGTTTGTGCGCAGCGGCGCGCCAGCCATCGCTGGTGACGAGAAACTTGCGTTCGATTTCAGTCGCCATCACTTCGCCTTCTGCTCACTGGGCATCATTTTTTCTTCTCGCTGCGCTCGAAGAGCGCCATGCTTTCGACATGACTGGTGTGCGGGAACATGTCCATCGCCCCGGCTTTGGTCAGCACGTAGCCGCCCTCTACCAGCAGCGCCGCGTCCCGCGCCAGCGTGGCGGGATGGCAGCTCACGTAGAGGATGCGCTTGGGCTTCTTGGCAATCAGCAGCGGCATGATCTCGATGGCACCCGCGCGCGGCGGGTCGATGAGGGCAAGATCGAAGTGCGCCTGCAAATACGGCGCCTGGCTGTCGGGCTTGAACAGGTCGGCAACGTGCCATTGC
Organism: Stagnimonas sp.; assembly: GCA_965279705.1. Taxonomy (GTDB): domain Bacteria; phylum Pseudomonadota; class Gammaproteobacteria; order Nevskiales; family Nevskiaceae; genus Stagnimonas. The sequence continues at coordinate 3,078,765 of OZ257257.1, forward strand.
ACTGCCCCACAGCCATTGGCCTTGCAGTTGGCATCGCCACGTGCGACCAGACCCTTGTCGCCTTCAACCGCCGTGACGGCAACACCGGTCTTGGCGAGCGGCACGGTGAAATTGCCCAGGCCCGCGAACAGTTCGAGCACCGAATCGCCGGGCTGTGGGTCAAGCCATTCGATCGACTGTCGCACCATGGCTTCCGACAGCGGGCCGTTGACCTGGATGAAGTCGGCGGGCTCGAAGGCGAGCTGCGCCTCGCTGCCATCCGGCGAGTAATGCAGCGGCCAGCGCGTGCCGGGCCGACGCGAACCGTCGCTCAAAACCTCTTCAAGCGGCTCGATGGTGTTGAGGCCGCCGGGCTGCAACAAAATCTCGAAGCCGTGTTCGGCGCTGAAGGCGGCGAGCGTGGCGCGATCCTGCTCGGTTGGCGGCTGCAGCACACGCATCACCAGCACCACATGGTCGGCGGCAGCCATCTCGATCTGCGGGATCAGCGCGCGCACCGAGAGGGTGTCGATCATCCGCGCGATGACGGTGAGCTTTTCACCGACGCGCGGGTCGAGCACCTTGCAGCTTTTGAGCGTCGCCAGAAACGAACAGCCGCGCTCGCGGAAACCCACCAGCGTGCCGCCTTTTTTCTCGACAAACTTCACGCCGACGCGCGCACGGCGGCGATAGCCGAGCGTGGGCGCGGTGAGCGCCGGTGCGATCTCGCGCGGCGTCACCTTGCCGACGCGTTGCAGGGTCTGCATCAGCTCGTGCTGCTTCCATTCAATCTGCTTCGCCGGTGCCAGATGCTGCAAGGCACAGCCGCCGCACAGGCCGAAGTGCTCGCAGGGCGGAGTGACGCGATCGGGGCTGGCGACCAGCACCGCCGTCACCTGACCTTCGGCCTGGTCCCGACGCTGGCTCAGGTATTTGAACTCGACCGTCTCGCCCGGCAGGGCATCGGCGATGAAGGTCACGCGACCATCGAGCCGCGCCACACCACGGCCCTCATGATCGAGCGAAGTGACTTCAGCCGTGAAGCTGCCTTGCGGCAGATTGCGTTTGCGAACGCCGCTCACAGGGCGCGCCACGCGGCATGAAACTGCTGCCAGTGCGCGGCAGTCTGCGCACCCAGCCAGTTACATACTTGCTCGCGCGCAGCAACGCGCGCGGCCTCGTCGATTTCACCGGTCGCAGCTTTCAAGGCAATGCTCAGCAGATAGGCGATCAGCGCATCCGCAGCGCTGCCCGCAAGAAGTTTTTGATGATCGCCGCGTGCGTGCGCGGCTTCGGTTTCGGCCTTGCGCAGACCGAGGCGATGCGGCAGGCCGTGCGCAGCCGCCAGCTCGGCCAGCCGCGCGTTCTCGGGCTGAAAGCCGAAGTGTGCTGCCAGGCTCTGCGGCCCGCGCGAGGCGAACAGCGCCGGCATGGCGGCACCGGTGGCCAGCGCGCGCGCCAGTAGTTGCGCGCGATAGCCACGCACGCCGTCCCAGGCCCAGACCGGCGCATGGGCAGCCACCACGCGCTGCTCGATGGCGAGCAGCATTTTTGCCTCGTCCACGCCAGGCAGAAACTCTTCGACCGCAAACTGATTTTCGCTCGCCACCACCAGTGCGGCGGCCACGACGCGGCGTTGCTGCGAGGGCACAGCATTGGACTGATGCCCGGCGACGCGCAGCGTTTTCATCGCCAGCACCGCCTCGGCATCGCTGAACTTTTCCAGCGCCAGCAGCCGCTTGCCGACTGCCGGGTCGGGCACGCTCTTCAGATCGAGAACGAGCACCGTCACGACGGAAACACGCCGGTAGAAATGTAGCGATCACCGCGGTCGCAGACGATGCTGACGATCACCGCGTTCTCCAGCTCGCGGCAGAGTTGCAGCGCGCTCCACATCGCGCCGCCCGACGACGGCCCGCAGAACAAGCCCTCCAGCCGCGCCATCTCTCGCATGGTGTGCTCGGCGTTGGTGCTGCTGACTTCAATGATGCGATCGACCCGCGAGCGATCGAAGATTTTCGGCAGATAAGCCTCGGGCCATTTGCGGATGCCGGGGATGCTGCTCTCGCCATCCGGCTGCACGCCGACGATCTGCACCTTCGGGTTCTGCTCTTTCAGATAGCGCGAGGTGCCCATGATGGTGCCGGTCGTCCCCATGCTGCTGACGAAGTGGGTCACCTTGCCTTCGGTATCACGCCAGATTTCAGGCCCCGTCGTGTCGTAGTGCGCGCGGGGGTTATCGGGGTTGGCGAACTGGTCGAGCACCCGCCCTTCGCCGCGCTTCTGCATGGCGTCGGCGAGATCACGCGCGCCCTCCATGCCCTGCTCTTTCGTCACCAGAATCAGCTCGGCGCCGAAGGCCTTCATCACCGCGCGGCGCTCGACGGAAAGATGCTCGGGCATCACTAGCACCATGCGGTAGCCAAGCGCGGCGGCGGCCATTGCCAAGGCGATGCCGGTGTTGCCGCTGGTGGCCTCGACCAGCGTGTCGCCGGGCTTGATCTCGCCGCGCTCCTGCGCGCCGCGAATCATCAAATAGGCGGGGCGATCTTTCACCGAACCGGCGGGATTGTTGCCTTCGAGCTTGGCCAGCAGGATGTTGCTGCCGATGCCGGGCAGATGCGTGAGCTGCACCAGCGGGGCGTTGCCGATGGTTTCTGCGAGGGTGCGATAGGACATGACGCTATCTTAACGGCGCGACGCTGCCACGCTCTAGCTTGTTTCGAGCACGACGAAAGCCATCACCCGGCCGTCTTCGTCGGTGAGCGAGATGTGGCCGTCGCTGATGCCGAGCGCATCCAGCCGCAGGCGCATGGCGGGGCTGAACACCAGCGTCGGCTTGCCGCTAGGTAGCGACAGCACGCCCGCGTCGCGGTAGCTCACACCGTGAAAGCCGGTTCCGAACGCTTTCACGAAGGCCTCCTTGGCGGCAAAAGCCTTGGCGAGAAAGTTGCCCTTGCGCCGCGCCTGCTCGAATTGCTCACGCTCTTCGGGCATCAGCATCTTGTTGGCAAAGTGCGCGCCGTATTTGGCCCAGAGGCGCTCGACGCGGTCGATGCGCAAGAGGTCGGTGCCGATGCCGTAGATCACTGGCCGCGTGCTTCGCGCATGCGCCGCCGCAGCTCCGCCACCGCCGCCGGCAAGCCGATGAACACGCTGCGGGCGATCAGCGCATGGCCGATGTTGAGTTCGACGATTTCAGGGATTGCGGCAATCGGGCCGACGTTGTCGACGCTCAGGCCATGCCCTGCATGCACCTCCAGCCCCGCTTCGTGAGCGATGCGGGCGAAGTTCATGATGAGCATCAGCTCTTCGGCGCGGCCCGCATCGGTGGTGGCATCGCAGTAGCGACCGGTGTGAATCTCCACCTGCGGCGCGCCACTCTGGATGGTGGCGGCGAGCTGCGCCGGATCGGGGTCGATGAACAGTGCCGGGATGATCCCCGCCTTCATCAGCCGCGCGCAGGCATCCCGCACGGCAGCGAGATTGCCCGCCACATTCAAGCCGCCTTCGGTGGTTTTTTCCTCGCGCTTTTCGGGCACCAGGCAGGCGTATTTGGGCTTGAGCTTGCAGGCGATGGCCAGCATTTCCTCGGTCACGCCCATCTCGAAATTGATCGGCACCGGGCTGCGCTGGATGACCCGCGCGACGTCGTGATCCTGGATGTGCCGGCGGTCTTCGCGCAGATGCACGGTGATCGAATCTGCCCCGGCGCTGGCGGCGATCAAGGCCGCCTCGACCGGATCGGGATACAGCGTGCCGCGTGCCTGCCGCAGGGTGGCGACGTGATCGACATTGACGCCGAGGCGGATGGGAATCATGGACGAGCTGAACTTGGGGTGGGGCGTGATTCTAAGGTTTGACGACGGCGGCAGGCATCGTCCGCAGCTCGCGCAGCAGTTGCGCGCTCTCCAGCGTGCGCCCACCCAAGAGGCCGCGCAGTACAGCGCGCAGCAGCAGTCGAACCTCCTGCCTTGCCTGCGGCGTGTACGGCGCATCGTCGCGCAGGGCAATCAAGCTCTCGCCCGCAAAGCTACGCGGCTCGCTCGGCAGCGCCGGGCGCAGGCCCTGATTGCCGATGTAGACGTAACGCGTCTCGGGCTCGATCTCCGCATCCAGCCCGAGGCTCAATCCCAGTTCGTCGAGCAGCGCGCATTCAAAAGCACGCAAGCCGGCTTCGGCGTCGTCCAGCAGGCGAGGCAGCAGGGCCGAGTAGGCGATGAACAACCTCACATGCGCATCGCCGCGCGGCAGCAGCTTCATGAGCAGCTCGTTGGCATACCAGGCGCAGAAGAGATTTTCGCCGGTGAGCATGATCGGGGCCGATGCCGCTTCAACCGCCGTCAGCGTGCCCAGCTCGCCGCTCGTGCGCCACGACAGCAACAGCGGTTGCAGCACCTGCAACAAAGCGCGCTTGCGCGACTTGGGCGCGCGCGCGCCCTTGGCAATCAGCCCGCAGCGGCCATGCTGCGGCGTGAAGACTTCCAGCAGCAGGCTGGTGTCACCAAACGGTCGCGTATGCAGCACATAGGCAGGCTCATGCTCGATGCGCTGCCGCTGCATTCCTCAATAACCGAATTTCGTGAGCGCCTTCGGGTCGTCGCTCCAGTTTTCCTTGACCTTGCACCAGAGCTTGAGGAACACCTTACGACCGGTGGCGCGCTCGATATCGCGGCGGGCGTTGCTGCCGATCAATTTCAGCGTCTCGCCGCCATTGCCGATGACGATGGCCTTCTGCCCCTCGCGCTCGACCCAGATGATGGCGCTGATGCGGTCGATGGTCGGCTCGCGCTCGTAGGCTTCGATCTCCACCGCCGTCGAATACGGCATTTCCTGATGCAGGTTGCGGATCAGTTTTTCGCGGATGATTTCGGCGGCCGCGAAGCTGACGTTGTGGCCCATGTCCATGTCTTCTGGATACATTGGCTCGCCTTCCGGCAGGTGCGCGAACAGCGCGTTCTTTAGCGCTTCGAGATTGTCTTTCTTGTGCGCCGAGACCGGCACCACGAACACGAAGTTGGCGAGTGCTGTGAGCTTTTCCAGCTCCGGCAGCAGCTTTTCCTTGCCCTTGTCCTCGTACTTGTCGACCTTGTTGACCACCAATGCGATCGGACATTCGGTCAGTTTCAGGCGCTCCAGCACGGCGGCATCTTCGTCGTTGTAATAGCCAGCTTCGACCACCCACAGCACCAGCTCGACGTCATGGATGGCACCGGTTGCGGCGGCATTCATCACCTGATTGAGCGCGCGCGACGCCTTGGTGTGCATGCCGGGCGTGTCGACAAACACCACCTGCCCGCGCTCGTCGTGCAGCACGCCCTGAATGCGATGCCGCGTGGTCTGCGGCTTGTGGCTGACGATCGAAATCTTGCGACCGATCATCGCGTTCATCAGGCTGGATTTACCGACGTTTGGGCGTCCAACGACCGCCACCATTCCGCTACGCATTTGGTGTTCCTTTCGATTTGCTGCTGTGTAATTTTTCAAACATCAATCGTGCCGCATCCTGCTCTGCCTGCTTGCGGCTGGTGCCGCCGGACTCGGTTTCCAGACCCGAATCCAGCAGCTTGCAGGCCACCTGAAACACCCGCCGATGCGGCGGGCCGTGCTCGCTGAGCACACGATACTCGGGCAAGGGCCGCGAATCGCCTTGCAGAAACTCCTGAAGACGGGTCTTGGAGTCCTTGAGGGTTTCAGGCTCCGGCAACGTCGTCAGGCACTCGGTAAACAGATACAGCGTGGTTTCGCGCGCGGGGGCAAAGCCGCCATCGAGATAGATCGCGCCGATGATCGCCTCCAGCGCATCGGCGAGGATGGACTCCCGGCGATAGCCGCCGCTCTTGAGTTCCCCGCCGCCCATGCGCAGCTGATCGCTGATGTCCAGCCCCTTGGCCAGGCGCGCCAGCGTGTCTTCGCAGACCAGGCTGGCACGCAAGCGGGACAGATCCCCTTCCGGTGCCTTGGGCCACTGCGTGTAGGCGGCCTCGCCAATCACGAAGTTGAGCAGGCCGTCACCGAGGTATTCCAACCGCTCGTTGTTGACGCCGGCAAAGCTGCGGTGCGTGAGCGCCTGTTGCAGCAGGGCGACGTTGTTGAAGCGGTAGCGCAGCGCCTGTTGCAGCGCGCGCAGGTCATCGGGCATCTAGTAACCCTTGACCGGCTCGCGACCATTGAACTTCAGCACCAGATCGACGTTGTAGAAAAGGCTGGTGCGCGCCTCGTAGTCATAAGTAAGTGCGCCGCCACCACGGCCATCGCGCTCGATCTTGATGTCTTTGGGCAGTATCTGCGTGATGTCATCGATGTCCCAGCGGCGCTGGAGTGCGTTTTTCACCGCTAGCGGGTCTATGGAGCCTTCGCTCGCCGTCTGCTGCACAGCCCGCGTGAGCTTGAGCTGGTTGGCATAGAGGGGGAACAGCTTCATCGCCACGATTGCGACGAAGGCAATCGAGCCAAAAATGAAGAGCAGCTTGATGAATCCCTGTTGATGGCGTTTCGATTGCATGGTCTGCCCCGGTAATTTAGCCGGATGTTACTGGATGCCGTGGCCGATGCGTGACCACACCGGGCGCATGGCTTCGGAATCCCAGCTCATCCACACGAAAAACGCGCGGCCCTTGAGATAGGCCTCGGGCACGGTGCCCCAATAGCGGCTGTCGCTGCTGCCGTCACGGTTGTCGCCCATCATGAAGTACTGGCCGGCGGGTACGGTGAACTCGAAATCCTGCACCGGACGATCGCTGTTGGTGAGGATGTGGTGCTGCACGCTGCCCAGTGTTTCCTGCAGCTCGGTATCGAGCGGACGGCCGTCGAAGGGGCCGATGGCCTCCTGCGAGGCGAGTTCGCCGTTCACGGTCAGCTGCTTGTTGACGTAGCGCACGGTATCGCCCGGCAGGCCGATCACACGCTTGATGAAGTCCATCTTCGGGTCGACCGGGTAGCGGAACACCACCACGTCGCCGCGCTTAGGCTCGGCGAGTGCCAGCAGCTTGCAGTCGCCGATCGGGCAGCGCAGGCCGTAGGCAAAGCGGTTGACCAGAATGAAATCGCCCACCCGCAAGGTCGGGATCATCGAGCCGGAAGGAATGCGGAACGGCTCGACCAGGAACGAGCGCAGCAGGAACACCGCGACGATCACGGGGAAGAACTGGCGGCCCAGATCCACCAGCCAGTTGGCTTTTTGCGGATCACTGCCGGTCGTGGCAGCGGCCACCTTGCGGCGCTTTTCGAGCCAGAAGCGATCCAGCGTCCAGAGCACACCGCTGACCAGTGTCAGCACGAACAGGATCGACGCGAAGTCGGTGCCGAGATGGGTAAAGAAATTGCTCATGCCGTTCTCTGGTAAGGCCTATTTGCGATCCATGCCGAGCACGGCGAGGAAGGCTTCCTGCGGAATCTCTACCGAACCCACCTGCTTCATGCGCTTCTTGCCCTCTTTCTGCTTTTCGAGGAGCTTCTTCTTGCGGCTGGCGTCGCCGCCGTAGCACTTGGCGGTGACGTCTTTTCTTAAAGCTTTGACGGTGGAACGCGAGATGATCTTGCTGCCGATGGCGGCTTGAATCGCCACGTCGAACATCTGTCGGTGGATGACTTCCTGCATGCGCTCGCAGAGGTCGCGGCCGCGGTTGTAGCTGTTGTCGCGGTGCACGATGGTGGCGAGCGCATCGACCTTTTCACCATTCACCAACACGTCGAGCTTCACCACATCGGCTTCCTGGAAGCGCACGAACTCGTATTCGAAGCTCGCGAAGCCACGGCTGACGGACTTCAAGCGGTCGAAGAAATCGAGCACCACTTCGCCCAAGGGCATCTCCACTTCCATCTGCACCTGGTTGCCGACGTAGCGCAGGTTCTTCTGCACCCCGCGCTTTTCCATGCACAGCGTCATCACGTTGCCGACGTATTCGTTCGGCATCAGCACGCGGGCGAGGATGATCGGCTCGCGCACTTCGGCCAGCGAGCCGGGTTCGGGCAGGTCGCTGGGATTGTCGATTTTGAGAATGTCGCCCTGCGTCGTCACCACCTCGTAAACCACCGACGGCGCGGTGGTGATGAGGTTCATGTTGTATTCGCGCTCCAGACGCTCCTGCACGATTTCCATGTGCAAGAGCCCAAGGAAGCCGATGCGGAAACCGAAGCCGAGTGCCGAGGAGTTCTCGGGCTCGAAGCGCAAGGCCGAGTCGTTCAAGCGCAGCTTTTGCAGCGACTCGCGAAAATCCTCGAAGTCATCAGCGTCGATCGGGAACATGCCGGCGAACACACGGGGCTGCACTTCCTTGAAGCCTTGCAGGGCCGTCTCGCAAGGTGCCGCCGCCAGCGTGATGGTGTCGCCAACGGGAGCGCCAAAAATATCCTTGATGTTGGCGACGATCATGCCGACTTCGCCGCACTCCAGCACGTCCTTGAAGATGCGCTTGGGCGTGTTGACCGCGATCATGGTGATCTCGTAATCGCGGCCGGTGCTCATCACGCGGATCTTCTGCCCCTTCTTCACCGTGCCGTGCATGATGCGCACCAGCGAGACCACGCCCAAGTAGTTGTCGAACCAGCTATCCGCAATCAGCGCCTGCAACTTGCCGTTCGGGTCGCCCTTGGGCGCAGGCAGGCGGGTGGTCACTTCTTCCAGCACATCCAGCACATTGAGGCCGGTCTTGGCCGAGATACGCACGGCGTCTTCGGCGGGCACGCCGATGATCTCTTCGATCTCTTTCACCACGCGATCGGGCTCGGCGTTCTGAAGGTCGATCTTGTTCAAGACCGTCATCACTTCAAGGTTCAGATCAATCGCGGTGTAGCAGTTGGCAACGCTCTGCGCCTCCACACCTTGCGAGGCATCGACGACGAGCAGCGCACCTTCGCAGGCCGCGAGCGAGCGGCTCACTTCATACGAGAAGTCCACATGCCCCGGCGTGTCAATGAGGTTGAACTGATACAGCTCGCCGTTTTTCGCCTTGTAGTGCAGCTGCACCGCCTGCGCCTTGATGGTGATGCCGCGCTCGCGCTCGATGGGATTGTTGTCAAGCACCTGCGCTTGCATTTCGCGCGCTTCAAGCCCACCGGTGAGCTGAATGAAGCGATCGGCCAGCGTCGATTTGCCGTGATCGATGTGGGCGATGATGCAGAAGTTGCGGATATGGGACTGCGGGACGGACATTTGGGTCTAGTCAGCGCGGCGCATGAAACGGGCCGCAGTGGTCAAAAAATGGTCGCGGAGTATAGCCGCAGCGGCTCTACCCGGCTTGCGCCAGAGCCGCTGCAATCGCGTTTGCATCAACGCTCACTTCACAGACGAAATGTTCGCGCGCATCGAGCAGCACCGGGATGCGCAGGCCGTATTGAGCCCGCCAGGCAGGATGGTGGTCGACTTGCACGGCGTCGATTTCCAGCCGTCCGGCAAATGCAGCCAGCACTTCAAGCTCGAAGTCTTCACAGAGATGGCAGCCGGGGCGGGTCAGCAGCGTGAAGCGTCGCAAGCGCTACTTCTTGGGTTCTACCGCGGGAACATCCAGCGCCAGAAACAGCGGTGCGCCGTCGCGCTGGATCAACAGCGGCACGCTGGCGCCGGGCGTGAGTTTTTCGACGACCTCTTTCAGCTTCTCGGGACTGTCGATCTTCTGGCCGGAGAGCGACAGCAGAATATCGCCCTCGCGCACGCCGGCCTTTTGGGCCGGGCCTGGCTCCACACCAGCAATGCCGACGCCGCCGCCATCCACCACCCGGGCCGCTTCGCGGTCCTGCGCGGTCAGACGTTCCACAGCCAAGCCGAGCGGCAGTTGTGGCTGCGGCGCACCGGCGGCATCGGGTGGCAGCTCACCCACTTTCACCTTGAGGGTGATCTGCTTGCCTTCGCGTAGCACCCGCAGCGGCACGGTTTCGCCAGGTACGACTGCGCCCACCAGCGGCGGCAGGGCGTTGCTCACCACCAGCGGCTCGTCGTTGAAAGACAGGATGACATCGCCCGGCTTGAGGCCGGCTTCATCCGACGGCGAGCCTGCGACCACGCGCGCCACCAGCGCGCCTTCGGCCTTGGAAAGACCAAAGCTCTTGGCGAGATCGCGGGTGACTTCCTGCACCACCACGCCCAGCCAGCCGCGGGTGACCTTGCCCTTGTCCTTCAACTGCTCGGCGACGCTCACTGCGACGCTGATCGGTATGGCAAACGCGATGCCCGAATTACCGCCGGTCTGCGAGTAGATCTGCGAGTTCACACCCACCACTTCACCCGCCAGATTGAACAGCGGCCCACCGGAATTGCCGGGATTGATTGCGGCATCGGTCTGGATGAACGGCACGTACTGCTCGGTGAACAGGCTGCGGCCCTTAGCGGAGACGATGCCGGCGGTCACCGAATAATCGAAGCCGAACGGCGAGCCAATGGCCATCACCCATTCGCCGACGCGCAGCTTCTTGATGTCGGCAATCTTCACCGCCGGCAGATCCTTGGCGTCAATCTTGAGCAGCGCGATGTCGCTCGGCTCGTCGACGCCGATGATGGTGGCCGCCAGTTCGCGGCGGTCCTGCAAGCGCACCGTGATTTCCTTGGCGTCCTTCACCACATGGGCGTTGGTGACGACGTAGCCGTCGTCCCAGAGAATGAAGCCCGAGCCCAGCGATTGTTCAGCGCCCTGCGGCTCGTCGAGCCCCGGTTCGCCTTCGGACTGGTCCGAACCTTCGGGGGCAGCATCGCCGCCGTAGCCTTCCGGCGCGTGTTGTTCGAGAAACTTTTTCATCCAGTCCGGCATGTTTTCGCGCGCGGATTGATCCGAATCCGGGGCTGTCGGCGCTTCGGGTGCCGCGCTCGACGCTACGGCATCGACCGGCACGGTGCTGATATTGACCACCGAACCGCTGACGGCATCCACCAGATCGGCAAACGCGGGCAGCCCCGCGGTTGACGGCGCCTTCGAGCAGCTGCCGAGCAGCAGGGACAACACAAGCAAGCATCCGGCCCGACGGCACGACGCGGCGGCAACGATCATGTAACGCTCCAAAAAGGTGACCGCCATTTTATGGGGACGAGCGATGTCTCGCCTGATGGGGCTTGTTCAGGGCTTCACGGCCGGTTTGCCGGTGGTCTCGCTCAGGCGCAAGCCGCCGGAGATAGCCTCGACAGTCGCCACCGGCGTTTCGCCGACGACGGTGACGTGAAAGCGCCCCAGACTGCGGCCATAAGCCTGCACCGCGCCCATCTGCGTCAGGCCGTTGAAAGCTTTTTCGGGTGCCACGCCAAGGGCAGCAAACACCGACACCGCCGAGAGCCCGTCGGAGAGCATCACATGCTCGACGCGCCCGCGCAGATCGTTGCCGGGACGCTGCTCGCGCATGGTGACGCGATAGCCGGGCGGCAGGTTTTCGAACCGCAGCGGGAAGTCGCTGATGTCCGCCGCGCCGCCCGAAAGTTCTTTCATCGCGGGCTCGTCGCGGGTGATAGCCTTGAATCGTGTCGGGTCCAGGCCGGGCGCGAAAGCCTCGTCCGGCAGGCTGACGGGGAAGGTCACCTCGGTGAACATGACGTCTTCGAGCGCGCGGCGGCCAGGGCCGACCAGCGCCACTTTCAAGGGCACGCCGGTGATTTCATCAGCCCAGATTTCATAGCCGTAGCGAAAGCCGTCCCTTGGAGCCAGCTCCACACCGCGGCAGACGCGCCCGGCAACACGCGCAGTGCCGACATCCCGCAGCTCATACCAGGCGGCGAGTTCCTTGAGGGATTCGGGAGACACATTGGTGAGCAGCCCCTTCAGCGCCGGTCGTTTCAGATCGAGCTTGCGATCCTTCGGCAGCAGGCAGGTGACCTTATTGTCGATGCGGATGATCTCGCGCGGCTCGCCGGTCAGCGCCACGACGCGCTCGCGCTCGATGCCTGCGGCAAAGCCGTGAATCAACCGCATGGATTCGATATTGCCACCAGCACGGTAGATAACCGTGCCCTGGTAATTCACCGTGCGCGAGGTATCAGCCGCCTTGAGCAGAATCTCGGCAGGCGATGGCGCTGCGAAAGCGGTGACCGAGGCCAGGCCAAGCAGGCAGGCCGCGAGACGGGTGCAAAGCATTACTGCGCGTCCGGACGATAGTCAGCGGTGCGGGCTGCGAAACGCGCATTGGCCAGAGTGCCGCCCATGCTGCGTTCTGCGAGCGAGTTGCTGTGCTCCATCAGGTAGGCATTGAGGATGGCGGCCTTGGCGTCATCCGGCAGGGCATCGCCAGTTTCAGCGCTGGAGAAACTCACTGGCGTGGTCGCGACCATCTGGCCACTGCTGACCACCTGCGATATCGCTAGGTCAGAGCCGTTGTTGCTGGCAGGGCCACGCAAGCCACCCACGAACAGCACGGCTGCCACCACGCCTGCCGCCGCCGAGAGCGGCACCAGCGTGCGCCAGCTGCGGGCCGGGCGTGCTGCAACGGTGGGAGTGCGGCGCGGCATCGTAACCACCGTGCTGGGCAGCGGTTTCTCATTGGCGATCGCCGCCATCACGCCGCTGCAGAAGTCGTCGCTGGCTGCCAGCGTCACGCCATCGCGCGCATCGCGCCATTGCCAGAGACGGCTCCATTCGGCCTTGATCTCAGGGTCGTTCTCAACGGACTCGATCAGCGCATCCCACTCGGCTTCGGTGGCGGCGGCGTCGGCGGCGGCAGACAGCAATTGATTCGACATGAACACTCTCTTCAAAAAACCTAGAACACCCGCAGGGCGAACCTGGCAAAAAATCCGGTGCGTGTCGGCTGGCTATGGGCTGGCTGACTCTGCACTGAACAACTAAACCATTGTTATCGCCGAAAGTTCAACTCAAGACTTGAAAAAAACCGCATGCAGCCCATGCGCTAGCCATCCAGCAAAGGCTTCAACACCAGATCAATCGCCTCACGCGCCCGGAAGATGCGCGAGCGGACGGTGCCGATCGGACAGCTCATCGCCTCTGCGATTTCCTCGTAGCTCAAACCTTCCAGCTCGCGCAGGGTGATGGCCTGACGCAAGTCCGGTGGCAGCTTGTTGATGGCCTCACCGACCTTCTGCTTGATCTCCTCCGTCAGCGCCTGTGCCTCTGGTGTGGCGTTGTCACTTAGTTGCTCGGTATGGCCATAGAGTTCCGCGTCGGCGATGTCGATGTCCTTGTCGCCAGACCGACGGTTACGCGAGACGAGATGGTTCTTGGCGGTATTGATGCCAATGCGATACAGCCAGGTGTAGAAGGCGCTGTTGCCCTGAAACCCTTTCATGGCGCGCCAGGCGCGGATGAAGGTTTCCTGTGCCACATCGGGTGCGTCGCCATCGCCCACGAGGCGGCTGACCAGCTGGATGATCTTGTGCTGGTACTTGCGTACCAGAAGCTCGAACGCACGCTGATCGCCCGCCTGGGCGCGCGCGACGAGTTGAATATCGACGTCTGGGTCGGTGCTCATTGAATCCGCGCGGGCTTTGGGGCCCTGCGCGCTAAACTCCCTTCTCTCAACTTTTGGTGCCGCATGACATCACGCGGCGTCTCATTGCCGTCGCAGCATTGCGCGACCGAACTAGCTTACCAAGAAGCCCATGCGCACAGCCGCAGCTTTACAAAACACCTATCCAATCGATGTGCTCATCCTCGGCAGCGGCGCGGCGGGACTCTCGCTTGCGCTGCGGCTGGCGCAGAAAGGCCGCAATGTCACCGTTGTTTCCAAGAGCAAGCTCGAATCTGGCAGCACGCTCTGGGCGCAGGGCGGCATCTCGGCGGTGATCGACGAGAACGACTCGCTCGAAAACCATGTGCAGGACACGCTCGTCGCCGGCGGCGGCCTGTGCGATGAAACCGCCGTGCGCTTCACCGTCGAGCGCGGTCCGGGTTGCATCCGCTGGCTGCTGGCGCAGGGCGTGCAATTCACCCGCGACGAGGACGGCAAGCACAGCAGCCTGCATCTCACCCGCGAAGGCGGGCATAGCCATCGCCGCGTCGTGCATGCAGCCGACGCGACGGGCCGCGCAGTGGAAACCACCCTCGCCTCGCTCGCCATGAACCACCCCAACATCAAGGTGCTGGAACGCACGGTGGTGGTCGATCTGATTGTCGATAGAGCCACAAAGCAGGCGCACGGGGCGTACCTCTTCAACCGCGATACCGGCGAAGTCGAGGCCGTCGGCGCGCGCGCGGTGGCGCTGTGTACTGGCGGCGCAAATCAGGTTTATCTGTATTCCAGCAACCCCTTTGGCGCCTCGGGCGATGGCATCGCGATGGCCTGGCGGGCGGGCTGCCGCGTCGGCAACATGGAGTTCATGCAGTTCCACCCGACCTGCCTGTACCACAAGGATTCGCGCAACTATCTGCTCACGGAAGCGCTGCGTGGCGAAGGCGGTTATCTGCGGCTGCCGACCACGGGCGAGCGCTTCATGCCGCGCTTCGATGCCCGTGCCGAGCTTGCCCCGCGCGACATCGTCGCCCGCGCCATCGACCACGAGATGAAGCGTCTGGGTCTGCGCCATGTGCATCTCGACGTGACGCACCTCAAGCCCGAGTTCGTGAAAGAGCATTTTCCCAACATCTACGCGCATTGCCTCGAACTCGGCCTCAACATCACCAAGGAGCCGATCCCGGTGGTGCCGTCAGCGCATTTCACCTGCGGCGGCGTGGTGACGGACCTCAAGGGGCGCACGGATGTCGAAGGCCTCTACGCGATCGGCGAAGTCGCCTGCACCGGCCTGCATGGGGCCAACCGCCTCGCCAGCAATTCGCTGCTGGAATGCCTCGCCTTCGCTGAATCCGCCGCTGAAGATCTGGAAGCAACCCTCAACAAGCGCAGCGACCCGCCGGCTCTCAAACCCTGGGATGCCAGCCGCGTCACCGACAGCGACGAAGACGTGGTGGTCAGCCACAACTGGCTGGAACTGCGCACATTCATGTGGGACTACGTCGGCATCGTGCGCACCACCAAGCGGCTGGAGCGCGCGCTGAACCGCATCGAAGTACTGAAGCGCGAAATCTTCGACTACTACGGCAACTACAAGGTGACGGCGCACCTGATCGAGCTGCGCAACCTCGTGCTGTGCGCCGAGCTGATCGTGCGCTCCGCACTCACCCGCAAGGAGTCTCGCGGACTGCACTACACGCTGGATTATCCCGAGACTTTGCCGGTCGCAATACCGACCATCCTCACGCCCAGCGCCTGAGCGTTGCTCAAAGCAGCCGAGTTTTTGAAATATCGGCCTCGTGCGCCAGCAACCATTGCTTGCGTTCAAGGCCACCCGCGTAGCCCGTGAGCGCGCCGTTGGCGCCGATCACACGATGGCAGGGCACGATGATGCTGATCGGGTTCTTGCCGTTCGCGAGGCCCACGGCGCGCACGGCCTTTTCGTTTCGCATGCTGCGTGCCTGCTGGCCGTAACTGCGGGTTTCGCCGAAGGGAATCGCGCAGAGCGCGGCCCAGACCTGCTGCTGGAAGGCCGTGCCCTGCACCGCCAGCTTGAGATCGAATACCTGGCGCGCGCCGGCGAAGTATTCCTCCAACTGCTGGCGCGCCTCGGTGAACAAGGCATCGTCGCGCTGCCAGCGCGTGCGGTCGTGCTGGTGGCGGTCGGTGTCGAACCAGACACCGCTGAGGCCATCCGCGGTGCCTGTGAAGGTGAGCTCGCCAACGGGTGAGGACATGCTGCTGTAGTGAGTCGTCATCGGTGCTCCTTTAGCCGCCTTGCGCGGCAGCATTCCAAAGATGAAGTGCGGCATAGCTACGCCATGGCCGCCACGGTTCGGCGGCGGCGCGCAGCTCGCGATGCGAGGTGAGTTTCAGGGCATGCAGCAAGCCCAGGTCGCCATCGGGCCAGGCATCGGGGTGACGCAACGCGCGCATGGCGATGTAGTGCGCCGTCCATGGGCCGATGCCCGGTAGCTCTTGCATCGCGGCCATCACGGCATCGGGATCAGGGCCGGGTTCAAGCGAGATCGCCCCGCTCGCTACCGCTTGCGCCATGCGCGAGATCGTCTCGGCACGGCGGGTGGTGAGCCCGAGGTCGATCAGCTGCTGCTGCGGCGCTTGAGCGATCACTTCAGCACGCGGTGCGAGATGCGTGAGTGCCGCGTGCGGCGTGGTGAGGGCGGTGCCGAAGTTGCGCGCGAATCTCCCGAACAAGGTGGTCGCCGCTTTCACCGTCACCTGCTGGCCGAGGATGGCCCGCAGCGCCAGCTCGAAGCCATCGAATGCGCCAGGCACACGCAGGCCGGGCGTGATTTGCACCAGTGCCGCGAGGCGCGGATCAGCGCCCAGATGCGCGTCGATCACCGGCGCGTTGGCATCGAGATCCAGCGTGCGACGCAGACGCGCGAGCACCTGTGGCAGCACCGGCAGAAGGCTGGTGCAGAGCGTCACTTGCAGCGCTTCAAGCGCCTTGATCGGCTCGACCGCCAGCCAGCCCTGATGCGCACCGAGAGCCACGGTACGCAGATAGCGGTTGCCGTCTGCCGCCTCCACACCCGCCGCGCCACGCCCGGTCAGAAACCCCAGTAAATGCGGCCAGGCCAAAGGTGCCCGGTAAGCCAGTCGCAGCTGAAAAGTCTCGCCCAGCATCTCGTCCCCGCCGCGTTGCCGCAGGCGGCTCGGGGCCATGCCGTAGCGCGTGGTGAACAGATGATTGAAGCGCCGCACGCTACCAAACCCGGCAGCCTGCGCGACCACAGCCATTGGCAGTTGTGTGTCGGTGAGCAACTGCTTGGCCAGCAATAGGCGACGCGTCTGGGCAAGCTCGATGGGCGTGACGCCAAAACTCTCTTCCACCACCCGCCGTAGCTGGCGGCTGGAAAGGTTCAGCGATGCGGCGAGCTGCTCGCCTGTGCCGTCGTCGAGTGCGCCGGCCTCGATACGGGCGGCTGCCAGGCGGGCGATGCGGTCGGGGGCGTCCATCGGAGCCAGGCCCGGTGCCAGCTCGGGCCGGCAGCGCAAGCAGGGGCGAAAGCCTCCGCGTTCGGCCGCTGCCGCGTGCACGAAGAAATCGACATTGGCCTTGTTGGGCGTGCGCGCCGGGCACACCGGACGGCAGTAGATACCCGTGCTGCGCACCGCCACGAAAAAGCGACCATCGAAGCGCGCGTCTCGCGCCTTGAGTGCGTCATAGCAGGTATCGAGATCGAGTTTCATGGCCGCCAGTGTATGAGCACAGGCGACGACGACTGGCCGTTTTCGGCCATCGACTTTCAGGCGCGGATCATTCGTTTATTGGCGACCCGCATGTCATGCTTGATTCTGAACAACACTGATTTGCCACCTTCAGGATCACCCAATATGTGGTTGAGTGCCGCCGCCGCCTTACGCCGAGGATTGGCTCTGACCTTCGCATTCGCGGTCTGCGTCACGCCTAAGGCCATCGCTCAGACGACAGCGCCAGAAGGCAAAGTCGAGCTCAAACCGCTTACAGTGGTGGCACCTACAGCCCCCGAAAAAGTCGGCCCTGGCAAGGCAGCCGGCCTGCTGCCCTTGCCGACGGTGCTGCCCACCGAAGCCCCAGTCACCCACGCCGATGGCACGCTCGTTTTGCAGCCGTTGCCTACAGTCGTGCCCGCACCGGCCAGCGATTACGTCTACGTCGAGTCGTATCCCTTGATCGAGTTCTTGCCCGCGAAGATCGAACCCGTCGTCGATCTGCGCGGCACCATCGGCTCGCTCGCCCCCACCTTCAGCCTGCAAACGCCACAGGGGCAGACGGTCACCCTGCCGGACGCGACCTCGCACCAGCCGATGGTGCTGTTGTTCTGGCCCTCCTGGTGCCCCTACAGCCGCGCCTTGCAGCCTTACGTGCAGTCGATCTGGCAGGACTACCGCGACCACGGCGTGACGGTGTGGACCATCAACATCGAAGAAACCCGCGACCCGGTTGCGGTGATGAAAGAGCGCGATCTGAGTTTCCCGCTGCTGGTCTCCGGCAATGCGGTGGCAGACCAGTTCGGCGTGCGCTTGATGCCCGCGGTGCTAGTACTCGATGACCAGAACAAGATCGTCTACAAGATGCACGAGAAGACCATCTCGCCGATCGACGCTGCCAAGCAGATCCGCACCACGCTCAATGGTCTGCTCGGCGACAAGGCGGTCGCCCTGCCAACGGAATATCCGAAACCGTACGACCTGCACTTGCTCTCGCTGGAAGCCCTCAATCTGCGAATGACGCCGACCCCCATACCGCAAAGCGAATGGGAGCCATGGATGGACGCCTACCTCGCCACCCTGCGCCCCGGCGAATATCTGAGCGAAATCCCCGCCAAGGGCGCGATTGCCAATGGCAAGCAAGCCATCACCTTCGCGCGGGAAATCTGGTCAAAAAAATATGGAGCGGAGCAGACCCTCATCCAGGCGCCATACCGCAGCTATCGCATCAACAATCACTGGGTCGTGCTGGGCTCCGGCGAAGTCGGTGCCAGCACAAAGCTGGGTGAAGGCTTCATTGCCGTGATGGAGGTGGACAGCGGCCGCATCGTGCGGGTGGTGCCTCGGCAATAGCTGCGCTTAGTTGTTCGGTGTCCGTGCTTCCAGCGGCTGCTGCGGCACGCGCACGAACTTGGTCACGTCGTAGCCCCAGCTGCCAATCTGCGCGCGATACTTCTCGAACGCGGCATCGCTCATCACCGGCGTGCGGCTCATCAGCCAGACGTAATCAAGCGCACTGCGGCCGATGATGGTGGTGCTGTAGTCCGGCTCCACATGGGCGATGCGGTACTCGCCTTTGAGCGGCCAAAAGATACGCATGCCCCACAAGGCATTGTTGGTGTCGGGCTCGACGAAGCCGCGTGGGTTCATGGTCTTCAGGGGGCCGTCGAACGCGCCCTTGCGATAGGTGAAGGTGGTCTTGATGGTGCCGTCTTCATCCAGCCTGTAGCTTTCCACCGAGTTGTAGGCGTTCTTCTCGATGAAGTTGGGGATGATGCCGATCACATACCAATCGCCCATGAAGCTCGACAAGTCCACGGCGGGCGCCAAGGGTACGGATGAGGTTTTTTCAGCGGCGTTGACGGAGAGCATCAGACTGCTGGCGACAAGGCCGACGGTGAGGGAGAGCGTGCGGGTATTCATGCTTGTGTTCCTGAAAAACGCTGTGGGTGCGTGCAGCCTGCGCATGCTCGCTGAATCGCTGCCAACTGCCGTATTCATGGCATTTGCGGTCCCAGTACCGGCACGCTGCCATCCACCGGATTGGGCCACTGTTGCGGCACGCGCTTGAGCAGGCTCGTGTCGTAGCCCCAACTTGCGATGAGCCGTGTGTAGCGCGCCAGTTCGGCATCGCTCATCGTCGGAGTGCGGCTGAACAGCCAGAGAAAATCCTTCTGGCTGCGGGCGATGATGGTGGCGCTGTACGGCGCGGTGTCGTCAGGCGCATCGACGTGCGCGATGCGGTACTCGAATTGCGCCGGCCAGGGGATGCCGGTGCCGGGAATCTGGAAGCGCATGCCCCACAAAGCGTTGCCGGTATTCGGCACGACGAAAGCAGTGGGCGTCAGCAACTTCTTCTTGCCACCAAAACCCTCCAGCCGGTTACGGTAAGTCGTCGCAATGCTGCCATCGGCGTTGAGGCTGTAGTTCTCCATCGCGTTGTGCGAGCTGGCGTCGCGGTCGGTGGGGATGTGCGCAATCACATACCAGTCGCCCATGTAGCGGGCGAGGTCCACCTCTTTCGCCAAGGGTACAGTGGAATCGGGCTTCAGCTGTATGCCGGTGCAGGCACATAGCAGCAAGGCGAGGCTGGCAACAACAAGATTACGCATGCGTGCGGCTCCAGCCGTGAGTGCCTTGTGATTACCTCTTCTGGGCGGGCTGCCACACCGAGAGTCTTGCGCGAAGACGACGCAGACTTTCCGCATCGGTCTCGTCGCCGGCAATGACCCGCGTGCGGGTGCCGCCACCCTTCAGGTCATAACGCAGGATCAGCCATTGTGGATGCCGTGTGCTGTCACCTTTCAGCACCGCCGTGTGTTGCACGCCGCTGGCCTCATGCACGGTCCAGCTATCGTCCTCATGCCAGGTGAGCCGCACCAGCGCGGTCTTGCCAAAACCGAAAGCCGCATGCCGGCGCAGCCAGAACCAGCTGCCGGCAAATGCCGCAATCAGCGCCCACATCGCAGGCCCCGGCTGCATCGCAAAGGGAAGTGCGGCGAGCGGCAGAATGTGTAGCGTCGAAACCAGCTTGAGCACTTTCAAAGACGGCACCAGCCGCAGCTCAACGGTAGTTACGGAACTCATTGATGACCTCGACGAACTCTGGCGGTGAGGGCTCGAAGCCCATGGCCCAGGCGTAGATGTCCGGCTCCTGCGGGCCATCGAGCAGGGCGATGAAGGCCGCGCGCTCGGCAGCCGGGGCCACCGGATAGCGGTGGGCGTAATAGCGCGTGAACATCACGTCCAGCTCCTTCATACCTCGGCGTAGCAGCCATTTGATGCGGGCTTCTTCCATCTCATTCTCCAAAAGAAAAAGGCGGCTTTCGCCGCCTCTCACTGAAAACAGTGCGACTTAATTTAGACCGTGCGCTCGACCAGCATCTTCTTGGTCTCGGCAATCGCCTTGGCGGGGTTGAGCCCCTTCGGGCAGGTCTTGGTGCAGTTCATGATGGTGTGGCAGCGGTAGAGCTTGAAGGGGTCTTCAAGCTGGTCCAGACGCTCACCGGTCGCCTCGTCGCGGCTGTCGATCAGCCAGCGGTAGGCTTGCAGCAAAATAGCGGGGCCGAGGTAGCGGTCGCTGTTCCACCAGTAGCTCGGGCAGCTGGTCGAGCAGCAGGCGCAAAGGATGCACTCGTAGAGGCCGTCGATCTTGGCGCGGTCGTCCTCGCTTTGCAGGCGCTCGCGCGTAGGTGCCGGGGTATCGGTTTTCAGCCAGGGCTCGATCGACGCCAGCTGCGCATAGAAATGCGTCATGTCAGGCACGAGGTCCTTGATGACCGGCATGTGCGGCAGCGGGTAGATCGACACATCGCCCTTCACCTCGTCGCAGCCCTTGATGCAGGCCAGCGTATTGGTGCCGTCGATGTTCATGGCGCAACTGCCGCAGATGCCTTCGCGGCAGCTGCGACGGAAGGTCAGCGTCGGATCGACTTCGTTCTTGATCTTGATGAGAGCGTCCAAGACCATCGGGCCGCAGGCGGCCATGTCGACTTCATAGGTATCGACGCGCGGGTTGGCGCCGGTCTCAGGGTCGTAGCGATAGATCTTGAAGGACTTGGGCTTCTTAGCACCCGGCGACTTGAAGACCTTGCCGGCCTTCTTGTCGATCGTCGAGTTCTTGGGCAGCGAAAACTGGGCCATGGGATTTCCTTAGTCCTTAGTACGTGCGCTTCTGCGGCTCGACGTAATGCATTTCGTCGTCGAGCGTGTAGGTGTGCACCGGGCGAGTGTCGAGCTTGGTTTCGGTGTCGCTGGTGCGCCAGGCGAGGCTGTGCTTCATCCAGTTGACGTCGTCGCGCTCGGTGAAATCGTCGAGCGCATGCGCGCCGCGTGATTCCTTGCGGGCTGCACCTGAGGCGATGGTGAGCAGCGCGTTAGCGAGCAAGTTGTCGAGTTCGAGCGTTTCGACCAGATCGCTATTCCAGATCATCGAGCGGTCGGTGACCTTCACGTCGTTGAAGGCCGCACAGGTTTTTTGCAGCTTGGCCAAACCTTCCTGCATCGACGGCATGGTGCGGAACACCGCCGCGTGGGTCTGCATGGTCTTCTGCATTTCGAGGCGCAGTTCAGCCACGCCACGGCTGCCGTTGGAGTGGCGCAGCTTGTCGAGACGAGCCAGCGCCTGCTCTTCGCTCTTGCCGCCGAGCGAGCCGTTGAGCATCTTGTGGTTCTGGCCCTTGGGCGTGATCTTCGCGGCCTGGATGGCGGCGGCGCGACCGAACACCACGAGGTCGAGCAGGCTGTTGCTGCCCAGACGATTCGCACCATGCACGCTAACGCAAGCGGCTTCACCAACGGCCATCAAACCCGGCACCAGCGTATCGGGGTTGCCGTCTTTCAAGGTCACCACTTCGCCGGTGTAGAGCGTGGGGATGCCGCCCATGTTGTAGTGAACGGTGGGGATGACGGGGATCGGTTCCTTGGTCACATCCACGCCTGCAAAAATCTTGGCGGATTCGCTAATGCCCGGCAGCTTCGCGTGCAGCATTTCTGGCGGCAGGTGCTCAAGGTGCAGGTGGATGTGATCGGCCTCTTCGCCTATGCCGCGACCTTCGCGGATTTCCATCGTCATCGAACGCGACACGACGTCACGCGAGGCGAGGTCCTTGCGGTTCGGTGCGTAGCGCTCCATGAAGCGCTCGCCCTTGGAGTTGGTGAGGTAGCCGCCTTCGCCGCGCGCGCCTTCGGTAATGAGGCAGCCCGAACCGTAGATGCCGGTGGGGTGGAACTGCACGAACTCCATGTCCTGCAGCGGCAGGCCGGCGCGCGCGACCATGGCGTTGCCGTCGCCCGTACAGGTGTGCGCCGACGTCGCCGAGAAATAGGCGCGGCCGTAGCCGCCGGTGGCGAGGATGACCTGATGCGCGCGGAAGCGATGCAGTTGGCCCGTCGACATGTCCCAAGCCAACACACCCTTGCAAGAACCGTCGTCGTCCATGATCAGATCGACAGCGAAATACTCGATGAAGAACTGGGCTTTGCACTTCAGCGACTGCTGATACAGCGTGTGCAAAATGGCATGGCCGGTGCGGTCAGCGGCGGCGCAGGTGCGCTGCGCGGTGCCCTTGCCCCAGTGCGTGGTCATGCCGCCGAAGGGGCGCTGATAGATCTTGCCGTCGGGCGTGCGCGAAAACGGCACGCCGTAGTGTTCGAGCTCGATGATCGCGGGGATCGCCTCGCGGCACATGTACTGGATGGCGTCCTGATCGCCCAGCCAGTCCGACCCTTTCACGGTGTCGTACATATGCCACTGCCAGCTGTCGTCGCCCATGTTGCCGAGCGCCGCACTGATGCCGCCCTGCGCCGCCACGGTGTGCGAACGGGTCGGGAACACCTTGGTGATGTTGGCAGTTTTAAGTCCCGCTTCGGCGAGGCCGAGCGTGGCGCGCAGGCCGGCACCGCCGGCACCCACCACCACCACGTCGTATTCGTGGTGAATGATTTCGTAAGCCGGACCAGTCTTGGTCGCGGTGGATTCGGTTGAGGCGTCTGCCATGTCGATTCTCGAAAGATGGAAATCTGGGTCTGAGCGTTTAGGCGACGGTGCCGAGCGCGATCTTCAGCACTGCGAAGATGCCAGCTACGGCTGCGATCACATGCACGAACTTGCTGAGCAGCAGCGCAATCATCTTGGTGCCCTCGGTGGCGATGTAGTCCTCAATCACCACCTGCACGCCGAGCTGCGAGTGATACAGGGCGCAGCCCACGAACAGGGCCAGCGCAATGGCGACGGAGGGGGCATGCACCCACCAGGTCACCGCATCGAAATCAGCCGACGGCAGGCGCGCCAGCGAGAACACGAACCACAGCGTGAGCGGGATGAGTGCGATGGCGCTGACGCGCTGCACCACATGGTGATGGGTACCTTGCTTGGCCGAACCAAGGCCGCGCGCACGGCCCAAAGGGGAGCGATAGCTCATGTTTGATCCTTTACTTAGTGGCGAGGGCGAGTGCCCACACGCCAGCGGTGAGCACAATGGAAGCGGCAATCACGCCCCAGCCGGTCTTCTCGGCAGTGGGCATGTCCAAACCCTTGCCCAAGTCCCACAACAGGTGCCGAATACCGTTGCACAGGTGATAAAGCAGCGCCCAAGTGAAGGCGACTAGCAGCGCCTTGCCATACCAGGCAGTGACGTGCGGGGCGATGGTGTTGTAGCAATCCACCCCGCTGGCGAGGCACACCAGCCAGGTCGCCAGCAACATGACGCCAAAGCTCAGGGCCAAGCCGGTGAGGCGATGCACAATCGACAGCATCGAAGTCATCTGCGGCTTGTAGTACGGCCCGATCATGAACGGCGAAAGCGGCCGTTGCGGAGTCGTCTTGGATGTGGCTGGAGTGCTCATGCGCTCTTGCTCAGGTGGTTATAGAAAAAGGTTTAGAAGTCGATGCAGCGGCCGTTTTTTTCCCAGTCGCCATAGCGGGTCGGATCGGGGCCGTCGCGGCGGCCGCCGATTTCAGGCACTTGCCCGGCTTTGGACGCATGCACCAGCTCGTCGTGGTCGTGCTCGTCGTGCGCTTCAGCCGCCAGCAAATCGGCCAGCTTGATGGCATCGCCCGCCGCAATATCTTGCGGGCTAGGCGGTTTGATGCGGACGGGCGCAGCAGGCACGGGAGTGACCGGGAAAGCAGACGGGGATACGACTACGCTAGTGTGACAAATCCAGACCCCTCGGGCAATGAACGGGAGGTCTGTTGACCCATAGAGTGAGCTTGCCGTGACTGCATTTCCCTTTGTTTTTTCCAATCTCCTTCATAGCAATGCGGCCAGCCTGCCGCTGGACGATTTAGGCCTGATCCGTGCGAGCGGGGCCGAAGCGCGCAGCTTTTTGCAAAACCAGCTCACCAACGACGCCAAGCTCATCACGCCCACACAAGGCCAGCTCAGCGGCTATTGCAGCCCCAAGGGGCGCTTGCTCGCCGTGTTCACGGTGCTGCAACTGGGTGCGGACGACTTCGCGCTTGCCCTGCCTGCAACTCTCGTCGCGCCCACGCTCAAGCGCCTGAAGATGTTCGTGCTGCGCAGCAAGTTGACGCTGAGCGATGCCAGTACCGAGTTACCCACGCTCGGCGTGATGGGCGCGCAGATTACGGATGCGCTCAGCACACAGGGCTTTGTCGTGCCGACCAGCGATTACGGCGTGACGGCGCACGACGGCATCTGGCTGCTGCGCCGCCCCGGCCCGGTGCCGCGTTTCGAGTTGCGCGCAACACCCGAGCGCCTCGCAGCGCTGCAACAGGCCCTGAACCTGCCGCTCGCCAGCGCCGATGACTGGGCGCTGGCCGAGGTGCTGGCCGGCATTCCGCAAGTCACCGCCGAGACCACCGATCACTTCGTGCCGCAGACCATCGACCTCGACAGTGCGGGCGGCGTGAGCTTCACCAAGGGCTGCTACCCAGGGCAGGAGATCGTTGCCCGTGTGCATTACCTCGGTCGGGTCAAGCAGCGCTTGCGCCTGGCACAGGCTGGCGCTGTGCTCGCGCCCAGCACGCCCGTGCTGAATGCAGACGGCCATAGCGTGGGAGAAGTGATGGCCGCCGCCGCACATCCACAGTTAGGCGCGGTGCTGGCGCTCTCGCTCAACCTCTCGCATACAGGTGAAACACCGCTGCAAGTGCAAGACAGCATCGAGCAGATCCACCCGCAATCTGCGGGCTGAGCGCGACGCGCTGGGTTATCACCAGAAATCACATATACGATTTCAAGAATTAAAATATCGTCAGATAGTCTTTTACATGGCTATTGGCGCTAGGCATTGTCGGCTCCACGCATTAACAACGACCTGGAGCAACGCCGATGTCCCGCCTCACCCTGCCCACCCGCACCCTCATCAGCCTGCTCGCCGTTGCGAGCTTTGCCCCGCTCGCCCACGCGCAAAGCGCACCCAGCGCAGACCCGCAGCGCGTCGAAGAACTCGAACAGCGCCTGCTGGTGCTCGAACGCAAGCTGGAAATCCAGACCGAGGAGGCCGCCACCAAGGCCAAGGAAGCCCCCGTCGTCACCGCTGGCGACAAGGGCTTTTCGTTGAAGAACGCCAAGGGCGACTATGAGATCAAGTTCAACGCGCTCGCGCAGGTCGACCACCGCGCCTTCCTTGATGACGACGGCGCCTTCCGTGACGGCTTCGTCACCCGTCGCCTGCGCCCCACTATCCAAGGCTCGCTGGGCAAGCTGGTGGCTTTCCGCTTCACGCCCGAGTTCGCCGGTGCGCTTGGCGTCGGTGATGGTGGCGCGACCAGCGCGATCGTCGATGCCTACTTCGACCTGAAGTTCGACCCGGCTGCCTCCCTGCGCATCGGCAAGCAGAAGGGACCGATCGGTCTGGAGCGCTTGCAGTCCGGCGGCAGCATCGAGCTGGTGGAGCGCGGCTTTGCGACCGAGCTGGTGCCCAACCGCGACCTCGGTGTGGCGCTGTATGGGGAGTTCGCCAAGGGCACCATCAACTACACCGTCGGCGTTTTCAACGGCACCGCCGATGGCCGCGACGTATCGACCGCAGACGATGGCCTGAAAGAGTACGAAGGCCGCGTGTTCTTCGAACCGTTCAAGAACGACTACAGCGTCTTGAAGGGCCTGGGCATCGGCATTGCCGGCAGCACGGGTGCCAAGGACGGCACGGGCAACAACTTCGTCTCGCGCTACCGCTCACCAGGCCAGAACCAGTTCTTCACCTACGAGGCCACCGCAGTCGCCTCCGGCAAGCACACCCGCTACGCGCCGCAGGGCTACTTCTACCGCAACAACGTCGGCCTGCTGGCGGAATACGTGGTGTCCGAGCAGGACCTCACCCGCGGCGGCGTCGAGCGCTCGATCAAGAACGACGGCTACAACGTCACCGCCAGCTACGTGCTGACCGGTGAAGACGCGAGCTACAAAGGCGTGAAGCCGAGTTCGGCCTACGCCATCGGCGCACCCGGCTGGGGCGCGGTGGAACTGGTCGCGCGCATCGGTGGCTTGAGCGTGGACAACGCTGCTTTTGCAGGCGTTGCCGCAACCGACCGCCTCGCCAACCCCACCTCGCAGGCCAGCAAGGCCGAGAGCTATGGCGCGGGCATCAACTGGTATCTCACCCAGAACGCCAAGCTCACTGCCGACTACAACTACACGAGCTTCGAGGGCGGCGGTGGCGGCACGGCGGCGGCACCGATTGATCGTCGCGACGAAAAGGCCGTGTTTACGCGCCTGACCATCCAGTACTGAACTCACTTCCAGACATCGGAATAAATCCCATGAAACGCACTCTCATCGCCCTTGCCGCTGCCGGCACGCTGCTGCTCTCCACAGCCGCCAGCGCCAAGGACTTCCTCAACGTCAGCTACGACCCGACCCGTGAGTTCTACAAGGATGTGAACACCGTGTTCGCCGCCGAGTGGAAAGCCAAGTCCGGCGAAACGCTCGACATCAAGACCAGCCACGGCGGCAGCGGCAAACAGGCGCGCTCGGTCATCGACGGCCTCGAAGCCGACGTGGTCACGCTTGCCCTCGCCTACGACATCGACAGCATTGCCGACAAGGGCGGGCTGCTGCCCAAGAACTGGCAGAGCCGCCTGCCGGACAACTCCGCGCCCTACACCTCCACCATCGTGTTCCTGGTACGCAAGGGCAACCCCAAGGGCATCAAGGACTGGGGCGATCTCATCAAGCCCAACGTCAAGGTCATCACGCCCAATCCCAAGACTTCGGGCGGTGCGCGCTGGAACTACCTCGCAGCCTGGGGCTGGGCACTGAAGCAGCCCGGCGGCAGCGAGGCGACTGCGAAGGAGTACCTCACGCAGCTGTTCAAGAACGTGCCCGTGCTCGATACCGGCGCCCGCGGTGCGACGACCACTTTCGTGCAGCGCGGCATCGGCGACGTGTTCCTGAGCTGGGAGAACGAGGCCTTCCTGGCCGTCAACGAACTGGGCAAGGACAAGTTCGAGATCATCGTGCCCAGCCTGTCGATTTTGGCCGAGCCGCCGGTGACCATCGTCGACAAAAACGTGGACAAACACGGCACCCGCAAGTCGGCCGAGGCCTACTTGCAGTTCCTGTATTCGCCTACCGGACAAAAGCTCGCCGCCAAGCACTACTACCGTCCGCGCAAGCCCGAACAGGCCGACCCGGCCGACGTGGCGCGTTTCCCCAAGGCCAATCTGTTCACGCTCGACAGCGTGTTCGGCAACTGGACCAAGGCGCAGGCCACACACTTCAGCGATGGCGGCGTGTTCGACCAGATCGTCGGCGGGGCGAAATGAGCACCACGCGCGTCAATACCCGCAACCAGTTTCGCGGCACCGTCATCTCGCTACGGCGCGGTGACGTGATGAGCGAGCTGGAGATCGAAACCACTGCCGGCGTCATCAGCGCCGTCATCACCACCAGCTCTGTCGAGCGCCTCAACCTCAAGGTGGGCGACACCACGCTGGCCCTGTTCAAGGCGGCCGACGTGCTGGTCGCCAAGCTCGACGACTGACCCGAACGAAACCATGTGCCTCATCATCCACAAGCCGCAAGGCGCGGTGATCCCCGAGGATCTGCTCAGCGCCGCTCTCGCGCTCAACCAGGATGGCTGGGGCTTGATGGGTCTCGACGCCAACGGCGAGGTGCTGCTGGAACGTCATGCCGATTCGAGGCCCAAAGTCATTTTTGAAGCCCTGGAACGTCATGCCGACGCCGAGCTGGTGCTGCACCTGCGCCAGCGCACCAAGGGCACCGAGAGCATCGAGAACGCGCATCCCTTCAAGCTCGCCGAGCGGCTGTATTTGATGCACAACGGCACGCTCGACATCGGCCGGCCGGTGGCAGGCCGCAGCGACACCTGGCATTTCGTGCAGGACGTGCTGCGGCCCCTGCACCAGAACTACACGGGGCTGATGGCCGACCCCGCGTTTCTGCGCGTGCTCGAACTGGCCCTGAAGCCCGAGAACAAGATCGCCCTGCTCGACGGCCGCATCGGCCGCATCGCCATCCTCAATCGCCAGCACGGCGCGGAGTTCGAGGGCCTCTGGCTCAGCAACACGCGCTGGATCGACCGCCGCCTGCTGCCGCTGGTTCACACCCCGCAGCCGCAGATGCGCACCTATTCGGCCGACGAGCTGCACTTCGTCTGATCCCCCCTCTGTTGGAGAATTCCATGCAATTGCGCACCTTGATCGCGGCTGCCGTTCTATTCATCGCCCCGCTCGCCCAGGCCGGCGATACCCTGCTCAACGTCAGCTACGACGTCGCGCGCGGCTTCTACAAGGACTTCAACCCGGCTTTCATCGCCGACTACAAGAGCAAGACCGGCCAGACCATCAAGGTCGAGCAATCGCATGGCGGGTCGAGCAAGCAGGCGCGCTCGGTGATCGATGGTCTCGCCGCCGATGTGGTGAGCATGAACAATCCGCTCGACATCGACGCCATCGCCGACAAGGCCGGGCTGCTGCCGAAGGACTGGGCGAAAAAGCTGCCCAACAATTCCGCACCCAGCTACAGCGCCATCCTCTTCGTGGTGAAGAAGGGCAATCCCAAGGGCATCAAGGATTGGGACGATCTGGTGAAGCCGGGCGTGAAGCTGGTCATCCCCAATCCCAAGACCAGCGGCAACGGCCGCTACAGCTATCTCGCCGGCTGGGAGTACGCCAGGCGCAAGGGTGGCGATGCGGCCGGCAAGACCTTCGTGACGCAGCTGTTCGCCAATGTGCCCGTGCTCGATACTGGCGGCCGCGGTGCCACCACCACCTTCGCGCAGCGCGGCATCGGCGATGTACTGCTCACCTTCGAGAACGAGGTGCGGCTCATCAAGGACGAACTTGGCCCAGACAAGTTCGACGTGGTCATCCCCAGCCTCACCGTGCGCGCCGACAACCCGGTGGCGGTAATCGACAAGGTGGCGGCCAAAAATGGCAACAGCGCCCTCGCCAAGGCGTACCTCGACTACCACTTCAGTGCCGCAGGCCAGGAGCTGATCGCCAAAAACGATCTGCGTCCGATCGACGCCGCCATCCTGAAGAAATACAGCGCCACGCTGCCGCCGCTCAATCTGTTCACCGTCGAAGAGGCCTTTGGCAGCTGGCCCGCCGCGCAGAAAACCCACTTCGCCGACGGCGGCGTATTCGACCAGATCATCGCAGCGGGCAGGTAGCATCGGCCGCAAGCCTCTTAAAGAACCGCACGCCATGTCAGACCCCATCATCCCGCCAAACGATCTGCTCACCGCAGCCCGCGCGCGTGCCGAAACCGAGCAGCTCGTCTATGCAGGCCGCCTCTCGGCCAGCGATGCCTGGGCGCTCGTGCAGGGCGGCCACGCCACGCTGGTGGACGTGCGCACCGCTGAAGAAGTGAAGTTCGTCGGCCAGGTGCCCGGCAGCCTGCATGTGCCGTGGATGACAGGCACTTCCATGCTGCGCAACCCGCGCTTCGTGCGCGAGTTGGAGACCAAGGCCGGCAAGGAAAAACCCGTGCTGCTGCTCTGCCGCAGCGGCAAGCGCTCTGCCGATGCCGCCACAGCGGCAGCGAAAGCCGGCTTCACCAATGTGTTCAACATCATTGAAGGTTTCGAGGGCGACCTCGATAACGCCCAGCAACGCGGCCATAGCAATGGCTGGCGCTTCCAGGGTCTGCCCTGGGTGCAGGACTGAACATGAGCAAGATCACGCCGGTGGACGCCGAACTGAGTTGGGATCTCGATGCGGTAGTCGATGGCCTGCGCCAGGCGCGGGCTGATTGGCGCGACAGCCAGAAACGCGACCGCGAGATTGGCGGGCGCGAACTGCCCTCGCCCGACGCACTCGCCACTCTCGTCACACAGTTGCGCGGGGCCTTGTTCCCGATGCGGCTCGGCCCGCCGGATCTGCGGCAGGAGAACGAAGACTTCTTCATCGGCTACACGCTCGACGCCGCACTTGGCAGCCTGTTGCAACAGGTCAAGCTCGAACTGCGCCATGTGCACCGACAAGAGCCGCAAGCCGACGAGCTGCAGCAGCACCGCGCCGTGCAGATCGTTCGCGACTTTGCCTCGCGTCTGCCCGCCGTGCGCCGCCTGCTCGACACCGATGTGCTCGCCGCCTACAAGGGCGACCCAGCCGCGCACAGCGTCGATGAAGTGCTGCTTTGCTACCCCGGCGTGCTAGCTGTCATCCATCACCGTCTCGCACACGAGCTGTATCGGCTGGGCGTGCCGCTGCTGGCGCGCATGGTGGCCGAGCAGGCGCACACGCAGACGGGCATCGACATTCATCCCGGGGCTCAGATCGGCGACGCATTTTTCATCGACCACGGCACCGGCGTGGTGATTGGCGAGACCGCCGTCATCGGCCAGCGCGTGCGGCTGTATCAAGCCGTCACACTCGGCGCAAAACGCTTCGAGACCGACGATGAAGGCGCCTTACTCAAGGGCGTGCCGCGGCATCCGTTGATTGAAGATGACGTGGTGATTTATGCCGGTGCTACTGTGCTCGGCCGTATCACCATCGGGCGCGGGTCGAGCATTGGCGGCAACGTGTGGCTCACGCGCAGCGTGCCGCCCGGCAGCCAGATCACGCAGGCGCGCTCGCAGGAAACCGGGGCTGCCACATGACAGCAAGCCTTCGCCTTGAGCTGCGGTTTGGTCACGCCGTGCGTGCCGTGCGCGAGCAGCGGGGCTTAACGCAAGAGGGCCTGGCCGAAGTCGCCAGCCTCAACCGCAGCTATCTGGGCGAAATCGAGCGCGGGCTGGTCACGCCCTCGCTCTCCACCATCAACAAGCTGGCGGTGGCACTCGGCATCACGGCGTCGGATTTGATCAGCCGCAGCGAGTCGCACAGCGCGTGAACGTTGCGTGAATGGTGGCGATAGCCTGTAGAAAATTGGCTTAGAACATCCGAGCATGAGCTCATCATTTTTTACACACACAAAAAGGGAGCCTTTCAATGGCCGACAACACAGTGCTGCCCACGCTTGGTGATCTGGGTGCACGGCAACTTGCCAACACCACCAAGACCGTCGCCCAGCTGCCTATTATCTCGCCGCGCTGGCTCACACACTTGCTGCAATGGCACCCGGTGGAAGCCGGCGTGTATCGCGTCAATCAGGTGAAGAACCCGGCCGACATTCGCACCGCTTGCAGCGTCACCGAGAGCGGCGCGCTGCCGAACTCCTTCGTCGATTACGAAGAAAAGCCGCGCGAATACTGGCTGCGCCAGGTCGCCACCAAGCTCAACATCCACACCCGCGTTTCGGATCTCTATTCGAGCCCGCACGACCAGATCAAAGAGCAGCTGCGCCTGATCGTCGAGACGATCAAGGAGCGGCAGGAATCCGAGTTGATCAACAACCCCGACTACGGCCTGCTCGCCAACGTCGCCGAGAGCCAGCGCATCTACCCGCTCACTGGCGCGCCGACGCCGGATGACCTCGACGAACTGCTGACCAAGGTCTGGAAGGAACCTGCGTTCTTCCTCACCCATCCGCTCGCCATCGCCGCCTTCGGCCGCGAGTGCACGCGCCGCGGCGTGCCTCCGCCGACCGTGAGCCTGTTCGGCGCGCAGTTCCTCACCTGGCGCGGCATCCCCTTGATCCCCAGCGACAAGGTGCCGGTGGCAGATGGCAAGTCGAAGATCCTGCTGATCCGCGTTGGCGACAAGCGCCAGGGCGTGGTGGGCTTGTTCCAGCCCGGGCTGCCCGGCGAGCAATCACCCGGTTTGTCCGTGCGCCTGATGGGCATCGACGACCATGCCATCGCCTCGTATCTGATCTCGCTGTACTGCTCGCTCGCCATCCTCACCGATGACGCCGTGGCCGTGCTCGAAGACGTGGAAGTGAACAAGTTCCATGCCTACCCAGATACCTACCAGTGAGACTGGCGCGGGCCTGCCTGATGTTGCTTCACTGACAGCGCTCGCCAACCAGTTGTTCAGCGCCACACCCGGTAGCGAGCCCGCCACCGGCGGCCTTGGCTTGCCGGGTGCGGCACCGCGCCGCCTGCCGGCGAGCTTCGGCGCGCCGCCGCTGCCCAGCGTGCCGACCCTGCCGCAGGCCAACTTTCTACCGGTAGCGACCACGCTGCCCATGACGCCGCCATTCACCACTTCGCTGCCCGCTGTGGCGGCACTCGGCGCGCCGCCCTCGCTCATCACGCCGCGCGTGCTGCCGACGCAGGCGCAGAGTGCGGATCTGCCGGCTGCTGCCAGCACGGTCACGCCCATGCTTGGCCGCAGCAGCGGGCCAGTGTCTGGCGTGCCGGAGGCCTATGCCGCCAATGCGCCAGTGACCGCGCCCACGCCGAATCTGGGCGATGCCGCCCTGCCCTCGTCGCCGGTCGGTCAGCCTCCATCGACGCCGTTCTATTTCATCGGTGAGAGCAGCGCTTATCCCTCAGTAGCGTCGCAGCGCCCCGCATCAGACTTCGGCTTTGCCGCCGTGCCGACGCTGGCTGCGCCGAACGCCAGTGCCGCAACACCCAGCGCCGCACCAGTTACCGCGCCGAGCTATTACTTCACCGACCTCAGCAATGCGCCGCGCGCGCAGAACGATGCGCCTGCCGTGCCGCAAGGCCGCGTGCCGTTCGACGTGCACGCCATTCGCCGCGACTTCCCCATCCTGCAGGAACGCGTCAACGGCAAGCAGTTGGTGTGGTTCGACAACGCTGCCACCACGCAGAAGCCGCAGTCGGTCATCGACCGCATCTCGCACTTCTACGCCCACGAAAACTCCAACATCCACCGCGCCGCGCATGAACTCGCCGCGCGCGCAACCGATGCCTACGAGTCGGCACGCCAGAAAGTCGCGCGCTTCATCGGTGCCGGTTCGGTGGATGAAATCATCTTCGTTCGCGGCGCGACCGAGGCCATCAATCTCGTCGGCAAAAGCTGGGGTGCCAAGAACATCGGCGACGGCGACGAGATCATCGTCAGCAACCTCGAACACCACGCCAACATCGTGCCTTGGCAACAGCTATGTGCAGCCAAGGGCGCGAAGTTGCGGGTGATTCCGGTTGATGACAGCGGTCAGGTCATCCTCAGCGAATACCAGCGCCTGCTCGGCCCGCGCACCAAGCTGGTCGCGGTCACGCAAGTGAGCAACGCGCTCGGCACTGTGGTGCCGGTGCAAGAGATCGTCGCGATGGCGCATCGCGCCGGTGCGAAGGCACTCGTCGATGGCGCGCAGTCGGTGTCGCATCTACGCGTCAACATGCAGACGCTCGACGCCGACTTCTTCGTCTTCAGCGGTCACAAGATCTTTGGCCCCACCGGCATCGGCGTGGTCTACGGCAAGAAGGCTGTGCTCGAAGACATGCCGCCCTGGCAAGGCGGCGGCAACATGATTGTCGACGTGACCTTCGAGAAAACCGTCTATCACGGCGCGCCCGCGCGCTTCGAGGCCGGCACCGGCAACATCGCCGATGCAGTGGGCTTGGGTGCGGCACTCGATTACGTCGAGCGTGTCGGCATCGAGAACATCGCCCGCTACGAACACGAGCTGCTCGAATACGCCACGCACCTGCTCAAGCCCATCCCCGGCGTGCGCCTGATTGGCACCGCCAAGGACAAGGCCAGCGTGCTGAGCTTTGTGCTCAACGGCTACACGACCGAGGAAGTCGGCAAGGCGCTGAACGAGGAAGGCATCGCCGTGCGCTCCGGCCACCACTGCGCGCAGCCGATCCTGCGGCGCTTCGGCGTGGAGGCCACCGTGCGGCCCTCACTCGCGTTCTACAACACGACCGACGAAGTGGATCGGATGATCGCCGTCATCAAGACGCTGGCCTCACGGCGATAGCGCCTTGTCGTAACGGCTGATGAGGCTGGCCCCCGCGGTGACGACGCGGGGCTGCTCCAGACCGGCAATCTCGACGGGCTTGTTGCAGTCGCTAATCTTCACGGCGGCAAACTGCTCGGCGGCGCTGTGCAGCCACACCACGCCGCTGCCATCGGCGCGGCGCTGACAGGCACCGGCCGGGAGTGCGGTCGCGGTGTCCGAGGCGATGCCAATCTCCACCAACTGACCCGGTAGCAGATCAGCCGCGCCATCGAGATCGAAAAACAGATTCCATCCTGCCGCGCCATCGACCGGCTGCTGACCCTTGAACGAGAGCTTCTGGCCGCGCAGGGTCGCAGTCGGCATGCTGCCGGGCGGCAGCGGCTCGAAGCCTTGTGCTACCAGCCGCAAACGACTGGGATCGTGCAGGCGAAACAGCGGCATGCCGGCCGCAACGACGCTGCCGGCGCGCACGGGGCTGTCTTGCAGAATGCCGGGGCCGCGCGCCAGCACCGGCACGCGGGCATTGAGGCCGGCGCTGAGTTCGGCGAGCTGCGCCTTGTAGCCCGCTTCTTCGGCCAGCATCTGCTCGAAATAGACATTGCCAGGTGCCACGCCGCCCACAGCCGTAACGGCCGATTGCAGGCGCAGCCGCTCGGCATTGAGTGTGGAGATGGCGAGGCGCTGCTCGATCTCGGCGCGTTGAGCATTGCGGCGGGCACGGTCCTTCTGCGGTACAGCGGGGCGCAGCCAGGCAAGCACACGGCCGGGCTCCACGCGCGTGCCCGGCAGCAGCCAGCCTTCATTAGGGGCTTCCAGCGTACCGGCTTCACTGGCGATGACGAGCACGGGCGCATCGGGCTGCGGCTGCACTTCAGCGATCAGCGTGCGGGTCGCGGCACTTCCATCCAGCACCACCGTGCGCAGGCCGAGCAGGCGTTGCAGCGACTTGGGCACGACCAGGCTGCCATCGGGCAGGCGCTGCACACCGCCAGTGATCGTCGCAGAAACGGCGGTGTGTTCTTCGCCCTCCGCGTGCGGGCCGTCGTGCGCTTGCGAGGCGGCGAGCCAGAGGGCTGCCGCCGCCAGCAGCACGGGTTTGCGCAAAGATGTCACGGCACGTTCACGAGGGTGCGCGGTACCACCAGACGCAGTGGCTGCTGCACCGCCACGGGGGCATCGGGCTGCAAGGCGAACAGTACGCGATGACTGCGCAGGGCCGGGTCGTAGCTCTGCGCCAGCAGCGTCACGGGCAGCGGCGTGCCGTCGAGTGTGAGTGCCTCGCGCACCGCTGCGAGGTCTAGCCCTTCATCGGCGAACACGGCCTCCACTGCCAGGGCACCGGGTTGCAGCAGCTCGAACAGCACCGTGCCTTCGGCCACCACGGCATCCTGCCGCGCGCGGGTCTTCAGCAGCAGTGCATCCTGCGGCGCACGCAGCGTGCTGCGGCCCTTGAGGCCGGTATCAAGTGCGGTGCGCTTGCCATCGGCCGTGCGGTAGTCGGCCACCAGCAGCGCCGTCGGCGTGGGCAGCTGCACGTCGAACTGCTTCGCCACTTCGATATTGAATCGCTTCAGCTGCAACTCGCCGATGCTGGCATCGCGCTGCGCCGCCGCACGCTCCACGCCCAGGTCGCGGCGCTCGGGTTGCGAGAGTAGCGGCGTGAGCGTTGCGAGCACGGTGCCGGCCGCCACGCGCTGACCGGCTTGTGGCAGCCCGGCCGAACCGCCTTGCAGCAGGCTTGTTTGCGTCGCGGACAGCTGCTGCACGCGGCGCGGATCGGGCACGACGCGCGCGGGCAGCTCGATGGCGTTGGCTGCCACGGCCTCGGCCGTCAGCAACGCGGCCAGCATCAGCACATGACGCCATGCCTTCATGCGATCACGGCGCGTTGACGCGCGTTTGCGTCGACGTCTTGAGCAGCGCCGCCGTGCCTTGCAGTCCCTTGATCTGCGCGACGCGCAGCGGTGTGTAGCCGCTCTTCGATGCCAGATCACGATCAGCGCCGGCAGCGATCAAACGCGTGACCTGCAACTCGTGGCCGGTGATGCTGGCGAAGTAGAGCGGCGTGATGCCACGGTCGTTCTGGGCGTTGAGTTTCGCGCCGCCGGCAATCAGCGCATCGAGCACGGCGGTGTCAGTACCGAAATACACCGCAAAGTGCAGCGGCGACCAGCCGGCGCGATCGACGAGATTGACATCGGCACCGCGCTTGACCAACAG
This sequence comes from Stagnimonas sp., assembly GCA_965279705.1. Lineage (GTDB taxonomy): Bacteria > Pseudomonadota > Gammaproteobacteria > Nevskiales > Nevskiaceae > Stagnimonas. The sequence goes on from OZ257257.1 coordinate 3,115,256, forward strand.
CTTCACCGCATCGAGCTTGTTCTGGCTGACGGCGGCGATGAGCGCCGTCTGGTCGAGGTTGTCGAAGACATTGATCGGTACGCCCTTGTCGAGCGCCTCTTTCAGCGCAGCCACGTCGCCGCTACGGGCGCTATGTACGAACGAGTTGAGCTTGGGCGCGACCACGGGTGCCACGGCCGTGGTGCCGGCGGGCTCTGGCGGGCAATAGGCGGGGTCGTCCTTTGCAGTAGCGGCAAAGGCGTGCGTGCTGGCGAGCAGTGCCAGTGCGGCAATTGAAAGCAGAGTGCGGTTCATGGCGAGGCCTCTAGCGAGCGATGGTGGAAGGGAGGTTGCTGGCCAGCGCTGCACCGCGCGCGACCTTGGCGCTGCTGGCGAGTTTCTGGGTCAGTGCTTCGAGTTGCAGCTGCGCGGTTTTCTGGCGAATCGCCTGCTTGGCCGGGTCGCTCAAGGCCTCGAAGGTCTCGGGCTTGGCGACCTTGCGCGGGCCGTCTTCGACCTTGACCACATGCCAGCCGAAGCGACTGCGGAAAGGCTTGCTGACCTGCCCTTTCTTGAGTCCCACGACGGCATCGCTGAAGTTGTGGTCGACGAAGATATCCGGCCGGAACCAGCCGAGATCGCCGCCGGTGCTCTGGCCGCCGGGGTCTTGCGTGTTGGCCTTGGCGAGGGTGAGGAAGTCAGTGCCCTTGGCGAGTTGATCCGACAGGCTGCGCGCCTCGCTCTCGCTCGCCACCAGAATCTGGCGCAGCTTCAGTTCGACGATCTTGCCGCTCGCGCGATTGCTCTCGTAGCTCTTTTTCAGCTCGGCATCGGTGATGGGATTTTTCTCGAAATAGTTTTCGAGATAGGCCCGCGACAGGATCGCGCGCTCTTGGTAGGCGAGCTGATCGGCGAGCTGCGGGTTCTTGTCGAGCCCCTGCTTGCGGGCGGCCTGGGCGAGCAGTTCCTGCGTGACCAGCTCGGCACGGGCGGCGACCTCGGCCTCGCCCTCCTGCAGGCCGCGCTCGCGGCTGAAGCTGGCGGTGAGCAGGGTGACGTGGTTGTTGCTGATGGGCTGGCCGTTGACCAGTGTGTCGGGGCGCAGGCCCTGGGCGTCATCGGCGGCGATGGCGCTCAGTGCCAGCAGAGGACTGAGTGCAACGAAAAGCAATTTGTGGCGTGACATGAAGATTCTCCTGTGTAGGGACAGACCTCCCCCGCCAAGCGGCGGGGGAGGTTGTGATTTGGCTCAGCGACCGCAGGCGCGCGGCGGCGTCTCGGGGTAATAGCCGGGGCCGAAGAGTGCTGCACCATCGCGCTCGAAGATCGCGGCATGCGGCTTGGCAGCACCCTTGGCACCGCGCGCACCGGGCCAGACCCAGGCATCGCGGGCGGCACTGTCGAAGTCCACGCAGGGCGTGCCGAGCAGTTCGTCCGTGAAGCTGGTGTCGAGCACTGTCGCACCCGTGGTGCGGTCGAGCTTGGCGAAGCAGATGGTGCGGTCACCGTCCGAGCCAGTGCCGGGGCCAGGGATATGGTTCAGCTCCACGAAGTACTGGATGAAGGCATAGCGCTCCGAGCCCGTCGCCGGCTTGCCACCTTGCACCGCATCGCGCGGCAGGCCGATGCCGTTCTTCAGATACAGCGGCGACAGATCCTTGTAGCCACCCTCACCGGTCGGTGTGGTCTGGTAGCCAACGCGGTCGATCACCGTGAAGTGCGGTCCACCGTGCGTGTACATGTTCTGCAGGCTGTTGAGATTGCCGCTGCCCGGGTCACCGCCCACACCCGAAGGCTCACCACCGGTGTGTGCCGGCGACAGCAGAATGCCGCCGAGGTTGAGCGCCGTCACACTCTCGATGGCCTGCGAAGCCCGCAGGTATCCCGTGCCGAGTTGCGTCGCGTTGGACGACAGCGTGGTCGGTGCGCCGACACCCAGCGGCCCGGTCTCGAACTGGCCGATGGCACCGCGGATGCGCGGGCAATCGTCTGCCTCGTTGTTGTGCTTGAGCACGTTGAACTTGCCGCTGATGCCGCCGGACTGATCCGCACGCGTCGCGAGTTGCCCCAGCGTGCTCTTGCTCGGCGTGGTGGCCGAGGCTGCCGGGTAGTCGCACTGGATCGCAGTGGCCGGGGTGCTCGCCGTGCCCTTTGCCAGCAGGGGACGGATGTCCACCGACAGCACGCGGCGGCTGTGTTCGCGCGGATAGTCGCGGTCAAACTCCACCGCGCCGTTGGGGTCGACTTCAGCCGGGCTCTCGATGCCGGAGATGGGCTGAATCAAAAAGCGATCGTCATCCGTGATGCTGAAATACGACACGCCGGTGCAGGGGCCAACGTCGTAGATCGGGCGCCAGTACGGGCCCTTGCCGCCATAAGCGTTGGGTGCATCGCCGCGGATGGTGATGTCGGGGCTGTAGAACAGCACGCCGCCGCACATCGCCGCCGTGAACGCACCGTTGTGCGGCACGTAGTTGGCATCGCCCGGCTGGCAGCTTTCCACCGTCACGTTCGAGTTGGCGTTGGCGGCGACACCGGCCGAGGTGATGGCCTTGTCGAAGCTCGGGTCGCCAGAGTTCACCCAGCCCTGCTGGTTGACGCAGTGGTGCGACTGGTGCGGCAGGCCGAAGGCCATCAGGCCCTCGTTCTCTTCGTGGAACAGCACCGACTCCTGACGCGGGCCATCCGGCACGGCGCTCACCGAGCGGATGTAGGGATTGTTGTCGTAGACGTTGGCGTTCTTCAGCGAGTCGCGGGTTTTGTCCTTGGTGTAGGTGCCGCTGGTTTCGAACACGCGCACCGAGGCGCCAAAGGTGGAGCCGCACACGCCCAGCGGATTGTTGCCGCCCACCGCCGTCTGGTTGCAGAAGCCGCGCAGCGCGCCGTTGATGGCGGAAGCACCGATGCTCGCGGGCACCGCGTAGTCGGACGACACCAGATATTTACCGTCGTAGGTCAGACCCATGCCGTGGGGCACGGCTTCAATGCCGGCATCTTCATTGCCGAGATAGAACACGCCCTGGTTGCCCTTGCGGGTGGTGCGGGTGTCTGGCGAGCTGGTGTAGTTGGTGGGGTTGCGCGGCTGCTTGGCCGCGACGCAAGCCTGATATTCGGTGATGCCGATGTGACCGAGATTGGCGTCGTCATCCGCCCCATTCGGAAAGCCGGCACAGCCGAGCACGAGCGCTGCGTTGTCGAGCACCGTCGCCACCGACGGCACTGAGGGCAAGCAGACGCCAGCCACCACCGGCGCATTGCGACCCGGATCAATCTCCGTCAGCGTGCCCCCGGGACCGTAGTTGTAGTTGCCCATGTAAGTGAAGAGGATCTTGTGATTGCCGTTGTTCGAGGGCATCACCACGAAGTCATCCGTGAGCGAAGAGTTGCGCGGCTGCGTGCCGCATACGGCGATGTCGGCGAGGCCGATCGAGCGCACGCTGGTGATGTCGAAGCGGAACACGTTCTTGCTGATGACGCCGCCGCCGAAGGTGTACTTGCGGCCCTTGCTGAGGCCATCGCCACCGCCCGAGATGTAGCTGGTGTAGCTCAGCATGTGGTGCGGGTCGTTATGCGAATCGCTGCTGGCACCCGAGAGCGCCACCGGCAGAATGTTCGAGACCGCGACAGCGGGCAGCTCAGCCGTCCAGATCACATTGCCGAAGGTGCGCGAGTTGGGCTCGGCGTCGATCACCGCGAGAAAATCCTGCGCGGTGGTGGGGTCGCACACGGGCGAGGCGCAGCCGTCACCCGACCAGGTGAGCAGCACGCTGCCGTTCTTGATCTGCTCACCGGTGAACTTGTTGATGGCAGCGGGCGCGCCACCGGGGGCGGCAAGCTCGGCAGCCTTGGCGGCGCTGTAGGCCGGGCCGATCAGCGAGTGGTAATTGACGAGCGGGTCCTTGCGCGCAGGCTTGTCGGCGGCGAGCGCCGGCAAGCTCAGCAGCGCGCTGGCGAACAGCGCCAGTGCAAGGCCTTGAACAGAGTGTTTCTTCATGGGGTCTTCCTTGGTCTTTCTTTTTTTGGGCATGCGTACCGCGCGATTCAGATCGCGAGGCAGGGCGGCTCTTCGGCTTGGGGCACTGGCGTGCCGGGTGTGACGCTGACTTGGCCGGGCGCTTCAGAGGACGCCCCGCAGCCGCCGAGCAGCGTGGTGCAGACGATGAGCAGCGAGAGCGCTGCGCGTTTCAGCAGGGTTGTGAGTGAAGGCATTTTTGCGACGACCGGTTGATATGGCCGGAGGAGCGTAGAGAGCGCTTTCTTATTCTCAAAAGACTCTTTCGCTGTAGCGCCATAACCGCAGTGACTAACGTCTATCGCCATCAATGGCGATAGCCATCACGGCTATTTCGATACGCTTTCTGGGTCGCGCCCGAATCGTTGAAACAGCAGCGGCGTGGCGAAGCTGTCGAACACCGTGCCGGTGACCAGGCCTCCGAAAATCACCAGTGCGACGGGATGCAAGATCTCCTTGCCGGGTGCGCCTGCATCGAGCAACAACGGCAGCAGCGCGAGACCTGCAATGAGTGCCGTGAGCAGCACGGGTGTGAGGCGCTCGACTGCGCCACGCACGATCAATGCGGTGTCGAAGGCCTGACCCGGCTCGCGCAAAAGCTGTTGGTAGTGACTGAGCTTGAGGATGCTGTTGCGCGCCGCGATGCCTGCCAGCGTGATGAAGCCGATGAGACTCGCCACCGACAACGGTGTTGCGGTAACCGCGAGCGCAAGCACGCCGCCAGCGAGTGCCAGCGGCAGGCTGCCGAGCACGATGAGCGTGAGGGCGGCCGAGCGGTACTGGCTGTAGAGCGCGGCGGCGATCAGTAGCAGGCTCAGCAGCGCCAGCGTCGCGATGCGCGCCGATGCTTCGCGCTGTGCGGCCTGCACGCCTTCGATGTGCAGGCGCACGCCGGGCGGCAGCACTAGTGTGGCCAGCTCGCGCTCGGCAGTGCCGACCGCCGCGCCAAAGTCAGCGCCTTCGGCCGCGAACGCGAACACCGCGATGCGCCGCTGCCGGTTTTCACGCAGCACCTGGTTGGGGCCGCTGCCCGCTCGCAGCGTGCCCAGCCAGGCCAGCGGCACTGCACCGGCGGGTGTGTCGATCAAGGTCTCGCCCAGCGTTTCGGCACTCAAACTTTCCTGCGGCACGCGCAACACCAGCGGCACGCGCCGCTCGCCTTCGACCAATGTGGCCAGCCGCTCGCCCACCGCCAGCTGCGTGAGCCGCTGCTGCACGCGCGGCGGCGTGGTGCCGTATTCGGCGGCGCGGCGCGCATCGACCTGCACTATGAATTGCGGCACGTCGACCTGCTGCTCGGTCTGCACATCGGCGAGCCCGGCAATGCCCTGCAGCTGCGCCTGTACGGTGGCTGCGGCGGTGCGCAATGCGGCGAGGTCATCGCCCGCCAGCTTCACCACCAGCGGCGCGCGCACGCCGGAGAGCAAGTGATCGAGCCTGTGCGAAATCGGCTGGCCGATGACCAGTCGCGCCGGCAGCACCGCAAGCCGCGCGCGCACTTCCGCGATGAGTGCGGGCTGCACGCGTGCGCCGGCTTGCAGCTGCACGTCCAGCTCGGAGTAGTGCACGCCCTCGGCATGCTCGTCGCCTTCGGCGCGGCCGGTGCGGCGCGCGACGTTTTGCACGCCCGGCACGCCGAGCAGCAGGCGCTCGGCGGCGAGGCCGACCTGGTTGCTGGCCTGCAGCGACACGCCGGGGTCGAGCAGCAGATTCACCGTCAGCGTGCGCTCGTTGAACGGCGGCAGAAAGCTGCGCGGCAGCAGCACGAGTGCGATCACTGCCGCGAGCAGCAACAGGCCGGCGGCAAGCCATACAGCTCGCGGGCGCAGCAGTAGAAGTTCGAGTCGCCGCGCATAACGGCGTTTAAGTGCAGCAAGCCAGCGGCGCTCTTCCACCGCGGCCGCACGCGGTGAGGAAAACGCGTAATAGCTCAGGATCGGCGTCAGCGTGAGCGCGGCAACGAGGCTCGCCAGAATCGCGGCGATGTAAGCGAGCCCCAGCGGCCGGAACAAGCGACCCTCGATGCCCGGCAGGGCGAACAGCGGCACGAACACCAGCACCACCAACAGCGTCGCATAGAGAATGCCGCCACGCACTTCCACCGTCGCGCGGGCGATGACGGTGATTGCAGCCTCGGGAGCAGCCAGTACGCGGTTCTCGCGCAGGCGACGGGTGACGTTTTCCACCGCCACCACCGCATCGTCCACCAGCTCACCGATGGCGATGGCGAGCCCGCCCAGCGTCATGGTGTTGATGCTCTCGCCGAAACCTTTCAGCACCAGCAGCGCACCGACCAACGAAACGGGGATGACCGCGAGCGAGACCAGCGCCGGTCGCCAGCCGGTGAGAAAGGCCAGCAACACGGCGGCCACCATCGCGATGCCGAGCAGCAGCGCCTCGCGTACGTTGCCGAGCGATTCCTCGATGAAGCCCGCCTGCCGGAACACGCTCTGGTGCACCACATCTTTCGGCAGCGTCGGCGCCAGTTCGCGCACGGCGGCTTCCACCGCCTGCGTCAGTGCCAGCGTGTCCACGCCCGGTTGTTTCTGGATGGCGAGAATCACTGCCGGTGCGCCGTTCAAGCCCGCATCGCCGCGCCGCAGCGCCTCGCCCTCGACCACCGTCGCCACCTGCCCCAGCCGCAGCGCGCCGGTGCCGCGCCAGCTCACGGCGAGCTGCGCGAGATCCTCAGCTGTTGCTACCGGGCTGATGCTGCGCAACGCGATCTCCTGCCCACCACCGGTGGCGATACCCACACCCGCATTGCCGCCGTAGCCGCGCAGCGCGCTGCTGGTGGCATCGACACTCAAGCCGTTGCGATGCAGACGCGCGAGATCGGGATGCACCTCGATCTGCCGCAGGCTGCCGCCGATCACCGTCACCTGCGCCACGCCCGGCAAGCCGAGCAGGCGTGGTCGCACGGTGTAGTCAGCCAGCGTGCGCAACGCCGTCGGCGTGGTCGCCCCCTGCGCTTGCAGGGCGAGATGTAACACCTCGCCTATCAGTGAAGTAAGCGGGCCGATGCGCGTCTCGGCCAGGCCGGCGAGCTGCGGGCGGATGGTCTCCAGCCGCTCGGCGACCAGCTGGCGGTTAGTGAGGGCGTTGCTCTGCCAGCCGAACTCGGCGGTCACCACGCTCAAGCCAGGCGTGGTCACCGAACGCAGACGCTCCAGCCCCGGCAGGCCGCTCAATGCGGTTTCGATGGGATAGGTCACGAGGCTCTCGACATCCTCGGTTGCCAGCCCCACCGCCTCGCCCTGCACGGTGACGCTGGGCCGGGTGAGATCGGGCAACACATCCACCGGCAGCTGGCGCGCACTGCTGAGGCCGAACACCAGCAGCGCGATCGCCGCCGCCAGTACCGGCAGGCGGCTGGCAAGGCTCCATTCGACGAGGCCGCGCAGGCTCATGCGCGGGCTTCGTGCGGGCGACGCAGGAGTCGCCACAGGCCGAACAGCGAGAGCACCAGAAACACCGTGATCGCGGCGGCGATCCAATGCGTTGCAAACGACGGCGGCGCGAGCGGCTCTGCGGCGTCGATAAGCGGCAGCTGACCTTCGAGTTGCGCGGTCCAGTCCCTGCCACGGAGGTTGATGCGTAAGGGCAGCGCGCTTTCAATCACGTCCACCGATACACGATAGGTCGTATCCGCCGCTTCGGCCGCCTGCACCTGCCGCGTGCCCTGTTGCAGCTGCACGGTGAGACCCGAGAGCGGCGCGTTGCTGGCGTAGTCGTCGACGGTGATGACCCACTCGCTGCCCTCGCGGGCGGCAACCAGTTCGACCCGCGCATCGTGCAGCGCCAGGCGCGGCGTGCTCATGAACGCGGCTCGGCGAAGCGTACGTCGTGCAGAAAGCGCTCGTCGGTGAGCGCCTGCAGAAACTCTAAAAGTGCACTGCGCTCGTCGGCTGTGAGCGTGAGCGGGCGGGCAAGCTGCGCATCCAGCGTTGGCGATGCAGCGATCCCCTGCGTGTAGTGGTCGAGCACTTGCTCCAGCGTGTCGAAGCGGCCGTCGTGCATGTAGGGACTGCTGACCGCGACATTGCGCAGGCTCGGCACGCGGAAGCGGGCAGTGTCTTCCGGCTTGCCGCTGATGACGGCGCGACCCGCATCTTTCGGCTGCGCATCCAGCCCGTTGTTGCGATAGCTGTAATCGGTGAACAAAGGCTCCGTATGGCAGCTGGCGCAGTTCTGGCGGAACACGGCGAGGCCTTGTGTCTCCTGTGCGTTGAGTTGGCCGCGGTCGTAGCGCGAGCGCGCCGAGATCAGCGTGCCGGTGAACTGCGCGAGTGCGCGCAGCAGGCGCTGGCTGTCGATGCCCGGCGAGCCGAACACTTGTTCAAACTGCGCGGGGTAGTCCGCGCTCGCCTGCACGGTGGCGATGACCTCGGCGAGCGTGCCGCCCATCTCCACCGCATTACTGATGGGCGCGATCGGCTGCACTTCGAGATGGTGCACGGCGCCGTCCCACATGAAATCGGATTGCCAGGCGAGGTTGGAAAGCGCGGGCGCGTTGCGTGTGCCGTTGACGCCGCCGATGCCGTGACTGAACTTGTGGTCGAAGTGCGCGAAGCCGGCGAACTGCTGATGACAGCTGCCGCAGCTCAAGCTGCCGTCGCGCGACAACCGCGGGTCGTAGAACAGCTTGCGGCCGAGCGCGAAACCATCGCGCGTGACGGGGTTGTTCTCAAACGTATAGCGCGGTGCCGGCCAGCCCTCGGGCACGACGAGCTGCGGTGTGCGCTGAGCTTCGAGTACCACCGCGAGGCGCTCTTCGGTTGCTGCAACCACCGGCAACTGCCGCGCTGCGAGCAACAGCAAAACAGCGCCGACCAGGCCCGCAGCCAGCCAGCGTCTGGAACTAATCACCGCGCCGCCAGCGGCTCGTGATGCAGGTGATCCACCGTGAACAGTGCCGCGACGTTGTCGGCAATCGGCCGCACGCGCTCGGCATCCATCGCCGCCGAGAGTGCACCGAAGCGGATCGTGTTGGGCGCATCGAACAGGCGGCCGACATCGGCCTTGAGGTGAATGGTCGGCATCAGCCGCGCCTCGACGCGCGCGGGCTTGGGTGCGAGCGGCAGCAGCACGGTGCGGGCGACCGAGTCGTCGCCACCGAGGTGATAGGTCAGAGTCTGCCCATTACTGGCCGATTGCGGCGAATGGCCCTCGAACAGGAAAAAGATGTACCCGGTCTTCCAGCTCCAGAACAGACCGCGCGCGGGGTCGAGCGCGCCGGTCTGCGCGCCGGCATGGTTGCGGGCGGGATCGATGCCGACCAGGAACTCGATGCCGGTGTAAGTGCCGACCGGCACATTCGCGATTTCGAATTGCGTGCTCGCCGGCACGGCTGCGTCGATCAGCTGATAACCCTCGCTGCTCTCTACGTTCTGGGGTGCGACGAACCAGCTGCCATCGCTGCGACGCAGGCGAAAATTGCTGAGGTAGTAGCGCAGCTTGCTGACGGTGAAGACATCACCGCTCGCAGTAGTGATGGGCGGTGCGTCGCCGAGCAGCAGAGGTGCTGTGCCTGCGACATGGCTGATCTCCACCCGCACCGGCGAACCCGCGGGCGCCGATGCCACACCGCAGCCGGCGAGCGCTAGGGCGGCCAGCCCATAGGCGGAGACGTGCATCCATGCGCGCATCGACTGACCTCTGTCTTTGAAAGGACCGGCAAGTTAGCAGCGACCTCGGCAGTGGCTAAATACCGTTTGCTTCCTTGCTTATGGCGCTTTTCGGGCATGCCCGCAGTTTGATGGCGATGACCATCACGGTTCTATTGATAGAGGTAGAAAGTATTTTTAAGGAATAAGACAAACTTGCAGCATGGCGGCCGTTCAAGCCCCACAAGGAAGTGATGCCATGTCCCTGCGCCGCGCCGTCCAGCGTTCTGCGTTCGCTGCCGCCGCTGCGTTTTCGCCGCTGCTGGCGGCACAGCAGGCGGCCCCCGATGCGCCTGCCGAGACGGTAGCAACCATCGCCGTGCAGGCGCTGCCGGAAGAAACCCCGCCCACCACGCCGGAAACCGCACCGCAGCAGCTCGACGCCGTGGTGGTCACCGCACAGAAACGCGAGCAGAACGCGCAGGACGTGCCGATGGCGATCACCGCCTTCAACCAGAAATCGCTCGACAACCTCAACATCACCAACCAGGTGAGCCTGCAACAAGCCGTGCCAGGGCTGGATGTGAACTCGCTGGCGCAGTTCACGACGATCTATCTGCGCGGCGTCGGTAGTGATGTGTTCTTGAACGGCGACCCAAGCGTGGGCACGTATGTCGATGGCATCTACTTTCCCTTCGCGCAGAGTCTCGATCAGGACTTTGGCGCCGTGGAACGACTCGAAGTATTGAAAGGTCCGCAGGGCACGCTGTTTGGCCGCAACACTACGGGTGGGGCGATCAGCATCACCACGCGTGCGCCGAGTTTCACCGACTACGAAACCTCGCTGCAGCTGGTCTACGGCAACCGCGACACGCGCAACATTCGCCTGCACCAGAACATCCCGCTCACGCCCTGGCTGGCACTGAGCTTCAGCGGTTACGACAACCGTGCCGACCCGTACTACAAGGGCACCGCCAATGGCGAACCGCTGCGGCAGGAGTTCTCGCGCGGCGGCCGCGGCAAGCTGCGCATCGCGCCGCTGGAGAATCTCGACATCACGCTGGTGGCCTCGAAGCAGATCCAGCGCGGGCAAGGCTCGGTATTCCAGCTGAATACCGATCCCTCGCCGCTGTTCCAGTGCATCGCCGGCATTCAGACGCCGATCTGCATCAAGCCGCAAACCGGCTACGAAGGCAGTTTGAGCGAGCCGACATTCATCCGTTTCAACAGCAATGTCGGCTATGGCACGGTGAAGTACACCGCTCCGTGGCTCGACGTGAAATTGCTCGGCGGCCACCAGCGTGCGAACTCGACGTTCTCGTACGATTTCGACGGCTCGCCGCAGGCCATCGCCGCCTTCGACCAGAAGAGTAATTTCGCGCGGGTCGACAACCTCGAACTGCAATTCCTGAGCAACGACACCACGCCGGGCAGCGAGCGGTTTCAATGGATCGCGGGCGTCAACTACTTCAAGAGCAAGCAGGGTTTCGATCCCGCTGCGCTGCAACTTGCCGGGGTCGATCTCGGCGACACGCGACCCGGCGGCATCTCGCTGCCACCGATTCTGCTGACCGTGCTCGACCAGCTGAATCTGCCGATCCCCAACGATCTGGGCCTGGGCTTTCATGCCATTCTCGGCACCGACTCGCGTGCGGGCTATGCACAAGCGAGCTTTGCAGTCACCGACTGGCTTTCGCTCACCGCCGGCGGCCGCTACCAGAACGAAGATCGTTTCATCGTCCGCAGCGATTCGGGCCTGCTGAACTCCGACGGCAGCTTCACCACCCTGTTCGACTGGAAGCAGATCGGCCCGCAGGACGCCGATGGCAACACCGTGCCGAGCAGCAACACCACCAAGAGCTTCTCGCCCAAGGGCGTGATCGAGCTGCGACCCTTTGGCAAAGACACGCTGATCTACGCGAGTTATCAGGAGGCGCAGAAGTCCGCCACCTACAACACCGTCGCACTCTATCTGCCACCGACGTTCGTGAAGCCCGAGAAACTCAGGGGCACCGAAGTGGGCCTGAAGACCACGCTGTTCGACGGCGTGGTGCAATTCAACTTCGCGGCCTTTCGTTACCAGATCAAGGATCTGCAGGTGCAGTTCATCTCGCTGTTCCAGGGCGGCGCGGTGTCGTTCGAGAACGCAGGCGCGGCGAGTATCCGCGGGCTGGACGCCGACACGCGCATCAAGATTTTCCCCAACACTTTCGACCGCCTGCTGCTGACGCTGAGCGCCTCGCTGCTCGATGGCCAGTACGACGATTACACCAGCGCCTCGGGCTTCGATCCGCAGACCGGCTTCTTCTCATCCGACAACGACTACACCGGCAACCGCACGGTGCGCACACCGCGCTTCACCGGCACGGCGGGTCTGAGCAAAAGCTGGAAAGTGCCGGGCGGGCGGCTGGAACTCGGTGGCGATGTCTACCGCAACACGGGCTTCGACTACGCCGCCTCCAACGACCCGCGCTTCAAGCAGGCGGACTACACGCTGTTCGGCGCGCGCATCGGCTATCGCTACCAGCCTTGGGGATTGGGCATCACCGGCTTTGGCCGCAACCTGGGCAACAAGCAGTACACGCAGGGTTTGATCGCCACCGACTTCGGCCCCAACTACTCCTTGGCACCACCGATCACCTACGGCGTGCGGCTCAATCTCGACCTCTAGCGCGTGTTTGCTTGGGTATATGGATAGAACTTGCGGCCTCGTCGTTGTTGTAGTGGGTATAAGACACGACAATCACTGCCTGATTTCAAACTAAAGCATCCCTTGTCCTCCGCCATCCGAAAACGCCGCGCCATTCCCGGCTTTGGCCTCACGCTCGGCATCACGCTCAGCTACCTGTCGCTGATCGTGCTCATCCCGCTCGCGGGCGTGTTCGTCAAAGCTTCAGGCCTGGGTTTTGATGGCCTCATGCACACGCTTGGCTCGCCGCGCGTGCTCGCCTCGCTCAAGCTCACTTTCGGCTCGGCGCTGATCGCGGCGGTGTTCAATGCCTTTTTCGGCCTGCTCGTCGCCTGGGTGTTCGTGCGCTACAAGTTCCCGGGCAAGAAGATTTTCGATGCCTTCATCGACCTGCCGTTTGCCCTGCCCACAGCGGTCGCCGGTATTGCGCTCACTTCGCTCTACGGCCCCAACGGCTGGCTCGGCTCGTTTCTGGAACCCTTGGGCATCAAGGTCGCCTATTCGCCACTCGGTGTGATCGTCGCAATGACCTTCATCAGCCTGCCCTTCGTGGTGCGCACGCTGGAGCCGGTGCTGGCCGAGGCCGAGAAGGAGCTTGAAGAAGCCGCCGCCACCTTGGGGGCCGGCCGTTGGGTGACTATCCGCCGCGTGATCTTTCCCACCATTCTGCCGGCGCTGCTGACGGGCTCGGCACTCGCCTTTGCGCGTGCGGTGGGCGAGTACGGCTCGATCATCTTCATCGCCGGCAACATCCCGATGGTGAGCGAGATCACACCGCTGCTCATCATCATCAAGCTCGAAGAGTTCGACTACGCCGGGGCCACCGCCATTGCGGCGGCGATGCTCACGCTGTCATTCGTGCTGCTGCTGGCAGTGAACATCCTGCAAGCCTGGACCCGGCGGAGTGCCAAACGATGAGCCTCGGCAAAGACCAATCACTGCAAGACCCGCCGGCCATCCCCGCCGAGTTCGGCAGCGGTCCGCTGCAACGCCGCAACGCCGCCATCACCGAACCCGCCTGGGTGCGCTGGCTGCTGATTGCGATTGCGCTCAGCTTCCTGAGCCTGTTCCTGCTGGTGCCACTCGCGGCCGTGTTCAGCGAGGCGCTGCGCGATGGCTGGGGCACTTACCTCACTGCCTTGGCAGAGCCCGATGCCTATTCGGCCTTGAAGCTGACACTGCTCGCGGCCGTCATCGCCGTGCCGCTCAATCTGGTGTTCGGTGTGTCTGCGGCCTGGTGCATCACCAAGTTCGAATTTCGCGGCAAGCAGCTGCTGATCTCGCTGATCGACCTGCCGTTCTCGGTCTCGCCCGTTGTGGCCGGCCTGGTCTACGTGCTGATCTTCGGCGCACACGGCTGGGCCGGGCCGTGGTTTGCCGAGCACGACATCAAGGTCATCTTCGCGGTGCCGGGCATCGCACTGGCCACCATCTTCGTGACCTTCCCCTTCATCGCCCGCGAGCTGATTCCGCTGATGCAGGAGCAGGGCACCGATGACGAACAGGCCGCACTCACGCTGGGTGCCAGCGGCTTCAAGACCTTCTGGCGCGTGACGCTGCCCAACATCAAATGGGGCCTGCTCTACGGCGTGCTGCTGTGCAATGCCCGCGCCTTTGGCGAGTTCGGTGCGGTGAGCGTGGTCAGCGGCCACATTCGCGGCCAGACCAACACGCTGCCGCTGCACATCGAGATTCTCTACAACGAATATCAGTTCGCCGCCGCCTTCGCCGTCGCCTCGCTGCTGGCAGGCCTGGCACTGCTGACACTGCTGTTCAAATCAATTCTCGAATGGCGCTACGCCGATCAACTCGCCGCCTCGCGCCGCCACTGAGTCAACCATGGATATCACCATCAAAAACGTCCGCAAGACTTTTGCGGATTTCCCGGCCCTCGCAGGCGTCGACCTGCATATCGAAAGTGGCGAGCTGATTGCCCTGCTCGGCCCCAGCGGCAGCGGCAAGACCACGCTGCTGCGCGCGCTGGCCGGCCTCGAACCGATCGACGCCGGGCAGATTCTGTTTGGTAGCACCGACGCCACCAATCTTTCGGTGCAAGAGCGCAAGGTCGGCTTCGTGTTTCAGCACTACGCCCTTTTCAAGCACATGACGGTGGCCGACAACATCGCCTTCGGCCTCTCGGTGCGCGATGGCAAGACCCGGCCGACGACGGCGGAGCAGAAGCGCCGCGCGATCGAGTTGCTGGAGCTGGTGCAATTGAAGGGATTGGAAAAACGCTATCCCTCGCAGCTTTCCGGTGGTCAGAAGCAGCGCGTCGCACTCGCGCGCGCGCTCGCCATCGAGCCCCGCGTGCTGCTGCTCGACGAACCTTTTGGCGCACTCGACGCCAAGGTGCGCAAGGACTTGCGCCGCTGGTTGCGTGAGCTGCATGAGAAGACCGGCGTCACCACCGTGTTCGTCACCCACGATCAGGAAGAAGCTCTTGAACTGGCCGACCGCGTCGTGGTGATGAGCAAGGGCCGCATCGAGCAGGTGGGCACTACGGCCGAGGTCTATGAGAAGCCCGCCACACCTTTCGTGTTCGACTTTCTCGGCAGCGTCAACCTGCTCGCAGGCGACGTGCAGCACGGCAAGCTCAAGCTCAACGGTCTCTCACTGCCAACCGACACCAAGCTCAGCGGCCCGGTGGATGTCTACGTACGGCCGCATGATTTGCGTCTCGTCGAGCCGACCAGCGATGGCCTGGATGCACAGATCACCTTCGTGCAGCGCACCGGCCCGTTGGTGAAAGCGGTGGCCGCACTCGCCTACGACAACTCCAAGGTGGACATCGAACTCGGCCATCTCGACCCGATGGCGCTCTCGCTCAAGCCCGGCACTGCGGTGCGTTTGCTGCCTGTGAGTTTTGGCCTCTTCTCACGCACGCCGCACGCCGCAGTGCAGACGTTGCCCGATGTGGTGCGAAATGCGGTGCCGGAGCAGCGTGGCGATCGCGCGCGTGCATGACTTCCATGCTTGGCTGAAACACAAGCCACGCGCTTGAACAAAAAAGCGGGCAAGCCTTGATGGCTTGCCCGCCGCTATCGCTTCAATCAGATGCTTTAGCTGACTCGGCGGCAACGCTTCTCGGTTTTCACCACTTCCTTGGTCTTCGGCTTGGTCTGGTTGCGACCAATCAGCGCGCCGCCAACTGCGCCGACTACGGTGGCAGCTGTCTTGCCTGAGCCTTCGCCGACCTGGCTACCCAGCACGCCGCCGATGGCACCGCCACCCAAGGTACCGAGCGTGGTGTTGTCCTTGGTGCTTTCCTTCGAAATGATTTGTTCGTCGCGGCACTCGTATTTGTGGCCGTTTTCGTCGGTGTAGGGGTAGGCAGACGCGGCCAGAGCAGTGGTCATGCCAACGGCGAACAAGACTGCGGTGGTGAGAGTTTTCATGGGGTTCTCCATTGCGGACGCGCATGCGCCAAGTACTTGCAGTCTTGTCTTGCGCCCTGAATCAGCACTGATCGCTGCGCCCTGCACACACCGGCTTTGCCATGACGGGGTCGGCGTTATCGCGCGGGTTTGCCGCTGCGCACGGCTACTACGCCGTCGCCATTCAATTCGGTCGTAAAGCCGGCGCGTTGCAGGCGGGTGGCGACTTCGTTGGGCACGTCGCGGCGGCTGGTGAGTTTGTTAGGGGTACCGGTGTAGTGAAACATGCGGCCCCGGGTTTTGATGACGCGGGCCAGCTGGTCGTAGAAGGCTTGCGAATACAGCTCGCCGGCAATGCCGAAGCGCGGCGGGTCGTGCAGCACGGCGTCGATGGACTGGCTGGGCAGTGTCGCAATGTGCTCGCTGATATCGCCGTGGGTGAGCGTCAGCGCGTTGGCGGCTTGATGGTCCGGCGACCAGGGATTGAGGCTGCGCAGCCAGATCACGTCGGCGTTTTTCTCATAGGACTGCACCTGCAGCGCTTCACTTTGCAGACACCAGGCCGCGAAGTAACCCAGGCCGCCGCAGGTATCGAGCACCACCTTGCCGCGCGGCTGGATCAGCGAGACCTTGCGTTCGGCATCGGCATACGGCGAGACCTGCGCGGTGGGCAGCATCTTGATGCCGTCGATCTCGAAGGTCGGCGGGCCCCAGTCAGTGGGCACCAGCTTGATGAGGCTGGTGGTGAAGCGCGCAATGGGCTGAAACGCCTCGCCGGCCCAGTAATAAATCGTGCGCTCCTTGCACACGGCCAAGTCGGGGTAGTCGATGCCCTTGCTGATCCAGCCGCTGGCTTTGAGCTGCACGGTGCTCAGCGAGCGGCCAAGATCCAGCGAGCAGTCGAGCGTGGTCTGGCCCGCTGCCCGCGCGGCCAGCAGGGCTTGGTGCGTGGCCAGGGTCAGGAGGGGGCCGCGATGGGGATTCAAGAGATTTGGGTTCCAGCTTGGCTGTGGGAGGTGCGGCGGGCTTGCTTCACAATCGATGTGACTGGTGCGACGCGCGCAAAGCCTGCACGTTTGTGCCCGGATATTCCAACACCTCAAGAGCCAGCGCGATGTCTACGCAGATCAATCCCGAGAAATTGCTGTTGAGCAAATGGACAGCGGCCGTGCCGCAGAACAAGGAGAAACACTTTCTGGTGACCAAGCTGCTGCGCGACGAGCTGGAAGTGGTCACCGGATGCGTGCTGGAGGCCGTACTCACTCAACGCACGCAAACACTCGACTGGCGGGTTTTGCAGGACGAAACCTGCTGGCGACAAGGCTGGTTGTAGGCCCCATTGCCCCAGACGGTTTGGCGCCCACTATCATGCGCACCCCAAAACAACTTTCAGTCGATCACCCCATGCAAACCACTGCCTCCGGCCTGCAATACGAAGACACCATCCCCGGCACTGGCGCAACCGCCGCCGCTGGCCAGCGCGTGAGCGTCCACTACACCGGCTGGCTGTTCAATGACGGCAAGCAGGGCGGCAAGTTCGACAGCAGCAAGGATCGTGGCCAGCCGTTCCAGTTCGGGCTTGGCGCGGGTCAGGTCATCAAGGGTTGGGACGAAGGCGTGCAGGGCATGAAGGTCGGCGGCACGCGTCGCCTCGTCATCCCAGCCGAGCTAGGCTACGGCGCGCGCGGTGCGGGCGGCGTGATCCCACCCGATGCGACGCTGCTGTTCGAGGTGGAGCTGCTGGCCGTCTAGCCAGACTGCTTGCCCATAAAAAGCCGGCTGCGTATTGCTACACAGTCGGCTTTTTTATGCCCAGCAGCCTTATTGGAAGATGCTGTAGACCACGGCAGCGACCACGCCAGTGGTGATGGCGGTGAGCACCACGTCGTTATCCACCCGCACCCAGTGATGGCCGCGCGGCGGTGCATAGAGGTTGTAGTGCCGGTAGTCGTTCACCACGTAGCGGCTGCTGCGATACACCACCGGCACCCGCTCGCCATAGCGCCAGTGGTGGCGCTGGTAGCCACGCGGGGCTTGATAGACGTTGATGCGATAGCGGTCGCCCTGCCAATAGTGTTCGCGCTGGTTCCGCCAACTGGCGTAGCCGTTGTCGCGGTCGCCACGGTCATGGTCGTGACGGCGGTCTGGTCCACGGTCGTCGCGATAGTCGCGACTGGGGCGATGGTCATCGCGATCGCCTTTGGCCATAGCGGCAGGTGCGGCAGCCAGGCCCAAGCTCAGCAGCGTGGCAAAAATCAGTGTTTTCTTCATGGGTGACTCCGAAGTTGGCAAGCCCATCCAACATGAAAAAAATGGCTGAATGCCGGGTGAGCGCCACGCTTTAATTCGCTGGCTTTACCGTTCTTTACCCATGCGCGTGGGCAGCTGCCGCGGCCCAGCAAGATCAGCTTGCTGCGCGGGCTGGCTAGTGATCGCATTTTTTCTTGTTGCAGTGCAGCAAAATAAAATTGATTGATTTCAAGACATTGAAACCACTGCTCTCTACCAAACTCAGCCTACGATCATAAAGTTGCTCTATAAAGTGCGTATTCGCTCCCGCCCGACATTTCTGCCATGACCCGTGCCATCGCCCTGTTTGCCGCAGCACTGCTGTTAGGTCATGTCGCGCGCGCTGCCGAACCGGCAAATTCAGGTTCGGTAGACGCCCGCTTGATCAACAACTGCGCGGCTCGCACCGATGCGCGGATGGAATCCATGACGCTGGGCAAGCTGGAACAAATCCGCAACTACGAGTTTTCGCTGCGCATGGCGATGGCACAGCTTGCGGCCGGGTCGGATGCGATGACACCCAGCGAATGGCAGCAGGCCACCGCCAAGTTGCGTGCCGCGCGGCTGGACCTCGCACAAGTCTGCGGTGTTTCGATGCCCACGCTGGGCTAGGCAAGACGTCAGCGGCGCGGTCGCAGTGGCAAAGCACCTTTGGCGTGTGGTGTCGCTACGATGCTCGTCAAATCGAACTTCGCACTGTGGCCATGAGCAACGTCATCAACCTCAACAAAGCCCGCAAGGCCAAGGCACGGACGGCAGCTGAAAAACTGGCGACCGAAAATCGCCTGCGCTTTGGCCGCAGCAAGGAAGAAAAACAGCGCGAGCGCAACCAGACCACCGAAGCTGCAAAAAAGCTCGACGGCCACAAGCTCGACAAACCCTTCGCGCCCAAGGATTAGCGCGTGCTGCTGATTACCGAAACCTTGAGCCTGCCGTTGGCGGAGATCGTGCTCAGCGCCACCCGCTCGCAGGGCGCGGGCGGGCAGCATGTCAACAAGACGTCCAGCGCGATCCATCTGCGTTTCGATATCTGCGCCTCGTCACTGCCGGACATGCTCAAAGAGCGGCTGCTGAAAATCGCGGATCAGCGCACCACAGTTGAGGGTGTGATCGTCATCAAGGCGCAGCAGCATCGCAGCCAGGAGCAAAACCGAGAGGCAGCACTCGAACGGCTGCGGCTACTCATCGCCAAGGCCGCACATATCCCGCGCGTGCGGCGTGCGACCAAGCCCACGCGCAGCTCCAAGGTGAAGCGCGTGGACAGCAAGACCCAGCGCGGCCGCGTGAAAGTGCTGCGCCGCAGCGTCGACGACTAGCCGATTACCCGCGCCTTGGCAGCGGCGTACTCGCTGGCGAGACGCTCCACCAGCTTGGCGGTCGGCAACACCTCGTGCACCGCACCGATGCCCTGGCCGCAGCCCCAGATGTCCTTCCAGGCCTTCGCAGCATTACCAGTGGTGCCGAAATCCATCTTGCTGGGGTCAGCCACGCTCACCTTGTCGGGGTCGAGGCCCGCCGCGACGATGGAAGGCTTCAAGTAATTACCGTGCACGCCGGTGAAGGTGGCCGAATAGACGATGTCGTCGGCGGCGCTATCCACGATGCACTGCTTGTAGGCTGCGCTGGCATTGGCCTCGTCGGTGGCGATGAAGGCCGAGCCGATGTAGGCGACATCCGCACCCATCGCCAGCGCCGCCAGCACTGCGTCGCCGGTCGCGATTGACCCAGAGAGCGCCAGAGGGCCCTTGAACCACTCGCGAATCTCCTGAATCAGCGCGAACGGCGAGGTGGTACCGGCGTGTCCACCCGCACCGGCGGCGACGGCGACGATGCCGTCGGCCCCCTTCTCGATGGCCTTCTTCGCAAACTTGTTGTTGATGATGTCGTGGAAGACGATGCCGCCGTAGCTGTGGATGGCGGCGTTGACGTCCTCGCGCGCGCCCAGCGAGGTGATGACGATCGGCACCTTGTATTTCACGCACATCTCAATGTCGTGCATGAGGCGGTCGTTGCTGCGGTGCACGATCTGGTTGACGGCGAACGGCGCGCTGGGCGCCTCGGGGTGGGCGGCGTCGTAGGCGGCAAGTTCGGTGGTGATCTCGATCAGCCATTCCTCCAGCTGCGCCGCAGGCCGGGCATTGAGCGCCGGGAAGCTGCCGACGATGCCGGCCTTGCACTGGGCGATGACCAGCTTGGGGTTGCTGACGATGAACAGCGGCGAGCCGATCACCGGCAGGCGCAGGCGGCTCTTGAGATTGGCGGGCAGTGCCATAAATATCCTCGTAGGTGTTTTTATGATTGGTGGTGCGGGATCATGCTTTACAGACTGGCCGGTTTGCCAGCCCGTGCCCATTTTGGAGACTTGAGATGGAAGACTGGGTTCACCGTGCCCTCACCCGCTGGCCCAATGTGCCAGCGCTTTATGGCTGGCTGGCGCTGGATCGCCGCGGCCGCTGGTGCATCCAGGGCGAAACCATCAGCCGGCCGCAGATCATCGACACCCTCAACAGCAACTACGCGGCCGACGAGCGCGGCTGCTGGTACTTCCAGAACGGGCCGCAGCGCGGCTACGTGACGCTCGCCCGCGCGCCGCTGCTGCTGCGCGCCGAGGACGATGGCAGCCTGTGGACGCATACCGGCGAGGCGGTGAGCCACATCGACGCGGCTTACCTCGACGAAGGCGGCGGCCTGTGGTTTGTCACCAGCCTGGGTGCGGCGGCACTGCACGAGCAGGATCTGCCCTGGGCGCTGGAGCAAATGCGCATCGCCAACAAACCGGTGCAGGAAGCTGCCGTAATGGCCGCACTGGCGCTGCCCTCGGGGTCCGCCACCCCGCTGGTGCTGCACCTCGGTGCTCTGCGCTTGCCGTTGACCCGGCTGGATGAAAATCAGGCACCGGCCCGGCTCGGTTTCGTGCGCGATCCGCAGCCCGAACCCGCGCCGCAGACGACGCACTAACCGGGTGTTGCCGCGCCCGTCACCTGTGCACGAAACGTTCTGAGCCAGGCCTTGGTCTGTGTGGCGTTGACCGACCCCATGCGGATCATCATTTTCTGCCCGGCCGAACGCGCCTCCAGCGCCGGGTCGGCAAACTGGTAGAACACCTTGGGCTGCACCAGCTCGATGGGGCTCTGCACTTCAGGGGTGGCCAGCAGATGGTCGATCACCTGCACCAGCCGGTCGTTGAAGTGCCGGTCCGGGCTGCCCAGCTCGCGATAAGCCTTGTCGAACAGCGGATAAAACCGCAGGTAGAGCTTGGCCGCAGCCTCGGCACCCACAGCGCG
Organism: Stagnimonas sp.; assembly: GCA_965279705.1. Classification (GTDB taxonomy): domain Bacteria; phylum Pseudomonadota; class Gammaproteobacteria; order Nevskiales; family Nevskiaceae; genus Stagnimonas. The sequence continues at coordinate 3,136,489 of OZ257257.1, forward strand.
CATCAGGCTCACCAGCGGCACATAGCGCGCCTCGTTGCTCGGGCTTGAGGCGTAGGTGCCATCGCGGCTCTTCACCTCGAACTCGCCGGGGATGCGCTTGAACACGCGGTCGTTGATGGCCAGTCGCTCGCGCGGCAGGTTGTCGATGGTGGCCACTAAGCGGCGAATGCGCTGCTCGGGCACCAGGGTTGCGGCGATCTTGTCGGCGTCCAGCAACGCGGCCAGTGCAGCGGTAAAAGGCGCGTCGCTCTGGGCAAGCTCTGGCAAGGGCGTGGTGTCTTCGGCAGCAACGGGCACGGGATAGTGATCGGGCAGCGGCTCCGTGGCCGCTGGCGCGTCGCCCGGCGCGGCGGGGGTGCTGCTCTCGACGGCTGCTGCAGGCCCATCGACCGGGGCCACTGCCGGCTCGTAAAAGTAATAGCCCGTCGCGGCAAGCACCGCCAAAATGCTGCCTGCGATCAGCGCCGTGCGCTGGAATTCATTCATGGTTCGTCCTAGAGCTTGCGAGCGGGCAAGAGTAGCGGCTACGGTGATGCCACGCGTCCGTTAGGCTTCGCGCTTTAATTCCCTGTTGGAACACTCATGACGCAGACCGTTCTCATCACCGGTGCCAGTGCCGGCATCGGCCAGCAACTGGCCCTGGCTTTTGCGCGCCGTGGCTACAACCTCGCGCTGGCGGCACGACGGCTCGAAAGTCTGGTCACGCTCAAGGAGCAACTGCTGCTGTCGCATCCGCAAGTGCGGGTCGAGATTGCCGCGCTCGACGTCAACCAGCTCGACAGCGTGGCGCCGGTCATCAATGGCTTTGCTGCCGCCTTCGGCAGTCTCGACATCGTCGTCGCCAATGCCGGCGTGGGGGATGGCGGCGGGCTGGTCGGCACCGGCGGCTTCGCGCGCGATGCGGCGGTGATCCAGACCAACGTGCTGGGCGCGATGGCCACCATCGACGCCGCCGTGGCGATCTTCCGCAAGCAGAAGCACGGTCATGTCGTGGCGATTTCTTCGGTCGCTGCCGCGCGTGGCGTGCCGGGTGCCGCCGCCTATTGCACCAGCAAGGCGGCGATCGCCATGTATGCCGACGCCGTGCGCGCCGAGCTGCACCACAAGGCGATCAAGGTCACCACCTTGTTCCCCGGCTACATCGACACCGAAATGAACAACCGCATGAAGAGTCGGCCCTTCCTCATCACGGTGGAAGACGGTGCCGAGCGCATCGTCAAGCTCATCGAGCGCGGCGTGCAGCAGTCGGCCGTGCCGGGCTACCCCTGGGAATTCGTGATGTGGCTGCTGCGCAAGCTGCCGATTTCCATCATCGCCAAGCAGGCACCGTTCGCCGATTGACTAGCCGCGTTGCAGACGGGCGAGCTCATCCTCGCCCAGCGGCGTGTTGATCTTCACTTTCAGGCTGTCGGCCCACTCGCGGGCGAAGTCGCGCTGGTAGCGCACGTTGAGGCCAGCGGTGATGCACATCGTCACCAGCGCGCCCAGACCGGCCAGCGCCATGTCTTTCTGCGCATCCCAGATATCGCCCTGGCTGCCGAGATAGGCTACGCCCAGACCACCACCGAAATAGCTGGCTGCAGCCCACTCGAACAGCTCGAACAGGGCGGAGGTGGCGAGCGTGAAATCCAGCGGCAGGAAGTAGCCCCAGAAGCCGCGCACTTCGGAGACTCGCAGGAACAGTTCCCGCAGCGGATACGCCAGCAGCAGCCCGTAGCTGAAATGCACCAGGCGGTCGAAGTGATTGCGCTCCAGACCCAGCTGACTGTTGAGCGTGCTGCCGGTGAGTGATTTCCAGGCGGCGTCGTAGGGCACCTCGGAATACGTGTAGTGCGCGCCGATGATGTGCAGGCACAGGAACACGAAGATCAGCGAGTAGCTGATGCGCGAGAACACGAAGTGCTTGGCACTCAGCGCCATGCCGATGCCGAAGGCCAACACCAGCGCGTTTTCCAGCGCCCAGTCGGCGCGGTCGTGCGGGTTGATGGCGAGTACAAGCCACAGCACGGTGAAGATCGCCGTGAGAATCATCAGGGTGCGGCGATGCGGGTGGTGCGGATGTGGAACTGCGTCCATTTGGGTCTCCCTTAGTTGCGCGTTTCAGTAATGCGGCGGCACTTCGTCGGCCAGCGAACCCTTGGTCTCGCCCTCCTGCACATTCAGGCGGTTGACGCGCTCGATCAGCGCGCGCAGTGCAGCCTCCAGCGCGTCGATCTGCTGCTGCTGGCGCGCGACCACATCGCTGAGCTGGTGCGCGGCGTCCTCCTGATAAGCGAGCTTGGTTTCAAGGTCGATGAAGCGGGCGTCGCTCATGGTTGGGCAATGTTCATGGAGGTGGCGCATTCTCCGCCATCAATGGCCGACGCAGCACTATCGCCAACGCGTTACCGATCGGTATCCTTCGCGCACCTCTTTCGCCCGCACCGGACTCAATCATGACCATCACTGCACTCAGCTACGCGGTACAGACCGCCAAGACCCCGCTGGCCCCTTTCAGCTTCAGCCGCCGTGCCACCGGCCCCAAGGATGTCGCCATCGACATCACCTACTGCGGCGTCTGCCACTCCGACGTGCATCAGGCACGCGGCGAATGGCAGGGCACCAAGTATCCCTGCGTGCCCGGCCACGAGATCGTCGGCAAGGTCACCGCAGTCGGTAGCGACGTCAGCAAGTTCAAGGTCGGCGATATCGTCGGCGTCGGCTGTATGGTCGATAGCTGCCAGAAGTGCGCCAGCTGTGACGAAGGCCTTGAGCAGTACTGCCAGAACGGCTTCACCGGCACCTACAACGGCAAGACCGCCGATGCACCCGGCCACACCCTGGGTGGCTACTCCAACCACATCGTGGTCACCGAGAAGTTCGTGCTCAAGGTGACTCACCCGGCCGAGCAACTGGCCGCGGTAGCACCCCTGCTCTGCGCCGGCATCACCACCTGGTCGCCGCTGAAGCACTGGAAAGTCGGCCCCGGCCAGAAAGTCGGCATCGTCGGCATCGGTGGCCTGGGCCACATGGGCATCAAGCTCGCCCATGCGCTCGGCGCGCATGTCGTCGCCTTCACCACGTCGGAGAGCAAGCGCAAGGATGCGCTCGACCTCGGTGCCGACGAAGTGGTGGTGTCGAAGAACAAGGACGAGATGAAGGCGCATATGGGCAGCTTCGACTTCATCCTCAATACCGTCGCCGCCTCGCACAATCTCGACGCCTTCACGGTGCTGCTGAAGCGCGACGGCAGCATGTGCCTGTGCGGCGTGCCGGAGCATCCGCACCCCTCGCCCAACATCGGCGCGCTGATTTTTGGTCGTCGCAGCATCGGCGGCTCACTGATCGGCGGCATTGCGGAAACGCAGGAAATGCTCGACTTCTGCGCCGAGCACAAGATCGTCAGCGAAATCGAGATGATCCCGATCCAGAACATCAACGAAGCCTACGACCGCATGGTCAAGAGCGACGTGAAATACCGCTTCGTGATCGATATCGCGAGCCTCAAAGCGGCATAAGACGAGCAGACAGGGCCGGTAAAACCGGCCCTGTTTGAAAAAAGACTTCAGACAGACGATTTGGGCCTCACATCGGCCTGGGATTTGCGTCAATAATTCGTTAATTCCTGTCTTGAGGTCTTGTTCATGCGTTCCTTGCAACTGCCTGCGGTTCTGGCTGCGGTGTGCTGTGCCGTGGTGACTGCCGTTGTTTCCCAGACCGTGTCGCCGGCCGAACGCCGTGCTGCTCTGCTTGCCCACGGCGGCCCAGAGCGGCCTGCGGAGTTGATGCAAGCCAAGAATCTGCGCGAGAACAAGGTCGGCATCGTGCCCAAGGGTGCGTTGCGCGCCGCCGTCGAGCAGAAAGCCCGCATTGCCGGCAAGGCAGATGTGCCGGGCGCGGCGGGCCTGTGGACCGAATACGGCCGCGGCAATCTCGACGACAGCTCGGGTGCTTTCCAGGCCGCACGCGTCGACAACTTCAGCTACGACGCCGTCAACAAGCGCCTGTTCCTTTCGGTGGGCACCGGCGGCGTCTGGATGTCGCAGGCCGTGGGCGGCGACGTCACCACCATCGGTGACACCTGGGCTTCGGTCGGCGACAAGCTGCCGTCGCAGGTCATCGGCGGCGTGGCCTGGAGCAGTGAAGCCGGCGGCACGCTGATCGCGGCCGGTGGCGAGGGTGTGATGGGCTCCAGCGGCTATCTGGGCCTGGGCTCGTACTGGACCAGTGACCTGGGCAAGAGCTGGACCCGTTCGACCGGCTTCCCGGACGAGGCCTTCGTGTTCCGTGTGGCGGTGGACCAGTCCAACCCCAAGCTGGTCTACATCGCCTCCAGCAAGGGCCTGTTCCGCTCGGCCGACACCGGCCGCAGCTTCGCCAACGTGCTGCTGCCCACCACGCCGGAGTGCAAGGGCGCGGAAGACATCAGCACCCAATGCGTGTTCACCAACTTCGTCACCGACGTGGTGGTGCAGGTGCCGGGCGGCAGCACCGAGATCGTCTGCGCCGCCGAAGGCTGCCCGGTGCTGGCGGGTGTGGGCTTCCGTACCGGTTCGGGCGCCATGTTCCAGGACGGCACGGTGCAGGCACCGGCCAACGGCCTCTATCGCTCCAATACGGGTGCTGTCGACAGCTTCGCCAAACTCGATGTCTCGGCGCTCGACACCAACCTGCCAGTCGGCTTCGCGGTGCAGAACCGCATCGGCCGCATCGAACTCGGTCAGGCTTTCGGCCCCGAGCAGAACCACGGCTACGTCTACGCGATGGTGCAGGATGCCGAGCTATTCAACGGCGGCGGCCCCTTATTGGATGGACTGGACGCGCTGCTGGGCCTGCTGCCGGTGGCCATACCCAGCGTCTTCAACGGCCTCTATGTCTCGGCCAACTTTGGCGAGAGCTGGACGCGCATGGCCGACACGGTCGAGATCATCGCGCCCATCACCGGCTCCGAGATCGCGATTCTGGGTGCGGTGGCAGGCAGCGGTGCCGGCATCCAGGCTTGGTACAACGAGTGGGTGGCAGTCGACCCCACCAGCCAGCTGCTGGGCACGCCCACACGCATCGCCTTCGGCTTGGAAGAAGTTTGGCAAAACCGCGTGCCGGGCGTGCCGCTCAACGGCATCGCGCAAGCGGGGCCTTCGGACTTCGAGGTGATCGGCGTCTATTTCAATCTCGCCGGGCTGTTCGACAGCAGCACCCACGCCGACCAGCAGGGCGGCATCTACGTGCCCACCGATGAGGGTGGCGTGTGCCTGTTCGCAGGCAATGACGGCGGCGTCTACAAGCAGTGCGTCGCCGCCAACGGCCTGATGAACAACAACGGCTGGGGCCGGGGCGCGAACACCGGCATGTACACCATGCTGCCGTACGGCATCGGCGTCGCGAAGGACGGCACCGTCTACTTCGGCAACCAGGACAATGGCTCCGGCCTGCTCGACCCGGCACGCGACTTCAAGCTGTTCCAGACCAATGGCGGTGACGGCTTCTACGCCGAGGTCGACCCGGACAACAGTGACGTCGCCTATTACGAAACCCAGAACGGTGGCCTGGTACGCACCACCAATCGCGGCGGCAGCAACACCAGCATCGCGCCGACGTATACGCGTGTGATGTTCGACAACTGGTTCCGCATGGACCCGCTCGATGCCCAGCACATGGTCACCGGCGCGCAGGAAATCTACGAAACCGACAACGCGGAAACCGTGACCGCCGGCAGCTGGGTAGAGGTATTCAACCTCGGCACCAATCCCGACACCGGCGCGGTGCGCACCACCACCACGATGGAAGTACACGGCTCTGCGGTCTACGTCGGCGGCTGCGGTGACTGCGGCGCGTCGGGTAACGACACCGGCTTTGCCAGCGTGCTCGCCACCAACGTGATGGACGGTGTGGAGCGCGTCGCCGAGACCAACGCCGGCTGGCACTTCGCCGCCAAGCGCGGCCTGCCCAGCCGCTACATCACCAGCATCGCCATCGACCCGGTCGACCCCAAGACGGTCTACGTCGCACTCGGCGGGTATCTCTCGAACCTGCGTCCGGCGGGCTCGTATCTCGACCCCAACGCAGCCAGCTCGGTAGGCGGTGCGCTGTTCAAATCCACCAATGCCGGCGATGACTTCGTCGATGTGACTGGCGACCTGCCGGTGGCACAGGTGGCGAGCGTCATCCTCAAGGGCACGCAGCTCTTGGCCGCGACCGACATCGGCGTGTTCATCAGCAAGGATCTGACCGGTGCCAGCTGGACCACGCTCGGCACCGGCCTGCCCAACGTGCCGGTGAACATGATCCGCCTCAAGCCCAAGGCCACAGCTGATGAGCCGGACATGCTATTCGCCGCAACCTTCGGCCGCAGCATCTGGAACTACGCCTTCAAGGACGGCAGCGTCGTGACGCCGCCGGTCATCACGCCCGCGCCGACACCGACGGTGCCGGGCGCGACCACCTCGGGTCGCTTCGGCGGCGGCTTTGGCGGCGCGGCACTGCTCGGCCTGCTGGCCATGGCGGCACTTCGCCGTCGTCGTCTCTGACCAGTGCAGGCGATGTGATTGCTTTGCGAAGGCCCGGTTTCCATCGGGCCTTCTTTCTTTGTGATTTCGCTGCGCGGGCCGCAGTCATTGCTTCACGCATTAACAGCCATTCAAGGGAATTTTCATGCGCCATCTCTTCCGTCATCCGCCTGCCCTCGCCGCCTTGGCCGCCATTGGTCTGGCAGCGGCGTTGCACTCCCAGAACCCCGTCGCATGCCCCGATGGCACACAAGCCATCAAGAGCGCGCGCGCACAAGAGAGCGGACGCCATTGCAGCAACCCCATCGTGCACGGGCAGGAGTTCGAGCCGCCGCGCCAGCACCCGCTGCTGCGCGGCCCCGCTCCGCACCCAACGCTGATCGACGCCGCCATCGCGCAGAAAAACGCGCTACAGCCGCAGAAGAAACTGATCGCCAAGGCCGATGGCGACTGGCAGCCCTACGCCACCGGCCAGCTCATCGCCGGGCCGTCGTTCTACAGCGCGCGCGTCGACAACTTTGCCTACGACCCCGAGAAGCAACGGCTGTTCGCGGCCGTGGGCAGCGGCGGCATCTGGATGAGCACGGCGGTCGATGGCGACATCACCACGCTGGCCGATCAGTGGGTGTCGGTGGGCGACACCCTGCCGACCCAAGTCAACGGCGGCGTGATCTGGTCGCCCGATGCCAACGGCGATGGCACGCCGGACAGCGGCAGTGATGGCACCCTGCTGGCAGCAGGCGGCGAGTCGGTGATGGGCAACAACGGCTACATGGGCCTCGGCGCGTACTGGACCACCGATCTCGGTGCGACCTGGACGCGCTCGACCGGCTTCCCCAACGGCGTGCAGGTCTACAACGCGCGCTTCGACCCTGGCCACCCCAACATCTTCTACATCGCCAGTTCCATCGGCCTGTTCCGCTCCACCGATGCGGGCCGCAGCTTCGTCAACGTGCGGCTGCCGTCCACGCGGGACTGTGCAGGCAAGGAGGACATCAGCAGCCAATGCCAGTTCGCCAACGTGGTCACCGATGTCGCCATTCGCGGCCCCGGCGGTGCCACCGATGAAGTCTGCGACGCCACCGGCTGCCCAGTGGTCGCCGCCATCGGCTGGCGTGCCGGCCAAGCCTTCTTTGCCGATGGCGTCACGCCGCAGGGGCCGGGCAATGGCCTATACCGCTCGGACACCGGCGCGGCCGGCAGCTTCAGCCGCATCAACGACGAACCGATCAATGCCGCGCTGCCGATCGGCTTCGCACCCGCCGCGCGCAGCGGTCGCATCGAGTTCGGCCTCACCACCGGCGAGACGCAGGACCACAACTATCTCTATGCGCTGGTGCAGGACGCCGTCAGCTTCAACGAAGGCTTCAACCTGCTGGAACCCATTCTCGATCTGCCGCTGGGCCTCATCAGCAGCAACGTCAACGGCCTCTATGTGTCGTCGGATTTCGGCCTGAGCTGGATTCGCATGGCCGATGCGCGCGAGATCGTGCTCACTCCCGGCTCGATCAACTTCCCGGGCGCGCAGGCTTGGTACAACCAGTGGATCGCCATCGACCCGACCCGCGCGGTGCCTGTCACTGGCAAGCCGCTGCGCATGACCTACGGGCTCGAAGAAGTGATGCAGAACATCACCACACCACTCGATGGCACCGTGCAGGCCGCGAGTCCGCAAGACTTCGAGCTGATCGGCCGCTACACCGCTCTCGTCGGCACCAGCACGCACCCCGACCAGCACGCGGGTCTCTACATCCCCGATGGCGCAGGCGGCGTCTGTCTGTTCGTCGGCAACGACGGCGGCGTGTTCAAGCAGTGCGTCGGTACGCTGGAGCCGATGACGCAGGCAGGCTGGGGCGCGGGCGCGAACGACGGCTTCTACGCGCTGCTGCCCTACGGCGTGGCGGTGGCCAAGGACGGCACTGTCTGGCAGGGTCATCAGGACAACGGCAGCGGTCACATCGAGCCCGACACCCGCGAGCAGATCATGGACTTCGGTGCCGATGGATTCTTTGCGGAAGTCGACCCCGACAACAGCGATGTCGCCTACACCGAAAGCCAGAACGGCGGACTGCGCCGTACCACCGATCGCGGTGCGAGTTCATCCGGTATCGCGCCGCCCTATGTGCGGCCCAACTTCGCCAACTGGTTCGTGCTTGATCCGCTCGACGCTAACCACCTACTCACCGGCGCGCAGCAAATCTTCTCGACGCTCAACGCGCCGACCGTGACCGGCGGTACCTGGACGGAAGTGTTCAACCTCGGCAGCAATCCGGTCACCAATGCCATTCGCACGACCTCGGCCATGCACGTCTACGGCGACAACGTGTATGTCGGCTTCTGCGGCGACTGCGGCTCGGTGGCCATCGACACCGGCTTTGCCAATGGCATCGCCACCAATGTCGGCGGCACGCTGCCACCGCGGAAGAACACGGCGGACGGCTGGCACTTTGCCGCGGCATCAGGGCTGGACAGCCGCTTCATCGCCGGCATCGAGATGGACGAGATGAATCCGAAAACCATCTACGTCACGCTCGCGGGCTACGCCGGCAACATGCGTCCACCGGGCAGCTTCGGCGACCCCAACGCGGCGAAGATCGGCAGCGGCACAGTGTTCAAGTCCACCGACGCCGGCGAGACCTTCACCGATATCAGCGGCAACATTCCGCGTGCGCAGGCCAATACCGTATTGCTCTACAAGAGTGCCTTGGGCGAGCAACTGATTGTCGGTACCGATGTCGGGCCATTCATTTCGAGTGACAACAAGGGCTCGAACTGGGCGCCTCTCGGCAATGACCTGCCCAACGTGCCGGTGAACCTCATGCGCTTCAAACCCAAGGCGACGCCGGACGAGGCCGACACCATTTTTGCAGCGACGTTCGGGCGCGGCATCTGGACCTATGCGATCCCGAAACTGATCGTCGATCCGCCGCCGCCCGGCACGCCGCCAGTGATCATGCCAGCACCCACATCGCCCGTCGCAGGTGCCACAAACTCTGGACGCTTCGGCGGCAGCACCGGCTTGTGGCTACTGACGGGCTTGATGGCGGCGCTGATGCTTAGAAAGCGATCGAAGCGCTTCAGCCGTAGCTGAATCGAGACCATAAAAAAGCCCCGTCGCTTTGCTGCGACGGGGCTTTTCTTTTTGCAGTTTCAGCCCGCGCTGATGAAACGCACCAGATCGGCATTCAACTCATCCTTGTGGGTGACGTTGAGGCCGTGCGGCGCGCCGTCGTACACCTTGTATTCGGCGTGCGGCAGCATCTGGGCTGCGCGCGCGCCGCTCACTGCGAGCGGCACGGTGTTGTCGTCCGCACCATGGATGATGAGCGTTGGCACCGTGATGGCTTTCAGGTCGGCGCGGAAGTCCGTGCGCGAGAAGGCATCGACGCAATCCAGCGTAGCCTTGGGCGAAGCCGGATAGGCAAGAGCTGCAGACCAAGCCAGCGTGGCCTCGCTCACCGGCTTGCTGAGCAGCGTGACGTTGTAGAACTTCTTGCAGAAGTCGGCCAGGAACGCCGGGCGATCCTTGAGGATGCCGGCCTTCATTTCTTCGAACACTTCGCCCGGCACGCCGTCCGGGTTGTCATCGGTTTTTAGCAGATACGGCGGTACGGCCGCGACGAACACGCAGCGGCTGACGCGCGCGCCACCGTGACGGCTCATGTAGCGCGCCACTTCGCCGCCACCCATCGAGAAACCCACCAAGGTCACGTCATTGAGATCGAGCGTGTCAAGCACGGCCTTGAGGTCGTCGGCGAGATGGTCATAGTCGTAGCCGCTCCAGGGTTTCGACGATGCACCGAAGCCGCGACGGTCGTAAGCCACCACACGCAGGCCATGTTTGGGCAGCTCGCTGAGCTGATGCTCCCAGCTCGCGTGCGACAAGGGCCAACCATGGATGAGCACCACCGGCTTGCCGCTACCGAGGTCCTGATAGTGCAGCTCGATGGCAGTACCATTGGTATCTTTGCCAGCTTGGATGAAAGATGCGGGATTCATGTTGTCTCCAGAGAGGTCATTGCTGCGCATGGGCTTGCAGCAGCAATGCACTCTGGGACTTGCGCATGAAGCGCCCTTGAATCGACTGGCTGGCGACGAACGCTGCCAGCCGTTTAGTGGTTACCTCGACGCGATCAGGGCTTCTTCAGCGCTTCACCGAAATAGGCCCGCAGCTTCTCCACCTTTGGGGCAGCCACGCCAGCGATGTATGGCTGGCCCGGATGCAACGCCGCGTAGTTCTGGTGATAGCGCTCGGCCTCGAAGAATTGTTCGAGCGGTTCCAGCCGCGTGACGATGGGCTCGGCAAACACCTTGGCGGCGTCGAGCTGGGCGATGTAGGCCTCGGCAATGCGCTTCTGTTCGGCATTGGTATAGAAAATAGCCGAGCGATATTGCGGGCCAACGTCATTGCCCTGACGATCAAGCTGAGTCGGATCGTGCGCGACCGCAAAGAAGATTTTCAGCAGCTTGCCGAAGCTCATCCGTGCCGGGTCGTAGGCAATCTCGATCACCTCGGCATGCTCGGTGCGACCGGTGCAGACGGCCTCGTAGTTGGCGGCATCGGCGCTGCCGCCGGAATAGCCGGAGACTACTTCGGTCACGCCATCGAGTTCGCGGTATACCGCCTCGGTGCACCAGAAGCAGCCACCGGCCAGCACGGCCAGTGCTTCACCGGGCGCTGTGGCCAACGGCGTATCGACGAGAGGATCGGGGAAATCCTTGAGCGGGGTGCGGCTGCCGCTTTTGAAAAAACTGCCGAGCATGGCCATGACTCCTTGAGGTGATACGCCGTACGGCGCCTGCTCATTTCATATGGGCGATGCGGCACATCTTCAATGGAATGATTCCTGCGGGCTACACTGGCTTTCGACTTCTTGCTGGGACCCTCGACATGCCTGCTGCCCTCTCCCGCCTGCCTGCTGCCGCCCTGCTGTTCGCGGGCAGTGCGCTTTCGTCTTTCGCAGCGTTGGCACAAGCCCCGGTTGCCGCCACACCGCCGCCCAGCGTGGCCCCGGCCGTCGCGACGGTCGGCTCGGCGCCGGACTATCGCGGCACGCTGGTGCTCAACGTCGATCTCACCGATCTCGACCGTCGGCTGTTCAAGGTGCGCGAGACCATACCGGTCACGCCCGGCCCGATGAAGCTCTGGTATCCGCAATGGCTGCCCGGCAACCATGCGCCGCGCGGGCCGATCGACGCGATTGCGGGGCTGATCATCACCGCCAACGGCCAGCGTGTGGAGTGGACGCGCGATCCACTGGATGTCTACGCCTTCAACCTCACGGTGCCGCCGGGCGCGGGCGCTCTCGAAGTCGCGTTTCAATACGCAACGCCAGCGGTGAAAGAGCAGGGCCGCATCGTCGCCACGCCGGAGATCGTCGGCCTGCAATGGAACGCGGTGGTGCTCTACCCCGCCAGCCGCTCGATGGCGGGCACGCAGGTGCAGGCCAGCATCCAGCTGCCGCCCGACTGGGACGCCGCCAGCGCGCTCGCCGAAGTCGCGCGCAGCGGTGACCAAGTGAGCTACGAAGTGGTGCCGCTCGAAACCCTGGTGGACTCGCCGGTGTTCGCGGGCAAGCACTTCCGCAAGGTGGCTCTGGGCGAGATGAACGGCGCCAAGGTGCGGCTGAACATGGTGGCCGATTCCGATGCGGCGCTGCTCGCCACCACCCCGCAGCTGACACTGCACGCCAAACTGGTCGCGGAGGCGCAGGCGCTATTCGGCGCGCGCCACTTCGACCGCTACGACTTTCTGCTGTCGCTGTCCGACCAGTTCAGCGGCATCGGGCTCGAACACCACCGCTCCAGCGAGAACGGTGTGTCAAGCGAGCACTTCACCGAGTGGGACAAGAAGCAGATCGAGCGCTCGCTGCTGCCACACGAGTTCGTGCACAGCTGGTGCGGCAAGTTTCGCCGCCCCGCCGGACAGTCCGTGGGCAACTTCAACACGCCGCTGCAAAACGAGCTGCTGTGGGTCTACGAAGGTCAGACCCAGTTCTGGGGGCAGGTGCTCGCCTCGCGCTCGGGACTGTGGAGCCAGCCGTTCACGCGCGAGTCCATCGCCACCATCGCCGCGACGCTGGATTTGAATCGTCCCGGCCGCGAGTGGCGCAGCGTGCAGGACACGGTCTATCAACCCATCCTCACTGCACGTCGCCCGCTCTCGTACACCAGCTACCAGCGCACCGAGGACTACTACAACGAAGGCCTGCTGATCTGGCTGGATGTCGACAGCCAGCTACGCGAACTAACCAACGACACGCGCGGCATGGATGACTTTGCCCGCGCCTTCTTCGGGCCACAGCCGGGGATGTCAGACAATAGTTTCGCGCCGCTGCCGTTCCGCTTCGAGGATGTGACTGCCGCGCTCGGCAACATCGCACCCTACGACTGGGCGGGGTTTCTGCGCAGCCGCCTGGATAGCCACGGCCCCGGTGCCCCGCTGAAGGGCCTGGAACGCGCAGGCTGGAAACTGAGCTTCACCGAAAAACCCACCGAGTACGCCAAGGGCGTGGAAGAGCGCACCAAGCTCAGCGATTTCGTGTTCTCTCTGGGCATCAGCATCGAGAAAGAAGCGGCACTGGCTGAAGTGATCTGGGACTCGCCCGCCTTCAAAGCCGGCTTGTCGAAAGGCGACACGCTGGTGGCCGTCAACGGCGTCGCCTATAAGCCCGAGCGACTGAAGGCGGCGATCCGGATGGCGCAGGAAGACCAGAAACCGATCGAGCTGCTGCTGAAGAACCTCGACCATTACCGCACCGTCAAGGTCGGCTACACCGGTGGCCTGCGCTACCCGACGCTGGTACGCATCGACAGCAACAAGGATCGGCTCACCACGATTCTCAGCGCGAAGACGCCGTAACGCTCAACGCCGCGGCGCGGGCTCATCGATGAGCCCGAGCAGATTGAGTGCTGCCGCCACCGCCACGGCACCAAGGGCGGTTTGCGGCACGGCAGGGTCGAAATGGCCGAGGTCAGGGTCAACACTGACCGTACCGTCGTCACCCGCCTGTCGCGCTGCGGTCGCGTACGCCTGCACGGAATCGAGCGGCACGATGGGATCCTTGCCGCCCTGCACCAGCCATTGCGGCACGCCCAGCGGCAGCAACAAGCGCGGCGAGGCCTCGGCGTAGCGCAGGGGGTGCCGCGTCGGCGTGCCGCCCATCAGCTGATCCACCGAGGCATTGCAGCTGTCGGCCGGGCCGACGCGGTAGGTATTGAGATCGGTGATGGCTGCGAGGCCCACCACGCCCTTCAAGGCGAGCGGCTCCGGCAGATACAGCTCGCTGGTCTTGGCGAGCTTGTGCCGTGCACCGAGCCAGAGCGCGAGATGCCCGCCTGCGGAGTGGCCCATGCTGATGACGCGCGCGGTGTCGATGGGATGCGTCTTGGCGATGACGCGCAGATAGTCGGTGGCTTTCGCCACGTCGAGCAGCGTGTTGGGCCAGCCACCGTCCTCGTCGCCGAGACGGCGATACTCGATGGTCCAAGTCGCCACGTCCTGTGCCGTCAGCGCCGCCGCGAAAGGGTTGATGTACTGGTAGTCGTAGGCTGCCAGCCAACAGCCGCCATGGATCAGCACCACGACCGGGAACGGCCCCTTGCCTTTCGGCAGTCGCAACTCGCCGAACTGCTGCGGTGCCTCGCCATAGCTGATCTTCTCGCCCGCCGGCGGCTGCGGGATGGCGGCAACCTGCTTCCAGGTGATCGGCATCGCGGCCCGGTGTGGCGTAGCAGCAGTGACGGCAGTAGACATGGCGAGTGCGGCAGCAAGCAGGAGGGTCTTTGTCATTGGATCAGGTCACTTTGTTTTTCTGGTGAAACTCGGGCGCGTCCCACTCGCGGCTTCGCAGTACCTCCGCCAGATGCGTCACCGCATCCCAGACCTGCGTGTAGCTCAGATACAGCGGCGTAAAGCCGAAGCGCAGGATATCCGGCGCACGCACATCGCCTACCACACCGCGCGCGATCAGCGCCTGCATCACCGGCCAAGCCTGCGCATGCGTGAAGCACACCTGGCTGCCGCGCATGGCATCGCTGCGCGGGCTGATCTGGCGCAAACCCAGATCGGCAAACTCGTACTCGATGCGTGCTGCAAACAGCGCACTCATGCACAGCGATTTTTGCCGCACCTGATGCAGATCAGCCTCGGCCATCAGATCAATGCCGACTTCGAGTGCCGCCATCGACAACACCGGCGGCGTGCCGACCAGCAAACGATCCACACCGGGCGCAGGTGCGTAGCCGGGCTCGAATGCGAACGGGCGCGCATGGCCGAACCAGCCCGAGAGTGGCGCGACCAGTTGTGCCTGATGAGATGGTGCAACGTAGAGAAACGCCGGTGCGCCAGGGCCGCCGTTCAAATACTTGTAGCCGCAGCCAACCGCAAAATCGGCTTGGGTCTCGGCAAGCTGCACAGGCAGTGCGCCGGCGGAATGCGCCAGATCCCAGAGCGTCAATGCGCCCTTGGCGTGTGCGGCCGCCGTAAGTGCCGCCATGTCGTGCAGGCGGCCGGTGCGGTAGTTGACGTGGCTGAGCAGCAGCACCGCAACGTCTTCAGCCAGCGCAGCCTCGATGTCGTCTGCTGCCACCAGCCGCAATACATGCTGCTGGCCTAGCAGGCTGGCCAAGCCTTCTGCGATGTAGAGATCGGTAGGGAAGTTATCCGCCTCGCTGACGATGACCGTGCGGCCTGGGCGTTGTGCGAGTGCGGCCGCGAGCACCTTAAAGAGGTTGACTGAGGTCGAGTCACACACGCGCACCGTACCTGGCGGGGCACCGATCAGCGGGGCGAGCTTGTCGCCCAGGCGTTGCGGCAGATCGACCCAGCCGGGGCCGCGCGACGTGCTGTTCCAGCTGCGGATCAACCCAGCACCCCATTCCTCGGCGATGACTTGCGCGAGACGCGCCGGGGTTGCGGCGGGCAGCACACCGAGTGAATTACCGTCGAGATAGATAAGACCCGGCGGCACGCTGAATCGCGCGCGAAACGGGGCTAGCGGATCGCGCACGTCGAGTGCTGCGCAGGCCTCGCGCGTGGTGGGGTGATGGCTCATGGCACAAGCGTGGCACGGCACGCGGGCGGCGTCACGGTGGCAAACTGTATGGGTGCTCTATGAAGGGATTCGACCATGCGTCTGCTCGCTCTGTTCTTGCTGGCTCTCACGGCCCTGCCGATCCGCGCGGCAGAGATACCGGCCGACTTCGCAGGCCTGGTCGAAGCCCACAACGCTGCACGCCGCGCCGTGGGTGTGGCACCGCTGGCATGGTCGGGTGCGCTGGCGAGCGAAGCGCAGGCGTGGGCCGATCAGCTGGCCAGCGAAAACTGCAAGCTGCGCTACGACCCCGACCCCCAGCGCCGCGAGACCACCGGACAAAACCTTTTCCGCGCCTACGGCAATGCGCCCTATCAAGGCTACAAGCGCACATCGGCTGAAGCCTCTGATCGCTGGATTCGCGAGGGGCAGCAATACGACCACGCGACGCACCGCTGCAAGCCCGGCCTCGGTAGCCAGTGCGGGGCGTATCTGCAAGTGATCTGGGAAGCCACCACCGCACTCGGCTGCGGCCGCGCGCGCTGCGATGCGGCCGAAGTCTGGGCCTGCCACTACGCGCCGCGCGGTGGGCAGGAAGACCTCAAGCCCTATGGCAATCAGCCGCAGGTCTCGATCGCTGCCGAGCCTGCACCCGTGCAGCAGTGTGGTTGGCTGGGGCCCACACCGGCGCAACAGTTCAGCGATGCCTTGAGCGAAAAGCTGCCGCCGCAGTGAGTGCGCAGTGAAGCGTCTGCTGCTGGTGTTTCACAGCCAAAGCGGCCGCACAGCGCAGCTCGCGCAAGCGGTGGCCGAGGGTGCTGCAAGCCTGCGCGATGAAGTCACCCTGCGCATCCGCCGTGCGCCAGAAGCCGACATCGACGACCTGCTCTGGGCCGAAGGCCTGCTGCTCGGCACACCGGAAAACTTTGGTCATCTCAGCGGCTTGATGAAGGATTTTCTCGACCGCACGTACTACCCGGCGGAGGGCAAAACCATCGGCCTGCCATGGGCGCTGTTCGTGAGCGCCGGCAACGATGGCCGTGGTGCGGTGGCCGCACTCGAACGCATCGCGCTCGGCTATCAGTGGAAAAAAGCCGCCGAGCCGGTGATCGTCCATGGCGAGCCCGATGCCGCAGGGCTCAGCCGCTGTTCGGATCTGGGACAGACGTTGGCAGCGGGTCTGGCATTGGGTCTGTTTTGATAGATGCCGTTGTCGATGCGTGCGTCAGCCGCTGCACCCACCAGAGACCGGCGAATGCTGCGAGCGAGAGACCGGCGGTGATCCACACCACCTGTCCACCCAGCCCATCGAGCAAAAGGCTGAACAGCACAGGTGCGACGGCCTGCATAACGCGCGACGGCGCTTCCAGCAGGCCGGCCCGCTGACCGAAACCGGCAGGCCCGAACAGGGCCAGCGGCAGCGTTCCCTTGACGATGGTCATCAGCCCGACGCCGGCGCCATGCAGCGCGGTGAACACCGCGATCACCGGTGCACCCATGATGAGTAGCAGCGCAGCGCCCACGGGATGCAGAACGGTGGCGAGCTTGGCGCTGGTGAAGGGGTGCAAGCGCTTGAGCCAGGCCGCATCGAGCACGCGACCGCCGACCTGGAACACGCCGACCAGCGACGCGGCTGCGACCGCAGCGGTGGTCGTGGCACCTGCGGCTTCGAGCACGCGTGGCAGGTGCGCGGCGAGTGCGGCAAAGACGAATCCTGTCGCAGCAAAGATGGCGGCCAGCAACCACATCACTTTCGGCTTCAGCGCCGTGGGTGACGCGACGCTGTTGGTGGCATGAGAAGCCGCCGCGATGACATTGGGCACACCGTAGCGATGCAGTGCCAACCCAACCGTGAGATGCAGCAGCGCCCAGAGCGCGCAGGCGGTGCGCCAGCTGCTGTGCACTTCGACGAAATGGGTGAGCGGCCAAGCCACCGAGCTGGCGAATCCGGCGATGAGCGTTACGGCGACGATCGAGCGGCGTGCGTCTTCGCGATAGAGCTTCACCAGCGTGCCGAAGGCGGCGTCGTAAAGACCGAACGGCATTGCCACGCCCAGCAACAGCCAACCGAGCGCGAGCGTGACCGGCCCCTGCGCGAACGCGAGCACGAGATGGGCGATGGCGAACAGCACATTGGAGTTTTGCAACACGCGGCGGCCGCCGAGGCGATCGACCCGTCGGCCTGCGAACGGCCCCAGCACCGCGCTGACCAACAGTGCCGCCGAGAACATGCCGAACACCGCGACCGCAGGCAGACCGAACTGGCGCGCCATCAGCGGTGCCAGGATCGCTGCCAGGTAATAGCTGCTACCCCAAGCCAGCATCTGCCCGAAGCCGATGGCGGCGACCGTCTTGCTGCGGGATGAGAGTGCGCGCATCAGTCGATTGAGTGGCAGTCAGCAGAAACAAAAAACCCCAGCCGAAGCCGGGGTTTTCTTGAGGCGTGGAACAAACCTTACAAAGGTTTGATCTGGGTGGCCTGCATGCCCTTGGGGCCGCGCTGTGCCACGTATTCGACGCGCTGGCCTTCTTTCAGGGTGCGGAAGCCGTTGCCCTGGATTTCTTTGAAGTGAGCGAAGAGGTCTTCGCCGCCGCCTTCAGGGGTGATGAAGCCGAAGCCTTTCGTGTCGTTGAACCATTTAACAATACCAGTTGTTGCGGACATGTAACTTTCCTTTTGACGTTAATGCGGCAGTGTGCCGCGAGGTTGTCAGCCATCCAGACAAGTTACCGTGACGCTACATCCATCCGTCGTTGTGAGGCGAGCGAATGAGATTCCCGGAAAGCTTTTTTTGAATATGCTGCGGGGCGCATTCTAACCAATTCCAAGCAAGGCCTTGCAACCCGGGTTTTGCAGGTCTCAAAAAAGGCTCCAAAATCCCGTGTCTACGCTCGTGCAACACCACGTCACCCGCAGTGATCTCATCGTTTGGGCCTGCGCCGCACTAGGGCTGGTGGTTATTCTCAAGTGGCATCTGCTCCCAGCCTTGCTGGCAGGCCTGGTGGTCTACTCGCTGATCCATCTGTTGACGCCGCGCCTGCGCGTGACGACGCTGGATGGTGAAAGTCGGCGCTGGCTGGCCTTGGGTCTCGTCGCGGCAGCCGTTATTGCCACGATGACCGGGCTCGGGTTGGGCATTGCCAGCTTCTTTCGCGGCAGCAACGAAAGCATACCGGCGCTCTTCCAACGCATGGCCGAGATCATCGAGCAGTCGCGAGACAATTTTCCCGAATGGGTGCTGAGCAATCTGCCGGACAACGCAGAAGACCTGCGTCGCTCGATGGTGGAGTGGCTGAGACAAAACGCCAAGGGCGTGCAAACCGCCAGCACGGAGCTCTTGCGCGGTACCGCGCACGCCATCATCGGCATGGTGATCGGCGCGATGCTGGCCATGCGTGCTGATGCCTGCCCGTCCGACAAACCACTGACGCAACTCATCACGGCACATGCAACACGGCTGGCCGATGTCTTTCGTCGCGTCGTGTTTGCACAGTTATGGATATCCACGATCAACACGTTGCTCACGTGGATTTATCTGGGGCTCGTGCTGCCGGCATTCGACATCCATCTGCCGTTTACCAAGACACTCGTCGCCATCACCTTCGTGGCGGGGCTGATGCCGATCATCGGCAATCTGATTTCAAACACCGCCATCTTCATCGTGAGCATGAGTCAGTCACTGACGCTGGCAGTGATCTCGCTGATTTATCTCTTCATCATTCACAAGCTCGAATACTTTTTGAACGCACGTATCATCGGTAGTCACATCCGCGCACGCGCCTGGGAATTGCTGCTGGTGATGTTGCTGATGGAAGCCACGCTAGGCATCGCCGGACTCATCATTGCGCCGATGGCGTATGCCTATTTCAAAGACGAGTTTCGTGAAAAAGGACTCGTGTGATCTTGAATCTTCGTCAATCACCGTTCGTCGGATTTGTTTTGCGGAGGGCGTACAACCTATTGTGTCAAGACCCTACTTGAGACACGATCGGTAGTGGTGGGGTCTGGCTCTGCATGGGGCGGGGTCGTTCACCAGATCTGATTCACACGTAAGGAGAAGTTCCATGGCCGCTGCAAAGAAGAAAGTCGTTGCGAAAAAACCTGCTGCTAAGAAAGCAGTTGCAAAAAAACCCGCCGCCAAGCCTGCCGCTAAGCCCGTAGCGAAAAAAGCTGTTGCCAAGAAGGCTGTTGCTAAAAAGCCTGTTGCCAAGGTTGCCGCCAAGAAGCCGGCCGCCAAAAAAGCTGTTGCAAAAAAGCCCGCTGCAAAAAAATAAGCAGCCAGATTTGCCATTACGGCGTGATGCTTTCAGAGCATCACGCCGTTTTCGTTTGTGCCGTAACGATTGCGACTAGGCGCGCACAAAGGCACTGACTGCCTGCCGCTGCGCGGCAGCATCCGTCAGCACGCAGACTTGCTGCCAGAACGCTCTAGCGCCTTCACGCTCGCTGCAATACCACTGGATATGTTTGCGCGCGACACGCACACCTCGGCCTTCGCCATACAAGGCATAAAGCGCATCGAGATGCTCCAGCAGTACTGCGCGCACTTCATGTTCCGTCGGCGCGGCGTGCAATTTGTTGTGCCGCAGGGCACTGCTGATCTCGCGAAAAATCCAGGGGTTACCCTGCGCGGCGCGACCGATGAACAAGCCATCTGCGCCTGTATGCGTCAAGACGAGGCGTGCCTTCTCGGGTGAGGTGACATCGCCGTTGGCGAATACCGGGATGCGCACCTGCTGCTTTACCGCAGCGATCGTGTCGTACTCGGCAGCGCCTTCGTAGTGATCCTCACGGGTACGGCCATGCAAGGCGAGTGCGGCGATACCGCTCTCTTCCGCAATGCGCGCGATGTTCAAGGCATTGCGTGCCGCGCGCGTGAAGCCGGTGCGAAACTTGAGTGTCACCGGCACCTGAGGATGCGCAGACTGCACTGCCTTGACGACCGTCGACAGGATGCGCGCCACCAGCAATTCATCACGCAGCAGTGCCGATCCAGCTGCGGCGCCGCAGACCTTCTTCGCCGGGCAGCCCATGTTGAGATCAATGATCTCTGCCCCTTCACTGATGTTCCAAAGTGCAGCCTCGGCGAGCAATTGCGGATCGCTGCCTGCAAGCTGCACGGCGATCGGCCCCGGCTCGCCTTGATGATCACGGCGCGTGCGTGATTTTTCAGTGTCGCGCAGTGCGGGGTCAGCGTGCGCCATCTCGGCAACGGCAAGCCCGGCACCCAATCGGCGGCACAACACACGAAAGGCGCGATCGGTGACCCCCGCCATCGGCGACAGCACCAAGGGTGGGTCAATGCAGTGTGGGCCGATCTGTACGGGTTCGAGCACGAGAGATGTAGGGCGACGGAGAGCGCGAGTGTACGAAAGTCGGCGCTTGCCAAGCCCGGGTAACACTCGTATACAACTACAGACACTGTTGCAGGCAGGGAGCCAGCGCACCTATGAACAAAACAGCCCTCGTCGTTGACGATTCAAAGTCTGCACGCTTCGCCCTGCGCAAGTTTCTGGAAGGTTTCAACTACAAGGTCGAGACCGCAGAGAGTGCGAACGACGCCTATCGCATCCTAGGTGGCACACTGCCCGAGGTGATCTTCATGGATCACATCATGCCGGGCACCGACGGCTTTGAAGCCTTGCGGGTGCTGAAAACTGATCCTCGCACCGCAGAGGTTCCGGTGGTGATCTGTTCCTCCAACGAGGGTGAGGATTTCATCGCGCAGGCTCGCGCTCGTGGTGCCTCCAACGTCTTGCAGAAGCCGCCGAGCCCTGAGCAGCTGGCCGGAGTGCTCGCCAACCTCACCAGCCACACACCCCATTACCCCAGCGCAATGCCGCCGAAGATGGAAGAAAACCCGTTGGCGATGACTCTGGCCCCCACGCTGATGCCGCGCCGCGAGCCGACGGCGATGGAGCGCCTGATGGCGACCATCCCGCCCAAGATGATCCCCACCGCGCATTTGCTGGCGACATCGCTGATGCCGTCGCCCCCGGGCGGCGTTACTCAGGGTGGGCCTTCGGCGCTACCGAATACAACGAGTTCCACACTGCCGATGCCTTCGGTCTCGATACCGCCACCGCCCGCGTATCCCAAGGTGCAGTCGCTGCGCGAGCCGGCCGTGACGATCCAGCAGGCGGTGATGAAATCCATCCGCGACTCCATGCCGCAAGAGCAGACCCACGCCACGGCGACCATCGCCGGACTGCCGTCGATGCCCGCGCTTACTTCGAGCGGCGACGCAGCAACGGCATTGGTGGTGCTGCGCGAAGAGATGGACGATCGTCTGGGGCGCTTGCGTCAGGAAGTAGCGTCCGAGCTAGGCGCATTGCGCAACCAGCTGGCCGACTTCAACAGCAGTGCTTTCGACGAAAAGCTGCGCGCGGTAGCGACCGAAGCCGCCAAGGCACGCACCAATGCTCTGGCATCGAGCCTGGAACAACATCTCTCTGCGCTGCGCAGCAATCTGGATGCGGTTCTACGGGCGCAGAACGATCGCATCGAGCAGCTGTTGCAGAACTCTCGCCAGGTCGCTGCCGAAGAAGCGGAGCGCACCGTGATGAAAGCCGCACAGCGCATCTCCGATCAAATGGCGGAGTCGATTCTCAAGACACTTGGACCGCAGCTGTCGAGCATGCGGCGACTCTAGGTTTTCTAGAAGCGCTTCAGCGCGGCCCAGAACAGCAACGCCCAGCCGATCAGAAACAGCAGTCCGCCAATCGGCGTGATGGCACCGAGCCAGCGCACGCCACTGAGCGCCAACACGTAGAGGCTGCCGGAAAACACCAGTACGCCCAACGCAAAACAAATCGCTGCGTTGGTGATGGCAATCGAAGGACGCTGCGTCGCAATCAAACCCACCAGCACCAATGCCAGTGCGTGGTAGAACTGATACTCCACGGCGGTTTTCCAGACCGTGAGCATCTCGGGCGCCAATCGTGCTTTCAGCGCATGCGCACCGAACGCGCCAAATGCCACGCCGAGAAATCCATAGATTGCGCCGGTGAGAACCGCCAGCTGCGCCAGGCTCATGCGGCTTGCTCCACCTCGAACTTCAGTCCGGCTTTCTTCAGCCGCTTGAGCAACGCATCTCCCATCGCCACCACCGTGGTGAGCTGCCCTGCCTTGGCAGGCAGCCTGTCGAAGGCAAGACAGAGGCCGCTCTCAGCCAGCATTTTTGCAGTCTCACCATAGCCGGGGTCACCACCGGAAACGCTGGTGACCACGCGCTGGCCCGCACTTTCACCGATGAAGGTGACCTTGAACCAGCTCTTCGCGCGCTGCTCCGGGCTGGGGCCGTCGCCTGGTTGTTTCATCGCCAGCAACTTGTCACGCAGGAAGCCGACCTGACTACCTACCAGGGCCGCGCCGGTACCCGCGCCGAGCTTGAGAATGCTGCCCAGCGTTTTCATCTGGATGAAATGACCATAACGAAAGGCGGGGCCATAACGCTCCAGCGCCGCCGCCGAGCGCAGCACCACCTGCGGGTCGATGGTGGGCATCGGGGCCGTCCAGGTCCCGAGCGCCTTGATGAAACGCACACCGGCATTGACGCCGCCGATCTTGCGGTCGAGCGGCCACTCGTCACGCTTCCTGCGTGCACTTCTGACCTTGGCGTATTGCGACAGACGCGAGAACTGATTGATGGCCGAATGCAAGGTGCCGCCCGAGAATGTACCGCCAGCGCGTACAAAGCCCTGCACGCGAATCGCGTTGTCGCCCGGTAGTTGCAGCACGGTGAAGTACGCGCCGAGGTCGTGCGGGATGGAGTCGAAGCCGCAGCAATGCACCAGCTTTGCCCCCGTGCGCTTGGCAGTCTCGTGATACTTCAGCCACATCGCATCGACAAACTCCGGCTCGCCGGTGAGATCGCAATAGTGGGTGCCGGCTTCGGCACAGGCCTTGACCAGCGGCTCGCCGTACTTCAGATACGGACCCACGGTGGTGACGATCACCTTGGTGCTGCAGGCAATCTCTGCCAACGCGGCTTCGTCATCGGCTTCGCTCACCAGCAAGGGCATTGCCGCACAGCTGGGGTTGAGGCTGGCGAGATGCGCGCGCACCGCCTCCAGCTTGCTGCGACTACGGCCGGCGATGGCCCAGTGTGCTTTTTGTGGCGCATTGCGGGCGAGATATTCGGCAGTGAGGCCACCGGTGAAACCCGTCGCCCCGAACAGCACCAGATCGTAATTGCGAGTGCTCATGTCAGGACTTGGCCACGTTGTAGGCGTTGCGGACTTCTTCCACATGCTTGCGATTGGCGCCGAGGTCGGCATAGCCGATGCGACTCGACGAACGCACGTGGATCACGCCGCGCTCGCTTTGCGAGAACACGAACTCCATGTCGTCGACATATTTCATGGTACCCGTGGTGTAAGTGGCATAAAGATAATCGCCCTCGTTGATGACCACGGTATAGCCCATGCCTTGCATGCGCTTGAGCACGCGCCCCAACTTTTCGCGTGCTGCCACGGGGCTGCCGGTGTAGGTCAGCGGCGCGATGGCATGCACTTCATCTGTGGCCTGCGAATTGACGCAATGCGGTGATGAGGGACACGCCGCCAACTGCCCTGTCACGCTGGAGCGCAGCATCGGCGCACCGGCACCGCAGGCGCTCAACAACGCGCTAGCGGTCAAAACCGCGATCGATCGATTCCACATGAGTCACTCTCCCGTCTTCCATTACGACGCGCCGCATGGGACTGCGGCTGCCAAAGTTGTAAACCCACTCCTCGCGATACACCGGAGTGACGTATTGATTGCGATAAGCATAGGCACCGCCATCGCTGCGGTAAATCTCGGGCCGTGCAAACAGCGGCTTCAGCACGTTTTCACTGCGCTTGGTCAGGGGCTCGCCGCATTGGGCGACCAGCCGGTACTTCGACAGGCCTTCCACCACCCGACGCGGTTCGCATCGCGGGCTGCTGTTGGCGCTGAAGCCATAGCCGTCGCTGTCGATGTTGCTGATTTGGCCATTGCGCAGGGTGACCAGCTGCAACAACTTTTGTGGGCCGAAATCGTAGGTCCAGATTTCGGTGTCGGCGACATGCGCGCCATTGGGGATCTGCACCAGAAACTGATCCCTAAAGCTCGGCTCACCACAGGCGGCCAGCAGCTCTGCCGCCAGATCTTCTTCATCGACGATGCGCGACCCGCAACGCATCGAGCCACTCGCCAGCGCCGCGCCACTGCACGCCAGCGCTAAGATGCCAAGTACGACGGACTGCACAAAGGATGTTTTTCGGGATGTTTTTCGCATCTGGAACTGCCGCCTCCGCGTTTTGTCTCAAGCTCTAACTAGACCCTAACAGACGCCAATGATTCGCTTTTTTGCTGCGCTTGCCTGTGTCCTGGGGTTGACTACGACGGCTTCGGCAGTCGAGGCCGTCGAAAAACACGCACAGGCCGAGTTGATCTCCGAAACCACCGCGCTTTTGCGCGGCGGCGATACCACGGTCGCATTGATGCTGACCCCAGAGCCGGGCTGGCACACCTACTGGATCAACCCCGGCGATTCGGGCCTGGCTACCAAGCTGGAATGGACACTACCTGCGGGCATCAGCGCAGGCAATATCCAATGGCCAGCGCCGCACCCGGCACCGCTCGGCGAGCTGACCAATTACGGCTATGACGACGAGACGCTGCATCTGGTCAACATCACGGTGCCTGCCAGCTGGCCGAAAGACGCGCCGCTCACCCTCAAGGCCAAAGCCAAATGGCTAGTTTGTAAGGATGTCTGCATCCCGGATTCAGCAGAGCTGGAGCTGAGCTTGCCGGTTGCTGACGCGGTGCAGCTGGATGCGCGCCACAGCGCGCGCTTCGAGCGGGATCGCGCCCTGCTACCGCAAACGCTGCCTGCGGCTGCAACGGCACAATTCGCGATTGCCGATGGTGCGTTCTCACTGGCACTGAAGGGCGCAGGCTTGCCCAAGGCGAAGAAGATCGAGTTCTTTCCGCTTGCGGGCGACCTGGTCAATCACGCGGCCACGCAGCAACTCGCCGAGCAGTCCGGCAACTGGCGGCTGACACAGGCGCTCTCGCCGTATTACGTGCTGATGCCCAAAACGGTCGAAGGCTTGTGGGTGCTGACGCTGGCGGATGGCACTCGGCAGTCCTATGCAGTCACCGCAACGCCAGGTGCAGTGGTCGCGGTCAAAGCCAGTGAGGTCGCCACTGAAAATAATGCGCCCGCTGCAACGTCGAGCGCTGGCAATGCCAGCGATCCAGGCGTGCTGCTCGCGCTGGGGTTGGCGCTGCTGGGCGGGCTCATCCTCAACTTGATGCCTTGCGTGTTTCCGGTGCTGTCGCTCAAAGCACTGGCGCTGCTCAATGCGCAGCACGTCAGCGCTCGCATGCAGCGCGCACAAGCGCTGGCGTATACGGCGGGTGCCGTGCTGTCCTGCGTTGCCGCCGCCGGCGTGTTGCTGGCGCTACGCGCAGGGGGAGAGGCACTGGGCTGGGGTTTTCAGTTGCAGTCACCGGTTTTCATCGCGGTGCTCGCGTATCTGATGCTCGCACTTGGCTTGTCGATGTCGGGTGTGGCTGAGTTCGGCGGCTCGCTGATGAACACCGGTTCTTCGCTCGCACAGAAGCAAGGCTTGAGCGGATCATTCTTCACCGGCGTACTGGCCGTGGTAGTCGCCAGCCCCTGCACTGCCCCGTTCATGGGCAGCGCACTCGGCTTCGCCGTGACACAGCCCGTGCCCATCGCGCTGGCCATTTTCGCCGCCTTGGGTTTGGGTCTTGCCCTGCCCTTCCTCATACTGGGCTTCGTGCCTGCACTCGCCAAGCGCTTGCCTCGCCCCGGTGCATGGATGCTGACCTTCAAGCAAGTGATGGCCTTCCCGCTCTACCTCACTGCGGCGTGGCTGCTGTGGGTGCTGACTCGCCAAGCCGGGGCCGATGCGCTGGGCCTGGTGCTGGTCGGCTGTGTGGCCATCGCCTTCGCCATCTGGCTGTTCGGGCGCACGGCACGCAGCTGGGTTTCCAGTGCGATTGCAGTGCTCGCACTGCTGGCTGCCGCAGCGGTGTTGGGCTCGCCTTTTCTCAGCGCCAGCGCTGCACCCAACAACAGCGCGCCTGCGGTTGCAGGGCACGAGCCCTGGAGTGCCGGGCGCGTGGCGGCCCTGCGTGCCGAGGGCAAGACCATCTTCGTAGACTTCACCGCCGATTGGTGCATCACCTGCAAAGTCAACGAACGTGGCGCACTCGCCAGCGATGCAGTGAAGGCTGCTTTCGCAGAACAGGACGTGGTCTCGCTGGTCGCCGACTGGACCAAGAGCGACCCCGCCATTACCGAAGCGCTGGCTGCTTTTGGCCGTAACGGTGTGCCGCTGTATCTGGTTTATCCCAAGGGCGGGGAACCTCGTGTGCTGCCACAAGTCCTAACGCCAGGCATCGTCATCAACGCCTTGAAGCCTTGATTGATGAGCTGAACGCACATCGACACAAAACACTCAAAAGGAGACGCCATGAGTCTGTTGAAACGTATCGCAGCCACCACCGCCGCCAGCCTGTTCATCCTCACCGCTGAAGTCGCCATCGCCTCGGTCAAGGTAGGTGAAGCCGCACCCGCCTTCAGCCTGACGGGCGAAGATGGAAAACCGCATGCGCTCGCCGATTACAAGGGCAAAACAGTGGTGCTGGAGTGGACCAACGCCGAATGCCCGTTCGTGAAAAAACACTACGCCGGCAACATGCAGTCGCTGCAAAAAACCTACACCGGCAAGGATGTGGTCTGGCTGTCGATCAACTCCTCCGCTGCCGGCAAGCAAGGCGCAGTGGATGCGGCAGGTGCCAGCGCCATCGTCAAGGAAAAAGGCGCAGCACCTACCCACGTACTGCTCGATGGCAGTGGCGAAGTCGGCCGTTTGTACCAGGCCAAAACCACGCCGCACATGTTCATTGTCGACAAGAGCGGCAAGCTCGCTTATGCCGGCGGCATCGACAGCGAAGCGAGTGCAGACCCGGCCGATGTGGCCACTGCAACGCCCTACGTGAAGAACGCGCTGGATGAGCTGATTGCTGGCAAGACTGTGACCACGGCGGTCACCAAGCCCTATGGATGCTCGATCAAGTATTGAATGCGGCCGCAACAAAAAAGCCTCGCATCGCGAGGCTTTTTTATGGACTACTGCTTTATCTCGTCCACTTTGAGTGGCGCCTGAGGAGCGAACCCTTTCACGATTTCCAGCATGGCGGCAGCACTCATTTTTTGCAGCGCCGCTTCGATTGGCGTGTTCTTGAAAATCTTGATGGGGTCCGGCAGCTGCGTGACGCCAAAGCCACGTGCCGCGGCCACCACCGCCAGATCGAGACCGACCTTGGTATTGCTGCCTTGGACCGCGGTGGTGCGCAATACACGGCCGGTCTTGGCATCCAGGATTCGCAGATCCATCGCCACATAGCCTTTCTTGTAACCGAGATTGAGCACGCCGAGTGCCGCGACATCGCTGTTGATGACGCCCGGAATCGGGATTGGCAAAGCGCCGCCCTGACTGCCGGTATCGAACGCGGTAATGGCGGCAGCGACCAGATACTGCGCCCCTTCCAGCGCACCCCCAGGTTCGGTGGTCTTGGGGTCGAAGCGCGGGCTCTCGGCAAAGGCCTGCTCGGCAATCACCAGCGGCAGCGCGTTGCGCTCCAGCACGATGAAGCCCTTGCTGTTGAATAGCTCGGTCACCAACATGTCGCGCACGCCGCCGGTGAACTGCTCTTTGCTGACCTCTTGGTCTTTGGGCCGATACAGATTGAGCAGCACCAGGTTCAGATCGAGAGACTTGTTCCCATAAGGTGCTGTCTTGTCGAGCACCGGCAGCACGGCGATGCGCGGCCGCGCATTCTCGGGCAAGGCCTGAATGGCGGCGATGCTGTCGCCATCGCCGCGCACCACTTTGGATGACGTGGTGCAGCCACTCGCAGCGAGTGCGAGCACCATCGCCAGCATGACCGGGCGCATGAGCGCCATTCGCCTCAGGTGCGCATCAAACCTTGGTGGCAGCGATGTGGTTCACCGCTTTTTCGATGGCTTGGCGAATGGCTTTTTCCATCGGCGTGTTGCTGTAAGCACCCAAGCCAATCGGCAGCGTCGTACGCGTGAACAGCAAGCCCACACCATTGTTGGCGCTGGTGGCTTCCACCGTGGTGGCGTTCACTACACGGCCAGTCTTCACATCGACGATGCGCAGGTTGATGGCAATGCAGGCCTCGCTGGTGGAGGCGATCAGGATCGACCCGCCCGCGCACTTGGGTTCGAACTGTGTGATCGAGCCGCGGATGAGCAGCTGCGCGCCTTCCAGCTCGCCCTTCGGCGCGACCGTGTCTTGCTTGAAGCGGCCGGTATCGCCGAGATCCTGCTCGGCGGTGATCGCGCCCAAGCGATCGCGCTCGACGACGATGAACTTGTTGGTGTTGAACAGCGAGTCGGTAAGCATGTCGGCCATACCCGCGCCCACGCCCGCACCTTTGTCGGCGGCGCGGTACTCGAAGGGTTCGATGGCAATGCGTTGCTTCACGCCGTTGTAGGGTTCGGCCTGCGCCTGCGCCACGGTGGGGCCGCTGCCGGAGGAGGAGACGATGGTGGCGTCGGTCTGGCAGGCAGAGAGGGCGAGGGCCGCGAGGGCAAGGGCGAAAAGACGCATGGGAAACTCCGTAACAAGAATGGCGCGAGAGGTGCGGCTAGACTGACGACAGTCCCGCAACGCTGCAAGCCTTGGCTTGCGCCCTGAACCCAAAATGAATCAAGCCAACGCTGACTTTTCACGCGTCCGCCTCGCCATCCACGGCGGGGCTGGCGACCTTGCCCCGGGTGCTGGCCCGCAGCCCGAACACCGCGCCGCACTCGAACGCATTGCAGCCACCACTAAGGCCTTGTTGCTCGAAGGGGCGACCGCGTTAGATGCAGTCGAGCACGCCGTGATGCTCCTGGAGGAATGCCCGCTGTTCAACGCCGGGATTGGTGGTGTGCTCAACCGCGATGGCCTGCCGGAACTCGACGCCGCCATTCAGCGTGGCAGCGACCGCGCCTGCGGTGCGGTGGCCGGCGTGATGCGCAGCCAGAGCCCGGTGCGGCTCGCCCGCGCGGTGATGGAGCGTTCCCCGCACGTCTTCTTCAGCGGCCCCGGCGCCGAACAACTCGGCCGCGAACTAGGCCTGCCAGAAGTCGAGCCCGCCTACTTCGTCACCCACGAGCGCCTCGTGCAGCTGGAAGAAGCGCGCCGCAAGGGCGTGATCACACTCGACCACGACACCGACGATGCGCGCGTGCAGAAGGTGGATCGCAGCGATGCCGCCTTCGGCACCGTGGGTGCCGTCGCCCGCGATGCCTTTGGCGGCTTGGCCGCCGCCACCAGCACCGGCGGCCTTACCAACAAGCACCCCGGCCGCATCGGCGACACGCCCATGGTCGGCATGGGCACCTTCGCCGACGACCGCAGTGCGGCTATCAGCTGCACCGGTACCGGCGAGAGCTTCATCAAGGCCTGCTTCGGCCACGAGGTGCATGCGCGCATGTGCTACTCGGGCTGGGATGTCGCCAAGGCCACCCAGCACGCGCTCGACGAGGTGCTGGGCTACGGCGGCCGCGGCGGCTGCATCGCCATCGACCGCGAAGGGCGCATCACGATGCCATTCAACTCTTATGTGATGTATCGCGCTTGGGTGGATGGCGATGGCGTGGTGCGCATTGGTATTGAGCCTGTCTAGCTGCCATGCGCGCGATTAGCGAACTGATCGACCTCAACGAACCTGCGTTCCCACTAGTTCGTGCATGGGCGGCGGCGGCGATTCGACCGGTAGAGTTCTTGCAGTTTTCTGCCACACGGCAAGACGCGCTTGAGAGGACTCAGATCACAACACGATCACCAATGAGCGCGATCGTCTACGAAACTGGCGGAGTTCTGGTTGATGGTGGCTGGCTTCGCATTTTTGGCTCTGGACACGCTCGCCTGACGCGGACGCTTCCAGAGTGGAACTCAGGTCGAAGCGAAGGCTATTTTCTAGTCGCCGACGATGCTGTAGGCGGGTTCTTCGCAATCAATGGTGGATCGCTTGGTGCCGATCTAAAGAGCATGTACTACTTTGCTCCTGACTCCCTAGCTTGGGAGCCACTGAATATGGGCTACTCTGATTTTGTCCAGTGGACGTTCTCCGGCAATCTTGCTCAGTTCTATGCGTGGATTCGCTGGAACGGATGGCAAGACGACGCAAAGATTCTGCATGGCGACCGTGCATTTACCTTCTACCCATTTTTATTCACGAAAGAAGGTAAGGGTGGATGCGGTCGGCGTGCCGAGGTTCCTATCGAAGAGTTGTGGAATCTACAGATGGACCTTCGTCTGCAACTTGGTTCCACGGCAGGCCACAGCTAATAGCTCGTTTCGGCGCTAAAGCGCCTTCAATAAAAACACCTCATCGAGATCCTTGAAGCCCTTGATCTCGACCCGCCGCTTGGGCTTGAGGTCTTCGCGGCCTGCCAGTTCAGCGGTGCGGGGGGCGACAAGAATCTCCTTGTCGCGGGCTTCTTCGCAGAGGCGACTGGCTAAGTTCACCGCCGGGCCGACGGCGGTGTATTCCAGCCGCGAGTCGCTGCCGATCACGCCGAGCGTGACGAAGCCGCTGGCCACACCGACGCCAATGCCAAGCCGCCCGCGCGTGGTACTCCAGCGCTTTGTGAGTGCCCTGCCCTCGTCGCGGATGCGCTCGGCGATCTCCAGGCTGACGCGCGCGTGGTCGGGGATGGCGAGCGGCGCACCGACAAGAATGAGAATGCCGTCGCCAGCGTAGTCCTTGATGGTCGCGCCGTATTCGGCGACCACCTTGCCCACCACGTTGTAGTAGTCGCGCAGCACCTCGATGGTGCGGCTTGAAGGGTGCGCGGTAGAGAACGCGGTGAAGCCGCGCAGGTCGCAGCTCACCACGCTGATCTCGATGTGCGCCTGCTGCATCGCAGCCTTCAAACCCCGGCTGTTGACGATCTCGGCCACTTGCGGCGAGAGGAAGCGGCTGAGGAACTGCCCGCGCTGACCCTGCATGACGTGGTACTGCACGGCACCGACCAGCACCACCATCAGGCCGACCATCACCGATATCGCGCCGAACGAGATCGGCAGTACGAAGCTGGCGATGAGGAAGGGTGCAGCGAGGATGAAGCCCAGCACGCGCACGCTCTCGCTGCCATCTGGGCGACGGCGCATGAGCAGCACGGTGCTGGCGGCGCCCATCAGTGAAGAGAACAGCACCGGTGTTGCAAATAGCCAGAAACCGGGTCGTGAAAAACTGGCCCAGCCCTGCGAGCCCACTGCAAGAAAATCCCGTATTCGGATCTCTGGCCAGATCAGCGCTTCGATAATGTAGACCACACCTGCGGCCTGCCCCAGGCGCAACATCAGGTCACCACCGCGCGTATCGAAGTTGCGGGCGGGTAAGGTGTTACGAACCCGCAACAGCCATTCCAGATAAAAAATAATTGCCAGGCCATCGGTGAACGACAGCACGCCTGCGTAACGAGGAACTACGGTGCCCGCGCGGGTGAGACCTACATTGAGGAAGATGCCAATGCCCAGAGAAAGTAGCGTGATTGCCAATGCTCGGGAGGTGGCCGAGCGTTTATCTGCTGCAAGAAACGCCGCCGCCATACCTGTAGAGACCACCGCCACCAGGGTGTGCGGCAGCGAGAACAGCAGCAGTTCGATCATGCCCGTGCCACGCGAGGTGGGGCGTCGTCGAGTGCCGCTTCAGCGGCGACTTCGGCATCGGCCTCGAACAGTTGCTCCAGCTCCTCGGAGTACTGCGCGACGCTGGCGCGCAGGGCGGCTTCGTCCGGCAGGCTGGCCTGTTGGCGCAGCAAGAAGTCTTCGTCCTTGGCGCGGAACAGATCTACCGCATTGGCAGCGGCGCGCGGGGTGAGGTCGAGTGCGACCAAGACACGGCGGGTCATCTCCAGACTGGAGAAATAGCTGCGGCGGATGAGGTCTTCGGGCTTCAGGCCAAGCGCCATGAGGTTGATCGCGTGCTGGCGCGTGCGGGCGATGGCCATCACCCGCACGCCCGGCGCGTGCTTGCGCACCGCCTCGGTGACGCGGATGTTCTCGGCCTCCTCCGCGATGGCGACGATGAAGAGCTTGGCTTGTGCGGCGTGAGCGGCGCGCAGCACCTCGATGCGGGTGGCGTCGGAATAGAACACCGGGTTGCCGAAGCTGCGCACGAAGTCGACGTGCGCAGCATTCTTATCGAGCACGGTGAAGGGGATTTTCTTCAAGCGCAGAATGCGACCGATGATCTGGCCGAAGGGGCCGAAACCGGCGATGACCACGGGTGTTTCGGCGGTGTTGATTTCGTCGAATGGCAGCGGCGCGGCGGCGGCGTGACGGCTGATCCAGTGGCTCAACAACAGGTAGATAGGTGCGGTGGCGATCATCGACAGCGTGACGGCGACGATCAGCACTTCTCGCGTGGCGACATCGACCAAACCAGCCGTGCCAATGACGCCAAACAGCACGAAGGCAAACTCACCACCTTGCGAGAGCGCAACACCCAGTTTCAATGCACTGCCGTGCTGCTGGCCGCTGGCTCGGGCAATGCCGTAGAGCGCTGCTGTTTTGAGCAGCAGGATTGCGAGTGTCACGCCGATGATCAACATCGGTTGTTGCAACACCAGACCCAGCTTGGCGCCCATGCCGACTGCGATGAAAAACAGGCCGAGCAACAGGCCTTTGAAGGGCTCAAGGTCAGCTTGCAGCTCGTGCCGGTACTCGGAATCCGCTAGCAGCACACCGGCGAGAAACGCGCCGAGCGAGGCCGTCAGTCCCACCGATTGCATCAGCAGCGAAACGCCAATCACCAGAAGCAATGCGGCTGCGGTGAATACTTCTGGGACTTCTGTAGTGGCGAGCACCCGCAGTACCGGTCGCAGCAGATACCGGCCGATGACAACCACTGCAGCGATGGCAGCAATTGCAGCCACGGCCATACGCCAATCTGCCGGTGTGCCGCCCGCTTGTGGTGCAAGAAGAGGCACCAAAGCGAGGAAGGGAATGACGGCAATATCCTGAAACAGCAGCACTGCAAAAGCTGCTCGGCCATGATGTGCCGTCAATTCGTGGCGCTCACCCAGCAGTTGCAACACGAGTGCAGTGGATGACATCGACAGCGCGAAGGCGATGACAAGGGCTGTGCTCCAAGGCAGACTGGCAAGGTGCGCCGCCAGCGTGAACAGGGACGTGGTGAGCAGTACTTGTGCGCCACCGAAGCCAAAAACTTCACGGCGCAACCGCCAAAGACGGGCAGGCTGCAATTCGAGGCCGATGACGAACAGCAGCAGGATTACTCCAAACTCCGACACATGCAGTACTGCCTCGGCATCGTCGGCCAGTCCCAAGCCAGAAGGACCGATCACCAAGCCGGCGGCGAGATATCCCAGCACCGCACCCATCCGCGCACGCTTGAACAAGGGCACGAACAGCACGGCGGCGGCGAGGAACAGGGCAGCTTCTTGCAACATAGCGTGTGTTTTCGCGCGCTCTATTAAGTTGTCGGCATTTTATGCGCTTATGCTTCAGGCACTGTTTTTCTCAATTCCCAACATCGGCCTGTCATGACCGCATCTTTCGATATTTCCCGCTTCCGTCCTTGCGCTGGTTTTTTGATTGGCCTGTGCGCCAGCACAGCCTGGGGGCAAACGGCAACGCCAGTGATTGCAGCGCCCGCAGTCCCTTTGCCGCAAGTGGTGCCGGTTGCTCCGGGTGACATCCCGCTGCAAAACCCGGCACCTGCTCCAGCCGACGCACCAGCCAACTCGGCAGGCACCAGCCCTATCACCAACGTGACCAGTCCGGTCGTGATCCCTGCCAGCAACCCTGCGCAGGCGCCGATACTGCTCACGCCTTCGCGCGTGCAAACCGGTTGCTCACTGCGCGATTACGGCATTTCGGTGGAGCGTGGTCAGTTGGCGGCGGCGATCTACAACACTTGCTCGGGCTTTTCACTGCACAAGCCAACCTTCCTGATGCCGTTCACCTATTCGCCTCGTTATGACGGCAAGGAATCCGAGTTTATTTTTCAGATTTCGGCCAAAGCGCAGCTTTGGGATTACGGTCCTGGTGCGCTCTATTTCGGCTACTCGCAAAAGTCTTTCTTCCAGGTTTACAACACGACAAAGAGCAAACCCTTTCGCGAGAACAACTTCAATCCTGAGGTGTTCACCCGCATTCCGAAACCCTTTGACTTTGCCCCTAACTGGTCTTTTGATTTAGGTGCCGAGCATGAATCCAATGGCAATGAGTTGCCAGATTCACGCAGCTACAACCGCATCTACTTTCAGCCTTACTGGACACGCGGACGTGAGGTTTGGCAGCTCAAAACCTGGTATCGACTGCCTGAAGATAAAAACCGCGCTGTCGATGATCCGCAGCGCGATGACAATCCTGATTTGAGTGATTACACAGGCTATGCCGAGTTGCGTTATCGCCGCGACTTTCCTTGGCGCAATGCACTGCTCGACGTGATGGTGCGCGGCAACGCCAATACCGGCCGAGGTGCGATACAGGCCGACTACAGTGTTGAAATCGGGCCTGTTGGAGCGTTGTTTGTGCGGGTTTTCAATGGCTATGGAGAGAGTCTGATCGACTACGACCGTAGCATCACGCGCATTGGTGTGGGTATCGCCCTTCAACGCTAGGTTGCCGCATCCCTCTATGTCTACTGCACTCTCGCGCACGGCTTTGCTGCTTGGCGGCCTGTTTGTTTCCACACTAGCGCAGGCTGTTCAGCCGGGGCAGCAGGCACCTGATATTTTCGGGCGAAGCCTGCTCGAAGACCGCAAATATCGAATCTCTGACTTTCGCGGCAAGGTTCTCATCGTTGATTTCTGGGCCAGCTGGTGCGGACCCTGCATCATCTCCATGCCGGAGCTTGAAACCCTGCGCAGCCGGTTGATTAAAGCCGGACATGGAAAGCGCTTCGAGATCTTGGGGGTGAATTTGGATGATGACCCAGATAGAGCGATCGCTTTCCTGAAGGAACATCCCGTGCATTACCCTGTAATTATGGATCTGTTGGGCCTTGGGACTCGTGAGTTTGCTCCACGAAAATTACCGAGCGCTTATGTCATCGGTCCTACTGGCATAGTGACATTCATTTATTACGGCTATGGCAAAGGCTACGGCGCAGATCTGGAAGCGCGTGTGCTGGAAGAACTGGAAGCAAAAGCCGACATGCATTAGCCATTAAAACAAAAGACAACAAAAAACCCCGATTCGTCAGAATCGGGGTTTTGTGTTTGGAGCTTGGCAGTGTCCTACTCTCACATGGCTAATGCCACACTATCATCGGCGCTAAGTCGTTTCACTTCTGTGTTCGGGATGGGAACAGGTGGTTCCAACTCGCTATTGCCGCCAAGCAAACTGTTATCTAACTGACGCCAGTGGGCCGTCAATCAGCGTAATAAATAGATCTGTAGTTGAACAAGTAATCGTTCGTTTTTCTCAATACCCAAAGGCATGGCTTAACGGCGATCAAACAATAGAATGTTTGAGCGTTATATGGTTAAGCCGCACGAGCAATTAGTACGCGTTAGCTGAAGGTGTTACCACCCTTACACACCGCGCCTATCAACCATGTGGTCTACATGGGCTCTTTAGAGGGATTAAATCCCTGTGAAGTCTCATCTTGAGGTGGGCTTCCCGCTTAGATGCTTTCAGCGGTTATCCCGTCCATATTTAGCTACCCAGCGATGCCACTGGCGTGACAACTGGAACACCAGAGATATGTTCAACCCGGTCCTCTCGTACTAAGGTCAACTCCTCTCAAACTTCAAACGCCCACGGCAGATAGGGACCGAACTGTCTCACGACGTTCTGAACCCAGCTCGCGTACCTCTTTAACCGGCGAACAGCCGGACCCTTGGGACCTGCTACAGCCCCAGGATGAGATGAGCCGACATCGAGGTGCCAAACACTGCCGTCGATATGGACTCTTGGGCAGTATCAGCCTGTTATCCCCGGAGTACCTTTTATCCGTTGAGCGATGGCCCTTCCATACAGAACCACCGGATCACTTACACCTACTTTCGTACCTGCTCGACTTGTTTGTCTCGCAGTCAAGCTACCTTATGCGTATGCACTCAAAAGCGCGATTTCCGACCGCGCTGAGGTAACCTTCGCACTCCTCCGTT
Source organism: Stagnimonas sp. (assembly GCA_965279705.1). Taxonomy (GTDB): domain Bacteria; phylum Pseudomonadota; class Gammaproteobacteria; order Nevskiales; family Nevskiaceae; genus Stagnimonas. Next base: position 3,173,182 of record OZ257257.1, read on the forward strand.
ACTCTTTGGGAGGAGACCGCCCCAGTCAAACTACCCACCATACAATGTCCCTGTCTGCGATAAGCAAACTAGGTTAGAACTTCAAGTTTATCAGGGTGGTATTTCAAGGTTGGCTCCACCCCAGCTAGCGCCAGGGTTTCAAAGCCTCCCACCTATCCTACACAAACAAAATCGAAGTCCAGTGTAAAGTTATAGTGAAGGTTCACGGGGTCTTTCCGTCTTGCCGCGGGAACACTGCATCGTCACAGCAATTTCAATTTCACTGAGTCTCGGATGGAGACAGTGGGGCCATCATTACACCATTCGTGCAGGTCGGAACTTACCCGACAAGGAATTTCGCTACCTTAGGACCGTTATAGTTACGGCCGCCGTTTACTGGGGCTTCGATCAAGAGCTTCACCTTGCGGTTGACCCCATCAATTAACCTTCCAGCACCGGGCAGGTGTCAGACCCTATACGTCCACTTTCGTGTTTGCAGAGTCCTGTGTTTTTGATAAACAGTTGCAACCCCCTCTTCACTGCGACCCGCTTGCGCGGGCGTGCCTTCTCCCGAAGTTACGGCACTAATTTGCCGAGTTCCTTCACCCGAGTTCTCTCAAACGCCTTAGGATACTCTCCTCGCCCACCTGTGTCGGTTTAGGGTACGGAGCCTTGCAACTGAAGCTTAGAGACTTTTCTTGGAAGCGGGGTATCAGAAGCTTCGTCCCAATAGGGACTCGACATCACGTTTCAGATAATGCCTCCGGATTTTCCTAGAGGCCACTCCTAAGCGCTTAAACCACCATCCAACAGGTGGCCTTCCTAACCTTCTCCGTCATCCCATCGCATTGCAAGGTCGTGCAGGAATATTAACCTGCTTGCCATCGACTACGCCTCTCGGCCTCGCCTTAGGATCCGACTCACCCAGCGCCGAAAATCGTTGCGCTGGAACCCTTGGGCTTACGGCGACCGGGTTTTTCACCCGGTTAATCGTTACTCATGTCAGCATTCGCACTTCTGATACCTCCAGCAGCCCTTACGAGCCACCTTCGCAGGCGTACAGAACGCTCCTCTACCGCGCATATAAATATGCACCCGTAGCTTCGGTGTATTGCTTAGCCCCGTTACATCTTCCGCGCGGACCGACTCGACCAGTGAGCTATTACGCTTTCTTTAAATGATGGCTGCTTCTAAGCCAACATCCTGGCTGTCTGAGCCTTTCCACATCGTTTACCACTTAGCAATAACTTGGGGACCTTAGCTGACGGTCTGGGCTGTTACCCTTTTCACGATGAAATTTTGCTCCCACCGTGTGTCTCCCGCGATTGCACTTGTAGGTATTCGGAGTTTGCAACAGCCTGGTAGGGACTTGTGTCCCCCCAAAACCGTAACAGTGCTCTACCCCCTACAGTGAGACGCGAGGCGCTACCTAAATAGCTTTCGAGGAGAACCAGCTATCACCCGCCTTGATTAGCCTTTCACTCCTATCCACACCTCATCTCCGACTTTTTCAACAGGCGTGAGTTCGGGCCTCCAGTTGGTTTTACCCAACCTTCACCCTGGACATGGATAGATCGACGGGTTTCGGGTCTACTCCCAGCAACTAATCGCCCTATTAAGACTCGGTTTCCCTACGGCTCCCCTATACGGTTAGCCTTGCTACTGAAAGTAAGTCGCTGACCCATTATACAAAAGGTACGCCATCACCCCGAAGGGCTCTGACTGCTTGTACGCATCCGGTTTCAGGTTCTATTTCACTCCCCTCACAGGGGTTCTTTTCGCCTTTCCCTCACGGTACTGGTTCACTATCGGTCGACAACGAGTATTTAGCCTTAGAGGATGGTCCCCCCATGTTCAGACAAGGTTTCACGTGCCTCGCCCTACTTAATATCAACACCTGACTTTTCGCATACGAGACTATCACTCGCTATGGTGGGACTTTCCAGACCCTTCTGCTAAGTTTCGGTGTTTAGGCTGCTCCGCGTTCGCTCGCCACTACTAACGGAATATCGGTTGATTTCTTTTCCTCTGGGTACTTAGATGTTTCAGTTCTCCAGGTTTGCCACCCTTGCGGGTTACCGCCGAAGCGGTGGGTTTCCCCATTCGGAAATCTGCGGATCAAAGTGTATTTGCTCACTCCCCGCAGCTTATCGCAAGCTATAACGTCCTTCATCGCCTGTTGTCGCCAAGGCATCCACCAGATGCGCTTAGTCACTTAACCATATAACCTCAAACATTCTCTCGAATGCGGATTTAATAATTAACTACTTCTTACTATCGATTATTTCTTCGCCGTTAAGCACCTTTGGCATTGAGAATATTCTTCACGCTCACGCATGATGAAACTTAACTATGACTACAGTGTTCAACTACAGATCTGATTTTTAAAGAACTAATCGAAGTATCGCTACTCGATTTCAGATAAACATTTCGCAAAACGTTTATCTCAAATCGAAGTGGTGGAGCCAGACGGGATCGAACCGACGACCTCATGCTTGCAAAGCACGCGCTCTCCCAGCTGAGCTATGGCCCCATGTCCATTCAAATAAATGGTGGGTCTGGGTGGATTTGAACCACCGACCCCACGCTTATCAAGCGTGTGCTCTAACCAACTGAGCTACAGACCCAGAGGCTTTGAGACGACCCCCACAGGGCTTCGATTGACAAGTAACTTGAGTGGATGCTCTCAACTTTGGTTCAGCATTCTTGAAAGGAGGTGATCCAGCCGCAGGTTCCCCTACGGCTACCTTGTTACGACTTCACCCCAGTCATTGACCATCCCGTGGTAGGCGCTCCCCTTGCGGTTAAGCTACCTACTTAAGGCACAGCCAACTTCCATGGTGTGACGGGCGGTGTGTACAAGGCCCGGGAACGTATTCACCGCCGCAAATGCTGATCGGCGATTACTAGCGATTCCGACTTCACGGAGTCGAGTTGCAGACTCCGATCCGGACTACGATGTACTTTCTGGGATTAGCTCCCCCTCGCGGGTTGGCGACCCTCTGTATACACCATTGTAGTACGTGTGTAGCCCTGGTCATAAGGGCCATGATGACTTGACGTCATCCCCACCTTCCTCCGGTTTGTCACCGGCGGTCCCCTTAGAGTGCTCAACTAAATGGTGGCAACTAAGGGCAAGGGTTGCGCTCGTTGCGGGACTTAACCCAACATCTCACGACACGAGCTGACGACAGCCATGCAGCACCTGTCTTATGGTTCCCGAAGGCACATCCGCATCTCTGCAGACTTCCATAGATGTCAAGACCAGGTAAGGTTCTTCGCGTTGCATCGAATTAAACCACATACTCCACCGCTTGTGCGGGCCCCCGTCAATTCCTTTGAGTTTCAACCTTGCGGCCGTACTCCCCAGGCGGAGAACTTATCGCGTTAGCTGCGACACCGATTCGTAAAACGAACCAACGTCAAGTTCTCATCGTTTACGGCGTGGACTACCAGGGTATCTAATCCTGTTTGCTACCCACGCTTTCGTGCCTCAGTGTCAGTCCAGGCCCAGGCGGCTGCCTTCGCCATTGATGTTCCTTCCGATATCTACGCATTTCACCGCTACACCGGAAATTCCGCCGCCCTCTACCGAACTCTAGCCACTCAGTATCGAATGCAATTCCGAGGTTGAGCCCCGGGCTTTCACATCCGACTTAAATAGCCACCTACGCACCCTTTACGCCCAGTAAATCCGATTAACGCTTGCACCCTCTGTATTACCGCGGCTGCTGGCACAGAGTTAGCCGGTGCTTATTCTTGGGGTACCGTCAAGGCTTGGTGTGGCCAAGCTGTTTCTTCCCCCACTAAAGTGCTTTACAACCCGAAGGCCTTCTTCACACACGCGGAATTGCTGGATCAGGCTTTCGCCCATTGTCCAATATTCCCCACTGCTGCCTCCCGTAGGAGTTCGGACCGTGTCTCAGTTCCGATGTGACTGATCGTCCTCTCAGACCAGTTACTGATCATTGCCTTGGTGGTCTATTACACCGCCAACTAGCTAATCAGACATAGGCTCCTCTAAAGGCGAGACTTGCGCCCCTTTGCTCTTGCGAGATCATGCGGTATTACCCAGAGTTTCCCCTAGCTATCCCCCACCTAAAGGCAGATTCCTATGTATTCCTCACCCGTCCGCCGCTGGATATTGCTACCCCGCTCGACTTGCATGTGTTAGGCATTCCGCCAGCGTTCAATCTGAGCCAGGATCAAACTCTCCAATTAATTTTCATATCGGATACGCAACTACAACTGGCTAAAGTTGCAGTGCTTTTGAGTTTCGATCTAGCTTTTTGAGCTTCTCGATACTCTCTTGTTGCTTTGGCCTATGCCAAAACCGAGAGCATCCACACAAATTACTTGTCTTTTTTGTTAATGATCTGGCTTCTTCGTCTGCCGTTTTTTGCGGCGTCCGTGTCAGCGGGGAGGCGAATAATAGCGCCTATTCGAAATGCGTCAACACTGAGTTTGAAGGTAGTTGTTAACGTATTGTTATTAAACAATTTCTTCTCTGTTTTTAAGCTGCGGAGAGCTGAAAAACCGCGCCACTGGTGGTCGATAAATAGGCAAAAACAGGCGGATTTTCAGGTTTGCTTCAGCACCCGCAGCCTTAAGCCACATTGTCGGGCCTCAAATCGACGTAAGCGAAGCGCCTTGCACCCACTTGCAACAGATATCGATTGCCTGCGGCCAGCACCAAAGCCCGGTCTTCGACCTTTTGTTGCTCGATACGCACAGCACGCTGATCGATCAGGCGCCCTGCTTCTGAGGTGGAAGCCGCCAAACCGGCTTCTTTAAGAACGCGAACCAGCGCCATGCCGGCGCTTGGGGCCGACAAGATGGTTTCGGGGATGTTGTCGGGCAAGGCTCCTTTAGAGAACTGCGCGATGAATTGCTGCTTGGCCAGATCACCTGCGCCCAAGCCGTGGAAGCGATCCACCAGCTCCACGCCCAAGGCCATCTTGATATCGCGGGGGTTGGCACCGTCTGCAATAGCCGCCTTGAACGCGCTGATCTCCGCCAAGGGCTTAAAAGACAGCAAGTCGAAGTAGCGCCACATCAGCGTGTCGGAGATCGACATCAGCTTGCCGAACATGTCCTTGGGCAATTCCGACACGCCTATATAGTTGCCCAGCGACTTGCTCATCTTGTTGACGCCATCCAGCCCCTCAAGGATCGGCGAGGTCATGATGAGCTGCGGACGCTGACCAAAGGCCGTCTGCAGGTGACGCCCCATCAGCAGGTTGAACTTCTGGTCGGTACCACCCAGCTCGATATCAGCCTTCAAGGCTACCGAGTCGTAGCCCTGCAATAAGGGATACAGAAACTCATGCACCGCAATGGGCTGCTGCGTGGCATACCGCTTACTGAAGTCATCGCGCTCCAGCATGCGTGCCACCGTGTGTTGAGCGGCGAGGCGAATCATCCCCTCGGCACCCAGCTTGTCCAGCCACTGACTATTAAAGGCAATGGTGGTTTTTTCAGGATCGAGGATCTTGAAGACCTGTGTCTTGTAGGTCTCGGCGTTGGCCAGCACATCCTCGCGGGTCAGGGGCTTGCGCGTTTCGTTTTTGCCGGTGGGATCTCCGATCATTCCCGTGAAGTCGCCTATAAGGAAGATTGCTTCGTGGCCCGCCTCTTGAAAGGCACGCAATTTGTTAAGCAAAAGGGTATGTCCCAGATGCAGATCTTTGGCCGTCGGGTCAAAACCTGCTTTCACCCTCAGCGTGAGACCTTTGTCTTTTGCCTCCCTCAAACGGGCTTCAAACTCTTTTGCAGGTAGGATTTCTTCACTACCTCGGGTCAATTCAGCGATGCTGGCCTCGAAACTCATGATTTTTCTGAACGGTTGCGAACTTGATACGTGGATGGAAGTCTGTGCTGGAACCGCTTGCCAACATTGAGAATCTATGTTTTCTTACGTCCCTGTACGGCGAGGCACCAGACTCATAACCATTAAAGAACCCGCCCCAGAGTGTGTCGACATCAGATCAGCACACTTTCTTGCAGACTCAAACGGTTAAACGATGAAAATTGATTATATTCCAGCCGCTCCGGCGGCCAGCTGGCGCAAGCGCAGAGTGGTTTTGGTGGGCACCTTGTGTGCCGCAATCGGGGTCGGCAGCTTCCAGCTGCTGACACGGAGCAATGAGGCCATCGCGGGCAACCCGTCCGATCGGCTGGCGTCTGACACGAGTGCATCCGGGCTCTATCTGTCTGCTGACATGGCCAGGCCGAACATCTCGGCCTCAAGCGATTTCGACAACATCATTCAAACGGCTGTCACTGACGCCCTGAGAGTGCCCGAGGCAAGTCAGTGGTCGACGATTTCCGTCAAGCCCGGACAAAACCTGTCCGTGATCTTCGAGGCACTTGGCCTGGCCCACGACGAAGTGGCGGATTTGCTGGCCCTCGGCGGCGAAGTGCAGCGACTCAAAAAACTCAAAGCTGGCGACGAACTGCACGTGCTGGTGGAGGACGACCGTCTCGACGGGCTCAAGTACGCACTGGACGAACGCCGCTCGCTCGAAGTGCGCCGCGGCGACAAGGGTCTCGAATCCGTCACCATTACCGCCGAGATCGAGCATCGCCAAGCCACGGCCAGCGGCAAGATCACCGATTCGTTGTTTGTAGATGGACGCCGCGCCAATCTCAGCAGCCGACTCATCATGTCGTTCGCCGATATCTTTGGTTACGACATCGACTTCGCGCAGGACTTGCACCCCGGCGACCAGTTTTCAGTGGTCTACGAACAGCTCTACAAAAACGGCAAACGCCTGCGTGATGGGGACATTCTTGCCGCCCAGTTCACTTCTCAAGGCCAGCGCTATCAAGCGGTCCGCTTCACCGCACCGGATGGCAATACCGCTTACTACACGCCGAGTGGGCAATCGTTGCGTAAAGCATTTATCCGCACGCCTGTTGATTTCGCTCGCATCTCTTCGCCCTTCAACCTGCGACGCCTGCACCCCATCCTGCACACCATTCGTGCCCACAAGGGCGTGGATTACGGCGCTGGCACGGGAACGCCCATCAAGGCGACTGGTGACGGCAAGATCAGTTTTTACGGCAACAAGAATGGCTATGGCCGCGTCGCGATGATCAACCACGGGGCCGGGGTGGAAACACTGTATGGCCACATGTCTCGCTTCCGTGCCGGCCTCAGCGTTGGCAGTCGCGTACGCCAAGGGCAAGTGATTGGTTACGTCGGCATGTCTGGTCTCGCCACGGCGCCACATTTGCACTATGAGTTCCGCATCAACGGCATTCACAAAAATCCGGTCACCGTGCCGTTGCCGCGCGCCAATCCGGTCGCCCCGAGTCATATGGCTGCATTCCGTGCGCAGTCGAGTCCGTTGATGGCCGCGCTGGATCAGCAATCCACCAAGCTGGCGAGCGCCGCCAAGACCAAGACGTCTCGCTAAGAAGCAAGAAGGTTACTGGTGGAGCGCTATCTGGGATTGATGTCCGGTACCAGCGCCGATGGGGTGGACGCGGTGATCGCGGTCTTTGATAGCGGACGCTTCCTGCATTTGGAAGCCTCACACCATCGTGCGCATCCGCCAGCACTCCGGCAAACCCTGGTTGCGCTCGGACGCGATGCGCATGCCAGCACCACACTGGCCGCGTTGGCATCACTGGATGTGGAAATTGCCGATCAGTTTGCCGCTGCCGCATTGGCTGTGTTGCAAGCAGCAGGTCTTAAAGCCTCTGACATCCGTGCCATCGGCAGTCACGGCCAAACCATTTTTCACGACCCCAAACAGACGCGCAGCAGTCTGCAATGGGGTGACCCCAACCGCATTGCCGCCATAACGGGCATCCCGGTCGCTGCGGATTTCAGGCGCATGGATGTCGCCCTGGGCGGCGAAGGCGCGCCTCTGGTGCCAGCCTTCCATCAAGCGGTGTTCGGCAGCAGCGTGCCGACCGCTGTCATCAACATCGGCGGCATCGCCAACATCACCCAACTCTCTGGCAGCAGCAATCAAGCTACCTTGGGCTACGACTGTGGCCCTGGCAATGCGCTGATGGACGAATGGGCGCTGCGTCATCTCAACACGCCTTACGATGCCGGTGGACGCCTAGCGGCTCAGGGGTCTGTTGTCGATGAATTGCTAGCCTCATGGCTGGCAGAGCCTTACTTTCATCTGGCTCCGCCCAAGAGTACGGGCCGCTCTCTATTCAATCTGGATTGGGCCGCAGCCCTAGCCCCGCAAGGCCTTGATCACTACCCCGTGGCCGATGTGCAAGCCACACTCTGCGAGTTGACGGCGCGTGCAGCAAGCACCGCTGTTGTAGCCAATACGGCTCGCGTACTGATTTGTGGGGGTGGCGCATTCAATACGCACCTGATGCAGCGTCTTGCCGCTCTACTGCCTACAGCCAAACTGGCTTCAACAGAATCAGCTGGCTTACCGGCGCAATGGGTCGAGGCTGCCGCATTTGCGTGGCTGGCGCATCAACGTGTGCATCAGTTGCCCGGCAATCTGCCCAGCGTCACCGGCGCTTCACGCCCGGCAGTGCTGGGCGGACTCTACGGCTGATGGATCGCTAGACCGAAAACGAGGAACCGCAGCCACAGGTGGTGGTTGCATTCGGATTGCGGATCACGAACTGCGCGCCTTCGGCGGATTCCTTGTAGTCGATTTCAGCACCCTCCAGATACTGAAGACTCATCGGATCGACCACCAGCGTGACGCCTTGGTTGGCCACCGCCGTATCGTCTTCGGCGGCTTTTTCATCGAAATTGAAACCGTATTTGAAGCCAGAGCAGCCGCCGCCGGTGACAAACACGCGCAGCACCTGGTCGGGATTTTCTTCGTCGGCCAGCAGCTCTTTAACCTTCAGGGCAGCGGAATCGCTGAACACCAGATTGGGCCCCAAGTCTTGCGGCTTGTGCATCGAGACGCCATTCATATCCATAACAAGTTCCTCCTGAGATACAGCATGATCGGGGCATTGCGCCGGCGATCAAGCCGACTTGGCGACTTTGGAGTCGGTTTCGCCCTTGACGTGAGTGATGGCAGTCACGGGCTCACTGCCTTCGTAAACCAACTGTCCATTCACCAACGCACCGGCTTCCATCTGCAAAATCCGATAACGGACATCCCCCACGATACGCGCCTTGGAGCCCAGCGTGAGCCGCTCGGAGGCACGTACCTCACCGACGATACGGCCATTGACGACCACACTGGCGACTTTGACGTTGCCTTCAATCACACCCGCCTCGGCAATGGAAAGAGTGGATGTCTTGTCACCGCCTGCGGACGACACATTGCCTTTGATGCGGCCATCGACATGCAGACCACCAGAAAAGCTGACGTCGCCGACGATCTCGGTCTGGCGACCAATCAGGGTGTCCATCGCGCCACCTTTTGCGGGTGTTGAACTGGAAGAAAAACCTTTAATCACTACTGCGCTCCTGGGATTCGACGTTGGCCCACTGGTATTCGTTGACGACAGTCGGACGATCATCGGCGGGGTTGAGTGACACCGTGACCTTCAAGGGCTTGAACCCTGTGGGCAATTTGAAGTCGCCGGAAAACTCTTCGAAATACTTGAAAGAAAATACCAGATTCTTCTCGCCCAACGTGATGAGTGATGAGAGCAGGTAACCCTGCGGCTTGCCGCCTTGCACGCCTTCGATCCGCACCTCGGCGGTGCCGGCTATGCGGCTTTCTTCCCGCACCGACTGGATCAACACCATCTCGTAGCGCCACTGCCCGTCTTTTTTGCGCATTTTCAGCTCTTGCACGCGCACGCCGGCTTTGGTTTCGTTAGGCGAGGCAATGCCACGATAAAACGCCAGCTGTTCGCGCAGCGTGCCGGTTTCAGCTTCCAGCTTGCCCAAGGTAGCCTTGATGCTGTTGCAGGCCTCGCCATCAATCGTTTGCGCCTGCTTGGCGTAGGCCAGCTCGTCACGCAGCTTGCCCATTTCGCTTTTGGCCGCGCGCAGCTGTTGCGCCAGCTCGCGGCGCTCCTGCTGCAAGCGGTCACGCTCGGTCGTGGCCTTCTCAAAGTCGGCGACGGTGCTCTGCCGTGTGTAGCGATACAGCGCAAACCCCGACAAGCAGAGTGCGGCAGCCACCAGCACCGTGATCCATGTGCGCTGCCAGGGGCGATGCTGGCGAATGATGATGCGGTGGTCGGCCATGCTCAGGGTGCAAATCCGGGCGATTGCAGCCCGGCTGTTTCCGGCTGGCCGAACATCAGGTTGAAGCACTGCACGGCCTGCCCTGCCGCGCCTTTCACCAAGTTGTCGATCACGCTCAGCACCACCACGGTTTCGCCATCGGGTGCGAGATGCGGGCTCAAGCGACAGACGTTATTGCCGCGCACGCTGCGCGTTTCCGGATGCTCACCCTTTGGCAGCACATCGACGAACGGCTCGTCTGCATAACGCTCGGCAAACAGCTTGTGCAGGTCTATGCCCGGCTGCTTGAGCCGCGCATAGACGGTGGCATGGATACCGCGGTTCATCGGCACCAGGTGCGGCACGAACGTAATGCCTACCGGCGCTTTCGCAGCCCATGCGAGCCCCTGCTGAATCTCTGGCAGATGTCTGTGCCCAGGCACGCCGTAGGCTTTGAAGCTCTCTGCCACCTCACAGAACAGCGAGCCGATTTTTGCCTCGCGACCCGCACCGGTCACGCCCGATTTGCAGTCTGCAATGATCCCGCGCGTTTCGATCACGCCCGCCTCCAGCAGCGGCGCGAGCGCCAGCTGCACGGCGGTGGGGTAACAGCCCGGCCCGGCGGTGAGGCGCGCATTCGCGATTGTCGTGCGATGCAGTTCGGGAATGCCGTAAGCAGCCTCCTGCAAGGCCTCCAGCGCCGTGTGCGGGTGCGCATACCACTGGGTATAGATCGCAGGGTCCTGCAGTCGGAAGTCTGCCGAGAGGTCGATGACTTTTACGCCTTGCGCCAGCAGTGCCGGGGCCATCTGCATGGCCGTGCCATGCGGTGTCGCAAAGAAAACAGCCTGGCATTGCGCAAGACGTGCCGGGTCTGGTGCCTCAAATACCGCATCGCAAAATCCGCGCAGCGCCGGGAACAAAGCATCTGCCCGCTTGCCGGCTTCCTGCCGTGAAGTCAGCACGCGCACTTTTGCCGTCGGGTGCTGCGCCAATAGCCGCAGTAGCTCCGTGCCGGTGTAGCCGGTGCCGCCAACGATTCCGATCTCGATCATGTTTTCTGCCCAAAGCCTGCCGGGGGCTGCGATGATACAGGCCACATTTTCCTACCGACGCGCCTCATGCTCTGGATCAAAGCCATACACGTCATCTTTGTCGTCAGCTGGTTTGCAGGCCTGCTCTATCTGCCACGTCTTTTCGTTTATCACACCGAGGCCCAAGGCGAGATAGAGCACAACCGCTTCTGCGTGATGGAGAAAAAGCTCTACACCATCGCCCTGATTGGCATGATCGGCACTTGGATTTTCGGCATCGCCACCCTGCTATCTGCCGATGCGGCCTACGCCAAGGCCACGTACTGGAGCATGGGTTGGCTGCACGCTAAGTTGCTCCTGGTCATTGCTCTCTCGGGCTACCAGGGCTGGATGAAAACCCGGGTGCGTGCCTTTGCGGCACGCAAGAACGACAAGAGCGCGAAGTTTTATCGCTTGATGAACGAGGTGCCGGCAGTGATCCTGATCGCGGTGGTGATTCTGGTCATCGTCAAACCGTTCTGACCCTTCACCGCCCACAAAAAAGGCCGCATCGAGCGGCCTTTTTTGTGGGTGCAGCCGCTTACGAGTGCGAAGGCATCTCGATCTGCGACTGGCAGTAGTTCTGCAAACCGATGGTCTCGATGATCTTGAGCTGCTCTTCGATGAAATCGATGTGCTCTTCTTCGCTTTCCTGGATGCGCACCAGCAGCTCGCGGGTGACGTAATCCTTCACCACTTCGCAGTGCGCAATGGCATCGCGATAGAGCGGATGTGCTTGAAGCTCGAGCTTCAGGTCACAGCGCAGCACTTCTTCCACGTTTTCGCCAATGAACAGCTTGCCGAGATCCTGCAGATTGGGCAGACCTTCGAGGAACAGGATGCGGGCGATGATCTTGTCCGCGTGCTTCATCTCGTCGATGGACTCGTGGTACTCGTGCGCTCCGAGCTTCTTCAAGCCCCAGTTCTGCAACATGCGGGCGTGCAGGAAGTATTGATTGATCGCCGTCAGCTCGTTCTTGAGCGCAGCATTGAGATATTCGAGAACCTTGACGTCGCCTTGCATGGCTTTGCTCCATAAGTAAGGGAGCAAGACTACAGGTCAGACTTCATTGCGGCAAGTGACTGTTTTATTTGACTATTTGAGTGATTTTGCGTGCGATTCGCATCACGCTTACGGCGCAATCAAGCAGCAACAGCCACCGGCATGAAGTGATGTGCGTTCTGGCGCGCCAAAGCGTCTGACAAACAACGACGCGCTTCTGGTACGCATTTGCCGCAGCAGCTGCCCAGGCCAGTCATGTCCTTGAGATCTTTCAGCCTGCGCACGCCCTGCTCCACGGAACGCTCGATGCGTTTGTCGGAAACGGCCTTGCAGACACAGATATACATGGACGGAGCACTCGGATCAGGCGCGCAATAGCGCCGAAAAGGATGTTCCTGCAAATGCGAATGATTGTCAATGTTCTGAACTGCCGACTCAAATCTTCGTGTTTCAGGGCTGTGCTGCGTCGTGAAAGGTGCTGGGGGACGTGACGCCCGCCTGAGCTGCCAATGTCGTCAGCGCCTGCTGGTACACGGCGCGCTTGAAGTAAATTACCTGTGCCACCGGCGACCAGTAGTCCACCCAGCGCCAGGCATCGAACTCTGGCGTGGCATTGGCATCCAGCCGCACACGGTCATCGCCAGCAGTGAGCTTGAGCAAGAACCAGCGCTGCTTCTGTCCAATACACAGCGGCTTGTTGCCGCGCCTTACCAGGTGCTTGGGCAACAGATAACTCAGCCAGCCCTCGGTCACACCCAGCAATTCGACATGTTTGGGCTTGAGGCCCAGCTCTTCTTCCAGTTCGCGGTAGCAGGCAGCCTCCGGCGATTCGCCGCGCTTGATACCGCCTTGGGGGAACTGCCAAGCCTGCTGGCCAATGCGCTTGGCCAGCAAAACCTGCCCGACCTCGGTGGGATGCAAGACGATGATGCCCACGTTTGGTCTGAATCCATCTGCGTCGATCACGTCACCACCTGGTTGGATGACGACGATCTTTCCACATCCCGCCGAGACGCGGCAATGTGAGTGCCGTTACAGGGCCGTTTGCTGCGCGTCTTGTTTGATACCACCACTGCCCCGCGCAGGCCGTCTTCAATTCGGCTACGCCCTGAAGGACAGGCCCTAAGGCTCCAGCCGCTCAATTGTCCAAGCGCCATCTGCAAGACGAAAGCGCAGCCGATCGTGCAGACGGTTATCACGCCCCTGCCAGAACTCGATGCGGTCTGGTCGCAGCGCATAGCCGCCCCAGAACGGCGGGAGCGGGATCTCTCCCTCGGCAAACTGTTGCCGATGCACGACCAGACGGGCATCGAGCGTCGCGCGCGAATCCACCACTTGCGATTGTGCGGACGTCCACGCACCGATCTGTGAACCACGCGGCCGGGAGTGGAAATACTCCGTCGAAGCCTTCGCACCGAGTTTTTCAATGCGCCCCTCGAAGCGCACGCTGCGCTCCAGCTGATCCCACCAGAACGTCGCCGCTGCAAATGGATTGCCTGCGATTTCGCCACCCTTGCGCGACTCGTAATTGGTGAAAAACCACAGAGCGCCTTCGTGCAAACCACGCATCAGCACCACGCGGGCAGAAGGCCTGCCATCGGCGCCGACCGTGGCCAGAGTCATCGCCGTCGGCTCGATCATGCCAATGGCCTTGGCGTCTGCCAGCCACACCGCGAACTGGGCGAGCGGGTCGCGCAACACGTCGGCTTCGACCAGCGGTGGGTTCTTGGTGTACTGCGCCATGCGCTTGTGCCTCGTTAGATTGCTAGGATTCGGCGCACACCATAACGACTTACCGGAGCGAGACCAATGAGCACTGCCGTCCCCGCCACTTTCCGCGCACTGCGGGTTTATTCCGAGGGCGGCAACCATCGGGTGGCACTCGAAAACATCGGCATCGACGACCTCTCGCCCGGCAATGTCGTGGTGCGTGTCGCCTACAGCGGCATCAACTACAAGGATGCGCTGGCGGTCACCGGCAAGGGCAAGATCCTGCGCGGCAGCCCGCGCGTGCCGGGCATTGATCTGGCCGGGCATGTGGTCAGCAGCCAAGACGCCCGCTACCAACCCGGCGACGCCGTGCTGGTCACCGGCTGCAACATCGGCGAGCAGATGGACGGCGGCTACAGCGAGTACGCGCGCCTGCCAGCTGATGCGCTGGTGCGATTGCCAGCAGGCCTCACACTCGAAGAAGCCATGGCCATCGGCACCGCCGGCTTCACCGCTGCGCTGGCACTGCAACGCATGCTCGACAATCACCAGACCACGACGATGGGTACCATCCTGGTCACGGGTGCCACCGGCGGCGTCGGCGGCATCGCGCTCAGCATCTTCAAGGCGCATGGCTTCAAGATGGCCGCGCTCACCGGCAAGCCGGAAGTGGCCGAGTATCTGCACTCGATCGGCGCCGACGAAGTGATCGACCGTGAGTCGGTCGTGATGGGCAGCAAACCGCTGGAAGGCGCGCTCTGGGGCGGTGCCGTCGACAATCTAGGCGGCGACACCCTCGCCTGGCTCACTCGCACAGTGAAGCCCTGGGGCAATATCGCCAGCATCGGACTGGCGCAGGCACATACGCTGAGCACCACCGTCATGCCGTTCCTGCTGCGCGGCGTCTCGATTCTCGGCATCCACTCGGTGGAATGCCCGCGCGCCTGGCGACTGGAGCTGTGGAAGCACCTCAGCACCGACTGGAAGCCCGAAGGGCTGCTCAGCAAGATCGCCACCCGCACGGTGATGCTCGAAGACCTCACCACGGTCTGCGAGGAGTACATCACCGGCAGCGTCACCGGCCGCACGCTGGTCCAGCATCGGCAGCCGTAATCGGCGCGGTGCAATGAGCTGCCATGCTTGATCGTATTACGGCCCGCCGTACCGGCTGCCCGAAATCCGCCCGCTGGACACCTTCGCCGCCACTGTGCCCTTCGGGGCCGCATACCAGCCCGGATCAAGGTAGTCACCGCGCGCAAGATCGTCGCGTACCTTCACCACCGTGAACATGCCGCCCATTTCGCTCGCCACGTGCGGGCCTTCGCCGCTCATCATCGGCAAGGTGTTTTTCGGGCCCCTCCATAGCGTCTTGCTGGCCGGGCGTGAGCAGTGCCGTGGCGACGAGCAGCGCCGCTTGGATACGTTTTTCATGCGCGGCTCCTAGGCCAGTGCAGGCAGCACGAATGCGAAACCAAAGCCGATCGCAAACAGCACGAGGGCGACGATGTAGATCACCACCGAAGCCTTGCGAACGCGCGCGCAAGCCGCAGCCAATTGGGCATCGGCAGGGCATGGCAGGCTGCGGGCGCGCCACAGCAGCGCGCCTGCGGCAATCATCAGGACAGCGGCCGTGCCGAAGGTGAGCGCCTTGTGCAGCGAGAGCCACACCAGCCACGGTGCGGCACTCACCAACCCCGCCAGCGCTGCCCCCGCGCCTAGTGCGACGAACAACGCCGGCAGGGCACAACACAGCAGGGTCGAGGTGCTGGCGAGCAGCGAGAGTGTCGCCGCCCCCAGGCCGGTTTTCAGGCCGGTGTCGATGGCAGGCGCGCTCATTTGCTGTGCGCCTGCTTGATGGCTGCCAACGGCTCGGCGGAGCGGCTGATGGCTTTCACGGTGTAGCCCGCGTCGGTGAGCGTGCTGGTCAGCTCGGCATCCGGCACATCCTGTGCGGGCTTGAGACCCATGGCGACCAGGCCATGTTCGAGGTTGACGTAGACGCCATCGGTGGCGGCAAAGCCTTTCAGTTTCTTCTCGATGCCTTGTGCGCAAAAGGCGCAGACGAGGCCATCGACTTTCATCGTGATGGATTGATTCGCCTGAGCCGCAGCGAGTGTGGAAGCCAGTGCGAGGGCGAGTGCAGTAAGTATTTTCAACATGGGATTGCTCCGTAACAGTGGTTAGAAAGGGATTTAGAAATTGAACATGGTCATGGCTTGCAACTTACCGTCGAGCGTGGGGCCGGCCTCGAACCAGACGCTGCCCCAACTGCGCGCCGCGAACAGACGCAGCAGCAGTGCAGCCTCCACACCGTCGTAGATGCCCCCGGTGTAGGTGCGGCCTTGGGCCACGATCCAGGTCGCCACGCCGTCGTAACGATGCGCGTAGGGTGCAAAGCCCAGTTGCAGGGTGTCGATGCGATGGGTGAAGGCGGTCGCATGATGGATTTCGCTCTTGGCGGAACTGTAGAAACGCAGGGTTTCGTAGTCGGCCTGCAAGCCAGCCTGTCCCACCGTTTCAGCGCCGACAAAATCGCTGCCGGTCGCGCGGCCGAGGCCGCCGAAGGCAAAGATGTTGGCTTGTGCCTTGGGCAGGTTCCAGCGCTTTAGCAGGGCATTTGTGCGCACATAGGTGATGTCGCGCGAGAAGCGGCCGTCCTCGGCGTCGATACGCAGTTGGCCGGCGCCGATCGAGTACCAGAATTTCGGCGCGTAATAGGTCTGCGCCTCGCTCATGGTGCCGGCGCCGTACTCGGCCATCGCCGTCCAGCCATTTTGAAAAGCAATGGGTTTTGCGCTTGCGGGCGGGGCTGCAAGCCAGAGTGCTGCCACAGCAGGCAGCGCGAAAAATCGTTTCATGGGAAGTCTCCAAAATCCAATCGGCTGCACGGGTTCACCGCGCAGGGGCGCACCTCGCGGTGCGTGGGCGATCAGCTAAAGGAGTGCAGCAGGTGGCCTTAATGGCGGGCCGTAGTAAGCCGTCGGCAACGCCGCTTGGGGGCGTTCGGCAATCACTTCGGCCTGCTGTGTGAACAGCATGGTCAGCGCAGACAGCGACAGCGCGGGCACGCCGCCGCAACTGAAGACGCAATGGCAGTTGCCGGTGCCGCAGCAGTTCATTGCGGCCTTGCTGACATGCGCTTTTGCGGCCTCCTGATGACAGGGCGGCAGCTCGGCAATGTGCGCGGCCACCTGCACCTCACCCGCCGCCATACGGCTGGCTGCCCAAGCGCTGCCTACGCCCTGCATCAGCAGGACGAACACGATCAGGCAGTGGAGGAGCGGGTGGCGCATGGCGAGATGATAGACCGACACATGCTGATCAGGTTCACTCGATCAAACGCTGCTCGCTCAATTTCTGCGCGGCGACGTCCGCCGCCGCAAACGGGAAGCGATGCCAGCGCTTCGCCGCGTATTCCTGCGTGAAGTCGGAATAGTGCGGATTGGCGGGGTCGGTGGACTGGCTGTAGGTGATAAAGCCCTCGGCCTGCACCTTGGCATCGGGACCGTTGCTGTCCCAGGTGACGGTCTGGATGTAGCTGTTGCCGTAGTCGATGCGATAACCCGCGGCGGTGAGCGGCGGGGTGGAGACGATGGTGAAGGCACCCTCGCCTCCCGTGCCGCCGAAAACCGGGATGTCGGCTCCGGCGGCCGTCTTGTTCACACCCGAGAACTGCACTTCGCTCATCGGCGCATCGAAGGCAAAGCCGGCATCGGTGACGGCGGTGATCGCATCGGCAAATGCGGCTTGCACGGTGGGCAGCAGCACGTTGAAGCCATTTGGTGTGTTGACGGGATCGGCCGCTGAGAACGGCGTCGTCCACATCAGCGGGGCCAGCGGATTGATCGGCAGACCGCCGGGAGCGGCGATGGCACGCCGCCAGAACTCGCGCCACAGATGCGCGCCGCGCGAATCGAGATTGGCCTTGCCGTCCCAGGCTTCGAGTGCGGCACAAGCAGCAGCCGTCTGCACCGGTCCGCCCTGGCCAATGACAACCGGCAGTGCACAAAGCGAAGCCACCACCGTATCGCGTGCCAGTTCAGCCGAATAGATGCTGCTTCCTAGCACGGTGTCTTGCAGCGTCTTCATGTTGAACCTGTTGCCGGGGCGGCCATCGCTGCCATCGAGCCGGCGCTGCACCTGCAAATTGGCCAGCCGCGTGCGCAATGAACGCGCCGACGCTTCGTCACCAATGATGCGGTTAAAGCCAGTGATCGGCTCAGCGGGATTGGTCAGCCAATAGCTGTCGTTAAAGTTGCCGACAAAGTCATCGCGTTCAAGCGTCGGCAGATTGGCTGCACCGAAGATGCCCGGCGCCGGCGCATCGGCATCGGTCGCCCACTCGCAGGCGGCGCGCGAACCATCCAGCAGCGGCAAGCCCGGCGAGAGCTGGGCGAAGACTGTGGCGAGCGGCTGCGCGCTGCACATCTGCACCTGCGCATCGGTGACATTGGGCACCACGGTGACGTCGGCGTAATAGGCTTTTTCGCCCGGCCCGCTGGCGATGGTATTGACCCAGGGCACGCCCAGAATGCTCTTCTGCAATGACTTGAATTCGGTAAGCGACTTTGCCTGATCCCACAGTGCGAACTGGTTAACGAGACGGTCGTTCTCGGCATTGGCATCGCGCAGCGTGTAGGCCACGGCATTGGTCCACGGCAGGATGTTCAGGCCAGCAACCGTCAGGCCCATCATCGGCCCGAACTGACTGCGATACAGCGTGCGAGAAAGCTCCGTCATCGAGCCGTCGGCCTCTTTCACCTTGATGGTGTGCGGTGTGGCTTCGAGGTCACGCATGGCTCCGTCGTAGAGATATTGCAGCGGGTTGGCCGGGTTCATGGTGAGCTGATACAGCGTGAAGCGGAACGCGGTGGAGACCGTATGGCTCCACGCCAGCTTGTTGTTGAAGCCAATCAAAATCGCCGGCAGGCCGTAAAGCGAGCTGCCCATGATGTCCATGCGGCCGGGGACGGTGAGGTGGCTGATGTAGAGCCGCTCGGTGCCCGACCAGGGGAAGTGCGGATTGCCGAACACCATCGGCACGCCGCTCTCGGTGGCGTCCTTGCCCAGCGCATACATGTTGCTGCCGAAGGCACGTTCGGCATGATCGAAAAACTTGAGTGGGCCGGGGTCGCGCGCGAGTGCGGCCCTGACCTGTGCCGCGCTCGGTGCCGCTAGCGCAGCCGTTGCGGGTGGCTGCACCTTGCCAATATCGGCTGAGAACACCGAGCTGGAGGCCAGGATCGAGAGACGGTAATAGCGGCGATACATGTCGACATCGCTAATCTCGAACAGCCACGGCGCGGCGCGGCAGGCGGCGTGACGGCCGGGGAAGCCACCGGCTTTCAGCTCGCGGATATAGCGGTTGTAGCCATCGGCAAAGCCCGTCGTCGCCAGCCGCAGCTCCGGCAGCGCCTTGGCGCGCAGGTTGTCCACCACCGCGGTGGTCGCCATCTGGCGCCAGAAGAAATCGCTGTCGACGTTGTTGGTGACGCTGTCGTTGGCGGGGATGCTGTAGGTGCCGTCACGGCCGAGGAACTCCGCACGTCGCCCCTGGATGGTGACGAAGTCGTCCTGCATCACGCAGAGATTGTCCTCGGCAAACGCATAGCCCAGGCCGTAGCCCATGCTGCCGAAATCTTCATTGCGATTGGCTTTGACGTGCGGGATGCCCAGCGCCGTGCGCGTCAGCTGCACATCGTATTTGGCGGTGGGATTGCTCGCGCCGCCGCCGGGATTGCTGCCAAGCAGCGGTTCGCTGTTGCCACATTGCGCGAGGGCGAACGGCAGGACGAGAGCGGCAGTGAGCCGCAGCAGGATATGCATCAGGGTTCTCCTCAGCGGCTTCTTTGAGCCGAGATCAGTTGTGCCAAGACTCTACGCGCTGCATGGATGCTTCGATGTGCCCGGCGCACTTACTAGGGCGTATTTCCTACCTTCTGCGCGTCGGCGCTATACCGATGGTTCCTCTTGTAGGTTGGGCACCGTAATAGCCTCTCCACACTATTCAAAGCTGACGTTGCGATCTACAAGCCAACTCTTTTTCGGTGCATGCCCAAGGCCGCGACACTCGGTCTCTTTGCCACATCCGTGGGCAGTCGTATGGGTTTACCGTGCAAATCTCCGTAACTTGAATCTTTCAACACCGGCGAGATGATTAGAGTGCTTTTCACCTGATTGATAGTGATCAGACCAGCATCGAAAAGAGTGTGGATATCGGCACGTAAGAGCAGACCATTGGTGACGTGATTTGTATTCGGGCCAAGATACGGAACGATGTGGGCAGCCTCCAACACCTGAACTGTCTCGCAATCACTGACCGCACATCGCCGCTCATAAGCGTCCAATAAACTACGCCGAAATGCCGGTTGCCCTTGGCGCAATACGGTAGCTGTAAGCGTTTTTCTACGAGCATCTTCAATACTCAAGGGATCGAACGCCGCAAGATTTTCGAGATCAGCAGCAATACGCGCCAGCTCGGCTTCATTACCTGCATTTGCAGCTGAACTTGCAGCAATATGCTCAAGACCGGGCTGATCAGCATTTGAGACTAATTGCGAGCTCTGCTTTACAGCTTGTTCAAACGACAGGTCTCCTCCCTTCCGACGCTCAATATCTGCGCTCCTCACACCAAGACTGTTCACGCCAATTTTCCACTCATTGGCAATTGTCCTCATCAGGATTTCTAACGCTGGGGTGCCACCCATGACTCGATAACAAAGAGCAATTGGGTGCTTTTCGGATATTTTTCGATCAATCGGGAACCCTCGAAATCCACTGTGCGGCGTGAAGTCCGATTTTTGTCCAGACCACAAGCTAAATGAATGACCATCGCAAATCTCGTGATTAAATTCCTCCTGGCGAACACAAACCTTAAATCCTTCTTCTAGGTATTTTTTATTCTTAACTATGTAAAGAATATTTTTCGCAGACTCACAATTGAACTTAAGCAATTTTCCATTTTCGTCATTTCCGTTTTTTTTCACATGAACTTTGAAGTTTTCTTTTTTTGCAATCTCAATAATGTCACTACGACATTTATCATCCATAACTAACCCCTTTTATCTGTTGATTTATTTACATTGATTGCATGACACAAGGTGCTCACAAGTTCCATCTCTTTGCCGGTGGCACATGGAATATCCGCAAGATCAGGACAAGCAACCAAAAGCGCCAAAGAGCGTGCTCTTGAAATCGCGACATTGAGCCGATTCTTGCTGAAGAGAAATTCGATGTGCCGTGGCATTGAGTCCGCATTTGAGGTCGTCATCGAGACGATCACCACCTCGGCCTCCTGCCCTTGAAACTTGTCCACGGTGCCCACTCGCGCGCCTTCCGGCAGATGCCGCTTCAGCAGGTTGACCTGCATGTTGTAGGGGGCGACCACCAAGATGTTCTCTGGCGTCATCTCGTACTCGTCGCCATTTCGATCTTGATACCGCTGTTGCAGGAGGCTGGTGTAAAGCGCGGCCACCACGATGGCCTCCTCCTCGCTTTTCTGGGCACAGCCATCATGCACAACGGGCACAAAGCGCAGCCCTGTCGCTTGTAGCGTTGGATGTGCCCCGTGCCCCAGTATCAGTCGCTGGTTCGCGTTCTTCGGTTCGGGTAGCAGACGGCCTTCGTAGACCGCATTGGAGATAAAGCGGCAGACATCGGGATGCATGCGCCAGGTGGTGGCGAGAAAAATGCCGCGATCCGGTGGGATGGTGGCGCGCCCTTGCAGCAGGTAGTCCAGCGACGAAAGACCCGAATCACCAGGGTGGGTGCCCTGCACAGGCTGCCCAAGCTGCATCTGGTCACCGAGCAACACGATGTTATGCGCGCTAGTCGCCATCGCCAGCAGATTGGCGGTTGCCACCTGGCCTGCTTCGTCTACAAAAAGATAGTCGAGAGCGCACTCCATGCTGGGGTCGGCAAACATCCACGCAGTGCCAGCGAAGAGTTGGAACTCTTTGATGTCCAACGCCGCGATCACATCTTGAGCGTTGTTGGCGCAGTCGATGTAACTGCCGTCGAACTCCGACCCCTTGGTCTGCGATGACTTGTAGACACCGCAAAACTCAAGCCCGAGTTCATCCGCCCGCTTCTCAACCGCATGCAGCAGGTTGTGAATGGCCTTGTGACTATTAGACGACACGCCAACGCGATACCCACGTTTGAGCAGCTCGGCGATGAGATGCGAGCCGGTATACGTCTTGCCAGAGCCGGGCGGCCCTTGGATGAAAAGTGTGCTGCGATCCATCGCCAGCACGGCATCAATGATTTGCGCTATGTCGCCCGCCGCATCGACGACCGGCGTGCCGGGTATACGCGCTGTAAGCCGCGGAACTGTTCTGCGTAAAAAATCGAAGGTGGCGATGAAACGATGGTCGCCAGCGATCAAACCATCGGCGATGCGGAACAAGGCTTCCGTCAGAACATCCGTTTTGAGCGGGCCACCGAGTGAGATCGATATGTTCTCCGGCACTTCTGTGTTCAGGGCAAGCGACAAATCGATGTGGCGTCGATCCTCATCAATGGCGAAGACGCTACCGAGCCCTTTGCTGGTATCGGTTCTCAAAATACTGTCGCCTTTGCGAATCTTGAAGTCTTGCTCCGGGTAGCGGTAACGCACAATTTTTCTATTCGGTGCGATTGATGGCTCAGGATCATCTTTTTCGATCCGCTGTAATCCAGCGATGCACTCGGCATCGTCCATCAGCTCTTCAACCGACATGTCGCAGCGGGAAAATATCGACCACCATCCGGGTTTGGCGGCACGGCGGTGGAAGTCCAGAAGTTGGAACATCAGCTCCCGCAGACAGTCATCGGCCGTCCACTGTTCTCGCGCTTCAGGCAAGCGTGCGAGCAACTTTTCCTCGTAGTCTGCCAAGCGCGCTTCATGTGCTTTGATCTTGTCGCTTTTGACTGCGGCAGATTCAGCAATTGCATCATCTGGTTTTGATGACGCCTGCGGCTTCAAGCCTGCAAGCCACTCACGCAACAGATGCGTGGAGCGGCAATCGTCCTCGTTGTAGTCGCGAATATTCTTGAGCAGCGTCTCGTCGCGAGTGCGTCTCCATTTCTCGTAGTAGACGATGCTGGCACCTGCACTGGTAACGTCACCGGCTCGCTTGGGCATGTAAAACGTTTCAAGATTCTTGATTGAATAGCGTGGCTCTGAAACACGCACGGCCTCACGGACAACCTGATAGAGATCGACAAAACGCTTCTGTCGAAGCAGTTGATCGACTTCGGCCTCCCGCGTACCGTGCACTGACATCAAGCGCTTGAGGGCAGTCGGCTCATAGTGGGCGTAGTGATAAATGTGCGCGTTCGGATGCAGAACCAGATGTGCGGTGACGTAATCGATGAAACTGCAGAAGGCGATTTTTTCCGCGCTGCGGTCATGCGCCCAGAAGTCGCGGAATACCGCTACGCCACTCTCAATTGAGTAGACGCCGAATAGATATTCCAGCCCGCCTTCAATCAGCGGATCACCCTCCATATCAAAGAAAAGATCACCCGCGTCGGCGGCTGGCATTCGTTCGAGGCCTGCCCCCGTGACAGGTGTGAGCATTTGAAACTGATCTTTCCCCGTCTTTTGCTTTTTGAGTTGCAGCGCAGCCTGCGCACGCAGGCGATGCAGCGTATCGGGCAGCATCTTCGGCAGCGCTGCTTTTGGCGATATCGTTGCAAGCTGCGCGAGCGTTTGAATGCCATTTTTGTTCAGCCGCTTGATCTGCACCTTGTTGATATTGGCAACCCGATTCAGGTGGTCGCCCTGCTGCCATTCGGCCTTGCAGCGATCTCGCCAGTGGCAATAGGTGCAAGCCTCGCATTGCTCCGGCTTCACCGGCAGCGGTGCGGCGACATAAGCCTCAAACCGCTGTTTGAGACGCTGGTAATAATGCGAGAAATCAGCAACTCGAAAACTGTGCTCTGCACCATTGCCCATCACCAGATGCATATTTTCAGGCAGGTGCCCCAGTATCGGCAGCATCAGCTCTGAATAGAACACGAGCTGGATGATGAATTTTGGTTTTGGAAAGTGGGCCAGCTTGGTATCGATGACCTCGTAGCTCCAATCCCCCAACAACGACGGCGCTTCAACGCGGCGCAGGAAGTCGGCATAACCCATGTGCTGACCATCGGCGAGGGCCGCCTGAAAAATGATCTGGGCACCAGAAACCATCGCAGCGCGGGTGGTAGCCAGCTTGTTTTTATCCGGGCCGTCCTTGGGGATTTCTACCAAGCTAAGGCCTGAATTGCGCAGTGACTGCAGATAGGCTTCTTCGTGCGCAAATCCCTTGTCTTGAATCAACTCGACCTGCTCATCTGTTTTCGCTTTTATGAGCGGCGTCTCCAGATCAACAAGATCAAGATGGGTGCGATAGGAACACCCCATGAAGGCAACCAGATCGGACGCTGAATACGTTGTTTTTGCCCCGCGCTTCTTCATGGCTGATCCCTTTCATTTATTTTTATTCGTAACCACCATTACGCCGATGCCCTCTGCATGGAGAGAGATGCGCAATTGAAGGGGATCGTATCCGCCCAAGATAGGCAGCGAGGGACTTGAGGCAATTCCGCCTAAAAAACAGCTCTGCGCGGCAAATAATTCAGGGATTTTCAGCAGCGCTTTGTACTGAAAGCCTTGCCGGAATCAGGGCAAAACGATCCTCACCTCAAGCCCGCCGCCCTCGCGGTTGGCCAGTACCAAGCGCCCCTCATGGGCCTCGATGATCTCGCGGCAGAGCGTCAGGCCCAGGCCAGTGCCTTCGCTCTTGGTGGAGTAGAACGGCAGCAGCGCATTGGCGAGCACCGTCTCGCTCATGCCAGGGCCGCGGTCTTCCACGCGCAGCACAAAGCCGTTGCCCTGTGTCTGCACTGATAACGTCACGCCATCGGCCGGGCCACCGGCTTCATGCGCGTTCTTCAGAAGATTGATGAGCACCTGCTGTAACTGCGCGGGGTCGAATCGTGCGTTGCGCGCTGGCAGAGGCGAGGTCAGCGTGAACACCGCCATGCCGCGTAGCCCGTCCACGAATGGCTGCCATTGCACGTCTTCGAGACGCGGACGCGGCAGCTTGGCGAACTTGGCGTAGTCCTCCAGGAAGAGTTTCAGCCGCTGGGTGCGGTCGTCGATGGTGTCGAACACCAGCGGCAGCCGCGAGGTGTCGCCGCGCTCCAGCATCAGCCGACCGCTGTGCGCCATGGAGGCGATGGGGGCGAGCGAGTTGTTGAGTTCGTGGCTGATGACGCGGATGACTTTCTTCCAGCTCTCCAGCTCCTGCCGGTTCAGTTCGCGCGTGAGTCGCTTGAACAGGTGCAGATGATGCTCGCGGGTGTTGAGCGTGAAGCGGTTGTGGGTGACGTGATACACCTCGGGCTCTTCGCCGCCTGCGATGGTGTAGAGCCCGTCGGCGCTGGTCAGTGCGGCTTCGCGCAGGCTCTCGGGCACGCCGTCGAGCAGGGTCGAGAAAGTCGCACCCTCCATCTTTCTGCCCTCATGGAAGAGCTTGCGGGCGGCGGTGTTGGCGTAGAGCACAGCATCACTGGCGTTGGTGAGCACCAGCGCCCAGGGCGTACTTTGAATCACCGTATCGAGTAGCAGCTCGCGCTGGAACAGCTCCTGTCGCTCGCGACGCAGCACGTCGCCGATGCGGTTGTAGAGCCGCGCCAGCTCGCCCAGTTCGTCCTTTCGGTCGGCAACGATGGAGAGCGAGAAATCGCCATCGCGAAAACCCGCCACGCCATCGCGCAGCACACGCAGGTAGCGGTTGATGGGCGCCATCACGCGGCGCAGCACCAGCAGACTGAGCGGCAGCAGCAGCAGCAGCGAAAACACCACCGCATGAAACGCGCTGATATCGAAGCGGCTGATGGCCGTACTGACGCTCACACAAAGCGCGACGATCAGCGCCAGCAGAATCGTCAGCCGCGCTTCGAGGCTCATGCGCTCGCCAAACCAAACTTCTCCATGCGCCGATACAAGGCCTGGCGCGACAAGCCCAGCTCGCGCGCGGCGATGGCGATAACGCCCTGCGCGCCATCCAGCGCGCGCTGGATGCTGTCGCGATCGGGTTCGTTCGTCGCAGCCTCAGGCACTGTCGCGCCACGTTGCAGACCGAGGTCGGCAGGCTGAATGGCTTCACCAGCCGCAAGCAGACAGGCGCGTCGCACGCTGTTCTGCAACTCGCGCACATTGCCCGGCCAGTGGTGCGCCATCAGCGCCCGCTCGGCTTCGGGGCTGAAGCTGTGGGCACCATCGAGAAACGCCCGCGCCGTCGGCAGCACGTCGTCGCGACGCGAGGCCAGCGGCGGCACGTTCAACTCGATCACGTTCAAGCGGTAATACAAATCCTCGCGGAAGGTACCGGCGCGGATGCACGCGCGCAGGTCGGCATTGGTGGCGCTGATGACGCGCACCTTGACCTGTCGCGTCTTGGTGCTGCCGAGGCGCTCGAACTGGCCGGTCTGCAACACGCGCAGCAACTTCACCTGCCCTTCGAGCGAGAGCGTGCCGAGTTCATCCAAAAAGAGCGTGCCGCCATCGGCCGCCTCGAAGCGCCCTTCGCGCGCCTTGTTGCTGGCCCCGGTGTAGGCACCGGGCTCGGCACCGAACAGCTCCGCACTCATCAGCTCGGCCGGTAATGCGCCAACGTTGACGCGGATGAACGGCCCTTCGCTCAAGGGCGAATTGGCCTGGATGATCTCGGCGATCTTCTCCTTGCCCGCACCGTTCGGCCCGGTGATGAGCACCGGCACATCGGCACGTGCGACGCGGGTAGCGAGCGACACCGTCTCGTGCATCGCGTCGCTCTCGTAGACCATGCCACAGAGGTCGAAGGCGCCGGCCACTTTCTGCCGCACCACGCGCCGCGCCGACTTGAGCTGCTGGTTTTCGCGCGTCGCCGAACCCAGCTTCAAGAGGTTATGGATGGTCGTCAGCAGCTTGCGGTCGTCCCAGGGCTTGCCGAGGTAGTCGGCGGCACCTTCCTTCATCAAGGCGACGGCCGTCTCCACACTCGTCCACGCGGTGAGCAGGATGATGGGTATGTCCGGTTCGCGCGCGCGGATGGCGCGGAACAGTTCAACGCCCTCCTCGCCCGAGGTGGTGTCGCGATGGAAGTTCATGTCCTGCACAACGAGATCAATGTTGTGCTCGTCGAGCAGCCGCAGCGCCTCGTCGGGTGACTCCGCGACAAAAGCCTTGAGGCCATGCAGCGAGAACAGCAAATCCAACGCCGTGCAGACGGCGCTGTTGTCATCGACGATCAGGACAGTGGACATGGGAGCACGGAAAAATGGTTAGCGTTTTCGGACACTGCCGCTGCCGTTGACCCACGTCTTCAGCGACTTCGGCTCGCCTTGATAGACGATATCACCGCTGCCGTTGATCTCGGCATCCAGCGCCTCGACCGCGCCGACGCTGATGTTGCCGCTGCCGTTGACTTCGGCCTCCACCCGCTTGGCACTCACGCCGGGTAGATCGGCGTTGCCGCTGCCATTGATCTCGACCTTCAGGGCATCGACAGCGCCGGTGGCGACGACATTGCCGCTGCCGTCGACATCGAGCTTGAAGCTATTGGGGTCGAGCGCGTCGATCACCGCGTCGCCGCTGCCCGCTATCGTCAGGGCGCCGAGCTTGGGCATGACGATTTCGACCAGGATGGATTTGCGGGTGCGATAGCTGCCGCGGGTCTCGATGATGAGCGTCTCGCCGCGCACGTCCGTTCCGATCAGTTCCAGCAGGTTGTCGTCGCCGCTGATCTTCACGCTGACCACGTCGCCACGCGTCACCTTGAGTCGCTCGGCCGAGCGCAGTTCAATCTTCGTGAAGCGCGGCGGCGTGCGGGTCACCGTACCGGTAGTGCCGCTGCCCTCGCGCGGTGGCTGTCCGTTCAGCGTCACGGTGGTGCCCGCGAGCTTGTCGAAGATGCCATGCCGCGCCTGAGCGGCTGATGCCGCGAGGCAGGCGAGTAGTGCCACGAACAGTATTTTGCCGGGTTGTTTCATGGGATTCTCCTTAAACACTGCGGGTGGCGAGCGCGGGGGCGAGCTGCGAGGCACGCCTTGCGGGCACCAGCACGGCAACGAGGCCCAGCACCCACAAAAAGACGACGCCGACCGGAATGTAGCGCCAGTCCAGTGGCGGCAGGTCGAAGGTGTTGACCATCCAATAGCTCAAGCCGAACGAGAGCCCCGCGCCGATGATTGCGCCCGCCGTGGTGATGAGCCAGCTCTCGACCAGGAAGTAACGCACGATGTCTCCCTTCTGCGCGCCCAGCGCGCGGCGGGTGCCGATCTGCTTCTTGCGCGCATTCACGTTGAACGAGGCTAAGCCCACGATGCCTAATCCCGTGATGATGACGATCAGCACGATGACGCTGACGAGGATGATCGCCATCGCCCGGTATTCGCCATAGGTTCTGGCCTCGATCTCGGTTTGCGTTTTGATGGAGTTGATGATGCGGCCGCTGTTGCTGTCGGTGAGCATTTTCTCGACCTGCGGCATCAGGCGATCGCGCTCGCCCGGTGCCGCGCGCACGATATAGCGTGCGAACGACAGTCGATAGTTGGAAAAAAACGCCGAGTACTCCAGCTGGCCCCAGCCGATCCACGGCGCCTGCGCGCGCTCAACAATGCCAACGATGGGGATCGGCAGCTGGTTGCCGTCGTAGAGCGTCTTGCCGACGGCATTGCCGTCCGGCGGGAACATCTTTTCGGCATAAGCCTTGCTCAGGATCGCTACCGGATTCTCGTATTGGCTGTTGATCTCCCGACCACGGATTTCGTCCTCGCGGAAATCGCGGCCAGCGATCAGCTTGAGCCCCAGGGTGTTCAGCGTGTGCGCATCGACCTCGTAGCGTGCCGCGCCGATGAAGTCCTCGGCCTTGCCGTCAGGTTTCGCGGCATACATGCTGGAGCCGCCGCTCTCCAGCAACGGGAAGGAATTGACGACGGCCGCATCGACAACACCTGGCATCGCACGCAAGGCTCTGAGATCAGCCTCGATTGAGCCCTTGGTGTCGAAGTTGGGCGCGAACGGAATGACGTTCATGCTGAACACGTTCTCCACATCAACACCGCTGGGCCTTGCCATTTTCTTCAGGCGATCCTGGATGATGAAAATCGCGTTGGTAATGATGGCCAGCGTGATGGCGCATTGCAGGGCGATGAGCACCGCGCCGGCGCGACTGCGGGTGAGCGCACGCAGAATGGGGCCTGCATCCAGCGCCAGTTTTTGAAAGAGATTCATGGGTGGCTCCTTATTGGGTCTTGAGCAGGCCGGCGGGTGCCAGCCGTGCCGCGCGCCAGGCCGGATACAGCCCGGCGATGAGGCTGCTGACGAGTGCGATGCCGAGCGCCATCAGCAGCAGCTCGCCATTCAACTGCACCAGCTTTTCGTAGTTGCGATAGAGCTGCTTCACGCCTTGCAGGCCGGCGAGGGCCAGCAGCAGGCCGAGCACGCCGCCCAGCAAGCCGATGAGGCCGACCTCGACGAGATTCTTCTGCATGATCTGCAAGCGCGTGGCACCCAGCGCACGGCGCAGGGCTGTCTCGCCGGACTTGCCGAGAAACTTCGAGAGCAGCAGGCCGACGATATTGAGCAGGCAGACGGCGAGGAACAGGAACGACAGACCCAGCAGCACCTTCGAGTCTTCGGTGACCACATCGTTGACCTTCATCCAGTCCACCACATTGGTGAGCCGGTTGTTGAGCGGGCGCGGGTAGCGGCCGAGCTTTTTCTGCTCGCCCACGTACTGGTCGATGAAGGCCTGATAGGCCTCGCGGTTTTTTGTGTCCGGCAACTCGGCCCAGTATTGAAGCCAGACCTCTTCGGCATTCAGGAAATCCTGGAACGAATTGATCTGCTCGGGCTTCCAGCCATTGGTGTTGCCGAAACTCTTCAGTTCCAGTGGCTCGGTCAAGCCGAACGGCACATATAGTTCTTCCGGCTTGGCGAAGCTGCCGTTGTTCAAGTCGTAGAACTTCGGCGTCGGGTTCCAGTCCTCGGTCACGCCGACCACACGAAACTCGCGATCGTCGAGCTTCAGCATTTTGCCCACGCTGTTGGTGCCGCCGAACACCTTGTCATTGGTCTTCTTGGTCAGCACCACCAGTTGCTGCTGGTCGCGGTCGGCGGGGCTATCCCAGCCGCCGCCATAGATGAAGGGCACATCGAACATCTCGAAGAAATCGCGCGTCGTCACCCGCGCTTCGGCAAGAAACGCCGGCAGCTTGTTGCTGGGTTCCTGCACCGCAAAGCCGGAGCGGAACATAGCCACCTGCCGTTTGGGGATGTCGGATTTGAGCAGTGCCTGGGCATCGCGCCAGTTGAGCTGGGTAGGCGGCTGATTGGGCTGGCCCCAGGGTTCGTTGGGGTCCCAGCTGTCGAGCTGCACGGCGTAGAGCATGTCGCTCTTCTGCGGTATGGGGTTGTTGCTCATCAGCGTGTAGACCGTGAGCGTGGTCATGCATACGCCAATGCCCAAGCCGATCGCACCGATCATCAGCAGCGACAGCACGGGATTCTTGCGCAGGCTTTTCCAGGCGAGAAAAAGGTTGTGGGCGAGCATTGTCGTTCTCCTAGGCGGCCAGCGCGTCGCGTGCAGCAGAGGCCTGCGAGAAGTCGGAGAAATCGCTCACCTGCCCGTCCATCACATGGATGTTGCGATGCGCGCGGCGCGCAAGTTCCGGGTCGTGTGTGACCATGACGATGGTGGTTCCCTTGGCATTGATCTCTTCAAGCATCTCCAGCACCTGCCGCGCCATCAGTGAGTCGAGATTGCCCGTGGGTTCATCCGCGAACAGGATGCGCGGCGTGCCAGCCAGCGCGCGGGCAATGGCGACGCGCTGCTGCTGGCCGCCGCTGAGCTGGCTCGGCAGATGCTTGGCGCGACTGGCCAAGCCCACTTGTTCGAGCGCGCCCTCGATGCGACGTCGGCGCTCCTTGCCGTCGAAGCCGCGATAGCGCAGCGGCACGTCGACGTTATCGAACACGCTCAGATCCGGGATGAGATTGAAGCCCTGGAAGATGAAACCGATCTTCTCGTTGCGCAGCCGCGAGCGAGCGGCGTCATTCAAGTGGCTGACGTCCTTGCTGTCGAGCAGATAGGTGCCGGTGTCGAAAGTCTCCAACAGACCCGCAATGTTCAAGAACGTGGTCTTGCCCGAACCCGACGGCCCGGTGACGGCGACGAACTCGCCCTCTTTCACGTTGAGACTGAAGTCGCGCAGCGCGTGGGTCTGCACGAGGTCGGTGCGGAACACCTTGCTGATATGAGTCATTTGCAGCATGGGAAAACTCCTTGGGTTAGTCGCGCAGATAAAGGGTTTCGGCATCGTCAAAACTGTCGCTGCCGGTGAGGATGATTTCGTCGCCTTCTTTCAAGCCTTCGAGCACTTCGACCGAAGCGAGGCTGGTGGCCCCGGTGCGAATCGGCACACGCCGTGCAGTGCCATCGCTGACGACATAGGCGCTGCGACCGGCCCCGGCTTCGAGGAAGGGCCCGCGCTGCACTATCAGCACGCCGTCGCGCTGATCGAGCACGATGCGCACGCTCACACGCTGGTTCTGGCGCAGCTCTTTCGGCGTTTCGCCGTCGAAACGCACGCGCGCGATGACCTGGCCGTTCTGTACTTCGGGCGAGAGTGCAGTGAGCTTGCCCGCGTGGCGCTGCTCGCCCCAGACGATCTCGGCCGTCATGCCCAAGCCCATGCTCTGCGCATAGGTTTCCGGTACCTGGATTTCCACTTCGAGCGCAGAGAGATCGACGACGGTGAGCAGCGGCTGGTTGGCGGCGACGGCAGATTTCTGCGCGACCGAAAGCGTGCCGACGATGCCATCCACCGGGGCCTTCACCGTCAGATCTTCAGCGCGCCGAGCAAGGTTGGCAACCAGCAGCAGTTGCCGTTCGGCCTCCTGC
Source organism: Stagnimonas sp. (assembly GCA_965279705.1). Classification (GTDB taxonomy): domain Bacteria; phylum Pseudomonadota; class Gammaproteobacteria; order Nevskiales; family Nevskiaceae; genus Stagnimonas. Next base: position 3,204,994 of record OZ257257.1, read on the forward strand.
TGGCGGGTCTTCAATTCAAAGTTCAGGCCTTCGGCCAGCAGGCCGGCTTCTTCCTGCATCTGCTTGGCGCGCACGCGGGCGACGGTGAGTTCATCGGCACGACGGGCGACTTCGATGTCGGGCATCACGCCGCGACGCTTGGCGTCTTCGGCACGCGCCAGCTCGCGCTCGCTCGCGCCCTCGGTGACCTTGGCCAGCTCGATGGCGAGCTGCCCTTGCGAGATGCGCGTGCGGGCATCTACCTTCTGTCGCGCCACGGCCGAGCGCAGGCTATCGAGATTGACCTGCTCGCGCGCCAACTCGTTGGTGATATCTGGGCTGTCGACGGTCGCCAGCACCTGGCCTTTCTTCACAGCTTCGCCGGCCGACACCAGCAGCGTCACCACGCCCGCACCGGTGGCATACAGCGTGGGGCTGACGGCCGCCACCGCCTTGCCTTGGGCAGAGACATCCGACACGAAGTTGCCGCGCGTCACCACCGCGAAGCGCAGCCGCTCGCGGGAGACCGAACGCTCGGCCGACGAGTAGCGCGACAGCGCCGGCCAGGCCGCCGCGACGATGAGCACCAGCACCACCGGCAACGCCAGCCAGCGCCATTTGCGGCGGGGGTTGGCGCTGACCAGAGCAGTGTCCTGCCCGGTGGTGCCCTGACTGATCGCCATTTTTTAGACCTCGACCGGCGTGCGCTTGAAGTTGAAATGCTTCCACACGGTCTTGAGCCAGACCTTCACGCTGTTGACGCGCGAGGTGTGCTTCACCAGCGTCACGCCAGCCTGGCGCTGCTGCCATTCGGCCACCGTGTAGCGGGCGGTCGGCGTGACGATGACCGGATCGAGCGTAACGGCGACGAGCGTCTTTTTGGCCGTCCACTCGGCCACGCTGTAGCGCGCAACCGGGGTGACGATGACGCGATCCAGCACCACGGCGTTGCGCTGGGCGACGCGGGTCTGCCACTCACCGGCGCTGTAGTGCGCAGTGGGCGTGACCACGACCGTTTCGAGCATGGTGGCTTCGACGACCGGTGCGGCTTGAGCCGGGCTGTGCGCAGCGAGGAGCGTGAGCGCGGCGGTGAGGGCAAGGGCGATTGAGTTTTTCATGGCGGACTCCTTTGGGGCGGTTACACCAGAGGTAATGCCATGCCTGTGCCAAGTCGCTAAAACTTAATAACTCATTGATTTATTGATGTTTTAAGAAACCCTATTGCTGCGAAACGGCGTCCGGACGCGGACAGCGGACACTCGAGCGGACACTTTACTGATGGCGTGCAACGATCTCCGCCCAGCGCTGTGCGGCCTGCGTCAGCAATTGCTCGAAGGCCTGCTGCTCGGCGGCAAGGCGCTTCTGGTCGATGCGCTCGGGCTTGCCCCACGCTTGGTCGAGGCCTGAGACCTGTGCCGTGGCTTCGACCACGCCGTAGACGAAGCCGGTGCGCACGTCGATGAACACTGCTGAGGCCTGGCTGCCGATGTGGTCCTGCGCATCGGGCTTGCTGCCCAGCGGCAGCTTGGCGAGCGGTGCATAGCGACGGCCCTTGAGTTGAAAGGCGGTATCGACGGTGTAGACCAGCAGCATGTCGGCCTGGCTTTTGGCAGCGGCCATGCGCAGGTCGTCGATGGACTCGGGCTGCTCCGGCAGCATGGAGGCTTCGATGGCAAATGCGGTAGTCACCGCTGGCCAGCGCGCGAGCTGGTCGAGTTGTGGCGCGCCCAGAAGTTCCTGCGCCGGCAGCACCGTCAACGCGCCCTTGCCCTGCCCCTCTACGGTGAGCGATTGGTAGTGCGCGGCCTGCACCCGCGCCACCGCCATCCGCGCAGGGAAGCGCGACGACGGCTGTGGCGGTTCAGCCCCGGGTGCGACTGTGCGATTCAGAACCTGCATCGGCACCGCGCCACCGGGCGTGCGGTAGCTGGCGCAGGCGACACAAGACAAGGTGAGAACGGCAATCAGGACTCGGGACCACATGGGGCATACCAGCAGATGAAGGTTGGGGCCGGTGGCCACGCCGCAAGAACTTTTCACGCCAAGCGCCGATCCACCACGGGAATAGACTGTTACATCACTTGAAGAGTACATCCATGTCGCTGAAGTCCTTCCTCCTGCTGCTGGTCACCTTCTGGGCTGCCGGCACGCACGCGGCACCTGCGCCGTTCGACCTCGCCGGCCCGACCATCGAGGTGGTGGTGACGCGCGGCAAACAGATTTTGCCGATTGCCGAAGTGCCCAACCTCGCCACCGGCGACAAGGTGTGGATCAAGGCCGATCTGCCCAGCACGCAGTCGGTGAACTATCTGTTGGTGGTGGCGTTTCTGAGCGGCCCCACCAACCCGCCGCCGGAGAGCTGGTTCACCCCCTGCAAGACCTGGACGGGCAAGTGCGCGCGCGACGGCCTGACGGTCACCGTGCCCGCCGGCGCGCAGCAGGTGATCGTGTTTCTAGCCCCGGCGACGGGCGGCGATTTCAACACACTGGTCAGCGCCGTACGCGGCCGTCCCGGTGCGTTCGTGCGCACCTCGCAGGACTTGAATCAGGCCGGACTCGACCGCTCGCGCCTGCAACGCTATCTCTCCACCATCCGCACGCTGGACCAGACCAACCCGGCGCAGCTCAAGGACGTCGCCCCGCTGCTCGCCCGCAGCCTGGCGATCCGAGTCGACGAGAAATGCCTCGACCGCATTCCGCAGCTGCAAGCGCCCTGCCTGATGTCCGGGCAGGAGTCGTTGATCTTGAGCGACGGCCACAGCATGTCGCTGGTGGAAGCACTCGCGTCCAGCCCCGGCTACGACCTGCTGATGGAGGTCTCTTCCAGCCCGCAGGCGGGCTACGGCTTCTACAGCCCCTACATCAATTCGGTGGTGGATCTGGCGCGCATTCTCGACTCCTTCAGCACCGCCCAGTACCAGTACATCCCGGCGCTCGCGTCCGCACAGGGCAGCAAGATGGCGCTCACGCTCAATGCCGCGCCCTCGTTCCACTCGCCGCGCTCGGTTCTGGTCGCTGCCCTGCCCGCCGTCGAAAAACCGCAGCTGCCGCCGATGCACGCGGTGGCACCGGAAGAGATCTATTGCGCCAGTCAGTCCAACCTGGTGTTGCCGGTGGAGGGTGCGCCGCTGGTGTTCGCCACTGACTTTGCACACGACATCACGCTCACCGTCACCGGCAGCGACGGCAAGGCCATCCACCTGCCCGCGCGCGCTGATGGCACTCAGGGCGGCTACGTGATCGACACCGCGCGCCTGAAGGGCGCGAGGCTGGGCGACACCGTGCGCGCCTCGCTGAAGGGCTACTGGGGCTTCGAGCCTTATACCGGCCCCGGCTTCCAACTGCGCAACACGCACACCAAGGAATGGACGCTCGCACCCAACGACGGCGACGCGCTGCTGGTGGGCCGTACCGAGACTGTGCACCTGCGCGCCGACAGCGTCAGCTGCATCGACAACATCCTGCTCAAGGACCCGGCTGGCAAGGAGCTGCGAGCGGAGTGGAAACGAACCAAGCCCGGCGAGGTGGAAGTGAAGCTGCCGTTGCAAGGTGCCGCGCCCGGCCCGTTGACGCTGCTCATCAACCAGTACGGCGGCAACACGCCGGTGCCGCTGTCGATACAAACCTTTGCCAACGTAGGCCGGCTGGATGGCTTCACGCTCTACGCCGGCGACACCCAGGGCGTGCTCAAGGGCACGCGTCTGGATGAAGTGACGCAGCTCAGCATCGGCGGTGTGATCTTTCTGCCACACGAACTGTCCACACCACGCGGCGGCGACACGCTGACGATGCGCGCGCAGGACGCTGCCGCCGCCACGGCTTTGCAGCCCGATCGCGCGGCGGCGGCCAGCGTGCGCCTCAAGGACGGTCGCAACGTGCGCCTCGCCGCCCTCATCGAAGCGCCGCGCCCGCGCGTCGGCCTGATCGCCAAGAGCGTGACGGCTCTCGCGAGTGGTACTGGTGCCATCGTGCTGAGCGGTGACGACGCGCTGCCGCTCGGTGCCACGCTGACGTTCTCGCTACGTGCCCAAGTGCCCGCCAGTTTTGCCCGCGAGCAGAGCATCGAAGTTGCCACCGCCGATGCCGAGTTTTCGACCCTGCTCAATCTCGGCAACGGTGGCTTGCGGCTGGAGAACAGCAAGGTCGCCGTCGCCGCACTCGACCCCGCCAAGGCCTTCGGCAGCTCGGCCTTCGGCCCGCTGCAGTTCAGGGCCGTGGTCAACGGCGTGGCAGGTGACTGGCAGCCGCTGACCACGCTGGTGCGGCTGCCGATGCTGAAAGACCTCAAATGCCCTGCCAACCCCGACCTCGCCTGCCGACTCTCGGGCACTGATCTGTTTCTCATCGCCGCGGTATCGGGCGCGCCCAACTTCGAGCCCGCCGCCGAAGTGCCGGATGGCTTCCCCGCCACCACGCTGCCCGTGCCGCGCCCGGTGGCAGGCAAGCTCTACCTCAAGCTGCGCGACGACCCCACGGTCATCCATCCAGTGGCGCTGGAAGTGATCCAGTTACCGCCCACTGCCGAAGAAGCCGCAAGAGCCGCAGCGCCGGCAGCTCAGCCCGTAGAAGGCCAAGGCCAGTGAAACGCCTGCGTCCAACGGTCATCGGAGACAAGTTGCCGCAATCGACTTAGGCTGGTCGCACTTTGGCGAAAGGGGCCGACCGTGGAATTGGGCAGTCTTGGATTGATTGTTGTTGTAGTGATTGTGATCGGCCTGCTGTGGCCGAAGAAGTCTCGCAACCGTCCTGCATCAACGGCGCGCCGTGCTGCGACGACGGAACATCAGCGCCACAGAAGGCCTTTCACGACAGAGTCTGCTGCTGAGAAATCGCGTTTCGAGCGGGAACGCGAACTGCAAGCGCGTCAGCCAGAAGCATCGAAAGTGGCGTTCACCTATGTGGCTCGCAAGCCGCTGCATCCAATCGAGCAGGAACTCTATTGGAAGCTGCGACTGGCGGTGCCGTCGTATTCGGTGTTGCCGCAGGTCGCGCTTTCGCAGATCGTGGAACCCATACCCAACGTCTACGAAGCATGGAATCCGATTGCGCAAAAGGTGGTGGACTTTCTGGTGCTGCGTCGCGACTTCTCACCGTTGTGTGTCATCGAGCTGGATGGTCGGCACCATCAGGAGCAGAAACAGCGCGACAAGGATGCCAAGCGCGATGCCGCGTTGCAGATGGCCGGCATTCCGGTGATCCGCTGGACGATGCGCAACATACCCAGCAGCGAAGAGATCACGACATTGATTAAACAGCTCGATCAGCCGCGTTCTTAGCTGGGAAAACAGGGTGTGCTGACTGGGCGGCTCCAAAGAAAAGCCCGGCGCTGCTAGCAAGGCCGGGGTTATTAGCAGCTTGTCTCTCACTCGTCAGGCAGCCCCGCCCAACTTCTCTGCACGCGGCTGCGCCAATGCTGTCAGCTCATAAGCCTCGGTATCGAACTTCTTGGTCTCGTTGCGAAACTGCCAAGTGAAGCCGGGCCAGAGCGTGACGTTCTTGCCGCTCTTGGGATGCAGATACCAGCTCTTGCAGCCGCCCGTGTTCCACACCGTGCCCTGGGTTTTCTCTTGCAGCTTGGCGTTGAACTCGGCCTGCTTCTCGGCCTTCACTTCCATCACCGGCTTGTCGATCTGCTTCATGGTCTTGAGTGCTGCCATCACATAGGCCACCTGCGATTCGATCATGTAGACCATCGAGCTGTGGCCCAAGCCGACATTGGGGCCGACGATGAGGAATAGGTTGGGGAAGCCCGCCACCGTCGTGCCCTTGTAGGCCTCGGGGCCGTCCTGCCAGGTGTCGAGCAGATCGACGCCGCCCTTGCCGAAGATCATCTTGCCGGGCACCGGATCGGTGGCCTGAAAACCGGTGCCGAAGATGATCGCGTCCACTTCGCGCTCCACGCCGTTGCCGTCGATCACGCTGTGCGCCTTGACCTCTTTGATGCCCTCGGTCACGAGGCTGACGTTGGGCTTCGAGACGGCCGGGTAATAGTCGTTGGAGATCAGCACGCGCTTGCAGCCGATCTTGTAGTCGGGCGTAAGCTTCTTGCGCAGCTCCGGGTCTTTGACCTGCTTCTTCAAATGCGCACGCGCCATCTTGTCGTCGATCGCCATCAACTTGGGATTGACCACGAAGCCGAAGGCGCGGGCCTCCAGCACCATGTAGATGGTGTTGCGCAGCATCGACTGCACGAACGGCAGTTTCTTGAATAGGCCTTTCGCGCCCTCGCTCATCGGGCGGTCGGGCTTGGGCGTGATCCACGGCGGCGTGCGCTGGTAGAGGTCGATGCGCGCGGCCTGCTTCTGAATCTTGGGCACGAACTGGATTGCCGAAGCGCCGGTGCCGAACACCGCCACGCGCTTGCCGTTCAAATCGTAATTGTGGTCCCAATCCTGGCTGTGAAAGCTTTTGCCCTTGAAGGTTTCGAGCCCCTTGATGCCCTGCGGATACGCCGGGCGGCTCAAGCCCCCCATGCCGGAGACGAGGATGCGCGCGGTGTAGTGATCGCCTTCGACGGTGCGGATGTTCCAGACGCCTGCGGCTTCGTCCCAGCGTGCTTCGCTCAGTGTGTTGTTGAAACGGATGTGCTCGCGGATGCCGCGCTCGTCGGTGACGCGCTTGAGGTAGCTGAAGATTTCCGGCTGCGGCGAGAACAGGCGCGACCATTCGGGGTTTTGCGCGAACGAGAACGAGTAGAGATGGCTCGGCACATCGCAGGCGCAGCCGGGGTAGTGGTTGTCGCGCCAGGTGCCGCCAACTTCACCGGCTTTTTCGAGCAGCACGAAGTCGTTCAAGCCCGCCTCTTTCAGCTGCATCGCCATGCCCAGCCCGGCAAAGCCGGTGCCGATGATGGCGACGTCTACCGTCGTGTGGGCTGCTGTATTGAGTTTGCTCACCGCCATGCCGCTCTCCTCTCGTTCGTTCTGCTGTCGTGTGCGCCACAGGTCTTTCAGACGGCCTGCATACAGTTGTCTACCTCAATGTAGACGACTGTATACGCGAGCGTCAAGCCTGACTACAATCATTGACATGAGTGTCATCAAACCCCGCAAGAGCACCCGCAGCACCCTGGCCGAACGCGAGCTGCCGGAGGCCGGTGGTCGCGAGCGGCTGATTGCCGCCGCACTCAAGCTCGCTGCCGAAAAGCGTAGCCTGCTGGCCTTGGGCGTGCGCGAACTGGGCCGCATGGCGGGCTTGAATCCCAACACTTTCTATCGTCATTTCAAATCGCTCGACGAGCTGAGCGTCGCCATCATCGACGAGTTTGCACAAGATCTGGCCCCTGCCCTGCGGGCCATTCGCCTGGGCGGCGTGCCGGTTGAAATGGTGAGCAAGCACACCGTCGAATACGTGTTCGACTACGCGCGCCAGCACCCCGAGGCCTTCATCGTTGGCGTGCGTGAATTGCATGGTTCGTCGGGCCGCTTGCAGCAGGCGATCCGCGCGCGTATCAAGCTGGTGGCGGCAGAAATGTCGGAAGACATCCTCACCACCAACGGCGTGCCCGGCATCACCGCCGACATGCTGGAGGAGTTGGCCGAGCCGATCGTCGAGCAGGTGTTTCACCGTACGCTCGACTATCTCGAAGAACCAAGGCGGCGTGCAGAACTGGTGCGCCGCACGGCACACTTCATCGACGCGTTGATGACCGGTGCGGTGGCGATGAAGACGATGAACCGCTGGGATTAGTTTGACCAGACCTCCAACGACGGAGGCGTTGATTTGACCGTAATTTCTGCACTGAGGAGAGCAGCATGAGCGACACCCCAACCGACCAAATCCGTGTGAGCGACATTGCCCGCGCGTCGCTCCAGATCATGCCGGACATGCCCATCGTGCTGCGTGGGCTGTGGAACCTTGCGACGATCAAGTCCGCCACCAAGCTCTCGATCGGCCTCCTGATCGAGCGTCATGCCGCCAACACGCCGCGCGCAATGGCGCTGGTGTTCGAGGACCGCCGCTGGACCTACGCCGCCCTCAACGCCTGGGCCAATCGCATCGCCGCCAGCCTCGCCTCGGCGGGCGTGAAGGCCGGCGACAGCGTCGGCATCCTGATGGAAAACCGCCCGGAGACGCTGGCCTGTGTCGCCGCTGTGGTCAAGCTCGGTGCTGCCGCCGGTATGCTCAATCATCAGCAGCGCGGTGACGTGCTGGCGCACAGTATTCGCCTCATCGACCCTCGCGTGGTCATCGTCGGGGCCGAGTGCCGCGAGGCCTTGGCCAGCACGCCCTACCAGCCCGGTAACGACGATCGTCTGGTCTATTTCTGGGAGGGCGAAGGCACGGCAGAGAGCGGCTTTACCGACCTGCGCAAGGACTCCGAATCGCGGCGCGATAGCAACCCGCCTTCCACACCCTTGATCGAGGCGCGCGAGACCTGCTTCTACGTGTTCACCAGCGGCACCACCGGCCTGCCCAAGGCCAGCCGCATGACGCATTACCGTTGGCTGCGCGGCATGGCGGGGCTTTCGCAGATGGCGCTGCGGCTGAAGCCGACGGACGTGTTCTATTGCTGCCTGCCGCTGTATCACAACAATGCGCTGACGGTCTCTTGGGGCGCAGTGCTGGGCTCCGGTTGCACGATGGTGCTATCGCGCAAGTTCTCCGCCACGCGCTTCTGGGATGAGATTCGCCAGCAGCAGGCTACGGCCTTCTGCTACATCGGCGAGCTGTGCCGTTACCTGCTCAACCGCCCGGTCGACAGCAAGGACCGCAGCCACGCGGTGCGACTGATGGTGGGCAACGGCCTCAGGCCAGAACTGTGGGATGCCTTTCAGCAGCGCTTCGGCATTGCGCGAGTCAGCGAGTTCTATGGCGCGAGCGAGAGTAACGTCGCCTTCGTCAATGCCTTCGGCATGCCGCGCACCGCGGGTTTCTCGCCGCTGTCGTTTGCCATCGTCGAGTTCGATGCCGAGCACGAACAGGCGCTGCGCGACGGAAATGGCTTTCTACAGAAAGTGCACAAAGGCGGCACCGGCCTGCTGATTGCCGAGATCAGCGAACGCGCGCCGTTCGATGGCTACACCGACAAGAAATCCAGCGACGCGAAAGTGCTGCACGATGTCTTCAAGAAAGGCGACCGCTGGTTCAACACTGGCGATCTGGTGCGCGACCAGGGCTGTCGCCACATCCAGTTCGTCGATCGCGTCGGCGATACCTTCCGCTGGAAAGGCGAGAACGTCGCGACCACGGAGGTGGAGAGCGCGCTCAACAACTTCAGCGGCATCGAGCAAGCCGTGGTCTACGGCGTCAACGTGCCCGGCACCGATGGCCGCGCCGGCATGGCGGCCATCACGCTGCGGGGCGGGTTCGACGGCGCTGCCCTCGCACAGCACCTGTGCACGCATCTGCCCGCCTATGCGGTGCCGCTGTTCGTGCGGCTCAAGGGCGAGCAGGAAGTGACCGGCACCTTCAAGTTCAAGAAGGTCGACCTCAAGCGCGAGGGCTTCGACCCCGATGCCATCACCGAGCCGCTGTATGTGCTGCAAGAACGCAGCAAGGGCTATGTGCCACTCACGCCTGCACTGTTCGAACAACTACAGGGCGGCAGCCTGCGTCTTTAACTTTCAACAACCTCTACGCCACTCATGAAAGTCAACATCGCCATCACCCGCAGCCTCGACATCGACCTGCCGCCGGCCAAGCTCAAGACCCTGTTCAAGGATCTGGAGGGCACCATCGGCCGCTTTCCCAAGCTGCGTAACTTGAAAAAGCTAGGCCCCGATCAATACCTGTGGGAGATGAAAGCCATCGGCAGCAAGATCGCCAACATCGCCCATGAGGTGAGCTATGGCGCGCACTACACGGTGGATGCGAAGAAGGGCGAGCTGTCCTGGACGCCGATTGCCAAACAGGGCAACGCGGTGGTCGAAGGCTCGTTCCGCATCTTGGAACAGGGCAGCGGCAGCAAGCTGGAGTTCAAGGTGAAGGGCGAGCTGTTCGACGTGCCGGTGCCCTTCATGTATCGCCTCGTCGCGCCCACTTTCATCCAGGCCAAGTTCGCAGCACTCGTGGATGCCTTCCTCGAACGCACCCGCGATAGCTTGCAGGCGGCTTAGCGCGCTTTTGGCGACTCCAGCAGCTTGCTGAGCAGATCAATCTGCGTCTGCTGCTGGCTGATGATGGTCATCAGGTGCTCTGAACGCAGGGCATCGATCTTTTCGTGCAGCGCCATGATCTCGATCTCGGCCTTGAGGTTCACCTCGTAGTCGTGCTCGGCCATCTGCCGGTCTTTCACCGACTGCCGCTGCTGGCTCATCATGATGATCGGTGCCTGCATGGCCGCGACCATCGACAGCATCAGGTTGAGAAAGATATACGGGTAGGGGTCGAACGCAGTCTTGCCGAGAATCTCCGTATTGATGATCGCCCAGGCAAACAGAAACGCGCCAAAGAGTGAGATGAAGGTCCAGGAACCACCAAACGCCGCCACCTTGTCGGCCAGCCTCTGGCCGAACGTGGAGCTTTCGTCGAGCTTGTTGTTAGGGTCTTCGGTCAGCGCCTGATGCGCTGCTGCACGGCGCAGCGCCTTGCGCTCTGACGCACCAAGTGCATCAGCGGCGCGACCAAACCAGCGCGGTGCGGCTTCGAGGTAATCCAGCGGTTTGAAACGGTTCATGGCGTGCTCTTGAAGTCAGGAGATGTCCCGACTTCATTCTAGGGCGTGCGCCGCCATCAACCTCGCTGATTGATTAGCCCAGCCTTGCCTGCATCGCCGCGGGCATCTGCGGCTTCAGGGTCTTCAGTGCGGCGGCGACCGTCTTGTCCTTGGCGGCTTCGGCCATCGCGTCGAACACGGCGGGCGTGTTCATGGCCGCACTTGCCAGCATGCGTTTCTGCCCTGCCGGAGGTGTTGCCGCAATCACCGGCAGTTGCACGGCCCACAGGTTCTGCGCCTGCGAGTAGGCGACGATCTTCGCCAGTGTGGCGTCGTCCAGCTCGCTGGTGAGCTGGCCCAGTTCGCCCTTCCACTGCGCATTGAGATGCGACATCAGACTGAGTGCCGCCGACCACAGCTCGGCATCGACGGTGGCCTTGGCGATCAGGCTCTTCAGGCGCGACTTCGGCAAGTAGCTGACCAGCTCGTTGTGCAGCGCCGGGTTCTCGGCGAACACCGCGGTGCGCAGCAGCGGCTCTTCATCCGGCGTGGCGTTGATGACGGCCTTGATCGCCTCGGGGGTAAGCGCGTCGACGAAGCGCGCCATGGTCACGTATTCCTTCTGCGCCTGAAGGATTTTCGACACCGCGACGACTTGCTCGATCGGCGTGCCGCGAATGATGGCAGCGGTGCGACGCGGATCGAGATGCAGGCAAACCTCGGCGAGAAACGCGGCCGGCAGGCGCTTGGAAATATCGATCGCCTTGTCGGCCCCCACCAGCGAAGCCACGCGCGCGCACAGCAGAGGGCCGAGTGCCTTCTCGGCGATGACGGCGGAGATCGACGTGGGTGTGAGCTTGGTTGCTGCGGCTACTTTTTGTAGCAACGCTTTGCCGTCGTCGTAGAGCTGCGCCGTCATCTGCTCGCGCAGGGCGCGGATGGCGAGCGCGTCGTATTCGGCCAGAAATACCAGGCCTTTTTCATCGGCGCCCAGCAACCGGGCGAGCTTCAATACCTCGGCACGACTGGCAATGGTGCTCATCCGAACAGCACCTTACGCACCGCACCGCGCAGCAGCATGGGCACGTGGCTGAGTGCTGCTTCGGTGGAAGCCACCAGCGCGGTGCGTTGCTGTGTCTTTGCCGTGGCGAACGCGGCGGTGATTTTTTCGAGCTGCGGCTTGCTCAAGGCTTCCAGGCCTTGGGGCAGCGGCGCGGCGAGCGCTTCGGCGAGTGGGTTGGTTTTTGCAGTTGCCATCGGAGGATTCTCGTACGTGAAAACGCTGCCATCCCATGCGGAATGACAGCGTTTGAGGGGACAGCAAACTTACTTGTTCTTGGCCTTGCGCTTCAAATTGGCCGGCTCGAAATACTTGTCGTCGTAGACCACCTCGAAGTCGCTCACCGGGTCTTCGTTGGTGAGGGTTGTTGCGAAGTAACGGTTGGACTGCAAGTCGTAGATCAGCTCGGGGATGCCGGTAGTCGTGGGGATGAAAGGCAGGCTCAACAGATGCGCCTCCTGCACCTTCCAGATCTGGCCACGGATGTCGTAGTCGTCCACCACCGCAATCGCCCAGCTGTCTTCATCGACATAAAACACGCGCTTGGCAAAGTTGTGACGCAGGCCAGCCTTGAGCGTGGCCTCCACCACCCAGACGCGGTGCAGCTCGAAGCGCGCGTAGTCGGGGTTGACGTGGAAGGGCTTGAGGATGTCCTTGTATTTCAGCTTGGGGCTGTTGATCTGCAAGCTGTTGTAGGGGATGTACATCTCCTTCTTGCCGAGCAGTTTCCAGTTGTAGCGGTCGAGCGCGCCATTGAAGACGTCGATCTGGTCGTTGTATTGCTCGTTGTCGGTGTTGAGCGCGGGGTTGTCGTAGCCCACGTCAGGTGCACGGGTGACGCGTGCGGTGCCGGGTGAGTAGATGTAGGCGGTGCGGCCACCGGTCGAGAGGTCAGAGGTTTCCTGCGCCAGCACAATCTGCCCGGCCTTGCTGGCGGGAGCGACTGATTCGCTCATGTACATCGTGTAGATCTTGCCGTCCCAGGGTTGCTCCTTGAGGTTGGCGTACTTGAACTTCACGTCTTCGACCAGCTTGGTGATGCTGATCGAGCCATCCGGCTTGACGATGGCCTGGTTGTTGTAGCGCTTCACCGAGGTGCCGCGGAACTTGAGCTTGTGATTCCAGATCACCTCCGCGCCGGTCTTGGGGATGGGAAACGGGAAGCCCAGCGTCGCACCCTTCAAGTCATCGGTGCCGGTCAGCGTGGCGCTCGTCGCATTGGCCTTGGTGGCCGCCTCGATCTCGGGCGGGAAGAAGGCAGGGCGCACGCTCTTGTAGACCTTGATCTTGAAACTCGGATACTTGTTGAGCATGGCCTTGTGGCCATCGGTCAGCTTGGCGGCGTACTGCGCCATGTTGGCCTTGGTGATCTCGAACAAGGGGTTCTGAAACTCGGGCCCGGCAGCCTTCTTGAAGCGCGATTCCAGCTCGTCGGGCTTGTTCTTGCGGTAGTCCTCCAGCTTGGCGCGGCTGATTGTCAACAGCTCAGGGTCCTTGCCGTCATAAAACTTTCGCCCCTGATAGGCGGGTATCGAACCATCCTTGTTGCCGGCGGCTTCAGCACCGACAGGCGTCAGCGACGTGCCGAGCTTGGCAGCTTCAGCGGCGGTGACGCCGGCATAGGCGGACGAGGCGCCTAGCCAGAAACCAGCGAGCACGAGGCCCGCGCGAGCAGCGTGATTCATCGGTGTCTCTCCTCCGGCCAAGCCGGTTTTTATGTTGTGCAGGGAGCATACGCCGCGTTCTTGAACTTTGCCATTGCACAATGGCAAGGTGCGTTTAATCGTCTACACTCGCCGCACTAAAAGCAGGCCCGCAAGTACGGGTTTTGCCACTTTGAGAGGAGCGCTGCATGAAAGGATTTGCCCCGTGGATGGCCGTCGTTCTCTGGTCTTTTGCCCCGCTGACGCAGGCACTCGAATACGAGTTGGGCGGGGGCAATCTCACCATCAAGAACAGGCTTTCCACTGGCGCCACCTGGCGCACCCAGACCCGCAGCAACGACCTCATCGGCAAGCTCAACGTGCCGGGCCAGCAGCAGCTCTGCGCCGAGGACAACTGCTATTCGCTGCAGGGCAACCCCGAGCCCAATGCGCGCCTGGTGGCGGCACAGGGTTCGTTCTTCGGCGTCAATGCCGACAACGGCGACATCAACTACGACCGCTACGATCTGGTGAATGCCACCACCAAGCTCGCCGCCGATCTCACCTTTGAAAAAGGCGAGTTCCTGGCGCGCGTGCGCGCCATCGGCTACTACGACCCGGTCAATGCCGATTTCAACGAGCGGCATTTCAACACCAACTATCAGCCCGAGTACACGCGCCGGCCGGAAATTCTCTCCAACAGTTTCGCCAAGGGCGTGCGGCTGTACGACGCCTTCGTGCAATACACCACCGAGATCGCCGACCGCGCTGCGGTGATCTCGGTTGGCCAGCAGACCGTGCGCTGGGGCGAGAGCAATCTGATTGCACTCAACAGCGTCTCTGAGATCAACCCGCCAAACCAGAACTTTCTGCGCATGCCCGGTGGCGAGATCAACGAGATCTTTCAGCCGGTGCCGGTGGCCCTGCTGTCGATGGATCTGTTCGATAGCGTCTCGGCGGATTTTCTCTACCAGTTCGGCTGGAAACGCACCGAGCCCGATGCGGCCGGCAGCTTTTTCTCCGATAACGACATCGCTGGCAGCGGGCCCTACGCCATCATCGGTCTCGGCCAGTTCGGTGAAGACCCCAACAAACAGTTTCGTCTGGCGGGTGGCCTGGGGCTGATCTCGGGCACCTCGGTCACGGTGTATCCCGAGGAGCGTGACCCTTCAAGCCAAGGCCAGTTCGGCACGCGCATCAACTACAACGCCGAGTGGCTCAACGGCGGCACGGAACTGAGTTTCTACTTTCTCAACTACCACTCGCGGCTACCGTATGCGTCGGTGATTTCGAGTAACGAGAGCTGTGCGCGCGACTCGGCCAATCTGGTTGAGGCCGTGACAGACTGCCAGTTGTTCAACGGCACGCTGCTCAATGGCCCTGGGCTTGAGCCCTTGCCCATCGACAGCCTGCGGGTGTTGCTGGAATACCCCGAGAACATCCAGATGTACGGCATCAGCTTCAACACAAACGTCGGCAAGTTCTCGATCTCGGGCGAGTACTCTTTCCGCCCCAACGCCCCGGTGCAGATCCAGTTGCCGGATGTGGTCTTTGCGGGCTTGCAGCCGGCCTTCCCCGCCAACGATATCTCCGGCACGCCGGGTGATCTGGGCAACACCATTGGCCAAGTTGCGGCTGGCCTGGGGATCTCGACCGACATCATCCCGGTGCCGGTGGTAGCAGGCCTGCTCGAACTCGGCCAATCGACTCTGCCAAGTGCTCAGCACGCCATCCCCAGCTATCTCGTGAACTATCGCAACCTCGGCCGGGTCGGGCCCAACCAGTACATCCGCGGCTACGAGCGCCTGCCGGTGGGGCAGTTCGATATCACCGCCATCCGCATCTGGTCCCAGAACCCTTTCGGGGCCGATCAGGTGATCGTGCTCGGCGAGGCGGGCTTTACCCATGTGCTCAACATGCCCAAGCAGAGCGAATTGCAGTTCGAGGGCGGCACCGCCATCGACACCCACGCCAGCGGTGGCGCCGACGGCACCGGACTCACCGCCGCCAATTCCTGCAACAACGCCATCACCGGCAGCCCTTCGGACTACACCTGCCACTTGAACCCGACCCAGCAGAAGCGCGGCTTTGCCGAGAACTTCGCCTGGGGCCTGCGCTCTCTGATCCGCATGGAATACAACGACGTTGTGTTCGGTTGGTCGTTCAAGCCGACATTTGCGTTGTCCTGGGATGTCGAAGGCAACGCGCCCGCGCCGCAGAGCAATTTCGTGCAGGGTCGCAAGGAGTTTCTGGGTGGCACCGAGATCAACATCACCCCCTCGCTGACCAGCCGTGTGCTGTATCAGAGCTTCTTCGGCGGCAAACGCGGCGAAAACACCCGCTCGGATCGCGACAATGTGTCGCTGAGTTTCAGCTACGCTTTTTAGGAGCACCCGTGTCTCTCACCGACAACGCGATGGGCCTCGGCCTGAAAGCCCTCAACCGCTTCGCAGGCTCCAGCGCAGTGGACAAACTGGGTCTACGCAAATGGGCCGAAAAAGGCCTGTTCCATTCCACCCGCGCTGGCTTCGTGGTGGCGGGCAAGATGGGCCGCAGCTTCAGCGCCGCGCAGAAACTAATGAAGCCCGCACGCCTGCCGCGGGCCGGTGCGACGGGCTTGTTCGACCTCACCCCCAGCGACGAGCAGCAGATGCTGCGCGATGCCGCCAGGAGTTTTGCGCTCGAACAATTGCGTCCTGCCGCCGCTGCTGCCGACACCGCCTGCGCAGCGCCCGCGACGCTGCTGCAAGAAAGCGCGGCACTCGGCTTTGCCGTGCTTGGCATCCCGGAGGACTTCGGCGGTGCGGGCAGCGAACGCAATGCCGTCAGCAACGTGCTGATCGCAGAGGCGCTGGCCGAAGGCGATCTCTCACTCGCCGTAGCCTGCCTGGCACCCGGTGCAGTGGCCACTGCCTTGTCGCTGTGGGGCGATGAGTCGCAGCAGGCGCAATACCTGCCGAGTTTCACCAGCGATAACGCACCTGCTGCCGCCCTCGTCGTCCAGGAGCCGCAACCCCTGTTCGACGCCTTTGCGCTGACTACAGAAGCCAGCCGCAGTGACGGCGGTTATGTGCTGAACGGCGTGAAGGCGCTGGTGCCGCGCGGTGCCGACTGCGAACTGTTCGTGATCGCCGCCATGCTGGATGGCGCACCGCGCCTGTTCCTGGTCGAGTCCAAAACCAAGGGCCTGTCGCTGCAAGCCGAACCGGCGATGGGCCTGCGCGCAGCGGCCACCGCGCGGCTCACGCTCAAGAACGTGAAGCTCGAAGCCACGGCCCTGCTTGGCAGCCCGGAGGACTACGCCGAGTGCATCGCACTCTCACGCCTCGCCTGGTGTGCGCTGGCTGTGGGCTGTGGGCAGGCGGTGCTCGACCATGTCGTGCCCTACGCCAACGAGCGCATCGCCTTCGGCGAGCCCATCAGCCATCGCCAGGCCGTCGCTTTCATGATTGCCGATATCAGCGTCGAGCTCGATGGTTTACGTCTCGCCACCTGGCGCGCCGCCGCCAAGGCCGAGCGCGGCGACGACTTCGTACGCGAGGCCGCCATCGCCCGACAGCTGGCCACCGACAAGGCGATGAAGATCGGCAACGACGGCGTGCAGGTGCTGGGCGGGCATGGCTTCACCAAAGAATATCCGGTGGAACGCTGGTATCGCGACCTCAGGGCCTGCGGCTTCATGGAAGGCGTCGTGCTCGTCTAAGGACTGACCCAATGATCCATCTCGAAACCCCGAAGAAGTTCACCGGCCTCGTCGCGCAGGCGCATCAGGTTGCAGCACAAATGTTCCGCCCCATCTCGCGCAAGTACGACCGCGATGAGCACGCCGAACCCAAGGAATTGCAGATGCTCGCCAGCCTGCTCGACGGCATGAGTGCCGCCGGCGGTGGCGGTGGCGCGGGTGCCACCGGTGCGAGCCGCGACCGCAGCGCCGACACTGGCGAGAACCGCAACGGCAGCAACCTCTCCACCGTTCTCGGCATCATGGAACTCTGCTGGGGTGATGTCGGCCTGCTGCTCGCCATGCCGCGTCAGGGGCTGGGCAACTCCGCCATCGCGGCGGTGGCCAACGACGAACAGCTGGCGCGCTTCAAGGGCCGCTGGGCGGCGATGGCGATCACCGAACCCGGCACCGGCAGCGACAGCGCCAACATCCGCACTACCGCGCGGCTCGATGGCGACCACTATGTATTGAACGGCGAGAAGATCTACGTCACCAGCGGTGCGCGCGCCGATCTCGTGGTGGTGTGGGCCACACTCGACCGCAATGTGGGACGCGCTGCCATCAAGAGTTTCGTGGTCGAAAAAGGCACGCCCGGTTTTGAACTCGCACGGCTCGAACACAAGCTCGGCATCCGCGCCAGCGACACCGCCGCCTTCGTGTTGAAAGACGTGCGCGTGCCGAAAGAGAACCTGCTCGGCAGCGCCGAAGTGAATGTGGAAAAAGGCTTTGCGGGCGTAATGCAGACCTTCGACAACACCCGGCCGCTGGTCGCCGGCATGGCCATCGGCCTTACGCGCGCCTGCCTCGAACGCACGCGCGAACTGCTGCAAAAAGCAGGTGTCGTCATCGACTACACCAAGCCCGCGCGCCTGCAACACGCCGCTGCCGCCGACCTGCTGCGTATGGAGGCCGATTACGAGGCCGCGCGCCTGCTCACGCTGCAAGCCGCCTGGATGGCCGACAACCGCCAGCCCAATTCGCTACAAGCCTCGATGGCCAAGGCCAAGGCCGGACGCACCTGCGTGGATGTCGCCCTGAAGTGCGTCGAGCTCTGTGGTGTGGCTGGCTACAGCGAAGACGATCTGCTGGAGAAATGGGCGCGCGACGCGAAGATTCTCGACATCTTCGAGGGCACGCAGCAGATCCAGCTGCTCATCATTGCGCGACGCTTGCTGGGTAAGTCTTCGGCGGAGTTGAAGTAGCGCGAAGCGGATCACGGTCACTCAATTTTTTTGCCCCGGAGTTTTTATGTTTTTCCCAGGCAGGTGAACGGACAAGCCTCTGCGACGTTGACAGCCCTGCACAAGAGGCCAGGTCCTGCATTGGCATGACGATTGCGCGTTGCGTGAAAGGTCACCCTTCACGAGCCCGCCATGCGCCGCACCCTGCCCTTGCTGTTGTGTCTTTCTCTTGCCGGGTTGCTGGCTGGCTGCGGCAGCGATAGCCACGCGCCGGCCACGACTAGCGGCGGCAACCCCACCGTGCCGCCGGTTACCCCGCCGGTCACGCCCAAACAGTTCGAACTGGTGGAAGCCACCGTCGCCGACATCCATGCCGGCTTCAAGGGTGAGCAGACGCTCGCCGACGGCAGCCCGCTCACCTGTGTGGCGCTCTACCAGATGTATGTCGATCGCATCGCCGCCATCAACGACTACCCACAGGCCGGCGGCCTGCCGGTGCGGGGTGTCTCGGCCATCAACCCGAAGGCGCTGGAAGAAGCCGTAGCGCTCGACGCGCTGTATGCGAAGGAAGGCATCGGCAAGCGCCCGCTGCACTGCGTGCCGATGCTGCTGAAGGACAACTACGACACCTTCGACCATCCCTCCACCTCTGGTAGCTACTCGATGCTCGGGCACCAGGCCGGTATCGACGCGCACGCGGTGGCGGGCCTGCGGCGTGCGGGCGCGCTCATTCTCGGCAAGGCACATCAGGACGAGTTCGCGTTCACCACCATGGGCACCAGCGGCCGCGGTGTGCGCACCAGCAACCCGTACGACACCCAGCAGGACCCAGGCGGCAGCAGCAGTGGCACGGGTGCTTCCATAGCCAGCAACTTTGCGGCGATCGGCACTGGCACCGATACCTGCATGTCGATCCGCTATCCCAGCTCGGTGAATGGCCTGGTCGGCATCCGTCCCAGCGTGGGGCTGGTGTCCCAGCACGGCGTGTTCCCACTCACCCACGCGCGCGATGCGCCAGGCCCGATGGGTCGCACGGTGCACGATGTGGTGCTGGCACTTTCGGCAATGGCGAGCGCAGACCCGCGCGACCCGAAAACGCTGCAATACAGCAACGCCAGCTATCCGCAGCGGCCCACCGATTACACCGTGTTTCTCGATCGCGCCAAGTTTGGTTTGAAGGGCAAGAAGCTCGGCTTCGTCACCCAGTTCGGTTCGGTGGACTCGGCAGGTGACGGCGAGCATCTGGCCTTGCTGCGCACGGCGATGGACGACATGCGCGCACTCGGTGCGGAGGTGTACGACGTGCAGCTGCCCGACTTCGTGAGTGCGAGTGCCTCGGCCATGCACCATGAGTGGAACGATTACTTCCGGGATTTCGAGGCCGAGAACGGCCGGCCCGCACCACGCCGTTGCCTCTCAAGCCTCAACCCCGGCAGCAACACCTGCGTCGGCACCGACGGCATCGTCGAGACCTTGCTGGTCGCACCCCCTGCAGCCCTCACCGTCGCTGCGGCCATCGCCAGCGACCCCGACGTGGGGCCGAGCGAAGCCGCCCTGCAGCAGCACATCGACACCCGTGATTACGTGCAGGCGTTCATGGATGCGTATCCCGTGCCTGGCGGCAAGACCGTGCGGCTCGATGCCCTGCTGATCCGCCCCGGCAGCTCGCCGCGCACCTGCGATTTCGGCAGCACCACGCAGATTCCTTCGGTGGTGGTGCCGGCGGGTTTTACGGCAGATGGCGTGCCCAAGGGAATAGAGATATTGGCCCGCAAATGGGACGAGCCCACCGCGATCGGCATCGCCTACGACTACGAGCAGGCGACCCACCACCGCAAGCCGCCGGTGCTGGCGGCCAATCCGCTGGCCGGCACCTTGGTCGTCGCCGAGTTCAACCGCCTGCAGACCGAAGTGATCGCCGCTGCACTCAACGAAAGCCCGCAGTCGATTCCGCTCGAAGCCTATGCGGCACTCATCCGCGAATACGTGACGGGCTTCATCGGCGACGCGCCATAAAAAAGCCGCCGCTGCGTTGCGGCAGCGGCGGCTGGTTTGATGCGGCTCAGCAAGGCATCAGGCAGTCAGCGCCGGATAATCCGTGTAGCCCTCGGGGCCGGGTGAATAGAGCGTCTTCATATCGAGCTTATTGAGCGGCGCATCGCTTTCAGAGAAGCGCTCGACCAGATCGGGATTGGCGATGAACAGCTTGCCGTAGACGATGCCATCGGCAAGCCCGCTGGCCACCGCCGCCTCGCCGCTGGCCTTGTCAAAACCGCCATTGAGCAGCAGCGTGCCCTTGAAATGCTCGCGGGCGATCTTGGCCAGCTCCACTTCGGCGGGACGGTCGTGCTGGTCGTGGCGCACCTCGAAGTGGCCCAGTTTTCTGGCATCGAGCTGCTTCGCCACGTACTCGACCAGTGCCTTGGGATTGCTGTCTTCCATGTCGTTAAAAGGGACTATTGGCGAGATGCGCACACCGACGCGGCCAGCACCGATCACGCTAACGGCGGCATCGACGATCTCCAGCAGCAAACGCGCGCGGTTTTCCAGCGAGCCGCCGTAGTTGTCGGTGCGGTCGTTGACGCCATCACGCAAGAACTGGTCGATGAGATAACCGTGCGCGCCATGAATCTGCACGCCGTCGAAGCCCGCCGCCTTGGCACGCTCAGTGGCCTTGCGGAACAGCTCGACGATGCCGGGGATTTCTTCGGTGCTGAGCGGGCGCGGCGCCTCGTAGGGCTCCTTGCCGCGCAGCGTATGCGTGCTCTCGTTGCGGATCGGCTTGTTGCTGCTGCTGATCGGCTGCACGCCGTTGATGCCGCTGTGCGCGGCGCGGCCCGGGTGCCAGATCTGCATGGCGATCTTGCCGCCCTTGACGTGCACAGCGTCGGTGACGAGCTTCCAGCCCGCGAGGGTGGCGTCATCAAAAATGCCGCCCTCGCCGATGAAGGCGCTGGCATCGCCCGCGACCATGGTGCATTCGGTGAAGATCAGTCCGGCGCTGGCGCGCTGGCTGTAGTAGTCCGCCATCAGGGCATTGGGGATGTGCGTAGTGCCCGCGCGGGTGCGGGTGAGCGGGGCCATGATGAGGCGGTTGGCGAGCTTGAGGTCGCCCATCTGTAAGGCGGTGTGCAAGGTGGTCATGTGTTCTCCGGGTGGTTTGATTTGAGGCTTACCAGGGCAGAGCCTGGTCGAGATGGAAATAGCCGCCGGTGGGGCCGTCGGCGGCAAGGGTGGCAAGGGCGACGCCGGTCTTCGCACCATCGGGAATCGCCATCGGCGCGCTGGCACCGCCCATATCGGTCTGAACATGGCCCGGGTGGGCGGCGTTGACCTTGATGGCGGTGTCTTTCAGTTCGTGCGCGAGATGCACGGTCCAGGCATTCACGGCGCTCTTGCTGACGTTGTAGGCGGGGATCTTGTAGTCATAGATGCCGGAGTCTTTCTGCTGATGCAGGGTATTGCTGCCGAGGATGCTGCTGAGATTGACGATGCGCCCCGCCGATGACTTCTTGATGAGCGGTAGAAAGGCATTGGTGACGGCGACGAGGCCGAACACGTTGGTGTCGAAGGTCTTGCGCCAGGCGTCCAGCGTCTGCTCGCTCGGCTTCTTGTCTGCGGCATCGTGCATCACGCCGGCGTTGTTGATGAGGATGTCGAGATGGCCGTGCTTGTCGGCCACCGTCTTGACGCCGGCGGCGATGCTGGCGGCACTGGTCACGTCGAGCGTCAGCGCCTCGGCGGCGATGCCATCGCTTTGCAGGGCGAGTGTGGCGGCAGCGGCATTGGCCGGGTCGCGGGCGGCGACAATCACATGGATGCCCTGCTTGCCGAGCTGGCGGGCGGTTTCAAAACCGAGGCCCTTGTTGGCGCCGGTGATGAGTGCAATTTTGGGTGTGCTCACGGTACTCCTCCAATCAGTTGAGAATCCACCGATCAGCGCCATGTTGTAGAGGACGCTGATACAGGTCGGTAACATCTCACCATGTTCTGCGACCGCTCGGTATCATTTCAAGGGCTGTATCCAAGGATTTTCGCCATGACCACTGCAAGCACCGGCATTCAAACAGATTCTTCGCCGCCCAGCGCCCCGCGTGTGACGGCGCGTGACCGCATCTTTGCGGCCGCTAGAGAGCTGTTCTACCGACAGGGCATCCGCGCCGTAGGTGTGGATTCCATCGCGCAGGAGGCCGGGGCCACCAAGATGAGCCTCTACCGCGCCTTCGAGAGCAAGGACGAGCTGGTAGCCGAGTGCCTAAAGCAGTCCGAGCGCGAAGCCTGGCTGTGGTGGGAGGCCACCACCGCACCCCACAAGGACAACCCGCGCGCCGCCCTGCTGGCGCTGTTCGACAGCCTGGCGCTGAAGGCCAAGACCTGCGAAAAACGCGGCTGCGCGATTGGCAACGCCGCGGTGGAACTGACCGACGACACACACCCTGCCCGCGCTGTGGTGGTGGGTTACAACCGCGAGAAGCGCCGCCGCCTGCGCGCGCTGTGCAAGGCGCTCGGCGCGCACGACTCGGAGCTGCTCGCCGACAGCCTGCAACTGTTGATGGATGGTGCCTATCTCAGCCGCTTGAGCTTAGGTGCATCAGGCCCCAATGCCTCGCTGCGACGCGCAGCCGAGGCGATGATCGACGCGCAAACACCTTGAGTTTTATCCGTGCGGCTGTTCACGGCACTTCAGATGCGATTCAGAGGCTCGTTCTACGGTGGATTAGTCGCCATTGCCAATGAGGCAGCGGTGACCAACCCAAACCGAGAGGAGAAGTCAGATGAACACATCCGCAACGATGAACGAGTTCAAGAGCAGCGCCAGCCAGGTTGCTGACGAGGCCAAGACCACCGCCAACAAGGTGGCCGGTGAAGTGAAATCCAGCAGCTCCGCGATCGGCAACGAAGTGAAGAACTTCATCGCCGATCTCGAAGAGATGGTGAGTGCGAAGACCAACGGCACTTTTGATGTCAGCCAGATCAAGAGCGATATCACCAGCCGCATCGCCGACTACAAGTCGTCGGTCGAAGCCGCAAGCCAGAAAGTGGTTGCACAGGCCAAGCATCAGGCCGAAGGTGTGAACACCTACGTGCACGACGAGCCGTGGAAAGCCATCGGCGTCGGCTTTGCCGTTGGCTTGCTGCTGGGCGTGGTCATCAGCCGTCGCTAGAGCGTGGCCATGACACCGACGGTTGATACCGACGTAACCGTGGCACCTGCAAGCCCGGCGGCACCGCCGCCGGGCTTGCGCAATGCGTCGCGCATATTGCTTGAGCATCTGGGCGATCACCTGGATCTATTCCGGCTCGAAACCGCGCAGGAACTCTCCCGCCTTGGCGCCGTTGTGGGCTTGTGGTTCATGCTGGCGCTGATTGTGCAGCTCGGGTTGATCTTTGGCGTGACGATTCTGATCGCCTCGCTCTGGAACACTGAATACCGCACCCACGCCATGTTGGGGTCGGGCAGCGTCATGCTGGCTGCTGTGCTGTATTGCTACTGGCAGATCCAGCGCATCGGCCGCAGGGCTACGCTGCGCTTTGCCGGCACCAGCCAGCAATGGAAACGCGATCTCGATTTGATCCGGGAGTTGATATGAGCACTGCCAGCCATACCCAGTCGGCGCAGGCCATCACAGCCCGCATGGATGCACAGCGCGCGCTGCTGCACAGGCAGTTCGTGCAGCAACCAAAAGAGCGTGCGGCAAGTCATGCCGCAGCAGCCCTGTCGCAACCTGGTGAGGCGGCAATGCAACCCATGCAGCCCCGCAGCATGTTGATGCGTCTGCTCGTTGCCAACCCGCAGCTCGTCAGACGTCTCGCGATGCTGGCGGTTACCACAGCGTTGGGTGCCCGCTATTCCTCATGGGCGATGCGGCTGGCGGGTTTTTATCTGGCATCACGCAAGCGCTAGTTCGCTTGCGGCCCGCCGAGGTGCCGCATAAGAAACGCGCTCACCCGATCATCGAGCCGCTGCTGCACCAGCGGGTTGGCGACCATGTGCGTGAAGTTGATCAGCGGCAGAAACTCGAACGACTTCCCGGCCTTGAACAAGGCATCGGCGAACTTCAGCGAGTGAAAGAAGTAGACGTTGTCGTCGCCGCTGCCGTGAATCAGCAGCAGAGGCCGCGTCAGCTCGCCCGCACGCGCCACGAGGTCCGACTTGGCGTAGCCCTCGGCGTTGGCCTCAGGCGTATCGAGATAGCGCTCGGTGTAATGCGTGTCGTAGTCGCGCCAGTCGGTGACGGGTGCGCCCGCGACTGCCGCCTTGAACACATCGGGCCTTAGCAGCACCGCCGCCGCGCTCGACGTGCCGCCATAGCTCCAGCCGGTGATGCCGATGCGGGTCGCATCCATCTGCGGGATTTTCTCTGCCAGTGCCAGCAGCACATCGGCCTGGTCGTTGACGATCACGCTCAAGGCATCACCGTTCTGTCCATCGCGATCCTTGAAGGCACGCGCCCATTCGCGGTCGCGTCGCGGCGTGCCGCGATTGTCGATCTTCACCACGATCGCACCGTGGTCGGCCAGCCACTGGTCGCGCAAATAGGCTGTAGCGTTGGCGGTGACTACCGTGACGGTCGGGCCGCCGTAGACCGAATCGATCACCGGATATTTCTTGCTCGCATCGAAGTCGCGTGGCTTCAGCACCGCGACGTGAAAAGTGTTGCCCGCCACTTCCACGGTCATCAATTCCGGTTCGGGCCAGACACGCGGTAGCTCGGCGACGCTGGGCAGATCGCCGATGCGCTGGCCATCGGGCGCGAACACCGTGGTATTCGCCGGCGCATCGAGCGTGGCCTGCGTGATGGCGTACTGGCCGCCAGTGCGCGCGAGCGCGGCCGAGCGTTCGCCCAGGCCACGCGCCAGCACTTCGGGCAATACCGCCGGCCCCAGCCTGGGGTCGATGCGCAACACCTGCATCTCCTGCGGCGTGGCGAACACGGTGGCCGTAACACGGCCCTCGTCGTCTACACCCACCACGCTGTCGAAGCCGCGCGTCAGCAGCACCTGCGCATTGCGGCCCTTGGCGTCGTAGCGCAACAACTGCGTTTCGCCACTCTCTTCACTTGCGGTGAGAAAGCCACTGCCATCGGGCAGCCAGCGCACGAAGCCGAAGTCGGGGTCCAGCCAAGCCGGGTCGCGCTGCACCAGCAGCGTCTGGGTGTTGCCACGCGCATCAACCGTGAGGATGGCTTGCTCGCGCTGGTCGCGGGTCTGCACGATGAGAGTCAGCGGTGCTAAGCCCGGCTTCGTCTCGGGCCACTCGACGCGCAACAGATAGGGATATTTCTCGGCATCCCAGCGCACCCAGGTGGTGGCCCCGCCGGCCACGGGCATCAGGCCCAGCCGCACACGCACATTGGGCTTGCCGGGGCGCGGGTAGTAGAAGCCTTCGGCGGTCACTTCCGGCTTGGCCGGGTCGCCGATGCTGAAGCGCTCCACCTGCGAGTGATCGGCCTCTTCATAGGCCAGCGTCTTGCCATCGGGTGAGAACCAGAAACCCTGGAAGCGGCCCATTTCCTCCTGCGCGACGAACTCCGGCAGACCGTGTTGCAGTGCCTCGCTGCCGCCTTGCGTGAGCCGGGTTTCCTTCGAGGTTTTGAGGTCGCGTACGTAGAGGTCGTAGTCGCGCACGAAGGCCACACGACTGCCATCGGGCGAGAGCCGGGCATCGAGTGCGGGCTTCGCACCATCATCCAGCGTGCGCAACTTTTGAGCCGCGAGATCGAAGGCGAACAGCTTGCCCGAGAGCGGCAGCAGCAACGTCTTGCCATCGGGCGTGAGGTCGAAGCGCGTGAAACCCTTGGCGGTGAGGCGCAGGCGCTCGCGGCGGGCCTTTTCCTCCTTGCTCAACACTTCGTCGGCGAGACCCAGCACCTGTTGCGGCGTGATGAGTTCACGCGTCGCACCCGTGGCGGTGTCGAACACATACAGCCGCCGCGTCGCATCGCGCGCACCACTGCGCAGGAAGAACAGCTGCTTGCCATCGGGCGTGAAGCGCAGTGCGGTCGGGCGGCCGAGCGAGTATTTCTGCGTCTCGGCGAAGTCTTTCGAGAACTGCGGATCGGGGATGGGCACGGCAGCGTGGGCATTCATCGTGACGAGTACCAAGGCGGCAACAGCAAGGGGACGAATCGACATGGCGGGCAGGCGCTTGAGAACTGCCCGCACTGTAGAACGTCAGCCCGCGCGCGTCAGGTCTTCGCAGGCTTGGGTGCGATGACGGCCACCTTCTGGCCATCCTGCACGGTATCCGGCGGGCTGAGGCCCACCTTGTCACCGGTCTTGAGACCCTCGATCACTTCGATCTGCTTGCCCAGGTCGCGGCCCAGCCGCACCGGCACCAGCTTGATCACATCGCCCTGCACCTGTGCTACCTGCGTGCCCTTGCTGCTGACGATAAGGGCGTTGGCGGGGATGAGCACCGCCTGCGCGAGGTTGGGCACGGTGAGCACCACGTCCACCGATGCACCCGCCAGCAGGCGGCCATCGGGGTTGGGCAGACGCACTTCGGTGGTCAGCGTGCGGGCGGCATCGAGCGCGCCGGCGGTGCGGCTGACGACGCCCTCGAAGTGTTCGCCCGGATATTCGCGCAGACTGACCTTGGCTTTGAGATCAGTCGTCACGCCGCGCATGTTCGACTGCGGCACCTGCACGGTGACGCGTAGCTGGCTGGTATCGGCGAGCGTGAACAGCGCCGTGCTGCCATCGACCAGCTGGCCGATCTCGGCGCTGCGGCTGATGATGCGGCCGGCAAACGGTGCAGTGACCTTCTTGTAGCCCGCTTGCGCAGACAAGGCGCGCAAGGACGCCTGCGCAACGCCGACATCGGCGACGGCGGCCTGTGCAGCAGTGGCATCGACATCCGCACGCTGCTGGCTGACGATGCCCGCCACCACCATTTTCTGGCTGCGGTCGTCGTTGGCTTTTGCCAGTGCCAGCTGCGCCTGTGCCTGTGCCATGCGCGCGCGCGCAGCGAGCAGATCCTGATCGAGCGTGGGGGTATCGATTTCGGCCAGCACCTGGCCGGCCTTCACCACATCACCCAGGTCGACCAGGTACCGCTTCACGTAGCCGCTGGCCTGGGGATGGATGAAGGTCTGCTGCAAGGGCGTGAGCAGGCCGGGCAGCGTCAGCGTGGTGTCTGCCGGGGCTGCAATCACATCCACCACCGACAGCCGCAGCGGCTCGCTGGCAGACGCAGGGGCTTCGGCAGCAGCCGTCTCCGGCTTGTCGGATTCAGCACCGAGCCGCGTGCTGAGACCAATGGCCGTGAAAGCGAGCAGTGCGAGCGCAGTGGCCCCGAGCAATAGCGCGGGGGTGCGTTTGGATGTGGGCTTGGTCATGGTGTTTTCTCGACAACGAATCAGTGTGTGGAATGCTGGGCTGCGAAACTCGCTGCCGTAGGGTCGGCGCGCACGCCGCGCCGCAGGGTGGCGTAGACCACGGGCACGAACAGCAGCGTGCCGAAGGTCGCGAACGAGAGGCCACCGATCACCGCGCGGCCGAGCGGTGCATTCTGCTCGCCGCCATCGCCCATGCCGAGCGCCATCGGTACCATGCCGATCAGCATCGCGCCGGCGGTCATCAGCACGGGGCGCAGGCGCGTGCTGCCGGCATCGAGTGCGGCGGCGAAGCTGTCGAGGCCTTCGTCCATGCGCTGGTTGGCGAAGGTCACCAACAGAATGGAGTTCGCGGTGGCAAGGCCGATGGTCATGATCGCACCCATCAGCGCCGGCACGCTGAAGAAGGTGCCAGTGAGCCAGAGACCCCAGATCACGCCCGCGCCGGCCGCCGGCAAGGCCATGAGCACGATGAAGGGATCACGCCAGCTCTGGAAGTTGACCACCATCAGCAGATACACCAGCACCGCCGCGCCCAACAGGCCGAAGCCCAGCTGCGAGAAGGCGTCGCGCATGGCGGTGACGGTGCCGCGCAGCTCGATGCGGTTGCCCGGTTGCAGTTGCTTGCGGGCCTCGTCCAGCACCTTGTCGAGATCGGCGGCCACCGCACCCAGATCGCGGCCATGCACGCTCACGAACAAGTCGTAGCTCGGCTGCACGTTGTAGTGGCTGATGACGGACGCCCCGGTCGCGCGGCTGACGCTGCCGAGGTTACCAAGGAGTTGCGTGGTGCCCCCTGTGACCGATACCGGCGTGCTCACCAGATTCTCGACACTGCTCATCTCACGCTCTGGCAGCTGCACGGCGATGCGATAGGGGTTGCCTGTGGCAGGGTCCATCCAGAAGTTGGGCGTCACAGTGCCGGAGCCACTCAGCGTCACCAGCAGATCGTTGGCGACATCGCGCTGGGTGATGCCGAGTTCGAGCGCGCGCGCACGATCGACATCGACCTTGAGCGTGGGCAGATCGTTGGTCTGGTGTACGGTCACATCCACCGCACCAGGGATGGCGGCGATCTTCTCTTTCAACTGCTGCGCCAGCCCAAAGTTTTCAACGCGCTTGAAGCCGACCACCTTGACATTGATCTGCGCCGGCAAGCCGAAGTTGAGAATCTGGCTGACGATATCCGCAGGCTGAAAATAGAAGTCGAGATCGGGAAACTTCTTTGGCAGCTCGGTGCGCAGCAGCTGCATCCATTCCGGCGCGCCACGCTTGCGGTCGTGCGTGAGGGCAATCAACACCTCGCCATCGTGGGTACCGACGGTGACGCTGTCGCCGAACGCCATCGAGTACTTGGACGAAGGCTGGCCGATGTTGTCGAGAATGAGCGCGACATCGCTGCCCAGCAGCGTGCGCACCTCCTGCTCCACCGCCGAAAAGATCTGCTCGGTGCGCTCGATGCGCGTGCCAGTGGGCGCACGCACGTGCATGCGGATCTGCCCGGCATCGACGGTGGGGAAAAACTCGCGGCCCACGAACGGCAGCACGGCACTGGTGCAGACCACGACGAGAATCATCGCGGCGAGCGCAGTGCCGCGATGGGCGAGATTCCATTGCAGCGCGCGTGCGTAACGGCTGCGCAGATTCTCGAAGCCACGATTGAACCCCTTGTGGATGCGATCGAAGCCATTCTTCGGCGGCGCGTTTTCGTCCTCGTGCGGTTCGTGCCGCAGCAGCCAGTTCGCCATCGCCGGCGTAAGTGTGCGCGACAGCACGTAGCTCGACAGGATGGCGAATACCACGGCGAGTGCGAGCGGAATGAAGAGGTAGCGCGCCACCCCACCAAGCAACCAGACCGGCACGAAGACGATGGTGAGCACCAGCGCCGACACCAGCGCCGGGAAGGCGATCTCGGTGGAGCCGATCAGAATCGCGTCGTACAGATCCTTGCCCCGGCCGTCAATGATCATGTTGCGATGGCGATGAATGTTCTCGATGGTGATCGTCGCCTCGTCTACCAGGATGCCGATGGCGAGTGCCAGGCCACCAAGCGTCATCAGGTTGAGCGTGTGGCCGAAGGCGGTGAGCAGCGCGATGGAGGACAAGATCGACAGCGGGATCGACACCGCGACGATCAAGGTCGAGCGCCAGGAGCCGAGGAACAGCAGGATGAAGGTGGCGGTGAGCGTGGCCGCAATCAGCCCCTCGATGGCGACATGCTCCATCGCGCCGCTGACGAAGGTGCTCTGGTCGAAGCGCGCCTCGATCTTCATGCCCTCGGGTGCTGCGGCCTGGATCGATGGCAGCAGGGCTTTCACGCCTTCGACGATATCGAGCGTCGAGGCATTGCCGTTTTTCAGGATGTGCAGCAGCACGCTGCGCTGGCCATCGACGCGCACGACGTTGATCTGCGGCTCCTGCCCGTCGCGCACCTGCGCGACATCGCGCAGGTACACCATGCTGCCGCCCACTTCGCGGATCGGCAGGTCGTTGAGCTGCTGCAACAGCAGCGGTGAGCTGTTGAGCTGCACCGCGTACTGGGTGTCGCCGATCTTGGCGGCACCCGCGGGCAAGGTGAGGTTCTGCAGACCCACCGCTTCAGAGACATCGCGTGCCGACAAGCCGCGCGCACGCAAGGCAGCAGGGTCGATATCGACATTGATGAGCCGCGCCGCACCCCCATACGGCGCCGGCATGGTGATGCCCTGCACCGAGGCGACGCTGGGGCGGATGCGGGTATTGGCGTAGTCGAAGATCTGCGCCTCGCTCATCGAATCGCTGCTGAGTGCGAGCTGGATCAGCGGCACCGAGTCGGCGCGGTAGCGCACCATGATCGGCGGGGTAACGCCGGGCGGCATGATGCGCTGGATGGTCTGGCTGATCGCCGTTGCCTGCGCCAGCGCCACCTCGCTTTTTGCACCGGGGTGAAAGTAGATGCGGATCAGCCCGACACCTTCAGTCGTCTGGCTCTCGATGCGCTCGACGTCATTGACGTTGGCGGAGATCGAGTTCTCGGAGTACTGGGTGATGCGCCGCTCGAAGTCGAAGGCGCCCAAGCCTGGATAGGTCCAGATCACCGAAATGACCGGGATCTCGATGTTGGGGAAGATGTCTTTCTGCACAGTCTTGGCCGCGAGGCCACCACCGAGCAGGATGACGATGGCAAGCACCGCGAAGGTGTACGGGCGGCGAAGGGCGAGCTGGATCAGCCACATGGTGATTGTTTGTAAAGGTCGACAGTTTCATAGAGTGTGACCGATCGGTATCAGTTCAACCACAAGGCCAGATTCGCCTACAAAAAAGCCCCGCACTTGGCGGGGCTTTGCTGAACCGAAGTGCAGAAGTCTTTACACAATCTTCATCAGCGTCTGAATCATGCGCTTCATGAAGTTGGAATACGGCGGGAAGAAAATCTTCGCCACCATGAAGCGCGTGCGAATCACCGCGCGCTCGTGGCTGAACGCCTTGAAGCCAAAAATGCCGTGCGCCGCACCGATGCCGGAATTGTTGACGCCGCCGAACGGCAGATTGCCATGCAGGTAATGCACGACGGTGTGGTTGATGCAGGCGCCGCCCGAGGAGGTCTCCTTCATTACCTTGTTGATGTTCTCGTCGTTCTTGCTCCACACGTAGAGCGCGAGCGGCTTGGGGTTGGCGTTGATCTCGTCGATGACGGTTTGCAGCTTGCTATAGCCAATGATGGGTAGCAGCGCGCCGAAGATTTCCTCGGACATGATCTTCGCGTCCTTGGGGATGTCGGTGAGCAGCGTCGGTGCCACCCACTGATCCTCGATGTTCACACCACCGCCGGCCAGCACGGTGGCTCCCTTGGCCTTGGCATCTTCCAGCAGGCCGGCAACGCGCGCGGCGTGGCGCTGGTTGACGCTGTGGCTCAGGCAAGGCGAGCGTGATTGCTCGGCATCGGTCGCGCCATAGCTGCTCTTCAGCACCGCACTCGCCTTCTCGACGAACGCGGCCTTCACCGACTCGTGCACATAGACATGGTCGGGCGCGATGCAGGTCTGCCCGCCGTTGGTGTACTTGCCCCAGAGAATGTTCCTGGCGGCGAGTTCGAGATCAGCGGTTTCATCGACGATGGTCGGCGACTTGCCGCCGAGTTCCAGCGTGACGCTGGTGAGGTGCTTGGCGGCAGCGGCCATCACCACCTTGCCGACGGCCGGGCTGCCGGTGAAAAAGATGTGGTCGAACGGCAGCGCCAGCAAGGCGGTGGAGGTCGCTGCATCGCCCTCGAAGATGGCGACTTCGTCTTCAGAGAAAGTCTCCTTGATGATCTTCACGATCACCGCCGTGGTGTGCGGCGTCATCTCGCTCGGCTTGACGATGGCGGTGTTGCCGGCGCTGATCGCACTGATCAGCGGCACGAAGCAGAGATTGACTGGGTAGTTCCACGGCGCGATGACCAGCGTGCGGCCGCGCGGCTCGAACTGGATGTAGCCCTTGAGTCCACCGGTGAGAATGGTCGGCCACACGCCCTGCGGCTTCATGCGCTTTCTGGTGTGGCGGATGGCGTCGTTGGCCTCGGCCACCACCGGCAGTATCTCGGTGAGATCGACCTCGACCGCCGGCTTGCGGAAGTCTTTTTCCATCGCCGTGTGCAGCGCGGCCGTGTGGGCCAGCACCGATTCCTTCAGCTTCTTGATCTTGGCGATGCGCTCGTCGGCCGAAGAACGACGCAAGCGGATGGCGGTATCAAACTGCTTCTCGAACACGCGGCGCACTTCGGCGTCGAGCGTGGTCAGTTCTGGCATGGCAAGTACGGCTGCGGTCATGGTGATCTCCTCACGGACCGCTCGAATGCGCGGCCTTAATTGAACGAGTGGCGAATATACCGCCAGCCGCACTGACGGGGCCATGGCAGTTCGTCACCCACGGTGCGCGCGTGTTTAACTTGCATGTGCAGGCACTTCGTCGAAACAGCCCATACCGAATGTCATGAATATCGTTTTTGAAACGGACTCCATCTTGCTCGGCCTCGGCGGCGGCTTGCTGATCGGCCTCTCGGCCGTGCTGCTGCTGGCCTTCAATGGCCGCATTGCCGGCATCAGCGGCATTCTCAGTGGGCTGATGCTGGATCGCACCACCAACAATCGGCTCTGGCGTGTGCTGTTTCTCGCAGGCCTCTTGGCCGGTGCCGCCGCTGCGGCGCTGCTGCCGATATCCGCCCCCAGCAGCAGCACCTTGCAGTGGCTCACGCTCGCGGTTGCCGGGCTGCTGGTCGGGTTCGGTACGCGGCTGGGCACTGGCTGCACGTCGGGGCACGGCATCTGCGGCCTGGCGCGGCTCTCCGGGCGCTCGCTTGTGGCGGTGATGACCTTCATGGGCTTTGGCTTTCTGACCGTCTATGTCATCCGCCACGGAGGCCTGCTATGAACTCTCTGATCGCGCTGCTGGCCGGTGCGCTGTTCGGCGCGGGGCTGGTCATTTCAGGAATGACCGACCGGCTCAAGGTGCAGGGTTTTCTGGATCTGGCCGGCAACTGGGACCCGACCCTTGCCTTCGTCATGAGCGGTGGATTGCTGGTGACGCTGCCAGGCTTCTGGCTGATTCGGCGGCGCGTCAAGCCGGTATTGGAGTCTCGCTTTCACCTGCCCACGCGTCGCGATATCGATGCCCGTCTGCTGATCGGTGCGGCCTGCTTCGGCATCGGCTGGGGCATCGCCGGCTTCTGCCCTGGCCCGGCGCTGGCCACGCTGGTGCGCTTCGACGCTGCGGCGCTGATCTTCGTGCTGGCCATGCTGGCCGGCATGGCGCTGGCTGACGTGGTGCCCAAACGCGGCCCCTGACTGTCGAGCCCTCAATGATCTTCCGCCAGTTCTTCGATGCCGATTCCAGCACCTATACCTATCTGCTGGCCTCAGGCTTGGGGCGAGAGGCGCTGATCATCGACCCGGTGAAGGAGCAGGCCTCGCAGTATCTGGCGGCGATCCACGATCTCGATCTGAAGCTGGTGAAGGCCATCGACACCCACACCCACGCCGACCACATCACCGCGCTCGGTGATCTGCGTAACGCCACCGGTTGCGTCACGGTGATGGGCGAGTTCACCAAGGCGGAATGTGTCTCCATGCAGGTGCGCGACGGCGAGCTGCTGGATGTCGATGGCATCCGGCTACAAGCGCTCTACACGCCGGGCCACACCGATGAATCCTTCAGCTTCGTGCTCGATCCGCGCCAGCCGCAGGCCGTCTTCAGCGGCGATGTGCTGCTGATTCGCAGCAGCGGCCGCACGGATTTTCAGGGCGGCGACCCGCACCGAAGCTGGGACTCGATCGTCAACAAGCTGTTCAAGCTGCCGGACGACACCACGCTGTATCCCGCACACGACTACAAGGGCTGGATGTCTTCGTCCATCGGCGAGGAGAAACGCCACAACCCACGCTTGGCGGGCAAGACCGAAGCCGAGTACGTCGCCTTCATGCGCAATCTGCAACTGCCCAATCCGAAGATGATGGATATCGCAGTGCCCGCCAACCTCGCCTGTGGCAAGGCGTAGCCGCGCGTGCTGACCGCCATCGCGCTGGGCCTTCTGGTGGGCCTCATCCTCGCACTCACCGGCGCGGGCGGCGCAATCATCGCGGTGCCGTTGCTGATGTTCGGCTTTCACTGGGATGTCATCCACGCCGCACCAGTGGCGTTGCTGGCGGTGTGCAGTTCGGCCCTCGTTGGCACAGCGCTGGGGCTCAAGGCCGGCATCGTCCGCTACAAGGCCGCACTGCTGATGGCTGGCGTGGGCAGCGCGCTCACACCCGTGGGGCTGTGGGTTGCGCATCGCCTGCCCGCCACGCCGCTGGCCTTGCTGTTTGCGGCGGTGCTGATCTTCGTCGCGCTGCGGATGTTCCACCAGGCACGTCGCCAGCTCGGCGGCCTGCCTGCGCTTGAGGTGGTAGCCGATGCCGCCGCCTGCAAGCTCAGCGAGCAGACCGGTCGCTTCGAGTGGACGGCGCTCTGCACCCGAACCCTGGCGCTTGCCGGAGCCGTCACCGGATTCTTGTCGGGCCTGCTCGGTGTCGGCGGTGGTTTCGTCATCGTCCCGGCACTGAAGCGCTCCACCGACCTGCCGATGAATGCCGTGGTCGCCACCTCACTGATGGTGATTGCGCTGGTGTCTGCCAGCGCTGTGTTGTCCTCGCTCGTTGCGGGCCGGCTCGACAGCAGCGTGGGCATTCCGTTCACACTCGGGGCGGTCACGGCCATGCTGGCGGGGCGTCGGCTGGCGCATCGACTGGCCGGGCCGCGCTTGCAGCAGAGCTTTGCGGTGTTGGCTCTGGTGGTCGCTGCCGGACTGGTGGCGAGGGTGTTGATCTAAACTGCAAGCATGCCAGCCAATAACAGCGCCGCCGTCCGTGGTCTTTTGCCCGTCGCGCGCGTACTGGGTTTGCTGCTCATGCTGTTCAGCAGCACTTATCTGCTGCCGCTGGGTTGCTCGCTGCTGTATCGCGACGGCGAGCACTGGGACTTCGTGATCGCGATGGTGGTCAGCTTGGTGGTGGGCAGCGCGATGTGGTTTCTCACCCGCCACGCCAAGCGCGACATCAAGCCGCGCGAAGGCTTTCTGCTGGTGTCACTGTCGTGGGTGCTGATGGCGGCGACCGCGACGCTGCCGCTGATGATGACCATCAAGGGCCTGAGCTTCACCGATGCGTTCTTCGAGACCATCTCGGGGCTCACCACCACCGGCTCCACCGTGCTCACGGGGCTGGACAAGCTACCGCCGTCGGTCAACCTCTGGCGTCACGAGCTGACCTGGCTGGGTGGCATGGGCATCATCGTGCTGGCGGTGGCGATCCTGCCGCTGCTGGGCGTCGGCGGCATGCAGCTCTACAAGGCCGAGACACCGGGGCCGATCAAGGACGACAAGCTCACTCCGCGCATTACCCAGACCGCCAAGTCGCTGTGGACCATCTACATCGCCATGACCGCGCTCTGCGCGCTGGCCTACCGCGCCGCCGGCATGAGCTGGTTCGATGCCATCTGCCACTCGTTCTCGACGCTGTCGCTGGGTGGCTTCTCGACGCACGACACCAGCTTCGGCTATTTCAACTCGCCCACCATCGAGGCGATCTCGATCGCCTTCATGATGATGGCCACACTCAATTTCTCGACCCACTTTCTAGTCTGGCGCCATGCCCGGCTGCGCTATTACTGGGAGGACGCCGAAGCGCGCGCCATCGTCGTGCTGTACGCCACCACAATTGCCGTGCTGACGATCTACCTCTGGTTGTATGGCCAGTACACCGGCCTGCCGGAAACTTTTCGGCACGTGGCGTTCAACATGGTGTCGCTTGCTACCTCCAGTGGCTTTGCCAGCGTCGACTACAACGTCTGGCCACCATTTGTGTCGATCGCCATCCTGCTGATGTCCTCCGTCGGCGCCAGCTCCGGCTCGACCGGTGGGGGCATGAAGATGATCCGCGCACTGATCCTGTTCCGCCAAAGCGGCAAGGAGATGGATACGCTGATGCACCCCAATAGCGTCAACGTGCTGAAGATCGGCGGCCGCGCCATTCCGCCCAAGGTGGTAATGGCGGTGATGGGCTACATCCATCTATATGCGATGAGCATATTCGTGCTCACCTTTTTGCTGCTGGGCAGCGGGCTCGACTTCATGAGCGCGTTCAGCGCCATCGTCGCCAGCATCAACAATGCCGGGCCAGGCCTGAATCTGGTCGGCCCGGCCAGCAACTATTCGGGGCTGACGGACTTCCAGACTTGGGTCTGCACCTTCGCCATGCTGCTGGGGCGACTGGAAGTGTTCACCCTATTTGTAGTGCTGACGCCCGCCTTCTGGCGCGACTAGAAGAAGGAAAATCCGACCTGGAAGAGTTTCTCCACTTCACGGGTTTTCTTCTTGTCGACGATAAACAGGATCAGATGATCCTCGGCCTGGATCACCGTGTTGTGGTGCACGATGATGACTTCCTCGCCGCGCACGATCGCGCCGATGGTGGTGCCCGTGGGCATCTTGATTTCGGAGATGGCGCGGCCCACTACCTTGCTGCTCTTGGCATCGCCGTGGGCGACGGCCTCGATGGCTTCGGCGGCCCCGCGCCGCAGGGTGTGCACGCGCACCACATCACCACGCCGCACATGAGCGAGCAAGGCGCTTACCGTCGACTGCTGCGGCGAGATTGCGATGTCGATGGCGGAGTTTTCTTCCACCAGATCCACGTAGGCCATGCGGTTGATGAGCGCGAGTGCCTTGCCGGCACCGAGCCGTTTGGCGAGCATGGACGAAAGCACATTGGCCTCGTCATCGTTGGTGACGGCGCAGAAGACATCGATGTCGTCGATGTTCTCTTCGATCAGCAGCGCCTCGTTGGCGGCATCGCCCACCAGCACCACGGCATGGTTGAGTTCGGTGGCCAGCTCGCGCGCGCGCAGCTTGTCCTTCTCGATCAGCTTGACCTGCACCTTGTCTTCCAGCGCCTTGGCGAGGCGCAGGCCGATGTTGCCGCCGCCCGCGATCATCACGCGCTTGACCGGTTTGTCGTGGCGGCGCAGCTCAGCAATGATTTTCGGGATGTGGGCTGCGGCCGCGACGAAGAACACCTCGTCCTCGGCCTCGATGATGGTATCGCCCTCCGGCAATATCGCCTTGCCGCGCCGGTAGATGGCAGCGACGCGGGCATCGACACCCGCAGGCAGATGCGCCGGCAGCTCCTTCAGCTGGCGGCTCACCAGCGGCCCGCCGTAGTAAGCGCGCACGCCCACCAGCCGCACGCGGCCATCGGCGAAATCGACCACCTGCAAGGCACCCGGATATTCAATGAGACGCTGGATGTACTCGGTGACCAGCTGCTCGGGGCTGATGCACATATCGACGGCGAGTGCCTCCTGCGCGAACAGCACGCCAGCGTCCATCAGGTAGTCGGCGCTGCGCACGCGGGCGATCTTGGTCGGCGTGCGGAACAAGGTGTGCGCGATCTTGCAGGCCAGCAGGTTGATCTCGTCGACATCAGTGACGGCGATCAGCATGTCGGCATCGTTGCAGCCGGCGCGGCGCAGCACATCGGGGTGCGAGGCGTAACCCAGCACGGTGCGCAGATCGAGCCGCTCCTGCAGGGCGGCGAGCATGGCGGGGTCGGTATCGACGACGGTGATGTCGTTGGCTTCGCCCGCGAGATTTTCGGCCAGTGTGGAGCCGACTTGCCCAGCCCCGAGGATGACGATCTTCATGGGCGCGGATGTTGCGCTCGCGTACTCAAGCGGCGCAAGGGCGTCACTGTGCCGAAGGCGTGTATTTCTTCGGCAGGGCGGAGAGCTTCACCAGATCGCGCTCGCGGCTCATGCCATGTTCGGCCATGCGCGCCAGATAACGCGCCCAGTTTTTCTCCTGCTCGCGGCCGAGGGTCCAGAACACCTCCCAAGAATACAGGCCGGTGTCGTGCCCATCGTCGAACACCAGACGCACGGCATAGCGGCCGACCGGCTTGATCTCGCGGATGCCGACCTGCTGCTTGCCCGGCACCAGCACCGGCTCTTCGAGCCCGTGCCCGCGCACTTCCGCGCTGGGCGAGAACACCCGCAGATACTCGCAGGGCAGGCTCAGCAGCGTGCCGTCGGCATAACGCACTTCCAGCAGCCGCGCTTCGCTGAGCAGCTTGATGCCGGTGGGCGTCGGTGCGGGTGCGGCCATCAGAGGATGTACCGGCTCAGGTCTTCGTCCGCTGCCAGCTTGCCGAGCTTGTTGTCGACGTAGCCAGCGTCGATGGTCAAGGTCGAACCCGAGCGGTCGGGGCCATCGAAGGCCAGCTCTTCCATCAGCCGTTCCATCACCGTGTGCAGACGGCGCGCGCCGATGTTCTCGGTGCTCTCGTTGACCTGGAACGCGACTTCAGCCAGTCGCTTCACGCCATCGGCAGCAAACACCACCGCCACGCCCTCGGTCGCCATCAGCGCCTTGTACTGCTCGGTGAGCGAATAGTTGGGCTCGGTGAGGATGCGTACGAAATCCTCCACCTTGAGCGCCTCCAGTTCCACACGAATCGGCAGGCGTCCTTGCAGCTCGGGGATGAGGTCGGAAGGCTTGCTGAGATGGAACGCACCCGAACAGATGAACAGGATGTGGTCGGTGTGCACCGTGCCGTACTTGGTGCTGACGGTGCTGCCTTCGATCAGCGGCAGCAGATCACGCTGCACGCCTTCGCGCGAGACATCGGCGCCAGCGTACTCGCCGCGCTTGGCCACCTTGTCGATCTCGTCGATGAAGACGATGCCGTTCTCTTCCACATTGCGCAGCGCTTCGGTCTTGATCGCCTCTTCATCGACCAGCTTGGCGGCCTCTTCGTCGGTGAGCTGCTTCATTGCATCGACGATCTTCATCTTCTTGGTGCGCGGCTTGCCGTTGCCCATCTGCGAGAACATGGACTGCAGCTGCTGGGTCATTTCCTCCATGCCGGGCGGGCCCATCAGCGAGACATTGGGCGGCGCACCGCTGAGCTTGATCTCGATTTCAGTGTCGTCGAGCTTGCCTTCGCGCAGGCGCTTGCGAAACACCTGGCGCGCCGCGCCGTTCTCGTTCTGGCGACTGTCGCTGGCTTCGCCAAAATCCTTGAGCGGCGGCACCAGGGCGTCGAGCACGCGCTCTTCGGCCGCAGCGGCGGCCTTGTCGGTGACGCGCCGCTGGGCCTGTTCACGGGTGAGCTTCACCGCGGCCTCGACCAGGTCGCGGATGATGGTGTCGACATCCTTGCCGACATAGCCCACCTCAGTGAACTTGGTAGCCTCCACCTTCACGAACGGGGCGTTGGCGAGCTTCGCCAGACGGCGTGCGATCTCGGTCTTGCCGACGCCGGTGGGGCCGATCATCAGGATGTTCTTGGGCGTGATTTCGCTGCGCATGCCGACTGGCGTCTGCTGGCGCCGCCAGCGGTTACGGAGGGCAACAGCCACCGCGCGCTTGGCGGCGGCCTGACCGACGATGTGCTGGTCGAGTGCCGCAACGATTTCGCGCGGCGTCATGGCGGTGGCGTCCGGCGCCATCGGGATTGCAGAAGAGGCGTCACTCATCACTCGATCACCTCGATCACCTCGATCGTCAGATTGTGGTTGGTGTAGATGCAGATATCGGCGGCGATGTGCAGGGCTTTCTCGACGATGTCTTTCGCACCCAGCTCGGAGTGCTCGACCAGCGCACGCGCGGCCGCAGTGGCAAAGCTGCCGCCGCTGCCAATGGCCATCACGCCGTGCGCTTCCGGCTCCATGACATCGCCATTGCCGGAGATCATCAGCGTGGCCTCCTTGTCGGCGACCAGCAGCAGCGCTTCGAGCTTTCGCAGGTAGCGGTCGGTGCGCCAGTCCTTGGCCATTTCGACGGCGGCACGCACCAGTTGACCACCGTGCTTTTCCAGCTTGCCCTCGAAGCGCTCGAACAGCGTGAAGGCATCGGCGGTGCCACCGGCGAATCCGGCAATCACCTGGCCGTTGTAGAGGCGGCGCACCTTGCGCGCGTTGCCCTTGACGCGGGTGTTGCCCATCGACACCTGACCATCGCCGCCAATGACGACCTGGCCATTGCGGCGCACCGAGAGGATGGTGGTGCCGTCGAACTGCTGCATGGGTGCTCCCCGCTGTTGTGAGAAGACAATGGTTGGGGCCCGGCGCGCGCAATTCAACGCCACAAAAAGCAGAAAGCCCCGCAGGGCGGGGCTTTCTTCAAGACGAACTACGAGGCTGCTTAAAGCAGCCGCCGCATTACTTCTTGGGCTCTTCCATCGGCTTGGCTTCCGGGGCAGCAGCCTTGGCAGCGTCAGCAGCGGCATCGCCAGCAGCCTTGGCAGCATCGCCAGCGGCCTGGGCAGCGTCGCCAGCGGCAGTTGCGGTGGCAGCGGCAGCGTCGGTGGCAGCAGCGGTTGCGGCGGTGCCAGTGGCAGCAGCAGCGGCGGCGGCAGCGTCAGCAGCCTGGCCAGCAGCGGCGGTTGCAGCGTCTGCAGCCTGGCCAGCGGCAGCGGCGGCGTCAGCGGCAGCAGCCGGAGCGGTCGGAGCCTCTTCCTTCTTGCCGCAACCAACAGCGAGGGCGAGAGGGGCGGCGAGAAGGGCGATCTTAAGCAGGTTATTCATTGTTTTACAGCTCCCAGGAGAAGGTATTGAGGTACAGCCCGAAAGGCGTCTGGCGACGTCCTTAAGTGGCGATTTTAACACCGCATTCATGTTGCCCCGCAACATTTTCTGGCTTCTTGATTTCAGCGCGGGGGTGCGCGGCGTCGTAAACCTTGGCGAGACGATCAAAATCGAGATGCGTGTAAATCTGCGTGGTCGATAGATTGGCGTGGCCGAGCAGCTCCTGCACGGCACGAAGGTCGCCACTTTCCTCCAGCAAGTGCGTCGCGAACGCGTGGCGGAATCGATGCGGATGCACGCGGCCTG
Source organism: Stagnimonas sp. (assembly GCA_965279705.1). Taxonomy (GTDB): domain Bacteria; phylum Pseudomonadota; class Gammaproteobacteria; order Nevskiales; family Nevskiaceae; genus Stagnimonas. The sequence goes on from OZ257257.1 coordinate 3,245,902, forward strand.
CCAAGCCTGCCGTCACCGCCCAGCGCTTGAGTCCTTGCGCGATCGCACTGCGGGAAAGTGCCGCGCCGCCGCGGCCAAGAAACACGGGGCTGTTCGGCGGCGACCCGGGCGAGGCCTCGAGCCAGGCCTGCACCGCCTCGCGCGCCTTGCTGCCCACCGGCAGGATGCGGGTCTTGTTGCCCTTGCCGGTGACGCGCACCTCGGTGAGTCCGCTGTCGAACTGCCCGCGTGTCAGCGTTTGCAGCTCGGCGAGACGCATGCCGCAGGAATACAGCAGCTCGGCGATGGCATGGTCGCGTGGCTGCACGATTTGCCCTTCGTGGTTATCGAGCGCGCTGCCGAGCGCGTCCTTCTCGAAAGTGCCCGGCAGCTTGCGCTGGGATTTGGGTGCGCGCACGTCCGCTGCCGGGTTGGTCTGCGCCTGTCCCAGCCGGCACAGATGCCGAAACAGCGAGCGCACGCTGGACAGCTCCCGCTGCACGCTGGTCGCCGCCAGCCCCAGCTTGCGCCGACGCGCGACGAACGCACGCACCAGATGTATATCGACGGCGTCCGGTGTGGTCACACCGCGCTCGGCAACCGTCTCGCTGAAGCGCGCCAGATCGCGGCGCGTGGCTTCAACGGTGTGGGGGGACGCACGCTTGGTGACCTGCAACCAGCGGAGGTAATCCGCGGCCGCAGCCGTCAGAGGCGTGGCGGGCTCGGTCACCCGATCCTCGCCCTCAACGCTGCCGCGACCAACTCCGCCGTCATTTCGAGAAACAGCTTGCCCTGCCGTGGCACGAAGCGCTCGGCATCCTTCGAGCCCAGCGCCAGCAGGCCCAGTGACTTCTCTTTTTCGAGCGGCACGATCGCAGCCGACAGCACCGGCGCTTCCGCCTTGGGGAACAGCAGCTTGGCGCGGGCGGCGTCCATCGGGCCACACTCGATCAGCCGCGTGCGCAGAAAGTTATCCAGCGACCGCACCAGCGGCCCATCGGGCGTCAGCGGCGCGAAGCACTCGATATCGTTGCGCTTGTAGGTCGCGGGATTGACGCCGACGAATACTTCGTCGATGCCGAAATCTTCCCGCATGCAGCTCTTGAGGCCGGCAATCACAGCAGCGAGTGACGGCGCACGGATCAGGGTGCGCGCCAGCTTGTGCACGCTGGTGGCGCGGCGTTCGTTCTCGGCGGCATTGCCGAGCAGATTCGCCAGGCGATCTTCGAGGCGCATGTTCTTGCCGCGCAGCAGGTCCACCTGCCGCTCGATCAGCGAGATCGCCGAGCCTGCGGAGTGGTTGATCTCCAGATGCTCCAGGAGCTCCAGATGACGCAGCAGGAAATCAGGGCGCGCACGCAAGTAGGCGGCGACTTGCTGCTCTTCGAGCACGGGTGCGGTGTCTTCGGCAGCGTTCAACTCGGCCATTCCAATTTTCCGGTGTAGACGGTTTCGGCGGGCCCGGTCATCTGCACTGGATGCCCGTCACCGGCCCAGTGCAGCAGCAGCTCGCCACCGCGCAATTCTAGCGTTGCCGTCTCGGCCAGCAGGCCATTTCGTCGCGCCACCACAAAAGCCGCGCAGGCACCGCTGCCGCAGGCCAGCGTCTCACCGGCACCGCGCTCGTAAACGCGCAGGCGGGCACGAGCCGGCGAGACGACTTGCAGAAAGCCGACGTTGACACCCTCGGTGAACTCGGGCCGCGCTTGCAGCGCCTTGCCGAGCGCCTCGACGGGCGCGGCATCGATATCCGCCACGAGTAGTACCGCGTGGGGATTGCCGAAGTTGACAACGCCGAACTCGACCTTGCCGAAGCCATCCAGCAGCAGCGCGTAGCTAGAAGACTCCGGCAGCGCAAGCGGAATGTCGGCGGCGACGAACCGCGGCACGCCCATATCCACCTGGACCTGCCCATCAGATAGCAACTGCAAGCTCATGCGCGCCGTGCGGGTCTGCACTTTCAGCATGGCCTTGTCGCTCAGGCCCTGATCGCGGATGAACACCGCCAGCGCCCGCGAGCCATTGCCGCACTGCCCCACCTCGCTGCCATCGGCGTTGAAGATGCGGTAGTCGAAGTCCACTTCGGGGCTGCTCGCCGCCTGCACCACCAGCACCTGATCGCAGCCCACACCGAAGCGCCGGTCGGTGAGTCGGTGCAGCAGCTCAGGCGTCGGTACGAAAGGCGCTGCCATCGCATCAATGACCACGAAGTCATTGCCGCAGCCGTGCATCTTGGTGAAGTGGAGGGTCTTGCCGATCATGGGCGGCAAGGTTAGAGGCAGTCGGGCACAAAGCAAGCCGCCCTGCACATTCAAGATTGTGTCGGCTGCGGTTAAGAATTATTATCATCAGCAACCTATTGTCATTTGCGTTAAGCGCCCATGCCCGTCCTTTCCTCCGCGCTTCACAACTTGCGCTGTGGCGCGGCCGCCTGGCTGGTTGCGGCACTCACGGCCTGCGGCGGTGGTAGCGGCGATGCCGCCCAGCCAGTGACACCGACCACCGCCGCCAAACTTGGCGAATTGATCTTCAACGACGCCTCGTTGTCGGCCTCAGGCCAGCTCGCCTGCTCGGGCTGCCACGTGAAGAGCCTCGGCTTCGCCTCCAACGAAGTGGTGCATCAAGGTGGCAAGGTGTTGAACCAGAGCGGCACCCGCAACGTGCCCTCGCTCGCCTACATCGACCTCACACCGGCGTTTTTCTTCGACGGCGAAGGCACGCCCATCGGCGGCTTCAACCGCGATGGCCGTGCGGCCTCGCTGATCGAGCAGGCGCGCCGTCCGTTCCTGTCGCCAGTGGAGATGGCGAACGAATCCCCCGCCGCCCTCGTCGCGCGCCTGAAGGCCGCGCCCTATGCCGCCGACTTCAAGGCGCTGTTCGGCGCGAACATCTTCGAGCAGGGGACCGATGCGATGGACCGCGCCCTGTTCGCGCTCGCCAGCTACCAGCGCGAAGACGCCGACTTTCACCCTTACAGCAGCAAGTTCGACGCCTTTCTCGCCGGCAAGGCGCAGCTCACGGCGCAGGAAGTGCGTGGCCTCGCCTTTTTCAACAACCCGCAGAAGGGCAATTGCGCCGCCTGCCACATCAGCACGCGCGGTGCGGATGGCAGCGCACCGCTGTTCACCGACTTCACCTACGACAACATCGGCGTGCCGCGCAACGCGAACATTCCCGCCAACAGCGACCCGCAGTTCTTCGACCTCGGCCTCTGCGGCCCGGATCGCAGTGATCTGAACAACCGCAGCGACCTCTGCGGCGCCTTCAAGGTGCCCACACTTCGCAACATCGAGAAGACCGCGCCGTACTTCCACAACGGCCAGTTCGCCACGCTGGAAGAGACCCTGCGCTTCTACGTGCGCCGTGATACCAACCCCGAAGAGTGGTACCCGCTGAAGGCCGACGGCAGCATCGACAAGTTCAACGACCTGCCCGACGCCTTCAAGGTCAACGTCAACAAGACCGAAGTTCCTTACACCAAGCAGGCCGGCGAGGAGCCGAACCTGTCCGAGGCCGAAATCATTGATGTCGTCGCGTTTCTGAAAACGCTGACCGACGGCTACACCGCACCCTGATCTGCTCACGCCCACGACTCTGAAAATGAAAACCATCGCCCTGCGCCGCACCGCCTTCTGTCTCGCCCTCGCCGCTTTCGCAGCCCCCGCGCTGGCCGACACCGCCAGCGAACGTGCGCTGATCGAGCGCGTCGATCGCCTCGCCCGCGAGCTGGAGGCCGTGAAGGCCGAACTGGCCGCGATGAAGGCAGCAGACACGGCCGCCGCGCCCGTTACCGCGCCGGTGGCGACGAGTGCTACGAGTGCTACGAGTGCAGAGCCCGACACCGTGCTGACCAGCTACGGCGAGATCAATCTCAACGTGCCCACCGAACAGTCTTCCGGCACGCAGTTCGACATCCCGCGCTTCGTGCTGGGCTTCCAGCACCGCTTCAATGCCAAGACCAAGCTGGTGACGGAGCTCGAAGTCGAACACGCGGTGACCTCGGCGGACGATGCGGGCGAAGTCGCCGTCGAGCAGGCCTACGTCGAGCGCGAGATCAACCCGAACGTGTCGCTGCGCGGCGGCCTCATGCTGATGCCGATCGGCTTCCTCAACGAGACCCACGAGCCGACCAGCTACTACGGCGTGGAGCGTAATTTCGTCGAGACCGCGATCATCCCCAGCACCCTCCGCGAAGGCGGCGTGCAGGGCGTGTTCACCTTCGGCAACGGCTACACCCTGCAGACCGGCATCGTCACCGGGCCTGACCTCACGAAATGGGATGCGACCTCGACCGAAGGTGCGGAATCACCGCTTGCCTCGGTGCACCAGGAAGGCCAGCTCGCCAAGGCGCGCGACCCCTCGTTCTTCGGCGCGCTCAACTGGCGCGGCGTGCCCGGCTTGCAGCTGGGCGCATCGGCCATCGGCGGCAACGCCTCGCACGGCACCGCAGGTTTCCCCACGGCCAGCTATCTGCTGTGGGACGTGCACGCGCGCTACAGCCCCGGCGCCTGGAAGCTCTCGGCGCTCTACGCCCAGGGCAGCTTCAGCGACACCGCCGCGCTCAACGCGCCGCTGGTGGGCCAGGCGACGCTCTTCCCCAAGCGCTTCGACGGCGCGCTGGTCGAGGCGGGCTACCGCCTCTGGCAGCAGGGTGATCTGCACCTCGAACCCTTCGCGCGCTGGGAGCAGTTCAACACCGGCCGTAGCTATGCCGATCTCGGCGCCGGCCTCACGCCCGCCAAGCGCGATACCGAGCGCGTCACCACGCTCGGCAGCTCGCTGTTCATCGGCGAGGGCGTGGTGCTGAAGGCCGACTACCAGTTCTTCCAGCAGGCCGACGACGCCAACCGCTTCAACCTCGGTCTCGGCTGGTCGTTCTGAATGGAACTGCGCGCGCTCATCGGCTTGGCAGCGCTGCTGCCGGCGAGTGCGTTCGCCACCGAGTACCTTACGGTCGCGCAAGTGCAGACGCTCACCTTCCCCGAGGCCGATGCCTTCGAGCCGCGCCAGACGCTGCTCGACCCCGTCGCCCTGCTGCGCTTGCAGCCGCCCGCCGTGAGCCAGCTGGCACGCGGCACGCTGGGCTACAGCATTGCGAGCAAGGCGGGCGTGGTACTGGGCGCGGTCGCGGTGGACGAGGTGATCGGCAAATACGAGCGCATTCGCTTCGCGGTCGCCCTGGATGCCGAAGGCCTGGTGAAGCAGATCGAAATCCTCAGCTACAGCGAGAGCCACGGGCAGGAAGTGCGCCTGCCCGCCTGGCGTAAACAATTCGCAGGCAAACCCGCCACCGCCGCACTGCAAGTGGGCCGCGACATCGCCAATATCAGCGGTGCCACCCTGAGCTGCACGCACGTCACCGACGGCGTGCGGCGACTGGTCACCGCGCTGGCCGCACTGCGGGCCGCAGGCAAGCTGGTGTGAGCGGTGCCGTGGGCGCTCGTCGAGCCCAGCCCTGGCTCGGCACGCTGGTGGAGGTCTGCATCGCAGAGGCGCTCATCGTGCAACAAGCCGCTGCGTTTGATGCCGCCTTCGATGCAATAGCTGCGATCCATAACGCCATGTCGCCACAACGGCCCGAGAGTGATCTCGCCCGCTTCAATGTCGCCGCCGTCGGCACGTGGCGGCGCTGCGAGCACAGCACGCTGGCGGTGCTACGGGCGGCACGCGCGCTGGGCGAGACGAGCGATGGCGCCTTCGACATCACGCTCGGCACGGGCGGGCTCGATGCCTGGGCGCTGCACGACGAGCAGCTGCACAAGCTCAAGCCCGGCACGCGGCTCGATGCCAGCGGCATTGCCAAGGGCTATGCGGTGGATGGCGCCATCGCCACCTTGCAAGCCGCCGGCGTGCTTTCAGGCTGGGTGAATGCGGGTGGTGATCTGCGCGTGTTCGGCACGCTGGACCTCCCCATCCACATCCGCAGCCCGGACGACCCTGCGCGCACCTTGCCGCTCACGAGCTTGAGCGACGGCGCACTCGCCACCAGCGTGCTGCCGTTGCCCGATGGCGGCCGCACCCACGTCACGGTGGCCGCGCCCGAATGCCTGTGGGCCGATGCGCTCACCAAGGTCGTCGCCTACTCCACGCCTGCACACAGCGCGGCCCTGCTCGCGCGTTACCATGCGCGAGCCTGGCGACACGCCGCTTTCTGAAACGCCCTTTCCACCGATGCACCCGCATCCCAACCGACTCCCCCGCTGGCTGCGCGCCGTGCTGCTCGCCAGTGGCGCGCTGCTGCTGCTCACCGGCCTGCTGTGGCTGGCACTGCACTGGCGCCATGGCTTCAGCAGCGACGATCTGGCGCTGCCGCACGCCTGGGAACATCCGCTGATGCAGCTGCACGGTTTCGTGCTCATGCCCTTTCTGTTCGCGCTCGGCGCACTCAGCCCCGTGCATGTACCGCGCGGCTGGCGCGAGAAGCGCAACCTGAAGAGCGGCCTCGCGCTCATCGCCAGCACCGCGCTGCTGGCTGGCAGCGGCTACGCGCTCTACTACTGGGTGGATGACTTCGCGCGCGACTGGCTCGGCTGGCTGCATTCGGGAGTGGGTGTACTGCTCGCCGGGGTTTTTGCCGCGCACTGGCGCGGGCGATACTCCGCGCCCCCGTCCCGCTGAACCGTCGCCATGTCCGTCTTCACCAAAGTCAGTCACCCCGAACTTCTCGCATTTCTCAAGCGCTATCCAGTCGGCGAGCTGATTGGTCACCAGGGCATTGGCGAAGGTGTGGAAAACACCAATTATTTCGTCGACACCACCGACGGCCGCTGGGTGCTGACACTGTTCGAGCGGCTCAACCACGACGACTTGCCGTTTTTTCTGGGCCTGATGACGCACCTCGCCTCGCGCGGCTACCCGAGTGCGATGCCATTGCAGACCATTGACGGCGCCAACCTCACCACGCTCAACGCCAAGCCGGCGGCACTAGTGCGCCGGCTCACCGGCCAGAGCGTGCTGTTCCCCACCGTGACGCAATGCCAGGCGGTGGGTCGCGCGCTGGGCGAGCTGCATGTGGCAGGGCTCTCGTTCGACGGCCGCGCCGTCAACGCGCGCGGTGCGGATTGGCGACGCGAGACCGCACTCGCCCTACTCGAAAAAACCGATGCCGATCAGCGCGCGTTGATCGAATCCGAACTGGCTGCGCAGGCAGCGCTGGATTGGAGCGCGCTGCCGCAAGGCGTGATTCACGCCGACCTGTTCCGCGACAACGTGCTGTTCGTGGATGAGCGTCTGACCGGCGTCATCGACTTCTATTACGCCTGCACCGACGCCCTGGTCTACGACCTCGCCATCACGCTCAACGACTGGTGCGTGGACCCGGACGGCCAACCCAATCCGGCACGCTGGCAGACCCTGAGCCTCGCCTATCGCAGCGCCCGCGAACTCACCCCCGCCGAACGCACCGCCTGGCCGCTGGTGCTGCGCGCCGCTGCCTTGCGGTTTTATCTGTCGCGTCTCTACGACTGGACCTTCCCGCGCGAGGGTGATGTGGTGCATGTGAAAGATCCGGCGCAATACCGGCGCATCCTCGAATGGCATCGCGCCCAAGCCCCGTTGCCGCTGTAAGCTCGCACCACAATAAAAGGAGAACGCCGCAATGCTCGGCCTGACGCGCTATCAATGGCTTGTGCTGTTTGCCGCCTGGCTCGGCTGGGGCTTCGATATTTTCGATGGCCTCTTGTTCAACTACGTCGCACCCAACGCAGTGCCGACGCTGCTGGGGCTGGACATCGGCTCGCCCGAAGCAAAGAAGGCGACGCTGTACTGGACAGGTGTGCTCACCTCCATCCTGCTCATCGGCTGGGCAGCCGGCGGCGTGCTGTTCGGCTGGGTCAGCGACCGCATCGGCCGCACCAAAACACTCATGCTGACCATGCTGCTGTATTCGCTCGGCACTGCTGCCTGTGCGTTTGCGCAGAACATGGAGATGCTGATTTTCTTCCGCATCATTGCCTCGCTAGGCATCGGCGGCGAGTGGGCCGCAGGGGCGGCGATGGTGGCGGAGGTGGTGCCAGAAAATAAGCGGGTGGAAGCCGGCGCGCTGCTCTACACCTCGGCACCGATGGGCCTGTTCCTCGCCACCTTCGTCAACGCCGAAGTCGCCGGCAACTGGTTTGCGCATACCCCGGAAACCAGCTGGCGCTATGTATTTCTGTTCGGTCTGATCCCCGCCGCCGCCGCCTTTGCCGTGCGGCTGTTCGTGAAAGAACCCGAGCGCTGGCAGCGCGTCGCGGCCACCAGCAAGCCACCCAAACTCAGCGAGCTGTTCACGCCGCAGATCGTGGCCTTTACCCGCTCCGGCTTCCTGATGGCCGTGGTCGCACTGCTCACCTGGTGGAGCTGCAATGCCTTCATCCCCGTGGTGTCTTCAGGCCTGGCGCGGGCCAATGCCGAAGCCCTGGGCTTGAGCACCGCCGACACGCTGAAAATGGTCGAGAGCTGGAAAACCTGGGCGACCACCTACTTCAATCTGGGCGGCCTGATCGGCACGCTGCTGACCATCCCCGCCAGCAAGCTGCTGGGCCGCAAGAAGATGTTCGCGATCTACTTCGTCATCTCCTCGCTCGCCGTATTCGGCACCTTCGGCCTCGACTTGGCACCGGAGACACGGCTGTATGGCTACTTCGTCATCGGGCTTTCGGTGTTCGGCGTGTTCGGCAGCTTCACCTACTATCTGCCCGAGTTGTTCCCGACGCGGCTGCGCGGCACCGGCGCCGGCTTTTGCTACAACATCGGCCGCATCATCGCGGCGGGCGGGCCGTTTCTGGTCGGCTCGATTGCCAGCCAGGGGGCCAATGCCGCCACCAGTGCTCTGGGCGTGCTGTTCTACGTCGGCTTCATCCCGCTCATCGGCATCCTGTTGATGCCCTGGGTCGTAGAAACCAAAGGCCGCGTGCTGGCGGACTGAACTGCAAGGACATTTCCATCATGCGTCTCTCCACACTCTCGCTCGCCCTGCCTTTGCTGATGCTGACTGCTTCCTGCAGCCGTCCGACGCCCACTGAGCCAACGCCGGCGCCAGTAGCAGCAGCTCCAACAGCTGCACTGCTGCCCGCCGTCAGCGACTATCTCGGCGCACTCTCTGCGGTCGAAAAATCCACTCAGCCAGTGTCGCTCGAAGCGCTGTTCGACAAGGCCGAAGCTGCCCAGAACGCCCTGATGGAAGTGACCGGCGATCAGGCCGTGCTGGAGCGCTACACCGATGCTGAGTTCGTAGCACTGCAAGCCCAGGTGCGTGGGCTGAAACTGCATCGCGAGATGGACATCTACGCCCAGCCCGAACCCGCGTTTTTTCTGGCATTGGCCAAGGCGCACGGGCAGCCCGGCGACATTGCATTCTTCGAGCGCTACGCCGCGTCTTGGGGCCCGGACCTGGTGCCCACTTATCTCAAGCTGCGGCCGCAACCCACGCCCTGCGTGCGCTTTGGCGAGGGTTTGATGGCGCCGCTGTATGCCGGGTGGAAGGACTTCGCCGCACAGCATCCGGGCGCCTATGCCGCACACGCCACGCAGGGCAGCGCAGACATCGAGGAGGCGCTGGCGCTCGGCACCTGCGCCTGCGATGGGCTTGAAAGCGTGCGCAGCGAACAGGCTGCGTTTCTCAAGCGCTTCCCCGACGCGGCCAAGGCGGGCGAGATCAAGGCGCGGCGCGAGCAGCTGGTGACCGACCCCGACGTGCTGCCGGTGAATTGCCGCTGAGTTCCAGCAGCAATTCATGGCGCGTCATTCGGTCGCGGCGCGCGCTTTCAAACCCTGCAAATCCAGCGGCTGGCCGTTGAGCACCACGTTGCCGTTGCGGTATTCGAGGCTACTGCTGACGCCGTCCTTGCCGCGCACGATCCAGTTCTTGGCCAGCGCCTGCTCGATCTGCTGCGCCACCAGCGCCTGGGCCAGACGTTCTGCCTCGGCGTGCTGCTCCGGCGTCGTCGCGACCGGGTTCTCGGCGTCTTGCGCAAAGGCCATCTCGCGCGTCATCTGCGCCGTGACGCTTTTCACCGCGAGCGTCTGAATCAGCTTGTCTGGCAGCGCCACCGTGAGGTTTGCGGTGGCGAGCGCGAGCAGGGCCATTGGGTCTTGCAGCGCGGCCGGCACGGTGGCGGGCAGACTCAGCTTGCCGGTGATGTTGGCCTGCTCACCCTGATAGCCGATGCTAATGCGATCAATACGAAACTCCGGGCCTGACTTGAGCAGTGCAGGTAATTGAGCCTTGAGGCTATCGAGGAACGCTGCTGTTTTTTCGGGCGCGGGGCAATTACCCAGGTCGTTACTCACCAGGGTCTGCATGAACTGGCTGTACGCCGCGACATCGAGCCTGGCGAAGGTGAAGTCGTAGTGCATCGGCCCCACGGTCTCATCGCCGACCTTGACGCTGGCGAGTGCAATTTGCGTGGTGGATTCCATCAGCCCGCCGTCGAGCGTGCCGCTGCCCTTGCCCTCAAGGCCTTGCGCATCGAACACCGACTTGCCGCCCTGCTCCACGCTGAGACTCGCAATGTTCAGTGCATCGGTGCCGGTGTAGACAAAAAACTGCCCCGGCAGCGGATATTGATGATCGGCTTTCAGGCTGAGCTGCTTCAGGCTCAGCGTCACCGGTTCGCCTTTGGGCGACAGCATCGTTGCCGTGAGTGCGGGCAATTCACCGTCGTAGTCGATCTGGCTGAAATCGGACCGGGTGTTGGCGGTGAAGCGCAGCGAGGGCCACGACACCGTGATGCCGCCCTTGCCGTGCGGGCTGGCGTAGATAACCTTGCCCGCATCGCCCGACCATTGCACGCGGCTGTTGCCGGTGAAGCCGTAGCGCGCCGTCAGCACCGGCATTTCGCCTTCGGTGCTGATGCCTAAATGCGCACTGAGCGGTTGGCCGTTGACCAGCACCTCGTACTGCACGCGGGCCGCAGCCGGCAGGCCAAAGCCGGGAAAGGGACCGTGGGTAATGGTTTGCTTGAGCGTGACTCGCAGCGGCGACGCCGCAGGCGCACCCATGCCTGGCGGCGGCGGGGTGGGCGCTGCGCGCGGGGAGGAGGCGTCGGCTTGCGGAACCGGCTCCGGCGTTACCGGACACTGCGCGGCATCGAACAACGCAGTCACATCCACCGTCGTTAATCGGGTCGAGCCGAAGACGCCGCGCGTGTGCTTGTCTTCAGTGATCTTCAGGCTCGGCACCATCGCGCGCAGCTTGGCCAGCTCGGTGTCGATCTGCTGCTCGGCAACGCGTCCCGTGGTCCAGGCGGCGCCCACATAAGCCAGGCCTGCCACTGCGATGGCGATCAGTGTCTTTTTCATCTGCGATTCTTTGCGTCCTTGCGAGAAGTGCCCTTGTAGCAACATGCACCTTCAGGCTGCCCGCAAAGAGTTGTCAAGGCATGACAACACGGTCACAGCGATTAGTCGTTGCCGGTCAGCACCTCGACCACGGTGTTGACCACCGCCGGCTGTGGCATTTCCACTGCTTGCAGCGTCACCGTGGCCCCGCCGACCTGCACACCCAGCGCGTTGAGCAGGGGGTCGAGCAGTGCATCGACAATGCCGCCCACACCGCTCAGCACAGCGCCCAGCGTGCCGGTCACAACAGACAGGATGGGATCCAGCAGGCTGCTGATCGGCAAGCACAAGAACCCCACGCACAACCGCGAGGGGCCGCCTGGGTCTGTGGTCAGCCCGGAACTCAAGCTACCGAACAGCGATGAAAAAAGGCCGGAAAGAACATTGGCATTGCCGGCCTGCTGCGGATTGTCGTTGCTGGGTGGCGCGCCGAGCGCACCATCGGCCACGTAGATTCTTGCCAACTGCTCGCTGAGCGGTTCGAACTGGGTCACGAGATCAAGCTGCCGCGTCTCGCCGCCCCGACTGGTGGAAACCGGCTGCCGAAGTCCCACCGCCACGTTGGCGCTGGCTACACCGAACAGCACTTTCACCCGCAGGGCAAGCAGGGTTGCAGGACCGAGGATGATCGGCGGTGCATTGGCGCCATTGCCCGCGAACGTGCCCAGATCGACATCGGCCAGTGCCGTCTTCACGCTCATGCCGGCCGTGGGCATGCCGTTGTTGATGCCACGACGCGGGCACTGGAGCGCATCCAGAACCGCCTCGGCCTTTGCAACATCGATATCAATCCCCAGCCGCACCGGGTCGGCCTCGATCGTCGCCAGCCCCAGCAGCAGGGGATTCAGCGTTGTGGTGAGGGAGTTCAGCAGATCCAGTTGCAGGCGCACCTGCAGACGCACCTGGGCCGTAGTCGCGCGGGCCTGACCAGCAGGCTGCATGCCGCTGAACTGCGGCGGCTCGATCACCTTCACAAAGGTGTAGATGGACGTGACGTTGGGAATGCTGACCGGTAGGTTGATGGCAATCGCCGGCCCACCCGCCTTGCTGGCCTGGCCCAGCCCGACGATGAGATCGAGCAGGCCCACGAAGGGAACCTCGCCTGCGATATCGGTGATGGGGCCGAGCAACTGTGCCAATGGCACGCCCTGGGTGTTGCCCTGTGCTGCCAGCGCAAGGCTGCTCAGCAGGCTGGAAACACCCGCGCTTGCCGTGCCGCTGACAGCCCCCGCCAAGCCATTGAGCACGTCGGACGCCAACGGTGTTTGCGTGCTGAGGAAAATCGGGTCGGAGAGATCCTTCACCGTGAGATTCAACGCCGTCGCCAGCTGGCCCAGCGTCACGCTGGTGTTGAGCAGCGCACCGCTGCCGGCGACGTTCAAGGCCAGCACCTGCGCCTTGCACGCGGCGTTGCCGGTGGGGCAGAGCAGCCCGCCCAGCACACTATTCAGCACGCCGTTGTTCAAACTGGCGGTGTTGCTGCCGACCGAAAGCTGGCCCAGGGCAGGCTGTGCGGCTACTGAGTACGCCACCAGCTGGGTGGTGGCATTGCCGGTGATGCCGGGGATGATGCGGCTGGGGGCGGGACGGCTCAGCCGCACGCGCACCGAATCGCGCAGCGGGCTGGCATTCGGCAGCACTTCAAAGGTTTGCAGCGCGCCGCTTTCTGCCAGCGGCACCCTGCGTCCGACTTCGACACTCACACTGATGTCTTGCAACACGCTGGGGCTGGCGTTGCGCTGGACGCTAGAGGTGGCTTCGGTTGTGGGCTCCGATGCACCGCCCGGTGCGCCGCCTGCTTCAACCGAGCAGCCACTGGCCACGCGCACGGCATCGAGGGCTGCGATGTTGGCGAGCTTCTGTAGATCACGCTTGGCGGTGTAGAGCCGGCCGATGTCGATGGAGAGTGCCACTGCCGAGAGCATGGCGATCATCGCGATGGCGGCGAAGACGGCGGCGAATCCCTGTTGCTTCTTTGCTGCGGCGTGGCGTGTGTGGCGCATGGCAGCGACCCTCCGTGGTCAGTGCGGGCTGGCAGACCTGACCATCCCTGCCGCGACAGTAATCGCCGTGCCAATAAATTGACGCGCCGGCAGACGAGCGTCGCTGAACCGAGCGGCCAGCGGTCAACCGGGTCGGGCGTAGCTGCCGGTGGCGTGCATCACCAGCACCTCGGGTGCGGCGCTGGAATACACCCGCGACTCCATCGCGATCAGCTTGCGGCCGAGTTTCAATATGCGCGCATCGGCAATCACATCGCCGACTGCGCCCTTGTTGAGGAAACGCAGGTTCATGTCCGCCGTCACCGCCATGAGCTGCACGCCGATGTGACCGAGCACGGCGACATACATGGCGATATCGACGGCCGTCATCAGGGTCGGCCCAGACAGCACGTTGCCCGGCCGCAGCATCCATTTCTTGAACGGCAGGCGGATGCGCGCATAGCCCGGTTCGAGCGCTTCCACCGTCAACGATTCAGTGCCGGCATTGTCGGGGAACGCCCCGCGTACCAAGGTCTGCACTTGATTCAGCGTGATGACTAATTCCATATACCGGCGAGTCCGTCGTAAGTGAGCTTGAGAGTGAGCACGATGAGAATGCCCTGAAACAGACTGCGGAAGGCAGCTTCAGACAGCTTGCCGTTGAGCTGCCTGCCGAGCAGCGTGCCGACGATCACCGACGCGCACACCGGCAACAGCACCAGCGGTTTGGCAAACGCCGAGAAGCCGACGAAGCCATAGGCGATGACCCGCAGCGCGTGGCCGAAGACCTGCGTCAGTGCGAGTGTGGCCACCACTTTCTGCTTGGGCCATTCCGGTCGTAGAAACAGGCGGCCGACGAAGAGACCGGTGGCGCCGACGAACATCCCCAGCGCGCCGTTGACCGCTCCCGCAGTGACAAAAGCCAGACGCGGTGGCAGCGGCTTGGCGGTGGCTGTGGGCAGCAGCGAGATGGCCATGAGTGCTGCCAGAATCAGCTGGATGACATGCACGTTCACCGTCGCCGCAAACGGCGCGAGCAGTGCCGTGGCCGGGATCGCCGCCAGCAGGAACCAGCCCGCAGCGCGCCACTCGACATGCCGCACATAGGCCGCCGTGCGGGTGAGATTGCTCACCAGCTGCACGGCGGCGAACAGCGGAATCGCCTCGACCGGCGCCAGGCCCAGCGCATAGAAAACGCCGATCAGAATGGTGCCGCCGCCTAAGCCCGCCGCACCCGAAAATGCGGAGGTGAACAGCGCCGTGAGCGAGAGCAGTAGCGCCAGTTGCAGATCAGGGTTCATCCGCGCAGCGTGGCGAGTGCGGCCTTGAACAGCAAGGCGTGGCGAGCGGCGAGCACAGTGAGATCGCGGTCGTAGCCACCGCCGATGACAGCTGCGGTGGCGATGCCACGACGGCGGCACTGGCCCAGTACAAAAGCATCACGCGCCTCGATGCCGGCATCGGTCAGCGCCAGATGCCCCAGCCGGTCGCCGCCATGCACATCCACACCGGCGTCGTAGAGCACCAGCTCGGGCGCGAGGCTGTCGAGCAGCCAGGGCAGAACGGCGTGCAGCTCGGCGAGATAGCCCGCATCGTCGAGGCCGCGCGGCAGGCCGATGTCGAGATCGGAACGCTGCTTGCGGGCGGGAAAGTTCTTTTCGCAGTGCATCGAAAACGTGAAGGCATGCGGCTCGTCGGCCAGCAGGGCGGCCGTGCCGTCACCCTGATGCACATCGAGATCGACAATCAGCACGCGCGACACTTGCGCCACCTGCAGTGCCCAGCGCGCGGCGACGGCGAGATCGTTGAGCAGGCAGTAGCCCGCGCCGAAATCACGATGCGCGTGGTGCGTGCCGCCGGCGGCGTTGCACGCCAGCCCTTCGGCCAGGGCGAGCTGGATGGTTCTGATGGTGCCGCCGGTTTCCAGCCGGCAGCGCTCTGCCAGCGCCGGCGTGCAGTCGAAGCCGATACGCCGCTGCGCACTACGGTCGAGCGTGCCGCTCGCAAGCGCATCGAGATAGCCCGCGTCATGCACGGCCAGCAGGTCTTGCGTCGATGCCTCGGGTGCCCGGTGCACCGTAAAATCCGGCGTGTCGAGCAGCGCGCCCAGCACCGTGAATTTGCCCATTGGAAACGCATGGTTCGCAGGTTGCGGAATGCTGTATCCGGGATGCCAGACCACCGGCAGCTTCATGCCGCTCGCGCTCGCATCACAAAACCAAGGTGGTGGCGAGAAACAGCATCAAGCCCATGCCGGCGATGTGACCGACGCGAGCCACCCCGCCGCACGTAGTGCAGCGGGCAAGGCGAGTCGGCGTCGATATCGCAAGACCTGCTCACAACACCAGCGTGGTGGCGAGAAACAACATCAATCCCATGCCGGCGATATCCGTGCCCGTGGTCAAAAAAATGCTCGACGCCGTGGCGGGATCGGCCCCGAAGCGCCGCAGGATGAGCGGCACCAGCACGCCGAAAATGCCCGAGGCCAGGCAGGACCCGGTCATGGCCAGCACGATCACCAGCGCCAGCATCAGCGCCTGCGGGTCGCCCTTGGTGCCGCCTGCGGTGAACCACATCGCCGCACCTGCGACCAGCCCGGTGAGAAAGCCATTGAGCGTACCGAGCAGCGCTTCTTTCACCACCAGTTGCCGCACCGAGATGTTCTCGAAATCGCCCAAGGTCAGACCGCGCAAGGTGATGGCCAGCGCCTGACAGCCCGTGTTGCCGCTTTGCCCCGCCAGCAAGGGCAAGAAGGCCGCGAGTGCAACGATGCGGGTGATGGTGTCCTCGAAGCTGCCGACCACAAAGGCGGCGAGAAAGGCCGTGAGCAGATTGATCTGCAACCAGGGGTGACGCATCTTGAACGCGGCCCAGAAGCTGGTGTCGAGACGCTCCTCCTTGTTGATACCGACCATGCGGCCGGACTGCGCCGTGAGTTCCAGCGCCTGCTGCTCGAACAGCTGCCAGCCGCGCACCTGCCCCACCAGCACGCCCGCCGCATCGCACACCGGATACACCGGATAGTGGCGCTTGACGGTGGCCTGCACGGCATCGCCCAGCGTGTCGCCGGGTGCGAGGCGAAACGGCGCGCGCAGCATGATGGATTCGAGCGGCGCATCCGCTGCGGCCAGCAAGAGGTCGCGCGGCACGACCAGGCCGCTGAGCTTGCCGGCGCCATCGTTGACGTAGAGATAGGTGATCTGCTGCGGCTCGGCGGCAGCGCGTAGCCAGGTGATGGCTTCATGGACCGTCGTCGTGGCGGTGAAGCTGCCGCGTGCCGGCTCCATCAGGCTGCCGATGTCGCCGGGCAGCACGTCGAGCGGGGCAATGGCATCGATAAGACGGGCGCTGATGCGCGCCGCCAGCTCCGGCGGCAAGGCAGCCAGGGCGGCGTCCACCGTGGCGCGCGGCAGCGGCGTGAGCATCTCGGCAGCGTCTTGTGGCGCGCGCAGCTTGAGCGAGTGCACCAGTGCCGCGAGTTCAGCAGGGTCGATAGCGCGCTCGGTCATGGCCTTCCCTTCATTTGGTGATGCCGCATTGTTGACAAGCCTGTTGCGCGGTCAATACTGCGGCATGACCGCTCTACGACCAACCCTGCGCCAGCCCGACGTGACCCGCACGCGACTGCTGGAGTGTGCTTTTGAAGAAATCCACCAGCGTGGATTCCGCAGTGCGAGTCTCGATTCCATCCTGCTGAAAGCGGGCGTCACCAAGGGCGCGCTGTATCACCACTTCAGCAACAAGGCGGCACTCGGCTACGCGGTGGTGGACGAGCTGCTGCGGCCCTTGATGGAACACTATTGGCTGCCGCTGGCCGAGGCGGAAGACCCGATTGCCAGCGCCATCGCGGGCATCAAGAAACGCCGCGACCGGCTCAAGGCCAACCTGCTGGCCTATGGCTGCCCGTTCAACAATCTGGCGCAGGAAATGTCACCCATCGACGAGGGCTTTCGCACCCGCTTGCAGGGCATTTTGGACGAGTGGCGGCACACCCTGGCCGCAGCACTCGAACGCGGCAAGGAGAGTGGCAAGGTGCGCACCGATGTGAACACGCCGGCGGCGGCCATCTTCATTATTTCGGCGCTCGAAGGCGTCATCGGCATGGGCAAGACCTCGCAGAGCAGCGCGCTCTACGAGCAGGGCTTGCGCGGACTGGTGGAGTATCTTGAGCGCCTGCGGCCGAACTGACTTCAAAGCACAGTGAGGACAACCATGAAAACCACACGCTCAATCTTCGCAGTCTCGACGCTCTGCGTCGGGCTGTTGAGCAGCGGCTGCGCTGCCCTGAGCGTCTCAGACAATGCCAGCCGCGGCAGCCCCAAGATTTTCGGCGGCACACGACTCAACATCGCCGCCCTCAAAAATGACGAGACCATACTGGCGAGCTTCAGCCACTTTGGCATTCGGCCACCGGAACAACCCGGCTGGGATCTGCCGCTGAGCTTCGTCGGCGATACGGTGCTGCTGCCTTACACCGTTGGCTACATGTTGTGCGAGCCCTTCGTCGGCAGGTAGCCATATCTGAGCTGTGGCTTTGGGCCTTTGGAAATCAGCATTAGGTCTTTATAGCTCTGCTGCTTTTAGCGAGAGCCGATAGCTGAGTTTTGGCACTCACTTTGCTTTGGTGGCTCAGCCGCACTGCGGCCAAAAGTCAATATCAAGTCAAAGAAAAGGGATTTCCAGAATGAAGCCTTCGTCTGCACTCATCGTGCGTGTTGTCCTGTCCATGGCGGCCATCGGCAGTGTGGTATCGAGCCCCACCGCGTTTGCCGTGGCACAGCTGCACGACGAGCTGGTGCCCTTCAGCAAATCGGAAGTGGATTACCGCATCGGCAGCTTGCAGCCGCTGGCTTCGCAGCTTGATGTCGCGCGCCGCCTGGGCGCCGTGGCGAGCTGGAACCGTTTTGGCACGGTTCGCACGCTGGTCAAGCACGGTGGGTTCATCGCTCAGGGGCTAAAGGGCGAACCGGTGCTGGCAGCACGCGATTGGCTTCGCGAGAACCGCGCCCTGTTCAAGCTCTCGGCCAAGGGTGTGGATGAGCTGGAGCTGGTCAACGATGGCGTCACGCCCTACAACGAGGCGCACGCGGTGCTGTTCCGCCAGCGCTTCGCCGGGCTTGCGATGGCGAGCGAGGGCTTGATCACGGTGGGCATCGTGAAGGGCAAGGTGTACTACGTGTCGTCGTCTTCGGTCGGTGACGAGCAGCCGCCCGCTGGCGCTGCCACCTTGAGCCCGCTGCAGGCTTGGACACTCGCCGCCGCCGACGTCAATCGTCGCGTGCCCGGCAATCTCATCAAGAGCGTGCGCGACCTCACCGCGACCACGGGCTGGAATGTGCTCAGCGTCGCCGGGTTCTCCGAGCCGCAGCGCGCGCGGCTGGCGGCGATGGCGCTGCCGCAGGGCGGCGTGCGCCAGGTGTTCGAGACCATCGTGCTCGACAACACCTACGGCATCCCCACCGCCTACGTGCACTACATCGACGCGCAGACCGGCCGCGTGCTGCGCCGCGAGAACCGCGTCTACAACGCGGTGCAAGACAGCATCCCGCAGCCCTTCACCGGCTCCACACCGGATGAGAAAAGCTGCGATGCCAGGGCCGATTTCACCGTGGGTACCGGCAACGCCGCGCTCAACATCACCGCCTCGGCGGTGCTGCCCACCAATGCGCTCAGCCTCAATCTCTATTTCAATGATCCCGTGCTCGGCTCGCGCAAGGTCGCGAGTGCCGCCGGCCTCACCGGCCCGGCGGAAGTCATCACCTACGCGCCCAGCAGCGGGGTGACTGAGGGCACCTATCAGGTCGAGGTCTGCGCCTCGACATCCTTTCTCAACATGGCACCGTACAACTACGTCGGCGTATTCGTGGCAACGCCCATCGACACTTCGGTGACCTCGCCAGTAACCGGTTCGGACGCCGCCGCCCCGCAGTGGAAGTGGTTCACCAGTAACCCGGACATCAGCTATGACGGCGCCGATCTGCGCAAGGTTACCTGCTTCGCAGCGCTGCCCACAGGTGGTTTGTCCGGCTGCGACATCGACTCCACCACCATCGCCACCCGCGGCGCCTGGGACACCCTGCAAGGCGGCCTGGTGCCGACCTTCACCACCATCGGCAACAACGCCATCACCGCCGGCGACGCGGTGAGCCCGCTCACACCCTCGGTGCCCAACCAGCCGCACAGCATCACGCGCAAGTACGACTTCCCCTTCACCAATGCCTGGTTCAGTTCCAACTGCGGCACGGCGGGCATCGTCGCGAGTCAGGTGCCGGAGTCCAACGGCAATGATCTGAGTGCAGTGACGGTGAACCTGTTCACCATGCACAACCGCATGCATGACTTCGCTTACCTGCTCGGCTTCACAGAGCGCAACTACAACCTGCAGCTCAGCAACTTTGGTCTCACGAGCGCCACGCAGGGCAACGACCCCGAAGTGGGCAGCACGCAGGCCGGCGCGCTCGGCGGTATGCCCGGCCTGCCCACCTACGGCACCCTGCCGGGCCGCAACAACGCCAACCAGATTTCGCTGATGGACGGCGTACCGGGCATCACCAACCAGTATCTGTTCCAGCCGGTCGGCGGTTCGATCTACCCACCCTGCACCGACGGCGCGCTCGACACCGGCATTGCCGGCCACGAATACACCCACGCCATCAGCAACCGCATGGTCGGCGGGCCGGACGGCAATCTCTCTGGCGCACAGGCGGGCTCGATGGGCGAGAGCTGGAGCGACTTGAACGCCACCGAATACCAATACGAGAACGGCTTCATCAACCCCGGTGCGCGCCTCACCGCGCTCGCCGCCTATACCACCGGCAACCCCGAGCGCGGCATCCGCGACTTCGCACTCGACGACAACCCGCTGCACTACGGCAACATCGGTTTCGATACGCCCGGTGCCGAGGTGCATTCCGATGGCGAGGTGTGGAATGGCACCCAGTGGGCGCTGCGCCAGGCTTTTGTCGAAAAGTACGAATCCAGCTTTGCCTATGGCAACGCCAAGCTCCAGCTCGATTGCGCCTACGGCCGCTCAAGCCCGGATGCCTGCCCCGGCAACCGCCGCTGGATCCAGCTGATCTACGACGCCTGGCTGCTGCTGCCGGGCGACACCAGCATGCTCGACGCGCGCGACGCGATGCTGGCCGCCGACATGGCGCGCTTCGACGGTGCGAACCAGGAAATGATGTGGAAGGTGTTCGCCAACCGCGGCATGGGCGAGTTCGCCTACAGCAACGGCACCGACGATACCGCGCCGATCCCCAACTTCGAATCACCGCTGGCGACCGACGAGGCCGAGGTGACTTTCAAGGTGCTGGCCGGCGACGAGAGCAAGACCGCACTCACCAACGCGCGCATTCTGGTGGGCCGCTTTGCCACCCGCACGCGCCAGATCGCGGATACCGATCCGGCCACCGTGGTCGACATGACCGACGACACCACGATGCGCACCACGCTCATCAACCGCGACACCGCCAAGCTGGTACCGGCGACCTATGAGTTCATCGTCATCGCACCGGGTTACGGCATCCATCGTTTCACGCAGGTACTGGTCGCCGGCAAGTCGACGCTGAGCTTCACGCTGCCGACCAACTATGCATCGCTCACCAAGGGCGCTGAAGTTGTCACCAGCGCCACATTGCAGGAGAACATCGACCTCAAGGACACGCTGATCGACGACTCGGAAGACACCGGTGCCGTGATCGGTGACGAAGGCTTCGTCGCCGGGGCATACGCCACCATCAAGCTGGCAGGCGGCGAGCACACACTGAGCAGTGCGAACATCAGCATGGCAGCCGGCCCCACCAACTCCGGTCGCTGGGGTGCGGTGCGGCAGTTCGAGCTGCGCACCTGCTCGGGGACTTGCGCAGACCCGATGACGGACTTCCAGACCATCGCCTTCACCAGCGCTGCCGACGCCTTCCCAGGCGGCATCCCCCGGCCCTTGCAGCCCGACCTTTACCTGCGCAGCTTCGACTTCGCCCCCATCAAGGCGACGCACGTGCAGTTCCGCGTGCTGAGTACGCAGTGCTACGGCAACCCGGACTATGTGGGCGACAAGGATGCTGACCCGCTCAACGACACCGATTGCCCCACCGCCAGCGGTCTGATCTCGGGCCTCAATCTGGTGCTGGGTGGCGACATTCAGGCGCCGGCACCGGGCTCCTATGCGCGGGCAACCGACATCCAGCTGTTCGGCTCCAAAGCCGTGGCCGCAGTGGATGGCGCCATCAACGGCCCGGTGCCAAGCAGCCCTGTGACGGGCGGCGAAGGCGGTCGCTTCGGCGGCGGTGCAGCCGGCTTGGTATTGCTGCTGCCCTTGCTGGGCTTGGCGATCGGGCGACGGCGACGCGTCTACTGAAACAAAAAAGGCGCTCTGATGAGCGCCTTTTTTGTTGGTCGTTCAAACACTCAGTGCTTGGCGTCGATCTTTCCGTGTGCTGCCGTCGCCAACATCAGCCGGTCGGTCCAGGCGATGCCCACCGCCGAGATGATGAAGGCCATGTGGATGATGGTCTGCCACATCACACCGGTGGAAGTGATGTTGGTGCACTTCACGCCGGCAGCCACTGCCGAGCACAGAGGCACCGCGTCGATGGTGCCGGCCTCGATGAAAGTCTTGAGCAGATGGATCGACGAGATGCCAATGATCGCCATCGCCAGCTTCACCTTCAGCACAGAAGCGTTGACGTGGCTGAGCCATTCCGGCTGGTCGGGATGGTTGTGCAAGCCAAGGCGCGACACGAAAGTTTCGTAGCCGCCGACGATCACCATCATCAGCAGGTTGGAGATCATCACCACGTCAATCAGCGCCAGCACGATCAGCATCACCTGCTGCTCGTTCAACTCGAAGGCGCCGCCGATGAGGTGCAGCAATTCCTTGACGAACAGCACCACATAGACACCCTGCGCGACGATGAGCCCCAGGTAGAGCGGCAGCTGCAACCAGCGCGAAGAGAAGATGAGGGTCGGCAGAGGGCCGAGGGCTTTGGGTTTGAGCGCAGACATGGCGGGAGGCAGTGGGGTTCGAGTGACTTACTGTACGGGCGAGTTTGCGCACTGCAAGGTGACGCCTGCGTGATGCGCTGCAACGTGCCTGCAAAGCCGGGTAGCGCACACTCGCTCGCACGCACAGCCCACTGGCTATAAAATCCGCTTATCCGCATAAGCAGATATTGATAGCAGCCCCACCCACCCGACGCCGCAAGAGCCGGCGCGCACTGGAGTTTTACCTCGATGAGCGAATACCTGTTCACCTCCGAATCCGTTTCCGAAGGCCACCCGGACAAGCTGGCTGACCAGATCAGCGATGCCGTTCTCGACGCGATCCTCGCGCAGGACAAGAAAGCCCGCGTCGCCTGCGAAACCTTGGTGAAGACCGGTGTTGCCATCGTCGCCGGCGAAGTCACCACCTCGGCTTGGGTCGACCTCGAACAGCTGGTGCGCAAGGTGATCACCGATGTCGGCTACAACAGCTCCGACGTCGGATTCGATGGTGCGACCTGCGGCATCTTGAACATCATCGGCAAGCAGTCGCCCGACATCAACATGGGCGTCGACGGCACCTCGAAGAAGCCGAAGGCACTCGAAGAAATCGGCGCTGGCGACCAAGGTTTGATGTTTGGTTATGCCTGCGACGAGACCAAAGAACTGATGCCCGCGCCCATCTACTACTCGCACCGTCTGGTCGAGCAGCAGGCCAAGATCCGCAAGGCGAAGAAAGGCGGCCTCGCCTGGCTGCGCCCCGATGCAAAATCGCAGGTCACCCTGCGCTACACCGATGGCGTCGCCACCGGTGTGGATGCCGTCGTGCTCTCGACCCAGCACAGCCCCGACATCAAGCTGAAGGATCTGCGCGAGGCGGTGATGGAATCCATCATCAAGCCCGTCATCCCCGCCAAGTGGATCACCAAGTCCACCAAGTTCCACATCAACCCCACCGGCAATTTCGTGATCGGCGGCCCGGTTGGCGACTGCGGCCTCACCGGCCGCAAGATCATCGTCGACACCTACGGCGGCTGGGCACGGCACGGTGGCGGCGCGTTCTCGGGCAAGGACCCGTCCAAGGTTGATCGCAGCGCGGCTTATGCGGCCCGCTACGTCGCCAAGAATCTCGTTGCCGCCGGCCTCGCCACGCGCATCGAAGTGCAGGTTTCATACGCCATCGGCGTGGCCGAGCCGACCTCGATCTTCGTCACCAGCTTCGGCACCGGCATCGTCAGCGATGCCGTACTCGAAAAGCTGGTGCGCAAGAACTTTGACCTGCGTCCGGGCGGCATCATCAAGATGCTCGACCTCATCCACCCGATGTATCAGATGACCGCGAGCTACGGCCACTTCGGCCGCGCGCCTATCGCGATGACGGGTGCGGATGGCAGCAAGTTCACCGCGTTCTCGTGGGAAGCCACCGACAAGGCCGACCTCTTGAAGAGCGAAGCCAAGAAGATGAAGTAAGACGCCGAGCCACCCCGCCGCGTATGTAGCGGGCAAGGCGAGATGGCTGTGTTCGGGTGAAGTTTGCCCGCTCCACACTGCTGCAGAAGAGCCGCCGCAAGGCGGCTTTTTTGTGTGCGCCGCTGCCGCTTACACTGCCTCATACCCACACTGCGAAATCTCCCTTGATCGTCCTCACCAGTCCCGACGGAGCCAGTGCCACCATCCATCTGCAAGGTGCGCACATCACGAGTTGGAAGCCCGCTGGCGGGGGTCGCGAGCAACTGTTTCTCAGCCCGCGCGCGGTCTTCAATGAGGGCATCCCGATTCGCGGCGGCGTGCCGGTGATTTTTCCGCAGTTCGCTGGCGAAGGCCCCATTCTCAAGCACGGCTTCGCACGCACCACTATCTGGGCCTTGCAGGAAACACGTCCCGGCGGCGTGGGAGGCACCGAGGCCATCTTCACCTTGTGCGACTCCGCCACCACACGCGCACATTGGCCGCACCACTTTCTCGCCACGCTGCGCATCACCATCGGCGGCGACAGCCTGCGGGTGCGTTTGCAGGTGTTGAATACAGGCGATCAGGGCTTTCAATTCACGGCGGCGCTGCACACCTATCTGTCGTTGCATGACATCCATGCCGTGGAAGTCGAAGGCCTCGGCAAACTCCACTACCGCGACACGGCCGATGGCGGTGCACTCAAGCAGGAACAGGCGAATCGCGTACGCATCGCAGGTGAAGTGGATCGCAATTACTTCGACACACCACCCGAGCTGACGCTGCACGATGGCCCACGCCGCCTGAAACTGCTCCAGCAGGGTTTCTGCGACACCGTGGTGTGGAATCCCGGTGCGGAACGCAGCAGCAGCTTTGCCGACCTCGCAGCCGATGATTACCAGCGCTTTCTCTGCGTCGAAGCCGCCGTGATCGGCCGCCCCGTGGTGCTGGCAGCGGGTGCCGAATGGCAGGGCGAGCAAAGCCTGCGGGCATTCTGAAGACAGGTCATCGCCTAAAAAAAGCCGCCCTGAGGCGGCTTTTTTTAGTTCGAGAACTCAGGGTCGAACAGCGACCACTTCGATCTCTACCAGCATGCCGGGTGCGGCCAAGCCCGGAATCTGCACCGTCGTGCGGGCCGGCAACTTGGGCTGCTCGGTGGTGCCGAAGAACTTGCGGTAGGCCACCATGAAGCCGTCGAAGTCCATGCGGCCGGTCTTGGTCGGGTCGGTGACGAGGAAAACATTCATCTTCACCACATCGCCCATCGTCAGGCCAATGGCTTCGAGCGAGGTTTTGATTTTGCTCAGCACCGAGAACGCCTGCTGCTCGGTGGTACCCCAGTACTCAAAGCTGAACTTGCGCGCCTCCGTGTTGAACGGTGTGGGCGTGAGGCCGCTGTGAAAGATCGTTGCCTTGCCGACGGGCACTTCCACCGCCTGGGAGATGGGGAAGTCCGAACCGGGGATGGGGTAGCGCGTCACTTCCGCCTTGGGCGCGAGCATCGAGCAGGCGGGGAGTACGGATACGGCGAGCAATGCGAACAGCGAGCGGCGGATGAGGGTCATGCAGTTCTCCAGTGGAATGATTTTTAAGCGGCAACGCGCTTGGCAATGTCGTCGATGGCGCGGTGGGCGGAGCGTATCGCGCCCTCCTGCCAGCCGCCGTGAAAGCTGATCTGGTCGCCCACCATGTAATGCGCACCTTCGGCCTGCACCAGCACGGGGTAGTGCTTGTTGCGCGCCTCGGGCGTCCACTCCGGTGCGCAGCCGAACATATAGGGCACCTTGTTCCAGGCCACGCTCAGTCCCTTCTCGACGAAGTCGCCATAGCCGGGGTGGATTTTCTCGCCTTCGGCGATGGCCTTGGCGAGTCGCGCGGCGGGCTTGAGTTTGCCCCAGGCTTCGCCCTTCTTCGGATCCCACTGATAGCTACCGAGCATGATGCCCTTGGCTTTGTGGAAGCCGTGTGGCGGATACCAGACTTGCAGGATGTCCTGATCGGTCCAGCTGATGCCGCCATAGATTTGCGCGTCTTCCTCCCAGAAGCGGCGCTTGGCCTGGAAGGCGATCTTGAACAGCTTGCCCCACTCGGCGCCGTCCTTGAGCGCGGTGCGATAGCGCGAGGAGAAGTTGTTGTCGATGCCACCGACCAGATGCGTCGGCGCGCTGTTGATGCAGAAGTCGGCGTTGACGACTTTGGTCTTGCCTTGATCCTTGTAGGCGATGGTCACGCCCTTTTCGACGTTGGTGATTTTCGTCACCGGCGCCTTGCGCAGAATGCGATTGCCGAGCGCCTTCTCGAAGCCCTTGACGATCATGTCCATGCCGCCCGTGGGCTGCATCATGGTCGCGTTCATGTCCCAGCTGTTGGGGAACTGCAACCACTGCCACAGGCCGGAATCGACCAGCTCCTTGGTGGGGATGCGGATCGGCCCCGTGCCATTCGGGCTGGTGAGAATGCCATCGCCATCGGCCGTGCCCGCGCGGTTGCTTCCGCGATAGCGGTAGTCCTTGTCGAGGTCGCCGAACTGGCTGACCATCTCCAGCAACTTGTCGGCGTCTTCCTTGGTCAGCGACTGGTCGAGTGCATCCTTGTTGATGGCCTTGGCGAGTAGTTCGGCAATCGAGCCGTGCGTATCAGTGAGGATTTTGTGCTGCCGCTGCGGCTTGCCGCCGAAGGCCTTGGTGTTGTGCAGATAGCCCGCGTGGTTGTCGTTGACGAAGGGTTCGAGCGCTACGCCCAGCTCGCGACAATAGGCGAGCAAAGCGGTGTGGTGATACGGAATGCGCGCCGGGCCGGCGTTGAAATACAGATGTGGCGCGTCGTCGAAATCGCAGGTCTGCTTGCTGTCGTATTCGGTCAGCACGTCGCCGCGCCGCACGGTGCGGTTGCGGCCGCCGACATGGTCTGTGGCTTCGAGCACCATGCACTCGTAGCCGGCCTTGCCGAGTTCGAGTGCGGCCGTGAGGCCTGCGATACCGGCGCCGATAATCACCACCTTCTTGCCCGCGCCCGAGCCGCCCGGCAGCTGTGGCGCACCGGCATAGGCGGCGGGGATGGCGACGATGCCGAGTGCGGCCATCGCCTGATACATCGAGGCAGCACCCGCCGTGCGGCCGAGGTGCACCAACACGTCGCGGCGGGTCCATCCAGTGGGGGTGCTCACTTGTGGCTCTTCCTTAAGGTTTTTTCGGGGTGCTCATCCGGCGGATGAGGGATTTGATTTCGGCATCGGTGCAGCCATCGCAACTATCGCTCGCCATCAACGTGCCAGGTACACCGTGACGGACGCTAGCAATGAGTTTGGGCATACCTTTTTCGAGGTGTGGCGCCCAATCCTGCATGCGCCCGATACGCGGTGCGCCGCCGGCCCCGGTATCGTGGCAAGCGGCGCAGACGGGCATGCGATCGGCGGCTTGCACTTCAACCTGCATCAGCAGGCCGAAGGCAAGCACGCCGCAGCGAATCGTCCTAGAGATCGGCACGGACGGTGAGATAGACCGCGCGCGGTGGCGTCAGATAAAAGCCGCCGCCGCTCTCGCCAAACTCGTCGTAGCCGGGCGAGTTGTCGTCGAACAGGTTGTAGAGATTGATCTGCGTACTGAACTTCTCCAGCGAGCCGCCCTTGGTGCCCTTGAAGCCGGCGTTGAGGTTGACCACGGTATAGGCCTCGATCGACTCCATCCCCGTCGTCGACGAGCTGCGACGGCCGGTGAACTTGGCCTCGCCGCCGAAGAAGAACGGCGCGATCTTGTAGGTCGCATTGACCACCGCCATCGTGTACGGCGTGTCTGGTACCACGTTGCCTTTCACCGGCACGACGCGCGTGGTGGCATTGCCATTGGCATCGGTGTCGCCCGTCACGTAGTCATCCTGGAATTTGGAGTTGTTGAGGCTCAGCGTCGAGCCCAAGCGCCAGCGCTTGGTCGGATTCCAGTACGCCGCCAGTTCCGCACCGTAGGTCTTGATCGCACCGACGTTCTGGTAGATGTCCTCACCGACTCGGAACGGATCGGGATTCTGCAGCTGCAGGATGCGGTCCTTGTAGTCGACGTAATACAGCGAGAACGAACCGTTGAACCGGCCGCGCTGGCTGCGGATACCGAAGTCGATATTGGTCGAGGTCTCGGGCTTCAGATCATCGCTATAGCTCGATGCCACCAGGGCCAGACGCGGGATGGAGCTGAAGTTTTCGGCGTAGTTGCCGAACAGCTCTTCCGAGCTGTTGAGCTTGAAGCTCGCGCCCACCTGCGGCTGGAAGTAATCCTTGTCGGTCTTGTTGATCGAGGTGGTCTGCGAGGCATTGAACGATGCGGAGTTGGGGATGCCGGAAAATCCGCGGTCGACGTTCAAGCCCTTGAAGCCCACTTCAATACCGAGTCGATCGCTGAAGAGAAAGATCGAGTCCTTGAGATAGAACTGCGTCACCTTCGTGTTGAAGTTGCGGTCGTAGTAGACGGCCACCGGCAATTCATTGAAGGCGAATTCACCGTTGCCGGTCAGGTTGAACAGGGGGCGGCGCTGCGAGAAGTCATAGTCCTCGTACCAGAGGCCGGTCTGCACGGTGTGGATGCCCGCTGTCCAGGTGAAGCCCGCCGTGACGCCGAGGCGATCACCATCCAGAAACTCCTTGCGTCGCGTCAGCCCTCTCGGTGCAGCGATATCGGTGCGGCCGGGCGTGCCGGCGTTTGCATCATCGTAGAGCGACTGTGCTGCACTGGCGGCCACACCGCCCACGCCGTAGCCGGTTTTCTTTTCGTAGTACGGCACCACTTCGAGCTTGAGGCTGGGCGTGAGCGCGAACTCGCCGATGAGGCTGGCGAGCTGGTCGGTGCGGCCGTTGAGCCAGTTGTCGTAGAAGAGGCCGTCCTTTTCGGGATCGCCGGTGGCGAAGTCATTGAGCACGAAGTAGTCGTTGTAGGGTTTGCTGTCCTTGTCGTAATAGCTGGCGTCGTGGTCGTCGCGATTGCCGTAGCGATAGGTGAAGGTGAGGCTGCCGTTGCTGAGCTTCTGCTTGATCTTGGCATCGACGTGATCGACGGCCATGTCGGCCTTGGCGTTGTCCCACTGCACCGCACGGGTGCGCGAGCCGCTCAAGTAGGCAATCGGGCCGCCCGTCCACAGCGCCGGCGTATCAACGCGCGCATAGGTGCGGTTCAGGGACTGACTGCCGCCGGTAGCCGAAAAGCTGGTGTGCCAGATGCCCATCGGGTCGTCGGTGAAGTAGCGGATCGACCCGCCCAAGGCGTGATACGACGGTGCGGTGACGTCGCCTGAGCCTTGCGCGACGGTGATCTCTTTCAGGTTTTCGGTGTCGACATAACGGTTGGGCGGGCTGCCGTCGCGCACGTCGTAGGTTTCCAGCGGCACGCCGTCCAGCGAAGTGGCCAGCTGGTCGCCGGTGAAGCCGCGGATTCGCACGGTGGAGCCGAACTCGTACAGACCATAAGGATCGGTCTGCTGCACGTTGACGCCCGGCAGCGCATTGAGCAATGCCTGCGGCGCCACACCCGGGGCCTGGGCCTTGAGGTCTTCGAGGGTGATGGTGTCGGAGGCGCGCACCTGGGCTCGACTGACGACTTTCACGGCATCCAGCGTGGTGGATGCCTCTGTGCTCACGGCCGATGACTCCTGCGCTTGTGTGAGCGCCGGGGCCATGCTGGCCAGCAGTGCAAAAACGCCGATTGGTGCGCGAAACGCAATATCCCTACCTGACATGTGTCGCTCCCTGATTCATGAAAGTGATCTCAATCGCTTTCTCCTCCGGGCTTCTGTCAGCAACGAGCCGTTTGTGCAGAAATCGCAAAGCTCGTGCCAGCGTCGCCGCTGGGCTCGGCTGTTTTTCATCGGCAGGCAATATCCTCTTATCCGCATAAGCGGATATACTCCGCCGCACTTGGCCCGCGAGGGGCGCTGCGACCGTCAGAAACCGTGACGGCCAGGCTCGCAGGCACTGACCAACAACTGCGCCCGTTCCAGACCACATTTTTTCTTTGGAGCGACGCAATGAACGCACCCCTCAACACCAAACCCTTCACCGACTACAAGGTCCGCGACATGTCGCTGGCCGCCTTCGGCCGCAAGCGCATCCGCATGGCCGAAGAAGAAATGCCCGGCCTGATGTCGATCCGCGCCAAGTACGCGCCCTTGCAGCCTCTGGCTGGCGTGCGCCTTACCGGCTCGCTGCACATGACCAAGGAAACCGCCGTGCTGCTCGAAACACTCGGCCACCTCGGCGCATCGGTTCGCTGGGCGACTTGCAACATTTTCAGCACGCAGGACGACGCCGCAGCCGCCGTTGCCGCAGCCGGCACACCGGTGTTCGCCTGGAAGGGCGAGACGCTGGAAGAGTACTGGGACCTCACCATGGACTGCGTCACCCACACCCTGCCCGACGGCACGCTGACCGGCCCCGAGCTGGTGGTGGACGACGGCGGCGACGTGACGCTGCTCATCCACAAAGGCTACGAGCTCGAACAGGGTTCGGACTGGGTCAACACCCCCAGCGACAACCACGAAGTGCAGGTCATCAAGAACCTGCTGAAGAAGGTTGCCAAGGAGCGCCCCGGCTTCTGGACCCGCGTGGTCAAGGACTGGCGCGGCGTGGCTGAAGAAACCACCACGGGCGTGCACCGCCTATATCAGATGATGGAATCGGGCTCGCTGCTCGTGCCCGCCATCAACGTCAACGACTCGGTCACCAAGAGCAAGTTCGACAACCTCTACGGCTGCCGCGAATCGCTGGCCGATGGCATCAAGCGCGCCACCGATCTGATGATTGCCGGCAAGGTTGCATTCGTCGCCGGCTACGGTGACGTGGGCAAGGGTTCGGCCTTCTCGCTGCGTGGCCTCGGCGCGCGCGTGATCGTTGCCGAAATCGACCCCATCAACGCCCTGCAGGCCGCAATGGAAGGCTTCGAGGTGAAGACCATCGAAGACGTGCTGCCCTTCGCCGACATCTACGTCACCACCACCGGCAACAAGGACATCATCACCTTGGAGCACATGAAGGCGATGAAGAACAACGCGCTGGTCTGCAACATCGGCCACTTCGACAACGAGATCCAGATGGATCGCTTGAACACGTCGGGTGCGGTGCGCGACCAGATCAAGCCGCAGACCGATCGCTACACCTTCCCCGATACCGAGAAGAGCATCTATGTGCTCGCCGAAGGCCGCCTCATCAACCTCGGCTGCGCGCATGGCCACCCGGCGTTCGTGATGTCCAACAGCTTCAGCAACCAGACCCTCGCGGCGATGGACCTGTGGAAGAACAAGGACGTCTACGAGAAGACCGTCTATCGCCTGCCGAAGAAGCTCGACGAAGAAGTGGCCGCACTGCACCTTGAGCAGATCGGCGTGAAGCTGACCAAGCTGACCGCTGATCAGGCCGCCTACCTCGGCGTGCCGGTCGAGGGCCCTTACAAGCCGGATCACTACCGCTACTAAGTGGCTGCGGCGGCATCATCAGGGCGACGGGCGCATTAGCTCCCGTCGCCTTTTTTCGAGGAGCAGCTTTCAATGAAAATCCATCATCTCAATTGCGGTTCGATGTGCCCGCATGGCCGTCGCCTGATGCAGGGCGAAGGCGGCTGGTTCGAGCCTGCAAAAATCGTCTGCCACTGCTGGCTGATCGAAGGCCGCAATGGCCTCACGCTGGTCGATACCGGCCTGGGCACTGCACAGGTCAAGGGCATGGTCACGGGTAGCAACAAGGCGCTGATGCGGCCCAAGCTGAGCCTTGCCGAGACGGCCCTGGCGCAGCTGGCTGCACTCGGTTTTGCGGCCAGCGACGTGCGCCACATCGTGCTCACGCATCTGGACTTCGACCACGCCGGCGCCTTGGCAGATTTCCCCGATGCCAAGGTGCATGTACAGGCCACAGAACTTGCTGCCGCAGAAGCGCCCGCAACCTTCATCGAAAAGCAGCGCTACGAAGCGCGCCTCTGGCGTCACAAGCCCAAATGGCAGACGCACAGCACGGCCGGCGAACGCTGGAACGGTTTCGACGCGGTACGCGCCCTCGGCGAGGGCGACGACGAAATCCTGCTGGTGCCGCTCACCGGTCATACGCGCGGCCATACCGGCGTTGCCGTGCGCGAAGCTGGCGGCTGGCGGCTGCACTGCGGCGATGCCTACTTCTTCCACACCGAAGTGCAGACGCCTGCGCACAGCCCCGCTGGACTCGGCTTCTTTCAAACACTGCTCGCGGTGGATAACGCGGCGCGCAAAGCCAATCAAGCCCGCCTCGCGGCGCTCAACGCGCAGGGCGGCATCACCCTCAACAGCGCGCACTGCCCCCACGAACTGGCCCGCGACACGCATTGACCATGACGACTCAAGACATCCATTTTTCGTTTGAACTCTTTCCGCCCCGCACGCCGCAGGGCTGGGTCAATCTGCCCAAGCTCATTGGCGATCTCGCCACGGTAAAGCCCGCGTTTTTCAGCGTTACCCACGGCGCGGGCGGCAGTGACCAAGGCGGCACTTACGAGGCCATCATCAAGGTCATCGAGCAGACCGGCATCGAGGCGGCACCTCACCTCACCTGCATAGGTAGCACGCGCGCGAATATCGCGGCACTGCTGACGCAGTACCGCGATGCGGGCGTGAAGCGGATCGTGGCTCTGCGTGGCGACTTGCCCGCCACCGCGATGAGCAATGCCGCCCCTGGCGAATTTCACTACGCCAATGAGCTGGTGAGCTTCATCGTTGAGACGCACGGCGAGCACTTCACGCTCGAAGTCGCGGCCTACCCCGAGATGCACCCGCAAGCCGAACATCCGCAGGCCGATTTCGATGCCTATGTGCGCAAGGTCAAGGCCGGTGCGCACGGTGCGGTGACGCAGTATTTCTACAATGCCGAGTGCTACTTCGATTTCGTCGAGCGCAGCCACAAAGCCGGCATCACCATCCCCTGCGTGCCGGGCGTGATGCCCATCGTCAACACCGCGCAGTTGCTGCGGTTTTCTGCCGCTTGCGGTGCCGAGATTCCGCGCTGGGTGAAGCTCAGGCTGGAGAGCTACGGCGACGACAAGGCCAGCGTGCAGGCATTCGGGCTGGAAGTGGTCACGCGCCTCAGCGAAACGCTGCTCAAGGGTGGCGCACCGGGCATTCACTTCTACACACTGAATCAGGCCGAGCCGACACTGAAACTCTGGCGCAACCTGGGCTTGCCGGTGCCAAGCAAGAACTGATCGGGCACGATCGGTGCTTGGTCTGGTTAGCCTTCGAGGAGTCCATATGCGCTGCACCGTCATCGTTCGTTTCGTCCTTGCCCTGCTCGTCAGCGCGCCTCTGGTTGCGGTGGCGGCTGAGGCCCCGCCGCGCAAGCTGGCCATCAAGGCGGCGCATCTGATTGATGGCCTCGCCGCAAAGCCCGTCGACAACGGTGTGGTGCTGATCGAGGGCGACAGGATCGTCGCGGTCGGCAGCGGTCTGGCCATCCCGGCGGGCACCGAAGTGATCGACCTCGGCAGCGCGACGCTGATGCCGGGCCTGATCGACTGCCACACGCACATCACCGGCAACCCGGACGAGTACTACGAATCGGTGGTGCGCCAGAGTGCGATCGACACCGCCGTGCGCACGCACATCTATGCGCGGCGCACGCTGCTGGCGGGCTTCACCACCATCCGCAATCTGGGCGCGGGCGACTTCATCGACATCGCGTTGCGCAAGGCGATCGACGAAGGTCTGGTGATGGGCCCTCGCATCGTCGCGGCAGGGCACGCCATTGGCGCGACCGGCGGCCACGCGGACTTCACCGGGGCTTCGCCGTATCTGCACATCGACGGCTTCACCGGCGTGGCCGATGGCGTCGAAGCGGTGCGGCTCAAGGTGCGCGAGCAGATCAAGTACGGTGCGGATGTCATCAAGATGGTGGCCACCGCCGGCGTGCTGTCGGAAGAAGATTCGGTGGGCGCGCCGCAGTACTCGCAGGAAGAAATGAACGCGCTGGTCGACGAAGCCCATCGCTGGGATCGCAAGGTGGCCGCGCACGCGCACGGCACAGAGGGCATCAAGATGGCGATCAAGGCCGGTGTCGATTCCATCGAGCACGGCAGCTTCATTGACGCCGAGGGCATCCAGCTGATGAAGGCGCGCGGCACCTATCTGGTAGCCGACATCTACAACGACGATTACATCCTCGCCGAATACGCCAAGCTCAATTACCCGCAGAAAATTCTCGACAAGGAACGCCTCGTCGGCCGCCTGCAGCGCGAGAACTTCAAGAAGGCCGCAGAGGCCGGCGTGAAGATCGCCTACGGCACCGATGCCGGCGTGTACCCGCACGGCGACAACGGCAAGCAGATGGCGAAGATGGTGGAATGGGGTCTCACGCCCATGCAGGCGATCCAGTCCGCCACCCGCAACGCGGCAGACCTTCTGGGCCGCAGCAAGGATGTCGGCAGCATCAGCATCGGGCGCCTCGCCGATCTGGTCGCCGTCGGTGGCGACCCGCTGAAAGACCTCACCGAGTTTGAGCGCATGCGCTTCGTGATGAAGGGCGGCGTGGTGTATTTGCGGGATGGCGTCGCGGTGACCCTGTCGCCTTGAGGGCGTCCGCATGCGCTGTGCGCCTGCGAGACTCTGCGAGTGCAAGTGCTGGGCCCGCCCGAGAAAAATCCCATGCGGAAATTGAATAGATCCTATGCGTCGCTGATACGCGCGTAGGGCGCTTTACTGGCTTAGTGTGCGGGCTTGCTCCCTGGAGTCGCCCATGCGTTCACGCCGTCTTTCGCACTGCCTTCAAGCATTGCTGATGCTGCTGGCGCTCGCTGCCTGTGGCGGCAGCGGCGACGTGCCGAGTCCAGTAGCGGCGGCACCTGCGCCAACGACACCTGCACCTGTTACGCCTGCGCCGCCCACGCCCGAGCCCAGCGACCCTGCGCCGGTCACGCCGCCGGTCGATGCCGGGCCGATGGGTGCTGCTGCCGCCACACGCCTGCTCGCGCAAGGCACCTTTGGCGCGACGCCGAGCAGCCTCGACGCCACCGCCGCGCAAACCTACGACCAATGGTTTGCGCAGCAGGCACAGGCCACGACGAGCCTCACCTACCCCGCCATCAAGGACGCCACCGACAATCGCAACTGGCTGCCGTTCTGGTGGAAGAACGCGGTGCTGGGCCCTGATCAGCTGCGCCAGCGCATGGCCTTCGCGCTGTCGCAGATTCTGGTGGTGTCGAGCCAGTCGAGCGCGCTGTTCGCCAACAACAAGGCGCTGTCGCTGTACTACGACCTGCTCAACCAGAACGCGCTCGGCAACTACCGGCAGCTGTTGGAGCGCGTGACGCTGTCGCTGCAAATGGGCGCGTTTCTCAACATGTATCACAGCGACAAACCCAACGAGGCGACGGGCGTGCACGCCGACCAGAACTACGCGCGCGAGATCATGCAGCTGTTCACGGTGGGGCTGGTGGAGCTCAACCCGGACGGCACGCCCAGGCTCGATGGCAGCGGCAAGACCATACCCACCTATGGCTACCCGCAGATCGAGGCGCTGGCCAATACCTTCACCGGCTGGGCCTCTAACCCGACGACGCAGACGGGCGAGAGCGCCTACCTCTACGACTACGATTTCACCCAGCCGATGGTGGGCTACCAGAACCACCACGACACCAGTGCGAAGACACTCATCAGCGGCGTGCATGTGCCTCAAGGCGGCACGCCAGCGGGTGATCTGAAGATCGCGCTCGACACACTGTTCAACCACCCCAACACCGCGCCCTTCATCAGCCGCCAGCTGATCCAGCGCCTCGTCAACAGCAACCCCTCGCCGGGTTACGTGCAGCGGGTGGCGACGGTGTTCGCCAACAACGGCAGCGGCATGCGCGGCGACTTGCTCGCGGTGGCACGGGCGATTCTCACCGACCCCGAAGCCGTGAACGCGGGCGGCAACAGCGACGGCAAATTGCGCGAGCCGCTGCTGCGCCTCACCAATCTCTGGCGTGCGTTTGGTGGCACGAACACGGATGGCAGCGTTAACGAATACGGCATCACTCAAGACGCCTATGCACTCACCGGCCAGGCACCGCTGGCGGCGTCGACGGTGTTCAATTTCTACCAGCCGGACTACGTGCGCGCCGGGCGGCTGGCGGGTGCAGGGCTGGAGACGCCGGAGTTTCAGATCACCAACGAGAACACGCTGGTGCTCACCATCAACGCCTATTCGCGGCTGACGCATCAGTTCATCGACAGCAGCGGCAAGCGTTACGCGGGCAACCAGGGCTTTGACGAGAGCAACTCGCTCGGCACTGAGAGCGTGCTGCTGCGCACCGCCGCGTGGGAGTCGCTCGCCAACGATCCCGCCGCACTCATCGAGCGCATGAACCAGCTGCTGATGCAGGGCCAGATGCCGCAGGCGATGCGCGCGACGCTCGTGAACTACGTCAGTGCGATCCCCACCAATGAGGCCACGTATCGCGCGCGACGGGTGGTGGAAGCTGCCGATCTGCTGCTCAACTCCCCGCAGTACGTCGTGCAACGCTAGGACTGCGCCATGAAAGATTTCCTCAGCGAATCCATCTACAACAGCAGCCTCTCTCGCCGCGATTTCTTGAGCCAGAGCGCGAAGCTCGCCGCCTCGGCCAGCCTGCTCGGCACCGTCGGCAGCTTTCAGCGCGCTTTCGCCGCGACCAACACGGCGGACACTAGCGGTTACAAAGCATTGGTCTGCGTGTATCTCGACGGCGGCAACAACGGCTTCAACACCCTCGTGCCCACCACGCAGGCGGGCTACAACAGTTATGCGGCGAGCCGTAGTAATTTGGCGCTGCCGCGCAGCAGCCTGCTCACGCTCAGCGGCACCGCGAGCGATGGCTATGCCTACGGCCTCAATGCCGCCTGCCCGGAGCTGCGCACCCTGTTCAACACCGGCAAGCTCGCGGTGCTCGGCAATGTCGGCACGCTGGTGCAGCCCACCACCAAGGCGCAGGCGCTGAACGGCGTGAACCTGCCGCTGCAATTGTTCTCGCACATCGACCAGCGCACCGCCTGGTGGACGAGCCTGCCGGATCAACCCGCGCGGCTCGGCTGGGGCGGCCGGATTGCTGATCTCTACGACGCGCAGGGCTATCGCACGCCGCTCGCCATGAACATCAACATCGGCGGCGTCAACTACTGGCAAGAAGGCGCGCGAGCCATGCCCTACGTGCTCGGCCCCAACGGCGCGCCGGAGCTGCTCTCGGTGAACAACGGCTATCGCAACGGCCTGCGCCAGCAAGCCACGCGTGACCTGCTCAACCAGGCCGCGAGCCACCGCAATCTGCTGGTGGCTGAACTCGCCGCACTAGAGAACAGCGCGATCTCGAAAGTGGGCGTGGTCAACACCGCGCTTAATGCGGCGGGCGATGTGAGCACCGCCTTCCCGCAGTATCCCGGTGATCAGGAACTCGGGGCGCAGCTGCACGAGGTGGCGCGCTGCATCAAGGCACACACGCAGATCGGCGACGCGCGGCAGATTTTCTTCGTCAACTTCGGTGGCTTTGATACCCATAACAATGAGTTGAATGGCCAGGCCGAGCGCCTGCAAATCCTGAGCAAAAACCTCAAGGCGTTTTGGGATGCGCTCAACGAGATCGGCGAGCAGAACAACGTCACCGTGTTCACCGCCTCCGACTTTGGCCGCGGCTTAGGCAGCAACGGCGATGGCAGCGACCACGCCTGGGGCAATCACCAGTTCATCTTGGGCGGCGCGGTGAAGGGCGGCAGCTACTACGGCACCATGCCCAGTCTCGCCCTTGGCAGCGACGATGACATCGGCGCGGGGCGCATTATCCCCACCACCTCCACCGATCAATACGGCGCCACACTCGCGCGCTGGTTTGGCGTGCCGGATGGCGCCTTGGATACGGTGTTCCCCAACCTGCCCAACTTCGACAGCCGCCGCGACCTGGGGTTTCTGGCCTAGTAGCCCTGCGGATTCAAAACCTGCTCGCTGGCTTCGCCTGCGGCGATCCAGCCGGTGATGTCGCTGGCGTTGATCTGCTGCAACCAGACCGACGCGGGCAGGCGGTCGAGGTCGTAGGTGACGCAGCGGTTACGGCCGCCGGCCTTGGCGGCATAGAGGGCGTGGTCGGCCACCTCGATGGCGGTTTGCCAGTTGTGCTCAGCCGAGGCGGAAGTCATCGGGTAGCTGGCAAAGCCCAGCGAGGCGGTGACCGTGCCCACGGCTTGGCCGGGTGTCACTTCCATCTGTGCGCAGCTCTCGGTGATGGTCTGATGCAGTCGCAGCGCCACCGCACCCACTTGGCTGCGCTCGACGACTTCCAGGATCGCCAGAAACTCCTCGCCGCCCCAGCGCAGCACGAACTCGCTTTCGCGCACGGCCGCTTGCAACCCGGCCGCGACGCGTTGCAGCACCAGATCGCCCACCACATGGCCAAAGCGGTCGTTGATGCGCTTGAAGTAGTCGATGTCGATGAGGATGACCCCGATCACCAGATCGCGACCGGTTTCCATCCTGCGGCGAGCGAGCTGGGCCCGCAGGTTGGGAATGCACTCTTCCAGAAAACGACGGTTGTAGAGGCCAGTGAGGGCATCGGTGTGGCTGGCGATTTTCAGCTCGACATTGGCGGCAGCGAGCCGGGCATTGCTTTCGGCCAGGGCGCGGGTGCGTTCTGCAACCACCGCTTCCAGCGCGCGCTTCTGCGCCTCCAGTCGGCGCAGGCGGAAACGCGTGCCGAACAACACCAGCAGCAACAGCGCCGCGGCGCAGAGGGTGCGGAAAGTCCAGGTCTCGATGAAACGCTTCGGCACTTCAAGCCGCTGCTCGGCCGACGGCCCCCAGATGCCGAAGGGATTTCGGGCCTGTACCTCCAGCGTGAACCGGCCGGGCGGCAGGTTGGTGTAGATCGCGCTGCGACGCTCGCCCGCCTCTACCCAGCCTTTGTCGAAGCCATTGAGGCGATAACGAAATTGCAGGCGGGCCGGCTCGTGATAGTCGACGACGCCATATCGGATGAGCACATCGCGCGGCA
The DNA here is from genome assembly GCA_965279705.1 of Stagnimonas sp. Taxonomy (GTDB): domain Bacteria; phylum Pseudomonadota; class Gammaproteobacteria; order Nevskiales; family Nevskiaceae; genus Stagnimonas. The sequence continues at coordinate 3,284,597 of OZ257257.1, forward strand.
GTGTTTCGATCAATACATCGGGCGTCAGCAACCGCTTTTGATGGTCATGCTCGATGCCCTGGATGGTGGCGACGGGGGCAATGCGCGCAGGGCCGTCCACGGTCACGCGCAGCGCGCCGTCGAGGGTGGCGAGCCAGGCCTGATTGCCCACGATCAGCCCCTTGCCATTGCCGCCGCCATTGCAGCAGCGCAGACGCGACCGACCCTGGCGCTCGCCGGGATTGTCCACCAGCACCTCGACCGGCAGCGGTGCCGCAGCACCCGTGGCCAGCGCCGAAAGTGCGATGCGATAGACGCCATCGGCGCCTGCGCCCACCAGCCAATCGCCGACTGTTGCAAGGTAGAACACCGAGTGCGAGGGCAGGCCCTGCGCCGGCCCCCAGTGTTGCAGGCCGGTATCGCTGCGCAGGTAGATGCCGTGCTCGTAGGTGCCCACAGCCAGCCGGCCATCGGCGAGTTCGGTCAGGCAGGTGATGAACATCTCCGCCTGGCCATGGAGCACGACCGCCTCGAAGCGCCCGGCACGCTGGCGATACAAGCCACTTTCGGTGCCGACCCACAGCGTGCCGTCGCGGGCTTGCAGCAGATAGCGGATGCGCTGGCTGCCCAGCCCTTCGGCTTCGCCAAAGCGCCGCACCTGTTCGCCCGCGATCCGGAACAATCCATCGCTGGTAGCGGCCCACACGCTGGCGTCTGCCGCTTGCAGCAGGCCATTGATCTGCAAGCCGGCAAAGGCCGGCAGCGTATCCAGCAGGCGGCCATCCGGCGTGAAACGGGCGAGCCCGGCACGGGTGCCCACCCATAGCCGCTTTGCCGCATCCTGCAACAAGGAATACGCCACCGGATTGGGCAGGCTGCTGGCGTCGATCCACGGCGTGATGCGCCCCTCGGCATAGACCGCAACGCCGGAATTGGTGCCGATCAGCAGGCGCGCGCCGTCTTCGGCGTAGCTCCACACCAGCGGGTCTTTCAGGCCTTCTTCCACACTGAAGCGCCGGGTCTCGCTGCGCCAGTAGTGCTGCAAGCCCTCGCTCTGGCTGCCCAGCCAGAGCGAGCCCCGTTCGGCCTTGATGGTGATCGGCCAGGGCAAGGCGCCGGGGGCGGCCGTATCCAGCCGCTCGATGACGCGGCCGGCGTGCAGCCGGTACAGCATGCGGTCGCTGCCTGCCCACAGGCCATCAGTGCCATCGGCCGCCAGACTTTGCAGGCTGGGGACTGGCGCGCCCGGCCGTTCATCCAGTGGCCACGACTCGAACCGGCCCTGCGAAAACCGCAGCAGGCCGCGTGTGCTCGCCAGCCAGAGCGCATCCGATGCCCAGGCCATCTCGGTGACCACGGCATCGGCCAGCGCCGTCGGCAAGGCAAAGGTTTGCTGCACACCGTTGGCGATGCGCACGAGCCTCTTGGGTGCCGCGACCCAGACCGCATCCGGCCCGCTCAGTGTGGCCGTCGCGGGCCCCTGCCAGCCCGCCACGGCTTGCAGCTGGCCATCCTGAAACCGGAACAGACCATCGGCCGCCACGTACAGCGCGCCCGTCCCAGGCTCTTCGGCCATCCCGCTGACCTTGCCCACGTCCATGCCGCCGACCGTGACCACATTGAAGCGGCCGCCCTCGTACACCGCGAGATTCTTGATGGTGCCAACCCAGAGCCGCCCGGCCCGATCGACATGCAGGCGCGAGATCCAGCTCGATTTCAGCGCGGGCGTATCGGCCTGGCGAAAGGTTTCAAAGTTGAGGCCGTCAAAACGCGCCAAGCCATTCTCGGTGCCGATCCACCAATAGCCCTGTGCATCGCGGGCCATGTCGTGCACGGAAATCTGCGGCAGCCCGGCCTCCTGCCCCCAGCTTTGAAACGACAGCGCCCGCAGCGGCATTTCCGGCGGGATCGCCCAAGCGGAAACTGAGCCATACATCAGGGCCCAAAACAGCGAACGCACGACAGTCGAGAAGGCGTTAGGCAAGCGGCGATGAGCTGTGTGGTGTGCTCACTGCAACCCGTTTGCAGTGAGCGAGGGTGCCGATCTCTGGGGTCGGCTTGCTCGAAATACTAGCAGCGTCCAAGCCCCGCCGGAATCAACCCAGCAGCAGGTTCCACAACGGCACCGTCGCCAGCGACAACACAATGCCGACGCCAACCACTGTATTGGCGAGTTTGGGGGCCAGACCCGACTGCTGCGCGAGGATGCCTGCCGAGATCATCGGCGCGGTGGCGGCCTGCAATACGCCCACTTCGAACGGGATGCCGCTCACGCCCAGCACGCGGCCGGTAGCAAACACCAGCAGCGGCGCAGCGAGCATCTTCCAGCCGAGGCCAGCGGCCATCGGCGCAAGGTTGGCGCGGATATCCGCCGGCTTGAACTGCAAGCCCACCGCGAACAGCGCCAAGGGCGACAGCGTGGTGCCGATGCGATGCAGCAAGTCATCCACCAGCACCGGCCAGCCGCCCGCAGCGCCCACCGCAAAGCCCGCCAGCATGGCGATGAAGGGCGGGAAGCGCGCGACCTTGAGCAGCACTGCGCCCACGCTCGTTGCCGTGCCGGAATACCAGGCGGCGACGAACACGCCAACCGTGGAGAGCGCCAGGAAAGACCCGGCCTGATCGGCCAGCACGGCCGCACCCAGATGATCCTTGCCTTGCAGCGCCTCGATCAGCGGGATGCCCGTGAACGAGGTGTTGCCGAACCCCGCCACCAGCACCAGCGCGCCGATGACGCCGCGCGACCAGCCCGCCGCACGGCCTACCAGCCACAGCACCGCGGCCGACCCAAGCGCCGTGCCCCACATCGCCATCACCGGAAACCACAAGCCTGGTTCCAGATGCAGCTTGGGGATCAGCTCCAGCACCAGCGCCGGAAAGGCAATGTTGAGCACCCAACCATTCAAGCCCGGCACCCAGTCGCTGGCCTCGGGCTTGATGCGCACCGTCAGTGCGCCGAGCAACATGCACACGCCGAGCAGGATCAAGGCACTCATGCGCGGCGCACCAGTTGATCAAGCCCGAAGCTACGCGGATTGAGGATGTGCGCGGGGTCGCGCTGGCGCTTCGCCGCGACGAGTTCGGCCACCACCTGCGGGCTGGCGCGCTCGGCGAAGGCTGCACCCCACTTGCTGCCCACGCCATGCTCGGCGCTGAAGGTGCCACGGTGCGCAGCGGTGACGTCGAACACCAGTTTGACGAGTGCATCGGGGTGCGCCTGCACCGGCTGCTCGCGCGTGCCCAGCAGATGCAGATGCGCGCCGCCGACACCGGCGTGGCCGAAGGCGATGAATTGAACCTGCGGATGTTGTTGTTTCAATGCCGCTTCGAGCGCAGCGAGGTAGTCACCGAAGACTTCAACCGGGGTCGCGGTATCGAAGGCGAGACGGCCGCCACCGAGCGCCTTCATGGCGTGGTTGCTGGCCTCGGTGATCGAATGGCGGATGGCTTTCAGCGCCTTCAGCGGTGCATAGCCAAGCGCGTCGTCGGGCTGCTGCAGCGTCTCGGTGAGAAAGCTGTAGAGATGCGCGGCAAGCTCTTCGCCCGCGTCATCGCTCTTCACTTGCAGCAGCAGATAGAACGGCGCCTGCGGATCGCGCGCGAACGGCCAGCGGAACGCCTCGCCCTTGAGCGCACGCACCAGCGCCATCGCGCTGGCGCTGATGAACTCGAACTCTTCCACGTCGGCGCCGAATACGTCCCGCGCCAGCGCCAGCACGCGCATGGCCGCAGGCATGTCGGCAACAGGAATGAGTGCTGCCTCGCGGTGCACCGGCAGGCAATGCAGGCGCAGCACCAGTCGCGTGATGACGCCGAGCACGCCCTGAGTGCCGATCAGGCCCTGCTGTACATCGGGCGCGGCGGAGTCTATGGCGAGTACCTGCGGTGCGGGCGCGAACCACTGCGGGCCAGTTTGCGCACCGGTCTCGCTGCCATCGGCCCAGAGGCCCCAAGCCGTCTCGCAGAGATGCGCAGCGGTGCCGTAGCAGACCGCGTTGGCACCGGCCGAACCATTGGCGACACAAGCGCCCACCGTCGCGGCACTGGTCGAGCCCATCTCCATCGGCCAGACCAGGCCGTGTGCTTCGAGCGCCGCATTGAGCGTGTCGACCGGCACGGCAGCTTCGACCTCGGCACGCTGCGCGGCCACATCAATCGAGAGGATGCGATTGAGCTTTTCGAGCGAAAGCACGGTCTCGCCCTCGGGCCGCTGAGCCTCCACCAAGCCCGTTCGGCCAGCGCTCAGCACCAATGGGTTGTGCGACACCTGCGAAGCGCGTAGCACTTCGGCGATCTCCGCGGGATTGGCCGGCAACAGCACACGCGACGTATAGCCCGGTGCGCCGCGCTCGGGCGTGGCATAGCGGGCAAGGGCTTCAGGCTGGGTGAGGCTGGCGATGCCAGGCGGAGGGGCGATCACGGGGCGCGGCGGGGATGTAGGGGCGATGGCGCTATTGTCCTCGCAGCGGCACGCCGCTGCACGCCAATTCAAACCCTCCGTGCGATTGGTGCATCCTTTGTCATCGACATGCAGTCGGCCAAGGCCGACCCTCCTTTCTCTAGCCGGTCCTACTCATGACGCTCCGACTCTCCGCTGCGCTGCCGCTGCTCGCCCTGCTGATGACAGCCTGTGCACAAGCCCCTGTTGTCACGCCCGTTGCGCCTGTTGCTGCCGCACCCGCCGCACCTGCCAAGGTGGCGCCGACGCCGGCCGAATCGCTGAAGCAGCTGTTTGCCGACTACTGGGATGAGGGCTTGCAGCTCAATCCCTTGCGCGCGACCTTTGTTGGCGACAACCGCTACAACGACCTTCTGCCCAATACCCTGACGGCCGAGTTCCGCGCGCAGTCGCTGGCCTTCGACCAGAAGTGGCGCGCGCGCGTCGCGGCGGTGGATACCGCAGTGCTCGGCGAACAGGACAAGCTGAGCGTGCAGATGTTCCTCGCTGGCCGCGATGAGGATATCGAGGGATATCGCTTTCCCGACTATTTGCAGCCGATCAACCAGTTCTATTCCTTCCCCAATCAATTGGCACAGCTCGGCTCCGGCACCTCGGCGCAGCCGTTCAAGACTGTCAAGGACTACGACGACTGGGCCAAGCGCGCGGCACTCATCCCGGCGCTGTTCACACAGGCCATCGCCAACATGCGCGAGGGTGTGAAGGCCGGTGTGGTGCAACCGAAAGTGCTGATGGTGAAGGTGCTGCCGCAGCTCGACGCGCTGATCTCGGCCGACCCCACCAAGACGCTGTTCTACAAGCCGATCACGGCGCTGCCGGCAGATTTCAGCGCGGCTGACAAAGCCCGCCTCACTGCCGACTACACAGCACTCATCAGCAAGACGCTGATGCCCGCCTACAGCGAGCTGCGCAATTACATCCGCGATGAATACCTGCCCAAGACCCGCGAAACCGTGGGCCTCAATGCGCTGCCGGATGGCGCCGCCTGGTACGCCTACAACGTCAAGAGCACGACCACCACCGACCTCACACCCGCACAGATTCACCAGATCGGCCTCGATGAAGTGGCGCGCATCCAGGGCGAGATGAAGAAGATCATCAAGCAGCTCAAGTTCAAGGGCGACCTCAAGGCCTTCTTCAAGTTTCTCGACACCGACAAGCGCTTCATCTTCAAGGACGAACCGGCGCTGCTCGCCTACTTTGAAGACCTGCGTAAAAAGGTCGAGCCGGGTGCGGCGCGCCTGTTTGCGCTGCAGCCCAAGGCCGCATTCGAGATTCGTCCGGTGGAGACTTTCCGCAACAAGTCCGCCGCTGGTGGCAGCTATCAATCGCCGAGCGAAGACGGCAGCCGCCCCGGCGTTTTCTACGTCAACACCTACGACCTACCCAGCCGCAAGATCTGGGATGCCGAGGATCTGTATCTGCACGAGGCGGTGCCCGGCCATCACTTCCAGATCGCACTCGCGCAGGAGCTGACCGACCTGCCGAAGTTCCGCCGCTTCGGCGGTGCCACCGCGTATGTCGAAGGCTGGGGCCTCTACGCCGAATCGCTGGGCAAGGAGCTGGGCGTGTATCAGGACCCTTACGACTACTTCGGCTATCTGCAGAACGAGCTCTGGCGCGCGATCCGCCTGGTGGTCGACACCGGCCTGCATGACAAGGGCTGGATCCGCAAGCAGGTCATCGACTACATGCTGAATAACTCGGCGCAGAGCGAGACGCAGGCGGTGTCTGAAGCCGAGCGCTACATGGCGATTCCCGGGCAGGCGCTGGCCTACAAGATCGGCGAACTGAAGATCAAGGAACTGCGGCTGCGCGCCGAGAAAACACTGGGGCCGAAGTTCGACATCCGCGCCTTTCATCGGGAGGTGTTGAAAGACGGCGCGGTGCCGCTCGACGTGCTCGACGGCAAGATCAGCCGCTGGATTGCCGCCGGCGGCGCCTGAGATTCACATCATTGCCGAGGCGACTGCAGGCTGCTCGTGCAGCGCATCGGCAATGAGTTCCAGCGAGTGACGGCAGTCGTGCAGGGTGGCGCTACCGCCCAGGCAGACGCGCACCGCCTCACGCGGCGTGCCGCTCACCACGAAGGCATCGCTGCCCACCACGCCCACACCGCGTGAGCGCAGGTGGGTGGCGAAGTCGATGCGGCTCCACGGCGGCGGCAGCTTCAGCCAGAGGTGAAAGGCATCGGGCTGCGAGACATAACTCCCGCGCGGCAACAGATCAGCAGCCAGCCGCTGCCGTACCTGCGATTCGCGACGGATGGCATGCAGCATCACGTCCGCTGAGCCGTCGTTGATCCAGCGAGTGGCGAGTGCGACGGTGAGGGGTGCCGCCATGATCGTCGTCGCGCGCATCGTCGAGACCAAGCGCTTGCTGGCACGTGCATCCGGCGCCACCAGATAGCCAATGCGCAGACCCGCGCCGAGATGCTTGGCGAGGCCGGTGACGTAATAAGTGAGCTCCGGTGCCAGCGTCGCAAGGGGTGCGATGGGGATGGTTGGCAACAGGCCGTAGGCATCGTCCTCGATGATCGCGATGCCGTACTGGTTGGCAATGCGCGCGATGGTCTCGCGCCGCTTCAGCGACATGGTCTGCGTGGTCGGGTTCTGAATGGTCGGGTTGCAATACAGCGCCTTGGGGCGGTGCACGCGGCAGGCGGTCTCGAACTCGTGCGGCACGATGCCTTCGCCATCTACCGGCAGGCCGTGCAGCTTGATGCCGAACTGCGCGCTGAGCGCCTTCACGCCGGGGTAGGTGATCTCTTCGCAACACATGACCTCACCGGGCCGCACGAGGGTGCTGAAAAGCGCGACCAGTGCGCTCTGTATGCCGGGGCAGACCAGCACGCGATCGCGGCTCAGTTTGGGCAGCAAGGGAGCCAGCCAGCGCGCACCGGCATCGCGCTCGGCCTCGCTGCCGCCGAACTCCTGATAGCGCAGCAGCGTCGCCAGATCGTGTTGCGCCAGCAGCTCGCTCACGCCACGGCGCAGGCGCGTTTGCAGTGCAGCGTCCTGCGGCTCGGGCGGCAGGTTCATGGTCATTTCCACCAGCCCGACGCTGCGCGCGCTGCGATTGCTGAGTGCAGCAGCCGTCGCGCGAATGAAGCTGCCTTGCCCCGCCTTGCTATCGATCAAGCCGCGCGCCTGCGCCTCTGCATAGCCGCGCGCGGCAGTGGTGTAGTTGAGGCCGAGTTCGAGCGCCAGCACACGCAGCGGTGGCAAGCGGTCTTGCGCCGTGAAACGGCCACTGCGGATGTCTTCCGCAATCGCATCGGCCAGCGCCAGATACGCCGGCTTATCGCTGGCTTCCAGATTCAATTTCCAGCGGCGGGCTTTTTCAGGCATGGCGATCGACCGTATGTAGCAGCAGTGATTGATTGCATGAAGTGCGATCAATGCAGGCGACGTGATGGCGGACCCTGCTCCAAACCCTGATGCAATCACCACGCCATCGCACAGCGCGCCAGCCTGGTGCACCTGCACTTTATTGGCGTGAATGCCCTGCGTACGGCGGGCCATCACAGCAGCCAACTGATTGCATTCGTATGCGATCAATCGGCAAGCCGCGTTCTGTGCGCGAAGAAAAAATCCAGCAAAACCATCCACTCCGCGGCGTGATTGCAACTTGATCGGATGCGCCTTGCAGCGGGCGGTACATCGGTTGCGGTCTGGTGTGGTGCAGCAGCGCAAAAAACTTTCGCCCCGCCCCAGCAATCCTTCAGGAGTGACACCGATGCCCACACCGACCATGCCCGCAACCAAGAAGGGCGATTTCTTCGTCGATTACGAGAACAAGTTGTTTGAAGACGTGAAAGCCAAGCCGGGCGAAAAAGCGCTGGTCACCTTTCACACCGTCGCGTTTGAAGGCTCGATCGGCCTCGTCAACATCCTGCAAGCCAAGCGCCTACAGCGTAAAGGTTTCGAGACCGCGATTCTGCTCTACGGCCCCGGCGTCACGCTCGGCATCCAGCGCGGCTTCCCCACCATCGGCGATGAGGCCTTCCCCGGCGCGCAGAACTTTTCGGGCCAGCTCAATGCGTTCATGAGCGAAGGCGGCAAGGTGTATTGCTGTCGCTTCGCGTTGCAGATGCTCTACGGCCACGGCGAGCACTCGCTGCTGCCCGGCATCATCCCGATCAGCCCGCTGGATGTGCTTGATCTGATCCTGATTAACCGCAACGACAACGCTTTCATGATCCACACCTGGACCGTGTGAGTCGCTTCGCGCCATGACGAACAAGATCGTCCGCGCCGCCGCTGTCCAGCTCAATCCGGTGCTGGACAGCGCCGACGGCACCATCGCCAAGGTGCTGCATGCCATTGCCGATGGAGCGCGCCAGGGCGTGCAGCTGATGGTGTTTCCCGAAACCGTCGTTCCGTATTACCCCTACTTCAGTTTCGTCACGCCCGCCGTGACGATGGGCGCTGCCCACCTCAAGTTGTACGAGTACTCGCCGACCATTCCGGGGCCGATGACGGATGCGATTGGTGCCGCTGCCAAGGCTCACAACATGGTCGTCGTGCTGGGCGTGAACGAGCGCGATCACGGCACGCTCTACAACGCGCAGGTCGTCTTCGATGTCGATGGCCACATCGCGCTCAAACGCCGCAAGATCACGCCGACGTATCACGAGCGCATGGTCTGGGGCATGGGCGATGGCAGCGGCCTGCGCACGGTGCAAACCGCCGTCGGCAACATTGGCGCGCTCGCCTGCTGGGAGCACTACAACCCCCTCGCGCGCTATGCGCTGATGACGCAGCACGAAGAGATTCACTGCTCACAGTTTCCGGGCTCGCTGGTCGGGCCAATCTTTGCCGATCAGATGGAAGTCACCATGCGCCATCACGCGCTGGAGTCCGGCTGCTTCGTGGTCAATGCCACCGCCTGGCTCACCGATGCGCAGAAGGCCTCGCAAGCGCCCACACCAGAGCTGCTTAAAGCCTTCAGTGGCGGCTGCTACACGGCGATCATCTCGCCTGAAGGCAAGCATCTTGCCGAACCGTTGCGCGACGGCGAAGGCATGGTGATTGCCGATCTCGATTTCGCGCTCATCACCAAGCGCAAGCGGATGATGGACAGCGTTGGGCACTACGCGCGGCCGGAGTTGCTGAGTCTCAATGTCGATATGCGCGTAACTGCGCCTGCGCGGCTAACTAACGCACCTATCGCTTCGCCGAAGTCCGTTGAAGCGCCCCGCGCCGACCCCCGCGACCTCGAAGACATGCAGCAAATCGCCGCCCTCATGCGCCAGCCGCAGTCCGCTGATGGCGCGCAAGGTGCATATCTCAATGCCATCGCTCAAATGCTGGAGAAAGCGCCATGACGCAGATCGCGTCCGTCTCGTTGCAGGACCTCAGCCAGCATCTGCGCAGCAAAGCGGTGCCGACGGCGAGTGCTGAAGTGATCAGCGAACTACAAGCCAACGGCGTGCGCCTTGAAGACCCCAGCGCCGGTGCCGCCGCCCGCAAGGGCGGCGCCGGCCCCACCGACCACAAGGCAGTCACCGTCGATGGCCGCACGGTGATGGTGCCGGTGCACAGCGACACCGCCAAGGCCTCGCCGTTCTTCGCGCGCGCGCCAGATGCACAAGGCGTGAGCGTGCTCGAACGCAATGGTCTCGCCATCGCTCGTATCGAGTTCCCCCTGCAACCACGCTTCTACGCGCTGCAAACTTTCGACGGCGTGGCCTACGGCAAGATCGCCCAGCTACACGGCAAAGATGTGCTCGCCACCACCGTGCTGCAAACCTGCATCCGCTACGGCCGCCGCAGCACCTCGTGCCAGTTCTGCGCCATCGGCGAGAGCCTGAAAGAAGGCCGCACCATCAACCGCAAGACGCCCGAGCAACTCGGCGAAGTCGCGCGCGCCGCCGTGCTACTCGACAGCGTGAAGCACATGGTGATGACCACCGGCACGCCCAACTTCACCGACCGTGGCGCCGAGATTCTTTGCGAGAGCGCCTTCGGCGTGAAGGCCGCGACCGTCGACCATTTTGGTGCCGCCGGTGCGCGCCGTGGCTTACCCGTACAGGCGCAGTGCGAGCCGCCCGACGATGCGCGCTGGTATCAGCGCCTGAAAGATGCCGGTGTCGATTCGCTCGGCATGCACCTCGAAGCCGTCACGCCGGAAGTGCGGCATCGCATCATGCCCGGCAAGGCGACGGTGAGCTTGCGCGAATACATGACCGCCTTCGCCGATGCCGTCGCGGTATTCGGCCGCGGCCAGGTCAGCACCTATATTCTGGCGGGGCTGGGCGATAGCGACGAGGCCATTCTTGAGATGAGTGCCGAGCTCATCCAGCTCGGCGTCTATCCCTTCGTGGTGCCCTTTTTGCCCGTCGGCGGCACGCCACTCGCCCAGCAACTCTCACCGAGTGCCGCCGCCATGCGCCGCCTGCTCGCACCCCTCGGCAAGATGCTGGTCGAGGGCGGCTTGAAGAGTGCCGATATCAAGGCCGGTTGCGGCAAGTGCGGCGCTTGCTCTTCGCTCGCCTCGTTCGAGACCGACACGCCGACGGTGCAGACCCATGCGCTGGCCTGAGCAGACGGTGCTGGAAGTGCTGCGCGTGAGTGCAGACGGCCATCAAGCGTTCGTGCCCACCGAATACATCATCAAACACATCACCGAACGCTGGGAGCGCCGAGAAGCATCGCGCCTGCGCCGCCAGGTGTTCTGCACCGAGCAAGGTCTGTTCGATGGCAGCGATGCCGATGCCATCGATCGTATTGCCACCACCATCGTCGCGGTTTCCTGCGTGTTCGGCATGCCCGAGCAAGTTGTTGGTACCGTGCGCATCCACGAGACCCAGCCGGGGGTTTGGCATGGCTCGCGGCTGGCGGTGCAGCGCGACTACCGTCGTAGCGCGATGCTCGGTAGCGAGCTGATCCGCATGGCGGTATCGACCGCGCACGGGCGTGGGGCGCACCGGTTTCTGGCGCAGGTACAGGCGCAGAACGCGCCGCTGTTTCACCGCCTGCATTGGCAGACGCTGCAAGAATGCAGCCTGCGCGATAAGCCGCACCACCTGATGCAGGCAAGTCTGTATCACTACCCGCCGTGCTTCAGCGGCGAGGTCGGTTTCGTCAGCACCTTGCGCGCGGCGGCCTGATTGCCATGAATCTGCACGGCATCGCCGCTGGGCTACAAAACTCACGCGGCGTGGCACACAAGCGTGACATCGCAGAGGTGGTGACCACACTCGGCATCGCCGACACCAACGCGACCATCGCGGTGGGCGATGACTGCGCGGCGATACCCGATGGTGATGGTTTCCTGCTGCTCGCTATCGAAGGCTTCTTGAACGAGTTCGTCGTGGCCGAGCCCTGGTTCGCCGGCTGGTGCGGCGTCATGGTGAACATCAGCGACATCTACGCCATGGGCGGCCGGCCGATTGCGGTGGTCGATGCCCTGTGGAGCGCGGGCCCCGAGCGCGGCAAGACCGTGCTCGATGGCCTCGCCACCGCCGCGCGCACCTATGGCGTGCCGGTCGTCGGCGGCCACAGCAACACCCGCTGCGACCGCGAGCAGTTCTCGGTGGCGATTCTGGGCCGCGCCAAAAAACTGCTGACCAGCTTCGACGCCAAGCCCGGCGATGTGTTGCTCTCTGTCACCGATCTGCGCGGCGCGTATCGCCCGCATTTCTCCAACTGGGATGCCGCTTCTGGTGTCGATAGCCGTCGCCTGCGCGGCGATCTCGAACTGCTGCCGGCGCTCGCTGAGGATGGCCTCTGTAGGGCCGCCAAGGACATCTCGCAAGCCGGCCTGCTCGGCACGCTGCTGATGCTGCTGGAGTGCTCGGGCGTCGGTGCCACTGTCAACCTACGCGCGGTGCCGATACCGCCCGATGTCGAGCCTGAGCGCTGGCTGCTACAGACCTTCCCCAGCTACGGCTTTCTGCTCTCCGTGAAGCCGGCGCACGTCGCCTGTGTGATGAGCCGCTTCGCCGCGCGCAATCTGGCTTGCGCGGCGATTGGCGTGATCGAGCCGCACCGCCAACTGCGCCTGCGCGACGGCAGCGACGAAGTCACCGCCTGGGATTTTCACCACAGCGCCCTCATCGGCTGCGGCCCTGCGGCACCTGCCGCTCACATAGCACTTTCCACCACCCTCACCCATGCCTGAAGTCACTTTTCACGTCCGCTGGCCCGACGCCAGCGAGCAGCGTTGCTACTCGCCCTCATCGACCATCAAGGACTTCTTCACCGCTGGCGAGAGCTATCCACTCGACGAGTTTCTCGACCGCAGCCGCCGCGCCTTGAACCACGCCAGCGAGCGGGTGCGCCAGCGCTATGGCTTTGCCTGTAGCAGCGCGATGGGACAGTTGCAGCAGATCGAACATACCGCCGCGCGCTTCATCGAGATCAAGGACGCGCGCGTCACCCTGAAAAGTTTCGAGGATTGACCCCACCATGAACGCCGCCATCAAGCCCCAGCAAACCCACTACAGCGCGCTCGTCATCGGCGGTGGCCAGGCGGGCTTAAGTGCCAGCTACTTCCTGAAGCAGAAAGGTATTAACCATCTGGTGTTCGAGAAGCACGACGTCGCGCACGAGTGGAAAAATCGCCGATGGGATTCCTTCTGCCTGGTCACCCCCAACTGGCAGTGCCAACTGCCGGGCTACCCCTACAGTGGGCCTGATCCCAAAGGCTTCATGTTGAAGGACGAGATCGTCGCCTACGTCGAAGGCTTTGCCGCCTCGTTCAACCCGCCGCTGCTCACGGGTGTGGCCGTGACGCGGCTCGCGCGCGATACGGGCGGCCTCTACACTGTGGTCACTACCGTCGGCACCTACACCGCAGACCAGGTGATCGTCGCTGTCGGCGGCTACCACGTGCCGGTGGTGCCGCGCATGGCCGAGCGGCTGCCACCGCACCTGAAGCAGTTGCACGCCCCCGAATATCGCAACGCTGCCGCGCTGCCACCCGGCGCGGTACTCGTGGTCGGCACCGGCCAGAGCGGCTGCCAGATTGCGGAAGACCTGCATCTCGCCGGCCGGCAGGTGCATCTCTGTGTTGGCGGGGCACCACGCGCGCCGCGCCAGTATCGCGGCAAAGATGCTGTCGAATGGCTGCACGCCATGGGCTATTACGACATCCCCATCCACGAGCACCCCAACCGCGACAAGGTGCGCGCCAAGGCCAACCACTACCTCACCGGGCGCGATGGCGGCCGCGAGATCGACCTGCGCAAGTTCGCCAGCGAAGGCATGCAGCTGCATGGCCGGCTGAAGGCCGTTGCCGACGGCACGCTGCATTTTGAAGAGGACCTTGCCAAGAACCTCGACCATGCCGATACGGTCGCCAACAGCATCAAGTCCACCATCGATCAGTTTCTGGCGCGCGAGGGCATCGATGCGCCCATCGAGCCGCCGCATGTGCCCTGCTGGCAACCGCCCGCAGAGGCCGCAGCACTCGATCTCGCCAGCGCCAACATCACCAGCGTGATCTGGTGCATCGGCTATCGGGCAGACTTCTCGTGGGTGGAAGTGCCGGTATTCGATGGCCGTGGCTACCCAACGCACGAGCGCGGCGTGACCACTGCGCCGGGCCTGTATTTTCTCGGTCTGCCCTGGCTCTACACCTGGGGCAGCGCGCGCTTCTCGGGCATTGCACGCGATGCCGAGCACGTCAGCACCATAGTCGCGTCACGTCGCGTCAACGCCACCACCGCGCAACTACAAACACTCAACGAACTGGCTATTGGCAGTTGAGCGCAATGCTTGCCTGCATGGCTTTGCGTCTCACTGCTCGGCGCACTGCGACGAGCCACAGGCAGAAGCGCAGCCTTGGGTCACGCTGGCAAAACGATCAACATCGTTGCAGGCATACGCGAGCGCAAATGCCTGCGCAGCACTCAGGCAGGCCTGTGTGCGATAGCTGATGGGGATGTTGATTTCACGCTCAGAACCGGGGCAAGTCGCCCGATAGCTCGTCGATTGCATGGGCGCTTTCGCGGGTGCGCTGCTGGGCGCTGCGCTCGCGGCGCCACCGCCCGATGCCGAAAGCGCGTTCTGGGTATTGGTGATGCCCTGCTGGCCCGCCATGCTGTCTGAGACAAAGCCCTTGAGGATGTCGACCTGCTGGCTGCCGGGCAGCTTGGTGATGCCGCCCGCCACGGCGCCGACGCCGAGTGCAGCCAGCTTGCCCCATTGAAACCCTGAATCTTCTTCCTGCTGCTGCGCAGCCGCCCGCTGTGCTGCCTGCACCCGGGCAACACGCTCGCGTTCGAGCGCGAGCTTGGCCTGATGCTCACGGGCAATCTGTTCTTGCTCCTGCTGCTTGGCGGATTTGTAGGCTTGCAGTTCAAGCCGGGTCTTGAACAACTGGTCTACGCGCTCGCCATAGGCATATTCGCAACGCTCGAGCGAGCCGTTGAAGCGGCAGAGGCCGTCTCCATCAAACTGGCCCTCGATGATGTTGCCGTCGAACACCAACTCGCTGCCCTGGAAGTACTGCGCCGCGCCGTTGAGCTTTGCATCCATGGCCTTGCTCTTGTAGCGCCGGATGCCGCCGTCAAAACCGATTTCATCCGGCACCAGCACGCCATTGCGAGTCAAGCCGCGCAAGTAGTTTTTGCCGTCTTCGCTATAGGCCAAGAACGGATGCTCCCTGACTACCACCGGCTCGGGCGGCAGTGGCAGTGCGGGCAAGGGTTCGACCAAGCCCGCCGCGGTGTCGGGCGACGCCACGACCAGCGGCAATGCCGCCAACGCAGAGAGACCTGATGGGTCTGCGACAGCGGTAGCAGTTGCCGGTACTGGCTCGGGTGCGGTCACTGGCGCCTCGACAACAAGCGGAGGCGGAGGGGGCAGCGAGGCCGCACTGCAACTATCGGCCAAGGGGCGAAAGCCGCCCAATGCGGTCAGCACCGGCCGGCAAGGCGAACCGAGAATGTCCGACAAGCTCGCGGACTGATAGCGAACAACATCTTTCTCCCACAGGGTGGCGCGCTTTTGCACGGTGCTTTGGGCATCGGTTTCATAGACGCTGCCAAAGCCCTGCTTGAGGCCATCCACCACCGGCGCCTCAAGCGCGAGTTCGCCGTTTTTGTAGACCTTGCTCAGCACCACATTGCCGTTGAGGTCGATGGTGTCTTTGCCCACCAACTGGCCCTTGGGGTCGTAATGAAGAATTTCGCCAGGCATGAATCTGCCCTTGTCGCGCTGGCCCTTGGTGGTGCTGCCATCCGGCCGCGTCACCACCACTGCACCGGTCAGCCCGCCGCCGACAAAATTGCCGGCATAGCGGTCGCCATTGGCGTAAACACCAATGCCTGGTCCATTGAGCACGCCCTGGGGCCAAGCGATACCGCCGAAGACGATGCGCTGCGCACGATCGAGCTGTACCGCAGGGCCGATCACCGTGCCCTCCTTGAACATGCCGATCAGGCGGTAGGTCGGGCACTCCATCTCCGACAAGCCCTCCGCTTTGGTGTCAACGAAAAATTGGGAGAAACTCGACGGCGGCTCTGCCAGCCGGAAATGGCAACCGGCCCCGCCGACAAACCACTCCTGCAGCGCCAGCTTGGCCAAGCCTGTCGCGGGCAGATATTCAGCGGCCACCGTGCGCAGCCGCGCCAGATCTTCAGCAGCAGGATCGGCCGCAGAACTCTGCACGCAGACGCCCAGACCCAGCAGGAAACTCCAGCGCAGCAGCGCGGTATAGGGATTACGACGGCTCATCAGGTCCTCACTTGCTTTGCACTGATCCAAGGCGGGTATCGGCTGTTGTGTGCTCTCACCGATTGATCTGATTCCAACCTTGTCACCTAGGCATATAAACATGTGAACTCGGCGCCCACATCCTGACTGAAGTTTAGCTTCAAGCAGCGACGTTTAATGATGTGAACGCCGTCGTCACCAGAACCGCCGTTTGAGCGGCCATGCAGTTCATGATGTGAACTGCACTGAAACGACGTGTCGCTTTGACTCAGCGCGCTCAAAATATGGTCGGCCTTCTTTGAAGTGTCCGCGCTAACGGAGTAGAAGCCCAGGTGCCAAAAGCGGCCATTCGCACTTTGAATCGTGACGCTCTGGCCACAAACCTTTGTAACCCTGGTTAGCTCACTTACTGATTGCGAAGCCGCCAGGACTCGGGTGAGTCCGCCTGCCGACGCAAGAATCGTTGTTTGATGCCGCGCGCCATGCCGGTGAAAATGACCATCAGCATAGACCCCACGATGCAGCAGGCCATAGTCAGTTCAGCGGCACGATGTGGAAGCTGCGCACGTCACTGCCCAGTGCAACGCGGAGGCTGGCGCAGCCCTCGGCATCGGCCACGAAAGCCTCTTGATTGGAATCGGTGATTCGATATCTTGCGGCGGGCTTGAGCTGGGCAAGACCGATGGTGTGCAGGCCCTCGCCGCCGTCGCTGGCCAAGTGCAGCTTCAGGTCTTTGCCATCGGACACCGCTCCCGCGACCAGCACCTGTGGATATTCGGCATGCGCCAATACCGGCCCCGTCTTCCAGGCCTCCGGCATGCCCACGTTCACCAAGTCGTACAGCGTGTTCGCACGCAGCACGCGGGCGGCGTGGATGACGGCGTGTGCGCTGGTAGAGGCCTTGGGATAGTGGCGCACGCCGCCGATCGTCTGGCTGGGGAACTCGCGGTCGAGGCGTGCCAAGAGGCCATCGGCCACTTCGTCATCGCCCATCTCGCGGGCGGCGACGGCAATGAGCCCATAGGTCGTGATCAGGCTGGGGCGATAGTTGCCGAAGTCGATCTTGTCCCAGCCGTTGAGCTTGAGCAGCACCTCGCCGTCGACGATGCGGATGAGATCGTGACGGAGGATCGCCCAGCTGCGCGCTGCCACATCCGGCAACACCGGATGAATGAACATCGCGGTAATGGCATCGGCCATCGTCGCCGTCAGTGCCGGCAGTGTTAGGCCGGTGTGGTAATCGCGGATGGCAGTGATGCGTCCGACGAGGGTGATGAACTCTTCTTCCAGGCCCTTGCGGTAGCGGTCTTTCACGCTGTCCCACAGCGCGGTGCCGTAGAGGCGGTCGTGGCAGCGCAGCGCCAGCGCGCCGAAGTTGTTGCAGATGGGGTAGATCCAGCGCGGCTCGCAGGGAAACAGGCAGAAGTCAGAGCCCTGCATGTTCTTGAGGATGAGCTGGCAGAGGTCGGGAAAGCTCGTCTCGTATACGGTACCGTTGGGGTGCTCCAGCCGGATGCCGCCAGGCCGGCTGAATCGCTCGTCGCCAAAGTTGAGCTGGTGTAGGCCGAGCATGGCCGCATACCAGCCGTAATACATGATGTTGTCCTTGATGAAGGGATTGGGGTCAGTCTTGAAATGGCCCCAGATGTTTTCGAGCCGCCAATAGCTCCAGCAGCGGTGATCCATCATCTTCAGCGCCAGGTTTTCCTGCGCCTGCAGCTGATAGCCGCGAAACGAGGGCGTGCGGGCGTAGGCGTGCATCGACAGCATGTAGGACAGGTTGCAGATCTGGTAGCGCTTGGCGGCCTCGCGGAACTCGTCGATGCGGTCGAAGCCGTTGAACTCGCTCACCGGCTGCAGAGCGCGATCGAGCAGGAAGCGCCATTGCTGCAAGTCCCTCACGGTCACCGGACTGACGGTTGCAGCGCCGGTGGTGACATCCACATTGCGGGTGATCGGCGTGCGGGCGTCGGCGAGAAAGGTATTGATGCGCGCTGCTTCGGCGCGCAGTGCGGGCAGGCGGCGGCGGAAGCGCCAGGTCGCAATCAGCGAGAACGCGGCAATGCCCAGTGGTAGCCATAAGCGAGCGTCGTGCAACTGCGTCGTCAGGCTGCCATTGCGGCACATCTCGGCGAGGCTCAGGTACGGCACGCCACCCCAGTGATCCATAGTCGCCGCCACGAGGGCGCTGCCCAGCCAGACCAGCACGGGGGCGGCGATGTTGCCGGTGGCGATCCACAGGAACAGCGCGAATACGAACAGCAGCAGCGTGGCGAGGAACAGCAACACATGCAGTGTGGTCGAGGCCAGCGGGCTGGCCGCATGCAGCAGAAAGCCACCCCCCGGCATCGTCAGCCCCAGCCCGAAAGCCGCCCACTCCGGCCGGGCCAACCAGGCCAGTGCAGTGCCCAGCAGCAGGAGTGCGGTGTAGATCAGCGCCGTGCGCCGCCAGCGCGCGGCAGTGGCCGGGCCGGCTAGTGTCTTGCCGAGATCGAGCAGCGCGACGGGTTCGGGATTCAGGCGATACGGCAGGCTGGCGCTGCTCATCGGGCGCGCTCTGGCGGGTTCAGCAGATCAGCGCCAAGGCTCTTGCGCGCACCTGGGCGAAAGTAGTCCGCAAAGTGCCGTTCTGCCGGGTCGGGCAATAGCCGCTTGCCGTGGAAGAATAGATTCACCAGCAGCGCGGTGAGTGCGCGGGTGAAGCGGCTGGGGCAGGGCAATTGCAGCCGCTCGCGCAGCTCCGGGTCGATCAGGCTGTAGAACACGCCGCGACCCAAGGCTTGCAGGGGCCGGGGCAGCCAATAACTGGCCCATTCCTGTGCCAGCGCCTCCGTGATTTGTGTGCATTCGTCCGAGGGCCGCATCTCGCGACGCTCGAAGGCGATCATCCAGTCCCGCAAGGCGTCGGGTGCGTCGGGGATACCCTTGATCTGCATCAGCCCGCCAATCTGTTTCCAGAACAGGAACTGGGCCTGGCTTTCCTTGGCCGCGATGCCGTAGCGACCCAGATACCGCGCTGAAAACCGCTGCGGCAGGCAGCACAGTGTGGAGAGCGTGTAGAGCGACATCGCGTTGTCGATGGGGAAGTTGGAATGTACGCGCACCAGATGCTGGGCAATCGCCCGCGTCTCGGGGCCATCGCCGTGGCGATACAGCTCGCCGAAGAAAGTGAGCGAGTCGAAGTTGCGTCGACGGGTGTCGCGCAGGATAGGGCCGCGGCCATCGCGGTAGAGAATCTTCGCCATCGCGGGCATGCCGACGTTATGGACGAAGGCCACCGAAAACAGCGCGTGCAGAAAGATCGGTGTGCCGTAGCGCGTCGAGAACGACAGCTGCGCAATGCGGTGGAAGTCCACCGCTGCATCCAGCTCCGCGATCTCCTGCCGCGCCCAGGTCCAGCCTTGTGGTGTCATCGATCGTGCACTCCCGCGGGGCGACGGGTGCGTCGCCAGTGCCCGGACGTTATTCTCGAGCCAGCCGACACATCCACCCAAACTGTCCAGTCCCCCTTGAGCCGCGACGAAAAATCAGTCGACAGCCGTCTCGGCATCCACGCGCTGCTGGTCAAGGCGATGGAGAAACTGCTGGCGGGCGGCGAGAGTTTCCGCTCCATCAGCGTCGAGGCGCTGGCACGCGAGGCGGGCATCTCGCGTTCGAGCTTTTACCTGCATTTCAAGAACAAGAACGCGCTGGTCGCCTACTCACTGCAAGAGGTTCGGAAGGCGATCACTCTGGCGGCAGGCGAGTGGTTCGAGCACCCGGAAACGGTGAGCCGCGCCGAGCTTGATATCGCCGTGCGCGGGATCATCGGAGCCTACGAGCAGCACCGCACCATCATGCAGGCGGCGATTGAAACCGCCGCCGCTGACCCCGCCATTGGGACTGCGTACCGCGACACGCTGCGACGGCTCATGCAAATGAACCGCGACACCCTGCGCCGCGCCGCCAGCGGCCACACCATGCACAGCCACGTGACGCAGGAGGTCAGTGACGTGCTGCTGCTGATGATGGAGCGGTGCAGCTACCAGCTGCGGCTCATCGACGACCCCGCCCAGCGCGAGCGCCTCATTCAGGCGCTGAGCCATGTGGTCTGGAACAGCTTGTTCGTGCAGGAAGATCACGGGCGAGTACGTTAGTGCATTGCCCCGTCCTCTGTAGACATTCAAAAGCCGTAGGAAAGTTGTTGATGTTCAAGCAGTGTTGGAGACAGGCCGCCGTTGTGTCCATGTCGGCGTTTTGGATTGTGGTGTTAACCACCGTTAGACATGTGAACTTGGAGTGCTTGTCTTGACAAGGGCAGGCACTCCACATGTCTTGATTAAAGACGTGAACTTTCTCAGCTAGCGTCGCAGTTGTTTTGGCGCCTTGCAATTAGAGATGTGAACTAGCCTCTTTAAGTGAAGCAAGAGTCAAGAGCACTGAAGTTCATTTTCATCTCTTAGGCTTTTGGTCACCGTTCAAAGAAGAAGCACTCCGGCAGCATCGCTTTGTCGATGGTGGCGATATCCGCGGCAGACACACCGCAGGCCAGGAAGCTCTCGCGCCATTGGCGCACCACAGTCACGATCTGATCAAGCTGCTCGCGCGCCTCCTCTGCCGACAGTCCAAAGCGTCCAGACTGCGACAGCAGGTTGTAGACGCTCGCGGTGCGGCCATAGTCGCCGACGGTTAGCGCTAGGTCGCGCCGCTCCATGCTGACGACAGGTGCTGGCACAAGGTCATAAGCCGGTGACAGCCGCCAGCCTTTCTGTCGACGCAGGAGCGCGTGATTGCGCGGGTGATCATCGTTGTTGGTCACGGCGGCGTTGAAGACCATGCGGCGGAACAGCTCTGCGCAATCGGCCTCGGGCTTGGTTGACCAGCGCCGCAGATTGTCGGCCAGCAACGGATACGACCAGCGCTCTCGCCCCACCAGACTGTCGCCGCAGTCGAGCACCGTCAGCCCGCTGACCAGCCCAAACCGCAGGTAGCCCTGCTCGCTATACTCGCGGTCGAAGCGTTGCACCATCAGCACATCCATGTTGCCCACCGCTTGCAGCCGGGCCTGAGCCACATTCAGACCACAGCGGCGCGCGAGATCAAGCGTGGCGTATTCGACGCGCTGCATGTTGAAGCGATCATCCTTGACCGGAAACTTGCCCAGCCAGAGCTGTTGCGCATCTTCAATGGTGGCTTTGGGTCGGGCACCACCGAGGGCGGTGCCCGGTTCGAGCTGTTCGAGCAATCGCGCGGGCACCGGCCGGCCGGCGTCGATGGACTGCGCTGCTGTAACCAGGTCCTCCAGCTGATGGGTGCGGTTGTAGAGTCGCTTGGGTGCAGGCGGCTCGACCTTCAGGCCAAAGCTCAGGTACCCCGCGCCGTCCTGCGGGCCGTGCAGCAGATAATCCATTTCGTCGAGATCGCTGGCAGCGCGTTCGAGCTTGTGCTCGATGACCCGCCGCCCCCAGGAGTCGGGAGCAGCATCCCGCACCGCGCCAGGAATGCCCTTGAGCTGGGTGAACTCGTGGACGGTCTTGTCCAGTGGCAGGCGAAACGGATCGAGTGCAACCGCATCGGCCCGTTGTAGATAGCGGTCGCCGTAGCGGAAGCGGCCAATTTGGGTTCCGTCAGGCAAGGTCTGCACCTTCAACAGTGCCGCTGGTACGGTATCCAAAGTGCCGGGAAGCTGGATGTAGACGTACGCCTCGCGCTCAGAAGTCATAGTCGTTTCCAACCCTGCGGGGCTTGCCCGCACGCTTTGGCCGGCGCGAGGCTTCGAGCGCCTTGCCGTGAGCGTCTGCATCGGGGTCGGCAAGGGCGTCCAGAGTTTTATCCAGGCCCAAAGCCCACAGCACCGTAACGCCGACGCCGATGGCCGTGCCGGGCTTGCCAAGTTCTAGCGCAGTGAGCGTGTTGCGATTGATCCCCGCCTTTGCGGCGAGGTCTGCCACCGACCAGCCGCGACGAATCCGGGCCAGCCGGATGCGCTGACCGAGCTTGGCGACATACTCTGTGACCGCAGGCGGAGTGACGAAATTGCTCATAATTTTGGATTTAATAAACTTAAATGCCTATCAAGATAGGCATTTATTAGATAATCAGCAAGATAGGCCAATATCGTTTTGCATTATTTACTAGGCATATTTCTTTTAATGTCCGCTTTAGTAGGCATTTTATGAGGCATAACCCCGACCCTCGAACAAGCTCGCCGGGCTGGGGCGCTGCCCTCAGGTGGCATCGCGACCGTGTTGGAGGGAGACTTTGCTCTTAAGGCGATGACTGGCGACGACATGCAGGTGGAGGACTCCTTTCACATGCGGATCGTCATCCCGCCTGATGCACCAAAAACTCTGCCTACCGTTGAAGAGCTTGGTGGGAGAATCGAGAGGAAACTCGACAACCATGTCACTAATCCTGGACTTCTTTGCCTGGGTTCACCGCTGAATCTCCTGGTGATAATGGGCGAAGAGCCAACGTTCAACACCTTCATTGAAGGCTGTCTGGTTCCCTATTTATTCGCAACCTCGTTGCGGCTCCAAGGCCGATCTGATTTTGTTTTTGGCGAGTTGAAGCATGGGAACGAAGGGCTGCTGCAAGACTACAAATCAATTTTCGGCGTGACGTCCGATCGTGCGGCGATTCAGTGCCTTGTGTTGCTGGGGAAGCGCAGACGGGTGGCGAATAAGTTGTCTTGTCCCTGTGGCTGTCAAAAGCGCTTTGGGAGATGCAGTCTTCACCGGCGCATCAACAAATTGCGGGCACTCTCCCCCAGATCGTGGTTCAGGCTTGAAGCTCTTCGCTTCACGAGAGCATAGGCATTCGAACGATTGTTCGTGACCGAACGGCTTTGGGATGACTAGGAGGCGTTTCAATGGAGCCTTACGGCCGAAAAACAGTTCACATGTTTATCGGAGAGTTCACATGTTTAATGAACAGTTCACGACATTAATTGGGCAAAACATGTGGAAACACCCCCGTTGGAAACTATTCCACCGTCACGCTCTTCGCGAGGTTGCGGGGCTGATCGACATCAGTGCCCTTGAGGCAGGCGACGTGATACGCGAGCAGCTGCAGCGGCACGGTGTAGAGCATCGGGTCGGTGAGTTCATCGCCGTGCGGCATGGGGATGATGGTCACGCCAGGCTCGTTCTTGAGGCCGGCGTTGCGGTCGGCAAACACGTACAGCTCGCCGCCACGCGCCTTCACTTCCTGCAAGTTGCTCTTTACTTTTTCGAGCAGATAACCGTCGGGGGCGACGGCGATCACCGGCATGTGTTCGTCCACCAGCGCCAGCGGGCCGTGCTTCAGCTCGCCGGCGGCGTAGGCCTCGGCGTGGATGTAGCTGATCTCCTTGAGCTTGAGTGCGCCTTCTGCCGCCACCGGGCTCATCGGGCCACGGCCGAGGAACAGCGCGTGCTGTTTGTGGATGAAACGCTCGGCGAGCTTTTGCAGATTGGCGTCTTCTTTCAGCACATCGGCCACCTGGCCGGAAGCCGCCTGCAGGCTCTTCACGTAGCGGCGCTCATCGGCTTCACTCAAGCCGTTGCGACGCGCGAGCAGCAGCATCACCAGTGCCAGCGCCATCAACTGCGTGGTGAAGGCTTTGGTGGAGGCCACACTGCGTTCCGGCCCGGCATGGGTCATCAGTGTGATGTCGCTTTCGCGCACCAGGCTGGACTCCGGTGAGTTGCAGATGACGAGGCTCGCCGCGATGCCCTTGGTCTTGGCGTGGCGCAGCGCTTCGAGTGTGTCGGCGGTTTCACCCGACTGGCTGATGGTGATGAACAGCGTATCCGGCTCGATGATCGGGTCGCGGTAGCGGAACTCGCTGGCGAGTTCGGCACGGCAGGGGACTCGGGCAATCTGCTCGATCCAGTAACGAGCGACGGTGCCGGCATTGGCCGAGGTGCCGCAGGCGACGATGCGTACGCGCTGCACCCGCGCTAGCAGTTCGGCGGCCTTGGGGCCAAGGCAGGCCTCCAGCACGCGGCCGTCGCTGATGCGGCCTTCGAGCGTGGCTGCGAGTGCGGCCGGTTGCTCGAAGATTTCCTTCTGCATGAAATGACGGTATTCGCCTTTTTCCACCGCGCTCGCGCTGAGCGTACTGAGCTGCTCCTTGCGGATGCGCGCGGCGCCGGTCTTGTCGAAAATGGCATAGCCGTCAAGCGTGATTTCGCCGAGGTCGCCTTCTTCGAGATAGACGATGCGGCTGGTCACACTCACCAGCGCGGTGGCGTCGCTGGCGGCGAACATCTCGCCCACGCCGATGCCGATCGCCAGCGGCGAGCCGCGACGCGCGAGCAGCATGCGACCCGGCTCCTTGGCCGAGATCACTGCCAGCGCATAGGCGCCCGCGATGTGTGCCACGGCCTTGAGCATGGCGGCACGCAGGTCGTCGCCGGCATCGACAAAACTCTGCACGAGATGGGCCACCACTTCGGTGTCGGTCTCGGAGGTAAACACATAGCCCTTGCCGCTCAGCTCGACACGCAGCTCTTCGTGGTTTTCGATGATGCCGTTATGCACAACGGCGACATCCCTGGAGTAATGCGGATGCGAATTGCGCTCTGCCGGCACGCCGTGCGTGGCCCAGCGGGTGTGGGCGATGCCGGTAGTGCCGGCCTTGGGCGCGGCGGCTTCTAGCTCTGCCACTTTGCCTACGGCACGCACGATCTGCAGCTTGCCGTCGGCGATTGTGGCCACGCCGGCAGAGTCATAGCCACGGTATTCGAGCCGCTTCAAGCCCTCGATGAGGATGGGAACGACATTGCGTTGGGCGACAGCACCGACAATTCCACACATGGCTTTGAGAGCAGCAATCGAGGTGAGCCCGTATTGTATGCGTCACCTCTTTCGTTCACCGCCTGCCGCTGCGCAGACCCCTGCCATGAATGTGCTGATCGCCCTGCTCGTCATCGCCCTGATTGGCCTGAGTGGCTGGCTGCTGTTCACTCTGCATCGTCTGCAACAGCAGGTGACGGCATTGCAGTTGCGTCTTCAGACAGCGCCGCCGTTGCCGATGAGTTGGCCGGTGGGCAAATCGCTGATCGCCATCGAGATCCTCAACCCGTTCGAGTTGGCGGCGCGTGAGACCCGGCTGGCGGGTGCCGCTGCCAAGTTGGCACCCCGCATGATCGAGCGCATCGTCTACGAACGCGCGGCGGTGATGATTGCGCAGCAGATGGCAGAGCAAGGCGTGCAGGCCGAGGTGAAAACCCATGTCGCCTGAATTACTGGCAGCGCTCCTGCTGATCGCTTTGGCGCTATGCGCGGGGGCGCTGTGGCACAGCCGCAAAGCCGCGAAGCAGCTAGTACAGCTGGAAAGTGATCTGCACCGCGCCGAGGTGGCGGGCCGAGAACAAGCGGCGCAAATCAAGGCGCTGGAAACCTTGCGCGATACCCAGCAGCTCACCGAGCACGCCATCGCCACCGGCACTGCCGTGGTGAAGGAAATGCACCGAGGCATCGCCGACATTCCTTTCAACGTGTTCGAGGCCATCCCCGCCACTCGCGCACCGGCCAAGGCACTGCGAGGACTGCACGATTCGATCAGCGAGGGCGTCTACGGCGCGCTCGCGGGACTCAACAAGGCCGTGGGCCGCGAGCTGCGCAAAGGCACCACGCTGCCGGATGCCGTCACGGTGAAAAGCGCGGCGATCGAGGCGCCCGACCTGGAGGCCCTGCCACCGGCAGCGCTCGAGCCTGAAAGCCCTGAAGAGACGCCCGCCAAGCCACCCTCGCGCGGATGGGGGTGAGAAGCCGCCAGCATGCGAGCACCGCTCGCAGCGGCTTCTCACGACAGGGCATGGATGCCCGGTCTGGGCTTAGTCAATAAGCCTGCTGGTGCGCCACGCACGGCAATGCAAAACTCGGCAAGAAGGCTTCTACCGCCTGCGCCTGCTACTTCTTCTTCACCGGCTTCTTCCACCCCGAAATGCTCTTCTGCTCACGCGCACGGCAGATCGTCAGTGCATCCGCGGGCGCGGTCTTGGTGATGGTAGAGCCCGCCGCGACATAGGCGTTGCGCTCGATGGTGACGGGTGCGACCAGCTGCGAATCGGTGCCGATGAAGGCATCGTCGCCAATCACCGTCATGTGCTTGTTCGCACCATCGTAGTTGCAGGTGATGACACCGGCGCTGATGTTGACGCGCGCGCCCACCATCGCATCGCCGATGTAGGCCAGATGCCCGGCTTTGGTACCCTCCCCGAGCTGACCTTTCTTCACCTCAACGAAATTGCCGATGTGGACCTCGTCCGCAAAGATGGAGTCCGGTCGCACGCGCGCAAACGGGCCAATACGGCATGCCGCGCCAGCCTTCAGGCCTTCAAGCACGCTGTGCGTCAGCACTTGGCTATTCGCACCGAGCGTGACGTTTTTCAGCACGCTGTAGGCACCGACGCGCACGCCATCACCCAGCTCGCAGACACCTTCGATGATCACGCCGACGTCGATGAAGACATCCTTGCCGGCCAGCAGCATGCCGCGCAGATCGAAGCGCGCCGGGTCGGCAAATTGCACGCCTTCGCGCATCAGGCGGTTGGCTTGTCGCAGCTGGTAGGCACGCTCCTGCTGGGCGAGCTGTACGCGGTCATTAACGCCTTCGACTTCGGCGGCATCTTGCGCGGCGACCGTCTTCACCGGCACGCCGTCAGCAACAGCGAAGCCGACCACGTCAGTGAGGTAGTACTCGCCCTTCTTGTTGCCGTTGCCGATGCGTTGCAGCCAGGGCTTGAGCAAGCGCGCCGGCGCCGCCATGAGGCCGGTGTTCACTTCGCTGATGCGACGCTGCACGTCGTCGGCATCGTTTTCTTCGACGATGCCGGTGACGTCTCCCTCGACGTTGCGCAGGATGCGTCCGTAGCCACGCGGCTGCGTGAGTGCGACCGTCACCACGGCAAGGCCCTCGGCACCCGCCTGCGCCAACGCAGTGAGTGTCTCGGTAGAGATCAGCGGCACGTCGCCGTAGGCGATGAGGATGGTGGCGTCGTCCGGCACCTCGGGTGCAGCCTGATTGACCGCATGCCCGGTACCTAGCTGCTGGGCCTGTTGCGCCCAGCGCACGGTTTCATCACTTGGGTAGGCCGTAGAGAACCAGGCTTGCACCTGTTCGCCGCCGTGTCCGTAGACCACGTGACAGGCCGCAGCACCGACGCCACGTGCAGTGTCCAGCACATGTCCCAGCATGGGCTTGCCGGCAATGGCGTGTAGCACCTTGGGCAGGGCGGACTTCATGCGCGTGCCCTGGCCGGCGGCGAGGATAATGACGTGAAGGTTGGACATGTCTGGGCTCAAGTAGGCAGAAACAAGAAAGCCGCTTTTCAGCGGCTTTCATTGTGCCTTGCGGCAGTGGCTTTGCTCTAGCCCGAAGTCTTCTTCAAGTCCTGAATGAACTTGAGGCGGGCTGCGGCTTCGACCAGCTCCTGCTGTGCGGCGGCGAGGTCAATGTCCTTGCTGGCGTTGGCCAGCATCTCTTCGGCACGCTGCTTGGCTGCGGTCGCTTGTGCCTCGTCAGCGTTCTCGGCGCGCATGGCCGAATCCGCGAGGATGGTCACCAGAGAAGGCTGCACTTCCATGATGCCGCCGCCAACAAAGATGGCTTGCTCGCCGGCTGCCGTCTGCACGCGCACCGCTCCTGCTTTCAGCTTGGTCAGCAACGGTGCGTGACGCGGCAGAATACCGATCTCACCGGTGATGGCAGCAGCGTAAACCGCCGTCGCCTCGCCAGAAAAGATCTGGCCTTCGGCGCTGACGACTTCGACCTGGAAGGTAGACATGGTGTGGGTCCGATCCGGCTTAGAGCTTCTTGGCCTTTTCGATGGCCTCGTCGATGCCGCCGACCATGTAGAACGCCTGCTCCGGCAGATGATCGTAGTCGCCGTCGACAATGCCGCGGAAGGCGCGGATGGTGTCCTTCAGCGACACATACTTGCCGGGCGAGCCGGTGAACACTTCGGCAACGTGGAAGGGCTGCGACATGAAGCGCTGCACCTTGCGGGCGCGATACACAGCGCGCTTGTCGTCTTCGCTCAGCTCGTCCATGCCGAGAATGGCGATGATGTCTTTCAGTTCCTTGTAGCGCTGCAGAATGCCCTGCACGTCGCGGGCGATCTGGTAGTGCTCCACGCCAATGACGTTCGGGTCGAGCTGACGCGAAGTCGAGTCGAGGGGGTCGATGGCGGGGTAGATGCCGAGGGCGGCGATGTCACGGCTGAGCACGACCGTCGCGTCCAAGTGCGCGAAGGTGGTGGCAGGCGACGGATCGGTGAGATCGTCGGCTGGCACGTAGACGGCCTGGATGGAGGTGATCGAACCCTTCTTGGTCGAGGTGATGCGCTCCTGCAGCACGCCCATTTCTTCGGCGAGCGTCGGCTGATAGCCCACGGCGGAAGGCATACGGCCCAAGAGTGCCGACACTTCGCAACCGGCGAGCGTGTAGCGGTAGATGTTGTCGAC
Organism: Stagnimonas sp.; assembly: GCA_965279705.1. Lineage (GTDB taxonomy): Bacteria > Pseudomonadota > Gammaproteobacteria > Nevskiales > Nevskiaceae > Stagnimonas. Next base: position 3,313,136 of record OZ257257.1, read on the forward strand.
GAAGAACAGGATGTCGCGGCCTTCGTCACGGAAGTATTCGGCCATGGTCAGGCCGGTCAGTGCGACGCGCAGACGGTTGCCCGGCGGCTCGTTCATCTGGCCATACACGAGGGCCACCTTGTCGAGCACGTTCGAGTCTTTCATCTCGTGATAGAAGTCGTTGCCTTCACGAGTGCGCTCACCCACGCCGGCGAACACGGAGTAACCGCCGTGCTCCTTCGCGATGTTGTTGATGAGTTCCATCATGTTGACGGTCTTGCCGACGCCGGCGCCGCCGAACAGGCCGACCTTGCCGCCCTTGGCAAACGGGCAGAGGAGATCAATGACCTTGATGCCCGTTTCGAGCAGTTCCGTCGAGCTTGACTGGTCCTCGTAGCCAGGTGCCGCGCGGTGGATTTCCCACTTGTCGTCGCAGGCGACGGGACCGGCTTCGTCGATCGGGTTGCCGAGCACATCCATGATGCGGCCGAGCGTGCCCTTGCCGACCGGCACCGAGATTTTCTTGCCGGTGTTCGACACCGACATGCCGCGCTTGAGGCCTTCGGAGGCGCCCATGGCGATGGTGCGGACGACGCCGTCGCCCATCTGCTGCTGCACTTCGAGAGTCAGACCTTCGGACTCGATGAAGAGCGCGTCGTAGATCTTCGGGATCGCATCGCGCGGAAACTCAACGTCTACGACGGCGCCGATGATTTGAACGATTTTGCCGGTGCTCATGGGTGTTCCTTGCTTGAATCTGTTTGAAGAAAAATGGGGTTAGACCGCCGCAGCGCCGCCGACGATTTCAGAGAGTTCTTTGGTGATCGCCGCCTGACGCGCCTTGTTGTAGACGAGCTGCAACTTGCCGATGATCTTGCCGGCGTTGTCGGTCGCACCCTTCATGGCGACCATGCGGGCGGACTGCTCCGACGCACCGTTTTCGACGATGGCCTGATACACCTGCGCTTCGACATATCGGCCGAGCACGTAGTCGAGCAGCTCTTCGGCGGAAGGCTCGTAGAGGTAGTCCCAAGCTTGCAGCAGGCCGTCGGATTTCACCGGCTCCAGCGGCAGCAGCTGCGTCAGCGTGGCCTTTTGCACCATGGTATTGACGAACTGGGTCGAGCCCAAAACCACGCGATCGACGCTGCCATCGCGGTAGGCATCGAGTGCCACCTTGATGACGCCGATCAGCTGATCGAGCTTGGGCACATCGCCCAACTTGCTGACTTCGGCCAGCACCGTACCGCCAAAACGCTTGAAGAACGACACGCCCTTGCTGCCGATGGCGATGTACTGCACCTCGGCGCCCTTGTCCTTCCACTCTTTGGTAGCGCGGGTGACGGCGCGGAACATATTGACGTTCAAGCCGCCAGCCAGGCCGCGATCCGACGTGATGACAATCATCAGCACGCGCTTGACGGGGCGATCGACCAGAAACGGGTGGCGATATTCCGGGTTGGCGAGTGCGAGATGGCCAACCACGCGACGGATTTTTTCCGCATACGGACGCGCCTGCGCCATACGAACCTGCGCCTTGCGCATTTTCGAGGTCGCCACTTTTTCCATCGCGCGGGTGATCTTCTGCGTCGACTTCACGCTTTTGATCTTGGTGCGAATTTCCTTTGCGCCTGCCATCGGGCTTGCCCTTTCCTAGTGCGCTTCGGTTAGACCGCGAACTGCTTTTTGAAGGCGGTGATACCAGCCTTCAAAGCGGCTTCGAGATCATTATTCCAATCGCCCTTTTCGTTGATCTTGTGGATCAGCTCGCCGTTGGCGGAATCGAGGTACTGGTGCAGACCCGCTTCAAAGGCGAGCACTTTAGACACCGGCACGTCGTCGAGGAAGCCTTCGTTCACCGCGTAGATCGACGCCGCCATGTGGGCGACAGACAGCGGCGAATACTGCTTCTGCTTCATCAGCTCGGTCACGCGTTGGCCGCGCTCCAGCTGCTTGCGGGTGGCCTCGTCGAGGTCCGAAGCGAACTGTGCAAAGGCAGCCAACTCGCGATACTGGGCCAGCGAGATACGAATCGAGCCGGAGAGCTTCTTGATGACCTTGGTCTGGGCCGAACCACCGACGCGCGACACCGAGATACCGGCGTTCATGGCGGGGCGGATACCGGCGTTGAACAGATCGGTTTCCAGGAAGATCTGACCGTCGGTGATCGAGATCACGTTGGTCGGCACGAAAGCAGACACGTCGCCGGCCTGCGTTTCGATGATCGGCAGCGCGGTGAGCGAGCCGGTCTTACCGGTCACTTTGCCCTTGGTGTGCTTGGTGACGTATTCCTCATTCACGCGAGCCGCACGTTCCAGCAGGCGGCTGTGGAGATAAAAGACGTCGCCAGGGTAAGCCTCGCGGCCCGGGGGGCGCTTCAGCAGTAGCGACACCTGACGGTAGGCCACGGCCTGCTTGGAGAGATCGTCATAAACGATCAGCGCGTCCATGCCGTTGTCGCGGAAGTATTCGCCCATCGCGCAGCCGGAATACGGTGCGAGATATTGCAGCGCGGGCGACTCGGCAGCAGCTGCGGAGACGACGACCGTGAAGGCCATAGCACCCGTTTCTTCGAGTTTGCGCACGGTGTTGGCAATCGACGAGGCCTTCTGGCCGACGGCGACATAGACGCAGAACACGTCCTTGCCCTTCTGGTTGATGATCGCGTCGATGGCGAGCGCGGTCTTGCCGGTCTGGCGGTCGCCGATGATCAGCTCGCGCTGGCCGCGGCCGACGGGAACCATCGCATCCACCGACTTCACGCCAAACTGCACGGGCTGGTCGACCGACTTGCGCCAGATCACGCCGGGGGCAACCTTTTCGACCGGTGCTTTCTCTTCGGCGTTGATCGGGCCCTTGCCGTCGATGGGTGCGCCGAGTGCATCCACCACGCGGCCGAGCATGGCCTTGCCGACGGGCACTTCGAGAATGCGGCCGGTGGTCTTGACGATGTCGCCTTCCGACAGGTGCTTGTAGTCGCCGAGCACCACCGCGCCGACCGAATCACGCTCAAGGTTGAGTGCGAGGCCGAAGGTGTTGCCGGGGAACTCCAGCATTTCGCCGTACTGCGCATCGGACAAACCGTGCACGCGGACGATGCCGTCCTGCAGGCTGACGATGGTGCCGGTATTGCGCGATTCGGCGCCGGCATCAAAGTTATGGATGCGGGCCTTGAGCAGGTCGCTGATTTCGGAAGGGTTGAGCTGCATGTGTGTTCTCTGTTCTTCGATTCGTTGCTTGATCTGGTTGCGCTGTTTAGCGCATCAGCACTGCTTTGAGACGTTCCAGTTCGCCACTGGCCGAGCCGTCGATCACCAGATCGCCGGCCTTGATGCGCGCACCGGTAATCAGCGAGGCGTCGATGGCCCAGTTGATGTCCACGGCGCGGTTGAGCTTTTTGGTGACGGCCACTGAGAGCGCGGTCTTCTGCGCATCAGCCACTTCTGCTGCCGTGGTGATTTCGACCAGCACGCGGGTTTCAGCTTCGGCACGCAGCAACTCGTATTGGCCGACGAGTGAGGCAACAGCCTCCAGACGGCCGTTCTCTGCGAGCAGCTTGACCAGCGACTGACCTTGCGCATCGAGCGTGCCTTTCAGCATGTCGATGAGCACGGCAGCGATTTCGCTTTTGCTGACGCCGGGGGCGTGGATGACTTTCGCCACTTCCGGCACCGCAACCGCTTCGGCAATCGCAGCCAGTTGCTTCGACCAAGCGGCGTAGCCTTGATTGGCTTGCGCCAGTTCAAAGACTGCCTTGGCGTAGGGGCGTGCGAGGGTGGATATTTCAGCCATGAGTCGCGAGCGCCTTAGATGCGCGCGGCGAGTTCGCCGATGAGATCGGCGTGCGCCTTGGCATCGACTTCGCGCTTCAGGATGGTTGAAGCACCCAGTACGGCAAGCTCGCCCACCTTGTCTTTCAGCACTTCGCGGGCGACGGCGACTTCACGGTCGAGCTCGCCCTTGGCGCTGGCGCGGATGCGCTCGGCTTCGATGTTGGCGTGCTCTTTGGCCTGCTCCACCAGCTGTGCAGCCTGCTTGTTGGCACCGGCGATGATCTCGGCGGCTTGCTGGCGCGCGCCCTTAAGCTCTTCGTCCGATTTGGTCGAAGCGTCTTTCAGGGACTGCGTGGCGCGATCAGCAGCGGCCAGACCATCAGCAATGGTCTTGCGGCGTTCGTCGATTGCTGCCAGCAAAGGCGGCCAGACAAACTTCATGGTGAACCAGATGAGAATGCCAAAGGCAAGCATCTGGCCAAACAGGGTGGCGTTGACGTTCATGGTTTAACCGTATCCAGGTGGGCAGCGAAAAATACGCTGCCCACAATGCGGGTTATTAGCCCTTCAGCGCAGCGAGCAGCGGGTTGGCGATGCCGAAGAACATGGCCAGCGCGACGCCGATCAGGTAAGCAGCGTCGATCAGACCGGCGAGCAGGAACATGCGGCCCGAGAGCTGCGGGATCAGTTCCGGCTGGCGAGCAGCGGCTTCAAGAAACTTGGAGCCCATGATGCCGATGCCGATACAGGCACCCATAGCGCCGAGGCCGATGATGAGACCAACGCCGAGGGCGGTGAAAGCCTGGATGTTGGCAATGTGGGCAGCGAGTTCCATTGTGTAGCTCCGACGGTTTGAGTTTTGACAGCTGAGAGGGTGAAGAAACTAGTACAGCGATACAAACGAAATCAGTGTTTCTCGTGCGCCATCGAGATGTAGACGACGGTGAGCACCATGAAGATGAAAGCCTGCAGGCCGATGATGAGGATGTGGAAGATCGCCCAGGCAGCATTGAGCAACACGGCCGGGAAGAAGCTCAGCGTCGATGCGGCCATGAGGCCGGCGATGAGCATGAACACCAGCTCGCCTGCATACATGTTGCCGAACAGTCGCATGCCGAGAGACACCGGCTTGGCAAGGTATTCGACGACGTTCAAGAAGAAGTTGGGGATGGCCAGCAGGAGCTTGCCGAAGACGCCGTGGGCATGGAACGGCGCAGTGAACAGTTCGGCAACGAAGCCGAAGCCACCCTTGACCTTGATCGAGTAATAGATGATCAGCGCGAAAATCACCAAGGCCATCGCGAACGTGGTGTTGATGTCGGCGGTGGGCACGGCGCGGAAGTAGAAGTGATGCGCGGCTTCCGGACCTGCGGTGTGGTGCACGATGCCGCTGATGAGATCGAGCGGCAGCAAGTCCATGGCGTTCATGACGAACACCCAGAGGAATATGGTGAGTGCGAGGGGTGCGATGAAACGGCGATCGCCGGTAAAGCTGTCTTTCACCTGGCCATCGACGAATTCGATGGCGAGCTCAACGAAAGCCTGAGTGCGGGTGGGCACGCCGGCCGAAGCCTTGCGCGCGACGTTCCAGAAGAACAGCAGAACGAGCATGCCGGTCGCGAAGCCGACAATCAGCGAATCGATGTTGAACGAGTAACCGGCGATCTGCTGCACGTTGTGCTGCAAATGATGCTGGATGTATTCGGTGAGGCCACCGCCTCCGGCTTCTGCTGCTTCGCTGCTCACGTTAAGAGGCTTCCCTGGTACTGGAATTGCTTGCCAAATTTAAAGACGGTGGAGACGAGCCCGGCAATTACCCCGAAGGTAAATGGCGCCGGAATCACCCCACCCTGTGTCAGCGCCACTGCGGCACCGCCCATCAAGATCAACCACTTCAACGCTGATGACACTGCCAGCCGCAACAACACCGACCCAGCACTACTGACGCGCATCCGGGCGAAAAACCCACCGGACACCAACAAGGCCACTGCGACCAGCAAGCCTCCGCAAAACACGCTTTTAGCGGACGCGAAGCCTGCAAATACCCAGAAACCCAATCCCAATGCCGCGGCGACGATAAACGGTGCGATGGACTGTTTGATGACGAAGCGAACATTCATCAGTCAATCCCGAGGCGACCCGTTAATACCCATGCCCCTGACGCGGCGGCGGAGTGTAATCGGCCGAGTTGTCATATTCAAGTAAATGCGAGCGAATCCCAGCTGATGGCTACGGGATGAAAACAGTTGAGGATCAAGCCAGGTCAGCGGCCCATGATCCGGGCGGCCATGCTGGCCATGAAGCGACGCGGCAGCAGGCGCGGCAACTGCGCCAGGGCCTTGTTCGGTGCGCCGGGCACGCACACCGGACGGCCGGCTTCGAGGGCGGCAAGGGCTGCCTCCACTACCGGACGCGGCTGCATCATCAGACCTTTCGGCACGGCATTGCGCAGCTTGGGCGTGCCGGTCGACTCGAAGAACGGCGTATCGACCGGGCCAGGGCAGAGCGCGGTGGCGTTGACGCCGGTGCCGCGCAGCTCGGCCCACAGGCCTTCGGAAAACGACAGCACGAAAGCCTTGCTCGCACCGTAGATCGCCATATAGGGCGTGGGCTGAAAGCCAGCGACCGAGGCGACGTTGAGAATGCCGCCGCTTTTGCGCGCGAGCATGGCGGGCAGAAAAGCATGCGCGAGATCGACCACGGCCGCGCAGTTGAGCGCAATCATGTCGGCATCGCGTGTCGCACTCTGCTTCGCAAAGTCCCCGGCGGAACCAAAACCGGCGTTGTTGACCAACAGATCGACATCCAGCTTGAGGCTGGCCACTTTCTGCGCCAGGGCACTGCCACTGCTGGGCTGGCCCAAGTCTGCGGTGATGACGGTCATGCTGCGGCCCGTCGCCGCAATGATCCGGGCGGCCAGGGCATCGAGCTTGTCCTTGCTGCGGGCCACCAGAATCAGGTCATGCCCACGCTCTGCCAGCACCTCGGCAAAGGTGGAGCCGATGCCGCTGGAAGCACCGGTAATCAGGGCAGTCGTCATGGTTTTTCTTGCGGTTAACGCAGCGCCGCGAGCACGCGGTCGAGATCGGATTTGGACTTGAACGCAAACGTCAGCGTGCCCGCGCCCTTGCCGGACTGCTTCAGCTTCACGCCCACGCCCCACTTGCTGGCCAGTTCCATTTCGAGCGGCGCGGGGGCCGTGGATTTTTGCGCACTCGGGCGCGGCTCGGCGTGAATCATCGCCTCGAGCTGGCGCACGGAGAGCTGCTGCTGCACCACCAGCTTGGCGAGCTGGATTTGCCGGGCACCTTCAACGCCCAGCAACACCTTGGCGTGCCCAAACGAGAGCTGCCCATTGCGCAACAGCGCCTGTGGCTCGGCTTCGAGGTCCATCAGACGCAGCAGGTTGCTCACTGCCGCACGCGACTTGCCGACGGCGACCGCGCAGGCCTCGTGCGTGAGACCGCATTCGTCGACGAGCCTCTTCAGCGCCTCGGCTTCTTCGAGTGCGTTCAAGTCGGCGCGTTGGATGTTCTCCACCAGCGCAATCGCCATCGCCGAGCGCTCGTCGAGCTGGCGGATGACGACCGGAATGGTGCTGAGGCCCGCAGCGTGGGCCGCACGCCAGCGACGCTCGCCGGCGACGATCTCGTAGCGATCGACACTCAGCTGCCGCGCAATGATCGGCTGCACCACGCCCTGCGCCTTGATGGAGGCGGTCAGCTCGGCGAGTGCGGCCTCATCAAAATGGCGGCGTGGTTGATGCTTGCCCGCCACTAGTTGCGAGAGCGGCAGCTCTTGCAGCGCGTCACCGGAATCGGTCTCGGTAGAAGGCGAGGCCGAGCCCAAGAGAGCATCGAGTCCACGCCCCAAACCGCGTTTTTTCACCGACATATCTAGTCCTGGCCCAACTTGAGTTGGCCGCCATCATGCCGCCGCAGCACTTCGCCAGCCAGTGCGAGGTAGGCCTTGGCCCCGGCGGACTGCGGATCGTAGGCAATGATGGGCTGGCCGAAACTGGGCGCTTCGGCGAGTCGCACGTTGCGCGGGATCACCGTGCGATAGACCTTGTCGCCGTAATGCTGGATCAGCTGGGCGGAGACATCGTTGGAGAGATTGTTGCGCGGGTCGAACATCGTCCGCAGCACGCCCTCGATCGCAAGCGCAGGGTTGATCGCCTTGCGAATCTTGCCGATGGTGTCGCTGAGCGCGGCAAGGCCTTCCAGCGCGTAGTACTCGCACTGCATGGGGATCAGCACGCCATCGGCGGCGACCAGGGCATTCACGGTGAGCTTCGACAGGGCTGGCGGGCAGTCGATCAGCACGTAGTCGAACTGGTCGGCGATGTCGGCCAGCACGCCCTTGAGTGCGAAGTCGCCTACCGGCATCTCGCGCAGCTTGATCTCGGCCTCGGTCATGTCGCCGTTGGCGGGCAGCACCCAGAGATTGCTATCCGCAAGGTGATGGATGGTCTGCGCAGGCGTGGCTTTCTCCAGCAGCACATCGCGCGCAGTGAGTTGCAACGAATTCTTGTCGATGCCCACCCCCATCGTCGCGTTGCCCTGCGAGTCGAGGTCCACCAGCAGCACGCGGCGCTTGGCGGCGGCGAGGCTGGCGGCGAGATTGACGGCGGTGGTGGTCTTGCCGACCCCACCCTTCTGGTTAGCGACTGCGATGATCTTGGTCACTTTTTTACCCTAGCGATCACGGCGTGTCGCGCTTCGTTGAGTCCCGGCACACGCAGAGCGCGCACTTCGACGATCTCGACATCTGTGGGGATGTCAGCCTGTTCTTGTGCGTCTAGTTTGCCCTTCATCGCCACCCACTGCCCATCGGCGGCCAGCAAATGGCGTGTGAGCGTGAAGAAATCAGCCAGGCTGGCAAAGGCGCGGCTGGTGATGGTGTCGAATTGCAGTGTGGCGGGCAGGTCTTCGACGCGGCCTTCCAGCGGCTCGAAATTGCTCAAGCTCAGCGTGCGCTGTGCGTGGCGCATGAAGCGCACTTTCTTGCCAACGCTGTCGATGCCGGTCAGGTGCAGCTCTGGGGCGACGATGGCGACGGGAATGCAGGGCAGACCCGCCCCCGCGCCGACATCCAGCACCCGGCCGCGCAACAGCGGCAGCACGGCGAGTGAATCGAGCAGATGCCGCGTCACCATCTCTCTCGGGTCGCGGATGGCGGTGAGGTTGTAGGTGAAGTTCCACTTCTCCAGCTCGGTCTGGAAGGCGAGCAAGCGCGGTGCATATTCCAGCGGCAGACGCAGGGCCTTGAGGCCCGCAGTCAATGCGGGTGATAGATCGGGGGGAGTAGAGCGGGCCATGGGAAGGCGGATTTTATCGGTTCAGCTGCGCGAGCCGGGCATATGATCCGAACAGGAGAAACCAGAACCACAAAAATGACGGCCTGCCCCACCTGCGCTGCCGAAAACCCCGAAGCCGCCCGCTTCTGCAATCAGTGCGGTGCGCGACTGAATGCTGCTGCGGTAGCACCCGTCCGCCAGAGCTACACGCCGCGGCATCTGGCCGAGCGCATCCTCAAGGAACGCAGCGCCCTGCGCGGCGAGAAGAAGCGCGTCACCGTGCTGTTCTGCGATATCAAGGGCTCGACGCGCTTGGCCCAGCAGGCAGGTGCCGAGGCCTGGCATCACATCTTGGATCGCTTTTTCGGCCTGCTGAACACCGCCGTGCATCGCTACGAGGGCACGGTCAACCAGTACACCGGCGACGGCATCATGGCGCTGTTCGGCGCGCCGCTGGCACTCGAAGACCACGCCCAGCGCGCCTGCTTCGCAGCACTCGAAATGCAGCGTGAACTGCGTCGCTTCGCCGACGAGCTGCGCCTCTCGCAAGGCCTCAACCTCACGTTGAGGGTTGGCTTGAACAGCGGCGAGGTCATCGTCGGCGCTATCGGCGACGACCTGCGCATGGACTACACCGCTCAGGGCCACACGGTGAATCTTGCCGCGCGCATGGAGCACATCTGCGAGCCGGGCCGCGTCTACCTCAGCCGCGACACCGCGCGGCTGGTCGAAGGCTACTTCGCCCTGCGCAGCCTTGGTCGCATGCAGGTGGATGGCATCGACGACGCGGTGGAAGTGTTCGATCTCGAAGGCGCCGGCCCCATCATTACCCGGCTCGACCGCTCGCTGGCGCGCGGCAGCTCGCCCTTCATCGGCCGCGAGGCCGAGACCGCGACGCTGCTCGCCGCCCTCGACAAGGTGCGCGGTGGAGAAGGCCAGGTGGTAGCCGTGGTGGGCGAGGCCGGCATCGGCAAATCGCGGCTCTGCCATGAGTTTCTGCAGGCCTGCCGCGAGGGCGGCTTCGAGGTACATCGCGCCACCGGCGTGCCGTATGCGAGCGCGCTGCCGCTGCATCCGGTGCGGGCGCTGGCGCTCTCAAGATTGGGGCTGGAAGGCCGCAGCAACCCCTCGGAGATTCGTCGCCTCGTCGCCGGCACGCTGCTGCTCGAACATCCCGAGCACGCCGCCGCCCTGCCCGCCATCTTCGATTTTCTCGGTGCGGGCGAGGCCAGTGACGCAGCGCCCGACCAGACCACGCTCACACGCGCCAAGCTGTTCGAGCTGCTCGCCCAGTTTCTGCCCTGCCCCCGCGGGCAACCGCTGGTGTTGCTGATCGAAGACCTGCACTTTCTCGATGCCGCCAGCGAGGAGTTCCTGCAGGCCCTGGCGCAGTCGGTGCACGGTCACCGCGCCCTGCTGTTGCTCAACCATCGACCCGAGTATGGCGACGCCTGGCTGACGCCGGCGCTCGATGCCCGCATCGCCGTCACCGCACTCGATGCGCCGCAGCTCAGCCAGCTCGCCCGCACCCGTCTGGGTGGCGATGCAAGTGTGGCCAGCCTTGCCGCCGAGATTGGCGCACGTGCTGGCGGCAATCCGTTTTTCGTCGAAGAAGCCGTGCAGGCCCTCGCCGATGCCGGCCATTTGCAGGGCACGCCGGGCCACTACCAGCTGGGCAGCGCCATCAACCAGTGGCCGATCCCTGACACCGTGCATGCCTTGCTGGCCGCGCGTATCGACCGCCTGCCGGCCGACGATAAATCGCTTCTGCAGAGCGCCGCCGTGATGGGCGAGTCTTTCGCACCCGCACTGCTTACCACGCTCGTTGAGCGCGCCCCGGAGGTCTGTGCCGAAGCGCTGCGGCGATTGGACGCCGCCGGATTTTTATGGAGCACGCCGAGTGGTGGCGAATACGACTTTCGCCACCCGCTGATGCGCGAAGTGGCTGAGGGTTTGCAGCTGGAATCGCAACGCGCCAGGAGTCATGCGCGCATGGCGCAGTTACTGACAGCGCAGCATCCCATCGGCACCACTGGCAGTGCCGCCTCGGTGCGCATCGCCCACCATTGGCAGCAGGCCGGTGAGTGGGCCAGGGCCGGTGAGTGGAACCTGCATGCTGCACGCTGGGCCAGCACCCGCGATATGGGCATCACCATCGAGCAAGCACAGCTGGCGCTGGTGCATCTCGACCGTGCGCCCGACAGCACGCCCGTGCTGCAACTACGCATTGCCGCCCGCGCCGGCTTGATCCGCATGGCGCAATTCACGCCGGTGCCGTCGGCGGATGTCGAGCGCGCCTATGCCGAGGGCCGCGCCATGGCCATCGCTGCCGGCGACATGGCCGGCGTGGCGGAGCTGACCATCAGCTACGGCAACGAGGCTCTGCATCGCAGCGACGCCCTTGGTGCCGTGCGCCTGCACACCGAGGCGGTGCGGCTATGTCTGGCCAATGGGCAGGGAGCGATGGTGCAGCGCTTTCGCCTTGCAATCCTCATCAGCCATTTCTCCGCGGGCCTGCCGCGCGAAGGCATCGCCCTGGTGGACGAAGCGGATGACGGTCTGTGGCGGCGCGAGCCGATTGGTGAAGAGAACTTCGTCTCGCGCGCTTTTCACGCGCTGATGCTGGCCTGGCTCGGCGACCTGCCGCGTGCCCGCGAGCATCTCACCGCCGCACTCGACTACGCCCAGCGCGAGACCCGCAACACCAGCTGGATGCACGCCTTCATGGTCGATCTCGCGTGGTTCAGCCACGACAGCCGCGATGTGCTGCACCACGGCCAGCGCGCTATCGAACTGGCAGAGCAGAGCGGCAGCACATACTTTCAGGCCATTGCCGGCCGTGCGCAGGGTTTGGCGCTGTGCCTTTCAGGGCGCGCGGCCGAGGCCATCCCGCTGCTCGAAAACCTCACGCCGCTGTGCGCGCCCGGCGGCCTGGCGCACCAGTTCGAGGCCAATCACCTCGCTGCACTCGCGCAAGCCTATGAAGGCGCAGGGCAGTACGAGGCGGCGCTGCGCACGGCGGAGGCCGCCATCGCCAGTGCCCAGCGCTCGGCTTCGCAAGTATGGGAAATCAACGCCTGGCTGGTGCTGCTGGCGCTGCCGGACGACACACTGGATACCGCCCGTGCGCAGCAAGGCATCGCGCGGCTGGGGCAGCTGATCGCGGCCTCCGGTGCAGCGGGCTACACGCCGTGGCTGGTGCGCGCGCAGAGCCGCTGGCCACAAACGGCACGGGTTTTGGATCGGGCATAGTCTCGAAAGAAATATCGCTGGGAGGCGACATGACGTCACAACTCCGTATCACCCTGAGCATCGTGCTGATCGCAGGTGCGCTAGCAGGCTGCAAGTCGAAAACAGCCGAAGAGCCCGCCGCCCCTTTCGCCAGCACCTACGTCGCACCCGCAAGCGCCCCGCTACTGATCCAGCACGCCACCGTGCTCACCGGCACTGGCGTGCAGATCGACGACGCCGATGTGCTGATTCAGGACGGCAAGATCAGCGCCGTGCGCAAGGATGCCGGCACCGTGCCGGGTGCAAAAATCATCGACGCCAAGGGCCGCTACGTCACACCGGGCCTGATCGACGCGCACTCGCATCTCGGCGTGTATGCCAGCCCCTCGGTGTGGGCGACATCGGATGGCAACGAGGCCACCGCGCCCGTGACTGCCGAGGTGTGGAGCGAGCATTCGGTGTGGCCGCAAGATCCGGGCTTCGAGATCGCCCGCGCCGGCGGCATCACCAGCCTGCTGATCCTGCCCGGCTCGGCCAACCTCATCGGTGGCCGCGCCGTGGTGCTCAAGAACGTGCCGGCGGTGACCTATCAAGAGATGAAGTTCCCCGACGCGCCGCAGTCCCTGAAAATGGCCTGCGGTGAAAACCCCAAGCGCGTCTACGGGCTGGATGGCAAGCGCGCGCCTTCGACCCGCATGGGCAATGTCGCGGGCTATCGCGCCGCCTTTGCCAAGGCCAAGGAATACCAAAAGAAGATGGAGGCAGGCCCCATCGAAACCCGCGACCTCGCGATGGAAACCTTGGTCGGCGTGCTGAAGGGCGAAATCCTGGTGCAGAACCACTGTTATCGCGCCGACGAGATGGCGGTGATGCTCGATATCGCCAAGGAGTTCGGCTATCACATCAGCGCCTTCCATCACGGTGTGGAGGCCTACAAGATTGCCGACCGGCTAGCTGAAGAAAACGTCTGCGGCGCGCTGTGGGCCGACTGGTGGGGCTTCAAGCTGGAGGCCTTCGACGGCATCCGCGAGAACATCGCGCTGGTCGATGCCGCACGCGGCAAAGACAAAGAAGGCAATGAGGTGAAAGGCTGCGCGATCGTGCATTCGGATGATCCCTACGGCATCCAGCGACTCAATCAGGAAGCCGCCAAGGCCATGTCTGCTGGCCGCCGCATGGGCCTCAACATTAGCGATGCCGACGCGATCAAATGGGTCACCGCCAACCCGGCCAAGGCGATCGGCATTCTCGACAAGACCGGCACGCTGGAGCCGGGCAAGAACGCCGATGTGGTGATCTGGAACGGCACGCCGTTTTCAAGCTACGCGCTCGCCGATCAGGTCTACATCGACGGCGTGCTGCGCTACGACCGCAGTGTGAAAAAAGCCGCCGACAGCGACTTCATGCTGGGACTGGAGCCGCCCGAATCGATGGCAGACACCGCCGCCAGCGTCGCGGCCCCGACGGAGGCCGCACCATGAACCGCCACTTGCGCCTGATCGCCTGTGCCGCCCTGCTCTGCGGCAACGCCCACGCGGCCACGATTGCCTTCACGCATGCGCGCATCCACACCTTGAGCGGTGGTGCGGCACTCGAAGACGCCACGCTGCTGATCCGCAACGACGCCATCGAGGCCATCGGCTCGACGGTGACGATTCCGCCCGATGCGAAGGTGATCGACGTCAGGGGCAAGGTCATCACGCCCGGCCTCTTCGACGCCCACACCCACCTCGGCATCGACGAGATCGACGGCGTGGAAGAAACCGTTGATATCGGTAGCGACAACCCGCGCTATTCGGCCGCCATCGACGTGGTGGATGGCCTCAACCCGCGCTCGGTGCTGATCCCGGTCAACCGCATCGAGGGCATCACCTACGCGATGTCGGCACCGGCCTCGGGCCCCGCCGGCCCGCTGTTCGCCGGGCGGGGTGCCGTCGTCAGCCTGGGCACGCTCGATGCGTTCGCACTCAAGCCGCAGGCCGCGATGTTCGTAGCACTCGGCGAAGCGGGCGCGGCGCGCATCAAAGGCGGCCGGCCCGGCCTGCTGCTGGCGCTGCGCGAGGCGTTTGAAGAGGCGAAACAGCTCGGCAGCAGCAGCCCGGTGCAGCGCCCCGCACAGCTCGGCGCGCTCGATGCCGCGGCCCTCAAGCCCGTGCTGGCGGGCGAGATGCCGCTGGTGGCCGACGTCAACCGCGCAGCAGATATCCGCGTGCTGCTGCAACTGGCAGACGACTACGGCATCAAGCTGGTGATCCACGGCGGCGCCGAGGCGCATCTGGTGGCGGCCGAACTGGCAGCCAGGCAGGTGCCCGTCATCCTCGACCCGACGCTCAATCTGCCCGAGCACTTCGAGTCGCTGGCGGCCCGCGCCGATGCGGCGGCCATTCTCTTCAAGGCCGGGGTGCGCATCGCATTTTCGGGTGAAGGCCCGAACACCGGCAGCCACAACAGTCGCAACATCCGGCAGCTGGCCGGCAACGCTGTCGCGCACGGCCTGCCCTGGAACGCGGCCCTCGCCGCCATCACCAGCAATCCCGCCGCCATCTACGGCTTGAGCTCCACGCTCGGTACGCTGGAGACCGGCAAGCAGGCGAGCTTCGTGGTGTGGGACGGCGACCCGCTGGAAGTGACCAGCGCCGCCGTGCAGGTCTACGCCGCCGGCCGCGCCCTGCCCATGGTCAGCCGCCAGACCCTGCTGCGCGATCGTTACGCGCAACGCCGCGCCGCAACCCTCATGAAACCAGCGACCCCGTGAGCCAACCGGCCTTGATGATCGCCCTGCCCGCCTATGGTGGGCAGGTGACGACAGTGTTCATGGAGGCCCTGCTGCGCTTTGCCGCACTGGCGCGCGGCAGCGGCATCGCCATCACTCTCAAAATCCTGTCGCAGGAAAGCCTGATCCCGCGCGGCCGCAACACGCTGGTAGCGGAGTTTCTCGGGCGACCCGAACTGACGCACCTGCTCTTCATCGACGCCGACATCGGTTTCGATCCGCAGGGCATTCTGCGCATGCTGGCATTCGACAAGCCGCTGATCGGCGGTGCCTATGCCAAGAAGGGCATCGACTGGGCGCGCGTGCATGCGGCTGCGACCTCGGGCAAGCCACCGGCGGCACTGGCACAAGCCGGCCTCGACTACGCCTTGAATCTCATCGACGAAGACCTGGCCGCGCAGGATCGCATCCCGGTCACACAGGGCTTCGTGCGCGTCAGCAAATGCGGCACCGGCATCATGCTGATCCGCCGCGATGTGCTGACGGCGCTCGCTGCCAAGTATCCCGAGCTGCGCTACGAGAACGACATTGCCGGCTACGACAACGCCTTCACGCGCGGCAATTTCTGGGGCTTTTTCGACACGCTGCACCACCCGGTGTCGCGCCGCTATCTGAGCGAGGACTACGCCTTTTGCCACCGCTGGACCCAGGGCTGCGGCGGTGAAATCTGGATGGACGTGGAGAGTGTGGTGACCCACCACGGCAGCTACGGCTATCGCGGCAGTTTTCTTTCGGTGGTGCCGTTTACGCCGGATGCTGTCTAAGTCAACGGCATGTGCAGCAGTGATTTGTTAGGCGTTGTGCCGCCGTACAACGATTATTCCGATGGCTATCAAATGCAGAAGCACCACGACTGACTCCACCATGCCGATCACCAACGCGCCGGTGATGCTCTTACCCATGCAAGCAAGGCCCGCTAGCGGCGCACACACTGCGGCTAGCGAAATCAGCCAAAGCAGCAAGATGTCGCTGGCATCGGGTTTGCGCATCTTGCTCAGGCACACGAACGAGACAATGTAGCTAGCAACGAAGCAGATAAAAGCAACGAAGCCCACTGGATTCTCGCGAACCCATGCAGGTACGTCGCTGATCCGAAATATCAATACAAGGATCGCGAATGCAAAGACCATTGACCCTGCAAGCCATCGCGATGCCCAGCTAGCAAGTGTTGCAACCACATCCGTTTTTGGCACTGGTTTCTCCACTGCTGCCTAACGCTTAGTAGGCCTTGACCTTGACGCCGAACAGGATGCCGAAGTCTGGCGAGGCATTCACACTCGGGTCTTCCAGCACGGCGAGATCGAACACGAAGTGCTGATAAGGCAGCCTGAACCCCACCGCCAGCGGCGCGCCGACGCGGGACAGCGGATCGAGGCTGGAGCTTTTATAGAGCTTGCTGTGGGCATTGACCTGCACCACGCCGTCGAGCGCGCCGTAGATCGGCACGATCAGCACCGCACCGGCGAGGCCCACCACCGGCTGCTGCAAGTCCGCCAGCGGGCCGTCGGTGGTGGCGGCACTGACGCCGCCGGAGAGCAGTAGTGCGGCACGACGCGATTCGGTGAGTGGCAGCGAGTAGTCCACCCACAGTGCGCCGCCGGTGTGGCCGCCAGTGAGTTGGTCCTTGTCGCCCGTGGGTAGTTGCAGCAGGCCGCGCAGCGTGAAGCGCTCGCTGAGCGCAAGGCCGAGACCCAGGCGCACATCGGCAAAGCCGGAGTCGCCCTTGTTGATGTCCAGCAGTGTCACGCCATCGCGCACGTAGCGCAGGCGGTAGCGGTCCTGCGGCACGTCGCCGCGGTTGGCGTTGGGCAGGCCGAAGGTGTCGTGCCAGCTCTCGATGCCGGAGTCCATCACGCCGCCGCCGCTGAACAGCAGTGGCACTTCCAGCGACCACTCCAGCGCATGGCCGAAGACCGGCGCGATGCCGGCGCGGTAGCGCAGCGCCACGCGCTGGGATTCGCCGTCCAGCGTCAGGTCTTCGCGGGCATTGCCCTGCACGAAGAACTCGTTGCTCCAGTCCAGCGTGACGCTGTTGATCGACTCGCCTTTGGGCACCACCGCGCCCTGGCCCAGGCCCGGCAATGCGGCAGCACGCGCGACGCTGGCTTGGTTGAAGGTCTCGAAGCCCTCGGCCTGTGCCGTGGTGGCAACCGCAAATGCAGCAAGGGCGAAACAGAGGCGAAGGCGCATCCAAGAACTCCAGGGTCGAATTACCAAAGGCTATCAGCCGCCGCACTTCTGGTGATAGGCCAGCAGCGGGCGCAGTCGCTATCATCGCCCGCCGCGCCGTGCGGACTCGTTGAATTGCTCATGAAACTCGTCACCGAAAATCTTCGCATCGCCTCCGTCAGCCCGGTCGCCACGCCTGCCCAGGTGCAGGCCGAACTGCCGCTGCTCGAAGCCGCCGCCAACACCGTGGCGCGCACCCGTCTGGCGATTCAGAACGTGCTCAATGGCACGGACGACCGCCTGCTGGTGATCGTCGGCCCCTGCTCGATCCACGACACGGCCGCTGCGCTCGAATACGCCGACAAGCTCGCCCACGCGCGCGAGAAGCTCGACAAGGAACTGCTGATCGTGATGCGCGTGTACTTCGAGAAGCCGCGCACGACGGTGGGCTGGAAGGGCCTCATCAACGACCCGGACTTGAACGACAGCTACCAGATCGACCGCGGCCTGCGCGTCGCACGCGAGCTGCTGCTCACCCTCAACACCCGCGGCATGCCGGCCGGTGTGGAGTTTCTCGACATCCTCACGCCGCAGTACATGGCCGATCTCGTCAGCTGGGGTGCCATTGGCGCGCGCACCACCGAGTCACAGTTGCATCGAGAGATGACCAGCGGGCTCAGCTGCCCGGTCGGCTTCAAGAACGGCACCGATGGTTCGGTGAAGATCGCCGTCGATGCCTGCCAGTCGGCCAAGCATTCGCATCGCTTCCTCTCGCTGACGCACGGCGGCCAGATCGCGATCTTCGAGACCCGTGGCAACCCGGATTGCCACGTGATTCTGCGCGGCGGCAGCAAGGGCACCAACTTCGACGCGGCGAGTGTGGATGCCGCCTGCGCCGAGCTCGCCAAGGGCAAGCTGCGCGAGCAGGTGATGATCGACTTCAGCCACGCCAACAGCCAGAAGCAGCACGGCAAGCAGATGGAGGTCGGCGCCGATGTCGCCGCCCGCCTCGCCGCCGGCGAGCGACGCATCACCGGCGTGATGATCGAAAGCCATCTGGTCGAAGGCCGGCAGGACATTCAGCCCGGCAAACCACTCACCTATGGCCAGAGCATCACCGATGCCTGCATCGACTGGTCGCACACCGAGGCGCTGCTGGCAACGCTCGCTAATGGTGTTGCCCAACGGCGTGGCTAAAAGGTCGTTGCGGTAGCCCCGGCATCTGTCGCCGGCGCAGAATCGTAGCCATTGCTATTGATTGTGTTGAGGTGCGCTCATGGCTGCTGAATCTCTGGGTTTGAAATACCGTCACCACGCCGCAAGTCTGGCGGCCCTGGTCGCACTGGGTCTAGCTGGTTGCGGCGGCGGTGGCGGCTCGGGTGACTCCGGCCTGCCGCAGCCTCTGGGCGATATCGCCCAGCCGGTGACGGCAGCGGTGCCCACCGCGCCCTACGCCAAGGTGCTGGGCGACTGCACCTTCAACCCCTCGCGCGGCACTGCCTGCCTGCTCAGCACGCTGCCGTTTCTGGGGCAGGACAACGCCACGCTGACCGTCGACCAGATCATGGAGCGCGTCGCGGTGACGCACCCCTGGATGGCGACGCGCTTCCGCGACGTGCTCAACACCCAGCCCACCGAACTCTTGCAGATGATGCGCTCGGTCACCGCCGTCATCATCGGCAGCAAGGTGCGGCCCTCGTTCTATTTCCCGATGACGGGTGCGATCTATCTCGACCCGGACACCCTGTGGCTCACCCAGGCCGAGCACGACACCATCGACAAGACGCCCGATGCGCGCGTCGATTTCGGCAAGGATTTGCAGTTCCGTGCCATCTGGCGCTACGTCAAGAATAACGACTACGCCTACCCCCACTACGCGCCGGATTATCGTGGCGACCGCCCCATCGGCGACACCCGCATCGCCCTCGGCCGCCTGCTAGCACACGAGCTGGCGCACGCGGGGGATTTCAGCCCGCCCAAGAACCTTGCTGCGCTCGCCCGCAACCAGACCGCCGAACAGGCGATCAGCGCGCAATCGAGTAACTGGATTTCCACCCGCCTGAAGCAGAACCAGCCGCTCACCTCCGCCGCCTGGCCGGGCCTGGCGCAGGTGCTCTACGCCAATGCCGGCCCCAATGCCGAGCAGAAGGGCTACACCCCGGCGCAGGCCGGCGCGCTGGCCGAGCCCGATCGCGCCGCCGACGCCTACGGCTATTTCACCCAGTACGAAGACGTGGCGATGCTGACGGAAGAAATCCTCAGCTGGTGCTTCTATGGCATCCAGCGCGACTTCGCGACCAGCAATCGCCCCGCCAGCGGCGACTACATCGTCGGCTGGGGCGTGCGCGGCCGCGTCGGCACCGCCAACGTCAATCAAGCCGCGCGTTTCGTGGTGCAGGAGCTCTTGCCCAGCGCCGCGTTCGACAGCTGCTATTCCAGTCTGCCCGCGCCGGTGCGCATGCGCGCCGGGGCGACGTGGACCTCGAATCTCGACCCTTCAGGCACCAGTGCCAAGGCAAAGGCCGTCACGATCGACGCCGTACGGCCGAGCGATCTGCTGCCGCCGGGCTAGCGCGCTACAAAGGCCAGGGCAGCAGCGCCTTCGCCGCGCCGTCCTGACCTTGCAGCTCGAAGCGCAGCGCCTTGCCGGCCTCTAGTACAAAAGCAGCACCGGTGTAGGGGTTGCGCTGATCAGGGGGCGCTTGTTCGATGGCGGCCGGCCAAGCGACGGGGGCAATCCCTTCAGCCTTCAAACGCGCCTGCAATCGTGCGATGCGCATCAGGCCATCGAGATTGCAGAGCCGCAAGGCGTCATCGCGCGAGTCCTTTTCATTCTGCCCGCTGGCCACAATCAGGCGGCCCGCCACGTTGTAGGGCCACTGCCACCAAGCCCACTGCACAGAGGAAGTCACCGGCAATGTCGCCAGCGCTGCGCAGCTTTGCGCATCGCGCAGCGCCCAGGCGGCGTGGCGTTCGGCGATGGCATTGATGCTGTGATTGGGCTTGATCGCGACCTGCAATGTGCGGGTGGCAAGCTGCTCGATGAGAGGGATGCTCTGATCTCCCGTCTCGATTTTTTCGGTTTTCAGGTTACGGATCGCGCCGTCAGAAAATCGTGTTTCGTATTGCCATGCCGCCGCCATCGCCCGCTCGGCATCGCTTAGCGGTGCCAATGCGGCTTGCAGGGACGCCCGCTCTTCAACGCTGGGCAGGTCATGGTGCATCCAGTCGCCTGCCACGGCCAGCACGTCGCGCACTGCGGCGGCAAACATCATCTTGTCGGTCCGCGTGACGGCGTGTTGCAGCCTCAGCCGCCACCGCTGCAACTCATTCACCAACGCCTCTGTCGCCGCTTGATCGCCCTGCACACGTCGCAGCGTGAGCTGAGCCAGGTACAGGCGCTGCGTTTGCAGCAGCGGACCCAGCGAGCCCAGCGCAAAGCTGGTGATGGAGGGTGGCGGTGCCTGCTGCAGCGTCAACGGTGCAAGCCATTCGTAGCGCCGCAACCATTCAGCATGCGCAGCAAGCTCGGCCTTCAAGACCTCCGGCTGCTCACGCACAAAATCCACGCAGCGCAGTCGGCCACTGTTGCTGCGCACACCGCAGACATCGCCCATCGGCTCAAAGGCAAGTCGCCGAGCCTCTTCGGATTTCAGTGAATCGAATGGCTTCTGTCCACCGACCAGCGCCGCGAGATAGCGATCCCGAACCTGCTGCCCGACTTGCATCAGGTCTTCACGTCGCTGCATCGGCAGGTCCTGCCCGAAGCCGTAGATCGCGATCAGAAAATTATCTGCATCGGCCAGCGGGGGCGGCTCCGCCAGGGCGGCGCGCGTGGTGGCAGAGGGAGCGACATCGAACAGATTCAGCACCAGCAGCCCCACCAACAGCATCAACACCGCAATCGACAGCCGCTTCAATGTCCGCAGGATCATCCAGATCACTCCTTCTTGTTTGAAACTCCCTAGCGCTGCTTCTCGAACAGCGGCTTCACCATGCGCTTCACCCAATCTTCGGTGATTTTAAGGTCGGCGTAGCTCGAACGGCTACCGCCGAGATCGTAGTAGGTGTCGGACGGCGACTGGCCGCGAAACTCGCCGGGGAAGGAGCTGTAGACGAGGTTGCCGGTATCGAGGTTGACCAGCCGAACCCGCGCGGTGCCCTCGTCACCGGCGATGTTGACGAAGCCCAGCAGCAGGCCGAACGCTGCACCGGCCGAACGACTGGCCGTGGAGGTGCGTTCGCCGCCGACCGAAAGGGCGACGATGTAAGGGGTCTTCAGCCGCGCCTTCAGAAGTGCGGCCTGTTCGGGCTTGAGCAGCGGACAGTCGTAGCGCGACTCCTTGCGGTAGCGCTCGTCGTCGCAGGTGGCGAACAACTGGGTGTAGGCGGCCAGCAGGGCGTCGTCCTTGGCGACGGCAGCGTTCAGGGGCTCGGGGAACAGCAGGCTCTTGCCCTCGTTCGGCCTCGATGCGCTGGGCGCGATGCGGCCGCCCTTCTCATCGCCGCGCGGCGGCATGGCAGACGCGCACATCACCGGCACCACGAACTGGCCGATGCTCACGCCGTGATCCTTGAAGCCGACGATCACTTCCTTCGCGCCATCCTGCCCCAGCGTTCTGGATTCATCGACGATGAATTGATTGAGGTAGGCGAGGTTGCGTCGATACAGGCAGCCATCGGCCACCAGCACGGGCGTTTCCTTGACGAGACGGCGCTGCGCCTCCTCGATGGGCGACTCGCCCGGAGGCACGCTGGCGCAGCCGGCCAGCAGCGAAAAGGACAACAGCACGGAGATCAGAGTTTTCATCGTGCTGATGTAACGCTCGAAACCGCTATCGGTAGACCTCGACCGGAAACGACAGCTCGACCGGCACCACCGTCATGGTGTCGGGCACGCGCGGCAGGGTGGCGGCGCGGATGACATTGGCGGCACGCTCGATCAGCACGCCGCTGGCGGGCTCGGCCGGCGTAATCTCCAGCACCTGACCACTGCGATCGACCAGAAACTTCATGCGGATCGTCGCTTTCGGCCCGGCTTTGACGGCTTCGGCGAGCATGCGCACGTTGGTGGCCTTGAGCCTGGCGGTCAGCAGCGCAAAAAACTGCTGCCGCGCCGCATTGCTGGCCTTGCCCTGGTCGGGCGCGGCGCGGTTAGCGTCGCGGGCGACGGGCGCATCGAGTGCAAAGGTGGTGATGCCGCTTTCGGCCTCGTCGACGGCCCCGGCCGGCGGCGGTGGTTCGGCCAACAGCGGGCCTTGCGGCAGCATGGCGCGGTAGTCCGGCGGCGGCTTGTTTTGCAGCAAGGGCGCTTGTGCGGCGCGCGCGCTCTGCTCGGCGGCCGTGGCCGCGCGGGCAATGGCGGCATCGACGTCGTAGCGGTCTTCCTCTGGTGCCAGCAAATAGGGCACCTGCGACGGTAAAGCCTGCGGTTCCTCCCTTGCTTGCCCGGCAGCTGACGGTGCGGCGGCGATACCGACCGGCACTGAAGCCACGGGCGACGTTGCAGCAGCCGACACATGGGGCGCTGCAGCCGGCTTGGGCGTGCGGGCGCGATCGCTGACGGTATCGATGTTGGGTAGACGCGTCGCGGAGGGGACGATGTTGGCGACGATCTGCAAGCCGCTGGCGCGGGAAAAATCGAGATCGCCCGTCAGCCGCATCGTGCCGCTGGCACGCGGTGCGGGTTTGGCAAACAAGCCAGCCGGCAATGCGGCTGGCTGGCGCTCTGGCGAGACAGACCCCAGCTTGGTGGACATCACCATGCCACGACCCTTGGGCGGCGCAGGCGGTGGGGTGATCTCGACGATATCCTCGGGCGGCGTGCCGACTGCGGCAGACTCGCCTGCCGCATCGAAGCGTTCAAACAGGTTCGGCGCATAACGCCACAGCAGCACGAGGTGCAGGGCAAGGGCGATGAGTAGCGCCCAGCGCAAGCGGCGGGCAGTGGCGGAGAGGCGTGGACGCATTCAGTAATTGTAGGCGGCAACGATGCCTGTCTTGTGCAGGCCGCGTTGCCGCAAGGTCGGGTTTACACCCTAGCTCACCAGTGCTCGCCCTTGAACACATTGGCAAACACCACCTGCTCCAGCGAGGGCTTGGCACCTTCCTTCTTGCCGCGCGCGGCCGAGCTGGAAGGAAACAACTGGAAGCCCTTGCTCAACACCCAGTCGTTCGCCTTGGGCCAGATCGCGTAGCTCACCGCCGCGGCGGTGCCCATGCTGGTGGCGATGCTCTTGGGTCGTTCGAGAATCGCCTTCACCACGGTGTCTGCCGCATCTTCCGGTGACCAGGTGGGGATGTAGTCGTACATCTTGGTGGGCGCGATCATCGGCGTGCGCACCAGCGGCATGTAGATGGCCGTGGTGTGGATGTTGCGCGCCTTGACCTCGGCCGACAGGCAGCGGGTAAAGGCATCGAGTGCGGCCTTGCTCGCCACGTAAGCCGAGAAGCGCGCCGCATTGGCGAGCACGCCGATCGAGCTGATGTTGATGATGTGCCCGCCCTTGCGCTGCATCATCGACGGCAGCAGGGCGATGATGAGCCGCACCGAGCCGAAGTAGTTGAGCTGCATCGTCCGCTCGAAATCGTGGAAGCGCGAGGTCGATTCCATCACCCCGCGGCGGATCGAACGGCCGGCGTTGTTGATGAGCACATCGACATGGCCGAAGTCCTTCAGCACCTCCGCCGCCATGCGGTCGATGTCGGCCATGTCGCTGAGATCGCAGGGATAGACATAGGCCTCGCCACCGGCCTTTTCCAGGATGGCCTTGCTCTCTTCCAGCTTGTCGAGCGTGCGCGCAACGAGAATGACTTTGGCACCCGCCGCTGCGAGCTTCTTCGCCGCCGCAAAGCCAATGCCCGACGAGCCGCCAGTGATCAATGCCACCTTGCCCGACATGCGCTGCGAGAGCTTGGCCGGGATCTTCACCTTGAGGTCGAGATGCAGCTCCCAGTACGCCCAGAGCTTGCCGCAGTAGTCGCGGATATCCGGGCAGCTGATGCCGGTGCCTTTCAGTGCCGCACGGGTTTCGCGGTCGTCGAAAATCGCCTGGTTGAAGGCATAGCCCAGCACCGACGGCGGCACGCCGATGGCGTCCGAAAACTTCTGCTGATTGCTGTGCGAAATGCGTTTGCCGACGCGCGCCATCAGGCTCTTCACGCTCTTGGGCAGCAGCGGGATAGGCAGCTTGCGGGCGAACTCGGGACCGTGCGCGGCTTCGAGAAACGCCTGCAGCAGATCGCCCACGCTGGGGCTGGTGGACTGCATCAGGTGGAAGCACTTGCCGTCGAGCTTGGGCTTGTGCGCCAGCGCATCCATCGCGGCGACGATGTAGTCCACCGGTGCCACCGCCACCTTGCCACCCTCGATACCGAGGATGGGCAGCCACTTGGGCACGCGATGGCTGATTTTCTGGATCGCCTTGGCGAAGTAGTACGGGCCGTCGATCTTGTCCATCTCGCCGGTTTCGCTATGGCCGACCACCACGCCGGGGCGGTAGATGCGGAACGGCACCTTGCTCTCGTTGCGGACGATCGCCTCGCTCTGGAACTTGGTGCGGTAGTACGGGTGGTCGACCGACTGCCCTTCGTCGAACATGCTCTCGCGGAAGGTGCCGACGTAATCGCTGCCGGCGACGGCGACGCTCGACACGTGATGCAGCACGGCCGGTGCGCCGAGATCGTTGACGAAAGCCACGACATTGCGCGTGCCCTCGTTATTGATCTTGTCGCCTTCCTCGTCGCTCATCGTCATGTCGTAGACGGCGGCGAGGTGGAACAAATGATCGACCTTGCCTTGCAGCTTTTTGAAGTCCGCCGGCGAGATCAGACCCGGTGTCGTGATGTCACCCCACAGTGGCACCAGCTTGCTGCCTGCAGCACCGTAGCGGGCCTTGAGCACCTCGAACTTCTCGGCCGAGGACTTGCGCACGAGCACGTAGACTTTCGCATCCTCGCGCGCCAGCAGTTTCTCCAGCAGAAACTTGCCGATAAAGCCCGTAGCGCCGGTGACGAAGTAGTTCATGGGTTCTCACTCCAGAGTTTGTTTTTGACTGCACTGCGCGTCGCAGCATTCGCGCAAACATCCTAGCGCGCCCGCGCGGGCCACGTCCTGACGGCGAGTTTGCGGATGGATTGGGAATGCGCTGTTCTGACAGCAGAGCCCATGCAACCATCAGGGCTCGATTACCTCATCCGCACGCGCCCAGCCCTGCACATCGCGCCAGGCAATCGACAGCCATTTGCCTTCGGCATTGCTCAGCTCGCCCAGAATCTGCACCTTCTCGCCCACCGGCACGGTTTGCAGCGTGGCACTGGCATCAATGGGCCGCTGGCGCACGGCGCTGCTGGTCTTCAAGGTGCCGTAGCGCGTCATGGAGGGCAGCACCTCCATGTTCAAGGCGGGGCGAGCAGCCTGGGCGGTGCGATCCGCAGTGCGTGTTTGCGTATCCGCCATGCCGGTTGGCGCATTGGGCAGATTGGATGCCGGTGCAGTGGCACGGCAAGCCGCAAGCATTGCCAGTGCGACGATCAAGACCAGCGGAGCGAGGCGCACGGCAGGGCCTCAGCGCTGGATATCGGCCTGCAACAACCAGCCCGATTCCTTGCCGGCAGTGACGTACCACCAGTAGCCATCGGCGTTGTAGATCTGCGGCCCCAGCTCAAGCTCGGTGGCCGGGGTCGGCGTGCCTTCGCTGCTGGCACTGGGCCGGGCACGCAGTGAGGCATTGCCGTAAGCGCGTACTTTTGCGCCCTTTTGCAGCGCCGCGATTTGTTGATGCGCGGGCGCAGCAGCGGGTGCCACGGCTGACGCAGAAGTCATTGCAGGGGCTGCACGCGCAGCCATGGCAGCTGGCGCGACCCGGCGCGGTGGCGGCGGTGTGCTGGGTGCCGACTCACGCGCGGCAATCGCCGCCGGTGTGTTGAGTTCGGACAGCGGCCGTGATTCGTTTCTGGCCTGTTGCGATGCTGGTGCTGCGCGGATGGCCTTGGTCTGGATGCCGGTGTATTCCGGCTCGCCGCCACCCGCCTCGGTTGCTGAAGCCCCACCCACACTCGCGCAGCCGCTGGCAAGACTCAATAAGGAAGAGATCGCCGCAGCGCAGATCACTGATTTGAATGTGGATGACATGTGCAGCTCCAGACGGTGAGGCGGCATGGGTAACGAACCAAGACTCTAGCAGCGAAACACCGCGCTTGACGACGACCCAAGGCCTGTCAACCAGACCTTATCAAGCCCGCAACCACAGACGGCATCTTCATTGCCCGTGAATGCCTTCAGTAATCACCTTCGTGATGCTGCCGCGCATCGCGTGCTTCGCTTTTTGCCGCAGTGCGAGCAACACGATCTTTGTCCGAAGCCCAGATCACATCCGGGAACAAGAGCACCCGCAGCAGGCCGATCAGCATCCACAGATAGCTCACCGAAAAGACGATGCCGCAGAACATGCTCACCCACTCGAAGTTGGGCGTGAGGTACTTGATACCCCACCAGCTCATCACGTCGGTGAGCGAGGCGGCGAGCCCGGCGGGGAATATCCACTGGTAAAGCCGCAGTTGGTTGAACTGCATCGAGAATGGGATGCCGATGATGAAGAAGCTGGTGGTGAAACCGAACAGATGCGCGTGGGTGAAGGCGATGAGCTTGCCGAGCGACATCTGCGCGAAGTAGGCCTCGGCGCTGCCGTGCAGGCGCAGCTGGTACCAGATTTCGCTGGCACCGAAGCAGAAGGCAATGCCGAAGATGACCACCGCGAAGGCGATGCCGCGCTTGGCAGCGGGTGGAAAATCTCGCAGGTTGATGTCGACGCTGTGCGAGGTGAAGGGCACCGTCCACCAGTTGAAGGCGATCACCAGAAAGAAGAACGCGACCAGTGCGAGTGGGGCGCCGATGGTGATCCAGCGCGAGGGCTCTGGCGGCAGTTCGACGACTTCGGCGCTCTGCACCGGGGTATCAGCAAAGAAGTCGAAGTTGTCCTGCGGTGCTTCTGCTGGCGGGGCCGGGGTCGCTGGTGTCTCGGCGGTGCTTGCGCTGGCAGCCTGTTCGACGGCCAGCGTCAGCGGGCTCGCGTCCTGATCGGCAGCCGTCTGCGCCAGCACACGCACGCCAGAGAACAGGCCGATGAAGGCCAGCACCATCAGCACCGCGAAGATTCTGGACTTAAGCATTTTTCAGACGCACGTAGACCAGGGTGCCGGCCTTCTTCACAGCCTCCACGATGGCGGCATCGATGCCGCTGCCGGATGGCGCTGGCAGCTTGTCCAGCGCCATGCCCTTGAAGCCCGCGTAGACCTTGCTCTTCGCAGCCTCCGGCACATGCACGGTGTTGAGCGGTGTGACGCTGGTGACGTTGAGCTGCCGATCCGTCGCGAGCAGCAGGAAGAAATCCTTGCCCTTGTATTGCGCCGGGAAGATCAGCGCCGTGCCGGCCGGCTTCTTGTCGGTGAGCGGAATGTAGATGGTGTTTTCATCGGCTTTGCCCAAGGCCGCGCCGAGCGTCTTAGCGCGCGCGATGTCGGCGTCGGTGAGCACCGCATCGCGTGGCAGATATTCGCGCACGCCGGGGAACAAGGCCTGCACTTCGCGCGGGATCAGGCTCGCGGTATCGAGCCAGTCACCCTTGTTGGTGGGCGTGGATTTGGCATCGCCGGGATTGGATTTGGCGGCGGCCTCGTCGGCGTTCTTCGCGCCATCGCCATCGCCATCGAGCGCGGCGATCTTGCCGAAGGCGGCCAGGCTTTCGCCGGCGTCCTTGAACTGCAAGCCATAGGCATTGTTGGGCGTGCCGCCGCCATCCTTGTGGCAGGCGTTGCAGCTGGGCGTGTAGCCGTATTGCTGCTTGTAGAGGCGTGCGAAGGCGGGCTCGGCTTGGACGGTCGTACCCAATAACAACAACGTCATTCCCGCGAAGGCGGGAATCCAGTTTTTCTTTTCTTCCGACTGCATCAGATCACCTCCACTGGGTTCCCGCCTGCGCGGGAACGACAAGCTAAAACTCGAACAGGCCAGGCACCACGGCGCGCATCTCTTCCAGCAGTTTTGGATTCTGCTTGATCGCTTCTTCCAATGCGGCGTGCTGCGGCGCATCCATCGGCGGCATCAGCTTGGCGGCCTTGTCGGTGCGTTGGTAGCGCTCCCAGTCCAGCGCATCGCGGATCTCGCTCTTGGCCTCGACGTTCTTGCGCACGTCGGCTTCGGTCGCCCCGCTCATGAAGTTGAGGCGCTTGCTGGGATTTCCGCGATGGCAGGCAAAACAGAAATGCGCGAAGGGCTGCAAGTTGGAATTGGCAGCGAGCTGCACCGGCGGCTCGCCGCTGGTAATGGGCGGGGACATTTCGCTCACGTCGAGGCAGCAATACGCGGGCATGCTGTGGGCGGCAGCATCCTTGCGCACGTCGAGAATGACGCCAGGTGCAAGCAAGGCCTGCAGGGTCTTCACGCGCGAGAAGGCGGCATCGGCGAAGAAGCTGTCGGGCAGACGATCGACACCCTGCTCCACCTGCGCCCACGCGAAGCCACTCGCATTTTTCAGTCGATCCACGTCGTCCGGCGTGAACAGGCTCGCAAGGCCGTAGACGCCGTCGATATCGCTCGCCGTCAAAAGGCGCTTGGGCGCGCGTGGGCTCAGCGGGTCTTCATTGGCGGGCAGCTTGGGCAGGCGGTCGAAGGCTTCGAGATCTTCGTTGGTCTTGGCGCCGTCGCCGAGCTTGATCTTGGTTTTGAACAAGCCGCGCCACCAGCCCTTGATGCCTTTCGCCTCGCCGATTGGATCGCGGTTGGGTAGGTCGGATTGCGGCACCGCGATGGGCTTGGCCTTCGCTGCCGCTTGAAGCTGGCGCAGCTCGGCAACGGCAGGGCCATCGGCTTTGAAATCGCCCGGCGCTTTCGCATAGCTCAACGCGAGCTTGAGCAGCGCGCGGCGACAGGCGACATCGGCACATTGATCGAGCCAGAGCTTTTGTGCCGCGACGATGAAGTTGCCGACGTCCGTGAGTTCGTCGTATCGCTCTGGGGTGGCGAGTGGCACGCTGGTGGGGAAGTCGAGATAGCGCTCGCTGCCTACCGCGGCCGTGATGCGCGCCGCGGTCTCCGGCTGGCCATTGGTCTCGTTCCAGGGCCGCACCGAAAAGATCGGCGTGCCGCCCTGGTGGCAGCTCTCGCAGATCGCGCGTTTGGCATAGACCAGCTTGCGCGCGCCATTGGCGGTGTAGTCCTGCACCAGCTGAAACTCGAAGCGGCCCGCCGCCTCGTTGTAGCTGATCACCTCGATCTCGTTGGCCTGCGCGGTGAAGCCCAGAAACAGCTGGCCGCGGGTGCTAAGGCCGAGCGAGGCCGGCGAACCGGGTGCCTGAAAATCGGCGGCCATGAGGATGCGCGGATGCGCGTAATCGGCCTGCCCTTTCAGCAGCGAGCGGCCATCCGGCACCAGCAGCACCAGCGGCTGCGCGCCACTGGGGTCCTGCTTGGCAACAAGGGCGACGAGCTTCTCGAACGGCCAGGGCACGCCATCGGCTTGGGCGACGAGATGGTCGAACAGCGCACGCGTCCCTTCCGGCGGCAGGTCTTCGCGCGAGATGACCTTCGACGAGCGCGCGCTGGCATCCGTCACCGAAGGCCGCTTCGCCAACTCCGCAATCGCCGGCCCGTCCTGGTGCGACTTGCGGCCGCTGTAGACGGCAGCGGCGATTGCGATCGCCACCACCACCGACACGGCAAGACGCATCAGTGCGACCTCACATCAACTTCAAAAACTCGCGCAGCGCCAGCTTGTCTTCGGCCGAGAGCGACACGCCGAATTGATGGCCCTTGTTCTCCACCAGGTCGTCGCACTTCATGAACAGCGGGCTGTGCGGATTGCTGCTGGCGAAGTTGGCTATGGGCGTGCCGGCCTTGACCGGCAGCTTGATGAAGCCCTGACCGTCTTCGCGTGGGGCCAACTTGAAGTCGATGCTGGTCACCGTAGTTTTTTGCGGACGGGCGTTGGCGTCGGCCGGGTTGTCGCTCTTCATCAGCTCGTCGAACGACAGCTCGAACTGCTTGATGCGGCCGGCGACGGTGGTGTCGAGCGTTTTGCCGTCGGCCGTCTTGGTGAGTTCGCCAATGGCGTTGTTATGCATGAAGGGCGAGGTGGCCCACACCGACAACAGCGAGATGTTGCGCATGTAGCCGGGGCCGCCTTCGATCTTCTGCTCGCCCCACTTGAGGCCACCCACCAGCGGAATCATGCGGCCGATGATGCGCGGCACGCTGCCGGGGCTCGGGCGCTCCTTATAGTCGAGTGACGAGAACTCCTCCCAGATATGGCCTTCGTTGTGGTTGTCGTGGCGCGCGCGGCAGTTGTTGGTGCCGACGATGTTGAACGGTGTGGGCTCGTCGTTACCGAGCCAGTCCTGCCCGAACACTTCGCCGCCATTCACGCCTTCGGCCGTGAACTGCTTGGGCCGGTAGTGGCCGCTGGCATCGCGCACCAGGTTCTGGGCCACGAACGCAGGGTCGTTGCGCTCGGCCTCGGTGAACTCGTTCTGCCAGTAGTCTTCCTTGCCGAACACATGACCCTCGTAAAAGCGTTCGAGTGCGGCGCGATCCGCACGCACATTTTCAGGGGCCACTTTGGTCGAGTGACAGGCCGCACATTCGCGCGCGAACACCTTGCGGCCTTGCGGCACCTTGTCGAGCTGGATGAAGGCCGAGCCCGGCTTGGCATCGACATCCTGCGCGGCCATGAGGTAAGTCGGGCCGCCGGTGACGAGGAAGGCGGCGAGGTCGTCCATCTTCGCGTCGGCGTAGTTCCAGGGCTCGCAGTCCTTGGCACACTGCGCGATGCGAAATGGTTTCTGATGCGCCTTCTCGCCGAAGAAACTACCGGGTGTGGGGAAGTTCGGCGCCCAGCATTCTTCGGTGCACATGCCGATGTTGACGTAGACACGGATGAGTGCCAGGTGATCGCCCACCGAGTCCTCACCACCTTTGAGCACATGCTGCGTCAGCCCCTCGCGAATCTCGCCAGTGACCGGGTCTTTCATGCGGTTAGTGAACACGCGCCGGTTCTGGAAATCCATGATGTTGTTCTGCGTGCCCGGATTGTTCATGAAATCATTCGCCACCAGCGAGGTGTCGATGGTGCCGGGCCGGCCGGCTTCCAGCGCGATGCGCGCGAGGGCATCGTGCGGCGCGCCCTGGAAGAACATTTCCGGCTGCTTGATGTGCTGGTTACCGATGGTCGCGCTCAGGTTGTCCCAGGTCGGCTCGTTAGGGTTGGTGGCGGGGTTGGTCGGGTCGAAACCGACATGGCACTGCACGCAGGGGTGGCCGATGATGAAGCGCTTGTTCTGCTTGAGTTCGGTGGCCTCGTAGGGCGCCGTCTTGGGGTCGAACACCACCTTGCCGCTCTCGTCCGTGGTGGGGTCGGCGAAGTACTTGCGATAGCCGAGCACGCCGCTGCTGTGCGGGTCGGGGCACTTGTCCCACCAGTAGGTCGAGGCATCACCCTCTTTGCAGTCCGGGTCGTTGATGAGGCCGTATTTGGTGAAGCGCTGACTGCGCTCGCGGGTGTCGAGCCAGGGGTACCAGATGTCGGCCAGACCGTTCGGCGTGGTGCGCGAAAAGTGCTGGTAGATCTCGTCCTGATTGCCGAAGGTGCCCTTGAACCAGACATCGCGGCCACGGCGCACACGCTCGCGTGCGGCTTGGGCTTTGGCTGGGTCGGTCTTGGCCAACTCGGTGAACAGCGAGTTCACATAGCGACAGGATTCAGCGTCATAACCGGTCGGCTGCGCCTGATCGCAGGGCGGCGGTGCGGCCTGCGGGATGGGTGCAAAGCCCCAGGTGATCTTGCCCTTGAACTCGTGCGTCGCCGGGCTGGTGCCGGGGAACCACACCTTGCGCGCGGCGAGCGTGGCGTAGAAGTTGGCGTTGTACCAATCACGGCGCGCATTGAGTTCGGGCGTGCCCTTGTAGATACCCAGCGGCAAAAGCTTTTTGGCGTCGAGGTCTTCGAGCGTCACCGAGCGCAGCGTGTGGCGGTAGGGCGTGGTGGGCACCGGATACTTGCCCGGTTCTGGCCAGTAGTCCGCCCCCGCATCGACCATCGACGCGGCAGGCGCGGTGACGGCGGTGGAGCGCGCTGCAAAAGTGACGATGCCGACCGCAGCTAGGGCGATGTACAGGGCAGCGCGCATGGGTTCTCCTCTCTCGTTATTTTGGCCTTGCCGGTCTCGTGCCCGAGACCCTGCTGGGATGCGCGAGTCTAGGCCCGCGTAGGGGAAGCGACAAGGCAGTCAGTTTGCCGGCAGCGGTATGCGCAGCAGCACTTTGGTGCCGCCTTGCGTGGCCTCGTCCCAGGCGATGTCGCCGCCGAGGCCCACCGCATGCTCGCGCATGTTGCGGGTGCCCTGACCATCGCCAATGCCTTGCGGCGTGTAGCGGCCGAAGTCGGTCACATCCAGCACCAGCTCGCCGGCCAAGTGGCTGATGCGCACCCGCAGCGCCTGCGTCTCGCTGTGGCGCAGCGCGTTACTGATGGCCTCGCGCACGATGCGCGCCAGATGCAGCACCTGTGCCTGGTCGAGCGCGGGATTAGGCATGTCCTCGGCCTGCTGCCAGGCCAGGGCAACGCTGGCGGCATCGAGACGTTCCATCGCTTCGGCATGGACGGCATCGAGTGCGGCCGACAACGGCCCCGGCGGACGCGCCGATTGCGACACCACATCGCGCAATATCTGCAGCGCCTCGCGGGCACGGTCGGCCTGTTGCGGCGACTCGGCACCGTAGACAAGGTCGAGCAGCTTCGCGCCCAGATCGTCGTGCAGGTTCTGGTAGATGCGCTGGCGCTCTCGCAGCAGCGCCTGCGCCTGGACCAGTGCCGTATCTGCAGCGGCCGGCGTGGCAGCGGTCGCAGCGCGTGGCCAGAACCTCATGATTTCGTACCGCTGGCCGCAGGCGGCGTAGCGCGGATCGCCGCCAGAAAACCCTGCACCTTCACCACCCGCGGATGATCCGGCTTGAGCACGGTGAGCAGGATCGGCAGCGCATGTTCGAGCATCGTGCGCGCCTCCGCGTTGCGGCCGGCGACGTGCAGCGCCTGGCCGTATCCGGCCTCGAACACCGCGACGTTGAAGCTGTCCGCGCCGAACACGGCCGTCGCTTCTGTACGTAGCGCCTTGTAGAGCGTCAGGGACTCGGCGATACGCTGCTGGTCGATGAGAAACAGCCCCAGATCGTGACGCGCCCTGAACGGTTCCGGGTGCTTCGCACCCATCGCTTTCGGCAACCCGGCAATGGCGTGGCGGAACAGGCGCTCGGCCTCGGCTACGTCTGCCGGCACCCCGGTCTGTGCCAGGCCGCGCGCCAGATTGCGTTCCCCCATCAGCGCCGAGCGGCTGTCGGCACCCATGGTCTGCCGCGCCGCTTCGAGATTGGCCTTGCCCAGCACTGCGGCTTCATCCCATTTTTTCTGGTTGAGCAGGGTGTTCACCAGGTTGCCGCGCGATACCACCGTGCTGAAGCCTCGTTCGCCGTAGATGACGACATTGATCGGCTCCAGCTCGCGCAGCACCGCCTCGGCGGCGGGAAAATCACCCGCGCTCATGTGCAGCAGCGCCATCTCGTTGAGGGTGGTAGCAGTGAGCGGATGCTGTGGCCCGAGCGCGCGACGGGTACGCAAAAGCAGGGCCTTCTGCGCCGCGAGTGTGTCGGCGGTGTCGTCGCTCGAAAGGCGCCGTGCATAGGTGAGCCGATAGACGTTGTAGAGCGTGTAGAGATCGTCCTTCGGCAGGGTCGCTTCGCTCTCGGCCACCACCGTGTGCAAAAACGCGATGACGTTCTGGTAGTCCTCGCGCGCCATCTGCTGGTCGGCAATGTGACCGGCCAGCACCATGCGCAGGCGCTGGGCCTCACCGGTGGCGGGTGGCAGTTGTTCGCGCAGTTGCAGCAGCGTTTTCAAGGCGCCTTCGCGATCGCCCGCCTCGCCACGCGCCGTGGCGTGCAGTGCTTCGATCTCGATGCTCAGCAGCGGGTCTACATAGCTACCTGCGGGCACGGTGGCGAGGCGCTCGCGTGCTTTCTCGAACAGCGCCAGCGCGTTGGGGTGACGCTCCAGTGCCTGCTGTGTACTGCCCAGCGTCTTGTAGAGCTGTGCGGCCACCAGCGGCGGCACGCTCAAGTCGGTGGCCAGCACTTTTTCGGTATTGGCGAGAAAGCCCTCGAGCGTGCGCGGGCTGTCTGGCCGCGCCAGCATCGGGTCGGGTGTGGCCAGCGCGTCTTCCAGAAACTTGTTCACCGCGCGCAGCTCGGTGGCGCGACTCTCGGCCGCGTTGCGGGCCTGCGCCTCTTGCGCGCGCGCCGCGTTTTCGCTCAGTGCGAAGCGGGTGCTGATGAGCGCCGCGAGCAGCAGCGACAGCACCGCCACGCCAATCGCCGCCGACAGGCCGCGATGACGACGCACGAAGCGCGAGGCGGCGTAGGTTGCCGTCAGCGGCCGCGCCTCGATGGGGCGGTAGTCGAGATACCGTTGCAAATCGCCTGCCAGATCAGACGCCGATTCGTAGCGGTCGCGTGCCTCGAACGACATGGCCTTGTGGATGATCGTCTCCACATCGCCACGCGCTTCCGAAACCTTGAGTGAGAGCCGCTGCGGCGCCGTTTTGCGGCGCTGCTCCAGCACCGCCGTAAGCGAGGCGGATGCCGGCTGCGGGTACGGCCGCTCGCCCGCCAGCAACTCGTAGCCGATCACGCCGAGTGCGAACACATCGCTGCGCGGGTCGAGTGCCGCGGCCTCGCCACCGAGCTGCTCCCAGCTCATGTAAGGCAGCGTGCCCAGCACTTCGCCCGCACGGGTCAGCAGCGTTTCGCCATCGGGGTCGATGACGTGGGCGATACCGAAGTCCAGCACCTTGGGCGCGCCGTGGGCATCGACCAGAATGTTGGCGGGCTTCAAGTCGCGGTGAATGACCCCGCGCGTGTGTGCAAAGTGCACGGCCTTGCAGACAGCCGCGAGCAGCGCCAGCTTGTCGCGCAGCGGCAGCGTGCGCGCGTGGGTAAGCACGTCGGCACCCGGCACGTACTCCATTGCCAGGTACGGCTGCGGGCCGCTCGGCGTGTCGGCCACATCCGCGGCGTAGAGACGGGCGATGCCGGGGTGTTCGAGCAGCGCCAGCAATTTGGCTTCGCGCGCAAAGCGGGCGCGGGCCTCGTGCGTGGTGGCCACGCCACGCAACAACTTGAGTGCAACCTGCCGCGTGGGCTGACTCTGCTCGGCCAGCATCACCCGGCCACTCGCGCCATCGCCCAGCAATTTGAGAATGCGATAAGGGCCGATACTGCTGGGTAGATCGTCAGGTGACATGCACGGTGCCAGTGGTCCGCAAAGAGAAGCCAATACAGCCCGAGAGTGTCCATTGTCGCGCGCGATTCGGATAGCCTTAGCCGGGTATGCAATCGGCTTCCTTCCTGCCCCGCACCGCACTCGTCTTGGACGACCACGCGCGCGCGCGTGGCTGGCTGGCTGCTGCCGTGAACGCGGCGTTCCCCACTGCGACTTGTGTGCAGGCCGCGACGATTGCCGAGGCCCGCCAGCACATTGCAGCGCAGCCGTTTGACCTCGCCCTGCTCGACCTCAATCTGCCCGACGGCAGCGGCCTGGATTTGTTGGCTCGCCTGCAAGCCCAGCAACCGCCGACGCTGTGTGTAATCGCCACCATCTACGATGACGACGAGCATCTGTTCAGTGCCCTGCAACGCGGTGCGACCGGCTATGTGTTGAAAGAGCAATCGCGCGATGCGCTGGCCACCATGTTGCGCGGAATGGTTGAAGGTCAGCCGCCGCTGTCGCCAGCCATTGCGCGACGCCTGCTGCGACAGTTCGCCGCACCGACACCCGTCGCCAAAACGATCAACCCGCTGACCCCGCGCGAGAGCGAAGCACTGGCGCTGATCGGCAAGGGCTTCTCGGTGGCGCAAGCAGCGGCGGCACTCGCCGTGAGCCACCACACCGCGCACGACTACGTGCGCAATATCTACCGCAAGTTGGCCATCGCCAGCCGCGCTGAGGCCGCCATTGCAGCGCGGGAGTTGGGGCTGGCGTAGCGGTGCGTTTTACGACCGATATCGAAGCCATCCCTGCCGCTACAGCACCCTTCTGAATTCGCCCCTGCAAGGGCATATATGCCCTTGGCGTTCGACCCCCCACGTTCATGGGATGGGCGACAACGCTGTGGCTGCGCACGCTGCACGCACTTTCAAAGTCAACCCGGTGCGCGCCATGATCTCCAATACACTTTCACTCCGCCGCACCGTCTGGGCCAGCACACTGGCGAGCAGCCTGACCTTGCTCGGCGGCTGTAACGACAACAACATGGCACCGGCGCCGATCCTCACCGTGCCGACGCCGAGCCCCGCACCGGCTCCAGTCCCCGTTCCGGCGCCTGCACAGTCCATCACCATCGTGCCCTCGCTCGGCCAGTTCAGCGCCGGCGCACAGGTGCAGTTGCGGCGGCTGGGTAGCCCACAGAGCGTGACGGGCGTGACCAACGCCGCGGGCACCGCGACGCTCGACATCGCCACGCTTACCGGCAGCGGCCCCTTGCTGGTGACACTCACCGGCGCGAGCGGCGTGACGTACTTTGACGAAGGCACGCGTCAGGATCGTCCGTTTGCCGCCACCGACCGCTTGCGTGCGCTGGTACCCACCGTAGCCGCCGGCAACAGCGTGGCGCTGACTGCACTCACCACCTTGGCGGCGCAGTACGCCGAAAGCCTCGGCGCCATCGAGGCCCTCACGCCGACACAGATCGAGCAGGCCAACGACGCCGTGCGCCGCGCCTTCAGCGCCGATTTGCCCAGCTTGATTGCCACACTGCCGACACTGGTCAACAGCAGCACCGGCGCCAGCGCACTAACGGCGGCGGATAGCGGCGAGTACGCGCTCAAGCTGGCGGCCCTCGCCCAGCTCGCAGCCACCAATGGCAGCAATGCGCTCGGCTTGTTGGCCGCACTGGCATTGGATATTTCCCGCGATGGAAAAGTGGATGGACAAGACTGCCTTGCCGCCGCCTGCACCCCCGTGACAAACGCGCCGTATGCCCCGGCCAGCTTCATCGCCGACATGAACACCGCGCTCAGTGCTGTTGCCGCGAGCTTTGCCAATGCCGAGCTGCAACAGGCGGTACGCGATGGCTTGCTGGCGCTGCATTCCACCAACTTCGCGCAGCCGGATGGCCCCGCCCCTAGCCCCACGCCAGAGCCGACGCCGACGCCGACGCCCACTCCAACTCCAACTCCAACTCCAGTACCGACCCCAACACCGACTCCCGTCCCCAGCGACTACCCGCCCGCCGAGCCGGGCCAGGGTGCCAACGGCGCGGGCTTTGCAGTAGCACGCTACCTCGCCCCGGTGGCGGGCAACTACGTTTTCAACTGCCAGCGGTCAGGGCGTGGCAGTGGCCCGGTGTCACCCCGCCTCACCATCAATACCGACGGCTCGGTGGTGCTCGATGGCGTCACTGCCAACCCCAATACCCGTAGCCGCTGGGCCTCGCTGGTCAGCCAGCAGCAGCGCATGGGGCAGTCGAGCTATCAGTTCGATTTCAACAATGGCACCGTCACCGGCAATTTCACCGCCACCAGCGAGGCCGATGGCAGCGCACTGGTCGTAGATCGTTTTTCGGGCAGCGATGCCACCAGCCCCTACAACAGCTGCGTCGTCGCCGAGCAACCGGCGACGGCAGCGGCGCTCGAAATCCGTCGTGATCTGGTGCCGCGCGCCGGCAGCTACACCGCCAACTGCATCAAGCGCAGCGGCTACACCAGCAGCGTGATTGCCGACGGCGTGCAGAACGTGCGCATCAGCCGCGCAGGTGTGATCAAGCTCGGCAGTTTCAAGTTGCCGTATTCCGAGATCATCCTGCGCCAGTACAGCGAGTCCCTCAGCGGAACTCCCACCTTCACCAACAGCGAGCTTTTGCTTTCCACCGCCACCGGCAGCAGCAAGAATGCGCGCCTGGCTTTTGATGCCTACAGCGGGGCGATCAGCCGCTTCACGCTGAACGAAACGGACAGCCGCGCGACGGTGTGCAACGTTACCGGCTTCAGTGCCACCGACGATGCCATTGAGGCCACCGACGACGGCAGCCTGCCAGCGGGTGTGCAGACCCTCACCGCTGGCGTCAGCAGCGCGCTGGTGGGCAGCTATGGCTTGAACTGCAACGAGGGCGGCAGCATGGTGCCGCGCACGGCCACCATCACCGCCAACGGCCGCACCACTTTTGAAGGCAGCCGCATCACCGATGTCACCGAAGGCTTTGGCACGCTCAGCTACAACGCCAATCCACCGTTCAATTTGTATTCGGCCATCTATACCCGTTCGGACAACTTCAATAACTTGCCCGAAGGCACGCCCAGCAGTTTCACCCTGTCGTTCAATCGCAGCGGGCAGGTGGTGTCGGCCACGTATTTCGCGAATCCGCGCGGGTCCTTCAGCTGCACCGCGGCGAGCGGCACGGCGGCCAGTGTGCCGGGTGGGGCGAGCGTGCTGGGGGCTTCGCTGGCCCGCAGCGAGATGCTCAACTGCGCGCGGCGCGGCAGCAACGAGGCACTGCCCAATGGCCTCACCGCCTTCAGCATTGGCAGCGATGGCACCTTCACGCTCGGCAGCCTCAGCTTTGCACCGGCGGACTATCAAGGCACCAGTTCGGGCAGCGGTGCCGTCTTTGCTGACAGCTACGCCTACAACACCCGTGTGCCGGGCAACGCGCCAGAGATCGTCTCGCTGCGCCGCATGGGTCAAACGCTGGAGTTCACTGCCACGCAAGACAGCCAGCGCAATACCGACCGGGTGTTCATCAATATGGACGGCGATAACAGCAGCAATTGCAGCCGTCCCTGATCTGCCAATACCTCTTAGATTGAACACCGCCTACGACTGGAACTGCTGATGAAACTTGCCCCGCTGTTACTGCTGCTGTTGTGCACCGGGGCAAGTCACGCCGCCGCCACCCGTGACGAGATCACCAAGGAGGCCTTGGCGCGTGGCTACAACAGCGCCGACGCCGAGCGCCGCTACGAAGCCTACAAACGCGACCCGCAAGCGCACATCAATGCGGCAACGGGCGCGATGGCGAACGCCTTTGGCACGATGGCCGCCAACGCACAGCGGCGCATGGATGCCGACCAGAGCACCTATCTCGCCATGTACGACGCCGTGCGGGCGGGCGTGGACTACCCACTGCAAACCCGTGCCGATGCCGATGCGATGAAGAGCATGCTGGAGATCAATGCCCGCACCGATGGCGAGGGCTATCGCTATTTCGCGCGCAAGCGGCTGATCGAATACGCGCTGCACCTCAGGCCGCATTCCAAAGAGTTTTTCGCGAAGCCCGACTACGAGTACGCGGCCTCGAACCTGCGCAAGAACGCCTACAGCGACGATGATTTCTTCCCCTGGAGTGCGCTGATGCTGAGCCGGCTATACCTCACCGGCCGCGGTGTGCCGCAAGACGATGTGGAGGCTTGGCGCCTGATCAACCTCTGCCTCAAATACCGCAGCGACAAGACCGACTACAACAACAAGCCAGACCACGAGCAGTGCCGCGAGACACAAGCTGTGATGGTCAAGCAAGGCTGGGCGCAATGAACCGCAATACATCCATGAAATCGCTGATCTCGTTTCTGCTGCTGGCGGCAGCGGCCAGCCCCCTCGTGGCCCACGCGGGCACGGTGGCATTCAGCGATGACTTCAGTCAGAAGAAGGACTGGAGCAGCCCGGCAAAAGGCGTAACCGTCGCACTCGATCAAGGCGGCCTGCTGATGCGCAACAGCGATGTCGCCTTGCAGAACACCGCCATCACGCATTCGTTTTTGCTGACGGGTGCACTCAACTATCGGGTCAGCGCCAAGATTGTCTTTACCCAGCTCGGCGGCAAGGACGCCTATGCGGGCATCGAGCTGGTCTCGCCCGCGGGTGATGCGATCGGGTTCGTGCTCACGCCGCAAATCAAAAAAGTGACCGTGACCCATTGGAGCCACGATACCTGGGCACCCAATCTTCTTCAGCAGGCCACAGAGGCCATAAAAACCGAGCTGGGGGCCATCAATACGCTCACGGTGGAGAGCGACAACGGCGCGTTCACGGTGTTCGTCAACGAAGTGCAGGTGGGCACCACCAAGGCCGTCGATTTCGCGCCCAGTGAAATCGGCTTGCGCGGCGGCGATCTCTTTACCGCGCGCTTCGACGACGTGAGCCTGACAGAGACCACCCTCGATACCCGCATGGCGCGGTATCAGTTGATGGAAATGGTGCCGGGGCAAACGCAGCTGGCATTCGACGACTTCACCAGCTATTCGGGCATGGGCAAGTTGATGTCGCTGACCAAGGATAAAAACGACAAGCCGGAATGGGGCGAGATGTTCGACAACGAGAACGGCCGCATTCAGATCGACGGCAAGCGCAAGCGGATGGTGATGGAGGCCAAGACCGAAGAGCGCGGCCTCAGCAACACGCTCAACTCATGGCAGCCACTCGCCTACGCCGGGGTTTCGATTACCGCCCGACTCAACCTGGTGAAAATCGCCGAGGATGCAGACTGCGTGGGCATCGTGGTGGAGGGCAAGCTCGACAAGGACGACGACACCGATCGGCTCTTCGGCTGCATCAACCAGAACCAGGCGATCCTGAAGTTCTACAGCAGCAACACTGGCAAATGGGAGGAGCTGCAAGCGGGTGACTTGATGGTGCCCAACCCCAGCACCGCAAAGTTGCGGCTGGTCATCAACGACGATCAGGTATTGCTGTTCGTGGACACCCGCCTGCACGTCACCAGCAAGAAGCCGCAGGGCTTCAAATACTACGTGTCGGGGGTGAAGGTTGACCCCGCACAGACGATCGAAGTCCTGGAGTTTCAGGCAGCGGAGATTTAGAGCGCGCTTGGCGTCGCCACACCACAAACGTGGGGTGTGCGGATGGCTGGTGGTGGGTAACGCTGTAGGTGCGGTGAATCCAGCCCCTCACACAATGATCAGCACCCCAACCATGAAAACAAAAGCCTTCATCACCGCGTTGTTGTTGAGCGCCCATATCGCCAGTGCGCAGGAAGCTGCCGCGCTGCCCAGCAAGTCCGACGCCGAGAAAATCCTCAAGGCCGAGAAGGTGAGCAAGGGCGCGAACATCAGCCGCCTCGCCATCACCAGCTGCAACGTGCTGTTCGCCAACGAGACCGGTGCCAACGCCGAGACCCAGCGCGGCTTTGGTGATGCCAGTGCCAAGCGCGTCGAATCGCGGATTGATGCGACCTACACCATGCAGGGCATGGAGCCGGCCGTGCTGCAATCACTGGCCGAGCAGATCTGCTCGGATGCCAGCGCGCAGCTGGCCGCCGCCGGCTACACGATGGTGCCGGACGCTGAAGTGGCGGCACGGCCCGAGTTTGCCCAGCTGCATGCCAAGGGCAAGCCGGTGCCGTATGCCTATGAGCGCAGTGGCACGAAGTACACCAACTACGCGCCGCCAGGCCAGCAAGTGATCGACCTCACTTACCTCTCGACGCGCGACATCTTCGGTGCTGCCTTTAGTGCGATGGGCACCGATAATCCAGCCCTGATCGAAGGCGCCTTGCTGAAAGGGCTCGATGCCAGCGGCGCGCACATCAACGTGATGGTCGATTTCGCCAAGCCGAAATCCAACAGCGTGAAAGGCTTCTTCGGCAAGATCGCAGGTAGCGACACCGCCAAGGTGGAGGCCAAGATGCAGCTCAGCGTGTCGGGGCTCATCCTGCTGATCCCGGTGCAGAACATCGAGTGCAATGCCGGCTATTGCGTGGGCGCCAGCGATGCCAGCAAGTCGCCCCGCTTCACCAGCAAGGAGCCTTTGCTCTCTGGTGAAAACGCGGTGCTGGATGTGATCGACATCCAGAGCAAGGCCGAGAAAGGCGGCGAGTTGGCAGTGAATGCCATGGCCACCGTGATTGCACTCAGTGGCTACAGCTCGGCCACCACCAGCATCGAACGCAATGGCGTGGTGGTGGACCCGGCGATCTACCAGAGCGAAGTGCGGCGCATGTCGCGCGAGTTCGTCGGCATGGCGGCGGTGCTGGCCAAGCCGTAAGCATTCAACGGGAGGGCCGCGCAAGGGAGCGCGCTTTTTTTCGAACCGCCGCCGCGTGCGAAAAGCACGCGGCGGCTTTTTTGTTCTAACGGTGAAACTGCCGCCAGTTCGCACTCGCCGCGTAGCCGCCGGGGAATACCGCTTCGAGTTCCGCCTCGGCCACGCCCAGACGCTTCACCAGAATCTCGCCCAGCACGCTGCGGAAGTCGGTGGTGGGTTCGAGGTCTTCGCCCTGATACAGCTTGCTGCTCTCCATGCCCGGCCATTGGCCGTAGACCTTGCCGCCCGTCACCTGCCCGCCCATGACGAGCATGGAAGACGCGGTGCCGTGGTCGGTGCCGCCCAAGTTCTCGACCGCCTTGCGGCCGAACTCGGTCATGGTCACTACGGTGACCTTGCCCATCAGCGCGCCCATATCGTCGTTGAAGGCCTTGAACGCCGCCGCGAACGCAGGCAACGAAGTGTTGTGGCGGCTGAGCTGGTTCACATGCGTATCCCAGTCA
Source organism: Stagnimonas sp. (assembly GCA_965279705.1). Taxonomy (GTDB): domain Bacteria; phylum Pseudomonadota; class Gammaproteobacteria; order Nevskiales; family Nevskiaceae; genus Stagnimonas. The sequence continues at coordinate 3,355,957 of OZ257257.1, forward strand.
TCATCAGAAGTGATGGTGATGACGCGCGGTGCCAAGCCGCCCTTGATGGCTTGCGCAGCGACCTTCAAACCCTGGCCTAGCGAATTGACCGGATAGGTAATGGTGGGTGCGGGCAGCGGCTCGGCTGCCAGCGCGCCGATACTGCGCGCAAGGCGGTTCACGGGTTCGCCGGGCGCACCGGCAATTTCGGCCAGCGTCTGCTGCAAACCCGTGGCGGCATCCGCCATCACCGAGCCGTGGTTGTAGTCGGCGAAGTCGCGCACGGCGATGGCGTTGGCAAAGCCTTGAAGGCTATTGGGCACTGAGGACTCGGCGGCGAGGGCCGCCCAGATGTCGTCGTTGTGATTGGTATCGCGCTGCATGACGCGGCCAAGCCAGCCGCTGCTCACGCCGCTGCGCGCGCCGGATTCGGCAATCGACTGCGCGAAGAAATGCGAGCGGTCGCGGCTGTCCGTGGGTACCCAGCCGGTGGCGGCGACAAAGCCCAAGCTGCCGACATCGAACAGGGTCTTGAGGTCGGTGAGCGCGGGATGAAGGCCGAAGAAGCCATCCAGCGGCAGCGGATTGGTGATCGCCAGATTGGGCCGTGCCGTGGTGTAGGCCGGGTCGCCCATCGGCACTAGGAGGTTCATCCAGTCCGCTGCGAAGCGCTGGAACACGACGACCAGCGTGCCTTCGAGCGTCGGCGCGCTGCTGGCACCGGGCGCGGCCGTGCCGGTCATGCCCGTCGCGGTAGGCGGCGTGATGCCCGTGGCTGGGGCAGCGGGCGCCGCCGCAGCTAGGGGTGACTGAGCCGCCTGCTTGCTACAGGCGGTGGCGGCACCGGCCGCGAGTAGCGGCAGCAACATCCGTCGGGTCAGCATGGCATTACCTCAACAAGAACCAGGGGGAAGACAACAGCACGAACACCAGGCCCTTGACGCGCTGTTCGAGCAGGCCCGCCTCCATCACGGCGTCGGGGTCTGCATCTTGTGCAACGAAAGCCAGCGCCGCGGTCACTGCCGAGGGCGGCAGCGTGGTGAACAGCAGGTTGGCGATGGCATTGGTGACGGCCGCGCGCGGCGTGGTGGCTTTGACCACACCCGCCGCCACCGAGGTGCCATTGAGCACCGCCTGCGGGTCGGCCAGCACGCGGCCGTAGCCGATGCCCTCCACCATGCCGACCAGAAACTTCTGCTGATAGAGCAGCGAGTTGCTGTTGCCCCAGTAGCTGGCGACATCCGGATAGCCATTGGGCGGCACCCAGCCGAAGGGTTCGTGCCCGGCCTTGGTGAGCCCTGTGAAGAGCGTGCCGTTGGGGCTGGCCACCGGCGTGCCGAACAGGTTGGTGTTGAGCACGCTGTCGAAGGTGTTGATACCGCAGGCGCGCATGGCACCGACCATCGCCTCCAGCGGGCGCTTCTGTTTGGCACCGGCGCTGGCGGCGAACTCTGGCGAGGCGAAGATCAGGCGTAACATCGTCTTGATGTCGCCATTGCTGCTGGTGAAGGCAGCGGCGATGCGATCCACCAGCGCGGCCGGCGGCTCATCGGCCACAAACTTGCGGCAGAGCTTGCTGGCGATGTGGCGTGCGGTGCTGGGGTGATCGACGATGAGCTGCAGGGCCTTGTCGATTTCGGCCTCGCCACCGCCGGCGGGGAATACGACGCCGAGAAAAGTCTTCTCGGTCGCGTCGTGTTGTGCCGCGTTGAACTGCACCGTGCCATAGCTCACCGCGCTCAGCGGCAGGTCGGTGACGAAGCCCAGGCCGCTTAGGATGCGGGCCAGCGCCTTGAGGTCGGCCTCGGTATAACCGCCGCCCTTGCCGAGCGTGTGCAGCTCCAGCAGCTCGCGGCTGTAGTTCTCGTTGATGGCATCGACACGATTCAGCCAGTTGTCGAGGTAGTGCAGCATCTCGCTGCTGCGCACCACGGCGCGCAGCAGCGTCTTGAAGTTGCCCAGCGCATTCGGGCGAATCACATCGCGGTCGAGATCGAGCTTGAGCGGGATCGGGTTCTTGCGCAGGTAGGTGTTGAAGTGGTCGTTCCAGAAATCGACCATCACTTCCTTCAGCTGCGCCGTGGAGAACAGCGCGCGGTAGAGCATGGCGCACTGCAAATGCAGCTGATGCACGTTGACCGCAAAGCCGATGCCGGTGCTGAGATAAGCGCCCACACCGCCCGTGTTGATGAGCGGATACAACGCGGTAGTGAGCAGCTCGGTCTGCCCATCGCTCGCCACCAGTTGCTCTTCGATGTATGCCGTACGACCGACGGCCTTGACCCGCGCCAGTTCGGCCACGGTGGGGCCGAAACTGACACGCCGCAGCAAATGCAGATCAGGGTCGCCGCCTGCGATCTCGGCCGGCTGCATGGCCTGCGCGGTGTTGAACACATCGACCGCCAGGCTGCCGTAGAGCGCCGTGTAGGCAAACCCTTGCAGGAACGTTCTGCGCTTCATTGCGGTCATGTTTTCCCTTGCCAACGCCGGGGTTGTGTCCGTGCGTTCAGCAAAGCCTCAAGCAATGAGCATTCCAAGGCAACTAGCAAATAGCGCTCAGACCGGTGCGACCAGCCCCGGCAATGCCTGCTGCAACTGCCTGAGGCGTTCGTCAACCGCGCCGGGCTCGTACGCTTGCGCCGGGTGCTTGCCCCATACCGGCGCAGGCCAGGCCGAGTCGCCCTTATAGCGCGCGATGTGGTGCAGATGCAGCTGCGGCACCATGTTGCCCAGGGCGGCGAGGTTCATCTTGTGGGGCTTGAAGATCAGCTCCATCGCTCGAGCAAGCGCCACCGATTCACGCAGCACCTGCAACTGGTCGCCGTCGTCGAGCCTGTGCAGTTCCCTGGCGCCCACGATGCGTGGCACCAGAATGCACCAGGGATATTGCGCGTCGTTCATCAGCAGCAGACGGCAGCAGGGGAAATCACCGACGACATACGTGTCGGCAGCCAGTTGGGCGTGCAATGCGAAGCGGGCCTCAGACAAGTGATACCGCCTGCGGCTGCATGTTGGGACGTAGCGACATTTTTTGGCCTGCCGGATGAGCGAGAGAGCGCTCAGTGTGCCGCCTTCACCGTACTTCGCAACTGCGCGATTGCGAAAATCCGCGCGCAGCCCATTACCTCATGCCGCGCTGAAAAATCGGGCTCTGCAGCCCGCTGCAATGCACCGAATCCTTGCCCACTGACACGTCCCGCTCAGCGATCAACGCCTTGTTCGATCCACATGTGGACGCCTGCCGCATGGTCAACGGCCGCTGGCAGTTGCTGCGCCGAAGCCGGCGTTGCTGCGCAACCGCCGTAGAGCTTGAGGCGATGGTGCTGGCCGTCGATCTGCCACTCGATCTGGCTGCTGGGCATGTCGGTGGTGACGGCACCACAGCCGGGTTGGCCGGGGCGGTAGATGTCTTTCAATGCGGCCACCTCCGGTTGGCGCAGCAAGGCCCGCAGCGCGCCTAGCGCAGCGCTATCGGTCTGGCTTTTTTGCTCGCCCAGCGCGGCGACGAAACGCTCGCCGTTGAAAGTGACCTGGCCGTCGCCGTCGATGCGCACCGCATATTGCGGGCAGCGTCCGAAGCAGGCGCCGCGCTTGAGCTGCACGTAAAAATCGTCTGGCGGGGGACTGGCTGCATCCGCTTGTGTTTTTTTGGGGGTGGATGGCTGGCCGGGCACGACGCGGCCTGAACTATCTGGACCGGCGCGAGAGCTGGTTTTTCCGGACTCTGCCGCCGGAATGTCCGCAGTCTTGACCACGCCGGTTGCCGGCTTCTCGGCTGCGACACAGGCCGAGAGCCCGAGCAAAAACACCACCGATGTCCACCGTGCCGCGTTGATCGTCTTCACGCTGTGCGCTCCTCGAAACCAAAAAAAATCCCGGGACAGTCACCCGTCCCGGGATGCTAATCAAAGCGTCTGAACGTCAGACCCGACGACGGCGACGCAGCGCGATTGCGGCAAAGGCAGGCAACAGCAGCCAGAACCCGAATGCGCCGCCCTGACCGGTCAAGTTCACCAGCGCGGGATTGGCAGCCACCGTCACCGTATCGGTGGCGGTGCCACCGCGGCTGTCGGTCACCGTCAGCTGGAACACATAGGTGCCCGCCACCGGCAGGGTGGTGGTGGCCTGCACGCTGCCGGCACTGAATACCGTCGTCGGCGGGCCGCTCAACTGCGTCCAGCTGTAGGTGAGCGCATCGCCGTCCGGGTCGCTGGAGGCGCTGCCACTGAGCGTCACCTGCGTGAGCGCGACCACGCGCTGGTCGTTGCCGGCATTGGCCACCGGCAAGCGGTTCACCGTCACGGTGACCGTATCGCTGCCGCTGGTGCCCAAGGCATCGGTCACCGTCAGCGTAAACACGTACGATCCCGGCGCGGTCGGTGCTACCGATGCCGAGGCCTGCGTGGCATTGGTGATCGGCGTGCTGGCCCCGGCGGTCTGCGTCCAGGCATAGGTCAGCGCGTCGCCATCGGCATCGTTCGAAGCGCTGCCGTCCAGCGTGGCGGTGCCGCCCGGCTCGATCACGCGGTCAGCACCCGCATTCGCCACCGGCGCGCGGGTGACGATGAGCGTCACCGTGTCGGTGCTGGTCACGGCGCGCGCATCGGTCACGGTCAGCGTGAACGAATAGCTGCCTGCGGCCAGGGGTGCGACCGAGGCCGAAGCCTGGTTTGCGTTGCTGATCGGCGTGGTGGTGCCGGCGGTCTGCGTCCAGGCATAGCTCAGGGTGTCGCCGTCCGGGTCGCTGGAGGCGGTGCCGTCGAGTGTTGCCACGCCGCCGAGCACGATCACGCCATCCGCACCGGCATTGGCAACCGGCGGCCGGTTGTCGCTGACGCTGTCTTCAGCCACGACCGCACTGAAGGGCAGGTTGGTGATGCCGGTGAAGCTGACGTTGTCCACACCCCAGCCAAAATCACCGACGCCACCATCGCTGACGTGACGGAAGCGCAGCTGCACCGTCTTGCCGCTGTAGGCGGTGCCGAAACTCAGCACCACCGGCTCCAGGAAGCCGCCGTTGGCGGCAAAGTTGTTGCCGACGAAGCCAACATGCTCACCACTGCCGTCCGGCGTTGCGGTGCCGTCGGGGGCCATGGCCAGGAAGGTGCCGTTGTAGCCGTTGTTGCTGGTGAAGCTGCCACCGGCATCGACGACATCCGTCCAGGTCGCGCCGTTGTCGCTGCTGATTTCGAGAATGCTGCCGTCGTAACCAACCAGATTGCCGGCACCATCGGGGCCGAGAACCTCGAACTGGTAGTAATGCTCGAAACGCATCGAGAACTCGGCACGGCCGACGTTCAGAGGCGGCGTGGTCATGCGTACATCGGCGTAGCTGCTGTTGTCCGGTGTGAACCAGAGCAACCCGGTATTGAACGCCAGCGAGGGATCGTTACCGTCCGCGACCGTCCAACCCGTGCCAGTGCCGATCAACGCAGGCGCCCAGTCTTTCACCGCAGCTTCGGGCTGCTCCACGTCCTCACTCGCACGCAGTGCGGCGACGATGTCGTAGTTGACCGTCAGAACCAGTTGCAGCGGGGCTGCTTCGACCACCTCGCCCGCGGTACTACCCGCCTGCGGGAAATCGATGCTCAACGTCAGCTGCTCGGCTGTCGTGGTCGACGAATTGAGCTTGACGGTGATGGTGCCGGTGACGGTGCCGCCATAGGTGACCGGTGCCGCCGCCGAAGCCGGGAAGGTGATGCTACCGCCGTTGCCGAAGGTGGTATCGCCGTCCGAGGTCAGCTGCGCCGTCACCGGCTGGGTGAGGTCGTTGGTGCCGATGCTGCGCAGGGTCACGCTCAGCAGCGCGGTTTCCCCCGGGTCCAGTTCGCCGTCGTTGTCGATGAAGCCATCTGCACCGTTGGCGTAGCCGAAATCGATACTGGCATCGACGACTTCAAATGCGCCGGCCTGTGCCACGAAGCTCTCGACCACACCGGTGTTGTTGGCGTCGTCGCGATCGGGGGCGACTGCGCCCACACCCATGCCGCGCTTGGCGAAGGCAGCCGCCATCAGGTCGAAGTCGGTCGGGTCCGTCACGTAGGCGGCTGCCAGCAGGCCATCGCGCGCTTCCAGCAGCGTCGGCGCGTTCGGCGTCATCTTCAGGCCCGCGATGATGTAGTTCTTCATCCGGGTCTGCGCCTGGGCAAAGCTGTTGCGCGGGTCGTTGAGCAGACTAGCGTAGATCTCCCACAGCGTGTTGGCCCAGATCTCGCCGGTGTTGTGCACTTCGGAGTTGTCAGCACCGTTCGCGCCATAGGCGATCGGGGCGGTAGTCGGCAGCGGCACGCCATCCTCGATGTGCTTGAACGTCATCGGGAAGACCGACAGGCTGGTGGAATACGGCGCCCTGCGGATTCCGAAATAGGCATTACCCGCCGAGTAGTACGACTGCGGATAAGCACCCTGGTAGAGGTCGTTGCCGCTCACATTGCGGTCGTCGGGACGCACCGTCAGCATCATGCCGCTGAAGTCCGCCCAACCCTCGCCCATGCCGACACCCTGCTGGCTCGAAAGCCCCAGCGCATCGCCCACCAGGCGGTTGCTGACGTAATGGAACCACTCGTGCGCGACGATCTGCGCATCGACCGTGCTGTCGACGTCCGCATCCGTGCGCAAGCGCAGACGGACAGTGACCGGATTCACAGCCTTGTCGGCGCGAATTCTCTGGGCATCGGCCTGTGAAATGGAGAGGGTGCCGATCGTGATGCTGGCATCCGCACCACCCAAACCGGGGGCGGCACCGGCGGCGTTGTTGGCAATGAGCACGCCGATGGCACCGGCGTCCTGCGCAAGGCGTGCCTTCACAGCGAAGCCGCAGACACCGCGGTCGATGAGCACGATCTTGCCCGACACATCCGCGGCATTGGTGAATGCCGTGCAGCCGTTGGCCGGCACGCTCTCGATCAACACGCTGCTGAAATTGAAGTTCTTGGCGCCGAACGATGCGGTGTTGAACAGCGGGCTATAGGCCGCTGCCGCCGTGGGCGTGACGGTGACCTCGCCATCCTGAAAGCCGTCCCACAGGTATTGCTGCATGCGGGGGTTGCCGCCATCCGGCGGCGTGTTCATGTTGGCGTTGTTGCGGCCGCTGAAATCCTGTGCCTCGACCAACAGCGGATCGCCTTCGACACCGCCGCGACCGTAGTTGCTGGTTTGTCCGTTGCCGGCGGCCTCGTTGAAGCCGTTGTCGTACCACCAGTCGTGCAACCAGTTGTTGAGATAGAACAGATCGACGATCGCGAACTGCCGCTGGCTGGCCGTGGTGGGGTCGGTGTCCGGCAGGTAGGGATAATCGAAAGTGCCGGCCGCGGTGATCGCGCCGCGAATATCGGTGGTGCCCGGGTCGAAGCCCTGCCCTGTGGCAACCACCGTCTGCCCTGCACTGTTGACGCGTGTGGTGCCGAACAAATCGGCGTAGGCATCGACGTTGTTGCCGGTGGTCTCAGTGGCGCCGGGCGGCAGCCACGGGTCGTTGGTGGAGATCGGTCCGTTCTGCAAGCTCACCAGATTGGTCGTCGCCGGCACGCGTGGCGCGTTGGCATCGGCGGGGGTGCCGACAAAGGGATTCGCCGTGTTGCCCAGCGGACTGTCGAAGGGCTGGAACGGTGCCGTGGCGTCGGCATAGGTGCGGTAGGTGTAGGCGTCGTAGGCGATCAGGCTTTTGCGAAACAGCACCTTGCCGTCGCGCGCGGAGATCAGATAACCCATCGCGTATTCGTCGGCCAGATCCTGACTCTGGGCGTGGATTTCGGCATACCAGGCCGGCACCAGTTCGCCGTTGAGCGGATACCAGAACTTGCGGCTGCGCTGCTCGCCGACCGGGCGGATTTCGCCGGTCAGTTTCTGCGCCTTGAACACGCCATAGTTGCCCAGCGTGCGCTGTCCGCCGAAGGCCGTTGCCTCCAGCGGCTCGCCGCTGAGATCGGTGAACGCAATCGCCAGTGCCTGCTCGGCGGAAAGACTAAAGCCACTGCTGCGGAAGGACTTTGCCGCAGCCGGATCGATGCTGGCGAAATTGCCGGACGTGGCCACCAGCTTCATGCCGCGGTCCATCATCACGTTGACGCGCTTGCCGAATACTTCGATGCCGTCCTGCATCTGCTGGTAGCGCGCGATGATCGGGCCCTTTTGGGTGTCGTGCACATCGACCAGTTTTGCGTCGACGACCGAGCGCTTGCTGACATTCAGGCGCGTGGCCTGGCGGCCGAGATAGTCGCGTGCGGCGGCATCGGTCATCAGCTCCGCCTTCAGGGGTGCCAGCGCCGCGGTCTTGATGCCGGCATCGCCCCACAGGAAAGTGCTGGCGCCCTGTTTCGCATCCCATTGCGAGCGATAGCCGCCCAGCGATGGCAAGCCAACCGCAGGCAGCTTCAGGCTGACGCTGCGGCGCGGGGCGCCGGCCTTGGCGTCTCGCGGTTTGGCATTGAGATTCTTCAACAGCGCCGGATCACTGGCGGCAGCAAAGCCGGGCAAGGCACTGGATTGACCACTTTGAGCGGCGAGTGCGGCAGACGCCGTGGTCAGCGCCACGAACAAGGCCACGCCTAATTTCTTGAACATTCTTCTCTCCCTGAAATGAAGATGCCGACGATTCGTTCGTTCGGCCCTGGCAACCATTGGTAATTTTCCGCAGCCGTGCTCAAGCCACATGAATCATTGATGACAGCTGCAACTTGAGCCGAATCTACGCCACGAACTACTGAAAAACTACTACCCAAGCAGCATGCCAATAGCGCCGTTTTTTTCGGGATCTTTTTCTGAACAAGGCTTGGCCCTCAAGGCAACTCGACGGCTCGTACGTCCGTATCAGAACTGTCCGATCGTTTGCCGACAGCGACCCCGCTTCAGGCTTTCGGCTTGCTCACCACGGCCATCGTCAAACGGGAGATGCAGGCCAACTGGCCTTTGTCGTCCTCGATGCGGATCTCCCACACCTGCGTGCTGCGGCCGATGTGTACCGGTCTTGCGGTACCCGTGACGATGCCGCTGGTGACACCGCGCAGATGGTTGGCATTGATATCGAGCCCCACCGCAAACGACTCGTTGGGATCAAGACACATGTTGGCGGCGAAGCTGCCCAGTTCTTCAGCCAGCACCACATTGGCGCCGCCGTGCAAACGACCCCAAGGCTGCACGGTGCGGTGATCCACTGGCATGGTGCCGCGCACGAAGTCATCACCGATTTCAGTGACCAGAAGCCCGATGTGCGCGCTCATCGACTTTGCAGCGAGTTTTTGTGTGGCCTCGATGCCGGGATTCCATTTCCAGATGCTCATGCCTTCTCCATAGATTGAAAGTGCGAACGGCATCACAGTTGCTTGGTTAAACTGCCCGCCTCGCTGCCGACCACTTTGCCATGACTGCCACACCTTTAGTCCGCACCGCCCTTGTTGCCGGGGCCACCGGAGCCGTCGGCAGCGCTCTGCTAACCCGGCTGCTGGCGGATGCCCGCTACGGCAGCGTCAAGGTGCTTGTGCGTCGGCCACTCGCGCAGTCGCACGTCAAGCTGGTGCAGTTGCTGCTCGACGACACCGGCCCGGCGCTACTGGGTGCGAAGCTGGCGGCGGACGATGTGTTTTGCTGCCTCGGAACCACGCAGAAAAAAGCCGGCTCCAAGGCCGCATTCGAGCGCATTGATTACCACCTCGTGCTGGAGCTGGCCCGCGCTGCATTGGCACAGGGGGCCAAGCAGTTTCTGGTGGTGTCGTCGGTCGGCGCGTCGCTCAGGGGCTCGTCGTTCTACCTGCGCGTGAAGGCGCGCATGGAGCAGGCCGTGCTCGACCTCGGCTACGGCAGCGCCCACATCCTCAGGCCTTCGTTGCTGATCGCCGCACGCAGCGAATCCCGTCCCGGCGAATGGCTGGCGCAGAAGATCGCGCCGCTCGTCGACCCGTTACTCGCGGGCAAGCTCGCCATCTACCGCACGGTACGGGCTGAAGACGTGGCCGACGCGATGGTGACGCTGGCGCTGCGCAACATCCCCGGCGGGCACACGCACCACCTGCCGTTACCAAATTAAACCGCGCGACTAATCCTGACCGATGCGGTTGGGGTGCACCGGCTTGGGCGGCTGACGATGGGTTTCGCCACTGCCGGCCAGTTCCGGCTCGCGCAGGCTGACCAGCACCGGCTCCACATCAGGCTTGCTGCCGCGCCAGAGCGCGAAGGCCTCCGCCGCTTGCGCGACCAGCATGCCCAGACCATCGGCGATGACCACTGCGCCCTGCGACTTGGCCCAGGCCGCGAACGGCGCGTGGGCGCTGCCGTAACTCAGGTCAAAGGCGGCACCGCCCGCCGCCAGCAACTGGCCGGGCAGACGCGGCATCGCCCCGGCGTGGCCGGCGCTGGTGGCATTGATGATGAGGTCGTAGGTGTCGCCCTTCAGTGCCAGATGCGTGCGCGGCACGATGTTGCCGAGCGGCTTGAAACGTTCGGCGAGTTCTTCCGGCTTCCAGGGATTGCGATTCGAAATCGCCAGCTCTTTGGGCCTGCGCGACAGGATGGGCGCCAGCAGCCCGCGCGCCGCACCACCCGCGCCCAACAGCAGCACCGTCTTGCCTTCAAGCGCGATGCCGAGACGATCCAGATCGGCAATAAAACCCGCGCCATCGGTGTTGTCGCCCGCCCAGCCAGTGTCGGTACGCGTCAGCGTGTTGACGGCGCCGGCACGCTCGGCACGCTCGCTGACCGACTCGCACAGGCTGGCGACGGCGGTCTTGTGCGGCAGCGTCACGTTGATGCCGAGGTAGGGTTCGGCGTGCAATTGCTTGAGGGTTTCTGCGAGCGCTTCGGGTGCGACTTCCAGCGCCTCATAGCTCAGCTTCTCGCCGGCTGCGCGCGCGAAAGCGGCATGGATGAAGGGCGATTTGCTGTGGGCAATCGGCTGACCGATGACGGCGTAGCGGTCGAGCTGGCTCATGCCTTGCCCTCGCGCAACCATTGGGCCGCCTGCTTGGCGTAATAGCTCAGCACCAGATCGGCACCGGCACGGCGGAAGCACAGCAGCGCCTCCATCAGCGCCTTCTTTTCATCGAGCCAGCCGTTGCCGATGGCCGCGCGTAACATCGCGTATTCGCCGCTCACCTGATACGCCGCCGTGGGCATGGCGAACTCGCGCTTCACGCGGCTGACGATGTCGAGATAGGGCATGCCGGGTTTCACCATCACGAGATCAGCGCCCTCGGCGATGTCCTGCGCCACTTCGCGTAGCGCCTCGTCGGTATTGGCCGGGTCCATCTGGTAGTTGCGCTTATCGCCCTTGAGCGCGCCGGTGGTGCCGACGGCATCGCGGAACGGGCCATAGAAGCTGCTCGCGTACTTGGCGGCGTAACTCATGATGAGCACGTCCTTGTAGCCATCGCGTTCGAGCACGCTGCGAATCTGCCCAACGCGGCCATCCATCATGTCGCTGGGGGCCACCATGTCGGCGCCGGCACGGGCGTAGCACAGCGCCTGACGACGCAGGATTTCGACCGTGGGGTCGTTGTCGACGTTGCCGCGTGCATCTAGCAGACCATCGTGACCGTGCGTGGTGTAAGGGTCGAGGGCGATATCAACCATCACGCCCAGCCCAGGCACAGCGGCCTTGATCGCCTTGATCGCGCGCGGCACCAAGCCATCGGCATTCAACGCTTCACGACCATCGTCGGTTTTCAGCGCTTTCGGGATGACCGGAAACAGGGCGACGAGCTTGATGCCCAGCGCGTGCAGTGCACGGCACTCGTCCACCAGTTGCGCCATCGTCAGGCGCGACACGCCAGGCATGGAGGCAATCGGCCCGGCCAGATCCCCTTCCGCCACGAATAGCGGCTGGATGAGATGCTCGGGCGAAAGCTGCGTCTCGCGCACCATGTCGCGGATGAAGGCAGATTGGCGAGTGCGGCGCAGGCGGGCGTGGGGAAACTGTCCAACGTTCAATGCGGTCATCCAGAAAGGCTTGTCAGAGCGGCGATTATAGAAACCATGACACTCGAAGGCGTTGGGCAACTGATGATGGCGGCGATACCGCGCCTGGCGCCGGCGCTGCTGGTGCTGGTCGCACTGCTGTTTGCAGAGTGGCGCTGGCCCTGGCGCGCTGCCCTGCCGGGGCACTGGTTGAGCAATCTGCTGCTGGGCGGACTGTCGTTTTTGAGTGTGCTGGCACTGCCTTTGGCGTCGATGACCGCAGCTGCGCAGTGGGCAGCGGCGCATGACTTCGGTCTGCTGAATCAGCTGGCGTTGCCGCCGTGGCTACGCATCATTCTGGCCCTGCTCGCGCTTGACCTCGCGCTTTACGCCCAACACCGCGCCTTGCACACCGCGCCGCTGTGGCGCTTACACCGCGTGCATCACCTCGACCCGATGCTGGACGTAACCAGCGGCGTGCGCTTTCACCCGCTGGAGGCTGGTGCCTCCGCACTCTACAAGTCGCTCGTCGTGTTGCTGCTGGGCGCGCCGGTCGCAGCGGCGGGGTTGTCAGCCCTGCTGACCTTGCTGGGCAGCCTGTTCACCCACGCCAACATCCGGCTGCCTGCGCCGGCCGAGGGCTGGCTGCGCAAGCTCATCGTCACGCCCGCGCTGCACCGCATCCACCACTCGACCGTTGCTACCGAGACACAAAGCAACTTCGGCTCAGTGCTGTGGCTGTGGGATCACTTGTTCGGCAGCGCCAAGCCCCGGTCGAGTGCTGGCGAGGCGATGCAACTGGGCGTCGAAAATCTGCCGGAACAAACGCGTATTACCAAAATGCTGTTAGAACCTTTCCACCGTCGCCCAGTCCAGTAACCTAGCGACTCCTATTATTCAAAGCGCCATGCAAGACGCCGCCCGCCTCGAATCCCTCATTGCTGCCACCGCCGGCGGAGACGCGGCTGCGTTCCGCCAGCTCTACACCGAGACCAGCTCGCATCTGTTTGCACTTTTGTTGCGTATGTTGAAGCGACGGGATTGGGCAGAGGAAGCGTTGCAGGACTGCTTGCTGAAAGTCTGGCGCAAATCTGAAACCTACGACCCCGGCAAAGGCTCGCCATCGACCTGGCTCTTCACCATCGCCCGCCACCGCGCACTCGACCTGCTGCGGCAAAAGCGCCCCGAAGACAGCATGACGGTGACGAATGATGAAGACGGCTCGTCGACCATGATGGATGTGGTGGACGAGGACGAAAACCCCGAGGCGCGCGCGATGGAAGGCGAAGGCATGGGGCGACTGGAGCGGTGCATGAAAGGCTTGCTGGACACCGAACGCAAGAGTGTGATGCTGGCCTATTACGAGGGCTATACGCATCCCGAACTCGCGTCCGCGATGTCCGCCCCGCTGGGCACGGTCAAGAGCTGGGTGCGGCGCGGTTTGACCAAGCTGCGCAGCTGCCTGGAGTCGAACTGACCATGCGCTACCAAAACCCCGAGATGCGCGGCCAGCTCGCCGCCGAATATGCCCTGGGCACCTTGCGCGGCCTAGCCCGTGCGCGCTTTGAAAAACTGTTGCGGGGCGACGCAACCCTGCGCGAAGAAGTCACCTTCTGGCATGAACGCTTCAGCGAGTTTGCCACCCGCCTGAAGCCGGTCGCACCGCGCGCCGTGGTGTGGACAGCGCTCGAACGCACCATCAGCCAAGGTCAGCTGACCGAGGCCCACAAGATCGTGCCGATCTCGTCACGTCGCCCGGTGCCTGCGGTGGCCAAGCCAGCCCGTGCGCTGATGTGGAAAACCTGGGCGGCGGCGGCAACAGTGGCCGCCGTGGCGATGGGCATCGGCTTGCAACGCGAGCAGAGCCGTAGCCATGAACTGGCGGCCTCCCTGGAGGCGGCACACAACAAGCTGCTGCCTTATGTGGCGGTGATCCAGCCCGATGGCGGCGACGCACGTTGGGCGATCAGCCTGCATACCGACAAAAACGTCATGCGCGTGGTGCTCTCGGGCACCAAGATGCCGGCCGATGTAAAAGCCCGCAGCCTCGAACTCTGGCTGCTCGATTCGCACGGCAAGCCGCATTCGCTGGGTTTGTTACCGGTGACCGGCAGCCGCTCTTTCGACATGCCGCTACCGACCATTCCGGCGGAAGAAATGGGGGCAGCACTGACGCTGGCCATCAGCGAGGAGCCGCGTGGCGGCTCGCCCACCGGCCTGCCCACCGGCAAGGTTCTGGGTGCCGTGCCTGCGGTGCGGCCGATCTAACGCTTATCTCGCGTCGTTCAAGGCCCAGTCGTAGCGGTCGCTGTTGTCGCCGAGTGATTTGAACGGTGCCAGCTCCATCTGCTTGGTGGACGAGGCGTAGTGCCTGAGATGCGCGAGGATGCCCGCATCGTTGCCACCGAAATCCTCCATGAACCAGACGTAGATGCTGGAAACCACCAGCTTGCCGCCCTCCACCTTGGCGCCGCGCGGATGGTTCACATAGGCTCTGGCACCAGCGTCGAGCAAGGTTTCCGTGCCTGCGGCAGTGTAGGCTTGGGTCGCGAGGTTGGGGCAGCCGATGCTCGCGCAGTTGACCGCATAGTGGATGCGCGGGTCGCGCCAGATCGGGCGCAAGATGCGATGCTCGACATCGTCCAGCGCCAGCTCCGTGCCTTCGACCTTCAGTGTTTTTGCCGCCCACGGCCCGCCGAAGAACTGGGCCAGCAGGCCGCCGCCCAGGCGAATGTCGCGGATGCTGGCCACCGGATACTTCTCGACCACCAGCTGCATCGTTTTCGCGTTGTAGAGGTTGATCCAATACGGCCGCTGTTCGGCGCGCGAGTAGTGGCTGATTGGCACCGCCTGCAAGCGTTGCAGGTAGGCAGCCAATTCAGCCTTGTCCGCCACGCTGATGCGGCTGTAGGCCACGCGGTTGATGCCGTCGGAACCGACTTTCACATACGCCGTCAGCAGGCGATCCCACTCCTCGTGGCCGATGCTCTCGGCGTTGGCATCATCGTGCGCCTGCCAGCGCGGCCACAAATCGGCCTTGGGCGCGGCGTGCGCGCCGAAGGTCACCAGAAACAACAACAGCAGGGAGGCAAAGCGCATCGGCATCACGGGGTTTGCAGGCGCTCGTCGAACCAATTGAGCAGGTACGCTGTGACTTCCGCACGGCAGGTTTCGTTCAACAGCTCGTGGCGCGCGCCTTCGTAGACGACCGTGGTCACCGAAGTGAGCCCGCGCTGGCGATAGTGCTCGGCCAGCAGATGCGTGCCGCGGCCGCCGTCGCAGACGGGGTCTGTGCTGCCCGCGATCAGCAGCACCGGCAAGGAGGCGGGGATGCGCTTCAGGCGCTCGGCGTCCAGCAACACCGACCCTGCTTGCAGTAGCCCGGCCCACAAGGATGCCGAGCAGCGGAATCCGCAGTAGGGATCGGCCAGGTAGGCATCGACTTCCGCGGTGTCGCGCGAGAGCCAGTCCGATGCGGTGCGATTGGGCTTGAACGCCTTGTTGAAGGTTTTGAAGGTGAGTGCTTCCGTCAAGGCACTGCGGTGATCCGGCGCGAACAGCTTGATCTGAGCACGGTTGAGCGCGAGCCCCACAGCACGCAATGGCCCCAAGCTACCGCTGGTGGCCGAGAGCACCACACCCGCCAGGCCTGCGCCGTGTTCCACCAGATGGTGCTGTGCAATGAAGCTGCCCATGCTGTGCCCGAGCAGGAACAGCGGCAGGGCCGGATGACGCTGCTCGATATGCGCCCGCACGCCGTGCACGGCCGAAAGAAGTTTTTCCCAGCTGCCTTCATCGGCGACATGGCCAAGCGCGGCGATGCTGGCTGCGCTCTGGCCATGACCGGGCAAGTCCTGCGCGTAGACCGCCAAGCCACGTGCATTGAGTGCTGCTGCCAATCTTGCATAGCGGCCGGCATGTTCGGCCATGCCGTGCACGATCTGCACCACGGCCTTCGGCTGGCCCTCTGGCAGCCAGGCATGAAGCCAGGCGCGGCTGCCATCCGGCAGAGTGATGAACTGCGCTGCGTCACCCATGTTGCTTGTCCTCGTCTTTTACCGCGATGCTACCCCCATAAGAGGAGTACACGATGACGGCACTGTTGGCGATAGACCAGGGCACGACTTCGACGCGCGCCATCGTTTTCGATCGCGGCGGCAGCAAGCTCGGCAGCCATCAGCTGGAGCTGCCGCAATCGTTCCCGCACAACGGCTGGGTCGAGCACGATGCGCTGCGTATCTGGTCTGACGTGCAAGCCTGCGTGCAGGGAGCGCTAGGTGCGGCTGCACTCGCGGCGTCGCAAATCACCGCCATCGGCATCACCAACCAGCGCGAAACCACCGTGCTGTGGGATCGTGCCAGCGGCCAGCCCATCGCACCCGCCATCGTCTGGCAAGACCGCCGCACGGCTGATTTTTGTGCGACGCACGCAGACCAGAGCGCCTGGCTCGCCAGCAAGACCGGCCTACTGCTCGACCCGTATTTTTCAGCCACCAAGATCGCCTGGCTGCTCGACCACACGCCGGGTGCGCGAGCAAAAGCAGAGGCTGGCGCACTGGCATTCGGCACCATCGACTCCTGGCTGCTGTGGAATCTCAGTGGCGGCACGGTGCACGCCACCGACGCCACCAACGCCAGCCGCACGGCGCTGTTCAATATCCACACCCAGCGATGGGACGACGAGCTGCTGACCTTCTTCAAGGTGCCGCGCAGCCTGCTGCCCGAAGTGCGCGATTGCGCCGCCGATTTCGGCAGCAGCGATGCCGCACTCTTCGGCCATGCCATCCCAATCCGCGGCATCGCCGGCGACCAGCAGGCGGCACTCGTCGGCCAGGCCTGCTTCACACCGGGTATGGCCAAATCCACTTATGGCACCGGCTGCTTCGTGGTGCTCAACACGGGCAATACCTGTGTCGCTTCCGCCAATCGCCTGCTCTCCACGGTCGCCTATCGGCTGGGTGGCAAAACCACGTACGCCCTGGAGGGCAGCATCTTCGTTGCCGGTGCCGCGGTGCAATGGCTGCGCGATGCGGTGCACCTGATCAAATCGGCCGGCGAAACCGAAGCACTGGCGCGGTCGCTTGAAGACTCGCAAGGCGTTTACCTGGTGCCTGCCTTCACCGGGCTGGGCGCGCCGTACTGGGACCCGCAAGCGCGCGGGGCGATCCTGGGCCTCACCCGCGATACGGGCCTGGCACACATCGTTCGCGCCGCACTCGAATCCGTGGCCTATCAGAGCCGCGACCTGCTGGATGCAATGACCGCGGACAGCCTGGCTCCCACCGAGCTGCGTGTAGACGGCGGCATGGTCATCAATGATTGGCTGACGCAGTTCTTGGCCGACAGCCTGCAAACCGCCGTCGTGCGTCCACGCGTGACCGAAACCACGGCGCTGGGTGCCGCTTTTCTGGCCGGCCTAGGCGCAGGGGTGTATTCCTCCCTTGAGGAACTCTCCGCGCTTTGGGCCGAAGAGCGTCGCTTTGTGCCGAGTATGTCGGCGTCGCAGGCGCAGCGTGGACATGACGGCTGGCGCGCGGCGGTGGAGAGCGTGCTGCATTACGCGCAACCGGCCACTCGCGTTCATCAGCCATAAAAAAAGCCCGCCGAGGCGGGCTTTTCAATGCAGCTTGCTTCTACTTACTGTTTCACCGCGAAAGAGCGCACGGGGACGATCTTCGGGTTCATTGCCGTCAGGAAGGTCAGGCCGCCCGTTGTGAGGTTCACGGAATACAGATTGTAGGTTCCGTCCTTGAACGCAGTGGCATAGGCGGTGTTGGTGCCGAGGATATCGAAACCGACCACGCCGTTCACGGCGATGTTCAAGGGACCAACGGTGGTCAGCTGACCGCAGTTGGGGTTGGTGGTGTTGGGGCAAGCCGCACCGTCAGCAGGGTTGCCGCCGAGAATCGTCAGCACCGCGTTCTGGCTGTCGATCGCATAGACAGTCGTCGAAGCGGGCACTGCGGTATTCAGCTGGCTGTTGGTGTAAGCGATACCCGAGACGACGACTGATTTCCCGGCATTGACGTCGCCCGTCTTGTAGAAGAACTGGCTGTCGGTGCCCGGTTTGGCACCGGTGGTGTCGTTGCGGCGGAAGTTCTGGCCGGTGCTGGTCGTGACGCGATAGACCTGCTGGTTGGCAACGGTCGGGTTGTAGTCGATTTCCACGGCCTTGTTGGTCAAGGGCTCCGTGGTATCCGGTGCACCCATTTTGGTGGCAGCGCCAGTGGTCGGGTTGATCAGGTAGGACTGACCATCCGAACCGATGCCATTCAGACCGCCGCCCTTGGGGTTGACGTCGATGGCGTACAGCAAGGTGCCGCTGTTGAGGCCGGTCAGCGGCTTCTCATCGGCGAGCAGGGTGTTGAGACCGTTGCCGGTATAGATCGAAGCGCCGTCGGTGACGTAGAAGGTCACGTTTGCGGCAGCCGGAAGGTCAGCACCACCGTCGCAGCCAGCAATCAATAACGTCGCGGCAGCGAGTGCCAAGGCAGATTTCTTCAGCATTAGGTTGTTCTCCAAGTGAGTACGATAGTTCCCGATAAATTCGTTGCCAACCGCCGTTGCGATGACCCCGATAGAATCATGCCAGTTTCTAAAGATTAATTTCAAAAAATTGACCCTCCGCTGAACTTTTGAGCTTATTTGTGAGCAGCCCTGACAATCCCGCAGTGCCCAAAACGGCAAGCAACCATTTCATTACGCCGGATAAACACGACCAGACGCATTTTGGTTTTACCGCCGTCCCTGTTACTGAGAAGCAAAAACGCGTCGCAGGCGTTTTTACCTCGGTAGCCAGCAAGTACGACGTGATGAACGACTTGATGTCGTTCGGCGTGCATCGACTGTGGAAGCGCTTTGTCATCGACCTGGCCGGCGTGCGCAGCGGCGAGAAAGTGCTGGATGTAGCCGGTGGCACCGGTGACTTGACCAAAGAGTTCGCCAAGCTCGTCGGCCCCAATGGTTTGGCGATCTTGAGCGACATCAACGCCGCCATGCTGGGTGAAGGCCGCACGCGTCTGGCCGACAAGGGTGTTGTGCAAGCCCCTGCTGTGCAGCTCAACGCGGAGCAGATTCCTTTCGCCGAAGGCACTTTCGACTGCATCACTATCGGCTTTGGCCTGCGCAACGTCACCGACAAGGACAAGGCACTGGCCAGCATGACCAAGTCACTGAAAATTGGTGGTCGCCTGCTGGTGCTAGAGTTCAGCAAGCCGTTGCTGGAGCCGCTGTCGAAAATCTACGACGCCTACAGCTTCAAGCTGCTGCCGCTGATGGGCAAGCTGGTTGCCAACGATGCCGACAGCTATCGCTATCTGGCCGAGTCGATCCGCATGCACCCCGACCAAGACACGCTCAAGGGGATGATGGAGCGCGCGGGCCTGAGCCGCGTGCAGGTCTACAACCTCACGGGCGGCATCGTTGCGGTGCATCGCGGGTTTCGACTCGAATAAGCAATGACCCCGAACCTGATTTGCGCCGCCGTCGAGGTGGCGCTCAACCGCACGCTGCGCCTGGAGCCGGAAGTGCTGGAAGACTTCGCCAAGCTCGATGGCCGGATACTGGCTTTCACCGTGGATGGCCTCGAATGGGATTTCTTCATCGAGTGCATTACCACTGGCGTGCGGGTGCTGCCGAGCTTCGAGCGCAAGGCCGACGCACATGTGCACGGCGGCGCGATCGGCTACGCGCAGCTGGCACGCCAGTTCAAGACTGGTGACACCCATCTGCCGCCGGGTGTGACGGTGGATGGCGATGCCGAGCTGTTGCAACGCTTCACCAAACTGCTGACCCGCATCGGCTTCGAGCCAGCCGAGCTGATTGCCAGGTTCACCGGCGATGGTGTCGCGCAACGACTGTTCGGCGGCCTGCAAGAGCTGTTCGGCTGGGGCAGCAAGAGTGCAAAGACGATGACGCTCAATGCCTCGGAATATCTGCGCGAAGAAACCTATGACCTGGCGCGCAAGATCGACGCCGAAGAGTGGGGCTCTGGTGTTGAAACCCTGCGTGACGATGTCGCGCGCCTCGACGCACGGCTGAAACGGCTGGAAAAATCGGTGGAGAAATCTGCTTGAGCAGCTCTGTCATCGGTGCCGCCTCGCGACTCTGGACCATTCACCGCGTCATCCGACGCTATGGCTTGCAGGAGTTCTGGAACGGCAAGCCTGCCAGCGACCCACGCCCTCGCGGGGAACGCCTGCGACTGGCGCTGGAAGAATTGGGGACGGTCTTCATCAAGTTCGGTCAGGCGCTCTCGACGCGGCCGGATGTCATCCCACCCGACATCGCGCTGGAACTGCAAAAATTGCAGGACCAGGTGCCGCCCTTCCCCACCGAAGTGGCCAAACAGCTGATCGAAACCGCGCTGGAAAAACCGCTGCCGGAGCTGTTCGCGCGCTTTGACGATGTGCCGCTCGCCTCCGCTTCAGTCGCGCAAGTGCATACCGCCAAGCTGCACGGCGAGCCGGGGCTGGAGGTCATCGTCAAGGTGCTGCGCCCCGGCATCGAGATCAGTGTCGAGAAGGACATCGGCCTGCTGCACACGCTCGCCTCACTGGTGGAGCGCCTGCATCCTGAAGGCCATCGCATCCAGCCCGTCGCCATCGTTGCCGAGTACGCCAAGAGCCTGCGCGACGAACTCGACCTGATGCGCGAGGCCGCCAACTGCGGGCTGCTGCGTCGCAACTGGCTGGGCTCGGAGCTGATCTATCACCCGCTGATCTTCTGGGATTTCACCCGCCCCAATGTGATGGTGCAGGAGCGGCTCTACGGCCACTCGGTACGTGAACTCGCGTTCTTCCGCGAGCAGGGCGTGGATTTTTCGGTACTGGCCGAGCGCGGCGTGGAGATCTTTTTCAAGCAGGTGTTCCGCGACAATTTCTTTCACGCCGATATGCACCCCGGCAACATTTTTGTCGACATCAGCAACCCGAAAAAGCCGAGCTATCTCGCACTCGATTTCGGCATCGTCGGGCAGCTGACGCCGCAGGATCAGCGCTACCTGGCCGAAAACTTTCTCGCCTTCTTCAACCGCGATTACAAACGCATCGCCGAGTTGCATGTAGAAAGTGGCTGGATACCTGCCGGCACCCGCGTCGAGGATTTCGAGAGCGCGATCCGCACTGTCTGCGAGCCGATCTTCGGCCGTCCGATCAAGGACATCTCGTTCGGATTCTTCCTGCTGCGGTTGTTCAACGTCGCTCGTCGCTTTCAGTATCAGGTACAGCCGCAGCTGGTGCTGCTGCAAAAAACCTTGCTGCAGGTCGAAGGTCTCGGTCGCCAGCTCTACCCCGATCTCGATCTGTGGAAGTCGGCCAAGCCGATCATGGAAGACTGGATGAAGAAGCGGCTGGCACCGTCCACCGCCTTCATGAAATTGCGCAACCAGGCCCCGGCGCTGGCCGAGACCTTGCCGCTCTTGGCCGAGAACGCGCTCAAGCGTTTGGAGCGCGGTGAGCCCCTGGGCGGCGGTGTGTCCGCGAAGGAGCTGGCCGGCTTCAAGGCCGAGCTGCTCGGCAGCCAGCGCAAGACCCGCGCCGTGGTGTTTGCCGCAGGCTGCCTCATCGCCGCCGCTTTGCTCTACGGTTATACACCCTCGCAGTCGCACTGGTTAGGCTTGCCGCCGCTGTCCTGGGGTTTGCTGGTCGCCGGCGGCATCGCACTCTGGCGGCGACGCTAGGCGACCGATGGAGGTCGGCGTTCAACTGTTGAAAGCGCTGACCGCCCTGCTCACGCCTTTGGGCTTGGCGCTGCTACTGATCCTGATCGGTCTGGCGTTCAAACGTCGCAGCGTGGTGTTGCTGGCGGTGATCTGGCTCTGGGTGTGGAGCACACCGATGGCCGCCGAATGGCTGGGCGGCACGCTGGAATACCAGCATGTCATCCAGCCGATTGCGGCACTGCCGAGCGCCGATGCCATCGTGATTCTCGGCGGCGCAGTGGATGCGCCGGTGCCACCTTGGTTCCCTGAGCCAAACCTCAGCTCGGCTGCAGACCGTATCGTGTTCGGCGCCAAGCTCTGGCATGCGGACAAGGCCCCGCTGGTGTTTTTCAGCGGCGGTGCGCTGCCCGGGCAGCCGTCGGAAGCCGCTGTGGCCGCCGAGTTGCTGATACTGATGGGCGTGCCGGCCAACGCCATCGCGCAAGAGGGCGAAAGCCGCACCACGCGCGCCAATGCCACCTTGAGCGCGCCCTTGCTGCGCGCGCGCGGCATCAAGCGCGCCTTGCTGGTCACATCGGTATGGCACATGCCGCGTGCCCTGCAAAACTTCCAGGCCGCGGCCCCCGACATCGAATGGATCGCCGCAGGCTGCGATCCCCATACGTTTGCGGATGTCGGCTTCGTCGGCAGTCGGCTCATGCCCAACACCGAGGCGCTCGACTTCTCGCGCAAAATGTTCAAGGAGTGGCTGGGTATTGCCTGGGCGCGCATCGGCGGCAGCTGATTTTCATCGGCAGCCGCGTCACGGTTTCACACAAGTTGCATCAGTCTGTCATCGGTGCCGCTTACTTTTCGGAATCGACCTTCGCCGTCCTCCGTCATGGAAAGCCCCGCTGCCAAACCCGCCCTCAATGTGCTGGCCTTGCGCCGCAGCGTGGAGCCGATTGCCCCCACCACCACGGTCAGCGAGGCCGCAGACCAGATCCTGTCGGAGGGCTATTCGGAAATGCTGTGCCTGCCCATCGTCGAGGAGGGCCGCCCGATAGGCGTGATTTCGCGGCATCGCTTCAACGAGATTTTCCTCACCCGCTTCGGCCGCGAGATCTATGGCCGCAAGCCGGTGGCGCGTTTCATGAACCCGACGCCGCTCACGGTCGAATATGACCTACCGCTGGAAGCCGCCGCCGAACTGGTGGGCGCACAGCTGTCCGCACCCATCACCGAGGATTACATCATCACCCACGAGGGCCGCTACATCGGCATGGGCGTGGTGGTTGATCTGCTCGCGGCCATGCAGAAGCGGCTGGCCTTGCAGGTGCAGCAGACCGCCGTTGCCTACCGCAAGCTCAAGTCCAGCCAGGCGGCACTGGTGCAGGCCGAAAAAATGGCCTCGCTCGGCCAGATGGTGGCCGGTGTCGCGCACGAGATGAACACCCCGCTCGGCTATGTGCGCAACAACGTCGAGATGCTCGAAGGCGTTTTCGCCCAAATGAACGAAGCGCTGAGCCAGCACGAGGCACTCACCCAGTTGCTGACCGACCCCAACGCCGACGAACAGACACTCGGCCGGCAGCTGTCGACTGTCGCTGTGCTGGATGCCGACCTGCGCGGCAGCGGCATGCTGGAAGAAGCACAGTCCCTGTTCGGCGATACGCTCTATGGCATTGATCAGGTGAAAGACCTGGTGGTCAATCTGCGCAACTTCTCGCGTCTGGACGCTGCGCAGACCAGCGATGTGCGCTTGAACGAGTGCATCGAGCAGACGCTGACCATCGCCAACAGCGTGGTCAAGGACAAGGCCCGCATCGTCAAGCAACTCGCTGCGGAACTGCCTGTATTCAAGGGCGGGCCTTCGCAGATCAACCAGATCATCCTCAACCTCGTCACCAATGCTGCGCAGGCGATCGGCCACAGCGATGGCGAGATCACGCTCACCACCTGGAGCGATACCAGCAGCGTGCACCTCTCTGTGGCGGACAACGGCAAAGGCATCGCGGCCGATCATCTGCCACGCGTATTCGACCCTTTCTTCACCACCAAGCCGCAGGGCGAAGGTACGGGGCTGGGCCTTTCGATCAGCTTCCAGATTGCGCAGGCGCACAGCGGCAACTTGAGCGTGCGCTCCGAAGTGGGGCGCGGCACCACCTTCACCCTGAGCTTGCCGGTGGTGGTGAAGAGCAAGCCGGTTTCGAGCTTCGTCGAGGAAACAGCATGAGCACGCCCTACCCCTTGCAAGCGCGACTCGGCGCGGCCGCACGTTTTGCCGATGCCAGCAACAACCCTGCCGTCATCAAGCCCAAGCTGCTGCTGGTGGATGACGAGGAACGCATCCTGCGCTCGCTGGCCATGCTGTTCCGCGCGCAGTACGACCTGCGCACCACCACCGATGCGCACGAGGCGCTGCGCATCGTCGAGCAGGAGCAGATTCACGTCATCGTCTCCGACCAGAAGATGCCGATCATGCGCGGCGCGGATCTGCTCAAGCAGGTGAAGGAGAAAAGCCCCCACACCATGCGCTTGCTGCTCACCGGCTACTCCGAGCTGGACGCGGTAGTGGACTCGGTAAACGAAGGCGAGATCTTCCGGTTTCTCAACAAGCCCTGGGATGCACAAGAGTTGCGCACCACCGTCTCGCAGGCAATGGAAATTGCACAGGCGTCATTCGCAGCACCACCGCAAATGGCCAGCACCATGCCCGAGTCGGCACCCTCCATCGCGCCCTCTGCCGCACAATTGATGACGATGACCGGCAGCTTCGTTTCGCCAATGTCCGGCGAGATGATTCTGGTGGTCGATGACGATCCCGAGGTCGCACGCGTCATCCAGGAAGTCGCCGGCCCCAACCAGCCGGTGCGCTGGGCGCGCTCGATCGACGAAGCGTTCAGCATCATTGGCCAAGACAACATCGGCGTGGTGGTGGCAGAAATCGAAGTCGGCGGCGAGCGCTTCACCGGCGCACTGAAGGTGCTCAAGCGGCAGCACCCGGAGGTGGTGAGCATGGTCATCACGCCATTCAACGATGCGGGCCTGCTGATCGGCCTCATCAACGAAGGGCAGATTTTTCGCCTCATCCCCAAGCCCATCCGTAAAGGTCCACTGGCGATGAACCTCGCCTCGGCTCTCAAGCAGCACCGCATGTTGAAGAATGCGCCCAAGGCATTCACCGAGCGCTACGCCGTGCAGCCTAGTAAATCAGCCGATGATTTGAGCATTGCCAGCCGAGTGATGGGCTTGCTATCTCGTTTTCGCAGCCGCACGGCTTGATTCATCACGCACAAAAAAAGCCCGGCAGTGCCGGGCTTTTTTTGTGTCGCTTGCAGTTTAGTAACCGCGAGCGATGGTCAGGCCCTTGAGCAAGTTCAGCGCTTCGTAGAGCTGGTAATCGGTTTCAGCCAGATTGCTCTCGGCCTCTTCTGATTTCTTGGTATCCGTCGCGGTTTTGCCTTCGGTCTTCACCGCTTCTTCGACCAGCTTCTTGGCTTCCGGGTTGTCGAGGCGACCTTTCAGGTCGGCCTCTTTCTCACGCACGGACTCGAACGGATCGGCGTCGGCACGGCTGATCTTCATCGGCTGGAAGGTGATATCCGGCTCGATGCCTTCGGCCTGGATGCTGCGACCCGACGGCGTGTAGTAGCGCGCCGTGGTGATCTTGATCGCGGACTGGTTGGCGAGCGGCAAAATCGTCTGCACGCTGCCCTTGCCGAAGGTCTTGCTGCCGACGATCACCGCACGATGGGTGTCTTGCAGCGCACCGGCCACGATCTCGGCGGCGGATGCCGAGCCGCCATTGACCAGCACGACGATCGGCCGGCCCGAAAGCTCGTCACCCGGCGTGGCGCTGAAGATGCGGTTGGAGTCGGCGTCACGGCCCTTGATGCTGACGATCTGGCCCTTTTCGATGAAGGCGTCCGAGACATCCACGGCGGCATTGAGCACGCCACCCGGGTTGTTGCGCAGGTCGAGAATCAGGCCGCGCAGCTCGCCGTCCTTCTTCAATTTTTTCAGCTCGTCCAGCATCAGCTTGCCGGTGGTGGTGGTGAACTGGCTGACGCGCAAGTAACCGTAACCGGATTCGAGCAGCTTGCTCTTGGCGGAGGCGACGTTGATGGTTTCGCGCTTGAGATCAAACACCAGCGGCTTGTCGGCATCCTTGCGCAGCACGGTGAGCTGCACCTTGCTGCCGGGGTCGCCGCGCATCTTGTCGACGGCCTCTTTCAGGCTCAAGCCGCGCACCGGATCGGTACCGATCTTGGCAATGTAGTCACCGGCTTGGATGCCCGCCTTGAACGCCGGCGTGTCATCGATGGGACTGACCACGAATACGAGGCCGTCCTTCATCTGCACTTCAATGCCGAGGCCACCGAACTTGCCGGTGGTGGCGGTGTTCATTTCCTTGAACTCTTCCTTGTCCAGATAGGACGAGTGCGGGTCGAGCCCGCTCAACATGCCGCGCACCGCGTTTTCGAGCAGCTTGTCGTCTTCGACCGGCTCGACGTAATCGGTTTTGACGCGGTTGAGGATTTCGACAAAGGCCTGCAAGTCCTTCAGCGGCAGCGTATCGCTGGCGGTCTCCTTCACGGCGAACACGCCGGTGGTCAGGGTAATACCAGCACCCACGAGGGCGCTGGCGAGCATCGCAATAGAGACACGAACTTTGGAGGACATGGGCATCGACAGAAAGGGAGGAGTGAAGCGCAGTTTTGACAATAGCACTTAGGATTTCGTTGCGTGCCTTAACGCTGGCAGGCGATGTCGATATTTAAGGCTGCAACCAGCCACGTGGGTCGAGCGGCTCGGTGCCCTTGCGCAGCTCGAAATACAGCCCGGTCTGGTCGTGGCCGCCAGAGTCTCCGACCTGCCCGATGGTCTCGCCAACACCCACGGTTTCACCCGCCGTGGTCGCCACATTTTCAAGATGGCCGTAGAGCGTGAAGTGACTGTCTTCGTGTTCGAGAATGATGATCAGACCATAGCGGTGCATGAAACCGACGTAGGCCACGCGCCCACGGGCCGCGGCTTTGACCGGCGCGCCGCGATTGGCAGCGATCCACAGGCCTTTCCACGCCAGCTTGCCGCCCACCTTGGGGTCGCCGTAGTTGGCCAGCAGCTCGCCGCGCAAGGGCCAGGCCAGGCGGCCGCGACCCTGGCTGAATGCTCGCGCAGGCGTGCCATCGCGCTCAGGTGTAGCAGGAGTTTTTACCGGTTCGTCGGCCAACACAGTCTTGATGTTGTCGATGACACGGGTGAGATCTTTTTCGTCTTGCTGCAGGCTTTTCAGACGATCTTCTTCATCATCGATTCGCTCATTGAGCTTTGCCAGCAAGGCAGCGCGCTGCGCCTTCAGGCGAGTGTCTTCCGCCACTATTTTTTCGTTTTCGACCTTCAGCGCCTTGAGCTGCGCGGTTTCTTGTTGCAGGCGTGCTTGCGCGGTCGTCAGTCGCAGACCTTCGTCCTGCAGCACCTTCACGCGGTTGGCGCGGGCGCGGCTCAAATAGTCCTGATAAGTCAGCAGACGGCCCACCGGCCCGGCACTGTCTTGCGACAGCAGCAGCTTGGCTTGCTCGCGCTGGCCGGTGATGTAGGTGGCGCGCAGCTCCTGGCCCAAAGCGGTGCGCTCGGCTTCGAGATTGTCACGGGCATGGTTGCGGGCAGCTTCGGCTTTGCTCAACTCGGCTTGGCGAGCGCTCAGCTCGCCCGCCATGCGCTCCAGCTCGCCGCGGCTGGTCGCGAGTTTTTTCTCGGCGTCTTCCATGTCCGCATCGAGCGCATCGCGCTTCTGGCGATCTTGTTCCAGCGTGCGATTGAGCGCCTGTATTCGCAGCTGGATGCGGTCGAGTTCTTTCTGACGCGGCTTGCTGACGGGTGCAGCCACGGCGAGGCTCAGCGGCAGCAGCAGAATGGCCAGCAGCAGGTGAGGTCGGCGAAAGGGGAAACGAGCGCGCATCGTCGGGGGAGCAGTGAGATAATCGAAGCTAACTCATTTTGAGTGAACCACGGAAATCTTTGATGGATCAGTATCTGCAATTCGCCAACGCACACCCTTTGCTCATGGTGGTGCTGGCTGCGGCCTTCCTCGCCATCGTCGCCAACGAGGTGCACGGCAACCTCACCGCCGGCAAAAAACTCTCGGCCCCCGAAGCGGTGCGACTCATCAACGACCGCGATGCGCGGGTGATCGACGTGCGCCCGGTGGCGGACTTCAAGAAAGCCCATCTGCTAGGTGCCATCAATATCCCCAGCGACAAGCTCAAAGCCCGCATCGGCGAGATCGAGAAAGATAAAGCCAAGCCCGTGATCGTCTATTGCGCGCTGGGCGGCACCGCCAGCGAAGCCGCAAAGACCTTGCGCGCGAATGGCTTTGCCGAAGCGCTTCCCCTCCGCGGTGGCCTCAACGCATGGCTCGCCGCCAACCTGCCCGTGACCGCTAAATAAAGGCCAAGCCATGAAACTGGTGCGCATGTATACGACCGGCGTCTGCCCGTACTGCACGATGGCCAAGCGGCTGCTGCAGGGCCGTGGTGTGGCTGCCATCGAAGAACTGCGTGTTGACCAGAACCCGGTCTTGCGCGAGGCCATGATGAGCAGCACCGGTCGTCGCACCGTGCCGCAAATCTATGTCGGCGAAACCTACGTCGGCGGCTTTGACGACTTGGCCGCGCTCGACCGCGCCGGCCGTCTCGAACCGCTGCTGAAAGATTAAAAAGACTTAAGAAGCACCCTACGCGGCCGCCCGGCGGCTTTTTGTTTGTTCCAACCTCCAAGTAAAGAAACCCATGACTGACTCTGTTGCCGCCCCCGCACCTGCCGTTGCCGACACCGCCACCGGGCCGCAAGTCGTGCTGCAAAAAATCTATCTCAAGGATGGCTCCATCGAGCTGCCCAACGCGCCGGGCATCTTCACCAAGCAGGAGCAGCCGAACATTGACCTGCAACTCAACACCAACGCGCTCAATCTGGGCGGTGACAACTACCAGGTCACCATCTCGGCCACGGTCACGGCCAAGTTCGGTACGGGCGAGGTCGCGTTTTTGATCGAGGTGCACCAGTGCGGCATCTTCGGTATCCGTAATTTCCCCAGCGCGGAAGAGGTCGAAGCCGTGCTGGGCACCTATTGCCTGCAACAGATCTTCCCCTTCGCACGCGAGAGCGTGGCCGACCTCATCCAGCGCGCGGGCTTTCCGCCCATCCTGTTGCAGCCGGTCAACTTCGACGCGCTGTATGTGCAGCACCGCAACCAGCGCGCTGCGGCCGCAGCCGCCGCACCTGCCACCACGCATTGATCGATAAGCTCGTGGATGCTCGCCTCGCCGTGCTCGGTGCCGGTTCGTTCGGCACCGCACTCGCCATCCATCTCGCCCGTCGCGGCCACCCCACGCTGCTGTGGGGCCGCGATGCAGCCCGCATGGCGGCGATGGAAGACGCGCGTGAAAACGCGGGCTATTTACCCGGCACACCATTCCCCGCCAAGCTGTTCGCAACCAGCGATCTGGCCTTGGCGGTGACCGGTGCTGAAGACCTGCTGCTGGCCACCCCAAGCGCCGCACTGGCCGAAACCATTGCCGCCATCGCACCGTTGTTGCGACCCGGCCAAGGTCTGGTCTGCGCCTGCAAGGGGCTGGAACCCGGCACGGCCAGACTGGCGCACGAGGTGATTGCCGATGGCCTCTCGGCCGGTCATCCGGTTGCGATTCTCTCAGGCCCCACCTTTGCCAAGGAGCTGGCAATGGGCCTGCCGACGGCCGTGGCCATTGCCTCCAGCGACGCAGCTTTTGCCGAGAAGATCGCCCACACGTTTCACGGCGATGGCTTTCGCGCCTACCCCAGCGACGACGTGATCGGCGTCGAGATCGGCGGTGCGGCAAAGAACGTGATGGCGATTGGCGTCGGCATTGCCGATGGCCTCGGCCTGGGTGCCAACACCCGCGCAGGCTTCATCACCCGCAGTCTCAACGAGCTGATGCGACTGGGCGTTGCGGCCGGTGCCAAGCCCGAAACTTTCATGGGCTTGGCAGGGTTGGGCGATCTGGTGCTCACCTGCACCGACAACCAATCGCGCAACCGCCGCTTTGGCCTGCTGCTCGCCGAGGGCAAGACGCCCGACGAAGCGCGTCAGGTGATCGGCCAGGTGGTCGAGGGTGCCAAGGCCGCGCAGGAGGTGCTGCGCTTTGCCGGCAAGCTCGGGGTCGATGTGCCCATCACCAAGGTGATCGCACAGGTGATTTCCGGCGAGATCAAGCCGGTGGAGGCCTTCACCACACTGGCGCAGCGCCCACTGCGTAACGAACAAGATTAAGGCAGCCACCGCAGCCGCGAGCGCGGCGTGGGGTGCAGCACCAGCAGTTCGGGCGGTGCGCGTAGCAGGGCGGGGTCGATTGTCACTGGTGCGTGCAGCAAGGCCAGCAGGTTTTCTTGCAACATCGTCTCGTTCTCGACCAACCCCAGCCACACCAGCCAAGGCCCGTCGCTGCGTACAGTGAGTTGCGGGAAAGTGTTCTTGGCGTCGAGCGTCACCAGCAGGCCCGCCTCGCGTGCGCCGGCGGCGCGGTAGCCGGCGAGTCGTATTTCGAGTGCTGCCGCGAATACATGCACCTGGCCCGGCTGCACGGCAAAAATCTGCGCCACGGCGATCCCCGTCGCACCTTGCGGCTCGCGCACCGGGTCAACCGAGGGCAGCACCGGTACCCCGCGCGCGGGCTGGTAGGGCTGCAACAGCAGGACGTTGGTGTGATCGACCAGTGCGGCATTGAGCGCGGGCGCGTGCTCACCCCAGACCGGGCCGTAGTAGAAAGCGGCGTTGGCAATGCCGCGCGCCTCCATGCTCTTGAAGCCGCGCATCCACACCATGCCGTCGGCCTCGTCACGCGGGCAAAACTGACCGAGCGCGAGTGCGCCGAGCTGCTGAAAGGCTTCGGGGAAGTAGGCCTCGAAGCGGCTGACAAAGGCCTCGCGCTTGCCCGCGACCAAGGTGTAGCGACGGAACTCGATGACCGGGAAATCCTGCAAATGAGCGACGCTGTTTGTGGGGGTGTTCATCGGTTTTTCCGGTGGTGTGGGATCAGCATGCGCGCTGGTGACGGCGAGCAACAGCGAGAGGGCGATGAGGTAGCGCACGGCGTCGCTTCTAGCCCGCAACGCGGCTGAAGACCATCACCCAGTTGGTCTCCCACACCGCGCCGCCGTCGGTGGAAAACGCCTGCTCCCAGCGCGCGTGCGCTGCACCCTGAGGTGTCCAAGTGAAGCGCATCAAGATGGGCTTGCCATCGAACGTGTCGGCACCCTCGAACACGCCGATGCCGTCCTGAAAGCGCCCCACCACCGGCGGTGTGAGCGCGCCGGTTTTGGCGTCGATCCCGCCATCGCGGTTGGTCAGCCAATAAATGCTCCACCGCTGCGTGACCGGGTTGAACACGCGCAGGGTCATGCCGACAAAGCCCGGTCGCCAACTCTCGGCCAGATAGTCGTCGAAGTTGCCGATGCCGCCCGGCAGCCGCTGCACGGTTTGCGTCGCGGGGAACTCTTCCCACGCTGTCGAGCCGGTCAGCGGTTTCAGGAGTTTGCGGTTTTCGACCGTCCAACGGCCGATGAGAAAGTCGAAATCGGCAGCGCCGTCGGTGTTGGTAACGCGCTTGGCGGGGTGCATGACGAGTATGGGTGCTGGTTGAGGCGCGGCCCAGGCCGCACCGAGGGTGGCGAAGCCGCAGGCCGCGAGCAGAGCGGGCCAGCGGTGTGTGTGGCCGGTGGCGGTCGGTGATGGCCTGGACCGCCGATGCGCTGCCGCTTCGGCCATCGCCAGAAAAAGGTCGTTCATGCTGGGCTCCCTGGGTATTGATGAGTGAGAGTGCAGGCTAGTCTCCAACTAGGGCAGAAGCTGTCCTATTTATGACTACAATATTTCCCATGACCCAACCCACCGTGCGCGTGCTGACCGTGCTGGAACTCTTGCAGGCGCGTGGCCGCCAGAGCGGGGCCGAGCTGGCCGACAAGCTGGGGGTGGATCGCCGCACTGTGCGCCGATATATCGCCAAACTCGAAGAACTGGGCATCCCCATCACCACCGAGCAAGGGCGCGATGGCGGCTACATGCTGGTGGCGGGCTTCAAGCTGCCGCCGATGATGTTCACCGACGACGAGGCGCTGGCGCTCGCTGTCGGCCTGCTCGCTGCGCGCGGCCTGGGGCTGGCGGAGGCCGCACCCGCCGTGGCGAGCGCGCAAGCCAAGCTCGAACGGGTGATGCCGCAGGGCTTGCGCGCGCGCGTGAGCACGGTGGCTGAGACGGTGACGCTCGAACTCTCTCGCCCGGCCGCGCGCTTCGACAACGGCGTGCTGCTGGCTCTGAGTGCGGCGGCACAGCACCGGCAGCGCGTGCATCTGGCCTATCGCACACCGCAGGGGGCCGAGAGCAGCCGCGATTTCGACGCCTACGGGCTGATCTATCGCGCCGGGCTGTGGTACGTGGCGGGCCACTGCCACTTGCGCCGCGCGCTGCGCTCGTTCCGGCTCGACCGCGTGCTCGGCGTGCGCCCACTGGCACTGCACTTCGAGCGGCCGCAGTCTTTCGACGCACTGCATTTTTTGAAGGATTCGATTGCCACCCTGCCACGCGCGCACGCGGTCGAAGTGCTGCTCAAGACCGATCTCGCCACCGCCCAGCACGAGCTGTATTCCGCCTTCGGCGTGCTGCAATGCGTCGATGAAGGGGTGCTGCTGAAAAGCCAGAGTGACAATCTCGACTGGACAGCGCGCGAGCTGTCGCGCCTGCCGTTTGGGTTTGCAGTGCACGAGCCGCCCGGCTTGCTTACGGCTCTGAGCGCGCAGGCTCGCCGATTGCTGGCCATCAGCGAACTGAATAGTGCCGCGATCTGAGCCTGTCGCTCGGCAACGCGCAATCAGCCCACAGCGCCCGCAAATCCCAGCTGACGCCAGGCCTCATACACCGCAATGCTGGCGGCGTTGGCGAGATTGAGCGAGCGCGAGTTGGGCTGCATTGGCAATCGCAATCGCTGATTTTCAGCGACGCTCTCGACCACCTTTTGAGGCAGGCCGCGCGTCTCGCTGCCAAACAGCAGCGCGTCGCCATCGGCAAACGCCACGTCGGTATAGACCCGCTGCGCCTTGGTGGTGAAGGCCCACATTCTCGCGCCAGGCAGCGCCGCACAAAACGCCGACCAATCCGTGTGCTCTTGCACCCGCGCCCACTCGTGGTAGTCGAGCCCGGCGCGCTGCAGCTCCTTGTCGCGCAGGTAAAAACCCAGCGGATGGATGAGATGCAGCTGCACGCCGGTATTGGCGGCGAGCCGCATCAGGTTGCCGGTGTTGGGCGGGATCTCCGGCTGATGCAGAACCAGATGCAACATCAGCGCAGCTTCTCTCCACGGGCATCGAGCACCGTCACCGGCCCCAGCTTGAGCTTGCGGATGTCGGCCTCGATCTTGGTGAGATCACCCACCACGAACCAGGTCAGCGCCTCGGGTCGCGCCAGCTTGGCAGCGGCGCGCGCCACATCGGTGCCGCTCAGTGCCGCCAGCCGCGTGCCGTAGCCGCTGTAGGTATCGGTGGGCAGTCCGTAGCTCAGCAGGCGTTGATACAGCGCCATCACGCCGGCGGCGGTTTCGGCCTGGCCCGGCAGCGCGCGCACCAATGATTTGCGCGCGGCGTCGAGTTCAGCGGCTGTGGGCGGACGCTTGCCCGCCATGTCGGCAATCTCGCGCCGCATCTCCACCATCGCTGCCGCCGTATGCGGCGTCTCGATGGCCGCGCGTGCGCCAAACAGGCCGGGGCCGATCGACTCCTGAAGGCCGCTGAAGGCACCGTAGGTCCAATGCTTGTTCTCGCGCAGATTGATGTTGAGGCGCGAGGTGAACAGGCCGCCCAGCACGGCATTGGCCAGGTCCGCCGCCTCGTGCTGCGGGTCGCTGACGGGCATCGACAAATCCGCCGCCGTGACCAGCGATTGCTCAGCACCCGGCAGATCGAACAGGAACACGCGCGCCGTCGTTGGGGTCACCGGCGGCAGCTGACGATTCAGCGCGGCGGTTGCCGGGGGCTTCCAGTTGCCGAAGGCGGCTTCGAGCAGCGGCTGCAAGCTGGCCTGATCGGTGTCGCCCACCACCAGCAGGCGCGCGCCATCGGGGCGCAGCACCTGCGGTGCCAAGGCGCGCAGTGTCTCGGCGGTGAGCGATTGCGAAGCGGCCTCCAGCACTGGCAGGCTGTTGTAGCGGCCGTAGGGATGCGCGCCATACATGAGCCGCATCTGGTTGAGGCTGAGGATGCCGCCAGGGCTGGCGACGTTGGCGCGCAGGCTGGCGAGCTTGCGCTGCACGCGACGCGCAAGCGCCTCGGCGGGGAAATCCGGCTTGCGGATGTTGTCGGCGAAGAGCTTGAGCGCAGGTGCCAGCTTGCTGCGCGGTGCGGCCAGCGTGACGCCGACACTGTCGGCATCCAGATCGCCGCCGAAGCTGGCACCCAGAGCGCCATAGGCTGCGGTGAGCTGCTCGGCATCGAGGCCGTTGGCACCCTCCGAGAGCATGCCCATCAGCATCTCGAACTGCCCCGCGCCCGGCTGGGCAGCTGTGCCATAGGGCCAGAACATTTCGAGATTCACCAGCGGCACTTCGTGACGCTCGGCCAGCAGCACCTCGATGCCATTGCTGAGCTTGAAAGTGGTCAGCGGTGGCAGATGGATGCCCTCGGGATCGCCCACGACAGGCAGCTTGCTGCGATCGACTTTCTGCACCGGCGTGCTGGCTTTCAGGTCCAGCTCCGGCACAACGGTGAGGGTCAGATGATTCGGTGTGAGCCAGCGCGCGGCAGCGGCCTGGATAGTTGCAGGTGTCGCTGCGCGGATGGTGATCCACTCCTGTTCGCAGGTCTCGGGCGAGCCCTCGAACACTTGGCAGCCGGCGAGTTCAGCACCTTTGGCAGCAATACTCTCGCGGCCTGCGAGGCGTGCCACGTAGTAGCCGGTCTTGCGACGCTGCACGTCATCGGCGGCGGCGGGCTTCTTGATGAAGTTGGCGATCTCCTCATCCATCACCGCCTCGACAGTGGCGACATCGACGCCGGGCTTCAAGGTGACGATGATGCCGAACTGCGAGCCGAGTTCGTTGGCATCGACATCGGCCTGCACCGAGGTGGCGAGGCCGTCCTTGGTCACCAGCCGCTGATACAGGCGGCTGGCCTTGTCGCCAGCGAGCAGCTCGGCGGCAAAACTCAGCAGCAGCGCATCCTCGCTGCCGCGACGCGGCACGTTCCACAGGCGATAGATGCGCGACTGCGTGACGCGGTCGCGCAGCTCGACGCGGCGCGGTTCGTCGAAGGCGGCAATCCACTGCTCGCGACGCGCAACACCAGCGGCGGGCGCGATGCTGCCGAAGTACTGCTCGGCCTTGGCGATGGCGGCGTCCACCGTGATGTCACCCGCAATCACCAGCGTCGCGTTATTGGGGCCGTAGTACTTCTTGAACCAGGCGCGCACGTCATCGAGGCTGGCGCGGTCGAGGTCTTCCATCGAGCCGATCGTCGTCCACGAATACGGATGGCCGACCGGGTAGCTGTTCTGCACGATCAGCTCATCGGCCTTGGCATACGGTGCCGCCTCGCGCTGGCGCTTTTCGTTCTTCACCACGCCGCGCTGCTCGTCGAGCTTGGCCTGCGTCACCGCGGGCAGCAGATTGCCCATGCGGTCGGATTCGAGCCACAGCGCAAGATCAAGCGCGCCGGTCGGCACCGTTTCGTAGAAGTTGGTGCGGTCGACATTGGTGGTGCCGTTGATGTCGCTGGCGCCTGCGCTTTCCAGCGGACGGAAAAACTCGTCGTCGTGGTGCTCGCTGCCATTGAACATCAGGTGCTCGAACAGATGTGCGAAGCCGGTCTTGCCCGGCACTTCGTCCTTGCTGCCGACGTGGTACCAGACCTGCACCGACACCAGCGGTGCCTTGTGGTCCTCGTGCACCAGCAACGTCAGGCCATTGGCCAAGATATGCTTGCGATAGGTCAGCGGTGCATCGGGAAAATCATGATCGACAGCCGCGGCAGTGGGCTGTGAAGAGGCGGCGGTGACCAGCGGTGCAGCGGTGTAGCTCAATGTCGCTTGCGGCATGGTTGGGGCCTTGGTGGTCGTGACAGGCTGGGCCGCACAAGCGCTCACGGCGATGAAGCCAAAAGACAAGGCCGCAAAACGGAAGGCGGAACGGACAGTGCAGCGGAACGCAGAGAAGCGGATGAGCATGAAAGCCATGAACTTCGGTTGCTGTGGTGTGCAGAGTCTACGGGGCAGCGCACTGCTATGAGCCGAGCCAAGCCACAAAGTTCCAAACGGATGCAGATGCCAGATCAACCCTCATCGTGGCTCGATACCGCCACCGGATTGTGGTCCAACGCGCAGCAACTTGCATCGCCTCACTTCGACGCGCGACCGACCGATGAAGTCTCGCTGCTGGTCATCCACAACATCTCGCTGCCGCCGGGAGAGTTTGGCGGCGGCTTTGTCGACGACCTTTTTCTGGGCCGGCTGGATGCGACCGCACACCCCTACTTCGCCGCCATTGCGCATCTCAAGGTGTCGGCGCACGCCTGTGTGTTCCGCGATGGCCGCGTGACGCAGTACGTGCCCACTACCCAGCGCGCCTGGCATGCGGGCGAGAGCTTTTTTGAAGGCCGCACCCGCTGCAACGATTTCTCGATTGGCATCGAGCTGGAAGGCACCGATGACGAGCCCTTTACCGATGCGCAATACGCCGCGCTCACCGCGCTGACCAAGGCCATCCTCAAGGTGTATCTCAAGATCACGCCCAAGCGCATCGTCGGCCACAGCAACATCGCACCTGGTCGCAAGACCGACCCCGGCCCTCACTTCGACTGGCTGCGGTATCGCAGTAGTCTCGCGCCATGAACTTTCTCGCCATCCTGCTCGCCCTCGGCGTGGAGCGTGCCTTCCCGCAGGGCACTGCGCTCGGCGAATCGCATCTGCTCGCGGCGCTGCTGCGCGGCCTGAAGAAGCTCGACAACGCCGCCCTGCCCTGGCTGCTCACACTCGTCGCCATCGCCTTCACCGCCGCACTCGATCACCTGCTGCCCGGCGCGCTGGCCGAGATTCTGTTCGGCGGCGCCGTGCTGTTTGCCTGCCTCGGCCCGCGCGACTTGGCGGACGACGTGCACCGCCTCATCGCCGCCAAGGCGCGTGGCGATGCTGCCGAGGCCGAGCGCCTGAGCCGCGTGCTGCAAAGTGGCCCCGCACCGGACGAAAGCCATCGCAGCCTCATCGGCGCGCTCTTCATCCAGTCGCACGAAAGACTGTTCGGCGTGCTGCTGTGGTTCATGGTGCTGGGTCCTGCCGCAGCCGTGGGCTATCGCCTCGCCAGCCGCCTGCCGCTGCTGCTGGAACCGCTCGGCTACGGCACCCGCACGCGGCACGCGGCCGACCAGCTGCACGGCCTCGCGGCCTGGCTGCCCTCGCGCATCACGGCTGCCTTGTTTGCTCTCGCCGGCAGCATGGATGACGCCTTGTCCGCCTGGAAGCGCATCGGCGAACTGCACTACCGCGAAGCCTGGCGCAGCCACAGCTGGGCGGTGCTGGCCGAGGTCGGCGCGGGCGCGCTGGCGATGGAGGAAGAAGACGGCGGCATCAGCGTGGCGCCCAACCTCGCCGCCGCCTTGCATGAAGTGCTGCGCATGCAGACCCGCGCGTTGCTGGTACTGCTGGCGGGGTTTGCGGTCTATACCAGTGGGTCGTTGCTGTGACGCTTTTGCAGGCGCCCTTTCTTTAGCGGTCGCAATAACCAGCAAGGAGAATCATGGAAATGCAGATGATTTTTGGCTCGGCTCGTCAAATCACCGCCGTGATAGGCGGTGGTTTTGACCCTAATTCGTGTTGGGCAGCACAGAAATGAATGCTCGATACGTTGCTATCGTGTTCACAGCTCTGCTCGTGTTCTTCGGCGTTTTTCTCGGCCTAATCCGTGGCCCGCAGATCACGCTGCCTGTTGTAACTCTAATGTCCGCGGGCTTGTCCGCGTTAACAACGGTTGTGTTCTTTGTATTGCGCCATTTCGTGGCACGAGTGAAGTAGCCCGGATGCAATACGGGGCTTCTGATACGTGCGATCGCAAACCCCGGTGGCGTCCGGGCTACAACCTTCGACACGCGTGAGCTTCAGCGTTGATCCAAGTTGTTCAGCGCGCCCGCAACTGCCCAAACTGCTGTACCAGCAGATCTCGCTGCACCACACCCCAGGCATCGCGCAGCAGCATCTTACTGCGGTGGAAAAATGCGGGGATGCGGGCCTCGGGTAGATAGTTCGACAGTGCAGCAGCCAGCGACGCGTCATCGCGCTGCACGCCATCCTGAAACACCACGATGGCGAGAATGGCCAGGTCGCCAGTGCCGTCGGCGACACCGGCCACGGCGCAATCCATCACCGATTCGAGTTGCAGTAGGGCCGTCTCGATCTCGCCCGGATAAATCAGCGTGCCCTTGCTGACGAACGCCTCTTCGCTGCGGCCGCGATAGAGGTATTGGCCGTCGGCATCCTGCACAACGGCAATGCCGCTGGCGAGCGGTGAAGGCGCGGGCTCGATCGCCGCATCGGCAGCTTGCAGAGTGCCCGAGAACACCATCGGCCCCGACAGCAGCAATTGCCCGGCATCACCTTGCGTCACGGTGCTGCCGTCTGCGTCTTGCAGCGTCAGTTGCACATCGGGCAGCGGCAGGCCGAGCAGCTCCGGGCGCGACTCGACGTCATCGAGCGTCGCGTTGAACAGGTTGGGGCCAGCCTCGGCCAGTGGGTAGAGCGTGCGCACCTTCAGACCGCGGTCGAGCAGCGCCTGCCGCACCGGCAGCGGCGCGGGACTGCCGACACTGGCGAACCAGTTGAGGCTGGAGAGATCGGCCTCGTCGAAGTCGCCGTACTCGGTGAGCTGCCGCAGCATGAAGGGTGTGAGCGCCGAGACGGTGATGCGGTGCAGTGCCAAGTGCCCCAGATATTCGTCGGTGTCGAAGCCGGACATCAGCACCACCCGGCCACCGCGATAGAGAATGGGCAGGCACAGCAGGTTCAGTTCGGGGCCGAAGCAGGGCAGGCAATGCACGGTGCTGTCCTGCGCGGACAGATGCCAGGCATCGGCCGAATGGCGGGCGTTGAGCAGTACCTGCCGGTACGGCAGCACCGCCACACCGCGCGGCGTGCCGTAGAAAATGTGCGGGTCGTCCACCGACAGCGCCGGGGCGGCAGGCACATCCAGACTGCCCACGGCGAGCCAGTCGCGATATTCCGAGAGCCTTGTCCACTGCACGCCGAGTGCGGCGGCGGAGTCATGGTGGCGGCTGTCGACGAACACCATCGCCGGCTTCACCAGGGCCGCCTGCGCCGCGAGTGCCTGCGCGCTCAGGTGCGGATTGAGCGGCGCGTAGACGATGCCGATCTTGGGCGCGGCCAGCAGCAGGTCGAAGTGCACCAGATGATTGTGGGCGATGACGCTGACCCGATCACCCCGCTGGATGCCGAGCGAGCGCAGGCGGTTGGCCAGCCGGTTGGCGCGGCCTTCCATGTCACGAAAGGTGTACCAGCGCCCGTTGAAGAACAGCGCCGGCGACTCCGGCGTTTTACGTGCGCGCCACTGAATGAGATCGAGCATGGTCTATGGATGACGGCGTTCGGTTGCGCCGCCTGTCATCAAACATTACCGCATCCCGACCCATCCAGTCAGTGGCTCAAATAACGACTCAGCCGGCGGCGATCACCGCATCGACCAGCGGTTTGCTCACCGGCTTGCCGCTCCACTGGCAGTGTTGCAGTGCTGCGCTGGCGCAGGCGCCCACCAAGGCCGCTGCACGCAGCAGCATGTCGCTGCCGGCCACGCCGCGCACGCCGGCCGACAGCGCTTTGGCAACGACCGCGAACAACTTTTCATGCACCTCGCGGAACACCGGAGCATCGACGAACTGGGACTCGCTGAGAATGCGGTGACGGCCGATATCGTTGGTGTCGAACTCCAGAAGCAGCGTCGCCACGCGGCGCTCGCCTTCCTTGCCGGCAGCCGCCTCGGTGCTGAGCGAGTCGATGCTTTTGCACAGCTCGGCGCCCAGGGTGCGCACCAGCGTCGCAAACACTTCTTCCTTGCTGTGGAAGTAGAGATAGAACGTGCCTTGGCCGACATCCGCACGCTGGGTGATGGAGCTGACGGAGGCGGCTGGAAACCCCTTGCTGCCGAACTCGATTTCGGCGGAAGAGAGCAATTTGCGACGGGTTGCCTCGCCACGCGCGGTGACGGGTACGAGTTCCTTGAGAGGGGCGTTGGTGTTCATCTTGCAGGCACAGTCCTTGTGGGTAGAGCGCATCGGTCACAGCGCTGGGAGAACTCCTGTTCGCCCAATGCAGTTAGCTTAACCCGCTCTGCTGGCGCCTGCGGACGCGGCCATTCGCTGCGCGGCCTTGATGCGCGGCCGCAGGCGCGCCATCTGGCGTTCGTCGGCGCGCTCCTTCAGCCATTGCAGGCAGTCTTCAAACGCTCGCGAGATGCGCGTCTGCATACGAATGCGTTCCAGCTTGGGCCAGGTCGCGCGCTCGCCGTCCTTGATGTACTGGGCAATCTCCGCGGCCGAGGGGTTGGCCAGCATGCGCATCAACTGGCGCGGCGACTGCTGCGGGAACAAGGTGACATCGCCGGAATAGCGCTGCTGCAGGATGTCGTTGAGCTTGTCCACCACCCGGCCAGCGGCGTAGCCGTTGAAATGCTCGCGCGCCACCTTGATCACATCCCGCCCGGCGACCTTGACCAGGCTGCCGGCCAGATTGCCCAGCCCCTTGCTGCGCTGCACGTTGTCCTGCAAAAACGGCACGACGTGGGGATTGGTCTGGCTGACGATGTAATGGTTGACGTTGTGCAGGCGTGCCAACCGCAGCAGCGGCAGATCGTTGGCGAGCGAGCCATCGACCCAGCGCTTGCTGCGCATGTAGGGCACCGGGTCGCCATTGAAATCGCGCGCTTCGAGCATCACCGGCTCAAACACGCCGGGGATCGAGCAACTGGCCTGCACGGCTTTTTTCACCATCACATTCGGCGCGGTCAGGTAGTTGAGCAGGCGCGGCTGCTGGTTGAGTTCGGCCGGCGACACCGTGACACCCAGGATGCGCCGCGTGCGCTCGAAGGCCTGCACGAAACTCTCTTCGCCGATGTTGGCGTTGAGGCAGGCGGCGAGGTGTGCGGAGTCCATCAGCGTGCCGCCCTTGAACAGCTTGACGAAACTTACACGCTGAAAAGCTGCGAGATTGATGCTGCTGGGGTCGAACAGCATCGGCAGCTGCGCATCGGTGCGCGTGCAGGTCATCGCCGCGATGATCGAACCAGCGGAAGAACCCGAGATCACCCGTGGCAGCAGGTTGTTTTCCCACAGTGCCTTGATGACGCCGAGGTGGAACATGCCGAGTGTGGCCCCGCCCGAGAGCAGCAGCGCCGAGCGGCCAAAGCTGGCACCGGTGCGCTTGAAGAACAGCACTTTCTCGTCGTCGCCGAACTCCTTGAACTCGCCGACGCAGATGTAGTCGAGGCAGCGCGTCGCCTCGTCCACGTATTCCTCGATCAGCCGCTTGGTGCCGGCGCGCGCATAGCCGTACAGCAGCGGGTTGGAGGTGTTGGCGAGATTGCCGTGCAAACCTTCAGCGAGATGAAAGGTCAGCTCGCGCACATTGCCCTTGCGCCGCAGCTCGCGCATCAGAAGCAGCCTCTCGCGGATCAGCAGATAGTCGTATTCGTCGCTGGTCTCGTCCTGCTTCCAGGCATCCGCACCTTCGAGACGATCGAGGTCGAGTGCGACTTCACGCCACACGCGGTATTCAGCGGCGGCGGCTAGATCCTTGAGGCGGCTTGCGATGAGTTTTTTCGACATGCCGACCTAGTTAAGTAGTTATTCTTGCCAACGCTTAAAAGATTACAACATGTCGTCCAAACTCAAGTCGCGCCTTTTTGCTTTAGCCACACTGCTGATCTTCGTCGTCGCACTCTGGGTGCTGCGCAAAAGTCTGGCGAACATGAACTGGGCCGATGTACGCGCCCACATTTCCGCTTTGCCGCCCTCCCATGTGGGCATGGCGCTGCTGTTCGTGATGGGCAGTTATCTGGCCCTGAGCTTTCACGACTTTCTTGCCGTGCGCTTCGTCGGCAGCACGCTCGGCTGGCACGAGGTGGCACCCACGGCCTTCATCGCCGTCGCCGTGGGGCAGAACCTGGGTGCGACCACGCTCACGGGTGGTGCGGTGCGCCTGCACGGCTACACGCGCAAGGGACTTTCCACCGCGCAGGTCGGCGGCATCGTGGCGATGTGCGCCATCACGTTTGCACTCGGCGTGAACCTGCTGCTCGACTTCTCGCTGCTGTTCGAGCCGCAGCTGGCCGCGCAGATATTGCACATCGAACCCTCAACCGCGCGCTGGCTGGGTGTGGCCAATATCAGCTTCCTGCTGGGCTGGCTCTGGCTCACCGCCGGGCGCAGCGACAAGCCTTTCACGCTCGGTGGCCATCGCTTCACACCACCGCGCGCCAGCCTCACCTTGCGGCAGATCGCCGTCGGCGCGCTCGACCTCAGCTGCTCGGCGGCAGCGCTCTACTGGCTGCTGCCCGATCTCGGCAGTGTCGGCTTTGCGGCGTTTCTCGGCAGCTATGTACTGGCGATGGCGGCCGGCATTGCCAGCAACGTGCCGGGAGGCCTGGGCGTGTTCGAGTCGATGCTGCTGCTGACGCTGCCGGAGGTGCCCAAGGCCGAACTGATTGGTGGCGCGCTCGCGTTTCGCGCCTGCTACTTTCTGCTGCCGTTCATGTTGGCTTTGATTCTGCTCGGCGTGCGCGAACTACCGCGCCTGTGGCGTCGCTAAACTAGTCGTCCAATTAGCCCTGATCCACTGATGCCAGAGTCCCTGCTGAAACTGTTCGTGCGCGTCAAGCCCTGGCTGCCGGCGCTGCTGGCAATGCTGCTGCTGGGCGCGGCACTGCTGGCGCTGCGCGAGCTGACCCGCGAGATCAACTACAAAGACGTTGTGGTGCAGATGCGCAGCACCTCGGTGGATGCGCTGCTGCTGTCGGCGATGTTCACCTTCCTGAGCTTCGTTGCACTCGCCTGCTACGACCTTTCGGGGCTCGCGTATCTCAAGATCAAGCTGCCCTGGCGCACGGTGGCACTCGGTTCGTTCGCGGGCTATGCGATGGGCAATACCGTCGGCATGGGCGTGCTCACGGGTGGCGCGGTGCGGCTCAGGGTCTATGGTGCGGCGGGCATGGACACCCTCCAGGTCGCGCAGCTCATGGGCTTCATCAGCGCGGGCTTCGGGCTCGGCATCACCTTCATCGGCGCGATCGGCCTGCTCTGGGGTGCCGAGCGCGTCGAGTCGGCAGTAGGCGTGCCGGCGTGGGTAATGCATGGCATCGGCATCTTCACGCTCTGCTTCATCAGCTGGGTGATCTACCTGTGCATGCGCGGCCGGCCGCTGGTGCTGTTCGGCAAGAGCATGATGCTGCCCTCGACGCGGCTGGCGTTGATCCAGATCGGTGTGTCGGCACTCGACCTGCTGTTTGCCGCACTTGCACTCTGGGCGCTGCTGCCCGAGGCCGATCTGCACTTCATGGGCTTTCTCGCCTTCTACGTCATCGGCGTGTCGCTGGGCATCATCCTGCACATCCCCGGCGGCGTCGGCATCTTCGAGGCGATGATCCTGCTCGCCTATGGCGATTCGATTCCACCCTCCCAGCTGGCGGGCGCGCTGCTGCTGTTCCGCGCCATCTACTATCTCGCCCCGCTGGCGCTGGCGGTGACGCTGCTGGTGCTGCGCGAATGGCGCGCCATTGCGCAGAGCCGCGCGCGTCAGAAGGCGGCCGAGCTGTCGCCGATGTTCCTGGCCACGGCGACGATCACCGTCGGCATCATGCTGCTGGTTTCGGGCGTGACGCCCTCCACCGATGAAGCCACCGAGCTGCTGGCGCTGCACATACCGCTGGTGTTCGTCGAAAGTGCCCACTTCATCGGCAGCATCGCGGGTCTGGGTCTGTTGTTCGTTGCGCGCGGACTGATGCTGCGTCTCGACGCGGCCTGGTGGGCAGCCCTCTTGCTCGCCGGCATCAGTTTCGTGTTCACGCTGCCCAAGGGCGTTGCCATCGGCGAGATGTGTGCGCTGGGGCTTTTGCTGATGCTGCTGGTGGCAGGCCGCAAGGAGTTCGACCGCCGCGCCTCGCTGTTCGCGCAGCCGTTTTCACCGCAGTGGTTACTGATGATCGGCGCGGTGCTGGGGGCGGTGACCTGGCTGATGTTCTTCGTCTATCGCGACG
The DNA here is from genome assembly GCA_965279705.1 of Stagnimonas sp. Lineage (GTDB taxonomy): Bacteria > Pseudomonadota > Gammaproteobacteria > Nevskiales > Nevskiaceae > Stagnimonas. The sequence goes on from OZ257257.1 coordinate 3,399,790, forward strand.
TGCCGTACGCCGATAATCTCTGGTGGCAGTTCGCCTTCGACGCCCATGCCCCGCGCGCCTTGCGCGTGACGGTCGCCGCCGTGCTGCTGACGTTCGGCTTCGCACTCTGGCAGGCGTTTCGCCCCGCTTCGGGCGAGGCTCTGCCGGCTTTGTCGGATGATCTCTCGCGCGCCTACGACATCATCCAGCGACAGCCGCGTGCCGATGCCCTGCTGGCTCTCAGCGGCGACAAGTCGCTGCTGTTCTCGTCCACCGGCAAGAGCTTTCTGATGTACGGCAAGCGCGGTCGCACCTGGGCAGCCTTGTTCGACCCGATCGGCCCCGAGCACGAATGGCCGGAGCTGATCTGGCGCTTCGTCGAGCACGCACACGACCACGGCGGTCGCGCCTGCTTCTATCAGGCCAACAGTCGCACCATCCCGCTGTATCTCGATGTGGGTTTATCCGCCCACAAGCTCGGCGAATACGCGATGGTGCCGCTGAAGGATTTCACCGTGCAGGGCAGCAAGCGCGCGCATTTGCGGCAGGCCATCAACAAGGGCGAGCGCGATGGCCTGAGCTTCGAGGTGCTGCCGGCCTACGCCGGTGTCGAACTGTTGCCGGAGCTGGAGCGCATCTCCAACGCCTGGCTCGCCGAACACGCCACCCGCGAGAAGGGTTTTTCACTCGGCACCTTCGACCCCAAGTACCTCGCCTGCACGCCAATCGCCGTGGTGCGGCTGCACGGCAAGCCGGTCGCCTTCGCCAACCTGATGACCACGCCGGAACTGGCCGAAGCCACCATCGACCTCATGCGCTACACGCCCGATGCGCCGAAGGGCGTCATGGACTATCTGTTCGTCAAGCTCATGCTGCACTGCAAGGATTGCGGCTATGCGCAGTTCGGCCTTGGCATGGCGCCGATGTCCGGCATGAGCACCCATCACAAGGCACCGCACTGGCAGCGCCTGGGCCGGCTGATCTACCGACACGGCGAGAACTTCTACAACTTCCGCGGCCTGCGCGCCTTCAAGCAGAAGTTCGACCCGGTGTGGGAGCCGCGCTATCTCTGCGCCGAGGGCGGTATACAGCCGCTGATCGTGTTTACTGACATCGCCGCCCTGGTGAGTGGCGGCATCAAGGGTGTATTGACGAAATGAGTCATCCAATTCGCTGCACGGCACTGCTGCTGGCCGCGCTGCTGTCCACTGCCGCCATCGCCAAACCGGCTGCGACCAAGAAAGCACCAGCTCCTCCCGCCGCCGTTGCCAATCCACAGGTTCTCGACCACGGCCGCTTCGAGAAGCTGCGGCTCTACCTGCCGGCCGGCACGCCCAGAAACGTGGTGCTGTTTCTCTCCGGCGACAGTGGCTGGCAGCGGCAGGAGCAGAAGCAGGCCGAGGCACTGATGGCCGAGGGTGCAGTCGTCGTCGGCATCGACAGTGTGCAGTTCATGGCCGCACTCGAAGCCGACGGCGGCGAATGCGTGTTCCCCGATGGCGATCTCGAAAACCTGTCGCACTTCGTGCAGGCCTACGCCAAGTTGCCGGGCTATCGCGCGCCGATCATCGGCGGTTATTCGGCCGGCGGCACGCTCGCCTACGCGACGCTGGCGCAGGCCCCGACCAACACTTTTTCAGCCGGACTGGTCACCGGTTTCTGCCCCGACCTCGACCTGCAAAAACCGATCTGCCCCGGCGATGGCCTGGCCTACAAGCCATTGCCGGCCATCAACGGCGTCAGCAAGGGCGTGGACTACCTCGCGCGCCGCAACCTCGCCGTGCCTTTCGTGGCCCTGCTCGGCGACCGTGACCCGGTCTGCGATGCCGAGAGCACGCAGGCCTTCATCAACCAGATGCCCGCCGCCCGCCAGAAACTGCTGCGCGGCGTGGCCCACGACTACGGCGACGACGCGCGCGCACGCGCGGCACTCGCCGCCGCCTTCACCTCGCTCAGCGCCGCGCAAAAGGCGACGGTGCCGCCGGCTCCGGCCGATCTCGGCGACCTGCCGGTGATCGAGGAACCTGCCGACAAGGGCAGCCCGGCCAACGAACCGTATCTCGCTATTTTCTGGAGCGGCGACGGCGGCTGGGCCGGCATCGACAAGGAAGTCTCCGACGCACTCAACGCCAAGGGCATCCCGGTGGTGGGTGTGGACTCGCTGCGCTACTTCTGGACGGCCCGCACGCCCGAAGGCATCGCACGCGATATCGAGCAGATCGCCCAGCATTACCTGACGGCCTGGAAGAAACAGAAGGTGATTCTGATCGGCTATTCGCAGGGCGCAGATATTCTGCCGTTCGCGGTCAATCAGCTGAAGCCGGCTTTGCGCTCACAGGTCGCACTCGTCGCAGCGATGGGTTTATCCGACCACGCGGTATTCGAGTTCGTACTGGGCAACTGGGTCGCCGACAACAACGACGGGCCGGAAACGCTGCCCGAAGTTGCCAAGATCAAGGGTCTTCCGTTTCTCTGCGTCTATGGCGAGGAAGAGGAAGACAGCATCTGCCCCAAGCTGCCCGCGGACGGCAGTGCTACCGCCGTGAAGATGGCGGGCGGGCACCATTTCGACGGCGCTTACGAGCAGCTTGCCGACACCATTCTGAAGGCCCTGCCGCCCCGCTAGCGCACGAACCTCAGCTGGGAATCTTCAGCTTCATCCCCGCCCGGATCACGCCCGACTTGGAAAGATTGTTGTGCTGCTTGAGCTGCGCGACGCTGACGTTGTACTTCGCGGCGATGCCCGACAGCGTCTGGCCCGAAGTCACCTTGTGGGTGCGTGCCGTTGCAACAGCCTTGGTGGATTTGCTGGGCTTGTCGGCCTTGGGCTTCTTGCTGGCAGGCGTCTCCGAGCGCACGTCGCTCATCTCGGCGGCATCTGCCACCACGGTGCCAGAGTCATCGCCATTGTTGGGGATGCGGATCACCTTGCCTGCACGCAGCTTGCCTTTCTTCAAGCCGTTCATGCTGCGCAGGGTGGATTCGCTGACACCGTAGCGCTGCGCGATGGTGGCGAGGCTCTCGCCCTTCTTCACCTTGTAGCTGAACTGCGTTTGCCGCTGCCTCGAAAACGTTTCGCCATTGCCCAAGCGCGAGTACGCCACGTTGAAGGCCGCGGCCTGCCCGGCAGGCAGGCGGATGGTGTCGCCGGCCGGCACATACAGCCGGCCGCTCACGACGGTGTCGTGATACGAAGGGTTGAGTTCGCGAAAGCTCTCGACATCAATCCCGGCGGTTTGCACCAGCGTGCGATACGGCGTGTAGCGCTCGACGGTGACCGTCTCGAACCGCACCGGGGCCTTGCGCTGCACCTCGCCGAAGTACTTGCGGTAGTCGCGCTCGACATCGGTGGCCGCCAGAAACTCCGCATAGAAATTGCGCGAGGCAAAGCCGAAGCGCGGGCCGTTGAAGCGCTTGACCATGTCATCCAGCGAGTCGCCGTTGATCTCTTGCAGCGCGCGCGCCACACCACCGCGACCGTAGTTGTAGGCGGTGAGCGCCAGCGGCCAGCTGCCCAGGTGGTCGTAGTCGTCCTTGAGGTGTGCCGCAGCGGCGCGGGTGGAGGTCCAAGGGTCGCGACGCTCGTCGGCGATCTGGTCGTGGCGCATGTACATCTTTGCCGACGAGGGCATGAACTGCCACAAGCCCGCCGCTGCCACCTTGGAATAGGCGTTGATGTTGAAGCTCGACTCGACGATGGGCAGGCGTGTCAGCAGGCGCGGCAGGCCGGCGTCGGCAAAGATGCGCTCCATCTCGGGCAGGTACTGCCCCGAGGTTTCGATGGCCAGCCGCGTGCGCTCTTGCAAGCCGCGCTGGGTGCGGATGTTGTTGGCGGCATCGGCCAGCGCATCTTCGTCGCCCGAGAACAGGGCGGCGAGACGACGCTGTTCGCTGTTCATTTGTTCGGGCACGTTCACCAGCTCGGCAGTCTGCCGCAGCAGCACCGCCATGCGCGCCTTGGTGGCGTCTTCCTGCTCGTTCTTCAGCCGCGCCAGCTGCACTTTGGGCAGCGTGTCCACATCGGCGCGAAAGTCGAGCACGGTATAGATGCGCTCGGGCTTGCGGATGTCGTGGATCGCGCTCTGGTGCTCGGAAAACTCGCCGAACACGCGCCGCCAGAAGCGGATGTTGCCCTTGAGCACCGTCGGCCGGTGGAACAGCTTGCGCTCCTTGGCGAGCTTGTCGCTGGCCTCGGCTTCGGCGCCTTCATCGTCGGCGGCATCGATGAGTGCGGCCACGGGTTTGGCAATCGCATCGAGCGTCGGCGCCGTGGCGGGCAGCGCGGCCTCGGGCGACTGCGCGGCACTGGGGGCAACCCATCCAGTAAAGAGTACGGCAAGGCACAGCGAGCGGATTTGGGGCATCGGGCGACAGCGAGTGAAGGCATGGGTGACGGCCAACAGATGCTAGCCGCCAGCGCACTGTGCGGCAATCACAAAATCCCTGTGCTTGCGGGCACACTGCGCACACTCCCGTTCAGGAAGCACCATGACCGCCGACACTCTCTGCCTGCTCGCCGCCGGTCTGTTCTTCATGACCGGCCTGCTCACGGGTTTGTGGAAATACCTCTGCATCGCCCGTTCGCCAGAGGCGGTGGCCCCCGTCTACGTCGATATCGCCCACCGCGCCAGCCTGATGTATTCCTTCAGCGCCCTGCTGCTGCGCGCCTTCGTGCCGTATTCGCCGCTGGATGCCACCGGCACGTTCATCGCCACCGCGGCCCCCTTGCTGTTCTTCGCCTTCGCTATCAGCACCTATGTGCTGCACGGCCTGCTGCGCGACACCGACAATCAGCTGAAAAACCCGCACCGTCTCGGCAAGGCGACCCTGCCCGGCGTGCTGCTGCATGGCTTCATGTGGGCGCTGGCGATTGCCGAGATTGGCGGCTTCGGGGTGCTGCTGTGGGGATTTCTGCGCGGGCTGTGACCCGCGCAGGAATCCGGCGGCTACCAGTGGTAAGCCACCCGCCCCACCACGCTGCGCCGCGGCCCGTAGAAGCAATCACCGCGTGACAGGCAGGTGGCCACATAGCTCTTGTCTTCGAGGTTGGCGGCATTGATGCCAATGCTGACCGGCCCGCGCTCGTAGCCAAGGCCAAGGTCGATCAAGGCGAGGTCTGGCGTGACGAGGTCACCGGTCTCGTCGGTGGTCTGGCCGATGTAGCGCACGCCGGCGCCGACGTTGAAGCCGGGAATGCCCATCAGCGCAAACTTGTAGCTGCCCCAGGCCGAGGCCTGATGCAGCGGCACGCCGGCGACCAGGCTGCCATCCGAGGTCGTGAGATCAGTGTAGGTATAGCTGCCGATCACATCGAACTGCTTGGCGATTTGCGCAGTGGCTTCCAGCTCCGCGCCGCGGGTTTTGGTGCTGCCCAGCTGCACCTGGTTGAAGGGCTCGCTGGCGTCGGGGCTCAGGCGGTTGGTCTCGCGTAGGTCGAACAACGTGGCGGTGATGAGTGCCTTGCTGCCGGTGGGCTGCACCTTCACGCCGATCTCGGTCTGCTTGCCGCGCAGGGGCTTGTAGGGGTTGCCGAAAAAGTCGAGGTAGTCGATGGCCTGAAACGATTCGCTGTAGCTCGCGTAGGGCTGCACGCCGCTCTCGAAGCGATACATGAGGCCGGCGCGGGATGAGGTCGCACTCGTGGTGATCTCGTCGCTGCCTTCGCTCTGGCTCTTGGCAGTGTCGCGGCGCACGCCGAGCGTGCCAAGCCACTGCGTGCCCCAAGAAGGATCAAGTTCGAGCTGGTCTTGCACGTAGATGCCGCGCTGCGAGCTTGAGACATCGGTCGCTGGCCCCAGCACCGGCCGCTCGAACGGCCCGCCGTAGACCGGTGTGTAGAGATCGAAAGGCTGCGGCGAGAACGAGCCGCCGGTGGCACTCTCGCCGTCGGCCTTCGAGTAGTCGAAGCCAGCGAGCACGCGGTGCTTCAGGCCCGCAAAGTCGAAGCGGGCCTCGACGCGGCTGTCGGTGGTGAGGTAGTCGCGCTCTTCCAGCGAGGCGTAGCCGAAGCGCGCGACGGTGCGGCGCTCGGCATCGAGAAAGGGATCAGCGGGGTTGCTGAACACATCCGGGTAGAGCGAGCGGTAGTCGATCTTGCCGGTGCTGTAGCGCGTGTTCTGAGCGACGCTCCACACCGGGTTGAAGCGATGCTCGAACAGCGAGACGAGCGACTGCTGCTCGGTGTTGAAGGCATCGAAGCCCGGCTCGCTGGCGAACAGCCGCGTGCTGATACGGCCGTTGGGGCTGGGCAGCAGCGTGCCCTCATGCGGGGTGAAGGCGAGGGTCGAGCCACTGTCGTCGCTTTGCAGATTGCCGATCAGCGTCCAGCGCGTGTCTGCACTCGGCTGCCAGCGCAGCGAGGGCTGCAACAGGCGGTGGTCGTCCGGCGCGAAATGCAGCTGCGAGTTGGCCTCGCGCAGGTTGCCGATCAGGCGATAACTCCACACGCCGTCCTTCGTCAGCGGGCCGGTGCTGTCGAAGGCGATCTGCTTGCGCGCATCAGTGCCGAGCTGCACCTCCACCTCATGCTGCGTGGTCGTCAGCGGCTGCTTGCTGACGAGGCTGATGAGGCCGCCCGTGGTGCCCTGGCCAAACAGCACCGAGGCCGGGCCGCGCACCACTTCGACGCGATCGAGCGTGTAGGCATCGGTGCGGCCGGCGCTGAAAAAGCCGGTGAACTGACGCAGGCCGTCGAGGTACTGCACGAAGGCGGTGCCACGGATGAAGGCATCGTCGCCGCGACTGTCCACCCCGTAAGCATCGCTGCGCACGCCGGCGCTGTAGCGCAGCGCGTCCTGCACGGTGAGCACGCCTTGCGCCTCCATGCGCTCGCGGTTGATGACCGAGATGGACTGCTGGGTGTCGATGATCGGTGCGTCGGTCTTGGTGCTGCTCTTGGTGTCGGACTCGATGAAGCTGTCGTCGCGCTCGCCGGTGACGACGACCGGTGCCAGCGTGACCGGGCTGGCTTGTTGCGCCGTCAAGGGCGGCGTCGCGGCTTCGGTGAGGACCTGCGCGTGGGCAGGCAAGGTGGCCATCAAGCCAACAGCGAGCACCCGACGGCGGGCACGAATGACAGGTGATACAGACACGGCAATCTCCGAAAGGGGTGGCTAGCTTTCGGCTTGCTGTGGATTAAAAATCGGCACGTCCCTGTGCCGGACATCAAAACTTTTTGGGTCCTCTCCGCAATGCGGCGACGACCCTTCAACTCAACGGCGCGCCGCCAGCAGCTGCACCAACAGCCAGCCGAGCGCGGCGAGGCCGCCGAGCCAGATCAGGAAGGCCGGCCAGTAACCGAGGCCGATCAGAATCACGCCTGGCAGCAGCACCACTGCTGCCAGCGCCTGGCGCGTGCGGCGGGCATGCGGCGCAACGTCGCTGGCCGTGATCGAGCGCAGCCGCTTGGGGTCGCGCCGCGCGAGCAGCACCAGCGGCAACAGGCTGGCGATGAGTGCCAGCGTCACGGCGATGGCGGTAAGGCTCATGCTGCTTGCGCCTCGTCGCTGAGGGTCGTATGCGATACCGGCATCACAACTTGTGCACGACGTGCGGCCATGAGGCACAGCGCACCCGCCAGCAGCACGGCCAGGTCGAGCGCGATGACGGTGGCGAGGCCATTGTCGAACGCGGTGATCCAGCCCGGGCCGCCGCTGATCCAGCGCAGCAGTGGTGCCGCCAGCAGCGCCAGACCGGTGCCCGCCAGCAGCACGCGCCGCAGCAGATCGAGATCGCGTACGCGCAGGGCAATGCTGCTGGCGATGACGACGGCAGCGAAGAACGTCCAGTTCTGTGTGCTGCGGATATCCAGATCCAGCAGCGGTGCCGCAAACCGCGCCAGCGGCACAGTAGCGAGTGCGAGCGGCAGGCCGTAGCCCATCCAGTGCGCGGCGCGGGCGAGCTTGCCCCAGCCGGGTTGCTCGGCACGGCGCGTCGTCCACAGCAGCATGCCGGTAAGCGTGACGTAGGCACCGGCAAAGCCGAGCGCGAACCACACCGCCTTGCTCCACAGGCCGGCAAAGTTGCCGAAGTGCAGCGGCGCCATCAGCACGAACAAGTCATTGCCGATAGAGGGCACCAGTCCCAGCGCCGGCTTTTGCTGCACGAAGGCACCGCTGTCGCCGTCGTAGATGAAAGTGGCACCGGTGAGCTTGCCCTCCGGCGGCATCATCGAGACGGTGACGTGCGCATCGGCGCGGCCGTAGTGCTCGATGCTGACGAAGCCTGGCGCGGCTCCCGAGCCCGAGCGGCTGCGCGCATCGGCGAGCATGGCGTCGAGGTTGCCGAAGGTGGCCGGTGTCTTGTCCTCGGGCACCGTCACGCCGACCACCGTTTCGATCAGTTTTTCCTGATCGCCGCCGAAAGCGACCATGGCCACGGCGGGGATCGTGAAGGCGCCTGCAAAACTGAAGTAGCTACCAGTGAAAGCCAGCACGAAGGCGAACGGCAGATTCCAGGTGCCGGCAATCACATGCGCGTCGCGCTTGACCAGCAGCGGGTCTTTCTTCTTGCGCAGCGTGAACAGCTCGCGGATGAGATGGCGGTGCACCAGAAACCCGGTGACGGCGGCGACCAGCATGGCAAGGCCGAGGATGCCGGTAACCAGCAGACCCCAGGGATTGGGCAAGTGCAGGCTGACGTGCAGCTCGACGAAGAAATCCGCCAGCGCGCTCGGCACGTTGTGGTCGCGGATGTCGTCGGCCCAGCCCTCGCGGCGGTCGAGCACCTGCAGGGTCTTGGGGTCGAGGTCGAACTCGACACCACGCTCCTCCGGCTTGCCGTCGCGCGTGTCGTGCTTGTGGAAGAACGTGCGAATGCGGCCGGCGGTGTCGGCGAAGAAGAACAGGCTCTCGTGGAACTCAGGCTCGACTTCGGTCGCCGCCTGGCGGATCGCCGCGTCGAGACCTTGCGTCGGCAACTCGTGCTCGGCATGCGGCAAGGGTGCCGACCACTCGCCAATCTCGTGCGCGAACACCGACACCACGCCGGTGAGAATCACCGCATAGAGCAGAAGGCCCAGAAACACACCGCTCCAGCCGTGGATGGCGAGCAGATCCTTGGTGCGGGGTTGGCTCAGGGCAATCATTTGGCGACTCCAGGTGCAGGTGCTGCAACCGCAGCGGCCTCGGCTTTCTTGGCGGCCATGCTGGCCATGACGTGCTCGCCGATCACGCCGGCGTGCACCAGCAGCAGCAGCATCGCCACCGCCCAGGCCCGACCCAGCTTGTTGTCGAGCATCAGGTAGAAAAACAAGGCCGCCCAGATCGCCGGGAACACCGCAATGGGCACCGCGATGTTGTTGATCTGCGCTGCGCCCTGCGGATACCAGAGCGAAGCCCCGGCCATCACCAGGATGGAAACCAGAAAGCACACGGGCCCGGCCAGGATGCCGCGCGACCAAGCGCGGCGGCGGTTGGCAGTAGGAACAGCGGGTGCGGTAACAGTCGTCATGGGCGGGAGTTTAGTTGATAAAGATTCGCAATTGCATCAAAAGCGATCAGAACCGTGCCTCCAGCTGCACCCCCAGCGTTCGCGGCACGCTGTAGCTGGCATAGCCGCGCGCCGTGCCGGCACCGGGGTAGCCGTTGGGAAACTGGTAGGTCTCGGTCACCCGGTCGTCGTCGAGCAGGTTCTTGCCGAAGACATAGCCGCGGAAGAAGCCCTGCTCCCAGCCGATGCGTCCGTCGAGCACGCTGCGCGATTCGCTGCGTTCGCTCTCGCGGTTGGCGGGTGAGGTGAAGCTGCGGCTGCGCTGCGCGTAGTTGGCGGCGACCATCAGGCCGCGCGCGACCTTACGAGGCCGCCACACCGCGCCGAGGCTGCCGGTGAAGCGCGGTGCGAAGATGAAACGGTTGCCGCTGTAGTCGGTGGCCATCGTGCCGATGATCGGCGTCGGGTCGTCTTCGCCGATGCGGTAGTCGATGAATTTGGTATCGACCAGACCGACCGCCAATTGCAAGCGCAGCGTGCTCAGCGGCCGCCAGCCCAGGCTGGTCTCCCCACCGAATAGCCGCGAGCGCGCCGCGTTCTGGGTGACGAAGAACTGGCCGCGCAGCACCGGAATCTGCTGGTCGCGCCAGTCGGTATAGAAGGCATTCACAGCGACGTCGAAGTGGCCATAGTCACCGCGCGCGCCGATCTCGTAGGTGGTGGTGTATTCCGGGTCGTAGGGCAGCGACTGGCCGTTGGTGGTGTCGACATCCACACCGCCGGCGCGGTAGGCCTCGGCATAGCTCGCGAACACCGACCACTGCGGCGTGATGGCCCAGCGCAAACCGGCTTTCGGCAGCAGCGCCGAATAGCGCGTACGACCGCGCTGCATGCCGTTGCTGCTGGGTGCCACGCCGCCTGCCTGCAGCAGGGGCAGCAGGCTGATGCCGGGTAGTGCCGCCAGCACATCGCCCACCAGCGGTATGCCGCTGGGTGCGATGACGGCCGCATCGCCGCGCGTGGTCACCGCGTAGTTGAGGCTGGTCAGCCGCTCGCTGTCGTAGCGCAGGCCGAGCGTGGCGGTGAGGCGCCAAGGCAGCGCGATATCGAACTCGGTGAAGCCCGCGATGTTGCGCGCATCGGTTGCGGAGAGGCTGAAGAAATCCAGCCCGACGCCGACCGCATCGCCCACCACCGGCACGCTCGGCACGCCGATCTCGTCGGCGGTGACGGTGATGTCGTTGGTATAGAACGAGGTGTCTTCCTTGAAGCGGCCGCCGTAGACTCCGACCACACCGGTGAAGCGACCGATGTTTTTCAGGTTCAGGCGTAGCTCCTGCGTGACATTGCTGCCGTGCGAGAAGCCATCGTTGTCGCCGCCGTCTTCGGCGAGCCCGTCGAAGTCGCGCAGGTAGTTCTGCTTGCCGCGCTGGGTGGCGGTGATCGCGGTGAGCGAGAGGCCCTCGCCGAGCTGCAGCCGGTTGCGCCAGCTGGCCTGGCCGCTGCGCACCAGGTCTCGCGTGGGTTCGTTGACCGTGCTGGTGCGGCGCTGCGCGGGATCGCTGCCAGCCTCGCCCGATTCCTGGTTGTAGTCGGGCTGGCCGTCGGCGCGGTTGACGGTGAGCGTGAGCAGACTGTCGAAGCCTTGCCAGCCTTGCGGCGTGAAAGCGAGCTTGCCGCGCAGTAGTGACTTCTGTGCCCGTGCGAAATCCTTGTTGCCATCCGGCTGGTGGGTGATGAAGCCGTCGTCGTTCTCGAAGCTGCCGCCGAGCCGGAAGGCGAAGCTCTCGGACAGCGGCCCGCCGCCGGCGATGTCGTATTCGCGGCCATCGCTCTGGGCCAGGATCGCGCGGGTGCGCAACTCCCACTCGCGGGTCGGCTCGCGGGTGGTCACCACCACCGCGCCCGCCAGCGCGTTGCGGCCCTGGCTGGTCGATTGCGCGCCACGCAGAATCTCCACCTGATCGACATCGAACAGATCCTCCAGCGCGCCCTGCTGGGAGGTGGCGTCGAGCGTCACGCCATCGACCTGCACGCTGATGAGCGGCGGCCCGCCGGCGCCTGCCGCGCCGGTCTGCGAGACGCCGCGGATTGAGAGATTGCCCTCCTCGTTCGCCGTCGTATTCGCCGCGCGGCGCAGCAGCTCCCCGAGCGAACCATCGCCCTGGTCGTCGATGTTCTTGCCGTTGAAGACGGTCACCGAAGTGGTGGTCTCACTCAAGGTGCGGCCAAGTTTTTCGCCCTTGACCACGACGGCGTCGAGCTGCACGGCGGTGGCGTCTGTTTCAGGCGTGTGCACTGCGCTTTCTTCGGGCAGGGTCTGCACCGGGAGGGTGTCGACCGTCTCGGCTTTCTGTGCTTGAGCAACCAGCGTCATCGCCAGTAGCAGGCCGCCCGTGAGGCGGCGCACTGAGCGGCTCACTGCGCGCTCCGATGCTGCTGCCACAGATGCCAGGCCAGCGCGGTGATGTAGCTCCAGACCAGCGGTAGCAAAAACCACATCGGCAGAAAGTCGAAGCTCGCCGTCGCGCGCGCCGCCCCCTGATGCTGCGACTCCCAGTGCGCGGCATAGGCGCCGATGGCGAGAATTGCGAACCCGACACCGAGCGAACTCGCCAGCCACAGCGGCCTCCGCGTGCCGAAGTGCCGCGCCAGCACGAAACTGGCGATGGCCAGCGCATTGAAGCCGAGAAATCCGAAGAAGCTGTGCAGCTTTGCCGACAGGCTCGCGGTGTCCATGTCCGGTGCGCCGATGGGTGTGCCCGGCCCCGGCGGGTAACCGAAGACGGGATCTGTCGCGAACACACCGACCATCACATGCGAGACCGCGAACACCCCGAGCAGCAGCGGTGCCCACAGCGCACCGACCTGCCCGCGCAGCACACGGCGCGCGCCGATGGCGAAGGCCAGCATCAGCAGGCCGGCGACCACGAAGTTGATCGACTGCACCCAGCCCCACTCGCCGAGTGCGAGCTGGCTGCTGGCATTGCGATGCAGGCTGAAGCCCTCGCGTGTCAGCGCCGCCGTGAAGCCGACGCTAAGCACGACGGGGCCAGCGCAGAGGCCAGCCTTGAGCAGAAGGGAAGCGAGGCGGTCTTTCATGGGGGACGGGTTTACTTGAACTGGAACTCGACGCCGCCGACGAGACGGCGACCGTCGCCGAGGCTCACCACGTCCACACCGCTGAAGGCGTAGCCGTTGGCATCCTTGCGGTAGTGCACGTCGCCGAGATTGCGGCCGGCGAAAAACACGCCGAGGCCGCGGTACTGCCAGCGCAGCGCGAGATTGATGAGCCGGTACGAGGGCAGCTCATAGGCGGGTGTGTTTTCGGAATCGGCAAAGGCACGGCCGTGCCACTGGATGTCGGGCCGTACCAGAAGCCCTTGCAGCGGCATCCATTCCAGCGCCAGCGTGCCGGCGTAGGAGGGTGCCTTGGGCAGACGGTGGCCGGAGAGATCGACGTCGTCGCTGGTCTGCACGTCATTGCCGAAGCGGCCCCAGGTGACGCCGTAGCCGCCGATCACCCGCAAGGGCCTCAGCGGCCGCCAGCGCAGCTCGAACTCACCGCCGCGGATGAAGGCCGGGCCGGCATTGCCCATGTAGTTGTCGGTGCCAGTACCCTGCTGAATCTGCATGTCGTCCCAGCGCGTGTGGAACAGGTTCAGCGCGGCGTCCAGCCTCCAGGGGCGATAGAGACCCTTGAGCGACAGCTCGCCGGTGCGCGTCTTTTCGGACTCGAAGCTGAAGTAACGGCCCGAGACCTGGTTGTAGCCGTCGCCGCCCGGCCGGTAGCCCTCGGCGTACGAGGCACCCAAGTACCAGTCACTCGCAAGTTCGTAGCGCGCCGCCAGCTTGGGCAGAAGCTCCGAGAAGCGGCGCGACACTGGGATGTCGACGTCGTTGGGCAGCACTCCGCCGGCATCGAGCAACACGAGTGCCGCCGTCGCCGTCGGGCTGTCGCCAGTGTAGGTGCTGGTGATGCGGCGGCGGTTGTGCTCGCGGTCCAGCCGCGCCCCGGCGGTCAGGGTCAGCCGCTTCGTGAGCGCGAAATCCAGCTCGCCAAAGGCGGCGATGTCTTCCACCCGCGTCGGGCTACCAGAGGTGAACAGGATGCTGCCGAGCGGCGCGGCGCAGGCGAGATCGACCACGCAGGCACCAGAGATTTCGAGCAGCGCATTGAGATTGATGAAGCCGTTCTGCGCGTCTCGGGTACGGTCGCGATAGAAATACGCGCCGAAGCTGGCCTGCAGGCGCGTGCCGGAATAGATGGCGCGCAGCTCTTGCGAAAAGGCGCCGGCGTTCTCTTGCTGCACGGTCGCGTTCTGCGCTTCGGCGGTGTAGTCGCCGTCGAAGCGGCTGCGGGTGTTGGAGCGAACATACGAGCTGATCGCCCGCAGCTGCCAGGCCGCGCTCAGCGACAGGCGCTGTTCCAGCGCGTGGAGCCAGGCGCGGTTGCGGTAGTCCTGCGGCGCGTCGCTGCGCGCGGTGCGGCTCTCTTCGTCGGCCATCGGCATATAGCTGCTGCCCTGCGTGCGGCGCAGCTGGTAGACCCCGAACAGCGCCTGATACGCACCCTCGCTGCCGCCCGGTTGCCAGCCCAACCGCAGCCGCGCGCTGCCGCTTTTCTGCCCGGCCCAGTTGGGGTCGTTGCGGGTGGCGTTGAAGTGATCGCCATCGTCCTGACGCTGGTCGTACACCAGCCGCGCCGCTAGCGTCTCAGGCCATAACGTCGCGCCCAGCGCACCGGCGTATTCGCGCGTGCTCGCATCGCCGCCAGCAACGCGGCCGCGCAGCTCGGGCGCGAAGCCTGCGTCGGGCTCGGCGGCCGCTGTATTGATGATGACCGCGCCCGCCATCGCATTGCGGCCCTGGCTGGTGGACTGCGGGCCGCGCAGGATTTCGACCGAACCGAGATCGAAGGCCGAGAGATCGGCATAGCTCAGGGCCGAACGCGGCAGACCGACGCCGTCGTAGACCACAGCAGACGCCGTGCCATACGCCGCGTAGGCGCCCGAGCCGCTGGCCCCGTAGCTGCCGATGCCGCGGATGGTCATGCCGCCGACGCCGTAGTCGCTGTCGTCCAGGCTCGCGTTGGGCGTGGCTCGGATCACGTCGTAGACGTCGCTCGCGGTGCTGCGCTCTATCTCGGCACCGGAATACACCGCCACGCTACTGGTGGTGCGGCGCGCTTCACGGCGGATCAGCTCGCCGGTGACGATGACGGCTTCGAGCTGCGTCGGCGTCTGCTCCGGCGTCACCTTGGCTTCGGCCTCGGGCAGGGCTTGCAGCGGGATCGTGCCGACGCCATCTGCATCCACGGGCTGCTCTTGCGCTGCTGCACTCAATGCAACGGTGAGTGCGCGCAAGAGCCCGGCCGTGCGCTTCAAAACCGCGCTTCCAGCTGCACGCCGAGCGTGCGCAATTCGCCGTAGCTCACGCCATAGCCCGCTTTGGGCAAGCCCAGCCCTGGCTCGATGCGGTACGAGAGCGTGCGGTAGTCCTCGCCCAACAAGTTGCGGCCATACGCGTAGAGCGCGAGGTAACGGCCCTGCCAGCCCAGACGCGCATCGACCAGCCGGCGGCTTTCGCCACGCTCGCGTTCGTTGTTGGCCGGTGTGACGAAGTAGCCATCGCTGGCGCTGAAGTTGAGCGCAGCAAAAACGCCGCTGCGGTGCAGGTAGCTGCCGCCGATGCTGCCGGTAAACGGTGCGTTGAACACGAAGTGCTTGCCGGAGTAATCGATGCCGCCGCTGACGTAGTCCTTGAACTCGGTGTGGGCGTAGCCGAGGCTGGTGTAGAGGTTCAAGCCCCGCAGCGGTTTCCAAGTGGTTTCCAGCTCCGCGCCGAACAGCTCGGAACGCGCGGCGTTGTCGGTGCGGCTGCTGAGAATGTCGCCGTCCACCGGCACTCGCACCTGCTGGTCGCGCCACTGCACGCCGTAGAGATTGAAGTTGACGGCCACCCGCTGCGAGGGCGTCGCGCGAAAACCGGTTTCGAGGTTGCGGGTGTACTCGGGCTTGTACTGGTTGATGGTGCCGCTGCCGCGCAGTACCTCGGCGCCGCCCGCGCGATAGGCCTCGCTGTAGGTGACGAACACCGTCCACACCGGGCTCAGGGCCTGGCGCAGGCCGATCTTGGGCAGCAGGGCGGAATAGCGCCCGGTTGCGCGCTGCTCGCCATCGGTGGTGGGCAGCACGCCAGCGGCCTTGAGCACATCCACCAAGGGGATGCCCGGTGCGGTTTCGTTGCCGAACAGATAGCCATCGGCACGGGTGATGTCGGAGTTGGCGATGGTGGTGCTGCGCTCGCGGTCGTAACGCAGGCCGGTGGTGAGCGTGGTCGCTGCCGTCAGCTTGAAGTCGAACTCGGTGAAGAAGGCGATATTGCGGCCCTCGCGGTCGGTGTCTGAAAAGCCATCGACACGGGCGATGACGTTCTCGGCACCCGGCAGCGGCAGCACCGCCGAGAGCGGCACGCGCAGCTCGCGGAAGTCATAGTTGCCCACTTCCTGAAACCGGCTGCCGTAGATGCCGAACAGGCCGGTGGCGCTGATGTCGCGCCACAGCGATACCGCCTTCACGCCCAGCCGCAGCTCCTGCGACACATTGCGGCCATGGTTGCGGGTCTCGAAGGTGCCGCTGTCTTCTTCGGTGCGGTCGTAATCGCCGAAGCTATTCACCCGGCTCTTGACGCCGCCGGTGGTGCTGGTGAGGGTGAAGCGATCGCTCAGCGCGTAGTCCGCCTTCAAGCTCGCGAGCTTCGAGCGGTTGTCGCTGGACGAGGCCACATCGTCGCCCGCGGTGCGGCGCGCGGCGGCACCATCGTCATCGGCTTCGAGGTTGTAGTCGGTGCCGGGGTGGCTCTCGACGGTCGAAAAGGTCAGCACCGTATTCAAGCCCGGCAGTGCGACAGGCTTGAAGCCCAGCTTGCCGCGCAGCAGCTCGTCTTCCGCGCGCGCCCACTTGGGGTCGTCGCGGGTGGTGTTGGTGATCTCGCCATCACGCGACGTGCGCTGGCCAGTGAGTCGAAAGGCAAAGCCCGCGCCCAGCGGCCCGCCACCTGCAAGTGCGTATTGGCGGCGGCCTTCGTCGGCGAGCCGTACGCGCGCCAGTGCATCCCAGTAATCAGTCGGATTGCGCGTAGTGGTCACTACCGCACCCGCCAGCGCATTGCGGCCTTGGCTGGTGGACTGCGGGCCGCGCAGGATCTCCACCTGCTCGACATCGAAGGCATCGGTGAGGCTGCCGCCGAGCGCGGTGTTGTCGAGCGCGACACCATCCACATACGTGCTGATGACTGGCGCGCCAGAGTTGCTGTTGTCGGCCCCGAATTGGCTCACGCCACGCAGGCTCAAGCCGCCGTCGTTGATGGAAAGCGCATTGCCGACGCGGCGCGTGAGGTCGTAGATCGACTCATCACCGTACTGCTCGATCTGCTTGCCGGTGGTGACGCTGACCGAGCTGGCAGTGTCCTTCAGGGTGCGGCCGAGCTTCTCGCCCTTGACCACCACGGCATCGAGCTGCACGGCGCTCGCGTCTTTCTCTGCTGCGACCGATGCCGCGTGCTCGGGCAGAGACTGCACCGGGATGGTCTCCACCGGCTCCGCCTGAGCCCATGCCGAACCCGCAGCTGCCCACAGCAGCAGGCTGGAGGCGACGCCTCGTTTTGCGCGCATTGGCCCGCCTCAGAAGTCGATGGCGGCGCTGAGCGCAAACGTGCGCGGCGCGCCGACGACGAGATAGCCCTGGCCCGGGAAGCCGCCGGCGGAGGCGTAATAGTTTTCGTCGGTCACGTTGTCGACGCGGCCGCGCAGCGTCACGGTGCGCGTGCCCACATGCAGGTCGTAGATCGCACCGAGGTCGAACCGCGTCCAGTCCGGCACGGCGGTCTGGTTGGCAGCGTCGTAGTAGCTATCGCCCGTGTGCACGACACGGGCGTCGAGGGCGAGATCGCGCAGCCACGGCAGGTCGTAGGTCGCACCCAGGCTGGCCTGGAAGCGCGGCACGCCGATGACCCGCTTCTGGTCGGTGCTCGAATCGCCCGTGCCCTGCTGCTCGGCATCGAGCCAGGTGGCACCGCCGAGCACTTTCAGGCCCGGTGCGGCAATGCCATAGACGTTGAGTTCCACACCCTGGTGGCGGTCGTCGCCGCTGGCCTCGAAGGCTTGGTCGGCGGTGACGAAGGCGCGCGGCTTGGTGGTGTTGAACAGCGCGATGCCCCCACCCAGGCGACCGGCGTCGAACTTGGCACCGACCTCTTTCTGACGCGACACGTACGGGGCCAGCACCTTGCCGGGCGTGGCGGTTGCGGTCGCCGGCGCGGTGTCGCCCTGGCTCAGGCCTTCGACATAGTTCGTGTAGAACGACAGCTGCGGCGTCGCGCGCACCACGATGCCCGCCGAGGGACTGGTGCGCGACTTGTCGTAGCCGCCATCGGAGGTGCCGGTGGTGTAGGCGAAGTTCTCGATGTCGAGCTTCTGCTGGCGCACGCCGAGCGTGACCAGCACGCGCTTGTCGAAGAACGAGGCGGTATCGCCGAGCGCGTAGCTGGTAAGCCGCGTGCGGCCAGTCAGCTTGGGGTCGTCGAGCGTGTTGCCGGCGAACGCGCCGGCGCTGAAATCCGGTCGCGCAGAGGGCGTGGGGTTGTAGAGGTTGGTTGCCTGGCGGTTGAAGAAATCGAACACGTAGGCGTTCTTGCGTTCGCCCTCGAAGCGCGCGGCGGCAGCGACGAACTCGTGCTCGACCGGCCCGGTCACGAGCTTGAAGCGCAGGCCGAGTTCACCGGTATCGACCTGGTCCTTGCGGGTGTTGTCGAAGCGGTAGGTGTAGGCATCGCCCGTCGCGGCATCGCTCACAAACAGGTTGGCGAGCGAGTTGGCCTCCTTGCTGCGGCGCAGGCCGTAGGCGGCCCAGCCAGTGAGCGCGTCGGTGATATCCACCTCGCCGCGCAGCGTGCCGAACAGATCCTTCTCGTTGGAGTACGACCAGGGTTGCGCGAAGTTCTTGCTCGCATCCGGCGCTTTCGGCAGCGCGGTGACGCCGAAGTCGAGCTGGACGTTGGTGCGCGTCTGGTCGAGCTGGTTGTGCTGGTAGCCGATGTCGCCGGAGAGGCGCACGTTGTCGCTGTGCCAGTCGAGGCCGAGTGCCAGCAGACCGAGTTTGGCTTTTTCGTCGTCTACCGCCGTGCCGCCGGTGCGATAGGCGCCATTGAGCCGCACACCGAAAGCCTTGTCGGCACCGAAGCGTCGCGCCAGGTCCACCGCACCGCTCGCCTGTTCGCCGATCACGCCCGCGGTGACGCGTGTCAGCGCCTCGTTGGGCGCGCGCTTGGGCAGCAGGTTGATGGCACCACCGATGCCGTCGCCGCCGGGCGTGGCCCCGCTCATGAAGGCCGAGGCACCGCGCAGTACCTCGACGCGCTCGAATAGTTCGGTCGCGATGTACTGGCGCGGCAGCAGGCTGTAGAGGCCGTTGTAGGCGACATCGTCCGAGCCAAGCACGAAGCCGCGGATGAAATAGCTCTCCTGAAAATTGCCGAAGCCGCGCGCGACGCGCACGGAGGGGTCGTCCTGCAACACCTGGCCGACGCTCTGCGCCTGGCGATCCTGGATCAGGGCGTTGGTATAGCTGGTGATCGAAAACGGTGTTTCCATGTTGTCGCGCGTACCGAGGATGCCCGCGCGGCCACCGCGTGCGACCTGGCCGCCGGCGTAGGGCTTCGACAGACCTTGTGCGGAGGCATCGGCACTCGCAGTGACCTTCACGGCTTCGAGCTGCACTGCGGCTTCGGCAGTGGGCGTCTCAACCGCAGATGCAGCAGGTGCAGGGTCCGTCTGCGGCGCTTGCGCATGGGCAGCGGTGAGCAGACCGAGGGCTGCAAACGGCGTGAGGATGAAGCGGTTTTTGAGGGTCATGGGTCGAGTCGCGGTTGAAGGTCTTGGATCGCGGTGGGTCACAGCTGCACAGCCAGCGACACGCCCAAGGTGCGGCTCTCGCCGTAGCGCCGCACGGCGCGATCGCGCTGCACGAAACTGTCCTGGATGTTGAGGTTGTCGGTGAGATTGCGCGCAAAAATGGCGAACTCCAGCGGCCCTGCGGCATAGGCCAATCTGAGGTTGAGCAGCGTGCGGCCCGGTACTTTGGTGTCGTCGCTGTTGCTGGGGTTGCCGAAGTAGCTGCTGGTGTGGGTGACGTTGAGGCTGGAGTCAAAGCCGCGTGCGAAGCGCCAGTACGCCGTCACGCCGCCCGAGAAGGTGGGCGCGTAGTTGAAGCGGTTGCCTGCATAGTCCTCATCGAGATTCTGGAACTGGTCGTACTCGGTGTGCAGATAGCCCAGCGAAGCACCCAGCCGCAGCGGTTTCGACACGCGCCAGTCGCCTTCCAGCTCGGCGCCATACAAATGCGATTTGCCGGCGTTGCGGATCACCGTGTAGTAGTCGGTGGTATTGCCGATCTCCACCTGCTGATCGCGCCATTTTGTGTAGAACACATTGAGATTGGCGCTGAGCCGCTGTGCAAAAAAGCTGTTGCGAAAGGCCAGCTCGAAGTTACGGGTGAACTCCGGGTCGTAATCATTTTTCTCACCGCCGAAGAAGCTGATCGAGGTGCCGCCGCTGCGGTAGCCCTCGCTGTAGGTGAAAGCCGCGCTGTGCTCGGGCAGATAGCGCCAGGTCAGCCCCGCCTTGGGCAGCCAGACGCGAAACGCAGTGTCGCCCGACTCGTCGTAATCCGCCGGCAGGGGGATGAAGCCGGTCGCGCGCAACTGGTCGGTGATGAACGCAGGCACCAGCGGCGAGGTGCCAACGGTGTTGATCGCCTCCACCGCCTCGTCCGGTATCGGAATGCCGCCTTGTCCCGTCACATAACTGACGTCGCTGACGTTGCGGCGCTTGAAACTTTCGTAGTTGCGACGCACGCCCAGCGTCAACGATAGCGGCTCGACGAAGCGCCATTCGACTTCGCTGAAGGCGGCGTAGGTCTTCACCGCCTTGTCGTAATCGACGAAGCCATCGAGTCGCACCAGGCCGCCACCCACCGACGCATCGTCGCCGGTGACGCGCGAGAACTGGTCGAGGTCCGCGCCATAAATGCCGAAGACGAACTTCACCGTCTCGCCCGCAAAGTTGGCCTTCAGCTCCTGCGTCAGGCTCTTGTCGTCCAGCGCGAAAGTGCTGGTGCCGTTGGGTGCTTCGGTGCGGTCGAAGTCGGCATCTCGATAATCCACGCCGCGGGCAAAGCCGGTGGCTGAACTCAGACTCCAGTGCTGGCCCAGCGCAAGGCCCTGCGTGAGGCCGACGATGCCGGTGCGGTATTTCTCGTCGTAGCGGGTGTCGGCACTTTGCGTGCGCTCGCCGTTGCTGGCGTCGTGGATGTTGTCGCCGAACACGTTGCGGCTCGCCACACCCAGCAGTTGCGCGGTATAGGGCGAGTCGCTGTTGGAGTAGCGCAGCTTCAGACGCGCGAGGCGGGTGTATTCGCGGCCGGCGTCGTCCTCGTTGCGAGTGACATTGGTGATGTCGCCATCGCTGTTGCGCTCGTCAAACACCAGGCGAAACGCAAAGTCATTGCTGAAGATCGGCCCGCCTACCGCAAAGGCGTATTGCTCGCCATTGAAACTGCCGCGTCCGATCAGCGCTTTCGCGTCCCAGTCCGGCGTCGCATCGCGGGTCTTGATGAACACCGCGCCCGCCAGCGCATTGCGCCCCTGCGAGGTGGACTGCGGGCCGCGCAGCACCTCGATCTGTTCGATGTCGAAAGCACTCAGCGGCCCGCCGAAATTGGCGGCGCGCTGCGGCAAGGGGATGCCGTCGAGATAGACCGAAATCGTCTCGCTGTCGCCACCGCCATTGCCGTTTTGCAGCACGCCGCGGATCGCGATCTGGCGATCACTCTGGGCCCGCATGACGTTACCGAGGCTGCCGATCACCTCGTGAAACTTCTCGCTCGATCCGCGCTCGATCTGCTTGCCGCTGACGATCGCGGTGCTGGTGGCGGTCTCGCTCAGGCGGCGGCCGAGCTGGTCGCCGCTGACCCGCACCGCTTCGAGCTGCACCGGGCTCGGGTCTTGCTCGGCCCCTGCCTCGGGCGCCGATGCCGGCAGCGATTGCACCGGGATGCTGGCAACCGGCACATCGGCAGGTGCATTCGTATCGGACTGCGCGAACGCCAGCGGCGCGCAGCAGAGCAACAACATCCCAGTGGTGACGAGCCCATCGCGCATGCAGCCGGATTCCTTCGAGGCTGGCGGCGGCTTGCCCGTTATATGGTTGGTCTTCAGGTCGCTGCTTTTTTAACAATCCCTCAGCGTTCAGTGATTATAGATGCGAATGACTTGCATTTGTAGTCCCGCAGGACTAGCGTGGTCTCGCCAGCCACCGGACACTCCTGTCCGCCAGCGTCGTCACCCACCCGCGCCCTCAACGGCCACAGGAGCAGACGATGGAAACCACTTCAATCGGCCTCACGATTTTTCTCGCGTTCGATGTCATCGGCAGCATTGCGCTCGCGGTGTGGCTGGGCGCTCATGTGGGCGGCGGGCATTCCGATTGGGATCGCTGAAACGCTAGCCGCGGAACGGTGCGACGAGTTGTGCGGAATAGCTTCGCGCAGGCATTGATGGCGCGAGGCCCACGGCATCCGGCGCGCGTGGTGCGGCATCGGCCTGATAGCGAAAGCGGCCCATGAGGTGATCCCACAGCGTGGTGAACAGGCCAAAGTTCACGTCACCCGCCACGCCGCGCACATGGTGGAAACGATGTGCCTCGGCTGTGGCGAATATGTACTTGAGCGGGCCGATGCGGTAGTCGGCATTGGCGTGTTGCAGCAGCAGCTGCATCGCCACACAGAAGGCGACCGCAGCGGCCACCGGCTGCGTCACGCCCAGCAACAGCAGCGGCGTCATGCCCGCGCCGGTTTCGAGCAGCTGATGCAGCGGATGCTTCATCCAGCCATTGAGGCCATACAGGCGCTCCGCAGCGTGATGCACGGCATGGAAGCGCCAGAGCGCGTGTACCCGATGACTCAGCTGGTGCATGGCCGAGATGCCGAGATCGAGCAGCAGGATGGCGACAATCACCTGCACCAGCAGCGGCCAATGCTGCGGCCACACGGACGGCCAGGGCAGCAACGCGGTGAGCAGCGGCAGCGCGGCGATTCCCCCGTAGGTGAGCGCGCTGTTGACCAGCGCATGCAGCACATCGGCCTGCGCATCGCCGGGATTGCGGTTCCACGCCGGCTGCCAGGGGATCACGCGCTCGATGGCCAGCATCGTCAGCACGGCCAGCAGCAGCAAGGCATAGCGCGCGGCGTCCGGCGCGTGGTGGGCAATCAGCCACAGCCCTGCACCATTGAAGCCGATGAAGAACAGCGGAAAGGTGCCGTAGCGCAGCAACAGGGACATGATGGATCTCGGTGGCGAATACAGCGCAGTGTTCGCCACCGCCCACCCGCTGCGCTTGTAAGAACCGGCTATCCCAACGCGATGCTGCTCATCCTCGGCCCTGATCGACTGCTTTACCGCGGCCCACCCGTCGATGGCGCGATGCACCGGCACCATGCGCTGCAACTCGCCATCAGCCTCGGTGAGCCGCTGCGGCTCGAAGGCGAAGACAGCCGCCACGAGGCGCAGGGTTTCGTGGTCGCGGCCGACACCCCACACCGGTTCAGCGGTGGCGCACCCACGGTGGCACTGCTCTATCTCGAACCCGAAAGTGGCGCCGGCACCCGCCTGCGTGCGCAGCTGCCGACGCCACTACAGGCGCATGCCCCCACCGCAGCCTTGCAACAGCAACTGAGCGCACTCGATGGCAGCGCGGCAGAGGCGAGCCTCGCTCTCGCATGCGACGCCATCTATGCCGATTGGCTTGGCGCGTTCGGCATCGTCAGTGCACATCCGCCAGTCCCCATGGATGCGCGCATCGCCGACACGCTCGCCCACCTCGCCGCCACGCCGGGCGTCAACCAAAGTGCTGCCGTACTGGCACGCCGCGTGTCCTTATCTGCAGACCGGCTCATGCACCTGTTTGCCGCCACCACCGGCTTGCCGCTGCGTCGCTACGGGGTGTGGCTCAAGCTCAAACTCGCGCTGCGCGCCGCCTTGGCAGGGGCAACACTGACCGACGCCGCCCATGCGGCTGGCTTCAGCGATTCGGCGCATTTGAGCCACAGCTTCAAGGCCATGTTCGGGCTGCCGCCACGTTTTTTGTTCGAGTCGCGCGGTGCACTCACAGTGCGCGTACTGGACGTGTAAATGCCCAGCCATCCGCTAAGCTTGCGTGACCCTACAAGAGCAGATCTCACCATGACTTTGCGCACCGCCTACCCTGCCATCGCGCCCTACGCGACGCATCGCCTGCAGGTCTCGCCCCTGCACAACCTCTACATCGAGGAAAGCGGCAATCCACAAGGCAAGCCTGTGGTCTTCGTGCACGGCGGCCCCGGCGGCGGCACGGAGCCCTGGCAGCGGCAGTTCTTCGACCCGGCCCAGTACCGCATCGTGTTGTTCGACCAACGTGGCTGCGGCAAGAGCACGCCGTTTGCCGAGCTGGCCGAGAACACCACCTGGGATCTGGTGGCGGACATGGAGCGCATCCGCGAGCTGCTGAAGATCGAGCAGTGGGTGGTGTTCGGCGGCAGCTGGGGCTCGACGCTGGGCTTGGCTTATGCCGAAACGCACCCGACCCGCACCAAGGCGCTGGTGCTGCGCGGCATCTTTCTGCTGCGCCAACTGGAGATCGACTGGTTCTATCAGCAGGGCACCAGCTTCATTTTCCCCGACCAGTGGGAGGCCTATCGCGATGCCATCCCTGAGGCCGAGCGAGGCGATTTCGTCGTGGCCTATTACAAGCGCCTGACCTCGACCGACGCCGCCGTGCGCGCTGCCGCTGCGAAGGCCTGGAGCACCTGGGAGGGTGCGACCAGCAAGCTGCTGATCAACACTGACATGATTGCCCGCTACGGCAACGACCAGTTCGCCGACGCCTTTGCGCGTATCGAGTGCCACTACTTCACCAACAAGGGTTGGTTCACGCAGGACGACCAGCTACTGACCAACATAAGCAGTATTCGCCACATCCCGGCCGTCATCGTGCAGGGCCGCTATGACGTGGTCTGCCCGATGAAATCAGCCTGGGACTTGCACCGCGCCTGGCCCGAGGCCGATTTCGTGGTGGTGCCGGATGCCGGCCACGCCGCCAGCGAAAAAGGCACGCTGTCGGCCTTGATCGAAGCTACCGACAAGTTCGCTTCGCTCTGATCTGGAGCCACTAAAAAGCCCCGACGCGTCGGGGCTTTTTTGATGCATCGCTCAGCTCAGATAGGTGTATCCGCTCAGGCCCGCCTCCAGCTCCGCCAAGAGCGCATTGCGCACGCCCATCGGCAGCCCGCTCGCCGCAAACTTCTTGCGGTAGCTCTGCGTCAGTTCTTCCGGCGCCAGATGCACATAGCGCAGCAGCTCGTCGGTGCGGTCACCGTACTCGGGGTCATCCAGTCGCCAGCCGTTCGGGGCATTCGCATCGAGCACCACGTTTACCGCGTTGGTATCGCCGAACAGGTTGTGCATGTCGCCGAGAATTTCCTGGTAGGCACCGACCATGAAGAAGCCGAGCAGATAGGGCTCGTCCTCTTTCAAGTCGTGCAACGCCAGCGTGGGCGTGAGGCCCTCGCGGTCGACGTAGGTTTCGAGCTGGCCGTCGCTGTCGCAGGTGAGGTCGCACAGCCGCGCGCGCTCGGTGGGTTCTTCATCGAGGCGATGGATCGGCACGATGGGAAACACCTGGCTGATTGCCCAGGCGTCGGGCACCGACTGAAACACCGAGAAGTTGCAGAAATACTTCGAGCTGAGTCGCTCACGCAGCATGTCCAGCGCATCGCGGTGCGCGCGGATGCCGATGTCGAGCATCGTGATCACGTGACGGGCAATCGCATGCGTGGCCTGCTCACACCAGGCGCGCTGGGTGATGGTGAGCTTGCCTTCGGCGTAGTGGGCGTGGGCTTCGGCGAGCAGGGTGTCGGCCTCGTGCAAGCTCTCCAGCGGGCCCCGCTCGACCAGCTCGTTCAAGCAGTCGAACAGCTCCAGCACCACGGGTGGCGCATCGGCAGGCGGCTTGCTGACCTTGGGTGTGCCGATCACTTCGCTGTCGATCACATTGGCGAGCAGCACCGCGTGATGCGCGGTGAGCGCGCGACCGGATTCGCTGATGAGTGCGGGCTCCGGCTCGCCGGACTCGATGCAGATCTCCTGCAAGGTGCGCACGATCGAGCGGGCGTATTCGCGCACCGAGTAGTTCATTGAGCAATGGCTGCGCGAGCGCGTGCCTTCGTAGTCCACGCCCAGGCCACCGCCGACATCGACCACATCAATCGGCGCACCGAGGCGACGCAGCTCGACGTAGAAACGCGCCGCCTCGCGCATGCCGCGCGCGACGTCCTGCACATTGGCGACCTGCGAGCCCAAGTGGAAGTGAATCATCCGCACTGCATCGCTCAAGCCAGCCTTGGCCATCATGTCGAGCGCGAGCAAAACCTGCGCAGTGGTGAGTCCGAACTTGCTCTTCTCGCCGCCGGTGTTCTGCTGGGTGGACTCGCTCATGTTGGCGAGGCGCACGCGCAGGCCAATCAGCGGGGCGACATCGAGATTCTTCGACTCCTCGATCACCAGCGGCAGCTCGCTGAGTTTCTCGACCACGATGTAGACCTTGTGGCCGAGCTTCTGGCCGATGAGCGCACGGCGGATGTAGGCGCGGTCCTTGTAGCCATTGCAGACGATGACGCTACCCGGCAGGGCCACGCCGAGCACGGCCGCCAGCTCCGGCTTGCTGCCGGCCTCGATGCCGACGCGCGCGCCGCCGTGCTGCACGATGGCCTCGACCACGGCCTTCTGCTGGTTGACCTTGATCGGATACACCGCCGTGTAGGCGCCTTTGTATTCGTATTCGGCAATCACCTGCGCGAAGGCGCCAGTCAGCGCATCCACACGGTCGCGCAGGATGTCGGTGAAGCGCACCAGCACGGGCCATTCGAGACCTTCTTTCGGCAACTGCATGGCCAGCGCGTGCAGATCGACTGCCACGCCGCTCTTGAACGGTTGCACGGTGAGATGGCCTTCGGCATTCACATCCACATAGCCCTCGGACCACTGGGGAATGTTGTAGCGGGCGCGGGCTTGGGCGGCAGACCAGTTCGTCACGGCAGGTTCACTTAAATGGATAGGGCGAGCCTCTATACTCGCGCCGCCATTTTACGAACAAACGATCACTCAAGCCCCCATGTCACTCGATAACACCTGGTTCACCGAAGCCATCGAAGCCACCGGCACCGCCTTCTCGCTCAAGGGCAAGAAGCTGCACAGCGAGCAGACGCCGTATCAGCAGATCGAAATCTGGCAGACCGAGACCTTCGGCAAGCTGATGACCATCGACGGCTGCACCATGGTCTCGACCCGCGACAACTTTCTGTATCACGAGATGATGAGCCACCCGGCGCTCAACTCACACCCCAACCCCGAGACGGTGGTGATCGTCGGCGGCGGCGACTGCGGCACGCTGCGCGAAGTGCTCAAACACACTGAGGTCAAATCGGCGACTCAGGTCGAGATCGACGAGCGCGTCACGCGCTTGAGCGAAATCCATTTCCCCGAACTCTGCGACAAAAACAATGATCCGCGCGCCACGCTGTTCTTCGGCGATGGCATTGCCTGGATGAAGGAGGTCGCTCCGGCTTCCATCGACGTCATCATCATCGACTCGACCGACCCCGTGGGCCCAGCCGAAGGTCTGTTCGGCAAGAAGTTCTATCTCGACTGCATCAAGGCGCTCAAGCCCAACGGCATGCTGGTACAGCAGTCCGAATCGCCCTTGTTGCACCTTGAACTGATCAAGGAAATGCACGCGGCGATGAAGGACGCAGGCTTTGCCGAGACGACCATGCTGCACTTCCCGCAGGTGATCTACCCCAGCGGCTGGTGGAGCGGCTCGATTGCCTTCAAGACAGCCGGCACCAAGGTTTCGCGTCTTGAGAAGGCCGACGATCTCGACACGCAGTTCTACAACCGCGACACCCATGCCGGCGCGTTTGCTCTGCCTACCTACGTCAAGAAAGCCATCGCCTAGAAGTTGCCACACAAACTACTGCGCTCGGCATTTTGCGTGTCGGCGGTGCTGCGTTTGGCTTACTGCGAAGTGACTCAATGTCACTTCGCAGCCCGGCCAAACGCCCTCACGGCCACGAGGTCGCTGCGGGTGCTGTGCTCCGGCGTCACGCAAACGGCCTTCGCTCGCTATGTTTGTGAGGCAGCTTCTCAGTAGTCACGGCGCGGAGCCGCATAGCGATCGTCCGGCACTGCGAACGGGACGGTGCGACCCACCAGCGCTTCGAGCGTCATCAGTTCGAGGTCGGTGTGGTTGTAGAAGGGCGCGGGCTGCATGCAGCTTCCTTCGACCGCATCCCGGTAAAGGAAC
The DNA here is from genome assembly GCA_965279705.1 of Stagnimonas sp. Lineage (GTDB taxonomy): Bacteria > Pseudomonadota > Gammaproteobacteria > Nevskiales > Nevskiaceae > Stagnimonas. Next base: position 3,427,652 of record OZ257257.1, read on the forward strand.
ATCGGCGCGTCGTGGTGTTTCGTGGTCAGCACTTTCTGCTCCTCGGGGCGCGACAACGGCGTGAGCGCAGCGGCGCCGTAACAGAGGCAGACGTAGCTCCTGTCGGCATTGGCCTCGGTGTAAACGCCGGTGCCGCGGATGCCGATGGTGGCGACCGGTGTGCGGATCTCATAAAGGTCGTCGCGCTTGCCGAATACGCTGAGCATCGCACCGTTGACAAGGCGGAAGAAGCTGCGCGCCACGCCCACAGCACCGCCGATCTCGACACGGCTTTGCGGCCGCACAATCAGCGCATCACTGCCCACCACACCGACCAGACGGCCGTCGCTATCGGTTTCGATGACATCCCCGGGCAGAATCAGCGTGTCGCGCCTTGCGCGCTTGCCGTTGATGCGCACGTTGCCGTCGATCTCGAAGATGCTCTTGCCCGCTGGCAGCTTGCGCGGCACGGCGCCGAAAGTATCAGCTTGTGCCCAGCCGGTGCCGCCCACCAGCCATCCCGCCGCGAGCGCGCGCAGCAACAGGCGGCGGCGCGGGTCTGACTCGAAGTCATCACCTATAAAACCACGGGTTTCGTCGCTCACTGTTTTCTCCTGCTAGCGGGCGTTACTCTGCGTTGCGCCGTTCAAGAGACGCCCGACAATGATGCAAGCTTTGCGAAGCTTATGGATGCTCTCACTGCTGCCCTGCTCGGCTTGGGCGGGCAGTTTGGTGACGACCGCTGACATCGGCATCGGCAGCGACGACAACATTCAGGCCGCGCGCAACGGCCTGCCGCGCACTGCCGAGCAGTTCGTGCAGATCGGCATTGCCACGGCCCTGAGCGAGCCGCTGGATAACGGCTTCTCGCTGCGCGTGCAGGCGCGGCTCGATGGCCGAGCGCACGCGCGATACCAAGGGCTCAACGAACTCACGGGTGGCATCGACGGCCAGTTGCTGCTGCGGCCGGGGCGCAGTTTCTACACGCCCACGCTGGGGCTTTCGATGGGCATTGGCACCAGCCAGTTTCAAAGTGATTTGCGCGACGCGCAGGAGGCACGGCTGGGACTGCTGGTGCGCGAGGCGCTCACCACCCGGCTGCTTGCCCGCAGCCGCCTGTTCGCGGTCTGGCGCGGCAGCGACAGCCAGACTTTCGATAGCACCGTCAAAGGCGGCGAGCTGGCGCTGGACTGGCAGGCGACAACGCCGCTGACACTGACGCTGGCCTATCAATATCGCGATGGCACGGTCGTCTCGATCGGCGTGCCGGGCGCATCCGCGCTGGCCAATGCGAGCGCGGTGGAGCCGGACGACGTGTTTGCCGGGCAGTCAGCTTTCAGCTTTCCCGCCCAGACCCACATCGGACTCGCCGGTGCCAATTACGCGCTGACGCCCTCACTCTCGGTGGATACCCAGCTGCGCTACATCGAATCCGATACCCGTTTCGGCACGCGGTATCACCGCTGGACGACGATCACTGGGCTGATTGCGCGGTTCTGAGGGCTTCTTCACGACGCTGTTCTTCGCGCGCTTCTTCCAACAGATGCTGCGCGGCGAGAGGGCGGCAATAGCGGCGGGCTTTCTCGTTGAGGCGGGCGACTTCGAGCGCGACCTGATTCGGGCTGAAGCGATACTGGTTGCCGACCGGATCGCGGCCATAGACATCGCGCGCCTCGGCGTAGCTCGCGCTCAGCTCCTTGAAATCGCTGCACTGGCGGGCGACCTCGGTGACCAATTCGGAGGGCACGGTGGCGCGGGCGTCAGCGGCGACCGAGCCGCGCGCGATGGTGGCGCGGGTCATGCGCTCGGCGAGCAGGCTCTGGTCGTCGTAGCGGGTGATGCCATTGCGATCCACCCACTTGAACACGCCGCCTGATGCCTGTGCCGCCATCGCCATCAGTAGCCCGCCGCAGAGCAGCGCGCCGCGCTGAAACACGCCGTGCCGATCAATTCGGCGCATTGGCCGTCAATGGTTGATCCGCACCCGGCAGACTACACGCGGCCTGCGCCTGTTGCTGCGCACGATCGATGAGGGTCTGGCGCTCTACTGCGGAGTAGGTGCGGGTGTTGCCGAGGCTGTCGGTTTCGTTGATCGCGGCCGAGGTGTTGTAGATCGACACCTGATCTTTCTTGCGCTGGCAATCCAGCTGGCGCGCAGCGAGGGTGGCGGGTGAATCCTTGGGCGTCTCGGAGACGCCACTGCCTGGCTTCACCTCGACCTGCTGGCCTTTCTCGCTCTTCACATCGCTGTAGTGGACGCGGCCTTTTTCATCGACCCAGCGATAGGTTCGCTCGCCGGCCTGTGCGGCCTGCAAGCCAGCAAAAGCCAACGCTGCCGCGAGCGTGAGATGGCAAAAAACGGGACGCATGGCAGGTCTCCAGAAACGCATGGGCTTTGAGTCTAGCCGCAGAGTGCGAGCGCACTCCAGTGCATCCGCGCTGATTACAATGACTCATGCGCTTTCGTCTGATTCTTTTGGTGTTGCTTGCGGCTGCCGCCATCACCGGCTGGCAGGCCGAGACGCGTGCCGCCCTCGAGCAGCGACTGCTGCTGCGCTCGCTCGCCGCTCAGCTGGCACCGCTGGGCGGCCTCAGCTACGGCGCGACCAGCGCACATTTCTGGGGCAGCGGCAGCATCCAGGACCTGCGCTTTGCGCCCGATGCCGACTGGATTGCGCGGCGCGCGCTGCCGGCCGATTTTGCCCTGCACATCCCCGAGCTGCACTACAGCGGCTGGCAGGCGGGCGAAGGCTGGCCCGCGGCCGTGCACTTGCAGTTCGAGACCGCCACCCTGCCGCTGCCCGAGCCCTGGCCCCAAATGGCCAGCGGCACGCTGGACTGGCAGTACCGCAGCGTCGAAGGCACGCTGCGTGCGGCGCTCACGCTCGATGCCCCAGGCGCGGCGGCGGCCGATGCCAATCTGTCATTGCAGCTGGCCGCACCTCAACGTCTGGTGGGCGCGACGCTGCTCGGCGGCACATTGCACTACCGCGATCAAGGCCTGGCACAAGGCGCGCGCGCAACGCTGGCGCTGAAACTGGGTGCCGATCCCCAGAACACGGACGCCGCCCTCGCCGAGGCATTGACGCAATGGTTGACCGCTAAAGGCCTGCCGCCCACTACGGAACTGCGCGAGTCGCTCACCACCTTTGCACGGGAGCCTCTAGCCCTGACGCTGCACCTCGACCCACCCGGTGCGCTGCGACCCGATACCCTGCCGCTGTTCGCCCCGGCAGATCGCATCGCGGCACTGGGTTTGAGCGTGCAGGCTCAATAGCGGCGCACGACGAAGCCGGGCTCGGGATGTTCGTTCGTAGGCAGCCACTCCACACTTGTTACCGCCGCCTGCGCGGGCCCACGTGCCAGCCAGTGATGCAATGCCTCAAGAGCATCGGCTGCGCCAGCCGCAACGCCCTCAACCGCCCCATCCGCCCGGTTGCGCACCCAGCCCTGCAAGCCCAGGGTCGTCGCCTGCCGCTCTGTTGCCGCGCGATAGCCGACGCCCTGCACCCGACCGTGCACGACAAAACGCATCGCGCTAGTGTTGTCTTCAGCCATGAAACCGTCCGATAAAAAAACCAGCCGCAGCATAGGCAAGACTGCGCCCGCGCTGGAAGAGCCGCAGCGCCTGCGCTTTGCCGCTGAAATACCCGGTGGCGCGCTCGGCCCGTTGTGGAAGCTGCACATCGAAGCCCTGAGCGAGCCCGCACCCGGCGGCGGCGAGCGCCTGCGACTGCGCGCCCATGTGCAGACCAACCTCGCCAGCGTCGCCAAACCCGCACTCGCCGCACTGGGCCAGCGCACCCTGGCCCGCCTGCCCGCGCCCGCCGCACAAGCCACCACCGCGCTCGCCCCGTTGGCCCAACAAGCCAGTCGCTGGCTGGGCGATTGGGCACAGCAGAGGGCGCAGCAAGTCGCTCCCCGGCTGGCGCGCTGGGCGGCACCCTTGCTGCGCCACGATCTCAACACCTGGTTCGAACTGCATGCCTCCACCGCGCCCTTGGTGGAAGGTGCCAAAGCTCTGCTGCCCAATGCCACCAAACTCTCGCAGCTGGGCATCACGCCTGATCTCGGGCCAAACGCCCCCGCTGTTCAGGCCTGGCAGGGCCGCATCGGCGATGAGGCCGCACAGGTTTCGCTGCTGCGCATGGACGACCGCCAGTTACCCGAAAACCTGCGCGCCAAGCTGGGCGGCATGCCGTTTCAGATCGCAGCGGCCGTGGTGACGGTGGTGGGGCGCAAGCCTTGAGCCCCAGCTAGCGCACATCATCGAAAGTGGATTCTCGAAAATGCTGAATCTCGGTATCGATGCCTCCATGCTGACGACCCAGCGGAGTGGCATTGGCAACTACGTCTACAACCTGCTGACCGAGTATCTGAAGGTGAAGGGCGACACCCGCATCGTGCTGTTTTCAGACCGCGAGGTTGCCGAGGATGCACGCCACTTTGGCGAGGTCGTCGAAAACATCGGCCCGCCGATACGCAAGGGGCCGCTGTGGCTGAGTTCTGGCCTGTATCCCCTGTTGAAACAGAAAAGCATGGATGTTTTCTGGGGCGGCAATGGCTATGTGCCGCTGGCGGTGCCGCGCGGCATCCGGCGCGTGCTGACCATTCACGACATGGTTGCGCACGAGGCCCCGCAGACGATGCTGACGGTGAGTTTTTTGACGCGTCGCATCTTCCAGACGCTGGCGATCCTGCAGGCGGACCAGATCATCACAGTCTCGCATAGCACTGCCCATGATCTGGCCCGCCACACACGGGGCAAAAGCGACCTCATCATCCCGCCGCTGATGCATGACCAGTACGGACCGGTCATGCCGGCCGTGGTAGACGCCGTGAGACAACGTCATCTGCTGCCCGACCTATACCTGCTCGCCGTCGGCACCGTCGAGCCCCGCAAGAACCTGCTCAGCACGGTACGCGCGCATGCCGATCTACGACGCCAAGGCGTCGCACTGCCGCAACTCATCATTGCGGGACACATCGGCTGGAAGGAACAGGACATCGCACGAGAAATCGAAGAAATGGCCGGCGAAGGCCATGTTCGCTACCTCGGCTATGTGCCCATTGAAGACATGCCGGGACTCTATGCAGGCGCTATCGCACTGCTGTTTTTGCCCGTTTACGAGGGCTATGGCATGCCGGCGCGCGAAGCCCTGCTATGCGGCACGCCCGTAATTGCCTCTGATATCCCCGCCCTGCGTGAGGCCACCGAAGGCAATGCCCTCTTCATTGGATACACACAGGCGGAAATCACCAAGGCACTGCGCCTCTGGGCAAAGGGTGCGCTTGTAGCGCCTTTATCGACGCTGCACCCAAATCGCTCAGCAGGCGGCGTGGCAGCTCGAGCGTTCAAAAAATCTCTTGAACGCTGACCCCTTGGACGCTGTGTTGAGAATTTTCAATTGAGACATCGGTCACGCCTAAAAGCCATTCAGCTCGTTTTTTTACACTAGCTGTCAACTTTCGGTAGTCATTTAAGGGCAGACTCCGCCTAAGCCTTGGGGATAAGGCAATCAATTGGGCCATAAATTGCTTGTAATTCGTTGTGCCCTATCAGATAGCGTATTACCCTCGCGCCCCATTTTGATGCATAAGCCTAGGAATATCAGGCAATGGTCGTAATCTTCGCGGTTTTTGCGATGGCAGCAAGCGCATTAATTGCCTACCTGACTATCGTCGCAGCACGCAGGCTCGACCTGGGTGCAGATGAGACCGTTGGCGTGCACAAGTTCCACAACCATTGGGTTCCACGCCTCGGCGGCATCGCTATTTTTGTAGCTCTGACCTCAAGCCTGCTTGCGGTGACCTGGTTGCTGGGCACCGAAGTGCAGCATGCCGTGGCATTCATCGTCTGCATCCTGCCGGTGTTCTGCGTCGGCCTGGTGGAAGACGTCACTGCCAAATGTGACATCTCCAGCCGCCTGATCCTGCCCATGCTGTCCGCGGCACTTTGTTGGTGGCTTCTGGATGGTCGCCTGCTGAGAGTAGACATTCCCACCGTGGATGCCTGGCTGCAGGCCTCGCCGTTTTTTGCCCTGATGCTCACCATGATTGCCGTCGGCGGCATCACCCAGGCCGTCAACATCATTGACGGCTACAACGGTCTTTCGCCCTTCTTTGCACTGGTCGCACTGGCTGCCATCGGCATCGTCGGGCATCTGGTTGGAGACGTGCTGGTAGAGCGCATTGCGCTGTTGGCAGCAGCTTCCGTGGCGGGCTTCCTGCTCTGGAACTTCCCTCACGGCCACATCTTCATGGGCGACGCGGGCGCCTATCTCGTCGGGTTCTGCATCGGCGAACTCTCGGTTTTGCTGGTTACCCGCAACCCTGAGGTTTCGGCCTGGTTCCCCATGCTGCTGGTGATCTACCCCGTGTGGGAAACACTGTTTGCGATCTATCGCAAAGCCATACTCAAAAACACCTCGCCCAGCCAGCCCGATGGCTTGCATCTGCACATGCTCATCCACAAGCGCTTGGTCAAATCGCCTTACGGCGGTACTGCACGCCAACGTATGCTGAAGCGCAACTCGTCAACCTCTCCCTATCTTTGGGTGCTGAGCCTGATGACGGCGATCCCCGCCCTGATTTTCTGGGATCAAGGCGCTTGGCTGCAGGGCTTCTGCGTGGTCGCGGTGCTGGCGTGCTTCACGCTGTACTGGCGCATCGTGCGGTTTCGCGCACCGAAGTTCATGGTGTTCCGGCCCACCATCGAGGGTGCACGTCGGACTTCGGTTACGACCGACGTCTAAGACTCGGCAGGTAATAGCTGTTCGCCTTCTGCGCCAATGATCTCGACGCTGCCCCCGCATTATCTGGTTACGGGTGGGGCTGGGTTCATCGGCTCGCATCTGGTTGACCACCTGCTCGCCGCAGGTCATCAGGTGACGGTGATCGACGACTTTTCGTCCGGCCAGCCCAGCAATCTACCGACGCATCCGCAGCTAACCGTATTGGAGTGTTCCGTCGGCGTGCTCGATGCCCGGCAGCTTGGGGGCCAGCAATGGGCTGGCATTGCCCACTTGGCTGCCATCCCCTCTGTGGGTTTCAGCTGGCAACAACCGTTGGCCACTCACGAAGCCAATCTCAGCCATACCCTGCATATGGCAGCACTCGCACAGCAACTGAGTTGCCGCCGCTTCGTCTATGCCAGCTCGGCTGCGGTGTATGGCAATCCGCCGAGCTTGCCAGTAGGCGAGGATCTAACACTCAACCCAGTATCGCCCTACGGTCTGCAGAAAAAAACGGGCGAGGATTACCTCGCACTGCTCTCACCGCGCTGGCAGCTGGAGGCTATTGCACTGCGCTTTTTCAATGTCTTCGGGCCGCGGCAAAACCCTTACTCAGATTACTCCGGCGTGGTGTCGCGCTTTGCTGCTGCCGCCCTTGCCGGCGAGCCGCTTTGCATTTGCGGCGATGGCGCGCAGACGCGGGATTTCGTCGAAGTACGCGATGTGGCCCGCACGTTGGCGGCCGCCCTGCAACAACCGCTACCAGACGCGCAGCTGAGCATCTGCAATGTCGGCACTGGCCGACAAACCTCTGTGAAGACTCTGGCCGAAGCGCTGCGACGCTGCACCGGCGCGCGCTCGGAAATACGCCATGAGCCCGCAGCCCCCGGCGACATTCGGCATTCGCAGGCAAATACCCAACGCTTGCGCGCACTGTTTGGCATCGAGCTCAAGCTCAGTCTGGACGAGAGCCTCGAAGCGCTACTCGATTCCCTGCGGCGCTAAACTGCCGCGATGCACCAAGCAACACAGACGCGCCTCTACCAGTACCGCATCGAGCACTGCTGGCATGCCAGGCTCGATCGCTGGCTGGACCTCGGCGTGGCTGACACTCAATGCGGGGACTTGAGCCTGGAAGACCGGATTGCTGCCGCTTTCAACCAGCCATTTACCGGCTTGGGTGCAGCACTGGAACAAGACTTTGCCCGTGGTCTGGCAGCATCTCAGGTTATGCATAGCCGCATGCCGCCACCGGCAACCTTGCCCGCTGGCAGTTTCCGCATGGTGCTACTGGACGAACCCCGACGACGTTTTATCTCGGCAGCGCGTGCCTTGGGCTTGCTGCCAGCAGAAGGCTCGCCACCTGCGGATGCGGCTACTCAGGCCGGGGCGCTATTGCACGCGGGTCAGCATCAGCACCGCCGCTGGCTGGATAACCATCTGGTACGCGCCCTGGCTGCTTGCCGATTGGGGCCGCTGGCGTTCGAGGTCGACCGCGCTCAACCCCTGCTGCCCATCGCCATCGAGGCGCTGAAACAACAATTCGAGTTAGTCGGCCTTCGGCAGCGCGGCAACACACGATTAGGTCAGGTGCTGGCGCAGGCACTTGGCCGGCCGGATCCGATTATCGAGGATGACGCAGCGCAGCCATCGCATCACGGTGCTTTTCCCATACCCGAGCCGCTGCTGGCGCAGGATGAGCAGCTGTATGCGGAGGCCCGCACTCTTTTTGAGCGTCATGCCACGACAGCGCCCTGGTCGCTGCAACAGGCGCAGGAGTTGTCTCGTCATATCGTGCCGCTCAATCGCAATGGCCCGCCCGTGTTCTCGGTGCGCGGCCCGATGATGGTCAGTGGCGTGTACGGCCGGGATGCGGCTGGCAGCGACAACTGCCGTCTCTGGAGCGGCCCCGCGCCGCGCATGACGATCTGGATACCCGTCCCCAAGAACACGCGCATCACCGCAGAGATTCGTGTGCACGGCTATGCCCATGAACGTCAGCGAGAGGCCTTGCGCATCGAGTGCGACGGCCACGCTCATGCGCATCGCTTCGAGTCGCTTGATGGCTATCGCGACCTCATTGCCGTCGACTGCAAACCGCAGCAGCCAATACTGGCCCTGAGCGTGATTCTGGATGAGACCCTCTCAGGCCCGGATCTGGGCGAGGCTGCCGGCGACACCCGACGCCGCGGCATTTCTTTCGACCGTTACGGCTGGCGGCTGGGACGCTGAGTATGTCATCAGAGCCAAGCCAGACTCTGCGTGACGCCGGTCCATTACGGCGCGAATCGCATGTTTAACTTTCGCCGATTGCTGCCCCCTGCACGCAGCTCAAAAGAGCAGCCGCCACACATGTCAGGTGCAGCTGCCGAGCCGCAGGCCCCCGAGGTGGTGGAATCTGCCAGCAGTGCCTCATCAGGTATCCACCCGATCGGTAGCGCCGCCTTGGCTGGCGATGCCGATGCGGCGCTGATCAAGCTGCTGGGCGGTAACCCACGCGAACCTTTGAACCTGACGAGTCGGCAGGTTTCCACTGAAGCAGCAATAAGCCTGCTTGATTCCGGCTCGCCAACAGCAGCACTGCGCCTCTTCCGCCTCGGCCTTGACGATGTGGAGGCCCGGCAACGGCTTCACCGCCTTGCCGTCGAGAGTGCGCTGGCGGGTGATGCCGCGTTACTGCGCGACACCGTTGCCAGCTACTGCCTTCTGACGGGGCAGATCGAGCTGCCGCTATCGAGCACCGTCAATGCAGTGGAAGACGCAAACCGCGAGGTGCTGTCCAACTTAATCGCGCGCGCCTGCTGGGATGGAATCGAGGTTTGGCTGTGCTGGCAGCCACAGGCGGCGCAGCAACTGGATTGGCAAGTCGCCCTGCCGGCCGCTGCCGCCGCTTTTCAGGCGGGCCATGCCCTTGCCGCCATTGGTCTTGCCGGTGTTCATCTCCACCAATGGCTAGCTGACCCCGAAACTGGCAAAGGCCTGCACGCGCGGTTGCAGGAGCAGTTGCGCGCTGCCTTGGACGAGCAGGATGTGCTTGAAGTCTGCGTACTGTCATACGAGCTGCAGCGCTGGGGTGGCAGCGAGGCGGGACTAGCCGATGAAAGCTGGCGGCTGATTGATAGGCTGGGCTCGGTCGAACAGGCCCGGCTGCTGCTGGGAACCCTCGCCACCGATGAAAACAGGCTGCCTGTTGCGCGAGCCGCTGCTGAGAAACTGTTGCAGCGTTACATCCGTCGTAGCCGTTGGCTTGAAGTAGAGCAGATGCTGGCCGACGCGATTTTGTCCGACCCGCAGAAATACAAACTGCGCAAGCAGTATCTTAGTCGCCTGCTGGAGCTGCGTGAGATCGAGCTGGCGGCGCCGCTGTTACAAAACCTGGTGGTGCATGATCCTGAGCAGCAACTTTTTGCATTATGGCTGCTTGCGCTGCACGGCGACCTGAGTGAGGCTGATGCAATATTTGCGCGAATCTCCGCAGATGACCCTGTCTGGTATCGGGCAGCACGCCTTCTAGATGAGTTTCACAATGCCCGGCGGGACTTTGCGGCCTCCTGCAGATACGGACGAATCTTGCTTGACCGTCGTAGCAGACCTGAACCCACCCGCATGCTGCATATCGCCGAGATGGCGAGTTATGTCCGGGGTGAGGAATCATTGATGGCCGAAGCGATGAAGGCCGGTTTCGACGACGCGGAGGCACTTGAAGCCGCAGGAATCAGTAATGAGTCGGACTGGGATGCACTGCTGAACTTCCACTTGCGGACGTTTGCCTTCGACAAGGCATGGGCTCAGCTTCAGCATGTAAAAGCTCTAAAGCGATTCGACATCAGCGAAGACGAAGCACTGCTGCACGACATCCGTCAAACCTTTGCCCCGGTACAGTGGGCCGTGGAAGAAGCTGCTGCAGCCGTGCGCACACTCTCAACTGGCGACACCTCACTCATGCGAGCAGAGCGACAGCCCCAGGAGTGCGCATTTCACTTGTACTCCGGCATGTTTGCCGCTCGCGCCAAGTTCGAGGATGTCCGGCACTACCAGCGCAAAACCTTCGTAATCGTCCTCCAGACTCTGCTGGGGAAAGGAATACGACCAGTTATCGTCCCCCAGTTTGCGCTCAACGAGCAGGTGACATTGCCGGGCAAACACTTATCTGTTTCGTATCACACGATAGATTCCCGACTCAACCGTGTCCACATCAAGGAAGCAAACCTGCCCCACTTGATGAATATTGACCCATTCGGCTATGCAGGCTGGTCTAGTCTCGCGCAGAGATCTACAGAGTGGATTGACGCCGAGCTGGAGAAAATCTCGGATGACGAAGCGAATGCCTTTATTGAAGCTGAGCATACACACATTATATGCGGCAACCTCTCGAAGTATCGGCAGCCCGAGCGCGAATCAAGCTGGCAGCCCTCCAAACCCTATGTTTTTCTTGCGTTGCAAACCCGCTGGGATAAAGTCCAAGAATTAGCCTACATCGATATGTTAGAAATGATGCAAATTGTTGTGAAGCGCTTTGAGAATACGGGAATCGATGTAGTCATTAAGCGACACCCGGCTTGCGAAGATTATGATGTGTTCACCGCTTTGCGTATCTTTTCCAACTTCCCGCACGTTCGCGTCTCCGCATCTTCCATACACTCTCTAATCTCGGCAGCTGAAGCCGTTATAACCACCAACTCAAGCGTAGGTGCAGAAGCCATAGGTCACCTGAAGCCAATTTATCTTTTCGGAAAAGCTGATTACGAATTTGCATGCCATATTGTAAGAAATGAGGAGAGTTTTACCAATGCCACATCTCCGATAGCCTTGCCGTTGTGCAGAAATAAGATGATAAGATTTAATTATTTTTATAAGAAAATGTCGCTTTACAATTCGAAGGAAGAAAGCGCGCCGCTTATTGATTTTTGCAGAGACAATATATTATAAAATAGTTATTTATATATATTGCCTTTTTTCGCTGTCGCCACCATTGTATAAAGACTTTAAAATAAAAATAGCCATTACATCAAATAGACATATATACTATATATTATCGTCCGTCAGCCTCAATAAGCCAAAGCAGTCTTATATTTATAACATATTATTACAATTACACTTCGGCAAGCAGAGATGGCAGACACCTGAGTGACATCAGTGCAATTAATTGTTCACCGCAATACCGCACTAAAAACCTATAATGCATAATATTGTATTCTTTGACTAGGCGAAGCTTTTGGCTCCAATCCAAAGCCACTGATATTCACATGTACTGCAATCACTGCTGCGGCGAAACTTAGCCAGCATGAATTCGAGACTTCTTTCACATTTTTTATGTTAGACAAAAGGCAGTTAATTTTAATATACAAATAAATATCAGCGCTTATAGAAAAATGGACACGTTGAATCAATGTGAGAAAAAAGACAGCTTTGACAATGAGAATATCAAAGTGAGTCTATATCGCGCCCCTCAGGCTCTCAGGTTAAAGCATGAGAGTTCTTTCATAAAAGCAGTTAAAAATAAGGATTTGGCTTTTGCAGAGCTGCGATTATACCGCTTAATTTCCACTGGCCCTGTAGCCGATGACATAATAAAATATTACATAAAAACAATCGTATACAAATTTAATGCCACAAGATTATTATCAATATCAATACTACCAAATAATACTTGCTATCAGCGCTCACTGCTTGAGGCTTTTGCATTATTTTATAGTCAAAAATTTATCTTAGCTCGAGATACTATTGACGCCTTGATATTAAAACATCCCGACGATCCGTTTCTTTATCATTCGCTTTGGTTTATCTGCAAAAATAGCAACGATTTACACTCGGCTATTAAAATAGCTCATAAGTATATTAACTTTTTTAATGAGGCAAAGCTAAGCTTCACATTCGGGCAGGCGTCTTTATGTGAGCGCTTAAAAAATGCGCCTCTCATGCGTAATTCCTTAAGCCATTCATATAAGAAAGCCCTTGCCAAAGAAAGAAATATAAATAATATTTCGAAAGATTTGACAGCGCTCAGTCGCTTTTGGTTAAACGTATACGACATCGACCATGCTTTTGGTCTGGTCAATAAAGCTAGAAGCATTAGCGTGCCAGGCGCAGATAATTTGATTGTCATATTAGATAACATAAGATGCGAGCTTAGAGGTTTGGAGCCCTACATAACTCAGGCGAAGTCTGATTTGATGAGGCGACTAAAAAAGGAAAAGCTTGTTCCCAAAGCGGGAACAGTAGAGGTGGTCTTATGTTCGGCAGCCACTACGTTTAAGGTTGGCGAAAGTTCTGCTTTCCGTTCTGCTATTAGATTTGCTTATCAGCAGATATTTAAAGCCATTGAAGACTTGGGTAGAGAAATAGTTGTTCGATCCAAACTTGATAGCCAAACCGAGATTTTTGGAAGTAGTCGTCGTACGGTAATTTCGTATCACACACATGGCGTTTTCGGACATAGTCTACACTTCAAAGAGGCATATTTTCCTGGGTTTATAACATTGGATTTAGGAGGGTATAGCGGGTGGTCTGAGGTTGCTGATATCCCCATTGAAGTAATGGATTTACATCAGCTGCCTGAGGAACAAGTAGATAGCTTTTTTGAAAATTTTTTACAGAATTCAGTTCGAAAGAACCTATCAAAGTATGCGCAACCCGATCTGGAAAATGTCGCACTCCCGGCCTCTTATGTTTTTGTTGGGCTACAAATTATTAACGATTCAGTTCAGCAATTAAGCAATTTGACGATGCTGGAGATGCTAGATGAAGTGACATTGCATTGCAATTCAATTGGATTGCCGGTCGTAGTAAAGCGCCATCCATTTTGCAAATCACCCATTGTTTCCCGCCGCCTTGAACAAGGAGAACAAAATGGGGAATTTATTTTATCTGCAGCATCCGTACATCAACTAATAGAGAACTCAATTGCAGTCTGCGTGGTCAATTCGGGCGTGGGACTCGAATCACTTTTTCATCTCAAGCCAGTTTACCTGTTTGGAAAAAGCGATTACAGCCACTGCTGCTATTTAATTAGACAGCGTGGAGAATTTAGCAAGATTTTCAATTTTTCAGAGCCCAAGACGCCCGCACTAGTGATCAAGCGCTATTTATATTGGCTTCATACGTATCATTTTATTGACTGCCGCGACCATGCGTCTGCAGCCAAACAGATTAAAAATCGAGTCCACTCATATATTAATCTGAAAGATAGCCTTCTATTAAAATTGCCTTCGTAATTTCAAATCACACCAATTATTTGGCTGGCGTCAATCGAGTTGTTTCAAAAATTCTCTAGATTTCGCCAATCAAGTAAACTAAATTTTTCCCCCTTGTTGGCGTTAATAAGGTCGCGACGGTCCCAAGTGACATTTTCTTTAACTTTCTTAGCTGGAACACCAGCGATTACAGAGTTGCTATCCACAAATATTCCGCGTACAAAGAGTTAATCCCTACTATATTGTCATCGGCAATTTGACACCCCCTCTGTATTACTGCCCCCTTCCCAACCCAGACGTGATCTCCAATTACAACTCCTTTGGGATTGTTATGTCTTTTCATTGTAGTTATATCAACGACGGAATGAGAGTCAGACGTGCGAACTTCTATTCCACTTGAAAACATACAGTCTTTCCCAATAAAAATACTTTGGCCCATTTTGGCAAAAATATTAACATTATTAAAAGTCGTGTAAGCACCAATTGCAACCACACTGCCGGAACTTGCAATATCAATACATCCCTTCAGCGTGCAGTTTCGACCTATGTAAATCGTATTGGATTTACCTTTTATTTTTATCGACAAGTCTTTTAAATTAGATCCATCGCCAATAAATGCGAAGTTCTTTGCCCCATTTAAATTTAATTTTTTGAATAAGTTATTTTCATTTTGGGTCGTGGCTGTTAGATTTATAATATTCATTCCGTCCGGCAATTTAAAAATCATTGGCGGAACACCCTCGCCCAAATTAACAATTCTAACATCTGGCATTTAACCCTCACTTCTTATTAACTTGAAGATTTTTCTATTTTTTGAAAATTCCCACTATTTTGCTTCCGTTCTCTACAAGTAACGAAGTTATCTTTCGGTTATCCATAAGTGCAATGGCATCGGAAACACGTGTTCCTAAAGGTACTACGATAGGGTCGTTTGACATTAAGTAACTCGCGGTCTTATCGAACACCTGCTTTCCGTGCTTTTCTAATGCCCGACGGATGTCGCCATCGGTAATCAGTCCTAGCCCACTCTCCCTCTGCACAATCACAAGCCCAAGCACGCCACGAGTCATTGTGTCTATGACCTTGGTGAAGTTATCTGTCTCCCGCACAAAAGGTAGATTTGTTTTTGTCATTTCATCTTCTACCCTGCGCAACAGTCGGCGCCCCAAGCTTCCACCAGGATGGAATCGGGCAAAGTTCTCTGGCTGGAAGTCGCGCGCCTTCATGAGCACCACTGCAAGCGCATCACCCATCGCCAGGGTGGCGGTGGTGCTAGACGTCGGTGCTAGCTGTAGCGGGCATGCCTCTTCATCAACGGCAATATCGAGATGGCAGTGAGATGCTTTGGCCAAAGTGGATTTTGGATTGCCCGTCATGGCGATTAAGAAGTTGCCATTGTCCTGCAGAAAGCTGATTATTTTGAGCAATTCTTCGGTTTCACCAGAGTTTGAGATTGCCACAAAGACATCAGCTGGGGTGACCATGCCGAGATCACCGTGATAGGCCTCGCCAGGATGCATGAACAAGCTGGGTGTTCCGGTGCTGGACAGAGTCGCCGTGATCTTGCGGGCAATTATTCCCGACTTGCCCATGCCGCAGAGAATCACGCGGCCCGCAGACTTCAGGATGCCTTCGACGGCGTCGTAAAAGCTTTTGGCCAGCAGCCTGCACGGCACGCGCTTCGATCTCGAAAACCTTTTGACCTGCGGCGATGAAATCTGCCTGCCGCGATGTTTCTGCTGTACCACTCATACATCCTCCGACGCTTGAATCAATCGTGTAACGCGCTCCACATCCGCTGGGGTGTCCACACCGTGTGGCGGGCACGCGGACCATTGCAAAACACCAATGCGGATACCTAACCACATGGCGCGTAGCTGCTCCAGTTTCTCCATCTGCTCCAGCATGCTCAGCGGTGTTGCCACGATCCGCTTGAGCGCGCCCACGCGATAACCATAGATGCCGATATGACGCTGGTAGTCTGCCAACGGCCACTCAGACTCTGGTTTATCGCGGCAATAGGGAATTGTGGCCCGCGAAAACATCAGCGCGATGCCATCCCGGTCCGTCACTAGCTTGACGACATTGGCGCTGAACAGCTGCTCGCTGTCGTTGACCGGCGCGCTGATGGTGGCCATCTGCAACTCGGACTTGGATTGGCAATACGCCAAAAAGCCCCGCAGCAGATCAATCGGCACCAGCGGCTCATCGCCTTGCACATTGATAACGAGGTCCCCATCGGCCAAGCCGCGCTGGACAGCAACCTCAGCAACACGATCAGTACCGGATTCGTGTTTGGGGTCTGTCATTGCAAAAGGGATGTTGCTGTCGTGTAGATGGCTGGCGATGCGCTCGTCATCGGTTGCAACCGTGATGTCGGCTGTTGGCAGGGCCGACTACACTCGTGAGTAAACGCGGGCGATCATCGACTTGCCAGCGAGATCCACCAAGGGTTTACCCGGCAGCCGACTGGAAGCATAGCGAGCAGGAATCACCACACATGTTTTCAAGGTATTACTCTACTTGGCTGCAGGCTATGGAGGCGGTTACTCAATGTCCAGCGGCGGGAACGATTTGACCAAGTCGTCGATATCCTTCATCTGCTTCAAGAAATGCTCCAGCTTGTCCAGCGGCAACGCGCTGGGGCCGTCGCACTTGGCCTTGTCGGGGTCTGGATGGGCTTCGAGGAAAAGACCCGCAAGACCCGCAGCAAGGCCCGCACGACCCAGTTCCACGATCTGCGACCGGCGCCCACCAGAAGCTAAGCCACCAGGTGCACGATTCTGCAGACTGTGAGTGACATCAAAAATGACTGGTGCGCCATTCCCAGCCGCGCGCATCTGACTGAAGCCCAGCATGTCGACAACAAGATTGTCGTAGCCGAAGCAGGTGCCGCGCTCACAAAGAATGATGTCCTCGTTGCCGACCTCTTTGCACTTGTCCACGATGTTCTTCATCTGCAACGGACTTAAGAACTGCGGCTTTTTAATGTTTATCGGCTTGCCAGTCTTGGCCATTGCAGTCACAAGGTCCGTTTGACGTGCGAGAAATGCTGGCAATTGCAATACATCCACAACTGCAGACACAGGCATAACCTGATCAATTTCATGCACGTCGGTTATCAAGGGCACACCAAATCTGCGCTTCACGGATTCAAATATCTGCAGCCCTTTCAGCATGCCAGGCCCACGGTACGAATGAATTGATGAGCGATTTGCTTTGTCAAAAGATGCCTTAAATACCAGGGGAATATTTAAGCGCTCGGAAACTTTAACGAATTTTTCACAGGCAGATAGCGCAAATGATTCACTTTCAAGAACATTTACTCCACCAAATAATACAAAGGGCTTTGTATTTGAAAGCCATATATTGCCGATTTTAATCTCTTTGTTGGCCATAAAATACTCCACACTTACAATAATAAATAAAATTGCTGCGAGCAAACGCCTGGGCAAATTCTTTGAAATAATTTCTTTTCGGCATAAAATTAATTGCATTTCATGATATATCTCACGGCTCGCCCCCCACATTAATGAGTATCAATAACAACACTAACGAAATGCTGTGTACTTGCGTTTTTCCCCATTCGAGGAGACCCTAATATTAATAAAATTGACTCCGCATAACATTATTAAACCATAAATATATTTAATATTCTCTTTTTTCGACTATGAAATCAATAATATCTTCAATTTCCACTACCTTATTTCTATCAGGATGAAAGTAGCGACTACTTTCAATATAAGAATAGTAGAATATTTCTTCTATTTTGCGAGATCTCGTTCGGCCTGATATCGAAAAAATGTCCTCAGTGACTCCCCAGCCAGCGTAAAACGGCATACCATAACAGTGCACTGTTTTCCCGGCCATCAACGCCTCAAAGCCCATCCCAGATGTGACGACATATACCTCGTCAACCAAATCAAATAAAGCATAGGGATTTACATCAAAATTTATGAGGTGCAGATTGCTTAATATTTTATTATCTAGTTTTAAATCAAGACGCTCTTTGCTGTAATAACTCGACTTGCCACCCTTGATTGCATCGGGGTGCTGTTTAACGATTATGTCGCATTCCGAGTGTTTTATTATCACCTCGTTCAACATACGTTCGTAAGTCTGTTCGTCAGCCAGCCCAGAAGCCACAGACTGATCGCCAAAACGCTGGTCGATCAGTAGCACTTTCCTTTTGCCAGGCACGCCTATGTTTAGGCTGAGATTGGGGGCATGATTATATTTGGAGACCCTCGTCTCCACGATCCTTTGTATTGCTTTTTTGCTTCGCGCCGATTGTTGTTCCGTCAGGTTCGGGCCACCCTCTAAAAGCCGCTGTAATCGTGAGGCCTTAGTGGCATCATAATATGCCGTGGTGTCATCCATGATGATAGATAGGCCTGGCTCACCAGAAAGTCCGATGTTCATGGAGCGGATAAATCCATCTTCAATAATGAGTAATGGCCGACCCAGCGCCCTCTGAACTACAGCCTGTTTAATCTTGCCTACATTTGGGGCAATTCCCCACTGCACAAAGACGTCAACGGAGGCCAGCTCTTTGATGTTTTTTACGCCTTTCGTGCTAGCGACGCGCTTTCGCGCGCGGATCATCGGCAGAAGATTCTTCTGAAGTGTGTTCCAAACTTGCTCGGTGGAAGGTATCGCCACCACATCTACGGAATCGCTGCTTGAAAAGACTCGCTCCAGAGCGTTTGGGCGCAAAGTAAGTTCAATAGCTCCGCTTGCAACTCCACCTAGATACTCGGCAATTCGGGCACATGCCTTCCCGTCAAAATCGCCTACAGAAAACATTCTCGCAGCCCATTTCATGCCCTCTTGGGAAGGCTGCCAATGACCAGCGAGAGCTACATCGATTTGCACACCAAGCTCGTCTATGTTGTGAACGAACGGAATGCCACTCCTCTCCCATATTTGCTCGAAATTACAGTATTTCGTCGAAATGGGCGCGCGCCCCATAAGCAACCCCTCAAACAGCATTGTGCTGTTCACAGAGACGACGAGCTCTGTATGGTAAAGAGACTCTTCTGCAGTTACGAGATAGCAAATAGCGTCGTCGACCACGCAGCTGACTGACTGGGCAATTCGTTGCTGCAATGGGCCACTTAGAATGTTGTCCTTAGAAGGTGGCAAACGAATGATCAACTGCAGGTTGCGCTCCTCAACGCAATCGAGAACATCCGAAATCGCTCGTTGTTGAAACTCTCGGGCAGCCTTTGCATCCAACTGCGAATCAAGCGGTTGAGAGGCAAAAAGAATGGTCTTTTGATCGGGGTTAAGGCCGAATACTCGAAAGAACTGTCGCCGTGTTAGCTCCGGCCTGTAATGATGGTAACTATCAAACTTTGGCGCACCCACGGAGACAATCCGGTTCACCGGGTAGCCACGCTCCGTGAAGATATCTTTTTGCAGCTGGCCCCAGCCCAAAACCACATCTGCCACCGGGACCGATGCTTGCGCTGTCAAATCCCAATAGTATTTATCGCGATCAACAAATACAGATTCATGCGGAATCAGAATACGAGGAATTTCCAAATCTTCGCAAACACCAGCAATCAGCCTCATCACAGGCGCCCAATCAAAGGTGAAAATTACACCCTTAATCTTCTGCTTGAGTGGTACCATCCTCCGGAATAACATCTTGCGATAGACATGCGGGTTTTCACGTGCAAACCGCAGCACTTCGGACCTATTGTTCTCAAGATCACTCACAAAATCCAGCGGCACCAGCAGGTAATTGCCTCTACTCTCTATCTTCTGAATTAACTTATCGCCGTGCTCCGCGATCCACGGAATATATATGAAAATCGGCTTTTCACTTTCAATCGCGTTATTCAACTCTTGTCCCGCAAACCCCTTGAACCATTGCGGCACACTCTCCGCAGATAGCGTTTCCGCCGCGGCCTCCGTAAGCTCTGAAAGGACGTCGTTCTCAAAATATATTTCTTTATCATCTTGAGAAAATTTTTCAATTAAATTACTTAATTTCAGCGGGATTCCTGTAGCAGGATCGAGATATATGGCGTATTTCAAATATGCTGCTGCAAATACTTGAGTAACCGTCAGCTTTCTGCCTCTGCGGTTAGTGACCTGTCGGCTGTCGGTGAGGCCCCAACCGGCGTAGAACGGAGCCCCCAGTGTGGTGACGCTGACACCTCTGAGCAGAGCTTCGAAACCGCCCAAAGAGGTTATGGTATAGACATGGTCCACGCCAGTTAGGGCATCATCGAGGGATATGGGCTGGCGCAGGATCAATGCATGGCTGGTCAGGCCGTGTGGGCTGGAGAGCTCTGCACGCTTGCCCTGAACTACATCGGGATGCGGTTTGTAAATAATTTGAGCGCCGGGATTTTCATGTGCGGCAAGTGCAACTAAATCACTGTTAGTTATTTTCCTGTCGCATCCAAATATAACCGACTGCTCGTCATCGACTTGACCAATAACCAATATACGACGCTCTTTTTTTGGACCGTAGAGCGTTGCCGTGAGTGACGTATGTCTTTCATTGTATTTAGTAATTTTTCGACTACAAATCAGGTCTATGCATTTTTCCGCTTCATGCATTAAAGCCGAGTCCGAATCAAAATCGTACGCCATCAACATTAACTCAAGATCAGACGCACTCCTAGAATCAAAATAAATTCCCCTCTTATCTATACATACTGAATAAGGCAAGAAATGGTCCACGCCAAGGCCCTTAGAGCGGACGAAACCATCCTCTATACGAAGAATTTCTATTTCATTTTCATTTGCATAGAACTCAAGATCTTCAGGTTGAAGCATCCCCCAGACCAAGAATATGCAGTTGCCTGATTTCTTGATCTTGCTGTCATTGCGAAGCACGCTATCTCTAAAGGATATATAGCGAATGTCGAAGTTCGGGAAAAGTATTTGCAAAAAATCGCGCTTCCACGGCGCGACATTGAAGGCCCAAGCGACTCGTTTTTTCATTTTTATTGATGGAGAATTTTAAAGATACTAAGATGTGTCGCACGACTCTCAATTTGCATTTGCATCTTGCAATAACAAAATATCCCGCACTTCAGCTACCTCTTCGGCTTTTCTAAAGGTTTCTGCACGGTAATTTTTTGGTGCGTCATTATTATTTATGAAGCTATCCATTAGATAATCCAAAACCTAGGGAAAAAATAATAATCTTATCAAATAAACATATTAGAAAAAAGATTATTTTTTCATATTATACGGACTTCGGATGAGATATCCTGCATCTCAATCATTTAAAATTCGGTCAATCTATATTAATTATTTACATTTTTGCAATATTGTCTTGCCATTCGCATTTGCACACCCACTCCTTCATAGCGCGCGCCTGACCCACCCCATTAACTTTGCCGGTAGTTGATAGAAAATTTGATCTGAGAGTGTGCAGATTAGTAGAGATGCATGTCAGACGGCACGGAAATTGTCTAGGATAGGCCCTAGCAGGCCGCGGCAAGAAGAGGCTGGCGTGTTGATGATCATGACCTTACAACTACGTGGATATACCAATAACAACTTTTTAGAGGCTCTTGAGTGACTGTTCAGACAAACGACGTTCTTGGGACTGCGGCCGGCGATGCTTCCTCGTCTTTAGGCAGCCGAGGTGCTTGCTGTTACTGCGGCATTACCTTGTCCACTGATGAGCCCTCTACATGCATGAGCTGCGGCGCATCGGTGCCGGACCGTCATCTGTGGATGATGGTCTCTCGGAGTAAGCTCCTATTTCCAATGTCAAAAGTACTTCATTACAAACCTTCGCCACCGGTGGCTAGGCGCTTTCTCGCTTATTTGGGATCCAACTATCACGCCTGCGCTCCGGCCACTTTCGCAAACCAAGATCAGTTAATTACCTTCCACTTGTTTGACCCGGTAGAGGATGCGCAACGCTTGGCTCCTAATGCCTACTCGTTGATTATCGTCACCGCAGACTTGATGCAGTTGAAGTCGGATTTGATCGGCACTCTGCGCTCACTTGCCAAGGCTCTGTCACCTGGAGGCTCGCTGCTTTTTGGAGGAATCGCTGAGGCGCAAGAAGGTTCTAAGGCGGGGAGCAAGGTTGAGATGAGCATTCGTGCAGAATTCCGTCGCCGCTGCCGGACGCGCTCTGCGTGGAAGTTCGCGCGCGATGAACTTAAGGCGGTAGGTGTTAGTCCATCACAGTTCGATCGATTGAGTTCAGATACTCTATGGTGGTATCAAAAATGAGCGGCACGGCTAAATCCATTGTTACCGACTCTGGGACGCATCACGAGTTATGGACCGACCCTAAATCGTCTGACTTTTGGGTGCATTTTTTCGAATCCAATAGTGCGGAGCCGCCGGAGGGAAGAGTGCTGTCGCATTTGCCGGGCAGCAAGCTTTATCTGCGCTGCCCCCCTGGCGAACAATTCCAATTTGGAGTTCCGGGCTACGCTACTTCAATGGATGAACTGATTTGCCGTTTGCGCGCACACGCCGAGGACAGGAGACCAGCGCGCACTACCCTATTTGGCCATGGGCCTGCTGCTTACACAGCGTTGCTGGCAGGCTCCATAGTAACCGGAGCCCATTTTGTCGCGATTCATCCGGCGCGTGGCGCGACAAGTGCGGCAAACCATCCTTGGTGGGGGGATATCGATTCTGCCCTAGGACTTATGCCTGGGCGACAGAATGGCGTTACTCTGCTTTCGGCGTGGGATCCGATGGACGCTGGCTTTCTTGGTCGTCCGCCTGGCCTTCTGCCTGCGTTTGGTACGGTTGTAGAGGTACTAACGCGGTTCGGTGGCTTGGCGTACTTGGGCAAGGAAGGGCTGGCTGGCCTCCTGTTGGAAGGCGTCGACGCTCTCAAGAGCTTCAATGAAAAAAAGCTGCTTTTTCCGGCATTCACTAACGGCACCCGCGAACAGTACGCACACCATCACCAGACTTATCTTCTTGCTAGCAAGCGCGATGCCTCCAAGGGCGCCCTTTTGCGCGCAACAGAAACTTTTCGCAGCTGGAAGAACCCTGGTTGGCAACACCAGCGGGCGACGATCTTGCGCAAGTTGGGCCACATCGATCAGGCATTGGCGGCAATTGAACTGGTAGTCGCTAAGGCTCCTGATACCAAGGAGTACTGTGTGACTTTTGCCAAGGTCGCTGTGCTGACAAAAGATGAAGCTTTGCGAAAGCGGGCTCAAGCAATGCTTTTGCCGTTTTCCAAAACGAAGGGAATTCCGGATCTGGTTACGACGCTCGAAGGGGATGCTGAGCCACCTCAGAAGGGCGAAGGGGTGAAGGGCTTTAACTGAGTCCGCAGTAAGGAGACGGCTAGGTGGATTGCGCAATTATTCTACAAGTTGATTAGTAGATTTTCTCCACTGGTCAGTTAGCAACATAAGGGATAAACTATTGTTATACTGGGAAAAATCAGCTCAAGTCATTGCAACATTGGATGCGCCGCTGAAAATGCAGCGTTAGTGCAATTAAATTTAGGCGGCACACATATGGCCCCGTTGGAGTTTATAGAACAATCCGTCAAGTCGCTAGACACCGAAAAAACGGATGCAGCAAGCAGTGTTTACTCGGTGAGGGAAACCTCACCCGGGCTCCCCTTGCTGATAATCTTTAGCTCCGTAAATTCTAATGGCTTTAGCTTTGGCAGGGCGTTCGATGAATTGCCGGCGAACGTGATTTACATCCGCGACCCGTATGACTTCTGGTATAACCGCGGTATAAGTGAGTCGCTGAACTCAATTGATGCCGTTCGTAAGCAACTCGCAAAGGATATTAAGCGTCTAGAGCCAAGCCGAACGGTAATGCTGGGAACTTCGATGGGCGGCTATGCGGCCCTCCTCTTCGGGGTTTTATTGAACGTCAATCGGATCATCGCTGTCTCGCCACAAACATTGCTCGATCCACGCCTTCCTCACACACCGTCCTCTAAAGTAGAAGGCTTGTATTTTGATCTGGAGGATACGTTCCGCAGAACCACTGGACGCCCAAGCATCGAGGTGTTCTTTGGCGGTGCAGATATGGTCGACGCTTATAATGCGTTTAAGGTCAAGGGGCAAAACGTCCGCATAACGGCCGTTATGGGTGCTGATCATCTAGTTGCAGCCCAATTATCACGCCAAGGCGTTATAGATGAAGCTGTCAACTGCGCGATCAATAATCAGCCATTCGAGTTTTCGGGTGAAACTGATGGCCGTATATCAGACACGTTGGTTCGTGAACTGATCGTTCGATGCGTTGAAAGTCATTACCTTGACGGCACTTACAGTTCTTGGCGCTGCGCACGAGCCCTAGCTGCGCTGGTGCCTAATTGGGCGCCTCCGCTTTACATTCAAGCCCGGATTCGAGAAGGGACCGGTGATTTGATCGTTGCAGAGAAATATTCTGCCGGCGCCGTGAAAGCTGCACCTAACTCTGTCACCTACGCCGATTACAACGCTGCGCTCCTTTGTCGGATGGGTGACGACAAGCGTGCTATAGAGGCTCTAGAAAATACGCTCAGAATTCGCCCAGGTCATTACAACGCTCTTTGTAACCTTGCGATGCTCAGACAAAAGAGTGGGTCCGCCGCAGAAGCGATGCAAGCTTTGGACCGTGCGATTCTGTCTCGTCCGAGGTTAAAGAGGGCCCACGAAATGAAGGCTCGTTTTGAATCTGAAGATCTGAGCGCAGTCCCCGCCGTCATCTCTTTTGACAAAAATCAGCTGTAACATTTTTTTGCGGTGAAGTGGAGTCACCAGAATTTTGTGGACACCCTAATTTAGCTGGCGATAGCTCCGGGGGTGACACATGGCGAAGCTGAAAGCGGCTGAAAGCGTTAGACGCACCTACGAATTCATTAATTCGGATTATTAGAAGCATGATATTCGTCTAACGTACGTACCGACGTTCAATGTGCCTCCGAGTACTACAACTCTTATCTCAAGGATCCGGTATCGAACCACGCTGAATCGCCCCGGCTCTAGAGGATATGTTGCTGTGATCCAAAAGTGATGCTCATCGTCAGTTTTCAACCGGCAGCAACAATTCTGTACTTCGCACGATGTAACAGAAGGTTGCACTGGAAAGCACTTCCTCCGCTGGCAAGAGGATGATTTTCCTCTGCCGAACTTCTGTTATCCAGTCAACGATCCTCTTCTGCGCCTTGGCCGAAAATTCCAGATTCACCCGCAGACAGGCGGCGGCTACGCCGTCGTCGGTGATCTTAGACGCGCCCTTAATATTCGACGCTTGACCTTTCTTAGCATTTACCGCAACGCTAATACCGCTAACGCAGGCGTAGCAGTGCTTCCAGATCACACCCAACTCACGCATGGTACCCACGCCCTTTGGTTGACGAACGACAGCAGTGACGAACAAGTGTTCATATGCATTCCATATCTGTCTGGACTCATGGAAGCGATCTGCGACAAAGTACAAATAACCGAGCAGATGAATGCCGAGACTGATGTTGTATGCGCACATTGGTTCCACTTCAACGAGCATACGGCTGGCGAACAGGCGATACAGGTAGATCAAAGCACTGTCCGTCTGGCCAGCCATTGCACAGACCTGATACAGCATCACATCGATCGAAGTGGCCCATCTTGCCTCTTCGGGCACTTGCTCATCGATGCTTTCGCGCAGCCGGTTGGACTCGGCAATGATCCAATTGATGGATGTGTAAGGCGGGCTATCGGGCGCCTCCACGTAGCGGTAGCCAATGACTGCAAGTGAGACAGCTTTTTCTTGCAACCCCGATTTGGGATTCAGATATCCTTGGCGCGCAGCCTCTAGCAAGGTCATTGAGTCCTTGATTCTGGTGTCCTTGCGCATCACGTTGTTTCGAAATTCCTCGAAGTCCTGACATACGATCCGCGCTATATGGTGTTCGGAAAACTTGCCCAGGACCTTGGTCGGCCCAGTTTTCGCAAAAACGAAGACGTCGAGATCCGTAATTCGTCCGGGTGGAATCACTGCACGCAAACACAGCATGGACACGGGGGTCAACTGACCTTTTGCGACAAACTCACCATTCAAACACAGGCCAACTTCGACGCTTGAAAGAGCCTCCTCTGTCTCCAGTTCTACAATGAACTGTCCATCCCGAACGTGACTACGGATTTTGGAAACCACCTTAAACTCCTCCAGACGACTATTTACCCTGAAATCGGATACCACATTAAAGTCTGAGATGCTGAGTGACCACGCCGGCACGCGCCAGCATGACCTGCTCAGCGAGCAGGAACTGATTTTCCCAGTCGATATCCATTGCAGTCCCATGCTCCATTTCGAAAAGCAACGGACGTTTCCCAATACGGTCCCCGCGTACGAGCATCGATGCGGCATCGATGATGAACATGGCGCTGTTCACCTCGTAAAGAACCTTTAACGTTTGCGTGCGTGGCCATTTTTCGACCTCGCGATCGTAATTGAGTGGCCCATCTTCATTCCAGATAAAAGACCGCAAAGGGGTAACGGCCATTAGGGAGTCGTGGGTGCCAGCGGCAAGGTGCTTCCGGTATTGCTGTATTGCGGCGTCATAGATACCCTCATCCACGAATGGCGAGGTTACGTGCGTCCACAACACAGTGCCGGCTCTAATTATGGAAGGGACGTAGCGAATGACCTCGTCCGTGGAGGTGCTGGAAGTCCCGAGATGATCCGGACGTTCAAGCACTTCAATGGCCTTGGCCGACCGGGCCGCGAAACCTGAAGCGTATTCGAGAACGCGGGGATCGTTGCTAGATACGACGATACGCTCGATTTCCGCAGCGCGCGATAGCTGACTCAGCTTGATATCCAACAGACCGCCCTTGTTACCCGCGAACGGGCGCAGGTTCTTGTCGAGCACACGCTGGCTTCCTTTGCGACAGGGAAGAAAAGCAACCACCGATGATTTCGTCATATTTAAGGTAGTAGCGCAGCAAGTTCCTGCAATGTTTCTATCTGGACGAAGCCCTCACGCATCTGCAGGGCTTCCATGCGTTCCCGGGCGGTCGAATAACCGGCAACGAAAATGAAAGTGGCACCGCTGGCAACTGCTGCATCGTAATCGGCCTCAGCATCGCCCAAGAACCAGAACGCCCCCGGTTGCAGCGCGGACACAGATTGTACGAAGCAGGATAAGATTTCGGACTTGGGCGTAGGTGAGCCACGGATGGCTGCGAAATAGCGACTTAGCCCTCGCTCGTTAAAGACCTGGCGCAATTCTTCCTCGTCACTGCCGGACGCGACCAGAAGTGGAACGCGGCCATGCAGCGCACCTAAAATCTGCAAACAGCCAAGTGTGGGTGCCGCGTCCCTATAACCCAAGCGACACTTCAGCCCGAAGGCAGCAAGCAGTCCATCTACTGTACCGGAAGTAACTTTAGTCTTGAGAATTTCTGAGAAGAAAAGATCGAACAGCCGATATCGTGACTTGCCGAACGACCGCGTTTGCAGCTCCGTAAAACGATTTACCGCCTCTAGAGAATAGCCAGCCTCCAGCAGCACTTGCCGGAATGCATCGGTCTTTAGCTGGTTGCTGTCGAGCAGCACGCCATCGCAGTCGAAAGCAACCGCGACGGGCGCCGGAAGAGCCCGAACCGAAATGACCACGGTCCTCAGGCCCCTAATTCTGCTTGCAGCAAGCCTGGACTCGGCTGATCTTCGGCGCGCAGGCCACTAATGATCCCATACAGGGAGCGCACCTTCACCTGATAGTCCGTAGGCGTGATGCTCGATATTTGAATGTTCGGGAACTGTAGACGGAAGTCATTGAGCAGGGACTGCACCTCGCGCATAAGTTCCTGCTGCGCGAGTGTGGCGTGGGGATACCCGTCGAAGCCGACCAGTAGGATTTGCTGCACACCCAGCGAAAGGGCGGTTCCCATGGCTAGGGCAAGGGGCCCGACGTCTGACATGGGGCCAAGGGTATTGGCCTGAGATGCGCTCTTGTACGGGTTGGCCTGCAAAATGGAGTAGCGGACCTTTTCGTCTTCTGGAATGGCCCCGACGAAACGGGGCGGTACGGGAACAATGCACGCCGCAACGTTATTGAGTTCGGAGAGATCGATCTTTTGCACATCGTGACCCGGCAGGCAGACGAACTGGGTGGCGTTGCTGTTTTTGAAGGCTATGAGGTTCCTAGTGCTGGAATGGATGACCGAACAGCCCAGCAGGTCCACCAGCTCCATTATGCTTCCCGCGTGTTCGTTCAGGGATGGCCCCCCGCCCACAACCACCACTGTGCGGCAGTTATTGGCGTGGGCCGTTTTCGCTAGTTCCGGAAAGTCATGGTTGTCGACTAGGCCAGCGCCTTCGTTCTGTAACGCGCCGACGATCGCCGAAATGGAATAGCGCTTCTTGGCCAGCCAGTCCATCACGTCCTTCTGCGGCAGATCGGCAAAGCCGGAGACTATGTAGGGCAGGTTCGCTCCCCAACCGAATTCGCGCTGCATTTCGCCGAAACGATCTAGGAGATGCGCCATCCCAGCGAAATTAACGTGCTTACCGGCCTCTGCAGCTTGGTAGGCAAGAATGAGTTCGGTACGCAAATTGCCAGCACCCCGACCCATGCCCAGCAGGGTGCTGTCGACGATATCCGCGCCCGCCTTGATTGCCGCCCGTGCATTGGCAAAGGCCAGCATGATGTTGTCGTGGCCGTGAAAGCCAACCTTTTGTGGCAGAAGGTTCTTGGCGGCTGTAATGGCCATGCCGACATCTTCCGGCATGCAGCCGCCGTAGCTGTCAACTAGGGACACGGTCTGCAAAACATCGCCGGCCGCGACCAGCGGTTCAAGAACCTTGAGGTCATGAACATACTTTGACAAATACATCATGTTGAACGCCACTTCGAAGCCCTCGGCATGCAAGGCGCGCGCCAAGGCTAGGCCGTGGGACTGCTGAGACGGCGCGACGGCAAGGCGCACCACATCCACCAGCCCCCGGCCCGGGCGCATGATCTTGGAAATATCTTGCGGCGCACACTCCTTGGCATTGAGCATGATCGCCAGCTTCTGATCCTTGCGAAGAATCTGTCTCGTTTGCGCCAGCGTCTGTCGAGGCAGGTAACCAAATCGACCTTGGTAACCGGGGAGTTCAGGGCTTAGGTAACCCAACTCGACGACATCCACGGCTAGGCCGCTCAACACTTGGAGGTACTCGAGGTAGAGGTCCTCTGAAAAATCCCAGTTAGTGTAGTAACCCCCGTCACGTAGGGTGCAGTCGAGTATGGAATAGCTCATTACAGACAATCCTTAGTGGGGTTAGCGAACAGCGCATACCGGCTGAAAATCGATATGAAAGCCTTGCTGAGGTGGCTGAATCGATCCACTTCCAAACACTGGCCGGACTTATTACAGGGGCACACCAATCTCATCTTTTCTTGCCGCACACCCTTTACTTAGTTTACTTTACCAACATATTAACTGTGTGCACTACTCTGAAATTTAACTGTTTTTCTACCTATTGCACTAGCCTGACTGGCTCCATAGCCGCACGTGCAATTAGCTGAATGTGGAAGACGACAACAAGGAAATCTGCGCGCCACCGGTCAAGATTCCATTTTCACAACGCGCCAAACGACGACAGCGAGAGGGCATATCTTCCGTTTCCATTTTAACGACAAGACTGTCACCACATGGCATGTTGCAGGGTCAGCATTTTCATAACGCATCGCTCACTCTGTCGTGAGCGCAGAACGGCACCGAATACTTATAACGCCACAGACGAAGGAAAATCCGGAGGAGCTCACGGCATGGAGTTCGAAGCTGCCTCCAGCGAAGGAATAAGTAACGGATGCTCGTCCCGACAATGACAAAACATTACCAGCAGAGCGGCTTTTCGCAGGGTCGATGCTCTTTGCAATCTCAATTGCACACTCTGAACCATTGGGTTGTTTTGCGAAGACGCGAGGCTCCGGAAAATCGCCGACGATTCGCACCCGGAAGCGAAAGTCGAATGTGTCTGAATCTCCTCCAAAAATCCGGAAGGGCGGGATGCCAGACCAAATAGTGCCGAGATGAGCGCCAGCTTTTTCCGACCGCAAACTCATGACTGCTACAACCGGTGTCTTTTCACACCACAAGGGGTAAAGCTCTGGAAAAATAGCGCTGCCTTTCTGATTCCAGCAGTAATGCATAATCTTTCGCACTCCGCGATGCTGCGGTGTTCGCAAGCTTCGAAGCCCTGCGTCGGGTTTGAAGGATCGGATAATGGCGGCCAGGGTCGTCGTCAAACGATAGCGTTGCTGTGCAATATTTCTAAGAAGAGGCGCAGCCTGCTTGGCTGAGTCGTATCCTTGCTCGATAGACTGCACAAGAGCCTCAGCGGCGAGTCGCCGATTGCTGCAGCGTCCAGAAAACCCGAAATATTCCGCTTTCTGTCGCAGGTTTTGGTCGAACAGATAGCCAGGGCCACCGAACCGGTCGTAGCAAAAAACTGCGATGCCGCGAGAGAGGGCTTTCTGCACGGAATGCCCGATCGTGATGATCAAGTCGAGGCTGTCAACATAGGCCGGGTCGACAAGACGAACCGACCCTTCCTTGCCGATGACTTCAACGGAGAATCCTTTTTCTGAAAGTAGCTGCGGTAGCTGGGAAACTTCCGGCACCAGATGGTTGGTGATGATCGCCGTTCTGATAGTGCGTAAACCGTTACTGGCAGCCGGGGAAGACTGTATAGCGAACCATTCTGCCGCAAGAGCGTTACGCAAAACATGCTGTCTTTTCTTCGGAACAACAATCGAGGGCCCAGCATAGTCGCGGTTTTCTTCAGACTGAAAGAGCAGCGCATCTGCATTCGAGTCCACGCCCCATAGGGCCTCTCCCGAACTGATAGAGGAAAGTGACAACAGAGCCAGATAGCGAAAGTGCAAGCCAAATTCGAACAAAGTAATAGACCAATTCGGCCAACTTTGCCCGATGACTAAATCGTAAGAACGTCCTACCAAAGGTGAAGGGTCAATGCCTAAATCGACGGCGGCGGAAAGTTCAGGAAACTGACCCGCGAACTCCCTCGTGATTCCACCCGCAGCAAGCTGCACTAACGCTCCTGCGCCTGCAAATTCTCTTGCTATATCCACCGCCACAAGCGGTGCGCCGCGATAGCCGCCCAAACGATTGAAAATGATCAGCACCGTCTTGATATTACAGCGCTGAATCTCGGCAGCCAGAAGGTTGGAAAGAGTCACTTGGCTCGTTCGATCAGCGACGCGATTAGGTGCGCCCAAGCATAGTAGTCGCAATTGCGGCCGCTAGACTCAGGTCCGCCGGATCGTCGATCTCGATTGATGCCATGGACTCCATTGGGTGGCAGACAGTTTTGCCAAAAAAGCGGTGGCGGAAGTTACGAAACTCCGTGCACTTCATCACATAGACAGCACCATTCTCCATAAACTCCGGCTGGCGATCCTGACGTCTTAGGCGAACGGCCTTGTTATGATTGATCCCTTCAACGGCTTCGCCAGTTCCGTTGTAGCGCCAGAGGAAGTGATGGGTGCGGACTGCGGTAAAGGCGGAATCTGCACCCGCATCAATCAATTTACCCACGCAGCCATCAATGTCCACGCTGGTCACAAATGGCGATGTGCACTGGATGAAGATGAGCAGGTCAGGCGTTAGACCTTGTTTCTCTTCAAGAGTTTGAAGAGCATGCAGAAGTGCCGCCTCTGAAGACGCCGTATCAGACGCCAGCTCAGCGGGGCGCCACACGATCTCAGCGCCATAGCTTTCTGCGGCAGCAGCAATGTCTCTGTCATCGGTAGACACAAAAACTCGCGACACTGAAATTGCCCTCTTAGCGGCGATCACGGCGCGACCAATCAGCGGCACGCCACCGATCTCACGCAGATTTTTACCTGGAATACCCTTGGATCCCCCGCGCGCCGGTATCACCGCGATGGCGGAAGGTATAGCCTGGCTCATGCCGAGAGTCGCTGCTGTTGGACACCCAAGCTTTCTAGACGACCTAGTGCCACCCAAAAACCTTCCCCATCGTTTTTGTGGCCCTGCCAAATCTCCGGGATGAAACTGGCCTTTGGTGAAACCTCTGCAAGTTGTCGAGAAATCTGGCGAAAATCGACCTGCCCTTCACCGATCTGGATTCCTTCACCATCTGTGCCCTTGCCATCCGCCAGATGCAGGTGGGCGACATAAGGGCCAACCTTTGCGACGTAGTCTGCCAGCGACCAGCCATTTTGATTACATGCGAGGATGGCATGGGAGATATCTAGGCACAGACGTACGCCGTTCTGCTCGCAAAAAGCAGCGGTTTCGTCCGGATCCACGAAGAGGTTGTGGTGGCTTTGTCCTCCAAAGTGCCAAGGGAACGGCGGCATGGTCTGGATGATGACTTCGGCACCAGCCTGGCTCACCGCCTTGAGTGCGTCGGCAACCAGTGCGTAGCGTCGTTCACGCTCCGCCACCGGCAGGAAACCCGAGACTTCGAAGCCTCCGACATTAGTGACGATCACGGGGTCTTCAGGCTGCTGGTGATATTCGCGCAAGGCCCGGGTCATGGCGATCACACGCCGCAATTCCACGATGGAACGGGCTCGATATTGAGGATCGATCGACGCTAGATCGAGGATATGGTCGCCCTCAAACAGTTCCGGACTGTGCACGACATAACCAATAGGTAGTGGTCGACCGGCGAAGATTGCATGGATGTCGACGGTCAGGTCTTTGTAGCTGAGGTGGTACTCCACCAGGTCAAGATTTGTAAGGCCGATCAGGCGGTGCGCATCGTGGAAGCGCACCGGCACCCCCCAAGGCCGGTCAAACTGGAACGGACGCGGTTTTACAACGTCGTCTTCCAGATCGCTACTGTAGAAGAAATCCCCGCTGGTGATGTTGCGCATAGAGCGGCGACCAATCAGCTCGTCCTTGCGGTTGGGCTGCACACCGCGGCCGGGGCTGCGAATGGCGACCATGGACTCATCGATGATTTCTCCAAGGGCAATGTCACGCGTGGCAACCAGGCTTTTTGCGAGCACCTCGCGATTCATCAACTCGCCCTGCGTCATGTCACGCTGTCCGGCCGTCGCTCCGGTACCGCCCATGGCTGATTCCACATCGCGGATCGCTCGAACCATCTCTGCAAACTCTGTTGGCAGCAGGCTGACACGGTGATCATTGCCCTCCAGGCCGCGATCCAGAGTGAAGTGCTTCTCGATCACCTTGGCGCCCATGGCTATTGCCGCCATCACCACCTGATAGCCGCGCTCATGGCCGGAATATCCGACCACGGAGCCGGCAATCTCGCGCAGACGCACTAGGTAACGCAGATTGACGTCCTTGAACGGGGTTGGGTAAGTAGAGTTGCAATGCAAAAGTACGAATTGTGCTTTCAGTTTGCGCAACAAAGCGGTCGCCTCAACGATCTCGGCCTCACGCGACATTCCCGTGGAAATAATCATGGGTCGGCCACTCTTGGTGACTGCGGTGATCAGTTCTGCGTTGGTGAGATCGGCGGAGGCGATCTTGTAGGCTTCGATTCCGTACTCCGCCAAAGCCTGGGCACTGCGCAGGTCCCAAGGGGTGCACATGGGCAATACGCCGCGGTTTTTGCAGTAGTCAAAAACTTCGAAAAGCTGTTCAGCGGAAAGGTTGTACTTGGCGAGCAGATCGAGCGTGTACTCGGCACCCAGATCCTCTCCAGCACCATGTACAGTGCCGGAGACCCGGTAAAGAGAGGCCATGTCGCGAAGTTGAAACTTCACGCAGTCCGCTCCAGCATCCGCAGCCAGATCAACCAATTCTTTGGCCATCGATACCGAGCCTTGATGATTGTTACCGATCTCGGCAATCACAAAGGCGGGGTGTTCTGCGCCAATCCCGAAACGTCCGATGCGCAGATCGTCGCTACCGCGATAGGCTACGGCAACCACATGCCTATATTCGTCGAGCACTGGGATCGCGTCTCTGCCCTTGATCAGTAACTGTTCGATCTCTAAAGGATCAGCACCGTCATTCACGAAGGTCACTGCGTCGTTTGCCACCTCCCGGACCGCAACATTGATGTCAATGGCCCCCTGCTGGTTCACAACCCAGCGGCGGAAATCTCCATCCGTCAGCACGCCCTCCAAGCGGCCAGATTCACTGACGGTAAAAATGATCCGGTGGCGGTTTTCTGAAATCTTCTGCAATACGGATGATAGGCGCTCCTCATGAAACGCGAGGAACTTGGAAATGGAGCGATCTGTAACGATCATGCGGACCTCAGTAGAATATGAGCTTGCTCTCTGCGCAGCAGGCTTAGCTTTAGTAGTCGATTTCGCTTTGGTGACCGGCTTTCAATCATCAACGCCGCACGTAATTTTCGAGACGCCCCTTGGGAACGTATTTGATGCGTCCGTCCACCGTGCAATCAACAAACTCGATGGAGCGGCGCTGCATCTCCTCAAGCGCGAGCTTGTAGACGAATTGACCACGGCCCTCATCTGTCCAAGTCGAGGTGAGGCTGGACTTGTTTGTCTGAAGCGAGGTGTGCTCTTTTTCGTCGTAGAAGTAGTTGGCCTTTGTATCCGGGTTGTTGTAGCTGGAGTCGCAGCCAACGAGAAGAATCGTTTCGAAGCCTAAGCTAACCGCCGCTGGAATGGCAGCACTCATCACTCCGGTGCGTGCGTCATCCAGAAATCCACTTATATCCGCATTGAAACGCCCCACCTTGTCGACAAACCGCTTGAAAGGCTTTTCAAACAAAACGTAGTTGATCTCGAATTCGTGATGAAGCCCTATTTCCTCCAGATACTCGCGGAAATAGAACGAGGTCCAGATCACCGGGCGATGCTTGGAGGAGCGCAGTCGCTCCAGGAAGTTGGGCGGAAACGACGGCCTCTGGATATTCCAGCCGCCAAAGAACATGTGCGAAGCCAGCACCAAGTGCTCCGGCTTCAGGTTGTCGAATTCCTTATGTAAGAGGAACCAGTTGAAGCAGAAACGCTCATAGCCTTCTATCAGACTGAGGTCAGTACGATCGATTGAAGGACCGTTACCGATCATCACGCAAATCTTGCGTCCGTTGAACTTCGAATTACTGCGTAGAGGCGTCTTTCGCTGATGCGTGCTAGCGTAATTCTGAAATTCTCTAAGCCGCCAGTCGTAGATCAGCTGCCGATATTTATCTGTCCAAAGCTTTGGGTACTGGGCCGCGTTGGATGTAATTGGGGTGACGTAGTCCGAATGAATGTACAGCTTGTTATTCCAGGGCTTGGGGCCGGCAAAATGAATGACAGACGCGCCTTCAGCATTGCCCGCCAAACTCGAGATGACGTATTTGATGTTGCAGTTGAAGTTGACGGGGAGATATTCCGTTGGCTTGTCCTTCAAGAATATGTTCCACACCTTCTGGTCTGCGAAGCGGTCAATGATCGAACAGACCGGTATCGCCGAGTTGCGCACAATTTCTTTGATTTCCTCGAAATAGGCTGGTGTGGCGTACTCCCCTGGGATACTGATGACGCCGCTGTTGAATACGAAGCGCTCGGTGTAAAGCGACTTGGCTGCATATTCGCGCGCTCCACAGTCGTAGCAGACACCAAATTTGTTGGTCTCCCAAAGCGCGGCAATGTCGCCTGTGATCAGTAGATCCGAATCCAACAGGACAATCCGGCGATAACCCCCAAGAGTCAGCCCGTAGATATTCATGTATCCGAGCTTGCCGATGCGCTTGTGATTGTCTGAAACGGCAGGCACCGATTCAAACCACTCCATGTCCGGCACGATGAACCGTATGCCTGGGTATAGCCGCGTCAAGCGCCGCTGGATAAAACTAGACAGTGTGCCGTCGTGGCAGACATGGATGTCCGAGCAAAAATCCGGGTAGACCTCCAGCAAAGACAGCAACATCGCCTCCAAGCCGGGGACAAATTTGTCGTTCGCCACCGTGAGAAATGCTACATCCGTTCCCGGTGTCGTCCTCAAACTAGGCATCGAGCGGCGGAACGGAGGGGCAATACGCTCAGCAATGGTTTCCCGCTCTTTCACCAAAAGCGGAACACCTTGCGCAGCTTTGGCTTCGATCTCAGCAACGGCGGCATGCCGAGTGGCTTCACCGGCATAGAAATCCACGTCGGTGAAAAACGCAGCAGCCTTAGGTGGCTGCGGCATAGTTCCGGGAGCCTTAGGATTTTTGGCCTTGGCGATAGCGATCCTAAGGCTCTCCTCAAGCTCCGCCACGTACTGCGTTAGCCGATCGCGTTGCTGCCGGGCTTCGTTACGTTGCATGCGCGCAACATCACGTTGCTGGCGCGCCTCATCACGCTGCTCCTTTATTCCTGGCTTCTTGACGGATTCGACGCTCTCATTCCCAACCTCCGTGATCACGGCTATGGGCTTGGGCAGTAGCTCATGACCGGGCAATAGATTCAGCACGGACTTTCTTTCTTGCATAACCTTTATCGCTATTTGCGCCCCAAATCACCCAAACCCTTAATCAAAATAGCTCCTCTGCGATTCCGCAGACATGCTCAACGGCACACCCTACGCGGTTTAACAAAGACCATGCAACTTCCGCACCTGGCTCTCCGCTGACGCTCTAAATTATGTTTGTGCCACTACATGACTGGCTGACTACGATCGTCGATCAGTCTTTGGATCAGTGCAGCTGTTAGTGAGGTAGACGCCATGCAATCGCTGACGAGCCGCACTTCGCCCTTCAGACTGGCTACTTCGTTTGCGAGGCGATTTAGATCATCGGTGGAGGGCAAGGGAATTGAGGTTGCCGTACCCGAAATTGAAGAAATGCTCCGCTTCAAGTTTTCAAGCTCGACACCAAGTTTGGCAATGCTTTCGATAACGCTCTCGAGCTGTTTGGTGTTGTGATCCGTGGTTGTGCGAAGACGCTTTAAAGCCTTTACCGATCTGTCCTCGTCGGCCTTAGAAGCATCCAAGATCACCACAGAGTCAAGAGTAACTTCCGCTTCCGTAGACGTGGTCATGTCGGCTTCTTGTTATGGTTAAGTAAAAACTAAGATAACTGAAATTTTCGTATCTGCTGCAGCATTTCTGCATATGGCATTTCCTGCTGAAAGTTGGTGTTTAACCACTTCTGCTCGCACTGCCGGATATTGAGATTGACAACATCGCTTTCGCTGACAATTAAGTCACTGGCTTCAAATGCTCTGCGCATAGAATCAGATAACGGATCATGTATCGCCTCTGGATAGGACAAGTAAACCATTGCCGGAACACCGGAGACAATCGAATCAATAATTGCGCTAGATGTGCACCCGATGCAGACTGCCGCCCCCCTTAGAGCATTAACCATCAGTCCATCATAGAAACTAATATTAGCCGGCAATTGGGTAAAAATCTCCCGCAAAAGATCATAATATCTGAAAGCTTCCTTATAGACACCATCCTTATGGTCATGTAGACCATACGGAAGCTTAACGACGACTTGACGGCCCGGATGGGCCAGTGCAATTGCACACACTAAATTGACCATGTGAATCCGCCCAGCAATAGTAAGCGGCGAGGCAGTCTGCTCGACTACCAGTATATGACCATCAGGGCTTCCAAGAACTTGCGATTGCAATGTTAATGAGGGATTTCCGATGCCTATGAAAGAAATATTAGAATGCGGAGATATAAATTTCAGTTGATCTCCGTTGTTCAAGTAAACGATGTCATAGTTCTTCCGTGTAGCAATACTTTTCTCTGGAAAAAAATCTAATTTCTGAAGTAAAGCAATAAAGCATGACCTGTTTTTGCGATTTTTGAAGGCCGGAATATCAAGCGCCGCACTTACATTTTTAGGCAATGCATTCAGCACAATAGCATCAAAGGAACTTAACAGCCCATCAGATATCAGCTCGTTTAATTCTATGTATATGTCTGGGCCGCCAGGAAAATAAAG
The DNA here is from genome assembly GCA_965279705.1 of Stagnimonas sp. Taxonomy (GTDB): domain Bacteria; phylum Pseudomonadota; class Gammaproteobacteria; order Nevskiales; family Nevskiaceae; genus Stagnimonas. The sequence goes on from OZ257257.1 coordinate 3,465,363, forward strand.
TGAAACATGTCGACTGAAAGCCTTCGATTCTATCTCAATATTCTCAGCTATCTGAGCATATGTGATCGATGCACCGGCTCTCGTTAGCCCAATCCCGATGCCACAAGCGAAGTCTAACGTCGGCTTATTATGAAAGGGGAGGAGTATATGCATGACTTACGTCAGCTCCGTCATTGGGCCGCATACTGTCAAATGCGCTCCGATCATTGCTTTCAGTAATTTAGAGAGGTCATCTGGGCGCGAAATTGTGTTGTGCCACCAGTCAGGGTTCGCTGTCGGCACACTGAGTCCCACAGCTTGTTCTCGCGTGACTTGGATTCCACTCCCACTAAAGACGCGCATTATTCCCGCATACTGAGGCTCTTCGGCAAACCCATGGTAATCGCTGTAAAACATTGCGGGGATTCCCATTGCCAAAGCCTCCACTCCCGCCGTGGATGAGCATGTAAGGATACAGTCTGCACCATTCAGAGCTTCTTCCATCGTCCCGGATGAATAGCAGAATCGATCAGCCGCAGCTGTCCCTGACAGAAGACTTTTATAAGGAACGTATTCCTTGTGAGTATGGAAGCGATCTTCCCCCGCCTCCTGGCGAAGTTTGATGGTGATCCGACAATCGGGATTGGCAGACGCAATACTCAGCAGTAGCGAGACAACATCTTCTCGGCCCTTGCGCCAAAGGGGAAGCGAGTTCTGCGTCAGGAATACAAGATGACGTACCCGCTTTGGGGCGGGGGGAATTTCGCTCGATGTGTACAAAAGAGGGTTGAACCGAAGCAGAACTCGATTTCCGAGATCAGTCAAGGACGAAGCGACCTCTAAGTCGACCGTCGAGTTGTAGCACAGGATATCTGCGACCGATCTTGCCGGAATGCCCGCATTTGGCAATAGCTCTAATCCCGGAAAAGCCGAGATAAAAACAGGACGACGACGATAATTTGCCCAGCTGCCCTGGCGCATCTGATCTCGAATTCTTTTCGGGTACTTAGCACTGTAAACATAATCGAATTGAGAAATTAGACTTGGCGAGATTAAATTGGACTGACTTTCAAGATAGTCTGGCTCGCGTCCGAGGATAATACCAACTTGGCGCCGAGATACGACTTGACGCAGATTGTCTGTTATTAGGGCGAATTTAGCGATAACGCCGTGCATTCTTAAAATTTTCGACATCTTGACAGCAGAAATCAGCGAACTGTCATCAACAAATATATACAAGCAACTTCTATAATTTATATTATTGTTCAAGAAAAACTCGGTTATTTATAAAAATCGCAGAACAACGGCTTTTTTTGGACAACGCTAACCGCGCCTATCGGCTATTGATAATTACTATGGAATATTAATATACTAAGAAAGAGATAAGCGATCAACCGCGATTAACTGTGACTTGAATCGGTAAAAATCTACATCTCGCTATTCGCAGGACTAATTACGCAGCAGGATTCACCAACAGCGCCGCATAGCGCGCACCAATAACCTCCCAAGAGTGGTGGCGCGATACATACCGCCACCCATTCCAAGAATACTTATGACGAAGCATTGGATCTCTGTAGAGTTGGAGTATGAAGTGCACCCATTCAGAGCGGGTCGACGCAACCAAAAGGTGCTGACCATGTACAGTACCAACCCCAGAATTAGCCATTTCAGAAGCAACTGTGGGTAACCCCAAGGCCATGTATTCAAGAACTTTATTTGGCAATCCCGCCCCCGACCTAATCGGTGCGACTCCGCAAAAAACCTCTCGCGATGCCTCAGCAATCGACTCGACATAGCCTGTTGCGGTGACTCGCGGATTATTGCCGATCAGCCGACGAACCACGCTTGGAGAAGATTTTCCCACTATCCTGAACGTTATCTCTTTCGGTAGAGAAGGTAGAATTTCGCGAATAAAGTAGCGACAGGCTTCAAAATTTGGGGCGTAATCCATCTTGCCGATAAAGAGAATACTTCGACCACGGGATTCCAGTTTGAGGTGATCGTTCGCGCCCAGTCGCATGAGATCCACTCCATTCGGCAGCACATGGAGGTTTTGATTACGCCCTACGTGGTTAGCATCTGCCGAAGAGATCAACACCGCGGCACGATAACGTCGCGCGATGTTACGTTCATAGATCTCTAACCTTCGACACTCTTCCTTGTAAAGCCATCGCAGAGGGTCAAAGCGCCGCTTGCTACGAGATATACGCAGATAACTCAGTGCGAAGGAGTCCGTCATCTCAAGGATCCAGCGCTCATCTATCTCGCCGATCAAGGCTGCGCCGCGAATCAGATGACTGATGCCGTAGTCGTATTGACGCCAGACGTGGCGAAGAAAGCGGCTCGCCTCAGCATGGGCGTAGTAACTCAGCTGAAGTGGCCGTCGACTAAACAAGCCTGCCATTACCTGCATCAGCGATTTCCAGCGCGGCAAATAAAAACGGTGCACTTCGACGAACACCGAACAATCATATTCTGCAGTGAGTTCCGCCTTGTTTGCGCATAGCGAAACTAATGTGATGTCAAAGCGTTTGGAGAGCTCCTGACAAATATGAAATGGACGTAGTAGGTCACCCCCCACGACCGGAAACATGAAACGCGTAGTAACAAACAAAAGGCGTGGACGCTGCTCGAGTTCGGCAGACTGCGCGCCAATGTTACCGCCCATTTCAGACACTCGCTGCAATGCTTTGTTCGCGTACGGCTAGTTGCCTAGTGATGTAGCGCCACGCAGATCGAACGCGACACCAGTGAACTGCCGGATTAGCGCTCCAACCTTGGCCGCGTTCACGCTGCGAGTATTAGACACATACAACATGTCGCCATCACGCATCTCCATGCCCTTGGCAATGAAAAAACCCTGTGGCTCGCTCAAGTCCACTTGGTAGATGATGGGCACGGTTCCGTTGGGCATACGTGCTGCGGCATCGGCAAGCGCCCCGAGTGCCTCTGCATTCTCGAAACGGAAGACAAACACGGCCGACGGGTCAGCCTTGTCGTCTGACAAGCCTCCTGCACGCGCGAGCGTCTGCGCCAGGTTGACACTGGCCTGCTGCAATGGGATTTCTGAAGGTCGGAGCGCCGCGCCAAAAACCGTGACCGAACGGGGGCGGTAGGTCAGCTGGATCTGATCACCAGGGAAGACATAGGCGTTCTCCTCTAGGCTGTCGATCACGCTTTGCAGCTGCACCGTCTTGGTCTGGGTTCCACGCGTCAGTTGCAGCAGCACATCCTGAGGCTCATGCATGGGCCCGCCGGCCAGATTGATGACATCGCGCACGCGCTCGCCGGCCAGGCTTAAGGGCGCACGACCAGGCAGCTTGATGTCACCTCCGATCGTGGCCGTGTTCGACACGTTCTGCACGACCGACACAACGGCCTGCGGCTGGATCGCCTTTCCCTGCAGGTTCTTTTCAATCTCTTTTTGCACTTCGGTCGGCGTCATGCCAACCACCTTGAGACTGCCGGCAAACGGCACGGTGATTTCACCGTCCCGGCTCAAAACCAGTCTGGGAAACTGTCCTACCGAGCTGCCGCTCGAGCCACTGCCGCCGCCCGCGCCGGCCCCAAAAAGGCCATTGCTGCCTGGCTCGTAAATCTGGATTGACAACACATCACCAATGCCAATGGTGTCGGATATCGGCTTGTCAGCCCCTAATGATGCGAGGGTATCTATCGACACCGCCTTGAGCTTTTCAATAATCTGCCGGTCTGCCCGAACGATGCTGAGCGGGATCGCCGGCTCGGTCTTTTCAGGCGAGTCCGGGAAATCCCCCGGCCCCGGGCCAGCTCTGGGGATGGCACAGCCGCCGATGCACAGACTGAGCACGATTAGCAGCGCCGCGGGCAGCGCACCGAATACCGAGGGTCTCGCGGGTAACGACATCATGACTTCATCCCTTATTTATAGCTGGCAGCGCATGCGATAAAGCTACTGTATTGGCAACCCTTGGCGCCATGCTGTGCGCTTCGACATACATCTGAATGTTGCTTTCCGAGCCGTGGCTCATTTCAGCGCCAGACGATGAGCTGGTCGATGGCGACTTTAGCCGCTCTGCCAGATCAACATAATTGCCAATGTCGAAAAACTCGATCACGCCAGGGTAGTAGCGCGCAAACTGCAAAAAAGCATGCGTGCGGGTCGCCACGATGCGACAGCCCATCTCCAGTGCCATGCTCATCGGCCCCGAGGAAGATTGACCAACCTCCTGATAAGGCAGTACCACCGTGTCGCATATGGCCATGCCGGAGGTGAACTGCTCATCCGGTAACGACCCCATGAAGTGAATGCGGCCGGTCAGGTCTTTCAACCGACGCTCTCGCAGTTCACGGGCATGGGATGAGCCAGGCGTTTGTGCGGCCACGCTGTTCTGCTTGCCCATGGTTTCTTTCAGCACCGCCACATCGATGCAGGCCTCTTCGAGCAGCAGTTCGATGTAAGGGTCCAGCGACTGCCGCAACTTGATCTCGTTGGGGTGCACGCCGCCAAAAATCAGCAGGTGATAGTCCTGCGGGAGGTAATGCATTGCACGTATCGCGGTATCAAAACCCTTGTAGCTGCCAAAAAAACCGAATACACCGATCAGCTTGGCGTCCTCAGGCACATTGGCCAGCAGCACAAAGTCTGATTTTTGCGTGCGTGCACGGATGGCGCGCACGTCGCTCTGCGAGAGAAAAGAGAGTGGGTGATCGTAGACGTGTTCGAACTGGTTGACGTATTTCATCAACCGCATGTCACGCCGGTTGTGCACGATGATGCTCAAGGGTTTTGTGGACTGCACCTTTCGCAGATATTTGTAAATGCCATTGGCCAGCACCTTGTTGCGCGCGTGCTCCACCACCCGATCAAACGCATATTGCAACTTGAAGGTTGCCAGCTCCTTGGCAAACGACCGGAACTGGAATGATTGCGGCTCCAGCACGGTGTGGAAGGTGATCGAGATACGCGGCGCTGCAGAAACGAGCAGCTTGAAGCGCCGATAAATATCTTTGATGTCGCGCCCCAGCGTGCCGTGTTCTAACTGAATATTGACCCAGTCGAAGTTTTTCAACTGATCCGCAATTTCACGGATGTGCTGGTCACCCAACTTGCGCACGTGGCCGTGTTTGCTAAGTAGTAAATACTGGTCGAGGTCGAATACCGTGACCTCGAAGACACTCTCCAGCTGCCGAATCAGAAACCGCGTGTAGGCCGCAATACCGCAGAGATCATCAAAAGTGGAGATGATCGCTAGCTTTGGCTTTGAGCCCTGCGCCGCAATCTCCCTAGCCGCCGTCAAATCGCTACTTATCAATGTGCTGCCCGCTTCGCTACATTAGGCTGCGACTTTGGTATGGCAATGATGTCGACAATATTGCCAACCACTTCGTTGATCCCAGGGTAATAGAGCCGCGCAGGGCGACCGCCGATAAACTGGGTCCAGATGTCATACAGATCCAAGGGGATCAAGGCAATCAAGCTCTCGAACGTGGCCCCAAAAGCGCCAATGAACTGCGGATGCACCTCTACAAGAACGGCAGGACGACAGGCTCGCAGCAGCTTCTGCGCACCCTTCAAAACCTCCCCCTCATAGCCCTCCACATCGATCTTGATGAACGTCGGGTTGTATTCTATGTAGGAGTCCAAAGGCACCTGCCGAACCTTGATTACATCCTTCTTCTGACTGGCCATCAAATTCTGCGCTTCGTTGGAGACTTCGATGTCGCCAAAATCAGGACCCACACCAGCCCACTCGCAGATCAAATTCTTCATGCCATTAATCTTGGCGTTGGCCTCGATCTGGATGTTGTTTTGAGGGAATGGATCGAACGCGAACACCATCCCCTTTGGCCCCACTAAATGACCTAGGTGCACTGAAATGCGGCCTGCGTGAGCGCCACAGTCCAGAACTACCCCCCCCTCTTTCACCAAACCGGATTTTTCAAAGAAGCTGATGTTGTGGTCGTTCGTCTGGCCATACCAATGCACTGAATTGGCTGTGCCAATCATTATCGGATACTGCCGCCTTTCGTCTCCGCGGCTCACAACGTAGGGGCGGCAGAAGCCCTGCACGCCGGTCAGCTTGTTTTTTTTCAGTGCTAGCAGCGCCTGCTCTTCAAAATCCAGCAATGCAGCATCCGCTTCATCTTTCTGTTCGGACCCTAGCGGGAATACATAAGCAGGCGCAGCCAGTCCATGAGCCTCGGGCGAAAAATGTTCGCCGATGAAGATGCGCGAGAATTTCACTTCAAACGGCTCGCCCGGACTTACCGGCTTGAGGAAGGCAATGCGAAACTCAAGGCCGGGTACGCCCTTGGCACCATCGAGCTCATGTGCGATGAGCAGATCCATTTCATGCGCCATGTCGGGGAAGGTATTGCCGCCTGCATAGTCGTCCAGACGGTAAACCGCACAAATGGATTCCACTCTTTCGGGTTGCGCCATCTTGATACGCGCGCCGCCCAGCGTGGCAAAACCAGTTGGTGGCGTTGGCGTCTCGAAGAAAAAGCGGATGTTGAGACAAGCGCCCGGCACTGCAGCCAGATCACCGGAATACTTTAAAGTCAACTCGGGGCCATTGGTGGACATTGACCATTCCAGCTCGGCCTTGCAATTTGCGTTGTCTCCCGGCCAGTGCTCAATGCCAACGCTATAGCCCAGATTCTCCGGGTTGCTGTAACTGATAACGGGCAGCGTTGCGACAGGCGCATACACCTGACGCACCGCGGGCAACAGCTGCCTAAGATTGTTGATGATGAGTGAGGGCTTAGACACCTCTGCGGTCGGCAGCGTCACAACATCCGCGGGAGGTTTGGGTTTGGCAAAGCGGTTGATCAGCTTTTGAAACATTTCTAATAAATTCCATCGCTAATTAGGGCAACTGGCAGACAGCAGGCTTTCACACTGGCAGGCGCGTTATGGCTTGCATGAAATGCGCTACCCAGATTGTAGTGGCTGTGAACTTCGGTGTGGCAATCAGACTTAGCCCACGTCACGCTTTACAAGTGAAACAGGGAGGCCATACCAAAATAGCCTTGTCGTTTGCGCATCTTCGGACACCAGTTTGGATACCATTACAGCTCCAAAAATCCATGCTTTTCCCACTCAGTCTGCGAAGCGGTCGGGGCGCTGGATGAAATTCACACCCTTCAAGGCTTGAACGGCTTTCCGGCCAAAATTCCCTTCTGTAGGCATAGAGCCAAGGCGATCATTTTGAACCCCACGAATAAACGGATCCAAGAGCTGAAACAGCTACTGGCGGAGTCGCCAGAGGATCGCGCCACGCTGTCCGAATTGATCGGGGCGCTGGCGGATATGCGTCGCGCCTCTCAGGTGCTCGATCTGCTGCCCCAGCTCGAGCCATACACCATTCTAGATGTTGAACTTTTGCGGCGGGTGGTCAGCATGCTGACCGCCGGCGCGCATCTGGAGAAGGGTCTGTCACTGGCCGAAAGTCTCATGGCCTTGTCTCCGGACGATACCGACTTGCTCATGCAGCTCGGCTCTGACCTCATGGTGTCGAAGCGATTTTCGGCCGCAGCAGAGGTTCTGGGCAAAGTCATCGCACTTGAGCCCAGAAACTCGGTCGCCCTGCGATTCAGGAGTTCGGCTCTACTCCAGGCCGGACAAGCCGATTTGGCAATAGCCGATGCAGCGCGCTGCCTCGAGCTGGCACCCGAAAACTCTGAATTCAGAATTCATTTCGGCGGCCTGCTACTTCAGTCTAAGCAGTTCAAAGATGCCCAGCTAAATCTGGAAAAAGCGATCGAAATCGACCCTACTAACGCACATGCTCACAATCTGTTGAGCAGCGTGTTCGTGTCTATGGGCCTGGTTGGCCGCGCGATCGATGAGGCAACTGCAGCGGTCAAACTGGAGCCCGCGCTGGTTTCTTCGCAGGTGCATTTGGGCAATCTGCTCACGATACATGGCCGCTATCGACAAGCTATCGATGTGCTGCGCTTGGCGCTCAGGGCAGAGCCGGAAAATCGCGTCGCGCGACGCGTGTTGAGCGGTACGCTGGCTGCCGCCGGCAATCTCTCCGAGGCCATTGATGAGGCCTTGGAACTTGTGAGGCTCTCCCCCGATACTCCCGAATATCAACTGCATGCCGGCGGCCTGATGGTGAGCGCCGAACGGATGGCAGAGGCGATCGAGTTTCTGCAAAGAGCCTGTGCGATGGCGCCGACCGTCGGACATGGCTGGCGCACCCTCAGCGGAGCTGAAGTAGAGGTTGGACGTTTTGAGGATGCTGAAACACACGCCCTCAAAGCCATGGAATGCGAGCCAGACAACGCGGACTACAAGGCGCATCTGAAAAGGGTGCGCGGCAAGCGAGACACCGATATCACGCAGGCCTTGAGTGTCGCAATCGCCGATATTCAATCGACGACGCAATATACGCCTCCGTTGAATGTTCCGCGCCGTCTGGATCATCACAAGTCACACCCAATGCTGGAAGCCTTCAGGACACAGCGGCGCGTCGTCATGGCACTGGTGCTGCGGGACATCCGCGCCTCTTATGCGGGGTCGCGCTTGGGTTACATCTGGGCATTGATTGAGCCAATGACCCATTTGCTCACCTTAGGCCTAGTATTCAAATTATTGAATCACAGCACGCCGCCTATTGGAGACAATTTATATCTATTCTATTTAACCGGGATTCTTCCGTTTTTGATGTTTATACATACGGTTTCGCACATGATGGATTCGATTCCGGGGAACCATAATTTATTACAGTTGCCGCTGATCAAGCCGATGGACTTATTGGTTTCGCAAAGCATGATGTCGTTGTGGCGCGAATCAACGGTTGTGATTATTTCTTTTTCCATTTTTTTCTGCCTTATTGGCGCCAAGGCTATTCCGACCGAACCTATAAGATGTATTCAAGCGCTTTTCTGCGTCTGGTTTGCGGCAACAGGGTTTGGCGCACTAAGTGCAATGGTGGCATCGGCCTTTCCTACTTGGGAAAAGATTTGGCCTGTAATTACTCGACTTATGTATTTCGCGTCGGGTATTTTTTATATACCGCAGCATATGCCAGAATGGGTCCGTGATTATTTGATCTGGAATCCAGTGCTGCAGGGTATCGAGTGGTTTAGAAACGGATTCTTTAGAAATTATTCTCCACATTGGTTAGACACCTATTACGTCCTTGCCTTTGGGATAAGCTCTTTATTAATTGGCTTAGCATTGGAAAGAATCCAACATCGCCGCATGACCTACGAATTATGATCACGCTGCAGAATGTCACTAAATCCTACCCTGCCGGGGATGGGCGAAAAGTGGTTCTCGATAATGTATCGGCTGTATTCCCTGATGGTACAAATATAGGGATTTTAGGCCGCAACGGCTCTGGCAAATCGACGATGATCCGGCTGCTTTCAGGCGCGGAGCTACCGAATAAAGGTCATATCAAGCGTCAAGGGCGCGTGTCCTTTCCCATGGGATTTGGCGGTACGTTTGCTCACCGGCTTTCGGCGCGCGAGAACATCGTGTTTCTGGCCCGCGTTTATGGCATGCCTATTCATCAGAGTGTGGAGTTCGTGCAAGATTTTGCCGAAATCGGCCACTACTTCGATATGCCGATGCACACATATTCTTCTGGCATGCGCGCGCGGCTGATGTTTGCGGCAAGCCTCGCGATCGATTTTGATTTTTACCTGATCGACGAAATCACAGAGGTCGGCGACAGCCGCTTTCGTGAAAAAGCGGTCATGGCCTTTCGCGAACGCATTCGCAAATCGAGCATCATTCTTGTATCGCACAACTACCACACGATGCGGGACATCTGCCAAGTCGGTGCCATTCTTGGCAATGGGCGACTCGATTTTTACCGGAGCCTCGAAGAGGCCATCACCGTTTATGAGACGATGCCGTAATGAGCGCCGCCCCAATCAAGACTAAAAAAGTGCCGAAAGAAATTGCTGCGCGCAAAGAGAGTAAGGAGCAGGATCAAAGCCCTGTCGAAAGTCATTTTGGCGGTCCGATTACTCGCAAGGTCCAGGTCGTCAAGGACTGGACCTGGAAAGCTCTCGCCGATGCCGAGGAGCCGGATCGCCTGCATTGGGGTCGAGTGATGTTCGTGCTGATCTGCCTGCTGCCGACACTGGCAGCGGGCATCTATTACGGCTTCTTCGCTGCCGACCAGTATGAAGTTGAGATGCGCTTCAACGTGGTGCCGCTGGATAAATCCCTGCGTGACGCCAGTTCGATGCTGGATGGTGGTGGCGGCAAATCGGCGGCCTCGGCCTTTGCGTTGAACTCCTTCGTGGTGACGCAATACATCGCCAGCCGCTCGATGGTCGATCAGATCAGCAAGGAGATCGACCTCCGCAAGATGTTCTCGACGGAAAAGGCAGACGTCATCGAGCGGCTCGACCCCGAAGTATCAGTCGAAAAACTCGTGAAGTACTGGCGCAAAAAGGTCGACGCCTATTTCGAACTGACCAATGGCTCCGTGATCGTGACTGTGCAGGCGTTCACGCCGGAGGATGCGCTGCTGCTGTCGCAGACCATCCTGAAACTGTCGGAACAAGCGGTCAACGAGCTTTCGGCGCGCGCGCGCGCGCAGGTCATGGGCTTTGCCGAGGCGCAAGTCACCAAGGCTGGCAACCACTTGCTGGAAGAGCAGAAGCAGCTGCTCGCCTTCCGCCAGAAAGAGAAAGTGTTCGACCCGGTGCAGGATGCCAGTGCAAACACTTCTTCGGTCGCCAGCCTGCGCCAGGGTTTGGCGCAGATGAAGGGCGAGGCTGCCGCACTCTCCAAGTACATGAGCGAAGCCTCGCCAAACCTCGAGCTGTTGCGGGCAAAGATCAAGGCGTCGGAAGATCAGCTGCGGAGCGTTCAAGCGTCATTGCCCACCACCGGTGGCAGCAACAGCGGTGGCTCCGCTGCCACGATGTCGACCTACGAAACCTTGAAAGGCCAAGTGGCCATTGCGCAGACGGCGTACCAGACCGCGCTCGCGTCATTGGTTTCTGCCAGCCGGTCAGCTGATGGCGAAACGATTTATCTCTCGACTTTCATCCCACCCTCCCTGCCCATCGAGTCCACCAAGCCGAAACGCTTAAAAATCGTTTTCCTGATGTTCATCTCGACCTTCGCGTTCTGGGCCATCGGCACACTGATCGCCTATTCGATCGGCGACCACAAGTCATAACCCCTTCTTGCGAGGGCCTGCCGCTCGCTGCCGGCCTCCAAGACAACGAATTCTCTGCAGACCGAGCGATGGCGGAAAATTTTTCAGTAGAGAAAGACAATGACTTTGCAGCCTTGGGGAAGGGGCCAGCATCAACCGCTTCGATATCAAGATTGCCGGCAGCAACAACAAGTTGATCATCGGCAAAACTGCCAGCTGCGCGGGCAGATCTTGATCAAGGGCAATGGCCAGACTGAATCGCCCCGGCATTTGTAGACACCTCGAAGCCATAGTTTTGGCCTGACGAGGAGATGTGTATGAGCAGCAAGCGATACCCCGAAGAGTTTCGGATTGAGGCGGTGAAGCAGGTCACCGATCGTGGACGTCCTGTGGCTGAGGTTGCCCAGGCGTTGGGCGTGAGCATCGACAGTTTGTATGGCTGGCTGAAGCGGTATCAGGTATCGGAGCCAGCCCGCTCTGCTCAGGTTGGACAAGACACCGAGCTGCGTCGATTGAAGGCTGAGCTGCGTCGCGTCACGGAGGAGCGCGACATCTTAAAAAAGGCCGCCGCGTACTTTGCCAAGCTGTCCGGGTGAAGTACGCGTTTATGAGCGAGCACTTGCGGGAGTTTCGCTTGCTGTCGATGTGCAAGGCGCTGAAGGTGCATCGCAGCCGCTACTACGCTTGGAAGCGCAGCCCGCAAAGCCTGCGTGCTAAGTCCGACCAGAAGCTCTTGGGGCCGATCAAGCAGGCCCGGCTGGAGAGCGTGCTGCGTCTATGGCTACCGCAAGATTCACGACGATCTGCGTGCCTTGGGCGAGACCTGCGGAAAGCACCGTGTCGCCCGCCTGATGCGGATCGAAGGGCTGCAGGCTCAGGTGGGCTATGGCCGTCGTCCCCGTATTGCCGGTGGCAAACCTGCGCAGGTCGCCCCCCATCATCTGGAGCAGCGGTTTGAGGTGGCACTGCCGAATGCCCAGTGGGTGACGGATATCACCTACATCCGCACCCACGAGGGCTGGCTGTATCTGGCCGTGGTGCTCGATCTGTATTCGCGTCAGATCGTCGGCTGGTCGATGCAGGGCCGAATGCACACGGAGCTGGTGCTGGACGCACTGCTGATGGCGATCTGGCGCAGAAAGCCTCCGGCCGGCTTGGTGCTGCATTCGGACCAGGGCAGTCAATTCACCGGCTATGAATGGCAGAGCTTTCTCAAAGGTCACGGCATGGTGTGCAGCATGAGTCGGCGCGGTAACTGCTACGACAACGCGGTGGCTGAGAGCTTCTTCCAGCTGCTGAAGCGCGAGCGGGTGAAGCGAAAAACCTATGCCACTAGAGACGATGCTAGGTCAGATGTCTTCGACTACATCGAGCTCTTCTACAACCCCAAACGCCGACATGGACACAACGGCGGGCTGTCTCCGATACAGTTTGAACAACAGCAACTTTCCCACGGCTCTTGAGTGTCTACAGAAGACGGGGCGATTCAGACCGTGTCGATTGGCGATCACACGACCTTTGCCGATGTTTATCTGCTCTGCGCTGAAGGCTGCAATATCCATATCGGAAAATGGTGCATGTTCTCGCGCAAGATCGATGTGCGGGTGACCGATGCGCACCCTCTAATTGAGGTCAGCACAGGCAATCGCGTCAAAGTGCCGAGACCCATCGATATCGGTGACAATTTCTGGGTCAGTCTCGGCGTGATCATTAACAAGGGCGTGACGATTGCCGATGACAACATCATCGGCGCCGGCGCGTTCGTCAACAAGAGCTTCACCGAATGGCAGACCGTTATCGCGGGTCTGCCTGCGGAAGCGGTCAAGCGCGATCTTACATGGAACCGCTTGCGCCGTAGTCACTGGACAGAAGAAGAAATGAACGCGTGGAAGCAGGCCGAGTAGCCACCCTGCAGCGATGACAGCCAATAAAAAGCCGGGCACTGCCCGGCTTTTTATTGCTGCAAGGCAATCAGCCCTTCGTGCGCACACCCAGCCTGTCGAGCGTATCCATCGTCAAGCCGCCGGTGGCGAGATTGTTGGCCTGCTGAAAGGCGTGGATCGCCGCAGAAGTTTCCTGCCCGATCACCCCATCCATTTTGCCGGGGTTGAAGCCCTTGGCGAGCAGCGCACGCTGGATGTCCAGCACGATGCCGGGCGTGGTGTTGGTTTCGCAGAGAATGCTTTTCCACTCCGCCTTGCCTTCGCTCACCAGAATCTGGCTGGTCACCGTCTGGTATTCGGCGGGGATCGGGATGCGCTTTTCTTCGGCGGGCGCAACCATTTTCACCGAGCGGACCACTTTGTATTCAGCAGGCGTTTCCACCTCGCGTACTTCGGAGGGTTTGACCAGTTCCTGCCGCAGCACGGTGCCGTATTCGGCAGGCACCGGAATACGCTTGACCTCGGCCGGGCTCACGACCACACGCTTTTTCACCGTGCGGTATTCAGCAGGCACGGTGACCAGGCAGATGATTTCGCCAGTGAGGCCGTCGACTTTCTCGATCGGGCCGCGACCTTTCTTCCAAGTCGTCGTGGCAGGTTTGATGAGCTGGGTGTCTTCCACCTCGCGGTAGACGGCGGGCGTTTGCTCGATGCGCTCAGAGGCGCCTTTGACGACCACCGATTCTTCCACCGTCTTGTAGACGGGCGGAATGATGTCGACGATTTTCTTGCCTGCCGGCTTGACCATCACCTTCTCTTCCACCGTTTCATATCGAGCGGGAATGATCTCGATGCGCTCGGTCTCGGCCTTGGCCAGCATCTGTTCGCTGCGGGCCTCGAACTTGGGCGGATTGACCACACGGGCGTAGCACTCGCCGGGCTGCGCGGTGACAGGAAAATTATCCGGGGTTGCTGTTCCTGCCGTGTCGGCCGCAGCAGCAGCACTCAGCAAGGCAGCAGCGACGGCAAATGCGGTGAGACGGAGTTTCAACATTAGGACAAATCCCTGACAAGACGATCTTGGGTCGGCCCTCCTCTAGAGGATTTTTCGCCGTAACGAAGCAAGCCGACTGCTGTGTGGTTTGGAGTGTAACGTTGGGTATTCGACAATTCACCCAGACTTTATTGCCCATTGGAGAAGCGCTTGGCTGCATCCCCCCGTCGTGATCGCCGCCGCGAAATCTGGGCGCTGTCGCTGCCGATCATCGGTGGCATGACCTCGCAGAACGTGCTCAACCTCGTCGATACCGCGATGGTCGGCCAGCTCGGCCCGGCAGCACTGGCGGGTGTGGGACTTTCGAGCTTCGTCAACTTTGTCGCAATGGCCGCCGTCACCGGTTTGTCGGTGGCGGTGCAGGCCATCGCCGCGCGGCGCGTGGGCGAGGGCCGCCTGAGTGAATCCGCCATCCCGCTCAACGGCGGCCTGTTGCTGTCGCTGCTGATCGGCGTGCCGATTTCGGTGCTGCTGATCCTCATCGCGCCCTGGTTGTTCGCACAGCTCAATCCCGATCCTGAAGTGGCTGCGCAGGGCGTGCCGTACTTGCAGATGCGTCTGCTCTCGGTGTTTGCACTCGGCATGAACTTCAGTTTCCGCGGCTACTGGAGCGCGGTGAAGCGCGCCCACCTCTACATGGGTACGTTGATCTGGATGCACACGCTCAACATCGCGCTCAACTACTGCCTGATCTTCGGCAAGCTCGGCCTGCCGGCGATGGGCTCGATGGGCGCGGGTCTGGGCACCACTATCTCGCTGTGCGTCGGCACCGCCACTTACTTCTGGCTGGCCCAGAAGCACGCCAGTGGGTCAGGGTTTTTGCAGCGTCGTCCCTCGCGTGCGGAGCTCAAAGCCCAGCTGAAACTCGGTGTGCCCGCCATGGCGCAACAGCTGCTGTTTGCGGCAGGATTCGTGATGCTGTTCTGGATCGTGGGCCAGATCGGCACCGCCGAACTCGCCGCCGCCAACGTGCTGGTCAACATCACGCTGGTCACCGTGCTGCCTGGCATGGGTTTCGGCCTGGCCGCCGCCACGCTTGCGGCGCAGGCTTTGGGCCGCAAGGATGCCGACGACGCCTATCGCTGGATGTGGGATGTGTTCCGCCAGAGCGTCTACCTGCTCACGCCGTTCGCGCTCGCCTTCATCTTCGTGCCGAGTTTCATTCTCGCGCCGTTCCTGAAGACACCCGAGCTAGTCGCGCTCGCCAAGCTGCCGCTGCAGTTGATCGGCATCACCGTCATCGGCGATGCGCTGGGCATGATCCTGATGAACACCCTGCTCGGTGTCGGTGCCACCCGCACGGTGCTGATGGTGGCGGTGGGCATGCAGTGGGTGCTGTTCCTGCCGCTCGCCTACCTGCTGGGGCGGGTGTGGGGCTTGGGCTTGAATGCGGTGTGGCTGGCGATGATTGCCTATCGCGGCATCCAGGCCGGCATCTTCGTCGCGATTTGGCGAAAGCGTGGCTGGCAGCGCATCACGCTGTAGACGTTCTCTGGGCATGGGGTGTTTTTCCCACTGCGGTTTCATGGGATCGTCATGGCCGGGTCACACCGCGCGCCTAGCGTGCGCGCCTTGCTCTACGCCCCCCCGGATTCGCCATGCGCCTTTTTGCCGTTCTGCCACTCGCCATCGGCCTTGCCGCCTGCGGGGATTCCTCCCTAGTGCCAGCCGCACCCGTCGTGCCGCCTACGGTACCGGGCACACCGGCGCCGGTCGCCAAGGTCTGCGAGGCCTACACCGGCCCCGCACTCTCATCACTCAAGGCCTACGAGGGCCTGATGCACGAGCATTCCTCGTACTCGGACGGCCAGCCGACAGCGATCCCCGCCGACTATTTCCGCATCGCCGACACCTCAAGTTACTCGTTCGTCGGCAGCTCGGAACACTCGGATAGTCTCGATGCTGGCAACTTCCTGGCCCTGCATGCCAGCTGCACGCCAGGCGACGACGCCTTCGATCCAGCCTCACTGGAGTACTGCTTCCTCAACCCCACAATGGACAATCTGGTGAAGTGGGCCTCCACCAAGACGCAGGCCACCGAGGCCAGCAACGAACACTTTCTGGCCATTCGTGGCTTCGAGTGGACGAGCGATGTGTTTGGTCACATCAACGTCTATTTCTCCACCAACTTCACCAATGCCAAAACCGACGGCGGCTTTGCGCTGACGATGGAAACCTTCTGGGACTGGTTCACCCGCGACCCCGCCACACCCGGCTTGGGTGGGTCGGCCACCAGCATCGCCATCAACGGCGGCGCGGGCGTGCCCTTCGGTGGTGGCAACGATGGCCTGGCGCATTTCAACCATCCACACGACAAGTGCTTGACCAAGAACGACCCCACCGGTTTGACTGCCGGCTTGTGCGACTGGAACGACTACGAATACATCCCCGCCGCCGCAGAGCGCATGTTCGGCATGGAGGTCTACAACGACAGCAATCGGGATGATCGCTATCAGGCCTTCTACGCACGGGCGCTCGACAAGGGCTGGCGCCTCGCGCCGATCGGCTCGGAAGACGAGCACTTTGGTCAGTATGCCGTGGACTTCCGCCCCAAGACCGTGACCTTGGCCGAAGGCCTCACCGACGAGGGGTTCAAGTCAGCCTGGCTGGCACGGCGCACCTATGCACTCTCGCCCGGCGAACATCTGCGCGCGGCACTCACAGCCGATCAGGATCATCCGATGGGCTCGACACTCAGCTGCACGCCCGGCAAGAGCGTGCCGCTCGATGTGGCGGTGACGCAGAAGGACGGCACGCCCTATGTCGGCGAATACCGCTTGTTCAGCAATGGCGGCGAGCAGATCGCAGTGGTCAAGGGCGGCAACGCGCATTTCGATCTGCCGGTGCCGGCGGCCGGGCAACCCGAGCGCTGGTACTACGTGCGCATTCACGGTGGACCCGAGAACAAATCGGTCGCGTATCTAGCCCCAGTGTGGATCAAGGCCAAGTAGCCGTACACAAAAACGGGGCCGCATTGCGGCCCCGTTTGGACAACGCTATTTACAGGCGTTCGAGGTTCGCGCCGTTGACGCGAACACGCGTGCCGGTGCTGACACTGGCGGCGTCGTCAACGCGCACCGTGCGCGTGCTGCCGGTATCCATGCGAACGCTCACGTCATACACGGTGTCGCGGCGCACATACTTCTCGGCTTGGTTGCCGGCGTAGGCACCACCGATGGCGCCCACGACCTTGGCGACATCCGTGCCCTTGCCGTCACCCACTTGGTTGCCGGCAGCAATGCCGGCGATGGCGCCAGCAACGGCGCCCATACCGGTGCCCTTGCCCTTGACGGTGATCGGCGTGATGGCCGAGATGGTGCCGCAGTCCTGGCAGACCGGAGCCGGTGCCGGGGTAGCGGCCGGACGGGCTTCGACATAGGCGGGCGAACCGGTGGTCGCCACCTGGCGCTCGGCAGCCGCGGCGCGCTTCTTGGCGGCGGCAGACTCACGTTCGGCATTGGCGGCGCGGGTTTCGGCAGCTTTCAGCTTGGCAGCGGCGTCAGCCTGCTCGGCGTCGGCAGCGGTCTTGGCGAGTGCTGCCTGCTGCTCGGCTTGGGCTTCTTCGAGTGCCTTCTGCGCGGCGTCGGCGCGGATGGTGGCTTCTTCAGCCTTCTTGTTGGCTTCGGTCAACTCTTGCGCAGCGACTTCGCTGGCGGTGTCCGCCTTGGGCGAGCAACCGGCCAGCATGAAGCCGACAAGTGCCGCAGCAAGAAGAAATTTGGATTTGGGGGTGGTTTCGAGGGTGTTCATGGGTGACTCCAATGGCAGGGAATGATCCTGCGGGGGGTAAAAAACGTCGGTAAAGGTGACGCAGCGATGCTGGGGCGCGGGGCTGAATCATTTCTGAATCTTCGGCGCATCTCGCTTAGCGAACTGCACTCGCTTCACCACACGGTGATGATCATCACAAATCAACATCGCGCAATACGGCCTGCTCAAGCGCGCGGAAAAGGCCCGTTTATCGCGAGCGTTAGCCCTGGCCGCTGCACATTGAGGAAAAGGGTGCGGCCATCGGGTGCAAAGCACACGCCGGCCAGCTCCGAATCGCTGTACGGGTGCGCCGCAAAGCGGTAGAGCGTGCCATCGGGCCGCACGCCCACCAGACGACAGGTGCGGGTCGTGTCTTCACAGACGAGCAGGTCGCCCCAAGGCGCGACGGTGAGATTGTCGGCGTTGGCGAACACATCCTTGTCGTCGGATTCGACGAACAGCTCCAACGTGCCATCGCCATTGCGCGTGGGGCGGTAGCGAAACACCTGCCCGACCTGCTTGGCACCGCCCACCGTGCAAGTGAAGTAAGCCTCGTCGCGGCCCCACCACAACCCTTCACCACGGGCGAAGATCGCTGCACCGGCCGCCTGGCCACGATTGCGCAGATCGTCATCCGGTGACTCGACATCGCTCAGGGTCAGCCAGCGCACCGACCACTTTTCACCGGGCTTGAGACCGGCGGATTTGCGATCCCAGTTGCGGGTGTCGCCGCCGCTGGCATCACGCAGCACCAGCGCTTGCAGCGTGCCACCCTCGGCGAGACGCCCCGGCTGCTTCGGTACGAAGCGGTAGAACAGGCCATCGGCCTTGTCTTCGGTGAGATACACGATGCCACTGCGCGGATCGACCGCCGCTGCCTCGTGGTTGAAACGGCCCATTGCCTTGAGCGCGATTGGCTCCGCCGGGCCTTGGCGTGCCGATGGCACCTCGAACACATAGCCGTGATCCTTGCCGTGGTCGCCGCCGGCCCGGTCGGTATTTTCTTCGCAGGAAAGCCAGCTACCCCAGGGCGTCGGGCCACCGGCGCAGTTGCGCTCGGTGCCGGCAAGACTCAGGCATTGCTGCTCAATGCGCTGTTCAGTCGGGTTGTAGACCACCGTCGTGGTGCCGCCAAAACTCGGCGCATCGCCGCCGGCATCGTATAGGGCAGTGAGCGGCAGCTTGCTGCCGAGACGCGCATTACCTTCACCGAAGGCGGTGCCGTAACTGCGACCGCGCTTGGCATCCAGCTCGTGATTGCGCACCAGCACCACGTTGCCGCCCTGCCCATTGAACGCGGCCATGCCGTCGGCCATGCCGGGCACCAGTAGGCCATCGCTCATCGCATCGCCGCTGCGGGAGATCACCCGGTAGCTGAAGCCTGCGGGCAGATCGAGCACGCCGTTGGGGTCGGGCAGCAGCGCACCAAAACTACGGGCGCTCGCTAAAGGCATCACGGCGGCCGATGCCTGCGCGGCGCGCAGGCCGACAAACGCAGCCGCTACCGTGGAGCTGCTCTGTATCAAAAAACGACGGCGGCTGGCATCCATCTCAACGTCCTGAAAGTTAGTCTTTGCAGCGTGCCACACCCACCGCCTCCAGCACCGCACCGAGGTCGAAGGCGGCGACGTTGCCATCGTCGTGCACGGCCATGAAGCTGCCATTGACGAAGCCCGGCATCGGCGTGCGGCTCAGCCAGATGCCATCGGTGTTACGGGTGACCGCGCCGCTGAAGCTGCCCTGATATTCGAGTGTTTTGCGATCAAAAGCGTGGAAGAAGTTTTCGCCGCGCGACTGGTCGGTGGCAAACCAGGTACCGCTGCCGTCGGCGCAGGCATACAGCGCCAGGCCCTCGGGCTGGGCGCGGAACACGCCGCCACCGATGCGCTGGCCGGCAAACTGGCCGTCGAAGCCATAGACCTTCACATCGCGGTAGCGGTATTCCTCTTCATCGCCAATCAGCAGGCGGCCGGTGGCTGGGTCGCCCCAGATCGACTCGACGATGTTGAGCACGCCCTTGCCGCTGGTCGCGCCAAAGCGGCGTTCGAGAGTCGCGCGCCAGCCATCGGCACCCCGGCGCAGCTGGTATTGGTGCACGCGCGCACCGAGTTCGGCCTTGGGCGGCACGGTGCCTTCGGGCGTCTCGTAGTTGTCGGTGACGAACACGCGATAGTCACTGAGCCCGAGTTTTTGCACCCACAGGCCATAGGGTTTTTTCAGGCTCGTCTCGCCGCTGTCGCCAAAGGCGATCAGCGGCGTGAAGTCCGGCAGCTGCAACACCTGCACGCGGCGGTTGTCGCGCTCGACGATCAGCGCGAGATCGTCGATCACGAACACGCCATTGGGCCGCTCGAACTGGCCGAGCGCTTTACCCGCGCTGCCAAACTTCTGGATCGGCGCGCCGTTGCTGGCGTTGTAGACCATCACCCGGTCGGTGGTCTTGGCGGTGGCGATCAGCCAGTGCTGGCCGTTGGGCCCATGCCAGGTCGCCACCGAATCGACGTTGTCCTTGGGGTCGCGCGCGGTGAGATAGCGCTCCTTCAGCGTCACCTGATTGGCAAAGGTGGGCAGCGGCGCATCCTGTTTTTGAAAGACCGAGCAGGCCGCGGTACTGGCCAGTAGTGCGGCGATCAGTAGCCGGGTAGTCAGGGCATTGAATGTCATGGCGGATCCGTGAAATATCAGATGGGACGTAGTGGAGTTGTTCAAGCGCTTAGAAACTGGCCTTGATGCCGAACTCGTAAGTCGGCCCGTACTCTTCGTACTGCGAGGCAAATCGCGGCGAGTCGAAGTAGGCATAGAACGGCTCATTGTTGAGATTGACCAGGCTGAAGTAAGCCTCGTAACGGCGAAGGAAGCGATAACCCCCGGTCACGTCGATCTGCAGGTGCTCATCGACATAACGATCGGTGGTCGGGTCGTCGAGCTCGCCGATCTCGTCGAGATACTGGCTGCGGTAGGTCGCCGACACACGCAGGCTGGCGCCGTACTTCTCGTAGCCGAGCATGAGGTTGCCAATTCGATTGGACTGGCGCGGCAGCGTCGATTTCGCGGTGCGGAACGGCAGCGTCGCGTCAGACTGCGAAAGCGTGAGATTGGCGCCCAGCAGCAGGCCATCGAAGGGTGCTGCGAGAGTCTTGAGCTTGCGCGTGAAGTTCATCTCCAGCCCATACACCCGCGCCGCGCCGCCATTAAGCGTGGTGATGGCTTCGTCGAAATCTTCAAACGCACCGGGCTGGCCAGCAATGTCGCTCACCACGAAGAACCGATCGAGCTTTTTCAGGAACACGCCGACCGAAAACACACCGAGGCCCTTGGGGTAGAACTCCATCCCCAGATCGAAGTTCTGCGACTTCAGCGGCTTCAAGTCCGGGTTGCCCAGCTCGGCCACGCGCTCGAACTCGCCATCGTCTTCAGTGACTTCGATCGCCTGCCGCGGCGCACTGGCCTCGAAGCCGGGGCGGGCGATGGTCTGCGAATAGCCAGCACGGAAGATGCTGCGCGTGTCCATTTCGTAACGCAGGTTGAAGCTCGGCAGCAGCTGCTCGTCGCTGCGGCTCTGGGTGAGCGTGGTGAAGGTGGGATCGCCGTCGCCGTTCTCCTCGTCGATGACGATCTGCGTGCCGCGTGAGTCGGTCTCGGCCTGCTCGTAGCGCAGGCCGCCGTTCAGACGCAGCTTGCCGAGCGTTATGCCCGCCATGCCGTAGCCCGCATAGATGTCTTCGCTGATCTCGAAGTCTTCGATGGCCGAATCGAAATCGCTGCTGTCGCCATCGAGTTCAAGATCGGCGCGGTTATTGGCGAAGAAGCGCGACACACCGGCGCGCGAGGCGGCGGGCCCCCAGGTTCCCAAGGGATAATCCACCGTCTGCGGCGCGAAATCGGCAATGGTGAAATCATCGGGGAAGCCGTCGTAGCTCTGCACGTCGACGTTGCCGTTCTTGTTGCGCAGGCGCGCTTTCACGCCACCTTTCACATAGCCCTGCGACTCGCCGAAGCGCAGCGCGCGCTTGGCGTCGAAGGCGAGCGTGGTCTCGCGCTCGGCGGTGCTGGTGCTGTCGAGCACCAGCTCGTCCAGCTCGAAGGTTTCCGGGTCGGCGTAGGCGGCACTCGTGCTCGACAGGCGCGGGATCATGCGGTCTTTGGCGTTGTAGCCGATGTCGAGTTCTTCACCGACGAAGGTGGCACCCAGCGCGTTCGGAGTGTCTTCGCTAGCTCGCGAAAAGCCGGCGGTGTAGTTAAAGGTGTAGGCGCCCGCGCGCTGCTCGGCACCGAGCACGGTGGAGACTATGCGCTGGGTCTCCTTGCGGAACTCGGTGAGCTTTTCCACCTCGCCTTCTTCCACGCTGGCGCTGTCGGCATCGAGCGCGACCAGATCGCCCGCGTCGAACTTGTAGACGTTGGTCTGCTGCACCTCGTCGTCGCTGTAATCGCTGTAGAGCGAGCGCCAGTAGAGGTCGAGATTGCGATTGACGCGCCAGTCGAAATTGAGCGCGGCAGAGAGGCGCTCGCGGTTGATGGTGTAGTCGCGCTGCTCGGCTTCTTCGAGACCCCGCACATCGCCATCCGGCCCTTCGAGTTCCGGCCAGCCGGCGGTTTCGACGTTGTCGCTGCCGAAGTCGCGCGAGAAGTACGACACCGCCGCCGCCACGCCAAAGTTGTTGGCACCGGCCAAGTCGAACAGGCGCGTGCCGCTCAGGCTCAGCTTCGGGCTGGTCTCTTTCACCTGCTCGTTATAGCTGCCCTCGACGCGCGCATTCAGGCTGTTGCCGCGCGTGAGTGCGGTGGCACTCTTGATCTCGACGTTGCCGCCCACCGAGTCGCCGTCCATGTCGGCGGTCTGCGACTTCGACACCTCCAGACTCTCCAGCAAGTCCGAGGAAATCACATCGAGATTCACCTGCCGCGAGTCGGCCTCGGGCCCCGGCACGCGGATGCCGTTGATGGTGGTCGTGGTCAGAGAGGGGTCGATGCCGCGAATGATGACGAAGCGCCCCTCGCCCTGGTCGCGCGCGACCGACACACCCGGCAGGCGTTGCAGCGCCTCGGCGGCATTCTGGTCCGGGAACTGGCCGATCGCGTCCGCCGCCACGATGGTCTTGATGTTGTCGGCCGCGCGCTGTTGGTTGAGTGCCGCAGCCTGTCCTGCGGCTTGGCCCACGACCAGCACGTTGTCGAGACGCACGCCGTCGATACCGATGCGCACATCCTGCTCGGCCCCGGCGCTGCTCAGCGTGAGCCGACTCTCAACGGCATCTGCCCCCAGGTATTCCACCCGCAGGGTGTAGTCGCCCGCAGGCAAG
The DNA here is from genome assembly GCA_965279705.1 of Stagnimonas sp. GTDB lineage: Bacteria > Pseudomonadota > Gammaproteobacteria > Nevskiales > Nevskiaceae > Stagnimonas. The sequence goes on from OZ257257.1 coordinate 3,488,452, forward strand.
TCCGTGAATCGATAACGTCCATCGCGGGCCGTGAACAACTCGCGTCCCAGTTCGGGGATCACCACACGCGCGCCGCCAAAAGGGGTGCTGCCGGCACCATCGGTGACGCGGCCCGTCAGCTCGCCGCCTTGTTGCGCGTGCGCCGCGCCCAGTACCAAGCAACCAAACGCCCACAGCGAACGCTGGAAGTGCTTCATCGAAAATCCCTTTCTGTTGGTGTAGCCGCCAATTACAGCGGCCATCCATTACATAAAAGTGACTTTTTATAGACAAAAATATGATGTTTTCTAACCGTGCGTGCCGACCACGTGGCTACGGGCATCGAGAAACTTCACGTCCGGGAAACGCTCTTTCGCCATCGCCAGATTGACGGCGGATGAGGCGAGATAGACCAAGGTGCCGTAATGGTCTTTCGCCATGCGCACCTCGTTCTTGTCGATGAAATCAGCGAGTTTCTTGTCGTCGTCGCACTGCACCCAGCGGGCGCAATGCACGTTGATGGGCTCGAAGGCGCTCGCCACGCTGTATTCGTCCTGCAGGCGGTACTGCACCACATCGAACTGCAGGGTGCCGACCGCGCCCAGGATGATGTCGTTGTTGATGAGCGGCCGATACACCTGCGTCGCACCCTCTTCGCAGAGCTGATCCAGCCCCTTGTTGAGCTGCTTGGCCTTGAGCGGATCTTTCAGGATCACGCGGCGGAACAGATCGGGTGCGAAGGTGGGTATGCCGGTGAAGCGCAGCGATTCACCCTCGCTGAAGCTGTCGCCAATCGCAATCGTGCCGTGGTTGTGCAGGCCGATGATGTCGCCGGGGAACGCTTCTTCCACCGTCTCGCGGTCGGCAGCCATGAAGGTCAGCGCATTGCTGATGCGCACCGGCCCGTTCAGGCGCACCGAGTGCAGCAACATGCCTTTTTTGTAGACGCCGCTGCACACGCGCAAGAACGCCACGCGGTCGCGGTGCTTGGGGTCCATGTTGGCCTGGATCTTGAACACGAAGCCGGTGAACTTGTCATGCAACGGCAGCACCTCGCGCTCGATGCCGTTGAACTGTGCATTGCGGGGCTGTGGTGGCGGCGCCCAGTCGGTGAAGCCGTTGAGCAACTCGCGTACGCCGAAGTTGTTGATGGCGGCACCGAAGAACACCGGCGTCTGCTTGGCGGCGCGGTACTGATCCAGATCGAAACCGTTGCCGGCCATCGAGACCAGATCGATCTCGTCGAGCAGCGTCTTGTAGGCGCCCTCAAAACGCTCGGCCAAGCCGGGCGCGCGCAGGCCGTCGATGGTCTCGATATCGCTGATGCGGTGCTTGTCGCCGCTGTAGAGATAGAAGCGATCTTCCAGCAGGTGATAGACGCCCTTGAAGTCGCGGCCCATGCCCAGCGGCCAGGTGATCGGCACGCAATTCAAACCCAGCACTTTCTCGACTTCATCCAACAGCTCAAGCGGGGCACGACCCTCGCGGTCGAGCTTGTTGATGAAGGTGATGATCGGCGTATCGCGCAGGCGGCAGACCTCCATCAGCTTGATGGTGCGGGTCTCAACGCCCTTGGCGGCGTCGATCACCATCAAAGCGGAATCGACCGCGGTGAGCGTGCGGTAGGTGTCTTCGCTGAAATCTTCGTGGCCAGGGGTATCAAGAAGATTCACCACCTTGCCGTTATAGGGGAACTGCATCACGGAGGTCGTTATGGAAATCCCACGCTGCTGTTCCAAGGCCATCCAGTCACTGGTGGCATGGCGTGTGGCCTTGCGCCCCTTCACCGTGCCGGCCATCTGGATCGCACCGCCGAACAGCAAGAGCTTTTCGGTGAGCGTGGTCTTGCCGGCATCAGGGTGGCTGATGATGGCAAAGGTACGCCGCAGCTCGGTTTGCTCGGCAATGCGTTGCAGCAGGGACATGACACGAATCACAAAAACAGGGCCGCGCATTGTAGGTATGTCAACCGATCCGCGCAGCGGCAGTTACATAGCGGACGAATGGCGACGGGTCGCTGTGCGCCTTCACTAGAGTGCCGGTCATGAACGAACAGCCTTCCCAAATACAGCCCGGCTCGTCATTGGCAGCCAGTCTGTCGATGGCCCCTCTGGTGCAGGCCACCCAGACGCTGACCCGTTTGACCGTCAGCCTGCGGCTACGACTGTTGCTGGGCGCACTGATGGTGATCCTGCTGTGCAGCGCGGCCTTGTTCTGGCTGAATGCCCGCGATGAAATTGCCGACCGCGTGCTCTACCAGCGTGTGGAAAGCACGCTCGACGCCACCCACACCGCGCAGCAGGCCAAGGACACCCTAGTGGCTTTGCGGCGCAACCTGGTGATCGCCGCTACAGATTCTGTCGTTGCCGCGCCAGGCAGCGACCGGCTTGGCTCCATGCAGGCCGCCATCGATGCCCATCAGCCCGCAGTGCTGCAAAGCGCGGCCGCGCTGGAATCTATCGACTCGGCTGCGGCACTGCGTGTGCGCACTGCGGCCGAGGCACTGGCCCAGACCGCCCTGCTGGGCATAGCCGAGCTGGCCACGGGCCAAGTCAGCGCCGGGGCGGATCACTTCCTTCAGTTCACAGCGATCGGCACGCCGGCCGAAGTTGCGCTGGAAGCACTGCTGGCGCGTCAGCAGCAAGGCCTACAGACCATTCTCGATGCCGCCGCCGCGCAGCAACAGCAAACCCAGACGCTGCTGCGCGTGCTGCATACCGTCATGCTGGCACTCGCTGCCGCCGCCGCCTTCATGCTGTCGCAGGCTATTTTTCGCCCTTTGCAGCGCCTTTATGCAGCGTTGCGCAGCATTGCCAAGGGCGAGCCGCTGACGGCCCCGCCAGTCACCGGCAATGATGAGTTCGGGCAACTGGGCACGGCTCTGCACGAGCTGTCGCAGCTGACCACACAGCTCAACAGCCTGGCCTTCAACGATGCACTCACCGGCCTGCCCAACCGGATGCAGTTCGACCACGATCTGGCGGCCTCGCTGGCGGACGATTGCGCATTTGCTGTCGTGTTCGCCGACATCGACCACTTCCGCACCATCAACGACGGCTACGGCCATTTCTTTGGCGACCAGGTGCTCAAGGCCGCTGCCAGCCGCCTGCAATGGCTGCTGCAGGGCGATACCCGTTTGTATCGCTACAGCGGCGATCTGTTTGCCGTGTGCATCAAGGCAGGTACGCCGTTTGAGGCGGGTGCGTTTCAGCCCGCGATTGCGGTGGAAAGCGAGCGCCTGCGCAGCCGCATGGGCGAACCGCTGGTGGTGCAGGACCGTCGCATCCCGCTGTGCATGAGCCTTGGCGTGTCGCTGTATCCCGAGGACGGCACCACCACCGAGGCGCTGGTGAGTGCTGCCGATGCCGCGATGTTCCAGGCAAAGCAGATGGGCCGCAACGTGGTGCAGTTCGCGCGCAAGGATTCCGCTCTCAAGGCACGCCAGCGCATCGAGCTGGCGGACGATCTGCGCATCGCGCTGCGCACCGGTGCGCTATCGCCGCATTTTCAGCCCATCGTCGATCTTGGCAGTGGTCATATCGTCTGCGCCGAAGCACTGGCGCGGTGGAAACACCCCACGCGCGGTTGTGTGCCCCCGGACGAGTTCATCGGCATTGCAGAGGACTCCGGCCAGATCGACCTGCTGACCGAGCAACTGCTGCGCAGCGCCTGCCATACGGCGGTGCAGTGGCAAGGCAGCAATGGCCGCCCGCCGCCGCGGCTCGCGTTCAACCTTTCGGCACGGCAGGTGCGGCAAGGCGTGGTGGAGATGGTCAGTCAGGTGCTTGAAGAGTCGGGACTGCCTGCGAGCCGGTTGGAGGTGGAGATCACCGAGAGCGCGATCATCGAGCGGCCTGAAACCGCCGAGCGTCTGCTCAACGAGCTGCGCGAGCTGGGCGTGTCGGTGGCGCTGGACGACTTCGGCACCGGCTATTCGAGCCTGAGCTATCTGCTGCGCTTCCCCATCGACAAGATCAAGATCGACCGCAGTTTCGTCGCCCAGCTCAACGGCCAGCGGCAGGCCGGCAAGATCGTCGCCGCCACCATCACGCTCGCCACCAATCTGGAAATCACGCTGGTGGCCGAGGGTGTGGAAACCGTCGGCCAGATGGTGACGCTCTACGAACTCGGCTGCCGTCAGCAGCAGGGCTGGCTGTTCAGCAAAGCCTTGCCCGCCGAGGATTTCAACCGCTGGGCGCTGCACGCACCATTGCGGCTGGATGCCGTGGTGCGCGCACAAGCCGAGCCCGCCAACGAGATACAGCCGGCGGCTTGAGTTCAGCCTCTCAGATGGCGTAGGCCATTTGAGGCTTAAATGGCACAGGCCATTTCGGGATGCTTCTCGTTGTAGCGCTGGTGATATTCCTCGGCACGCCAGAAGGTCGCGGCCGGAAGCACTTCGGTGACGATCTTGCCGCCGAACGTGCTGGCATTGAGTTCCGCCAGAACGCGCTGCGCAATCTGCTGCTGCTCGGGTGAGTGGAAGAAAATCGCCGACCGGTATTGCGTGCCGACATCTGGCCCCTGACGGTTGCGAGTGGTCGGCTCGTGCATGGTGAAGAAGTAGCGCACCAGCGTCTCGTAGCTCGTCACGGCAGGGTCGAAATCGAGTTCAACCACTTCCGCATGGCCGGTGCGGTCAGTGCAAACCTGCTTGTAGGTGGGCGCCTCCAGAAACCCACCTTCGTAGCCGGAGGCCGCCGAGACCACGCCGGGCTGCTTGCTGAACTTGTACTCGACGCTCCAGAAACAGCCGGCGGCGAACGTGGCTTTTTGCAGGGTGGATTCAGTCATGACGAAGCTCTGGAGTAGGCGGAGAAAGAAGCGTGGCGACGCTGGTTGAGACTTCAAGTACGACGACTGCCCAGCACCACATCACGGGCACGCAGGCCGAGCAACATGTCGTGGCCGGCGCTGACAATGCTTTCCTCATCCGCACCCAATTCGACGGCGATCTGCTGCAAATGCGTACGGCCGGTGGCTTCTTGTGCGGCTTCGATGAGGGCCATCAGACGCGCGGTGACGGCGTTGATCTCGATGAACTTCACCTCGTCCTGTCGCGTGCGATACACCACCAGATAGGTCGGCGACTCACCGGGCGCATTGGGCAGGTAATCCGGCCCGATGCGATGCACGGGATAGTCGTAGGCGAGTGTCCAGGCCAGCGGCGAGACCAGCGGCACCCCATCCAGCAAGTCCCCGTTTGGGTCTGCAAGCACCGGCGTCAGCTCGTCTTCGGCAATCGACAGCGCCAGCTCCACCCACTCGTAATGCGCAAGCTCTTGCAGAAAAGCGGGATCGCCGTGCACCGCGCCCCGTTCGTCTTCGAGGTAGTGCAGAAACTCTTCGGCCAAGCCGTTGAACAGCGGGTCCTGGCTCTGATGGCGGGCATAGAAATCCCGCACCATCGCGTGCCAATGCGCGTCATCGGTGATCTGACGCAACACCGGGAAGGCGTTGGCCAGAAAGCCCTCGATGTTGTTGTAGAACAGCTCGCGGTAAATCTTCAGGCGACGGTCTTCGATGCCGCCGGGCGGCGGTGCATGCTCCGGGTCTCGCAGATGCGCCGTCAGCTGTGTTTGCAGCACCTGGAAGCTAAGCATGGCTCGCCCGATGCAGCGCCGGCGCGTGCTGGGCTTGCAGCGTGTTGATGATGCCGATCTCCTGCATCAGCCCGGCCACGGGCGGGATGTTGAAGTCGCGTTCGAGCAGTGTCGGCACCGGGCCGATGCGGGCATAGGCGGCATCGAGCAGGCTCCAGGCCGCGTCGCCGACGTCCGCACCGTGCGTGTCGACGCGCAAATCCTCGGCCTCGCAGTAATGCCCGGCGATGTGGATATAGCGCACGCGTTCCAGTGGCAGCGCATCGAGAAACTGCAGGGCGTCGTAGCGGTGGTTGATGCTGTTGACGACGATGTTGTTGACGTCGAGCAGCAGATCGCAATCGGCGCGCTCGACCACGGCGCGGATGAACTCGGCTTCGGTGAGGTCGGTCGCCAGCGGCGCGTAGTAGCTGGCGTTTTCGAGCGCGATGCGACGCTCCAGAATGTCCTGCACGCGCCGCACGCGATCGGCGACGTATTCAACGGCCTCCGCGGTAAACGGGATCGGCATCAGGTCATACAGATGGCCATCGTCGGAGCAGAAGGTGAGATGTTCGGTGTAGTCCCGGATGCCGTGGGCATCGAGGAAGGTCTTGAGTTGGCGGACGAAGGTTTCGTCCAGTGCCCCCGGCGAGCCGATCGAGAGTGAGAGGCCGTGGGTGACGAAGGGAAAGCGCTCGGTGTACTGGCGAAACTGCCGGGCGTATTTACCGCCGAGGCGCATCCAGTTTTCCGGTGCCACTTCATAAAAACCAATCCCGTCGCCGGGGCTGGATTGCAGGCCTGCCAGCGGCTCCAACAGAGAGCGCCTGAGACCAAGACCCGCACCCCGAACGTGAGGTGACACCGATGCCGAGGTGCGGGTTTTCATTCGTCTGATGTCAGACGAGAAACTTACTTCTTGGGTTCGACGGCCGGGGCAGCCTTGTCGGCACCGCATTTGTGCTCGCCCGCTTTATCAGCGCCGCACTTGTGCTCGGCAGTCTTGTCGGCGCCGCATTTGGCTTCGGCAGTCTTCTTGTCGGCACCGCATTTGGCTTCAGCGCCCTTGGCAGCAGCAGCTTTCTTGTCGGCGCCGCACTTGGCTTCGCCGCACTTGTGTTCGGCGGTCTTGGTGTCGCCAATGCTGGCCACCATGTAGCCGGCGCTCAGATCCTGAGCGGCAAAGGCGCTGCCACCCGTGAGGGCGAAGGCAGCAGAAAGGGCAACGATGAGGGGCTTCTTGGAATGACGCATGAGATGTCTCCTGGGGTGATTGCCCGAAATGGGCAGGGTAAAACCTGTTGTGAACCGATGAGCCATGTGAGCTGGCAGAGTGCTTACGCCGTGGCCAGACTGCCAGATGCGCCGCGCTGGCGGCTGATCCAGTAGTCCAGGCTGACGTAACGACCCGCACCGCCGAAGAATAAGACCAGCAACATGACGAAATAGGTCACTGCGAACTCGATGCCGTTGTTGAGGATGGCGAGCGAGCCGTATTCAGTCAGCCACTCGTAGTCGCCGTGCTGCATCAGAATTTCCTTGGCCTTGGCTAGGCGCTCCACCGCTGCTGAAGTGCGTTCGGTGGCAAACGGGCCCATGCCTTCGGCAATCGCCAGCCAGCCGTTGTGCCAATGCACAGTGGTCATGGCCACGATCATCGTCGCCATCAGCGGCACGCTGGCCCAGCGCACGCCCAGGCCCAGCAGCAGGCAGATCGCGCCCACCAGCTCGGCGCCGGTGGCGAGCGAGGCCATGACGAAGGGGAACGGCAGGCCCAGCCCCCAGTCCTTGTCGCCGAACCACTCGACGGTGCTTTCAAACGCCATCAGCTTGTTCCAGCCCGCCATCCAGAAGATCGGCGCCAGGTATAGCCTCAGCAGCAAGGGCGCGAGCCAATCCACCACGCGAGTGGTGTCGAGCGCCTGCTGTGATTTGCCGAGAAGAGTGCCGAGAGACATGGGGAACATCCGTTTTTCGATGTGGCCATACTAGGCACTGCCCTTGGCCCGCACCCGTCGCCGCCGTCCAGATTTCATGTCCGAAACGCTCGATCTGTTTAGGCCAAACCCCGGCGAGTCGGTGCTGCAAAGCCTGCTCGATGCCTATCAGCTGCGTGCTCGGGTCACAGATCGCTTCGAGGCCTGCGGCCACTGGGACGAGCCCGCGCCCGATGCGCCGTTTGCTTGGTTTCACGTGGTCGAGCAGGGCGTTTGCCACATTCGCAGCACCAGCCTCGCCGAGCCGCTGCGCATGGCGCCGGGTGATCTGGTGGTGTTCCCCGGCGGCGCCGCGCACCACCTGTGCAGCGCACCCACGCCCGAAGACGAGCACCCTGATGCGCGCGTGGTAATGATCTGCGGCGAGTTTCATTTCGATGGCCCCGCAGCGGCGGCGCTGATGCGCGCGCTGCCCACCGCCATCACCGTACGGGCCGACGCCGACGGCGGCCGTCTCGCCGCCCTTGCTGCGCTGCTTCGCGGCGAGGCCGAAGCCCAGCAGTTCGGCAGCCGTGCGGTGCTCGACAAACTCAGCGACGCCCTGTTCGTCATCGCCCTGCGCGATCACCTGCGCCACGCCCCACCCGCCAACGGCCTGCTCGCCGCCCTCACCGACCCGCGCCTGTCCGCTGCCCTCGCCGCCATCCACGAACAGCCCGGCACCGACTGGACCGTGCAGGCGCTGGCCGACAAGGCTCTACTCAGTCGGGCCACCTTTGCCCAGCGCTTCAACGATCTACTCGGCGAGCCGCCCATGCGCTACCTGCTGCGCTGGCGCATGACCATCGCGCTGCTGCGCCTGCGCGAGGGGCGCTACTCGGTCGCACAGGTGGCGGGTGAGCTGGGCTTCGAGACCGAAGCCGCCTTCCGCCGCGCCTTCAAACGCATTCACGGATTCGGGCCCGGCCTGGCACGACGCGAGGCGCGTCGAACACCGTAAAATCCGCGTCCCTTTTATCAGGGCCTTTAGCTCAATTGGTTAGAGCAGAGAACTCATAAACATCTGTTTTATTTTTTCGTCACCTCTCACGATTTGTTGTGGATAAAAGTTAAAAAGGGCCTTTAGCTCAATTGGTTAGAGCACGCGACTCATAATCGCTTGGTTGCCGGTTCAAGTCCGGCAAGGCCCACCATTTTCAGTTATGGCTCCGCTATGGCTCCGGCAAGTAGCGCCGTATCAAAAGCCGAATTCGGTCAGCGAAATATATTTTTGGGGAGCGGGTCGGTGCCAAAAGACATTCCGGGGATACCCACAGATCAGCTCTTGCGAGAACTGACCCAGTTGGATGGGCTGTTGCAGATCACACCCCAGCAGGCCGCCATCATCCTGTCTCGGACGCCCAAGCAGCTCAGTGATGACCGGGCAGCTGGAAGGCCCCCACCTTTCACCAAGGTTGGCGGCTCAAATCGGTATTCGATTGGCAGCGTCCGTGATTACATCAAAGGCAACACGTTCAAAAGCACGGCACAGGCAACGCAGGCCGAGGCGATGCGTGATGGCGGGCTGATGCCTGCCTCGTTTTCGGCATTCATCAACGAGGGCGGGCGGGATGACAAATGGCCCTTCATGTTGGTGTCGGCCAAGCCTGTCGAGTTCTTTTACTCGTTGGCGTCTGGCGTTTCCGATGATGCGACTTGCGAATGGCTCACCTTGAATGAGTATTTGTCAGCAAGGCAAACAGCCGCCTTGCAAGAACATGCGGATCGTGAGGATGCGGCAATCAGGGCAAGCGTAGGCGCCAAGCCGCACTTGAAGGCATCGGCACCCAAGAAGCCGCCTCCGATGTAATCGATACCAGTTCACTGCCTCACCAGCCGAGCGGTATGTGCTTACGCCTTAGCCTTATGAGCCAAGCTGAAATCCGCCAAGAACTCGGACACCGGCTCCACGCCGCTCACAAGCAACTGGTCACGCGCACGAGTGCAGGCCACGTAAAGCAGATGCCGCTCGGTGTTGTAGACCTCATCGAGATCAGCCTCATCGCCAACCGCTTCGATGCGTGCCTGACTGGGGATGACCTCATCGTCGCAAGCCATCACCACAACCACTCGGAACTCCAGGCCCTTCGCCAAGTGCATCGTACAGATGGACGCAGCCCCGTGCGTCGTTTCCACCTTCTCATCCAGCAGCTTGTGTGGGAGCCCTGCCAGCTTTGCAGCGGCAATAGCACGCTCAATTTCAAAAGCAGAGCGCACGAAGATGCCGACCTCGTGCGGCTGCACGTTCTGGCTCATCTGCTCACGCAACCAACTGGCAACCGCTTCGCCCTCGGCATCTGCTGACTTGGATGTGCTCATCACCGGTGCGGGGCCATTGAAAACAGAGACCGTCCCCTTGCGATCTTCTGCATTGCCATCGACATCGGAAACCTGCGGACCTAAAAGCTGGTCGGCCTGCATTCGGATTTGATGCGAGGTGCGGTAGTTGATCTGCAACGTCTTCGAGCGGCCGCGCACATCAACACCCAAGGTCTTCCATGAAAACGGCTGCTGGAAGATGCGCTGCCCCAGGTCGCCCGCGAAAAACAGGCTGTTGCTGCGCATGACGCCATTGGTCGAGCCGAGTGCAGCCAAAAACTTGATCTGCGCGATGCTCAGGTCTTGAGCCTCATCCACCACCACATGCTCGAATGCCGGGTGCGGCATGGATGCGAGCTGGTGTGCCAGCGCGGTGAACATGGCAGCGGATGTGATCCAGCCCTTGTCCGTCAGTGCCTTCTGCACGTTCTCGAATATCGCCCACAGCACCTGTCGCTGTGCTTCAGAAAGTCTGGTCTTTCGACCCAACCGCTTCACATCGCGGTAGGCATCCCATGTGCCCAGCTGCCAAGCGTCCACCAAATCTTGCCATTCGCTGACCAGAAACCGCAGGCCAAATCGCCGGGCTGGTTCGCCTTGCGCGCTCTGACACTGTTCGACCAGTTGGCGAACTTCATCATCCGTTGCCAGACGCAGCTTGCCGATGTGACGCTCATACAAACGGCGTGCAACGGCATCCAGTGATTGCACTTCAAGCCGCTCACCGATACGTGGCTGATTGCCAATCAATCGGCGCAGCTTGGCACGCAGTGCATTCGCCAAAGTCTCTGAAAACGTGGTGAGCAAAACGCGCTGCTCGTCTGCAATACCCGCCAGATGCACAGCCCGATGCAGTGCAACGATGGTCTTGCCAGTGCCAGCCGAACCGGAAACACGCGCTGGGCCCTTGTAGCTGCGAGACACCATCTGGCGCTGTTCGGGATGCAGGAACGTAGTCCACTTCTCCCACGGATATTCGAGCGCCTGTTGCAACTCTTCGAGGTTGGACATCACACGGAAGCGACGCTGTGCATCCGGGTGGTCGAATGGGTTGACACCCTTCTCTGCCACTGGCTTGGGCTGCGGCTTGGCACCCACAGCCAGCTGCAACAGCGCCTCTGCTGCCTCTGCTGGCAGATGAGTCACCAAATCCAGCAAGGTGTCGTCGTTGGCCTGGCGAATGGCGCTCAACCAATCGGGTGGCACGCCATAGCTCAACAGTTCTGCATCGTCATGCCGAGCAAACAACAAGGGCTTGAAGACGATTTCTGCCTGCTCGACGATCTTGCGCACCACAACTTCTTCCACGCGCTCGCGGATTTCCACCAGCTGAGCCGCGCCAGTGGTCGGGTGTGTTTCCAGCTTGCGACGCTCGGCCCAGTGATAAGCCTTGTCGTGATGATCCACGTAGCAAAGCAAAAGGCTCTCTGCGGTCTTGTGGACGATTAGCCGGATGTCGCTACCGACACGCACCGACCAGAAGTTCTTATCGCGGGCGCGATCCAGCTTGTGAAAGCTCAAACCCGGCCGAGTGGCATCGAGCTGCAAGTCCATCGCGCATAGCTTTGCTGCCTTCTGCTCGTCCCCTGTTAGTCGCGCGAGACTGTCGGTGAAGGTATCTGAGATGCGGAAGTCCATATTCTTGCCCTGTGCGAATCAGAGATCGTCGATGCTCTTGCCCAAGTCTTGGTAGATAGGCCGCAACTCCTCCTGGGTCAGAGGCCACCGCTGCTTAGTCGCGGCAGGTGTTTCAACGGCAACGAGATATGCAAGGAGGATCGCGGGCTGCCGAAAAAGATGATGTGTAGTCACACGATTTTTTATGCGGTCAACGATGTATGCCTTCGTTTTGATGAGTGCTGACAAACGAGCTTCGAGGTCATCGCCCAGAGCATCGGCGAAAGCATCAAGGATCAGCATGTTCGACTTCTGCGATTCAGGGAGTAGGCCAATCTGCTCCGCATACAGCTTCTTCAAAACGAGCAGCGCATTACGCTCTGGCGCCGATGCCTTCTCCAGATCCTCCATGACGCGCTCGAAAAAATCATCGGTCGCCTCGATCAGCGCCATGCTCTTTGCAACAGTGCGCTGTATCTCCGGTGATGCCACACGCTTGGGCTTATAAATCGAGTCGTGCGTCAATTCACTGTGCGCGTGTTGAAGCAAGGTTCTGACTTGCACTTCGCACGGGGTTCCGGCGGGAACAGTTACGCCCGCAACGCTGATGTCACTTGCAGCCCGAAGGACGTAATGCACCGATTGATACACAAACTCCAATGGCTTGTTCTTACGCTCTTCTTCGTAGTCTTTATCTTTCGACGGTATCCATGTTTTCGACGCACAGATGGCTTCCTCGACCTTCCTGATGCTGCTTGTGAGAAGAACCACAAATCGCATGCCCACTTTGTCAGTGATGTCGGTATAGGGGTTCTGATAACCCTTCTGTCGAAACAGAGCTTTATCGACGAGCGATTTCGCCTCTTTCAATCTTGGCTTCGTCGGAACCTTCAAGAACTCGGCCAAGCTCAACGGCACAATAACCAACTCGACCGCAGCAGAGATTTCGTCGTGGACAATCTTCGCCCATGCCTCATAAATCGGGCGATCAATCTCCCACTGCGCGACGATCTCTGCTTCGGTCATTCCTGCGCTCGGATGTGGTCGCGGATGATGACCTCAGTCCACTTTGGGATTTGGCCGTGCTCGTCGGGCTCGCCGTCGATCACTCGCATACGCACCAGCTCTTTGAACTTCTCGGCAGGCGCAGTGATTTTCACGTCGCCAGAGAACGTGACCTTGCGATACTTGAGTGCGGACGAGACATCAGCAAGGTCTTTGGCTATCGCATCCTGGGGAAAGTCGCGCGCTGTCATGAACTGCGCGTATTGATCCCGCAAGCCTGCCTCTGGCAAGTAAGTCTGCGCAAATGCGGCAACCTGCACGGTCGCGCTCTGATCGACTTTTAGATAGGTGACTAACGCGTTGTGGAGGTCAGCTTTCTGCTCTTGCGGCCAATCCAGGTTTTGAATGAAGTCTTTGGTGTAGTCGTGAAACTCACGAGTTCGACGTGCGCTGGTCTCCGGGAATCCGCACCCCAAAAATCCTTCATAGAAATACTGCGCCGCAGTGAGCTTGTCGGCTGAGCTGATCTGGTGGTCGTAAATGAAGGCGCGCCACCCGGCAGGAAGAGGTTCTGCGGCTTCTGCATCCTGCTCCCAGAACAGGCCGATTTTGTAGAGCTTGGTTTGAGGAGTCAGCAACAGGTTTTTGAGGAACTGCAACGTAGTGGCACCGCCCGCCCCCGTTCCGCGAGTGAACCCGTTGTGAGTTTCAGCCTTGATCGCACCAACAATTCTCTTGGCTGGGTATCCCGCTGAACCGGTAAAAACGACGAGCACTCCGCCTGGCAGATCGCGGCGTGTCTGTGCGTTAGCCAGAGCGTCAGCAACAGCGCGCGACCCCTGTATGAATAACGGGTCGTCGGTGTCGATCAGTGATTTCGCAATAGCAACCGCAGTGCCTTCACCTGCTCGAATGATGGCGAGCTCCATACATTTGGCCGCACTTCCCAAAGCACTGTTGACCCGGTCTTGGAGCGCCTCCATTGCTTCGGCTTCCAAGGCGACCAACGCCGTGCCATAGGTTGGCGCAACGATGCTTCGATCATCAGTCCGCTTGTGGACTTCGTGAACGATGATTCTGTGGATGACCAAGTTCTCGAACGACATCAATTTCCCCTAAATGGCACCGAACACGCTGGCTTTGTAGTCCGCCCTCTATCCCTTGATGGCAGATCATCCCGAACCTGCGGCTCAAAACTTGAGCCGCAGTCACTTAAACAATCACACAACCTTGAACACCTTCATCACCTCATCCCCAAGATGATTGATGACCTTCACCGCAATCCGCCCGCTCTTGGGCTTGTCGAAGGCACGTGAGGTATCGCTGTTGAGCGTGGCCCAGGCGTCTTCGTTGATCTCGGCTTTCAGGGTGGTCTTCAGCGCCTTGTAGGGGTCGTTGGCACCCAGGAAGTAGGCGTGGCGGACGAAGAAGCTTTCTTCGTTGTAGTCGGTGTCGATAAACCAGCAGGCGATGCCGTCGGCACCGTCGCTGCGCACTTCGCCAGTGTTGGGGTGGAACACGTCCACGCCGTTCACCTTCACGCGCAACTGCCCGGCATCGGCGGGCAGGATGGTGATGTCCGGCTCGCCGAAGATTACGAACAGGTTGCCCTTGCCCGTGTTCTTCAAGTCTTCGGCCATGTGCAGGTCGGCGTTCATGCGGGCCTTGAGCACGGGGATGCGGCCCAGCTTGGCGAACTCGCTGCTGTGCGCGTCGTAGTTGAAGGCACAGGCAATCAGCACATCAAAGCCACCATCGCTGGCCTCACGCGCAGCAGCCACCAGATCGGGGCGGCTGACGGTGCCGAACTCCGGGCCGATGAAGATGGCCGCGCGCTTCTCGGCTGTGCCTTCCACATAGCGGCCATCGGCACAGACCAGATCACCCGGCCAGGGTGTGAGCGCGGTGAAGTCGATCTTGTCGGTCTTGTGGGCCTGCTGCACGCCAGCGGTTTTGAGGTTGTCGAGAATGATGCTGACGAAGTCGCGGCTCTTGCCATACTCGGCTTGCGGCTCGGCCACACCGTCGATGAGGTTGTCGTCTTCATCCACACCCAGCACGCGATGGGGCGAAAGGCTCTCCACTGTGAACGGCCCGGCCACGCGCACCTTCTTCTTGTCCTCGTAAGGCTTGTCGTAGAGGAACTCGCTATCGGCCTTGGCAGCGATGCTGGCGTCGATCTCCTTCTGGCGGGCGATGCGCTGCTGCCACCAGTCGGCGTGTGCCTTCTTGGCGGCATCGGACCATTGGGCTGCGGCTTCGCGGGGGATTTCCCACTCCTGCCACTGCTTGCCCGCTGCCGTGTTCAAGGCGGCGCGCAAGGGCTCCTGCCGCTGCTGAAACTTCTCCCAGATCACGTCAATCTCGGCGTTGTTGGCGATGCTCTTGAGCGTGATGTGCGGCACGCGCTCGTAGACAAAGCCTTGGCGCAGATTGCCGCGCACCGGCTGGCTGCTGGGCGCGGTGCGGGTGATTTCGGCTTCCTTCACTTGCCCTTCGCGGCTGTCGGCGAGCAGGTAGTAGGGATAGCGCGCACCCATGATGCGAATGCGCGCCAGTGCAAGCGCCACGCGTGAGGTATCCAGCGTGATCCAGCGGCGACCCCATTGCTCAGCGACGTAGGCGGTGGTGCCGGAACCGCAGGTAGGGTCAAGCACTAAGTCGCCGGGATCGGTAGCCATCAAAAGACAGCGCTGAACTACCTTTGGAAGCGTTTGCACCACGTAAATCTTGTCTCCTGGACGACCAGCGATCTGAGTGTCAGTCCAAGTGTTTGAAAGAACGACGGCTGCGTAATCCTCAAAGAAGCGTAGGTAACCAAGTGAGTTTTCTCTCGGAACAATCCGAGCTGCCTTTAGGAGGCGTTGCATGCTGGGTTGCTCTGTTTTCCAGTAGCCCGATGGATTGAACGTTCTTCCGCTGACCTGCACCGGGTATTTCGTTCCTGGACTCTGGCTGGTGACAGTGTCCAAGCGAAAAATTCGTCCATCGGCGGGAATGGAGTCCGTGCCCGATACCTCGTGGTCAGTGAGGCGCCTACTGCTGCCGTCCGGAAACATCACGGAGCGGTATTCGCCACCGCCAGGCCCCTCAAGAGTTTTCGGAATGGTTGGCGCGCGAAACTTTACTTGTTTCTTGTCACGGCTATACCAAACGATGTAGTCCGAAGTGCTCGCAAGCTCGTTTGTCGTCGAGCTGGAGGTTTTCAAGAAAGCAATAACGCTGATGAAATTTGCGTCGCCGAAAACCTCATCCATGACGGCTCGCACACGGTGCATATTCTCATCCCCGATTTGCACGAAGATGGAGCCGGAATCAGTCAATAAATCCCTCATCACCGTCAGCCGGTCGCGCAGGTAGGTGAGGTAGCTGTGGATGCCGTCGCGCCAGGTGTCGCGGAAAGCCTTGACCTGCTCCGGTTCGCGGGTGATGTGGTCTGTATTGCCGTCTTTAACTTGTGAGCTGGTGGTGCTCCACTGGAAGTTGCTGTTGAATTTGATGCCGTAGGGCGGATCGAAATAGATGCACTGCACCTTGCCGCGCAGGCCCTCGCGCTCGGCCAGTGAGGCCATCGCTTGCAGCGAGTCGCCGAGGATCATGCGGTTGGCCCAGTGGGCGTCGTGCTGGTAGAACTCGGTCTTGGCCTCCTGGCTGGGCAGGCCGTTGAAGTCGGCGAAGAGGTCGGTCATCTCCCCTTGCTGGCCCTTGGCGGCGGCCTCGGTCTGGCGCTTCAAGTCATCAATCAGCACCTTGGGGTGAATCTTTTCCTGGATGTAGAGCGGCGGGGCGTGAACGACCAGGTCGCTCCAGTCCTGCTGATCCTTGCCGCGCCAGACCAGTTGCGGGTCGAGGTCCTTGTTGCGGCGCTCGTAGGCCACCTTGATGGGGCTGTGAAGTGCGGCATCCACCAAGCTTTGCGCTTCAGCCGTGGGGATGTTCTTGCGGGTGGCGGCGTCGTGCTTGAAGGTTTCGACGGCCAGCGGTGCTTTGGGGGCTTTTGCCATTGGTCAGGCTCGATAAACCATTTTGTTGATGCCAACAAAATGGTGGGTCATTTGGTTTTAGGGACGAGCTTTTTGCGCACTACCACTTCGGGCAGCTGCTTGTAGTTTTCGGGGCTGGCGACTTTGCGGCCTGACTTCACTTCAAGGTCGCGCCGTGCCCGCCCTGCCACGGCACCGCCTTGGCGGGCTGCGACTTTGTTGGGCACAAAGCCTTGGGCATCCTGGTTGCGGGCAATCTCGGTGGTGCTGGCTTCACCCAGCATGGTGAAGATCAGCTCCAGATCCGTCATGTGGTCGCGCAGATTGTCTTTGGGGCTGGGCAGACCTTTGAAGGCTTGGTATTCCGATGGGGTCATGCCAAAGGTGGCGCGGCTGATTTCGGCGGTGAGGATGGCGTATTCCTTTTGCTCTTTCACGCCGCGTTTCTTCCATTCGTTGGTGAGTTCGTCACGCACGGCAATGCCACGCACGCGCTTTTCGATCCACTCATCGCTGTAACCCTTGGCCTGATACAGCGTGCGCATCCGCTTGGCGGCGAGTTCGGGGTTTTCGATTTCTTCCAGGCGCTCGTAGCCCACTTGGGCGAGCCAGCGTTTGAAGGGCTCGGCTTTGGGGCTGGGGATGGATTGGATGATGCGCAGCAGGCTTTCACTGTTGGCGCATTGGCTGAGCCGACGCTTGCCATCGGGTGCCATGAGTTCAAGGGGGGGACAAAATGTCCCCCAGTTGGCATCCAGCGCAGGCTCGCGCTTGCGCATCTTTTTGATGTAGTCCTTGACGTTGACCGAGTCGGTTAATGCCTGCACGACATCGGCAACGGAGAAATACCACTTGCTGTCGGCCTCGTTCCATACCGAACGGATTTGCTGGGACTCAAACAGCTTGATGTTGCTCATGCAGCGAACCCCTCAACCATCTTGTTGAACTCGGCCTCCACCTTCTTGATGAAGTCATCCTGCATCTGGAACACATCGGTGAACTCGGCGAAGGCCCAGCGGCCATAGTTGCCGAGGTTGTTCACGCCGGGCACCCAGTAAGTATCCATCGTGGATTTCTTCTCTTTGGCGTCTTCGCGGCGGTAGCCTTTGATCTCGACGATGAGGTGTAGCGGGTCGGGCTTGCCATCGTCGATGAGCACGATGAAGTCGGGGCGGTATTGGCGGGTTTCGGGGCCGAAGCGATAGGGCACTTCCAGCCCCAGGCTGTGGTTTTTCACATAGGCCTTCACGCGCGGATGGCTCTCGGCCACGCGGCAGAACTCGGCTTCCCAGTCGCTATCCAAAATCACCCAATTGATGTGGCATTTGGTGGGCGGGCCGCTGGTGTCGTAGCGGTCGGTTTTGGAAGTGGTGAAGTTGACGTGGCGGGTGGTGCCGATTGGGTTGTAGGGGTCGAGCACGGCTTTGACGGGGCGTGATTTGCCGCGCTCGGCTTCGACGATGCCCTTGGTGATGCGCTCGCAGGCGATGTCGGCCAGCTCCTGATACATGAGCAACGCAGGATAGGTGCCGCCTTTGCATTCGAGGCAGGTTTCCAGCCATTGCTTGGTGATGCGTTTGAGCTGGCCGAACAGGTGCAGCTTGGCTTCTTCACCGGGGTCGCGCCATTTTGTGTAGAGCAGGCGCTTGGTGAGGTGCATGAGCAGGGTGGAGGTGCGCATGTCCTCCAAGTGGTCAAGGCTCAGGTCCACTGCCTCACCGATGATGCCGCTGTTGCGGGTGATGGATGGGCCGACCATGTCGGGTGTGAGCACCAACACGGAGTCGCTGTTGAAGGTGGCTTCGAGGCGATCTTCTGGCAGCTCAACCCGATAGCCCTGCACGCGGGGAAACTGGATTTCGAGGGCGTCACGATCTGGCCGCACCGCTTTGACCTGCACCGTTTCGCGGGGCTTTTGTGGCGGTGCAATCACTGGCTCGGATGCGAAGTCGAAAGGGATGCCGAGCACGTCGGCGTATTCGACGTTGAACAAGCCTTCTTCGTTGAGTTCGTAGGACTGCCTGCGAAGCGCACGACCGATCACCTGCTCGCACAACAACTGGGTGCCGAATGCCCGCACACCGAGCACATGGGTGACGGTGTTGGTGTCCCAGCCTTCGGTAAGCATCGATACCGAAACCACGCAGCGGATGGACTCGCCCAGGCGGCCTGACTTGCCAACGGTGTTCATCACTTCGCGCAGCAGGGCAGCGTCATCGAAGCCTTTGCCATCGCGTAGTTCTTCGGCGAGCTTGCCGCCGCGTTCCAGCACTTCGCGTTTGAATAGCTCGATTTCAGGGCCAGCCATGTCGCGGAAGTTGTCTTCGAGTGCCTCGCCAGACTCCAGCTGCTCGCTGTCGATCAGTAGCGTGCGTGGCCTTGCCAACGGGTTGCCGTAGTCGTCGAAGTTGGAGAACAGGCCAAGCGAGCCGAGAAATGGCGGCGGTGTGCTGCCGTCTTCACTGGTCGGGCGATTGAAGCCTGCGATGTAGTCGTAAACCAGTTTTGAGGTCGAGGTGTTATTGCAGACCACAATGAAGCAAGGCGGCACCTTGATGCCTGCCTGTTGCCAGAGCGCGTAGGTTTTTTCGTAGTGGCCGTAGAGTGCCGCCAGCGCGGTTTGCAACTCAACCGGGATGCTGAGCGGGTCGAGAAACGCGCCTTTGCCTCTGCCCTTCTTGGGCATCTTCTTGCCGATGTGTTTCCACAGCTCGCGGAACTTGGGCATCTCTGCTGCGGCATCGGGCAGGTTGTCGGCCACCGGCACGCGCGGGAGTTTGACGATGCCGCACTCGATGGCGTCCATCAGCGAAAAATCGCTCATCGTCCACGGGAACAAGGTGCCTTCCACATAGCCAGAACCGCGCAGGAAAAACGGCGTGGCGGATAAATCCATCACCCGATTGATGCCGAGCTTGCGTTGCACGGCTTCGATGCCGTTGATCCACAGCCTTGCGGCTTCGTTGTTTTCCTGGGCTTCCTTCTTCTCGTCACCGTCCAAGTCTTCGAGTGCTTCTGCTTCACCCTTCGGCTTTTCGCGGTAGCAGTGGTGTGCTTCGTCATTGATGACCATGACATTGGAGAGGCCCATCAGGTCGGGCATCACCCGCTGGAGCATCTGGCCTTCGGTCTCGGTGGTCTCCAATTCATCACCACCACGACCCTGCAGCAGCAGACGTCCGCCCTTGCTGAGTTCCAACCGCTCACGCAGCTTGAAGGCGTGGTAATTGGTGATGACAATCTTGGCGCGATCCAAGTCGGCCAACATATCTTTAGGCACTAGCTCGCGGCTGTCGTAGTAGCTATTGGGGTCGTTGGGCAGCAGCACCTGCAAGCGGTCACGAATAGTGATGCCGGGTGCGACGATCAGGAACCCGCGCGTGAACTTCTTGCTGTTGGGGCGCCGCACTGCATTGATGGTTTGCCAGGCGATGAGCATGGCCATCACGGTAGTCTTGCCTGCACCAGTCGCCAGTTTGAGGGCGAGCCTCAACAGGCCCGGGTTGGCTTCCTGATTGGCGTTGACGAGGTGTTCGATGAACTTGTCGCCGGTCTTGCCGATTTGCGGTGCGACCTCCAACAACCAGATGGCAGTTTCGACGGCCTCCACCTGGCAGAAAAACGGCCTGACGCTGCTGAACTTGTAGCTGCGCCAGTGTTGCAGTAGCCGGGTGGTTTCAGGGCTGACGCGCCACAACGCCGGGTCTGGGATCGCCCGCCACTTGTCCACCTCGCTGCGCACGCCATTGATGATGGCGCTGTGATATTGGGTTTCCTGATCGGACAGTGCTTCATCGAACAACAGCGCCGACTGCTTGCCGCCCCTCTGCTTTTTGGGCTTGGGGATGGGCGTGATGAACTCGGCCCAGCGGCGGCTTTCCTTGACCTTCTGTGTGGGCTGGCCGCTCGCGTCCAACTCCCAGTGTTTGGCTGGGTAGTCGTATGGCGAATTGAGAATTGGTTTTTGAAAAAACTGCTCGCTCATCCGGCCGCTTTCCCTGTATTGATTTTGGTTATGAACTTCTGGTCACGATGGTTGCACAGGCGACTGCGTTTTGCGCGCCCAAGGACTGCCAGATACGCGCTCAACGCAGTCTCGCCCAAAGTCAGGCTGAAATCTTGATTTAGTGGCTCGCCGATCACCTTCGTGGAGGCTTGAAGGCTAATTTGATTGGCTGCTCTGGCACCTTCGCTGGCGGCATTGACACTGGAACCGCAGGAGCCTGATTTTTTACCAGCCAGTCCGGTTTCCATTTTCTGGCCCTGATGTCCTTCATCTGCGAAGCCAGCTTCTCCTTGCGCGCCATCAGCTCACCGCGTCGGGTGTAGTCCTGCGCCGTTCGCGGTGCGGGCATCAAGCTCAACTGCGTTTCGATATCGGCAATCTGGCTGCTCACCGCAGACAGTTCCGCTTCTATCGAGATGCCGCCACCGCTGCTGCTTGGGGCGGCATTGGAACCGCCCGCACTTGCGGCTGTATCAGCAGGTGCGGCCAAGTCTGCTGATCCCTTGAACGACGAGTTGAAGGGTCCATTTGCTGTTGGCTTATCGGTATTGCCACCAGGCGTCGCCTTGTGAGTGATGGGCTGTGCTGCTGCTTCCAGCAGCGCCACAAACTGGCTGGCCGTATTCGTGTTGGCTTGTGTGATCTGCTGGTTCTGGCGATGCCGCTCCATCAGTCCCGCACCGTGACCCTCCTTGATGGTGGGTTGCCTGTTCACCTCGGCAAACTGCTTCAAGTCGCCTGTATTGGCCGCGTTGGCCTGTCGGTCCAGCAGTGACAGATGGCTGACCGTTTCGATCAAGCCCGCTGCGAGCAGATGGCGGTTCACGATCCCGGCCACCATCTCCCGCACTTCGGGCACCGCAGTGCCCTTGATCTCGTCGAGCTCACGGGTCTTGTCCGTGAAGCCATCGGCTTCGAGCTTTCGGGTGCTCGCCAGAATATGCACATGATGGTTGCGGTCATCCGATCCGCGATCAGGCTTGTGGATGCTGTACTGCACCGCAAAGCCGAAACGCTCTACCAGTGACGAGGCCAGATCATCCGCCAGCTCACGACGCTGACTGGCTGACAGCTCATGCGGCAACGACACCAGAAACTCGCGGGCCACGGTCGAGTTTTTCCGGGTCTCGCTGTTCTCCACCGCTTGCCAGAGTTTCGAGGGGTCTTGTGCCCAGGCGGGTGAACCAGGAGGCGCCACAATTGCAGACAAGTCCACACCACGACGTCGGCTGTAATCGCAGATCAGCCCTGTTGTGTCATTGGTGATGGACAGGCCTGCACGATAGGCCGCCGCCGCAATCGCGGTCTGGCCTTTCGATCTTGAAAAGGTTTTGATTTCGCATCGGTAGATGGCCATGGCGACAACGCGCCATCAGGGGTTTGGGGAGGCCCCAACGCGGCGCTAACTCGAAGAGTTTGCATAACCGCGCCTTTGCCTCGTTTTTGGCCTCTGATTTGCTGCGTGCTCCGTCTCTTGGATACATCTTGACGGAATAAGAAAATCCGTCAATCTGTCTTTATAAGAATAATAAAAAGGGGAACCCATGAACGGTTTACAGAAACGCATCGAAGAGCTCACCGCTCAATTTGCCAGGAACAAAGCGCAGGAACTCATGCGCGAGCTGGCATCCAGAAACAGGCAGCAGGCACAGGACCGAAAAGCCCGAAGCCGTCGCCTGTACGTGCTGGGCAACATCGTCGAAAAAATGGGACTGGATGCACTCGACGACGCGCTGCTGATTGGCGTCCTTACCTATGGGCACGATCTGGTGGCTTCTGGCGATGCTGGCACTGCCGCGGAGCTGCGTCAGGTCGGTAGCCATCTTTTGAGCCACGGCATCCGCAAGCCGCGTCTGTTTGTGGACTTACCGCCAGCCGCTCGCGGTAGCTCTCCGACCTCAACGATCAACAACACAGGAGAGACACCATGAACAATAAACAAGCGATCCTCATCAACGAGAAAAGCGTCATCGACGGACTATTGCAGGATGCCGTCGGAGATGAAAACAAAGAGCTGGCCGCAACTTCATCCGCCAGTAGTGAACGGATTTTTGCAGCCAGGCTCGATGCACTGAAACACCGGGACACCCGACAAAAGAAAACCCCGCAAGCCAAGCGATAAATCGATTGGCTTGGAGATTTCTCTGCGAGCTGCTCGCGGTCAGAGCAATGGTTTTGAGTCCGTGGGCGTCGCTGCCATCCCGGCAACTTTTACGCTGAGGTGGGCATCGAGTTTCCTATGGTCGAACGCTGCTTTCATTTCGCAGTAATGCGCTTCACCTTTAAACAGGGACATCAGTCTTAAAGCCTCTCCATCGGTTGGAAAGGAGCCGCGCCCACAATCGCAATTCACGTTATCTGCTGCGCTTTCGACCGCATCCAAGGTTGGAAATTTTTGAGCTCTCTCTGCGGCTGCAAAAATGACGTCTCTGAAACAGTCTTCCAGATACTCGGCGATCCACTGCTCTCTGCGGGCGCGGCTGAGAAGATAAAAATCCTCACCTATGTCGTAGAGGTTGTTGAAGCCGAGGTTTAGAGCTTTTGAGACGCTAGCGCGATATAGAACGATCTGGCCTGGCTGACGGTCGGCAAAAAAATCCGCTGGCAATACGAACGGCGCGATGGTTTTGGGGAAGCGGCTTTCAGCCAAATCCATCCCAATTGCACGCCGTGCGCGCGACGCTTTTTCTTCGGCATAGGTCGCTGATTTTTGCATCTTGCTTGCATAGTCGCCGGTAAGCTTTCCATAGTTTTTACACAGCCAGAACGTCACTGTGTCAAATGCGCGTAGCACTTTGGGGAGTGATCCAGATTCTAGGGAGCAACGCGCCTCGCCCATTGCACGCTCAACATCCACCTTTAACGGAAAGCTGCCAGACCTTTCCCAATACGTCGCGACAGCATTGAAGAGGTTTAGGCGCAGGTAGTAGGCGATGGTGTCCTGATTGGCCGACATAACCGGGCGCGTATCCATGACCATCTCGTCAAAGGTCAGATTGACTGCCGCTACAACACAATGGCAATCGAAAATCAGGCCGCCAGAGGCGTCCGCGGTGAAGAAGCCGGGAGAAAGCGGATAAGCCTCGAAGGCTGTACTGAGTCCTTCCATCACACGCTCCCCTTGTTCAAAGCCGCGATGGCGCTGGCGCGTGCTCGTTTGGCACGCTCCAACTCGTCAGCCCTGACCTTGTTCCTGATCATTGGATACTTTTCGAGCATTCGTGACACCGCGAGTTGGAGACCTTCGGCAAACTCCGGATGGCAGCCCTTCGTCAGCACACCGCTCAGGGCAGCACGAAGCTCCCCATCGGTTGGGAGGTGCTTTGCCTGCTCATGGAAGTGAAGCAGTGCGTTGTACCAGTGCAGGCGCACGTATTTGGCAACCATGATGTGCAGTGGCAAGCGAACTGAGCCAATAACTTTTTGATTGGCACTCGACTTGATTTTCTCGACGACCATCATCTCAGCAATCGCCGATTCAAATGTCTGATGCATATATTCGGCATCGAATTTCTGACCCACAGTCACAATAATGCTGGGACGGAGTGGGAAACGCTTGATCTTTGCAGTTGCCCAGCGGAAGCGGACGCGGCTGGAAACTGGTGAGACATTCAAAACACTTGTGTAACCTGAAACATAATTATAAGACTGGAACATGGTAAATCTCCTAAATTAAATGGTGTTCAAAGTTGAACCTCCGTTGGGTGGCACTGCGCTTATTTGCAACTGTTGATGTCGATTAGCCTAATCAAACATTTTCACTCAGTGTCACAAGACACTTCTCAATGTTGAATCGTGCATTGAAGACATATTTTTGGACGTTGTCTCGGCATCAATTAAACGCTTCTCAATCAATGAGTCATATTGCCGCTCGCGAGCATCCAGCCGCTCGAAAATCCAATTATCGACTGTAAATCTTAGAAATGTATTGGCAATTTTTTCCATAAATACGCGAAGCAAGTTTACGCCGCCGACATGGCTTACAGACTTAACGCGAAGAGATTGATGTTGCTCAATAATCCAATCAAAAAGTTTCATCGCGTCGCAAGGAGATTTCGCGCCTTTATCAAAATGACCAAAACTTGCTCGCGCGATAACATTTGCGACATAGACTTGATCTGTAAACCGGATAAAGTTTTCAAATGAGGGCTGCGATGCATATGCAGCCTGCAATCTGACAATCTCACTGAGATCGCGCAAACAAACATCGTCCTCGTGTAAATACATTCGCAGCCTCATACTCAACTTTGGGGCGAGAGCATTACTATAAAAATTCTGGAACCGCCCGTGCATTTCAGGCTCCTCAGAGTATTTCTGGAGTGTCTCGTTAGTCGATAAAATCGGGGCCGCAATTCTTTTGAGGGCCGCCTCCACGTTTTTAGTATTATTTGCCAATTTTTTAACTGCGCCCGAAGCTTTCTTTGCTTTTTTGGCTTCACGCTTTTGGTTTCTGCTGATGTTATTCATAAAGTTATTCCTTATATATACCCCGGTTAAAATCGCCTGTTATTTTCACTGAATCAGTTAACCCAGTGAGCCGATTTAATCATAAATAGATCTAAAAATCCATTCTCGCTTTTACTCTCTGCGGCAATATATGCGGATAAACATCCGGTATATGCCGGCATACGCCGGTAAAAGGAGGAAAAACTCCCGCATATTTCCGACGAACGGTATCCAAATCGTCTGAAATAGAGCGCAGGCGCTCTTACATTTGGCTCGTTTGGCCACTTGTGGGGCCCATGTGCATGTTCCCAGCCGCGAGCTGCTGGCTCGCAAGATTTCACGGGGGGAGTGGCGCTCGCCACTCCCCCCGCACTTCTCACGAAGTGCGCCCCCCTCTGCGAGTTCATCTCGCGGGGCTCGATGAAATTCTGCTTCGCTTTGTAGAGGGGAAAGATTCGAGGGGCTGAACCCTGCTTCGCGGACCGCAAGGTTCTGGCTGTGCCCGAGGAGGGACAGCCATAGTTCGGCCATCCCTCATCAAAAGGGTTCAAGCAACCTGCGAAACCATCCTTCCGGTGTTACCACCGCAGCAGGGTCCCTTAGTTCGTTCCAGGCCTATCCTTTGACCGATGCCGAGCTGCTGAAGGCTCGGCACCCATCAAAGTCCAGTGACCACGGCGGAACGCATTCCTGGCTTCTCCGTTTGCCCCGTTGGTATCCCGGCTATTGGGCTACACATCAGGCCTAGCCGAGTCAGTGGGCATCACCCAAAGGACGTACGAACCTATTGCGACAGCGCCAACTTCTCAGCGGCGCTGCATTCACAAGTTAGATATTTTTGAGTGTCCGTCAACGGCACGCCTTCATGCTGGCTCAACCTCTTGTGCCAGCAGAGCTAATAGCTGAGCCCGAACTGCTGGGTCGCGTGCAGCACTCTCCATCGCTGTTCGGATCGCTGGCGACAGCTCGACATCAACAGGTGCCATGCCAGCAAGCTGTTTGAGTCTTTTCTCGCGCATCTCATAGATGGGACGCAGCGCATCAACCTTGGCTTTGGGGCTGATGTAACCGGCAGTTACATCCTGCGACATGCTGGCGTGGTTCATAGCTGTCTTGACCATGAAAAGGTTCGAGCCGGTGTCTCCACTCAACTCGCTGGCAAATGTGCGGCGTAGATCGTGCGCACAAATCTTCAAGCCGCTTGCAGCCTCCAACATGCCAAGCACGTTACGAATATCAACGACGTGCTTACCCACGATACGTGACGGAAATACCCAATCCCCCTCTCGCTTACCGTTTCGCGCAATCCGGCTTTTCACAATGTCTGCAGCCCAAGGGCCAAGCGGAAAGATGTGAGCCCGCTTGTTCTTGGTGTTCTCTTCCTTGAACACGACCACTCTGTTCGTGAAGTCCACATCTTCAATTTTGAGTCTCTGTGTCTCTGTTTTTCTGCCACCCCACAGCATCAGACAAAGGAGGTAATCGGCCGTGACGCTCACTGCGAATTGCGGATGTGCCCGCAAGCGGATGAGCTCAACGATCCACTTCTGCCCTGCAACTTCGGCTGTTGGCAGAATGGTTTCTCTGGCGCGGACCAGTTTCGGGCTTTTGGCCTTGCGCCATAACGAAAAAGGATTGCCGCTGATGCCCTGCTGATCCGCCTGATAGCCATAGGCCGCCCGGCAGTAGCGATATACGCGCCAGCCGGTCGCGCGATGCGTCCGCATCAGCTTTGCCAGAGTGCTCTCAATGAGATCGACGGTGATGTCCTCGAAAGGTGAGGTCCAGAGCTTTGTGCCTTCAAGCCTCGCCGCTGTTTTTAGTCTGTCCTTAACGGTGTTCTTAGCACTGCTTTCCTTCTTGATGTCTGCGTATTCATTGAAGACCTTCGCGAAGGTCAATCGTCCCTTTTGCTGTGCGCTGAGTGTTGCGGCTTGCTGCTCGCGGATACGAAGGAAGGGGTCAATACCGTCTGCCATCCAACCAAGCCAGATGAGTGCACGCTTACGTGCAGCTTCCACTGTCATTTCTGGATACGTGCCAAGCGTTCTTTTAACGGATACGCTGCCGCCCATCTTGCGTTGCACGAAGAAGCTGATGGCTCCGGGGGAGACTCGGACGCCGAAGTTTTTCTGCTCGGTGTCACGGTAGATGACATCGGCAACTCGACTGTTCGCAGCACGAAGTTTGTCGAGGAAACTGCGAGTGATGTGCTGCTGCATGCTCCGGCTCCGTGTCCATCCCGCCAGCAGCGTAGCAGTTCATGGCTCCGTCATGGCTCCGGCAATTGCCGTCATTTGGGTGCTTTTAGCGGCGCGCCGTGAGTGCGATGAAAATTGCGATATTTCACGTTAATTGTTATATTTCAGTCACTTAAATACTTTTAATCCTCTAATTGGCTCACCGCGCTACCGATAACCAAGAGACTCATAATTCTTTGGTTGCCGGTTCAAGTCCGGCAGGGCCCACCACTTTCTTCATGCCCGCCTACGCCGCCATCGACTTTGGTACCTCCAACTCCGCCGTCTTCGTGGGCGCCGGCGATACAGAAACGTTGGTGACGCTTGAGCAAGACAAGCACACCATGCCGACCGCCGTGTTCTTCAATGCAGAAGAGCGCAGCATCGTCTTCGGGCGGCAGGCCATTGCGGAATATCAGGCGGCGTATCCCGGTCGATTGATGCGCTCGCTCAAGAGCCTGCTGGGCAGTGAACTGATGCGCGAGACCACGCTCATCAACGGCAAAGCGGTGGCTTACAAAGACATCCTCGCGCATTTTCTCAGCCATCTGAAGCAAGTGGCCGAGCAGCAGTGCGGCCAGGAGTTGCAGCAACTGGTGCTGGGCCGCCCGGTATTTTTCGTCGATGACGACGCGGTGCGCGATGCCGATGCCGAGAGCACCCTCGCTGACATCGCCAAAAGCGTGGGCTACAGCGACGTGCAGTTTCAATACGAGCCGATTGCCGCTGCACTCGACTTTGAAAGCCAGCTCACGCGCGAGACGCTGGTGCTGGTGGCGGATATCGGCGGCGGCACCTCCGACTTCTCGCTGATCCGCCTCGGGCCCGAGCGCGCCAAGCTCAAGGATCGCAGCGCCGACGTGCTCGCCAATGGCGGCGTGCACATCGCCGGCACCGACTTTGACCAGCAGCTGAGCCTCGCCACCGTCATGCCAACGCTGGGCTTGGGCGGCATCACGCGCAACGGCAAGCCGATCCCCGCGCATCTCTATTTCGAGCTGGCCACCTGGCATCGCATCAACCTGCTGTATGTGCCGCAAACGCTCGCAGCGGCAGAGGCGATGCGCACCATCTTCAAGGACGAACGCGCCCACACGCGGCTGATGCGCGTGCTGCGCGAGCGCGAAGGGCACCGGTTGGCGGGCGAAGTGGAGGCAGCGAAAGTCACCGTCGCCGAAACCGGCTCGGCCGAGATCGACCTGGGCTTTGTCGAAGAGGCCCTGCGGGCCTCGCTCGACGCCACGCAGTTGCAGCAGGCACTCGCCACCGGCCTGCGCAAGATTGCCGACGCCGCACATCGCACCGTTGCCGATGCGGGCCTCACACCGGCTGCGGTGGAGGCCATCTACTTCACCGGCGGCTCCACGGGTCTGGCGGGCCTGAGGGCGGCCATCGCCGAGGGCTTTCCCAACGCACGCCTCATCATTGGCGAGCAGTTCGCAAGCGTCGCCAAGGGCCTGGGCGTACATGCCCACAAACTGTTTTCGAGCTGACGCCGAGTCTCGCCCTACAATCCAGCGCTCCCGCCCATCCAAGAGGCGACATTGCCTGCAACCCGTGCCGATGGAGGCCCGATGACCGATTTTTTTCCGCTCCGCGAGCTGACCTTCCAGCTGCATGAAGTGCATGGCCTGGGTGATGTGCTGAAGCTGCCGCGTTACGCGATGCACGACCGCGAGACCTGCGACGCGATTCTCGATGCCGCACACACGCTCGCCGTCGAAGAGTTTCTGCCGCACGCGGCGATCTCGGATGCGCAGGAGCCGCACTTCGACGGCACCAAGGTTCACTTGCCGAAAGAAGTGAAGCCCGCGATTGATGCCTTTCTCGCCGGCGGCTTCTTGAAGGCCGCGTTCGACGAAGACGTGGGCGGTTTGCAACTGCCGCAGATGGTCTACAGCTCGATGGCCGCCCTCTTTACCGCCGCCAATATCGGCACCATGGGTTATCTGTTTCTCACCGTCGCCGCTGCCAATCTGTTGCGCGCGCACGGCAACGAGCCACAGCAGAAAAAGTATCTGCTACCGATGCTCGAAGGTCGCTTCTTCGGCACCATGTGCTTGAGTGAACCGCAGGCGGGTTCGAGCCTCGCGGATATCAAAACCAAGGCCGTGCCGCGCGCCGATGGCCGCTTTGATATCACCGGTAACAAGATGTGGATCAGCGGTGGCGAACACGACTTGAGCGAGAACATCGTGCAGCTGGTGCTGGCGAAGATCGAAGGCGCACCGGCCGGTGTGAAGGGCATCTCGCTATTCATCGTGCCGAAAAAGACCGTCAACGACGATGGCTCGCTCGGTGGGCGGAACGGCATCCGTCTGATCGGCCTCAACCACAAGATGGGCTATCGCGGCACCACCAACACCGCGCTCGCATTTGGCGACGGCGAAGAGTGCATCGGCGAACTCATTGGCGAGCCCCACAAGGGTCTCGCCTACATGTTTCACATGATGAACGAGGCTCGCATTGCAGTCGGTGCGGGGGCCGCCGCACTCGCCATGGCGGGCTATCGCTATGCGCTGGGCTATACGCAGCAGCGGCCGCAGGGCCGCGCGCTCAGCAACAAGAATCCCAGCTCGCCGCCGGTCAACATCAGCGAGCACCCGGACGTGCGCCGCATGCTGCTGGCGCAGAAGAGCTACGTCGAAGGCGCGCTGTCGCTCTGCCTCTACTGCGCACGCCTGGTCGATGAAGAAATCGGCAACGCCGATGTCACAGTGAAAGCCGAAAGCCACGCTCTGCTCGACCTGCTCACACCCATCGCCAAGGCTTGGCCGAGCGAGTGGTGTCTGGAGGCCAACAAGCTTGCCATCCAGTGCCTCGGCGGCTACGGCTACACGCGCGACTACCCAGTCGAGCGGCTCTACCGCGACAACCGCCTCAACCCCATCCACGAAGGCACCAACGGCATTCAAGGGCTGGACCTGCTCGGCCGCAAGGTACTCGGCGATGGCGGCAAGGCACTGAAGCTCTTGTTCGCGCGCATGGAGGCGACCATCACCGCCGCCGCAAGCGATGCTGTGCTGGCCGAATACGCCACGGCGCTCAAGGCTGCGATGGCGCGCATCCAGACCGTCACCGTCAAACTCGGCGGCACTGCAGCCCTAGGCCAGATGGATTTGGCGATGGCCAACAGCAGCGCTTATCTCGAACTGTTCGGCCACACCGTCATCGCCTGGCAGTGGCTCACGCAGGCGCTGATCGCACAAGCGGCACTGCCCGCAGCCAGCCACAGCGACCAAGGCTTCTACAAGGGCAAGCTCAGCGCCTGCCGCTACTTCTATCGCTACGAACTGCCCAAAACCGCCACGTACGCCGACTTGCTGATGCAGATGGACGACACGCTGCTGACCGTGGACGTAGCCAGCCTATGAGCACGCGCGCCGCCTACAAGCACGTACTGCGCATCGGCACGCGCTGGAAGGACAACGACATCTACGGTCACGTCAACAACGTCGAGTACTACAGCTACTTCGATACCGTCATCAACGCCTATCTCATCGGCAGCGGCGCGCTCGATATTCATCACGGCGCCGTGATTGGCCTGTGTGCGGAATCGCACTGCAAGTTTCTGGACTCGCTCGCCTTCCCTTTAGCCGTCGATGCCGGCCTGCGCGTCGCCCACCTCGGCAAGAGCAGCGTGCGCTACGAGATTGGTTTGTTTGCCGAAGACAAGCAAACCTGCGCCGCCCAAGGCTGGTTCGTGCATGTGTTCGTCGATCGCGTCACGCGCAAATCCACGCCGCTACCCGAGGCACTGCGCAGCGCGCTCGCCGCCCTGCAAGTCGAGGCTCAAACATGAAAGTCAAAGCCGCCGTACTCCGTGAGATGGGCCTGCCCGCGCCCTATGCACAAAGCCAGCCGCTGAAGATCGAAACCGTTGAGCTCGCCCCGCCCGGCCCCGGTGAATTACTGGTGCGCATTACCGCTGCCGGCCTGTGCCACAGCGATCTCTCGGTGATCGAAGGCAACCGCCCACGCCCGATGCCGATGGTGCTCGGCCACGAGGCGACCGGAATAGTTGAAGGGCTTGGCGAGCACGTAAACGACTTCGCCGTGGGCGATGCCGTGGTGTTCTCCTTCGTGCCCAGCTGCGGTCACTGCGCGCCCTGTGCGGAAGGCCGCGCCGCGCTCTGCGAGCCCGGTGCCAAGGCCAATGGTGCCGGCACGCTGCTCACCGGCGGCATGCGCTGGTCCGTCGATGGCAACCAGCCCTATCACCATCTGGGCGTCTCGGGCTTTGCCGAAGCCACCGTGGTCTCGGCGCGCTCGGCGGTGAAGATCGACCGCGATCTGAAACCAGAAATCGCCGCCCTGTTCGGCTGCGCTGTGATGACCGGCATGGGCGCAGTGGTGAACACCGCTGCGGTGCGGCCCGGCCAGAGCGTGGCCGTGTTTGGCCTCGGCGGCGTCGGCCTTTCTGCCGTGCTCGGTGCCGTCGCGGCCGGTGCCTATCCCATCGTCGCCATCGACCGCGTGCCGGAGAAACTGGCCCTCGCCAAGGCGCTCGGCGCCTCGCACACCGTGATGGCCGACGACAACACCGTCGAGGCCATTCGCGCGGCCACCAACGGCGGCGCACAGGTGACGGTGGAAACCGTCGGCCACGAAGCCGTGCTGGTGCAGGCTTATCAGGCCACGCGACGCGGCGGCCTCACCGTCACCGCCGGCCTGCCGCACCCCAGCAAGATGTTTTCGATCCCCGCCGTCAGCCTCGTCGCCGAAGAGCGCACGGTGAAGGGCAGCTACATGGGCAGCGCCGTGCCCCAGCGCGACATCCCCCGCTACATCGCCCTGCACCGCGCCGGGCGGCTACCGGTGGAGAAGCTGCTGACGCACACACTCAAGCTCGATGAGATCAATGCCGGGTTTGATCGCTTGGCGCGGGGTGAAGCAGTGCGGCAGGTGGTGTTGTTCGGCTAACCCGATTACTTCTAGTGTTTCACCTAGTAGCCACTACAGAGAACTGACAATCAAGACTGTAGAAATTGGGGAAGGCTCGCGACAGCTCGGATGTTGCGTAAAAACCCAGTGCCATTTCGTAATTTCCGATTGGTAGTTGATAGCCCATTACGAACGAGTTCAGCCCTGTATGAAGCTCATATTGCTGCTCATAAACTTGCGTGACTTCGTTGGGCGTCGAAGGTCTATCAACTCTCAAATAAATCGGCGAGAGCGCCGTAGTCCTTACGTTCGGATTCAAATCGAGCTGAACCAAAAACACCTCGTCTCGCGTCACTCGCGCCTCCGGACAACGAGCTTTTCCGAATCCAGCGATGGGTGCCTTCAAATAGCCCTGAACATTCACGGGCATGTTGAATGCAGGAGTCATTGGGCGATTTAATGTGCTGGTGACTGCCTGTTGCCCGCCCTCAAGCGACGAACGAGCAGCCAAGTCTTCTAAAGCCTTGGAAAGGCTGTTGAGCCTCTCTACAGTCAAAAAGTCAGGGTCGTCAGGCGAGCGCTCGATTCTCACAACAACGGGGGCGGCTCCGTCGGCGGGCGTAGCCACCACCACTTTCTCTGCGCCAGTGACTTTTGTGAAAATCAAGCCACAGGTGAATGCGACTGCACCGATCACAAGTGCCCAGATTGCTTGATGCAGATTTTGTGTGCTGAAGAATTTTTGTTCGCTAGCCATGTTTAATTACTACTGATTTAGGTGGCTTTGGGTGGCGTGCGTACGACCATCACCCGCGGCTCGGTCAAATGCTCAATCGCCCACCGCACCCCCTCACGCCCCGCACCTGAGTCCTTCACGCCGCCGTAGGGCATGTTGTCGACCCTAAAACTCGGCACATCGCCGATCACCACGCCGCCGACTTGCAGCACATCCCAAGCGCGTTTGGCCTTGTGCAGGTCGCGGGTGAAGATGCCGGCTTGCAGGCCGAAGACGCTGTCGTTGACTTGCGCGAGGGCGGCCTCGAAATCATCGAAGGCATCCATCACTGCGACGGGGCCGAAGGCTTCCTTGGCGACGAGGTCGCAGTCTTTCGGCACGTTCTCCAAGAGGGCGGGTGTGAGCATCACGCCCTTGCGCTCGCCGCCGCAGAGCAGTGTGCCGCCGCGCTCGACGGCGGCCTTGATCCAGCTTTCCAAACGGATCGCCTCCTTCTCGGAGATTACTGGGCCGATGAAGGTCTTTTCATCGCGCGGGTCGCCGCAGACGAGGGCCTTGGTGGCGGCGACGAGTTTGTCGCGCAGCGTCGTGTAGAGCGAGCGGTGCACGAGGATGCGCTGCACGCTAATGCAGCTCTGGCCGGACTGGTAGAACGCGCCGAACACGATGCGGGCGACGGCGTCTTCCACATCCGTGCCCTCATCCACCACGCAGGCGGCATTGCCGCCGAGTTCGAGGATGACGGCCTTCTTGCCGGCGCGGTTTTTCATGTCCCAGCCCACGGGCGGCGAGCCGGTGAAGCTCAAGAGTTTCAGGCGCTCGTCGGTAACCAGGGCACCGGCATCGGCGGAGTTCATGGGCAATATCGAGAACGCGCCCTTGGGCAGCTTGGTCTCACTCAGCACCTCGCCGATCACCAGCGCACCAATAGGCGTGGCACTCGCGGGCTTCAGCACGAAGGGGCAGCCGGCGACGATGGCGGGGGCGATTTTGTGGGCGGCGAGGTTGAGCGGAAAGTTGAAGGGGCTGATGAAGCCCACCGGCCCCACTGGCACGCGCTTAACCATGCTCCAATAGTTTTTAGCGCGGGTGCTGATATCGAGCGGCAGCAGCTCGCCACCCTGCCTTGTCGCCTCACCCATGGCGATCTTGAAGGTGTCAATCAGGCGGGTGACTTCGCCGCGCGAGTCCTTGATGGGCTTGCCGGCTTCGATGCAAAGCGCAATCGCCAATTCTTCCTGCCGCTCGGTGAAGCGCTTCACGCAGTGTTCGAGCACTTCGGCTTTTTCAAAGCCGGCGAGCGCGGCCATGGCGGGTGCGGCCTTCACGGCCCAGCCGATGGCGACGTCTAGCACCGCAGGCGTGGCGAGCGCGACTTCGGTCGCTTTCGCGCCTGAGTATTTGTCCATCACCGGCAGCGTGGTGGTGCCTTCGGTCGCGGCATTGGCGAGGTAGTAGGGATAGCGATTGCGCAGCATGTGACGCCTCCAATAGGTCTTGTGCCTCACAATAGCGCCCGCAGCAAAAACCGACCATGAACATCCTCGACCGCTATCTGATCCGCGACGCAGCTGCCTCCTGGGCGGCGGTGGCCATCGTGCTGCTGGCGATCATGCTGTCGACCCGCTTCGCGTTCTTTCTGGCGCTCTCGGCCAAGGGCGATCTGCCGCCGGGGCTGCTGTTCAATGTGGTCGCACTTTCGAGCCTGCGCTACATGGTGCTGCTGGTGCCGGTGTCGCTGCTCTTGGGCGTGATGCTCTCGCTCGGGCGGCTCTACAAGGACAACGAAGTGGCCGCGCTCACCGGCTGCGGTATCGGCTTGCAGCAGTTCTACCGGCCTTATGTGATTTTCGGCGTGGCGCTGGCAGCGTTCACGGCGGCACTCGCCTTTCAGATCAGCCCCTGGGCGGCGCGGCAGGCGGACTATCTGCTGAAGGATGCCAAGCGCCTGGTGCAATACACGCCGTTCGAGTCCGGCCGCTTCAAGGCGGTGTCGGATGGGCGCGCGGTGTTCTACACCAGCGATGTCTCGGGTGACGGCACCACGCTGGGCCAAGTGCTGGCCTTCATCGAGGAGCGTAGCGGCACCACGCTGGTCACGGCGCGGCGCGGCGCACAGAACATCGACGCCGAGACTGGCGAGCGGCACATCGTGCTCTACGACGGCCAGCGCTCGCAGGTAACGGCTGGCAAGCTCGATACCGAACTGACGACCTTCGACAGCTTTGCCACCCGCATCACGCCGCCCGATTTCGAGTTCAGCAGCGGCAGCCGGTCCATCCGCAGCACGCAGTCGCTGGCCGCCTCGGCGGACCCGAAGGATCGCGCCGAACTGCACTGGCGCATTGCCGCCCCAGTGTCGGCGCTGGTGCTGCTGCTGCTGGCCGTGCCGCTGGGGTATCTCGCGCCGCGGCAGGGCCGCTACAGCAAGCTGGTGTGGGGCATCCTCACCTACCTCGCCTATTCCAACCTGTTGAGCCTGGGCCAGACCTGGCTCGCGAAGGGCACGGTGCCACCCATCGTCGGCCTGTGGTGGGTGCATGCGCTGTTTCTAGGCTTGGCGGGGTTCCTGATCTGGCGCCGCGACCGGGTTTGAGCACCCACAAAAAAGGACGCCGCAGCGTCCTTTTTTGATGCCGAAAGCCAATCAGCTGGCGTGGTAACTCACCACTTTCTCGACCTCGTTCTTGCTGCCCATGATCACCGGCACGCGCTGGTGCAGCTTGTGCGGCTGCATCTCCATGATGCGCTCGCGGCCCGTTGAGGCGAGGCCACCGGCCTGCTCGATGATGAAGCTCATCGGGTTGGCCTCGTACATCAAGCGTAGCTTGCCGCCCTGCTTCACGGTCTTGGCATCGAGCGGATACATGAACACGCCACCACGGGTGACGATGCGATGCACGTCAGCCACCATCGAGGCAACCCAGCGCATGTTGAAGTCCTTGCCGCGCGGGCCTTCTTTGCCTTCAAAGCATTCCTTCACATAGCGCTGCACGGGGGCTTCCCAATGGCGCTCGTTGCTGGCGTTGATGGCGATCTCCTTGGTGTCTTCGGGGATCATCATGTCGCGCTCGGTCAGCACGAAGCTGCCCTGCTCGCGGTCGAGCGTGAAGGCGTGCACGCCGCTGCCGACGGTGAGAATCAACATGGTGGAAGGGCCATACACCGCATAGCCCGCCGCGACCTGCGTGGTGCCCGGCTGCAAGAAGGCTTTCTCCTCGCTGCCGCTCACACCCTCGGGGCAGCGCAGCACGCTGAAGATGGTGCCGACGCTGACGTTGACGTCGATGTTGCTGGAGCCGTCGAGCGGATCGAACAGCAAGAGGTAACCACCCTTGGGATATTCGTCGGGGATGGCCGAGGGCTCATCCATTTCCTCTGAGGCCAGCCCAGCCAGATGGCCACCCCAGGCATTGGCTTGCAACAGGATCTCGTTGCTCAGCACGTCGAGCTTCTTCTGCGCCTCGTCCTGAATGTTGCTGGTGCCGGCATCGCCCAGCACGCCGCCCAAAGCGCCCTTGCCGACGGCGATGGAAATGCGCTTGCAGGCGCGGGCGACGACTTCGAGCAGCAGGCGCAGGTCGGGCTTGATCTCGCCCTTGGCGCGCTGCTCTTCGATGAGAAACTGGGTGAGGGTGATGGTTTTCATGGCGGTGCGGTTCGGATGACCGCGCTAGTTTAACGGTGCAAGCCAGTCAAACACCCACAAAAAAAGCCCATCCGTGGGGATGGGCTTTCTCATACGCTGACCAATCGTTACTTGGGGTCTGGCGTCACGGCATCTTTTGCAGCTTCGCCTGCGTTCTCGATGGCCTTGGCGGCATCTTCGCCAGCGTCCTTCAACTTCTCGTTGGGGCGGACGTCGAGGCCATCCTTCACCTTGTCTTCGAGCTTCTCGATGGGTGTTTCCGGCTTCTTTTCGCAGGCGGTCAGGCCGAGGCCCAAGGTCAGCACGGCATACATCGCGGCGTTATGCAGTTTCATATGAACTCCTGTTGGAAAAATTGGCGTCGTCTCTTAACGCCCGGAGGCAGGAGACGACACATTTTTTACAAAGTGGCTGAACCGTACCTGATCGCCGATCAGCTCTGCTTCTTGAGCAGATCGCGAATCTCGGTCAACAGGGTTTCCTGCGCCGTCGGCGGTGGCGGCACTGCGGCCTGCTTCTGCATCACCCTGTTCATGCCCTTCACCAGCATGAAGATCGCCCAGGCGACGATGATGAAGTTGAGGATGGTCTGGATGAACTTGCCGTAGCCCAGCAGCACCGGCGGCACGGCCTTGATGCTGCCATCGGCGCTGGCGGCTACACCTTCTTTCAGCACGAAGGCTGCCTTGGAGAAATCGACGCCGCCAGTCAGCACGCCCACCAGCGGCATGATGAGGTCGCCCACCAGGGAGGTGACGATGGCACCGAAGGCACCGCCGATGACCACGCCGACGGCCAGGTCCAGCACGTTGCCCCGCATCGCGAAGGCTTTGAACTCTTGCAGCATGCTCATATTTGGGTGCTCCCTGATGATTGAGGTACGCGGATTGTAGCCACCGCTCAGCATTGATCGGAGTGGCTTATAGACACTGCGGCAGGCCGCTGGCCAGGTCGGCATGGCGCAGCTTGAAGCCCAGCGCCTGCAAACGCGCGGGCGTAATGCGCTTCGATTCCTCGAAGAACGACACCAGCATGGGCGAGAGCCGGGTTCGCGCCTCCTCGATGCCGATCTGCTTAGGCGCTGGCAACCCCAGCAGCGCGGCGCAGCGCAGAAAGTAATCCGTCATCGTCGTCGGCTGCCCGTCGCTGATGTTGTAGGCCGCACCGGCAGCGCCCTCGGCGAGTGCGAGCACGGCGGCATCGGCCAAGTCATCGGCATGGATGCGGTTGGTGAAGGGCGCGTCTTCGGCACGCAGGATCGGCTCGCCCTTTTGCAGGCGCGCGATCGGCAGGCGGCCGGGGCCGTAGATGCCGGGCACGCGCAAGGTCACCGTCCTGCCACCCGAGCGCGCGGCCCAGGCGCGCAGGTGCAACTCCGCCGCCAGCCGACGCAGCCCGCGCTCGCTCTGCGGCTTGAGCGGCTCGGCCTCGTCGATCCAGCGGCCCTGGCAATCGCCGTAGACACCGGTGGTGGAGATATAGAGCAGGCCTTGCGCGGGTGTTTCGAGCCTGGCGAGTGCGGCGGCAAGGCGCGGGTCGTCCACCCCGCGCACGGGTGGTGGCGCGCACCAGTAGATGGCATCGGCCTGGGGTAGTGGCCAGTCGGCATCGAGATCCGCAATCAGCGGCGTGATGCCTTTCACTTGTAGATCGGCAGCCGCATCGGCACGGCGCAGCACGCCGGTCACGTGATGGCCGTGCGCCAGATGTCGCGCCGCAATGCGCGTGCCGATGTCGCCGCAGCCGACGATGAGGATGTGTTGAGTCATGCCTGCCAGCCTGACCACTCCGCCCGCCCGCGACAAGGCTTTAGACAAATCCCAGATTGCGCTCGCTGAAATTGCGCAGGTTGGGGAACACCATATCGAGATCGCTGTTGCTCACGCCAAACCAGCTGCTGAGTGTTGCGGCGACCTGGTCGGTCGATGTGGTCGGCAAGGTCGCGCCGCGGCCGGTATCGCTCGCGCCGCCGACCGCGAGGCTGGGGAACGTCCCGTACAGCTTGTTGCCCTGCACACCGCCGCCCATTACCAGCGTGTGGCCGCCCCAGCCGTGATCGGTGCCGTCGCCGTTGCTGGTGAGCGTGCGGCCGAACTCGCTGGCGACGAAGGTGGTGACCAGGTTCTCGGCGCTGATCTCGGCGAGCGCATCCTGAAAACTCTTCAGGGCCTTGCTCAGCTCGCCCAGTTTCTTGGCCTGGTCGACCAGCAGCGTGTCATGGAAATCCCAGCCGCCGATCTGAACGAAAAATACCTGCCGCTGAACGCCCAGGGCGTCGCGGGCGCGCACCATCTGCGCGGCCATCTTCAGCTGCTTACTCAGGCCGTCGGTGCCGAAGGAAGTGGTCAGCGCGGGCACGCTTTTCAATGCGGCATTCACCGTCTCGGCGGTCTGGTAGCTGCGCGTCAGCGTGCTACCGAACTCCTGCTGCAACAGGCTCGGGTCGTTGCCGGATTGCCGCAGCAGTTCGAGGAACAAGGCGCGGCGCTTGCCTTGCCGATAGCCCGTATCCCGATAGATGTTCATCTCCGGCGCACCACCGGTACCGATGTTGTAGAACACCGTCTCGCGCCCGCCTTGGAAGATGTTGTTGCCGTTGATGCTGACGTTCATCGCCAGCGACTGGCGAAAGCCCTGGCTGTTCAAGAGGTCAGCTGTTCGCCCCGCCCAGCCATAGCGTTCGGTGGAGTTGGCGATGCAGGTTTGCGTCAGCGCCTGCTGGTCCGAGTGGCTGAACAGCTGGTAGGGCAGCGGCACGCTCTCGGCCTTGTATTGCGCGAGCGAAGTAGGCTGCACCAACGGCCCGTTGTTGACCACGAACGCCGCCTTGCCGGCGTTGAACAGCGTCTGTATTTCCGGGCACGAGGGATGCAGGCCATACCGCAGGCTGCCGGTGTTGCTGGGGTTGATTGCCAGAAGATCGGCCTTGGCCAGCGCCAGGTTCTTGCGACTGTCGGCGTATTCCTTGTAGGCCGCATCGCTGCGCGGCACCAGCCAGTTGTAGCTGTCGTTGCCGCCATTCAGGAATACGCAGACCAGCGCCTTGTAGCCGGCGGTGTCGCTGGCCGCCATCGCGGTTTGCAGGCTGCCGAGTGTGGCCATCAGCGAAGCCGACGCCGTGGTTTGCGCACCCAGCCGCAGCACGTCGCGGCGGTTGAGATTGCGATTGAGGATGTTCATGGGCAGCGCCTTACTGTTGCAGCGCGAACTGCGCGCTGCTGCTGATGTGATGGGCCAAGTCGTAGAGCCGGTTGCCGGCGTCGCTGCTCGGCGTGGTTTTCACGTAGTCGATCAATGCAGCCTTGTATTCATTGCTCATGCGCCCCCCCAGGAACACCACACCCAACTCATCGACAAAGCCCGGCAGGTTGGCGTCCAGCGTGCGGTTCTCCCACGGCCGGTAGTCGAGCAGGATGCTGCGCTCGTTGTAGAAGCTGCGCCCTTCGCCGCCGCTCCACTGATAAACCACGGTGACGTTGTCCATCGCGTTGGCCAGGTTGGTGATGCTGGTCTCGTTGGTGATCTGACACTCGGGGCACGCCAGCCCGGCGTTGGTGAGCGCGCCCACGGGGCGGTAGTCAGGTCGGAAGAAATTGAACACGCTGTTGCTGCGCAGCGGTGCCTGGCTGTACGGGCCCTCGGGGTTCCACTCGTCATAGCGGCCGTTCTTGCCGATGGCGCTGAAGAAGCGCCAGAGATGCGTGCTGCGCAGCAGCGGCTCCTTGATCTTGCCGAAGCGCTGCGGCTCTGCGCTGTTGCCGTTGCGCGCCTCGGTGTCGGTGAGGATGGCCTTGACCACCGCGAACAGATCGCCGCGCACGCCCACCCCGTTGTCGTTGAAGCGCGCCGCCACCCGCGCCACATAGGCCGGGCTGGGGTTGCTGGTCACCAGCCGCTGGATCAGCTGCCGGCCGATAAAGGGGCCGACGTTGGCATGGTTGAACAGCACGTCGAGAGCCATTTCGAGTTCGGCATCGGCCTGCAGGCCGGCCGGGATCGGCGTGTTGCCAACAATGACCTTCGCGCCGGTGTCGTGAAACTGCTGCCAGCTCTCCATCGGCTTCAGGCCATCTAGCGTGCCGTAGAGAAACTTGTAGTCCGGGTCGCTGGTGGTTTCATGCTGCGAGCCAAAGCCAGTGAAGACGCGGGCAAGGCCTTCGATATCCGGCTGCTTGTAGGTAGGTATGACCGCACCATCGGCACTGAGCCTGGGCGTGCCGTCGAGATTGAGCTGCACCAGGCCAATGGTGCACAGCTGCATCACCTCGCGCGCGAAGTTCTCATCGGCGCGGATGCCGGCGGCGACATCGGGCTTTTGGTTGCGCAGCATCGACAGGTACTGACCCATCTGCACCGACAGCGTCACCTCCTTGAGCAGCGTGCGGTAGTTGCCGAGCGCGTTGCGGGCCAGCAGGTCGTAATAGTTGCCCAGGCCTTCGACGTCGTTGTTGAGCGGGCCGGATTGATCCGAAACCACGAAGATCTCGGACAGCGCAAACGCCATGCGCTGGCGCAACTGGTCTTCGCCCCTG
The DNA here is from genome assembly GCA_965279705.1 of Stagnimonas sp. Lineage (GTDB taxonomy): Bacteria > Pseudomonadota > Gammaproteobacteria > Nevskiales > Nevskiaceae > Stagnimonas. The sequence goes on from OZ257257.1 coordinate 3,529,409, forward strand.
ACCGCGTTGCGCCACCACACATCCATGCGGGCGTTTTGATACACGTTCTCGCCGTTGGCCTTGAGCTGTTGCAGGTAAGGCAGCTCCAGCGACACCGGCTTGCCGCGTTGCGACTCCAGCCAAGCGTCGAAGCCGGTCGCATTCTGCAAGGCCTCGACCTCGGCCAACGTCGGACCGAAAGTGGCCTGCGTGAGAAACCGCGCCGCCGCGACCTTACCCACCGGCAGCTGCGGTACGGGTGTTGGCGTCGGCGCTGGCACGGGGCTGGGCGAGGCTGGCGTGCTGCCGGCACCGCCGCCGCCACAGGCGCTGAGACTCAGGATCGCCCCCACGCCAACGCTGCGCGCAGCGCCCCATTTCACAGATGCCTTGATGCCCATCGTCCGCACGCCTCCATCGCCCTTGATCGCACTGTTGCACCAGCGCGTGAGCGAATCCTCACAGACCAAATCGCACTTGGGTGGGATGGGGCGCACGGTTCTGCGCCGCATAGGCGCAAGGGTATTGTTAGACCGACTGGCGGAGCGGCTGCGTCAGGTCTGGCCCGACGCGTTTGCAGGTCAGTGCGGCTGTGCCGCGAGTTCGAGCCCGGCCTTGTAGTAGGCCTGCGCTTCCTGCGGGGCCTGCGTCATCTCGCAGAGTCGGGCGAGTTCCAGATAGGCGCTGGGCGTCGGCGCGGTGGCAATCACCGCTTCGAGATAGCTCTTGGCCTTGCCCCAGAGCTTGTTCTTGAGGCAGACCTGACCTGCGGTTTCGAGCAGGGCCGTTTTCTCGCCGTGCTCCTGCAACCAGCGTTCGAGCGTGGCGAGCTGGGCGATGGGGTCTTCGCTGTAGAGCGGGCCGTACAGTCGCACCAGCACATCGTCCCAGCGCTTGGCCAGCTGGCTTTCGATGAAGGCGCGCGCCTCGGCATCGGCGTTCAGTCGTGCGAGACCGGTGGCGTATTCGCGGGTCACTTCCGGCACGGCGCGCACATCGGCGGGTGTGGCCTCCCAGACGGCTTTGAGTTCAGACAGGCGCGCGGCATGGATGGCCGCGCGCAGCAACTCGATCGCCGCCTGCATCGAGAGTTCGCGCCAGCGCGCTTCGGTGAGCGCCTTGCGTGCAGACGACTCGGCCAGCAAAGCGCGTAAGCCGGCCCACTCGCCCAGCTCGGCATGGCTCTCGGCGAGCAGCTCCATCGCGTAGGCGTGCTGGCCGTCTTTCTGCCGCAGGCTGCGGGCAGTGTCACGCAGCAGGGCAAACTCGCCTCGCTCGCGTTGCAGCTCGGCCTGGGTCAGCAGCAGGGCGAAGTCGAGCTTCGGCGCGATCTCGCGCACCCGCTGCAGATAGGCATCACGGCGTTCGGGTGCGCCGACGCGCTGGGCCGCTCTCGCGGCGGCCAGATAGTTGAGGTGCTGCGCATGATGATCGCTGGCGCGTCGCACCAGTTCGACTTCGGCGCGCTTCCACTGGCCCTCGAACAGCCGCAGCAGGCCGCGCTCGAACGACAGCTGCGCGGCATCGGCCTTGCGACGGTCGTGGTGGCTCTTCCAGCGGCCGGGCAGCGCCACACCGGCGCGAATCAGCTTGAAGCCGTAGAACACCGCCAGCACCACGAACACCACAGCGGCGATGAAGCCGAGCAGCGAAGTCTCCAGCACCCAGGGGCCATAGCTGACCAGCACATAGCCAGTTTCGGCGCGCAGCTGGAACGCCGCGAACACGCCGACGCCGAGCGCGAGCGCCAGCACGAAGAAGAACGGCAGCATCAGCGCGAACCCGCCGGGTTGAGCGCGCGTAGGCGCTCCAGTGCCTTGGTCGGCAACGGCAGCGCAGGGCTGAGATCGAGCGCGCGCAAGCGCTCCAGCTCGGCGCGGGTGGCGAGCACACGCGCATCGCCGGGCACGTAATACTGGTCGAGCCAGCGCAGCGCGCCGTCGAGCAGGTCGCGATAGCTCACCGCCTCCTGCCGCAGCAGGGCCAGCCGTGAGCCTTCGAGCTTGAGCGTGAGCAGGGTGTGGATCAGGGCCTCCTGCTCGGGCGGCAGCAGGCGATCGACCGGGCGCGTCTCGCGCTGGATGCGGAACACCGCGCCGAGCGCCGAGCGCACGCCGGCCCAGAGTCGCGCCGGCCATTCGGCGGTGGTTGGCAACTCGGGCTCTTCGGTGCCGGCCGGGCTGACCGGGTCGAAATGATTGGGCACGCGGGCGCGCAGCGGCAGGCTGGCAGCGCGATCCAGCAGGCCACCGAGCGTGAGTGCGGCACCGGTGAGGTCGGGCTTGCTGGCGCTGAGGAGTGCCAGGCGCTCGGCACTCAGCGCTTCGCGGATCGGCAATAGGCGCGCGTCGGCGAGGGCGGCCAGGCGCGCATCGGCGAGTTCGAGCGCGATCACCGCGCTCGCCACATCCTTCGAGAGGGCGACGCGGTCGTGCGCGAGCAACAGCAGTTCTTCGACGGCAGCCAGCTGGAACCGCGCGCGGCCGCCTTTCAGCGTGGCATCGAGCACTTCGATGGATTTCAGTGCGCTGGCCTGCTGCGCCTTCAGGCTGTCGACCTCCGTCGCATTGCGCTGAACGGTGCCGTCGGTATCACCCAGATGGCGTTCGAGCTGCACGTTGTCGGTTTCCAGCGCACGCAGCTGCTGGCTGAGCCGGCGGATCAGCGCGTCTTCGGCTTCGAGCGTGTCGGTGGTGGATTCCAGCCGCTGCCAGACGCGCCAACCGCCATAACCGAGTGCGGCCAGCAGCACCAGAAACAGCAGCCAGCGCCAGAGAGCCGATCGGGCTGGGGAGGAGGCAGTTGGCGACACGGTCTTGGGTTCGTCCATGCGGCAATTATGCCGCTGTCGGGCGACGCCAATCGACCAGGGCCTGCACAAAGGCTTCGTCGCTGACCGTGGCCGCCAGCAGCGGCTGGCTGAAGCCCAGCGTGCGCGCCATCGCCTGCACGCGCTTTGACGGCACCACCAGCGGCAGCTGCAGCACGCGCGCCTTGTGCGCCGCGGGCAGCGCGCGGTGCAGCGCCACTAGCGATTCGCCGCTGGTGAGCAGCAGCGCATCGACATCTTCCAGCGTCGCCTGCACGGTTTCCGGCAGGTGCGGCACCACCTCGCGCCGATACACGGTGGCCACCTCGACCCGCGCACCGCGCGCCAGCAGCGGCTCGCGCAGGCCATCGCGTCCACCCTCGCCGGTGACGATCAACACGCTCTGGCCAGCCACATTCTGCAAGGCCGACAGGCTCAGCAGGCCCTCGCTGTGGATGGCATCCGATGGCGGCCGCTGGGCGTTGTGGCCAAGTGTCTTCAAGGCCTTGGCGGTGGCCTCGCCGACGGCGAACAGCGGCGCTTGCCAGTGTTTGGCAGCAATCAGGTTGTTGGCCGCCGCCACCGCGTTGGCGCTGGTGAACAGCCACGCGGCCGCCTGGCGGTGATCCAGCAGCTGCCCGGCGGCAAGTGCGGCATCGGGTGCGGGGCGGATGGCGATCATCGGCAGCAGGCGTGCTTCGGCACCAACGGCTTCGAGCGCCGTCACCAGTTTTTTGGCTTGCCGCAGGGGGCGGGTGACCAGCACCACCAGGCCATCGAGCCAGCGCGTTTGCGGCGGTGCTGCCTCGGTCGCCGAGACCCCGAGCGCGCGCAGCACGTAATCGCGCAAGGCTGCCGGCAGCGCGCGGCTGAGTGCTGCAAAGCGCGGCTGGATCAGCGCCAGATCGTATTCCTCCACCGCCGCGTGCAACGTGGCGCTGCGCGCATGGCCGCCACCGTCGCGGCGGCTCTCGTCCACCTGCTCGTGGCGCAGCTCACCACCGTCGCGCGCGGTGAGGGCATAAGCCTGCCCGCCATCGCGCCAGCTCAGCTGAAAGCCCGTCGGCGCGCCAGCGGCATCGAGCCACACCAGCAGATCGAGTGATTCCGAAGCGAACCAGCGTTGCGGCGGCTCACCGGGCCGCTGCACCACCGTGGTCACTTCGGCAAGCGCGGTCATCCGCCGTGGCCTGCTGCCAACAGGATTTCGCGGGCACCGACGGCGAACAGCCGTTCAGCCAGCGCGATACCGAGGGCGACAGCATCAGCCGGCGCGCCGGTCAACTCGTCGCGCAGCACCGTGGTGCCATCAGGGGTGCCGACTAGGCCGACCAATCGCAGCTGGCCGCTGGCGGTGCGGGTGGCGTGGCCGGCAATCGGCGCCTGGCAGGCCCCGCCGAGATGGGCGTTGAAGGCGCGCTCGGCGCCCAAGCGCAGCGCGGACGCCGCATCGTTCAATGGCGCGAGCAGCGCTTGCGTGGGCAAATCTCCCGCTCTGCATTCGATGCCGACGATGCCCTGGCCGATGGCGGGCACGAAGGTTTCCGGGTCGAGCCGTTCGCGAATGCGCGACGCCAATCCGAGCCGCATCAGGCCGGCGCATGCCAGCAGAATGGCATCGTGCTGGCCTTCATCCAGCTTCCGCAGCCGCGTACCGACGTTGCCGCGCAGCACTTCGATGACCAGATCGGGCCTCAGCCGCTTGGCCTGCACCTGCCGGCGCAGGCTCGCGGTGCCTAGACGTGCGCCTTGCGGCAGGCTGAGCAGTGTCGAGTGGTGGTTGCTCACGAAGGCATCGCGCGGATCTTCGCCTTCGAGATAGGCGCTGAGCATCAGACCCTCGGGCTGACGCACCGGCACGTCTTTCATCGAGTGGACGGCGATGTCGGCGCGGCCTTCGAGCATTGCCGCTTCGAGCTCCCTCACGAACAGGCCCTTGCCGCCCGATTGCGACAGCGGGCCTCGTTGCAGCTGGTCGCCGGTGGTGGTCATCGGCACCAGCACCACGGCAAGGTCGGGGTGCACGGCTTCGAGCCGCGCTTTCACATGCTCGGCCTGCCACAGGGCCAAAGGGGATTCGCGGGTGGCGATGCGCAAGGTCTGCATCACCACAGTGTACGAGAGCTAGTCGGGTTGGTCGCTGGTGAGGAAGCGCCGCACCTCGGCCAGGCGACGACGCGACACCGGCAGCAGCGTGGCGGAGTGGCGCATCTTCAGCCAGTGCGCGCTGTCTTCATCCAGCTCTTCGCCCTTGCGGCGTTCGAGGCTGGCGATGAACTTGGTGGCGACCAGCGCCTTGCGATGCACGCGCAGAAACTGCGCGCCCAGATCTTCTTCGAGCGTCTTCAGCGATTCCTCGATCAGCACCTCGCCGTGCAGATGGCAAACGGTGGTGTATTTCTGGTCGGCGAGGAAATACAGCACGTCGCTGACCGGCACCCGCACCAGACCCTCGCGGGTGGTGGCGAGGATGAACTCGCGGCTGGGCTTGATGTTGGGGTCGCGCGCGGGTGCGGCCGGCTTCTGCGCACGGCTGAGCTTGCGCACCTTCAGCAGCGCATCGCGCAGCTTCTCCTTGCGGATGGGCTTCAGCAGATAGGCATCGGCCTGCGCGTCGAACGCTGACAGCGCGTGCTCGGCGTAGGCGGTGGTGAAGATGATGGCGGGCGGCATGTCGAGCAGTGCCAGCTGGCGCGCCACCGTGATGCCATCGGTGCCGCCCATGCGCACATCCAGCAGCACGAGGTCGGGTTCTTCGTCTTCGATCAGATCGAGCGCGGTCTCGCCATCGCCGGCCTCGGCAATGATCTCGTAACCCGGAAACTCCGCCATCAACCGCCGCAAGCGCTCGCGCGCCAGCGGTTCATCATCCACGATCACTACGCGCATCAGTCATCCCCTTCGTCGTCGCTGGCCACCGTGCCGGTATTCCGGTCTACGGTGGTGTATGGCACCTTGATCTGGGCCCGGTAAACCGAGCCGTTCGGCGTCTTTGCCAAGCCCTGTGTGAGCTCGGCGGAGTCGCCGTAGATGAGCTTAAGCCGCTGCGAGATATTCTCCAATGCCACGCCGGTCGATTCGCGCTTGGGCGCGTCCTCCGGCGGCACGGGATTTTCGACCGCGATCAACAGGCGCTGGCCTTCACGCTGCACCGTCACGTCGATGCCGCCGCGGCCGCGCAGGCGTGAAACGCCATGATGCACCGCGTTCTCGACCAGGGGTTGCAGAATCAGCAAGGGGATGCGCGCGTCGAGTGAGTCCTTGGCGATGTGCCAGTTCACCCACAGCTTGTCGCCGAGGCGCACGGTCTCGATGCGCATGTAGGTCTTCACGAACTCGATTTCCTCGCTCACCTTCACCAGCGTGTTGCGCTTGTCGAGACTGGCGCGGAACAGCTCGGAGAGATCCAGCACCATTTCCTCCGCCTGGTCGGGCTTGGTAGCGATGAGCGAGGCGATGGAGTTGAGCGAGTTGAACAAGAAGTGCGGGCGGATGCGCGCCTGCAAGGCGAGGTATTGCGTCTCGGCATCGGCCTTGACCTGCGCCTGCAACTGCGCGCGACCCCAGAAGTAGCGCAGCAGCAGCAGCGACAGAATCGCGCTGATGCAGACGTTGCGCAGCACGAAGGCCTGCTGCGGTTCACCCACCGGCTCGCCGATGGGCAGCACGCGCGACAACCACCAGGCCCCATCGGCAATCAGCGTGGTCACCAGCATCAGCAAGCCCCAGCAGACGAAGAACACCGTGCCGACGCTGCTCTTGGTCATTACCCGCCGCGTGGTGCACAGCACGATCGCGCCGCAGATGCCCATCCATTGCAGGTAGAGCGAATACATCAGCAGCGAGCTCAGGGCCGCCGCACCGCGCTCGCCGGTCAGCAGGGTGAGCACCAGCGCCACCATCTCCATCACGAACACCAGCAGCCACACGGCCTCGCCCGCGCAGAAGTTCGGGATCAGCGCTTGCGGATCTGGTGCCAGCGAGTTGATGTTGCTGTTCGTGCGCTTCATGCGGCCGTCTTTTTGAACACTCCCGTTCCTATAATGCCGCGCCTTCAATCACTCTGCGTCCCATGTCCAACCCGCCCGCCGATAAAAACCAGATGTGGAGTGGCCGATTCTCGGAATCGACCTCCGAGCGGGTGGCCCGCTTCAGCGAGTCGGTCTCGTTCGACCAGCGCCTGTGGCGCGCCGATATTGCCGGCTCCAAGGCGCACGCACGGATGCTGGGCCGCATTGCGCTGCTGACGGCGGCGGACGTGGAGGCGATCACCAGCGGACTGGATGCGATTGCCGCCGAGATCGAAGCCGGACGCTTCGAGTGGCAGACTGCGCTCGAAGACGTGCACATGAACATCGAGGCCGCGCTCACCACGCGCATCGGTGAGGCCGGCAAGCGCCTGCACACCGGCCGCTCGCGCAACGACCAGGTCGCCACCGATGTGCGCCTGTTCACCCGCGAGGCCATCGACGAGTTGCTTGTGCTCATCGGCCAGGTGGCAGATGCACTGCTCGACCTCGCCGAGAAAGAGGCCGACTCGATCCTGCCCGGCTTCACGCACATGCAAGTCGCCCAGCCGGTCACCTTCGGCCATCACCTATTGGCCTGGCGCGAGCAGATGCTGCGCGATGCGGCACGCCTAACCGATGCACGCCGCCGCACCAACGTGCTGCCGCTGGGCAGCGCGGCACTGGCGGGCACGGTCTATCCGCTCGATCGCCATTACGTTGCCGAACAGCTGGGCTTTGATGCCATCAGCGAGAACTCGCTGGATGCGGTGAGCGATCGCGATTTCGCCATCGAAACCGTGTTTGCCTGCTCGCTAGTAATGGTGCATCTCTCGCGCTGGAGCGAGGAGCTGATTCTGTGGAGTACGCCGATGTTCGGCTTCGTGGCGCTGCCGGACCGCTTCTGCACCGGCAGCTCGATCATGCCGCAGAAGAAAAACCCCGATGTGCCCGAACTGGTGCGCGGCAAGACCGGCCGTGTGGTGGGTGATCTCAATGCGCTGCTGATGCTGATGAAGGCACAGCCGCTCGCCTACAACCGCGACAACCAGGAAGACAAGCAGCCGCTGTTCGATGCACTCGATACCGCCCGCGACTGCCTGGCGATTTATGCGGACATGATTCCGCACATCGTTGTGAAGCGCGAACGCTGCCGCGCCGCCGCAGCACAGGGTTTTTCGACCGCCACTGACCTCGCCGATTACCTGGTCAAGAAAGGTCTGCCGTTCCGCGACGCGCACCATGCGGTCGGCAATGCCGTGGGCCTGGCGGCCAGCAAGGGCTGTGATCTGGCCGAACTTTCGCTGGCCGAGTTGCAAGGCTTCAACGCGCTGGTCAGCGAGGACGTGTTTGCGCACATCACGCCCGAAGCGAGTGTGGCCGCCCGCACCACCTACGGCGGCACCGCACCGGCGCAGGTGCGTGCGGCGATTTCGCGTGCACGCGCCCGCCGCACGCCATGAACCGCGCGCTGACGCTGACCGTCGTCGCCGCCGCGCTGTGGATGGTGGGCGGCACCTGGTACTACGACTGCAAGATCAAGCGCGTCTGCGGACCCGAGACTGCTGCGGTAGTCGTCACCGAACCGGCAGAGACGGCACCCGCAGCACCTGAATCCGCCGCAGCGCGCGCCGCCGCGACGGTGACGCCCGCCCTGACGCTGCCGCCTGCGCCTGCCCCATCGCCACTGCCAACGCTCGAAACCAGTGGCCCCACACTCGTGCTCACCGTTTCTTTCGACGCCCGATCCTCCGCTTTACAGCCGCCGGCCGATGCGGCTGCGCGGCTTGAGGTGCTGCGCCAGGGCATCGCCCAGGGCCGCAAGGTGTTGGTGCTGGGCCACAGCGATGGTCTTGGCGCGCGTGCGCGCATCTCGGTGGTGTCGCAGCAACGCGCCGATGCGCTGCGCGACTGGCTGCTGGCACAGGGCATCCCGGCTACCGCCATCGCGGCAGTGGAATCGCGCGAAGACCGCGAACCCATCGCCAGCAACAGCCGCGCGGAGGGCCGCAGCCAGAATCGCCGCGCCGAAGCCGTGCTCGCCCCTCTTCAGTAGGAGTCTCCAAGATGTTTGAACAAAGCCCCACTCTCGGCCCCGGCATGGGCACCGTCACCCAGCACAGCGCCGAGATTCTGCTGCTGCTGACTGGCGCCTTCCTGCTGGGCCTGCTGCTGCACTGGCTGCTGTCGCGCGCCACCGTACTGAAGCTGCGCCAGCTGACGCAGGAGCTGGCGCGCACCAAGGAGCGCCTGACCGTCGCCGAGCGTCGGCCGCAATCGACGGCGCGTCTGCGCGAGTCCAATTCCACCGAACACGAGCGTACGCTCAAGCAGCTGCGCGACAGCCGCGAAGCCGAAGCGCGCACCCGCGAACGACTGATCGAGATCGAAGGCCGCCTGGCGCTCGCCGAAGCCGCTAACAGCGCCGCCACTGCCGCGCCCGCCGTCGACGTTCTGAATGCCGTGCTGCCCTTCGTCGCCAGCGACAAGCCCAGGAAGAAGTAAGGCCATGCCCGCACCCAAAATTGTTTTCATCACCGGCGCCAGTGCCGGCTTCGGCGTGGCAATGGCGCGCCGCTTCGTTGCCAGCGGCAGCCGGGTGATCCTGGCGGGTCGCCGCGGCGAGCGCCTGCAAGCCCTCGCTGCCGAACTGGGTGCCGCTGCTCTGCCACTGGTGCTGGATGTCTGCGATCGCGCCGCCGTAGAAGCCGCCAGCGCACAGCTGCCTGCCGATTTCAGCGCAGTTGATCTGCTCATCAACAATGCCGGTCTGGCACTGGGGCTCGAACCCGCACACAAGGCCAGCCTCGACGACTGGCAGCAGATGATCGACACCAACGTCAAAGGCCTGGTCAACGTCACTCACGCGCTGCTGCCGGGCATGGTGGCGCGCGCGTGCGGGCACATCGTCAACATCGGTTCCACAGCCGGCGAGTGGCCGTATCCGGGCGGCAATGTCTATGGTGCGACCAAGGCCTTCGTGCACCAGTTTTCGATGAACCTACGTGCCGACCTGCTCGGCACGCCGATCCGCGTCAGCAACATCGAGCCGGGTATGTGCGGCGGTACCGAGTTCTCTGCGGTGCGTTTCCATGGCGATTCAGCCAAGGCCGATAAGGTCTACGAGAACACGCAGCCGCTGACGGCCGATGACATCGCCGAAACCGTGCACTGGGTCGTCACACTGCCCGCGCACGTCAACATCAACAATGTGCAGTTGATGCCGGTCTGTCAGGCCAACGGGCCACTGGCTGTGTACCGCTCAAGCTGATCGACAACCAGAGGGTGCCCCCGATGACGCAACGCCATAAAGGTTTGGTTTTGATGCTGTTGCTGGGCGCGCTGGCTTATGTGGTGGTCAATCCGCCGATCCGTCCAGCGAATGCGGCTGCCAAGGCATCGACGACAGCGGTGCGGCAGTTCCCGTCGCAGCTCGGCATGGTCAGCGTCGAAGCCGTGGCCGGCGGTCTCGAAAACCCCTGGTCGCTCGCCTTCCTGCCGGATGGCCGCATGCTGGTCACCGAGCGCACCGGGCAGATGCGCATCGTCAATGCCGCCGGTCGCAAAGGTGCTGCGCTGATGGGCGTGCCCAAGGTGTCTGCCAAGGGTCAGGGCGGCTTGCTGGATGTGGTGCTGTCGCCCGATTTCGCGCAGAACAGCACGGTGTTTTTCAGCTATTCCGAACCGCGCCAGGGCGGCAATGGCACGGCCGTCGCCAAGGCCCGGCTGGCGCTGAAGGGCGACGGCGGCAGCCTGGAAAACGTGCAGGTGATCTTTCGCCAGCAGCCCACCATCGACAGCGGCGCGCACTTCGGCTCGCGGCTGGTGTTCGCGCGCGATGGCAATCTGTTCGTGACACTGGGCGATCGCTATTCCGAGAAAGAGCAGGCGCCGCGCAAGGACAACCATCTCGGCAAGGTGGTGCGCATCACGACCGATGGCAGCGCACTGAGTGACAACCCTTTCATCAACACGAAAGACGCGAAGCCGGAGCTGTGGAGCGTTGGTCATCGAAACCCGCAGGGTGCGGCGCTGCACCCGGTCACGGGCGAGCTGTGGATCACCGAGCACGGCCCCAAGGGCGGCGACGAGGTGAATGCGCCCAAGCCGGCCCTCGATTACGGCTGGCCGCAGATTTGCTACTGCGTTAATTACGATGACCAGCCGATTGGCACCGGCAAATCAGAACTGGCGGGGCTCGAACAACCGCTCTGGCACTGGACACCCTCGATTGCGCCGAGCGGTCTGGCCTTCTACACCGCGGACCGCTTCCCCGGCTGGCGCGGCAATCTGTTTGCCGGATCGCTCAAGTTCGGCTTGCTGTCGCGCCTGACACTCGACGGCGAGAAAGTCGTCAGCGAAGAGCGCTTGCTGGAAGGCCTGAACCAGCGTGTCCGCGATGTGCGGCAGGGGCCGGATGGCGCGCTCTACCTGCTCACCGACGAAGGTGACGGTTCAATTCTGCGCGTGACCTTGGCCGATCCCCAGAAGGTCTAGTTTCAAAAATCCGCATTGTCGGTAGCGTCACCGGCTATGGCGAAAATCACTCTGCGCGACGGCGCGAAACTCAATGTGCACATGCTCGGTCGCGGGCCTACGGTGGTGCTGCTGCATGGCTTCGCGATGCCGGCGTTTTTATGGCTGCCGTTCGTGGCCTCGCTCGCCCACAAGTACCGCTTCGTGCTGCCGGACCTGCGCGGCTTTGGCGGCTCGCACAGGCTCTCGCTGACCCAGCCCTGCCTGCTCGACCAGCACGCCAGTGATCTCGCCGACGTACTCGGTTACCTCGGCGAATCGCAGGTGCTGCTCGGCGGCCTTTCGATGGGTGCCTGCACCTCGCTGCAATACCAGCGGCACCACGGCTTCGGTGCCGTGCGCGCCTATCTGCACATGGACCAGGCCGTGTGCGTGCGCAACGGACCGGACTGGGAAGATGGCCTACTCGGGCCGCTGCAAGCCGCGCGACTGGGTGCCTGGTCGGCACTGATGGCCGACATGGAGCCTTATCGCGGCCAGGCCTTCAACCACATTCCGCGCGCACTGCGCAGCAGACTGTGGGCCACACTCGGCGATTTCTTTGGCCATGCGTTCGCGCTACGCCACTGGCAAACCTTCACCAGTCTGGCGCGGCAGGAGCTGCTCATCCGCCGTGTCGCACCGGTCGCCAACTGGCCGATCTACATGGATACGCTGAAGAGCTATCTGCACGACGACTACGACTGGCGACCGAGCCTGCCGAATATCCAGATCCCGATGACGGCGATGATCGGCATGCAGTCGACGATGTATCCCGCCAAAGGCCAGCTGCGCTTCCGCGAATGGGTGCCGCATGCCGAGCTGGTGCGATTCCACCGCTGCGGTCACGCAGTGCCGTTCGAGTCGCCGCGGCAGTTCATGGTGGAGCTGTCGAGCTGGCTCGGCGCGCACCGGCCGCAGATGCGCAGCGTCAGTGTTGGGAATCCTCAGGCAGCCTAGTCAGTCCTCTTTGTGTTCCGGTGGAAGCCGGTTGAGGATCATTGGTCTTCCGGCGGCAGCCGGAAGATCGGCAGCCGCAGGTTCCAGGTGATCGCCGCGACGCGTAGCGCGAAGATGGCGAGCATTCCCAATCCGGCGGCGATGTTGCGCTCCATGCCGAACGCCGTGAGACCGATATAGAGCGAGCAGCCGGCGATGATCGCCGTGGCGTAGAACTGCCCCTGGCGAAAGATCATCGGGATGTCGTTGCACAACACGTCTCTCAAAAGCCCGCCGAAGGCGCCGGTGATGACGCCCATCACCACCGCAATCAGGCCATCGTGCCCCATGCCCTGCGCGATGCGCGCACCGGCGATGCCGAACAGGGCCAGGCCGAGCGCGTCGGTCGTCTCCAGCACCCGCTCGGGGATGCGCCGCGTGCGGGCGTAGAGCAGCGTGAAGGCGGTCGCCGCCAGCGTGGCTTGCAGATAGGCCGGATTGGCGATCCAGAACACCGGGCGATCCAGCAGCAGATCACGCACCGTGCCGCCGCCGATCGCCGTCACGCCCGCGATGATCGCCACGCCCAGCCAGTCGAACTGCCGCCGCCCGGCCACCAGCGCGCCCGCGATGGCATTGGCGGCGACGCCGACGAAGTCCAGCCATTGGGCGAGTGAGTTCATCGGCTACGGGGCTTGAGCCAGTCCGCCGCCATGCGCCAGGTGGTCGCCGGCGCCTTGCTGCCGGCGAACACACCGGCATGGCCGCCGGGTGCGGTCTTGAACTGCTTGTCGAGGCTCGCGACGATGTCCATCACCTTGCGGGCCGCCTCCACCGTGACGATCTTGTCGCCGGTGCCGGCGATGGCGAGCAGCGAGGCGTCGATGCGGTCGAGCAGCGCCTCCTGCCCTTTGCCGAGCGGCACACGGCCTTTCGAGAGCGCGTTGTCCAGCCCGACGCGCACGACGAAATCCTGCACGATGCCGCCGGGATAGGCGTGCATGTCGTTGAACCAGGTCGCCATGGTGTCGTGCTGCACCACGTAGTCGCGGTCCCAGAGGTTCATCAGCAGGTCGACGTAGTTGGTGAGCGTGCCCATCGGGTTGGTGAGCTTGAACGCCAGCGACGACACCCAGCCCGGCACGTTGAGGCGCTTGGGGTCGAGCTTGTGGATGCGCAGGCCCGTATAGCGCCGCACGAGGCGGATCGGCGTGCGCATCGCACCGAGCAGTTGGCCCGCGACGCCGGCCTGATGCGCGTCGATGGGGCTGGCGATGGTGACGATGTTCTTGATGTGCTTATCGTGCGCCCAGCCCGCCGTGATGAGGCAGAAAAGGCCGCCCATGCAGTAGCCGACCAGCGAGAGATCCTTCACCCGCGCATCGCGGCGCACGGCGGCGATGGCGGCAGGCAGCATCTGCGTGGTGTAGTCGGCCAGGCCCAGATGTGAATGGTTGACGTCGGGGCTGCCGAAGTCCACGAGGTAAACCTTGTAGCCCTCGGCGAGCAGAAACCGCACGAGGCTCCGATGCGGCAGAAGATCGAAATTGAGCGGGTCGGCGGCCAGCGGTGGCACCAGCAGGATCGGCACGCGGTGGCGCTTGCTGCGCACCGGCTGTGTGGCCTCGCCTACCGAGATCTCTGCCTCATCGAGCGGCCGATAGCGGCGCACCGAGAGCAGGCCGTCCTGGTGAATCAGGTCATACGGCGTGAGGTCTGCAACGACAAAACTGGCGGCATGGGTTTGTCGCTCGATGGCGATCGAGACCCAGGCCAGTGTGCGTTCCAGCAACAGTTCAGCCGCCTCGATGCGGCGCAAAGCCGGGGCTGGAAACTGCGATTTGAAACGGTCGTACAGCTCGACGGATGCGCTCATCCGCCCAGTTTAGAGCCTCTTGTCAGAGGGCTTCTCAGCCACCACCGATTCGTGGATGTAGAGCGGATAGCTGTTGTCGCTGTCGGTCAGCTCGAACCAGCCCTTCATACCCGGCACCTTGCGGGCCAGACGCTCCACACCCGCCGCGAGGCTGGCGACCTTCTTGCCGTTGAACGAAGGCGCATTGCGCAGCACGGCGCGCTCCATCACCTTCAGGCGGATGCGGCTGGTGTCGCCACGCGCGGGGGCAGCGACAAGGGCAGCAGTTTCGGTAACGTCGACCACACTGGCGCTGATGAAACGCAGGCCGCCGTCGAGCACGAACCAGTCCGGGTTGCCGGGGATGCGATTGGCCTTGAGGCGCATGCCGGCATCGGCGCGCGTGAGTTTTTCGCCTTGGCGATTGGGGGCGTCGCGGATGATGGCTTTTTCGAGCACCGTCAGCGCCACGGCGGCACCTGCGGGCGCGGCGACCGCTTCGTTCAAGCGCACCGAAGCAGAGTTGCCGGCCTGCGCCACCAGAATGCGCTGGCCCGGCATGTTGTCGGCACCGAGTGTGGCCACACCGATCTGCTCGGCGATGCTCTTTGCACTGGCATCGACCTGCGCAGACATGGCCGAGGCAAAGTTATGACAGGGGCCATCTTCCACCGAGCGGCGGCTCAGATTGGTGATGCGTAGACCGCGGCGCTCGAAGGGCTGGTTGTGCACCAACTCCAGCGTGCGGCGGCAGCGATTGTTGGCAATGGGTTCAAGCGTGGCCTCGCCGGCCAGCACCACCTTGCTACCCGACAAGGGCACGTTGAAAGCCTGCGTCACGCTGGGGCTAGTGCCGGCCGACAGCTGTCGCTCAAGGCCCACAGCCGCTTCGCGCACGCCCACGGCCGCTTGCACGGCGGGGCAGCACACCAGCAAGCCCAGGCATGCCGCCTTGAGCCAGCCACTTTTTGACGCTTGTAGATGTTTCATTGAAGTCCCTTCCACGCTACATCGCTTGTTCAGTTTCACGCAGAGTGTGCCGCCGATCCATAGTAAATGCGCCTTTAATCGGCCTTAACCTGTAATTAATCGGGGTTCATCAGCAACGACCGGGCCGTTTTGGCGTGCCACACTGGAGTCCAAACCCCACTTCTTGCTCCGACATGGCTCCGTCGCGCCCCGCCCCCACCTTGTTCGATGCGGCCGAAGCCGCCGTTGACGCCCTGCTGCTCAAGCTGGGCAAGGACATCCGCATCGGCCTGCCGCTGGGTCTGGGCAAGCCCATCGAGTTCGTCAATGCGCTGTACCACCGCGCAAAAAGCGACCCGACGCTGCAACTGACCATCCTCACGGCGCTGTCGCTCGAAAAGCCGGTGCCGACCTCTGAACTCGAAGGCCGCTTCCTCCAGCCCTTCGTCGATCGCGTGTTCGGCGACTGCCCCGATCTCGCCTACATGCTCGATCTGCGCGCCAACCGGCTTCCCGCCAACGTGCAGGTGAAGGAGTTCTTCTTCAAACCCGGCAGCAACATGGCCTGCGAGCATGCGCAGCGCCATTACATCAGCACCAACTACACCTTCGCCGCGCGCGATGTGTTCAACCAGGGCTGCAATGTCGCGGCGCAACTCATCTGCAAGCGCGAGACGGCCCAAGGCCTGCGTTATTCGCTCAGCTGCAACCCCGATACCGGGCCGGAGCTGGTGGAGCTGCTGCGCGCGAGCCGCCGGCCGCATGCGGTGGTCGGGCTGATCAACCAGAACCTGCCTTACATGATCAACGACGCCGAAGTCGAACCGGCGCTGTTCGACTACATCATCGACGCACCCTGCTACACCACCACGCTGTTCTCCACGCCCAAGCTGCCCGTCGCCACGCCCGACTACGCCATTGGCCTCTACGCCAGCGCCCTCATCAAGGATGGCGGCACCTTGCAGGTGGGCATCGGCGGCATGGGCGATGCGATCGTGCACGCTGCACAGGCGCGCCATGCGCAACCCGCGGCGTATCAAGCCGCGCTCAAGGCCATCGGCGCGCTCGACCATCACGGCGACCTGATCGCCGCGCAAGGTGGCACCGGGCCGTTCGAGCAGGGTTTGTATGGCGCGACGGAGATGTTCGTCGATGGCTTCATGCACCTCTACAAGGCCGGCATATTGAAGCGCGCGGTCTACGATTTCTGGGCCTTGCAGCAGCTCATCAACGATGGCCTCTGCGACCCCACAGCAATCACGCCCGCCGTGCTCGATCACCTCGAAGCGCTCGGCGTGCGCGTCATCCGCACGCAGGATTTCGAGGTCTTGCAGCACCACGGGTTCTTCACCGAAGCCACGCGCTACGACGCCGGCCACCTCATCGCCCCCGATGGCGAACGGGTGATTGCCAACGTCGCCAACCCGGACTCGCGCCGTGTCATGGCACGCTGCCTCGGCACGCAATTAAAGAACGGCCTCATCGCCCACGGCGGGTTCTTTCTCGGCCCCAATGATTTCTATGCAGCACTCAGGGCTCTGCCTGAAACCGAGCGCGCGAAGATCTGCATGACCGGCGTCTACAAGGTGAACCAGCTCGACCACAACCCGCGGCTCTACAAGGCGCAGCGGCAGCACGCGCGCTTCATCAACAGCGGCATCATGGTCACGCTCAACGGCGCGGTGATGAGCGATGGCCTGGAAGACGGCCGCGTCGTCAGCGGCGTCGGCGGCCAATACAACTTCGTGGCGATGGCACACCAGCTGCCGACCGGTCGCAGCATCCTGATGATCCGCGCCGTGCGCGACAAGGAGGGCAAGACCACCGCACCTTCGAGCAACGTGGTGTTCAACTACGGCCACATCACCATCCCACGCCACCTGCGCGATATCGTCATCACCGAATACGGCATTGCCGATTTGCGCAGCAAGACCGACAACGAAGTGGCCAAGGCCCTGCTCAACATCGCCGATTCACGGTTTCAGCCCGAGCTGCTATCGCAAGCGAAGAAGAGCGGCAAGGTAGAGTCGGATTACGAGATTCCTGACACTTTTCGTCACAACACGCCAGACCGTTTGGAGGCGCAACTGGCACCTTTCCGCAGTCAGGGCCTGTTTCCGGCATTCCCGTTCGGCACCGACCTCACGCCGATGGAAATCAAGCTCGGTAAAGCCCTGAAAGCCGTGAAATCAAAGGCGGCGAAGACCAACAAGCTCAAGCTCGCTTTCGATGCCTGGCGCTTCAGGAATGTGCCCGAGCGCACAAAACCGTACCTCGAACGCATGGGCCTGACCGACCCGAAAACTCTGCAGGACAAAGTGGTTCGCATGTTGCTAATCCAGAATCTGTCAGAAGAGAAATAGATTCACGCCGCAGTCGGTTCTGCGGGCCAATCCGCAGTGGGGACTGCGGCATCGCCGCGATCTGACCGCGGCACGTTCGGCAGGAGGCTGAATGAAGACGATCGTCGTCATCGGTGCCGGCTTTTGCGGCACTGCGGTTGCGGTGCAGCTGCTGCGTCAAGCCGGGGCCGAGCCCACTCGCCTGCTGCTGCTCAACCGCTCGGGTCTGATGGCACGCGGCGTGGCCTACGGCACCCGCACCGAAGCCCATGTGCTCAACGTGCCGGCCGGCCGCATGAGTGCGCTGCCCGAAGACCCCGAGAGCTTCCTGCACTATGCCCAGGCACGCGATGCACGCGTCACCGGTGCCAGCTTCGTGCCGCGCCGCTGGTTTGGCGATTATCTGGAAGACCTGCTCGCCAAAGCCGCCCATACCGCCGCGCCCGACGTGCGTTTTCGCGCGATGGTGGGCGACGTGATCGGCATCAGCATCGTCGATGGCAAGGGCCAGGTGGAGCTGGCCAGCGGCGAGTGCATCGTGGCCGACCGCGTGGTGCTCGCACTCGGCAATTTCGCCCCGGCCGACCCGCCGCTGGCCGACGCCAGCTTCTTCACCAGCCCCCGCTATGTGCGCGACCCCTGGCGGCCGGATGCACTCTGGAGCGTCGCACCGGATCAACCCGTGATGCTGGTCGGCACCGGGCTCACCATGCTCGATGTGCTGCTCGACCTGCGCAGCCGCGGCCACCGCGCGCCGATCTTTGCGCTGTCGCGCCGCGGCCTGTTGCCGCAGGCGCATCGCCTGCTCGAAGAACCACCCAAGTATCGTGGCCAGCTGGCCGAGCGGCTGGCCAAGAAACCCAACGTGCGTGCGGCACTGGCCATGTTGCGTCACGAACTGCGCGCCGCCGCCTCGCAAGACATCGACTGGCGCGACGTGATCGGCGGCTTGCGCAAGGCCACGCCGGCAATCTGGGCCAGCTGGACCGACGCCGAACGTCAGCGCTTCATGCGCCATGCGCGACCGCACTGGGAAATCCACCGCCACCGCTGCGCCCCGCAACAGAACGCCGCGCTGTGCGCCGAGCTGGCCGAGGGTCGCCTGCGCGTGCTGGCAGGCCGGCTGCTCAGCTGCGACGACGACTTTGACGGCGTGACCCTGCACTGGCGCGAACGCAGCTCGAACACCGTGCACCAGCAGCGCGTCGGCAGCGTCATCAACTGCACCGGCCCGGCCAGCGACACCCGCCAGTTGCGCGAGCCGCTGCTGCTCTCGCTCGCCGCCAGCGGCCTGCTGCGCCGCGATGCGCTGGGTCTTGGCCTGGACACCAGCGATGACTACGCCCTGCTCGACCGGCAAGGCAAAGCATCCACCGTGCTGCACTACGTCGGCCCCTTTCTCAAAGCACGCTGGTGGGAGGCCACCGCCGTGCCCGAGCTGAGCGAGCACACCGCCCGTCTCGCCCGCGAGCTGATTGCCAACCTGAGCAAAACCAGCACCGCACCCGTTCGACAACCGGCCTAACGCGCAGGCCGTGGCCGGCCCAAACCGGCAGGCGCACAATGGTGGCATTCGGGTGCCCCGCACCCACACCTTCTTGTAGCGCCGCCATGAGCAAACACAGCAAATACGTCTCGCCCCTGCCCGATGCCAGCGGCATCGTGCGCTACAGCGACGACGAAAACGCCATCTGGGCCGAGCTGTATGCGCGGCAGGAAAAAGCCGTGCAGGGCAAGTGCTGCGACGAGTTCTTGCAAGGCCTTGACCTCATCAACATGCCGAAGGATCGCGTGCCGCAGCTGCCGGAAATCAGCCGCGTGCTCAAGCGCGAGACGGGATGGGAAGTGGCCTACGTGCCAGCCCTCATCCCCTTCAGCGAGTTCTTCAAGCTGCTCGCCAACAAGCAGTTCCCCGCCGCCACCTTTGTGCGCACCCGCGAGGAGCTGGACTACCTGCAAGAGCCGGACATCTTCCACGAGCTGTTCGGCCATACGCCTCTGCTCACCAACCCGCACTTCGCCGAGTTCACGCACCTCTACGGCAAGCTGGGCCTGGCCGCGAGCAAGGAAGACCGCGTGTTTCTGGCGCGGCTTTACTGGTTCACGGTGGAGTTTGGGCTGGTGCAGAAGCCGGGCGAGGCCATGCGCATCTATGGCGGCGGCATCTTGAGTTCGATCGGTGAAACCGACTACGCCTATTCCTCAAACGTCGCACTGCGCAAGCGCTTCGACCTGCTCGATGTGCTGCGCACGCCCTATCGCATCGACATCATGCAGCCGCTGTATTACGTGCTGGAAGACTTCGCGCAGCTCACCGAAATCACCAAGCGCGATCTGATGGCGGATGTGGCCGAGGCGCGGAAGTTGGGGCTGCATGCACCGTTGTATCCGCCGAAGAGTTCAGCGCCGGAAGCGGCGAAGCTAGCGGCCTAAGAAGGGTTCGCCATCAACTAATGTGCATCCTCAAACTATTTAGTGAAACAACGTCGTTCAAGGGCTTTGCCGAAGCCACGGCGATGCCTGTCTATAGCTGCATGGATAAGGGCGACCTTAGAAGAAGGGGTCATGCTGTTTACAAACAGAACAGTATTTCCTTCGATGTTTCCAAAAAAGAATGGAACGATATTCAAGGCCAAATCAAAGATGCCATTTCTTTTCTAGCAACTTGGGAAGTGGAGTTGATCTCTCTGATCGACTCACACAATGCCATTGACGCGTATCTGGACTTTCCACTCTATTCAAGACTTGACGGCAACATCGTCAATCAAAACGACCATCTTCCAAAAGACTTGATTGTTCTAGCTGGTCGAGTTGGCCTCGGCATCGAGATGGCTCTCTACGATAAAAGTGCTTTCCTTGAAGATGAGGCTCAACCGGGTTGAGCTAAGAAAAACTCAGCCGACGGTCACTGTCATTCCCGCCTACGCGGGAGTGACAAAAGGGTTTTACGGCTTCGCTGGCAACGCCTGCATCGGCATCGCTGCGAACAAGCGCCGCGCTTCGGCATACGAAATCTTGCTGGTCGCACCCAGCTTGTGGTCGGCCCACCAGCGCCGCACGGTGGCGCTCTTCACTACCCAGTACGGCACCGCAGGAAACTGCTCGATATCGCTCACCAGATAGCCGTCGATGCCATCGAGCTTGGTCATGAAGCCACGCTCATCGAAGCTGCGGCTGGAGCCGACCATGTGGCTGGGGCAGAAGTAGATGCCGCGGTCGGTGAGCGAGCGCACCTCCCACTTGCCGCCGTGGGCGTCAATCACATCGTAGGGGTCGCCCTCGCTCGGGGCCAGCCGCCCTTGCAGCACCTCGCGCGCCAGACGGCGTTCCAGCAGAAAGGAAATGCGACGGCCATCGGTGAAGTATTCGCGCACTTCTGCAGCACTCACACCCAGCGTGTTCTGCAAGGCCGCGATATCCCAGCCCAGCACGCCGTTCGGCTCGGCGGCCTCGACACGACCCAGCCACAGGCAGCACAGCAACACGATCCGCTTCATGGGCAACCTCTCGTCAACGCTGAACGGATGATGCCTCGGCAGCGGCAGGATCGCCGCAGGTCGGGGTTTACAATCGCGCCATATCCAGGAGTTCTCCCATGACTAATCACAATCCACTCGGCACCGACGGCTTCGAGTTCGTCGAGTTCACTGCGCCCAGCGCCGCCGGCATCGCGCAGTTGCACACGCTGTTCGAAATGATGGGCTTCACCGCCATTGCCAAGCACCGCAGCAAGGACGTGACGCTGTTCCGCCAGGGCGGCATCAATTTTCTCGTCAGCAGCCAGCCGTACACACACTTCGCGCAGTTCGCCACCGCCCACGGCCCCTCGGCCTGCGCGATGGGCTGGCGGGTGAAAGATGCCCCCGCCGCCTACGCCCATGCCGTCGCCCAGGGTGCTGTGCCGTTCGACGCCAAACCCGGCTTCATGGAGCTGCGCCTGCCCAGCGTCTACGGCATCGGCAACTCGGTGCTGTACTTTGCCGATCAGGTCACCGGCCACTCCATCTACGACGTTGATTTCATCCCGCTGCCGGGTGTGGATCAGCACCCCGTGGGTGTGGGCCTGAGCGAGATCGACCACCTCACCCACAACGTCGCGCGCGGCAACATGGATGTGTGGTCGGGCTTCTACGAGCGCATCGCCAACTTCAAGCAGATCCGCTACTTCGATATCGAAGGCAAGCAGACCGGCCTGTTCTCGAAGGCGATGACTTCGCCCTGCGGAAAGATCCGCATCCCCATCAACGAGAGCGCGGACGATCACTCGCAGATCGAGGAGTTCCTGAAGCAGTATCGCGGCGAAGGCATTCAGCACATCGCGCTGGCCTCGCCCGACATCTACAAGACCGTCGCGGCCTTGAAGCAGCGCGGCGTGATCTTCATGGACACGCTCGATACCTACTTCGATGGCATCGACAAGCGCGTGCCCGACCATGGCGAAAACGTGGCGGCGCTGAAGCAGCTGAAAATCCTCATCGACGGCGCCCCGGTCGAAGGCATCCTATTGCAGATCTTCACCAGTACCGTGATCGGCCCGATCTTCTTCGAGATCATCCAGCGCAAGGGCAACGAGGGCTTCGGCGAGGGCAATTTCCGCGCGCTGTTCGAGTCGATCGAAGAGGACCAGATCAAGCGCGGCGTGCTCAAGGCCGAGCTGGCCTGAGACTTGCAGATTCGCTAGCCATGCAAAGCGTACTCAACCGACTGGCCGATTCGGTCTCTGCCGCCCGCGATCTCGAAGGCTTGACGCGGCCGCTGCTGGAGCTGCTGGAAACCGTGACCGGTATGGAGTCGACCTACCTCACGTCGATCGACCTCGATGCGGGCGAGCAACGTATCGAGATGGCCCGTAATACCAAGGCGATGCAGATCCCGGAGGGCCTCAGCGTGCCCTGGGGCGACACGCTCTGCAAACGTGCGCTCGACGAGGGCCGCGCCTACACCGACGACGTTGCCAGCTGCTGGGGCGACAGCGAGGCTGCGAAGGCGCTGGGCATCAAGACTTATCTGAGCCAGCCGGTGCGCACGCTCGACGGCAATCTCTACGGCACCCTCTGTGCTGCCAGCGGTGAACGGGTGGCGATACCGCAGGAAACCGTCCGCGTACTGGGCATGTTTGCCGAGCTGATTGCCCATCAGGTGGAGCGCGAGCGCACGATGGATACGCTGCGCCGCGACAACAAAGAGCTGTCGTCGCAGGCTTTTCTCGACCCGCTCACGGGCGTGGCCAACCGCCGCGCCCTGCTCAACGAACTGCGTCGCATGCTGGCGCGCGCGCAGCGCGACGGCAGCCAGGTGCATATCGCCTTCATCGATCTCGATGGTTTCAAGGGCATCAACGACCGGCACGGGCACAAGGCGGGGGACCAGTTCTTGAAACAGATCGCCGGCCGGCTCAGCAGCAGTGTGCGGCTCGGTGACTTCGTGGCGCGCTACGGTGGCGACGAGTTCGTGGTGATCACCGAGAGCCGACGCGACGAAGACTTGAGCCAGCGTTTGCAGTCGCACATCGCCGGCCACTACAGCGGCGAGGCGCTGCAGATCGACTATGCCGGTGCCAGCATCGGCGTAATCCGATCCGCCCCCGGCGAGACCGACCCCGATGCACTGCTGGCCCGTGCCGATGCGGCGATGTATGAGGTGAAGAAGGCAAGAAAGGCGCAGCGCGCCGCCTGAGTCGCGCTGGTCCTGGCCGCGTCGTGTGCGGCGTGCGGACTATCAGCAAGGGCGCTGCGGCCCGCAGGGTCTCTACTTTTTGGCGGCACCCTTCTGACGCTCGCGTTCGATCAGCTGCCCGGCAATGCGCAGCTTGTCCTCGAAGCTGTTGCCTTTGACCATGTAGCGGCCATTGATGAGCAGTGACGGCGTGCTATTGAGCTGGCTTGCCATCTCGTACTGACGCCCCTGATTCATGCGGGTGTTCACCGCGAAACTGTTCATCGCATCGAGAAACGCCGCCGAGGTCACGCCGTGCTGGCCGTAGAACGCAGCGATCACGGCGGTGTCTGGCAGGCGGCCTTCGCCGGGCAGCGTGTGGGTTTCGTGGATGGCCTCATAGACGGCCTCGTGGGTCTTCTCGGCGATGCCCAGCAGATCGGCGGCGTAGTAGGCACGGGCGTAAATCGCGAAGTCCTCCCTGAAATCGGCTGGCACGTAGACCAGATGCACGTCGGCGGGCAGCTTCGCCTTCCACGCCTGCAGCATCGGGTCGAAGCTGTTGCAGGCCGGGCAGATGTAGTTGAAGAACTCGACCACTTCGATACCGCCCGCGGCAGCGCGGTAGGGCTTGCCATCGGCAATCACCAGATAGTCGCTGTCTTGCAGCGCAGCGACGGCGACGGCAGGCGTCGGCGGCGTTGCAGCGGCGGGCGCGGGTGTTGCTACGGCCGCTTCGACCGCAGGCTGCGCTGCAACAGCAGGTGTTGACGGTAGCGCCGCAGCCGGTGCCGGCGGCGTCGAGGTCTTGGAGCACGCCGCGGTGGACAGCAGCAGACACAACAGCAGGGATCGAACCAGCACGGGCAAACTCCGGGGGCTATACGCAAGGGATGGTAGCTAGGTTAAGCCAGTCGCCCCCTGCGCAGATAGCCACTTACACTGCCGCATCAGGCTGCTATCGCGCCGCAACACTGTCGAGAACACCATGAGCCGCAAATGGATACACCGCCCGCACGTTGAAGGCCTGGCCTCGCGGCAGGCGCACGCCGACCTGCCTCCGGGCACCGTCGAACGTGAGTTGGGCAAGGAAGGCTTCTTCGGCCCCGCCACGCACATGATTCACCCCAAGCCGCCGACGGGCTGGACGAGCTGGGAGGGGCCGCTGCGACCCCGCGCCTTCGATGCGGTGAAGCTCGGTGGCGATGGCGCATCGCCTTGGGACGCACACGAGCTGTTGTTCAATGCCCATTGCCGCTTTCGCCAGTGGACCTGCTCGCAGTCGATGACGGCGCTGGTGCGCAACAGCGATGGCGACGAGCTGTTGTTCATCCATGCGGGCGATGCCGAACTGTTCTGCGACTACGGCCACTTGAGCATCACCACGGGCGACTACGTGATGCTGCCGCGCGGCACGCTGTGGCGCATCGAGTGCGCCGCGCCGGTGACCATGCTGCTGATCGAGGCGACCGGCAGCAGCTATCAATTGCCGGACAAAGGTCTGGTTGGCGAGCACGCGATCTTCGACCCGGCGATGCTCGACATCCCGGCCATCGACGAGGCGTTCAAGCGCCAAGCCGCGCAGACATCACAAGAGTGGAAGGTGGTCATCAAGCGGCGCGGGGCGTTCTCGACCGTCACTTATCCGTTCAATCCGCTCGATGCGCTGGGCTGGCACGGCAATCTGCATCCCGTGCGCATCAACGTGAAGGACATTCGCCCGCTCGTCTCGGCGCGCTATCACCTGCCACCGTCGGCGCACACCACTTTCGTCGCCCACCGCTTCGTGGTCTGCACTTTTGCACCGCGTCCGTTCGAGACCGATCCGGGTGCGATCAAGGTGCCGTTCTTCCACAACAACGACGACTACGACGAGGTGTTGTTCTATCACGCAGGCGACTTCTTCAGCCGTGACAACATCCACGCCGGCATGATCACGCTGCACCCCTGCGGCTTCACGCACGGCCCGCACCCGAAGGCGCTGGGCAAGATGCTGGTGCAGCCCAAGATCGCCACCGACGAGTACGCGGTGATGATCGACACCCGCGATGCGCTGGAGATCGGTGCAGCGGCGACGAGTGTGGAAACGCCCGACTACCACCTGAGCTGGCGCACGACTTAGCGCGCACAAAAAAGCCGGGATGCTTTCGCACCCCGGCTCTATGCAGACGGCTTAGTTCTTGTCGCCGCGATGACCGCGCATCTTCTTGAAATCCGGCTTTGGCATTGCCGCCAGCTGCGACTGCTGGCTAGGCGTGAGAATGGCCCACTCCTTTGCGCGCAGCGCAGCGCCTTCACGGATGCGGTCGGCGTGCTCCTGGCCCATCAGTGTGGCGATACGGTTGACCTCCTGCGTGTAGTTGGCGGCTGAGGGACTCAGGTCGCGCAGGCTGTTGCGCAGGGCCTCGTTCGCAGGGCGGTCCTTTTCGCGTTCGGCGTGCTGGGCTTCGCGCAAGGTTTTGAACTGCGCCTTCTGCGCATCGCTCAGGCCCAGTGCTTCGAGGTGCTTGGGCAGACGGTCGGGGTCGAACTGGTGGCGTTCGCCACGGCCGGGACCACCGTCAGGCGGCTGGGCGATGGCAACGCCGCCCAGGGCGGCAGCGGCGAGGGTGGCAGCAAACAGGGTGCGGGTAAAAGTGTTCATGGAATCAGTCTCCGAGGGTGGAAGAAAGCTCCGTTGCGGAGCGAGTGCATTACACCCAGCGCGGCCGTTAAGAGGGATTGCGCCTGCGTAAAGTTCGGTAAAGCGCTGCGCGATTCAGCAAGGCCTCGCTAGAGTGCTCGGCATGAACAACAGCACCAACATTCTGCTCGCCGACGACGACCGCGCCTTGGCCGCGCTGCTCGCCGAATACCTGACGCAGGAGGGCTTCACCGTACGCGCCGTGCACGACGGCGATGCCGCACTGGCCGCCCTTAGCGATGCGAGCTTCAAGCCCGATGTGCTGGTGCTCGACGTGATGATGCCCGGCCGCGATGGCCTCGACACGCTGCAAAAATTACGCGGCGCACATGCGTTGCCCGTGCTGATGCTGTCTGCCCGCGGCGAGCCGCTGGATCGCGTCATCGGTCTTGAACTTGGGGCCGACGATTACCTCGCCAAGCCCTGCCTGCCGCGCGAATTGCTGGCGCGCATCAAGGCCTTGCTGCGGCGTGGCGCAGCGCCGGTCGCCAGCCAGACTCTTGAAGCCGGCGTGCTCAAGCTCAGCACCGGCGAACGCCGCGCCTGGTGCGATGGCGTAGCGCTGGAACTCACCGGTGCCGAGTTCGCGCTACTGCAATGCCTGCTGCAACACGTCGGTGCGGTGGTGGACAAGGCCACACTCACGCGCGAGGCGCTGGGCCGCGACCTGGAGCGCTACGACCGCGCCATCGACGTGCACGTGTCGCGCCTGCGGCAGAAACTCAGCGCTGCCAGTGATGCCGCGCCGCAGATCGAAGCCGTGCGCGGTGCGGGCTATCAACTGCTGGTCGGTGCCGGCGCATGAGCCCGCTCTACAAAAAACTGCTGCTCTGGTTCTGCGCCGCCAACATTGCGGTGCTGCTGGTGAGCGTGTTCGTCACCGACCGCATCGGCCGCTACGTCGGCAACAGCGAGCCGGACTGGGATGAAATCGCCACCCAGACGCTCGCGCGCTACGAGGCCGAGGGCTTGCTCGGTCTTGCCGCCCAGCGCGAGCTGCTGAAGCGCACGCGCGACATCGACATCACGCTGTTTCGCAACGGCGAGAACCTGCTCCAGCGCCGGCTGCCGCCACCACTGCGGCCGTTCCTGCCGCAGCTGCTGGCTGCGGACGAGCTGGTGCTGCGACCGGGTCGTGATCTCTGGCTCGCGTCGCGTGCGCTCACCACCGCCAGCGGTGAGCGCGTGCAGTTCATCGCCTTTCGCGGTGGGCCGCCGCCGCATGCGCGGCGCGATCTGTTGTTGCTGGTGCAGGTCGCGTTGTCGCTCGCGGTCATTGCAGCACTCGGTTTCGTGCTGGCGCGCTCGCTCACGCGGCCCATTCAGGCGATCCAGTCCGCAACACGCAAGATGGCCGATGGCGATCTCGCCGCCCGCGCCGATGCCACCACCACCGCGCGCGGCGACGAACTCGGTGCGCTCGCCCGCGACTTCAACCACATGGCGGCGCGCACCGAGGCGCTGGTGGGCCAGCAGCGTACGGTGTTGCAGGACGTCAGCCATGAGCTGCGCTCGCCGCTGGCGCGCCTGCACCTGCTGCTCGAACTCGCGCGGCAAGGCACCACCAGCAATGGCGGCCACCAGCTCGACCGCGCAGTGAAAGAAGTGAGCCGGCTCGATGACCTCATCGGCGAAGTACTCAACCTTTCGCGGCTGGAAACCGTGCTGCCCGGCATGACCACCGTGCCGGTGGATCTCGCCACGCTCGCGCAGGAGGTACTCGACGAGCACGCGCTGGAGGCCGACGCGCGCCAGCTCACTGTCGACCTCGACACCATTACCGCCTACGTCGATGGTGACGCCGCACTGCTGGCGCGCGCCGTCGGCAACATCGTCGGCAACGCCATCAAGTTCAGCAGCGTCGGCAGTGCGATCGCCGTCGATGTGGCGACCGCAAACGGCATGGCCAGCATCCGCGTCAGCGACCACGGCCCCGGCGTGCCACCGGCACAACTCGCCCAGCTGTTCCAGCCGTTCTATCGCGGGGACAACGCCCCGCAGGCAGACGGCCACGGCCTCGGGCTCGCCATCGCGCAGCGCATCGTCAAGGCGCATGGCGGGCAGATCGTCGCGCGCAACGCCGACGGCGGCGGGCTTGCCGTGAGCATCACCTTGCCGCTGGGTTCGTAACGAACACGACGACACGCCCGTGGTGGCAAGCCACGACGAGCGCTGACACACTGCGCCCATGAAACTCGCCACTCTCAAAGACGGCACCCGCGACGGTCGCCTGCTGGTCGTCAGCCGCGACCTCACCCGCGCCGCCACCGTGCCGCACATCAAGACTCTGCAAGCCGCGCTCGACGAGTGGGATGCCGTCGCCCCCGACCTGCAAGCCCTGAGCGATGCGCTCAACCAGGGCCGTATCGCCGGCACGCTGGCGTTCGACGCCAGCCAGTGCCACTCGCCGCTGCCGCGCGCCTACCAGTGGGCCGATGGCAGCGCCTACGTCAACCACGTCGAGCTGGTGCGCAAGGCGCGCAATGCCGAGATGCCCGCGAGCTTCTGGACCGACCCGCTGATGTACCAGGGCGGCAGCGACAGCTTTCTCGCCCCCACCGAGCCGATCCGCATGGCGAGCGAGGACTACGGCATCGACCTGGAGGCGGAGATCGCCGTCATCACTGGCGACGTGCCGATGGCGGTGACGGCCGAACAAGCCGGCAAGCACATCCGCCTGGTGCTGCTGGTCAACGACGTCTCGCTGCGCAACCTCATCCCCAACGAACTGGCGAAGAGTTTCGGCTTCTTCCAGAGCAAGCCATCGAGCGCGTTCTCACCGGTTGCCGTCACGCCCGATGAACTCGGCGACGACTGGCGCGGTGGCAAGCTGCACCGGCCGCTGCTGAGTTTCTTGAACGGTGCGCCGCTCGGCAAACCCGATGCCGGTGCGGACATGACCTTCGACTTCCCCACCCTCATCGCCCACGCCGCCAAGACGCGGCCGCTGGGTGCAGGCTGCATCATCGGCAGCGGCACGGTGAGCAACAAGGGCGCGGATGGCAGCCCCGGCCAGCCGATCAGCGACGGTGGCCTGGGCTACAGCTGCCTGGCGGAAGTGCGCACCATCGAGACCATCCTGCACGGCAAGCCGACCACGCCGTTTCTGCGCTTTGGCGACACGGTGAAAATCGAGATGCGCGATGTGCACGGCGCTTCGATTTTTGGCGCGATCGAGCAGACCGTGGAAGCCTGCAAGCCGTCTTGAGAAGCGCTGCCCGGACTGGGCAGTCTTCATGGCTTTACAAGCATCCTGCCTGCGCGGACGATCGCCCGACACCACTTGCCGCCGGATGCCTCACGCCATGATTCGCCCTCTTCGCGCCCTGTCGCTGCTCATCGCCCTGCTGCTAGGCGCGCCCGTGTTCGCGCAGCCGCCGCCGCCCAGCTTCGACGGCTATCGCTTCTTCGCGTTTCTGGATGTCACCACCACGGTCGAAGAGCCGCTGCCGACGGTGATTCGCCGCGAGATGCCCGAGCTGCCGCAGGCCTGGTATGAGGTGGAGCGCTACATCACCGCCTATTACCCCAACGTCTTCACCACGCCGCGCAGCCGCATTCTCAAGACCGGCCAGTCCATTCGCCTGCCGCTGTACCGCAAGCCGACCGAGCTGGCGGTGATCGCCCCGCCACCACCGCCGCCCGCCGCTGAACCCGTGGTGGTGCCGAAAGCGCAGGAGGCCATCATCGGCGCGCTGATCGAAGCCGATACCCCCGTCGTTGCCGAAGGCAGCCTCGGCCAGCGCCGTTCGATCATCGCCGTCGAAAACGTGCGCCGCGGCGACACCATCACCACCGACGACCGCGGTGCGGCCAGCCTGCGCCTGCTCGATGGCACCACCATATTGCTGCGCGCCGGCAGCAGCGTGCTGCTGAAGGAGTTCCGCTTCGCCAAGGGCGACGCCAACACCGGCGTGCTCAACCTCAAGCTGCTCAAGGGCGGCATGCGCACCATCAGCGGCATGATCCCGAAAGACCCCAACAGCAAGTACGCGCTTGAAACGCCCAAGGCGACCATGACCGTGCGCGGCACCGACTATGCCGTGCGCATCTGCGAAGAAGCCGACCACTGCATGATCGACGGCGAGGCCGCACCCGCAGGTCTGTATGCCGGCGTGCTGGAAGGCGGCATCGACCTCGGCAACGCCAGCGGCAGCAACCCGGCCAACGCCGGCGACATCGTCCGCGTCGATGCGCCGGAAGTCGCCCCCGCCGCCGCACCCGAAGCCGCACCGCTAGTGTTCACGCCCGACGAGCTGAAGCTGCTGCCCCGCAAGGCCGGCAGCTGCCAGCGCAGCGTCGGCGGTGGCGATGGCTTCAGCTGCGGTGGCCGCTGAGCGCACCGCCATGCTCAAGCTCTATAGCTACTGGCGCAGCTCCGCGAGCTATCGCGTGCGCATCGCGCTCAACCTGAAAGGCCTGGCTTACGAGACGATCCCCGTGCATCTGGTGAAGGACGGCGGCCAGCAACACCAGCCCGCCTACCGCGCACTCAACCCGCAGGGCCGCGTGCCGCTGCTGGTGGATGGCGACTTCAAGCTCGGCCAATCGCTCGCCATCTTCGGCTATATGGAATCGCAGCACCCCGAGCCCGCGCTGCTGCCTGCTGACCCTAAACAGCGCGCCCGCGTCTGGCAGTTTTGCGAAGCAATCAACGCCGACATGCAGCCGCTGCACAACCTTGGGCCCCTCGGTTATATCAGCCGCGAGTTCGGCATCAGCGAAGAACAGAAACTGGCGTGGATTCGCCACTGGATCGACCGCGGCCTGAGCGCGCTCGAACAGGACATTGCCGACCTGCCCGAACGCGCTTTCGTGTTCGGCGATACGCCGAGCTACGCCGATTGCTGCCTGGTGCCGCAGATGTATGCCGCGCGGCGCTTTGGTGGCGATCTGGCGAAGTATCCGCGGCTGGCGGTGCTTTCTACACGGCTGGAACAACGGCCTGCTTTCGTCGCGGCGCATCCTGAGCAGCAGCCGGATGCGAATACGTGATCGTTCCAGCAATCAACCTCGTTGACGCTTTTATTGGCTTGCAAACCTTCCCGCGCAGCCCCCTTTCCAGCGCTCGCCCAATTGCTAAACGTGCGCCCCGTAAAAACTGTTTAAGGTGTTATGCGTCATTTTTGACGCTTAATGAGCGTTGGACCGCTAATGGATAGTCGCATCCTCCACATCGCTCTTGCCAAGGCGTTGAGTTCGGTTGCCTGGGATAAGCACGGAGAGCATGAGTACGTGGTCATCGGCGACGGAACACATACAGATCAAGAAAAGCTTCAGGAGCTAATCGACGCTGCGTTCTCGGTTCCGACGCTGTGGCTATCAGTAAGCCGTCACAATGCCGAGTCAATAGCTCGCCTTGATGCGGCCAAAGAAATAGTTCAGCGTCTACAGCCAAGGGAAACCGTCACCGTCACAGACGAAAATGTGCACACATTCATTCAGGTTCTGCACATGGGCATTGCGCGCACCGGCGTAGCGCGGTCCAACTATGCATTTAAGCGGACGGGCTTCACCCGCCGCTCAATTTAGGCGTTAGAAAACAATCCATGACGCCTTCCCTCCGTCGTCCCACCTGGCAACGCGAAGAGCTGCTGCATCTGCTCTCGCTCTCGGCGACGCTGGCGGGCCTGTGCATCACCGGCGTGACGCTGTTTCACACGCTGGGTCGCGCCTCGTTGCCGCAGACGGTGGCGGACGATGCGCTGGCGATCTCGGCCTTGCTGTTTCTGGTCTGCGCCTATTCCATCTTCTGGGCGCTGCGGGCGCGGCCAGGGCGGCTGACCCACGTGCTGGAGAAACTGGCCGACGTGGTGTTCCTGATGGCGCTCACCGGCATGGTCGCGTCGGGCTTCATCATGGTCTACACGGTGTGGTGACACGCGCCGATTAAAGTCCGCGCAGACGATCCGGCACATCGGTGAACACGCCGTCGATGCCCATCGCGGCGAGGCGTTGGTATTCCTCGGCGTCGTTGACGGTATAGACGTTCACTTGCAGGCCGCGTGCCTTGGCATCGGCCACCAGTGTGGCGTCGACAAACTCGGCGGACTGGTTGAGCGCGACCGCACCGAGTGCGGTCGCACACGCCGCGCCATCGAGCGGCACGCCGCACAGCAGCACCGCCACCGGCACTTCGGGCAGCTGCTGCTTGAAGGCTTGCAGCTCGGGCAGGTGAAAGCTGCTGACAATGAATTGCGTGGCGGGCACACCTTGCGCCAGCCGCGCCCGCAGCACGGTGGCGACCGCAGCGGCGGTGCCATCCCAGGTTTTCAGTTCGATGTTGAGGCTGGCGCGGCGGCCGACGCGATCGAGCACTTCGTCCAGCGTTGGCAGGCGCTCGCCTGATCCGGCATCGAGGGCGCGCAGGGCATCCCAGCTGGCATCGCTCGCCAAGCCGTGGCCGTTGGTGGTGCGATCCAGCGTCAAGTCGTGCAGCACCAGCAAGTTGCCGCTGGGGTGCAGCTGCACGTCTAGCTCCAGCCAGGTGCAGCCGGCGGCGATGCCAGCATCCATCGCCAGCAGCGTGTTCTCGGGTGCCAGGCCGCGTGCGCCGCGATGGCCGATGAGTAGCATTAGCCGACCACGACGATCTTCATGCCATTGGTGCCGCCAGGGCCGTTGAAATCGCCCTTGGTCATCAGCACGCGGTCGCCGGCTTTCAGCAGGCCGCGCGCGGTAAGCGCCTCCACCGCTTCGCGTTCGGAGATCATGCTGTCTTTCACGCTGGGGTCGAAAAGGATGGGATAGACGCCGCGGCACAGCGCCATGCGGCGGCGCGTGCGGTCGTGGCGGGTGAGTGCGTAGATGGGCGTGTAGCGCTCGACGCGCGACATCATCAAGGCGCTGCTGCCGGACTCGGTGAGCGCGATGATCGCCGCCGCGTGCATGCGCCGCGCGGTCCAGGCGGTGGCCATCGCGATGGCCTCGTCGATGCGCTGAAAGTGTGAGTCGCTGGAACCCGCAGCGAGGTCGGGCACCGGATGCGCCTCGGCGCCCAGCACCACGCGCACCATCGTCTCCACCACTTTCACGGGATATTTGCCGCTGGCGGTTTCGGCGCTCAGCATCACGGCGTCGGTGCCGTCCATCACCGCGTTGGCCACGTCCAAGACTTCGGCACGGGTGGGGATGGGGTTGACGATCATCGACTCCATCATCTGCGTGGCGGTGATGACCATCTTGTTGGCCTCGCGGCCGGCGGTGATGATCTTCTTCTGCCAGCCCGGCAGCTCGGCGTCGCCGATCTCAACGCCCAAATCGCCGCGCGCGACCATGACGGCGTCGCTGGCTTCGATGATTTCCTTCAAGTTGATGAGCGCTTCGGCGCGCTCGATCTTGGCAACCAGCAGTGCGGTGCCGCCCGCCTCTTTCACCAGCCGCCGCGCCTCGTGCATGTCCGCCGCGTTGCGGGGGAAGCTCACGGCGATGAAGTCGCAGTCCCAGCGTACGGCGTGGACGATGTTGGCCTTGTCTTCATCGGTGAGGGCTGCTGCCGAGAGGCCGCCGCCGAGCTTGTTGATGCCCTTGCGGTTACTCAGCACGCCGCCCTGCGTCACCACGCAATCGATACGCGTGCCGGTGATCTTCTCGACCAGGATGGCAATCGCGCCGTCGTTGAGCAGCAGCGTGTCGCCCGGCACCACATCGCGCGGCAGGCTCTCGTAGGCGCAACCAACGACGGTGACATCACCCGCCAGTTTGCCGAGGGCGATATCGAGCGCGAACGGTGCGCCTTCCACCAGCGTCACCGGGCCGTCGGCGAAGGACTCGATGCGGATCTTCGGCCCCTGCAAGTCGGCCAGCACGCCGATATCGCGGCCCAGGCCGGCGGCCGCCTCGCGCACGCGCTCGATGCGGCGCTCGTGATCGGCTGCCGTGCCGTGGCTGAAATTGATGCGCATCACGTCCGCCCCCGCCGCCACCAGTCCGCGCAGCACCTGTGGCGCATCGGTGGCGGGGCCTAGCGTGGTGACGATCTTGGTGCGGCGAACGAGGGCATTGCTCATGACAAATACGAATCCAGGACAGGCTTGAACCCAAGCCGAGGGCGCATAGGGTAGCGCGCCGCTGTGACCGGTTGTCGCGTCCGTCCGCCGAATGCGCAGTGCTGCGTTATGGAGGGACCGCATCGATTCGTCCCGTGGAGAACCTCATCTTGAAACACCTCGCCGTCGTGGCCGCCCTCGCTGTGCTGGCCGCACCCGCCCATGCCCAGCTTGCCCGCTCGTTCTCGTCCGCCACCTATAGCGGCGTCGGCGCTAGTCGCCTGAGCGCGGATTTCGACAACCTGAAAGACGCCTACAACCTCGATGCCATCGGTGGCTACAACATCACCCCGGCGCAGCCCTGGGGCCGTGTTTCGGCGGAGCTGAATCTGAGCGTGACCGTGTCGCCCGGCAAGAACGAAGGCCCAGGCCAGAGCGCGACGCCCGGCGGTGTGCTCGGTGGCGGCTCCAGCGGCGATTCCGGCCGCTTCACGCAGAGCGACAACGACCTGCAAACCTTTCTGCTCAACGTGCAGGGTATCTACCGCTCGCCCGGCCGCGTCTACGGTATGGCAACCGTGGGCTTCGGCCTGCTCAACACCAGCATTCAAGAGATCGAAGATAACGGCCGCACCGCGGTGAGCTTCGGTGGCGGCCTGGGCTTCAAGTTCGGCGAAAACACCGCCGCGGTCGAAGTGCTCTACACCCGCGTCAGCGAAGACCTGCAAACTATCGGCCTCCGCTTCGTCTACTGATCCCGTCATGTCCCTGACCCTCGGCACCCCGCTCGCGCCCAACGCTACCCGTGTTCTCTTTCTCGGCTCCGGCGAGCTGGGTAAGGAGGTGGTGATCGAGTTGCAGCGCTACGGCGTCGAGGTGATTGCCTGCGACCGCTATGCCAATGCGCCGGCGATGCAGGTGGCTCATCGCAGCCATGTGTTCTCGATGCTCGATGGCGTGAAACTGCGCGAAGTGATCGAGCTGGAAAAGCCGCACTACATCGTCCCCGAGATCGAGGCGATCCATACCCAGACGCTGCTCGAACTCGAAGCCGAAGGCTGGAACGTGATCCCCACTGCCCGCGCCGCGCGCTTGACGATGGACCGCGAAGGCATACGCCGCCTGGCGGCCGAAACGCTGAGCCTGCCCACCTCGCGCTACGAGTTTGCGGATTCGTTCGCCGAGTTTGAAAAAGCCGTGGCCACGGTCGGCATCCCCTGCGTGGTCAAGCCTTTGATGTCATCCAGCGGCAAGGGCCAGAGTGTGGTGAGGACCGCCGCCGATGTGCAGAAGGCCTGGGACTACGCGCAGAGCGGCGGGCGCACCGGTGCGGGCCGCGTGATTGCCGAAGGCTTCATCGACTTCGACTACGAGATCACCCTGCTCACCGTGCGGCATGACGATGGCGCGGGTGGTATCAAGACCAGCTTCTGCGCGCCCATCGGGCACTTGCAGATCGACGGCGACTACCGCGAAAGCTGGCAGCCTTGCGCGATGTCGGACGCCGCACTCCAGCATGCGCAAACCATCGCCGAGGTCATCACCAGCAACTTGGGAGGCCGCGGCCTGTTCGGCGTCGAACTGTTTGTGAAAGGTGACGCCGTGATCTTTAGCGAGGTCAGCCCGCGCCCGCACGACACCGGTCTGGTCACGCTGATCTCGCAGGACCTGCCGCAGTTTGCACTGCATGCCCGCGCGATCTTGGGCCTGCCGATCCCCAACATCAGAGCGCGCGGTGCGGCAGCGAGCTGCGCGATCTTGCTGGAAGGCGATTGCGTGGCACCCGCTTACACCGGCGTTGCGGAAGCACTCGCCGAGCCAGACACGATGATCCGACTGTTCGGCAAGCCCGAGATCGTCGGCCGCCGCCGCATGGGTGTGGCGCTGGCGCTGGGCGAGGACATTGAGCAGGCGCGTGCGAAGGCGCGCAAGGCGGCTGCGAAAGTGAAGGTCAAGCCCTAGCGCCGACCGACTGCCGGACAGAAAAACGGGCCTTTCGGCCCGTTTTTTGTTGCGCTTCAGTTCACTAGGCGGCCTGTGCCATCGCCACTGCCGGAGGTGCCGTGACTTCACCGCCATTGCCGAGCAGCACACGCCCCAGCTTGTCGCGACCGAGTCGCGCAGTGAACTGGTTGTCGCGCCAGACCGCGCGGCCTGCGATGAAGCTTGCGATGACCACGCCATCGCTGCGATTGACCATCTGGTTGTGCGCCAGCTCGGGCCGCCAGAGGTAATGCGTATTGGCTTCGCTGTCGTGGCGCGCGAGGGCGGTGGGGTCGATGACGATCACGTCTGCCGGCATGCCGACCGCGATGCGGCCGCCATGCACACCGAAGAACTCGGCCGGGTCGCGGGTGAGGCGACGCACATGCCAGGCGACTTTCTCGACACCATGCCGCTGCGCCATTTGCAGGCCACGCAGGTTGCCGTCGTAGAACGCCATGTTGGTGAGATGCGCGCCGCTGTCGTTGAAGCCGGGCAGCACCTGCGGATCGAACAACAGCTTTTCGGTGAGCGCCGGATCGCGGTTGGCGGTGAGCGTCGAGGTGCGCAGCGCGGTGTCGTATTCGCGGTAGAGGTACAGCACGAAATCCACTTCATCCGCACCCTTCGGCACGCGGGCGAAGTGATCAGCCTCTTCGGCGTTGCGCGCGCCGTTGCCGGTGGCCTGCCATTGCAGCGCACGGGCGTGGATGGCGGCGAGCGAGTCGCCCTTCCACACCGGCGGCACCGGGCCGCTATCGACGGTGATCTCTTCGGCGCGGCGAGAGAAAGCGTACTGCTCGCGCTTCAACAGGCGCAGCAGATTGGGCAGATTGAAGCCGCTGCGACCCATCAACCACATGGCGCGGAAGCGTGCCTGGAATGCAGGATCGTTGAGGAGCTTGAGGCGTGCAGCGCGATCGTCCAGATCGGGCTCGTTCAACTCTCTGAGCTCGGCAATCTCCTCCGACAGCGGGTTGATCGGGCCATCCCACCAGACACGAAACGGTGCGGCCAGGGCCTGAAAGCGGAAGTGCCCGCCCATGAACTTCGAGTTGAGCACGCGGGTGAGAAACATCGCGAGCTTGGCGAGGCTTGCATTGGTGCTGATATCCATTGCCGCCACCGCCGTGGTCTTCAGCGTCTTGCCCCAGAGCCGCGAGCAGGTGAGCGAAAAATTGCGCAGCACTTGCAGCGGGTTGTCCTTGGGCGGCGTCGCCTGCCAGACGCGGCCATGCGCACGCACGACGTTGGTGAGGCGCTTCAGCTCGGCAAAGCTGCCCCACTGCGAGGGAATCTTGGTGCGCCGGTGCGGGTCGTTGGCGAGGTAGTGAAACGGCAAGGCGTCGGTGGAGAAGCCGGCATAGCCATCCTGCATCGCGGTGTCGAGGATGCTCTCCATCTGCGCCAGCTCTTCGTTGGTGGGCAGGCGCGAGACGCTGGCCTTGAGGCCCATCACCTCGGCGCGCAGCATCGAGTGCGGGATCATGGTGATGATATTGGGGCCGAGCGGCAGCGTGGCGAGGTGTTCCAGATAGCCCTTGGGCGTGGTCCAGTCCACCTTGGCGGCGGCTTTTTGCAACACATGCTTGGGCATGTTCTCGACGCGTGCGAAGCAATCGACGATCGGCTCTTCGCCATTGCGATTCTGGCGGCCAAAGGCCAAGCCCAGCGAGCAGTTGCTGACCACCACCGTCGTCGTGCCGTGACGCACCACTTCGGGCAGGCGCGGGTCGAGTTCGACCTCCACATCCAGATGCGTGTGCGCATCGAACAGACCCGGCAGTACCCACTGGCCTTGGGCGTCGATCACTTCGCTGGCTTGCGAGGCGTCGAGGCCGGTAGCAATCGCCGCAATCTCGCGACCCTTGATCGCCACGTCCGCCAGGCGCGGTGCCGCACCATCGCCGTCGAACAGCATTCCGTTACGAATCAGCACATCCCATTGCATCGCGCGCTCCTGTGGCTTGAAGGCCGGTTGCGCACTGTAGGCGGCCGGCACCCGTTCGACAGCAGTAAATGCGGCCTATAAATACGGCGCGCTTTTATTTACTTGCAGCGCCAAATACGCGCTGCAATATCTCGGAGCCCCGCGCGGCCGGGTTCTGGCGAATGCGTGCTTCTTCAGCGGCCACCTGCACGAACAGGCTGTCGAGTGCCTTCTGCGTCACGTAGCCATCGAGGTCGCTGCTGGCGCCCAGCGATGCCGCGAAGGGCCCTGCCGAGGCGACCAGCTGTTTGTATTGCTGGGCAACGCCGACGTTCGCCGTGGCCTTGGCGACGAGCGGCCGGAACCTGGCGGTGAGGGTCTCGGTGGTGGTGCGCTTGAAGTACTGCGTCGCGGCATCGTTGGGCCCTTGCAGAATGCCGCGCACGTCGTCCAGCGTGAGCTTCTGCACGGCGGTCGCGAACACGTCCGCCGCCACCGGCACGGCCTGTTCGGCGGCGCGGTTCAGGCTCAGGTGGAACGCATCGATCTGCCCACCCATGCCGACGCCCCGCACCATGCTCTCGATCTTGCGGATGGGCTTGGGCAGGGGGATGCGCGCGGCGGCATTGCTCCAGAAGCCATCGCTCCTGCCCAGGTTGGCGACGGCGGTGCGGGTGCCTTGCGCGAGCGCGGCCTTGAGGCCGGCGGCGATATCCGTATTGCTCAAGCCGGCCAAGCTGGGGCTGCCCGCCCCCTGCTGCTGGGCGGCCTGCTGCACGGCACCGAGGGCATCCGTCCACTTGGAGGCGGCCACACTCAAGGGCAGCAACATGGCAGCAAAAATGGCGACAGTGAGACGGTGCATGGCGGGCATCCGGTGGGCGTTGCGGGCTGGCAGTGCAACCCTTCGACACCGTCCGGTCAAGCCGTTAAGGAGTCCTGTCTCGCCTTGTAACGCCTACCCGCGTAGAATCCGCGACCTTTCTCGTGCTGCGCCGCAGCAAAAGCCAGTCCGCCATGAGCATCCAAAACCTCCGCAACATCGCCATCATCGCCCACGTTGACCACGGTAAAACGACCCTGGTGGACAAGATGCTGCGCCAGTCCCAGACCCTCGATGCGCGTGAAGCCCTGGGCGAACGCATCATGGACAGCAACGATCTCGAACGCGAGCGCGGCATCACCATTCTGGCGAAGAACACCGCCATCAAATGGCTCGACAAGCGCACCGACACCGAATACCGCATCAACATCGTCGACACCCCGGGGCACGCCGACTTCGGCGGCGAAGTGGAGCGCGTGTTGAGCATGGTCGATTGCGTTTGCCTGCTGGTAGATGCTGCCGACGGCCCGATGCCGCAGACGCGCTTCGTCACCCAGAAGGCCTTCAACATGGGCCTCAACCCGATCGTGGTCATCAACA
Source organism: Stagnimonas sp. (assembly GCA_965279705.1). Lineage (GTDB taxonomy): Bacteria > Pseudomonadota > Gammaproteobacteria > Nevskiales > Nevskiaceae > Stagnimonas. Next base: position 3,568,486 of record OZ257257.1, read on the forward strand.
AGATCGACCGTCCCGGCGCCCGCGCCCACGTCGTGATGGACTCGGTGTTCGATCTCTTCGACCGCCTGGGTGCAACCGACCAGCAGCTCGACTTCCCGGTGGTGTATGCCTCCGCACTCGGCGGCTACGCGGGCGACAACCCCGACATCCGCGAAGGCAACATGGACTATCTGTTCCAGACCATCATCGACAAGGTGCCGGTGCCCAAGGTGGACATCGACGGCCCGTTCCAGATGCAGGTCATCTCGCTCGCGTACTCCAGCTACGTTGGCGTGATCGGCACTGGCCGCATCACTCGCGGCAAGGTGCGCCCGATGATGCCGGTGAGCATCGTCGGCCGCGACGGCGCCGTGCGCATGGGTCGCGTCTTGCAGGTGCTGGCATTCATGGGCCTCGACAAGCACGAGGCGCAGGAAGCACAGGCCGGCGACATTATTGCCATCACCGGCATTGAAGAGCTGGGCATTTCGGAGACCATCTGCGACGCCAAGGTGCCGGAAGGCCTGACCTCGCTGGTCGTCGACGAGCCGACCATGACCATGGTGTTCGAGGTGAACAAATCACCCTTCGCCGGCAAGGAAGGCAAGTTCGTGACCTCGCGCCAGATCGGCGACCGTCTGACGAAAGAGCTGAAAACCAACGTGGCATTGCGCGTCGCACCGGGCGAAGCGCCTGACCAGTTCCTGGTCTCTGGCCGCGGCCTGTTGCACCTCTCGGTGCTGCTCGAAAACATGCGCCGCGAAGGCTACGAGATCGGCGTTGGCCGTCCGCAGGTGATCACCAAGATCATCGACGGCGTCGAGCACGAACCCTACGAAACGCTGGTGGCTGACGTCGAAGAAACCCATCAGGGCACCGTTATCACCGGCCTCGCGGAACGCGGCGGCAAGATGAACAACATGGTGCCCGACGGCAAGGGCCGCGTGCGCCTTGAGTACACCATCAGCTCACGTGGCCTGATCGGCTTCCGCAGCGACTTCGTCAACAACACCGGCGGCACGGGCCTGCTGTTCCATAACTTTGATCACTTCGGCCCCGCCGGCGAGAACAAGGAACTGGGCCAGCGCTACAACGGCGTGATGATCAGCAACGAGCAGGGCAAGGTGCTGAGCTACTCGCTCTACAACCTGCAGGAGCGCGGCCACATGTGCGTGGTGCCTTCGGACGAAGTTTACGAAGGCCAGATCGTCGGCATTCACAGCCGCGACAACGACCTCGTGGTCAATGCGCTTAAAGGTAAGAAGCTCACCAACATGCGCGCCTCGGGTTCGGACGAGAACATCATCCTCACCCCAGCCAAGAAGTTCTCGTTGGAGCAGGCGCTGGAGTTCATCAACGACGACGAGACGGTGGAACTCACGCCGACCTCGATTCGTCTGCGCAAGAAGTATCTGAAGGAAAGCGAGCGCAAGCGTTCGTAATTCGCTTCACAAAAAGCCCCGCATTGCGGGGCTTTTTGTTGCGTCCGTTTTTCTTTTAAGCAGTCGCCATCTGCATTCGCAACAAGGCCACGCGCTGGCGCTGCATCTCCAGTGCCTCTTCGAGCGCACGTTCGAGCTTGAGCATTTTCTGGCGCATCTCGCTCGACTCCCACCGATCATGCAGCTGGGCTTGCGCTTCATGCACGCGCTCGGCCATGTGAAACTTGGCGGCGTCGAGCTTCTCGCCTTGCAGCTTCGACCACTCGGCCACGGTGTGGCTGAACTGCTGCCACTCGGTTTCGAGCAGATGTTGCAACTCGCTCAGCCGTGAGGGATTAGCCCTAGCCAGTGCCAGTTTCTCGCGCGCGCGCTCGAACTGGGCCTGCAGCATGGCGCGCTGGATCTTGAAGTTGGGTACGCGCTTCAAGTCCTTGGTGAGGCCGACAAACGAGCAGGCGGCGATCAGCCATTTGGTCGGGTCGAAGTGCCACCAGCGGATGCCGTTGCGGTAGTCCATCTGAAACAGATGGTGGTAGTTGTGATAACCCTCGCCATAGGTCAGCAACGCGAGAAAATCGTTGTCGCGTGCGGTGTTCGTCGTGGTGTAGGGCTGGCGGCCCCACATGTGCGCGAGGCTGTTGATGAAGAAGGTGACGTGATGATTCACCACCAGACGCAGGAAGCCGGCGATCAACACGAAGCTCCACAGATCGCCGTAGGCGAGACCCAGGCCAACCGGGATCAGGATGTTGGGGGCGAAGGCGAACCAGTTGTAGTGCTTGTGCTGGAACGCCACGACGGGGTCTGCCAGCAGATCCTTGGCGTTGGCGTAGTCGAGCTGTGCGCTCGGGTAGTCGCGCAGCATCCAGCCCATGTGCGAGTACCAGAAGCCGCGCTTGGCGGAGTACGGATCGTGGTCGACATGATCGACATGCTTGTGGTGCACGCGATGCATCGCGGCCCAGGTGAGGATGGAGTTCTGCACGGCCATGCCGCCGAAAAGTGCCAGGAACCACTTCAGCGCCGGGTGCGCGGTGTAGGTGCGGTGCGCCCACAGCCGGTGATAACCGGCGGTGATACCGAGGCCGTTGAGCCACAGCAAGATGAAGGCCCAGACCCAAGGCGCAGCACTCACATCATGCGTGAACAGATACCACGGCAGCACAGTAAGCACTGGCAAAGTGGTGACAGGAAACATGATGGCGGCCGGCCAGTTGATAGGGGCTTTGGCCGAGGTCTTGGCGGTGACAGGTAATGCGGGCGAATCCATTGCGGCGCAACTCCGGTAGGCGGCAATTACAAGCGGGGCGACTTCAGAGCCAACAACCGGCTCTGGCCGCTACTGAACATTCAGTGAACACATGGTAACAAAGTGTGCAAGTCAGCCAAGTGACCAAGCACCGGTAAGACTGACCTAGTCCGCCTTTGGTCCGGCCAAGGCCGGGACCGACAAACCCAGGGCCTGCGCATCCAGCACATCCAGCTGGCGGTTGTCGGCATTGCCGGTGACCAAGCCAAAGTGGCCTGCGTAATCGAACAGCGCCCAGCGGATGCCACGCGCATCGAACGCGGCACGGGTGTCGGCCAGCCACTGGTGGCGCGCCTCCAGCGGTGGGCCCAGGCGGGTGACGCCGAACTCGCCACACCACACTGCCGCGCCGTTTGCCTTCGCCCAGTCGCGCACTTGGTCCAGCCTTGCGTCGATGCGCGTGCGGCCCCAGCGCTGCTCGCCGTAAGCCAAAAGATGCGGCTTGGCGTCGTCATCGGCTTTTTCGATCAGCGGCGCCAAGGCCTCGGGCGAAGAGGGATACGGCAAGTCATTGAACTTGAGGAACATCGGCCAGCCCCAGAACGCGCCTTGATGGGTGAAGGTGTGCGGCTCGTAGAAGTGGAAGCTGTAGATGAGGTTGTCGAGCAGCAGCGGCTCGAATGCCAGCAGCTCGTCCACGCCGGAGTAGCCGTGGCCTTCGACCACGATGCTGTGCTTTGGTGCAACCACCCGCACGGCTTCGGCCAGACGCTGCATCAGCAGGCGGTTGCGCGCGGCATCGGTGTCGGTGGGTTCGTTCAGCACCTCGAACACCAGCTGGCTCGGCCGCACACTCTTCAAGGCTTTGGCGAAGGACTGCCAGAACGCAGCCAGCTCTTCGATGCCAGCGTCATCGCGTACCAGGCGTGATTTCTCCGGGCCTTCCGGCTCGGCAGCCAGCACCACTACCAAGCCCGCAGCCCAGGCCGGCGCCAGCCCACGTTTCAACTCGGCCATGCGGCTGGCTTGCACCGCGTGGGGATTGGCCGGATCGCGGAAATACACGGGGTCGAACTGCACGCGCACATGCTTGAAGCCCAGCGCCTTGATCTGCCGCCAGTCCGCGGCGGTGGGATACCAGCGCGCCGGGTCGATGCCGGGCTGGCCGCGATAGGTGAACCAGATGGAGAGATTCACGCCGCGATCCAACGCGCTCAACAGCGCGGGCGGTGGCGGTTCGGCGGCACGGGCGACGCCGGCAAGCAGGAGCAGCCACAGCAGCACGCCATATTTCAGGAAGTTCATGGGCGCTTGGACAAGCCGGCGGCGGTATGGATTCCCGCCATCATCAAACTGCCTGCCAGCAGCGGCCAAGGGGCGCGGGTAGCGGGTCTCGCCAGCAGTCGGTCATAGCGGCGCAGCCACTGCTGGCTTTCGCGCTGACTGAGCGTGTCCATCAGCAGCGCCAGCTGCCAGGCATTGGCCGTCAGCAGCGCACCCACCGCACGTCGCACCTGCCGCTGCCGCGCGCTGGGCAGCTGGCGCAGATGCGCGGAGAGCGCTTGCAGAAACGGTGTGATCGACAGCGCCGTGGCTTGGCTTTGCGCCCGATACAGCGCGGGCAGGCTGGCCAGCCAAGACTCCAGACCGGCGGCTTCGGCTCCGACGATCAGGGCCATCAGCAGCAGTCGTGCGCGGTGGCCTTCCACCTCGAACCGTCGCGCCGCGGTTTCGAGCACGCCGGGCAGCAGCAGGAAGCGACCTTGCGCGAATACCTTGGCGGCCAGGCGCTGATCTTCGAAGAACGGCAGCGAGGCATCGAAGCCACTCAGCGCCGCCAGCGTGTCGTGGTGGATGACGAGACCCTGATCGCCATTCACCGTGCCGGGGCGGTTGCTCGCACTCTTGGCTTGCAGCTGCCGGAACAGCAGATCGTGGCCTGTCTGCGCGCGTGCGAAGCGCAGCGACCAATGGCCGGCGACGATGCCCGGCGCGGCACGCAGCAGCGCCAGCCCCTGCGCGAGTTGATCGGCTGCGGTGAGCCGCGAATCGGCGTGCAGGCAGATCAGCCAGGGCGCGCGGGCGGCGGCAACTGCCGCATTCAATTGCGCGGCACGGCCACGCGGGGCGGCAATGACGGTCGCGCCCTGCTGTTGCGCGATGGCCACCGTGGCGTCGCTGGAGCCGCCATCGGCGACGACCACTTCAAACCGCAAACCTTGCTGTGCGGCAAGGTCGCCGAGCAAGGCAGGCAGCGTTTCTGCTTCGTTGAGCGTCGGGATCAGCACGGAAGCCGCAGGTCGTGCCTGCCGCCGCCGTGTAGCACTCACAACGGTGCGGTCCAGCCCTTGATGCCGCTCTTGGCCAGCGTGCCGGCGGCGTAGGCGCGCGCCTCCGCCTGGGTAGCGAAGCTGCCGACGGCGACACGGTACATGGTCGCGCCATTGACGGTGGCGGTACGCGTGATGGCCGGCAGGCCTTGCGCCACCAGTGCCTGTGCGCGGGCAGCCACCGGCTCGGGCTTGGAAAGCGACAGCACGACGATGGTCCAGCCGCTGCCTGTCGATGTCGGTACGGCGGCAACCACCGGGGCTGCGGGCGTGACCACAGCCTCTTCAGCGGCGGCCTCGGCCATCAGCGTGTTGACGACCTCGCCCATGCCTTCAAAGCGGGTGGCGGCGATGGCGCTGACGATCACCGGATCGGCGTCGACGGCAAAGCGGCTCAGCTGGCCATCCGGCTCGCGGCGCAGGCAGCTGCCGATCACATCGAGACGTTCGTCGGTGGCGGCACCGGTCTGCACACTAGCCGTGCCCGCCATCAAGCAGAGGGTGTCGCCTTCGGCAGTGTTGGCACCCCAGGCGTCGGCATTGAGCAGGCGGGTTTTCAGTGAGCCGATGTTGAGACGTATGTCCTGTGCGGGCTTGCCGTTGGTGGCACGGCTATCCACCCGCAGCGCGCCGGCCAGCAGCTTGAGCTTGGCACTGGCTGCCTTGGCCTCGAACACCTGCAAGTCGCCGAGGCTGGCGAGCGTCATCAAGCCACTGCCACCGAGTTGCAGCGCGACCTTGCCGCGCGCGCCGGCAGACACTACATCGCCCATGACGATGCCCTGTTTCGGCACCAGCGCCGTCGTGCCGCCACCATGCTGCAGCGTGGCCGGGGCGTTGACGCGCACCGCCACGAAATCGGCAGCGCTGGCCCACGATCCCATCATCAACAGGCCTGTAACCAAGAGTGCGCGATGCGACATGGTGGTCTCTTTCCGATGTTTGAATAATCCCTGTCGCGATGATCGTGCAGCGCGGGCGGCGCGTCCATCCCCCGATTGGCTGAACGGGCCGCAATTGGCTGGGCAGCACGCGCATTAGTCGGTAGCATCCGCACCGATAACTCGCCGCACACAAAAACACCGCCCAAAGTGCCGCACGAACCTCCGTCTTACCCTGCTCGCGACGCCTGTCGCAGCATCTGCCGTTCGGCTTTTACGGTGTCCTGTACGTGACCGGCATCGTCGTCGTCGATGACGCGCGCGACTGGCCGCTGTCGATCCCCGGTGTCGATGTGGTCACCGCCTGGCATTACCTGACGCTGGACCCCTTTCTGCGCGCGCGCGGTGTGAAGGTCTACAACCTCTGCCGCAGCTTCAGCTACCAGAGCACCGGCTACTACGTCTCGCTGCTGGCGCATGCGCGCGGCCACAAGCCCCTGCCCGACATCGCCACGGTGCAGGACCTGAAGCTGGCGGAATCGCCCAGCGTGCTCAACGACGAACTGGACGAGCTGATCGAGAAATCGCTGGCGCGCATCGGCAGCAACGAGTACGTGCTCAACGTCTACTTTGGCCAGAGCGCGACCAAGCGCCACGAGCGGCTGGCGCGGGCCTTGTTCAACTTCTTCCCAGCACCCCTGCTGCAAGCCAAGTTCGAATGGCGTGGTGATGCCTGGAAGGTGGATGCGCTCTCGGCCGTCGCGCTGGGCGAAGTGCCGGCCTCGCATCACGAGTTCATGTACGAGGCCGCACGCGAATACTTCGCCCGCCGCCGCGCGCCCACCAAGCGACGCGATTCGACCCGCTACGACCTCGCCATTCTGGTCAACGACGAAGAGAAGGAAGCGCCCAGCAATGCCAAGGCGCTGAAGGCCTTCGAGAAGGCCGCCGAAGACATGGGCTTCTCGGTCGATTTTCTCGACAAGTCCGACTACGGCCATGTGGCGGAATACGACGCGCTCTTCATCCGCGAGACCACGGCGGTCAACCACCACACCTATCGCTTCGCCCGGCGCGCCGACCGCGAAGGCCTGGTGGTGGTGGACGACCCGGAATCGATTCTGCGTTGTGCGAACAAGGTGTACTTGGCGCAGCTGATGGAGCGCCATCGCATCCCGCAGCCGAAGACGATGCTGATCCACCGCGGCAACGTCAGCCACATTGCGCGCGAGCTGGGCTTCCCCTGTGTGCTGAAGCAGCCGGATTCACAATTCTCGAAGGGCGTCATCAAGGTGGCCTCCGAGGCCGAGCTGAAACGCGAATGCCGCGAGCTGCTCGAACGCAGCGACCTCATCGTCGCCCAGAGTTTCGAGCCCACCGAATACGACTGGCGCGTCGGCGTGCTCGATGGCCAGCCGCTCTACGCCTGCCGCTACTACATGGCGACGGATCACTGGCAGATCGTCAAGCGCGATGCCGCCGGCAAAAAGAGTGAGGGCATCCACGAAACACTTGCGATCGAGGACGTGCCGCCGCAGGTGGTGAAAGTGGCCGTCGACGCCGCCCGCGCCATCGGCACCGGGCTCTACGGCGTCGATCTGAAGCAGTTCGGCAAGATCGTGAAAGTGATCGAGGTCAACGACAACCCCAACATCGACGTGGGCGTGGAAGACCTCTACCTCAAGCACACGCTGTATCAAAAAATCATGCAGTACTTCATCAAGCGGCTGGAAGCCCAGACCCGCCAGCGGCCATGACAGCGCGCATTCGTGCGGCCACTGCCGACGATATCGACGGCATTTTGGCGCTTGAGGCCTTGTTCCCCAGCGACCGTCTGAGTCGCGCGGCCTTGCGCCGCTTCCTGCGGGTGTCCGGCGCGCACATCTGGGTTGCGATTGAGAAGCAGCAGGTGGTGGGCGACGTGATTCTGCTGCTGCGCCAGGATGCCAGCTTTGGCCGGGTGTATTCGGTGGTGGTCTCGCCCACAGCGCGCGGCCAGGGGCTGGGAGACCGGCTCATCGCCACCGCCGAGCGTGCTGCACGAGCCGCAGGACGCAGCCGCCTGCGACTCGAAGTGCGCGCCGACAACACTCCCGCGCGCCGACTCTATGACAAGCGGCGCTACCGTGAAGTGGCCGCGCTCACTGCCTATTACGAAGACGGTGCCGACGGCCTGCGGCTGGAGAAAAGCCTGCGCGGATAGCATTGCAACGAGCAGCGTCATCGTACTGACGCGAAACCGCCATCTACTGCACGCCTCACCAGACCCGCACCTGAAATCCATGAGCACCAAGCCCGCCACCGAGTTTCTCAACCGCGAAATCTCGCTGCTGCAATTCAACCGCCGCGTGCTCGCGCAGTCGCTGGACGAGTCGGTACCGCTGCTCGAACGCCTGCGCTTTCTGTGCATTGCCTCGTCCAATCTCGACGAATTCTTCGAGATTCGTGTCGCCGGCATCAAGCAGATGATGAAAGCCGGCAGCCTGGTGCGCACGCCGGATGGCCTCACGCCAACGCAGCTGTTCGCCGCCATCAACAAGGAGGCGCATGCGTTGGTGGAGGAGCAATACACCGCCTTCAACGATGTGGTGATGCCAGGGTTGGAGAAAGCCGGCATCCGCTTTCTGCGCCGCACCGCGTGGACGCCGCAGGTCGATGCCTGGCTCAGGCATTTCTTCCTGACCGAGCTACTGCCGGTGCTCTCGCCGATCGGGCTCGACCCTGCGCATCCCTTCCCGCGTCTGCTCAACAAATCGCTCAACTTCATCGTCTCGCTTTCAGGCAAGGATGCTTTCGGCCGCGAGGCCCGTCTGGCCGTGGTGCAGGCACCGCGTGCACTGCCGCGGCTGATCCGCATCCCGAAGAAAGTCAGCGATGGCGCCGATGATTTCGTGTTTCTCTCCAGCGTCATCCACGCCTATGTGGACGAGCTGTTTCCCGGCATGGCCGCCAGCGGCTGCTACCAGTTTCGCGTCACCCGCAATTCCGATTTACTGGTGGACGAGCAGGAGGCCGAAGACCTGCTGGAAGAACTCGAAGATTCGCTCGAACAGCGCCAGTGGGGCGACACCGTGCGGCTGGAAATCGCCCACAACTGCCCCGGCGAGATGCAGCAGTTCCTGATGGACGTGCTGCAGCTGAGCGAGGCAGATATCTATCGTTGCAACGGCCCGGTCAACCTCATGCGGCTGATGCCGGTGCCGGAAATGATCGAGCGGCCCGATCTCAAATACACGCCGTTCACGCCCAAGCTGCCCGCCTGGAGCCAGGGCGATCTGTTCGCAGCCATCCGCGAGCAGGATCGTCTGCTGCATCATCCCTACGATTCGTTCACGCCCGTCATCGAGCTGCTACGGCAGTCGGCAAAAGACCCGGCGGTGCTGGCCATCAAGCAGACGCTGTATCGCACTGGTGCGAAATCGCCGATCGTCGACGCGCTGGTGGAGGCGGCCCGCAACGGCAAGGAAGTGACCGTGATCGTCGAGCTGCGCGCGCGCTTCGACGAGGCCGATAACATCGACCTGGCCGAACGTTTGCAGGAGGTTGGCGCGCATGTGGTCTACGGCGTGGTCGGCTACAAGACTCACGCCAAGATGATGTTGATCGTGCGTCGCGAAACCGATGGCGTGAATGCCGGCAAGCTCAAGAACTACGTGCATCTCGGCACCGGCAACTACCACCCGCGCACCAGCCGCATCTACACCGACTACGGCCTAATGACGGCCGATACCGAGATCTGCCGCGATGTGCACACGGTGTTTCTGCAGCTCACCAGCCTCGGCAAGGTGACCAAGCTGCTGCGGCTGATGCAGTCGCCGTTTTCGATGGTGAGCGGCATGCACGCCAAGATCGACCGCGAGATGGTCGCAGCGGCCAAGGGCAAGCCCGCCCGTATCGTCGCCAAGATGAATGGCCTGGTCGAGCCGGAGATGATCAGCAAGCTCTACGCGGCCTCTGCGGCGGGCGTGAAGATCGACCTCATCGTGCGCGGCATGTGCAGCGTGCGACCGGGCGTGAAGGGACTATCGGAGAACATCCGCGTGCATTCGGTGATCGGCCGCTTTCTGGAACACCACCGCGTCTTCTATTTCGAGAACAGCGTGAGCGGCGAACCGGAGGTCTATCTCTCCAGCGCCGACTGGATGGAACGCAATCTATTCAAGCGCGTCGAGATCGCCTTTCCGCTGCTGGACAAGAAAATCCGCACGCAGGTGACCGAGCAGTTGATGGGGTATCTCAACGACACCGCGCAGAGCTGGTCGCTGAAAGACGACGGCAGCTATGCGCGCATCGCCGGGGGTGGCAAGCCGGTGCAGATCAAGCTGCTGGAGCAGCTGACCGGCATCGACGAGCTGGAAAAACCCAAATCGAAACCGGCCTTGCTGCCGCGCGTCGCCAAATCGACCAGCCGCAAGAAAAAATAGGGTCAGGCGTAGCGCAAGCGCCAGCCGGAGGCCGCCAGATAGTCGGCCTCCTGGGCGAGGTCGGCTTCGGTCAGCGGATGCTTGGCGAGCCAGCCATCCGGGAAGCGCAAGTCCAGGCCGCGTCGCGCGGCCGTCAGCGTGAACGGCAGGCGTATGCCCGGTGTGCGTGAGCGGTGCAGTAGCACGGCGAGGCGTAACAGCACGGCGAGGCGCTGGATCGGCTCCTGCCATTCGCTGGGTAGCACCTTCCAGGCACTGTCCGAGAACTTGCCGCGATGCAGCCGCACCAGTGCCGCCAGCAGGCGCTGGTCGGTGAGCGAGAACCCGCGCAAGTCACCGTTCGCCAGAATATATTCGCCGTGCTTGTGATGGTTGTCGTGGGCGATGACCAGGCCGATCTCATGCAGCGTGGCGGCCCAGCCGAGCAGCGTCGCACTCAGGGTACGCGGCAGGTCCCAGGCGGCGGCAACCTGCGTCAGCGCCTTCAGGCTGGTACGTTCCACCGCACCAGCGTGCGCGGCGTCGGCCCCGTAGCGCTTGGCCGTGGCAGCGACGGCGGCGGCACGCACATCGCGGTTGTCCAGGCGGCCCAGCAGGTCGTACACCAGACCTTCGCGCAGGGCGTATTCGCTGGTCTGCATGGTGCTGATTTCAAGCGCGTCGAACACACCCGCCAAAACCGCCAGGCCGCCGACGAATACCGGGCGGCGATCTTCGCGCAGGCCGGGGAAATCGATGCGCTCGATGCGGCCGGTCTGCACCAAAAGATTGACGGTTTTTTCGATTCCGTCGCGAGTGAGCAGTTCATCGGTCCAGCCCTGCCCCATCATCACGCGCCAGGCACCACGGACGGTGCCGGAAGCGCCGATGGCAACGTCCCAGCCCGCTTCGCGATAACGGCGTTCGAGAAACTCCAGCTCGACGCGAGCAGCAAGCCTGGCCTGGCGGAACTTGGCGCGGGTGATTTCGCCATCGGCGAAGAAGCGCTGCGTGTGCACGACACAGCCGAGCGCGACCGATTCCATCAGCTTCGGCTCGTCGCGACTGCCGATGATGAGTTCGGTAGAGCCGCCGCCGATATCCACCACCAATCGCCTTGGATTGGCGCGGCCCATGCCGTGGGTGACGCCGGAATACACCAGCCGAGCCTCTTCGACGCCTGAGATGATCTCGATCTCGTGGCCGAGCGCGCGCTCGGCTGCTTCGATGAAGCGATCGCCATCCTTCATGCGCCTGAGCGTGCTGGTGCCCACCACCCGTACGCGAACACTCTTGAGCCCGCGCAGACGCTGGCCAAAGCGGGTGAGGGCGGCAAGGGCGCGGCCCTGGGCTTCGGTGCTCAGGTGGCGCTCGCTGTCGAGGCCACCGGCCAGGCGCACGGTGTCGCGCAGGCGGTCGACGATCTGCAACTGGCCGCCATCCTCGCGCGCCACCAGCATGTGAAAGCTGTTGGAACCGAGATCCACTGCCGCGACGGTTTCACCCACCCCTGTTTTTTTTCGGCCGACCATGGGTTAGAAACAGGTCGTGACAAGGAGGTGCATGGGATTCAATCGGCGCATTAGAGTTGGCGGCACTATATCGCCGCATCATTGCCATTGCTGGCGCGGTGATGCCGCAGTTCATTGACGGAATGGGCCGTTTTCCACGACCATATGCTGCTTGCGGCGGGCTATTGGGCTTCAGCCGATCAAAGCCATTGGTTTTCACGGAGATTCAACGATGTTGACCGCGCGTCGCGCTGTCCTCGCCGCCCTTGCTCTTGCCTTTGCCGCCAGCGTTCACGCTGCCGGCGATGTCGAGGCGGGCCGCATCAAGGCCAACACCTGCATGGGCTGCCACGGCATTCCCAATTACAACAATGCTTATCCGACCTATCGCGTACCGCGTCTGGGTGGTCAGCACCCCGAATACATCGTTGCGGCATTGAAGGAATACCGCGAAGGCAAGCGTTCGCATCCCACCATGCACGCCCAAGCCACCTCGCTCTCCGACCAGGATGTCGACGATATCGCCGCCTACCTGGCCAAAGCGCCAGCCCACAAATGAGCGCGCACGTCATGACTCGCATTCTCTTCGCAGCCCTTGCCCTGACGGCTGCTGCCGCACAGGCCGCCCCCGAAGTCGCCAAGCCCGACAAGGTCACCACTTGTGCCGCCTGCCACGGCGAGGCCGGCGTCAGCGCCATCGGCATGTATCCGACGCTTGCAGGCCAGTACGCGAACTACCTGGAGCATTCGCTCAAGGACTATCGCAGCGGTGCCCGCAAGAACGCCATCATGGGTGCGCAGGCCGCCAATCTGACCGATGCCGAGATCAAGCAGCTGGCGCTGTGGTTCGCCGCCCAGAAAAGCCCGCTTTATACCCCCAGCGTGCACGGCGATCTGAAACCCTGAATGTGCGGTGCGGCATCCAGTCCCGGCCTGCGCGATGCGCGGCCGGGATTTTTTATGGGCGGCGCTTCAAGCGTTGCGGTTCAGAGCGGGATTTCCATCACCACGCCGATCCTTGCACCAGCCACCCGCGCATCCAGCTTGTTGACGTTGTCATTGATCTTGTAGCGCCGCTGCCGGTAGCCCGCTTCAAGGCCAACAGGGCCCAGAAACTTCCATAACACACTGGCTTCGAGTTCGTCCGCGCGGTTGCCGTTGTACTGAATGTAATCACCGCTCAGCGAGACCCTCAGCGAGGGCGCAGGCTGCCATTGCACGCCGAGGCTCAGCAGGGGAAACGTTTCGTTGATCTTCTGGGTCTCTTGCTGCCCATTGGTCTCATCGGCGGCCGTGATCTGGCCATGCAGGGTGGTCACCGTGAACCCGCCCAGCAGGCGGAACGAGCCGAGCTGCCAAGGCCAGCGCGCGGTCAGCTCGAAATCGTTGACGCTGGTGCGGTCGTCCACCACGGTTTCGGGCAGCAGCGGGCCGGTAATCGGATCCAACCCCGTCACCGGCAACAGCGGGAAACGCTGCTGCCCCGTGGCCGCGACGCGGGTGTAGTCGAACTCCAGCGCGGGGATCCACCCCAGCTGCGCCGGCGCGTAGCCCAGCACATAGTTTTGGCGCGCGGTGGACTTCAGAGCCAGATCGTCTTCGAGGTCCAGCTCGCTGGTGTTGGTATAGGTGCCCTTGATGTCGTAGGCCCAGCCGCCAACCGAGAAATAAACCCGCGAAGACTCCGCCCGCGCAGTGGAAAAAAAGAGGAGCAGCACAGCACCTGAAAACGCTCGAAGCATCGTTAATCTCCCGCTCACGACTGAAGTCTTGAATGTGTCACACCACGGTATCAGACGGTCGTTGTTCGCAGCACTTTGAACCAGCCGTTAGTGGTTTCACCTCAACTTTCCGGAGCTTCAAAAAAATGAAAATTTCAAAAAAACTGCTAGCCGTCGCTGCACTCGCTGCACCACTTTCGGCATTCGCCCAGACCGCTTCGACTATTTCCTACAGCTACATTGAAGGCGGCTATCTCAAGGCCACGCAGGAAGACGGCAATTCCGACGATTTCGATTTCGATGGCTTCACCGTCGGCGCCTCTGGCAAGGTCTCGAAGAATCTTTATCTGTTCGGTGACTATCGCCAGCTCGAGTCCGACACCGTCGGCGGCACGCGCATCGACATCGACACCGCTCGCGTCGGCTTGGGTGTGATCTTCCCGATCAACAACAATTTCGACGTCACTGCTGGCGGCGGCGCTGCATTCGCCAAGTTCGACTACAAGGGCTCTGGCGCCGGCCTGACGCCGGATGACAACGACGATACCGGTTACTTCCTGCAAACCATTGCGCGCGCAAAGGTGCTGCCAGCTCTGGAAATCAACGGTGGCTATCGCTACGAGAAAGTGTTCGACGAAAGCGAATCGACCGGCCTTGTCGGCGCCGTGTTCAGCTTCACCCCCGCCTTTGCTGCTGTCGGCAGCTATGAGTTCGGTGATGACTTCGACCGCTACGTGATCGGTGGCCGCTTCAACTTCGGCCTGTAAGTTTCACGCAACAAAAAAGCCCCGCAATGCGGGGCTTTTTCTTGTGCGGCTATCGCTTATTCGTCGAGGAACGAACGCAGATAGTTGGCGCGGCTCGGGTGGCGCAGCTTGCGCAGCGCCTTCGCCTCGATCTGACGGATGCGCTCGCGGGTGACATCGAACTGCTTGCCGACTTCTTCCAGCGTGTGGTCGGTGGTCATGTCGATGCCAAAGCGCATGCGCAGCACCTTGGCTTCGCGCGGGGTGAGGCTGGCGAGAATCTCGTGGGTGGCTTCGGCAAGCGACACCGAGGTCGCGGTCTCCAAGGGCGACACGGCCTGATCGTCGGGGATGAAATCGCCGAGGTGTGAATCCTCGTCGTCGCCGATGGGGGTTTCCATCGAGATCGGCTCCTTCGCGATCTTCATCACCTTGCGGATCTTGTCCTCGGGCATTTCCATGCGCACGGCCAGCTCTTCCGGCGTCGGCTCGCGGCCCATTTCCTGAATCATCGTGCGCGAGATGCGGTTGAGCTTGTTGATCGTCTCGATCATGTGCACCGGAATACGAATGGTGCGGGCCTGATCGGCGATCGAACGGGTGATGGCCTGGCGAATCCACCAAGTCGCGTAGGTCGAGAACTTGAAGCCGCGACGGTGCTCGAACTTGTCCACCGCCTTCATCAGGCCGATGTTGCCTTCCTGGATGAGATCGAGGAACTGCAAGCCACGGTTGGTGTACTTCTTGGCGATCGAGATCACCAGACGAAGGTTGGCTTCCACCATTTCCTTCTTCGCGCGACGCGCCTTGGCCTCACCCACCGTCATGCGGCGGTAGATGTCCTTGATCTCGTCGATGGTGATCAGGTTGTCGCCTTCCATCACATGCAGCGCAACCTGCATCTTGTGGATGTCATCGCGCTTGCCCTTGAGCGTGGCGGAGTACTTGCGCTTGGCCGTGATCGCCTTGTCGATCCATTCGATATCAGTCGGGCCCGCATCGCGATAGCGCTGCAGGAACTCGGACTTATCCATGCCGGCTTCGTGCACGCAGATCTTCATGATGCCGCGTTCGATCGTGCGCACCTGGTCGATCTTGTCGCGCAGGTTGTTGGTGATCTCGTCGACGATCTTCGGCGACAGGCGGAAGGTCATCAGGTGATCGGCGAGTGCTGCACGCAGCTTCTCGGTTTTCTTGTCGCCGGAGCCAATCTTTTCCAGTGCAGACCACGCCTTGTCGAACAGCTGTTGCAGCTCGGCAAAGTTCTCGGCGCACAGCACGGGGTCCGGGCCGGTATCGACTTTTTCTTCTTCTTCGTCGGTGACACCTGCTGCGCCTTCAACGGCAGCAATTTCCTCTTCGACGATCGCCGCCACCGCTTCTGGCGGGATGATCGGCGCGTTGGGGTCGAAGAAACCCACCACCACTTCAGCAAGGCGCTTTTTGCCTTCCTTGGCCTGATCGTAGGCTTCGAGCAGGATGGCCACCGTCTCGGGGTACTGCGCCATCGCATACATGGCTTCGTTCAAGCCTTCTTCGATGCGCTTAGCGATGCGGATTTCGCCCTCGCGATCGAGCAGCTCCACGGCGCCCATTTCACGCATGTACATGCGCACCGGATCGGTGGTGCGGCCAAACTGGTCGTCGAGCGCGGCGAGCGTGGCGGCGGCTTCTTCAGCGGCTTCCTCGTCGTCTTCGGCAGCGACCACCGTCGGCTCGGTGAACAACTGGGTATCGGTATCCGGCGCTTCGTCATGCACCTGGATGCCCATGCCCTGGATCATCACGATCACATCGTCGATCTGCTCGGCATCGCTCAGATCAACCAGGTGATCGGAGACTTCGGCGTAGGTGAGGAAACCCTTTTCCTTGCCGAAAGCGATCAGTTTCTTGATCTGGCTTTGCTGGTCAGCGGCCTTGATGACCTTGCTGGCTTTGGAAACTTTGGGGGCGGCTTTAGCGGCTTTGCTCATTAATTCGATCCACGACAACTTCAAGAGTGCTTCGCACGATGCGCTTAGACATCAGCGGGAACCGTACAGTTTAATGGTTATGGGGTCTTTTTGCCCGAAATCTAGGATCAATGGCTTCCTTTTGAGGCCATTTTTTCGGCTTTTGACTGGATTGAGCCATATTTTCAGGCAGAGCCAGATCGTATGGCCGCCAATGCCGCTTGCAAGGCCAGCGCCTCCTGCTGCTCGGCCGCACTCAAGCCATCGCGCTGCATCAGGGCATCGAACTGCGCTTTCACGGCCCGCTCACGCAGGGTTTTCAACACGCTCAGAAACTGGGTCTGCAAGGCATCGCCTTCGATGTCCAGGGGCTCCGAAGCGAGTCTTGAGAGCGCAACCCCCTTGGGGGTGCCGGTCCATTCATGCTCCAGCTGCGCGGCACGGTAGTTGGGGTGCTCCTGAAAAAACTCGATCGCTTCGACCAATGCCGTAGCACCCGGCAGAGGTGCCTGCGCAATCTGCGCAATGTGCTCGGCTCTGGCAGCGAGCCGCGGTTCTTCCAGCAAGATGCGCAGGGCGCGGCGCGGCAGGCGCGCAGCCGGATCAGTCTTGCTGGGGCGCATTGCGGCTGCCGTATCGTTCGAGGGCTGATCTTCAGCGGCAGGGGCAAGTGCCTCGACGTCGGAGCGACGGAGTCGCGTAATACGCACCAGTTCGTCGGTCAGCAGGCTGCGCAGAGGGCCTTCGGGCAACTTGGCAAGGTGCGGCCTGGCGAGAGCCGCCAGTTTGGCGCGGCCCTCAAGGGTTTCCAGATCGGCCTGCTTGCCGAGTTCGGCCAGCAGGAAGGCCGTCAGCGGTTCGGCTTTTTCGACCAGCGCACGGAATGCTTCCGAACCGATCTCTTGCACATAACTGTCGGGGTCGTGGCCGTCGGGTAGAAACAGAAAACGGCATTCGCGGGTGCCTTGGATTTCCGGCAGCGCCTGTTCGAGCGCGCGCCATGCAGCGCTGCGCCCTGCGCGGTCGCCATCGAAGCAGAAGACGACCTTGCTGGTCTGCTTGAACAGCAAAGTGAGGTGCTCACGCGTGGTAGCGGTGCCGAGTGTAGCCACCGCCTCACGCACACCGTGCTGGGCCAGCATCACCACATCCATGTAGCCCTCGACGACGATCAGATACGGCAACGCCGCCTTCGCCGACTGCTTGGCCTCGAACAGGCCATAGAGGTTGCGGCCCTTGTGGAACAAAGGCGTCTCGGGCGAGTTGAGGTATTTGGCGGGGTCGTTGGCGAGCGTGCGGCCGCCGAAGCCGATGACGCGGCCGCGTGTATCCCGGATCGGGAACATGATGCGGTTGCGGAAGCGGTCATACGCGCCATCACGGCCCTCGCGCTCGATCAGCAGGCCGGCGTCGAGTGCATGGCGCGGGTCGGGGAACAGCCGCGTCAGCGCATCCCAGGCATCGGGGGCGAGACCGATGCCGAACAGCTTGGCGGTCTCGCCATTGACGCCGCGCTTCTTCAAGTACTCCTTGGCGGGCTCGCTTTTCTTGAGCTGCTCCTTGAAGAATCGCTCGGCTGCGGCCAGCGCATCCAGCGGGCCTTCGAGCACCAACCGCTGGTCGAAACCGCCGCCTTCGCGCGGCACTTCCACACCCGCTTTTTGCGCCAGTTCTTCCACCGCTTCGACAAAGCTCAGGCGGTCGTAGTCCATCAGGAAGCTGATGACGGTGCCGTTCTTGCCGGAGGAGAAATCGAAGAACATCTGCTTCGACGGCGAGACGAAGAAGGACGGTGATTTTTCGTTGGAGAATGGCGAGAGGCCTTTGAACTCCTTGCCCGCGCGCTTCAGCTCCACCCGCTGCCCGATCACCTCGACGATGTCGGTGCGCGCGAGCAGATCTTGGATGAAGGAATCGGGAATGCGGCCGGCCATGGGGGAAGTGTCGTCCTGACCAGCCGCCGCCGTCCATGGCGGCGACTTTCAAAACAAGAATGAAGACTAAGCCAGCTTGGCCTTGATCTTGGCCGACAGCGCGCCCATGTCGGTTTTGCCCGCCACTTTCGGCTTGATGGCGGCCATGACTTTGCCCATGTCCTTGGGGCCAGCAGCGCCCGTTTCGGCAATGACCTCTGCAAGAATGGCGTCCAGCTCGGCATCGCTCAGCTGCGTGGGCAGATAGACCATCAATCCGGCGATCTCGGCAGCTTCCTTGTCGGCAAGCTCGGCGCGGTTGGCCGCGCGAAACTGGCTCTCGGAATCTTTGCGCTGCTTCAGCATCTTCTCGATGGCGGCGATCACGGCGGCGTCGGTGAGCACGATCTGCTCGACCACTTCGCGCTGCTTCAGCTCGGCGGTGAGCATGCGCAGCAGCGATACGCGCTCTTTCTCGCCGGCTTTCATGGCGATTTTCACGTCTTCGGTGATGCGAGTCTTGAGGTCAGTCATTGGGATTCTCTTGGGCAATAAAAAAGCCTGCGGTGTTGCCAGCGCAGGCTTGTCACCGGCAACCAGTGCCGATCAATACATGCGGGTCTGGCGAGCGGTTTCGCGCAGCACTTTCTTCTCTTGGCGCTTCACGGCGGCAGCACGTTTGCGCTTGCGCTCCATGCTGGGCTTCTCGAAGAATTCTTTCTTGCGAACATCGGTCAGGACACCAGCTTTTTCGCAGGTGCGCTTGAAACGGCGGACAGCCACTTCAAACGGTTCGTTATCGCGGACGCGGACTTCAGGCATGGGCTACTCGACTCTCTGGGGTTGGGACGCCCAAGCGGGACGTCTACGTTGGTGTCTCGACTTAGCCGTCGGGACGAAAGGGCCGCGATTCTATGCGCATTTTTTGGCCGGTGCAAAGCTAAGGCGGTTAGTTTGCGACAATGGCGACATGTCACGCCCTACCAATACCCGCCCCATACTGGCCGTAGAGACCTCCTGCGACGAAACCGCGGTCGCCGTTTATGGCGCCTCTGGCCTACTGGCACACACCCTGCATTCCCAGATCAAGCTGCATGCCGAGTATGGCGGCGTGGTGCCTGAGCTCGCCTCGCGCGACCACGTCACCCGCGTGCTGCCGCTGATCCGCGCCGTGCTCGCCGAGGCGGGATTGAAGCCCGCCGAGCTGGGTGGTATCGCCTACACCGCAGGGCCGGGGTTGATTGGGGCGCTGATGGTCGGCGCGGCGGCTGCTGCCGGGCTGGCCGCAGCGCTCGATGTGCCGCTGATCGGCATCCATCACATGGAAGGCCATCTGCTGGCGCCGATGCTGGAAACGCCCGCGCCGGCCTTCCCCTTCGTCGCCCTGCTGGTCTCTGGCGGCCACACCCTGCTGGTGGACGTGCAGGGTGTGGGCCGCTACGCGCTGCTGGGCGAGAGTCTCGACGACGCCGTGGGCGAGGCCTTCGACAAGACCGCCAAGCTGCTCGGCCTGCCTTACCCGGGCGGGCCGGAGCTGGCGCGGCTGGCCGAAACCGGAACGCCGGGTCGCTTCAAGCTGCCGAAGCCGATGACCGATCGCCCCGGCCTCGACTTCAGTTTCTCGGGCCTCAAGACCGCCGTGCTCACCGCCCTGCCGCGCGATGCCGACGCGCAGACCAAGGCTGATCTCGCACGCGGATTCGAGGATGCCGTGACCGAGACGCTCGCCATCAAATGCGCGCGTGCGCTCGATGCCACTGGCCATCGCACGCTCGTCGTCGCTGGCGGCGTCGGTGCCAACCTGCGCTTGCGCGAGCGGCTCCATGCCTTGGCAGCCAAGCGCAAAGGCCAGGTATTTTTCCCGCGTCGCGAGTTCTGCACCGATAACGCCGCGATGATTGCCTACGTCGGCTGGGTGCGCCGTAGCGAGGGTTTGCCGGCTTTGGAAGGGTTTCCTACACGTGCCCGCTGGCCGCTTACCGAACTCTCTGCTGTCGCAAACATCTAAAATCGCCGCATGGACAAAGTCTTCATCCGCGCACTCGAAATACAGACTCATATCGGGGTGAATGCCTGGGAGCACCACATCCGCAGGCCGCTGATTCTCGACCTCGATCTGGGCTGCGATACCCGCGACGCCGCCGCCACCGACAACATCCGCGATGCGCTCGACTACCACTCGGTGTGCACCACGCTCATGGCGCTGGTGGACGAGCAGCAATTCCAGTTGCTTGAAACCTTTGCCGAGACGGCCGCGCGACGTCTTTTCGAGCTGTTCCCCATCAGCAGCCTGCGACTTACGGTGAGCAAACCGGGCGCGGTGCCTGCGGCCAAAACCGTAGGTGTCGAGATCGAGCGGCGGCGCGAGGATTACGCAGTCTGCGGCCGCTAGGCCGATTTACTCCAGGCAGCCTTCGCGCACAGCGCCAAGGCAATCAAGACCGCCAGTGCGCCAATGGGCGTGAGCACAATCAACAACGAGGGATCGCCTTCGCTGTTGCCGATACCGCCCAAGAAAAACCCTGCTGGCACCAGTGCCGCACCCCAGCGTAGCCAAGTACCCGCGCTTGCCGCAGAGACGATGCGCGGTAGCAGCGCCGCATAAATCAGGTTGAACAATGCCAGCAGCGCGCCGTGCGCGTGCGCCAGCACCCACAGCTCGCGGCGCAGATGGCTTTCGAGATACCACGGCGCTTTGATGAGGTGCAGAAACTCCAGCGTCAACCCGCCTACTACGAACAGCAGCAGCGCGGTGAAGCCGTAACGCAGGCTTTTCTGCGCCGCGATTTCCGCTGTTGAGGCGCTTCTGACGACAGGTGCTTTGAGATTGCTGCGGGCCATGTGGGTGTCCGGTATGCGGCGTCACTCGCCGATGTTGATTGCGGTGGGGTCGGCCTGCGCGCGCAGGGTGCTGAGCAACGCGGTGTTGGCGCTGCCATCGGCGTTGAGCAGGCCACCGAGTGCGTCGCTGGTCGTCTTCGTTGCTGGCGCTGCGCTGCGGATCGCTTGCAGCGCCGTCGCGCGTGTAGTGCCTGCGCCGATGAAATCGAAACCTTGCAGTGCTTTGGCAAGCTCCGGCAGCGCGAGCCTGTCGGCGCTGACCCGCGCCGACTGCTGCGCAAAGCGGCGCACCGCGGGGTAGCCGTCTTCCATCGCCGCGAACAGCAGCGGCAGCTGCGCCATGCGTTCTGCATCGGTGAGCGCGGATTTTTCACTGCCCGCGAGCTTGGCCGCGACCGCGCGCTGCACGGGATCACCTTCGAAGAGTTGGCGCAGGTTCTCCGGTATCGACGCGCTCGCCGTTGTCGCAACAGCGCTGCCCCGCCAGGCACTCACCGCATCCGCCGCCCACTGCGCCGACCGATTGCCGTGGCAGGTCGTGCAGGCATCCGGCTGCTGGTTGCTGGCGGCGGCGAGCGGATCGGGCGCGCGAATACGGTGCGTGCGGTGAATCTCCATCACGCCGTAGACCATCTTCGGCATGTGGCAATCCACACAGTTCGTCGTCGGGCTCGCCTTGGCGTGCGCGGCATGGGCGGGCAATGCAGCGGCGTCCTTGTGGCAGCCCACACACGAGGCCCCGGCGCGGTTTTCCTCGGTGATCATCCCCGCTGGCGTGCCGCCGTGGGCCTCGTGGCAGCCGATACAGGTTGCCCCGCCTCTGGTGTAGCAATCGGATTGCAGAAGCCCCTGCATCTCGTAGGCCGAGAGGCGCGGCGTGCCGTCTTTCCAGAACCGCAGCTTGAACAGATTGGGGTCACCGCCGGATACCGGCGTGTCAGGGCGCACCAGCGACACATGCTCGGCCAGCACGTCGCCGGCGCGGTAGCTCGGCCCGCTGCGCAGCCACTGGCTCGCCATTTCCAGCTTGGCCGGCTGGCGCTGGCCGTGGCACTGGCCGCAGACCTCGGCGCTGCGTTGCGGCGTGAGTTTTTTGGGGTTGGTGATGGTCGGGTCGCTCGCTTTTGACCAATGCAGCCAGTAGCGCCGCAGTGGGTTGCGATTAGCTTTTGCGTGCGTCGCGCCCGGGCCGTGGCAGCTCTCGCAGGCGATGCCGAGTTCGGCCACTTCGCTATCCCAAAGCGCGGCATTGATGAAGTTGAAGCGCTCGCCCGCGCGGGCGCGATTCAGCAGCGCATCCTCGTTGGTGATGTTGGGATTCACGCCGGTGTTGTGGCAGAAAATGCAGTTGGGGTTCCACACCGCCGCATGCTGGTTGAAGCCCTGGTGGTCGTCGTAGAGAAACGCGCCGTTGTAATGCACCCAGCGCTGGTCGCCGATGTGCCAGATCAGGTGCAGTCGCGCGTAACGGCCGTCGGCGTCCTTGCTCAGGTATTGCTGATAGCGGTGGCTGCCCACGGTGCGCGCGACCTCGACCGTGGCCTTGACCGCCTGAGTGCTCGGGTCGAGATACTCGAACAGGTATTTGCCATCGCGCTGCACCGGCCGCACCGGCACGCCCCAGGCATTCACCACCTTGCCATCGAAGTGCCCCTGCACGCTGGTATCAGAGGCCTCTTGCGTCATCGTGCGGTGGTAGGTGCGTTTCCAGCTAGCGTGGTGATCGGCGTGGCAGGAGAGGCAGGTGTTGCTACCGACAAAGGCGTTGCGGTCGCGCTGCAAAGGCTGTTGTACCGCTGCATAGGCCGACCAGCCCCACCAGGCACCTGTCACCAGCACCATCAGAATGAGGGTGCTGAATGCGGCAATGCGCAGGGCGGGTGATTTCAGGGCAGGCATGGTGATCAGCGTGCGCAGTGCATCACAGGCTTGTCAAAAAATGGCATTTGCAACAGCTCAAAAAAGCGCACTTTGCCGGCCGGCTCTACTTGCTCAGCAGTTCGTCCACCACGTTACTCAGCGTCGCATAGCTCGCCACCCCTTGCGCCGAGGCTGCGGCACGATACTGTTCGCCGTTGCCACTAAGCACCAGCACCGGCTGCATGCCCGCCGCACGCGCCGCGGCAATGTCGGTATCCGAGTCGCCCACAAACCAGACGTTTTCAATGCTCGCGCCCAGTCGCCGCGCCAGGTCTTTCAACATGCCCGGATTGGGCTTTCGCATTTCTGTCGCGTTATCTGGATGCTCGGGTGCAAACGCCACCGCATCGATGCGCCCGCCGCGTTCGGCGAGCAGTTTCTGCATCTTGGCGTTCATCGCCGCAAAGGCGTCGTAGTCGAACAACTTGCGGCCGAGGCCGGCCTGATTGGTGGCAAGGCACACGCGCCAACCCGCCTGCGTGAGTCGGGCAATCGCCTCAAGGCTGCCCGGCATCGGAAGCCACTCTGCCGCGGATTTGATGTAGCTCGGCGAGTCGTGATTGATCACCCCGTCGCGGTCGAGAACGATCCATTTCATCGTGCTCATCCGGGCAGCAACGAGATGTCGGCGACGCTGCGGCAGAGCTTGTCCAAACGCGCCAGCAGAGCCAGACGATTGCTGCGCACCGCAGGGTCGTCGGCATTGACCATCACAGCATTGAAGAAGGCATCCACCGGCTCGCGTAGCGTGGCGAGTTGGGTGAGCTGCGCTGTGTAATCGCCTTCAAGGTCGAGCGCGTTCATGGCGGAAAACAGCGCGTGCTCGGCGTCGCTCTCGAACAGCTTGGCGTCGATGGCGATACCTACGTCGCCCGCTTGTTTGAGAATGTTGCGGATGCGCTTGTGCGCCGCTGCAAGGGCTTGCAGCTGCCCACTGCCACTAGCCTGCATGACAGCACTCACTCGCCTCTCAAAATCAACGGGAACGAATACATCAGTTGCAGCATTGACTGCGTCAAATACTTCGACAGAAACAGCTCTTCCGCATATCTCACGACCCACGAAGTAGCTCTGCATGCGATCAATCAGGAAAGCGTTCAAGGCTATCAGCGTCGCCGCTCCTCTCTGACCGGCTGGCTGTAACACCAAGGCATCGCCAAGCAGTTGTGCCACGTTAATCGGTAGCGATGCTTCAATGCAGATACGAATAACGCCATTTGCAGAACGACGCAGTGCATAGGGGTCTTTGCTGGCCGTGGGCTTTTGGCCGATGGCGAAGATGCCCGCAAGCGCATCGAGCTTGTCGGCGAGTGCGAGCACCTGGCCTTCACGCGTCGATGGAATCGGTGTGCCCTGCTGAGTCGGCAGGTAGTGCTCGCCAATGGCCTTCGCAATAACTTCAGAAGCACCGGAGGCGCGGGCGTAGTAGCCACCCATCAAGCCCTGTAATTCGGGGAACTCGAACACCATCTTGGTGACAAGGTCGTTCTTGCAGAGTGCGGCTGCCTCTGACGCCACATCTCGGTCCGCACCAGCTGCGCCCGCAATGTGTGCCGCAATCGTTTGAATGCGATCCACGCGCGCATCCACCGTGCCGAGTTCTTTCTGATAGGTCGCGTCGGCCAGCTTGCTGCGATAACTGGCAAACGGCTGCTTCTTGTCCTGCTCCCAAAAGAACATCGCATCCGAGAGACGCGGCCGCACCACGCGCTCGTTGCCTTCGATGATCTGCGACACATCGCGCGACGCGATGTTGGCGATGGTGATGAAGACCGGCTTGAGGCGTGTGTGCGCCGCGTCTTCGAACACGGTGAAGTAACGTTGGTTGGTCTCTACCGTCGCTACGATCACTTCGGGCGGCAGTTCCATGAAGCGCTCTTCCATGCGCCCAGCAATCACCACCGGCCACTCGACCAGGGCAGTCACTTCGTCCAGCAAATCTTCAGTGATGCGCGCGTGGCCGCCGAGCTTGGCGGCCTCGGCTTCGATCTGGCGCTTGATCTCGGCTTTGCGACTGCTCACTTGCGCCCACACGCGTGACGCCTTCAATGCCGTCTCGTAATCTGCTGGCGTCGCCAGCGAGATCGCCGCCGGCGCGTGAAAACGATGGCCGTAGGTCAATCGTCCGCTGTGCAGGCCAAAGCGGGCTAGCGGCACCACGGCCTCCCCCAGGAAGCACAGCAGCCACGACACCGGCCGCACGAAGGTCTCGTTGCCATCGCCCCAGCGCATGCGCTTGGGTACCAGCTCATCCATGCTCTTGAGGGTTTCTTCAAAAATGGCGGGGATGAGATCAGCTGTCGGCTTGCCGGGCTCGGTCTTGGCGTAGTGCAGCTTGCCGTCCTTCTGCCCCAGGGCCGAAAACTCGACGCCACACTTCTTGGCAAAGCCGAGTGCGGCAGGCGTCGGCGCACCATCCTTCAGGGCCACGTTCAATGCCGGGCCGGTGAGATCAACACTCTGCGTCGCCTGCTCGTCGGCGACACCCGCAACCAGTACTGCAATGCGACGCGGTGTTGCAAATACCCTGGCTTCGCCTGCGATGACACCACGCTTGGCAAAACCGCCCACCACGCCTGCACGCAGCGCCTCGGCGAGCGGCATCACGTAGCGGGCCGGCAGGTCTTCACAGCCAAGTTCGATCAGCAAATCGCGGGGCATGGGGGAGCAACTTCAACGACACAAAGGGCGCGTAGTGTCCGAAATCGAACGTCTTTACGCCAACCGCGGTCTGTAATGCCCAGACGTTGCCAATTTGCGGTGGGTTGGTTCTGGACTATCGCGGCCGCTGGAACAATCAATTTCTGCTATCCGCGTCACCGACTTAAGGTGTGCCCAGCCCAAGACTTGTTGCTCGCTCCACTTGAAAAAGGTGGCAGACAAAATCGATAGGCTCCACACCTGCCATGCCTTGCGCCCAAGCTGCATCCGCGCCCGGGCAGCGCTTATTGACCCAGCCACACGAAGACGGAGAGATCAATGTCTACAGAAGCCAAATGCCCCGTAAACCACGGCGCCACCCCCAAGCCCAGCGGTCGCAGCAATCGTGACTGGTGGCCTACACAGCTCGATCTCTCGGTGCTGCACCAGCACTCCGAACTCTCAGACCCCATGGTCGAGGATTTCGACTACGCCAAGGAGTTCGCCTCACTCGACCTGCACGCCGTCATCAAAGACCTTACGGCACTGATGACCGACTCGCAGGACTGGTGGCCCGCCGACTACGGCCACTACGGGCCGCTGTTCATCCGCATGGCCTGGCATGCCGCCGGCACCTATCGCATCTACGACGGCCGTGGCGGTGCCTCCGCCGGCGAGCAGCGCTTTGCCCCGCTCAACAGCTGGCCGGATAACGGCAACCTCGACAAGGCACGCCGCCTGCTCTGGCCCATCAAGCAGAAATACGGCAAGAAGCTCTCGTGGGCTGACCTGATGATTCTCACCGGCAACGTCGCGCTCGAATCAATGGGCTTCAAGACCTTCGGCTTCGGCGGCGGCCGCGAAGATATCTGGGAGCCGGCCTACACCAACTGGGGTGCCGAGACCGAGTGGCTCGCCACCAGCGACAAAGAGAACAGCCGCTACTCAGGTGACCGTGAGCTGGCCAACCCGCTCGCCGCGGTGCAGATGGGCCTGATCTACGTCAACCCCGAAGGCCCGGATGGCAAACCGGACCCCATCGGCTCGGGCCGTGACATCCGCGAGACCTTCAAGCGCATGGCGATGGATGACGAAGAAACCGTCGCCCTCGTCGCCGGCGGCCACACCTTCGGCAAGAGCCACGGCGCAGGCGATGCCAGCCTGGTCAGCCATGCGCCCGAGGGCGGCAACATCGAAGACCTCGGCTTTGGCTGGAAAAACGCTTTCGAGAGCGGCGTTGGTGCGCATGCCACCACCAGCGGCATCGAAGGCGCGTGGAAACCCAACCCGACCACCTGGGACAACGGCTATTTTGAGACGCTGTTCGGCTACGAGTGGGAGCTGACCAAGAGCCCGGCCGGCGCGCACCAGTGGAAGCCCAAGGGTGATGCCGGTGCGGGCACCGTGATCGATGCGCATGATCCGAAGAAGAGCCACCAGCCGATGATGACCACGGCCGATCTCGCCATGCGCTTCGACCCGGCTTACGAAAAGATTTCGCGCGACTTCATGGCCAACCCGGCCAAGTTCGCCGATGCCTTTGCCCGCGCCTGGTTCAAGCTCACCCACCGCGACATGGGCCCGGTGACGCGCTACCTCGGTCCGCTGGTGCCGACCGAAGAACTGATCTGGCAGGACCCGATCCCGGCCGTGAACCACCCGCTGGTCGATGCCAAGGACATCAGCGCCCTCAAGACGAAGCTGCTCGACTCTGGGCTCAGCACCGCGCAGCTGGTGAACACCGCCTGGGCCTCGGCCTCGACTTATCGCGGCAGTGATCGTCGTGGTGGCGCCAACGGTGCGCGTCTGCGTCTTGCACCGCAGAAGGACTGGGCCATCAACCAGCCGGTGTTGCCGGTGCTGGCCAAGCTCGAAGCCATCCAGAAGGACTTCAACGCCAGTGCCACCGGTGACAAGAAGATCTCGCTGGCCGATCTCATCGTGCTCGGCGGCTGTGCTGCCATCGAGGCGGCTGCGAAGAAGGGTGGCCACGGCATCACAGTGCCGTTCACCCCCGGCCGCATGGATGCCACGCAGGAGCAGACCGATGTCGAATCGTTTGCGGTGCTCGAGCCGGTGGCCGATGGCTTCCGCAACTACACCCGCAAGGGTGATGAAGAAACGACCGCCGAACTCTTGATCGACAAGGCGAGCCTGCTCACCTTGACCGCGCCGGAGATGACCGCGCTGGTCGGCGGTCTGCGCGTGCTGGATGCGAATGCAGGGCAGGCAAAGCACGGCGTGTTCACCAAAACCCCCGGCACGCTGAGCAATGACTTCTTCGTCAACCTGCTCGACATGCGCACGGCCTGGAAGCGCTCTGATGCTGACAAGCATGTATTTGAAGGCAACGACCGCAAGACGGGTGTCCCCAAGTGGACCGCAACCGTGGCCGACCTGGTATTTGGCAGCAACGCCCAGCTGCGCGCCCTGGCCGAGGTCTATGCCTGCAACGATGGCGCCGGTGACTTCGTGCGCGACTTCGTCGCCGCCTGGGACAAGGTCATGCAGGCTGATCGCGCCTAAACGATATTGATCAACTCACTCAATTAACTGGAGACTCAAGATGACTATTGAAACCGTGAAAGTGCTGTACACCGCCACCGGCACCGCTGAAGGCGGCCGCAACGGCACCACGCTCTCGGGCGATGGCCTGGTTGACGTGAACCTGTCGGTGCCCAAGGCCATGGGCGGCCCCGGCAATACCGGTGCCACCACGCCAGAAGATCTGTTTGCCGCCGGTTATGCCGCCTGCTTCGGTGGCGCGGTGGAATACATGGGCGTGAAGAACAACCTCAAGGCCAGCTCGGTCAAGGTGGAGTCTGCCGTCGGCATTGGCACCACCGAGAGCGGCATGGGCTTGAAGGTCGACCTCACCGTCACCGTGGCGGGGCTCTCGCAGGCCGATGCCGAGAAGATCGTCGCGCTCGGCCATGCCTTCTGCCCGTACTCCAAGGCGATCAAGGGCAACGTCGAGGTCAACATCAAGACCATCGTCGCCTAAGCGCGTTTGCAGCCACATCAGGCGCAAGCCGGGCGACACCGCCCGGCTTGCGCTTTTTTGTGGGCGCCGCGGTCATCGCTCGCCACACTTCTTTGCGGCGCGCGCTTGAATGCATTGCCGCACAGCACCACGCTAGGGCGATGCGCATCAATCCCAACGCCGACGCGGGCGACCCCGCCGCCAAACCCGCCACCCTGAAACAGGCTTGGGCGCAGCTGGTGCCGGTGTTGCGGCGGTTTCCCTTGGCGGTCACCGGCGCGATGCTGCTGCTGGTCGCGGCCAAAGTCGCCGGGGTTGGGCTGCCGCTGGTGCTGAAGTCGCTGGTGGACACGCTCGACCATCAACGCGGCACGCTGATCACTGCGCTGGCGTTGCCAGTCGCCTTGCTCGCGGCCTATGGCGCGCTGCGCTTTGCCAACGTGCTGTTCGGCGAGCTGCGCGACGTGCTGTTCGGGCGCGTGGCCGAGCGCGCCAAGCGCCGTACGGGCTTAGGCGTGTTCGATCATCTGCACCGGCTCGACTTGGAGTTTCACCTCGCGCGCAAGAGTGGCGCGCTGTCGCGCGACATCGAACGTGGCGTGGAGGGCATTGGCTTTCTGCTGCGCTTCGTGCTGTTCACGGTCGCTCCCACGGCGCTTGAACTGGTGCTGGTCACCGCCCTGCTCTGGCAGCGTTACGAGATCGGCTTTGCATTGATTGCCGTTGCTGCCGTCTCGCTCTATGTGATTTTCTCGGTGGTGCTCACGGACTGGCGCACGCACTTTGTCCGCCACGCCAATACGCTCGATAGCGAAGCCACCGGCCGCGCGCTCGATTCGCTGCTCAACTTCGAGACCGTCAAGTACTTCGGCGCCGAGCCGCTGGAGGCGCGCCGCTACGACAGCGCCCTCGCCGCCTATGAAAAAGCCGCCGGCAAGAGCCGCTTCACGCTGGGTCTGCTCAATGGCGGACAGGCACTCATCATTGCGGCCGGCCTCACCGCCATGACCACGCTCTCGGCGCTGCGCGTGCAGCAGGGCGTGATGACCTTGGGCGACTTCGTGGCCGTCAACGCCTTCATGGCGCAGTTGTTCCTGCCGCTCAACGTGCTGGGCTTTGTCTACCGCGAAATCCGCCGGGCGCTCACCGACATGGGCAAGCTGTTCGACCTGCAGGCGACGGTGCCGCTGATTGCAGACCCGACCGTGCCGCAAGCCTTGCCGGCCGGCCCGCTGGCCATCCGCTTCGAGCACATCGCTTTTGGCTACAGCCCCGACCGGCGCATCCTGCACGATGCCGACTTCGAGATCGCGGCCGGCCAAACCGTCGCCGTGGTTGGTGCGACCGGCGCGGGCAAATCCACCCTGGCGCGTCTGTTGTTTCGCTTCTACGACCCGCAGGCGGGCGCAGTCAAAGTCGGTGGGATTGATGCGCGACAACTCACGCTGGCGGACCTGCGCGGCGCCATCGGCGTGGTGCCGCAGGACGTGGTGCTGTTCAACGACACCCTGCTCGAAAACCTGCGCTACGCCGACCCGGAGGCGAGCACCGCCACCGTCCAGCGCGCGTTGCATCAGGCGCATCTGAGCGACTTCGTGGCGCGTCTGCCCAAGGGTTTGCAGACCATGGTGGGCGAGCGGGGCTTGAAGCTTAGCGGCGGCGAGAAGCAGCGGGTCGCCATCGCCCGGGCCTTGCTGAAAAACCCGCGCGTGCTGATTTTCGATGAGGCCACCTCGTCGCTGGACACGCTTAGCGAGCAGGCCATTCTGGCCGCCCTCGACGAGGCCGCCGTGCAGCGCACGGTGCTGGTGATTGCACATCGGCTCTCAACCGTGACGCACGCTGATCGCATCGTGGTACTCGACCACGGTCGCGTTGCCGAACAGGGAACGCACCTGGAGCTCTTGGCGCGCGGTGGTCTGTATGAAAAATTGTGGGCCGCGCAACGGCATGAGCAGAGGGGTGTGGAATAATTCGGCAAGGTGCCACACGGAGAAAGACCAACAGTAAATGTTGGCTAAAAATTACAAAATGAATGCCAGCGAAGTGCTTGGAGCACTCAAAAACTTCAGCGCCAAGGAGGAAATCCTGCGGCGCTTGGTCACGCCCGAGATCGAAGCGGCCGTCGCGAAAATCCCCAAGCCGGTGGGCAGTTTCGGCTTCGATGCGTGGGGCTACAACGAAGACCAGTTCAAGGTCGGCCTCGCCGGCGCGAAGTGGCTGTACGACCACTACTTCAAGGTGCAGGCCTTCGGCCTGGAGAACATTCCACGCCACGGGCGCGTGCTGATCGTGCCCAATCATTCCGGCCAGTTACCGCTGGATGGCGTGCTGATCGGCGCAGCCGCGGCCACCAACCCGCACGGGCCCAGGGCTGCAAGAGCGATGATCGAGCGGTTCTTCCCCACCGTGCCGTGGCTGGGCAACCTGCTCAACGCCTGGGGCGGCGTGATTGGCGACCCGATCAACTGCACCAAGATGCTGGAGACCGACGAGGCGATCATCGTGTTCCCCGAGGGCGTGCGCGGCTCGGGCAAGCTCTACAAGCATCGCTATCAGCTACAGCGTTTCGGCAATGGTTTCATGCACCTGGCGGTGAACCACAAGACACCGATCGTCCCCTGCGGCGTGGTGGGCTGCGAGGAAACCATGCCAGCGGTGTTCAACATCGCGCCGCTCGCCAAGGTGCTGGGCATTCCGTATGCGCCGATTGCACCGCCGTTTCCGCTGCCGGCGCGCGTGGTGCTCAATTTTGGCAAGCCCATGCACTTCAAGCCGGTGAAAACCGAGGATGAAGTGACCGAGCAGGTCGAAGAAGTGAAACATGAGATTCGTCAGCTGATCGCCAAGGGCCTGAAAGAACGCCCCAGCGTCTACTAGGAGCGCGCGATGGCTATTGCAAAAAAATCAGCGACGGCGTCAAACAAGAAAACCGTGCTGGTCACCGGTGCCGGCGGTGCGCTCGCCAAGCGTGTGATTGCGCGCCTGCATGGCAAATACAACGTCGTCGCCGTCGACTTCCGCCGCAAGGTAGAGACCGACGCGGGCATCCCCAGCTACAAGGTGGAGATCGAGAAGCGCGGCTTCGAGGACATCTTTCTGGAGCACAAGATCGACGCCGTGCTGCACATCGGCCGCATCTTCGCGCATGAGTACTCACGCGACCGCCGCTACAACGCCAACGTGCTGGGCAGCAAGCGGCTGTTCGAGCTGTGCAAGAAATACGGTGTGGGCCAGGTCATCGTGCATTCGACCTATTACGTCTACGGCGCCTCGGCCTACAACCCGGCGCTGCTCGATGAAGATCATCCGCTGAAGGCCAGCGAAGTGACGATGGATCTGGTCGATTCGGTGGAGCTGGAATCGCTCGCCAACATTTACCTGTGGAAGCACCCGGAGTTGAACATCACCATTCTGCGCCCCTGTAATGTGCTGGGGCCGGGTGTGCGCAACACCATGAGCTTGCTGTTGAGCCGCCCCTACACACCGGTGCTGCTGGGCTTTTCACCCATGATGCAATTCCTGCATGTGGACGACATGGCCGACGCCATGGTGCTGGCGTTCGAGGGCAACAAGCCGGGCATCTACAACGTCGCGCCCGACGACTACGTGCCTTATCAACGCGCCGTCGAAGAGTGCGGCTGCAAGAAACTGCCCATCCTCTCGGTACCGCCGTCGCTACCCAAAATCGTGTCGAGCCTGCTCAACTGGAATGCGTTCTTTCCGCCTTATCTGATCAACTACTTCAAGTATCCGGTCGTCCTCGACGGCAGTCTGTTCACCAAGACCTTCGGCTTCAAGCCCAAGCGCAACTTGAACGATATTTTCACTTTCTACCGCAAGAACAAACTCATCTCCCCTTGAATGCGTGAACAGGGATTCATTGTCGCTTCACCTCCGTGTATTCAAATCAGTCAACTTTCAATCGACGAGGTCGTGCCGTGAGCAAAGAAACCAAAAAAACCAAACCTGTGACCAAGGCTGCTAAGGCAGCGCCAATCGACATCGGCATCAAGACCGATCAGCGTCATGCGATTGCAGACGGTCTCTCGCGTCTGCTTGCCGACGAATACACCCTTTATCTCAAGACGCACAATTTTCACTGGAACGTCACGGGCCCGATGTTCAACAGCCTCCACCTGATGTTCATGACGCACTATACCGAGTCGGCACTTGCCGTTGACGAAGTGGCCGAACGCATCCGCGCCCTAGGCTTCCCGGCGCCGGGCACCTACGGCGCTTTTGCCAAGCTCTCGTCCATCGAAGAAACCGATGGTGTGCCAGAGGCGATGGAAATGGTGCGCCTGCTGGTGAAGGGTCACGAGGCCTGCGCCCGCACGGCGCGCTCGATCTTCCCGCTTGCCGACAAGGCCAGTGATGAGCCTACGGCTGATCTGCTGACCCAGCGCTTGCAGGTGCATGAGAAGACTGCCTGGATGCTGCGCAGCCTCTTGGAATAAAAGCTTTTCAGAAAAACCCACCATCATTTGATGGTGGGTTTTTTTATGCCCGTGCGAAAATGCGCCATGCCTGAAAGCCCCTTGCTGATCGTCCGTCGCCTTGCTGTGCGCTATCCCCAGCCGCGGCTGTTCCCTTGGCGTGCACGCCACTGGCGCAACGTCGTCGATGGACTCGATTTCAATCTGCACGCGGGTGAAACACTGGGCTTGGTCGGTGAGTCAGGCTGTGGAAAATCCAGCCTTGCCAAAGCGCTGATCGGCTTGCAGCCCATTGCATCGGGGGCGGCAATCTTCAACGGCGTTGATCTCGCCAAGCTCGATAAAAAACGCTGGAAACCCCTGCGACGCGAAATCCAGATGGTGTTCCAGGACCCTCTGGCCAGTCTCGACCCGCGCATGAAAGTAGGGCGCATCGTTGAGCAGCCGTTAGTGGCTCTGCGCCCCGATATCGACAAGGCCGACCGACCGAAGCATGTCGCCGCCGTGCTGGAGCGCGTTGGCCTGAGTGCGAGCGACATGCAGCGCCATGTGCATGAGTTTTCGGGTGGTCAATGCCAGCGGATTGGCCTGGCACGCGCACTGGTGGTGCAGCCTAAGCTGCTGATCTGCGATGAGCCGGTGTCTGCCCTCGATGTGTCGGTGCAGGCGCAGGTGGTCAACCTGCTGGCGGAGCTGCAACGCGACCTGGGCCTGGCCATGCTCTTCATCGCGCACGATCTGGCCGTGGTGCGGCAACTTGCCCAGCGTGTATTGGTGATGTACTCCGGCGCGGTGATGGAGCAAGCCCCGCGCGAGCGTCTGTTCACGCACCCGATGCACCCCTACACGCAGGCCCTGATGGCAGCCGTGCCGGGCCAGACCGTTGCAGGCACTGCGCTGCACAACCCCGAGCGCAGACCACCGTCGAGCACGGAGGGGATCACTATGGGCTGCCGCTATCGCGACCGCTGTGCCGTGGCCGATGATTACTGTGGCCGCACGGTGCCTGCGCTACGCCGGTCAGCGCCGGATCACTTTGCCGCCTGCCACTTCATCGCAGCCGCGTAAAAGAGATCATGAACAACGCGGTTGGTGCCCTGCCGCTTTTGCCTGCTCATAAATCGGCATTGCGGTGTTGAGCCGTTCCGATAGATTGCGAATGCGGGTTTCGTCGGAGGGGTGCGATGACATGAACTCAGCCGGCTTGCTGCCGCCCGCACGTGCCATGTTTTGCCACAGCGCGATGGACTGGCGCGGGTCGAAGCCAGCGCCGGCCATCAAATCAAGTCCCAGAAGATCGGCCTCGGTCTCGTGCGTGCGTGAAAACGGTAGCAGGATGAAGGCATTGGTCGCCATGTCGATGAGCTGACCATTGACGCCCGTGGTGGCCTGCACCAGGACGCTGCCCACTTGCGAGGCCATCGTCTCGGAGTAACGTTCAGCCGAATGCCCGGCCAGCACGTGAGAAACCTCGTGGCCGATGACCGCAGCGAGCTGATCCTGCGTTGCCGCGACTTTCAGCAGCCCCGTGTAGACCCCGATCTTGCCGCCGGGCAATGCGAAGGCATTGACATCCTTGCTATCGAAAACCGATACCTCCCAAGAGGCCGGCACCCGCAATTTGCCTTTGGCTTGCAGGCGCGGGATATCGTCGACGATGGCGGCTGCGACACAGTTGACGTAGGCCACCTGCCGCGAATCTTTCGACTGCGGCAGCTTCTTCTGCATGTCTTTGAATGAAGCCACGCCGGCCTGGGTCACCTCGCCATCAGACACCAGCACAAACTGTCGGCGCCCCAGAGGCGAAGTGGCACAGGCGACCAGAAGGGTCGCTAAGGTGAGAGTGATGAGTGTCTGGCGCAAAGTGATGCGCATGGGCGGATTCCGGACGTTCGAAGCTGCATGATAAGGTCAGTTGCGTTGCAATGAAGAGCTTCTCAACCGGAGTTTTCGATGCGTCCCTCGTTGATCGCCGTCGCAGCTTTTCTGGCTTTGCTGAACCCCGCATTAGCGGCCGCTCCTGCCACGCACACGGCAAAGCCCAGCCCGCAACTCAGCCCGCGTGAAGTCGTGCAGTTGCAGCTGGATGCCTTGAAGCGTGTCGATCAACCGACCAAGGATGCGGGCTTTGTCACGGTGTTCCGTTTCAGCTCGCCAGAAAATCGCGCTCAGACCGGCCCGCTGCCACGCTTCTCGAAAATGATCCGTGAAGGCTTCGGCGAACTGCTCAATCACAGAAGTGCTGTGCTGGCCGCCACGATGCAGCAAGGCAATCAAGCGCTTCAGCCGGTTGAAATCATCAGCGTTGGCGGGCAGCGCTATCGCTATGTCTTCGTGCTGCGCCGGCAGGACGCCGACGACTGCCGTCAGTGCTGGATGACCGATGGCGTGATTCCGAAAGACGACACCGAAGGCTCGCAGGAACTGTGAGCCACAAAAAAGGGCTGCCGAAGCAGCCCTTTTTGTTCAGCCGTGCTGAAAATTACAGATCGAAGCTCTTCTTCAGGCCGATGACGAGGGTTTCGTCGTTGCCGCCGTCACGGTCGGTGCCGGTCAGCGCGAACGAGAAGGTGAAGCCTTCGTTCAATGCCTTGCTCAGCGTGATGCCGTAGTCGAGGATTTCACCGGTTGCGCCATAAGCGCCGCTGGACTTGTACGCATCGCCAAAGGAGTAACCAACGGCGGGGGTCAGCGTCAGCGTCTTGTTCAGGGCAATCGGATAGTTGGCCGTCGCGTAGAAGCCGCTATCGTTCGTGCTCTGCAGGTCGTCGGAGTAGAACAGCTTCGCCGAGAGACCCGAGAACGAGAGACCGCCGTAGAACTCGGTGGTGTTGAACGGGGTGAAGCCGCGGTAGTAGTACTCGATGACGCCGAGGTCAAAACCAAGGTCGCCGACCTTGCCGGCATAGCCGCCGTAGAAGTCGGTTTCGTAGCTGGCAGTGCCGCTGTTCAGGTTGGAGATCCAGGTACCTGCATACAGGCCGGACTCATGGCTGTAATCCAAGCCACCCTGAATAGAAGCGCCGCCGCCGGTCTGGGTGATACCGCGGAAAATGTAGTCGCTAAATGCACCAACATTCGCGGTTGCGCCAGCGAACACCGGGGCCGAAACGCAAGCTGCCGACATAAGGGCCGCGCAAACAACGATCTGCTTCATCTTCATGATTACATCCTCTCCTAATTTTGGGTGGGTTGGCACCGCGGGCAAGCCAGACAACAACTGGATGCAGTGCCATAAAACTGTAACACGAGGTCTACTGGAGAAACTGCTGTCTTCAATGACGCCCCCAGGCATTCCACAAACCTGAAAAGGCAAAGCCCGTGCCAGAGCTGAACGAGCGATGATCCTTGCCGCTTGCGAAACAAGGCCTCAAACGCCGCTTTTCTCCAGCATTTGCTTGACGGTCGCCTTGATTTCATCGTCGGTCAGATCAGGGTTGCCGCCCCGGGCGGGCATCTGATTTTTGCCCTTGATGGCGATCGCGGTGAGACCATCCAGCCCGCCATCTGCGGCGGCGCGCTTGCCCCAATCCGCCTTGTCGCCCAGTTTTGGAGCATTCAGCACACCTGCGGTATGGCAGGCACCACAGGCTTGCGCGTAAACCTGATCGGCCGTCAGCGGCTCACGCTTGACGGCGGAAGCATTCACTTTCACCAGCATGGCCGGATCGGTGATGACTTGGGCCACCGGCGCAATGCGCGCTTCGAGCCGCACTTTTTCAGCGTCGCTCGGGCCATGTTTAGGCACGATCAGGCTCGCTGCGAAAATGCAGAAGGCGAAAATTGCACCCAGAGCGCCGAGCACCATGCCGAAGGTGCGGAAAAACTCTTTGTCGTGGGCGCTATCGTTGTGGGGATTGTGGTTGCTGCTCACGGGCAAAACTCCGGCGGGACGCGATGAGGATGAAAGGTTTAAGCGCCGTATTCTAAGAACTCGCCGCCCTGCTGACCACTTGCGGGGCGGCTCGACAGCAATAGCCTCAGGGTGCGGCAGGCGCAGTCGGCGTCTCAGGTACAGGCGCGGGTGCCGGCAACTTCAACAACGCATCCGCCAAGGCCTTTGAAAGCTGGCGCCGCACTTTCAATGCGGGGTCATAAAGCATGAACTGCGGATCGACCGCAGCCACCACGAACTCGTGCACCTGACCCTGCTGCGTGGTGATGCGCACGGTGCCGCCCGATGCGGTTTCGCCCGCAGCCGCTTCGTTCCACATCGCCTGCGCGTCCTTCCAGCCGTCGGCCAGCGTCTTCAAGGCGGCTGGTGTGGCGTTGGCGGTGCCTGCGGGCGCGGTCCAGTTGCCATCCGCCCCTTTGGTAAGCGTGAAGGCGGGCAGCTCGATTTTCACCAGCGTGTCGCCCGGCGCAAAGAGGTTTTTGCTGACGAGGTCGGCGTAGTCTTTATCGAGCGCGGCAGTGGCAGGGTCTTCGATCAGCTTGACGACGCCGTCGACGCGCACATAGCGCCGCGATTGCAATGCATCACTGCCGCCGAACTCCACTTTCACGTCATTGAGCGTCACGGTGTGATTGGGCGGATCGAGCCCCAGTTCTTTCAGATCAATGCCGTCGCCGTCGAGCGTGCTCTGCACCTCGGTGCTGGCCAGGCTGGTGGCCCCCACCGCTTCGAAACGATCGGCACGCGACTTGACTGGGGCCTGCAAAAACCACTCCGCACCCTGCTTTTCAAGCTGGATGGTTGGACTGCCCGGCCACTCGATCACGATCTTGTTCACGCCCTCCGCCGCCAGCGGCGTCAGCGTTTCCTTGGGCTTGTCCTTGTGTCGCTTCGCCATCCAGGCGCCAGCACCGAGTGCCAGCACGATGACCACCAGCAGCAGATTCAGCCGCGTACGATTCATGGCCTGGCTCAGCGACGACGACGCGACAGCCAGCGGCCGATGCCGATTGCCAGCAGCAACACCGGCAGCAGCACCAGGAACCCGATCTCCAGCAGCAGCACCATGAACGGCGAGAGCGACAGCGATTGATCGCGCGCCTGCGGCACGGTGATGTCGAGTTGATCGTCCCGCGCGGCGAGCCAGCGCACCACGTTCAAGCCCAGCTTGCCGTTGCCGGCCTGCGCGAGGATGGCGTTGGTGAGGAAGTCCGAATCGCCGACGATGGCGACACGCTGTGGCTTGCCGACGGGAACGGGATCATCCGGCGTCTTGGGCTGGGGTGCGTCAGCAGCTGGCTTGAGGTTGCGGCTCAGCAGCAAACCCAGCGTCAGCGGACCCGGCTTGTCGCCTTTCTCGGGCTCGAAACCGATCTCGCCTTCCAGCGGGCCGGTTTCGATCCAGGCCTGCTGCGTGGACTGCAAGAACGGCTGCGGCTGCCAGGCCGGATCGGGCTTGGCCGTAGGGTCGGTGGAGAGCGCACGCGCAACCGGAAACAGCGTGTTCTCGGTGAGATTCTGCGTCACCGGCGTCGGCGGATAGGTTGCGGTCAGGAACAAGCTCGGGTCCTGCGTCATAGCCGCGTATTCGGGGAAGATCGCCGTGCCTTTTTCAAACACCACGCCCAGCGCCTTGCTCAGCTCCGAAGGCGGTGGCGGTGAGTCGGGGTCCGAGAGCCACAGCAGATTGCCGCCGGCGGCCAGGTAGTCGAGCAGAATCTTGGTCTCGCCCGGTTGCAGCGCGCTGCTCGGCCCGGCGATCACCAGCAGTGCGGCGTTATCCGGCACGCGCGGCGTGGTGCCGAGATTGAGCGGCTGCGAGGCGAAGCCATTCTCTTTCAGCAACTGCTCGAAAGCGGAATAACCCGCCGCACCGGAATCCACCGGCGAGCGCTCTCCATGCCCTTGCAGGAACACCACGAAGCGCTGCTCGGCAAAGCTCAGGCGCTGCAAGGCCTGGGTGATGCTGGCTTCGTTCATGTCGCCGCTGCGCACCGTCTCGCGACGGCCGTCGTATTCCAGCACCAGGTCGCCCACCTGCTGGATGTTGAACTCGCGCACCTTGGTCGGGTTCTTGATCGGGTCGACGAACTCGATCGCCATATCCTTCTTGACCGCCGTATAGCGCACGAAGAACTGAGTGGTGTCGGCGCGGTTCTCGGGGCCGCTGGGGGCGAAAGCCATCACCTTCACCGGGCCTTTCATGTTGCCGAGCTGCTTGACCGACGCGGCCGACAGCGAGTTGCGCTGGTTGGCCGTCCAGTCGAACTCGGTCTTGAACTGCA
The DNA here is from genome assembly GCA_965279705.1 of Stagnimonas sp. Taxonomy (GTDB): domain Bacteria; phylum Pseudomonadota; class Gammaproteobacteria; order Nevskiales; family Nevskiaceae; genus Stagnimonas. Next base: position 3,607,616 of record OZ257257.1, read on the forward strand.
CCGAGAGCCAGCCGAGCAGCACGATGACGGCGAGAAACAGCAGGGCCGAGACAGCCTGCTGGAAGCGAAGTGTTTTCTTGTTCATGGGATATGCGCTCGGCCGATCAGGAACGCTCGACATCGAGCCGCTGTACCGCGAGCCAGAGGAAGAAGGTGATGAAGAGAAGGTAATAGGCGATGTCCGCGGTATCGAAGACGCCGCGCCGCAGTTTTTCGAAATGGCCGATCAGCGAGAGATGACGGAACAGGTCGCTGAACATGCCGCCGCCGTAGGCCATCGCCTCCAAGAGCCACACGACCAGCAGCAGGCCGAAACCGCCCACGGCGGCGATCACCGGCTCCTTAGTCAGTGTGGAGACGAACAAGCCCGCCGCGCCGAAGCTCAGCATCATCAGCAGCTGCCCAAGCAGGCCGGCGAAGATGCGGCCGTTGTCCAGCTCGGTGCCGCCCGAAAGCGAGAACGGCATCAGCGCCATCAGCACCAGCACCGCCAGGAAAAACACCGAGAGCCCGAGAAACTTGCCCAGCACGATTTCGGTCAGCGACGCCGGCGCGGTGGTGAGCAGTGTGAGGCTGCCGCTCTTCTTGTCCTCGGCGAACAGGCGCATGGTCATCAGCGGGATGATCAGCAGCAACAGCACGGCAGAGAACCCGAACAGGCCGCCGCCGATGTAGTCCGCCACACCCGAATACTGGTTGAGCGAGCCGGGGTTGTTGACCATCTCGGTCAGCAGCAAGGCATACGACAACCCCATGATGAACTGGATGACGGCAAGCACCGTCCAGGCCAGCGGCGAGACGAAAATGCGGCGCGCTTCGTGGCGCGCGATCGAGAGCATGGCGCTCATGCGGCTTCCTTCATTTCAGGCGTTTCGCCCGAGGTGAGCGAGACAAAGATTTCTTCCAGCGTGCGACCTTCGGTCTTCAGTTCCAGCAGGCCCCAGCCATTGGCCACGCTCGCGGCAATCAATGCCTCGCGCGGGTCGGTGCCGGACTCCGGCGTGAACACGAAGCGGCCTTCGCCCAGCGATTGGGTGCTGGCAATACCCGGCACAACGAAGCTCTTCGGTGCGTTGCGAAACATCGCCGCAAGCCGCGAAGCGTTCTGCGCATTCACTGCTGCCATCGAATCCTGAAACACCACGCGGCCGCGGTGCACGATCATCACCCGTGAACACACGGCCTGAATCTCCGGCAGGATGTGGCTCGACAGAATCACGCTGTGGTTCTGCGCGAGGGCTGCGATCAGCGAACGGATTTCGCGGATCTGGATCGGGTCGAGGCCCACCGTCGGCTCATCCAGGATGATCACCGGCGGCTGATGCACGATGGCCTGCGCCAAGCCCACGCGCTGCTGGAATCCCTTAGAGAGATTGCCGATCAACCGGCGACTCACCTCGTGCAACCCGCAGGACTGCTTGGCCTTGGCGACGGCCGCCTTGCGTTCGCTTTTTTTTACGCCGTGCAGGGCGGCAACGAAGTCGAGGTACTCGTCCACCGTCACTTCCGGGTGTACCGGCGGCAACTCGGGCAAATAGCCGAGCGACTGCTTGGCTTTTTTTGGCTCAAGCGCGATGTCGATGCCGTTGATCTTCACGCTGCCGCCAGTAGGCGCCAGATTGCCCGTGAGCATTTTCATGGTCGTGGACTTGCCCGCGCCGTTGGGGCCCAGCAAACCCAGAATCTCGCCACGCCGCAAGGTCAGGTCAATGTTGTGTACAGCCACATTGGGGCCGTAGCGCCGCGTCAGGCCGCGGGCTTCGATCAGGATGTCGTGCTCCATGTCTTCTCTATTTTTTAGTTAGGTGATGAGTGACGCGGCATCGACCGTCGAGGTCGATCAGAGTTCCCGCGCGGCGCAATTTTATGCAGCGCTATCGGGGGTGCAAGCGCGCTCAGCGCGTGCCGGCGTAGAAATCCGGCGCACCTTCGGGCTGGCGACGAAAGCGTTTGTAGGTCCACCAGTATTGCTGCGGCATCTTGCGGACGCATTCTTCGAAAATGGCGTTGAGTGCGGTGGCCGATACCACCGGATTGGGATCGCGGATGGCGGCCGGCGCCTCGAAGTAATAGGACTTGTAGCCCTGCCCCCAGGGCAGACGCTCGCCGTAGAACACCAGAATTTCGGCTTCGCAGGCCTGCGCCAGCGTGCGCACCAGCACCGGTGTATGCGCCGCTTGGCCAAAGAAGGGTGCAAACACGCCACTGCCGGGCGGTGGGTCTTGATCCGCCACGAAGTAGACGCCCTCGTTGGCGCGTAGCAGCGGCAAGACCTCACGCTTCACACCGCGCTTGACCGCAATCATCTTGCCCCCAAAGCGGGTGCGGCCCTGCAGCGAGGCTTCGTCGATTGCCGCACCGCCGCCCTTGCCACCCTGCTCCTTGTAGAGCCCGGTGAAGGTGTAGCGCTCGGACATACACATGGCCGGCTGCTCGAACTGGCCCTGATGCAGGGTGAGCAGGATCACACCCTTACCTTTGGCAAACGCCTTATCGAGCAGGTCGATATTGGTTTCCTGCTTCAAGTAACCGCGCATGGTCGCCTTGCTACACAGCCACAGACGCGGTGTTTCAAGGAACAGTTTCAGCTCTTCGGTGAGCGCGCGGCGGGCGATGCTTTGCTGCTCATGCACGGATTTCTCGGGGAAGCAGCGCTCCACGTTGCGCAGCGCCACGCGCTTGCGACGATTGGGGATGACCCACGACAACCAGCCCAGCACACTGGCGAAACCATGCAGCAACGGCAGCGGCCAGGCACCGAAAAAGCGCAGCAATATCCAGGCAAACGTTTTCATGCCTCTCCTTGTTCGGCGAGGATTGTAGTGTTTAGCGCTTCGGAGACTGCGAGATGATCGGACTGCTGCAGAGAGTCAAAACCGCCAGCGTGCGCGTTGAGGGCGAGCTTGTCGCCCGCATCGACCACGGCCTGCTGGTGCTGGTAGGCGTCACCCGCGAAGACGACGAGCCCCAAGCGCAAAAGCTGGCCACGCGCCTTTTGGGCTACCGCGTGTTCGCCGATGCCGCCGGCAAGATGAATCGCACTGTGCTCGACGTCGCCGGCGGGCTCATCCTGGTGCCGCAGTTCACGCTCGCGGCCGACACCCGCAGCGGCAGTCGCGCCGGTTTCACCACCGCTGCCGAGCCGGTACGGGCCAAGGCCTTGTTCGAGTATTTGGTGCAGGCCGTGCAGCAGCAACTGCCGGGCGTGCAGACCGGCCGCTTCGGGGCTGACATGCAAGTGGCGCTGGTCAACGATGGGCCGGTGACGTTCTGGCTGGAGGGGTAGGCGCAGGCCATCCTTGGCGCGACTTCAGTTATCGATCCAACCCCGCGTCGGGCATCCATGCCCGACGGTGAAGCCGCGGCGAGCAGTGCTCGCCTACAGCTGCGGCTTCACCCTGTGCTAGCGTCTCTCCCAAGCACACCCTATCGATCAAGACATGACCTCTGCCACCGTCGCCCGCAGCGACAAAATGCCTTCGAGCCTGCCGTACATCGTCGCCAACGAGTTTGCCGAGCGGTTCTGCTTCTACGGCATCAACGCGATCCTCGTCGCGTACATGATCGACTTCCTCAAGTTCGGGGATGCGCAGGCGGCCACCTGGCAGGCGCTGTTCAAGTCCGGTGCCTACTTCTTCCCCCTGCTCGGCGCGATGGTGTCGGACATCTTCCTCGCCAAGTTCCGCACCATCATCAGTTTCTCGATGGTCTATGTGACCGGCTGCTTCGTCATCGCCTTCGGTGGCGACAGCGAGACGATGCTGATCCTCGGCATGTTTCTGGTCGCCTTCGGCACCGGCGGCATCAAGCCCTGCGTCTCCACCAATGTCGGTGACCAGTTCACCAGCGCCAACGCGCATCTCATCGAGCGTGCGTTCTCGTATTTCTACATCGCGATCAACGCCGGTTCGTCGATCTCGATCTACTTCTGCCCCGTGTTGCTGGCGAGCCCCGAATACGGCCCCAAGTACGCCTTCGGCGTGCCGGGTGCGATGATGGCGCTGGCTACCCTGGTGTTCTGGCTCGGTCGCCGCAAGTTCGCCGTGGTGCCGGCCGCCATGCAGAAGCCAGGCATGGCTCTGGTGGCTTTCTTCGCGGTGTTCTTCGCCGTGCTCGCCTTCACTGGCGTGATCTTCATGGCCTGCCGCGAAAGCCCAGTGCTCAAGCCCTTCGCCATCCTCGTGGCCACCTTCACTCTGCTGGGCTCACTCGCAGGCGTGGCTGCACTCTTCCTAAAGACCGGCTTGCGCAACGCGCTGCCCGCAGAGCTGCGCAGCTGGCTGGAACGCTCGCTCACAGGCGAGGGCCTGACCATCGTCGTCAAGCTGCTCGGCCTTTATGTGTTCATCGCCTTCTTCTGGTCGCTGTGGGACCAGAGCAACGGCAACAGCTGGACCATCCAGGCGCAATCGGCACTCATGGACAAGCGCCTGTTCGGCTTCCTCGAAGGCATCCCGATGTTCACCAGCCTCGCCACCTACGAGATGCTGCCCGCGCAGGTGCAGGTGGTGAATGGTCTCTTCATCCTGCTGCTGGTGCCCATCTTCACCTTCGGCATCTATCCGCTGCTCGGCAAGTTCTTCGAGGTGACCCCGCTGCGCAAGATCGGCATCGGTTTCTTCGTGGTCGCGGCCTCGTTCGTCATCGTCGCGTGGATCGAGCAGCGCATACAGAGCGGCTTCACGGTGAGCATGTGGTGGCAGATTTCGGCGTATGCAGTGCTCACGGCGGCCGAGGTGCTGGTGTCGATCACGGCGCTGGAATACAGCTACAAGCAGGCGCCGCTGTACATGAAGAGCTTCATCATGGCCTTGTTCCTGCTCTCGACGAGCGTGGGCAATGCCTTCACGGCAGCCGTCAACACCATCATGGTCAAGCCGCTGGCGGCGACCTCGATCAGCGTCGGCCCGGAAACCTGGGTGACGCTCGAAGGCGCTGCCGATTTCGTCACCGGCCAGAAGATCGACTTCTCGGGCGAGACCGGCGTGGCGGTCGTGCTTGCCGATGGCAAGACCGAACCGCTGGCCGGTACCTTCCTGGTCAGCGAGGTCGATGCCGCACAGGGCCGCGTGCGCCTGATGGACAAGGTCTACCGCAAGCCCATCAGCAGCACCGGCAGCCTCGACGCCGGCAAGGCCGAGGTCAGCACCTATGCGCTGGTCGGGCCGATCTACTTCCTGTTCTTCTCGGCGCTGATGGCGGCAGCGGCGGTGCTGTTCATCTTCTATGCGATGTGGTTCAGAGAGACCACCTTCGTGCGCGAGGATGAAGCGCCTCAAACCCACTGATTGCGCTGCATACCCCCAAGCCCCGCTCTGGCAGCGGGGCTTTTTTATGTCTGTTCCGGCGGAGAGCGCATGATGGCGTGGTCAGTGGTTTGGAGCAGATCAGCATGTTCGACCTTGCGGCATTGTTCTCACCGGTAAGTCGCCTCCCGCACGGCGTATGCCTCACCTGGGACCCAACCCTGGTGTGGACTCTTGCCGCCTCGCATCTGCTGGTGGGTCTGGCCTATTTCACCATCCCGGTCGCGCTGGCGGTGTTCATGCGCCGCCAGCGCGGCCTGCGCTTCAACTGGATGTTCGGACTGTTCGGGCTGTTCATCTTTGCCTGCGGGGCCACGCACTTCATCAGCCTGATGAACATCTGGCTGCCACATTACGGACTGGAGGCGATCGTCATGGCCATCACCGCCATCGTCTCAGTCGCCACGGCGGCATCGCTGATTCCGCTGATCCCCATCGCCTCAAACTTCATCGACAAAAAAGCGCGGGCCGAGGAACAGTTGCACAAGATGAATCTCGACCTGCAAGACCAGATGGAGCGCTTCTTCGACCTGGCCGTTGCCCAGCGCGCCAGCCAGGCCGAGCTGATGACCGTGCAGGACGCCTCGCCACTCGGGCAGTTCCGCACCGATGCCTCAGGCGCCGTCACCTATGTCAATCGCATGTTCGAGCGCATCTCTGGCTGGCCGACCGAAGCCGTCATGGGCAGCGCCTGGTTACAGATCATCCATCCGCAGGATTTGCCGCGCGTCACGAAAGACTGGGCTGTCGCCATGCAGGCGGAGGATTTCTTTGCCAGCCGCCATCGTATGAAGAAACCCGATGGCACGCTGGTGTGGTGTTCCGTCAAAGCCGCACCGGTGCGGGTGGATGGCCGTGTGCTCGGCTACGTCGGCTCGGTGGACGACATCACTGCTCAACACCAGAACGAGCTTGCCCTCAAGGCCCGGCAAGCCGAAGAGGAAGCGCGTTTGCGGTCGCTCTCGCTCACCGACAGCCTCACTGGCCTCGGCAATCGCGCGGGCTTCGAGCAGGCGCTGCAGGGCGCGCTGGACCGCCGCGCACGCCACATCCGCCAGGGCAGCGCCAAAGCCAGCGTGGCGGTGCTGTTCGCCGATCTCGACCACTTCAAGCGCGTCAACGACACCTGGGGCCATGCCACCGGGGATGCAGTAATCCAAGGCTTTGCCAGCCGCCTCAAGCAAGGCTTGCGCATCACCGACTACTGCGCCCGTATGGGCGGCGACGAGTTCACCGTGGTGCTCGAAAACATTCACACCTTCGCCGATGCCACCGCGCTCTGCGAGAAGTTGATGGCCGACATCCGCGCGCCTTTGGTGATCGACGGCCAGCCCCACAGCATGACCGCCAGCTTTGGCCTGGCCTGTCACTTCGATGCCGCGGCCATTGATGCCGAGTCCCTGCTGAAACAGGCCGATACGCTGCTGTACCTCGCCAAGCACGAAGGCCGCGACACCTATCGCATTCATCCAGCAAGCTAAGGTTTTCGTGGGGGGATGGATCGCGCACGCTAAAATGCACCCATGCTCGATACGCCCAGCGCCCTCAACGAAATCCCGGTGGCCTTCCCCGCCCTGCACAAGCGGGCCGAGAAGCCGCGCGCGACGGTGGAGCGCGAGTCCAACAAGCTTGCCAAGCGCCTGCGCCGTGATGTGGGCCGGGCGATCATGGATTACTCGATGATCGGCGAAGGCGACAAGGTGATGGTGTGCCTGTCGGGTGGCAAAGACAGCTACACCATGCTCGACATGCTCATGCAATTGCAGGCCAAGGCGCCGGTGCGCTTCGAGCTGCATGCGGTGAACCTGGACCAGAAGCAGCCGGGCTTCCCCGAGCAGGTACTACCCGAATATCTCAAGAGCAAGGGCGTACCGTTCACCATCCTGGAGCAGGACACCTACTCGGTGGTGAAGCGCAACATCCCCGAGGGCAAGACCATGTGCTCGCTCTGCTCGCGTCTGCGCCGTGGCGCGCTCTACACCCATGCCAAGGCCGAAGGCTTCACCCGCATCGCACTCGGCCATCACCGCGACGACATCGTCAGCACCTTCTTTCTCAACCTGTTCTTCGGCGGCAAGCTCGCGGCCATGCCGCCCAAGCTGTTGAGCGACGACGGCGGCAACGTGGTGATTCGCCCGCTGGCCTATTGCCGCGAGGATGACCTGGCCGAATACGCCGAACAGCAGCAGTTCCCGATCATCCCCTGCACACTCTGCGGCTCTCAGGAAAACCTGCAACGCAAGCAGGTGCGCAAGATGATGACGCAGTGGGAGCGCGACTATCCCGGCCGCACCGAAACCATCTTTCGCGCGCTGACCAACATCGCGCCGAGCCAGCTCGCCGATGCCAAGTTGTTCGATTTCGCAAGCCTGGGCGGCATGGCTGCATCCAAGGATTGGTTGATGCCCGAGCGCGACGCGGCTGAATAAGCGGCGCGCGGGAATACACCCGAGCACCGCAGTGTCGGACAATGTGCTGATGACGCTCCCCACCCGCCTCCTGCTGCTTGCCCTCTGCTGCGCGCCCGTCGGCGCGTCGGCGCAGGCACAGCCGCCGGTGAGCGCACAGCCCTCGGTGGAAGAACTCACCCGCGTGCCCACGCCCGACCCGACGGTCGAGAAGGACACCAAGCCGGTGCCCACCATCGCCGAAGCACCGACGCAGAACACCGACGCCGGCCCGCGCGTGACGGTGGACTTCCGCATCGACGGGCTGGAAGACCCGGAGCTGGCCAACGCCTACAACTGGCTGGGTTTCGTGGCTGAAGATCAGCGCGGCCGACTCGACTACACGCGCCTCAAGACGCTGCACGACGGCGCCGAAAAGAGCATCGAAAAAGCACTGCAACCGTACGGCTACTACGAGCCCAAGATCACGTCGCTGCTACGTGGCGGCCCTAGGGACTACTTCGCGCGCTACACCGTGGTGCCGGGCACGCCGGTGCGCTGGGGCGCGTCCGACATCGTGCTGGAGGGCGAGGGCAAGGATCAGCTCGCCGCACTCGAAGAGTTCACGCCGCGCGTCGATCGCCGCCTGCGCCATGCCGACTACGACGCGCTGAAAACCCGCGCCCTCAACACGCTGCGCGAAGCGGGCTATCTGGACGTGCGCACCACCCGCGCGGAGCTGCGGGTGGACACCTCGCAGCACATCGCCGTCGCCGCACTCAGCTTCGACACCGGTAAACACTGGAACTTCGGTGACGTGCGTTTCGAGGGTTCCGACAGCGTCGATGTCGAGGTGCTGCGCCGCTACCTGCAATTCAAGCCGGGCGAGTCATTCTCGCCACAGAAAATCCTCGACAGCCAGTTCGCGCTGAACGATCTCGACTACTTCTCGACCGTGCAGATCGACCCGCTGCGTGACCAGGCCGAGGGCGATCGCATTCCGATCCGCATCACGCTCACCGACAGCAAGGCGCGGCGCGACGACTACGGCCTGGGTTACGGCACCGATACCGGCGCGCGCGCCACGGCCGCCACCGAGTTCCGCCGCCTCAATCGCAAGGGCCACAAGCTGCGCCTGGCAGTCCGCGCCTCGCAGAAAATCTCCGGCGCGTCGGCGGAATACCGTATTCCCAACGGCAACGAGCCGGGCGAGTTCCTGAGCTTCACGGGGGCCGCCGAAGAAGACAATCTCTCCTACGGCAGCTCGCGCGACTACCGCCTGGGCGTGGCGCTCAACCGCACGGCGGGGGCGTGGAAGCGCATCTATTACCTGCGCTTCCACAACAGCAGCTTCGATTTCAAGGAAGGCGACGACAACACCGTCTCGCTGCTGACGCCGGGCCTGAGCCTGTCGCGTCAGTGGCTGGACGACCCGGCCTTTGCGCGGCGCGGCATCAGCATTTTTCTCGATACCCACGGCGCGCAGACCGGCATTCTCTCCGACGCCACCTTCGTGCAGGCGCGCACGGTGCTCAAGGGCGCGCTGCCGTTCGGTCGCCGCGGGCGCATTCTCGGCCGTGTCGAGTTCGGCGCCACGGCGGTCAGAGGCTTTGCCGACCTGCCGCCGGACGAGCGCTTTTTCGCTGGTGGCGACCAATCGGTGCGCGGCTACAGCTACCAGAGCATCGGTGCAGGCCGCGACGACAACGGCGGCACCATCGGCGGTCGTTATCTCAACGTCTTCAGCGCCGAACTCGAACAGGGTTTCCGGCAAAGTGCCTGGGGCGCGGCGGTGTTCATCGACGCTGGCGGCATCGGCGACGCACCCAATCCACGCCTCGAATACGGCATCGGCGCAGGCGCCCGCTACCGCGCGCCGTTCGGCTCGGTGCAGATCGACCTTGCGCATCCCCTCAAGGCCGGCGAGCCACCGGTGCGGCTGCACATCGGCGTGCGGGTGGGTCTGTGAACATCGCCAGACGGGTGGGCCTGCTGCTGGCCGGGTGCGTGGCCGGGGCCGGGCGACTGGTGTTTGGCGTGCTGGTTCTGCTCGCGCTCATCGTCTGGGGGCTGGGCACTCGCGGCGTGCCGCTGACGGTGGATTTGGCACAGCGGCTGATGGGTGGCCAGTTGCAGGTGGCGCATGCCGAGGGCGGTCTGTTCGGGCCGATCGTGCTGCAAGGCATCGTCTTCGACAGCCCCGGCTCGCGCACCGAAGTCGATCGTGTGCGGCTGGTGTGGACGCCCAGCGCGCTCTGGCATCGCACGCTGCAGGTGGATGTGCTCGAGGTCGGCAACGTCATCGTGCAGCAGAAAGATCATGACTCCGATGAACCGCCCAAACCGCTCGAACCCAAGCTGCCGCGCGACCTGGTGGTGAGTGCCGCCACCGTCGCGCACTTCGAGCTGCGGCCGGTCGAGGGCACGCCGCTGGTGCTGGACGATCTGAGTGCCAAGGCCAGCTGGCTGAAAGACACGGTCACTGTCGATGCCCTGCAACTGCGCCACGCAGAGGCGGGCACGGTCAACGCCACAGCACGCATCCAGCTCGCGCCCAAAACCATCACCGTGCAGGCCTTGCAAGTCAGTGGCCCGGCCACGCTCACCGCCGAAGGCGTGGTGGGTCTGCTGGGCGAGGCGAGCCACCTCACGGCCACGCTGCGCGACGGCCGCTGGCCGCTGCAGGGCGCGCCGCAGGTGCGGGTGCCCGCACTCGATGCCAGCGTGCGCGGCGTGCTCAGCGGCGCATCGCTGGATGTGGCGCTCACACTCAAGGGCGCGCTGCGCACGGCGGTGATCGAAAAGGATCTGGGCTTCGACATCGACGGTGCCGTACAGCTCAAGGCCACGGGCGCGCGCATCGAGCGCTTGCAGGTCACCAGCACCAACGGCGCCGGCTCGCTGACGGCACAGGGTGATGCCGAGTGGCAGCCCGCGCTCAAGGTCAACGCCACCGCCGACGTGCAAAAACTCGACCCCGGCGTGTTGCTGCCGGAATGGAAAGGCCAGCTCAACGGCCGGCTCGAAGCGCAGACCACCGACACGGCCGGCGATGTGCCGGAAGTCCGCTTCAGTGCGGCCTTAAAGAACTCGACGCTGCGCGGCTATCCGCTGCTGCTGGATGCGCGCGGCACGGCCGCCCTGCAAGGTGAAAACCAACGCCTGCAACTGGATACGTTTGCTCTCAGCAGCGGCAGCACCATGCTCAAGGCCAAGGGCGCGGTGCTGCCCAAGCTCGATGCGCAGCTCGGCATCGACGCGGCCGACCTGAAAACCCTGCTGCCCTCGCTCGCCGGCGCGTTGCAGCTCACTGCCAGCGCGCAGGGTGCACCGCGCAACCCAGCCGTGCAGGCCAAGGGCAGCGCGCGCGGCGTGCGCTACGCGGACAACAGCATCACCAGCGCACAGCTCGATATTGACTACGCACCCAGCGCAGATTCGCGCGCGCGGCTCAGCGCCACCGGTGTGCAAGTGGGTAGCACCCAGCTCGGCAGTGCCAGCGTGACGGCGGAAGGCCGCACCGAGCGCCACACCGTCACCCTGCAAGCCAGCATGGCCGCGCCCAAGAGCGAGGCGACGCTCACGCTCGCGGGTGCGGCCGATCTTGAGAAACAGAGCTGGACGGGCACGCTGCAGCAGTCCACCTTCACGCCGCCCTACGGCCCGGTGTGGCAGCAGGAGGCCGCAGGCGCGCTGACGCTGGCCGCAGCACAGCAAACGCTGGCCGCCACCTGCTGGCGCGCCGGCACCGCGCGACTGTGCCTGGACGCCACTCTGGCCGCACCGCTGACACGCGTCGCCTATCGCATCGAGCAGCTCGATACCGCAGCCTTTGCCACCCTGCTGCCGAAGGACTGGGTGCTGCAAACCATCATCAACGGCGCGGGCGAAGTCGCTCTCGATGGCGCCAACCCGCAGACGCTCAACCTCGACCTCAAGCTGGGCGCCGGCCGCATCGTCATCCCCGGCGCACCCGCCTTGCAGCTCTTGCCCTCCACGCTCGTGGTGCAGCAGGCCGAGGGTAGCTGGCAGGGCAAGGCCAATGTCGCGCTCGATCGCGGCACGCTGGCGATGGAGGCCACGCTACCCACCACCGGTGCCACGCTGCTGGAGCGCCCACTCACCGGCCGCGTGCGCGTGGCCGTGCCCGACCTCGCCTGGGCCACGCCGCTGCTGCCGCAGGTGCAGAACCTGCGCGGTGCGCTCGACGGCAATTTCGAGATCACCGGCAGCGCCGGTGCGCCACGGCTCGAAGGTGCGCTGAACCTCGTCGGCGGCAGCGTCGGCATCGCCGCTGCCGGCATCACCATCAAGGACATCAGCGCAGAAGTGCGCGGCAGCAACAGCGGCCCCTTGCGGCTCAGCGCCAGCGCCACCAGCGGCGGCACGCTGCGGCTGGACGGCACCGCGGATTTCGCCAGCGGCACGCCGGTGGTGCAGCTCAAGATCGTCGGCAACGACGTGCAGGTGGCCGACATCGCCGATGCGCGCGTCTGGGTTTCTCCCGATCTCGTCTACGCGCAGGATGCCGAGGGCATGAAGCTCAGCGGCACACTCACCGTGCCCAAGGCCGACATCACGCCGCGCAAGCTCGCGGCCAACGCCATCGGTGCCTCCAGCGATCAGGTACTGGTGGGTGCGGACGCGCCGCCGGCTGCCAAGTCGCTGCCGCTCTCGGCCGAAGTCACCGTGGTGCTGGGCGACAAGGTCACCTTCGAGGGCTTTGGCCTGAAGTCGAAAGTGGAAGGCCGCGTCACTGCCATCGACCGGCCCGGCAGCGGCGGCACCCGCGGCAGCGGTGAGCTACGGCTGGTGAATGCCGCCTACAAGGCCTACGGCCAGGAGATTCAGGTTGAGACGGGTCGCATCCTGTTCAACGGCGGGCCGATTGCAGAGCCGACCGTCGATCTCGTCGCCCGCCGCAGCCCGCGCGAAGACGTGAGCGTGGCGCTGCATGTGCGCGGCACGCTCGACCAACCGACGTTCGATCTCAGCAGCAGCCCCGCCATGCCGCGCGAGCAGCAACTCGGCTGGCTGATTTTCGGGCGGCCCATCGACAGCGGCGAAGGGGGCGAGTTCTCGGGTGCCGCTGCCGCGCTCTCACTCGGCATCGCCGGTGGCGATGCGCTGGCGAGCCGCATCGGTAAGGTCATCGGCCTCGATCAAGTCAGCCTCGGCGCCGATGCCACCAGCAGCACCTGGCAATCCAGCAACAGCAGCCTGCCCGGTGCGCCCGGTACCGACCAGACGCGCTTCACCGTGGGCAAGTACCTGTCGCCCAAGTTGTTCGTGAGCTACGGCGTGGGGCTGTTCGATAACGGCAACGTGCTGCGGCTGCTCTACGACCTGGGCCGTGGCTTCAAGCTGCGCACCGAGGCGGGGCTGGAGACCGGTGGGGACGTGCTCTACAGCGTCGAGCGTTGAGCTGCTGGCTTACCCTGCGCCATAGAGCCATTGATGCGGCGGCCGATGAACTGCATGATCCAGCGGCATTAGCGCTTTTGTCGGAACGACAATTTCGCACCGCACAACAATAGGCAAGGGGAATCATGGACATGCGGACGATTTTCAATTTTCGCCGTCGACTTGCCGCCGTGATGGGCGGCGATTTTGACGTCTAACTCTTGTTAGGTGCTATGAAGAACTTACATCGAGATGCAGCGTCGGCATACGCGTATATAGGCGCGGTTTCTACTAGCCTAATCGCGTTTTTAGGGTTAGCTATGGCCCTAAAAGATTGGTTTCTTCCTGCCCATCAGTCCGTCGTATTTACTTCAAACACACTGAGTACCAAAGGTGTAGCAGCTTTAGTCATTGGGCTGGTTTCAATTCCTGTAGCAGTGGGTTTCCATTTCCGGCAACGTCTTGCTGCTGTGTTCGCTCTAGTAGGCGTCGTCGGTTTGTTCTTACTCGTTTTGTTGGGCCCTCCACATTATTCGGCAGCCAAAGGCCTAGGGCTGCTCTTATGTGGGCCTGCTATCGGTGCATACGGTTTGCTTACTCATGCACGCGCCTAACTGGGCATTCAAGCGAACGGGCTTCGCCCGCCGCTTAGCTTGAGCATTGGGCGGCAAGTCAAGCTATCGGAGGTTGTAGATGGCGGAGAACAAAACGAAGGCAACGCTGGGTAGCGCGAGTGACTATGTCGCTGCGATAGCTGACGAGTCACGGCGGCGTGACTGCGAGAGCCTGATGGCATTGATGGCCCAGGCATCGAATCATCCTGCGGTGATGTGGGGCCCCGCCATTGTTGGCTTCGGCGTTCACCAATACGCGCTCGCGGGCGGCAAGCAAGGGGAGATTTGCGCCGTAGGTTTCTCCTCGCGCAAAGGCGACATTTCCATTTATGGCGTGGCCGGCAATTCAGAGGCTTCAGATCTCTTGGCCAAGCTCGGAAAGCACAAGCTCGGCAAGGGCTGCCTCTACGTCAGCCGTCTGGCCGACATCGACCTCAAGATTCTTCAGAAGCTGGTTTCGCAGGCCATCAAGGCCAAGCAGGCGTAGTGCGCTCGCCCTCGTGAGCAAAGTGCTGCCCACGCAGGCATCAGCTTGCAGAAAACACTCTCTTCACCATCCGTCCTCGGAGCGTCCATGAAACGAGTCACTGGCATTGGCGGCATCTTCTTCAAAGCCAAGGATGCGGCGGCATTGCAGGCCTGGTACCAGCGGCATCTCGGCATTGATGTGCAGGCCTGGGGCGGCACGGCGTTCCACTGGGCCGATGCCGAAGGCAAGCCGGTTGGCGGCACCACCATCTGGTCCATTGGCCCGGCGCAGGGCGAGCAGTTTGCGCCGAGCACGGCCCCCTTCATGGTCAATTACCGGGTGGAGGATCTGCACGGCCTGGTGAAAGTGCTGCGCGAAGAAGGCTGCAACGTGCTCGAAAAAATCGACGATTCCGAGTACGGCAAATTCGCCTGGGTGATCGACCCGGAAGGCAACAAGGTCGAGCTGTGGCAACCGCCTGCCGGCCAATGAGCCAGCGAACTAAGCAGTTGCCACCATGGGCTGTGCCGCAGCTTTCAGCCTCATCCTGATCTTCTGCACCGCCAGCTCGTCGATGAACTGGTTGAGCGTGGCTACCGCTTCGTCGCGGCCATCGCCCGCGTGCTCTTTCATGTAGCTGCGATAGTTGTGCTCGTTGGAGAGAAAGCGGTCCACATCGCTCGGCGTCAGCCCCGAGAGCGTGCTCTTCATGCCCACGCCCATGCGCTCGATCATGTGGGCGTTGAGGCGTTGCTCGAAGGCGTCTTCCGGCACGGCGAGAATGGGCTTGCCGAAGTGGATGGCCTCGCCGATCAGCTGGTTGCCGGCGGTGGAGAGCACGGCGCGGCAACCGGCCAAGTCCTGCACGAAGGCGTCGTTGCTCAGGGGGCGAAAGTCTAGGTTCTCGACCACGCCGCGATACGGCGTGCCGTAGACCCGCACGGGGATATCCAGCAGGCGCAGTGCGCGGTCGATGTTGGGGCGGTACTGGTGCTCGCCCTTGTTGAAGTAGGCCAGCAGGTAATCACCGCGCGTCGGCTTGGTCTGCTTCACCACGTCGCGCAGCATCGGGCCCACCAGCTTCACGCCCGGATATTTGCCTTGGGCCGGGTAGAAACTCGAAATCAGGATGCGCTCGGGGATGCCCATCAGGCTGCGGTAGCCGATGGCATCGCGCATGCCGGCCAGCCAGAGGTCGGGCGGAAAATGCGGCTTGCAGTAGGCGAGGATGCCGACGTGGTCGAACGAGATGCGCGGGATGCTCAAACGCTGCGCCGCCTTGTGGCACCAGGCTTCGGAATCCGAAATCACCACCTGGATATCGCGCTGCCTGAACTCTCGCTCGACCTGTTCCATGCCGTGGCCGTGCAGCATCAGGTCGGCCATCGGCGAAAGGTTTTCAGCAACCGTTTTCACGGTCGAATGACGGCCGCTGGCGTTGTAGCGGTAGCCCACCATGGGGATGCGCACGGTCGGGAATTTCGGGGCCAGCACCTCGTAGGCGTCACCGGCGGTAAACACGGTGACCTCGTGATCTTTCATGAGCGTCGGCAGCACGCTCATCGTGCGCATGGCGTGGCCGCGCCCGTAACCCATCACTCCGTAGGCAATCCGCATGGCATGACTCCTGTGTGTGGTGATGAGAGCAGTGTCGTGCCATGCGCTGAAGCGGGCGTGTCAGATCGGCGACAGTTCAATGACAATGCGGATGAACCGCGCATCTTTTAGGGCACATCGACGCGCTCGCCCGTTATCATCCTGCCCAGCAATCATGCCCCTGAACCCAAGAGCTTTTAAGTGAACTTCGCTGACCCCGACCTCTGGCTGGCCCTCATCACCCTCACAGCACTCGAAGTCGTGCTGGGCATCGACAACATCATCTTTCTCTCGATCATGGCGGCCAAGCTGCCGCCGCATCAGCAGGCCCGCGCCCGCACCATCGGCCTCGCCGGCGCGATGGGCACCCGCATCCTGCTGCTGATCTCGCTGGCGTGGATCGCCAAGCTGGTCACACCGCTGTTCAGCCTGGGTAATTTTGGCGTCTCGGGCCGCGATCTCATCCTGTTCTTCGGCGGCGTGTTCCTGATCTGGAAAGCCGGCAAGGAGATTCTCGACATGCTCAAGGGCGCCGAACACGGCGATGCCGATGCGACCGGCGGCGGCAAGGCTGCCGTGAGCTTCATGAGTGTGATCGTGCAGATCATGATTCTCGACATCGTGTTCTCGCTCGACAGCGTCATCACCGCCGTCGGCATGACCGACAACCTGCCGGTGATGATTACCGCCATCGTCATCGCCGTGATTTCGATGATGTTCTTCGCAGGCCCGCTCGGCCGTTTCGTGGAGGCCAACCCCACCATCAAGATGCTCGCACTCGCCTTCCTGGTGCTGATCGGCGTGGTGCTGGTGGCTGAGGGGCTGCACACGCATTTCTCCAAGAACTACGTCTATGTGGCCATGGGCTTCTCGGTGGGTGTCGAGCTGCTCAACCTCAAGATGCGCCGCACCTTGGCCCAGCAGCCGCCCGGGGCCAGGCACGGCGAATGAAGGGATGGCTTTGGCTGCTGCTGGTAGCCGTGCTGCTGCCGGCGGCCGCGCAAAGCCCATCTGAAGAAATCACCAGGCTCAGTCTCACCGCCCAGGAACAGGCGGTGCTGGTCGCGCATCCCAAGCTGCGTCTGGGCGTTGAGAGCGACTGGGCGCCGATCGAGTTCATCGATGCCGAAGGCCAGTACAGCGGCGTGGTCTCCAGCTACATGCGCGCGCTCGAAACCGAGCTGGGCATCCAGTTCGAGATCGTCCGAAAAAACAGTTTTTCGGAGGTGCTGGCTGCCTTCGAGCGCGGCGAGATCGACGTGTTGTCGGCACTCACGCCGAACGATGCGCGCGCACAGTCGATGCGTTTCAGCACGCCCTACATCGAGTTCACAGACGGCATCATCGTGCGCAACGACGAGCCCTACATCGAGCGGCTCAGGGACTTCCCCGCCGGCCGCCGCCTAGCTGTGGTCGAGGGCTACAGCTCCAATGCCAATGCCGCCAGCAAGAACCCACAACTGGTGGCCATACCGGTGCGCACCAGCGAAGAGGCGCTGTTCGCCGTCTCCACCGGGCGCGCCGATATTGCCGTCGCGTCGCTGGCCGTTGCCTACCACCTGACACAGATCAAGGGTCTGACCAATCTGCGCGTGGCCGCCAACTTCGACGAGAAGCAGGAAAGCATGGCGATTGCCGTGCGGCCCGACTTGCAGGCGCTCGTCCCGCTGTTCAACGCCGTGCTGGACTCGATCACGCAACAGCAGCGCGACGCCATGCGCGAGAAATGGACGCATGTGCAGATCGACCGCGGCATTGCCCGCGCCACCGTGCTCTGGTGGACGATCGCCGCCCTGGCCGGCTTGGCGGTACTGGCGGCGTGGGTGATCTTGCTGCTGTCGCAGCAGCAGCGACGCGCACAACTGCAGCACCGCGCCGAACAGGCCGAGATGCAGTTCCGCGCCATGATCGATGCGATGCCGGCCATCTTCTGGACCCTGCGTATCGAGCGTGGCCGCCCGCCCGTGTTCACTTTTTATGGCGATCGCCCCTCCGACGCGGCCGTCGTGCTGCCGCGTGAAAAAGGCATCAGCTTCGAACAAGGTACGCAGCACATGCTCGATGAAGATCGGCAGCAGTTGCGGGACTTGCTGGATGCGCACGGCGAGACACTCAGCAGCTTCCAGCGGGAACACCGCCTGCACCCCACCGGAGCTCAGGGCGAGATGCGCTGGGCTTTGAGCCAGGCCGTACCACGCGGGGACAAGACCGGCATCACCTGGCACGGCTGCACGCTCGACATCACCGGCCGCAAGTCGCTTGAAGCAGAGCTGGAACAATCCCGCACCCAGCTGCAAGAGCTGGCCGCCGGCGTGCCGGGCGCGCTCTGGCAGTTCAGGCGCGAAGCCGATGGCCGCCAGTACTACAGTTATCTGTCTGAAGGCATTGTCGGCATCACCGGCCGCACGCCGG